>NZ_SDDZ01000001.1 GCF_004115975.1 Gelidibacter gilvus | reverse complement strand
CATAGTTCATTAAACAAAATGAATCCAGTAGCTTTTGAAAATAAAATAAGATGTTTAAGAAAGAAAGAATCAGTAATTTTATATTAATCACTAACTAAAAGTGGTCAATGCTATTTAGGCATGGACATTCGACAAATCATCAATCAACAATCGTTAATCAGCGCTTCCCGCTTCGCCCTTCCTACAATCGCACTCCCACTCCAAACTCAACGCCTTCTGCCTTTGCGCCATGCGCTTTTAAAGTGATCGCTCCAAAAAACTGATCTCCAAAATACCGTTTTAAACCAATTCGGTTATACACACGTCCTTCAAAATCATAAGGATAATAGACATAATAGCCCAATTGTGCTATCACCGATAATTTATTAATAAACAATTCATGTCCGACAAAAACCCCTACACGTTTGTAATCGGTGTCAGGATCCACTTGACGTTCTGGATAGGCTACCGAGTAGAAATAGATCAATTCCTTCAGAAATTGGGCAAAAAACAGATCGGTTCCTACCTGAAATGCACTTTTCCTGTTGATGCGTTTATCAGCATAAAACGATACATTATAAAATGGAAATTGTCCTGTACCGATGATATCGCTCTCGTTGATACCTGCTCTAAAGGCAAAATTATATTTGATCTTTTCGGTAAACTTTTTATCCTCGGTTGACGGCTGAAATTCGGGTTCATGGTCATAATCCAATAAATAATTGGCACCCACATTGAAAACAAACGTATTTGTAGAATTATTTGGCGCCCTGACATTGGCATTGGAATAATGCATTATCGAAATCCCTGCCTGAAACCCCAAACCTTTGTAAACATTCTCTTTTTTATAATTGAGCATGAGATACGTAGCACTCAGGAAATCGGAACCATAAGCACCGTTGGTATAATTGGTTTCCTTGTTATATGGATTGGTGGTATAAGCGATACCTTGTCCAATTCTGAAATTCAGATTCCGTTTTAAAAAATAGAAATTGTAATGGGCATACACACCGTAATTTTTACCTAAATATTGGTTTTTCATATCCTGATAGATGAAAGAAAAACCCCAATCGGGATAATTATAGCGACTTTCCCAAGGCTTGAATCCGTAGGTTTTTTTGTTATAACTTAACATCAGACCTGTGGGATGATCGGTGATGAGATGCGCAATATCAGGATTATGCTCCAAGATGGTTCCGTAGAAATAATTGGCATCTAAGGTGAATACATCTGGATCCTCTTGAGCGAACAAAAATGAACTCGTTAAACACAACACACCTACTATTAAATACTTCATTCATTTGAGTTATAAGGCAAATTTAAAAGAAATTTTATGTCTGCGAGGCTCGCATGAATCTATCTTTTTATTTTATCGCTATCAAGCGACATTTCTAACTCAAAAAACTTCCGATGCAATGGTTTGAATATTGTCACTTTTACCCATAGAATAGTAATGCAGTACAGGAATACCTGCTTTTTGTAATTCCTTTGATTGTTGGATGCACCACTCAATGCCCACTTGTTTCACTTCAGAATTATCCTTGCATTTAATAACCTCAAGAATCAAGGGTTCAGGTAAATCAACATGAAAACGATGTGGCAACAAGTTCAATTGTCTTTTGGTGGCAATAGGTTTTAACCCTGGAATTATTGGAATGGTAATCCCTTCTTTCCGACATTTTTCAACAAATTCAAAATATTTCTGATTGTCAAAAAACATTTGGGTGACGACATATTCCGCACCACTTTTTATTTTCTTCTTTAAAAAATGAATATCACTATCCAAACTTGGGGATTCCATGTGTTTTTCAGGATATGCCGCAACCCCAATGCAGAAATTGGTTTTTGAAGTGTTTTGCAGATCCTCATCCAAATAAACACCATCATTGAGGGCATGAATCTGTTGCACCAAACCATTAGCGTATTCATGGCCTTCTTTTTCTGGCGTGAAATAAGTTTCAGTTTTCACCGCATCACCTCTTAAAGCCATGACGTTCTGAATGCCTAAAAAGTCAAGATCGATCAAGAAATTTTCCGTGTCCTCTTTGGTGAAGCCTCCACATAAAATATGTGGAATGGCATCCACCTTATACCGATTCTGAATGGCCGCGCAAATGCCCACCGTTCCCGGACGTTTCTTCACCACTTGTCTTTTAAGCAATCCGTTTTCCTGTTCTTTATAAATATATTCTTCTCGATGGTAAGTCACATCAATAAAAGGCGGTTTAAATTCCATTAACGGATCAATATTATCAAAGATTGATTTGATATCCTGGCCTTTCAATGGTGGTAAGATTTCAAACGAAAACTGTGTGTTGCCGTTGGCTTGTGCGATATGTTCTGTTACTTTCATGTAAACTCCCCACGAAAGTGGGGATCTTTTTTTGCCACGAATACAAGAATGTATTTCAGCAGCATATTAATATTTTTTACTTTTCCTCTGTGTTCCTCTGCGTCAACTCCGCGTGTCTCTGTGTCATAATAATTTCACAAAGAAACACTGAGTCATTTTTCTAATCCGCTAAATTAGGACTCAACCATTTTTCAGCTTCTTCATTAGAAACGCCTCGTCTTTTGGCGTAATCTTTCAGTTGATCGTCGGTTATTTTACCCAATCCAAAGTATTTGGCTTCCTTATTTGCAAAGTAATATCCCGAAACACTTGCTGCAGGCCACATGGCCAGGCTATCGGTAATTTCTACACCAATATTTTCCTTGACCTGGAGCAATTTCCATATGGTTTTTTTCTCCAAATGATCAGGGCAAGCAGGATATCCAGGTGCCGGACGAATGCCTTTATAACTTTCCTTGATCAATTCCTCGTTAGATAAATTCTCATCAGTATCATAGGCCCAATGGTTAATTCGGATTTCCTTATGCAAATATTCTGCGAAGGCTTCCGCAAGACGATCCGCAAGCGCTTTGATCATAATCGCATTATAATCATCCAAATCCTCTTCAAATTTTTTCGCCAATTCTGCCGTACCAAAACCAGTCGAAACACAGAAACAGCCCATATAATCTTCTTTTCCTGAATCTTTAGGCGCGATGAAATCGGCTAAAGCGATATTTGGAATGCCGTCTCGTTTATCCAATTGCTGACGCAGGGTTATGAACGTCACTTTCGTTTTTCCTGCTTGGTCATAAATTTCAACATCATCATCATTAATCGCGTTGGCTGGAAACAGACCGAAAATGGCTTTTGCTGTTAAAAGTTTTCCGTCGAAGACTTTCTTCAGTAATCCTTTCGCATCTGCAAACAACTCGGTGGCTTGCTCTCCCACAACCTCATCGGTTAAGATCTCAGGATATTTTCCATGTAAATCCCAACTTCTAAAAAACGGACTCCAATCGATAAATTCTTCCAATTTTGTCAATTCAAAATCTTCAATAATCTGAACGCCCAATTGGTTAGGTTTGACAATTTCCGAAGTATTCCAATCGATTTTATATTTTCTTTTCCGCGCTTCTTCTATCGTGACAAAATTCTTTTGCTTTCCACGTTTCAAAAACTGCTCACGGAATTTCTCATATTCTTCACGAATCTGCTCCTTATATACGCGATTATCTTTTTGGAGTAAGCTACCTACAACAGTCACCGCTCTTGAAGCATCATTGACATGTACCGTGGTATGCGCGTAATTTGGCGCAATCTTAACGGCCGCATGCGCTCTAGAAGTTGTAGCACCTCCAATCAGCAACGGAATAGTGAAGTTTCTCTTTTCCATTTCTTTGGACACATAAACCATTTCATCCAAAGACGGCGTAATAAGTCCGCTTAATCCTATAATATCGACATTTTCCCTAATGGCAATTTCGATAATCTTTTCCGGCGGCACCATCACCCCCAAATCGATGATTTCATAATTGTTGCATCCCAAAACAACACTGACAATATTTTTACCAATATCATGCACATCGCCTTTTACGGTTGCCATCAAAACCCGACCCGCAAATTCCTGCTTTCCATCCTTCTCTGCTTCAATGAATGGCTGTAGATAGGCGACGGCTTTTTTCATCACCCGTGCTGATTTAACCACCTGCGGCAGGAACATTTTTCCACTGCCAAACAAGTCGCCCACAACGCTCATCCCAATCATTAAATGACCTTCAATAACTTCAATTGGTTTTGAACTTTCCTGACGTGCTATTTCTACATCTTCAATGATAAAGGTTTCAATACCTTTTACCAGCGCGTGCGTGATCCGATCTTGTAGTGGATCATTTCGCCATTCCAAAATTTTGGCAACATCTTCCTTTTTATCGCCTTTAACCGTCTCAGAAAAATCCAACAAACGCTCCGTAGCATCATCACGTCGGTCAAACAGCACATCTTCCACACGCTCCAAGAGATCTTTCGGAATTTCGTCATAAATCTCCAACATGGTCGGATTCACGATTCCCATATTCATTCCATGCTGAATGGCATGATACAAAAATGCGGAGTTGATGGCTTCACGAACAACTGTATTCCCCCTGAAGGAAAACGAAACGTTGCTCACACCACCCGAAACATTAGCATACGGAAGATTCTCACGAATCCATTTGGTGGCATTGAAAAAGTCCAAAGCATTTAGTCGGTGCTCGTCCATTCCGGTAGCAACCGGAAAAATGTTCGGATCAAAAATAATATCCTGAGGAGGAAATTTGACCTTGTCCACTAAAATATCGTAAGAACGTTTACAAATTTGAATACGTCTCTCAAAAGTATCTGCCTGGCCGTCTTCATCAAAAGCCATGACAATGACTGCTGCGCCATAGCGTTTTACCAATTTGGCTTGATGAATAAACGTTTCTTCCCCTTCTTTTAAACTGATGGAATTAACGACCGATTTTCCCTGCACTACCTTTAAGCCTGCCTCAATGATTTCCCATTTGGAACTGTCAATCATGATGGGCAATCTTGAAATATCAGGTTCAGACGCAATCAGGTTTAAAAACTTGGTCATCGCATAAACGCCGTCCAACATCCCTTCATCCATGTTGACGTCTATAATTTGTGCGCCTCCTTCAACTTGATCTCGTGCCACATCTAAGGCTTCACTGTAGTTTTCGTCTTTTATCAGACGCAGAAATTTGCGCGAACCGGTAACATTTGTGCGTTCGCCTACGTTAATGAAATTGCTTTCTGGGGTGACGATTAATGGCTCGAGTCCTGCAAGTGTTAAGTATTTGCGTTTTTTGCTCATTTTCATTCTATTCATTTTAACCCTTCCGTCTTCATCCCGTTTTCTCGGGATGAATCCACCTTCCCTTGAAAAAAGGGAAGGAATCATGCTGCTATTCTTAATCAGGCTTCTATTCCTATTTGGCGGGGTTTATATTTTTTTGCGGTTTCTGCTATTTTTTTAATATGTTCTGGTGTGGAACCACAACAGCCTCCTATTATATTGACCAAACCATCTTTAAGATACTCTTCAATAAATGCGTTCATTTGCTCAGCAGTCTGTTCATATTCTCCAAAAGCATTTGGTAACCCTGCATTGGGATGTGCCGAGGTATAAAATTCAGTCTCGTTGGATAAACGCTGTAAATAAGGTTGTAATTGATCGGCGCCAAGCGCGCAATTAAATCCGACACTGAGCAAAGGAATATGGGAAATGGACAATAAAAAAGCTTCCACTGTCTGTCCAGAAAGTGTTCTTCCTGAAGCATCTGTTATGGTGCCAGAAACCATGATGGGAATATCGAGAGCTCGTTCTTCCTTGACCTCATCAATGGCGAATAAGGCGGCTTTTGCATTTAAGGTGTCAAATATCGTTTCTACCAAAAGGATATCTACGCCACCATCTATCAGAGCTTCCACTTGCTGTTTATAAGCAATACGCAATTGATCAAAGGTAATGGCACGAAATTCTGGCCGATTGACATCTGGTGATAAACTTGTGGTTTTATTGGTAGGCCCAATGCTTCCTGCTACAAATCGAGGTTTGTCAGGATTGGCTTTGGTAAACTCGTCGGCAACTCTTTTGGCTATTTTGGCAGATTCGAAATTCAGTTCGTAAACCAAATCTTCCATATTATAATCGGCCATAGCGATCGTAGTGCCTGAAAAGGTGTTCGTCTCTACGATATCTGCTCCCGCCTCAAAATATTTACGATGCACATCAGCAATAGCCTGTGGCTGCGTTAATGAAAGTAAGTCATTATTGCCTTTAAGTGAGCTTGGGTAATCTTTGAAACGTTCGCCACGAAAATCTTCTTCTGAGAAATTATAGCGTTGCAACATGGTCCCCATGGCACCATCGAGAATAAGAATACGGTCTTGTAAAATTTGATTTAAGTCTGACATTGTTTAAAAAAAATAAAGAATGTCATCAGGAAAGTGAGGAGAAAAAACACTTTGGTTATCTGTCTAAATCCTGAAACAAATTCAGAATAAAGTAGAATTTAGCACCTTCTTAAATTGAGATTCCTGACTTCGCAGGAATTCTTAAGGGTTGCTAAGGCTTCATCGGGTCTAATCCCTCTGCCTTTCGTGATAACAAATTAATAATAGTATGAACGAATAGCGAATTTAAACTATAAAAAAAGGACCACCAACTTTTTATTCAAATAAATCTGAAGATAAATACCGATCGCCAATATCACAAATGATGGCGACGATGATTCCTTTATCCAATTTTTCGGCAATTTTTAAGGCAGCAGCAACTGAACCACCGCTACTCATTCCTGCAAAGATACCTTCTTCTTTAGCCAATCTTTGAGTTGTTGTTCTTGCATCTTCCTCGCTCACCTCAATCACCTCATCTACTTTAGAACGATCAAATATTCGGGGAAGATAAGCTTCTGGCCATTTGCGAATGCCAGGGATTTTAGCACCATCTTTAGGTTGCGCCCCAACAATAGTGATATTTTTATTCTGCTCTTTTAAAAAGGTAGAAACGCCCATAATAGTTCCGGTTGTTCCCATAGCGGAAACAAAATGGGTCACTTCACCATCTGTATCACGCCAAATTTCAGGACCGGTGGTTTTGTAATGGGCTTTCCAATTATCGTCATTGCCAAATTGGTTCAACATAAAATAGCCTTTATCTTTTTCGAGTTTTTCAGCCACATCCCGGGCACCTTCAATCCCATCATCAGCTGGAGTCAGAATTAATTCTGCGCCATATGCACGCATGGTTTTGATGCGCTCTTCGGTAGAGTTCTCAGGCATAACCAAGACCATTTCCACTCCTAGTAACCGTGCTATAAAGGCTAAGGCAATACCTGTGTTTCCGCTTGTGGCTTCCACCAAAGTATCTCCCTTTTTAACATCGCCACGTCTTAAAGCTTCCGAAATCATATTAAAAGCGGCACGATCCTTCACACTGCCACCAGGATTTGTGCCTTCCAATTTCAAAAATAGTCGCACGCCATCTTTTGAAATAATATTTTTTACCTCAACGAGTGGTGTATTTCCAATGTGATCGATTATCGATTGACTTTTAATCATTTTTTACGTGTGCTAATTTTTATTTCAGTTTGATAAGTCACTAACGAATTTTCGGGAACCGATTGGGTAATCCAGACATTCGCTCCAATAGTACTGTTTGCTCCAATGACGATATCGCCTCCTAAAACAGTTGCGTTGGCATAGATGGTGACATTATCTTCAATTGTAGGATGGCGTTTTGTTTCCGATAGACTCTTTTTTATTTGAAGTCCTCCTAATGTGACACCTTGGTAGATTTTGACGTTATTTTTAATGATGGCCGTTTCACCGATAACAATTCCTGTACCGTGATCGATAAAAAAGGAATCCCCGATAGTTGCTCCCGGATGTATATCCACGCCGGTTAAACCATGGACGTGCTCACTCATCATTCTTGAAATAACAAAATAGTTTAGTTTGTAGAGGGCATGACTTAATCTATAAATAGCAATGGCATGAAAACCCGGATAGGCCAAATACACTTCAGTTAAACTCTTGGCCGCAGGATCATTTTGTTCTATGGCATGAGCATCCAAATCAAGTTTCTCACGGATAGATGCTAATTGATTTACAAATTGCACCCATGTTTCTTCACCATCTTCCAATTTCAATTTTGTCGTAATCTTAAGAAAAGTGTCTTTTACAAATTGACAGTTATGAGTTCGATATTCTTCATCAAAAAGCATATAAAACAAAGCCTTTGTGAACGTTTCCACAGGGTCCTTTAAACAAATATTATAATCCTGAAACTGATTTAAGTGATTCGAAATTTTCCTCATAAATTCAATATTACGCATTATATTTTCGTGCAATATCAAAATTAAACAATTCTTGGCGGGCTTTTTATTTTTAATTGAAATATCCCGAATTCAGTTTCGGAATAATAAAGTCACACAATTTCTAAAGCTTGTTTTAAATCCGCAATAATATCATCAACATGTTCCAAACCCACTGAAATACGTACTAAACCATCCGCAATGCCAACTCCCAAGCGTTCTATTTCATTCAATTTACTATGGGTCGTACTTGCAGGATGCGTTGCAATGGATCGTGTATCACCTAAATTAGCGGATAACGATAGCATTTTTAACTGGTTCAAAAAGTGTTTGCCAGCTTCTATCCCTCCCTTTACCTCAAAAGCAACGACGTTTCCGCCATGTTTCATTTGTTTTTTAGCCAATTCATACTGTGGATGGGATTTCAAAAACGGATATTTCACCAAAGCAACTTTGTCATGCGCTTCTAAAAATTCTGCAACCTTTAGTGCATTTTCACAATGCCTATCTACTCTAACACCCAGCGTTTCCAGACTCTTTGAAAGAATCCAAGCATTAAATGGCGACAATGCCGGCCCGGTATTTCTTGAAAACAAATAGATTTCCCGAATTAAATCGGCTCTTCCTACGGTCACCCCACCAAGCACACGACCTTGGCCATCAATCAATTTTGTAGCGGAATGGATCACCAGATCTGCACCAAATTTTATGGGATTTTGCAAATAGGGTGTTGCAAAACAATTATCAATTATATAGATCAAATTGTGCTTTTTGGCAATATGTCCCAACAATTCCAAATCCAGGATATCTACTGCCGGATTCGTGGGACTTTCCAAATACAAGATCTTGGTGTTGGGCTGAATTAGACTTTCAATCTTTTCCACCTCATCAATTTTGAAGTAACTGGTTTCTATGTTCCACTTCGGAAGAAACTTGGTGAATAAGGTATGTGTCGAACCAAAGATGCTCCGCGCTGAGACAATATGATCTCCTGCGTTTAATAACGCCGCAAAGGTTGAAAAAACCGCTGCCATTCCTGTGGCAAAGGCATATCCACTTTCGGCACCTTCCAGTTTGCACATTTTATCTATAAATTCCGACGTGTTCGGATTGGTGAATCGGCTGTAAATATTGCGTTGTTTTTCCTCAGCAAAGGATGCTCGCATATCTTCAGCATCTTCAAAAATGAAGCTCGACGTTAAATGCAATGGGGTGGAATGTTCCAAAAATTCTGAACGTTCCATTTGGGTTCTGATAGCGTCGGTTTCAAATTTGTTTTTGCTCATATTATGTTTATTTAGCCACGAATTCACGAATGTTTTGCGTAACGAGCGGAATTAAAGACCTGTCAGGTTTTGAAAACCTGTGAGGTCTGGGAATAGTTTGTTTCTAATTAATATGTTTAGATAATCGTAAAATATCGCCAAAAACACCTCTTGCCGTTACCTCTGCTCCTGCTCCCGCACCTTGAATGACAATGGGCTGCTCGCCGTAAGATTCTGTGAAAATTTCAAAAATGGCATCAGAACCTTTGATATGGCCTAAAGTACTATCCAATGGAATGGAGACCAATTTGACATCCAAATTCCCTTTGTCTTTGGATAGATCACCCGACAAATCGCCTACATAACGCAGCACATGACCTTCTTTTTGTTGGTCTTTTATGGCTTGGAATTTGTCGTCTAAAACTTCCAATTGTTTTAAAAATTCAGAGGTTGGAATCTCTCTATAAGCTTCTGGAATTAAGTTCTCAACAGAAATATCATTAAACTCATTGTGCAAATCGAGCTCTCTCGCCAAAATCAACAGTTTTCTTGCCACATCATTTCCTGAAAAATCCTCACGAGGATCTGGTTCCGTAAAACCTTTATCAATGGTTTCCTGAATAATTTCACTAAAAGGTCGATCCTGAACGGAGAAATTATTGAACAAATAACTCAAAGTTCCTGAGAACACCCCTCTAATTCTTGTGATATTTTCACCAGATTCATGCAACAATTTAATGGTATCAATCAAGGGTAAACCAGCACCAACTGTGGTTTCGTACAAATAATTCTTTTTATTGTTCTCTAAATTATCTCTGAGTTTTGTATAGAACTCATGAGAAATAGTGTTTGCTATTTTATTGGAAGACACCAGATCAAATCCTGCCTCTACCAATGGGATATAATTTTTATAAAACTCAGAGCTTGCCGTATTATCCACAGCAATTAAATTCTCCAAGTGATGGGTTTTCGCGAAGTCGATAATGTCTTGAACACCATATCTTTTTGAGATGTTTTGCAAATCATCTCTCCAATTATCAGTGGCTCCTTTCTTATTGAGCAAGACGTGTTTGGAATTGGCAATGGCAAAAATATTCAAACTGATCCCTCGTCGTTTTTCAATATCGTTCTTTGATTTTAGAATTTGATCGATCAAGGCGCCACCCACGCCACCGTGTCCAAAAATAGCTATATTGATTTTTTTCGAAATTCCAAAAACTTCACCATGAATCACATTAACCGCTTTATGCAGTTGATTTTTTCTGACCACCAAACTCACGTTCTTGCCCGTAACCGTGTTATTGAAAAGCAAAGGTGTAATCTGGTTTTTAATTAAGGCATTAAAGGGTTTATGAAACGAGCCCAATTCAATGCCGATAATTGAAATCACCGAAACATCATCAATCACTGAAATTTTACTCACATCTTGTGAATAAAAATCATTTTCGAACTCCCGCTCCAATGCGATAACCGCTTGTGTCGCCTTTTCGGCGTCAATCACTAAGCCAATGCCACGCTCTGAAGACCCTTGCGAAATGATACTCACACTGATATTATATTGGCTCAAAGCTTTAAAAATTCGGGCATCAACTCCAACTTTTCCTAACAATCCGCGGCCTTCAAAGTTGATCAAGGCCACATTGTCCAATACCGATAAAGAAGTAACTTCCTTAGAATTTGCTCTTGCTGAAATTAACGTGCCTTCATCATCTGGATTAAACGTGTTTAAAATCCGGAGTTTAATGTTTTTTTCCAATAATGGAATAATAGTTTTGGCGTGCAAAACCGTAGTACCAAAATTGGCGAGTTCATTAGCTTCTGCAAAGGACAGTTCTCGTATTTTTTGGGCATCTTCAACCAACTCAGGATTTGCCGTATAAATTCCGTTGACGTGGGTATAATTTTGAAGCTCTTCGGCATCTAAATAATTAGCTAACAAGGACGCAGAATAGTTACTACCGTTTCGACCCAATAAGGTGGTTTCGTTTTTGGAGTTGGAGCCAATAAACCCCGTCACTACATTAACGGTTGAGCTATTAAACTGTTTAAAATGCGCTAAAACATTTTCACGAGATAGTTTTTGAAGGGGTTGCGCATTAAGGAAATCGCCATCTGTTTTAATGAGTTGTGTTGCATTTGTAGCATTTGCATTGACGCCTTCTTCTTTCAACAAAGCGGTAATCAATTTGGCTGAAATGATTTCCCCAGAAGCCAAAACCTCTGCTTTTATTTTATCGCTATAATCACCTAAAAGCTTGACGCCTTGAAATATGTTTTCCAATGCGGAAAACTCTTCAGTGAAATTGACATTTGCCGAAGGTTCTGATTGATAGGTTTTGAAGGCCTCAAAATCTGCATAATATTCTTCCCGTCTCGATGCTTTGGTCAACATGTTTTCTAATTCATCGGTTGCCTTGCCTCTTGCGGAAACAACCACCGCGATTTTCTCATGGTCTTCTACTTTTTTCTTAATGATAGCAATGGTGCGTTCTAGACCTTCACCATTAGCCAATGATTTCCCACCAAATTTTAATATTTTCATTTTCTTATGTGCTGTATGGGGTCTAAAAATGGGTTCTATGATTTTTTCCAATTGTTCAAATTCTATTAAAAAGGCATCGTGGCCATGGTCTGAATTGATTTCACTGTAGGTCACATTTGGATGGATCAATGCCAATTGTTTTTGAGTTTCACGATTTTCTTCAGCCGTGAAAAACAAATCGGAATCTACACCAACAATGGTAATGTTCGAATTGATGGCATTTAGAATATCGGCATTATCACCATTGTTTTTGGTCACGTCAATTGTTTTCAACAACTGATTCATCAATTTATAAGCGGATAGTTGGAATCTTTCCTGTAATTTATTGCCATGGTGCAATAGCCAACTCTCGACATTAAAGATTTCCAAGTCGTCGTTTTTACTGCGTTGGAAACGCTCTTTAAAAGATTTAGGTGTTCGGTAGCACAACATGGCGTGCATTCTGGCATCATGCACAGGATTACTGGAATTGACCAAAAATTGTTCTTGGATCTGACAGTTTGCGATGAGCCAATCGGTGGACTTCCAATCGGTTGCCACCGGAATTAAATGCTCTGCCAATTCTGGAGCTAAAAACGCCATTTCCCAAGCAATTCCACCTCCTAAGGAACCACCAATCAAGGCAAAAAGCTTGGTGATCTTTAATGCTTTCAATCCTTCTAAAAACAATCTGGCAATATCTCTTGCCACAAAATCTTTGTAATTTTCGATTACAAAACCATCATAGCCATTTCCTGGAATATTGAAAGACAAAATAGTATAGACATTGGTGTCGATTACTTTATCAGCTCCAATCAAATCTAACCACCAACCACCTTCTCCAGCAACATTACTATTGCCAGTTAATGCGTGATTAACCAGTACAATTGGTGCGCTCCCTAAAGCTTGACCAAAAAGTTGGTAAGACAATTTTAAAGAAATTGCCTTACCGCTTTCTAAATCAAAACCCTGAATTTGAATGAATTTTAATTGTGACATTTATTGAATTTCATATTGTTTTTCCACACTCACATGTACAGGAGTGATGTTGGTTAAATTATCTTTTACTGGACATCGTTCTTGAACTAGTCTTAGCCATTCCGCTAATGTTTCAATAGAAGCATCAGTTTCGGGTACCAGTTTTAAATCTATTTTCTTAAAACCTGCTCTTTCATCACCAGGAAGTCCAAACAATTTGTTGGCGTTGATATTCCCAGTCACCTCGATGTTTAACTTGGTAATTGTAAATCCCAATTCTTTAGCCACTAAATGCCCAACCACGTTTAAACATCCGGCTAAACCAGCTAAAATATATTCCACAGGATTGGCATTTTCATCCGTTCCGCCCAAACCTTCAGGCTCGTCAACTACTAACTTAAACTGCCTCGTTTTGGCAATAAACTTTGCTGCAGAAGCACTTTCGCCCTGCACACTAAATATTAAATCGCTCATGATTATAGTCTGTATTAGTTAGATGAATTTTGTAGAATGGTCTCGCTTACAATTTTAAACGCCTGTTTTAAATCGGCTTTCAAATCATCGATATGCTCCAAACCAACGGATAAACGGATTAAATCCTTGGTTGTTCCAGTAGTTTCTTGAGCTTCATCAGATAATTGCTGATGCGTGGTGCTTGCAGGGTGGATGATCAGCGATTTAGTGTCGCCAATATTCGCTAACAACGAAAACAATTTGGTTTTATCTGCAATTGTTTTTGCCGACTCATAACCTCCAACAACCCCAAAAGTAACCAAACCACTCTTTCCTTCAGGCAGGTATTGATCGGCTAATTTTTTATAAGGACTGCTGTCCAAACCTGGATAATTAACCCAAGTGACTTCTTTTTGTTCTTGCAACCATTTAGCCAATTCCAAGGCATTTTTACTGTGTTGTTTGATTCTTAATTCCAATGTTTCCAAACCTTGAATGATTTGAAAGGCATTAAACGGACTTAAAGACGAGCCATAATCGCGAAGTCCTTCAATACGCACTTTTGCTATGAACGATGCGTTTTTTAGAACATCGGTATAAACTAAACCATGATATCCAGGAGATGGCTCGGTAAACTCAGGAAATTTCCCGTTGGCCCAGTCAAAATTTCCTGCATCAACAATGGCGCCACCAATTGCTGTTCCATTACCGTTAACATATTTTGTCAAGGAATGGATCACAATATCCGCCCCATGTTCAATAGGTTTTACCAAATATGAAGTTGCTACAGTGTTATCTACAATAAGAGGAACTTTGTTCGCTTTTGCCTGCTGCGAAATGGCTTTGATATCTAAAACATCCAATTTCGGGTTTCCTAAAGATTCAATAAAGAAAACTCGTGTATTCTCTTTTGTAGCCTTGGTAAAGTTTTCAGCATCTGATGGATCTACAAACGTGGTGGTGATGCCATGTCTTGGCAAAGTCACATTCAACAAATTATAAGTCCCACCGTACAAACTGCTTGAGGCCACAATATGGTCTCCCGCTCTTAAAAGCGTAAGCAACGATGTGGCGATAGCTGCCATGCCTGATGCCGTAACCACTGCTGCGATTCCGCCATCAAGTGCTGCTAAACGCTGTTCTAAAATGTCATTGGTTGGATTGTTGATCCGTGTGTAAATGTTTCCAGGTTCTGCCAGTGCAAATAGGTTTGCAGCATGATCAGAATCTTTAAAAACAAAAGCTGTAGATTGGTAAATTGGTACGGCTCTGGTACCTCCATTGGATTGAACGTCGTGTCCTGCGTGCAACGCTTGGGTTGCAAATTTTTGTGTACTCATTTTTCTAATTTTTTTGAGTTAATAAATGAATTAAAACAAAAGCCAATTGCGTCATCACTGACGAACCTAATAGAAAAATGTTAAAAAGAAAATTATAATTACAGATGAGTAATTATGTTTAGTTATCTATCCAATTACCTGATAAATGAATCAGCAATTAAGTAGAATTTAGCACCTTCTCCATTTCTAAAGGGTTGCTAAGGCTTCACCGGGTCTAATCCCTCTGCCTTTCTTGATAACACTTCAATAAGTTATTTGAACTTTGTGAACACAAATATTGCAACACAAATGTTACAATTCCAAATAATTAGTGGATTTTCTTTTATATAACCTAAATGTTTTGCTGAAAGAACAGACACTGATCCCATATAAACATTGATGGTTAGTACGTCTAAATAAATTCAAAAGATTTTTAAACGTTAATTTTAGATGAAAAAAAATTAAAACGATTTGCCATCCGTTTAATTTTTTTACTTTTGTCACTTAATAATTGAGAGGACAGATTTGACTGATTGCAACCTCTTCTGAATCGGAAGTTCCGAGGATGAGTCCCGCAAGAATTGCAGGATAAAAATGCTAAAGGCAGTGCAAACTACCTTCGACGCAACACGTCAAATCTTCCGTAATCCTATAATAAACAAAAGGTTATGGCGTATTTATTTACTTCAGAGAGCGTTTCTGAAGGACATCCAGATAAAGTAGCAGATCAAATCAGTGATGCTCTAATAGATAATTTTTTAGCATTTGACAAGGACTCCAAAGTAGCTTGTGAAACCTTGGTCACCACCGGACAGGTCGTCCTTGCTGGCGAGGTGAAGTCACAAACCTATTTGGACGTTCAAAAAATTGCTCGAGATACCATCAATAAAATTGGGTACACTAAAAGTGCTTATATGTTTGACGGCAATTCTTGTGGTGTATTTTCTGCAATTCATGAACAATCTGAAGACATCAATAGAGGTGTTGATAGAGCAACCAAAGAAGAGCAAGGTGCAGGAGATCAAGGGATGATGTTTGGTTATGCCACCAGCGAAACAGAAAACTTTATGCCATTGGCGCTCGATCTTTCACACCGACTGATGATTGAATTGGCAGCATTGCGCAGAGAAAACAAAGACATCACTTATTTAAGACCGGATTCAAAAAGTCAAGTTACTATTGAATATAGCGATGACAACGTTCCTCAACGTATTGATGCTATTGTGGTTTCTACCCAGCATGACGATTTTGTAAAACCAAAATCAGATTCGCAAGCCGATATTGACGCTGCCGAAACTGAAATGTTGGAGAAAATCAGAACAGATATTATCAACATCTTAATTCCGAGAGTTATTGCTGGACTTCCTGAACAAATTCAGGTGTTGTTTAATGATGACATTACCTATCATATCAATCCTACAGGTAAGTTTGTGATTGGTGGACCCCATGGCGATACCGGACTTACAGGCCGAAAAATTATTGTGGACACTTATGGTGGTAAAGGCGCACATGGCGGTGGTGCATTTAGTGGAAAAGACCCTAGTAAGGTGGATAGAAGTGCTGCATATGCCACACGTCATATTGCCAAGAATTTAGTTGCTGCAGGTATTTGTGACGAAATATTAGTGCAGGTGAGTTATGCTATTGGCGTCGTAAAACCTACTTCCATTTATGTGAACACATATGGCACTTGTCCGTTTAACTTGACCGATGGCGAGATTGCAGATAAGATTTTTGAGATTTTTGACATGCGTCCGGCAGCCATTGAGGATCGTTTAAAACTTCGTCAACCAATGTATAGTGAAACCGCAGCTTATGGCCATATGGGACGGGTTAATGAAACGGTTACCAAAACATTTGAACAATTCAACGGTAAAAAAATAACGCTTGATGTGGAGCTGTTTACTTGGGAAAAACTGGATTATGTGGATAAGGTGAAAAAGGCGTTTGAAATAAATTAGAAATAAGACCGCTTCGCTTTTAGAATCAATAATCAAAACTTTATAAAACATAAAAAACCTTCAACATTACTGCTGAAGGTTTTTTTATTTTATGAATATTGGTGAATTAATCCAAGCCGCCTTTACGTTCTGGAGAACGATGGGTTGGCCATTCCAATTGCTTACCTGTACGCTCACTTACCGGTAATATAATTTTCTCGCTTGAGGTTTTAACATCATCCTCACTTGCCATATAGGCTAAAATTGCGGTCAAGATAGCATTGCTTCTCACATCATCAAAAACAATTTTATCATAGGTATCAAGGTTAGTGTGCCATGTATAATTCCAGTATGACCAGTTTAAGGCACTCAAGTTAAACGACGGCGCGCCAACAGCAATAAAAGATGCGTTATCAGAACCTCCACCAGCTGGAGAACCAGGGAAATCAGTTTTAATATGTTTGGTAATATCTTTAGGAGCCGCTGCCAACCAACGCGTCAAATAATCATAAGCATGCAAATATCCTGCACCCGATAAGTTAACAACACGTCCGGTACCGTTATCTTGATTGAATACCGCCTGGATGTTCTTCATCATTTCTGGATGGTCTTCAACAAAGGCACGAGATCCGTTAAGACCTTGCTCTTCACTGCCCCAATGGCCTACCAAAATAGTACGCTTTGGGTTAGGATAGAATTTCTTCAATAAACGCATAGCTTCCATCATCACCAAAGTTCCAGTTCCGTTGTCCGTTGCTCCTGTACCACCATCCCAAGAATCAAAATGTGCTGAAAGGATCACATATTCGTCTGGTTTTTCGCTACCTTTTATTTGAGCAACCGTATTAAATGTTGGTGCAATACCTAAATCTTTAGACTCTGCAACAATTTTTAGTTTTGGTTTATTTCCAGATTCAACTAAACGATACAGCATGCCATAATCTTCCAATTGAATATCAACGGTTGGAATTTTTTTTGTTCTGGAAGCAAATATTTTATTGGCACCAAAACCTTTTGACCAATATGAAGAGACAATACCTGCGGCACCGGCACTTTCCAATGCCTCATGAATGTTACGCGCGGTGTATCCAGTACGTCGCATATTGGCATAAAACTCTTTTGTTAAAGAATCACGATCTTTTTTCATTTTTTCAAATGATTCTGGCGTGGCAAATTCTTCCCAGTTATAGTCTGGTCTTCCAGTAATTTGGTATTCAGAAATCATGACAAACTTGCCTTTCACATTCTTTAACCAATTTTTAAAGTCCAGAGAATCCTTCACCGTTGGAAGGTTAATCACTTCGGCAGTCACCCCTTTTGGACCTGTACTTGCGCTCCAAGATAATTGCGTGCCTGCTAAAGATTGAACACGTGGCGAAATCATGTCAATATGGGTTATGCCGCGCTCCCACGCCTTCCATTCACCATACTGCTGATTTTCTGCTGGAATCCCCCATTTTGCATAAGTATCCACCGCCCAATCATGTGCTTGTTTCATTTGTGGAGTACCCACCAATCGTGGTCCAATGACATCCATTAAATGGTGCCCCAAAATTTCCAGTTGGGAATTCTCATTGGCTTCCTTAATGATGTTTTCAATGACTGCATTTTTCTCTTGTGCAGTGGCTATTAGCATTGAGCACGATAGGAATGCTCCTAATAAAATTTTCTTCATGTTTAGTTTGTTTTAAAATATAAATTTAAGTTTATGAAAATACGACTAATAATTAAGATTCTAAATCTTAAAAGGACAACTTCTTTGTAAATTTCACTTTTAAACCGTCCTTTTATAATCACTCTAAAGTGAGTAAATAACTCTAAAGGTTACATAAAGCGGTTGGATAAAATACTCCGTAGCACTTACTGAAATATTGCTGGTATTACTCTGACTTTGCGATTTGGTGTTCAGCAAGTTGGTGGCCTTTACAGCATATTCCAATTTGGCATCCTTATCTTTTCTGTAAGATAAAGAGGCGTTCCAAAATTCGTAGTCGTTGATGGTCCCATCGGCGTTACTAAAGTTGTTATACGAAAAATCTGTTTTGAAAGTGAAGGTTTTTAAAATCAACGCATCCACTTCAATAGACGGCGTACTGGTATAGAATTTACTTCGTGTGGAGCCTTGATCGTTGTCCTGAATCCCATAACGATAATTCAACTGCACATTAGGTGCTTCCCTAAAATTTGTTCTTAATTCTGCACCATAAGAGTGCGAGTAGTTTTCGTTAACGGAACGGTTACTTTGGATAAATTGATTGAATTTTGAATAGTTGAAATTTCCGTTTACAGAAGCTTGCAACTTTCCGAAACGTCTTTGAAAGCGTCCGTTTGCACTAATGGTCTCATCAGCAAAACTCGAGTTAAATGGCGAATTGGTACGGATCACACTTTCAAAATTGGTCAAGTTTCTAATTTGATCTATTCGTTTGCTATAATTTATACTTCCAAAAACATTGGTATAATTGAACATATTAAAGCTGAAATACCGAAGATTCACATTATGTGAAAGTGCATTATCCAAGCCTTCATTTCCGGAGAAAATAGAGTTGTAATTATTGAGCACAATCCCTTTTGCCAAATTGGTCACATCTGTAAATTGTGTGTTCATATTATAGGTCAAAGAAATATTCTCACTCTTTTTTAGTTGGATGCGCATATCAAAATCGGGTAGAAGTTTGAAGAAATTCTTCTTGTATTCTTCTCCAAACTGTACGTTTTTTGAACTGTACGCATGCGCAGAAAGTCCAGGAGTAATTGTGAAAATACCAGTTTTGAATTGGTAGTGCGCTCCAACATACATATCGCTAAAATTATAATCGGTGTTATTGGTATCCAAACCGTCGTTAAATGTTGGCGTTGGATCAAAAACAGAATCATCATCCAAATATTGAAAGATTTCAGAATCGAAATTCTGTTTACTCAAAATTGTTCCTAATGTGAAATTGATATTGCTCCTTGCGGTCAGAATGTTCCAATAATCCAATTTCGCATCCAATTGATTGGACTTGACACGTTTTTCCTGAGCCACGTTATAATCCAATTGGTTTGGATCCAAGCCTAAATTATTTGCGGTAGTTTCATAATTGGCTTTTTCCTCGATGATGGCATTATAAAACGGATCTTCATCCTGCAATAAATGCTGTGCTTCAAAGGCGAAAATATTCTTTTCATCCAGCGTGTAATAATAGCTCAAATTTTGATTGACGCTAAACGGCTTCGTGTTCTCATACTGATCGATATTCCCGATGACAGAGGATAAGAATTTTTGATCTTGAGATTCTTTTGACAAGCGACCTAAAACCTCATAATCCAATTGATTACTGGCATTGGGCTTGTACTTTGAACTGAGTTTTAGCATTCCCAAATCGCTCCGCTGTCTGGTATTACTTTGTGTATCCTCGTCTGGAATTCCCAAATCGGAATTGGTATATTGTACAGAGTTGTTTTCTTGAAGCTCTATCCTGCTGCTTGATAAAATCGCAAATCCGCTCAAATCCAATTTTTTATTAGGTGAATAACTAAAATTCGCGGCACCAAACTTCGTATTGATATCTTTTGCCCTATTGTTCTGAAGCGATAAAAAGCCCAAATTGTTACTTCCTAAATTGATGGACGTTCCACTTTGACTACTTGGTGCTCTAAATCCGCCGGAAAAATTGAAATAATCACGACGTGTAAAAGCAACTTCACCAATATTATTTAAATCGCCAATAAGGTTCACACTGTATTTTGGACTATAATAAAACAATTTTGGTTGTGCCAAATACAGGGCATTATCTTCTGAAACGCCACCACCTGCAGTAATATCTCCAAACCAGAAATTTGTTTTACCCTCCTTTAGCTTAATGTTGATGGCAATATTATCCATATTGTTGGTGACACCACTCAATTGGCCCACCTCAGCATAGTTTTTCAACACTTGCACTTTGTCCACCGCACTTGCAGGAATGTTCTTTGTAGCCAATTTGGAATCGCCATCAAAAAAATCTTTTCCGTCCACCATCACTTTGCCTACTACTTTCCCTTCTATTTCAATTTGACCATCGGCATTAACCTCAACACCCGGAAGGTTTTTCAAAACATCCCCCAACTTACGCTCAGTCCCTTTGTTAAAGGAATCGGCATTATACGTCAGGGTATCTCCTTTTATGGTGACGGGCATTTCATAGATAAGTTGAATCTCATCTAATGTGTTATCCTCTTGCAAGGTGAAGTTTTTGGTAAGATCAGCTTCTTTTATGGCCAAAACTTCATCAAAAGTTTTCATTCCAATATAACTCACCTGAATTGTATAGGTTGTGTTTTTAGTAAGTGCCAACTTATAACGGCCTTGATCATTGGTAATTCCGAAAGATTCTAAAGCTTTGGTTTCTTGATTGATGGCAATAACGTTGGCCAATTCCAACGGATTTCCAATACTATCCTTAACGACGCCTTCTACTTTGATTTGAGCAAAAGAATGCCCTACTACTAAAAGTAGCATAAGTGTAATGAATTTTTTCATTGTAATGTATGTGATTGATTAGTTTAGGTTTAGATAATGTTGCTTTAGCGACGGGAGCCGCCACCGCCTCTGCCACCGTACATTTCTTGCATTTCCTTCATTTTGTCTTTTACGATGTCATCGTATTCTTTTTTGGTAACTACTTTACCTCTTGAAGGGGCTTTTATTTCGGTCTTATCTGTTGGATTGATTTCAATTTTCGAACACAGAATAGTAGTGTTTCCAGAGTTGACTTCCAAAATCAAGCCCGGAAGTCCCCAATACTCGCCTGGACCTTGATTGACTGGAATTTGTGGTGTGTACCAAGCAGTAACAAGAATTTCTTTTGGCACTTCAATTTCATCCATAAGATTGGTTGATTTTGCAGTATCCTTAGATTTTTCACTATCCTTTTGCTCGTCATCTCTATTACGTCGTCTCATATTTGCAAAATCCAAGTCGTCGCCTTTTTTAACAGCAGTAGCTTTAAAACAGAGGTATTGCCCAATCTGCTTCGATTCAGTTCCCATTTTCCATTCCAGTTTCGGTATGGAATCCTTGACCAAAAACTGCTTCCCGAAGAATTCCTGGTCTTGAACTAATTGTTGGTCTTTGACGTTTTTATATTGGGCACCAGCAGTAAAACTGCCCATCATACCCCCCATTCTACCACCGCCACCAGCACCCGGTGCAGCCAATTTCTCTTCTTCTTTATAAATAGATTCGGTTCTATTAAAGCTTAAGACAAAGGTTTTTTCCAGCATACTTTTCATACGTTCCGCCATCATTTTCCTCTGCTGTTCGCTCATTTGCTGACCAGCAAAATTGCTCATATCCATAGATGTTTTGGATTGGTAATAGGCTTTGCCTTGAAAGTCCTGTGCCATTAATGCTCCAGAAATCAAGAAGATAAAGCTGCCAATAATTTTAATTGAGAGTGATTTCATTTTATACGTTTTGTTAATATGATGTGGTTCGAGAAATACATCATTGCAGTTGGACTACATAAACTCCAAATAGTTAAATCAACAAACGTTAAATTTTTCCCAAAACTATCCGCCTGAACTAAAAATTATGGCCCTCCGCATTTACTCCTAGAATTCATTTGATCCATCATTTCTTTGTTTTATTTAGTAGGACAATGACGATTTCTTTAACACCAGAAGTATGGATGTGTTTATTTCCAAACTCAGAAAGAAGTTGAGCGCCGACGATACTATTCAAATATTAAATGTTCGAGGCTTTGGCTATAAGTTAATTTGCTAATTGTGGTTTGATTTTTGTAAATTGAACATCAGTATTTAATTCACTCATAGTTATTGATATGGCAACTTTAGAAAAAAAGAAAGAACTTGCAGATTGGCTGATGGCATTAGAAAATGAAGATATTTTAAATAAAATCGTGGATTTAAAGAACAAATCAACATTAGATTTAGAAAATAAATTCAAAAACGGACTCGAAATAGAAAATTTCAGATCTGAAATTAAAGAACGAATCAAAAATTACAGTTCAAGAAAATGATCGTTTTTCAAAGGAACGTCATTGAAGAATTTGATGACCTCGTTTTCTCATTATATACTCAAGATTATTTTTATTCTTTAATGGCAGCAGAAGTTTATGTAGATAAAATCATCGATTTTATAAAAACAAAGATTGTCACATTTCCTTCAAAAAAGTCTCCTAAAATGCTACAAACCTATGGTTCGAGATATATATTTTATAAGGCGAACAAGAGAACTACTTGGTTTATATTTTTCGAAAATTACAATCAGAATTATTTAATCACGAAAATCATAAATAACCATATTGGTGATTCTAAATATCTAAATGAAGATATATAATTTACACCACACTAACATCCATTAATGAAACGTTTTCTCTACGGCATTTTCATCACCTCCTCCCTAGTCTTCTCTCAAGAAAGAATCACCACCGAGATCAAAGGCACAATCCCCTTCAATGCGGATCAAATCTCCCATATCGATAATTTCGGTGCACTTTTTTATACCGTTGGCAACACCTTCTATAAAAAAGAACCCAACCAGAATTACAATTACAGCAATGTACAATTGGGATCCATAAGCTCAGCAAATGCATTCAATCCTCTAAAAATAATTTTATTTTATAAAAACTTCAATACGGTGATCATTTTAGACAATCGACTTTCTGAAATCTACAAAATCGATTTTAATAATATCCAACCCTATAAAAACTTGACACATATTTCTACCGGATCGGATAATACCATTTGGATCTTCAATCAGGATACGCAACAATTAGAGCTTTTCGACTATAAAACCAACAAAACTAGAGCCACAACAATGCCTGTAGAGTCCAAAGTGTTGGATCTTAAAAGCAATTACAACTACAGTTGGCTGCTCACCGAAAAATTCTTGTACACCTATAACTATTTTGGAAGTACCATATCTAAAATAAAAAATGATGGTTTTAGTCATATCGCGGAGTATAATGGCAATTTAATTATCCAAAGAGATCAGCGCCTCTATTTTTTGGCAAAAGACACCCCCCAACTCATCCCCATCCATCTCCCTGCATTGTTAATAAAACAGTTTTTAGTAACCAATGAAAGCTTGTATATTTACACCGATGAAACGCTTCATCAGTTCCAACTAAAAATCAGATAAATATGCATGTTGCAATCGCCGGAAATATTGGTGCTGGGAAAACCACGCTCACAAAATTATTAGCCAAACATTACAGATGGGAGCCTCAATTGGAGGATGTTGTTGACAATCCGTATTTGGACGACTTCTATAATCAAATGGAACGCTGGAGTTTCAACTTGCAAGTTTACTTCTTGAACAGTCGTTTCCGCCAGGTTTTGCAGATCCGCGAAAGTGGAAGGGACATTATTCAGGACAGGACCATCTATGAAGATTCCCATATTTTTGCACCCAACTTACATGCGATGGGACTGATGACCAATAGGGATTTTGAAAACTACCGAGCATTATTTGAATTGATGGAGTCTTTTGTTCAAGGACCAGACTTATTAATTTACCTACGCAGCTCTATTCCTAACTTGGTCAAGCAAATCCACAGTCGTGGAAGAGAATACGAAAACTCCATCAGTATTGATTATTTAAGCCGATTGAACGAGCGCTATGAAGCTTGGATTCACGGGTATAACAAAGGAAAACTTCTGATTATTGACGTTGATAACTTAGATTTTGTTTCAAATCCTGAAGATCTTGGAAGCATTATTACAACAATTGATGCGGAAATTCATGGATTATTTTAAGTCCTTATCATTTTTCTAACATTTTTTTGCGATTAAAAGTGTACTTTTCCACCCCTGAAATTTCTTAAAATAAATTTCGGGAGCTCCACAGAGCGGGAGATAGACTATTGATATTTATTTATGGCCTCACCACTTTACAATTCCAAATATTACCACCGTGATCTTTCATGGTTGCGCTTTAACCATCGGGTTTTGCAAGAAGTTGCAGACAAGAGGAATCCACTCTATGAACGTATTAAATTCATGGCAATTTTTTCTTCCAATTTGGATGAATTCTTCAGGGTCAGGGTTTCTGATATCAGACAAGTGAAGGATTTAGACAAAGCCCTTCGTAAGAAATTGGTTGTCAAACCCAATCGGGTGCTTGCAGAAATTAAAGTCCAGGTCGATTTACTCCAGGAAGAATTAGGACAGATTTTTCAGAACGAAATCATTCCTGATTTAAAGCAAGAGGGGATCCATCTGATAAAATATTCAGATTTTACAGCAGTCCAAAAGAAAGTCGCCGAAGATTATTTCGAGTCCACCTTAAAGTCTAAAATTGATTTTGGGAGTTCGATCTTTTCGACTAAAGACTCCGTTTTTGTAGAGAATGAAAGCTCATATATTACAGCATCCATCTCAAAGGACAAGTTTCAAGTGGTTCAAATACCGAAAGACGAACCTCGTTTTTTTGTATTTCCTAACCATTCAAAAGGCAAAACATCAAAATCATCATCAGATAACGGAAAACATTATATCACCTTTATTGATGACATCATTAAATACAACCTTTACAGAACGCAACCAGAACTCGACTTATCTTATTATGCCATAAAGATTTCCCGCGATGCCGAACTCTATATTGAAGATGAGTTTTCAGGCAACCTCATGGAAAAAATCAAGGAATCCCTTCCACAACGCGAAACAGGCCAGGCCACACGGGTCTTGATTGACAGACGCATGCCTGAAGATTTTCAAAAGGTTCTAAAAAAAGCGTTGGACATCACCAATATTGACGTGGTTTTAGGAGGTAGCTATCATAATTTTAAAGATTTTTTTAGCTTCCCAAATCCTACAGATAAAAACCTATATTTTGAAGAATTCCCACCACTTGATCACCCGGTAACTTCAAAATTTAAATCCATGTTTGAAGCCATTGACACCAAAGATCAATTGATGCATTATCCGTATCAATCTTTTGAACCGGTTATCAAACTATTGGAAGAGGCCGCCGATGATCCGAAAGTCACGACCATAAAAATGACACTTTACCGTGTTGCGGAAGAGTCCCGATTGAATGATGCCATTGCCAGAGCTGCCAAAAACGGAAAAAAAGTTATAATTTTCATTGAAGTCAAGGCACGTTTTGATGAGGAAAATAATTTGAAATGGGGTGAAATTCTTAAAGAACATGGTGCCCAAGTGCTTTACAGTTATCCTGGAATTAAAGTCCATTCCAAAATCATCTATATTGAACGCCAAGTTGGAGACGAGGTTAAGCATTACTGTTATGTTGGAACGGGGAATTTCAATGAAAACACCGCCACGCTATACACCGACTTTGGTTTAATGACCAACAATAAAAAAATTACTGAAGACCTCAATAAATTATTCTTGGTTCTTGAAGGCATTTTTATCGTCCCAAAAGCTAAAAAACTATTGATTTCTCCATTTACCATGCGTAATAAGTTTGTGAGTTTGGTAGAAAAAGAAATTCATCTGGCACAAGCGGGCAAAGAAGCCTATATGATCTTAAAGATGAATAGTCTTGAAGATAAAAAAATGATCAAATTGCTTTATGAAGCCAGCAACAAAGGTGTCAAAATTAAATTGTTGGTCAGAGGCATGTGCTGCTTGGTACCCGGAATTAAAGGCCAAAGCAAAAACATAAAAGTCACCAGTATTTTAGATCGGTTTTTAGAACATGGCCGCATCTATATTTTTGGAAATGGCGGCGATGAGAAAATGTATATTGGTTCTGCCGATTGGATGACACGAAATCTAACCCATCGTATTGAGGTAGTCACACCTGTTCTGGATCCTGATAACTTTAAGATTATTAGAGATGTTATTGATATTGAAATGGCAGATAATGTGAAAGCTCGAATTATTGATGCGGATCAAAAAAACGAATACGCCAAAGTGGGCAAAAAGCCAGAAATACGATCGCAATTTGAAATTTATGAGTATTTCAA
Source organism: Gelidibacter gilvus (assembly GCF_004115975.1). Taxonomy (GTDB): domain Bacteria; phylum Bacteroidota; class Bacteroidia; order Flavobacteriales; family Flavobacteriaceae; genus Gelidibacter; species Gelidibacter gilvus. The sequence continues at coordinate 958,171 of NZ_SDDZ01000001.1, read as the reverse complement.
GAGGCTCGAACGCAGGTGACGCTGATCTTAGCTGATTTAAGAGGATTTTGTTTGTCTGCTAATAGGTTTTGAAACATGCGATTATCAATTTAAGCGTCATCGAAACATAGTCCATATTGGAATCAGTGAGGATCATAAATAATCAGCGTTATCAGTGTTCTATCAAGTAATAATCTACTTTTAGGTCTTTCCAAATATCAAGATCCCGCTAAAAAGCGGGATTAGCTCAACTATCTAATTTGAATAGGATGCTTCGCATCTTTTCAAATCAGAGTTTCACTAACAAACCCATTTTCACGTGCATGTTCCATCGCTTGCTTGCTGCTATCCACCAAAAGCACTGGTGTGGTTTTATAATTTTCATATAAACCTTTTACCCGCAACATTTTCTTTTTGTGCTTGACACTTCGCAAGTAGATGGCTAAAATTCGGTCTGGATGTAGTTCTGCAATTTCTAAATAGATATCGGCATCATGTTCGCCACTATCGCCAATCAAAATGAGTTTTAACTCTGGATAGGTCTTTAAAATATTTAGGATTTCGTGTTGTTTTTGAGGCTTCTCCTGGGTTTTCTTTCGATTGAGAAATTTGCCAAACTCTCGAAGTAAAATGGGTCCCTTTGGAAAATTATTCTTTTTCAGAAAAAATTCGAGGTAACGATACATATTCCAAGGACTATGGCTCACATAGAAAATAGGATTTGCTTCTTCGCCAGTTTTTCCCCTGTGCAGAAGATGATAAAATTCAGCAGCACCTTCCAACGGCGATCGTTTTGAAGCGCGTTTGAGAAACGTGTTGTAAATAACACGCCATTTTAACGTCGATACTAAACCTGTATGAAGAATGGTGTCATCAATATCACTCGCCACACCAAAAGAAACTGCTTTGGTAGCAGAACCTTGATCTATACATGGAATCAACATTTCTCCAGGAAACCGGTTTTCCAATTGAATGATGCGTTTGTTTGTAAAATCCTTAAAAGCCACTTCAAAAGAAAGCCAACCTTCTTCGTTTGCCAAGGCGTCCAGTCCATCAACTTTTACATCCAAAAGAAAGTAGCCCTCATCATCGGTTACCGTTTCAAAGATCTGTCCGTTTGGCAATTTCAACAATAAGGTAGCATTTATCACCTCATCGGTTTCAAAGCGCTTATAAGCATTGATCAATAGTTTTATGGGATGCTTCCCTTCCAAGTCGATAGATTCATCTTCAAGCGCGCGACCTCTCACATACAAATGGGAAGCAGTACCATAACTTTGAAAAACGATGACCTGCAAAGGGTCTTTTTTGAATAATCTCATATTAAAAATGCCAAGTTTCTGGCCAGAGCCATAGTATTATTAATCCTCCAAGAATAGCGGCGCCAAAAAAAAGTGCCATCCATTTTGTCAATTGCTTTGTGCCCAATATAGCGCAAAGTACAATCTTGAACAAAAAATTTGACAGCGAAGCAACCACAATCAAACGCCAGCCAAAATTGGTGTCCAGCCCACTACCAATACTTTGCGAGAGCGACAAGGTAATGGCATCCTTATTTGCCAATCCACCAACAAAAGCAGCTACATACAAGCCTTCATCACCTAGCTCCTGTTCTGTAAAAGCAACCGCCAAAAGAATAATGGCATATATGCCCCCAAACATCAAAGCACTTTTTATCTGGGCTGGATTTTCAGGTTTTGGCATGTCGTCAGAAGTATTCTCTTTATTGGTGAGATAAAAAAGAACGATGGACAAGCCAATCATAAGTAAAAATAGAGCGACAATGGGCAATACCACTTTAGATAACAGACTAGGGATAACCGCACCTATTTCTATCATTACCCGGATCAAGGACACGGTTGCCGCTGCAAAAATGACAAATGCCGAAGCTTTATCAATGTTTTTACTTTTCTTGGTAAATCTAGCATAACTGACGGTTGTAGCAGTGCTGCTGATAATTCCTCCTAAGATGCCGTTGGATAAAATTCCATATTTCTTCCCGATGAACTTATAAATAAAATAGCCAATGACACTGATCCCCACAATCAATGTGACCATAAGCCAAATATTCCGAAGATTTAATACATCAAAAGGACCAAAAGTTTTATCCGGCAAAATTGGTAAAATGATCAAACTGATTCCCGCTAAAATCATAATAGCTGAGATGTCATTGTCTTCCAAATCGCCTATAAACTTATGAAGATGGTCTTTAACATACAGTAGAATTGCAATGGCAGCACCCATAATCACGCCCACCACCCGATCTCCAACCACCAAATAGGCGCCAATGGCAAACATTAATAGGGCAGCCATTTCCGTAGTTTGGCCCAAGGTTGGATTGTCCTGTGTTTTAAGTTTCATCAGATTGGCTGTAATGAGCATAGCAGCCATTGCCAGACCAATAAGTGGCAATATATATGGATTGTCATATAACCGTGTTAAAAAGCCAGCCACCACTCCCAATATAGAGATGAGCGTAAAAGTCCTAACCCCAGCAATTTGATCTTTATTATGTTTCTCACGTTGCATCCCGACCAATAGGCCAAGACCAAAAGCAATTCCTAAGGTGGTGAGATCTTCATAATTCATAAGGACTAAGTTAATAAAAAAAGAAAAGGCTACATCATGGAGATATAGCCTTTCTTAAGAATTTTATTACAAAATTTATTTTTTATGTTCAGCTTGCAATTTCGCAACAGCTGCTTTTACTTCTCCTAAAGTACCTTCCAACACACTCTCTTCTTTCATCACGTTACCGTTGTCCGTAAACGTCGTTGTGACGATTGCTTTAGCATTCTCAGTATCTACAGATACCATTTCTATTTCTATCGCATCTGTAACGCCATTGGTAGTTTCAATAAACTGTGTACTGGTAACAGTGGCTGCTATAGTATGACCTCCTAAAATTGGTGCAATTACCAATCCAATCAAACAGGTCAACTTAATTAAAATGTTCATAGATGGTCCTGACGTGTCTTTAAATGGATCTCCAACAGTATCTCCAGTAACGGCGGCTTTATGCGCCTCAGAGCCTTTAAAGGTCATTTCTCCGTTGATCAAGACACCAGCTTCAAATGACTTTTTAGCATTATCCCAAGCGCCACCTGCGTTGTTTTGGAATATAGCCCAAAGCACACCACTCACGGTGACACCAGCCATATATCCACCTAACATTTCAGCGATTGCTAAGTTATTCATTCCGAAAATCATCGGAACAAAAGCAATAAGCAATGGAAAACCAATAGTCAACAATCCAGGAAGGATCATTTCTCTTAAGGATGCCTCGGTTGAAATAGCCACACATTTATCATATTCTGGTTTTGCTGTCCCTTCCATAATTCCAGGAATTTCCCTAAACTGACGACGAACTTCCTCAACCATCTGCATTGCCGCTTTCCCAACAGCGTTCATCGCCAAGGCCGAAAACACTACTGGCACCATTCCACCAACAAATAACATGGCTAAAACAGGCGCTTTAAAAATATTGATTCCGTCAATTCCTGTAAAGGTGACATACGCTGCAAATAAGGCCAAAGACGTCAATGCTGCTGAAGCAATAGCAAAACCTTTTCCTGTTGCTGCTGTTGTATTTCCAACCGCGTCCAAGATATCAGTACGCTCTCTTACAATAGGATCTTGTTCACTCATTTCGGCAATACCACCTGCGTTATCAGCAATAGGTCCAAAGGCATCAATAGCCAACTGCATTCCTGTAGTAGCCATCATCGCTGAAGCCGCCAAAGCCACGCCGTAGAATCCTGCAAAAGCATAAGAAGCCCAAATAGCACCCGCAAATAATAATACTGAAGGAAATGTAGAAATCATTCCTGTTGCCAAACCTGCAATAATGTTGGTTCCTGCACCAGTACTTGATTGTTGTACAATTTTCAGGACTGGTTTTTTACCCAACCCGGTATAGAATTCTGTAATTGATGAAATCATGGCACCTACAAACAATCCAACCAGTGTAGCGTAGAAGACACGCATTGAGGAAATATCTTGAAGACCTTCACCAAAGAAACTCATTTTCATGGTTTCTGGCAACATCCAAATCACTAAAACATAACAAGAGATCGCAACTAACGCAATAGACACCCAGTTACCAAGGTTTAAAGCACCCATCACTTGAGTTTCTTTGGCATCATTATTTGTGATTTTCACTAACATGGTTCCTATTACTGAAATGATAATACCAACACCAGCAATGGACATTGGCAATAAGATTGGTCCGATACCTCCAAAAGCATCTGTAATGGCACCTCCCATATCTTTAATCACATAGTTTCCTAAAACCATAGCCGCTAAAACGGTTGCGACATAAGATCCAAATAAATCGGCACCCATACCAGCCACATCACCTACGTTATCACCAACGTTATCGGCAATAGTTGCAGGGTTACGTGGATCGTCTTCAGGAATACCAGCTTCAACTTTACCAACCAAATCAGCACCCACATCGGCTGCCTTTGTGTAAATTCCACCACCAACACGTGCAAACAACGCGATACATTCCGCACCTAGCGAAAATCCTGCTAAAGTTTCCAATACGATAATCATGTCAAAATTACCTTGACTTTCTAATTTACCATTGACCATTATCATTTCAGAAGACCATTCGGCACCCATAAAGTACCAAAAGAAGAAGATGAAAAATGACGTCAAGCCCAAAACTGCTAATCCAGCCACTCCAAGCCCCATAACAGTACCTCCACCGAAAGAAACCTTAAGTGCATTTGGCAAACTTGTACGTGCTGCTTGTGTAGTTCTTACGTTGGTTTTGGTAGCGATTTTCATCCCAATATTTCCAGCGTAAGCTGAAAACACTGCTCCAAAAATAAAAGCAACAACAATTAACCAATGGGTTGTTGGCACTACAAAAGAAACAATGGCGAGCAAAATACTCACCACGACAACGAAAATAGATAATAAACGATATTCTGCATTTAAGAACGCAAGCGACCCTTCATAGATATAATCTGAAATTTCTTTCATTCTACCATCTCCAGCGTCTTGTTTCAATACCCACGACTTCTTGATCAGCATGTAAATTAACCCTAAGGCTGCCATTGCAATTGGCATATAAATCATCAGTGATTCCATATTATAATATTAGATTGGTTTGTTTTTAACGGTTGCTAATGTAATAAAATCAAAGAGAAATAAAAAACCCCTTATAAGATATAAGAGGTTCATAATTTTTATATAAAGAGAAATGTCCTAAATAGTGAAGTTCCCATTGGTTTTATGCACACTTGATTCATAGCGATCAACACATTTGTTGACGATATCATAAGCTTTTTCTGCAGTTCCCCAACCACCAACATCAACTTTTTTCTTTTCCAAATCTTTGTAAACTTGAAAGAAATGTTCGATCTCTTTAACTTGATGCGGATTTACATCTGACAAATCGTTAAGTGTATTCCAAATTGGATCTGAAACCGGTACACAGATAATCTTTTCGTCATTCCCCATTTCATCCGCCATATGGAAAACACCAATAGGCTTTACTTCCATAACACACATTGGAAATGTTGGTTCAGTTCCTAAAACCAAAACGTCCAACGGATCGCCGTCCAATGCCAAAGTTTCTGGAATAAAACCATAGTCGGCTGGGTACATCATGGATGAAAACAATAAACGGTCAAAACGTATTTTCTTTAATTCAAAATCATATTCGAATTTGTTACGGCTTCCTTTTGGTATTTCAATCAATACATCAAATGTTTTTTTTCCTTTCGCAGTCATGGTGTTTATTTTATTTTAATAGCCTTTTTGTTAGTGGCTTATGTTAATTGTTATTCGGTTTTTTAGGCGTGCAAAGATACGGAACTCTACGTAATCTCCAACTTTATACAACGCTTAATTCTATGGGGAATTTTGAAATTTCTACAAGACATTTAAAAAGACCTGATTTATTTGTGGTTTCTAGGGAGAATAAACTTTTATCTAAAAGAAAGCAATTGGACTATTTTTTAAAATATGATAGGAAGAAAGCATTACTTTGGCGTCGGCAGAATTAATTTCGGACCTTACCGATTAAAATCAGACCCCCACAATCTATAAACCAAATAATCGAAATGAAAAGAGCCTTTTTGTTACTACTAATTTCCTTTTTAAGCCTTCATGGTTATTCTCAAATTTCCTATGAAAAAGGCTATTACATCAATAATCTCAACCAAAAGATATACTGCTTTATTAAGAATATGGATTGGAAAAACAATCCAAATAATTTTGAATTCAAACTAACTCCCGATGGCGCTTCTGAAATCGCTAACATCAATACTGTTAAAGAATTTGGTATTGATAATACCTCAAAATATGTACGACACACGGTTAAAATGGATCGATCCCCTGAAGCCGCCAATCAATTGACCCATGACAAGGCGCCCGTGTTTAATGAAGAACTACAATTTTTAAAAGTGCTCATAGAAGGCAAAGCATCGCTCTACTTGTATGAAGCGGGCAATTTGAAACGCTATTTTTACAACATAGATGACCTTGACGTTGAGCCTTTGGTTTTTAAAAGTTTCTTGACAGCTGATAATAAAGTAGGACAGAACAATGAGTTTAAACAACAATTATGGAATAATCTAAAATGCCCTTCCTTTAAAATGAATAGGATGGAGTCATTAGAATACAACAATAGGAGCTTAATCAAGCTATTTTTAGACTACAATGAATGTATCGATGCCGATTTTGTCAGTTATCAAAACCAGACAAAAGCCAATATATACCATATAACATTAAGACCTCGTTTCAACAATTCATCCTTACTGATTGAAAATCCAGTCTCTAGGGCTAAAGACACCGATTTTGGATCCAATTCAGGATTTGGGTTTGGGATAGAGTTGGAATACATTTTACCCTTCAATAAAAACAAATGGTCGATTTCGATCGAACCAACCTACCAGCGTTTTGAAGATAAAGGAAGGTCTAAATTGGATAAGGTGTTTAACGAAGAACTTTTCGTCAGTGTAGATTACAGTTCAATAGAACTGCCAATCAGTTTAAGGCACTATTTTTTCTTGAATAATGATTCGAAAATTTTCGCGAATATTTCTTATAGTTTTAATGTAAAATCAGACGTGTCAATCGAATTTGAACGTGGAGATGGTATAAAATTAACCCCGTTAAACGGGAAGAGCGGAAACAACTATGCCTTTGGAATAGGATATAAATTAAAGGACAGGTATAGCCTTGAAATTAGATATCTCACCTCAAAAGAAATATTAGAAAATTATATGGCATGGGACTCGAAACTTCAAACGACCTCGTTTATTTTAGGCTATAGGATTTTATAAAAAGTTTTAAAGGGTGCCAAATCGCTATATTGCCATTGACATCAATATTTTGTGAACTAAGTTGAAGCGTACTAAGGTTTAACATCTATTAATGGACAAGGGATCAATTCTAAGAGTAAAAAGTTAGATAAAAGATAACACGATAGGTTAATTTATTTGCTACATTAGACAGTTGACAACACGGTTTTAAATAATACAACAAACTCCAAATCTCATGACAAAAACAACAATTTTTTTAATACTACTAATGCTAACTGTTATAAGCACAAGCTGTAGCTCAAAGGATGATGACTGTACAAAAACCATAGAAATGCCTCATTACGCTCTTGAGAAAAACACACTTAACCGTTATTATGTTAATGAAGAAGTGCCATGTGACTTCGTTGCGCCTGAAGATACCGGACCTCCTGAATTAAAAAACTTCACGTATGAGGTGTTATATTTCACGTTTACTACGGATACCGAAAATAAGACGTCACGTCTGAAATTTGAGATTAAACTCAATAACCCCAATAATTATGCTGTAGAAGGCGTAGCGTATTTAACTATACGACCAGGTGGAGACAACATGGAATTTATTGGTAATTATTCTAATTTGGCTTCAGTGCCATGTCATAACATTGCGGCCAATTCCAGTTGTACTTTAACTTATGACCAAGAATATCCTTTTAATCCAGATGTTGGAGCCCCAGAGTCTATGGAGGTAGTTTCCGTTACGTATTATATAGCAAATTAACTAAGACAGATAGTTTTGGTGATGAATTAAAAATTAAACCCAAAACTTCCTGTAATCCCAAAATCACGAGCTTCAGGGGTATCGAGATAGTTGCCTCTAAAGTTAAAGTCGATTCGGAAAACCTTGAAGATATTCCCTACCCCGACGCTATATTCATAATAGATTTTGTCTGTAGGGGCCAGATAGGTTAATCCCGAGGCATTCAAATCTCTGTTGGCTTGCGAAACTTCTCCCCATACGCCTCTAATTCCTACGATTTCACGGAGATTTAACTTTCGCAAGAACGGAATTCTTGAGAAAAATCGACCGTTGAAATTATGTTCTAAATGTAAGGAAGTGTAAGTATCAGTAACAAACTCATAGTAGTCCAATTGCGAAAAGGAATTGTAAATAGAAAAATAAGATTGGTTACCAGGCACAACATTTAAAAGTCCCAAAGGCACTTCGCCAAACGTTTTACCAGCTTCAAATGTAGTCGTTAACCTTCCGTAGGCACCGATATGCCATGGTTGAATATAAGAAAACTGCAATTTGGTATAGTCAAAATCACTGTTCAAAATCGACTTATCACCTCGTGTAACCTGTGCAAACAAACTTGGAAACCCATCATTTGAGATTCGACGCTCCACACCAAACCCAGTCATTTTACGTCCTGGAAAGTAAGAGACAGAAAAAGAATTTTCATACTGATGAATCTCGGATTCTGTTGTAGTTCGCGTTTCGTCAGTGTAAAAATCCAAGCTGAATGTATCGGATGCCGACACTAAGGTTTTGTAGGTGCCGCTCAGTCTGAATTCAAGGTTTCTTACAGGCTCTAGTTCGATGGCTACAGTAGTTAGATTGACGTTGGTCAACTTATCATTGGTGCTTGTCCCAAACAATGCAGATGAGGCCAAACTCCGTCCTAAAATATCTGTGGATGAGGTTAAGTTAACACCTATTTGTTCGACATCGCGCCTGTGTCCAACGGAAATGATGAATCGGTTTCTCTTGTCCATCAGCCATTTTCCAGAAAGACCATATTTGAATTTATCATCTTTAAATCCGTAAGCCATAAAACCTTCCAGACGCCACAGATCGTTAGGACCAAAATAGGTTCTCCCGCCAGTTCTTAGGCGAATGCCCTCAACATCATTGAAGCCAAACGTGGAAAAAATGGGACCATAATCAAAATTGATATCCGTAAACTCAACATATCCTGAGCCCAGAATACTTCCTATATCGTATAACCGTTTAAACTTTTTCACGGTTTTTAGCGTGTCCAGCATTTTATAGACGCCCTTTTCATCCTGACTCAAGGCTTCCATTCGATTCTGTTCCCAAAAAGTATCATCCCGATTATAGACATCTTCGTTATAGCTATACACTTCTTTGCTGTAAAACTTCTCGTCTTTAGGAATATCAAAGGCATAATTATCGTAAAGCGTGGTCCGCTTTCCATAAATACCTCGCGATTTTTCCTTTTTATTAAAGGCAAAATCCGACATGAAGTAATCGCGCTTGATCAAGAATACAGAATCATTAAGGACTTCAAATTCTTGTTCTATATAAATTTCCTTCACCCAATTAATATTCGCGCTTTTTGAGGCCTGCATATTAATTTCCTTAATGGCGAAGGTGGTATCATTAACCCAAAAATCGCCCTTAAAAGTCAGTTCATTTTTTCGTCTTGGATAATAGATGATGTTATAACACCATTTTCCCTCAATGAACGTACTATCAGAAAGCACATAATTATAGGTGTTGATGCCCGTTTTTGACAACGGACTCACAAAGCTTTTATCAAAAAATTTGAGATAGTTATCGTAAATATCGAAATCAGAATAAAGATCATCCACAAAATCAATTATGATCTGGTTATTGCTAAATCCTGAGTTTTTATTCCCTTTTAACTCCGCTTTTTCCTTATTTTTCAAATTATCTCCATACACTTTGCTCCGTGCTTCGTTGATAAATATGGGCAGGTAGGTCTTTCCGGTCACTCTACTGGTATCCACTTGGTCAAAGACAAACTCCATCCCCCTAAACAACTTGCTTTTGATCAACGCGCTGTCAATGGTATTGATATCAAACTCTACTTTTTCGTATTTGTCATACTCATACTGCTTAAATTGGCGCAATCCGTTTTGGCGTTTGCGTTCCCAAATTTTCTTTAAGATGGCAATGGCAGGGTTTTCACTCTCTTTTTTGGATTGTCTTCCGGTAACAATAAAAACTTCATCCAATTGACCAGCATCTTCCTTTAAGATGAATTTCAAATCGTAATTGACTTTCTTTGTCAGCGGAATTTCTAAGGTTTCATACCCTATAAAGGAGATGATGAGCGTATCGTAAGTGCTGCCAGATTCTAAGTAGAAACGACCGTCTTCATTGGTAATGGTACCCTCTGTGGACCCTTTAAAAAGCACATTGGCGTAGGCAACGGAAACATTGTTCTCATCAAACACATAACCACTGACTTTGGTTTGGGAGAAGGCGGAACACATTCCGAAGAAAAAAAGTAGGATTCGAAGATTTAGGTTCATAAGACAAAAAACTTCATCAACACTAGTGTCAATGAAGTTATGATAACGCCATCCCGATAGCTATCGGGCAGCGATTTATTTATACATTACTTTTTTAACGGCTTTTACCACCTCATCACTATTAGGCAACCATTCTTTAAAAAGGTTTGGTGAATATGGTGCAGGGGTATCAGCTGTATTGATCTTTACAACAGGAGCATCCAAATAATCAAAAGCTTCTGATTGGACAATATAGGTTATTTCTGTAGAGATGTTCCCGAAAGGCCAAGCCTCTTCCAAAACCACTAATCTGTTCGTTTTCTTTACTGACTTTAAAATGGTTTCCTTATCCAAAGGACGCACCGTTCTTAAATCGATGATTTCACATGAAATCCCTTCTTTTTCCAATTCCTCAGCAGCTTTGAAAGCTTCTTTAATAATTTTTCCAAAAGAAACAATCGTTACATCGGTACCTTCACGCTTCACTTCTGCAACACCTAATGGAATGGTATATTCACCTTCTGGAACTTCCCCTTTGTCGCCATACATTTGCTCACTTTCCATAAAAATAACTGGATCGTTATCACGAATAGCCGATTTCAAAAGTCCTTTTGCATCATAAGGATTAGATGGCACGACTACTTTCAATCCTGGAGTATTTGCAAACCAGTTTTCAAAAGCCTGGGAGTGTGTTGCTCCCAACTGACCAGCAGACGCCGTTGGTCCTCTAAAAACAATAGGACATGGAAACTGTCCACCGGACATTTGTCTGATTTTGGCAGCGTTGTTTATAATTTGATCAATCCCAACCAAACAGAAGTTAAAGGTCATATATTCAACAATTGGGCGGCAACCAGTCATTGTGGAACCAATAGCTATCCCGGCAAAACCAAGTTCTGCAATTGGCGTATCAATAACACGTTTGGCACCAAACTCGTCCAACATCCCTTTTGATGCTTTATAAGCACCATTATATTCTGCAACTTCCTCACCCATCAAATAAACGGTCTCATCACGACGCATTTCTTCGCTCATGGCTTCACAGATAGCTTCTCTAAATTGAATAGTCTTCATTCACATCTTCGCTTCACTCTAGCTTGAACAGTACATTTTGCGCCGTCGCCCCAAAGGGAAGAACTTTTTTAGTTAATGTTTTAAATCGAGTAGCAAAAGTAACAATTATTGATAATAAAATAACAACATTTTTAAGTGAATAAATAGGAACCCCTTAAAGATCTTTATATTTATGAAAATCACAGATTTAACTACCGGTAAATTCACCCAGTTTCCACGGTATAGGCGTTAAAAATTTTTAATGGTTTCTTACGAACACAGCGTGTATAATGAAAACACATTATTTTAAGAGCCTGTTTTAACAGTACGTTTAATCTGAATTAGTTCCAGACCCCTTTCCTACCCAAAATAAATCGATATAAAAATCAGAGTTAATCTAAAAAGTTTAGCTTTTCAAGTGCTCATCCTTAAGTAGTCAAAAGAAATCTTCCAAAATTTTCTCGCATTTAGAAGGAAATCAATAAAAAATGTATTTTAATAAAATTTATTATGCACGCATAGTAAAAATGTCATCTAAAATAATTAACTTCGTATCCTATTCAAATTGAAAGCAGTTTTTAGTGGCAGTTTCCAGCATTCTTCCACATAACTATTAATGTATAAAATTACAAAACATGAAAATACTTGTATGTATTAGCCACGTACCTGATACGACTTCAAAGATTAATTTCACTGATGGAGACACCAAACTTGACACTAATGGTGTGCAATTTGTCATCAATCCGAATGATGAATTTGGTTTAACCCGCGCCATGTGGTTTAAGGAAAAACAAGGTGCTACTGTGGACGTTGTTAACGTTGGTGGTCCAGAAACCGAACCTACTTTACGTAAAGCATTAGCTATTGGTGCGGATACCGCCATTCGCGTTAACACCCCTGCTACCGATGGTTTTGCAGTTGCCAAGCAATTAGCGCATGTCGTCAAAGATGGGGGCTATGATTTGATCATTGCCGGCCGTGAGTCTATTGATTATAATGGGTCCATGGTTCCAGGAATGTTAGCGGAATTAATTGGTGCCAACTTTGTAACCAACTGCATCAGTCTTGAAGTAGATGGTACAAACGCCAAAGCCATGAGAGAAATTGACGGCGGAAAAGAAACTGTTTCTACAACCTTACCTCTAGTAATAGGTGGTCAAAAAGGATTGGTGGAAGAGAGTGATTTGCGAATTCCGAACATGAGAGGAATTATGCAGGCACGTCAAAAACCTTTAAACGTTTTAGAGCCGGTTGACGCTACCAAAGAAACATCAACAGTTAAGTTTGAAAAACCAGAACCAAGAGGTGCCGTAAAAATGATATCTCCTGATAATCTGGATGAATTGGTGAGTTTGCTTCATAATGAGGCGAAGGTGATATAAATCCTCCCCTAACCCCTTAGAAGCAGGGGAATGAGTACTCGAAAAAAAGTTAAACCTATAAAAGCCTATGACCTCTCGTAGGAATATGTTCTCCCCTTTCGGGGGAGCTAGAGGGGAAAAATTATGTCAGTTTTAGTATATACAGAATCAGAAGAAGGAAAATTCAAGAAAGTTGCTTTTGAAGTGGCTTCTTATGCAAAAGCCGTTGCCGACCAAATGGGTACGACGGTCACTGCCATTACAATTAACGCCGATGATATTTCAGAATTGGGAACTTATGGCGTTGATAAAGTATTAAAAGTAAAAGACTCAAAATTGGATGCTTTTAATGCGAAAACCTACGCCAACATTATCAAGCAAGCAGCTGAAAAAGAAGGCACCAAAGTAGTTGTGGTGAGTTCAAGTGCAGACAGCAAATACTTGGCGCCATTATTGGCGGTTGGATTAGATGCAGGATATGCCTCCAATGTGGTTGACGCGCCAACAAGTGCTTCACCATTTACAGTTAAACGTACCGCTTTCACCAATAAAGCATTTATCTTTTCAACGATTGACACCGATGTCAAAATTGTTGGGGTTTCGAAAAATGCCTTCGGATTAAAGGAAAATTCTTCTAGTGCAACTGCCGAAGATTTTTCACCATCCATTCCAGAAAACGGAGTTCACGTAGACTCAGTTGACAAAGCTACCAACACCGTAACGATTGCGGATGCCGAAATTGTGGTTTCTGCTGGACGCGGATTGAAAGGCCCAGAAAATTGGGGAATGATTGAAGATTTAGCTAAAGTTTTGGGCGCAGCAACAGCCTGCTCAAAACCAGTTTCCGACCTAGGTTGGAGACCTCATGGAGAGCACGTAGGTCAAACCGGAAAACCTGTAGCGGCAAACTTATATATTGCCATTGGCATTTCTGGAGCTATCCAACACTTGGCAGGCATCAACGCCTCTAAAGTAAAAGTAGTGATCAATACCGATCCTGAAGCTCCATTTTTCAAAGCTGCAGACTACGGTATCGTTGGCGATGCATTTGAAGTGGTTCCAAAACTCACAGAAAAATTAAAGGAATTTAAGGCACAAAACGCTTAAATTTCTTAACTTGTAGCAGCAAAGCGACTGTTACTTAAAATAGTTGCCATAAATACATGACTAAAAACCTGAAAAAGGGTTCATGTATTTGTGGCAAAAATTTTCATAAACTTTTTTCTCTGGGGAACTTCCCAAAAAAATATGATGACCACAGTTGGTAAAGTCCTAATTTAAGCAGTTATTTGTTTTTTATTTTATATGAGTTTAGTCCGATTGAACATAAAGGGAATATCCTATAGCCAAACGCAAAATGGTGCGTACGCCCTGATTTTGAATGAAGTAGATGGCGATCGCAAACTCCCAATTGTCATTGGAGCATTTGAGGCGCAATCTATTGCCATTGCTCTCGAAAAGGAAATTCGTCCTCCTCGTCCATTAACCCATGATCTTTTTAAAAATTTCGCTGATCGTTTTGATATTATTGTCAAACAGGTCATCATTCATAAATTGGTAGATGGTGTGTTTTATTCCAGTTTAATCTGCGAACGCGATAAAATAGAGGAAATCATAGACGCACGAACCAGTGACGCTATTGCTTTAGCACTTCGTTTTCAGGCACCAATTTTCACTTATAAAAACATTTTGGACAAAGCTGGAATCTATCTCAAAGTAAATCCTCAAAAAGATGAGGAACAACAAGATAGCATCCTTCTGGACGATTTGGTAGCTGAAGAAATAGAATCTACCATTCAAGATGATTTAAAAATCAAAACTCTTGCAGAACTTCATTCTTTATTGGAACAAGCAGTCTTAAGCGAAGATTATGAGCTGGCTGCAAAGTTAAGAGATGAAATTTCCAAACGCTAAACGATCTATCAGATGAAACATTTCTTTTTAGCTTTTACAGCTATTTTTTTTGGAGTAACAACCACATTAGCACAAAGCATAGAAAAGAAATGGCAGATTGAAGCAGTCCAGAATAATCAAGGCGTCAATCTTTACAACATCAATTCAGAGACTGATGGTCTAAGCCTTAACAATGGCGACTTTGTCTTCTATTTAAAGTCGAAAGATAGCAGTGCCACCAAAGGCAATTATATTACCCAAAATAAACTGCTGGTATTATACTATGATGATCCTTCCGAAGTCATTAAGCGCTTCAAAATTCAAACGTTAACCGATTCAACATTAGTCCTTCAAGAAAAAGAGGTGAGTTATGTTTTTTCCACCGCGCAAGACACAGCATTGGTCACGGCAGCGGCCACAAGTAGCATTACTCCCAGTCAAGGTTTTACGATGTCCAGTTTGCTCCGTGGTGCTTTAGGGATGTTTGTATTGCTAATGCTATCGTTTATTTTGAGTCAAAACAGAAAAGCCATCAACTGGAAAACTATTGGTTTCGGACTCGCAGCACA
This sequence comes from Gelidibacter gilvus, assembly GCF_004115975.1. GTDB lineage: Bacteria > Bacteroidota > Bacteroidia > Flavobacteriales > Flavobacteriaceae > Gelidibacter > Gelidibacter gilvus. The sequence continues at coordinate 942,775 of NZ_SDDZ01000001.1, read as the reverse complement.
ATTGTTATTGGCCATTGGAGTTTTAAAAGTTCCAATTATCCAAAAAGCATTCGAAATTGTTGGAAAGATGTTTGTTAAGGTCTTGGAATTTACCCAGGCAGGAAGTGAATTTTTACTTGGAGGAATGATGGACATCAGCAGCTTTGGATTTATCTTTTTGTTTCAGGTATTGCCAACCATCATTTTCTTTTCCGCCTTAACGTCCGTCTTGTTTTATTTAGGAGTCATTCAAAAAGTAGTGGCAGGTATGGCTTGGGTATTGACCAAGCTCTTAAAAATTTCAGGTGCTGAAAGTTTAAGTGTTGCCGGAAATATCTTTTTAGGTCAAACTGAAGCACCTTTAATGATCAAGGCCTATCTGGAAAAGATGACCAAATCTGAAATTCTTTTAGTCATGATTGGTGGAATGGCCACGGTTGCTGGCGGTGTATTGGCAGCATATATCGGATTTTTAGGTGGCGAAGACGAAGCTCTTAAATTATTTTATGCCAAGCATTTATTGACTGCTTCTGTTATGGCTGCTCCTGGTGCCATTGTGATTTCAAAAATGTTATACCCACAGCAAAAGCCGATCAATACTGAAATTGAGGTTTCACAAGAGAATATTGGTTCTAATATTTTAGATGCCATTGCCAATGGAACTACCGAGGGATTAAAATTAGCAGCTAATGTAGGCGCCATGCTGTTGGTTTTTATTGCTTTTATAGCGATGATCAACTATGGCTTTGGCAAGCTCGGAAATGTGACCGGTTTAAATACATTAATAGCCAATAACACACCCTATGTGGCATTGTCATTGGAATTTATTCTAGGGTATATTTTATCACCTCTAATGTGGCTTATAGGTGTTGCCAAAGAAGACACGGCACTTATGGGACAATTGCTGGGCATCAAATTGGTGGCGAGTGAATTTGTTGGCTATATCCAATTGGCTGAACTCAAAAATGTTGCGAGTGTAACCCATCTGAAGTTTGAAAAATCAATCATTATGGCCACTTATATGTTATGTGGATTTGCAAACTTTGCATCCATCGGCATTCAAATTGGCGGCATCGGATCTTTGGCTCCGGGACAACGCAAGACCTTATCTGAATTTGGAATGAAAGCCCTTATCGGAGGAACTATTGCATCATTATTGTCTGCTACTATTGCGGGCATGATCATTGGGTAAAATGCCGATTGTCCTTCGGACATTTCCCCAAAGGGGAAAACCATTCGACCAAGCCTATATACTTTAGGCACTTTAAACTAATACACATATCCCTTCGAGAAGTTCGTAACTTTCTTTAATTTTGGCTTTTAAGAAAAATGAACGTTTAATTAATAAGATTCCCACTTTCGTGGGAAGTTAGCATGAAACAATATCACGACCTCGTAAAGCATGTCATAGAAAACGGCACCCAAAAGGGGGACCGTACCGGAACCGGGACCAAAAGTGTATTTGGATATCAAATGCGTTTTGATCTAAGTGAAGGTTTCCCAATGATCACGACCAAAAAACTCCATTTAAAATCCATCATTTATGAGTTGCTCTGGTTTTTAAAAGGCGATACCAACATCAATTACCTCAACGATAATGGGGTTAGGATCTGGAACGAATGGGCGGATGAAAATGGGGACCTGGGACCCGTTTACGGACATCAATGGCGTAACTGGAACAATGATGAGATTGATCAGATAAAGGACGTCGTAGACACGCTTAAAAACAATCCCAATAGTCGTCGCATGTTGGTTTCTGCTTGGAATCCTTCAGTATTACCTGATACTTCGAAATCATTTTCAGAGAATGTTTCCAATGGTAAAGCGGCACTTCCTCCTTGCCATGCTTTTTTTCAATTTTATGTCGCCGATGGAAAACTTTCCTGTCAACTGTATCAGCGCAGTGCCGATATCTTTTTAGGGGTTCCTTTTAATATTGGCTCCTATGCACTTTTCACGATGATGATGGCGCAAGTATGCGGCTATGAAGCAGGAGATTTTATCCATACGTTTGGAGATGCGCACATTTACAACAACCATATGGAACAGCTGGAGCTGCAATTGTCACGCGACCTCAGACCGCTTCCAAAAATGAAACTAAACCCTGATGTCAAAGATATCTTCGACTTTAAATTTGAAGATTTCACATTGGAAGATTACAATCCTCACCCACATATTAAAGGGGTTGTGGCGGTTTAAGGTGACTATTTTAAATCCACAAGAAATCTGAATGATTGATCCATCGCGTTCAAATTCCAATAAGATAATGGCAGCAAATAAACACACTAGTGAAATTCGAAGGTCTTAGATAGTGTTTAAAATAAAAAAGGCGATTTCCAGTTGGAAAACGCCTTTTCTATTTTACTTCAAGAATCTGTTACAGTTTCAAAACTGCATTTTCTCCTCCAAATTCATTGGTTTTGTAGGCATCAGCTGCCTCCTCATTTATAAAAGTGCCATCTACAAGATATCTAAACTCATAAGAGTTGTCTTTTTCTAAATCTATAGAGCCTTTAAAAGTTCCGTTCTTTAGTTTCTTAAGCTGCAACGCTTTTTTCTCATTCCACTCATTAAAAGTTCCTAAAACACTTACTTTTTTAGCGTCTTCAGCAGGTACCGAAAAAGTCACTTTGCAAATAGGTTTACTTTTTAAGTATTGTTTTGTAATTGCCATAATTCAAATTAATTAATTTTGGCGCAAATATAAGGATATTTTAACAATTTAAATTATTTAACCACCGCACAACCAAAGATTTATCATTTTCATAAGAATATGTTTCAAATTATTTCAACTTGTTAATGAAACTTACTTTATGTTATTGTATTATCAGTGTTTTAAATTTTCTTTCGCACTGATTATCAATACATTTGCCTTTAAATCTGTTTTATTAAGGACTTATTTTAAAGATCGCGGGTTTGAATTAATCATTTCATCAAAAAAAACTAACTTTACATAAAATTTCAATATCATGTTTGGCAAGAAAAGACCTGTAAACAAAATAGACAAAGAGCAATTGGAGCTCATTGAAACTTCGCAACGCAGAATCAAGCAGAAAAAACGTTTATACTACCATTTTGTGATCTTCTTAATAGGCGCACTTTTCCTTATCTTTTTAAACACCGTTATTGGCTTAGGAGAACAAACCAAAATATGGGGATTGGATTGGTTCGTATTTGCAATTTTTGCCTGGTTATTTCTTTTTGTTTTCCATCTTTTTAATGTGTTCATCACCCATAAATTTATGGGCAAGGCATGGGAAGATGCACAACTGAATAAATTGGTGGCCAAACAAAAAGAACGCATTTCAAAACTTCAGGCAGAGGTTGAAAAGGAATATCCTTTAGAAGCCACCACGCTTATTGAAAAAAAAACGAAAGTTCATAAAAACTTAACCCTTATCGCTGCCGCTGCAGAAAATGATGTCATTGGCAAGGACAATCAATTGATTTGGCATTTGAGTGATGATTTAAAACGTTTTAAAAGCCTGACCTCAAATCACTGCATCATCATGGGTCGAAAGACCTTTCAGAGTTTCGGTAAGCCGCTTCCCAACCGAACACACATTGTCATTAGTCGCCAACAGAATTTTTCAGTTCCTTCTGGTGTAATTGTTGTTCATAATTTAGAGGACGCTTTGGATGCTGCTAAAAATGATTCGCAACCTTTTATCATTGGTGGTGGCGAAATATACAAGCAAGCAATGCCTTATGCCGATAAAATAGAATTGACCAGAGTTCATGAACGTTTTGATGGGGATACTTTTTTTCCAAAAATTGATACCTCAGTCTGGACAGAAATTCAAAACATCTTTAATGATAAAGATGAGAACCACAAGCATTCTTTTTCATTCATTACTTACCAAAGAAGATAAAAACTAAAAAGTGAAGCTTAAAAGAAGAAGAAAGTTAGTCACCTACCTTAATATTCTCGATCAGCCCATTCGGTTCAACCCGTTTTTATTCAGCCGAAAATTTATACTTTGGGCGTTTTTAGGCCTTTTTGGCGGCGTCATTGCTGGAGCATATTCGTTAGTTCTTAGCTCCCACAATTCCGTTCACTACGTCTCAAATGGAGAATAAAGAGGCATAAGTACGGATCAAAGAATAAAACTTCCTCCACCCCTATCCTAATTGCTTTTTAATTAATTTTGCGTCATGATAAAAGACATTCAGCTTCGTGTAACCCTCTTAGAGGAAAAGCACCCTAATATTTTAACACGAAAAAGTGCTAAAGTTCTTGGTATTTCAGAAGCTAAGATTTCGGGTATTAAAGTGCTTCGAAAGTCCATCGATGCCCGAAAGAAGCAGATTATTTTTAATTATAAAGTAGCGGTTTACATCAACGAACCTGTTCCTGAAACTTCTGCTTATCACTTTGATTATCGCGATGTATCCAAAGCAAAATCCATACATATTATAGGTTTTGGACCTGCCGGAATGTACGCCGCATTGCGTTGTGTAGAATTGGGATTTAGACCGATTGTTCTGGAACGTGGTAAAAATGTTCAGGACAGACGTCGCGATCTGAAAGCCATCAATCAAGATCATTTTGTAAATGAAGATTCCAACTATTGTTTTGGAGAAGGTGGTGCCGGCACCTACAGCGATGGTAAATTATACACCAGAAGCTTAAAACGAGGCGATGTCCGTCGTATTTTTGAGAATCTCGTCTTTCATGGTGCTACGGATCAAATTTTAGTTGATGCCCATCCACATATCGGCACTAACAAACTGCCTAAAGTGGTTCAGAATGTTCGTGAAACCATCATAAATCATGGTGGTGAAGTCCACTTTGACACTAAAGTCACCGACTTTGTTATAAAAGACAATACTATCAAGACCCTTGTACTTCAAAATGGTGAAGCGATGGATGTTGATAAGGTAATTTTAGCTACAGGGCATTCTGCAAGGGATATTTATTATCTGCTTTATGAAAAGAACATTGCTCTCGAAGCCAAGTCCTTTGCTATGGGCGTTCGTGTGGAACATCCACAGCACATCATTGATTCCATTCAATATAGTTGCAGTGGAGATCGTGATGACTTATTACCAGCCGCCTCTTACAGCCTTGTGGAGCAAGTGAACGGAAGAGGCGTCTATTCATTTTGCATGTGTCCTGGTGGGTTTATTGTGCCTTCAGCCACAGCAAATGGTGAGGTGGTCTTAAATGGGATGTCACCATCCAAACGAAACAACCAGTTTGCAAATTCAGGTATCGTAGTTGAAATTAATGCCCATAAAGATTTATATAAGTACGAACATTTTGGAGTTTTTAAAGCTTTGGAATATCAAAAGGATTTAGAGCAGTTGGCTTTTAACGCTGGTGGCAGAACCCAAACCGCACCAGCGCAACGTCTCACAGATTTTGTGGAAGGCAAACTTTCTGCAGACCTCAACCCGAGTTCCTATCAACCTGGATTAAAGTCGGCGCCATTACATTCTTTATTACCCAAACTTATTGGCGGCAGCCTGCGCAACGGATTTAAAATATTCGGTGAAAAAATGAAAGGCTATTATACAGAAGAAGCCAATGTGATTGGAGTGGAATCACGGACTTCATCTCCGGTGAGTATTCCAAGAAACGAACGTCTGGAACATCCACAAATTTCAAATCTCTTCCCTTGTGGTGAAGGCGGCGGTTATGCAGGTGGAATTGTTTCGGCGGCAATGGATGGTGAACGCTGTGCGGAAGCGGCATGTGGGATTGTTGATTGACGATTTCTGATTAACGATTAACGACCAGCCCGAACATGCCTTTTCCTGCCCGAATGGATTCGGCCAAGAGGGCGGTACGGGCGGGTTGATGATTTTTGATTAACAATGGACGAACGAAACTTGGAATTTGGGATTTGGAATTTCGAATTTGGATTTTGGATTTTGGATTTTGAATATCTAAGTTGGTCGGGCAAAAGACCCATTTGGTAAATATTAGAATATGACAGAAAAAGAAAAAATGATTTCGGGAGAACTGTACAATCCATCGGATGTGCAATTAGTAGAAGATCGAAGACACGCGCGAACTACTTTTGGTGAGTACAACAAATCACATCCCGATGAAAAGGAAAACAGAACGCAATTACTAGAAGAACTTCTCGAAAGCAAACCTCGAAATTTATACATCGAACCGCCGTTTTATTGTGATTATGGGTACAATATTCAATTAGGTGACCATGTTTATATGAACTACAACTGTTGCATTTTGGATGTCAGCATTGTAAAAATCGGTGACAATACGATGTTTGGTCCCAATGTTCAAATTTATACAGCAACCCATCCTTTGGAATACAAAGCACGCAACAGCGGTGTGGAATATGCAAAACCAATTACCATAGGAAATAATGTTTGGATAGGTGGCAATGCTACAATTTGTCCAGGAGTAATTATTGGCAATAATGTGGTCGTTGCAGCAGGATCTGTGGTCACTAAAAGTTTTCCAGATGATGTGGTGATAGGTGGTAATCCCGCTAAGATTATTAAATCGATTGACAACAGTTAAGGTTTTTCTACATCTCAATGTAGATATCTCTCAAAATCGTCTGTAATTATAGGGCGATTTGCCTCTCATAAGGAAGTATGGCCTCCTCTAAAAAAATAATTCCTATTTTTGCACATCTAAAAATTGACAAAAAAATGAATGCATACATATTTCCAGGTCAAGGTGCCCAATTTACAGGAATGGGATTGGACCTTTATGAAAACTCAACCTTAGCAAAAGAACTTTTCGAAAAAGCTAACGCTATTTTAGGATTTCGTATTACAGACATCATGTTTGAAGGTTCTGCGGAAGATCTTAAGGAAACTAAAGTAACCCAACCTGCTATTTTTTTACATTCGGTAATTTTAGCCAAAACTTTAGGCGATCAATTTAAACCTGATATGGTTGCAGGACACTCTTTAGGAGAATTCTCGGCATTGGTTGCCAATGGTGCATTATCCTTTGAAGACGGTCTTAAATTAGTTTCACAACGTGCCTTGGCAATGCAAAAAGCCTGCGAACTGACACCTAGTACTATGGCAGCAGTTTTAGGTTTGGAAGATGCTATTGTTGAAGACATATGCGCTAAAACAGAAGGTATTGTTGTGGCAGCAAACTATAATTGTCCTGGTCAATTGGTTATTTCTGGTGAAGTAGATGCGATCAACCGTGCTTGTGAGGCCATGAAAGAAGCCGGCGCAAGAAGAGCATTGGTATTGCCAGTTGGTGGTGCTTTCCATTCACCACTTATGGAACCAGCACGTGAAGAATTAGCGGCAGCAATTGAAAACACACCGTTCAGCAAACCCAATTGCCCAATTTATCAGAATGTTACGGCTAATGCAGTAATCGATGAAAATGAGATTAAAGCAAATTTAATATCGCAATTGACTGCACCGGTACGTTGGACCCAATCGGTTCAACAAATGATTGCCGATGGCGCGCTTCTATTCACCGAAGTAGGTCCTGGCAATGTATTGCAGGGCTTGGTCAAAAAAATCAACAGAGAAGCACAAACAGCTGCTGCAACGTTCACACCTAATTTATAATCAATGAAATTATCAAGAACCTTAAGCATCATCTTATTGATTGTTGCCAATATTGCAATAGATCAAATTTCAAAAATCATTGTTAGGGGAAAAATTGCAACCAATGAAGTTATTGAAGTCATAGGCGATACCTTTATTATGACCAAAGTTGAAAACTCTGGCGCATTTTTAGGTATGGGAAGTGAATTGAGCCCAACTTTAAAATGGATCTTATTATTGATTCTGCCCGTCATTGTATTGGGTGGGGTCATATATTATATCATCACCAACAAAACCTTGGACAGATTAAGCCTTATTGCATTTTGTTGCATCGTGGGTGGCGGAATTGCCAATGTATTTGATCGGTTTATGTACGGATCTGTGACCGATTTTTTTCATATCGATTTGGGCGGTGTGTTCAGAACCGGCATTTTTAACGTTGCCGATATGTCCGTCAGCTTTGGAATGATCCTTCTGATTATTGCCAGTTTTAAACAGAAAAAATTAGAAAAAGCAAACGCATAAAAAAAGCCTCATTTTTCATGAGGCTTATATATTTTAATATTTATCTAATTTGCAAGGTTACAATCTTCACAATCCTTGACTTCTCCATAATAGGTTTCTCTATATTTATGAAGAGTTTTGTAAGGAATACTTAAAAATTGCTTTTTAATGTAAGTTACCTTTGTTTCTAAAGCTCCCATTTTTGGTGTAAATCGTCCTTCAGCTTTTGTTTCTCTTTTAATACTAAACAGTTTCATTTGTTTTATCTTTTGTTTTTTAACGGTCAAATCCATTCGCCATACAAAGTTCTATTGGATAGAATTTATTAGGCCCATTTCATCATTTATTCAATGATCATTGACTACAAAGAAACGAATTGATAGGGAAACATCCAAATAATTCCTGTTAAAACCATGTTTATCAACCTGTTAATTATGACACCAATAATTATTAAGGGATTTTATTGCCATATTAACAGCTGAATCCGTGTATGGTTAGGACATGTTTAATGATAAAAAAGGCTATTGTTTGTATATTTTGCCTTCTTTCATCACAAATACGATAGTGTTCAGAGTATCAATATGCTCTGTTGGATCGTCATTTGTAGCGACAATATCCGCTAAATATCCGCCTTTTAATTGCCCGATTTCATTTTCCATTTTCAACAACATCGCATTCGTTACTGTGGCACTTTGGATCGCTTTAATTGCCGGCATTCCTGCTTCCACCATATACCCAAACTCCTTAGCATTTTGACCATGGGCAAATACACCTGCGTCTGTTCCAAACCCAATTCCAACACCTTTTTTATAAGCTCTGGCAAACATGTCTTGCATTCTTGGACCAATATCCAAAGCTTTTACAACAATCACTTGAGGATAATAATTAGGGATTTTGGCGTTTTCCGTCACTGTTTTTCCGGCAATAATCGTTGGCACCAAATACACATCATGCTTTTTCATGAGCTCCATGGTTTCATCACTCATAAACGTACCGTGTTCAATGGTTTTCACACCACCAAGGATAGCGCGTTGCATGCCTTCATCACCATGTGCATGGGCAGCGACATTCATACCATAGTCTTTTGCGGCATCACTAATCGCTCTTATTTCTTCTACAGTAAATTGTGGATTTTGTCCGCTTTTGGCGACACTCAAAACCCCACCAGTTGCTGTGATTTTTATCCAATCGGCACCATTTTTATAGCGTTGGCGTACTGCTTTTCTAGCATCTTCAACACTATTCACCACACCTTCCTTTGGTCCGGGATCACCCATGAGCTCCTTTTTGGCACCATTAGTTGGATCGGCATGGCCGCCTGTGGTCGCCAAAGATTTTTCAGAAGTAAAAATTCTTGGACCGTCAAGCTTTCCTGCATTGACTGCATTGCGCAAAGCCACATTTACACCTGAACCGCCCAAATCTCTAACCGTGGTAAAACCTGACATCAAAGTGACATTCGCAAAGTGCTGCGCATTAAAGGCAATATCAGCCTCATTGAGGGTGTACTTTTGAAGATAGGCTGCCGGATTGGTTTCACTCTCAATATGAACGTGCATATCAATCAGTCCAGGCATAACCGTTTTCGACTTCAAATCAATGACAACATCGTCACCCGATTTAGGCGACGAAAAACCATCTTCAATAGCTATGATCTTCTTTCCTGAAACAATAATTGTTTTATTGGTCAGAACTTTCCCTTCCTTGGTATCAATCAATTTTCCGCAATGCAAATAGGTGTTTTGGCCAATTAATAGCGTACTGATTAAAAGGCTACAGAAGAGAAGTGCTTTTTTCATGGTTGTGATTTTATATATTTCTGAGATGTTTTTCCCATTTCCAAGCAGATAACAAGGCATCGTCCAAATTGCTTTCGGCTTTCCAACCCAATTCGGCGTTGGCTTTTGTTGTATCGGCATAAGCCTGAATAACATCACCTTCACGTCTTGGAGCAAACTTGTAATTCAATTTTTGTCCTGAAACCTTTTCAAAGGATTGTATCGCTTCTAATACGGAACTGCCTTTTCCGGTTCCCAAATTAAAAATCTCATAATTTGAGGCGTTATTTTTACCAACTAATCTTTCCAATGCCACCACATGAGCCTTTGCCAAATCGACCACATGAATATAGTCTCTGATACAGGTGCCATCTGGTGTTGGATAATCATCTCCAAAAACGGAAAGTTCCTTGCGTAAACCTGCAGCGGTTTGAGTGATAAAAGGCACCAAGTTTTGTGGTACACCAATCGGCAATTCACCTATTTTGATACTGCTATGGGCGCCTATCGGATTAAAATATCGAAGGGCAATCGCATTTAAAGTGGAATTGACCTTGCACGTATCCTTGATTATTTCTTCTCCAATTTGTTTGGTATTCCCATAAGGCGACTCTGCCATTTTTATGGGAGCCGATTCGGTAATTGGCATCTGGTCTGCCTGTCCATAAACCGTACAGGAGGAACTGAAAATAAAGTTTTGGGTTGGTAAATGCAGTAATGATTTAAGAACATACACCAAGGTGTTGATGTTGTTTTCATAATATAGCAATGGTTTTTCAACACTCTCTCCTACAGCCTTACTTGCCGCAAAATGAATGACGCCAACGATATCCTGATGTTTGCCAAAAAATGCTTCCACTTTGGATTTCTCCTTTAAATCTAACTTTTCAAAAGCTGGCGCTTTCCCTGTAATCGCAGTAATTCCGGCCAAAACATCGATTGAAGAGTTAGAAAGATCGTCAATAATGACCACTTCAAAACCCTTTTGTTGCAATTCAACAACCGTATGTGAACCAATAAAACCTAGACCACCTGTTACTAAAACCTTTTTCATTTATGAATTTGAATTTACAAAATTAATAACTGTAGATGTTATGAATTCAATCTGATCCGCATCCAATTCGGTATGCATAGGCAAAGAAATGACTTCTTTCACCAACTGATTCGTGACGACAAAATCTTCCTCCTTATATCTCGAATCTTTATACGCTTTTTGGAGATGCAGTGGAATGGGGTAATAAACACCGCAAGGAATGCCGTTGTCATTTAAATGTTTGACCAAAGCATCACGATTCGTGTCTTTTACTTTCAGTGTATATTGATGGAATACATGATTATCTTCAGCACCTTCCCTGAAAGGAACTACTATATTCTCATGGCCTTCAAAAGCTTTATCGTAAGCATTCGCAGCTTTCAATCGGGCAGCATTATAACTATTTAAATGCTCCAATTTGGTGTTTAAAACAGCCGCTTGGATAGAATCCAATCGCGAATTTACGCCCACCACATCATGATGGTAGCGCTCATACATCCCATGATTCACAATTCCTCTTAATTTATGTGCCAAGTCATCATCATTGGTGAAAATGGCACCGCCATCACCGTAACATCCTAAGTTTTTAGAAGGAAAAAATGAGGTGGAAGCCACGTGGCCAATCGTACCAATTTTCGCTTTTCTACCATCGCTATAGGTATATGTTGCTCCGATTGCCTGCGCATTATCCTCAATAACATATAAATTGTGTTCTTCAGCAATTTCCATGATTGCTTCCATATTGGCGCATTGTCCAAATAAATGCACTGGAACGATCGCTTTGGTATTTGGTGTGATGGCTTTCTTTATAGCTTCAACATCAATATTAAACGTCTTTGGATCCACATCCACCAAAACTGGCGTTAACTGCAATAAAGCAATAACCTCAACCGTGGCGGCAAATGTAAAATCGGCAGTAATAACCTCGTCTCCAGGTTTTAAATCCAATCCCATCATGGCTATTTGCAAAGCGTCTGTACCGTTTGCACAAGGAATGACGTGCTTGACATCAAGATAGTTTTCTAAATTTTTCTGAAATAGATGTACTTGCGGTCCATTAATATAAGCCGTAGTGTCAAGAACCTCTGCAATAGACGCATCAACAACATCCTTAATTTTCTGATATTGACCCTTAAGATCAACCATTTGTATTTTTTTCATCTAGTTATATATAGAATTGATACTTTAAAACCCTGTGGATTTATTAGGTAACGAAATTACAAAATTGTGCCGCTTATACCAATCATTCCTAAAGGTTTAATTTCATTTTTAATGAACAAATAGGCGTGATATCTATATGAAACAGCAAAAATTCCCCGGTGGTTTTAAAGTAACCTAATAGAAAGAAATGTATTTTAGCGGAAATCATTCTTCTTGAAGCCACTCTACAACATAGCACTGTATATCGCCGAATTTTCTCTCAAAATTCTCGCTTTTTTTAATAAAAAAATTAAATCGGGTGTTGATGGCCGCTCAAAGACATTTAAAATTTTAGAAGAACACCTATCAAGTCATGATCAAACCTTTTGGTTCCATTGTGCATCGCTTGGTGAATATGAGCAAGGCCTTCCCATTTTCAAACAACTGAGAGCGGAAAACCCACAGCATAAAATCGTATTGACATTCTTCTCCCCTTCAGGTTATGAAGTCCGTAAAAACACTGACGTTGCGGATGTGGTGGTTTATCTTCCAATGGACACTAAAAAAAATGCAAAGCGTTTTGTAAAACTGGTGAATCCGGAACTGACCATCTTTGTGAAATATGAAATTTGGCCGAATTACCTCAGCGAATTGAAAAAGCGAAACTTAAGAGCCATTCTGATTTCTGCCGTTTTCAGAAAAGAACAATCTTATTTTCAGTTTTACGGTAAAATGATGCGGGATGCTTTAAGTACGTTCGAACATATTTTTGTGCAAGATGAAAACTCGATGGTTTTACTGAATTCAGCTCATTTCAATAATGTCACCCTTGCAGGAGACACACGGTATGACCGGGTTTCTGATCAACTCCAGCAGGACAATAAACTCTCATATATTGAAGATTTCAGAGATGGAAAGCTCTGTGTTGTCATAGGAAGTTCTTGGCCCGAGGATGAAGATTTATTTACTGAGTATATCAATTCTAGGACATCAAATAATGTGAAATTCATTATTGCACCCCATAATATTAAGAACAATCAAATTGATCAATTTGCGAAGCAGCTTAATAAGAAAACCGTGCTATTTTCAAAAAAAGACGATCAAAACCTTTCGGAATTTGAAGTTTTTATAGTCGATACTATTGGTGTTTTGAGCAAGATTTATAGTTATGCCGATATCGCTTATGTTGGTGGAGGGATGGGTCAAACTGGACTTCATAACATCTTGGAACCAGCGGTTTTTGGCGTGCCGATACTCATTGGAAAAAATTACGAGAAATTCCCTGAAGCCTTTGAAATGATAGCAAATGGCGGTGTCATTTCCATAAAAAACAAGGAGGAACTTCAGGATTCGCTGGATCGATTAATTAAAAATGCTGAAGAAAGAAAAGCACTTGGACATTTAAATCGCGACTTTATTAAAAACAACAAAGGCGCAGTGATCCAAATTATGAGCTATCTTCGTAGTTAGACTAGCAACATCACTCGAGAGTTGCTATAGAATTTTATAAATTCGAGTTATTAATAAACACTAAAATAATCATAATGAAAAAATTACTATTTAGTTCTGCCATGGTGCTCGCGCTAGGCTTATCATTTACTTCATGTAGAGATACAGATAAAAAAGAAGATTCAGTTATCATTATTGAAAAGGAAGTTGAAAAAGTTCCCGCAAAAACAGAAGGTGCCTTAGAAAAAGCCGGAAAAGCGATTGACAATGCCGCCAAGGAAGTTAAAGAAGCAGGCAAAGCTGTGGATAGCGCTGCAAAAGAAGTTGTTGGCGACGATAACTAATTTGGAGTTAGGTTAAAAAAAAGACCCGTCAATTTGGTGGGTCTTTTTTTTTGATTCCTATATAAAACAAAAAACCCTGATAATCTATTGATTATCAAGGCTTAGTACTCAAGGCGGGACTTGAACCCGCACGTCCTAATGGACACAGGATTTTAAGTCCGGCGTGTCTACCGATTCCACCACTTGAGCAAATGCACAAAGTATTCATTGCTTTAAAACAACGTCCCGCAGCTGCGGAATCCATACTCTTGCTTTTTTGGTATTGAGCGAAAAACGGGATTCGAACCCGCGACCTCCACCTTGGCAAGGTGGCGCTCTACCAACTGAGCTATTTTCGCGTTAGTGCAATTAAATTAAAGAACGTCGTCCGACGCCTATCGGATTGCGAGGGCAAATTTAATACATTTCTTAGAATTGCAAAGCCTTTTGAACAAAAAAAGTCGTTTTTTTTATGCGCGTTTCTTTTTCAACAACATACGCTTAATTTCATTCAGTTTCATAAGAGCTTCAACTGGGGTCAGAACGTCAATATCGATATTGACAATTTCTTCTTTAATCTGCTCTAATAAAGGATCATCTAAATTAAAAAAGCTCAATTGCATGTCGTTTTCAAGAGTACGCACCTTATTGGTCAACTCTTCACTACTATGCGATTTTTCTAATTGCTTCAAGATTTTATTCGCACGATGAATGACTTGCTGTGGCATTCCTGCCATTTTAGCCACATGGATTCCAAAACTGTGTTGGCTGCCGCCTTCAACCAACTTTCTTAAGAATAGTACATTATTTTTTAATTCTTTAACGGACACGTTGAAATTTTTGATCCGCACGAAGGTTTCAGTCATCTCATTCAACTCGTGGTAATGCGTCGCAAATAAGGTTTTGGGCTTACTTGGGTGCTCGTGCAAATACTCACTTATGGCCCATGCAATCGAAATACCGTCATAAGTACTTGTACCACGACCAATTTCATCCAACAAGACCAAACTTCTCTCAGAGATATTATTCAGAATAGAAGCCGTTTCATTCATCTCCACCATAAAAGTAGATTCCCCCATCGAGATATTATCACTCGCCCCTACCCTAGTAAATATTTTATCGGTCAATCCTATAATGGCATGCTCGGCGGGAACGAAACTTCCCATTTGTGCCAATAAAACGATTAAAGCGGTTTGTCTTAAAATAGCCGACTTACCAGACATGTTCGGTCCGGTTATCATGATGATTTGTTGCTTTTCCCTGTCTAAATAAACATCATTGGCAATATAAGGTTCCCCGAGCGGCAATTGCTTTTCAATAACGGGATGCCTTCCGTTTTTGATATCTAAAGCGAAAGTCTCGTTGATTTCTGGACGTGTGTATCTATTTTCAAAAGCCAATTGGGCAAATCCACATAAACAATCCAATTGGGCGATTAAGGCTGAGTTTTTTTGGACCGGTTTAATAAATTGACCGATCCATAACACCAATTCAGAAAATAGTTGTTGCTCAATCGCTAAAATACGCTCCTCCGCACCAAGGATTTTTGTTTCGTATTCTTTTAACTCTTCCGTGATATAACGCTCAGCATTAACCAAGGTTTGTTTTCTGATCCAATGTTCAGGCACTTTATCCCGATGACTGTGGCGCACTTCTATATAATAACCATATACGTTATTGGAGGCGATTTTAAGTGACGTGATGCCAGTGATTTCGCTTTCACGCTGCAACATCGCATCCAAATAGTCTTTCCCAGAAGTGGATAAAGATCTCAGTTCTTTCAATTCTGAAGAAAAATTAGAAGAAATGGTATCCCCCTTTAATATGTTTACGGGTGCCTCTTCATTCAATGTGGCTTTGATGCGTTGGCGCAACTCTTCACATAGCTCCAAACTATCACCAATATGTTGCAAGGCTTTATTATCGGTTTTTTGCGTGAGTGCTTTTATGGGCACAATGGCTTCTAAGGCATTTTTTAATTGTACGACTTCTCTAGGAGAAATTTTAACGGTCGCAACCTTTGAAATCAACCGCTCAATATCATTGATATATTTGATCTGATTCTGAATTTTCTTCAGAATGACGGCATCGTCCAAGAAAAACTGTACTACTTCATGACGCTGATTAATTTTATCCAGATCAATGAGCGGCAATGCCAACCATCGTTTTAACAAACGTCCACCCATGGGTGAAATGGTCCGATCAATCACATCAATCAAGGTCACTGCGTTTTGATTGTAAGATTGATACAACTCCAGATTTCTAATAGTGAACCGATCCATCCAGACGTGATCATTTTTGGTAATACGCTGAATGGTGGTAATATGCTGTAACCTATGATGTTGGGTTTCACTCAAATAGTGCAATACGGCTCCTGAAGCCACAATGCCTTCATATAACTCTTCAATTCCAAAACCTTTCAAGGATTTTGTTTGAAAATGCTTGAGCAAGGTCTCCGTGGCATAATCATCTTGAAACACCCAATCTTCCATGTAAAATGTATGGAAATCAGTGCCAAAAGTATCTTTAAACGCATTGCGCTTTGGCTTTGAAATTAGAACTTCACTCGGCCTGAAATTTTGAAGTAATTTATCTACATATTCAGCATTCCCTTGGGATATCAGAAATTCGCCCGTAGACACGTCTAAAAAAGAAACGCCAATAAGTTTATTGGTTGCTGAGCTTGTCGAAGCACCAAAACAGACGGCGGCCAAGAAGTTATTGGATTTTGAATGTAAAATATCATCATTCAAAGCCACTCCAGGCGTTACCAATTCCGTAACCCCACGTTTTACAATACCTATTGCTTGCTTAGGGTCCTCCAATTGGTCGCAAATGGCAACACGGCAACCGGCTTTGACCAATTTTGGTAAATAAGTATTTATAGAGTGGTGCGGAAATCCTGCAAGTTCCGTTTCACTGTCGCTTCCAGCACCTCGTTTGGTCAAAATAATGTCCAAAATTTTAGAAGCTTTCACCGCATCTTGTCCAAAGGTTTCATAAAAGTCGCCCACCCTAAAAAGCAATAAGGCATCAGGATACTTTGCTTTTATAGCATTGTATTGTTTCATTAACGGTGTTTCCTTTTTTACTTTTTTTGCCAATGGAGTTGTGTTTTTAAATGGTATTTTTGACCTGAATATCAGGACTGCTAAGGTACTTATTATTTGAGGGTTTGGAAAACGGAGTGCTCAGAAGTTATTTACAATTAATGGACGGCAGAGAATGTCATGAATTCTAGAATGGTTATTCCACAGAGATACGCCGAGTTTTCGCGGAGTGTTTTTGAAGATTTAAATGAATTTTCAGGATTTTGGCGAAATTTGAAAGATTTGCACCTTCAGCTGAATTGACTTGTTATTGAAACCTCTCAGATTTTGAAATCCTGAGAGGCTTATAAAACTTTAAGATTCCCGCCTTCGCGGGAATTGGAAATAGGCAAAGAGATTCCCGCCTTCGCGGGAATGAATAAAAATATTCAATGAGAAAACTGAAAAATAGCGAACTCGACCGATTGAGTGTTGACGAATTTAAGAGCACAGAAAAAACACCGATTATTATTGTTCTGGACAATATTAGAAGCTTAAACAATATAGGCTCCGTATTTAGAACTTCAGACGCTTTTTTGGTTGAAAAAATATACTTGTGTGGCATTACGGCAACACCACCGCACAAAGACATTCACAAAACAGCTTTGGGAAGTACTGAAACTGTGGCCTGGGAATATGTTGAAAACACCCTCGATGTCATCCAAAAACTTAAATCGGATCATGTTATTATCGCTTCCATTGAACAAGCTGAACAATCGGTGATGCTAAACGACTTTACGCCTCAACCAAATACGACTTATGCGCTGGTATTTGGCAATGAAGTGAAAGGCGTGGCGCAAAATGTGGTCAGTGCCAGTGATTTGATTTTGGAGATTCCGCAATTTGGGACGAAACATTCGTTGAATATCTCAGTGAGTTGCGGTCTGGTGGTGTGGGATGTGTTTTGCAAAATGAGAACATTAAAATAAGGTGAATTTAACAGCCTATCATTTTTGATATGGACTACAAAAGAAAAGCGCTTCTTGCAACTGAATATAAAATTGAAAACATAAGAACCCAAACCGGATTTTTCGTTAGAAATATCTGGAAAATCATTGGTTTCGGGATTTTTATTTCCTTTTGGGCACCAACGCATCAAACTTCGGCTGCTGGTTTTAAAAGTAAATCGGCGCTCCAAATAAACGACTATAACTATCTTGATTTAGTCCTGATGACCGCATTTGGCTATACGGTTTGTTGCTTCATAGGACATTATATATGGAGTTGGCAAGACAAAAAGCAATTGAAAAAATTAATTCAGAAGAGGAACAACTTGAAAAAGAATTATCACTTTAAATAAATTATATAATTATTTTAGGACTTCTCTTTACTTCGTGCTACAAGGTTCCCACTTCAAGCTTCTGTTTTTCTACAAATCTCATCCAAAATCCATAAATAATCGGCTCGATTCTCCACAAAATCACGATCTGAAATATCAATGATCTTAACGTTGAGTTCCGTCTGATTTTTTAAAAATTCAAGATAACCTGTATTGATCTTTTCGAGATAGTCATTTTGAATGTTCTGCTCATAATCGCGACCACGCTTTTTGATGTTCTCTTGCAGCCGCGTCGTGTTCTGGTACAAATAGACATACAAATCAGGTTTGGCGATGTCTTTATACATTAAATAAAAGAGCTTTCTGTAGAGTCGAAATTCATCCTCGGGCAAGGTTATCTTTGAAAAAATCAACGATTTATAAATATCATAATCACTCACCATAAAATCCTTGAACAAATCCAACTGCGACAAATCATCACTAATCTGCTGATAGCGATCGGCCAGAAATGACATTTCCAAAGTAAAGGCATAGCGTTGCGGTTCCTCGTAAAATTTCGGTAAAAACGGATTGTCAGCAAAACGCTCCAAGATCAACTTTCCATTAAAATCGTTGGAAATCTGATATGCCAAACTTGTTTTTCCTGCACCAATATTCCCTTCAATAGCAATATAATTAAAGTCTCCAAAGCCATATACCTTCATTGGGTTCTTTAGCCATATATTAATGGGTTCAATTGCACTTTGATCTTCACAGGTTTCTAAAAGCTGCAAAACCGATGTTCCAAGTTTGGGATGCATCATTTTTGGGGCGATATCATATAAAGGCTGCAACACAAATTTACGTTTGTGCATTTGAGGATGCGGTGTCGTAATTAGTTCCGAATTGATAATATCGTCATCAAAAAAAATCACGTCCAAATCAATCGTTCTGGATTCATAAACGCCACTCAATTGCCGTGTGCGACCGAGCTCCGTTTCAATGTCTAAAAGTTTGATCATCACTTCTTCGGCAGAATAATGCGTGTCAACAAAAACACAGGCATTATAAAAATACTCAGCTGATGCACCTTCTTCAAAACCCAAAGCTGGCGTATTGTAGACTCTTGAAATAATATTGATTTTTCCGACGCGCTTAAAAACAAGGTCAATAGCATCTTGCAGATGCTTTAATCTGTCGCCTTTATTGCTGCCAAGTGCGATGTAAACTTTATGCGGTTGATTCATATCTGATGCCAAAATAAAGAAAACAAAATCATTTTGTGTGCTATTTTAGGTGAAAAAAATTAATTTAAAAGTACTGATGGTCATTCTCGTTAAAGTATCTTTACATGTAAGTATTCCCCTATTTATGAAAAACGATCTCGCCCAAAAAATATAAAAAATTGACCTCTTAAAAATTTGCTAAAGTTTTATTAAACTTTAACATTTGCCCGACCTTTGCAATAAACTTTGCGTATATATACTTACTAAACTATTGCCTTTCACTTTGTGGGAGGAAAAACTAAATTTTTCAATGAAGAAATTTCTAAAAATCACCGGTATTACCTTATTAATAATCATTGTCCTATTGATTGCGTTACCTTTTGTTTTCCAATCGCAGATCAAGGGCATGGTCAAAAACTTTATCAATCAAAACCTCAACGCCAATGTTGAGTTTAGTGATGTGAACTTAAGTTTATTCCGAAGTTTTCCACAGGCTCATGTGGAGGTCAGCGATTTGGTCATCACCAATTTCGAACCTTTTAAGGATGAAACCTTCGTGACCGCAAAAAACATAAATTTCACCATGTCGGTAAAAGAGCTATTTAAATCTGCTGATGAAGCTATTATTGTCAACTCCATCAATGTCAATGAAGCACTATTGACCTTAAAAACCGATGCGTTTGGAAACGTCAATTACGATATTGTAAAAGAAAGCGAGAACCCTCAAGACACAACGGCATCTAATTTTTCTTTTGACATCAAGGACTACAGCATCAAAAACAGTGCGCTTACGTATATTGACATCCCTGGAGACATGCAATTTTATGTGACGGAATTGAACCATACAGGCAAAGGCACCTTCTCAGGTGATGTCTCTGAACTTGACACAAAGTCGGAAGCCAAGGTGAGTTTGACCATGGATAGCACCAATTATTTGAACAATAACCATATCAAGCTGGATGCGTTGATAGACATGGATCTAAACGCTCAAAAATACACCTTCAAAGAAAACAAAGCATTGATCAATCAATTGCCAATTGAATTTAATGGATTTGTTCAGCTTATAGAGGAAGGTCAAAATATTGATCTATCTTTCACAAATACCGGATCATCGTTTAAAGATTTTTTAGCGGTAATCCCAGAAGCCTATTCCAAAAACTTGGATAATGTTGAAACGACCGGAAATTTCAAGATCCATGGCATCATAAAAGGAAAGGTAACAGAAACTACCATTCCAACATTGGATATCAGCATCAAATCTGACAATGCATCATTTAAATATCCTGATTTGCCTAAGCGCGTTGAAAACATCGTGATTGATACAGAAATCAAAAACGATACTGGAAACGCCGATGACACATATGTAGCCATCAATACCTTGAACTTCAAAATTGATAGTGATGTGTTCAGATCGTCAGCTTTGATTAAAAACCTAACTGGTAATATGCAAGTCACCGCCGATGTGGATGGCACCTTGAACCTGGCAAACCTTACCAAAGCCTACCCGATAGAACTTGAAAATGAGTTGAGCGGGATTCTAAAAGCCAAATTGAATACGGCTTTTGATATGAACGCCATTGAAACCAGTGCTTACGATAGAATTAAGGCGTCTGGAAATGCGACGATCAGCGACCTGGTGTTTACTTCAGATGCCATGAACGAACCGCTGCATATTTCAAAAGCAGAGATGACCTTCAACCCCTCTACGGTAACTTTAAATAGTTTTAATGCGAAGACGGGACGAAGTGATTTTTCGGCAACAGGAACCATCAACAATTTAATCGGGTTTATGCTGAGCAAGAAAGTGAACTTAAAAGGAAATTTCAACCTGAGCTCAAACACTTTGGCACTGAACGATTTTATGAGTGAAGAAACCGAGACCACTACAGCAGCGACTTCTAAAAAAGCGGCAACGAGAACCGAAGGTTTAAAAATTCCTAAGTTCTTGGAATGTACAGTTACTGCAAATGCCAACACCGTCATTTATGACAACCTAAATTTGAAAAACGTAAAAGGCGTTTTGACCATAAAAGACCAACAAGCCACTATCAATAGTTTGAGCTCAAGTATTTTTGACGGTATTCTATCTCTTTCTGGAAATGTCAGTACTAAAGCCGATACGCCATCTTTTAATTTGAATCTGGATGCCAGTAATTTTAACATCGCAAAATCTTTCAATGATTTAGAATTATTACAAAGCTTAGCGCCAATAGCGAAAGTACTTCAAGGAAAGCTGAACAGTAGTATTAAAATATCAGGAACTCTGGACAAGGAATTTTCTCCAAACTTAAATACCATTTCCGGTACCGCAAATTCACAATTGCTAACTACGGACATCGATGAGAATGCGAGCCCATTATTATCGAAATTGGAAGGCGCCTTAAGTTTTATAGATTTCGGCAAACTGGATCTAAATAATTTAATGGTAAATTTAGAATTTGCCGACGGTAAAGTAAATATCAAACCTTTTGATTTAAGATATCAAGATATTGGCATTACGGTTTCTGGAGCTCATGGTTTTGATCAAACCATGGCGTATGATGCTGTTTTTAATGTGCCGGCCAAATATTTGGGAAGTGACATCAACCGTCTTATCGGAAAGATCAATGATAATGAAGTCAACAAAATCACTATTCCGGTAATCGCCAACATTTCTGGGTCATTTACCAATCCAAAAATTTCGACAGACTTAACGAGTGGGATAACCAACTTGACCAAACAATTGATTGAGATTGAAAAACAAAAATTAATTGGGAAAGGCACAGATAAGATAAAGGATCTTTTGGGAGGCATTATGAGCGGTAACACAAATCAGATCCCAGAAACAGAACCTACCACAAAGGATTCTACCACTACCCAAACCGCTCCAATAAAAAAGGATAGCACTAAGACTGGTAGTGACGCTATAAAAAAGACCATCAAAGATATTTTTAACACTCAAAAGAAGAAAAAAGATAGCGTGAATTAAAAGAATGGAAGTTTATCGATTTATTCAGAAAATTGACGAATTTCCATGATTTGAGGTCAAAACAACCTGCAATTTAAAAAAAATTATCGAATTATGTTAAAGTATTGTGAGTTTGTTTGCTTTTGTCGTTTAAATAGTTATAATGTAGGGTTAACGTTCATTAAAACAAAAGAGACTACATGAGGCAATTAAAAATTACAAAGCAGGTTACAAACAGAGAATCCAAATCCCTTGATAAATATCTTCAGGATATTAGTAAACTGCCATTGATTACAGCAGATGAAGAGGTGGAATTGGCGCAACGTATTAGAGAAGGAGATCAGGAAGCTTTGGATAAGCTTACCACTGCTAACCTTCGTTTTGTTGTATCTGTCGCTAAACAATATCAAAATCAAGGGTTGACCTTACCCGATTTAATCAATGAAGGTAATGCTGGTTTGGTAAAAGCTGCTAAACGTTTTGACGAAACCAGAGGTTTTAAATTTATTTCTTACGCAGTTTGGTGGATTCGACAAGCAATTCTTCAAGCTTTAGCAGAACAATCTCGAATAGTTAGATTACCTTTGAACAAAATTGGTTCGATCAATAAGATCAATAAGGCCTATTCGTTTTTGGAGCAAGCGCACCAACGCCCTCCAAGTGCTGAAGAAATTGCCAAGGAATTGGATTTGACCATTAAAGATGTGAAACAGTCCATGAGAATTTCAGGACGCCATGTATCCATGGACGCGCCTTTAAGAGAAGGAGAAACATCAAGTTTATATGATGTTGTTTCTTCTAGTGATTCTCCAAGACCGGATCGTCTTTTAATGACTGAATCTTTAAGTTTGGAAATTGACAGAGCGCTCAACACACTATCACAAAGAGAAAGTGATGTGATCCGATTGAATTTCGGATTGAGCAATCAGCCACCGATGACTTTAGATGAAATTGGCAAGACCTTTGATTTAACCAGAGAACGTGTTCGTCAAATTAGAGAAAAAGGCATTAAGCGATTAAAGCACACGTCAAAGAGTAGAATTTTAAAAACGTATTTAGGATAGTCCTAAATATTCCATATACTATAAAAACTATTTATGTTAAGAATTGAAATTAAAGAAGGTGAAAATATAGAACGCGCCATTAAGCGTTATAAGCGTAAACACAGAAATGTGAAAGTTATGCAGACTTTAAGAGAAAATCAATATTTCACTAAACCGTCTGTCAGGAAGAGAAGACAAATGCAAAAGGCAGCTTATATTCAAAATTTAAGAGATCAAGAAAACATGTAGTCTTTTTAGAATGAAATAAAAAATCACGTTTTACTATAATGACGTGATTTTTTATTTTCCAATGGGATGGTCTTCGTAAAAATCTTCAAAAGTCTTATCAGTGACGTATTTATCCCGCAGCACTTTATAAGCCATTACAACTACAAGGATCTGACCCAAACACGTTAGATAGAACACCCAATTTAGAGGCATGTCCATAGCTACCATGATGGTTAAAGTCACTAACAACAGCGTGGTTATGACCACATAGAACATTACTGGAATTTTCATGAGTTCTGTATTTAAGGTTTCATGCACAGAAAGTCATCACACATAGTACAAACATTTATTTACCAAATAGAAGTGCAGTAAAGTTTAATAATCAGATAATAATGTGGCTAATAAGTCTCTCCATACAACTCTATGCATTGACCTTCATAGCCTTAAATTACAAAATGTTGTAGTGTTCGGAAAGTTTAGAGTTATAAATTAATGTTAATAAGAAACACTAAGCTATTGACAGTGCAATGACGTACCCTTCGCTGCCTCGGATATTAAAAACCGTTTGATCTTCAAAGATGAGATATTGCCCTTTGATCCCTTTTAAAACACCTTGATAGTTTGGTGTTTTATCTAAATTCAGGCTTTTCGGTTTCTCAGGATATTGTAAAACAGGAAACTCAATATTCGTTTCTTTATTATTGGCAATATAATACTCTAAAACTTCTGCAGGAATATATTGCTTTAATCGATCGCGCCATTCCACCAGATCTTCATCAACAATCTCATTCTTCAACATGGTGCGCCAATTGGTTTTATCGGCCACATAATCCTTTAGGGCAACTTCTGTAATACCCGCCAAATATCTATTGGGTACTTCAACAATTTCAATCGCTTCATGCGCGCCTTGGTCAATCCAGCGCGTTGGCACCTGTGATTTCCTGGTCACGCCAACTTTGACATTACTGGAATTTGCCAAATACACAATATGGGGTTTCAACTGCACCTTTTTCTCATAATCCAAATCACGGTCTTCTATATCCAAATGCGCTGTACTCAGTTCTGGCTTCATAATCCAATCTGCAGCTTGTGGGATATCAAAAAAACAACTTTTACAAAACCCTTGCCTATAAATTGGCTTGTTAAGCGAGCAGTTGAGACATTGGTAGCCAATAAACTGGATCGTGATTGTTTTATCCAATAACTGATTCATATTGATGAAGTCATTTTCAAAAACAAGATAGTATTGAATAGGATGAGAAAACTCAGTTTCCATTTTGGTCAAGACCCCTTGGTACGTCATTTATTTAATATTTTTATTTAGAAGAATTAATTTAAAAAAAGTGTTATTTTTAGTCTTTAAAGATACTATAAATATGCCAATCCCATTAGTTAATTCAATTGCTTCCTGGTTTTTGAAAAAGCGATTCCATCAAATTGAATTGTTTCTAAAGTACCCTAACGAAGTACAGAATGAATTGCTGCAGGACTTGCTCACGACAGCTAAAGACACTGAAATTGGCAGGATCTACGACTTTGGAAGCATAACAAATTACCAAACGTTTGCCGAAAGAGTTCCAATTTCAACTTACGAAGAAAATCAAGCCAATATTGAAAGATCCCGAATGGGCGAAAACAATATTTTCTGGCCCTCGCCTATTAAATGGTTCGCAAAATCGAGCGGAACCACTAATGCAAAAAGTAAATTTATACCCGTAAGCAATGAATCTCTTGAAGAGTGCCACTATGCAGCCAGCAAGGACTTATTGTGCATGTACCTCAACAATAATGAAAACTCCCAATTATTTACCGGAAAAAGCTTAAGGCTTGGGGGCAGTAAAGAGCTTTACAAAGAAAACGGGACGGTTTTTGGTGATTTATCAGCGATATTAATTGATAATATGCCATTCTGGGCAGAATTTAGCAGCACTCCCAGTAGTAAAGTATCTTTGATGAATGATTGGGAACATAAAATGCAGGCGATAGTTAATGAAACCATTAACGAAAATGTGACCAGCCTTGCTGGAGTTCCGTCCTGGATGTTAGTCCTTTTGAACAATGTTTTAGAAACCACAAACAAGCAAAGCATCTTTGATATTTGGCCCAACTTGGAAGTTTATTTTCACGGGGGTGTGAGTTTTCTACCTTATGTAGATCAGTACAAAGCAATTTTACCAAGAAAGGATTTTCGGTATTATGAAATCTATAATGCGTCTGAAGGATTTTTTGCCATCCAAGACCAGAACAGTTCCAGTGAGTTGCTACTCATGTTAGATTACGGCATTTTTTATGAATTCATTCCTATGGATGCCTACGGCACTCCAGAACAACGGATCATTCCGTTAGCGGAGGTTGAAACCCACAAAAACTATGCTGTGGTCATTACGACCAATGCGGGACTTTGGCGCTATAAGATTGGAGATACCATTAGATTTACGTCGTTGGAACCCTATCGGATTAAAGTTAGCGGGCGGACAAAACATCATATCAATGTGTTTGGTGAAGAATTGATCATTGAAAATGCTGAAGACGCCTTAAAGAAAGTGTGCAAGAAAACGAATTCGCAAATTGTTGATTATACAGCTGCTCCCATTTTTATGAGCGGCAGAGACAAAGGCGCGCATGAATGGCTCATTGAATTCAAAACCCCTCCAGAAGACATCAATTACTTTAACGAACTATTGGACAATGCTTTAAAATCTTTAAACTCCGATTATGAAGCTAAACGATACAACAACATCACGCTCAATAGTCCTAAGATAAATATTGCACGGCAACAATTATTTTATGATTGGCTAAAACAACAAGATAAATTAGGCGGCCAACATAAAGTACCAAGACTTTCCAATACCCGTCATTATATGGATGCGCTCCTAAAGCTGAATGTATAATTGTATTTTAGCCGAAAATATTACACTTTCCGTTTTTATGACGAGAATAAAGTAAGGTTTATCTAAAAACAGGTATTGTAATTTTTATCTTACAATTATGCTATTATATTTACATCACAGCATCTAATAAAACACAAAAAACGTGTATTAACGCTGACTTACAAAGTGCATAAACAATAGATTTCTATTGAACATATATTCAAAGCATTGTTCCTGCAATATTAATTATTAAATCCAAAAAAAATAAAAACCACCCTGAAAAGAGTGGTTTTGTTTTTTTATATGTTTTAAAGCTTTATGAAACTGCTTTCAATCGTTTCAAAGTGGTTTTATCCAATTTGTCTTCAGCGTATTCTTTGGTAACGTGTAGCTTTTTCTCTTTGCTACTTGGCAATTCAAACATAGCATCAGTTAAAATCTCTTCACATAGAGATCTCAAGCCTCTCGCTCCCAATTTGTACTCAATAGCCTTTGTAACTATAAAATCCAAAGCACCATCTGTAATGGTAAACTTTATATCGTCCATTTCAAACAACTTTTTGTATTGCTTGATAATGGCATTTTTAGGCTGCGTCAAAATAGCTCTTAAAGTTTCAGCATCTAAAGGATCCATATAACTTAAGACCGGCAAACGACCGATGATTTCTGGAATGAGTCCAAAATCCTTCAAATCTTTTGGGATGATATATTGCAGTAAATTATCAGTATCAATCACATCTTCCTGAGAAGCGGCCTTGTAACCAATAGCAGCCATATTAAGACGTTTTGAAATCATGCGTTCAATACCATCAAAAGCACCACCAGCAATAAATAAAATATGCTCTGTGTTGACTTCAATGAATTTTTGATCAGGATGCTTACGTCCTCCTTTTGGTGGAACGTTTACAGTGGTTCCTTCCAATAATTTCAACAAGGCTTGTTGTACACCTTCTCCAGAAACATCCCTGGTAATTGAAGGATTATCACTCTTACGGGCAATCTTATCGATTTCATCTATGAATACGATTCCCTTTTCGGCCTTTTCTAGATTATAATCGGCAACTTGTAATAAACGCGTCAAGATACTTTCAACATCTTCACCAACATAACCAGCTTCTGTCAATACCGTAGCGTCCACAATGGCCAAAGGCACATTGAGCATTTTCGCGATGGTTTTTGCCATTAAGGTTTTCCCGGTTCCGGTTTGTCCTACCATGATGATATTACTCTTCTGAATTTCAATATCATCTTTACTTGCCGGTTGCAACAACCGCTTGTAATGGTTGTAAACCGCAACGGACATAACTTTTTTGGTGTATTCTTGACCTATAATATACTCATCAAGAAACTTTTTGATCTGCATAGGTTTTTTAAGCATCAACTCTGACGACAATTCTGCATTGCCGCTCTGTTTCGATTCTTCCAAAACAATACCATGGGCTTGCTCAATACATCTATCACATATATGCGCGTCCAATCCTGCAATCAACAAATTGGTTTCTGGCTTTTTCCTACCACAAAACGAACATTCTAAATCTTCCTTTGCCATAACTCTTTTAATTCCTCATTTTTTCAAATTACAAACTATATCGGTATTGATGAAATCTGTAATTATTGTTTCTTTGAACTCGATAAAACCTCATCAATCATGCCATATTCTTTGGCTTTTTCCGCTTTCATCCAGTAATCTCTATCACTATCATCATACACCTTGTCATATTCTTGACCGGTATGTTTACTGATGATTTTGTAAAGTTCTTCTTTTAAGGTCACGATCTCTCTAGCGGTGATTTCAATATCACTAGCTTGTCCTTGAGCACCTCCCAAAGGTTGGTGAATCATGACACGAGAATGCGTCAATCCACTGCGTTTCCCTTTTGCTCCAGCACATAATAAAACGGCACCCATTGAGGCCGCCATTCCTGTACATATAGTCGCCACATCTGGTTTGATGAGCTGCATGGTATCATAGATGCCAAGTCCTGCATACACACTTCCACCTGGAGAATTGATATATATTTGAATGTCCTTAGCAGCATCTGTACTTTCCAAAAACAACAATTGCGCCTGAATAATATTCGCTACTTGGTCATTGATCGCTGTCCCCATAAAAATGATGCGATCCATCATCAATCTTGAAAACACGTCCATAGCCACTGCATTCATTTGACGCTCTTCAATAATATTTGGCGTCAAACCAACAGGATACATACTGTTCATTATTTGATTGTAATAGGTACTGCTGATACCTTGATCTTTTATTGCGAATTTTTCAAATTCTTTTCCGTAATTCATAAATATTTTTTAGTTCTTAAATTCGTAAAACCCCAGCATCACTGGGAAAATTGAATGACGATTACAATGTCAAAAAAAAGCGTAAAACCTGACAGTTTTACGCTCTAAAGATAACGATTTAATTATAATTATTAGCTGTAAAACTCCTTTACAAAATCATCATAAGAAATTTCCTTAACTTTAAGGTTCGCTTCTTTCTTGTAAAGTTCCAACAGCTTTTGGCTCATCAATTGCTCTGACAAACGTCTTACTTCATCCTTATTGGACAAAATACGTGCTGCAATGTCCTCTAACTCTTTATCTTGAGGATCCATTTGACCAAACTGTGCCATTTGCACCTTGATCATTTCTTTAGCGAAATCCTTCAAATCATCAAAAGTAACTTGTAGCTTATATTTTTCAATTAATTTACCTTCAATCAATTGGTAACGCATACTTTTTTCAGAATTTTCATATTCTTCCTTAGCCTGATCTGCATCTAATGGATCTTCACCAGCGGTTTGCATCCATTTTTGAAGGAAGGTTGCAGGAAGGTCAAATTTTGTATTCTCTACCAAGTATTCAGTTACATCGTTCAGGAATTTCTGATCGCCTTGTTGTCCAAATTGTTTTTCGGAATCTTCCTTGATCTTAGTTTTCAATTCAGTAACAGATGATACCACATCTTTGCCAAATAATTTATCAAATAACTCTTGGTCTAAATCAGCCAATTCTCTGATGTTCACTTCTTCTACTGTAAACGTAACGTCAACATCCAATTCATGAGCATCATCATGGGCAACTTTCAAAAAGCTCATCAAATCATGATCATCATTGAACAAGTCTTTGGTTTTTAAAGTGACAACATCACCAACTTTAGCACCGATCAATGATTTTTCGGCGGTTTTACTTTTTATTTTATCTAAAGTAAACGTCGCTTTATTATTGATTTCTTTTTCTTCATTTACAAAAACTCCAGTAACTTCTGATTCTTTCGTAACGGCATCCTGTGACACCAATTTACCATATTGCTTACGGATATGCTCCACTTGGCCATCAATCATTTTATCATCTGCAACAATGTTAAAATGCGTAATTGGCTTTTTACCTTTAAGCTCTACTTCAAATTGTGGTGCAAGACCCAATTCAAACTCAAATGTAAAAGAATCAGCATCCCAGTCTAAATCATCTTGGGCCTTTGGCAAAGGATTGCCTAAAACGTCCAATTTCTCTTCAGTCAAATACTTGTTAAGCGCATCTTGCAAAAGCTTATTGACCTCATCAACCAAAACAGCTTTTCCATATTGCTTTTTTACCATGGTCATTGGCACATGTCCTTTTCTAAATCCAGGGATGTTAGCCGATTTACGGTAATCTGCAAGAATTTTTTCGACCTTATCGCTATAGTCTTCTTTAGCGATATCTACTTTTACAACAGCATTTAATGCGTCAATATTTTCTCTTGTAATATTCATATTATATTTAATAAAGCCAATAGGCGTATTATTTTTTTTGTGATTTCAAATCTGCCAAGTTTCTACTAAAAAAGCAGAATTAGTCCGACATATACATCTATTCCTTACTGAAAAAAGACCGTATAATGCTTGTTTGACTAGCAGAAAATCGGGATGCAAAAGTACGAATTTTTTAAATCTGAACAAAGTTTTTAAACACTTGATTTATAGACTATCTTTTGTCTTTATCTAACAGTGAATAAAGTACAGATTCTAAAAACGATAATAGCAAGCTAAACAGGAGCGCCACCCAAAATCCACTGACGTTAAAACCACCCATAAACTTGTCTGCCAATAGAATGATGCAGGCATTGATTACCAATAGAAATAAACCTAATGTAAGAATTGTAATTGGCAAGGTCAAAATAACCAAGATTGGTTTTATAATGGCGTCAAGAAACGCCAGCACAATGGCAAGGATAACTGCCGATGTAAATCCGGCAACTTCTACGCCAGGAAGTCCTTTTGCTAGAACAACCACAGCAACTGCGGTTATTAATAATTTGATGATTAAATTCATTTTATTCTGTTTTTATTAAAGATAAGAAAGGTTTCATTAGCGGTCTAAAAAATCCTTGACCTCTGCATAGAAATCTTCCTGATTTTCAGCATGCAACCAATGGCCCGCATTTGAGATGGTTCGAATTTTGGCCATTGGAAAATGGGATTGGATCAGGCCTTCGTCTTGCGACGAAATATATTCTGAGCGATCTCCACGTAAAAACAAGGTTTCTTTTTCAAACTTGACATGCATTGGCAATGGCTCTCCTACCTCATTGACCTGTTCTTTCAAAACCTCTAAATTGATCCGCAATGCAAGCTTTCCTTTTTCTTTCCAATATAAATTTTTGAGCAAAAACTGTCGTGTACCAACATCAGAAACATAATGTTTTAATTCTTTATCGGCATCTCCTCTGCTTTTAAGCGTTTGGAAATCTAAGGCTGACAAACCTTTAAGGATAGCGTCATGATGGGTTGGGTAATAGCGTGGTGAAATATCAACAATGATCAATTTAGAAACCATTTCCGGATACTCAACGGCAAACAACATGGCGGTTTTCCCACCCATTGAATGCCCTAAAAGCACAATCTCATTTAATTGGTGTTCCTCACAATAACGTTTCAAATCTTCGACCATCACCTCATAGTTAAATTCGTCACTATGAAAACTGCGCCCGTGATTACGTTGGTCAAGAAGATGCACCTGATAACCATCTTCGCTGAATCTTGTACCTAGAGTATTCCAATTGTCGCTCATGCCCAAGAATCCATGGAGAAATACAAATGCTTGGCCTTCGCCTAAAATAGTTGAATGAAGATTCATGATGATTTTTGATTAACGATTAACGATTGTTGATTTGTGACCGATGACGGATGACCGATGACTGCCTACTGCCTGCCCGTCCGCAGTATTTCACGGAGGCGGGAAAACTGTTTACTGCTTACTGCAGACTGTAGACTGAACACTACTTCAACTGCCTCAAATACATATTGATGACATTTTCAATGCCCAAATACAAACTCTCCGAGATTAAGGCATGTCCAATGGAGACTTCCAGTAAATCAGGGATGTTCTGTTTGAAATATTTGATATTATCCAAAGACAAGTCATGTCCTGCGTTAAGTCCCAGACCCAAAGCGCTAGCCAAGACCGCACAGTCTGTATAAGGTTTGATTCCCATTTTATTTCCCAAGCTATAGGCATCCGCATAGGCTTCGGTATAAAGTTCAATTCTATCAGTTCCGGTAGCTTTAGCACCTTCAATTTGCTTTAATGATGGATCCACAAAGATTGAAGTACGAATCCCGTTCTGTTTAAATTCTTTAATGACGTCTACCAAGAAGTCTTTATGCTTAATGGTATCCCATCCCGCATTTGACGTAATGGCATCTTCCGCATCAGGCACCAAAGTAACTTGTGTGGGCTTTACTTCCAGCACCATATCTATAAATTGACGAATTGGGTTACCCTCAATGTTAAATTCAGTATAAACTTCAGATTTTAAATCATAAACATCTTGATAGCGAATATGTCTCTCATCTGGTCGTGGATGAATTGTGACACCCTGTGCACCAAACTTTTGAACATCTCTCGCAAATTGAACCACATTTGGAACATCACCACCTCTTGAATTTCTAAGGGTAGCAATCTTATTGATATTAACGCTCAACTTTGTCATAGCTTTTGTTTTAATGGGCAAAAATACAAAGTAGATACTGCTTTTTGTTGTTATTTTTAATTATTTTGCAGGAACAAAATCAAGAACATGCCATTAAGAGAATATATTATCAATGATATTAAGCCGCTTAACATAAATGACAAGGTGAGTGACCTTAAATTGATGTTCAATGAGCTCACCTATTCTCACATTCCTATTGAAAACAACCAAGTCTATTTAGGATGTATTTCTGAGACAGACGTGCATTGCTTTGACGGGAAAGACACTATTATGGAGTGCAGTCATTCTTTGGAAGGTTTTTTTGTCAGATTAGACACGCCATGGCTGGACGTCTTGGAAATCTTTGCCCATAACTCTTGCAACATCATGCCTGTATTGGACGCACAAAACAATTATTTAGGTTATTACGAACTCAACGATGTGATTGGTCGGTTTAATGAAACGCCGTTCTTCTCAGAACCAGGAGGCACTTTGATCATTGAAAAAGGGATTCAAGACTATTCCTTTAGTGAAATCAGCCAGATTATAGAATCCAATGGTGCCAAAATTTTAGGAGCATTCATTTCTAAAATGGAAGGTGACCTGGTTCAAATTACGCTTAAGATTGGCAGCCCCGGACTTAATGAGGTGATACAAACTTTTAGAAGATACAGTTATAATATTATTTCCGGTCATGAAGAAGATACTTATATTGAAAATTTAAAGGAGCGTTCAGATTATTTGAACAAATACCTTAATATGTAGCTTTATGAAAATTGCCATTTATAGCCAGAATTACAAGAGTAAGGAAGCAAGTATAGGTATCCTATTGAATTATTTGTTGGAAAAGAAAGCCAATGTTTTTATTGAGAATCAATTCTATCGGCTTATTGACAAGCATTTCGATCTTAAAAACAATTACAAGGAATTTGAAACATTTCAAACCCTTGACAACTCCTTTGATCTCCTCATCAGCATTGGTGGCGATGGTACTATTTTAAGGGCCATAACTTATGTCAGTGATCTTTCCATTCCCATTATCGGAATTAACACCGGGCGTTTGGGCTTTTTGGCTACAATCCAAAATAACCAAATTGAAAGTGCCCTTGACAGCATTTATGATGGCGATTATAAAATATCAGAACGCAGCTTGTTAAGCATTGAAACCAATCCTGAAAACAAAGATCTTATCCAACTCAATTTTGCACTCAACGAAATAGCTGTAAGCAGAAAAAACACCACCTCCATGATTACGGTAAACACGCATTTAAATGGAGAGTATTTAACCTCATATTGGGCAGATGGCCTCATTGTGTCCAGCCCCACGGGTTCAACAGGATATTCATTAAGTTGTGGTGGTCCCGTAATTTCTCCAGATGCAACGAGTTTTGTTATAACGCCTATTGCCCCTCACAATTTAAGTGCAAGGCCATTAGTAATTCCTGACGACACAGAGATCCAATTAAAGGTTGATGGACGTGAAGATTTTTATCTAATTTCATTAGACTCAAGAATTGCAACTTTACATAATACCACCATCGTAACCATTAAAAAAGCAGCCTTCAAAATAAAGATGGTTGAACTCCATAGTGAAAGCTTTATTGACACCTTACGCAAAAAACTGCTTTGGGGAGAGGATAAACGCAATTAAACAATAAAACCTTTTAAATACTGTTTATCTGTAATACAATTTGGTTCAAATTGTTAAAGGCTAATCTTATTTATTATATTTGCAAACTTTTAAAATTTTATGAGGTATATCATTTTAATAATTTTCAGTATTTGTTTCGTTCCGAACTTACACGCTCAAATTTACGAAGGTGGTTTATTCCTTGGTGGAAGCAATTTTATTGGTGATGTGGGCTCTACAACGTACATTGCTCCAAATAAACCAGCAGTAGGATTGCTCTTAAAATGGAACAGAAGTCCAAGACATTCGTTCAGGGCATCCATCATGTATACAGAATTGGAAGGCAATGACAGCAAATCCAGTGATCCTAGAAGAATCGCTCGGAATTATGATTTTAAAAACTCCATTTTAGAATTCTCTGTAGGCATGGAGTTTACATTTCTGGATTTTGACCTTCATAGCACTGATCATCAAATGACACCTTATTTATATACAGGAATTTCAACCGCAAGACATAACAACTACTATTTTCAAAACAATATTCAAACCTCAGAGAATTTACAAAGCTGGGCTTACGGCATTCCCATGGTATTGGGCTTTAAAACCACAACAATGATTGATGGCGTCATATTCGGTGCTGAAATTGGGGTTAGATATACATTTTCTGATGAAATTGATGGTAGTGTTCCTGATGCACCTTCAAGAGAATCACTTAGTTTTGGTAATTTAAACAGCAATGACTGGTACGTGTTTTCTGGGATTACCTTAACTTACACCTTTGGTCAAAAACCTTGTTATTCTGATTATTAAGTGAATTTAAAAGAACAGATAAATACCGACAAACTTCCTAACCATCTCGCCATAATTATGGATGGCAATGGACGCTGGGCAAAACAACAGGGTTTCCTCCGAGTGATTGGTCATGAAAACGGTACAAAATCAGTACGGGAAGTAGTTGAAGCCAGCGCAGAAATTGGCATTAAGCATTTGACTCTTTATGCGTTTTCAACTGAAAACTGGAACCGTCCAAAGATTGAAGTTCAGACCTTGATGAAACTTTTGGTCAAATCCTTGAAAAAAGAAATCAAAACTCTGCAAGACAATGATATTAAGCTCAACGCGATAGGCTGTCTGAATGATTTGCCTAAAAAAGCAAAAGAAGAGCTGGAAGAAGTCATTGAAAAAACCAAAAACAATAGCAGAATGATTCTGACCCTTGCACTCAGTTATGGCTCGCGGGAGGAACTCATAAATATGGTTAAAAAATTATCTGAGAAAGTTAAAAATAATATAATTTCAAGTGATTCTATTGACGAATCCATTATTAATAAGCATCTTTACACGCAAAATTTGCCAGATGTAGACCTGCTTATCAGGACTAGCGGAGAACAAAGAATCAGTAATTTCTTGTTATGGCAAATTGCTTATGCTGAATTATATTTCACCAGTATTTTATGGCCCGATTTTAAAAAGCATGATTTATATACTGCTTTGATAGACTATCAAAACAGAGAACGACGATTTGGAAAAACAAGTGAACAACTCAGCTAACAACACGCTTTTGAAAACAATTTCTAATACCTTTATCAGTGCCTTTTTTCTTTTATTTTCCTTGGTTTTAACCGCACAGGAAAGCCCATTTAATTCAGGACAAAAATTTACCATAGCAGAAATTATCGTTACTGGCGACACTAACTTCAGTGAAGCTACTATAGTTACCTATTCCGGCTTGAGAAAGGGAGAAGTCATCGCCATTCCGGGAGAGCGCATTAGTGAAGCACTTAAAAAATTATGGGGTTCAAATCTCTTTAGCAATATAGACATCTATCTGACCAAAACGGAAGGTGACCAGGCCTATTTGGAAATTAGCCTTCAAGATTTACCAGAACTTAACGAACTGGAAATTAAGGGTGTCAAAAAAGGAAAAAAGGACGCCTTAATAAAGGACAATAAACTGAACAAAGGTGTCAAAGTAACTGAAAACCTAATTACTACTACAAAAAACTACCTTACCAATAAATATCGTAAAGAAGGCTTTTACAATACCAAAGTCACAGTAACCACATCGCCTGTAATGGACTCGATAGAGAAAAGTCGGGTCAACATGGTAGTGAACATTGAAAAAAATGATAAGGTTAAAATCAAAGAAATTGAGTTTGTTGGCAATGAGAAGTTGAGCGATAAGAAGCTTAGAAAAGCCATGAAGCACACCAAGCAAAAAAACCTTTTGCGCTTTTTGAAACGTTCAAAATACGTACAAGCCAATTATAAGGAAGACTTGGTAAGTGTTATTGATAAATACAAGGAGAATGGCTATAGGGATGCACGTGTCACTTCTGATTCTATTTCCAATAATAATGATGGTACTTTGTCAATTGCCATCCGTGTTGAAGAAGGTGAAAAATACACTTTCGGAAAAATCGCTTTTGTTGGAAACACCATATTTACTGATCAACAATTGAGTGCCATGTTAGGCATTAGACAAGGCGACACCTATAATGGTGTTGAACTTAAAAAGAGAATTGCAGACGATTCAAGACCCGATGCACAGGATATCACTAACCTTTACCAAGATGCTGGCTATTTGTTTTCAACCATTAATCCGGTTGAAGTAAGCGCAGATGGTAATGTTATTGATATGGAAATCCGAATTTCTGAAGGAAAACCAGCATACTTCAACAATGTGACAGTTGTTGGTAACGACAAAACAAATGACCGTGTTATCTATAGAGAATTAAGAACACGCCCAGGACAGCTTTACAGCAAAACCGCTGTAGTAAGAACGGTTAGAGAGCTTGGTCAATTAGGTTTCTTTGATGCACAGCAATTGAGCCCAAATTTCAAAAACGCCAATCCTAATGAAGGTACTCTGGATATGGAATATTCGGTAGTGGAAAAAGGTTCCAGCCAAATTGAATTACAAGGTGGTTACGGTGGCGGCGGTTTCATTGGAACCCTAGGTTTGTCATTCAACAACTTTGCAATAAAGGATATTTTTAAAGGTGAAGCCTATAAACCAGTGCCAACTGGTGATGGACAAAGTTTAGCGTTGCGATTACAAGCGAGTCGTTTTTATCAAACTTACAGTTTCTCTTTTACTGAACCATGGATGGGCGGGCAACGACCAATCCAATTCTCTACTTCTTTGTCGCATACCATGCAATTCTTGTACAACCCAAGAACAAGAGATGCCGATAAGAGCAAGAGTTTTAATATTACCGGGATTACTGTTGGTCTTGCAAAGCGTTTGACGCAGCCGGATGACTATTTCACCCTATCTCAAGCCGTAAGTTTCCAACATTACGATTTGCAGAATTACAACACAGGTCTTTTTACCTTTGGTAATGGCTACTCCAACAACTTAGCTTATACCGTTGGATTAAGTAGAAACAACACCCATACAGACCCTATTTATCCGACAGGAGGTTCAAGTTTTTCTGTAACCGCTAAAGTGTCTCCTCCATTTTCACTTCTAAACAATGTGGATTACACTGCCCTAAAAGATGAAAGAGCAGCATTAAACCCATCTGACCCTGACGACTATGCTCGAATGGGAGAAATTGATCAAGAACGTTACAAGTGGTTAGAGTTTTATAAAATTAAATTTAAAGGTGATTGGTACACTAAGGTTTACGACAAATTAGTTATCAAATCTGGATTGGAGTTAGGTTTCCTTGGAGCGTATAATAACGATAGAGGTGTGATCCCTTTTGAGCGCTTCTTTGTTGGAGGTGATGGTTTAGGAAACTATTCTTTAGACGGCAGAGAGTCTATCGCCTTGAGAGGTTATCCAAACCAATCGTTATCCTCACAAGATGGTGGAACGATTTACAATAAATTCTCATTGGAACTTCGTTACCCAATTACTTTAGGAGCGCAAGCAAAAATTTTCGCTTTAGGTTTCATTGAAGGTGGTAATTCATTTGATAATTTTAAAGACTATAACCCATTTAACCTTAAGCGTTCAGCGGGAGTTGGTCTGAGAATTTTCATGCCTGCATTCGGATTATTAGGTATTGACTTTGGTCATGGGTTTGATCCTCTGCCAGGTCTATCTGAGAAAAACGGATGGGAGACCCACTTTATTATTGGACAGCAATTTTAAGTTTGGCACGGTATTTTCTAATGATACTTTGACGATTTAGTACAAGTGTTAAAATTTTTTAGAATATATTTCGTTAATTTGAAAAATATTACGCTGATCAGGCAGAGTCGTTAAGTTAATCTGTCGTTTTAGAATTTATAGCGTGACCAATAAATGATAAAATATAAACAGATGAAACACAAAGTTCTTCTTTTAGTGACCGTCTTAAGTCTTTTGAGCTTTACTTCAAATGCACAGCGTGGCGTGAGAATTGGGTATATAGATACTGAATATATTTTACAAAATGTTCCTGAATATCAAGATGCCACCGCACAGTTGGATACGAAGGTTCTTCAATGGAAATCTGATGTAGAACAGCGATTAGCCGCCTTGGATCAGAAAAAATCACAACTCAACAATGAGCGTGTGCTTTTAACCAAGGAGTTATATGAAGAGCGTTTTGAAGACATCAGCTTTGAGGAAAAGGAAATTTTGGACTATCAACAAAAGCGTTTTGGTCCAAATGGCGATTTGATGATTCAAAAAACACAGTTGATCCAGCCTATTCAAGATCAAATTTTTGCAGCGGTGCAAGAGATCGCAGGCAGTAGGGAATATGATTTTATTTTTGACAGATCTGCTGACGTGGTTATGTTATTTGCCGCAGAACGTTTTGACCTTAGTGAATTAGTGCTGAGAAGCATCACCAGATCTTCAAAACGTACGCAAGCTCAAACCAAATCAGAACGAAGAGCGGCCGCAGAAGAGGATGTTGTGCCTGTCATCAATAAAGAATTGGATGCTCGTGAACAAGCTTTGGAAGAAAAGCAGACCGAACGTGTAAAAGCGGTTGAAGCAAGAAGAGCAGAACAACAAGCGACAAGAGATTCAATAAAAGCAGATGTCGATGCCAGACGCCAAAAAATATTGGAAGACAGAGCAAAAGCAAAGGCTGAAAGAGAAGATAAAAACACACCACAAGACAGCACATCAGTGAAAGCTGAAGAAAAAAGCAAAACCACTGTGGAGAGTACTAAGAAAACATCAGCACAAATTGCTGAGGAAAAGAGACAACAACAAGCTGCTGATCGTGATGCACGACAAAAAGAACTTGACGAACGCAGAAATAAAATTTTAGAAGATCGCAGAAAAGCGAAAGAAGAACGTGATGCTCAAAAAAAATCTAAGGATTCCGTTCCAGAAAAATAATAACTAAAAACAATTAATAATTATAACACGTAATACTATTTTAAAAATGAAACATTTTAAGACCCTTTTATTTGCAGGACTACTTTTTATTGGAGCAACTAGCTTCACGAACGCACAAAGTAAAATTGCTCATATCAACACGCAAGAGCTTATTAAAGCAATGCCAGCAATGAAAAGTGCTCAAGCAGAATTAGAGAAACTGCAAAAAACGTATGAGACTGAAATTCAAACTATGGCGACTGAACTTCAAAACAAAATGAAACAGTACCAAGCTGAAGTTGAAAGTAAGACTGACGAAGAAAATGCTAAGAGATCTCAAGAAGTACAAGGTATGCAACAGAGTATTCGTGAATACCAAAATACAGCACAACAAGATCTTCAAAAGAAAGAATTTGACTTGTTAAAGCCAATTACTGACAAAGCTGAGGCATCTATCCAAAAAGTTGCAAAAGCTCAAGGTTTTCAGTATGTATTGGATTCTTCTCCAGGTTCAGGTGTGATCTTAGCTGAAGGAAAAGACCTTATAGCAGACGTCAAAAAAGATTTAGGATTCTAAAACTATTTTAGAACAACACAAAATTTTATATGGAAAGCCACTTTTAACAAGTGGCTTTCCTATTTTTGTAAAATGAGCACACAACCAATTGGCATCTTTGACTCGGGTATTGGAGGAACTTCAGTTTTTAAGGAAATAAAAGCCTTGCTTCCAAATGAACATACCATTTATTTGGCAGATAGTTTTAATGCGCCCTATGGCAATAAGACCAAACAAGAAATCATTGATTTGAGTATTAAGAATACAGAGTTACTGATTCAAAAAAACTGTAAACTCATTGTTGTTGCTTGTAATACCGCTACAACCAACGCCATCACCACTTTAAGGGATTCTTATAACATTCCCTTTATAGGCATTGAACCGGCCATCAAACCAGCCGCTTTAAGTACGCAAACAAAAGCGATTGGCATTTTGGCTACTAAAGGGACGCTCAGCAGCGAGTTGTTTCATAAAACCACAGATCTCTACAGTAAAGGCATCAAAGTAATTGAACAAGTTGGTGAAGGGATTGTGACACTTATCGAAGAGGGGAAAACAGATAGCGATGAAATGAAAACATTGCTCCTCACCTATTTGAAGCCTATGCTCGATGCAGATATTGACTATCTAGTTTTAGGCTGTACGCACTATCCTTACCTCATCCCATTATTATTGGACATGTTGCCCAAACACGTTAAAATAATCGATTCAGGGCAAGCCGTTGCGCGCCAGACCAAAACCGTATTGGAACAACATCAACTTTTGAACACACTATCTACACAGGGTGATAATCAATTTTACACCAACGGAACTGTTGATGTCTTAACAGATATTTTAGAGAGAAAATACAGAGTTCAACATTTGCAGTTTTAGATGCTTAGTGATAGGAGCTAACATTGTCTTGTAATTTAGCAAATCGCTTAAAGTTTTCTTGAGTCTTGGTTCTTTTTTCTTGGTTCTATCCTCTATATTCTTTCTCCTTTATTCTTCCTCAAACCAACTTGAATACGTTACATAATTATCAGCAATCCGATGGATTTCACCAGAAATCAATTCAGCACTAATATCCTTAACTTTTTTTGCAGGGACACCAGCATATATACTTCCAGATTCCACTCGGGTATTTTTAGTGACTACAGCACCAGCAGCAATTATACTATTGCTTTCCACAACACAATCATCCATCACAATACTCCCCATTCCAATCAAGACATTATCATGAATGGTGCACCCATGAACAATGGCATTATGTCCAATAGATACATTGTTGCCAATATTGGTGGGTGATTTCTGATAGGTAGCATGAATAATCGCACCGTCTTGGATATTGACCTTGTTTCCGATCTTAATATAATGGACATCTCCTCTAATGACGGCATTGAACCAGACACTACATTGTGTTCCGATGATGACCTCGCCAACGATGGTGGCATTTTCTGCGATATAGCAATCGTCTGCTATTTGTGGATGTTTTCCGTTTACTGATTTTATAATGGGCATCTTTTAGTTTCTAGTTTAGGGTTTTCAGGTTTCAAGTTCAAAAATCGATTTAACAAAAATAGACATTTAAACCAGAGTTGATCTTCACTATATCTTCGATTTCCTACCTACTCAGAATTGATAGTTGTCCTTTTATTTTCAAGTTCAAAAGTTTCAGGTTTCACATTCAAGTTCGAGTTCAATTTCGAATTCAATTTCGAATTCAATTTCCACTATTTAAAATAAGACAATAATTCAGATTTTCTGGACGCGGACACCATAATTTGTTTCCCACTGCTCAGTTCAACGCTCCCACCCTTCCCTTTTATATATTTCACAATCTCGTTGACGTTCACCAAATAGGATTTATGCACCCTTGCAAAACCGGATTCGGTTAAGGCATCTTCAAAATATTTCAAGGTTTTACTGACGAGTTTTTTCTTGTTCGTATTTAAATAAATCTCAGTGTAATTATCATCGGCTTTACAATAGAGAATATCCGCAGTATTCAAAACCTCAAATCCGTCTTGCGTTGGAATGGTGATTTTGCCATCAACATTCTTCGTTTTTGTAACCAACACTTGATCTTGTAAGGCATCTTCTTTAGTTCTGATCTCCGTGACATAATCTACAGCCTTAATCAATTCATCTATGGAAATAGGTTTCATCAAATAATACGATGCATGAGCATTTAAGGCTTCTATCGCATAATGGTTATAAGCCGTTACAAATACAGTTTCAAAATTGATGTCGCCTACCTTATCCAACAAATCAAAGGCATTGCCATAAGGCATTTCTACATCTAAAAACACCAAATCCAAATCATGATTTCTTATGAGGACTAAAGCCTCATCAACATTTGCAGCCTCACCTAGAACGGCAACATTAGGGCAATATTTTTTGAGATAGTTTTTTAGAATTTCCCTACTGGTCTGTTCGTCTTCTACAATGATTGATTTTAGTTTCATAAGAATGAGTTGGAAGTTGGAAGCACGAAGTTAGAAGGAAAACATTTCTCACATTGCGTTTCTATACTATATTATTTAATTCATATTCACAATAGACTTCGAGCTTCCTGCCTCGAGCTTCAAGCCTATTTAATCCTTCTTTAAGGTTACCACTACTTTCGTCCCTACATCTTCAGCATCTTGAAAATTATCTACAAATACATCGACTTTGTCTTTATTCATTTCATTCAGAATGGCAACACGTTTTTTGATATTGCCCATGCCTTTTGAGTTTTGTTTCTTCTGGTTTTCTGTTTTTAATACTTTTGATTGCTGTCTTCCAATCCCGTCATCAGCAATGGTAATCGTAATTTCAGTGTTGTTCTTTTTATGGATGCTAATATCCAAATGACCCTTTTCTAATTTGTAGCGCAATCCATGCCATACAGCATTTTCAACATAAGGTTGCAAGAGCATTGGCGGAATCTGGTACTCGTCAATATTAATGGAGTCATCTATTGTAATGGCATAATCAAACTTATCCTTAAAACGAAAATGCTCCAATTTTGTGTAAAGTTCTAAAAGTTCAATTTCTTTACGCAATGGGATAAAATCCTCATCGCTATTCTCCAAAACGGCACGCATCAATTGCGAAAAATCAGATAGGTATTTATTGGCGGTGCGTTCATCATTGGAAGCAATAAAGCTATTGACCGAATTCAGCGCATTAAAAATAAAATGCGGATTCATTTGACTTCTTAAAGATTTCAGCGCCAGTAGATTATTGGCGAAACGTTGTTGTTTGATGTATTTATACATGAAATATGCGGTGATCAACAAGAGCAAAACACCACCCACAAGTGAATATATAATCAATTCCTGTCGTTTATTGCGCTCTGTCGTCAGCTGAAAAAGGCTTTCGGAAAGTTTATTATCGCTTTCTAAAGTGGTGATGCGATTTTGCTTTTCTGTAATATTTCGATGAAATCGAGCGGCTTGAGATAGTTCCTGTTCTTTTTTGATGTAAAGCTCATCTACAACTTCTGTGTATGCTTTATAGGTAGCCAAAGCCATCTTATAATCTCCGGCATCATAATACACATCAGACAGTTTACGAGTGGCATCCTTTTGTACGATTAAATCTTCCTTTTTATTGGCTTCCTTGATACTCTTTTCCAAATAAGGAATGGCATTATCATAATCTTTTTTAGCAAAATAGGCGCTTCCAATCTTATAATTCTGTTTTTGGGAGGTCAGCGGACTTTCATTATCAATAACGGATTCCTTCTCAATTTCCTCAATATCCTTTAGCGCTTCCTTCCGCAATTCAATCTCATCAGTGTACAGTCTATTGGTATTTTGAAAATCGGCAACCGTCACTTTTTCTTTAACGGATCGTGTTTTGTTTTCTTTAGAAGCTAAACTGAGTGCATTTTTAAAATAGTCTTGCGCTTGATTTGTCTTCCCGGAAATATTATAGGTCTGCGCGATTTTTGAGTTAAGATCCGTGATTTTTGGCTTGATCAGATGTTTTTGCGCAACAACTAGTCCCTTTTTATAACTTTCAATTGCTTTGTCATACTCTTTTATGGTCACATAAGTATCAGCAAGGCCTTCATAAAGAATTGTCAATTGCCAATTGGATAAACTGGAAATATTCAGGTTTTTGTAGAGGTCAATACTTTCTTGATAGCTCTTATTGTTTCTGTAGGCTTCTGCCAGTTTCAGATTGACTTCATTGGAATCCGAGTTTTGAAGGCTGATGCGATAATTGGACACTGCCAAATCGTACTGTTTCCAATGCACATATACATCCCCTAAAACCTCATAAGCATCGGCATTTTCTTTAGAAGACGTACTTTGCAACAAAGCTTCTGTAATAAATTGAATGCT
Source organism: Gelidibacter gilvus (assembly GCF_004115975.1). GTDB lineage: Bacteria > Bacteroidota > Bacteroidia > Flavobacteriales > Flavobacteriaceae > Gelidibacter > Gelidibacter gilvus. Next base: position 898,681 of record NZ_SDDZ01000001.1, on the reverse strand, counting down.
TTTTTCGGCATCTTTCTTTTGATAGGTAACGGCTGAGTCGATAAATGAATTAAAGTTCTGGACACTTCGCTGATATTTTAAATCTGATGTTGGTTTCCGAAGTGCTGGTTTTACTTCAACAGAAATACGTTCGTTACTTGTTATGGTATAATAAACGGTTTCAAAATCTTTATGCCTAATGGCCAGTTCATCACCTTTTTTAACTTGAATTCGAAATTCACCATCATTACTAGTCACCGTGTATGCACCGCCATTGACTTCAATATTGACTTTTGAAATAGGCTTATACGAATCACTTTCCCTGACCGAACCTCTTACTATAAAACTAGTACTCTCTCGTTTGTTTTCATTTTCCTGTGCCTGGATGTGCTGCGTTATAAAACACAGAATAAGGATCAAGAAATATTTAAGAATCTTTTGCATATATTTTTTAACGGAATAAAAATAGGCGTTTTATTTGACTAATTGAAACGCCTGTTTACAATTGCCAGTCCTTCACGTCCAATAAACAACAGTTCGCTAATTAGGGATGACCATTCACTAATTGATAGCTCTATCTCCCTCATTCTAACTTTTTATCCAAAAAAGTTGCTAATAGATTTATGGCATCAAATAAAAGCAAAAACACCATGAAAACGATTCTAAAAACAACAGTCTTGAGCCTGTTTCTCTTCGGATTTCTATCCTGCAATGGAAACGCCCAAAAACCAATTGCTTCTGATTTGGCACTCGCAGAAACACCAACAAATATTCCAAACAAACAATTTATTAAAGTAGCATTACTGTTAGACACAAGCAACAGTATGGATGGTTTGATTGATCAGGCCAAAGCCCAACTTTGGGAAATTGTCAATGAACTCTCGTATGCCAAATGTGATGATACCAAACCAAATCTACAAATAGCACTTTATGAATATGGCAACGACAACCTTAATGGCGATGAAGGTTTTATCCGTCAGGTATTGCCATTTAGCAGTGATTTGGATGAGATTTCCAAACAATTGTTTTCATTAAGCACCAACGGTGGCAATGAATACTGCGGACAAGTCATTCAAACCTCCTTAAAACAATTAAACTGGGGAAACAACCAAGATGACCTCAAATTCATTTTTATTGCAGGAAACGAACCTTTCACACAAGGTCAAGTCAGCTATAAAGACGCGGCCAAATTGGCCGTTGGTAAAGATGTGACGGTAAACACTATATTTTGTGGCAATTATAACCAAGGAATTTCCAGCTACTGGAAAGATGGCGCAGATTTGGCGCATGGCGATTATATGGCCATCAATCACAACCATAATACAACTTATGTAGCGTCTCCTTACGATGATAAAATATTGCAGTTGAATCATAAGTTAAATCAAACCTATGTGGCCTATGGCAGTGTAGGTCCTCAAAGAATGACCTTACAATCAGAACAGGATGCCAATGCCGAAACCTACAGTAGTGCCAATGCAGTAAGCAGAACGGTAAGCAAAAGTTCGCATTTATATAAAAATGACACTTGGGATTTGGTGGATGCGGAAAAAAACAAATCCTTTAAGTATGAAGATTTAAAAGACAGCGATTTGCCGGCGGAACTTAAAGGTAAATCAACAGCCCAAATTAAAGATTATGTGGCAGAAAAAAGTGACGAACGAAAAAAGATACAAGGAGATGTTCAAAACTTAAATGAAAAACGCAGGGTTTACATCCTCCAACATCAAAAAGGAGATGACAACGGATTGGAAAACGCCATGATAAAAGCCATCAAAACACAGGCAAAACAGAAAAATTATTCTTGGGATTAAATGGACTTACAAACTGATGATGCTTGGTGGGATTAGGAATAATGATTGACGATTGACGATTGGCGAAAAACATCTATTCCAAAAAAGTTTCAGAAATACAAAACAAGGTTTCCCAAAGAAGTTAATCAGGACTAAAGATCGCCGACTGCCGACTGATGACTGAAGACTGAAGACTGATGACTGATGACTTAATTAATCGCTGGACATGCACAATCATACTTCTTCTTTCTACAATTAAAATTATAGCCCAAGGTCAATTGATGAAAACCACCATTATTAAAAACAACAGAATTTGCTTGATAAGAGTACGTATAAGCAAATACAAAGTTCTTATAGTCCATACCTAAAAAAGGTGTAAAATATTGCAAATTCTGGCTACTTACACCAGTTCCATTTGCAAATTCAGCACCATCCAAACTTCGGCGATAAGATATGCCACCCCATAATTTCCCGAAGTCCATATCTTTATAAACCTTTGCGTTAACATCAATAGAAGACTCCTTTGTACCATCTCTATATAAAAACATTATGGAGGGCTCATAACTCCACTCACTGCCGAATTTAGTAAAAACATTTCCGGCACTGAACAACAAGGTTCTTAAATTATCATATCTAAAGATGCCATTGGCGTTGGAATTAATCCCATCGTTATTCAATACGTTTTTAACCGTAGCATGAGCATAAAAATTTATAAAGTGATATGAGAATCCAAAATCGATATTAAAATTGGTGGCACTTTGTTCGATTCCTGAAATCAAAGGATCAAAACCTTCATTTAAAAATGTGGTTTCATCCAATTTATACTGAATGGCACCTGCGCTCAACCCGAAGGATAGCATATTAAGATCAATCTCATTCCGAGAAAACATCAAATGGTGTGCATAGGTAAGATAAGCGCCCGTTTGGGAGTGGTAGCCATTCTTATCATTATAGACAATGGCTCCAACAGCAGATGGTGATTCTCCAATACGGCTGTTGATACTCATGGTTTGCAATGCAGGGGAATTAGTCTGGCCAAACCATTGTTTACGTGCTGTTAATCTTATTTTGGCACAATTGGCAACGCCCGCCATGGATGGGTGAATCAAATAGTAATTATCTGTTAAATAATCTGAATATATGGGCAATCCTTCTTGTGCTTTACTAAACTGCGCTAATAATAATCCAAAGGCTAGTAAACAAAACTTTTTAAACTTCATATTCATATTATTTTCAAGATAAAATCGGCTTCAAGCTCTTTATTTATCGGCGTAGTTATTTGATGAGAAGCCAGTATTCCTGATGGATCAACACAAACTAAACGTGTTGATTTGATTGCGCAACTTTTTCTACCTGCCAAATATATAAATTTTCGCACTTGAATCCCTACCTACACCCAATTAATAGGATTACAGATCCCATGGAAGAGAAAGATTAAGCCCGTCAAAATTTGATCCAGCCCATTATATTCTAAAACAATCTAAATCCCATAAACCAATCTAAAAGCGGATTCATCCCATTATGTTGTAGGGACTAATATCGTGCTCAAAAAACTGGGTTTACCCTTTAGATTCCTTATTTTTGCATAAAGAAATGAACCTATGCAAACGACAACTATTTCAATACAAAAAACCAGCAATCCTACGATATTAAAATTTGAAGCTGATAAATTTTTGACCAATCACGAAAGCTTCGAATTTAGTAATATTGATGAAGCCAAGAACTCCCCTTTGGCACAACAGTTATTTTATCTTCCCTTTATAAAAAAGGTATATATCTCAGGAAATTTTATCGCTTTAGAACGGTATGACATTCTGGAATGGGAAGATGTCCAAGAAGAAGTTGCCCAACAGATTGAGCAGTACATCAATGATGGAAAACCAGTTGTAACCGAAGAGACCGTTAAAAAGCAAACGCCTAGCTCAGTCTATGCGGAGAGCACTCCAAATCCAGCGGTTTTAAAATTTGTAGCCAATAGAAAACTAGTAGCAACCTCTTATGAGTTTGTCTCTATTGAAGATGCCAAGTATTCTCCTTTAGCTACAGAATTATTCCATTTACCTTTTGTAAGAAGTGTCTTTTTTGATGAGAACTTTATCTCGGTCACTAAATCTGATGTTGCCGATTGGAGTGAAATAACTACGGAATTGAGGGAATTTATCAGAAATTATATTGAAAGCGGCAAGGACATTATTCTAGCAGATGCCCCTAAAGCCCTTAAAAAAACCGAAAGTCAGGTAGAAGCCAAATTTGAGAACTATGACGACATCTCAAAAGAAATCATAACGATTCTTGAAGAGTATGTGAAACCTGCAGTTGCTAGCGATGGTGGGAATATTGAGTTTCAGTCTTACGATCCTAAAACTAAAAAAGTAAACGTTATTTTGCAAGGTGCCTGTAGTGGGTGCCCTTCTTCTACCTATACTTTAAAAAATGGCATTGAGAATATGCTTAAGGAGATGCTCAAGGATAAGGACTTGACTGTAGAAGCTTTAAATGGTTAATTTTAATTTATTATTCTTATCTTTAAGAATAGAAATAAATTATTAATTTAAAAACCATAATTATGTCAGTATTAAAAGTTGTCGAAATATTATCTAACTCGGATAAAAGTTGGGAAGACGCTACAAGAAACGGAGTAAAACACGCTTCAAAAACGATTAAGAACATTAAATCTGTGTATGTAAAAGACCAGAGTGTTACTATTAAAAACGATGAGTTGGCACAGTTTAGGGTCAACTTAAAGATAACATTTGAAGTCCAATAAAATTAAACAATAGCGCTTATAAAAAGCGCTATTTTTTTTATCTATGAGTGTTCTGACTATGGTTCTCATCAGCTTTGTTGCTCTTGAGCATTTTTACTTCCTTATTTTAGAAATGTTTTTATGGACAACACCCAAAGGCATTAAAAGTTTTGGGTTAAAATCAAAGACATTTGCCGAAGACACAAAGGTATTGGCAGCCAACCAAGGTCTTTATAACGGTTTTTTGGCCGCAGGTCTGCTGCTTTCAGTGATTTTGAAAACCTCCTCTTTTACAATCTTCTTTTTAATATGCGTTATCCTTGCCGGAATTTATGGCGCCTATTCTACAAAAAAAATGAGACTGTTTTATATTCAATCCGTACCTGCAATCTTAGCATTAGCTTCTCTAATGATATCATAAAAGGCTCATTCCATTGTGTTTTCCCTTGGAGAATTTTTAACTTTGCAGCTTAACAAAATATATAAGATACTATGGAAGTGCAACATTGGATTGACAAAGGCTATGAACTGATAATTGACTTTGGGCCAAAAGTTTTAGTGGCCATTTTAATATGGATCATTGGGTCATGGGTTATTAAACTACTTTTGAAAGGTGTTGAAAAAGGAATGGAAAAAGGCAACTACGATGTAAGCCTTAAAAAGTTTCTAATTAACATCTTAAAATGGACTTTAAAAATTGTTCTTATTATTGTCATTTTAGGCACCGTAGGCATTGAAACTACATCTTTTGCCGCAATTCTAGCTTCTGCAGGTTTAGCGGTCGGATTAGCTTTACAGGGTTCACTGGCCAATTTTGCTGGGGGAATATTGCTCATGATTTTTAAGCCTATTAAGATAGGTGATTATATAGAAGCGCAAGGCACTGCGGGAACTGTAAGAGAAATTCAGATATTCACAACCAAATTGACTTCTCCTGACAATAAGCAAATTATTATTCCTAACGGAAAATTGTCAAATGATAATATCGTGAATTATTCCGCGATGGATTTACGTAGGATAGACTTTGTTTTTGGTGTGGGTTATGACTCTGATATTAAACAGACCAGAGACATCTTAATGGAACAGTTAACATCACATCCTTTAGTATTGAAAGACCCTGCACCTCTAGTTAGGCTAAGCGCAATGGCCGACAGTTCTTTGAATTTCAACGTTAGACCTTGGGTTAAAAACTCAGACTATTGGAGTGCTTATTATGATATTATGGAAAGCACTAAACATGCATTAGATGCTGCTGGGATTGAAATTCCTTATCCACATCAAGTACATATTCGTAAAGAGGATTAAGCTTTGGCTTTAGTTCCAATAAAATCCTTTAAGTAAAAAGGCTCAAAATAGGCGACATTTTCAATGTCGCTTATTTTGTATTTATCGAAAGCTAATTTTCCCATTTCATTTGCAGAAGGAAGCTTGTTTTCAATAAAGACTGCGTTGGGATGTGTAATGATTTCTTTGGTTTTTTCAACGCCGGTTCCAATAAAGTAAACCTTGCCAATTTTTAAGAATTCTTTGAAACTATCTGCATCCAAGATTTGGGCTTCAATAGTTCTCACCTGTTTGTGATCTTTATCGTAAACGGCCGCATACACTTCCATTCTACGAGCGTCAAGCATTGGCACAATACATCCAGAATCAATATGTACCTGATGTGACAGAGCCTCTAAAGTATCTACAGAAATCAAAGGTTTATCCAAAGAAAAACAGAGCCCCTTTGCTGCTGATACTCCAATACGCAATCCCGTATAAGAACCAGGACCTTTACTTACCGCTATGGCATCAACATCTTGAGGTTTTAAATTGGCCTTTTTGAAGACCGCATCAATAAAAAGATGCAAGGATTCCGCGTGCGAAAAATTAGAGTTGTAATCCTCTTTTAAAACCAAAATCTCTCCTTCTTTAGAAAGAGAGACGGAACAATTGGTTGTGGCAGTTTCAATATTTAGTATATATGACACTTTAAATCTTTTTAAGAGCTATTTTTTCGCAGTTCCTTCTTTACCTTTTACTTCTATCTTATCACCAGGATTCAATGTTTTGGAGACGACGTTATAAGGACCAGTGATGATCACATCGCCTGCCTTTAATCCCGATAAAATCTCAATATTGGAGTCATCTTGGATGCCAGTTTTTACAACTCTTAATTTGGCTTCATCATTACTTTTGACAAAGACACATTCAAATTTCTCTTCGCTGCCACCTCTTTGAAGAACCGCTTCGCTATCATTCTCGTTCTTGGCTATTAGCTTTTTAACCGAAGAAGTGTCTGTCTTAATCACAATGGCACTAATTGGAACACTTACCACACCTTTTCGCTGTTTAGTAATAATATCAACGGTTGCGGTCATTCCAGGTCTGAACGGAGAGAAGTTTTCACCTTTACCTTCCATTAAGTCTTGATAAGACTCTTCAAGTATTCTAACTTTTACCTTAAAATTGGTGACTTGATCTGCCGTGAGTGTTCCAGCAGCGGAATTAGCAATAGCTGTAACAACGCCTCTAAATTCCTTTTTCAAGTAAGCATCCACTTCAACAATGGTGGAATCTCCAATCTGAACTTTAACAATATCATTTTCATTGACATCAATTTCAACTTCCATATTGTTCAAATTGGCTACCCTTAAAATTTCCGTACCTGCCATTTGTTGCGTTCCCACAACACGTTCTCCCAATTCCACATCCAATTTAGAAATGGTACCGCTCATAGGGGCATATATGGTGGTTCTGTTCAAATTATCGCGTGCTTCACTTACAGATGCGCTCGCACTTTGAACATTATAGTACGCCGATTGGCGTGTGGCCTGAGCAATTTCATAGGCAGAAACTGCCTTGTCCCATTCTGATTTTGAGATAATACCTTTTTCAAAAAGTTGCTTGTTCCGATCATAGCTTAACTTCGCTTCTCTTAAGGAAGCTTCAGCTTGTTCTAAACCCGCTTTTATATTCTGATAGGTTGCTTGACTTCTATTTACTGCCGATTGAATGAGGTCAGGATTGACTCTAACCAACAAGTCACCTTTATTGACCTGCTGACCTTCCTTGAAGGGAAGATCTATTATTTCTCCAGATACTTCACTGGAAATTTTCACTTCAATCTCTGGCTGAATTTTACCAGTTGCAGAAACTTTCTCCACAATATCCATTAGCGTTACTTTCTGAGTCTCGACCTCTTTAAAGTTGCCGGATTTACCAAACCAACCCGCATTTTTTCCTAACATCAATACTAAGATTAGGAGTACTACTGCGGATATTAAGATTATTACTGTTTTTTTGCTCATAACGGTTAGTTTAATGGTTGTGCTATATGTATTGATAAATCATCGATAATTAAAATTTTAATTCCATCGCAGGAATTCCAAAATATAGCTCAAGTACCTTTAATTTGAAAATATAGTCATATTTAGCGCGATTAAGCTCAATTTGGGCATTATCAAATTTCACTTTGGATTGGCTGAACTCAAAAGCATTGGTAAAACCTACATCATAGCGTTCTTTAGCGTAATTATAAGCCAATTCTTGCGATTCTAGAGCAGACTGTGCAGCTTCATAAGATTTAAAAGCTCCTTTGGCATCTACATAAGCTTGATAAACGGTAGATTCTAAATCTAACTGAGCCTGTTCCAATTGATTTTTACTGCGTTCTAAATTAATCTGATTTCTTTTGACATTACTTTTGACAGAAAAGCCATTAAGAATAGGGATGTTTAAAGAAAAACCATAAGAAATACCATCATTTTGCGATAACTGATCGATAAATGGATCCGCACCGACTTTTCGGGTGAGGGTGTTTGGGAATTCCCCAATAACCGTTTGTCCTGTATCTTCCACCACTCCTATTTCTCGTAAAATTACCGGATTGTTTGGATCAATATCCTGAATAAATGCCGCCGAATTGGAGAATCTCGTGTCATATCCAAAAAAAGCTTGTAGTGTAGGGTAATAAGCACTTTTTGCAATTTGCACATCCTTTTCAGCCAGTTCGACATTTTGCTCGGCAATTTTTATCTCAGCTCTATTTTCTTTTGCACTTTCAACAACATCATAAACACTTTTCTTGGAGATGCCTTCATCAACGATATCATAACCTTCATCCTCAATATCAAAATTTTGATAATCCTTAATCATTAAAAGCTGTGCCAAACTGATCAAAGATACCTGAACCGCATTTTCCGCATTGACAATAGCTTGTCTTTCACTGGCATCATTAGCTCTAATTTCAAGAATGTCACCTTCCGGTAAAACACCTGCATCCACCAACTCTTGCGTTCTTTTTAATTGATCTTTAGTAATGGTATTCTGCGAGGTCAAAACCGTAAGATTGGCCTTATTGAGAATCACCTGCAGATAGTTATTTGCAACAAACAAAGAAATATCATCCTCCATTTTGGTCAATCGGAACTGAGCTGCCATTTTAGATATTTTGGCGCGTTGCACCTCTTTAAAATTTCGCAGTCCATCAAATAATGTATAACCAACGCTCACCCTTCCTGATGCCGATAAAAACGTTGTGGTCTGGGCATTGTTGGTCAATGGATTAAAACCTAAACCGGTATTTTCTGAAACGTTTGCACCCATACTGACTTGTGGTATAAAATTGCCAATAGCCTGTAGGTTTTCTATATCCGTCAGCTCCAAATCCAAAAGACTTTGTTTTACGGAGATATTGTTTTCTAAAGCATGGGCCACACATTCTTTGAGGGTCCATTTTTTGACTTGTGCCTGAGAGGTTACTGCTATTAGCACAAGAACTATAAGAATTGATTTTTTCATAATTAAAATATAAGTCTACCGATTATTTAAAGTGTTACACCTAAAATGGATTATTTCTTTTTAGCATAATCTGGAATGCCTTGAACTTGATTCCAAACCTTTATTTTATCCGATTTATTAATGCCGCTTTTGACTTGAACAAAGATGCCATCGCTAATCCCCAATTCAAGATCTCTACGTTCAAATTTCTGATCGCCTACCATCACCTCTACAAAGGGTTTCTGGGTTTGAGGATCAAATTGCACCAAAGCTTCGTTAATAGCCAAAACATTTTCCGCTCTTTCCAAGATAATAGACGCATTCGCACTTAAACCCGCTCTGATAAAGGTAGAGTCAATAGATTTTAAAGTGCCTTTAATCTCAAATTGAATCGCCCCATTTTCAGCCACACCTTTAGGAGCAATATAATCCAATACCGCGTCAAACTTTTGGTCTTCAATGGCACCGACTGTGATTTCAAGCGGCAGTCCTTCCTTAATTTTCCCGACCTCACTTTCGTCAACCTTACCTTCAAAAATCATTTTCTTAACATCGGCCAAAGAAGCAATGGAGGTACCTTCATTAAAATTATTGGCCTCAATGACCTGATTTCCTTCTTTTACTGGTACATCCAACACCATCCCAGAAACTGTTGCTCTCACTTGGGTCTGAGCTATATTGCCCAACCCACTTGTAGTACCAGTCTTGACAATGTCATAATTTTGACGTGAAGAATTCAAATTGATTTCCGCTTGTTCAACACTCTGTTTTGTTTGTAAATAGGTGTTTTTGATACCTTCAAAATCGTTTGCTGAAATCACACCTTTGTCAAACAATGCTTTTTGGCGGTCGTAATTAGTTTGTTGAGTCTGCAAATTTATTTTTGCAGTTTGCAATGCTGTTTGGTTTGAAGAAATATTATTCTTAGCACTTGTTAATGATGACACATTAGGAATCACGCGAATTTGTGCAATCAAATCACCTGCATTCACGTATTCACCTGCTTCAATAAACACTTCTTCAATCACCCCAGAAATATTCGATTTTATGAGCACTTCGTCTTTAGGGACAATATTTCCTGTAGCGACTGTTTTTACCACAATAGTTTGCATCACCGGAATTTCCGTGGTGTAGGTTACCGGGTCTTCTTGATTTTTTCTCCACAAATAAATTAAGGCTATTGCAAACACTGCAACGATAAATCCTAGAATAATGACTGTTTTTGTTCTTTTCATTTGGCGTTAGTTATTGTTTTTTTAATGGTCAAATGGTGCACCTCAAAATAATTTGGAGTAAAGACTTCAATATTGCAGAGGTGGTTCATTTGGCGTTAGTTATTGTTTTTTTAATGGTCAAATGGTGCACCTCAAAAATAATTTGGAGTAAAGACTTCAATATTGCAGAGGTGGTTCATTTGGTAATTATTATTGTTATTTAGTGGTCAAATGGTGCACTTTCAAGATCCTTTGGAATACATACTCCAAAATACAGAGGTGGTTCATTTGATGATTGTTTTTGTATTTATTCTATTCTTAATGCGTCAACCGGTTTCATTTTAGTGGCACTATTAGCGGGAATCAATCCTGCCAACAGTCCAGACACCACAAGTATAAAAAGTGCGATAAAAACAACCGACATACTCACACTCGGATTTGCAAAGTTTTCAACAGGGCCATTCATGTCCAAGGCGTAATTGAGTCCCCAAATAACAGCAGCAGCAAAAGAGATACCCACCATTCCTGACAAAATGGTCAGGATTAAACTTTCTTGCAAAATTTGTGATTTGATCGTCCATGGTGAGGCTCCCAAAGCTCTTCTCACCCCAATTTCTTTAGTACGTTCCTTTACGACGATGAGCATAATATTACTAATACCTATAATCCCAGACATTAAGACGAGCGCACCTACAAAATAACCAACAAAGGTTAAAATGGAAAACAAACCGTTGACACGGCCAAAAGCTTCAGAAAGATCAAAATTACCGATGGCCCGCTCATCTTCAGGATGTACTTTGCGTCGGTTCTTTAAACTTTCCAATATTTGCGGTTTAAGGGTTGTGATATTTGTACCATCATGCGCAGTTACAGCCAACCATCCCACATTATCGGCAAAATTAAAGGCCTGTCCAAAAGACGTAAAAGGCAAAAAAATGGTATTGGCATCTTCCTCTTTATCGCCTTGGCTATTGCTCACTTTAAAGGTTCCAATTACCATAAAATTGACGCCGTTGATCTTTATATAAGTTCCTAAAGCTTCCTCTCCCTTATCATACATCGTTTTTACCACACCTGTTCCGATAACACAAACCTTTCTCTTGGCATTAATATCAGAATAGCTTATAAAACGGCCTTGAATAATATCCATGGGTTGTTGTTTTATAAATTCCGGATAATCACCGTTGACTTGAAAAGCTCCAGTTTTTGTACCTCTAATGACATTATTGCCGCCACTATAGCCTCCCAATTGATTGCGAGGTGATACATATTTGAGTTGTGGAAAGTCGTTTTTCAAACTAGCGACATCGTTCAATTTAAAATTGAAGCGTCGTCCTTTTGGTAAACCTTTATAAGGCATTGAGGTTTGCTGAGTCCATATAAACATGGAGTTGGTAGCAAAATTACCAAAGTCTGCGGTCACCCCATTTTTGAGTCCGTTGGTCAATGCCAATAAGAGCACCAAAATAGTGATGCCCCAAAACACACCAAACGCGGTCAAAAAAGTTCTGAACTTATTCGCATTTAAAGCTTCCAATATTTCGTCCCAACGGTCTCTGCTAAACATATTATTCGTCTCTTAGTGCTACAATAGGTTTAATTTTTGCCGCGCGGTACGCTGGGATAAATCCGGCAATGGCTCCTGCAAACACCAATACAAAAACAGTGGTCAATGCGGTGTTAAAATCAACTTGCGGATATTTTATAAAGTCACTTTCTATAAGCGGTCCTACAATTTCAAGAAGTCCCAAACCGGCAATAAGTCCGAAGAGACCAGAAAACATGGTTACAAAAATGGATTCCTGTAGAATCATCACCACAATAGACATGGGAACTGCGCCCAAAGCTTTACGGATACCGATTTCCTTGGTGCGTTCCTTAACAATAATGAGCATAATATTCCCCACGCCAACTACTCCGGCTATGATGGTACCAATACCCACAAACCAAAACACGGCTTTAATGGTATCTACCAACGAATAGATTTTTCTTGCTTCTTCCAGGGTATTATTTACATTAATAGCACTGATATCATCCGGAGCAATAATATGTGTTTGCTTGAGGTCGTTTTCAATACCCAAAGAAATTTGTTCGGAGAGTTTCACGGCGTCGTCAAAATTATCGGACATTTTTACGGTATAGGTCATGTTCCTGATGTCATTCCCACCGTTAAAGGCCTTTTGAGCTGTAGTAATGGGCATCATGACTTTACTTTCGTCCCGTTCTCCTCCTGGATCGTAAAAGACGCCAATCACCTTAAAATTAATTCCATACAGCGAAATATCCTTGTTAATTGGATCTTCACCCTTAAACAAATCTTGGCTTACTTTATTACCGATGACGGCCACCTTTTTGGCACCCATCACATCAGAATGATTCAAAAAGCGCCCTTGGCTGATATCTGCATTTTCAATAAATTGGTTGTCTGGTAGCACCCCTTGAATTCTATAATTGCCAGATTCATTTTTATAATTCACCAAGCCACCCCAAATGGTATAAAATGGCGATTTGTATTCTAAGTGATCATCGTATTTATTAACAATGGCAGTAAAATCTTGATTTTTTAGCTGAATACGGCGTCCGGGATTTAAGCCTTTATATTCCTTGGTGGTGACACCTGTCCACACCGAAATGCTATTGGCAGCATCTCGTTCAAATTGGGAGGTAACGCCATTTTGGATTCCTGAACTGAAACCTAGAAGAATGACTAAAATAAAAATACCAGAAGCAACAGATAACCCAGTTAAAAAGGTACGGAGCTTGTTTTTACTTAAACTTTCAAAAATTTCCTGCCAACGTTCAATATTAAACATACTGAGTAGCTCTTACTTGTTGCACGAAATTATCATCAATGATTACCCCATCTTTCAAATTGACAATACGTTTGGTCATTTTCGCAATGTCATGCTCATGCGTAACTATCAAAATGGTTTTTCCGTCGTCATTAATGCCTTGGATTAGTTCCATGACTTCATGTGAGGTTTTGGTATCCAGAGCACCTGTAGGCTCATCTGCGAGCAATACTTTTGGATCACTTGCCAAAGCTCGGGCAATAGCCACACGCTGCTTTTGTCCACCGGATAATTCGTTCGGTAAATGGTGAGACCATGGGGCCAATCCTACTTTGTCAAGATAATGCATTGCTTTTTCAACACGCTCTTTACGGTTGACACCTTGGTAATACAATGGCAGCGCAACATTATCCAAAGCCGACTTATAATTAATGAGATTGAAAGATTGAAAGATGAAACCTAAAAATTTGTTTCTGTAGTTTGCTGCAATCTTTTCATTGAGATTCTTAATGGGTACATTATCAAGCGTATAGGATCCTTCATCAGCTTCGTCCAACATTCCCAAAATATTCAATAGCGTCGATTTACCTGAGCCTGAAGATCCCATTATTGAAACTAATTCACCTTCTTTGACGTCAAAATTAATTCCTTTTAACACATGAAGTGAATTAGCACCCATGTGGTAGGATTTATGTAAATCTTTAATTTGTATCATATTAAGACCGTTGGTTCTGCAATGTTACATAAAACAAGGCACGAACTATATTAACGAATTGTTAAGACTCATCTTGAATATGTACTAATAAGACTGAAAAGGAGATCAATTGTTACAGGAAATAGTATTTTTTATATGTTTTTCTTTTTATTGAACTTCGTGTACATGACAAGACCCATCCCGGCGACCAACACATAAGGGATGACCATTAAATACACAATCCCATCATTGACACCTTTTGCAGTAGATTGGCCATCTTCACTTTCTAAAACCGCACGGCACATGGCACACTGGGCATTTGTGGTAAAAAAGGTAAACAGTGAAAACAAAATAAAAAGGACTCGAACTTTCATTTTAGACATAATAAGGTGAAATCATAATATAAACAATCACTCCGGAAATCGCAACATATAACCATATTGGAAATGTAATACGTGCTATCTTCTTATGGCGCTCAATATTATTGGTGATGGCACGTACATAAGTAATCAGTACAAATGGAATGATTATAATTGATAATAATATATGGGAAATGAGAACGGAAAAATAGACATATCTTAAGACACCTTCACCTCCATAAGATGTAGAATCACTAGTCATATGATACGCAATATACATCATTAAAAACACAATTGAACAGCCTATCGCGGTAGTCATCAAAGTTTTATGAAGCGTGATGTTCTTGTTTTTAATGGCCAAAAAGGCAACAATTAAAAGTAAGGAGGTCAAGCCATTAATAGTCGCATAAATTGGCGGCAAGAACGTCAATGGTTGCACATCAAAACCTAGATCTCTTAAGTTGACACCAAACAGTGCCCCTACAATCAATGGGATGGCAATGGATAGTATGACAATCCATTTGTTGTATTTTTTTTCTGCTGCTCTATTGATAGTTTCCATTATTCCTTTAACAACTTAGCAATATCTTGTTTTAACCATGTGATCTGCTGCTCCATACCCTCTTCATCCACTTTTTCTTCTTCTGAAATCATTCCGTTATAATAGATTATTGGGCTCCCTTGAACATCAGATCTCGATCTGATAAAACCATTTTTATCAATGAGCGCAAAATTACCCGAATGCTCGAACCCACCATCTACGCTTTCATCTTTGGCAGTATAAAGGTAGAAGCCTTCATTGGCCAATTTATAGATTTCATCAACATCTCCAGTCATCAAATGCCAATTAGGGCTTGTTATCCCATTGCTATCTGCGTATGTTTTCAATACTTCTGGAGTGTCGATATGTGGCGTTATGGAAAACGATGCAATGCCGAAATCCTTTTCATTTGAAAATACATTTTGGATTTCAACCATATTGGCATTCATTTTTGGGCAAATGCTTGGACAAGTTGTGAAAAAGAATTCAAGTACATATACTTTTCCTTCATAATCCTTGTTGGAAACAGTATTTCCATTTTGATCTGTAAAACTGAATTCAGGCACTTTCTTTCTAACCTCATTGATTTCAATAAATTGTAAATCGGATAGGTTTCCTGGTCTTTTTTTTGGATTCAGATTAATGTCCTCACTTCTACTTTCATCCCTTACAACATCCTTATTACTGATCCGGTCAATAATTTTTGGAACAAAGTAAATTCCAAACAGAAGTATGATAAACGACACTCCTACATAAGAATAATTAGTCTTTTTGCTCATCGGTAATTCCTTTTAATTCGTTAGCACGCCGTGTTGAAGAGTTAAAATTTCCCTTGCGTTTCTCTCTATATTCTGTAAACAACACGCGTATATCTTCACTCATTTTATTCTTTATTATAGCGACTTCCACACAATCGTATGACGCCAAATCGTATACATTAGCATTTTTCTCTCTTTCCTTATCTGTTCTATCATCCAAACGACCGCGTTGGTTGAGGTCGGCATCAACAATAAACACTCTAGAGGAGGAAAGGTTATCATCCAATGGAAAGTCCGATTTTAAACTACCATAAATCTGCTGTATCTCATCGTCTTCTAAAAAAACAAAATGCCAATATTTGAGATCTTCATGAGATTCAATTTCTTTCTTAAGTGCTGGAAGATCAGATTTTGCTTCAGGAGACATAATGGCAACAATCTGAAATCTTTTAAAACCCTTGAACTTGTTATAGATCAATTCCTTCAAATTAGATGCCGCTGTGGCTCTCGCTAAAGGGGTTTTTCCAAAAAAAGCCAATACGGTGATGTGGTCTTGAAGTTCAAAATCACTAACTGCAGTAATATCCTGAACATTTTCCTTTATAGTATCGAGCGCAATATAATTATGCTTTGCTGGATAAAGCATCAAAAGAAACGCTACTGGCAGAAAAAACAGGACAATAAGAACTGAATAGCGTTTAACAAGTTTTTTATTCATTTAAAATAATTTGCATGATTAAGACTCTTCAATTATGCATATTTAATCAATAAATACACGCTGAATTACATAAGTGCAAAAATAAAAAAGACGGTTCATATAACCGTCTTTTTATGTATGTTTAACACTTAAATCCTACTATTCTGCTAGAAAGGGAGACTTTAAAAATCGGTCTTTACAAAACCTGTTGAAAAGACATACTCAATGTAGTCTCCTTCTTGTAAAAGGATAAAGATTAAATAAGAAATCAGAAAGACTGCTGTCCACACAACCATACGTCTTAGACTTGCGGTTTCATCTCTCATGTGCATAAAATCCCAAGTAATATAATACGCTTTTACTATGGTCAAAATAATAAAGATCCAGTTAAGAGCCTTCATACCCAAAACTTGACCCATAAACATTTCTGGTTTGTATATCCCTAAAAGAACTTCAACAGCCGTAACTAGAGCCAAAAAGATCAATACACCCCAAATTTTTTGTTTATTGGACTTAAACTTTAAATAGCCTCTAAATATTGCGAGTTTATGTGGTTCTGCTTGTGCGTGTGATTCCATGTTCAAAATAAATTATCTAAAATTATACTAAGTAGAAGAATGTAAATACGAATACCCAAACCAAATCAACGAAATGCCAATACAATCCGACTTTTTCGACCATTTCGTAACTTCTTCTTCGTTCGTAAGTTCCTATAAGGACGTTAAAGAAAACAATAATATTCAACATCACTCCGATTGACACGTGAAATCCGTGGAAACCTGTGATGAAGAAAAAATAGTTTGCAAATAAAGGTGGACCGTATTCGTTTTGGATCAAGTTGGCACCTTCTACAACATTCTTTCCTTTAGTTTGTAATTCTTTGAGTGATTCGCTACGGGATAAAACCGTTTTATGACCATCCTCAGCAGTATATGTCGTTCTTACAAACACTCCAGGGTTTGCTTCAAATCCAGCAAGAACTTCTTCAAAAGTAAAACTTGTCAGGGCTTTTTCTCCTGAAAACCAGAGCCCATCTTTATTTGTATGTTGGGTACGTTCAGTAGACTCAGCAATAGCGAAATCCTTTAACGCCACACGCTCACCATCTGCATCCACAAAATGGATGATATTTCCACCATGAGTTCCAACAGCGCCATAACCACCTTTAATAAAAGTTGTCCATTCGTATGCTTGAGAACTTAAGAAGACAAAACCTCCTAAAACCGTCAAAAACATATATAAACTTACCTTGGCTTTATCCATACGATGACCGGCATCCACTGCCAATACCATCGTCACAGAAGACATGATCAAAATGAAGGTCATGAAGGCCACGAAAATCATTGGATAGTTACCGTGAATAAAAGGTACGTGCGTAAATACGTCGTCTGCTATTGGCCAAGAATCGGCAAATTTAAATCTTGAGAAGCCGTAGGCTGCTAAGAACCCAGTAAAAGTTAATGAGTCTGAAGTGAGGAAAAACCACATCATCATTTTACCGTAACTCGCTTTTAAAGGTTCTATACCTCCGCCCCAACGCTTGTTTTCGGCACTAGTGTTCACGACAGTCGAATCCATATGTAGTGATTAGTTTTTTAGTTTAAAAAGTTGCACAAAAATAATCAATTTATTCATCTAAAGAAACATCCTTATTGAATTTTGAAACACTATAAACAATGTTTACTGTAGTTGGTAAGTAAATCGTAACAAAATTTACCGCCAATTATCCTACAAAATATAAAAATAAAAAGAGATAGACCCACAGAATATCAATAAAATGCCAAAATGTGGCAGCGAGTTCAAAGCCGACCATATCCGTAGCGGTATACTTCTGTTTAAAATGATTATAAATTACGACTAAAATACAAACAAGTCCTACGATCACGTGAGCAATATGCACCATCGCAATTAAATAAATATAAGACATGGTCACATTACTGGTAGGTCCAGTAAAATTATAGCCCATATCAATGATCTGTTGGAAGCCCAAAAACTGGTTCGTAATAAATGCAATTCCCAACACTAAGGTCGCCATAAGCCAAGTTGTTGTCAACTGTCTTTGGTTGCTTTTGATGGCTTTTTGTGCCAACATAAATGTCACACTGCTCAACACTACCATAACCGTACTGACGATGAAGGCATTTGGCAATTGAAAATCCTTAATCCAATCTTCTCTTGTACTGCTCACAACAAAGGCACTGGTCCAACCCGCAAATGACATGATGAGCGAAACGATACCAAACCAAAGCATCATCTTTTTCGCCCTATTATTTTTCTCCTCAAAGGTTCCTTCTGTAAAATCCATATTATCTTATAAATTTATCTGCAACGTAAACAATCTGTAATAGGGTAATATATATCACACTCGCCAAGATAAGGTGTTTTGCCGCTAGCTCGGTTCTTTTCACAAACAATTGCAACGCGAAATAGATCATTCCCAAACCTATTGCAAAGACTATTATGGCTGCAACAATAGATAATTTCAAATCTCCTGTGAAGCCAAACACAGGAATGATAGATATTAAAACCGTCCAAATGGTGTACATTATGGTTTGTGTGGCTGTGCCTTTATCCCGTTTCCCAGTTGGCAGCATGTAAAATCCACCTTTTTTGTAATCGTCAAATAAGAACCACCCAATAGCCCAGAAATGAGGAAACTGCCAAAAGAACTGTATGGCGAACAATGTTCCCGGTTCAATTCCGAAAGCATTTCGTGCGGCAACCCAACCCAACATAAAAGGAATTGCGCCTGGAATAGCACCTGCGAAAACAGATAATGGAGTTTTTGTCTTTAATGGCGTATAAACACTGGTATATAAAAATATGGATATGGCGCCATACATGGCGGTTCGCGGATTGATGATGTAAAGTGTGGCAATCCCAAGAATCGTAAAGATGACAGCCATTATAAGGGCCGAGTTGACCGATATGCGTCCCGCAGGAATGGGCCTGTTCTTGGTGCGGCTCATAAGTGCATCCAAATCGCGCTCAATAATTTGATTATAGATGTTAGAAGCACCAACCATAAAATAGCCACCAAACGCCAATAGTATCAAAGTACTAACCTCAATGGTTGTGGCACCCAACAAATACCCAGCTATTGCTGAGAACACAACACTCAATGATAATCTCATTTTCGTTATTTCCTTAAAATCAGAAATAACTGAGACCCTTGGTAAAGAAGAATTTGTTGTTGCCAATCGGTGTTGTATTTGTCGCTTTTAAATGCGAGTGCAAAGATACTTTGAAAATTGGTTTTGAGCAATTCAATTAATGAATAATTAAATTTCAATATGGTTTTTGGTTTTTTGCCGACGGGAGACACGGTGTTACGCTAATATTTATAAATCTCGAACCACATAATCAAGACCTAATGGTGATGACCCTCATTTTTTTGCCTATTCTATCTTTAAAAAATAGGGCTCAAGAAAATGAATCAGCTTTTACTCATGAGATTCCTGGCTTCGCAGAAATTATGGCTTGTTAGAATAAATCAGTTTAGACCCCAAGATTAAACCAAGTAGTAGTGTTTTTAAAAGTTGTTTCTGTATTGGCTTCTGAAATGAAGTTAACAAAAACCTTTAAATGACTAATAGGATTAAAAAAAATAAGTAATTAATGAAAAGATTTCGCCTATGTACGGGAGATTCCTGCCTCCGCAGGAATTAGGGTTAATTATCAAAGTACCAATTGAATAAATCAGTTTTGACCCCAAGATTATACCAAGTAGTAATGTTTTTAAAAGTTGTTTCTGTATTGGCTTCTGGAATAAAGTTCACAAATACCTTTAAATGACTAACAGAACTAATGAATACCAAGTGATTAATAAAAAGATTTCACCTATGTACAGGAGATTCCTGCCTGCGCAGGAATTAGGGTTAATTATCTATGTACCAATCGAATAAATCAGTTTTGACCCCAAGATTAAACCAAGTAGTAGTGTTTTTAAAAGTTGTTTCTGTATTGGCTTCTGGAATAAAGTCCACAAATACCTTTAAATGACTAATAGAACTAATGAAAACCAAGTAACTAATGAAAAGATTTTGCCTATGTACAGGAGATTCCTGCCTGCGCAGGAATTAGGGCTAATTATCAAAATACCAATTGAATAAATCAATTTTGACCCCAAGATTAAACCAAATAGTAGTGTTTTTAAAAGTTGTTTCTGTATTGGCTTCTGGAATGAAGTTCACAAATACCTTTAAGTGACTAACAGAACTAATGAATACCAAGTGATTAATAAAAAGATTTCGCCTATGTACAGGAGATTCCTGCCTGCGCAGGAATTAGGGTTAATTATCGAAGTACCAATTAAATAAATCAGTTTTGACCCCCAGATTAAACCAAGTAGTACTGTTTTTAAAAGTTGTTTCTGTATTGGCTTCTGGGTTAAAATTCCTAAAACTGATATTCGTAAACACTTTTAAATGACTAACCGGATTAATGATATAACCCGCTTGCAATTCGGCATTAAAAGTTGTGGTTTTATTGCCCTGGCCAATCTTTACATTCGTATCAAAAGGCCGTTCATTGTAATTTCTGTAAATGTCTCCGCCATAACTATAATTATCGGTGCCATCATTAAAATCTAAACCACGTGTCCCGAATATAAATTTGGCATCAGCAAACCATCGCTCATAATTATAATGGCCAATAATGATAAATTCCCTAAAGTTGGCACCCCATAAATGTGCCATTGGTTGATTGCTATGGCCATAATTATTCACGATGGTGTTATGGGAATAAGTATATGGCCTTACTTGGTTATATTCTAATTGCAACATTAAATTATCAACCTTAAATGCATCGTAATACTTGGCTCCCAATTGGTATCCAAATTTGTTTTTCCAACTTTTATCACCTGCTTTTACATGACTCAATGAAAATTCATCCAAGATAAACTGTCCATACAAGTTGACTTTGTTGTTCCATTTATACTTTGCAGAAGCACCGACAATTGCATTACCTGAACCTTGCCCAGCTTCGAACTCAATAGCTCTGAAAAAAATGATGGGATTGAGGTAATTGATATCAAAACCTCTGCCATTGGTATCGGTCCACATTACCGACTCAAAAAGCCCGATATTGAGGCGTTTGGATACATTCCAGCTCAAATAATGATTGGCCATGTATTTGGTCAAAAACGCTTTGTCCTCAACTACTGCGTCGCGCACGTCCCTAAGCCACATCCAAGTATTGGTATACTTAATTTTCCAGAAATTGGTGTTTAATTTTAGAAAGGTCTGCGATGCAGCCACATCACTTTGGAATAAAGAGCGATACCCATCTCCTATAAAATTCTTGCCATGGCCAAATTGAACATTGATGAAATTTACGGGAGAATAAGACAAATACGCCTCAGCAACCGGATAATCATAGGCATCTTCCTTAAATCGTTTGCCTATGCCCCTACCCGGAACAATGGCTGGATCAGGACCAAAAGCTTTTAAGCTTTCGGCATATTGGTTATAATATTGGGCAAACCTTCCTTGACTTTCAAAGACAGAAGTAGAAAAACTGAACTTCTTGCCCAAGCCTCCTTGTATGTTTATACCTCGGGTATTGTTGAAAGTAGTATTGAAATCGGCATCCACATCTTTACCCACCTGCAAATCAAAAACCGGATCAATGGTAAACCAATAATCCTCACCTTGAATTTGAACTAAATGCTCATCCCATAATTTTCTGCTCCACCATCCGTCCGAACCTTTTACAAGCGCCTCTTTTTCAGCCTTAAAATCATAATATCGCGCAACTTCCTCATAAACAAATGGTTTTGCTGCCGTATGACTGTTTGTTCCCAAACCGTTCATATTGGCATCAAAACGCGAATAGTATTGATGGGTGAAGGGAATGTTTAACTGACTCGTATATTCCAGACCTTGATATTTGCTGATGTTCTTGGTGATGCTATCAAACTCATTGGAAACAATCTCATTAAGATCCACAAACTTCTTCAGGTTGTCCTGTTCTGCGGAATCAGCATTTATCATGAGTACGGGATCAACCAAAGGAATTTTAATGGTCAAAGAATATTGATAAAACGTAGGTTTCCCATTATAAGTTCCAGGCTGTATTTTTGGCAAAGATTGGAATACCCGTTTGGTTTCATCCTTTAGCGCATCATAAATAGCATCAACATAAACGACGCTAACATGGCCCTCTTTGTCAACTTCAAAAAGGACTTGCACATTACCCTTATAACTGTCGTCAGCGACTTCATGAGACACTTTAAAGTTTTCGAAAATATACTGGTTAAGCTTATTATTAAAGCAAGTTTTTAAATTTTCAATCGTTTGATCTTCACAACCTATAAAAACAGGAGGCTTTTCGTAAATTTTAATATTCTGAGCAAAACTATTGAGTTGAAAACTGACAAAAACAATTAAGAAGAAGTTCTTCATAGATGAATACAAGCTTTAATTCCGGACGAAAGATACTGTTTTTTTCAAAATGAGGCCATAAAAAAACCGCTATCAAATTTAACAGCGGTTCAAGTCGTATAATGCGATATATGATTATTCTACTTTAAAAATGATAGGTAGCACATACTGAACAGTCACAGGGTGCTCTCTTTGTTTTCCAGGAATCATTACTGGGATTTGCTCCACCACTCTTTTGGCCTCCTTCTCCAATTCAGGACGTGGGGCACGGGTTTGAATTTCTGTTACATTTCCATATTTGTTAATTTTAAAAACGACATCTATTTTTTGAATTCCTGATAGCCCAAGGTCTGAAACCATATCTTTATCAAATTTCTTTTGGATAAGTCTTGATAGTTTATCGGACATACATTTTAAGCGGCCTTCATTGTTTTTTTCAGATTCACAACCTGGATAAACAGGTGCTTTTTCAACACCAAGGGTGCTGAAAATCTTTAAATCCAAGTCATCATCGTCTTCCGCCTTATGGACAATAATATCATCAATCTTAGCGAGATCAATGGATAAAGTTGGGCTTTCCGTCAGAAGCTCAGTTGGCAAAGCATCAACAAAATCATTGTCTTCAATATTCGGGTCTTTGGTAAGAACATTTACAGTGACATCCTTTTTCATTTCAAACACTTCCTTTTCCAAAACAAAGTTGGTTGGCATCACCTCAACATCTTTATCCTGGTATTCCAATCTTGCTGAATTATAAGTCTTTGCTTCAAAATTCATTTCAAAAAGACCATAGGTAAAGAGTAAACAGAGAATCAAGCCCACTTGAAAGTAAAGCGAAGAGTTCTTTCGTAAATTTGCATCATGTTTGTGTGGTTTCACATTGCGCTCGTTGCTCTGACCAGCAGCTTCACTTGAGTTTTTTAAATTCTTCATAATATGTGTGTTTTAAAATGTTAATAATATGCTAAAATCACAACAAGCGTTCCAAAAAAAATCCCGCCTATTTATTTAGACGGGATTTTTTAATTCTCTCTCAGAGACTTCTTAACATAACATTCTGAACATTATAAACCAATGCAAAAAAGAAACCCTGAAGCTTTCGCATCAGGGTTCTATATTTTAAACATTTATGTTCTAATCTTGTACTTGGAAAAGAATAGGTAGAGAATACGGTACAGTTACCGCTTTACCACGTTGCTTTCCAGGTAACATTTTAGGAAGCAAAGCGATAACGCGTTGTGCTTCTTTCTCTAAACCAGGATGCGGTGCTCTTGCTTGAATGTTGGTAATATTACCAGATTTATCAATCTTAAAGATCACATTAATACGTTGCCTTCCCGAAAGACCTAGTTCAGAAGCCAAATCCACATTGAATTTTTTATTCACAAACTGGGCAATCTTATCAGACATACATTGTTTCTTAGCATTGTTACCAGCCTCTTTTTCACAACCTGGAAACACAGGTACGTTTTCAATGACGGCAAATGGTACCTCAATATCCTCTTCAGGAGCCTCTACTACAACAACATCTTCTACTTTAGCGATTTCCTCTTCCTGATTTGTTTCTGAAGATTCAATGACCGTTTCCTCAACCTCTTTCTCATCCTCCACAATCTCAATCTCTTCTGGAGCTACTGGTGGCGGTGGTGGCGGTGGTGGCGGTTGTTGTAATTGTTCAGTAATTGGAATTTCTTCTTCCAATTCATCGTCCATATTAATCATACCGATATCAATATCCGACTTGTCGTAAGTTTTGTAATTGATGGCCAGATTGGTCAACAATAACATTAAAGCCAGACCAACGGAAAAATAGATAGAACTATTTCTACCAACGTCTGCTTTTACATTTTTTTTCGGTTCCATATGCTTAGAGTGTTTAAGGAATGCTAAAATAACCAATAATTTGTTAAAAAAGCAAGGGATTAATTTATTTTAACTTTAACTTTCTATAGAAAATTACAAAGAGTACTGCAATAATTGCACCAAAAGCATTGGCAATCATATCATAGACATCAAACATTCTTTCATTGGTCAAGTATTTTTGAAGGACTTCCATTATAACCCCATAGGTTGAGGCAATAATTAAGGCGTATAAAAGACCTCTTTTTAGGTTTAATGTCTTGAAATAATTAAAAATGAACAGGGTCAAAAAGAAGTAAGCTCCAAAATGATTAATCTTATCGTCAAAAGATGAACCAAGGGGTTCAAAACCACCAATACTTACCAAGCTTAACACCAAAAGCACTATGGCGTAAACCACCAATAAGGTCAAGGCCCACTGTTTAGGCACTTATCACCTCTTTGTAGGCATCAGCTGAAAGCAAATTAGCAACTTGGGACGGATCAGAAATCTTAATTTTTATCATCCAACCTTCACCATAAGGATCTGAATTTACTTTCTCTGGCTCATCCTCAAGAACAGAATTGAACTCAATAATCTCTCCTGAAAGTGGCAAAAATAAATCAGAAACTGTTTTCACTGCTTCAACAGTGCCAAAAATCTCATCCATTTCTAAAGTTTCATCTACAGTTTCAACTTCAACATAGACAATATCACCTAATTCGCCCTGAGCGAAATCTGTAATTCCTACAGTTGCAACATCACCATCAATGCTAATCCATTCATGGTCTTTTGTGTACTTTAATTGTGCTGGTATATTCATTGTATAATAAATTTTATAGTGAAGCAAATGTACTTTTTTAAAATCCTTTAATCAAAATTAATTGCCGAAATTATATCGCAAGGTAATCCCCGATCTGATAGTCGTTTGTGGGAATGCCGTTGATATGGCATATTCAGAAAATGTATAATCAAAATAGAAGATCCCAGTGAGGTTTTTACTGAAGGCATAATCCGCTTTGTATTTCACGCCCCAAATTGTTTGCCCCGAAGTCACTTGATTATCTTCTAAGTCAAGGTATCTAATAATGGTTTTGTTGTCCCGCACTGAAATATCGGCCATCATGTTCAAATCAGCAGTGATAATTTGGGTAGGACCGGCCATTTTTGATCGGATCCTTACGTTCTTAATGCGATAGCCCAATCCTAATATATATTCGTTCCCTTTTATTTCTGTCAATAAATTATTATCGAAACTTAAAGAAAGGATTCTATCTTTTTTAAGTTCTGCCATAATCTTTACAGAACTTTTCATCTCAAAATCCAATTTCATCAACGGACTAAACTGTTCTTCTAAGTTGATGTTGCTGAATAAGGTCTCGTTCTTAAAATTTCCTCCTTGATCAAGTGCATCTGGATTGTTTTCATCATAATCCAGATTGCTACGGAATTGATTGATGGTGTAACCTGAGCGGTACCCATGTGTTACTGAAAAACGTTTGAACTTGTCCTTAAACCACTTTAAACGCATCAAACCGGTATATTTTAAGGTCCAGTTAGGAATTGGAATATCCCTAAAGGCACTCAAACTTACATTATCCGGATTGGAACCTTGATAAGCCGACAAAAATGACGGCAACAACACCGCTTGATTATTTTTTCCAAACCCAACTGGATAACCTTGGGCATCTACAGGATACGTATCATTGCCGTAAAAATTGCGCGCCAAACGTCTCGCAACTACCAATCGATTCGCTCTAAAGTCATCAAAAGCTGCAGACTGTGTCTCGTCACTTGGACTAAATGCTGTTTTTATAAGTGATGTGGAAATATTGAAATTACCAAAGGAATTTGTAATCAATGAATTGTAAACATCACTCAATCCATCTCCATTGGTATCTGAGGCATTAAAGTTCTCATTGGTGTTTTCAGAATACATTCTGCTACCGATCAAATCAATTTTTAAATCTTTTATGACTTCGATATTCGCGGAGACATCCAAACTACGGTTAGTAACCTCAGTATATTGCTGATTGAAATCGGGATAAACGGTCAACCATCCATTTCTCGCCACCATATCTCTAATATCGCTCTGACTTCCAAAAGTGTAACCAAAAGTTGGCTTAAGTGTTCCGATGAACCCTGGGGTTCTTAAATACCCTGGTAAAAAGGTCCCGTTGTTTTCACTATAGTTGATTTGCAAGCGCTTTACCATGGTGGCAATATCAACAAAAGTATTGAACACCTTTGTACCTACGCTTGTTTCATCTACAACCTTTTCCCTAGTGGCCGAGTCGCCTTTTCTTTCTATACCTGCTGGCGTAGCTCCTCGAGCTGTGGTTTTCCTAACATCCTTTCTGACCAATCCCACATATTTATAAAGCGTTTCCATATTTAAGGTGGAATTGATATTATGTGTATTAGCGTTCTGTATGGAATTCCCGAGATTATAATTATTTGTTGTTCCCGTAGTTTCATCAAACAAAGGCAAATTATTGTTCAAATCCGATCCTTTTTGCCATTGGAAATCGCCCGTATAGGAATACGTCGCTTTTAAGAAACTAAAGGTAGGAATCTTGTATAATGGAATCTCATAATTGAGTTGGAGTTGTTGATTTTGAATATTTGGATCACCTAAATCAAAGAAACCATCCCATATATCAAGCGAAGGATCTTGTTTGCCGTTAATGATATCATCAACAAAATAGTTTCTGACGATGTTGGTGTTATTTGCCGTAAAATTAAAACTCAATGATTTTGTTAGCTTATAATTGATGGCGTACTGAAAATCGAATCGGTAGTTTCTTCGGAACAATTCTTCCAAGCCAATATTACTCCCGCCCAGTTCTACCTCTCTAAACTTCTGCTTGTTGAACTGACGCAAAATATCGGAATTGACCGTAAAACTATTTGGCAATAGATTGAAGTTAAAATCTTTCAAGATTTTAGCGTACCTGTTTTTAAAGATGGAATCATTTTTAGCGAACGGCTCAATAGTTATCGGATTGAAATTATAAGCATAGTTAACGCCGGTTCTGACATTTTGATCTAAGGCATTTTCAATTTCAAAATCGCGATGGTGTACTTTATTATAAGAATAATTAAAAGTCAAATTCTCCACATCATAGAAACGTGGTTTTTCATCACCAGTACGTTGTTTTCTGACACCAATAAAATTGATGCTCCTGCGTTTTGTAAAATCTTCCGACTGCTCTAAGATCTGATCTTTTTCTTCAGATGAACTTGCGGCTTCAAGTCGTGAATCCAACGTTAAATCATTATAAAACTGATCATATTTAGGTGTCACCATTTCTTCACTTTGAGCGTAGTTGAACGGAAGCTGTATGCCCCACTTCTTAGGCAATAATTGACCAAGATTCATATTGGTGACCACATCATATTGTTTCACATCTTCTCTACTGCGCTCATTTGGCCGTTGCTCTAGACTTCCAAAACCCACTGTACTTTGTCTCCCTGTTGCACTGATATTTGCAAAATCGGCAATATTTGAGTCCATACTTAATATGGCGGCCCAACCCCCTTCATTATCCAAATCTGAAAGACGGAGCTCATTAAACCATACTTTCCCACATACATTGGTAGCCGTAGTGTTGTTTTTGACCCCAACCATAAGCACCCTAATATCTCCAAAATTAGGATTTCCTTTTATGGAAACACGGGTTTCACCAACCTCAAAGTTATCTCCTGAGGACACAAGTTCAGGGCCCGATGGGGTGACGTTATAAACTGTTGGGTCTTGATTGGACAAAGAACCGTCACTAATGCCCAAGGCTTTGATGGTCTGTAAAATCTCCAAGGTGATGTCTATTTCATTTTCAGAAGGCCATACCTGATCTCGCGCAGTTCCGGCAACAACGTTTAAAGGCACTTGTATCTCATAGAAGTTTTGGGTGAAGTCATTACCCATTCTGATAAACCCAATCATTTCACCGGGATTTAACGTTCTTCCTTCCAAAGCTTCGGCATGCATGAACATTTTCAGTTTTTTATACTGACGCATGTCAATGCTGATGTTTTTATAAACCCCTCGAGAATCATCAGCTTCCAGTTCACACACTTCAACCACCAACGATTGTTCGTTTTCCCTGATAATATTGTTGTTATTGTTACGTTGCTCCAACTCCACTCCTGGAGGCAGAACGTAATTACCTTCGTTTTCTTGTAAACCTACGACACCAACACTAAATGAAGCGTCCGCACTGTTATTGTTCGGATTGTTATCCAAATCTAGAGAATAGCGTCTCCAATCACTTCTTACTAAATCCAAAGTTGCAAAACGCATAATGGTCGTTTCAGAAAATCCTTTAAGATACATTCTTGCAAAACGTACAGATCTGATATCAGAAATCCCACCAATGGCTCTTGTTGAGGCATCAATTGGAATTCTAAATTGGTACCATCTTACATTGCGATTATCACCGTTAGGCAAGGTGATGTTTCTGGTCTTTACATCGTTGATCAAGACGTTGTTGGGATTGTCCAAACTTGCCCGCGTGATGTCAATTTCATATTCATAATAACTATCAATCGTGTTCATTGTGTTATCTCTGTTAATATCTTCTACATCAGGGTGCGTCGTGGAACCTCGGTTGGTATCTGAAAATGTGTCTGGTGAATTTCCTTCTGAGCCATTATATTTTTTATAGCGATCAAAGATATCGCCATCTGCTTGAAGGAAATAAGTGTAATTGTCATTTGAAGGATCAGGACCAAATTGTGAGCCGAATCTTGCGATTTCTTCAGCATCATCAAACCCATCATAGCCTACATCCTGATTGGCACGATTTTGACCCGTACTTGAAAACGCATAAATTAATGACTGGTTACGCGGGACAACGGTTCCAAAATCAGTGACTTGCAAACCGCTAATATCTCCATTTTCTGGCAGGCCGTTTTCATATTGTTTTTTACCGTCCTTAATAATGTCTTCTGATATATTACCAAGATTTAGGAGTAATTTTCCTCCAGGATTGGACGTGTTGTCCAAGAATGGATCTTGAACCCAAAACTCAATATACTCAACGTTCGCCTGTTCAAAATCGGTGCTGGTAATAGCACGCGTAATTCCCGCCCAGCTATTTTGTGGTGACGTTAAGGTATTTGGGTAATCAATATTTTGAGACTGAAAATTATAGGGTCCTCTTTCGGTTGGGTAATAGGCCAAATCTAAGGTTGGAATGTAAGTATTCTGTCCTTGCACCAAATCTCTTTCTGGGAAGATTTCATCAATAAACACGCGTCTGGTGTACAAGTTGGACACATCATTGTCTGTAATCCCGCTTGGTCGTTGATTACTGTAAAAAATAGGGTCAACGGTGTACCAGTTCAAGTGCGCTCTATTGAAACCGTTTTGCGTTCCAATGTCATCCTCATTAGGTGTTAATCCCAAACCTTTAGGCCGACTCGATAAAAACCAAGAATGAGGTGATAACAAATCAATACTTCCTTGAGAACCTTCAAAATCATCAACATAAGCCGTGGCCTCACCCTGAAAATTCGCGCCTTTTGGTGCTCCCGGAAGAAGGTAAGCAAATTCCCCTCTTACAGAAAGGTTGGAAGGAACATCGGTATCAATATTTGGTAATTTGTTTACCAATCGGGTTAAGAATGGCACTTCTGTAGAATAATTCCCATTAAATCCAAAAATGGTATTATTAATGGATTCACTATTATAATTGGCTTTTTGGGTAATTGGACGCTCGTTAAGATTTAAGAAGGTTCCACCCAACACGAAATTTTCACTGAATTGGTGTTCAACATTCAATCCTGTAAAACGCTTGGTCTGTTGACCAAAAACCGCATTATTTTCAACCGATACATTGATGGGTGTATTGGAGGCCTTTAATGCCTGATCCAAAATTTCAACACGGCCCAATTGATAGTTTACGGTATAGTCCACGCCTTCTACCAGTACACGTCCACCAGCGGTAACTTTTACAGAACCTCTTGGCACGTTAAATGCGCCAATGGCAATTCCTTCACCTCCTGACGACTTGTAGCGCCCTTTTAATTGGAATTTATTTTTTTCTGATTCCTCTAGCGCAGCTGTTTTTGTACCTTTGTAAAGAATATCATAGACATATTTTTCCTGATTCGGGTTGGTATAGGTTGGGTCATTATAATCTGATGGATAGGCAGGATCCGCCAAGACATCAAATAAATATTTTCCGAAAGGTTCTACTTTTGTAAAAATGATCTTCCCGTTTTGGGGCAAGACCGTAATCCCTGGTACGAAATCAAAAAAGCCATCGCCATTTTGTTGTGGATCGTTGTTATAGTTCAATCGGTCTAAATGAAAAAGCCTGATTAATGGAGTTTCTGTTATTTCTGTGTCATCAGAAGGATCTGAAGTATTATTGTCATACGGCGGAAACGTAGTGCCATCAACAGGTTTAATATAGTTTAACGCTGAAGATTCTGTATAAAAAATATTCAATTTAAAATCTTCCTGACTCAGTTGATAGGCGCCAGAATCATAAATATTTTTCATCATTAAATCCCAAATAGGCTGATTCACGTTAGTGATGGCACTTTTCAGCATTTTTAGGATCAGGTTATTATTATTGACCACTGTATTTCCTGAAACTGGATCGGTTGACGATCCTGTAGCCTCAACGCCATCATTGGCAAACTCTCCAACCTGATAAACATTACTTCCAACAGTATATTGGAACGCCACGGCCAAAACTTCATCATTCTGCAAACGTTGGTTCAAGGAGATATACCCTAACTGAGTTTGAAGTGTATAATCATACCCTTCAGTCAGCTTTTTGGCATTTTCCAATTTTCCAAAGTCAAAACCTTCATTGGCCGGAATATTTATCCCTTGTTCCACTCGGGTAATATCTCTTACCGCATTGTTTAAGTTAGAACCTGCACCACCAATATTGGTCGGATCAAAACCATTGTTCTTATTGTCTGGAAGTGGTCCTGGTCTTAAAATATTCACCGTAGAACCTACACGCTGTGATTCTCCAAGATCTTGGAAAGCGGCAACATTCCGAACGTTGTCCGTTTGGTTGCTTCTATTGGTCACCCAAACCTCAATACGAGTAATTTGGACATTACTATTGATATGTGGATACCGTTCTAAAGCAACATCATAGCGTTCCCTAAAATAATGTGAGAGGAAAAAGTGTCGGTTTTCGTCATAATCTCGGGCGTAGAATGAAAACTCTTCAAGCGTACCACCACCTTGCGCAACTACAGAACGCGATTGCGATTTTTGCTCTGAAAATACTGCGGTTACTTTGGTCTTTCCAAATTGCAGTTCGGTTTTGACACCAAATAAGCTTTGAGCTCCTGTAATTAACGAACTATTGAGTGGCATACTCACGTTACCAACTTCAATCTTTCTGACAATATCATCTTCGGTTGGTGTGTATTCCAACTTGATCAAGTTTTGAAAATCGAAAGTAGATTGGGTATCATAATTGGCCGTTACTTGAAGTCGTGTGCCCACTTTACCCAATAAACTCAAACTGATACGTTGGTCAAAATCAAAGGTGAAATTGCTTCGATTACGTGGAGAAAATGAGGGATTGTCCTGTTTGGTAAACAAAACACCCAAATCCATTTCTACCGAACCTTGAGGAATGACCTCAATGGTATTGCCCCCAAAAAGAGTTTCAAAAAAACTGGAGTTGACGTAAAATTCAGGAAGTAAATTCTTCTGTTGGTCCTCAGTACCCTCTTTTTTGCCTTCGGCAGCATCAACTTTTTGTTTGTAGTAATTCTTTAGATTTTCTTCAAGCACCAATTGTTGATATTCCTTTGGTGTCAGAATTAAAGGATGGTTGATATTAAAACTTCCGACGGTTTGTGTAAAAATATAACGATCCGTATGTGGATCGTAGGTGTACTTGGATACAATGCTGTTAGGATTTGGCATTTTGATACTGCCCAATACGTGTCCAGTTTTAGTAGAATCCTGCCCTGTTGGTATGACTTGAGAAAACCCAATATGACCTATAACTAAAGTCAAGCCTATGAGCCATAAACGTTTTAATGATAATGATAAGCTAGGGTTGGTTGTACTCAAAATCGGTTATAAATTTTTTAATGCTTCTTTTATAATGACTTCTACGTTTGCATCGGGTTGATTGGCAACTATTTTCTCGACCACACGTTCTGCTTGTTTTCGTACAAATCCGAGAACTTCTAAAGCAGATAACGCTTCATCTTTGTGAGTATTGTTTCTAATTGTCGAAACATCGTCAATATCATAAATCTTCAGCACTTTATCCTTCAAATCCAAAATGATACGGGCCGCAGTTTTTGCACCAATACCTTTGACGGATTGCATTAATGCCGCATCACCATGCGCTATTCCTTCCCTAACTTGTTTTGGAGTCAAAGAAGACAGCATGGTACGAGCGGTACTGGCGCCTACGCCACTCACCGAAATCAACAATTTAAAAATCTCACGCTCAGCTTTTGAAGAAAAACCAAACAAAGAATGCGAGTCTTCCTTAACCTGTAAATAGGTGTATAGTTTAAGAAAGTCGCCTTCTGGAATTTGAGAATAGGTGTGCAGTGATATATTGACAAGATAGCCTACGCCATTGCAATCAATTACAACATCAGTTAAATTTTTTTCAACAAGTTTCCCTTGAATATGTGTAATCATGTATTGGCTTTAGTTAAAGACTCAAATGTAATAAAATTATTTTCATTACAAAGCTGATTCTTTTTCTAAAGCCGCTTTCATTTCTTGTTCTCTTTTCTCTTTTTGTTGTGCATCAATAACTGCAATCGCGGTCATGTTGACAATTTCATCAACACTGGCATCCAATTGCAAAATATGCACTGGTTTGCGCATGCCCATCATGATTGGCCCAATGGATTCCGCACCATTGAGTTCTTTCAAAAGTTTATAAGTGATGTTTGCCGAATCTAAATTTGGGAAAATAAGTGTGTTGACTTTTTTACCAGCCAATCTTGAAAACGGAAAATTCTCTTGAAGCATTTCTTGATTGAGGGCAAAATCCGTTTGCAACTCTCCATCAACCAACAAATTAGGGCTGGTCTCATGCAAAATTTTCACGGCGTCCCTAACTTTTGTTGCTTTCGGACTTGGAGAAGATCCGAAGTTAGCAAATGAGATCATAGCCATAACCGGCTCCATTCCAAACATTCTTACCGTTCTGGCGGTCATTTGTGCAATGGTAGCCAAATCTTCCGCCGGTGGATCAATATTGATTGAGGTATCACTCAAGAACATAGGCCCACGACGGGTCATCATAAGGTTTGTTGTAGCAATACGAGTGGCGCCTTTTGCCAAACCAATGAGTTCCAACATAGGTTTGACCACGGTTGGATAACTTCTTGAAAATCCAGAAATCAAAGCATCTGCATCGCCTTCATTAACCATCATTGCGGCAAAATAATTACGTTCTCTCAACAGCTTTTGAGCCGAATAAAGTGTGACCCCTTTGCGCTTGCGTTGTGACCAATATACTTCTGCATATCTATTGCGACGTATTTCTTCTTCATCGCTTTTAGGGTCGATGATTTCAACCTTGGCGTCAAATTCAATTTCAGCCATTAAACTCAGAATGGTTTCTCTTCTTCCCAACAAAATCGGAATGGCAATTCCTTCATCGTATGCGATCTGTGCGGCCTTTAAGACATCCAAATGATCTGCTTCTGCATAAACCACGCGTTTAGGGTCCATTTTTGCTCTATTGGTCAACAACCTGACAATTTTATTATCAGAGCCCAAACGTTCCCTTAAATGATCTCGGTATTTATTCCAATCCGTTATCGGCTCCTTGGCAACGCCACTATCCATTGCCGCTTGCGCTACAGCCGGAGGTACTTCTATAATTAAACGCGGATCAAAAGGTTTTGGAATTATATAATCCCTACCAAAGGTCAAACGGGTTTCGCCATAGGCAATATTCACTTGTTCGGGCACATTCTGTTTTGCCAAACTAGCAAGGGCTTCAACCGCAGCCATTTTCATGGCCTCGTTAATTTTAGTGGCCCTTACATCTAAAGCACCCCTAAAAATATATGGAAATCCAAGAACGTTATTCACTTGGTTAGGATGGTCAGAACGTCCTGTTGCCATAATGATATCCTTTCGTGTATCTATGGCCAATTGATATTCAATTTCAGGATCTGGATTGGCCATGGCAAAGACGATAGGATTGTCTGCCATCGACAATAACATTTCAGGAGATACAACATTTGATGTGGATAAACCAATGAACACATCGGCATCCTTCATGGCATCATCAAGGGTTTCGATCTCACGATGGGTTGCGAATTCTGCTTTTTCTGAAGTTAAATTTGTTCTGTTTTGTCTGATGACCCCTTTGCTGTCACACATTACAATATTTTCACGTTTCGCACCAAAAGCTTGGTACAAACGGGTACATGAAATAGCCGCTGCACCAGCACCACTGATGACAATTTGAGCCTCATCAATTTTTTTATCGGCAAGCTCCAAGGCATTCAATAATGCTGCCGCTGAAATGATTGCCGTACCATGTTGATCATCGTGCATTACGGGAATATCCAATTCTTCCTTCAAACGCCGCTCAATTTCAAAAGCTTCAGGTGCTTTGATATCTTCCAGATTAATCCCACCAAAAGTTGGTGAAATCATCTTAACTGTCTGGATAAATTCCTCGACATTTTCAGTACCAATCTCAATATCAAAAACATCAATGTCAGCAAAAATCTTAAAAAGTAGACCTTTACCCTCCATTACCGGTTTTGATGCTTCAGGACCAATATTTCCAAGGCCTAGAACGGCGGTACCATTGGTAATTACGGCCACTAAATTGCCTTTGGCTGTATATTTATAGACATTATTGACATCTCTGGCAATTTCTAAACAGGGTTCTGCAACACCTGGAGAATAGGCCAAAGACAAATCGCGTTGTGTTGCGTATTTTTTTGTAGGAACCACCTCTATTTTTCCTGGAGTTGGTTTTGCATGATATACTAATGCTTCTCTACGTTTGCTCTGTTTACTCATAAAAATTAAAATTTTTAGCTAAAGAACAAAGGTAACTGTTTTATGAGAAAAGAAATATGACATTAATTGGATTTGGTATAATTTTCTTTAGGTAACACGATTTTGGCTGAAGAACTAATTTTCAATGCGTGCCACTTAGACGATAGTTTGATTAATATATTTGAAAAACGAATGTATCCGTTCAAGAACTAAAGACAGCCACACGGGCGACTTTAGAAACAGCGAGATTAATTCCAGAATCATTTTAAACCTATGGCGATATCCAAAAAACATCCAATTTCAAAAACAGAATTTCACTAATAATTTATATTTTTAACCTCTTGAATTGGATTATATTTGTGATGTATTTTTTTGAACCCCACTTTTACTGATGCGCTTGAAAGTTTTATTTTTCATCCTTTTATTTCTCTTTTTCCATACTATGGTTGAGGCACAAGTACCCGTAACCAAGAAGGACTCTATGTACAAAAAGATAGAAGACTATTCAGAAAAAAGAAAGTTCACCAAAACGCTTCATAAATTAATTTTTAGATCTACTACAAAAAGACCGGTAAAATCTCCGCAAAACCGCCCGAAGCAAAATTTAGCACCCTTTGAAGGAAAAATCATCCGAAATATCACTGTTGAAAGTCATGATCCTTTTGGATTTTCATTTACAGACAGTACCCAAACCGCAAACAGTTGGATAGAAAAAACGGGGAATTTTGTTCATATAAAAACGAAAGCCTTCGCCATAAGAAACACCTTGCTCATTGAGGAAAACACTCCGTTAGACACGCTGTTATTAAACGAATCCGAACGTTTGATTAGGTCACAGAGTTATATAAGACGGGTTGAAGTCACGGCTAAAAATGTTGAAACCTCAAAAGATTCCATTGATCTTCATATCGAAGTCTTGGACTCTTGGAGTTTAATCCCATCGGCCAGCATTTCTACTTCAAAAACTAAGGTGAGGCTGAAAAACCGGAATTTCCTTGGGTTTGGACATGAGTTCAACAATAGTGTTACCAAAAGTTTGGAAGACGGCAACTATGGTTATGATATGAATTATAGAGTGCCCAACATTAATAACACATTTATTGAAACCAATTTGGCTTATAAAATTAATCTAGATGGCTATTATAGCAAAGTCTTAGATGTTGAACGTCCTTTCTATTCCCCATTTGCACGCTGGGCTGGAGGGGTTTATCTTGATGAACAATTTAGGGAGGAATATTTAGAAGATGCCCAAGGCGAATCTGATTTACAGAAATTTAAATATATGACCCAAGATTTTTGGGGTGGCCATGCTTTTAAAATATTTGATGGCCCTTCAGAAAAGGAACGAACCACTAATCTCATTAGCAGTTTGAGATATTTGCATGTAGGGTATAAAGAACGGCCAACTGCGGCCTATGACAGTATTGGATATTTTGCGAACGAATCGTTTTATTTAGGAAGCTTGGGTATTGCATCACGACAGTTCGTAAAGGACGATTATATTTTTAGGGATGGCACTATCGAAGATGTTCCAATTGGTACTGTATATGCTGTAACTGGAGGTTACCAAAGAAAAAACCAGCACAACCGCATGTATCTTGGAGCCAAAGCATCCCATGGAAATTATTTCAAATGGGGTTATTTGAGCACCAGTTTTGAAATCGGAACTTTTGTGGATCATAGCCATCTGGAACAAACAACACTTTCTTTACAGGCCAATTACTTTACAAAATTGATTTCTTTGGGCAACGATTGGAAAATGCGTCAGTTTGTAAAACCTCAGATTCTTATTGGCACAAACAGATTACCATCGGAAGGCGATCAGATTACTATAGACAAAGAGAATAAATTCAGAGGTGTTTATAACAACAAATTCGACCTAAAAAAAGGTGCTGGTATTCCGGGATTTGATAGTGATCTTATGGGGACTAAGAAATATGTGCTTTCCTTACAAACGCAGTTTTACTCCCCTTGGGAAGTGTTGGGATTTCGATTGAACCCCTATATTAACATTAATGCTGCTGCTTTGGGCAACGAAGATGAGTCCATTTTTAAGAGCAAGTTATACAGTTCTTTTGGCGCCGGTTTTATTATCAGAAATGATTATTTAGTGTTCAGTTCTTTTCAAGTGTCATTTTCTTTTTATCCACAGATTCCAGGGAAAGGGAATAATATTTTCAAAACGAATGCATATGAAACTAAAGATTTTGGATTTCAGGATTTTGATTTGGGGAAGCCGACGCCGGTTTGGTATAATTGAGGCAGTGGGATTAGGGATTAGGGATTAGGGATTAGGGGAAAAATCATCAGGTTTACTCAAAGAATTTAATGTTTTTTGTCTCAATTCTAAATTTCGACCACAAAAAATTAAGATTCCTACTTTCTCAGGAATTGGATATTCCGCGTCAAACCCTCGAACTTAGTCCGTTTCACCGGTGATTTTTTAAAGAGGTCCTTAAATACATCTTCAGTAATTTCTTCCCAATCTTTTTTGGTCATGGACAATAATTCTGGGTGCGGATTGAACAAGGGTTCGCTATGTGCTTTTGAAAAGCGATTCCACGGACACACATCCTGGCAGATATCGCAGCCAAACATCCAATCGTCAAATTGGCCTTTAAAATCGTTGGGGATTTTATCTTTTAATTCTATGGTAAAATACGAGATGCATTTGCTGCCATCAACCACGTAAGGTTCCGTAATGGCTTGGGTAGGACAGGCATCGATGCATTTTGTACAGGTGCCACAATGATCGGTTGTTGGTGAATCGTAGTCCAACTCCAAATCAATGATCAATTCCCCTACGAAATAAAATGAGCCCGTTTGTTGGGTCAATAACAAGGTGTGTTTGCCAACCCATCCCAATCCTGATTTAGCCGCCCACGCCTTATCCAAAACAGGTGCAGAATCGGTAAAGGCACGACCACTGACTTCGCCGATTTCTTCAGTGATAAAATTTAAAAGTTCTTTTAGCTTATCCTTGATTACAAAATGATAATCTGTACCGTAAGCGTACTTTGAGAGCTTATAGGTGTTTTCAATTTGAGTTTCCTCCGGATAATAATTCAGTAATAGGGAAATGACGGATTTTGAGCCTTCCACAAGTTTTGTTGGATCAAGACGCTTATCAAAATGATTTTCCATGTACTGCATTTCGCCATGCATGTTATTCTTTAACCACTTTTCGAGTCGCGGTGCTTCTTCTTCCAAAAACTGAGCTTTACTGATACCACAAGACATGAAACCGAGACGTTTGGCTTCAGTTTTTATGAGTTGGCTGTATTTGGATTTGTTGTTTATCACTTATTTCTGCTTTCAAATCTTAAAAAAGCGTTCTTAGGCTTTAACGCAATTAAAGGCGTGATCTCTATAGTGTCAAATTCGGCCGCTATGTTATAGTTTTTAACCAGTTCAGTGACGGCAATAATCATCTCAAACATAGCAAAATTATTCCCGATACATTTTCTTGGACCGGCGCCAAATGGGAAATATTGGGATGAGAATTTTCGTCCACCGTCTTCAAAACGATCAGGTAAAAATTCGTTTGCCCTTTCCCACAATTCTGGGTGACGGTGAATCTCATAAATAGAAAATAATAGGTTTGAACCTTTTTTAAAGATCAAATTATTAAACTCATCTTCTTCAATATTTACCCGATCAATAAAATATACAGGAGGATATAAACGCATCGCTTCTTCAATGACTTGCTGACAGATTTTCGATGAAGTCACCAAATGCATCAAGTCTTCAGATTCTTTGGTGATTTGGATATTTTCTTGGTAAATTTTCTCTTGCCATTCAGGATGCTTCGCCAAGAGTTGAAAAATAAAAGTTAAGGCATTGGAAGTCGTTTCATGTCCTGCGATAAACAGTATTAAGATTTCATCTATCAGCTGTTCTTCTTCCATAAAACTCCCGTCGTCATAGTGCGCTTCCAAAAGCATATCCAACAAATCGCCATGCTTTTCATCAGAATCGCGTCGCGTCTTTACAATGTTTTTAAGGATTTGTCGTGCTTCCCGAGTCAGTTCCAAATGTTTTTCTATGGTGCCACTTGCTTTAAACCACCAGCCTAAATAAGGTTGCCTAAGTTCTCTGACCAACATTTTCTGTGCAGCTTCCGTTATATATTGTAATCGGCTGATATCTTCAGCATCTGCCGCGCTACTGAACAAAGATTTAACGACGGTTTGAAAAGCGAGATCGTTAAAAACGGGGAACACATCGATAGTTTTATCAATTTCAATATGTTCATATTCCAAGAGAATGGCTCCTTGAATTTTATCCAACAGATGAGCCAATTGTTTTTTATGAAATGCCGGTTGGATGAGTTGCCGTTGCTTTTTCCATAATTCACCTTCAGAAGTCAGCAGTCCTTTCCCGACATATTTGACCAAGTCTTCCGTTTGGATTTTAGACTTGGTATAGTTGCGTTGATTTTTTTGAAGGACATATTCGGCAAAGGCTGCATCACGCGAAAAAACAATCTCTGTGGAGAAACCAATTTTCAGTTTAAACGTATCGCCCTTTGCAGTAAAATTGGCATGGTGAAAATTCAAGGGGTTCTTTAGGATTTCCAAAGAATGCTTTAGAAAACTAATTAACGGAACTGAAGGAATTTCTTTATTTGACGCCATTGTTTTGGGTAAAATTTTAGGCAGATTCCCATCTATCGGGATCACGAATATTCACAAAAAAATTATGGAAGTACTAAAGTTAACTTTTAATAAGTTATGGGAACAATCCTCCCTGCGTACTACCCTTTATTTTTCCGAGATGTCTGTACGCCAATTCAGTCACTTCCCTGCCACGCGGGGTACGCATGATAAACCCTTGCTGGATTAAAAAAGGTTCGTAGACCTCTTCGATAGTTTCAGCACTTTCACTTACTGCGGTCGCCAGAGTGGTAATCCCTACCGGTCCGCCCTTAAATTTTTCTATAATGGTCAACAAAATTTTATTATCCATTTCATCAAGACCGTGCGCATCCACATTCAAGGCTTTAAGTGCAAATCTGGCTATGGCAATATCAATATTGCCATTCCCTTTTATTTGTGCAAAATCCCGAACACGACGCAATAAGGCGTTGGAAATTCTTGGTGTACCTCTACTTCTACCAGCAATTTCAACAGCAGCTTCCATAGAAATGGGAACATTCAAAATAGAAGCACTACGCTGGGTGATGGTGGTCAATAATTCGGTGTTGTAGTATTGCAATCTGCTTTGGATCCCGAAACGGGCCCGCATTGGGGACGTCAATAATCCGGAACGGGTAGTGGCACCAATTAATGTAAACGGGTTCAGGTTAATTTGAACTGTTCTGGCATTTGGTCCGGACTCAATCATGATATCGATCTTGTAGTCTTCCATAGCGGAATACAGATATTCTTCAACAATTGGACTCAGTCGATGAATTTCATCAATAAACAAAACATCACGTTCATCGAGATTGGTCAAAAGCCCCGCAAGATCGCCTGGTTTGTCCAATACTGGCCCAGAAGTAACTTTGATGCCCACACCCAATTCGCTCGCTAAAATGTGAGCTAACGTGGTTTTTCCGAGACCTGGAGGGCCATGAAACAAAGTATGGTCCAAAGCTTCGTCTCTTTGGTTGGCGGCTTCTACAAAAATCTTTAAGTTATCCAACACTTGTTCTTGACCTGTAAAATCATCAAAGGATAGTGGTCTCAGTTTTTTTTCAACATCAAATTCTTCTGGTGAAAAGTTATCGTTGGAGGGGTTTAGGTTATCGTTCATGTTTAGTTCTCGCGAAAGCGGGAATCTCTTTAGTCATTAAATAAAATGTTTGTAAAGCTAAGCCCATAGATGTCATAAGAGCTTGTCCCAAAACAAAGATAAACAAAAAGCCCTTCTTATTCAGAAAGGCTTATGATATAATAATGTTTATGATATTCCTCCAGTCTCGAATTTATTCCCGCGAAGTCGGCAATCTCGTTTTACAGAAAGCCAAGATTAATCAATCGCAATTATATAAAACAACACTAATAAAAAAGACCTTCAGAATGATAACTCAATCCAAAGGTCCTTGATTATTTATTATAACATTACTGCCTGCGCAGGAATTGTTGGTTAATGCTGCATTTCCTCTTCACCTTCCTTTAAAGGAACGTTTTGCGGTACGAAGTCATCATCATGTCCTGGCTTACTATAATCATAAGACCAACGATATACATGAGGGATTTCTCCTGGCCAGTTGCCATGAATGTGTTCTACAGGGGTTGTCCACTCCAATGTTGTCGATCTCCACGGATTCTGAGTTGCTTTCTTACCATAGAAAATACTAACGAAGAAGTTATATAGATAAACAAGTTGTATCGCTCCTCCAATTAATGCAAATACGGTAATTACAATATTCACATCGGTTAGATCATCAAACAAGGGGAATGCCGAGTTGGTATAATAACGTCTAGGTAATCCTGCCATTCCGATAAAGTGCATCGGGAAGAATACACCATAAGCAGAGATCGCAGTAATCCAGAAGTGAATATATCCTAAGTTTTTATTCATCATTCTTCCAAACATCTTTGGATACCAATGGTAAATTCCTGCAAACATACCGTAGATGGCTGAGATTCCCATAACCAAGTGGAAGTGGGCAATAACGAAATACGTATCATGCACGTTAATGTCCAAAGCACTGTCTCCAACAATAATTCCTGTCAATCCTCCTGTGATAAATGTAGATACAAAACCAATGGCGAACAACATAGCGGGATTCATCTGAATATTTCCTTTCCAAATGGTGGTTATCCAGTTAAAGGCCTTGACGGCAGAAGGTATCGCAATCAATAGCGTTGTAAATGTGAACACCGATCCCAAGAACGGATTCATTCCTGAAACGAACATATGGTGACCCCAAACAATTGTAGATAAAAATGCGATTGCCAAAATGGAAGCCACCATCGCACGATAACCAAAAATCGGTTTTCGGGAGTTGGTCGCCAAAATTTCTGATACTAATCCCATCGCAGGTAGAATTACAATATAAACCTCAGGGTGGCCCAAGAACCAGAATAAATGCTCAAAAAGTACGGGTGAACCACCTTGGTAATGCAAGACTTCACCTTGTATAAAAATATCTGATAAGAAGAAGGACGTTCCAAAACTTCTATCCATAATCAATAATAAGGCGGCTGATAATAATACTGGGAAGGATACCACACCGATGATTGCAGTTACAAAAAACG
This sequence comes from Gelidibacter gilvus, assembly GCF_004115975.1. Taxonomy (GTDB): domain Bacteria; phylum Bacteroidota; class Bacteroidia; order Flavobacteriales; family Flavobacteriaceae; genus Gelidibacter; species Gelidibacter gilvus. The sequence goes on along the minus strand of NZ_SDDZ01000001.1, from coordinate 855,926 downwards.
CCCAAACAGTTAAAGGTAATCTTGTCATTGACATGCCTTTAGTACGCATGTTTATAACAGTCACAATATAGTTCAATGATCCCAATAAAGATTGCGCAATAAATAACGCCATGGATATCAACCAAAGTGTCATCCCCCATCCTGAACCTGGCTGAGCCATTGGTAAGGCACTCAAAGGAGGATAAATTGTCCATCCTGCAGCAGCGGGACCAGCTTCAAGAAACAACGACCCCATCATAATGATACAAGACACGAAGAATATCCAATAGGACAACATATTTATAAATCCTGATGCCATATCTCGGGCTCCAATTTGATAAGGAATCAATAGGTTACTAAAAGTTCCACTCAAACCGGCCGTTAACACGAAGAACACCATGATTGTCCCATGGATGGTTACTAAGGCCAAATACATATCTGCATCCATGACTCCGCCTGGCGCCCATTTGCCTAATAAAGCTTCAAAAAGAATATTTGGTTCTTCAGGCCATGCAATCTGGATACGGAACATTAGAGACATCATTACACCAATGATTCCCATAAGTGTTCCCGTAATCAAATATTGCTTAGCGATCATTTTATGATCTTGACTAAAGATATATTTGGTTATAAAGGTTTCCTTTTGATGATGTCCGTGACCGTCGTCATGTGCGTGAATATCTACTGCGTGTGTTGACATAATCTATATATACTTGTTTAAAACGATGTTATTATTATTTCAATGATTCTTTGAAGGTCTTTTGTTCAGCAATCCAAGCATCGTACTCTTCTTGGGTTTCTACAATAATATTCATTTGCATATTATAGTGAGACTTCCCACAAATCTTGTTACAGAGTAAAAGAAAATGGAATTCATAAGGGTCAAGCTCCTCTTCACCTTTGGCCATAAGCTCTTTGCTCTTATCAGCGCGTATATTGTTGATGTTTTGAACTTTATCAATCATTTCGGGAGTTTCACGCATTTCCTTTGTGGTAATGGTTGGTGTAAATCCAAATTTCGTGATCATTCCAGGCACGCAATTCATTTGTGCTCTAAAATGTGGCATGTAAGCCGAGTGCAATACATCTTGGGAGCGTATTTCAAAAAGTACAGGCTTGCCAACTGGCAAATGCAATTCCTTTACAATAATATCATCTTCAGCATTAGGATCTGCTTCATCAATACCTAAGACATTCGCTCTATCAATATCAATCAATCTTACGTTAGCCAATCCTAAAACATTATCCTGACCTGCATAACGTGCGGTCCATCCAAATTGCTGCGCATAAAGCTCTACAACCATTGGATCAGCATCTTCATCAATATTCATAATCGAATTCCAAGTGAAGAGCCCATAAATAATCAGTCCTGCCAAAACAATAACAGGAATAATGGTCCAGACGGCTTCTAAGGTATTATGATCAGCAAAGTATAAGGCTTTCTTACCTTTTTCTCCTCGGTATTTAAAAGCAAAATAGTGGAGTAAAAACTGGGTGATGATTTGCACGGTAAAAATTACAATCATGGAGATCATCATCAAATTATCAACTTCAGAACCATGCTCTGAAGCTGCGTTTGACATGAGTGGTAAGTCACCCCAATACACAAAAGAAATAATTGTTATGATATAAATAAAGGCTAAAAATGCCAACATCAAATAACCATTGATCTTATTATCGTAATCAGTTGCTATTCCATTATTTGAGGTGTCAGTACTTACCTGGGCTAGATCAAATATTTTGACCATTTGCCAAATGGCTACCGCCGCAAAAAGTACTATGATAATTATGAATAAAGCAGTCATTGTCGTTTCTCTTCTTTATAGGTTATTAATATTCGAAATTTTCACTTTCTTTAATGAATGGATTGTTTTTTGGAGTCAAAGGAGCTTTTGACAAGGACGTAAATACGACCAATAAGAACAGACCTCCAAATAATAAAACCGATCCAATTTCCGGGATTCCGATAAACCATCTATCTACAACAGTGGCAGGCATAATCATTACAAAGACATCAATGTAATGTCCTATTAAGACTACAACGCCAGCCATCATCACAAACCATGGAACACGCTTGTTATCACTGTTCATCAAGATCAAGAATGGGAACACAAAGTTAAGCGCCACCATGCCAAAGAAAAGTAATTTATAATCTTCAATTCGCGAAACGAAGTATACTACTTCTTCTGGAATGTTTGCATACCAAATTAACATGAATTGAGAGAACCATAAATAGGCCCAGAAAATACTAAATCCGAATATATACTTCGCCAAGTCATGAATGTGGCTATCATTAGCCATTGGTAAGAGACCTTTCCCTTTTAAATATATCGTTAGCATTACAATTACGGTAATACCACAAACAACCATGCTTGACAACACGTACCATCCAAATAAGGTACTAAACCAGTGTGGATCTACACTCATGATCCAATCCCATGACATTACGGATTCACTGTACAAGTAAAACACTAAGAATCCTGCGGCTATTCTAAAACCCTTCTTGAAGTTTCTGTTATCACCAGGTTCAGCATTATCCTGAGCGATTGAAAATTTTCGTGCAAAATATCTATAGGTACACCAACCTCCAATAAAAATAATAGCTCTTATAAGGAATGCAGTAATATTTAAATAACCCGATTTGTTTTGGATCAATTTATCCTCAGCAACCACATCTGGGTTCATCCATACAAATATTTCGTTGTTCTGACCGATATAGTGTGAACCTACGGCAAGAAGAATCACAATAATAGCTCCTGGCAAAAGATAGGCTGAAATAGCTTCCATGACTCTAAATAATACCGGAGACCAACCTGATTGTGAAGCAATTTGAAGTGCATAAAATACCAGCGCTCCAAGAGCGATGAACATAAAAAACAAGGCTGACACATACATGGCAGACCAAGGTCTTTTAGCTAACTGTGCTTGAACGTGCACTGCATGTTCATCATCATGCGAAACGTCTGCAGTACCTGAAACAGCACTATCGGGACTTTCAGTGTGTACTTGTGCAGAGGCGTCCTGTCCGCCATCATGTGCATGCTCCTCAACAAGCATTGTCTTAACCTCTTCTAAAGATTTATGAGATGTCATAAAACCATAAGCCACCCCTAATGCACCCAAAACAATAAGGATGATGGAAAATGTCTTTAATCTATTTGAAATTGTGTACATATCTATATTGAATCTTTAACAGTCTGACTTCCTCCTAATTCTGATTTTAATTGCATCACGTAATCCACAACTTGCCAACGTTCTTCTTCATTTAATTGGTTAGCATAAGAACCCATAACGTTTTTACCATAATGAATGGTGTGGTAAACGCTTCCTTGAGTTACTGCTCTTCCTTGGTCATCAAAAGAAGGTACTCCTAAAATCTTTTCACGTTGCACCAAGATGCCTTGGCCGTCTCCTTTTTTACCGTGACAAACACCACAGTATATATCATATAACTGGCCGCCTCTAGGACCATCAATTTGAGTAGAATCCAAAGGTGTTACTAAACTTGCTTTTGCCAAGTTATAACCCTCAATGCTTTCATCAATATCAAAAGGTATGTGACCTCTTGCTACAGATCCTTCGGCAGGCAATTTTGAAGCCATCCCATCAGGTAAAAACTCAACTTCTCCGTAAGCTTCATAACCTATTGGCTCATACATATCAGGAAAAAACTGATAATTAGGTCTCGATTTATTTTGACATGATGCAAAAGAAACCAAAACGACCATCAATATTATTAATCTAAATAAGCTTTTCATGTGTATTAGTGTGCTTTATCAATTAAGGTAACTTCTACCGCTCCTGTATTTCTTAATATATCAAACTGTTCGTCAATATTGTCTCCGGCACTTATTTCCATTAAGAAATGATCGTCCGTTGTTCTTATATCAGGATTTTCTGCTTTTTTAAACGGCCACAATTTACTGCGTAAGTAAAATGTAATCACTAATAAATGTGCTGCAAAAAATACCGTTAACTCAAACATAATTGGAATAAATGCAGGCATGTTCTCAAGATAACTGAAACTTGGTTTCCCTCCAATATTTTGAGGCCAGTCTTCAATCATCATATAGTCTATCATGACGATAGAAACTACTAAACCTACACAACCGTATAGAAAAGACGTAATTGCCAATCTTGTTGGCGCCAATCCCATAGCTTTATCCAATCCGTGTACCGGAAAAGGCGTATATATTTCTTCAATGTGATATCTCTCAGCCCTTACTTTCTTAACGGCGGCCATCAAGACATCATCATCTGTATACATAGCGTGAATAACTTTTGAAGATGTTTCCATACTATTCTTTGTTGTTTATTAATATTTTAGCTTGACCAGCCCAATCATCACGTTCTGCCCTTCCTGGGAACGAAGCGGTGATTTCATCTAACAAGTCATATTCTCTTTTGGTCATCTTACTTACTTGTAAAAAAGAATAGATTCCAATACCATTAAGGACTTCCTCCATTTTTGGACCAACCCCATTAATTTGCTGTAAATCGTCTTTGGTTTGTGTTAAAGGATCAAAGACACCTACACTATCCATCAATTGATTTATTGCTTCAGGATCATGTGCTTTAACTGTCGATTGTTCATCAACTATAGGTGAGCCCGCATGAATATTAATATTGTGTGTGCGTGGATCAGTACCTGTACCAACTAAACTCTCTCCAGATTCTCTGATACGTTTGTATCGCTGACCAGAAGATTTCAAAATCGCTTTAACCTCTGCTTGTGATACAACCGGGAAGGTACGAGCATACAACAAGAATAATACAAAGAAGAATCCAATCGTTCCGATGAAAATTCCAATATCTACAAATGTTGGCTGGAACATTGTCCATGCTGATGGCATATAATCTCTATGAAGAGAGGTCACAATAATTACGAATCGCTCAAACCACATCCCAACGTTTACTACGATGGAAATAAAGAAAGAGAACATGATACTGGTTCGTAATTTCTTGAACCACATAAATTGTGGTGAAAATACGTTACAGGTCATCATTAAAAGGTATGCCCACCAATAAGGTCCGGTAGCTCTATTTAAAAACGCATATTGTTCATATTCTACACCAGAATACCAAGCAATGAAAAGCTCAGAAATATAAGCGACTCCAACAATAGAACCAGTGATCATGATAACAATGTTCATCAATTCAATATGCTGTACCGTAATGTAATCTTCAAGGCTCACTACTTTTCTCATGATGATCAAAAGCGTGTTTACCATGGCGAAACCAGAGAAAACTGCTCCTGCTACGAAATAAGGAGGGAAAATGGTAGTATGCCATCCTGGAACTATCGAGGTTGCGAAGTCAAAGGATACAATAGTATGAACTGAAAGTACAAGTGGCGTTGCCAAACCAGCAAGAACCAAAGACACTTCTTCAAAACGTTGCCAATCTTTTGCTCTACCAGACCATCCAAAAGCCAATAATGAATAGATTTTCTTTTGGAAAGGCTTTACGGCTCTGTCACGAATCATCGCAAAGTCAGGAAGTAATCCAGTCCACCAGAACACCAAGGATACGGATAGATACGTTGAAATCGCAAACACGTCCCAAAGTAATGGTGAGTTAAAGTTGACCCAAAGCGAACCGAATTGGTTTGGAATAGGTAAAACCCAGTACCCTAACCATGGACGACCCATGTGGATCAATGGGAACAATCCTGCTTGAATAACCGCGAAAATAGTCATCGCTTCCGCAGAACGGTTAATTGCCATACGCCATTTTTGACGGAACAACAACAATACTGCTGAAATCAGTGTACCTGCGTGACCAATACCAACCCACCAAACGAAGTTGGTAATGTCCCAGGCCCAACCGATGGTTTTATTTAGGCCCCAAACTCCAATCCCTGTGGAAATGGTATAAATAATACAGCCAATTCCCCAAAGAAATGCCGCAAGTGAGATAGAAAAAACTATCCACCATGATTTGTTGGCTTTTCCTTCTACAGGTTTAGCGATATCCACAGAAACATCGTGGTATGATTTTTCACCTAAAACTAAAGGTCTTCTAATAGGTGCTTCGTAATGAGACGCCATAATGCTTTTAGAATTATTTCTTAATTAATAATTATGATTCCGTTGTATTTCTCACAATGGTGTGGTACTGAACGTTGGGTTGTGTTCCAATATATTCAAGTACGTGATACATCCGTTTATCCTCTTTAAGTTTCGCAACTTTACTCTCTTTATCGTTGATGTCTCCAAATACCATAGCTCCTGTGCCACAAGCTGCAGAACATGCCGTTTGGAATTCACCGTCTTTAATTTCACGTCCCTCACGTTTGGCATCAAGGATTGTTTTTTGTGTTTTTTGAATACACAATGAACATTTTTCCATAACACCACGAGAACGTACAACAACATCAGGATTCAATACCATACGACCTAAATCATCGTTCATATTGTAATCAAATTCATCATTTTTATTGTAACGGAACCAGTTGAAACGACGTACCTTATAAGGACAGTTGTTGGCACAGTAACGCGTTCCTACACAGCGGTTATAAGCCATATGATTTTGACCTTGACGTCCATGAGATGTTGCCGCAACAGGACAAACAGTTTCACAAGGCGCATGGTTACAATGCTGACACATCATTGGCAAAAATGCCACTTGAGGATTATCAGCTGCAATTTCCATGGCATGCAAAGTGCTCTTGATACCTGTATCACCTAACAGACCATCTGCCGCCTCTTTTTTCTCGATATCTCCAGTAAAGGTATCTTCAGAAGAATAGTATCTATCAATACGCAACCAGTGCATATCTCTACTTTTTCTCATTTCAGACTTCCCTACTACCGGAACGTTATTTTCGGCATGACAAGCAATAACGCAAGCGCCACATCCAGTACATGAATTTAAATCAATGGATAAATTGAAATGATGTCCAATAGATCTGTCAAATTCATCCCATAAACCAACTTCAGTTGAAGGTGTTTCGATATGATTTAATGATACCTTCGGAAGTGGATTCCAATGTTCTTTATCTTTAGTGTTAAAGATTTCAAGCGTAGTTTCTTTTATGATATCACCACGTCCCATTAATGTATTGTGAAGCTGCACACAAGAGAACTCGTGGTCACCACCTACAACTTTAATAGAAACGTCAGTTTGGGTACTGTTGAAATCTTTGTAAAACTGGTAAGCATTTTTACCGGTTTGCATTTCTTCCTTAAGTCCTTTTGTACGTCCGTAACCAAACGATAAACCTAAAGAACCAACAGCTTGACCTGGTTGGATAAGTGCAGGAATGGTCATTGCTAGACCGTTCACTGTCAATTCTACTAAACTACCATTAAGACCACCATCGGCAACGTGCCAGTTTTTGATGTCTAATCTTTTAGCATCGGTACTTGAAACAGTTACGTAGTTATCCCATGAAGTCCTTGTAATAGGGTCTGGAAATTCTTGTAACCATGGGTTGTTGACTTGTTTACCATCTCCCATACCGGTTTTAGTATAGAGTTGCAATTCCATACCATTAGCTGATCCTGCAGAAGCTAAAGCTCTTGCAGCATCACCTCCAGAAACAGAAGCTATTGCAGCAACGCCTGAAGTTGATGTTGAACCTGAAGCTGTAGTGGACGTCGTAGATGAAGTGACAAATTCGTCTTTATCTTTATCTTTAACACCAACACCTACGGCAACATCATGAATAATTCCACCAACAAAAGTTCTGTCTTTTTTGTTTTGTAATTCTGAAGTGGTCACTGTAGTCGTTTTTGAAGAAGGTCCTGATGCCAGAATACCATTCAAACCAGTTGAGTCATATACACCATCATGTAATGCTTGACTAAATGAAGCACCTCCAAGTACACCTGAACTCCAGTTTTCCTTAATGTAATCGTAATACGTTAAATCACTTCCTGTCCATTTCAACAAAGCTTGTTGAAACTGACGTGTATCAAATAACGGACGGATAGTTGGTTGCATTAAACCAAAATGTCCTTTTTTAAGTTCCACATCACCCCAAGATTCTAAATAATGAGGCACAGCAGCAATATATTGAGTTTCAGAAGCAGTCTCATCGGCTTTTAATGAAAACGCGATAGACAATTCTGTTTGTTTTAATCCTTCGGCAAATTCATTTGCGTTTGGTAAGGTATATAGTGGATTGACGCCATTCATAATGATAGCACCAACTTTACCAGCGTTCATATCTGCTACTAAAGTCATCACTTCTTTATCGCTACCTTGTCTTTTTCTAATCGGAGTTCTAGCATCAAAAGCTTTACTTCCTAAAGCAGCGTTGATTTCTAATGCCACTGTTTGAGCATTGACATCATTGATCCCTGTAAGCAACACAGCATTACTTCCTGCTCTTTTTAATTCAGAAGCTACTTTTTGGATCGCTTCATCTATATGTGCCGGTAAGTCTGTTGAAACAGATTGACCAGTTACATAACTGTATAATTTAGCTAAGATTTGCTTTTGTTGAGAAGGTGTTGCTGGAATACGTTTATCGGCATTAGCACCGGTAAGTGACATATTCGCTTCAATTTGAATATGCCTTGACATCTTTCCATCTGTAGGAACTCGGCCTTTTGCATATCCTGATTCAAATCCACCCCCTTGCCAATCTCCGAGGAAATCAGCACCAACAGAAACAATCGTTGAAGCTTTAGACAAATCATAATTTGCTAATGCACGTTCTCCATATTTAGCTTGAAAAGCGTCCAATGCGCAAGATTCAGAAACAGCATCATATACCACGTGGCGTACATTGCCATATTTTTCTTTAAAAGCAGAAATCAACTTACTGGTAGATGGACTGGCAAAAGTTTGCGTCAATAACACAATGTCTTTGCCTGAACTCATAACATCAGTTAGTTTCTGAGTCGTTTCAGAATCAAATGTTTCCCATGAAATATCAGAACCATCTTTTTGAGGTCCTTTAACTCTTAAACTATCGTATAATCCTAAAATTGACGCATGTACTCTGGCATTTACACCACCTTGCGATGTAGCCAAATCGTTGTTTTCAATTTTAATGGGACGTCCTTCACGAGTTTTCACTAAGACACTTGCGAAATCAAAACCATCAGCAATTGTTGTAGCGTAATAATTAGACACACCAGGAATGATTTCTTCTGGCTGTACAACGTAAGGAATCGATTTAATAACCGGTCCTTCACAAGCTGCTAAAGATGCCGCGGCCGTACTGAAACCAACATATTTTAAGAAATCACGACGTGTTGTTGAAGACGTTTCCAAATTGGATTTGTTGCCTAAAAATTCGTCTGTAGGAATTTCTTCAACAAATTCTCTTTGTTTAAGCGCCTCAACAATAGAGCTGTCTGCGTTTAGCTCTTCAACACTTTTCCAGTATTTCTTGTTTGATGACATATTCTTTAATAGTTATTAGTTGATAGTTAGTGGTTTTTGGTTAAAACCAATTACTGTATCTTTAATTTATTAATAATGACATTTACCACATTCTAAACCTCCCATTTGTGCAACGGTAAGTCTCTCAACACCATACTTCTTGGATAATTGCTCATGAATTTTGGTATAGTATTCATTGTTCTCAATTTTCACATCGGTTGTTCTATGACAATCAAGACACCATCCCATAGTCAATGGGGCGAATTGCGACATGATTTCCATTGATTCTACCGGACCATGACAAGTTTGACATTCAATACCTCCAACGGTAACGTGTTGTGCGTGATTGAAATATGCAAAATCAGGAAGATTATGAATACGAATCCACTTTACAGGCTGTGGCTCTCCTGTGTATTTTTGTTCATCAGGATTCCAACCTGTTGCGGTGTAAAGTTTTTGAATTTCTTCGTTATAATCAACACCATATGCTTTACCTTCTGCAAAGGTATCTTCTGAAACTTCACCAATAGATTTATGACAGTTCATACACACGTTCAATGAAGGTATGCCAGAAGTTTTACTCACTCGAGCAGAAGAGTGACAGTATTTACAATCAATACCGTTATCCCCAGCGTGAATTCTATGTGAATAATGGATTGGCTGCACCGGCTCATAACCTTGATCAACTCCTATTTGCATGAAATACCCGTAAACAAAGTAGGCACTGGTTAACAACAATAAAATAACGGTAACCAAAACCAAGAATTGATTTTGAACAAAGGCCTTCCAAATAGACGCTTTTTTATCATCTTCAATAACAACCCCTTTAGCCTCAGCAAAACGATTTAAAGTACGTCTTACAAGAACCAAAGCCATAGCCAATAAACCAAACAAGAGAGCTAATGCTCCAAGAATTAATTGGTTTGATGTTCCAGATCCTCCGCTTTGAGCACCAGTTGCATCTGCACCAGCAGCTACAGGAGTGGGTGCCTTTTTCTCTTCAGCGGTATAGGCCAAAATATCACTGATATCCTGATCCGACAATTGCGGAAAGGGCATCATTGGCAATTGGTTATAATCGTTATAGATTTTATTGGCGTAGGCATCGCCAGATTTAATAAGACCAGCACTATTGTGGATCCAAGCAGTTAACCATGCTCTGTCAAGACCCTGTTCATCTGCTAATTTTTTCTCAATGTTACGGAGTGGAGGCCCAGTCATTGGACCATCTAATTTGTGACAAGCCGCACAATTAGCATTATATAATGTTTTCCCTTTGGCAGGATCACCTTCTTGGGCTTGAAGCGATGCTGAAAACGCAAGTAAAATAAAAAGCCCTAAACGAAGAAATTTAGTGGCCAATTTACAGTGTATCACCTGTTTCATATTATTAGTTGAATTATCTTCCAAACTTTGGTACGATTTTTTCATTAAAAAGAAAAAAATACGGTTATAAAATCACTCGCAAAAGTAATACTTAAAGTCGATTTCCGAAATGTTACAGAAGTGTTAATTGATAATTTATAAACATTCTAAATAATAAAAACAGCGGTTATTTCGTTTATTGTTTTCATATTAGGACATTACAAATTAATTTTAATATTTTTGCCGGATGCGAATGGCTTAAATTAATTCGTTTAATACATAAATGAGCTCATTCTCTTAAAGAATACACACACTATGACAAAACCCGTTTTAAGATTATCCTTTATTGCCCTCGCTTTTTTTACGGCAACACTTGCAGTTAATGCGCAAGAAGGCATTGTTACAATTGATCAAAATAAAGATATTGACAGGCTTCTGGAGTTCAAAAAAGATTCACGCAATACTATTGATGCTTTTGTCATCCAAGTGTATAACGGCTCACGTGGCGGCGCTCAATCTGCCAAAAGTGACGTGGGAACTTTATTTCCTGATTGGACCAATTCCATCGAATATGAATCACCAAATTACAAAATTTGGCTAGGCAACTTTAGAACGCGTTTAGAGGCGGATCGTGCCTTGATGAAGGTCAAGAAAAGCTATCCGGACGCTTTGGTATTAAAACCTAAGAAAAACAGATAAAACACCCCGTAAATCTTAACCGTTTTACTTGACGATATAAAAAAAGCGACTCATTTTACAATGGTCGCTTTTTTTATATAAATCAATTTAAATTATTTCAATTTCTTCTTCACTTCAACTTCGTGGAAGGCCTCAACAACATCATTTTCATAGATGTCATTGTAATTCTTAATCTGCATCCCACAGTCGTAACCTTTAGAAACCTCTCTAACGTCATCTTTAAATCGTTTTAAGGATGAGAGTTCGCCTGTGTAAACCACAACACCTTCTCTGATCAAACGGATGCTTGAGTTTCTGAATATTTTACCTGAAGTTACCATACATCCGGCGATAGTTCCAATTTTAGAAACTTTGAAGATTTCTCTAATCTCAGCAGTACCTGTGATTTCCTCTTTAAGCTCAGGAGACAACATGCCTTCCATTGCATCTTTAAGGTCGTTGATGGCATCATAGATAATAGAGTACATTCTGATATCGATTTCTTCCTGATCAGCAATTTGACGGGCATTACCCATTGGTCGCACGTTAAATCCGATAATAATGGCATCAGAAGCAGTTGCTAATAGCACATCACTTTCTGTAATGGCACCTACACCTTTATGGATAATGTTCACCTGAATTTCTTCTGTAGAAAGTTTCTGGAATGAATCCGTCAACGCTTCCACTGATCCATCCACGTCACCTTTAAGGATGATATTCAACTCTTGGAAATCTCCAAGTGCTATACGGCGTCCAATTTCATCTAAAGTGATATGACGTTGCGTTCTAACAGATTGCTCACGTTGCAATTGCGTACGTTTTGCAGCAATTTGTCGCGCTTCACGTTCATCTGCAAACACAGCAAACTTATCTCCAGCTTGTGGCGCACCATCCAATCCTAAAATTGAAACAGGTATTGAAGGACCAGCAGCTTGAACGATCTTACCACGTTCATCATGCATAGCTCTTACTTTACCACTATTTTTACCGGCAAGAACATAGTCTCCTGGTCTTAAGGTTCCAGCTTGTACCAAAATAGTAGATACATACCCTCTACCTTTATCTAAAAATGCTTCTACTACTGTTCCAACAGCAGGCTTATTTGGATTTGCTTTAAGCTCCAATAATTCAGCTTCAAGAAGAACTTTTTCTAATAACTCTTTAATGCCTTGACCTGTTTTGGCAGAAATATCTTGAGATTGAATTTTTCCACCCCAATCTTCTACCAATAAGTTCATTTGCGCTAAACCTTCTTTTACTTTTTCTGGATTAGCACTTGGCTTATCTATTTTATTAATCGCAAAAATAATTGGCACTCCCGCCGCCTGAGCATGCGCAATTGCCTCTTTTGTTTGGGGCATAATGGCATCATCAGCAGCAATTACAATAATTGCTAAATCCGTTACCTGCGCACCACGGGCACGCATCGCCGTAAAGGCCTCGTGACCTGGGGTATCAAGGAACGCCATTTTTTGACCGTTCTCTAACTGTACGCCATAGGCACCAATATGCTGTGTAATACCACCTGACTCTCCTGCGATTACGTTTTCTTGACGAATGTAATCCAACAAAGAGGTTTTACCGTGATCTACGTGACCCATTACCGTAACAATCGGTGCACGTGGTTCTAAATCTTCAGGAAGGTCTTCAACAACTTGAATACTATCTTCAAGATCTGATGTTACAAACTCTACCTCAAAACCAAATTCATCTGCAACAACCGATAAAGTTTCGGCATCCAAACGTTGGTTCATGGTTACCATCATTCCTAAAGACATACATGCAGAAATAATTTGCGTCACAGGAACATCCATCATGGTTGCTACTTCACTTGCAGTAACAAACTCAGTTACCTTCAACACTTTGCTTTCCGCTTCTTGCTGCTCGATATCCTTTTCCGTTTGCTGACGGTGCTGGTCTCTCTTGTCTCTTCTATACTTAGCTCCTTTTCCTCTATTGGTCTTACCTTGAAGTTTTTCTAGAGTTTCACGAACTTGTTTTTGCACATCTGCTTCACTTGGCTCTTCTTTTACAGTGCTTGTACGGCCAGCTGGTCTTCCTTTATATGGTGTACCTGTGCCTCTACCGGCACCAAAAGCTGGTTTAGCTCCAGGAGCTCCAGGAGCTGCAGGTCCTTTGCTGATGCGACGTCTTTTTTTCTTGTTGGCGTCACCTGCAACAGGTTTCTTTTCTTCTTTTTTCTTTTTAGGCTTATTGAACTGGGAAAGATCAATCTTTTCTCCAGCAATTTTAGGACCGGTTAACTTTTGGTATTGGGTAACCATTAACTCATCCTCCGCCTCAGGAGCTTCAGCCTTCTCAGCTTCCACAACCTTTTCAGTCTTTTCTACCTTTTCAGTTTTTTCGACTTTTTCAATCTTCTCAACTTTTTCAGTCTTTTCAGTCTTTTCAGCTTTCGCAGTTGCCTTGGCTTCAACTTTAGCTTTCTCTACTTTTTTAGGTGCTTCCTTGACTTCTGCCTTAGGAACTTCCGTTTCTGAAGGGGTCACTTTTTCTGAAACTTCAGGCTGTTTTGTTGTTTCAGCTGGCTTTTCTTCCTTCGGCTCTTCCGCCTTAATCTTTTCGGTGATTTCAGGTTTCTTAGGATCCAAATCAATCATACCAACCTGCTTTGGCCCTCTAAAAGGCGCTCTCGCTCTTACAACTTTGTTGGCTTCCTCCTTCTTCAATCTCTCTTCAATCTCACGCTCACGTTGCTCACGCAATTCTTCCTTTTCTTTCAACTTAGCCTCACTAACCTCCAAAGAGGCCATTTTCTTATTGGCATCGGTTTGAAATTCATTTGAAAGAATCATATGAACATCATCTGATATTTTCGTATTGGGACTCTTTTCCACGTCAATGCCCTTCGATTCCAAGAAATCGACTGCACGGTCAATAGAAATATTGAGCTCTCTTAATACTTTATTTAATCTAATTGTATCAGCCATAAATTGCTTCTAATATAACTTAATATGTGTTATTCTTCAAATTCTTCCTTAAGAATTCTGATAACATCTAAAATGGTTTCTTCTTCTAAATCGGTTCTTTTAACCAAATCTTGAACATCTTGTTCCAAAATACTCTTTGCAGTATCTAATCCTGCTTTGCTAAACTCTGCAATGATCCAGCCTTCAATCTCATCAGTAAATTCTGACAACTCAACATCTTCTTCTGCACCTTCTCTAAACACATCAATCTCGTAGCCAGTCAATTGCCCAGCCAAACGAATGTTGTGTCCACCTCTACCAATAGCCTTACTGACTTCTTCTGGTTTAAGCAATACCTCAGCACGTTTAGTCTCCTCATTAAGCTTTACAGAGGTTACCCTTGCTGGACTCAATGCTCTCGTGATGAATAACTGAATATTACTGGTATAATTGATCACATCAATATTCTCATTACCCAATTCTCTTACAATACCATGTATTCTTGAGCCTTTCATACCCACACAAGCACCTACAGGATCGATTCTATCATCATAGGAATCAACCGCTACTTTTGCTTTTTCACCTGGCATTCTAACCACTTTTTTAATGGTGATCAATCCGTCAAAAACCTCTGGAATTTCCTGTTCGAATAGCTTTTCCAAAAATACTGGAGCTGTTCTTGACATAATGATTGTTGGCTTGTTACCTTTAAGCTCAACACTTTCTATAATCCCTCTTACATTTTCTCCTTTACGGAAGAAATCTGAAGGGATTTGTTTTTCTTTAGGAAGGATGATTTCGTTCCCATCGTCATCCAAAAGAATGATTGCTCTGTGACGAATATGATGAACTTCTGCAGTATAAATCTCACCTACTAAATCCTTAAATTGCTTATAAAGATTGGTATTGTCGTGCTCATGTATTTTAGAAATTAGGTTTTGACGTAACGCCAAAATTGAGCGTCTTCCCAAATCAATGAGTTTTACAGCTTCTGCAACATCTTCACCAACTTCAAAATCCGGCTCTATTTTACGTGCTTCAGATAATTCAATTTCTTGATTTGGCTCTTCCACTTCACCATCAGAAACAACAACTCTATTTCGCCATATTTCCAAATCGCCTTTGTCAGGATTTATAATGATATCAAAGTTATCGTCATCACCATACTTCTTCTTAAGCGCATTCCTCAACACATCCTCTAGAATCGCCATCAACGTTACACGATCGATTAATTTATCGTCCTTAAATTCTGAAAAAGAATCAATTAACGCAATATTCTCCATAACTACCTCGAATTAAAATTTTATTATCACTTTAGCCTCTAAAATATCATCATACTTAATTTTAGCCTGCTTGTTTACCAATATTTTACCCTTCCCTACTGGCTTAGGCTCCTTTGTTTTCCATTCCAAAGTCACCTCATCGTCACTAACGTCTGTCAACACACCTTCCAACATTACATCAGGTTTAGCTTTAACGTCCAAAATTCTGCCAATATTCTTTTTATACTGTCTTTTATTTACCAATAATGATGTCGCTCCCGCAGAGGCAACATCCAGAGAGAAATCGTCTTCTTCCCTGTCCAAGTGATGCTCTATGGCACGACTCATAAACATGCAATCTTCAACAGTGACTCCATTGTCGCCATCAATAACCACACTTATTTTATTGTCTGCACCAATCTTAAGATCGATTAAAAAAAGATCTGATCTTTCTTCCAATCCGTTTTCTATCAAAGTCTTAACAGTGTTCTCGCTCAGCATTATATTAGTATAAAAAGAGGGGACTTTCATGTCCCCTCGTGTTCTCTTTTATCATTCAGCGGTGCAAATATACGATTTTTTTATTGACTTATCCAAAGGATATAAAGTCGATTTTTATTATTAAATTTATGATTCACAAATCAACTTCCTCTCCATGAAAAAAATTCTTGTACCCACAGACTTCTCAGAACAAGCAGAAAACGCTCTAAAAGTCGCAGCGCAATTGGCCAAAAAACACGGTTCTGAAATCTACTTGTTGCACATGTTGGAAATACCATTACAAGAAATTGATGCAATGAACACACCAAGCGCATTACCCGAGGCCATGTTTTTTATGAAACTTGCAGAACAAAAATTTGAGGCCCTTCTATCTAAAAGTTATCTAAAAGACATTAAGGTTCATGATATTGTGAAAAACTTCCCTTCCTTCAGCAGTGTTATTGATACCTGTCATGAGCACAACGTCAACCTGATTGTCATGGGATCTCACGGCGCCAGCGGCTTGAAGGAAATGTTTATAGGATCTAATGCAGAAAAAGTGGTTCGTACTTCTGATATTCCCGTCTTGGTGATTAAAGGAAAACATGACGATTTTAAGGTTGAACGCTTTGTTTTTGCTTCAGACTTCAAAAACGACAACAAGGACACCTATAGACAGGCTACAGAATTTGCCCAGTCATTTGGAGCAAAAATGCATTTATTAATGGTCAATACCGCCAATGATTTCCTTTCAACCTCCGACGCAAAAAACCGCATTGACAACTTCATCAAAGATTATGATTTTAAGGACTATACCATCCATATATATAATGATGAAAGCATCGAAAGTGGTGTTTTGAATTTCTCAAAAGAAATTAACGCCGACTTAATAGGCATAAGCACCCACGGCCGACAAGGTATTTCACATTTCTTTAGTGGCAGCATTGGTGAAGACGTGGTCAATCATGCGGATCTGCCTGTGATTACGTTTAAGATATAAAAATTTCCTATTTCCATATGCTGTCACGCCGAATGAATTGGAATCACCTAATTCCAAAAACAAAAAATCCTGATTAAATAAATAATCAGGATTTTTAAAAACTGTTGGCCTACTAGGGCTTACTTCGACTACGCTCAGCATAAACTTCTCGCCCTAGTAGGTATATCCATTATACAAAAATCCCGACTTATTGCTAAATCGGGATTTCAATTCTTGTTGGCCTACTAGGGCTTACTTCGACTACGCTCAGCATAAACTTCTCGCCCTAGTAGGTATATCCATTATACAAAAATCCCGACTTATTGCTAAATCGGGATTTCAATTCTTGTTGGCCTACTAGGGCTCGAACCTAGACTCTTCTGGACCAAAACCAGACGTGTTGCCAGTTACACCATAGGCCAATCTCCAATTGAGGATGCAAATTTACTACAATGTTTTATTCTTGCAAATATTTTACATAGAAAAAGCGTTATTTTAAATATTCAAGACGTATAAAAAAAAACATCACTCAACATACCTTTGTCAATCAACGGTTTAATCGCATATCTCAGAATGTAAAATTGGAGTTAATTAATGAGATTTTATGTTAAAACACCTAATCGAGCCATGAAAACAACTTAATAATCACCTCACCTGTCCCGTCGCCACAATAAACCCCTTGCATTCTTAACTAATACCGTCATATAAAACAAAGAAACCGAAAAAGTCATCATCCTTCTGAAACAGCGTTTAAAATGTCAATTGAAAACAAAATTCAATACCGAGTTTCAAAATGATAATTCGTTCATTCTATAAATCCTTAACGTTTACTTAAAAACTTTCCCCTCTTCTATATTTATTCTTAAATTCGCCACTCTAATTCAACAAAAAATCTATGAATCATTTCAACTTCAAAAAATGGAATACCATTTTAGGTTGGTTTGTCTTTGCCATTGCATTTACTGTTTATGCACTTACCATTGAACCGACCGTTAGTTTCTGGGATGCAGGAGAATATATATTGACTTCTGCAAAACTCCAGGTTGGTCACCCTCCAGGAGCTCCATTGTTCCAAATGCTTGGTGCCTTCTTTTCGATGTTCGCCCTGGAACCTTCCCAAATTGGAGCTATGTTGAATATGATGAGTGGCGCCGCAAGTGCCTTCACAATTTTATTCATGTTTTGGACCATTACCCTATTACTTAAAAAACTGGTTAAAACAGATGAAGAGTTCACTGATACTAAAAAGATAGCCATTCTTGGTAGTGGACTAGTTGGAAGTTTGGCCTTCACTTTTACAGATTCGTTTTGGTTCAATGCTGTAGAGACTGAAGTTTATGCCATGGCAACTTTAATTATGGCCGTCATGTTTTGGTTGGCATTACGCTGGGAACAGGATATGGATAAACCACGTGGCAACCGTTGGCTCATATTAATTGCCTTTGTTATTGGTCTGTCTTTTGGTGTGCATTTTATGGGTCTTTTGACCATTCCTGCGATAGGACTGATTTATTATTTTAAGAACTATAAAACTATAACTGTTACAAATTTCATAGTGGCCAACGCGGTTTCTGCAGCTATTCTATTGTTCATTTTCAAACTTTTGCTTCCTAATGCACTGAAAATATTTAGTGCTTCAGAAATTTTCTTTGTGAACAGCCTTGGCATGCCCTTTAACTCAGGAACCATTATTGCCTTTATTATCGTGGTTGCTGCGTTTTATTTTGGATTGAAATATACAAGAGATCATCAAAAACATATCGCCAACACCTTAGTATTATGTTTGATGTTTATTTTTATAGGGTTTTCGTGTTGGTTAATGCTTCCAATACGAGCAAATGCCAATGTGGTTGTCAATGAGAATGATCCTTCAGATGCACGTGAATTGTTAGCTTACTATAACTTAGAGCAGTATCCAGAAACCCACCTGTTTTACGGACCTCTATTCACTGAGCAGTACACAGGACTTGACGAAAACCAACCTTATATAGATGACAAACCCAACTATGAAAAGGATAAAGAAGCAGGAAAATATGTGATTGTCAACGATTATAAGAATGCCAAACAAAATTATAATTCCATCCAAGCCTCAATCTTACCACGCATGTGGAGTAGCGAGAACGCCGAGAACTATATGATGTTTACAGGATTGTTGGATTTCAACATCAAGGCGGAATATCTGATGGAATCCCAGATTAGGGACATCGTATCCGATTTTAAGAAAAATGTCCGAGAAGGACAGGTCGATTATAGTGATTATCACAAATTCCTAAAACAATTTGGACAATATTTAGATATTGAAAAACCATCACTGGTGCAAAACATTGGGTATATGTTTGAGTACCAATTTGGATACATGTACTGGCGCTATTTTATGTGGAATTTCACCGGTCGTCAGAATGATATTCAAGGAAAATATGACGATTTGAATGGCAACTGGATCAGCGGGATCAAACCTTTTGACGCGTGGCATCTCAATATGTCTCAAGACAACTTGCCAAGTGATGTTAAAAACAATAAAGCCCGTAACACCTATTATTTCCTACCTCTTATTTTAGGTCTGATTGGTTTCTTGTTTTTAATTGGAAGGGATAAAAAGTTGTTTTGGACCCTATTGGTGTTTTTCCTGATGACAGGGCTTGCCATTCAATTTTACACCAACGTCAGACCATTTGAACCACGAGAGCGTGACTATTCTGTGGTTGGATCATTTTATGTCTTTGCCATTTGGATAGGCTTTGGAGTGTATGCCATTTTTGATACCATAAGAAAATATTGGGCTTCAAAATATCTACCACATGTTATTACATTGGCATGTTTGGTCTTGGTTCCAGGAATATTGGCAGCAAACAATTGGGATGATCATGACCGATCAGGTAAAAAAACAGCTCATGCTATGGCGGTTAAATACCTGGAATCTTGCGCACCTAACGCCATTCTATTCACCATTGGAGATAATGACACCTTCCCATTGTGGTATGCCCAAGAAATAGAAGGCATCCGAAGAGATGTCAGAGTGATCAACACGAGCCTTTTTCAAACAGATTGGTATATTGACCAAATGAAACGGAAAGCCTATACAAGTGACCCCATTCCGTCGCAATTGACACATGAGCAATACCGTTACGGAACACGCGATTATATTGTCGAAAAGGAAATCACCAAAGACACCTTAAGCATTAAGGAGTTTATGGACTTTGTCAGTAGCGATAACCCACGTACAAAACTTAAATACGCCTTACAACAAGAGGGAAGGGACATTAGTAGCTATCCCCCAAATATGTTGAACACCAATTATTATCCTACCAAATCTATCAGAATTCCTGTAGATAAAGCTTCGGTTTTAGAGCATGGCATTGTCAAGGAGAAAGACGCTGATAAAATTGTGGATGAGATTGTCATACAAATTACTGGAGGTGCACTTTATAAAAACAGATTGCTGATGTTGGATATTGTTGCCAACAATAATTGGGAACGTCCTATCTATTTTACCGGTGGAAGTTTTGGTGACGATGATTATATCTGGATGAAAGATTACTTACAATTGGATGGTCTGACCTATAAACTGGTGCCAATTAGAACGCCAGTGGACAGAGCTAATCCGTTTGACATGGGGCGTGTGGACACAGAGTTGATGTATGACAAAGTGATGTCTTGGAACTGGGGCAACAGTGGCAGTCCTGATATTTATCACGATGTGGAAACGCGTAAAAACGGGATTACCTACAGAGGGAACCTCGCGCGATTAATGGAGCAGCTAATCAATGAAGATCAACCTGAAAAAGCTGAGAAAATAGCCGATTTGGCAATGGAAAAAATGCCGGTTGATTATTTTGGGTATTACACCTTATTGGAGCCTTATATCAGTGGTTATTATGAAGTAGGAAAAATAGAAAAAGCCAGAAAACTTTATATGGACGTCACCAAGAAATACCAAGAAAGCCTAACGTATTATAGTGGACTTTCTCTCGAAAACCAAACCCGTTATTTGGATCAAATCGTTACTGATATAGAACGTTACAGAAGTTTAGTGGACATTACTGTGGTTTATAACGATAAGGACTTCGCATTGAAAGAAACTGAGAAATTCAATAATTACTTGCAATTGTTCAAGCACTTTATGAGCGACGATGAACCACGACGAGAAGTACCCAGAGAAGAACGCGATATCATAACAGACACCATCGATGATCTAATAAAATTTGACTGATTTTTTGTGAACCTCATTCCTGTAAGAACCCCAAAATTGCTCAAAGGCATATTTCCGAAATACGTTTGGAATATGCCTCAAGATCAAAAGATCATCTACTTAACTTTTGATGATGGTCCAACGCCAGAAATAACGCATTGGACCTTAACTATTTTAAAGGAATATAACGCCAAGGCCACGTTTTTTTGTATTGGCAATAATATAGAAGAACACCCTCAAATATTTAATGATATTCTGAAAGAAGGCCATGCCGTGGGCAATCACACATTTTCTCACCCTAAGGGATGGACGACCACTAGTGATGTTTATGTGGATCAAGTCAAAAAAACACAGGATATCATCGATTACCAAGTTTCAAATTCCAAACTCCAGATTCCAAATTCCAAATTTCAAACCCCGAACGCCAACCAATCTAAGGGGTCACCAATCGTAAATCGTAAATCAACAATCGTCAATCTATTCCGCCCTCCCTACGGACAGATTACTCCCAAACAAGGTAGGCGCTTACTAGCTTTAGGCTACGAAATTATTATGTGGGATATTTTAGCATTTGACTGGAAAGATTCCATATCAGAAGAACAATGTGCGAAAAATGTCATTTCCAAAGCCCGACCGGGAAGCATTATCGTTTTTCATGATAGTTTGAAAGCATCAAGAAACATGATGTATGCCCTTCCGAAGGTATTACACCATTTTAATGAGGCAGGTTATAAGTTTGAACGTCTGTAATTTATTTAATAGTTCAAGTCTACTTCTACAATTTAAAAAATAACACGCCCATTAAATTTGTGAAAAAGTAATACTTATACATAGAGCGGTAATTTATAGGATTTTTATATAAGTTATGGCTTTATTTTAATTTCCTGCTTTGACTGATGAGAAAAGCCATATTTAGCAATAAAATGAAAAATGATTTGGAAAGGTAGATCAGGAAAGTTTGGTAATTAAGCCTAGCAAATCGGACAAGAATAGAAAATCGTCAAAAATCATGATGCCCCATTTGACTGAAAAATTGGAGAATTTTAGTCAAAGGCTATCAATTAAAACGTGTTGAGTAAACTTTTATGGGTGTTGCGTATAAAAAAAGATTCCTGCATGCGCAGGAATTTGTCAAATATATTCTTGGAGGATATTAATAAGCGTATCCGCATCTTGTTCTCCGCTGTGACGCCATTTCATCTCTCCACTTTTATAGATAAAAAGCGTAGGCAGACCTTTTACGCGAAGCGCTTCAGCCAGTTCCTTATTCTTATCAATATCAATTTTGATCACTTTTGCCTTGTCTCCAAGAGCAGCAGCTACATCTCTTAACACAGGATGCATTGCAATAGATTGTTCATTCCATTCTGTAAAAAAATCTAACAAAACAGGAATATCGACATCTATGATTTCCCCAAATTTTGACATACATTTTAATGTTTAGATCAAATGTGCTATTACAAACCTACTTATTTTTTTTTTATTAACCTAAAACATATGTAAATAGCTTGTGCATGCTCAATGAGGACTTTATGCCAATCGGTCTTTGGATCCTTTTTTAAGTTCAATCACCGTTATCTCTGGCCAAATTCCCACCCGACCTGGATAGCCCAAATAGCCAAAACCTCTGTTGACATTTATGTATTGTCCTTTTTCTCTATATACCCCTGCCCAATGTTTATAACGGTATTTGATTGGGCTCCATTTGATCCATCCCGGAATTTCGATGCCAAACTGCATGCCATGGGTATGTCCACTTAAAGTCAAATGGTAATGGTAATCATCATTGATGACCACCTCATCCCAGTGGCTTGGGTCATGGGTCATCAATATTTTAAAATCGTCAGCGTGAACGCCTTCCGCAGCTTTACTTAAATCACCTGCTTTTTTAAAGCCACCTTTCCCCCAGTTTTCACATCCTAAAAGAGCAATACGATGTCCATCCCTTTCAATAAAGCGGTTTTCATTGAGTAAAATATCGTAGCCCAAGTCTTTTTGAAGCTGTATTAATTCTTCAAGGTTTTGCTCCTTCTCAGAGGAGGAATCCCAATCAATATAATCGCCGTAGTCATGGTTTCCCAATACGGAAAACACGCCATCATCAGCCTTTAGTTCGGAAAACAAGTCCATCCATGGCAATAATTCTGAACTTTTATTATTGACCAAATCTCCAGTAAAAAGAATGACATCAGAGTTTTGCTGTTTGACCATATTCACAGCACGCTCCACTTCGGGCCGGTTGTCAAAACTTCCAGAATGGATATCGCTGATATGTGTAATCTTATACCCATCAAAAGCCTCGGGCAAATCGTCAAAATGTAAGGTATGCCTAATAACTTTGTAATTATACTTACCCTTATACATTCCATACAGCATAGCAGCAAAAGGAATCGCCGCAATCCCCACAGCCACACCGCTTATAAACTTGCGTCTTGAAGGCATGTAAAACGATTCTTTAGAAGTAAAAAACTTAGAGTATATCCCTATAAAAGAACGCACAATATCCTCTCCAAAGAGAAAAAGGATCAAAACGACATTAAAAAATAGGAAGGTTAAGATATACCCGAAGGCGTAACTTTTTGAAGGCGAAAGTACGCGCCCTCCAGCCCCAAAGGCAAATTGAATGATTAAATTACCTGCTATGATCACGCCTATTGCAATAAAGATATAGTGGATCCAGACGTTTTTGGTAAGTGTCCTAATCGCTTGAAATCCATATAGTGTAATGAGAATATAGAAAATGGTAAATACAAGCCATCGTAACATAAGAGCAATTTTCATCAAAGATAAATGAATTAAGCCGTTATTAAAATGTTGAGATAAAATTTAACCGTCCCTTAAGATTTAGTATATTTCCGCTGCAATATCAATCCCTTAACTGATGAAGTCATTTTTTTTAGCTTTTACAGCTTTATTTCTATTTATAGGCTGTTCTGACCATCCCAAAACAACTCCAGCTAAAAAAGACAAATCTTTAGTGTCATTGGTCAATCCTTTTATTGGCACAGGTGGTCATGGACACACGTATCCAGGTGCAACCATGCCGTTTGGAATGATGCAATTAAGCCCAGACACCCGTCTCGACGGATGGGACGGTGCTTCTGGCTATCATTACAGTGATGAATATATTTACGGCTTTTCTCACACCCATCTCAGTGGTACGGGTGTCAACGATTATTGCGATATTTTACTCATGCCCACTAATGAAGTCGTTTTCAATAATGGGAGTGACGGTAAAAAAGGCTATCGCTCAAAATTTTCACACGACAAGGAAAAAGCCGAACCTGGCTACTACCAAGTATATTTACAAGACACGGATATTAACGTAGAATTAACGGTTTCTGAGCGCAGTGGCATCCATAAATACGAATTCCCAACGGCTAAAAATCAAATTATCGTTTTAGACCTAGAACATCGCGATCAGCTCTTGGCTTCAAAAATCAAGCAAACTTCACGGACTGAAATTACCGGATATCGCCATTCCAAAGCTTGGGCGACCAATCAGAAATTATTCTATTATATTAAATTCTCACACCCCATGTCGGTCGATTTAATTGCTAGAAAACAGAACTTGACCAATAAAAAAGCTGTTTTCCAATTTGACAATCCCAAAAACGAACCTGTCTACGTAAAAATTGGCATCAGCGCAGTTGATGAGGATGGTGCCAAGAAAAATTATGAAGCTGAAATTGGTGATAAAACCTTTGACGAGGTCAAGGAAAAAGCGCAAACCGTATGGGAAAATCAATTAGAAAAAATCATAATTGAAACCGACAACCAAGACCATAAAACAAATTTTTATACGGCTTTGTACCATACCATGATCGTACCCAACATCTATCAGGATGTCGATGGTCGATATAGAGGGATGGACATGAAAATCCATAATGCCAAAGGGTTCAAGTACTATACCGTGTTTTCACTTTGGGATACGTATCGGGCAGCACATCCTCTATACACACTAATTGAACGTAAGCGCACCAGTGATTTTGTCAACACGCTGATCGCAAAATACGATGAGGGCGGCATCTTACCCATGTGGGATTTAAGTGCCAATTACACCGGCACGATGATTGGCTACCATGCCGTTCCCGTAATTGCTGATGCCTACTTAACCGGGATAAAAGGTTTTGATGCCGAAAAAGCTTTTAAAGCGATGAAAAATTCGGCCAACCAAGATCATCTGGGCTTAAAATCATATAAACAATTTGGGTTTATTCCTGTTGAGGAAGAAAGTGAATCCGTCTCAAAAACCTTGGAATATGCCTATGACGATTGGACCATTGCCAAAATGGCCCACGCTTTGGAAAAAGTTGATGACTATGAAATCTTTATGAAGCGTGCCCAAAGCTATAAGAACGTTTTTGATCCCGATACAAAATTTATGCGAGGTCGTTTCAAAAACACATGGTTTGAACCTTTTGATCCCTATGAAGTCAATTTTAACTATACCGAAGCCAATGCGTGGCAATACAGTTTTTATGTCCCGCAGGATCTTTCTGGATTCATGGAATTGTTAGGCGGAAAAGAAGTATTGGAAGCACAATTGGACAGTTTATTCACTGCTGAAAGTGGCACTGCAGGACGTCACATGCAAGATATCACCGGACTCATTGGCCAATATGCCCATGGTAATGAACCAAGCCATCACATGGCATATCTTTATAATTTTGTTAATAAACCCTATAAAACCCAAGAGAAAGTCCATCAAATTCTGACTGAACTTTATAAAAATGAGCCTGACGGTATTGCCGGAAATGAAGACTGCGGCCAAATGAGTGCATGGTATATATTCTCGTCCATGGGTTTTTATCCGGTGACGCCAGGTTCCAATCAGTATATAATTGGAACGCCGTTATTTGATAAAGCCACGATCAATCTTGAAAACGGAAAAAACTTTACCATCAAAGCATTTGATCTTTCTGACACAAACAAATACATTGATTATGTCAGACTTAACGGCAGCCGATTGCATAAAAGTTATATTACTTCAAAGGATATTCTCTCTGGAGGGATTTTGGAATTTTATATGACCGATTCACCTTCTGACTGGGGAACTGACGATGACGATGCGCCGACCACATCCATCGATTATTTTAAAATAGTTCCCGTTCCATTTATCGCTAAAGGTGAAACAGAAATTGTATTGGATAATGCTCAAAAAGAAACGGATATTTTTTACACCTTAAACGATTCCATTTTTATCAAATATGACAAGCCGTTTATCATTTCAGAATCGTCGACTTTAAAAGTATATTCTGAAAAAGATGACGAAAGAAGCGCTACCCTTGCCACCGATTTTTATAAAATTGATCCTAACCGGACCATCGAACTCAAAACGACATATGCCAACCAATACAATGCTGGTGGACCCAACGCTTTAATTGACGGAATTAAAGGTTCCAAGGATTTCCGATCAGGGACCTGGCAAGGCTATGAGGATAAAGATGTGGTAGCCATTGTTGATTTGGGAGAACAAATATTTGTCCAGTCCATTAATGTCAACTTTTTACAGGACCAACGTTCCTTTATTTTCTATCCTACCGAGGTTTTATGTTATATTTCAGCCGATAATCAAAATTTTCAATTAGTAGGAAAGCAAAGCATTAACGCGATTAATCGTTCAGAAGAGGTCAAAATAAAGACGATGACTTTCGATTTGAAAGATAGAAACGCGAAATACGTTAAGCTTGTCGCCAAAAAATTGGGCAGACTTCCTAAACGGCATGCTGGATATGGAGATAAGGGCAAAAGCTGGATATTTGTTGATGAGATTAGTATTCAGTCGGCAGTGGGCAGTGAGCAGTCTGAAGTAGGCAGTGTGCAGTAGACAGTCTCAGTCTCAGACATAATCGCATAAAAAGAAATAGAAAAAGCCACAAATTGAACCTAAAACATGATTTGATCCAGAAATATTGAAACTGGAACTTTGAACTAAAAACCTTGAATTAAACATTATGAATCAACTAAAATCCTATCGTTCTTCCTTTATATTATTGACCATATTATTTTTCCTTTGGGGATTCATTACTGTTCTGGTAGATTCTCTTATTCCAAGACTTAGGGAATTATTTACGCTTACTTATTTTCAGGCAGGCATGGTCCAATTTGCTTTTTTTGGTGCGTTTTTTTTACTGTCTATTCCAGCCAGTTATATTCTAACCAAAATCGGCTATAAAAAAGGGATTATTTTAGGATTATGCACTATGGGAGTAGGCTGTTTGCTTTTCTACCCAGCAGCGTCTTACAGAATGTTTGGAATTTTCATGGTGGCTTATTTTATCTTGGCGGGAGGCATCACTATTTTACAAGTGGCAGCTAATCCGTATGTGGCCGTTTTAGGAAGTGAAGATGGGGCTTCAAGCCGTTTGAACCTGTCTCAAGCCTTTAACTCCTTAGGAACTGCCATTGCCCCAGTTATAGGAGCTTTATTTATTTTAAGTGATAAAATTAAAACCACTGACGAAATTGCAATTCTAACAGAATCTGAAAAAGGTGTCTATTTAGCTAGTGAAGCATCGGCGGTTCAAATGCCGTTTTTGGGATTGGCGATTTTCATTTTTATCATTGCGGGAGGGTTCTTCTTCGCAAAGCTTCCAAAACTGATCAATGAAACTGCCGTTGGATCGTACAGAGATGCCTTAAAACATAAAAATTTAGTGATGGGAATTATTGGCATCTTCTTTTATGTAGGTGCTGAAGTAGCTATTGGAAGCTATTTGGTCAATTACTTTTTAGATATGAATATGGTGGAGGTCATTAAACAAAACGGTTTCATGAAATCTATTGTAGAAGGAATTCTTAGTACTGGGATTACCGAAAGCGATAATAAGGCTATTGTTGGGGTATTTGTCACGTTTTATTGGTCTGGTGCCATGATCGGTCGATTTGCAGGCGCTTATCTGACCAGAATTATCAAGCCAGGAAAGGTATTGGGTGTTTTTGCCACGATTGCCATCTCGTTAATTATAATTTCCATTAGTACCACTGGTTTGGTGAGCATGTGGAGTATTTTAGCGGTAGGATTGTTCAACTCTATTATGTTCCCAACAATTTTCACACTGGCCATTGATGGGATTGGATCGTTGAAACCAAAAGCCTCAGGGATGTTATGTACTGCTATTGTTGGAGGGGCTATCATTCCGCCAACCTTTGGGTATTTAACCGATCAGATAGGATTTAAATCGGCATTGTTTTTTGTTATTTTATGTTACGCTTATATTCTCTACTACGGATTTGCTAACAGCAGAAAACAGGTGACGATATAAAAGCAATGCAAACATAGTGACTGCCAACTGCTGAATAAAAAAGCTATTCCTCAAAGTTGCACAAAGAAGCACGAAGTTTCACAAAGAAATCATTAAATTAATTTATTGAAGCATAAGGCCCTTTCAAAACCATTTCAAAGTCAGATCAATCAACTTCTGCTTAAAATTGGTATAAGGCGGCATCAATAAATCGGTGGCGCCTATGGTGTGCTGTTTCATCATGGCACGCCGGTTGGAAAAAGCTTCAAACCCATAGAATCCATGTGATTTTCCAATGCCACTGTTATTACTGCCTCCAAACGGAAGATTATGATTTAAAAACTGAAGGAGGTTATGGTTCACACAACCACTGCCAGCTCTGGTATTATTCATGATAAAGTCGATGTTCTTCTTAGACTTACTATAGATATATAATGCCAACGGTTTTTCTTTAGAGTTAATATAATCCACCGCTTCCTCAATATTTGAATAGGTTTTAACCGGGAGGATGGGTCCGAAAATTTCATCGGTCATCACCTTGGACTCTTCTGGCATATCAAAAATTAAGGTTGGTTCTATATAATTATCGCTGGAATTATAAGTTCCTCCTGAAGCGATTTCACTCTTATTTAGTTTTGCTTCTTCAATATAAGATACCAGACGTTCAAAATGTTTGGCGTTGACAATTCTGGAATAGGATTCTGAGCTCTGAGCGTCTTCTGAGTAAAATTCTGCAATTTTAGATTTAAAAAGTTTTGTAAATTGTTCCTTCAGATCCGATTTCAAAAGCACATAATCTGGCGCAATACAGGTTTGTCCAGCATTGGTGAATTTTCCATAAATTATTCTTTTAACCGCCGTTTCAAGATTGGCAGAGTTATCAATAATCGTGGGCGACTTCCCTCCAAGTTCTAAAGTCACGGAAGTTAAATGTTCAGAGGCCGCTTTCATCACAATTTTACCAACTTGTGGCGAGCCCGTAAAAAATATATGGTTAAAAGGAAGCTTCAATAATTCTGTTGATACCTCAACTTCACCTTCAACAAGCGCAATCTCATCTTCATTAAACAGCTCCTTTACAATATCTGCCATCACCCTGGAGGCATTGGGAGTCATTTCAGAAGGTTTAATAACAACTGTGTTACCCGCTGCAATTGCCGAAACCAATGGGCCAAAAGTGAGGTTGATGGGGAAATTCCAAGGTGAGATTAATAAACAAACCCCTTTAGGTTCGTATTTGATATAAGACGAAGCGCCAAGTAATGCTATAGGTGTATCCACGTGTTGATCTTTCATCCAAGACTTCAAATTGCTTTTAGCAAATTTTATTTCGGTGAGTACCGGATAAATTTCCGTGAGATCGGTCTCCAAAAAAGGTTTTTTGAAATCGGCGTACATCGCGTCCCTGATCTTTTGCTTAGAGGTAAACTCCAAAACATTCTTAAGCGCATCTAGTTTTTTGATACGTTCTTTATAAGTGGTATTTCCAATCTTAAACTGATTTACCTTTTGTCGATTGAACAGGTCACTGAACTTATTATCTATATATCGTGTCATTGGTCGCTTACGTGTTTATTGGGCTATTCGCCACATTTGCGTATTTCATCGATGATTTTTGAGTGGTTTTTCAACTTAACCGTTTATCGATGTTCTATATCTAATATATTCTATTTAACTCACTTTGTGTTGTTTCTTTGTACTAACGATTAATCAAAACCCTTCGTTGACATCATGAAAAAACTTTTATTTCTTATTGTACTGATCACTTTACCAGTATTAACTTTTGGTCAAAATGCTTCTAACGATACCGTAAAACAGAATGACATCATCACCATTGAAGCCATTACCGTTCAAGAAATTGCAGAAAACCAAATAGCATTTGGTACGTTTTCAAGAAATGACGTCGTCAATTTAAGCTATAAGAAAAGTAATGACCTTATTAGCATTAAAGCTTACAGAAAAAGTCTACAAATCAGAACTCGTGAAGTTAAGGCTTGCTAATCACAAAACTTTAAAATAATCTTCATCTATATAAATCGAGGCATTTCAAATTAAGAAATGCCTCGATTTTTTTTATTGATTAGGGATATCCTTCGTAGAAAACTCATAGAGTCGATTGGCTTCTTCCTCTTTCAATTTTTGCACAAGTTCTAAGGCATCTGGAATGACATCACTACAAATCACAATCAGGGCATCTTTTTTAGCATTCGTAATAGCGAAGGTCGCAGCTTCTTTTTCATTGGGGATTATGGTCGTTTTCTTGTTTGGATCTCTTCTTTTTATGCCAGCATCCAACATATTGATAAGTTCAGTTTCTGATCGCCCTCTTAAGTTTTTGTCCTGACGGATAATGATTTCGTCAAACATCTCAGCGGCAATACTCCCTATTTCAAGGGTATCCTCTTCTCGTCGGTCACCAACACCAGCAATGATTCCAACCTTGACACTCGCATCAATATTTTCGATAAACTTTTGCAGTGCTCGCATTCCTGCCGGATTGTGGGCATAGTCCAGCAACACCTGAAAATCTTTAAACTGGAATAAATTAAGTCGACCAGGAGTTTGTGCCGGAGAAGGAATAAAAGTCTCTAAGGCAACTTTCATTTCATCAATTGTAAATTTTTGGATATAGGCTGTAAGGACAGCGGGTAGAACATTTTGGATCATAAAGGTGGCACGCCCTCCATAAGTTAACGGAACATTCACCGATTTAATTATACGCATTTTCCATTCGCCACGGCACACCGTAATAAATCCATTTTCATAAACCGCGGTAAGTCCACCTAACTTTTGCATGGCCTTAATCCTCGGATTGTTTTCATCCATAGAAAACAGTGCCACATTACAGTTGACCGTACGTCGCATTTCATAAACTAAATCGTCGTCCGCATTTAAAATGGCATAACCATCTGGTGAAACCGTCTCCGGAATGACGCCTTTTACTCTAGCCAGTTGCTCTATGGTATGAATGCCTTTTAATCCTAAATGGTCGGCGGCTACATTGGTGACAATGCCAATATCACAATTATGAAATCCTAATCCTGCTCTCAATAGGCCGCCTCTGGCACTTTCTAAAACCGCAAAATTAACCGTGGGATCTTTCAGCACAAACTCAGCACTTGCAGGACCAGTACAGTCGCCCTTCATCAGCAATCTGTTCTGAATATATATCCCATCACTCGTGGTATAGCCCACTTTGAGACCTTTCATCTTTGCCATATGCGCAATAAGTCGCGTGGTTGTGGTTTTGCCATTTGTTCCAGTAACTGCCACTATAGGAATCCTGCCGTTAACCCCATGCGGGAACAATTTATCAATCACATGAGCGGCCACGTTGCGCGGCAATCCTGAAGTAGGCGCCAAATGCATCCTAAATCCAGGACCTGCATTGACTTCCAACACGGCACCTCCAGTTTCTTCTAAAGGTTTGCTGATATCTGTGGTCATGACATCAATGCCACAAATGTCCAGATCAATTATTTTAGAAATACGCTCTACCATAAACACGTTGGCGGGATGCACGATATCTGTTACATCTTCCGCAGTACCTCCCGTACTTAAATTGGCAGTATCCTTCAATATCAGACGTTCATCTTTCTTAAGAACGCTCTCCAAAGTGTATCCGCTTGCCTTAATAAGACCCATGGTCAAATCGTTGACGGTAATTTGCGTCAATACATTTTCATGGCCATAACCACGACGCGGATCTCTATTCACCTCATCTATCAGTTCTTGTATGGTAGAACTGCCATTACCTATTACATTTGCCGGCGTTCTCTTGGCTGCTGCAACCAAAACATTATTGATGACCAACAAACGGTAATCCTCACCTATGATATATTTTTCAAGGATAACGGCACCATTTTTAGAACTTTCCTTGGCAATTCTAAAAGCAACCAAAGCATCTTCAACATTTTGAATATTCACGGTAATGCCGCGGCCATGATTCCCATCTACAGGTTTCACCACCAATGGAAATCCCACATAGTTGCAAGCCTCTTCAACACTACTTTCTCTTCTAATAATATCGCCGCGAGGCGTTTGTACTTCGGCTTGTTCCAATAGATATTTGGTATCCTCTTTGTCACAAGCCAATTCCACACCAATACTACTGGTTTCACTGGTTACGGTAGCTTGAATGCGTTTTTGATTGGAACCATAGCCCAACTGACATAAGGAGTATTTATTTAAACGAATCCACGGAATACCTCTTGAGGCAGCCTCCTCCACAATAGACCCCGTACTTGGACCCAAGCGTTCTGCTTCTCGCAATTCGCGCATGCGTTGGATGTCATCGGTCATATCATAAGGTTCTCCTGCAATAAGTGCTTCACAAATAGCGACAGATACTTTTGCGGCATATCTTCCAACAGACTCTTCCATATATGCAAAGACCACATTATAAACGCCTTTTTCACCATAACCCCTTGTGCGCCCAAAGCCAACGTCCATGCCAGCCAACGTTTGTACTTCTAAGGCAATATGTTCAATAACATGCCCCATCCAAGTCCCTTCTTCCACTCGCTGAAAAAACCCTCCTGCGGTTCCAACAGAACAACGATGCTCATACATCGTCGGGAACATGGCTTCTAAACGGTCCTTGAAACCTTCTATTTTATTAGAAGGACGCTCTTCCATTTCTTCTAGATCCAACACCATCACTATTAATTTATGGCGTCTTACGGACCAATAATTGGGTCCTCTCATGGCATTAATTTCGCGTATTTTCATTAAATTTTAGGGTTTTGGAGGTTAAATGTAATCACTGTAACAAAGGGTCAATTAATTTTTGAACGTCAAATGAAATGCGCAACTAATTCCTTTTGAGTTTTTCTTTTTTGTACATTTCCTAAATATAGAATTATTTTTTATTAATTAAGTTTAATTTAGCGAATTGCTAATCACAAGTATTTAAAATGACAGTAAAAGGAACATTGATTCCCATTGGTGGAAATGAAGATAAAGGAAAAAACGAAAGCGAAAAACACACCCTGGAATTTATTGATGAAGGTATTTTATACCACGTCAAACAACAAGCTGGTGGAAAATACGCCAATATTGTTGTCATTACTACGGCATCAAGCATTCCAGAGGAAGTAGGCGAAAATTACCTTTCTGCCTTCACCGCATTAGGCTGTGAGAATGTGATTGTTTTAGACATACGAAGCAAGGAAGATTCCGAAAAGCAAAGTTCTATAGATTTAATAAAAGCCGCCAACTGCATCATGTTTTCTGGAGGCGACCAATCAAAAATCACCAATAAAATTGGCGGAACTACGATCCATAAAATCATGTTAGAGCGGTTTCAAAACGAAGTAGGTTTTGTTATTGCTGGCACCAGTGCAGGCGCTATGGCTATGGGCAAAGAAATGATAGCTGGCGGAAAAGCTGCGGAAGCTTTTGTAAAAGGCGCTGTTACCATGTATAAGGGATTGGGCTTTATTAAAGAGCTTATTATTGATACCCATTTTATTCAACGTGGTCGGTTTGGGCGTGTCTCTGGTGCGGTAGCTAAATTTCCAAAACTTTTGGGTGTCGGATTGGCTGAGGATACGGGCTTGATCATTAAAAATGGGAAATGTTTGGTCATCGGGTCCGGAATGGTGATTATTTTTGATGGAAGCAGAATCTCCCATAACAAAGAGAAGGTATTGGACGACGGCACACCTATGACCATTGCGAATTTAACTGTTCATGTACTTTCTAATGGCGACATGTATTATATTGATGAGCGCATGGTAAGCGTCTTACCGATTGAGGCTGATTTTATTTAGGGAGTTATTATGGTTTAATGGAACGCGAACATGCCCGTCCGCTCAGGCGGGTGACATTGATTTAGGGATTTGCATGGTTTTTTTAGACACAGATTTCACGGATTGTCACGGATTTGCTTTTGTGATTTTACGGAAAGTAATGATCTGTTGCAACCCATTAAAACATAGTTTTCCGACTTCGGCGCGAGAAATTAATGACACAGAAGCTTTAATTCGACAACTCGTCTCATCTCTCACCTCTCACCTCTCACATCTCATCCCTCCTTCCTAATCCCTAATGCCTAATGCCTCATCCCTCTACCTCCCTAATGCCTAAACCCTATAAATAGAAACCTCCCCCTTCCCATCCGAAGTTCTAAACCCACGATACATCCCTTCCGTATTGAACGGCATGGCAATATTTCCATTAGCATCAACAGCTATCAATCCACCGTCACCACCTATTTTAAGAATACGGTGATTGATGACTTCATCTGCAGCTTCTTGCAATGACCATCCTTTGTATTCCATCAAGCATGACACATCATAAGCCACTACACCTCTGATAAAATATTCACCACTGCCGGTGCAACTCACTGCACAGGTGTTATTATTGGCATAAGTCCCAGCACCAATCATCGGACTATCGCCCACGCGGCCCCATTTTTTATTGGTCATCCCTCCTGTCGATGTTGCCGCAGCTGTATTCCCATTTTGATCGCATGCCACCGCACCAACGGTTCCAAATTTTCCGTCTTTTTTGACACTGTGGTCCAATTGAAAACTATCGCTGTCTTTGATGCCTTGCCACTGCTGATAACGCACTTCATCATAAAAATACTCTGGATCTAAAATCTCATAGCCATTACTTTTGGCAAATGCCATGGCGCCTTCACCTGCCAGAAACACATGATAGCTTTTGTCCATAACATCACGTGCCAATGCCACAGGGTTTCTAATACCGGTAATTAGAGAAACCGCTCCAGCTCTGAGGTTTTGCCCGTCCATAATGGCAGCATCCATTTCGTGAGTGCCCTCAGCGGTAAAAACAGAACCTTTCCCCGCATTGAAAAGTGGGGTGTCCTCCAATAATTTAACAGTAGTTTCAACCGCATCAATTGCCGTTCCGCCAGATTCCAAAACAGCATAACCTGCAGTGAGCGCAGTTTCCAAAGCAGATTTATAAGCAGCTTCTAATTCGGCGGTCATTAATCCTTTCACTAAAGTACCTGCACCACCATGAATGGCGATGCTATATTTTTTATTCTTCATTTCTATTCTCTATTACTGATGGTCGTGCTTCAAAAATACGGTTTGATTTTAAATATCTTTCATTGGTCGGGCATTCTTTTACACGTGTCCCGCCGACCCACCAGCCGGATAGTCAGATTCCGCAAATCTTCATAGAAAAAACAACTGCTCTGTACAACTCCATGTCCCTCCGTGAATCTCTGCGTCCCAGCTCTCCAATTTCACATTAAGCACATCCCAACGCCCAAATCAAATTATCTTTTGTAATTTTATGATCTTCAAAAAAACAAATCAATGTCAGAAAAAAAACGACTGTTTTTAGTCGATGCCTACGCCTTAATTTTTAGAGGTTATTATGCCTTTATCAAGAATCCACAAATCAATTCAAAAGGAGAAGATACCTCAGCCATTATGGGGTTTATGAACTCTTTGTTGGACGTTATCAAGAGGGAACGCCCAGATCATTTAGCGGTGTGTTTTGACAAAGGCGGCAGTGTGGATCGGGTGGAAATGTTTGAAGCTTATAAGGCCAATAGGGACGAAACACCTGAAGGCATCAGAACCGCTATTCCGCATATTTATAATATTCTCAAGGCCATGCACATTCCTATTATGGTCAAGGAAGGCTATGAAGCTGATGACGTCATTGGAACCCTTTCCAGACAAGCAGAAGCCCAAGGCTACACCACCTATATGGTCACGCCAGATAAGGATTTTGCACAATTGGTCACAGAAAACATATTTATGTACAGACCAAAATCCTTTGGCGGCGGTTATGAAACTTGGGGCGTTGAGGAGGTTAAGAAAAAATTTGAGGTTGAAACCCCACTACAAGTCATAGATTTTTTAGGCATGATGGGCGATTCTTCCGACAATATTCCAGGATTACCGGGCGTTGGCGAAAAAACCGCAAAAAAATTCATCAAGCAATTTGGCAGCATGGAAAATCTTTTAGCCAATACCCATGAGCTAAAAGGAAAAATGAAAGAAAATATTGAAGCGAATAAAGAACTGGGAATGCTCTCCAAAACTTTGGCCACCATTATGTTGGATGTGCCGGTAGAATTTTGTGAATCTGACTTTGAAATGTCCGAGCCCGATTTTGAAGCCGTCACAAACATTTTTCAAGAATTGGAGTTCAGACGTCTCACCGATAACTTCCTAAAAACCTTTACTCCAGAAGCGATAGCCAACGGAGGCACTGAACATAATAAAGTTGCAGGTGCTGGAAACCCTCAAAACACCACGAGTAAAACACCAGTAGAAGCTCACGGATCCGCAGGATCTGGACAATTTTCTTTATTCGGCGCCACGCCATCTGAAAACAGCGACCAAGCGGAAACAGTTTCAGAGTTTACCCGCAAAACAGCGGCAACAACCTCCCACTTCTATCAAAGTGTTGCGAGCGGGATGGCAACCAAACTGTTCATCCAAAATCTGATGAAACAATCCAGTGTCTGCTTTGATACCGAAACCACCGGTTTAGATCCGATTACTGCAGAATTGGTTGGGATTGCATTTTCATGGGAAGTTGGCAAAGGATTTTATATGCCGTTTCCAGAGAATAGAGAGGAAGCTCAAACCCTGATTGAAGAACTTCGTCCGTTTTTTGAAGCTGAAACCATTGAAAAAGTAGGGCAGAATCTAAAGTATGACATCAAAGTGCTTCATAAATACAACATTCAGGTCAAAGGCAAATTGTTTGATACCATGTTGGCCCATTACCTCATCAATCCTGATATGCGCCATAATATGGATATTTTAGCCGAAACCTATCTGAATTATACACCCATGCCTATTGAAGCATTGATTGGTAAAAAAGGAAAGAACCAACTGTCCATGCGTACGGTTTCGTTAGAAAAACAAACCGAATATGCTGTTGAAGATGCCGATATTACCTTGCAGCTCAAAGAGCATTTTGAAAAGGAATTGGGCGAAGCCAATACCCAAAAACTTTTTGATGAGATTGAAATTCCCCTATTGCGCGTGCTTGCCGATATGGAATTGGAAGGCATCAATTTAGATGAGAAATTCCTGAATTCATTATCAGAAAAATTAGATAATGACATCAAAACCTTGGAAGCCAATATTTTTAAGGAAGCGGGCGAAGAATTCAACATTGCCTCCCCAAAACAGTTGGGTGATATTTTATTCGACAAGCTTAAATTGGTCGACAAACCTAAAAAGACCAAAACCGGTCAATACGCTACTGGTGAAGAAATTTTATCCTATTTAGCGAAAGACCATGCCATAATTCAGCATATTTTGGACTATCGTGGGCTGGCAAAACTGAAAAGCACCTATGTGGATGCGTTGCCAAATCAGGTAGAACCAACTACCGGCAGAGTCCATACCGATTATATGCAAACCGTGGCGGCTACAGGTCGTTTGAGCAGCAACAACCCGAATCTTCAAAATATTCCCATCCGTACAGAACGTGGACGTCAAGTGCGGAAAGCCTTTGTGCCAAGAGATGAGAATTATGTGTTATTGGCGGCGGATTATTCCCAAATCGAATTGCGCATTATTGCAGCCTTGAGTGAAGAAGACAACATGATCAATGCCTTTAAGAACGGTGAGGATATTCACGCCTCTACCGCTTCAAAAGTATTTGGTGTGCCATTGGAAGAAGTGACCCGTGAGCAACGTAGCAATGCCAAAACAGTCAATTTTGGAATCATCTATGGCGTCTCTGCATTTGGATTGAGCAATCAAACCGATTTATCGCGAACCGAAGCCAAAGATTTGATTGACACCTATTATGCCACCTATCCAAAACTGCGGAATTATATTAGTGATCAAATAGAAATTGCACGAGAAAACGGCTACGTGCAGACCGTTTTAGGCCGTCGTCGCTATTTAAAGGACATCAATTCCAGAAACGCTGTGGTTAGAGGCGCGGCGGAACGTAATGCCGTGAACGCGCCCATCCAAGGAAGTGCAGCGGACATTATCAAAGTGGCAATGATCAACATCCACAAAAAACTGGTCGACAAAAATTTTAAAACCAAGATGCTCCTTCAAGTGCATGATGAGTTGGTGTTTGACGTCTATAAATCAGAATTGGAAGACATCAAAAAAATGGTCAAATCGGAAATGGAAAGTGCTTATGAACTGTCGGTGCCTTTGGTAGTGGATTTGGGCGTTGGTCAGGATTGGTTGGAGGCACATTAAAGTAGAATCAAGACCGCTGCGCTGTTAGAATTAAGAGTCAAAACTTGAATGTTTCTCGCAAACGCTCATTTCACATTAAATTCAAAGTCTATTGAAAATAATACCTGTCACGTGTGCACTAATTCATTTTGGGACTAAAGTATTAGCCGTTCAAAGAAGTGAAACGATGAAACTTCCTTTGAAATGGGAATTTGCCGGCGGCAAGATTGAAGCGGGCGAATCTGACATTGATTGCGTTAAACGTGAAGTCTTTGAAGAATTAAATATTCATATCGAAGTAAAACAAAGGTTGACGCCTGTAATTCATACCTATCCAGATTTCAAAATTAATTTGATACCTTTTGTGGCTGATTATGTGTCTGGGGATTTAAAGTTGAAAGAACATGCTGATTATGTTTTATGTGAGAAAGATGAGTTGCGTAATTTGGATTGGGCGGAGGCTGATATTCCGATTGTTGCGGAGTACATGAAATATTAATTCTTAAATTTATAATTTGCTTAATCAAGTGTGATATATTCGTATTTTGGGTGATTATATAGAATATTATTTAATATGTATTTCATGAAAATTCAATTTACACGAGAAGAGCTAATAAATGCTATTAAACAAATAGATAATAATCCGAAATTAATTACAGGCAGGCACTCCTCTACATATGACCTTGTTTATAACGGTAATACATATCCACCAATTTTAGTTCTTTCAACTGCAAATAAATTAAAAAAAGGAAAAGATTTAAAACTTGAAGATTTTGGAAATAACACTAAAATTCCATTCAAAATTCTACGAGATAATGGATTTGAAATTTCATCTAAAAAATTTTCATCTATGAAAGAACAATTTTCCTCATACTTAAAGAAAAGTAATAAGGATGGAAGTCAAAAGGCTTCCTCATATTTAAGAGCAATAGATTTATTGGACGATATCTTAAACAATAAAGCAAAAAGTAAAATAGAAGGATTTAACAGTATTTATGATATTAATTCGACTGAGAAAATCGAGGAGTTGTATCGATTTGTTTTAAATGAGCAAAATAATCCAAATGGAATATTTCAACATGAAATACCCAGTAGTTATTGG
This sequence comes from Gelidibacter gilvus, assembly GCF_004115975.1. Taxonomy (GTDB): domain Bacteria; phylum Bacteroidota; class Bacteroidia; order Flavobacteriales; family Flavobacteriaceae; genus Gelidibacter; species Gelidibacter gilvus. The sequence goes on along the minus strand of NZ_SDDZ01000001.1, from coordinate 816,219 downwards.
CAAAACAAGTTTTATTCGGCAGCGTTAAAAAGTTACCAGGATTTTCTAAATCGAAATAACTCGAGTTTATTTACAAACGAGAACTCAGGTCATTTTGAAAAAACAATCAATAAAAGTCGATTGAACATCCAAAACTTCCATCAATCCTGCGGAGTTGCAGGCCTTAACTACTCGCTTCCTTTAATTACAAGATATATCGCATCTCTAGCCACAAAACCATTTGTCTTATTAAGTGGTTTATCCGGTTCAGGTAAGACTAAATTAGCTCAAGCATTTTCGCAATGGATTTCAGAAGACAGTTCACAGTATTGTATAGTTCCCGTTGGTGCCGATTGGACAAATAGAGAGCCTTTGCTAGGCTATGTAAATGCATTAGACAATAGCGAATATGTTAAGCCAGAAAATGGCGCTCTGCAACTTATATTGAAAGCAAATAAAAATGAACACAAGCCCTATTTTCTAATTTTAGACGAAATGAATCTAAGTCATGTGGAGCGTTATTTTGCAGACTTTTTAAGTATCATGGAATCTAAAGATATCATAAAACTTCACAGTTCTGAAGACGAAAAAAACGATGTTCCATCAAAAATAGACTGGCCAAGTAATTTGTTTATCGTTGGAACTGTAAACATAGATGAAACCACTTATATGTTTAGCCCAAAGGTCTTAGACAGGGCAAACGTTATTGAGTTTAGAGTAAATAAAGATGATATTCAAAACTTCTTGAAATCTCCTAAAGACATAGATTTTACTGAACTTAACGGAAAAGGAGCTTCAATGGGTGAAGATTTTCTAAAAATTGCTTCAAACAAAGAATTTCCGACGATAGATACGGAGAAGCTAAATCAAAAGTTAATCCAGTTTTTTGAAGAATTAAAGAAAACAGGTGCTGAGTTTGGTTATCGTTCCGCAACGGAAATACATAGATTATATAATCAGTTAAGCACTTTGGATAACGAGATGCTTGAAAATGATAAAATAGATATTGCTATAATGCAAAAACTATTACCAAAACTTCATGGTTCTAGACGTAAGTTACAACCAATTTTGGAGATATTGGCTTCATTTTGTGTCACAGAATCCATAGACGTTTCCAAAGCCTTTTTAAATAATAAAGAATCCATAAATTATAAAGATAATAGCGACATATTATACCCTTTATCCTTAGAGAAAATAACTAGAATGTATAAAGGTGCTATTGATAATGGCTTCGCTAGTTATGCAGAGGCCTAACAAATGGAGAAGGTACAATCCATAGAAATAAATTTATCTCATATAGCTGAGGGTTTATACTTATTAATTGACGCACAGAAAAAAGGCGAAATAGAAGTAGATAGCACCAACTATTATGAACATGAACCTATCTATCAGCTAAAAGAAGGATGCTTCTATGATTTTGAGTTTTACCATAAAAATGATAATCTCGCCAAAAACTACCGGCTTTTTTGTAGTGATCAAAGTAATATTGTAAAAAACAGAAAGAGAAAAGAATATATTGGGGTCCTTGCCCCAAATATTTTTGTCGGCACTCTTACATTACAGATTCTTAGTACGGAAAATCCATCTCAAAAATGGAGTTTACAGTTAGAGGTCCAGTCTACAAAAACAAGCTATCGTCAAGATTATCAATACATGTTGAATGACATTACATCAAAATGTACAGATTTAATTATTCAAGCCAATTCCCCAGTAAGTCATTCCTTTGAAACTGATTTTAGTACAGATAATAAAACTTTATACCAACGCTTTGCGTTTGTTAGTTCTATCATAAATTCAGACGACTTTGAAGATGCTATTCAACGTATCGTAACAACGCCTACCACGAATTGGACAGAGGAGACAGAAATTACTGATGCTAGAAAAATTAAGCGATTTAAAAACTCAGAGTTAAAGTCTTTAATAAATTCTGACAATCGATTAAAACTAAACGGTTCGCATCCTTTATACAAAAAAGGAATTAAATCCGTTGCTACCAAAATTGAATCTAATAGAAAGTTTGAAAGTGTCGACACTTCCGAAAACCGCTTTATAAAACATGCACTCGAAACCTTTTTGAAGTTCTGTATGGATATTGCGAATCATCCAAATGCGGGCGAACGACTTAAGGAAGAAGCTGAAATAGTTTCTGAAAAACTAGAAACACATTTGCAACATGATTTATTCAAAGAAGTTTCAAGGCCAACAACTTTAAAATTAAATAGTCCGATACTCCAAAAAAAAGAAGGCTATCGCGAAGTCTTGAATGTGTGGTTAAAATTTGACTTGGCTGCACAACTCATTTGGAATGGTGGAGACGAAGTTTATAGCGGAGGCAAAAAAGACATTGCTACGCTATATGAATATTGGTTATTTTTCAAACTCTTAGATGTTTTAACGCATATTTTCGAAATTGAACCAAAAGAACTTGATAAGCTAATTGTACCATCAAATGATAAATTAAGCCTACAACTTAAACAAGGGAAAGTAACAGCCTTACAAGGTACTTACACCAAAGCGCATCGTGATTTGAACGTTAGGTTTAACTATAATAGGAGTTTTAGTGGCGGAACAAAGGATATATCAAAAACAGGAAGTTGGACAACAACCTTAAGACCCGATTACACCTTATCTATTTGGCCGATAAAACTAGATGAAAATGAAGCTGAAGCTACTGAGCAGATAGTTCATATTCATTTTGATGCAAAGTATAAAGTTGCAAATATTAATCAAATAATAGGTGAGGAAAAATCTGATCGAACTTTAGATGAAGAGAAAAAACAAAACCTAAAAGGAATTTATAAGAATGCAGATTTATTAAAAATGCATGCTTATAAAGATGCGATCAGAAGAACAAGTGGCGCATATGTATTATATCCCGGAGATACAGAAAAGCCACTTCGAGGTTTTCATGAAATTTTACCAGGATTGGGAGCATTTCCAATTAAACCTTCAGAAAACACAAATGAAACTATCCATCTCGAAAATTTCATTAATGAGGTTTTAAAACATTTCTTAAACACCGCTTCGCAGCGCGATAACTTAGCAAATAAACAATATCAAATTTATAAGAACGACACACCTAACGAAATTTCAGAACGAATCCCTGAGTATTTTAACGAAGAAAAACTAATACCCGATGAAACTTATGTTTTGGTTGGTTTCTCAAAAAACAATGCAAGAACCGATTGGTATAAAAAAAATAAACTTTATAATTTTAGAATGGACGATGAAAAAGGCTCTCTAAGATTTACTAATGAAATTGTAAATGCAAAATTCCTACTACTTCGAGAAAGTGGAAATTCCAAAGCTGCCCAAATATTCAAACTTGAAAAAGGTGTTAGAGTGTTTTCTAAACAAAGATTAGAAGAACTTGGTTTATTAGATTTAACGAAGGACAATTATCTAGTTTATGATATAGAAATAGAATCCAAAGAAGTTTTAGAATTTAAAGGTTCGATTTGGAACTTTAAAGAATTAAAACAATATAAAGAGACAATTAAGGGGAAAAACATCAGAATCGCAGCCGGAATCCCCTTCACAACTACCTTAACAGAATTAATGAAAGTAAAAGATTGAAACGTTTCAGATGTTTTAATATCTTCAATTTACCTTCGGCTTCATATTTAGCTTTGCTTAATGTCAGCGAATAAGAATCCAATTTTTTTTTATACATTGATAAAGCTTAATCATATAGTAATACAGTCCAATAACAAATCCGTCTTTTGTAATTTTGCAAACTGTTATAACCAAAATGCAAAAGAAAAAACGAAATCTTATCATTCTCATTTTAGGACTGCTCTCTGCCCTTGGACCATTTTCGATTGACCTCTACTTACCAGGATTCCCAGAGATAGCGCGCGACCTAAACTCTACTACGGGACGCGTGGCGCTTTCTCTATCCAGTTATTTTGTTGGTGTGAGCCTTGGACAAATGATCTATGGGCCCTTGCTGGATAGGTTTGGGAGACGGACCCCACTCTTGGTTGGGCTGTTTATCTATTTATTTGCATCTGTTTATATTGTCTATGTGACTTCAGTAGATTCGCTGATTCTCGCCCGATTTATACAAGCATTGGGGGGATGTGCCGGGATGGTGGCTGCCCGAGCTTTGGTCCGCGACCTCTTTCCGGTATCTGAAACCGCAAAAATATTCAGTCTGCTGATGTTGGTGATTGCTGTTTCGCCAATTATTGCCCCTACTCTGGGTGGTTTCGCTACAGCCCAATGGGGCTGGCATTCCATTTTTATAATTTTGGCGGTGCTCGTGACACTAAATATTCTTCTCGTTTACTTCTGGCTTCCTTTGGGAGCACCACCTGACACAACGATGTCTTTAAAACCGAAATCAATCATTACCAAGTTTTGGAACGTATTTAAAACACCTCAATTTTATACGTACACGTTAACGGGATCTTTTGCCGCCAGTGGCCTATATGCCTATATCGCTGGTTCGCCTCACGTATTTATGGAACTTTACGGTGTTTCTGAAAAACAATACGGATGGATTTTTGGGATTATTGCCATGGGTTTGGTGACCGCCAGCCAGGTAAATACGTATATGCTAAAAAAATACACAAGCCAACAAATTGTAAAAGTCACCCTGTTATGCCAAGTCGTGGCAGGGGCACTGTTATTTTTAGGCACTATATTTCACCTTATTGAAATGTATTCCATGATCGTTTTGGTGTTTCTATTCTTGAGCACCCAAGGTTTTGCGTTTCCAAACACTTCAGCCTTGTCGCTAGCGCCCTTTGAAAAGAGTGCAGGAACGGCTTCTGCGCTTATGGGCGCACTACAGTTAGGAATCGGTGCCATAATTACTGCGCTGGTCTCTACGCTTAGTAACGAAACGCCGCTTCCCATGACAGGGATTATGTTTTTTTGTGCTAGCGTTTCTGTAATGATACTCTATTGGGGCAACCGAAAGATGAAGACCTTAGAGCAGGTAAGCATTTCCTAATCGGAATTTTGGGTTGATCCATTACAAAGAAGAGGCTTGAGGATTTTTTTTATGAAGTCTTTTGTATGAAGAAGCTAATTGTACCTATTCAGGTTTATTAGGCCTCTATTTAAATTTTAAAAAAAATGAGCAGAAAGGTCTTCGACCAATTCGAATGGCGGTCATCTTATAAGTTTTAGGCTGAAAAAATCACTTTTTGACGGGATTTAGTTGTTAATAAGTCAGATAAAAAAACAATTTTTCTGTGGAGATGACGCCATAAAACGCTGCATTTAATTCTTCTCATTCATATCTTAAGTAACCCAATCATTTATAAAGTATTAGGCACATTTAAATCCCTTCGTTCATATTAAAATAGCTAAAAAACTATCCCCCGAATAAGGCAAACCCAAAGCCGCCAAATTTTATCAACAAATTTCGTATCATACTATTTGGTAATCACATAGATTATCGTAAATTTGCAAACTCTTTTTAAGAGAGGAATGTTTAACTCATCACACCATTGGTGTGATCTATAAAAATTAATTAGTGTGAATACATTAAGCTACAAAACGATTTCAGCTAACAAGGCTACTGTGGATAAGCAGTGGGTTTTGGTTGACGCTGAAGGGCAAACACTAGGTCGTTTGGCTTCTAAAGTTGCAAAACTTTTAAGAGGCAAACACAAACCTAACTTCACACCACATGTTGATTGCGGCGATAACGTAATTGTTATCAACTCTGAAAAAATCAACTTAACAGGAAACAAGTGGAACGATAAAACTTACATTCGTCACACAGGGTATCCAGGTGGTCAAAGAGTTTTAACTGCTATGGAACTATTCGGAAAAGATCCGGCTAGAGTAGTAGAAAGATCAGTAAAAGGGATGCTCCCTAAAAACAAATTAGGTGCAGAATTATTCCGTAACCTAAACGTTGTTGTTGGTGCTGAGCACACTCATGCTGCTCAAAAACCAAAAACAATTAACTTAAACGAATTCAATTAATGGAAGTAATTCACAAAATTGGCCGTAGAAAGACGGCTGTTGCTCGCGCGTATGTTGCCCCAGGAAAAGGGAACATCACAATTAATAAAAAAGACATGCCGGTCTACTTTCCAAGTGCTGCATTACAGTACAAAGTAAACCAACCTTTGGTCATGACTAACAATGAAGGCAACTTTGATATTACAGTAAATGTATATGGAGGTGGTATTACTGGTCAAGCAGAAGCGATCCGTTTGGCATTGTCTCGCGTTATGTGTGAGATTGATGCAGAAAACAGATTGATCCTGAAACCAGAAGGATTGTTAACAAGAGACCCAAGAATGGTTGAACGTAAGAAATTCGGTCAGAAGAAAGCACGTAAGAAATTCCAATTCTCTAAACGTTAACATCCCCAACTTGATTGGGGATCTCATGAAGATCAGCCCAATCAATTGGTGTATTGAAACCTTTAAACCCGTGTTGGAATACTTCCAACACAAAAAAATAACCCAGTTAATGTTGTCTATCACGTTACCGCGTGAAGATTTAGTTTAGCATCTAAATGGTAAAGGCGCTCCGCCACAATGGAAACCACTTTATCATTGCTAATTCAACAGAACGTAAACTATTACAAAATGGAAAGTATAGAAGTAAAAGAATTACTTGAAGCAGGTGTACACTTTGGTCACTTGACAAGAAAATGGGATCCAAACATGGCTCCTTACATTTACATGGAGCGTAATGGCATCCATATCATCAATCTTTACAAAACAGCAGCAAAAATTAAAGAATCGTCTGAGGCGCTTCATAAAATTGCAGCTTCTGGAAAGAAGATTTTATTTGTAGCTACAAAAAAACAAGCTAAAGACATCGTTGCTGAAAAAGCAGGTGCTGTAACTATGCCTTACATCACTGAAAGATGGCCAGGTGGAATGTTGACCAACTTTGTAACTATCAGAAAAGCCGTTAAGAAAATGGCCATGATTGATAGAATGAAAAAAGATGGTACATTCTTGACATTGTCTAAAAAAGAACGTTTACAAGTTGATCGTTTAAGAGCTAAGTTGGAGAAAAACTTAGGTTCTATTTCAGACATGACCCGTTTGCCAGGTGCTTTATTTGTAGTGGATATTAAACGTGAAAGCATTGCTATTAGAGAAGCTCAGAAATTAAACATTCCAATCTTTGCAATGGTGGACACGAATTCTGATCCACGCCAAGTAGATTACGTTATTCCTTCAAATGATGATGCTTCAAAATCTATTGATAAAGTTTTAACGCTTATCACATCTGCTATTGCTGATGGTTTATCTGAACGTAAGTCAGACAAAACCGACAAAGATGGTAGTGAGGAAAAAGCTGAAAAAGCTGTAAAAACAGAGAAAGTAGAGAAAACAGAAAAGAAGGCAGTTACTAAGAAGGTAGCCGCTGACGAAGAAGAATAAACATATTTATATAACATCTTAAAGTCGTTTGTTTCTTTTCTTTTCTGAAAATTAATTGAACGACTTTTTTAATAAAATACACTAGAAATTATGACAAAAATAACAGCTGCAGAAGTTAATAGACTTAGACAAACTACAGGTGCCGGAATGATGGATTGTAAAAAAGCTTTAGTTGAAGCTGAAGGAGATTTTGATAAAGCAATTGATGTATTGCGTAAACAAGGTCAGAAAGTTGCTGAAAAAAGAGCGGATAGAGATTCTACTGAAGGTGCTGCCGTTGCTAAAATAAATGAAGACCATACCGTTGGCGTAGCCATTGTTGTTGGTTGTGAGACAGATTTTGTTGGTAAAAACGAATCTTTTGTGGCATTGGCGAACGATATTGCAGATATTGCTATCAACTGTAATTCTAAAGAGGAAGTACTTGCTGCTGACTTTGGCGGGATGACTGTTGCCGACAAATTGATTGAGCAAACGGGTGTGATTGGTGAAAAAATCGACTTGAATGCTTTTGAAAAATTGGAAGCGCCGTATGTTGGTTCTTACGTTCACATTAACAAAATTGCTGCTCTTGTTGGTTTCTCTTCTAAAGTTGATAAAGCTGACGAATTAGCGAAGGATGTTGCCATGCAAATAGCTTCTATGGGTGCTACAACATTATCTTACAAAGATTTTGATCCTGAATTCATTGCAGCAGAAACTGAGGCTAGAATTGCAGTCATTGAAAAAGATAACGAAGAGCGCGCTCGTATGAACAAAACTCCTAAAAACGTCCCTAGCTACATTTCTATGGCGCAATTGACACCAGAAGTATTGGCAAAAGCTGAAGAAGATGCAAAAGCTGAATTGAAAGCTGAAGGCAAACCAGAACAAATCTGGGATAGAATTCTTCCAGGTAAAATGGAGCGTTTCATTTCTGACAACACCACTTTGGATCAAGAGAAATGTCTATTGGACCAAACGTTCATTAAAGATGAAAAATTGAATGTTGCAAAATATGTCGCTTCTTATGGCGATGTTAAAGTAACAGACTTTAAACGTGTATCTTTAGGATAAAATTATTCCTGCGTTTACATTGAGCCTGTCGAAATGAAGACAGGAAACCTTTTAGGTTCAGCGCAAGCTAATCTTATACTATAAAAGCCACTATTCTTTTCTTAGAGATGTAGTGGCTTTTTTTGTTGGACACCCTAGTATTCTACTAACGGCATCCATGACGAAAGTTCGCTGTTATCAAAGTTAGATTGTTGGTGAAAAACACCAACAATGGCGTAGTCTGAATTGTTGGTGGAATACACCAACAACGGCTCAAGACCAACCTAACAACACACAAATACCTATATCGCTCTTTTTGGGGGTGAGTTGTTGGTGGAAAACACCAACAACGGCTTATCGCTCTTTTAAGCACCCTTTTGTAAGCCGCTACTGTCGAATATGCGCAATCAATTTATAGCGAGCCATACTGTCTTAAAATGAAAGCGAACCATATCTCAACTGCTAAGAGAAACCATCTATTGAAATGAATCACAGCACAACCCTAAAACAAGCCGCAATCGCTTTAATTTTTTTAAACTAGCAATATCCTTTAATTGAACTCAAACCAGCTATTAGCATGGCTTAAAGATGGTCTAATCCCATTTCATACGGCAAGTTAGAGGAGCCTTGAATACCTACGTAACTCCTTTCAATTTTTCAAAAATATCCATAAAAAAAGCGCCCATCATTTTGATGGACGCTTTTGTGTACTCTAGCAACGGGTTAAGGCTGCTATTTCTTTTACTGTTTAATTAGAAAGAATATCTAACACCTACTTGAAGCTTCCAAGTTTCACCGTAGTAGTAGTTATAGTCGAATGTATCCACTGGATATTCACCTTTCACTTTTACAAAAGAGTACGATGGCACGTTGCTAGCATCTTTTCCTTCATATTTTAAAATTCTACTGTTGTTTGAGACCGCATTTCTTTGAGAAACACCCCATTCAGAATTTATCATATTACCAATGTTCAGGAAATCCAAGCTAAACTGCAAAGTATTTCTTGTTTCGCCGATATTGATATAATACTCACGTACCAATCTCAAGTCAAAATTATGAACCCATGGGCTACGAACCGCATTTGCTTCAGCGTATTTACCTTTATTGTTTTTCAAATATTTATCTTGTTCCATAAAGTTGAAGAAGGCATCTTCATCAGCAGTACTGACAAATTTGATATCGCCTCTACCACTTGGGATATAAATCAAATCCGTAGAAGCACCATCGCCGTTCATGTCATTTGAATACGTATAGCTGTATCCATTAGGAGAAAAACCTGAATAGAATACATTGATCAACGTTGCAGATTTTGCGAAGTCATTAGACCAAGGCAATTTATATCCTGCAGATCCAATCAATTTACTTGGTACAACATACTGTGAACGTTGAAGTTCTGGCAAGTGTGCTCCGTTAACTCCAACTAAATTGGTATAGGCTGATGAAGCATTACTACCTGGCATACCAGAAATCTCTTTTGATTCGGTATAGGTATATGCAAGCATCAATCTCAAATCTTCAACTGGTTCTGCATTAACGGTAATATTACCTATTGCTCCCCAACCTTTACTTGTATTTGACAACACATAAGCGTTTCTAGAAGTATAAGTAAGATCAGTACTAGCTGGATAAATATATCTGTCATCAGAACCTGAAAAACGATCCCATGATCCATCAGGTTGTTTCAAGTTATAATTTTTAAGCATAACACCATTCATGTTTTTTGTGTATATACCTTCCACTGTAACTGACAATGGGAAAGACACTGGAACATCATAATCAAGAGCCAAAGATGATTTCCATACTTGTGGCATTTTGAAATCAGGATCTACACCATTCACATCACGTGGCAATAGACCATCTTCAGGTCTAATCGTACTTGGCAAGTTCAATCTATCAATCATTTCAGCCACATCAGTAATCATAGGTCCTTGCAAACCAGCTAAAGCAGGACTTTGTGATTTTATTGATCCATCAGAATTATACGTCGTTGTCGCAGCATAACTTCCTTGTACCATTCCAGAGTTGGTTGGCATATTCGTGAAGAACACCAATGGCAATCTTCCTGAGAAAATACCTGTTCCACCACGAAGTTTCATAGTTTGATCACCTTTGATATCCCAGGTGAAACCAACTCTTGGAGACACTTGAACATTGGCATCTGGCCATTTCCCAGTATCAATTTTTCTACCTCCAAAATCTAACTCATAGATGGCGTTGTTTCTAATAAGATTGTTTTCATACTTTAAATAATCAGCACGAATTCCGTAAGATAATTTGAAATTTGGATTCACTATCCCAATCATCCTGAAGGTAAACTCCAACCTGGTTAAAAGCAACCTCAGCAGTTGGATTTCTTTCACCATCGTAACCATAGGTTATAGCAAAATCTGTTGGTGCAGCTTGACTAAGGAAATCCTCAATACTGGCATAACGATAATAACCTGTACCATTTCTCATATAGGAGTTGTTTGCCAATTGGTGCTCAAAACTTAATCCTCCTGTAATTTTATGATTATCTAAATAATAGGTTAAATTATCAGTAATTGTAAAGGTATTGTTGTTAACAGCATTGTTCCATGTGAACAGTTCATAACCAGCAGACATATAAGGCTCAAGAATTTGATTCCCATCTGCAGTTTTGCCGTTCATAATATCAATGAATGGAAATGGAGAAGAACCAGTACCACGTGCATCTTTTATTTTAGAAGAGGTCACAAGCAACTGATTAGAAAGTTTATCTGAAATTCTACTATTTAAATCTAAGGATATTGAATTCACAATATTATCCATAGAATACGTAGAATTAGAGAATGCCATTGCATATTCTGAAATACGGTTAAATCCATTAAAACGGTAACCAGCATCCGCTGAGTTGCCATTGGTACCATTCCATCCTTGATTTTTAGCGTAGTTATAACGTACACTCAATTTGTTGGTAGCATTGATATTCCAGTCTAAACGAACAAGAATTTTCTTATTGCTTTCATCTGAAGGATAATTAGTGTATGATCCTGGATCATAACCATAGTTAGAGATTAAATGCTGTTTTACGCGTTCCATATCAGCGATACTGGTACGTGAAAGGGACAAATCAAGATTGGAAACACCATCTTCCGAAGGTCTATAAGATACAACCTGTCCTGGACGTTTTTCTTGCTCAGCATTCACGAAAAAGAATAATTTATTCTTGATGATCGGACCGCCTAAAGTCAAACCATAAATCGTTTTTGACTGATCGTCACGATCCCCAAATTGAACATCACCAATACGGTTACCTCGCATATCTTGGTTGTTAAAATAAGTGTAAGCAGATCCTTTAAATCTGTTGGTTCCCGATTTAGTAATCGCATTGATACCACCACCAATAAAGTTTGATTGACGCACATCAAAAGGAGCAACTACAACTTGAACCTCTTCAATAGCATCTAATGATATTGGACTTCCACCAGCTGGTAAGCTAGAGCTCAATCCAAAGTTATTGTTAAAGTTTGCACCATCTACCGTAAAGTTACTTGAACGACCGTCACCTCCAGCAATACTCATTCCATTTGAATAAGGAGAAAGTTTAGCAATGTCAGTAATACTTCTGTTAATGGTTGGCATAGCAGTCAACTGCTCATTTGAGATGTTGGTAACTGCCCCAGTTTTCTCTGTTGAAAACCTTGTTCTTTTAGCAGAAATGACCACCTGACTTAAGGAAACCGTTTCTTCACTTAAAATCACATCGTGAAGATAACCAGCACCAAGACTGATTACAATATCACTCGTTGTGTTTGTCCCATATCCAATATAAGACACTTCTACTGTGTATGGTCCGCCAACACGCATCCCAGGTAAATTGTATCGACCGTCATCATTGGTAATCGATCCGTAAGTCGTTCCTGAAGGTACGTGGGTAGCAATAACTGTTGCACCCATAACCGGACCTTCAGCATCCGTAACCCGACCACTCATGCTGGAAGAAGTTACTTGAGCCGTCATGACTGCAGTAGTTAGTAAAGCTACAGCCATCATTAAGAATTGAGTAAGTTTTTTCATTTTTAATGTTTAAAATTAGATTTTAAATTTTGCGCAAAATTAAGCCATTATTATGATTTAATATGACTAAAACGTTAAGAAATTTTTAACAAGACGAAGTTATGAGCTTTACAGGATGTAATGCGTGCATAATAAAATAAGTTTTACAAAAGTTTTAAACAAACTTTAACTAAAACTCTTATAATACTCTAATAAATTGAGGGTAGAACTATCATGATCCGCAATTTGAGCTGAAGCATCAAATTCCTTTAATATTTTAGTAGCCAGCTGTTTTCCAAGCTCAACCCCAAATTGATCATAGCTAAAAACATTCCAAATGACGCCTTGCACGAAGATCTTGTGCTCATAAAGGGCTATTAGTTTGCCTAAGCTTTCAGGGGTCAATTTATCAATCAATAAGGTATTGGTCGGTTTGTTGCCCTCAAACACTTTAAAAGGTGTCAATTGCTGTATAGTTTCTTCAGAAGTGTTTTGACTTTTAAACTCACTTATCACCTCTTCTTTCGACTTTCCATTTAAAAGTGCCTCAGTTTGAGCTATAAAGTTTGACATCAATTTATCTTGATGGTCTTTATTGCCGTGAAGTGATTTCGCAAATCCGATAAAATCGGCAGGAATGAGCTTTGTGCCCTGATGGATCAATTGAAAAAATGCATGTTGCGAATTGGATCCAGGTTCTCCCCAAACGACATTCCCAGTTTGATAGGCGACCTTGTTGCCATTTCTATCGACGCTTTTGCCGTTGCTTTCCATATTGGCCTGTTGCAAATACGTAGCAAATTGATTTAAATATTGTGAATAGCCAATGACAGCTTCGCTTTCAGATTCAAAGAAGTTGGTGTACCAAATACCGATTAAGGCCAGTACGACTGGAAGATTCTTATCAAAGCTTTCTGATTTGAAATGTTCATCCATGGCATGCGCCCCAGATAATAACTTATCAAAATTGTCATAACCCGTGGCTAAACTTATGGATATCCCAACAGCACTCCACAATGAAAAGCGCCCGCCAACCCAATTCCACATCGGAAAAATATTGTTTTCATCTATTCCAAAACTTTTGACATTTTCAATGTTTGTGGATACCGCCACAAAATGTTTGGCGACATCGTCTTTAGAAGCCGATTTCAAAAACCATTCTTTGATGGTATTGGCATTGGATAAAGTTTCTTGTGTCGTAAATGTTTTGGAAACAATGACAAAAAGCGTGGTTTCCGGATGGAGCTTTTTCAAAACCTCGTTCACATGATCACCATCCACATTGCTCACAAAATGGGTGGTCAGGTGATTCTTGTAATATTGAAGCACATCTACCACCATGGCAGGTCCTAAATCAGAACCACCAATACCAATGTTCACAACATCTGTGAATGCTTTATTGGTATAGCCTTTTCTATTTCCTTCAACAATATCGGCTGTAAAGTCTTTAATTTTTGTTTTTACCTCATGGATCTCAGGCATGATATCCTCACCTTCTACTTTTATGTTAGCAGATTTTGGACTTCGCAAAGCGATATGCAAAACTTCTCTGCCTTCTGTTTCATTGATGACATCACCTAGAAACTGTTTTTCAATCGCAGACTTTAACTGTGTTTCTTCCGCAAGTTCCAATAGCAATTCCATAGTCCTGGCATCCATCCTGTTTTTAGAATAATCCAGATAAAAATCTTCCCATTTGATGGTCATTTCCTTCGCACGATTTTCATTTTCAGAAAACCAGTGGGTCATGTGCACATCCTTTATACTTTTATAATGTTCTTGGAGCTTTGTCCAGGCTTCAGTATGTGTTGGGTTGATTTTTGGTAATGCCATGAATTAGTTTTTAGTAATGGAGTAACCTTGTTCTATCGTTGATTCATTCTGATATTCGTAAGGGATTTTGTCCAAACGCTCTCTTAAAGGAATAATGAAATCTTGGTACTTAACAACCAGATGATTTGGAATCGACTCAGCAGTTGGTAGTTTTTCCTTAAAGGGATCTACCTGTTGGCCATTTTTCCAAAAACGATAACAGACATGTGGTCCACCGGTATTTCCGGTCATGCCCACATAGCCAATCACATCGCCTTGCTTTACATATTGTCCTTTTTTGACCGCTTGATTGCGCATATGTAAATATTGGGTGCTGTAAGTGTCACTATGTTTGATCTTCACGTATTTCCCATTGCCACCTTTTTGAGTGGATTCCGTGACCGTCCCGTTGGCCGTGGCCAAAATAGGCGTCCCAATTGGTGCAGCAAAGTCGGTACCTTTATGTGGCCGTAAAGCATAGCCATAATAGGCAATCCGTCGATTGAGGTTGTAGCGTGATGAAATGCGGCTAAACTGAACGGGGGCCTTTAAGAAGGCACGCTTTAAACTCTTGGCTTTTTCATCAAAGAAATCCGCACTTTTTGTAACAGAATCCGTTTCAAATTTAAAGGCGTAAAAATCTTCACCTTTATGTTGAAAATAGGCAGCATCTATACCTTCCAATCCTGCATAAATTGAATCTTCAATATAACGTTGTCTGTAAACAATCTTGAATTTATCGCCTTTTTGAAGTTTCCAGAAGTTAATGGTCCAGGCATAAATATCTGCCATTTCTCCAATCAACGATTGTGGTAAGCCTTGAGAATCCATGGTTACGGACAGACTATTATTGATTTCACCAGAGGCCTCTTTCGTCACAATCGTAACTGGTTTTTTCTCTTTATAGGTCACGATCGAATCCGCAAAATGGATCACTACGTAATCTATATTATTCTCCTGATAAATAAAACATTGTGGGGTTTGCAAACTGTCTTTTGACATTAGCAAGGTATAAGGCCTTCCTATTTGGAGTTTTCTGATGTCGTAGGAATCCTTGGCACTTTCGGCAATTTGGTAAATTTTTGGATAGCCTAAATTATTCCTTTGTAAGATGGTTCCAAAACTATCTCCCGATCTAATGGTGTCCCGTTTTACGATATAGTCATTGAGATTAAACCCAAATTCTCTTAATTCAACAGGTGCTATATACGTTTGAAAAGGTTCTGGATTATTATCTACATCTTCTTTGCACGACCACATCACCAATCCTAATAAAACTGCTACTACTATACTTTTTTGATACATTAACTCCTTCATTTTTATAATTCCGTTCCCCAATTTTCCAATTCCTTTTCTGTCCAAAGTTGAGGAAAAAATATGCGCCTTTGGTATTTTGGATGCATGTATTTTTTCCAATCACTTCCTCCGGTACCTTCACCACCTCCAGATCCACTTTCTATATAGTGTTTGGCCGCGTAATAGTGTGCAAACACCCAAGTTATATTTACGGTATGATCATAATGCCGCATGGCTTTCACCAAATCCTCATTCTCTTGGTCGGCTTTTGGCAGTTCTTTAAATCTGGTCCAGAGATTTTTTGTGTTATGACCTTCCATAAATCTTAAAAACTCGTCTTTATAACGGTTTTCAAAATTGACCAATGTGGTGGATTTCTTACCAGTGTGATAATCCTTACCAGCTGCTTGCCAATACAAGTGCTCAAAGGCATGCGTATAAGGCGTATTTCTATCAATATCCTTACGGAAACGATAATCAATGAGATTAATCAACTCAGTTGAAGCAAATTCAATCAATCGGTACTGTGCACTTTGAAATCCGCTGGCAGGCGTTAAGGTGTTTCTGAATTTCATGTATTGATCCACATCCATACCTTCTCTCATGATATTGAATGACGTGGTCAGCATATCAAAATACCTACTGACCCGCATCAATTTGGATGCAAAAAACTCAGTGGTCAGTGCCGTGCTCTCTGAAACCTGCTCTATTTCCCAAAGAATCATTTTAAAAAGCAATTCGTTGATTTGATGGTAACCAATAAACACCATTTCATCAGGAAGAGTGGTCCGCTGTATTTGTAAATTCAACAGCGCATCGGTTTGGATATAATCCCAATAGGTCATAGGCTTACTGTAAAGCAAGCCTTTTAAATGGGTTTGGGTATCCTGGTCGATGGCAGCATATTTCTGCTGAAGTTCCTTTAGGATAGGGTCTAAATTTTCTGAATTGGACATGCGTTTTAAAACTGTACTTTAAATGAATGTTTTAAGCCTTTAAAGGCCTCTAAATCTGCTCTCAAGGAACCCACAGCCAAGTCGGCTTGAATTCGCAACGGAATTTTATTGTCGTCAGCACTGACCCATAAGGTCAAGCTTTCCTGCTCCTTAAATACCCGGCCCGCCATAACATAGGGCCTAAACTTAAGGGTATTTATGGTACCAAATGCGGTTTTCAGCTCTTCCCTTCCTAGAAACTTGAGCTTGAAATTATAATTCTCTTCATCAAAAAACATATTTAGACTCACCACATCACCTTCCTTAATCGTCTCTGTTTTATAATTGTTTCTCAAATAGTAAAACGCCGACACCATGTCTTGAACGTTCTCTTCAATAGCGTATGATTGTTTTGTTTTTGTTTTTTTATTATTGACATGTGCCTTTGAAGACGCGTGGTCAAATTCAATTTCAATATCCTTGGTATGCCCGCCTTCATCAATATTCCTGATAAACTTATAAGGCATCCCTGTTTTTTTGTCAAAATAGCTTTCATACCGGTCCTTTACCTTGAAAAACCATCTGATTGCTCCTGTGGTCCACCCTTTGCCCACCACATGAAAAACATCTCTTCCGTTCAACCGAGATTCCTTTACTTCCAATGTAGCATTTCCTGCTTTTAGGAAACCACTGTAACTCATTTTAAACTTGAACCATTCTCCTTCTTGAAAAGCATGTTTTTCTTGAGCAGTGACGCTGAGGATTACGAAGAATAACGCTATAACTAATTTTAGTTTTTTCATATTTTAAATAATTGTAAATAAAATCTTCACTAAGATTTCGTATATATCCTCAAGAATTACAATTAGTGTTCCAAAAGTATTAAAACAATAAAACTCCGTCAAATTAATGCGGAGTTTTAAACGTTAAATATTTGTTAGCGTTTGGCTTATAAAGTGCCTCGTAATTCCTGCTCTCTTTCAATGGATTCAAAGAGCGCCTTAAAATTACCCGCTCCAAATCCTTTGGCACCCATACGCTGGATGATTTCAAAGAACAAGGTTGGTCTATCCTCCACCGGTTTGGTGAAAATTTGTAAGAGATACCCCTCTTCATCGGCATCAATCATAATGCCCAAACTTTTTAGTTTTTCGATATCTTCACGCAATTCATGGCTATACGTTTCCAAACGTCCAGGAACCGCATTATAATATTCCTCTGGTGGTGTGGACAAAAACTCAACACCTCGTGATTTCAATTGGGAAACCGTGGTTATGATATCATCGGTGGCAACGGCGATATGCTGCACTCCCGGACTTTCATAAAAATCGAGATATTCTTCAATTTGCGAACGTTTTTTACCTTCCGCAGGTTCGTTGATCGGGAATTTGATGCGGCCGTTGCCATTGCTCATCACCTTACTCATCAAGGCTGAATATTCGGTATGGATCTGTTTATCATCAAAAGATAAAAAGTTAACAAAGCCCATGACGTCTTCATACCATTTGACCCAAGTATCCATTTCACCCCAACCCACATTACCGACCATATGATCTATGAATTTAAGACCCACAGATTCTGGATTGTAATCAGACTTCCATTCTCTAAACCCTGGCATAAACGTACCTTTATAGTTTTTACGCTCCACAAACATATGGACGGTTTCACCATAAGTGTAAATTCCGGCAGTGACCACTTCGCCATGTTCATCTTTTTCAACTTTAGGTTCCATATAAGATTTGGCACCGCGCTTGGTAGTTTCTTCATAAGCACTTCGAGCATCATCCACCCAAAGGGCAACAACTTTTACGCCGTCGCCATGCTTGACAATATGATCATTGATTGGCGATTTACTATTTAAAGGCGTGGTCAATACCAATCGGATTTTATCCTGTTTGAGCACATAACTTACCTTGTCCCTTGATCCCGTCTCCAATCCTTTATAAGCATAGGATTGAAATCCGAAAGCCGTTTTATAAAAATGCGCCGCCTGTTTCGCATTCCCTACGTAAAACTCTACGTAGTCTGTTCCAAGAAGAGGCAAAAAGTCTTCTGCGCCTTCAAAAATTTTCTCTAGTCCGTATTCTACTGATTTCATAATAAAAAGCCCCTCTTAATCTCCCCGAATGGGAGAAACTCAAACGTGGGCAAAAGTTCGAATATTTGGTTATACTTAAATTAATTTTACATTTCTAAAGTCACCTTCATGATTTAACGGCTTCTAAGCCCTCCCTTCGGGAGGGTTGGGTGGGATTAAAGCCACGATTTAAAATAATCCTCATCCGCTATTTTTAACGCTTCTTCCGTGATTTTTAAAGGCTTGAAGGTATCGACCATCACGGCCAATTCATCGGTTTTTGTTTTTCCGATGCTGCGTTCTACTGATCCTGGATGCGGTCCGTGCGGAATGCCCGCAGGGTGTAATGAAATATGGCCTTCATCAACGTCATTTCGGCTCATAAAATCACCATCCACATAATAGAGGACCTCATCACTATCAATATTACTATGATTATAAGGTGCAGGAATGCTCAACGGATGGTAATCATACAACCGCGGTACAAAACTGCACACCACAAAAGCATCCGTTTCAAAAGTTTGATGGACTGGGGGCGGTTGATGGATGCGTCCGGTGATTGGTTCAAAATCGTGGATTGAAAAGGCGTAAGGATAATTGTATCCGTCATATCCCACCACATCAAAAGGATGCGAGGCATAGACCATTTCAAAGATATCATCCTGTTTTTTAACCTTGATCAAAAAGTCTCCTGTTTCATTATAGGTTTCCAATTCTTCCGGGCGTCGGATATCACGTTCGCAATAGGGCGAATGCTCGAGCAATTGTCCAAACCAGTTTCTGTAACGTTTAGGCATATAAATTGGTCGGCGGGATTCTACGATAAACAAGCGGTTGTCTTCCGTATCAAAATCCATTTTATAGATGATGCCTCTTGGCACTAACAGATAATCGCCATATTTAAAATCGAGATTCCCGAGATGCGTTCTTAATTTACCAGTGCCTTTATGAACGAAAATCAATTCGTCCGCATCGGTGTTTTTATAGAAATAGTCTTTGGTGGACTGTTTGGGTGCTGCTAAAATAATACTGCAATCGGAATTGGTAAGCACTGTTTTTCGGCTTTCCAGATAGTCATTTTGTGGTTTTACCTCAAAGCCTCGCAAACGGTACGATTGGACATGATTGGCTTTGGCAATTTTGGGCGCCACATTATATTGCTTTTGAATGGCTTTTACCTGTGTTGGGCGCTGTTCGTGATAGGAGTTGGTGTACATCCCATCAAAACCGATCGTTCCAAACAACTGTTCCGCATACAAAGTCCCATCCGGCTTCCGGAATTGAGTATGTCTTTTTGGGGGAATTTTCCCGAGTTTATGATAAAATGGCATTTTTTCTTGAGTTTTGAGTTATGAGTTCCCGCCTTCGCAAATGCTGCGGACGGGCAAGCTGAGTTATGAGTTCAAAATTATTTTTCAATTTCAACTTCAACTTCGATTTCAACTTCCCGCCTTTGAAACAGGCAGTAAATTTTCTACAATAATAGAATGTTGATTATAAAGATACGAAATTGATGAGATTCCTGCTTTCGCAGGAATAAAAATTGGTGAGATTAGCTTGCGCTGAACCTAAAAGGTTTCCTGCCTTCATTTCGACAGGCTCAATGCAAACGCAGGAATAAAACAAGGCGTGCTTATTCTGGATTCCTTTTCATAAGGAATTGAAGATAAAGAAGTAAACCGGTCCAGGATTGTGTGGTCATGTCACAAATATAGAAAAAAGAATTTGAAATAATCTAAATTCTATGCTTGCAGAAAGTTTTTTCTAAAACAATCTAAAAATAATTCCGATTACGGTTTTCCCGTAGTTCTCAGCACTGATGATACTTCGCAAGGCTAAAAAACCTAACCAATTTATTATCAATATGAAACACTAAAATAAATGCAAATAAAACTTGTATTTATCGTTTTTTTTTTTTATGTTTGACACGTTGATGATGGTTTTTGGAGTAATTACAAAGTCACTTCTTGGCCATTTGAAACAAACTGGATTGATCCAAAACCAGCTGGTTTATTTTTTTAAGACTTTGTAGATTTTGACTTTGTAAAACACGACTTTGTAATTTTTAAGACTTTGTAGGAAAAACAAATTAATAACCAAACCTATTAAAAAAATGTAGGTTTTAAAAATTTAGAAATTATGAAAAAAGTATTAAGTTTATTAGTCGCAGTTCTATTTTTTACTAGCTCCTTTAATGCAAACGCTTCTATGATGAATAATCAAATTGAAGATTCACCTGGAGACTGTTTTGAAATGGCAATGGGTATCTATGAAGCAGCAGTATTCACGTGGAACGACAGGGCGCGAGCTTTAGAATTGGGTGCCTGGGTCTATGAAGACTGCATGGAAAGCGAGTCTGGACCTTATTAAAATAATAAATGAAAATTAAACTAACTTTTCTATTACTGTTTTTAACATTCATTGGGTTTTCTCAAAATCAAGAAAACTCCGGATCTGTTTTTTATAAAATCAATGCTTCTAAAAAGAAGAGCGATCAGGGTGTTAAAGACAGTAATATTGACTTTTATAATAGAACCATTTCCAGATTGGATGAGTTAAAATATCATCTTGAATTCAATAAAGAAAAGTCTCTTTTTAAAATAGAGAGTGCTTTGGTTAATGATACTGACAAAAGTGATTTCTTTCTGAAATCTGCCAAGTTATTAGGCGGTGAGGAAATTTACTACACAAATTTAAAAAATCAAAAAGTTACCATTCAAAGAACAATGCTTGGTGAGATCTTTTTAATTGAGGATGCGATACGAACAGATTGGAAACTGACTTCTGAAACAAAATTAATAGCAAACTACAAGTGTTTAAAAGCAGAGATGATCCTTGAGAAAAATAAAATCTACGTCAATGACATTAAAATTACGGCATGGTTTACCACGGAAATCCCGCTGCCTTTTGGCCCAAGAGGTTACAGTGGACTTCCAGGATTAATTTTAGAATTAAACTATGGTGATATTAATTATTATGCAACAGAGATAACCTTTGAAAACCAAGTGCAAATCAATAAACCGACTCAAGGAATCAAAATAACATCTGAAGAATTTGAAGCCTACATTTCACAAAAAATTGACGAGTATGGTTTTGAGAACAAATCTAAAAATTGAAGTTTTGTGAAATTATTTCATATAAAAAACACAATCCTGCTACTTTTAGCAGGATTTTCTTCTTATGCCCAACAAGTCAAAGTCTCTGGCAAAGTCACAGACACCCTTCAAAATCCATTGGCATACGCAAACATTTTAGCCATTCCTGAAAATGATAATGAGGAGGTGCGTTTCGCCATTACCGAATACAATGGCAGCTACCAACTTAGCCTCTCCAAAAACCAAACCTACAACCTTACCGTAAGCTTTCTTGGTTTTACACCTCATACCAAGGTTTTGACCACCACAGAAGACAATCTCATACAGAATTTCGTCCTTAAAGAAAATCCAGACCAATTGGATGAAGTCACCATTAACTACACGCCTCCCATTGTGGTCAAAAAAGATACGATCACCTATGATGTAAGCAAATTTGTTACCGGTGAAGAGCGAAAACTACGTGATGCGCTTAAAAAATTACCAGGAGTGGAAGTTGATAGAGCGGGCAACGTTACCGTACAGGGCAAAAAAGTGACCAAGGTGCTGGTGGAGAACAAAACCTTTTTTACAGGCGATAGCAAATTGGCGGTCAATAATATTCCTGCAGACGCGGTTGATAAAGTAGAAATACTTGACAATTATAATGAGGTTGCCATGCTCAAAGGCTTACAGGACAATGAAGACATGGCCATGAACATTAAACTAAAGGAAGACAAAAAGAAATTTACCTTTGGAGACATTGAAGCCGGTGCGGGTATCAAAGACCGTTATTTGATCAACCCAAACTTATTTTATTATAGCCCTAAAACCAATGTCAATTTTATTGGAGATCTCAACAATCAAGGCATTAAAAGTTTTAGTTTTAGGGATTATTTGGAGTTTGAAGGTGGTTTTGGTAAACTCTTAAGTGATGCCAGCAGCTATTTTGATCTTTTCAATAGTGATTTTGCACGCTACCTCAACAATCAAGATTATACCGCAAATACCAATCAATTTGGGGCTTTAAATATTAGACAGGCCATCAACAACGTCACGGATGTTAGTGGTTACATTATCAGTTCAAATAGTAAGACCGATACCGAGAGCCATATTACAAATGAGTATTTGAACAACGAAGACCCCTATTTTGAAAACCGTACCACGACCAACAACTTCAATAACTTTTTCACCATTGGTAAACTCACCTTGAATTATAAGCCAAGTTTTGAGGAAGATTTTGCCTACAATAGTTTTATTAAAGTCACCAATAATGACAGCAAGGGATTGATCAATACCATCAACCCCATTCAAAACAATAGCATTGCCAGCAATACTGATATCAATGCCCTAAACCTTAAACAGAACATTACCTATAGCCGGAAACTATCCAAAAACCATACGGGCACGTTAGAAGCTACCTATACCTTTCAAAATGATAAACCGCTAACGGAATGGTTGACCAACCAACAAATCCTACAAGGTTTGATTCCTTTGGAAGAGGATGAACTTTATGATATTTTACAGACCAAACGCAGTAGCGCACACAGCGTCAATGCCATTGTAAAAGACTATTGGGTACTCAACAATTTTAATCATATTTATACAAGTGTGGGCGTCAATGCCGCTTTTACCGATTTTTACAATCAGGATGTACAACAGCTGAGCAATGGCACCATCAACAACTTTAATACGGCAGGTTTTGGCAATGATTTTGGATATGATTTCTTGAACACCTTTGTGGGCTTGGAATACAAATTCCAGTTCGGGATTGCTACGTTCAAACCGATGCTATACACCCATTTTTACAGTTGGCAGACCCAACAGTTTGATGAAAAAAGCAATCACACCAAAGCTCTGATATTACCCCAATTTACCACCAAAATTGAATTCAATAACAGCGAAAAAATCAATTTCAAATACAGCTTCAATGCACGTTTCCCGGGTATTGAACAATTGGCCAACAATTTCGTTTTGAACAATTTCAATAGCGTTTATAAAGGCAATGCCACTTTGGAAAATCAATTATACCATACGGTGAGTTTGAACTATCACAAGTTCAGTCTATTTAGAAACCTGAACCTTAACCTCAATACAAATTTCAATAAAAAGGTGGAACACTTTAAGAATGTTACCCAATTACAAGGCATTGAACAATACAGCACGCCTGTTTTCTTTGATTTGCCAGAACATAGTTGGAGCGTTAACGGCGCCATTTCAAAAAAAATCAACAAGATTCGTTACAAATTACGAAGCAACTTCAACTATAATGACTTTTACCAAATTTTGAACGACGACACGGATCTGAATATTTCAAAATCCGTTTCCTCAACAGTCAGCGCGGAGACTTTCTTTAAAAAATTGCCAAATATAGACATTGGCTACAAAAAAGATTTCAATGCTTACCGATCTTCAAATGTGATAAGCAATTTTGAAAACGATAATTTTTTTGCCATTCTACAATATGATTTTTTAAGGGACTTCATCTTTAAGGCAGATTATGCCTTTGATAGCTATCACAACAAAAGTAACAACACCAAAAACACCTTTGACACAGCCAATGCGTCCTTATTTTATCAATTGGAGGATAGTCCGTGGGGCTTTGAAATCAACGCTACAAATTTATTTGATATGCGGTTTAAGCAACAGAATTCATTCAACAGTTTTTTGATCAGTGACAGTAAAACGTTTATAATGCCGAGAATTATAATGTTTAAAGTGGCTTATAAGCTCTAAAATTTTAAATAGTTGTCACCCTGAGCGCAGTCGAAGGGCTGGATAGGCCAAATTATGGTTTAAGATTACAAAGGGGTTCGACTGCGCTCACCCTGACATTGACGCTCACACTGACATCGGACTGTCACCCTGAGCGCAGTCGAAGGGCTGGATATGCCAAATTATGGTTTAGGATTATAAAGGGGTCCGACTGCGCTCACCCTGACATTGACGCTCACCCTGACATTGACGCTCACCCTGACATCAGACTGTCACACTGAGCGCAGTCGAAGTGTTAAAACCAAAACCCTAAGTTGAACAACCAAATACTTTCACCAAGTTCAGGAGAATAGGTGTATTTTGCTTCCAATGGCCCTAAAAATGTTTCCAGTCCATAACCAAGTGCATACCCCGAATAAGTAGGAGATGAGAACCAAGTACCCGACTCAAAGAGACCATAGCCTATGTTGGCATAGTTGGCTGCGACGGTAATATGGTGCTTTTTAAAAAGCTCATAATCCAAACTCAACGTGGTTTTTACAAAACTATCTCCGGTGAGGGTGATATAATCATAGCCATAAAATGAAATAAAGTTATTGATGAAATTATTGCCATAACCGCCCAAAGCAAAATCGAGCGACTGTGTATTGTTATCGCCAATTTTAAATCCACCTTGGGTAAAAATATTGGTTGATAATTTATCGGAGATTCCAAAAGCATAGCCTATATCCGCTTTGGCAATAGAGAAATTATTGAAATCTTTATTGAAATGAGATGCGTGAAGATAAAGATGAAAATCCCCACTAAAATAAAAACCTGTTTTTGGATAGTATTTATTGTCATAAGTATCCAATCTTAAGGTTCCAAAAACGGACAAATAATCTGTATTTTCAAAAAATCGTGTCCCACCTGGGATATTGGCAGACACAGTTTCCGATTTTATTTTCAAGCGCTTATGTTCTCCGCCTAAACTTAGTGCGAAATCTTTTGCAAACATGGTTTGAATATAAATCTGGTTGGTTTGATCCTCAATTTCAACACCAATCTTGTTTAATCCCGCCAAGGATTGCTCTTGATCATTCAAAAACAATTTCACATTGACATTTCTGTTAAATTGATTAAATCTTGAACGCAGGCCAATACTCCAGTAAAAGCCCTTATCTATATAATACTCAAAATTATAGCGTACCTGATCGCCCAAGATCAAATCTAAGGACACGACATCATCATCTAACAAAGCCCGTTTTTTAGTAAAATTCACCAACGCTGCACTTTTATATAGATCATCATAATGGATCCCAAATTTTAAAAAGTTGGTAACATTACTTTCATCCAGCGTAGCCAATAAATTAAAGACATTGGGTCTATCGGTCTTTTCAAATTCAAAATAGAAGGTGGTAAAGTTATTGGTCGCTACCAAGTTATTTACACCCTCATTAAAATTAGCATAACTCACTTTAGTATCTTCAACAAGCTTCAATTTCCCCAAAATATAGGCGCGAGTATATCTATTATTTCCATATATCTTAATCTCGTTAATAGCGATACTATCCTTAGAAGTAAGGTCCATCTCTACGCCTCTTGAGCTTTTGTATTTTGGAAGTTGTCCTAATTCATCAAGTTTTATGCGCGTTGCCCTTGCACCACTTTCAATAATTTTTTTGCCTTCGCTAAAGGACACCACGGTATAATCGGTTATATCTGGCTTAATGTAGATGTCGGTTTTTTCAACTTTCTTGATCATATCACTAATAGTCCGATAGTTATTGATCTGAAGTAAAATTGAAGGTGCCGAATTTAAGTCTTCCCGTTTGGCCAAACCGTCCTGCACATCCACGCCAATAATTAAATCCATCCCTTTGGCCTTCAGCTCATCAATAGGATAATTATTAATGACACCGCCGTCAATAAGTACACGATCATCTATAATAACCGGCTGAAATAAAGAGGGGAACGCCCCGCTTGCCGTAACAGCTTGGGCTAAATTTCCATGATCCAAAATAATAGCTTTCCCCGTTTCCACATCGGTAGCCACACAAAAGAAAGGAATTGGCAACTTGTCAAAATCGGGAATATCGGTGACATGCAAGGTTAGTTTCGATAACAGATTAAATACATTTTGACCTCTTGATAGCGCTGAAGGCAGTTTCAGCTTGAAGTTTGTAAATGGCAGCGTCACGGCGTACCGTTCTGAATTGTCCCGCTCATAAAATGTTTTGGCAGACCTTGGAAGATTATCGTTAATAACGTCATCAAAATTGAGGGAACTAAAAATAGAATCCAATTGTTTTCCAGAATAGCCAGAGGCATATAATGAGCCTATGATGGCACCCATGCTGGTTCCTGCAATATAATCAATCTTAATACCCAAGCTGTCAATCACTTTTAACACGCCAATATGCGCAAATCCCTTGGCGCCACCACCACTCAAAACCAAACCTATTTTGGGCGTTTTTTGTGGTTTCTGCGGAATGCTGTCCTGACCGTTCATTGATAGGGAAATGAAAAGGGTGAGAACGATTATGTACGTGAGTTTTTTCAAATTATTTATTTTTTAAACCTCCAACTCCAAATACTTTCAGATGTGAATCTTGTAGATTAATTTACCTCCCGACATTTCGGGTTCTGTAGGTTACTTATTATAAAAATCAAGGATTTTCTTTGCTCTGGATGCACCAACAACTTGCTGCAATTCCTCAAAGCTCGCATTACTGATTTTTTTAACGGTTTTAAAATGTGTCATCAAATCAACTATAGATTGTTCACCAATGCCAGGTATCAACTCCAACTCCGTGGTCAAAGCGCCTTTGCTGCGTCTGTTACGGTGGTGTTCGATCCCAAAACGATGGGCTTCATTACGCAATTGCTGAATAACTTTTAGTGTTTCGCTTTTTTTATCTAAATATAACGGAATTGGATCATCTGGATAGAATAATTCTTCCAAACGTTTCGCAATTCCGATGATTGCAATTTTTCCTCTTAAATTTAAAAGATCCAGACTTTTTAAGGCGGAAGACAATTGGCCTTTTCCACCGTCAATAATGATGAGATGTGGCAAGGACTGTTCTTCTTCCAACAAGCGCTTGTAGCGTCGGTAAACGACTTCTTCCATGGAGGCAAAATCATCTGGTCCGTCCACGGTTTTGATATTGAAATGTCGGTAATCTTTTTTACTAGGCTTCCCATTTTTAAAGACCACACAAGCCGCCACTGGGTTAGTGCCTTGAATATTGCTGTTATCAAAACACTCAATATGTCGGGGTTCTTCCTTAAGACGTAAGTCGACCTTCATTTGTGCCATGATTCTGTTGGCATGGCGATCGGGATCAATAATTTTGACTTGTTTAAACCGCTCCAGACGGTAATATTTGGCGTTGCGCTCTGACAGGTCAAGAATGCGTTTCTTATCACCCAATTTTGGAATACTGACTTTAAGGTCTTCACCCAAATCCAAATCAAAAGGGACATAAACCTCTTTGCTTGTAGAATGGAAACGCTGTCTGATTTCAGTGATGGCCAATGGCAACAATTCTTCATCAGTTTCATCCAATTTCTTTTTAATTTCCATGGTATGGGATCGGATGATGGAACCGTAAGACAACTGAAGGAAATTGATATATGCATAACCTTCATCAGAAACTATTGAAAATACATCAACGTTACTTATTTTAGGATTGACCACCGTAGATTTTGCTTGGTAATTCTCAAGAATATCAATTTTTTCCTTGATGCGCTGTGCATCTTCAAATTCCATAGCCTCAGCATGCGCTTTCATTTGTTGTTTGAATTGCGACAAGGAATCTTTAAAATTCCCTTTTAAAATTTCTCTGATCGCTGTGATGTCTTCTTGGTAATCGGCTTCAGATTGATAGCCTTCACACGGCCCTTTGCAATTGCCCAGATGGTATTCCAAACAGACTTTAAATTTACCCGTATGGATCTTCTCCGGAGCCAAATCATAAGTACAGGTTCGCAACATATAAACCCCTTTGATCAGATCGAGAAGCGTTTTTACCGTTTTCATACTCGTATAAGGTCCAAAATACTCAGAACCATCCTTAATCACTCGACGTGTTGAAAATACTCGCGGGAAACGTTCTTTTTTGATGCAGATCCATGGATAGGACTTATCATCCTTGAGCAATACGTTATAACGGGGTTGGTACTTTTTGATGAGATTGTTCTCGAGAAGCAGGGCATCGGTTTCCGTCTCAACCACAATATGTTTAATGGTGACAATTTTCTTGACCAGTACTTTGGTCTTGCCATAATCATGGTTTTTTGTAAAATAAGAACTGACACGTTTCTTAAGATCCTTGGCTTTACCTACATATAAAATCTTATCATTGACATCAAAATATTGATACACTCCAGGTTCATGGGGCAATGTCTGCAATTGGATTTCTAAAGTAGGCTTACTCATATACCAAAGATACTATATCTTCAAAACTTTTCAATAGAAAGCATTTTAAGACTTTCAATAAAAGAATGATTTTTTATTATCTTGCAACCCAATTGTAATTAAGACAGATGCCCAAAAAAACTATAGGCAGAATTGACAAAGCAGATTTCCCAGCACTCGATCTTTTTGATATTGACGTCAAAATAGATACAGGTGCCTATACCTCCTCCATCCATACCCATAAAGTATGGATAGACAATGAAGAGTTGGTGTGTTTGTTTTACGATAAAGGCCATCCACATTATAACGGAAAGGAGATTCGATTTAAAGAATATACCTTGGCAAAAGTCAAAAGCAGTAATGGTGTTGTTCAAAACCGATATAAAGTAAAGACCAACATTATTTTATTTGAAAAGAAATACAATATCTCGCTTACTTTAAGTACGCGGGAAGACATGAGATTTCCGATTTTAATTGGTCGGAAATTCATAAGTAAAAAATTTATCGTGGATGTCACACAAAAAAACATATCTTATAACAACAAAAACAAATAAGCATTGGGTGCGCATCTTTATGCGATCACATTAATCCTTATCACTAAAAATTTAAAGCAAATTAGACCCAATGAACATTATTATTTTATCCAGAAACCCTCATTTATATTCTACTCAACGCCTCGTGGAAGCTGCCAGACAGCGCAAGCATACTTGTGAAGTGATAGATCCTTTAAAATGTGATATTATTATTGAAAAGAAAAATCCTGCCATTTTGTATAAAGGCCGGGTTTTAGAAAATGTCGATGCCATTATTCCTAGAATTGGCGCTTCAGTGACTTTTTATGGCACTGCAGTAGTACGACAGTTTGAAATGATGAAGGTGTTTTCAGTGGTTGAATCCCAAGCTTTGGTAAGGTCACGCGACAAACTGAGAAGTCTTCAGGTACTTTCTCGTGCGGGATTGGGAATGCCAAAAACAGTGTTTTCAAATTATACCAAAGATGCTTCTGAGGTTATCGCATCAGTGGGCGGGGCGCCATTGGTAATCAAACTTTTGGAAGGCACTCAAGGGTTGGGCGTTGTTTTGGCCGAAACCAACAATGCCGCAGAATCTGTGATTGAAGCTTTTCACGGGTTGCAGGCGCGCGTCATCATTCAAGAATTCATCAAGGAAGCTAAAGGAGCAGACATCAGGGCTTTTATAGTTGATGGCAACATAGTTGGTGCCATGAAACGACAAGGTAAAGACGGTGAGTTTAGATCTAACCTTCACAGAGGTGGCACTGCAGAAATCATTCAATTGACTGACGAAGAAGAAAACGCTGCCTTGAAAGCTGCTAAAGCACTCGGATTGGGTGTTTGTGGCGTGGACATGTTGCAATCTGCGCGTGGCCCATTAATTTTGGAGGTCAATTCTTCACCAGGTTTGGAAGGGATTGAAGCGGCCACCAAAAAAGATATCGCCAAAAGTATCATAAGATATATTGAACGTAACGTTTAACTTTATTCATGCTGAAAGAAAATAGAAATACAATCACCATTTTAGGGGAAGAAATTCCATTGGGCGCCTCACGGGAAATCAATTTTAATATTGCTAAACTCCATACCGCCACAAAGATCGAGATTCCCATAATCATTGAACGCTCCAAAACACCGGGGCCGACTATTTTGTTTTCTGCAGGCATTCATGGCGATGAAATTAATGGGGTTGATATTGTCAGGCAATTGATTGCAAGACGTATCAACCGCCCAAAACGAGGCACGATAATTTGCATGCCCATTTTGAATATTTTTGGATTTTTAAGTAGCAAACGCGCCTTTCCAGATGGTCGCGACTTGAATAGGGTGTTTCCAGGTTCTTCCAATGGTTCATTGGCAAGCAGGGTAGCACACCGGCTGATGCATGAAATTATTCCGGATGTCGATTTGATCATCGATTTCCATACGGGCGGTGCCAGCCGATTTAATGCTGCACAGATAAGAATCGTCAGAAACCAACCAGAGCTGAATGATTTAGCGCGTATTTTTGGCGCGCCATTCGTCTTATATTCCAACCATATTGGCAAGTCTTTTAGAAATGCCTGTTTTCAATTAGGGAAACCGATTTTACTTTATGAAGGTGGAAAATCATTCTTTGTAGATGACAACATCTCGAAAGTTGGTGTGGAAGGCGTCAAACGCATCTTGGCACATTATGACATGTTGCATCATCGGATTAAAGCAAATCCCCCAAAGTTGCCGACGGTGTTTATAGAAGAAAGCAAATGGATCAGGGCCAAACAATCTGGGATGTTCAAATCGATAGTCAAGGTAAACACAAAAGTTAAGGTGGATGATGTTTTAGGACAAATCACGGATCCCTACGGCAAAGTCTACCATGAAGTTAAAACGACACTAGATGGCTATGTGATTAATGTGAACGAAGCTTCATTGGTCTATCAAGGTGATGCACTTTTTCATATAACGAAGGTGGTAAGCGACTAATGACATGGCAATGAATAAATCAGAATTAAGACGGATTTACAAACAAAAGCGCAAGGAATTTTCTTCAGAAAACATTGAAACGAAGAGTTTGGCTATTTCTAACCAATTGCTGCAACTTCCAATTTGGAATCTTTCTTTTTATCATATTTTTCTGAGCATCACTGAGCATAAAGAAATCAACACGGATTATATTCTCAATATTTTATCGGGGAAAGATAAAAATAGTGTGATTTCAAAGACCCATTTTGAAAGTTTGAAAATGATTCATTATCTCTTATTGGACACTACCGTGATCAAAAAAAACTCCTGGAACATTCCGGAACCGGTTGATGGTATTGAGATTGATTCCGCTAAAATAGATGTGGTTTTTGTGCCGCTGTTAGCTTTTGACAAACAAGGCCATCGGGTGGGCTACGGGAAAGGTTTCTATGATAAGTTTCTTTCGGAATGCAGACCTGAAACTCTTAAAATAGGGCTGTCACTTTTTGAAGCCGAAGAAAAAATTGAAGATGTTTCTGAGAGTGATGTGGCTTTAGATTATTGCGTCACGCCACAAACCATTTATTCTTTTTCTACATAAACAGCCTCAGCAATTTCTTCTTCATCTTGATGAAAGGCCTTTTTATTGAAGACGATCAACATGCCAATTCCAGAGCTTATTGCCATATCTGCCACATTGAACACCGGTTCAAAGAAGGTAAAATAATCACCACCATAAAACGGAATCCACTCTGGTAGAACACCTTTCCAAATTGGAAAATGAAGCATATCTACCACCATCCCATGAAATAAGGTATCATAACCCGTTTCTGGCAGAAATGTCGCCACTTGGCTATAACTGTCGTCGAATATGATGCCATAAAAAACAGAATCAATGATATTACCCAAGGCGCCGGCGAAAATTAAGGCGATGGCCACAATAAGAATATGAGGCCCTTTTTTCTTTACCGAAGTGACCAACCAATAGCCAATTCCAATCACCGCAACAATACGAAAAATTGTTAATGCCAATTTTGCGGTGCGATCTGAAATCCCAGCGATAAAATCACTCAGCTTTGTACCCCAAGCCATCCCATCATTTTCTACAAATAAGATATGAAACCAGTCAAACACTTCAATTCTATGGTGTAGAGCAAAGTGGGTTTTAATGTAAAATTTACTGACTTGATCAATCACTAGGATGATGATGATCAATAAGGTCGCTTTTTTTAGGGACATAACATTTCCCACGAAAGTGAGACTCTTTTTTAATGACGATTACAGTTCGGCTATCTTATGATTCTAATGGCAGCCGTCTCATTCTAAATAAAGTGCAAAAATAGCATTTTTATTGAAAAACCTGCTTTTATGATATAACGTATCAAACAAAAAAACACCTCTATTTTAGAAGTGTTTTTTGTTTAAAAGCAATGCAAATGTCTTTTCACGAGAACCGCTAGGCTGAATCTCTGATTTCCCATTTTCATGGGAATGTTACTGTTGCATGTTTTTAGCTTCAATACTTAAAGTAGCATGAGGCACCAATTTTAAGCGCTCCTTACCAATCAACTTACCAGTTACGCGACACACACCAAAGGTTTTGTTCTCTATGCGTATCAAAGCGTTTTTAAGGTCTCGAATAAATTTCTCTTGACGAATGGCCAACTGTGAGTTAGCTTCCTTACTCATGGTTTCACTACCTTCTTCAAAAGCCTTAAAAGTAGGCGATGTATCATCCGTACCATTATTAAGGTCGTTCATGTACGCACTTTTGATAAGGTCTAAATCACGAATTGCCTTCTGTATCTTTTCTTGAATCAATACTTTAAATTCTGCTAAATCTTTATCAGAATATCTAACGTTTGCATCTACATTCATAATTTTAAATTTTTTTAATAAACAACTTGGTATTTACATCATCAAAAGCAATTTCTATACCATTATCTAAGTGTTCCAGAATTTCCAACTTTTCGGTTAAGGTTTCGGTTTTTATGTAATCTAAGTTTTTGTTTATTGCGTTAATAATATGTTCATCTTTCTGGAAGTGTACTACAATCCTGTCAGTAAGCTCATAACCCGAATCCTTTCTTAAATTTTGAATACGGTTTACCAACTCTCTTGCAATCCCTTCTTTTCTTAATTCATCTGTAATTGTCACATCTAGGGCAACTGTCAATGGACCAGAACTTGCAACAAGCCAGCCCTCAATATCTTGTGAGGTAATTTCTACATCTGAAAGTTCCAATTTAATACTTTTTCCATTAACTTCCATATCTAAACTACCGTTTTGTTCGATTTCTTTGATATTCTTGGCGTCAAAACCTCCAATCGCCTGAGCCACTGCCTTCATGTCCTGTCCAAAACGAGGTCCAAGCACCTTAAAGTTAGGTTTTATCTGTTTGACCAAAATATCAGAAGCATCTTCCAAAACCTCAATTTCCTTGACGTTAACCTCAGATTTTATTAAATCTGCCACCGCTAAAATCTCTTGCTTCTGTGCTTCACTTGAAATAGGAATCATGATTTTTTGCAGGGGCTGACGTACTTTGATCTTTTCTTTAGCTCTTAAAGACAATACTAAAGAAGAGATGTTTTGTGCAGCTTCCATTTTACGCTCCAATTCCTTATCAACAAGCGCCTCATCATAAACGGGGAAATCTGATAAATGCACACTTTCAAAAGTTTCCTTTTGAGTGACCGCATTTAAATCGAGATATAGTCGATCCATATAAAACGGTGCAATTGGTGCGCCAAGTTTTGCAATGGTCACCAAACAGGTGTACAAGGTTTGGTAGGCCGATACTTTATCTTGTTGATAATCGCCTTTCCAGAAACGTCTTCTGCTCAATCGCACATACCAATTACTTAAATGATCTTGTGTGAAATCTGAAATGGCACGAGCAGCCCTTGTCGGTTCATAATCTGCATAATACTCATCAACCTTTTGAATCAAGGTATGTAGCTCAGATAAAATCCAACGATCAATCTCGGGGCGATCTTCCAAAGGGATTTCAGCTTCAGAATAATTGAAATTATCGAGATTAGTATACAGTGTAAAGAAGGAATAGGTATTGTAAAGTGTTCCAAAGAACTTGCGTTTTACCTCTTCAATGCCTTCCAAGTCAAATTTTAAATTATCCCACGGATTGGCGTTAGAAATCATATACCAACGTGTGGCATCGGCTCCGTAATCATCCAAGGTGGTAAAAGGATCTACAGCATTTCCTAAACGTTTGGACATTTTCTGTCCGTTTTTGTCCAATACCAATCCGTTAGAAACCACATTTTTATAGGCCACCGAATCAAATACCATGGTGGCAATAGCATGCAAAGTATAAAACCAGCCACGGGTTTGGTCAACGCCTTCTGCGATGAAATCGGCAGGAAAAGCTTTTTTATCATCGATAAGATCGGCATTTTCAAAAGGATAATGCCATTGTGCATACGGCATAGCGCCAGAATCAAACCAAACATCAATCAAGTCCGCTTCACGCTGCATTGGTTTTCCTGTCGGCGAGACTAAAACGATGTCATCAACGATGTTTTTATGTAAATCTATTTTTGCGTAGTTCTCTTCCGATTGGTTTCCAACCTCGAACTCTTCAAAAATGTCTTTTGCCAAAACGCCTGCTGATACAGCCTTTTGCATCTCAGCCTTCAATTCGGCAACCGATCCAATACAGATTTCCTCCTTACCATCTTCGGTTCTCCAAATTGGCAATGGAATACCCCAATAACGTGAACGAGATAAATTCCAATCGTTCGCATTGGCCAACCAATTCCCAAAACGCCCCGTTCCGGTAGATTTTGGTTTCCAATTGATGGTTTCATTCAGTTCAAACATTCTGTCCTTGACATCAGTTACTTTAATGAACCAGGAATCTAATGGGTAATACAGAATTGGTTTGTCGGTACGCCAGCAATTTGGGTAACTGTGTTTATATTTTTCGACCTTAAAAGCCTTGTTTTCATTTTTTAATTTAAGTGCCAAGCGCTCATCAACACTCAAATACTCTTTAAGATTGGAAATCACAGATTGCAAACTCACTTTCTGTTTTTCGTATTCAGAAACTAGTTCGCCATCTTCTAAATATTCCGATTTCACATATTCGCCAGCAAAACCATAAAGTTCATCTTTGACTTCTTTTCTAAATCGCCCTTGTAAATCTACAAGTGGCACCAGATTTCCGTTTTCATCTTTTACCAACATTGGTGGGATTTCCGGAACGGCCTGTTTGGCAACCAAGGCATCATCCGCACCAAAAGTTGGTGCTGTATGGACAATTCCTGTACCATCTTCAGTAGTTACGAAATCCCCAGCAATCACTCTAAAGGCATTTTCCGGATGGTCGTTTGGAAGTGCGTATGGTAATAACTGCTCGTAGGTAATTCCGACTAAATCTTTTCCTTTGAATTCCTTAACAATGAAATATGGGATTTTTTTGTCGCCTGAAGTATATTCCAACAACTCTGGTTTCGTTTCAACTCTTTTGAATTTCCCATCAAATTGATTGTTAACCAATGGCTTGGCAAGAATGACATTTAGCGGTTCAAACGTGTATTGATTATAGGTTTCAACCAAGACATAATCATTTTTTGGTCCAACGGTCAAGGCCGTATTACTTGGCAATGTCCATGGTGTGGTCGTCCAAGCCAAAAAGTAGATATCACCTTCATCTCGTAAAAAATCTGGAAGTGAATCGGCATTGGCTTTAAACTGCGCCACTGCTGTGGTATCCGTCACATCCTGATAAGTACCAGGTTGATTGAGCTCGTGACTGCTTAATCCTGTCCCTGCTTTTGGCGAATACGGCTGAATGGTATAGCCTTTGTATATAAGTTGCTTGTCATAGATTTGCTTGAGCAACCACCAAACGCTTTCCATATATTTTGGCTCATAAGTAATGTATGGATTATCCATATCTACCCAATAGCCCATTTTTTCAGTAAGCTCATTCCACGCATCTGTGTAACGCATGACTGCTTTACGACAGGCAGCGTTGTAATCTTTTATGGAAATGGTTTTGCCAATATCTTCTTTGGTAATTCCCAATTCTTTTTCCACACCCAATTCAATTGGCAAGCCGTGGGTATCCCATCCCGCTTTACGCTTTACCTGAAAGCCCTTCATGGTTTTATAACGTGGAAAAATATCTTTAATGGCGCGCGCCAAAACGTGGTGTACTCCAGGGAGTCCGTTTGCTGAAGGAGGCCCTTCAAAAAATACGAATGGTTTGCTACCCTCTCTTGTGGTAACGCTTTTATCAAAAATGCCGTTTTCTTTCCAATACTTGCCAATTTCCTCTGCAACGTTCGGTAAGTCAAGCCCTTTATATTCAGTGAATCTCATGATATCATTAATTCTAATCGAAGTGCGAAATTAATGATTTTTGAGAAATTAGAAGTCCTAAATGTCGGAAAAAGAAAACTGCGGGATTTGAGGCTGAAAAGTATCCTTTGAGGCTTTAGATTTGTTGGTAAAAAAGACTGAAAAAGGCAGGTTATTTAGATTTGTTGGTGGAAAACACCAACAAAGGCAGATTATTAACGCTCTTTATTGAAGTTTTTCTGGAAACGCTTTGCCTTTTCCAACAACAGCTTTTGGGTTTCGGCATTCGTTTTGGTTTCGGAAATAACTTTATACTTTTGAACATACATTTTATTGGATGCACCTCCAAGGTTGGTGTCTATGAACATTAAATCGCCATCTTTAAAATAATAAGTCTCAGAAATGGTTTTATCGGTCATTTCAACATTTTTTATTTTATACAGATGGTTGCTCTGTCCATCAAAATATACGGTATACTTGAATTTACCAATATCCTTAAAACCTTCCAAATCGGTCAAAGCACCTTCAATGGTTTCTTCTTTTAAATCGGAATTGGCATCAACGTGTGAAATATAAGTATCAATTTCTTTTGTGATATCTGCAATGGATTTGCTAGGTTTTGGTCCGCAGGAGGTGAATAAAACAATAGCAAATAGGATTTGAACGGCTTTGAATTTCATTTAGTGGTTGTTTAAGTATTTTTAGAAATTTGATATTATTCTTGATTGCGTTAAAAATGATGCATTGGAGTTTCTCGACTATGGTTTTAATTCCTCAAACCAAAAAACTCACCAAATCCTCAATTTTAGAAATCAATTGGATCTTGATTCCTGTGTTTTTAAGTGCGATTTTATTGTATTTGGATACAAAAATAGTTGAAAAACCTAGCTTTTCCGCCTCCAAAATCCGCTGCTCTACCCGTTGTACAGGACGGATCTCTCCAGAAAGTCCAACTTCAGCGGCAAAACAAAAATCTTTAGGAATGGCAACATCTTCATTTGATGATAATACCGACGCTACAACTGCCAAATCGATGGCAGGATCATCCACTGAAATTCCTCCAGTAATATTCAAGAAAACGTCTTTAGCGCCCAATCTAAATCCGGCACGTTTTTCTAACACTGCCAAAAGCATGTTTAAGCGTTTGGCATTAAAACCGGTCGCGGATCTTTGTGGCGTTCCATAAACGGCTGTACTGACCAACGCTTGCACTTCAATCATGAGCGGACGCATGCCTTCTAAAGTAGAGGCTACGGCATTTCCTGAAAGTTCTTCGTCCTTTTTGGAAATTAAAATTTCTGAAGGATTGGAAACTTCTCGAAGCCCAGATCCTTGCATCTCATAAATCCCCAGTTCATTGGTAGATCCGAAACGGTTTTTATGGGCTCTTAAAATCCGAAATACATGGTTGCGATCGCCTTCAAATTGGAGGACAGTATCCACCATATGCTCCAAAATTTTAGGACCGGCAATATTCCCATCCTTGGTAATATGTCCAATTAAAATGACTGGGGTTCCCGTTTCTTTTGCGAATTTTATAAGCTCCGTAGTGCATTCCTTTATTTGAGAAATACTCCCAGCAGACGATTCTATATATTCAGTATGTAGGGTTTGAATGGAATCTATAACCACAATATCTGGCTCAAGAGCTTCAATTTGCTTAAAGATATTTTGGGTCTTTGTTTCGGTCAGGATATAACAGTTAGCACTGCTAGGATTGATGCGTTCTGCCCGCATTTTAATTTGTTGCTGGCTTTCTTCACCAGAAACATACAGGGTTTTATAAGGCAGTTTCAATGAGATTTGAAGTAGAAGTGTACTCTTTCCAATCCCCGGCTCTCCTCCCAACAAAATCATTGATCCGGGAACAATGCCGCCGCCAAGAACGCGATTGAATTCCTCATCTTCAGTGTTCATTCGCGCTTCCTGGGTCACATCAATCTCAGTGATGCGCAAAGGTTTGGATGCGCGTTTTACGGCTGAGGAAGGGCTTTTCCAACTGGATTTTTCTTCCTTTTGGATGACCTCTTCAACAATGGTATTCCATTCTTTACAAGCCGTGCACTGACCCTGCCATTTAGAATATTGACTGCCACAATTTTGACAGAAAAAAGTTGTTTTTATTTTAGCCATCCTTTAAAGTTTGAGCTAAATTAAAACTATTTGCGGTATTAGTTCTTATTATAAATCCTAATTCAGGTTTTATTAGTCAATATCACTTTCCTTATCATCACCGGCTACGGCAAGGCCTTCTACTTTTAAAAGAATGAGATCTTTGTTGATATGTGGTGTGGACTCTAAATCTAGCGCAGATTCGTATAGCTTTTTAGCACGTTTAGTTTTGCCGATTCTTTCAGCATGGAGCGCCATATAATAGGTACCGTAAGACGTAGTTGGATCTTGTTTGTTGGCCAATTTCCCAATTTTTTCTAGAGATGCAACATCATCGCGTTGCTCAGCTGCTTTTACTATTTTCTCAAATTCATCTTCCGAAATAGGCTTGGAGATTCCAAACAAATCCTCAATTTTTTTATAACGCTTGCTGATGTAGGTATCCAATGTGCCCTCATAAGTAAGAATGTCCTCTTTAAATTCCCGATCACTGATGGGTTTATAAAGCTCAAATATCTTATCCAAAGCTTGGGATAAACCGCCAGTCACCAACGTATAGTGAGAGTGGCCTTCAAAATCATCGAAATAGTACTTCAAAGCCTTATTGTCAACTTGATTCAATTTTTGATTCGCTTCAAGAATGCCATTTCGAAGCGGTGCAACGTCATCACTACTGGTGACCATATAGTAAAAAACATCTTCTTTTAACCATTTCAATCTGTTGCTGATATTCTCATCCATATCCCCTTTAAAATCTGGACTTAAATTGACATAGGCCTTAAATATCGGATCATCTTTCAACAAGAACGCGTTCATAAAATTAGCCATGAGATCATGACCAACAGCCACTTTAAATTTACTGGTCTTATAATTACGATCAATGTGTGGGATCAATTCTGTACTGATGAAATCGTAAAATCGAGCACCAAACTCAATAGGTAATCCTGTCACTTCATCATGATAACTATCATAGAAGCGATCTTTTCCTTGTACGAGGCCCACCACAATGGATTCCGGCATTTTGTCAAAATAAGTTTGGAAAGCGACTTGTCCTACAACAGGTTCAAACAAGTAATCGCCATCAAAAACTATAATCACTGGGTACTTCAAATTGGATGAAGGATCGTAGTTATTTGGAAGTCGAATTTTTAAATCTCTAGTTGTATTTAATTTTCGGGACTGAAAGCTTTCATAAATTGTTTGTGCATTAATAGATATAGCGCACAGCATGATGAAGAGAAAAAGTAGGGCTTTTTTCATCGTAAGTAGGTTTAAGGTTTGGGATGGTAAATATATACAAATATAGTTGATCTGTATAAATTATTCGATGAAATGCACGAATGCGGCTAATTTTTATCTTTTATAGTGTAGATTTTGTCTAATAACATATCCTTGTCAATAAAATCAGAAGCATTTAAAAGCAGTCCTTGTTGATAGTTGTGCAAGGCCTTTTTAAGATTATTTTCATTTTCATAATACATTCCTGTATAATAGGCACTGATCATGGAATCTGGAAATTCCTTTCGCGCCAATCTCGACAAATCCCTCAAGGCATCACGATCATCTTTCTTCAGTGCAGCCGCCGCGACTGCTCTGATATCGTTCTCAACCACTTTCTTTTCAAATCCGTAAAAGAACTTGATGTCTGCATACTTCTTTTCGAGATATTTAAACGGCCCTTCTGGATAAGTCATCACAAGGTCTGCATATTCTTGTTTGTTGATAGGCTTGTATAGAGAAAATATTTCATTCAGGGCTTTTGGAATGCCCAAGCCCACCAGTGAATAATGGTCGGCGTCCTGAAAATCATCAAATCTATAATGCACTTTTGGATTATTAACAGCTCCCATTTGCGCATTATGCGAAACAATTTTTTCTTTTAAATCAACAATATCATTATCAGCTGTTGCTATATAGTAGAAGGTGTCGGTTTTAATGGTTGAAAGGCGCTCTTGAACCCTAACGGCCATTTCTGGTGCCAAGTCTGGACTTAACAAAATAAACGCCCTAAAAATTGGGAAGTCTTTAAACAAATAATAATTAATAAAATTCGCGCTCAAATCGTGTCCCGCCACAATTCTGAAATTTGAAACATTGTATTTGCTTTCTATGTATGGGATAAGTTCCATGCCTATAAACTCAAAAAAGGAAGCCCCTTCATGGGCAGGAAAATAGATTTCCTTGTCATAAAAAAGGTCCTTCTCACGACTGTTTCTTTGGTTGACACCAACCACAATTGCTTTGGGCATCTCTCCCCAATAAGCCTGATAATCGGCATTTCCGGCAAAAGGTTCAAACAAATAATCGCCATCCAAAACAATTATTAAAGGGTATTGTATTTTATCCTCAGGATCATAATTCCGAGGTAACTGAATCTTAAGTTCTCTCCTTTCGCCCAATTTTTCGGAATCAAAAGGTTGATAAATAACCTGGGCACCCATTGAGATGCTGATGAGAAACAATAGGACAAGGGTTATCTTTTGCATATAATTTGTGATTAATATTAGCTACGGCAAGGTAAAAAAATATTCGGATTGTTTCACCACGCCATTTTAATTGTTTAGTAAAGACTCAACCTTTCTTGATCGCCTTTTGCTTCGCATTATAGACCGGCAAAAACAAAAAAGAAAGACTCCCCAGCACAATAATCATAAGGGTTTGAGAGACCCACATGATCCACCCAAAGGCAATACTTGGATTTTCTGGAATATCAAAAATAGAAAAAGCTGCACCAATAGCCAGTGGATAGACAAAAATACCGCCATTAGTTGCGGCTATGGTAAAACTGCCTGCAATAAATGCGATTAGCAATGCACCAATGGAAACACCGCTTAAATCATCTACCGCTAAAGTGGTGATATAAAACATCAACACATACATGGTCCATATAAACAGGGTATGGAAAATGAAGAGCCACTTATGCTCCATCTTAAAAATACTCAAGATCCCTTCCAATAAACCACGGGCAAAATTTCGCACTTTTAAAGCTATTTTGGATTGGCTTTTCTTTAGATAGACAAAAACTAAGATCGAAAAAACAATCCCAATGGTTCCAAAAATAATGAGCTTCTTTGGCTGAAAAGCGGTCTGTAAAAGTTCATAAATAAAATCAAACTGGATTAAAAGCGTGATGGCAACAATGCTTAGGAGTATGATCATATCTGCCATCCGTTCTGCTATAATAGTGCCAAAAGCCTTCTGAAATGGGACGTCCTCATAATTTGTCAAAACTGCAGCCCTTAGCACTTCGCCAGATCTTGGGATACCGAAATTTGCCAAATAAGCAATAAAAACGGCCATGATGCTGTTGGGAAGCTTCACACTGTAGCCCATAGGCGTCAGTAAATATTTCCATCGGTACGCTCGAGATAAATTACTGAGCAAACCAAGAAGCATCCCTAAAACAATCCAACCATAATTTGCCGATTTGAAATACGGTATGATTTGATCAATAGGTAATTTTGAAAAGGTATACCAACCAAAAAAAACGGCCAATAAAACCGGGAGCCCGATCCTTAATGTTTTTTTGGTCTTGGCGTTCAATACTATTTGAGTAAGTTGGTAGCTTCATCAGGAAAAACCAATGAAGGCTTAAAGGTTCTGGCTTCTTCTAATTCCATAAACGCATAAGTAATTAAAATAAGGGTATCTCCAACCGCTACTTTTCTTGCAGCAGCGCCATTGAGGGTTATTTCACCGGAATTTCTCGGCCCAGGAATCACATAAGTGTCCAAGCGTTCGCCGTTGTCATTATTGACAATCTGTACTTTTTCGCCTTGAATAATATTGGCAGCATCCATTAAATCTTCGTCAATGGTTATGCTTCCTATATAATTAAGCTCAGCACCTGTACATTTGACACGGTGTATTTTCGATTTTACAACTTGTATTTGCATTTGGCAAAGGTAATTAATTAAGCGCTATATTATCTATAAGTCGGATATCTCCGGCATAAACAGCAATAAAAGCTCTATATGATTTAGTTTTAGTTTTTCTTTGGATGGTTTGTAAGCTTGCTTCATCAGCAATGGTGAAATATTCCAAGGTCAGCAAATCCTGTTCAGCAAACTGTTTTTCAACCCATTCCGCAACTTTCTTTGCACTTTCCGTGCCAAAACGATTTTTGGCAGTTTTTAGTGTTTTGTAGATAAAAGGTGCTGCTTCTCGCTGCGCTTTGGTTAAGCGTTCGTTTCTTGAACTCAAGGCCAAACCATCTTTATCTCTGAAAATTTCAACACCTACGACTTTAATAGGAAGATGATGTTTT
Organism: Gelidibacter gilvus; assembly: GCF_004115975.1. Classification (GTDB taxonomy): domain Bacteria; phylum Bacteroidota; class Bacteroidia; order Flavobacteriales; family Flavobacteriaceae; genus Gelidibacter; species Gelidibacter gilvus. The sequence goes on along the minus strand of NZ_SDDZ01000001.1, from coordinate 773,343 downwards.
TTTATTAACTCTTGAATAATCCGGAATTGCTGAAAATCCTTCTTGCCAAAGTAGGCCGTATCTGGTTGTACGATTTCAAACAAACGTTTTACAACGGTCCCCACGCCATCAAAATGGCCTTTTCTAAATTGGCCTTCCATTTGATCTTCCAAACCATTAAAATTAAAGTGTTCAGACGAAATACTATTTCCATAAATATCATCGGCCGCCGGAGCATAAACAATCACATCTTTTGAAAATATTTGCAATAGTTCTAAATCGCTTTCTATGGATCTCGGGTATTTTTCGAGGTCCGCGGTGTTGTCAAATTGTGTCGGATTAACAAAAATGCTCACCACCATTCGAGCGTTTTCCTCTAGTCCTTTTCTAATTAACGACAAATGTCCGTCATGCAAAGCACCCATTGTAGGCACAAAACCAATGGTTTGGTTTTCACGCCTCAGCCCATCTACAACCTGTCTTAAATCTTCCTTTTTATGGCAAATTATCATTATATAACAAAATATTAACAGCGTGCAAACTTAAGATTTTACTATCAATCTGCATAAAATTTTGTACTTTTGCGTGTTTTAAATTTTAATTTTTTTAAACTCCGTGATTTATGAAAGATAAGAGGATATTGTACGTGTCTTCCGAGGTTGTACCTTATTTACCTGAAACTGAAATTTCTTCAATGTCATTTGAAGCTCCAAGAATGGTGAATAAACAAGGAGGACAAATACGGATATTCATGCCCAGGTATGGAAACATAAATGAACGTAGACATCAGTTGCATGAAGTAATAAGACTATCAGGGATTAATTTAGTCATCAATGACTTGGATATGCCTTTGATTATAAAAGTGGCCTCCATTCCTAAAGAAAGAATCCAGGTTTACTTTATTGACAACGAAGAGTATTTTAAGAGAAAAGCCACCTTAACGGATGAAGATGGAAGTCTTTATCCTGACAATGATGAGCGTGCCATATTTTTCGCCAAAGGCGTTATTGAAACCGTAAAAAAACTCAATTGGGCACCGGACATCATCCACGTTAATGGATGGTTGGCGTCTTTACTTCCTGTTTACCTCAAAGAATATTATAAAAATGAGCCTTTGTTCACCGACAGTAAAATTGTGACCTCCATATACGATCAAAGTTTTGAAGGCACGTTAAGTACTGGGATGATTAACAAAGTGAAATTTGACAATATTGATGACGCAGCAATTAAAATCTTAGAAAAGCCAAGTTTCATCAATTTGATGAAGATTGCGATTGATTACTCTGATGCCCTCATAAAAGGCTCTTATGAGCTGGATCCTGAATTGGAGGATTATTTAAAAGCATCGGAAAAACCGGTTCTGGACTATTATTCCCAGGAAGACTTTGCTGAACCCTATGCAGATTTCTATAACACCAAAGTTCTTAAATAGTATAACAACACACTATTCGCTTCTAAATCCACTTACAGATAGTAATGAAAAACAAAAAAATCGCCTTAAAAAACCTATTTATCCTTGCTGTATTGATGACAGCATTCATTGCATGTGACAAGGATTTTGTATCTCTTGATTCAGATATTTCTGGTCTAAATAACTTTGATGTGGCTGACCTCAAGTATGATGTCATCGCTTATACCAATAAGCTAGAGCCTGTTCAGACCAACAATTTACCGTCCAATTTATTTGGTTTTTACAAAGACCTGGTGTACGGAAATAGCACCGCTAGTTTGGTTACGCAATTGTCGCCAGTCACAGCAGATCCACAATTTCCTAAGAAAATAAGATTGGATTCTGTAGTATTGACTATTCCTTATTTTAGTAAATCTACTGGAGTTGAGAATGATGTTACCTCTTATAAATTAGATTCTATTTATGGAAATGGTCCTATCAACTTTAAACTTTATGAGAACAACTATTTTTTGAGAAGTTTTGATCCGAATGCAGGATTTAACCAGCCTCAAAAATATTATTCTAACCGATCAATGTCTGCGTCAAGTCAAATCCCTTTAACTTCCTTACAAGGCACATTATTGAAAGATTCTATCAATTTTAAACCAAGTAACAAGGAAATCATACTTAAAAAAGGGGAAGAAATCACACGTTTGGCGCCATCGTTACGCTTTAAAATGGACACCACATTTTGGTCAAATAAAATTTTACTTAAGGGAGGTGACCCAGTATTGAGCAACGAAAATAATTTTCAAAATTATTTTAGAGGTATTTATTTTGAAGCGGAAGCTATCAACAATGATGGCACTATGATGATGCTTAATTTTGGATCTACCAATGCCAATATCACTCTTCATTACAGTTCACCACCTGCAGAAACAGCAACTGATGGCGTGCGGATTACAGGAACTTATAGATTAAATTTCCCGAGTTATAATCCAAACCCAACTAGTCCGACAAGTAATATCATTAATTTTTTAGATAACGATTTCTTTTTGAATATTCCTAATGGCAACCCAATTGCTGGCGATGAGAAATTATATCTGAAAGGCGGACAGGGCGCCATGGCCGTTATCAAACTATTTGAAGGTACTGATATGGATGCGAACGAAGGCACAATGACCGCTTTTGAAACGTTCAAAAACGATTTTGTTCAAACAGATGCTTCAGGAAAATTTGTAAAAGCGAAAAGGTTGGTCAATGAAGCCAATTTGATTTTTTATGTAGACCAAAGCCTTACGCAAGGTCAAGAACCAGATAGAGTTTTTATATACGATACCAAAAACAACATTCCCTTGGTGGATTATTACTTCGATTCTGCGGAGATTTCCAGAAGCAATCACCTTGGCGTGTTACAACGTGTCAACGACGAAGCTAATTCACAAGGTGTTAAATACAAAATCAAAATTACTGAACACATTAAAAATCTTTTACTGAAGGATTCCTCAAATGTTAGTTTAGGATTGGCGGTCTCTACCAATGTTAATGTAGAAGACGCCATATCACAAGGTTCTGTTCTAACTCCAACTAACAATTCTACCAAAAAACTACCTGTAAGCTCCATTTTATCTCCAAAAGGCACTGTCTTATACGGAAGTAACATAATAGGTGCCAATGAAAATAAAAAGTTATATTTGGAGATATTTTATACTGAACCAAATAACTAATAATCAACTTAATACCTAATAAAAGATGTGCGGAATTGTCGGATATATTGGCCATAGAGAGGCTTATCCTATTGTTTTAAAAGGATTGCAACGCTTAGAATACAGAGGCTATGACAGCGCTGGTATTGCTTTATATGATGGTAAAGACCTCAACTTATGCAAAACAAAAGGTAAAGTTGCTGATTTAAAGGAACTCTTAGAAAAAGAAATGTCCACCAGTGGAAAATTGGGCATTGGACATACACGTTGGGCCACTCACGGTGTTCCAAATGATGTCAATTCACATCCCCATTATTCCAATTCAGGTAATTTAGTGATCATTCATAACGGGATCATTGAAAATTACGATTCGCTAAAAAAAGAACTTATCAAGCGTGGGTTTACGTTTCAATCAGATACAGACACTGAAGTGCTGATCAATTTGATTGAAGATGTCATGAGCAATGAAAAGATCAAACTTGGAAAAGCAGTCCAATTGGCTTTGAACCAAGTTATTGGTGCCTATGCCATTGCAGTATTTGACAAAACAAAACCCAATGAAATTGTTGTAGCAAAATTAGGAAGCCCCTTAGCAATCGGGATTGGTGAAGGTGAGTTTTTTATCGCCAGTGATGCTTCTCCTTTCATCGAGTTTACTGACAATGCCATCTATCTTGAAGATCATGAAATGGCAATCATCAGATTAGATAAAGACATCAAAATCAGAAAAATACAGGATGACTCTTTGGTCAATCCATATATCCAAAAACTTCAACTCAATTTAGAACAAATCGAAAAAGGTGGTTACGACCATTTTATGCTTAAGGAAATTTACGAACAACCTTTAGCTATAAAAGATACTTATAGAGGCCGCTTATTGGTGGAAGAGGGCATCATTAAAATGGCTGGTATTGAAGACAATATGAAGCGTTTTCTAAATGCCGACCGCATTATTATTGTCGCCTGTGGCACCTCATGGCATGCAGGATTGGTGGCTGAGTATATCTTTGAAGATTTGGCAAGAATTCCTGTTGAAGTGGAGTATGCGTCAGAATTTAGATATAGAAACCCCGTTATTACTGAAAAGGACGTGGTGATTTCAATTTCCCAATCTGGTGAAACCGCAGATACATTGGCAGCTATTAAATTGGCAAAATCAAAAGGTGCTTTTGTATTTGGTGTCTGTAATGTTGTAGGCTCATCCATTGCAAGAGAGACCGATGCTGGTGCTTACACCCACGCAGGTCCTGAAATTGGGGTTGCCTCCACAAAAGCATTCACAACTCAAATTACAGTTCTCACCTTAATAGCTTTACGTTTAGCAAGAGCAAAAGGTACGATGTCAAGTTCAGACTATCGCAGACAGTTGATAGAATTGGAACTTATTCCAGAAAAAGTAAAACAAGCTTTAAAAGCGGATAAACACATCCAAGCCATTGCAGAATTGTATAAAGATTCGCGTAACATGCTTTATTTAGGAAGAGGTTATAATTTCCCTGTAGCTTTAGAAGGCGCCTTGAAATTAAAGGAAATCTCCTATATCCATGCCGAAGGCTACCCTGCTGCAGAAATGAAACATGGTCCTATTGCACTTATCGATGAAAACATGCCTGTCATTATCATCGCTACCAAAAAAGGACACTACGAAAAAGTCGTCAGTAATATTCAAGAAATCAAAGCCAGAAAAGGTAAAATTATAGGTATTGTAACTGAAGGTGATGTGAGTGTTAGAGAACTCGCGGATCACGTGATTGAAGTTCCTGAAACTTTAGAGAATTTATCGCCTTTATTAACTACTATTCCATTGCAACTATTGTCGTATCATATTGCAGTCCTGCTAGGAAAAAATGTAGATCAACCAAGAAACCTTGCAAAATCTGTCACTGTAGAGTAAGAATTCACATCGTGTTACTTTTACAGTAATGGCATATAACATCAGGCTAAAAGCTACTTTATAGTGGTTTTTAGCCTTTTTTTTGTTGTAATTGACAAATAGCTGCCACCTTTATTGCCAAATAATACTATGCATGCATAATTTTTTATGAAAAACAATTCAAAGTATCATTTTATTATTTATATTGGTATCCAAAATTAACTAATCTCCTAAAATGAAAACAATTCTTAAGATTATGATGCTGTTAAGTGTTACCCTCACTTATTCGCAAACCACAGTATCCGGAAAAATAACCGATGGAACCGGTCAACCCTTACCAGGTGCCAATGTTATTATTGTAGGCACGTCAACTGGTACAATTTCAGACTTTGATGGAAACTACAGTTTAACCACTTCTCAAACACCACCATTTTCAATTCAAGTAAGTAGTGTAGGATTTGAATCGGGAACAAAACAGGTGACCACAACAACCCAAAACCTTGACTTTCAGCTTCGCGAAGGCACGTCTTTGGATGAGGTGATTATTTCAGCTTCCAGAACACCGGAGCGCGTTTTTGAATCGCCAGTAACTGTTGAAAGATTTGGTCTTAAAGAAATTAAAAACACAGCATCTGCTGGATTTTATGATGGACTGGAGAATTTAAAAGGCGTTGATGTCAACACGAACAGTTTAACGTTTAAATCCATTAATACCAGAGGTTTCGCAACTTTTGCAAATACACGTTTTATGCAACTGGTGGATGGAATGGACAATTCCTCTCCTGCTCTGAATTTCCCAATTGGAAACTTAGTTGGAATGAATGAGACCGATGTATTGAGCGTCGAGTTATTGCCTGGTGCCGCATCTGCTTTATATGGTGCGAATGCCTTTAACGGTATTCTCTTTATGCGTAGTAAAAACCCTTTCGATTTTCAAGGTATCAGTGGTTACCACAAACAAGGTATCACTTCTCAAGATGCCAGTGGAGATAACACCTATAGAGATTCGGGTTTAAGGATGGCTTATAAATTCAGCGATCATTTTGCCGCAAAAGTAAACTTTGGATGGTTAAAAGGAACCGATTGGACCGCCAATAACTATGGTGGAAAACCTAGCGGTGGTGCCACGAGGGCAAGTATAGATTACGATGGTTACAATATTTATGGTGATGAAGTATCTACCAATATTAGAGCCGCTTCTGGAGGTTTAGGAGTTATTCCGGATGTTATTGTGAGCAGAACAGGATATGGAGAACGTGATTTAACCGATTACAATGCCGAAAGCATCAAAGCCGACTGGGGTCTTTATTTCAGACCTTGGGCCAATGATTTTGAAATTCAATATGTTGGTAAAATTGGTACAGGTTCTACTATTTACCAAGGAACAAATAGGTATGCCATTGATAATTTCACACAGCAACAACATAAGATTGAAGTAAGGAATGACAATTTCTTCGTAAGAGGTTATGTGGTTGCCGATAATGCTGGAGATTCATATGACATGGTTTTTACGGGGATTAATATTAACCGTGCTTGGAAACCCGATGCACAATGGTTTGGAGAATACATTCAAACTTATGCCGGCGCAACTTTTAGTGGTGCAACAGAAGCACAAGCCCATGCCGCAGCAAGAGCAGTTGCAGAAACAGGAAGATTAGAGCCAGGCACACCTGCTTTCCAATCGGCTTTCGATAGAATTATTAAAGATCCTGATTTTGCTACAGGTTCTCAATTTAAAGATCAGTCCAAATATTATCACGCTGATGGTAACTACAACTTCAGTCACTTATGGGATGTCATTGACGTTCAAGTTGGAGGGTCTTACAGAAAATATGAATTGAATTCTTCAGGAACAATCTACACGGATTTTGACGGCTCTATTCCTTATTCAGAATTTGGTGTCTATACCCAATTACAGAAAGAATTTGACTTAGGCGCAGAAATGAAATTGAAATTGACAGGTTCTGCACGTTATGATAAATCGGAATTTTTTGATGGTTTTCTTTCTCCTAGAATCTCTGCAGGTTTTACGGTGAACCAAAATCATAATATTAGAGCTTCTGTACAAACAGGTTTTAGAAATCCAACTACTCAAGATTTATTTATTGGTTTAGATGCCGGTCGTGCCGTATTGGTAGGTTCTGCCCCAAGTAACTTAGACCGTTACGTTAGAGATTATCCAGTGAGTGCTTCAGGTCAGATTGGATTCGGACAACCAGCTCAAATTACCCAAACAGGAGGTGCGGCGTATACAAATTCATATTTAGCATCTTCTGTAACTGCTTTTGCCCAATCTGAAAATCCTGCCGATTTAAAAATTGGAAATTCAGCACTTGTAACTCCAGAAAAGATTACAACTGCCGAAGTTGGATATAGAGGTAAGCTCAATAGCGTGATCGTTGACATGAGCGTTTATTACAACAAGTACCAAGATTTCATTTCCGGTGAAGTTGTAGTTGCTCCTTTATATGGAACTGCTGGCGACAATGCCTTATCTATAGCTGCTATTGCCAATGGGGATTATAAAGTTTATCAAACCTACACCAACTCAAGAGCAGATGTTAATTCTTATGGTGGTTCTATTGGTGTATCAACAAAGGTTTTTGGAAATTTTGATTTGGGTGGCAGTTACACTTATACAAAACAAGATTTTGACCAGGCAGCATTCCCTGATTTTAAAACAAGCTTTAACACTCCAGAGCATAAAACGAAAGTCAATTTCGGAAACACGGAGTTGTTTAAAAACTTTGGATTCAATACAGCTTGGAGATGGAGTGACGATTACTACTGGCAAGCTACGTTCGGAGATGGTGCAATCCCAGCCTATCATTCACTTGACGCACAAATTAACTTTACCGTTCCTACGATAAAATCTACATTTAAGGCAGGTGCAACCAACGTTCTTGGTAAAGAGTACTTTACGGCTATTGGTACCGGGTCAATCGGATCTATGTATTATGTGTCTTGGACTATCAACAACCTATAAAAAAACGATATAATGAAAAATATAAAATATTTACTACTGTCCGCTATCCTAGTTGCTTTTACAGCTTGTAGTGATGATGACTATGATTACAACCCAGCGCCCGAACCATTACCGGAGCTGACCGCTGGTTCCGTTGACTTTTCAAAATATGTAGCGGTAGGCGCATCTTTTTCTGCCGGATATACAGACAATGCTCTTTTTATCAAAGCGCAGGAAAACTCCTTCCCTAATATTCTATCTGGAATATTTGCCAATGTTGGTGGAGGTGCATTTACACAACCATTAATGAAAGATAATATTGGAGGCTTTGTTATGGGTTCTACTGTAGCGGTAGCACCGAGACTCTATTTAGATTTAACAGGAGCCAGTCCAGCGCCAAAATTGCTAAATGCTGTTCCAACAACTCAATTAACTGAAGTGTTATCAGGTCCGTTTAACAATTATGGCATCCCTGGAGCTAAAAGCTTTCATTTAGGGATCCCTGGATATGGTGCTTTAAATCCTTATTTTGGACGTATGGCGTCTAGCGCGTCAGCCACTGTTCTTGGTGATGCTGTAGCCCAGAACGCAACATTTTTCACACTTTCAGAAATTGGTGGAAATGACGTGTTGGCTTATGCTACTTCAGGAGGTACTGGAATCTATCAATTAGGCAACTTAAATCCTGCAACTTACGGCAGTAACGACATTACAGATCCAAATGTGTTTGCCGCTTCATTTTCGGCCGCAGTCAACGCATTAACAAGTAATGGTGCAAAAGGTGTTGTTACCAATGTACCTTACATTACGAACTTAGCGCATTTTACAACCGTACCACACAATCCATTAAGCCCAGCAAATCCTGCTTTTGGTCCTCAAATTCCAATGTTGAATAGCATTTTTGGAGCTTTGAACCAAATTTTCGCGGTAATTGATCCGTCCAGGGTTATCGTTTTTTCAGAAACGGCCGCAAGTGCTGTGGTTATTAATGATGAAAGCTTAACGAATATTGCACCACAAATTGCAGGCGCTTTAAATGCGAGTCCAACCTTTCCTGCATTTATCGCACAATTTGGTTTACCACCTCAAGCAGCACCATTAGTAGCTAATTTATTAGCGAGCACTTATGGTCAAGCAAGACAAGCTACTGCCGGTGACTTATTGGTTTTACCAAGCAGCAGCGTTATTGGTACTGTAAATATGGCATCTGTAGCCGCTCTAATGGCTCAAGGATTACCTCAACAACTTGCCGGACAGTTTTCTGTAGAAGGCGTTACTTTGCCTTTAGCTGACAAATGGGTACTTATCCCAAGTGAGCAGGCAAATATCAAAGCAGCTACTGATTTATACAACCAATCTATTGCAGCCATAGCTGACCAAAAGGATTTAGCCTTAGTAGATTTTAAAGGCATTCTACAAACTGCAACGGAAACTGGTTTTTCTGATGGTGACTTTATATTCACTACAAAATTAGTTAGTGGTGGATTGATAAGCTTAGATGGCGTCCACTTAACATCAAGAGGGTATTCACTCATGGCTAACGAATTTTTAAAAGCTATTGACGCCAAGTACGGCTCCAATTTTGTTGCGGCTGGCTATAAAGCTAAACCAGGAGAATATCCAACAAACTATAACCCAGCATTAAGATAATTGAGACTAAGACTCATAGATTAAAACACCTTTCAAAAGAAGGTGTTTTTTTTTGCTTAAAAAACGCCGAAAACCACTTTTTAATTAGTTAAAAAATCATATCTTTGCAGCGCGAAAAACGAAGTACCCAACTTGATTGGGTAAGTATATTTTCGCTTTATATTTAATTCAACATTAAACAGATAAGTAATGTCAAAAGTTACAGGTAAAGTTGCACAAATCGTTGGCCCAGTAATCGACGTAGCGTTTGAAGCGGGTTCAGAGCTTCCAAAAATCTATGATTCTTTAGAAATTAAAAGACCTGATGGTTCTTTATTAGTATTAGAAGTCCAATCTCATATTGGTCAGGATACTGTTCGTACCATTGCGATGGATTCGTCTGACGGACTCAGCAGAGGTACTGAAGTACTTGCTACGGGTGCTCCTATTCAAATGCCAATTGGTGAAGATGTTTACGGACGTTTGTTTAATGTTATTGGTGATGCTATTGATGGATTGGGTGATTTACCTAAAGCCGGCGACGCTGGTTTACCTATCCATAGGCAAGCCCCTAAATTTGAAGATCTATCAACTTCAACAGAAGTACTATTCACAGGGATCAAAGTAATCGACTTGATTGAGCCTTATGCAAAAGGTGGTAAAATTGGTTTATTTGGTGGTGCTGGTGTTGGTAAAACGGTTCTGATCCAAGAGTTGATTAACAATATTGCAAAAGGTCACGGTGGACTTTCAGTATTTGCTGGAGTTGGAGAAAGAACTCGTGAAGGAAATGACCTTTTGAGAGAGATGTTAGAGTCTGGCATTATTAGATATGGTGACGACTTTATGCAATCTATGGAAGAAGGCGGATGGGATTTATCTAAAGTGGATAAAAACATCATGAAAGAATCCAAAGCAACTTTCGTATTTGGACAGATGAACGAACCTCCTGGAGCTCGTGCGCGTGTGGCATTATCAGGATTGACTATTGCTGAGTATTTCCGTGATGGTGCTGGTGAAGCGCAAGGAAAAGACGTGTTGTTCTTCGTTGATAACATTTTCCGTTTTACACAAGCGGGTTCTGAAGTATCAGCATTGTTAGGTCGTATGCCATCTGCGGTAGGTTACCAACCAACATTGGCAACTGAAATGGGTGCCATGCAAGAGCGTATTACGTCAACAAAAAGAGGTTCCATTACATCAGTACAAGCGGTATACGTTCCTGCGGATGACTTAACGGATCCTGCACCTGCTACTACGTTTGCCCACTTAGATGCTACTACTGTATTGTCTCGTAAAATTGCTGAGTTAGGTATTTATCCTGCGGTGGATCCATTGGATTCTACTTCACGTATCCTAACTGCTGAAATTTTAGGGAACGAGCATTATACCTGTGCACAAAACGTAAAAGAGTTATTGCAACGCTATAAAGAATTACAAGATATTATTGCTATTCTAGGAATGGAAGAGCTTTCTGAAGAAGATAAAATGGCTGTTGGACGCGCAAGACGTGTACAACGTTTCCTTTCACAACCATTCCACGTTGCTGAGCAATTTACAGGGATTCCTGGAGTGTTGGTTGATATTAAAGAAACCATTAAAGGATTCAACATGATCATGGAAGGTAAATTAGACCACCTTCCGGAAGCAGCCTTCAACCTTAAAGGAACAATTGAAGAAGCTATTGAATCAGGCGAGAAAATGCTTGCTGAAGCGTAAATGAGTCCTCAGTCTTCAGTTTTCAGTCTTCAGTGGCTGCAGACTGAGGACTGTAGACTGCAAACTATAGAAATATGTATTTAGAAATTGTATCCCCTGAAGCCTCACTTGTTAGTGGTAATGTTGAAAGCGTTACCGTTCCAGGTATTGAAGGTGAATTCCAAATGTTGAACAATCACGCCGCTATTGTTTCCATTCTTGGAAAAGGTCCGGTGAAATTCAAGGGCAATGCTACTATTGCGGAAGGACAGGAAGCAAACTTCACACAAGAAGACGGAAGTTGGGTTATGTACATTAACAGTGGTACTGTTGAAATGAAAGACAATAAAGTGATTGTATTGGTTGACTAATCAAAACTCACTTATTTTGAATAAAAAAAATCACGCCCGAAAGCGTGATTTTTTAGTTTTAGACTTTAGAATTTAACCAAGTCGCACGGTTCTCTTTTATCTTTTTGGTCAGTTCCTTGGCGTTATCTTCCATCAGCTTCAGTTCGTAAACCACATCTGTGGCAATGGTGAGCATTTTTTCATTTTGAGATCCAAAACGCTCATATATTACCGTAATCTTCTCTCCTACTTTAAACGTATCTAATATGGAATTGATGCTTGCATTTCCGTCCAAGTTAATTTCTCCAATTTTGAGAATTTTATCCCCTTTTTGAAATCCCGATGTATAAGCGGAAGATCCTATTTTAGGATTGGTCATAATTCTCTGACTCCTAACTGACGCACCAAAATCAATCTCGTTTTTGATTTCCAAGCTCAAGCCCACCTGTTTAAAAGCCTTTTTGTAATCTGGCATGCCACTTTTAAAAATGTAATTATTAAAAAAGTAATCGCCAAATTCCTTTCCTGCAAACTGATTTAAACTTTCATGCAGGTTCTCGACGGTATAGGGAATTTCAGTTTTCCCATAGGCGTTCCAAACCAAGGTCATATAATCATCAAGATTCAAATTCTTTTCTCTTAAGGATAAATCCAACGCCAATCCCAACATACTTCCATATGAATAATAGGAGATAAAGGTGTTTTCTCTGTTGGTATCATCCACTGATCTCGCAGCATCTACAAAAGGCGCTTGGTAGCTCATCTCAATAGGTGTAAAAAACTGTCTTCCCGGAGAAGTCCATACATAGTTAAAGGTTCTTACCAGTCCGTCAATATATTTTTCCTGACTCATAATTCCAGATCTCACCAAAGACAAATCATCATAATAACTGGTAAACCCTTCAGCAAACCATAAATCGCCACTCATATTAGCTCTTGAAAAATCAAACGGTTCCAAGGATTTTGGACGCAGCCGCTCCACATTCCAAATATGAAAAAATTCATGGGCAACAGTTCCAATATTCATTTCAACACCTCCTTTTGACAAACTTCTTGAACTTGGAATTGACGTAGAATTCCGATGTTCCATCCCATCTCCAGTAGCATTTGGCATATAACAGGCCAAGAAAGTATATTCACCATAATCAAAGCGTGGTAATTCACCAAATACTTGCTTCTGTTCTAAAACCACGTTTTTGACTTTCTCGAAGTAAGCATCCAATTGTTCATCAGAAGCGGCATCATCATGTAACACAAAAACTATGTTTTGATCTTTTACCTTAAAAGCACGTGTTCTGAAATTGGCAATCTCTACTGGACTGTCCATTAAATATTGAAAATTCTGAGCATAATAGGTGTTATCTTGTTGATGCTTGAGTTGGGTGGCAATTTTCCAATTCAGATCTTCCCTAATATCGAAAGTCACCTCTATTTCTTGTGCTTCAAGTTCTGGAACATAGATAAAGGTGGCTGGTAAATTTAAATGGGCATGTGTTTCGTCAATCTGTGCATACGTGCCATCGCCGTGATTGGCAAATAAGGTATAACTCACCTTAATGGTACCATCATGACCTTTAACCTTCCAAGAGTAAGGATCTGGCCTCGTCGCTATCAGTTCCTTTCCTTTTCCGTCGGTTACTTTTACATTGTAAACATTCTTCGCAAATTCATGCAAGGCGTATCGACCAGGTGAAGAACGACTCATGGCAAAAGTAGCTTCATCTGCTTGAAGATTAGTAAAGGTTGCGTTGATGTTTGCTTCGTGATGTGTCGCATTTTCAAAAGAAATCTTGTATTTCGAAGAGATTTGTGCCTGAAAAGCAAAGGAAGACAGAAAAAAAATGAAGGAGAAAATAGTTCGAATCATGGATTTTGACATTTTGATTCTCAAAGATACAATGTTTTTTAATCCTTTTCAGACCTACAACTCCCGATGTTATTTGATAAAAAACCTCGCAGAACCGACTTATTTCTCAGAGGTTCTCGAAACTGGCGAGGTCTAAGGGAAGTTAATCTTTAATGAATTCCAAAATATCACCTGGTTGACACTCTAAAGCTTCACAAATAGCTTCTAAAGTTGAAAAACGGATTGCACGTGCTTTGCCTGTTTTTAGGATGGAAAGATTGGCGGTGGTAATGCCTACCATATCGGCAAGTTCATTACTTTTCATACCCCTTTTCTCAAGCATTATATCTAGATTAACTATTATCGGCATGGCTATATCGTTAATTCGCTGTCATCCTTAAAATTCTTTGCATTCAAAATGACATCACTTTGGATGATAAAAAATAAGCCAATAGTGATTATAAAAAAAGATAGCGTGATGTCAGAATCATATAAGGCTATCTTTCCCGTCATAATTTTAACTAACCAAACCATTAATAATAGTACTAAACTAAAAATACCCGTTACAACAAAATATAATCCACTCCTTTTTAAGTGGTTCACAACTATCAAATCAAAATACTTATTTACTAATAAATATCTGGCCACTTTCCTTAAATGGTAAAGCCCCAAAATAAAAATGATATAAGTCAAAAAACTTAAGATCAAAACCAGCCATAAGGCCCAACTCCATTCTACGACAGGCTGATCAATCATTTGAATTTTAGTATCTCCAAAAGGCATCACAATAACAAGAGTAATAACACCAATGAATTGGAAGATAAACAAAACATCTACCAGCGTTTTAAAAAGTATATTTCGTTTCATAATTATATCGTTAATTCATTGTCTACCTGATTTGCCTGAGCTTGCTTAAATATTTCTGCTAGGATATAAAACGCCAATCCAGCCGGAATCAATAATGAAAAGCCTTCTTTCAATTGCTCCATCGCTACAAATCTGCTTCCCTCCACAGCGGCCAAAATCATTTTTAGTATAAAAACATTTATGGCATACCCAATGAATATATTACCCACCTTCTTAAATGAGCTTATATTTTTATCACTAAAGTAATTGCCTTTTTCTATTTCTTTTAAAATCGAAAGAAAATAAGTAAATCCATAAATCAAATAGCCTCTCCAGAAAAAGAGTCCCGCGCTTATAGCATAATAACTCCATTGCAAAGCGTTTTCTGAAGTCCACCATGGCGCATTCTTATCCGCTGTTAGTGCCCAACTTTGAAACTCCTTGAATTGCTCAAAATTGAACTCTCGTAGTTCATTCAATAAAATGGACACCGAAGTCAGAATAACAACATAGGTGACAATACTCAGGATTTTGGTATGATCTTTCATAAAATTATCGTTTAACAATAACGAATGTAAATAAAATTATCGATAAACAATAACATTAAAAATTTATTTTATAGGCAAGTAGATTTTAAAACCATCTAAAGGCCTCGTTTCTTAATGAAATCATACACAAAGAATTAAGTGCAGACGAGGATTTCACATAAGCAAAAACATTTTCTGTCATTCTTATAGCATGGTTTATAATATATAATAATTTTATAAATCCATTTCCTATATTTGTTTTATGGCTGATGCTCATATAATTGTTTCAGGTAGTAAACGTCCGTTTTGGCAAATTTTTATTGCCTCGCTCATTTTCACCTTCGCTGCCGTACTTTTGTTATGGATTATTTATAACACTTTTCTTAGACCAGAAATATACTTAACCTCCATTATCTCATCAAGAGTTGTAATTTATCTTATTGCTATAGGTACTTTCTTTTCTTTTAGAAAGAGTGTATATATTGATCTCGGTCAGTCCAGGTTCCGATCAACATTTGAAATTGGCCCTGTAAAACTGGGACAATGGAAAACCATCCATAGTTATGAATACGTCTCTGTTTTCCATCAACCATTAAAAAATGGTGACAGAATTTTTGAAATAAATCTATGGTATGACACTAATAAACATTGGGAATTATATGAAAAAAATAACGCCAAGGAAGCGTTTGAAATAGGCTATGAAATTTCAGAGTATTTACAGATCGATCTATTGGATGCCACGGTTCCCAATGACTTTCGATTTATAGATAAATCACTTTTAAGACAGAAAATAAATGGTGAAATAAGTTAAAAAAATACACTATAGATTAATATTTAGACCAATTAAAAATCCATTTTTTCAATTAAATAATCCTCTTCAAATGGAGGGTTTGTCCTCTAAGGATTATCTAGGGGCTTATTTTCAACAGAAAACTACCCTTGTCCTATGAAAACCGAAACATTTACAATCGTTGCGATATTTCAATATTCTACGGAAGCACAGATCATCAAAGGCAGATTGGAATCGGATGGCATTAAAGTCTTTCTATCTGATAATCTTACCATTGATACAGATCCATTGGTCAGTAAAGCCATTGGAGGTATTAAACTGAAAGTCCTCTCCCACCAAGCCATAGAAGCTCAAACAATTTTGAATTCCATTCAACCCTACTCTTTGGATGATAAAGGAAACTCGATTAAATGTCCGAATTGCAGGAGTACTCACGTCGAACTATTCTCTACGATTAAAGACCTGAAATCACTTTTCTGGTTTCTTTTTGGAATCCTATTTTCATCACTGCCATTTTATACCAAACATAAATATAGGTGTGAAATGTGCGACACAGAGTTTGATTTAAAATAAAGTAACCTCAGCCAAACTCAGAAATCAAATTAGAAAAACAACATCTTCTGTAACAAAAAACCGAATTTTACTACCTATAAATAGAAGATTGACAATAACCTTGGAACTTCTCCTTAAAAAAAATTGAAGTGACGGTTTTAATAGTCTTACATTAGAAATCTAACCCATGTTTCTATTGAATAGAATTACCTAAAGCATTGGAAGATCATGGTGAATACGCTTTCAATATTATTATCAAAATAAATGGTCTAAGATTTTTAAAGTCTTATATTCCATTTTTAAATTAAAAATTATCCGACTATGATGGAGTGGTTTTCAGATTTAGAATTGTTCGCCAAGTTTTACTGGGTCATCGCCCTTATTGGCTCTCTCGTGTTCCTTTTCATTGTTATCATGACCCTTATGGGATTTGATGGTGGCGAGGATTTTGATGATGTTGACACATCGATTGATACCGATACTGGCATTGAATTTCAATTCATTTCACTTAAAAATCTCATCGGTTTTTTTACCATTTTTGGATGGACGGGAATTGCCTGTATTGGCGAAGGATTTTCAAAACCCATTACGGTCTTAATTTCGGTAATTGCCGGTTTGATCATGATGACCATTATGGCTGCGATGTTCCATTATATGAAAAAACTCACCGATAGTGGCACACTCGATTATAAAAATGCCATTGGCGCCATTGGCGAAGTTTATTTGACCATTGGCGAAAACCGTTCAAGAATGGGCAAGGTCAGTGTGCGTGTTCAAGGCACTTTGAGAGAGCTTGAAGCACTTTCAGATTCCTTTACCGAATTGAAATCTGGCACCATTATTAAAGTTGTGGATGTCACCAGTAACGGTATCCTAATTGTTGATCAAACCATTAAACCAATAGAACCCTTTAAACCAAAAACCTATGAGATTCCTGCTGACACAAGAGACGTTTAATTTAGGACTGCCCATTGCAGTCGTTGTTGCGATCCTCTTTATTTTTGTATTTTTAATCATCCTTATCAGACGCTACAAACGCTGTCCTTCTGACAGAATATTAGTGGTTTACGGTAAAGTTGGTGGTGGCCAATCTGCCAAATGTATTCATGGTGGCGCTGCCTTTATTTTTCCTGTGATTCAAGATTATTCGTTTTTGACCTTGACGCCTATGTCTATTGAGGTCAACTTGGTAAATGCACTTTCAAAACAAAATATACGGGTCAACGTCCCTTCCAGATTTACCATTGGTATTTCAACAGAACCGGGCGTAATGCAGAATGCTGCCGAACGTTTATTGGGTTTAGGAATGAGTGATATCCAAGAATTGGCCAAAGAAATCATTTTCGGTCAATTGCGTTTGGTTGTAGCTTCCATGGACATTGAAGAAATCAACAACGATAGAGATAAATTTTTGACGAACATTTCACAAAGTGTAGAATCGGAATTGAAAAAAGTAGGTCTTAAATTGATCAACGTCAATATTACTGATATTGTTGACGAATCTGGATATATTGAAGCTTTAGGAAAAGAAGCTGCCGCCCATGCCATCAATGCGGCTCGTAAGTCGGTTGCCGAAAAAGTAAGAGATGGATCTATTGGTGAGGCCAATGCCGTACAAGACCAAAGATCTCAAGTAGCTGCGGCGAATGCTCAAGCAGTTGAAGGTGAAAATACGGCCAAAATTGCGGTTGCAAATTCCGATTCCTTAAGACGTCAACGTGAAGCAGAAGCAGACCGTGTGGCTACCGCATCTGAAAAAGTACAAACAGCAAAAGGACTGGAAGAATCCTATGCTGCCGAGAAAGAAGCGGAAATAGCTAGAGCGGAACGCGTGCGCTCCTCTCAAATGGCTGACATTATTGTACCAGCCGAAATAGACAAACAAAAAGTAGAAATTGATGCCGAAGCTGATGCAGAACGTATCCGTAGAAGAGCGAAAGGTGAAGCGGATGCTATTTTATTCAAGGCGCAGGCAGAAGCCCAAGGTCTTTACGAAGTCTTGACCAAACAAGCAGCAGGTTTAGATCAAATTGTGAAAGCCGCCGGTAACAACTCCAAAGATGCGGTATTGCTATTGATTGCTGATAAACTACCAGAATTGGTAAGAACACAAGCGGAAGCCATTAAAAACATCAAAATTGATAAAGTAACCGTGTGGGAAAACGGCGGCAACGGCGATGGGAAATCATCAACTGCAAATTTCCTTTCAGGCATGTACAAATCAGTGCCACCATTACAGGACATGTTCAATATGGCCGGAATGGATTTACCAGAGTATTTAAAAGGAAAAGAACTCTCTGATGTCCAAAAGGAGGCTCCAAAAAGTAAAAGCACTCCAAAAAAGGATGAATAAGCATTTTTAAAGAATGAAATATGCTGTTTTATTTGGATTATTAACCACTTTGGGATGTACGACTATGAGTCCAGTTAAAAACGCCTTATCTTCGGATGATGTCAAAATAAATAGAATAATGAAAGACCTGCCTTCGCACGAAGTGCAGGTTTTCTTTTCTGAAGTCGTTCGTGATAAAAATGGCCAGGTCAGCTTTAAGGAAGATCAATTTCAGGTAAACGATAACAATTATTTTTATCCTGCCAGTTCTGTGAAATTACCAATAGCCATATTGGCTTTGGAAAAGTTGAACGAAAACAAATTGCTCGATAGAAACACGACCTATCAAATAGAAGGAGATAGCCACACCTCAACCTTCTCCAAAGATATTATCGAGATTTTTGCGGTAAGCAGTAACGCTGCTTCCAACCGATTATTTGAGTTTTTGGGTCAGGATGAGATCAACCTTCGACTTAACGCTAAAGGCATTCCCGCTAGAATCTCACACCGTTTGTCCACACTAAATTCTGACGATTTGGTGACCAAGTCTCTTTCCTTTTACAATGATGAAGAAATTATTTTGAAGACAGAATCCCTCAACAACCTAGCCATTGCTCCCTTGTACTTGAATCTGATAAAAAAAGGCATTGGATACACCGTTGGCGACAGTTTAGTCAATCAACCGATGGATTTTTCAGATAAAAACTATTTGCCAATAAGTTCCCTACATGGCATTCTAAAGCGGTTGATATTCCCAGAACTGTTTCCTAAAGATCAGCAATTTCATCTCTCAGAAAATGATCGGCAATTTTTGATTCATGCCATGGGAATCCTTCCAAGAGAAGCCGGTTATATTACAGAAGACTATTATGATAGCTATGACAAGTTTTTCGTTATTGGCGATAGTAAAAATCCCATCCCTGAACATCTGAAAATTTATAATAAAGTAGGTTATGCATATGGCTATTTAACCGATTGCGCCTATATCGTAAATAGCAAGACAAAAAAAGAATACCTTATCACAGCCACCATCCATGTCAATAAAAACAAAATTTATAATGACGGTATTTACGAATATGATGATGTCGGCATTCCTTTTTTGGCAGCATTGGGGCGGCAATTGGTTCTGGAAGGTCATTGAAAATGGAGAGTTTTTGTTATTTTCAAAACAAACGGATATAACATACAGACCAACTGATGACTAGCGTGAAAACACCCAAATATTTAACATTCCTTTTCAACCATTCAGCTACGATTGCTTAACTTTGCAAGCTAAACCTTAATGTATTGGCACTAGATCTACAAGACATCCCTCGTGTAAAAACTATTACCAAAGAGGATTTTATAAAGCACTATTTCAAGCCACAAAAACCTGTTGTGATTGAGCGCTTTATTGAAGAATGGCCTGCCTATGAAAAGTGGCGACTAGACTACATCAAGGAGATTGCAGGAGATAAGATCGTACCACTTTATGACGATCGTCCTGTACATCATAAAGATGGATTTAATGAGCCTCATGCCAAAATGAAAATGGCAGATTATATCGATCTTTTAAAACGTGAACCGACTAAATTTCGAATTTTTTTATGGAACGCCCTAAAGGAAATACCTCAATTACAAAAGGATTACTCGTACCCTGATTTTGGGCTAAAGTTGATGAAGGGCTTACCTATGCTATTCTTTGGCGGCGAAAACTCTCATACATTCATGCATTATGACATTGATCTCGCCAACATTTTCCATTTTCACTTTGAAGGAAAAAAACTGTGCATTCTCTTTGATCAAAAGCAAAATGATTATCTCTATAAGATTCCACATTCGCTGATTACCCGTGAGGACATTGATTTTTCAAATCCAGATTTAGAAAAATGGCCAGCGCTTAAAAAGGCAAAAGGTTATAGAACAGAATTAAAACATGGCGAAGTACTTTACATGCCAGAAGGGTATTGGCATTATATGAAATATCTCACTCCAGGGTTTTCAATGAGTTTACGCGCTATTGCCAGAAACCCAAAAAACTTTGGGCAAGCCGTTTATAATATTGTGGTCATGCGGCATTTTGATACTTTAATGCGCAAGCTACAAGGTCAAAAATGGATTGATTGGAAAAATGAAAAAGCCATTAGCAGAACCCTAAAGAGTTTAGGCTAAATACTTAGTGCAGTATTAAAAACATAACTATCTTTGCACGAAATTTTAATCAAATATTTTTATAATGAAAAAACTGATTGTAATCTTAAGTATCCTAAGCGTTTCGTTTGCAAATGCACAGGCTTTTAAAGGAAATACTGATAATAAATTCCAAATTGGTGCCAACTTCCAAGATAAGGCCACAGGGATTGGTGTAAGCTATGATTATGGTCTTGGTGAAAATATCTCTATAGGTATAGTAGGTGCCTACGCTTTAGGTGTAAAGGAAGAATTGAATGCTAGTTTTGGTGACCGTTTTGATGTTAAGGGCCGTTTCAACGCGCATTTAGGAAGCGTTCTTAATATTGATGAAAATTTTGATGTTTACCCAGGCTTGAACTTAAGTTTAAAGAATTTTGGTGGCCATGTGGGTGCACGTTATTTTTTCTCTAATGGATTCGGAATTTTCACAGAGGCAACTTTCCCAATTGCTAAATACAAGACCAACATTACCAATCCAGCGGAATATATCTACAATCAATTTGTACTTAATATTGGTGCGTCATTTAACTTATAAACAACATTCTAATTGATATTTAAAACTGTATGGTTCTTCGGAATGGTACAGTTTTTTTGTTGGTGGTGGTCCGTTGTCAAAAATCAACATTCTTCAACCCTTAACCTGGCTCTAAAAAATGGTACATTCAGAGAATTCGATAATCAATCTTGGCTACTTTTCACTCACCTCTGAATACTCCTCTCTAATACCTAATTCCTCATCCCTAATCCCTACTCAAAACACCTCATTCACCTTATCATAAACCAAATGACTTTCCCATCCTCTATAAAACAGATAATCTGCCAACTTTTTCTTTTTCTTTAAGACATTCGTTTCTTTGATACTTTCTGCCTTCTTTTCAGCTAGAGCATGAAAGGTTTCCATATATTCTTGGTCGGATATGGTTTGAAGCGCCATGGTAATTAAGGTTTTACCGATATCTTTTTGTTTCAGCTCACGAGTTAAACGCTGTTTCCCCCATTTTTTAATTCTGAATTTTCCGCTGACGAAAGCTTTGGCGTAACGCTCTTCATTTAGAAAATTGTCCTGCATCAATTTTACCACGATATGGTCAATAGCTTCAGGAATCATATACATGTCACGCAGTTTTTGGATGACCTCCTTATGACAGCGTTCTTGATAACTGCAGTAGCTCTCCATTCTCTTCAAAGCTTCATCGACGGTATAGGTTTTTTTTGTGAACATATGCAAAAATAGTAACTAATTCATTAATACCCATAAAAATGTAACATGTTGATTGTAAGACTTTTTAGCTTATATTTGATGACCTGTGTTAGTAATACGTATTAATTAATTTCCTCATGATTAAAAAATACACCCTCTTATTGGTAGCATTCTTATGCATTGGTTTGTCTGGGTATGGGCAAGGCTCGGAGAGTTTTACGAACATTCCAACATCAAGTCCTAATACCTATCAACCCCGAAGTTGGACGGGAGATGATGGAACAACTATTTGGAATGCGACCAACGCACGCACGGATCAAATATTAAATGGTAGAGCAATTTGCCTAAACAATACTGGATCCATAACCTCTCCAATTTATTCTGGAGGAATTGGAATGTTATCCTTCACCTATGCAAGAGCATTTACAGGTCTAGGTCCACGTAGCATAACGGTTTGGATCAATGGGGTTCAGTGGGGCTCTGAGATTATTGTTTCACCAAGTTCTGACATTCCGACAATATACAGTAGTAATGTAAATATTGTTGGAACAGTATTCCTTGAATTGCGCACTTCAGGTAATCAGATAAAAATCGATGACATTTCCTGGACAGCAGCGTCTACAGCTACGGTAGATTACTGCAACCTCCAGTTTCCTCAAAATGGAAACATCACAGTAGGAAACGGATTTGATGTTTATGCCCAAGTTTACAAAGCTGGAATCACCGAAGCTGCGGGACAGGGTGCTGGCATTTCGGCTTGGATCGGCTATAACATCCTAAACAATAATCCAAACTCAGCAGAATGGACATGGCTGCCTGCAACTTTTAACGGACAATCAGGAAATAACGATGAATATGTTGCCAACATCGGTACGACATTAACTTCTGGAACCTATTATTACGCAAGTCGATTTCAATTAGATGGTGGACCATACAGCTATGGTGGTTATAGTGGATCAGGTGGTGGTTTTTGGGATGGTACCTCCAATTTGAGCGGCGTATTGAGCGTGGATACCGTCGATTTCTGCAACCTACAATTCCCAGGAATCGGAACCATCAATTTAGGAGATGCTTTTGATGTTTACGGACAAGTATATGAACAAGGGATCACCCCAGGAACTGGCCAAGGCCCTGGTATTATAGCAGAGATTGGTTATAGTCCTACAAACACCAATCCAAACACATGGACCAATTGGATTCCTGCGACTTATAATGCCGCTTGTTTAGATTGTAACGATGGACAGAATGATGAGTATGCCGCTAATTTAGGTGCTGCCATTACCAGTCACGGAATCTATTATTACGCCACACGTTTTCGATTGAATAGCGGCATCTGGTCATACGGTGGCATTATGGCGGATGGTTCAGCAGGCAGCTTTTGGGATGGGTCGACCTATATTTCTGGAGTGTTGAATGTGATGGCACCTGAAATTAGGGTGGAGGGTAACTTAGGCACATTCCCTGAGATTGTTAATGGGGATAATTCCCCGCAGGGTACTGATAATACATTATTTGCTGCTCAATTTATAGGTGCTACCCAATCCAAATCCTACCGCATTCAGAACCTTGGCAACTTTGATCTAACCGTTTCCAACGTTACGATTATTGGCGCCCATCCTGGAGATTTTACAATAATCATAAATCCCGCTGGATCAATTTTTCCTGGAGAATTTTCAATTTTAGAAATTGAATTCTCGCCTTTAGCGGCTGGTAATAGAAATGCAGTCGTGTCCATCTCTAATAATGATCCTGATGAAAACCCCTATACTTTTGACATTCGAGGCACAGGACGTTGCGTTACGACGACCAGCTCAGTTAGTCCATCGATAGGACCCATTGGAACCATCGTGACTGTTACCGGAACAAATTTTGACGGCTCTACCCTTGCTAGTATGAGCGGTATTGCAATGGCAACAACCTTTATCAATTCGACCACCATTGAAGTGACCATTCCAGTTAATGCGGCAACGGGTCATATCGTAGTGGTCAACAGCATTGGATGTATCAGTACCATCCCATTTACTATTATAGACAACCTCATTGGAGGTTGCGAAGGAAGCGCTAGTCTTTCTGATTTATTTATCAGCGAGGTTACTGACGCCACAGTAGGCGGGTTAAGTTATATTGAAATCTATAATGGTACAGGCGCAACGGTACCATTGGGAGAGTATTCTTTAAGCATCTATAACAATGGATCAAGCGCTCCCACTCATACGTTTTCACTTCAAGGTGTCCCTTTAGCAAACAATTCAACCTATGTCGTAGCCATTGGGGTTGCTACAAATCCAACCAATTCGAACTCATGTTCACAAGAAGGTGCAAATGGTCAATTTGCGGCTTTAACAAACACTTTTATAAGCGGCATTAACAAAAAAGATAATGAACACGACCTCATCAGATTATTAAAATCCAATGGGACGGAAGTTGTTGATCAATTTGGCGTATATATGGATAATACATGGATGGATGCGACACTGATTACCGGAGATCGAGGATTTAACTTTAGACGTTTGAATACTGCTTCTTTGCTCCCAAATCCCACTTTTAATCTTAGCGAATGGAATATCATTGATTGGGTAGGTTCAGGTCCCAGCTCATGTGGCACAAATGATTATTCAGATATTGGACACTACGATTATTCAGGAGGCGCCTCGCCTATGCTAAACGTTCAGCCAATTGCACCAAACTCAAACTGCATTTTAACGGCAACATTACAGGTTTCGGGAACAGAAGGTGTTCCGGGTGGATTTCCGTTAACCTATCAATGGTATTATAACGCACCTGGAACCGTAAATTGGGTCGAAATATTGGAAACAAATCTTGACTACTCCGGTCAACAAAGTAGTGCTTTAACCATCCTGAGAATCCTTAATTTGGACGGTTATCAATATTACGCGCAAATCCGTGAGAGTAGTGCAACATGCTATTCTGCCAGCAATGCCGTTAGATTGGAGATCAATCAGACAACCTGGGATGGCTTAAATTGGAATCCGTCAATTCCAGACCAACATACAACTGCAATTATTAATGGGAATTATACAACAAGTCCTACATCTGGAAACTTTACTGCTTGTAGCCTCGTTGTAAATTCTGGGTTTACCTTAAATATTACGGATGAGTATTATGTGGAAGTAATGACTGATGTGCTTGTCAATGGAAATTCGCCTATGAACTTTGGTGAAATCGTGGTCGAGAGTAAAGGAGCGTTTGTGCAACGCGGGGATGACGGCGATGCAGGACGTTTTACATTGGAAATCCCAGCCTCTGCAAGGGTTAGAAAATCTACTGCACCAAAGCAGAATTGGTATGACTATACCTATTGGAGTTCGCCCGTAACCAATGAATCCGTCGAATCTGTATTGAGTATGGCATCTCCCAATAGACGGTTTTATTTTGAGGCTGCAAACTATGAAGACATCAATGGTGATGATGTTGATGATAATGGTGACGATTGGCAGTTAGCCACCGGAAGTATGATTCCGGGTGTAGGCTATGCCTCTACTTCTAACAACTCCGGAACATTCCCGCGAATTGATGCCACCGTGTTTAATGGCGAATTCAATAACGGAAATATCTCAGTCACCATTCATACAAATGCCATTGCGACCGACAAGGACTGGAATTTTATTGGGAATCCATACCCATCTGCTATTGATTTTAAACTCGTTCATAGCCAAAATTCGGATGTCATATCTGGCGCAGCATATTTATGGAGTCAAGCCAGTCCACCTTTGGCAAGTAATCCCGGCAATCAAGTGCTTAACTTCAATAGAAATGATTATGCCATAATTACTACTGGAAGTGGAAATACAGCTGGTGGAACAGCCGAAATGCCCTTGGATTATATTCCGACAGGTCAAGGCTTTTTTGTTATAGGAATCAATGACGGCGGCATACTAACCTTCAAAAATTCCATGAGGATGGCCGACGCCAATAGCAACTCTCAGTTTTTCAGAAATGCTCCTTCAGACGTACCAAATAAATTCTGGATTAACCTTACCTCAGATAATGGGGTCTTTAATCAAGTTTTGGTGGCTTATGTGGATGGTGCAACTGATGGGGTTGACGGATTTGCCTATGATGCTGAGCGCAATCTGTCAACGGGTTTGAGTGCCGTCATATACACGGAAATTCCTGAAAGTAATAAGAAATATGCCATTCAAGGAAAAGCAGTTAACAGTTTAAGTTTAGAAGAAGAAATTCCCTTAGGATTGAAGACTTCAATTTCACAGCCAACCTTGTATAAATTGTCCGTTGCCCAGACTCAAGGTCAATTTTTTGACGAAAACAATCTCTTTCTAAAAGATGAATTCCTGAATATTCATCATAATCTATCGGTCTCTGATTATAATTTCACCTCAGCAACTGGCGACTTTAACAATCGCTTTGTTATTGTATTTCAAAACAAAACCTTGTCCGCGGTCAACTTTATTATGGACACCAAAGATTTATCTATTATTGAACTTAGTAACGCCCAAGTTGAATTCTCTGTTGGACAAAATCTGAGTATCATATCCGTAGAAGTTATGGATATATTGGGTAGAACTCTAAATCAATTCAAAGGTAACAATACCACTGAAATTTACGATCTAAGCCATTTAAGTCAAGCTGCTTATATTGCCAAAGTCGAACTTTCCAACGGACAAATTATTACCAAACGGTTTGTTTTAAGTTCTGGGTTCTGAGCTTTTAAGTTTCGAGTTTGGCATTAAATTGAACCGTCTTGGTTCTTGAATCCAAAGTCTTAAAGCGTATATTTTAAAGCCACTATAAAATTACGACCGGGAGCCGCAATTCCTGACGAGTAAGGTTTATAGCGTTGGTCGGTAATATTTTCCAGACTGGCAGTTAAAGATATGGCATCGCTAAATTCATATTGGGTTCTTAAATTTACTGTGTACCATGATGGTGCATAAGGATTGCCACTAGCATCCAATGCGTAGATATAATCCTTACTCTGTTCAGAAGGCGCCAATTGATTATAAGACAAGGCGGCATTATATCTAACAAATCCATCCACTTGGAATTTTTCATTTTGCCATATTAAATGGGTGGCACCAAACTGTGGCGCAGCGTGGCGCAAGGGTTTTTTTTCGCCATTATTGCCCTCTTCTTCACCTCCAATGATGTTATAATAAGATTTCAATTTTAGCGCTTTGGTAAAATTGACATGCATTCCAACTTCAACACCATATATGCGAGATTCTGCTGCATTCTGAATGGCCTGCACAGTGCTCAACTCGCCATCATACATAATTTCGGAGGCACCATTCAATGTGAAATCACGTCGTACCAAAGTATTGTCCAAATGTGTATAATATGTCGCCATATCTAAAATAAACACATTTTCGAAATTCAGTTTGACACCCAATTCAAGTCCGTAAGCATATTCTGGTTTTAGATTATCATTTGGGACCACTACTGCTCCAGGTTCAGAATCAAAGACTTTTCCAAGATCATCTATATTGGGCGCTCTAAATGCCGATGATGTATTTAATCGTATCCCAAGGGTTTGGTTTGGGTTCCAATTGACACCTGCCGTTCCCGTAAAAGCTCCGGTATTGATTCTGGTGGCAGTATATGGCAACTTGAGATAGGCATTGTTTTCTGTAAAATCTGCATGGACAATCACATGATTGTAGCGAATGCCTGTTTGAAATACAAATTTTTGATTGGGTTTGAACTTAAGACTTGTATAAGCGGCCATTGATTGCCAATCTGATCCATTGGGATAGCGCGAAACTGTTGGGACACTCGTACCTGTTTGGATGTTTTCTTGCATCCCGCCAGAAATGACCTGATTGTAAATATATTCCAATCCGTAAAAAAATTCCGTTCTTTTTCCAAATTGCTTTTCAAGATCCAAATTAAATGATAGGGCATCTACTGCTTCCTCCTTGATATGTCTTTCAGTTTTACCGAAATCTCTATCCATTCTACTTTCCTGAAAATTTTGATAGGCTACTGTAGATTGTATTTTATCATAAAGATTGGAATTGCTACTTAATTTTGTCACTTGCAAATTCCCCATAAACCAACGTTGTGGTCCATAATTCCATTCCGCCGAGCGTAAAGTTCCATTTTTGTAACGAAGCAATCGGTCATATCTTGAATACTCGGATGTGGTAGTATAATACAAACCTAAATCAAAGCTCCAATCTTGTTTGGGCTCATATCGAATCTTCTGTAAAAGGTTAATTTGGTCATAACCAGTAGGAATTTGTATTAGAGGATCATCATTTGCGACGATCCGGTCAACACCCTCAGAAGTTTGCACATATTCTGACCGGATATAATCTATGGGACCATGGTTTCCCATTCGTAAATCATCAAAATCAGTATAACTCACACTGGTGAAAAAAGCCCATTTTTTTAATCCGAAATTCAAATCAATATGTCCAGTTTTCTCCTTGTTGGCCGTGGCATATCGTCCTACAACACTTCCTTTAAAATATAGCGAATCAGAATAAGACAGTTGTGGCGTTTTTGTGTAGAAACTCATCACTCCGCCAATGGCATCACTTCCATAAACCACTGAACCCGCGCCCAAGGTGACCTCTGTATTTTGAATGGTAAAGGGATCAATAGAAATTACATTTTGTAAATTACCGCCTCTAAAAATGGCGTTGTTCATGCGTACCCCATCCACCGTCATCAAAAGACGATTGGCAGACAAACCTCTTATCATCGGACTTCCACCACCCATTTGACTTTTTTGAACAAACACATTGCCGCTATTCTCCAATAGATCTGCACTGGTTTGTGGGTTTGAAAATCCTATGGCCTTTGCATTGATATTGATAATTTTTTGTGGAATATCTCGTTTACTTTGTTGAAATTTTGAAGCCGAGACCACAATTTCATCCAAACCTTCAATTTTCGGTTTTAAATAAATTGTTCTATTGGAAATATCCGAAGTGATATAACTGCCGCTTTTATAAAGCAAGTGCTCTATAAAAATCAATTCATCTGCTAAGAATCGGCTCAAATTGGCAACACCATCAATATCTGAAGTTGTTGATCTGCTTTTTGAAGCATTGTAAATAGCCGCTCCAGCAATTGGAAGGTTTGTGAATTCTTCTAAGATTTTAACGTTCTGTGATTGTCCCGAAGCCATAGCGATTAGGAAAGCACTTATCAAAAAGAAAAATCTCATAGTGTAAAACTTGGTTTAACGAAACACTTCATTAAATACTTGAAGTGATTTTGGTTTTCTAAAATCGGATAGGTGTAATTCAAAATAAAGCAGTAATAAATTCAGAAAGGCCTGTCTTTGTTTTGAATGCAGCTTTAGAGAGTTCAGACCATCAAACTTTATGCCCAATAGCTGTTTCATGAGTATTAAATTTTCGCCTGAGATGGTGTAAGGTGTTTGTTGCTTGAGCTCGAAACTTCCGGAGCGTAAATTAAAGTATGGAAAGTCAGATTGTGAGGTGTCTGGATAAAAACCCAGATGTTTAGAAAGTTCTAATAAAAACAACAAATGGAAGTTCGCGAAATCGGTTTCATGATCCAACCACTGAAGCGTGGTTTCCAAAAATTCATACAAAGACGGATTTGCTTCTTCTTCTTTTAAGGTAGTCGACAAAACTTCTGACAAAAACATAACTATCGCGCCTTTTATGATATTGGTATGCATGCTATGGTAGACCACACCTAGTTTGACATCAGTAATATAATGCAAGGACTGGTTAGCCCTGTAATTCTCTTCAATTTCTAATTGTGATAAAGGCTGGTAATACGCAATTTTAGAATTACTTCTTTTGCTTTTTAAAACACCGCGCAATAAATAGCTGACAATACCTCTGTTTTGGGTATAGCATTTTACGATCACATCATGGTCTCCATATCTTATCTTGGAAAGAACGATCGCGTTGGTTTTAACTAACATAGTCTGTTCAAATGAGTGGGTTACCTGATGATCAATAATTTTAAGACCTTGGTTTCAAAAGAATCCAAGTCAGAAATCAAAATCAAATAAACTCCTGAAGCCACAATATTATTGGCTAGGTTTTTACCGTTCCAAATGGCAGTTCCGCCATCAATTGCAAAATTATAGTTGGAACGAGAAGCTCTTAAATTGGTTCTTGATTGCGCTTCAGCAACGAGATTACCTTCAATATCGGTGATTTTTATATTGACATTTTCAGTGATGCCTCTAATTTTGACACCTTTATTAATATCATTCAAACTGCTGGCACCAAGAATATCATATTCTGGCCTTACAGGATTTGGATAAACAAAAGCACTTGCCAATTCCTCTTCTGGTTTGGAACCTCCAGAAGAAAAAGACACCAATCCTTTTGATGTCGCAATATAAACTTTGCCATTTTGCGCATCAATAGAAATGTCTTTAATAAAATTGGAAGGTAATGGGGAGTTTTTTGTGGTAAAATGGTAGATGGTTTGTTGTCCATCAGGAGAAAAATAAAAAATGCCGGCATCTAAAGTTCCAATCCACTTATTATTGGAGCCATCCACTTTAATATCTGTAATATATTGGCTGGACAATAGCTCCTGCGGAATGCCATCGTCAAGCACTACAATTTCCTTCACACTCTGGTTGGGCGAATCGAAAAAACCACCAGTGTTATAAAGCACTCTCAAGCCTTTTATTGTACCAATCCACAGTTGATTGTTGTTATCCACTGCAACCGCTGAGACCACCTGGTCGGGCATATTCTGCTCTTCAGAATTTATATAACCTATCTTGTTGCCGTTTTCGTTAAAACCAATGAGGCCTTTCTTATACGCACCAATCCATTTGGTGCCACTTCTATCGATCACCAAATCACCAAAGCCAAATTCGTCAAGAAGAGGGTTTTGAATGATTTCACTAAAACTATAACCCCGCCATTGTCCAGTGCTTGGGTTGTAAGACTTTAAAGCCTTATCAACACGACTGGTCATGGTCCATAATACCCCATTCCTATCAAATTGAGACCCCGTTTGTCTGACGGAAGGATCGTTAGCAGCAATAGGTTCCAAGCCACTATTGTTCTGATCCAATAATACGGTTGCCACTTCATTATTGAGCTCTAAAATTCCTTGTTGACAGGCGCTTATAAATACTTGGGTCGGATTAAAGGGATTCACAGCTATATAATTCAGGTTCTGGGCATTTAAAAGACTGCTAAAAGGCGTGTTTATCCAATTTTCCTCAACTAAATGACTAAGACCGTAGCTACGCAATGGGTATGGATTGTAGGAAACGGTATAATCTCCATAGGTGACCCACAAATTGTTATTCCCAGCTTCAATTTTAAAAGCATCATTCATAAGTGGTCCTTCTGGCCTGACCACATCGTAGGCCATCGTATTTGAAAAGTTGGTTTTTAAAACACCTGAACTGCTTGTTCCTATATAAATATGATTTTCAGTGATTGTGGCAGTAGTAAAACGCGTGTTCAACTCCGATTGAAGCGTCGCTGTAGCCAATGTGGCAAAATTACTATTGTAAACATACACATGGTTTCCAGTGGTAATTACTAAATTATCATTTACAGCTTTTGTATCTAATGGCAAATCAGAATATGTAAATAAGTTAGTGAACCCACCATTGGAAACTTCGTAGACTACATTATTAGCGTTGATGGCATACAATCGACTACCGACACTTTCAACCGAAACAAAACTCCCGCTGCCTAAGGTTTGCCACTGCTGATAGTCTATAAGATTCGGATTAGATAATGCTGCTGCTTTTATAGCATTATTATTCCCACAAGCCGCGTAAATGGTATTATTCAGCACCGTAGTTTGGTTCACATTAATTTGACTCCCACCATTACCAATAAAATAGGAATCCCCAAACTCCAGCCGTTGCAAGTTATAAATCGAAATACCAAAGTCAGTAGAGATATAAGCCAATCCATCAAGAACATTAAAATGATTGATGCGCTTAAGGTTTGGAGGAATGGTTTGTTTATCAAGAATATCGACCACCGACAGTATTTCATTTTCTGGACCTGAAACTATTTCAATGAGACCGTTTTCGTAGCCAATCAATAAGGTGTCATAAGCGTCACTATAGGCAATCGTAGAAATGGTTTCTCCGGATAAGCCTTCTATTGTGGTTATGGTTTCTATTTGATTGGATGACAAATCATAGGTGAAAATTGCATTCTCAGAAGCTCCATAAACTTTATTGTCACCAATAGCAATATCCTTAATATTATAATAGGAAAAATAACCTTGCCATAATGTTGAAAAATCCTGCGCCTGGGAAGAAAGCACTAGGAAAAATAAAAAAACGGAGGTCACCTGTTTTATCATAGAATACTAATAGATGTCAAAGATATTTATTACTAACGACATTTTTAGTCTATTCATATATTAAGAACATAAATAAGGCTCCAATAACATCTTATTGAAGCCTTTAAATCAGTCATATTTTAATAAATTATACTACACCTTGTGACAACATAGCATCTGCTACTTTAACAAACCCGGCAATATTTGCACCCTTCACATAATCAACAAAACCATCTTCCTGCTTTCCGTAAGTTACGCAAGACTGATGGATATCTTCCATAATGGTCACTAATTTCCCATCAATCTTCTCTCTATCCCAAGAAAGTTTTAAAGCGTTCTGGCTCATTTCCAAACCAGAAGTTGCAACGCCACCTGCATTTGCTGCTTTTCCTGGTCCAAATAAAACCCTTGCCTTTTGAAATACCTCAATTGCTTCTGGCGTACATGGCATATTGGCGCCTTCGGCAACGACGATAACATTATTTCTTACAAGTAGCTTAGCTTCTTCCTCATTCAATTCATTTTGTGTGGCAGATGGTAAAGCGATATCGGCTTTTACTGACCAAGGTCTTCCTTCGTGGAATGTTGCCGATTTATACGTTTCTGCATATTCGCTTATTCTTCCACGTTTCACATTTTTTAACTCCATAATAAACGCGAGTTTATCAACATCTATTCCATCCCGATCATAAATATACCCAGAAGAATCAGACATGGTCACTACTTTCGCACCAAATTCCGTTGCTTTTTCACAAGCATATTGTGCTACGTTTCCAGATCCTGAAATGGATATCGTTTTTCCTTTTAAGGTTTCATCCTGAATCGCCAACATGCTTCTTACAAAATATACGAGTCCATACCCGGTCGATTCCGGTCTGATCAAAGAACCACCATAAGACAATCCTTTACCGGTCAAAATTCCGGTGAACTCATTTCGCAATTTTTTATATTGCCCAAACATATAGCCGATTTCTCGAAAACCAATACCGATATCGCCAGCAGGAATATCTGTACTCTCACCGATGTGTCGGTATAATTCATTCATGAAAGATTGACAAAAACGCATGACTTCGTTGTCACTTTTCCCTTTAGGATCAAAATCAGACCCCCCTTTTCCACCTCCCAAAGGAAGCGTAGTAAGCGAGTTTTTAAAGGTTTGTTCAAATCCTAAAAACTTTAGAATACTTAAATTTACGGTTGGGTGAAATCGCAACCCTCCTTTATAAGGTCCTATTGCCGAATTGAATTCAACCCTAATGCCTCTATTTACCTGAATCTTGCCTTTATCATCAACCCATGGAACCCTGAAAATAATTGTGCGCTCAGGTTCAACCATGCGCTCCAATAGCATCTTATCTTGGTATTTTGGGTTTACTTCTATGTAAGGTAAGATGGTTTCTGCTACTTCGTGGACTGCTTGTAAGAATTCTGGTTCATTGGGATTATTTCTACGTACATAATCTAAAAAAGATGCTGTTTGCTCTGTCATTTATTAACTTATTATCAGTATTTATTGCATTTAACCCCGCAAATATAGGCATATTAAAGATTTTAATGAATTTTTCTCAATGAAATAATAAAACATTTATTAAAAATTATGATATCCATAAATCTATGGTAATCCATTGAGCAATTTTTATATTTCCACCTAAAAAAGTAAGCAAATAAATCAATATCATAACAATCAAGATTTTTTTTTTGTTATAATCTTCACGTTGCTAATGTTTTGTTTGGAACTTAACTCAGTTTTCATATATTTGTTAATACCAACTCCGTTAAATAAACAACACTATATGGCGCCTAGTTTGAAACAGTTATCCATAGTATCTGTATTTATTATGGGTATTTCAACAGGCTTTTCTCAAAACAGATTCACAAATGAACTCGGTATTATTGTTGGGCCTACAGCTTTTCAATCGGATTTCGGGGAGCGTCGTGATTTTGAAAGTACCGCAGGAAACACAGGTTTTGGGATTGGGATTGTCCACTTCATGAATTTTGAGGATACCCCTGGATACAAGCCTTATGATTATTTTAACCATCACTTTAAATTACGCAGCGAACTTTCTTTTAACACCACCAAGCTTAAACATTTTGGTAAATGGGCAGATCCCTCAAAAACAGGGGTAAATGCCGATAAATTAAGAGCACATACTGGAGAAACCCAAAATATTGATATTGGGATGCAACTGGACTACTTTCCTTTCAGTCTTCGAGAGTTTTCCTATGCCACGAATTCCTTCACACCATTTATAAGTTTTGGAATACATTATACTTTTTATAATCCTAAGGTTTCCACCTCGTACGGCGATGGCAATGCGAAAAACTTGGATAACTTTTATGGCCCATGGCACCGTTATTCTAACGGAACAATTAGAGATACTGAGTTTGTAAATATTCAAAGTGGAACCACTTTTTCCCTTGTGGGAAGTGTCGGCACCCGATATAAAGTTTCTTATTACTCGGATTTCATGCTCGACCTAAGATGGCAACACTATTTTAGCGACAAGGTGGATGGCTTAAACCATATATTACCTTCTAATAAATCCAATGATTATATGGTATGGTTAAACATAGGTTTTATCCATTATTTTGACTAAAATCAAATAATCCACCCATTAATTTCAAAATCGGTTCCTGTTATTAAATCAGATTTCTTTAGCCTATGGCCTGTTTTAAATCGGCAATCAAATCTTCTTCATCTTCAATCCCAACACTCAATCTTATTAAGGAGTCCACAACTCCAATTTTTTCACGCTCCTCTTTCGGTATGCTGGCATGCGTCATACTAGCTGGATGCCCTGCTAGAGATTCAACACCGCCTAAAGACTCTGCCAAAGTGAAGATTTTCAAATTTTCAACAATCTTGATGGCTTCTTTGTAATTGTTTCCTTTTGTGGTAAAAGATACCATTCCACCAAAGTCTTTCATCTGAGCTTTTGCAATATCATGATTCGGATGGTCTGAAAAACCTGGCCAATACACGTTTTCAATCTTTGGATGCTGTTTTAAATACTCAGCTACGGCCTTTCCGTTTTCACAATGACGCTGCATTCTAATGTGCAAGGTTTTAATCCCTCGCAACACCAAAAAACTGTCTTGAGGCCCACATACCGCACCGCTTGCATTTTGGATAAAATACAATCGATCTGCGAGCTCCTTATCTTTTACAATCAGCGCTCCCATCACCACATCACTATGGCCTCCCAAATATTTTGTAGCGGAATGCATTACGATATCTGCACCCAAGTTCAAAGGTTGTTGTAAATAAGGTGTCGCAAAAGTATTGTCAACCGCCAATAAAATATTATGCTTTTTTGACACTGCCGCTGTGGCTTTAATGTCTATAATATTCATCATTGGATTTGTGGGTGTTTCCACCCAAATCAGCTTTGTATTTTTGTTGACATAAGATTCAATCTTGGAGGCGTTCTCCATCCCAACAAAATGGAATTTGATTCCAAAACCTTCAAATATTTTTGTAAACAAGCGATAAGTACCGCCATAAAGATCATTTGTTGAAATGACCTCATCTCCAGGTTTTAGAAGTTTCATGACCGCATCAATAGCAGCCAAACCAGATCCAAAAGCCAAACCATGTGTGCCGTTTTCGATACTTGCAAATGAGTTTTCCAATGCCGTGCGCGTTGGATTACCGCTTCTTGAGTATTCATACCCTTTATGACCTCCAGGCGTGGTTTGCGCATAGGTTGTTGTTTGATATATTGGCGGCATCACAGCACCATAAGCTTTGTCATACTCCTGATTTCCATGAATGGTTTTTGTGTTGAATTTCATAACAGAACATTTTGTTGACAACAAATTTAAGCTTTAAGTGCTTGGTTACAAAAGGATGTAATATCTTTATTGATTGTTTAACAAAACCTCAAATACCTTGAAAAAACTAAGTTTATTTCTGATGATAGCTTTGCTGATATCAGCTTGTAACAAAGACGTCAAATTAACATTCAAAACCCAACACATCGAAAAATCAACTGATGCAATAATTGTTATTGACTATCCAAAAGCCATAGGAACAAAAGATGTTTCCCATAAAATAAATCAGCAGATAGAACACGTCATTGCCAATGAAATGAATATGGCCGACACTCCAGAAAATGACATTTCTATTTCTGAAGCCGTTTCACAATTTGACAAAGAATATAAATCGTTTAAAAATGATTTTCAAGACAGCAGTCAAAAATGGGAAGTTAAAGTGGACGGTCAAGTAATTTATGACGCTCCAGAAATCATTTGCGTAAGTCTTCAAACTTATACGGATACTGGCGGTGCCCATGGAAACGGAAGAACTACATACTTAAATTTCAACCCAGAAACAGGAGCTCTATTTGAACAAAAAGATCTTATCAAGAACTTAGACCAGTTTAAAAAAGTTGCTGAAAAAGCATTTAAGGATCAAACGAAACCAAAGGATAATGATGAGACCATGGAAGATTTTTTCTTTGGTGAGGATTTTCAGTTACCATCAAACATAGGCTACACCAATAACGGCTTGGTATTACTTTACAACAATTACGAGATTGCATCTTACGCGCAAGGTATAACAGAAATCGTCTTGCCTTACGATCAAATCAAGGAACATCTAAAAGTGAATCCCTAGTATTTTACTTTAAAACAGTCCGGAGTTATTTAAAATCGCGCCTATTTCACCAAAAACTTCAAGAAATTGACATCGCAGTTGAAGTGGCTTTATTTTGACGACCATCATTTTAAACCTTAAAACAAACTATTTTGAAAAAAATATATCATTTAAAATCGTGCAGTACGTGTATCAGAATCATCAAAACACTTGAATTGCCTTCTGATTTCGTTTTTCAAGATATTAAGAGTGATGAGATTACTACCGAACAATTGGAGGAACTTCACATGTTATCGGGCAGTTATGAGGCTTTATTTAGCAAAAGAGCGCAACGCTATAAAGCCTTGGGTCTTAAAGACAAAAATCTGACGGAAAAAGATTTCAAAAATTATATACTTGAACATTACACCTTCTTGAGCAGACCCGTTGTGGTTTATAACGATCAGATATTTATTGGAAACAGCGCCAAAACCGTAGAAGCTGCAAAGAAAGCAATTCATGAAAGCTAAAGCACTTCAATCTGTAACTCTCAGAAAGAACACTAGAACCTAATTATTTTCGAGATTCCGTCCGAAAAGGGCGAAATATAAAACATTAATCGAGTCACCAAAAACCTGAAAGTCTTAACTTAAGTTTATTGGCTTCTTGCCAAATTTACGCGTATCCTCCTTGGTCAAGATTTTAAAATCCTTGGATTTAGGGAAGGTATCCATCTCTTCCAAAAATTCTGCCGGCAACCCCGTTAATTGACGGGATTTCAAATTAATCCAAGCACCTAAAAGCTCACAATTTGCCAAGTTCTCTCCCTTTTGATTGTAGATATTATGTTCAATCCTAAAAAACATACCGTCTTCACTCAAACCCGTAACTTCAAGACTTACACGTATTGGCGTGCCCAAAAAGGCTTCCTTAAAATAAAAGATATGCTCATAAAAAACAACAGGGCTGATTTGAAATTTTGCGAGATTAGTCAATGAAAACCCATGGTCTTCAAAAAAAGCCACACGCGTATGGCTCATAAAATTTACATAAGCAGAATTCGCCAAATGTCTGTTGGCATCAACATCACTCCATCGTATTTCAAAATTCTTTAGATACATATTTTTCAGAATATAGATGATAGATTTTAGAACATAGAGCTGATTTTAAAGTCTTAAAAATCACCACTAATTCAATAACCCTATCTCTTGGTTACAAATTAAAGAATACAAATTTAGAATTTTTAAATGTCTAAGTCACAATTCCATCGACTTATTAGCTCAAGAAAACTGATGATTTTCATTACCTTTGTGCAACTTTTAAAATAAGTCCATGATACAATCCATGACCGGGTACGGAAAATCTGTAATTCAGCTTCCTACTAAAAAAATATCTATAGAGATCAAGTCGCTTAACAGCAAAAATCTCGACCTGAATACCAGAATGCCATCTTTATACAGAGAAAAGGAATTGGATATTCGCAAATTAATCGCTTCAAAGTTGGAGCGTGGGAAAGTTGATTTTTCATTGTATATGGAGATTACTGGCGAAGAGACTTCAACACAAATCAATAAAACCGTAGTTAAACAGTACATCAAGCAATTGAAAGAAGTGGTGGATGGAGACGAAACAGAATTGCTCAAAATGGCCATTCGTTTACCAGATGCTGTGACTACGGAACGTGATGAGATGGATGAAGACGAATGGGGCGAAATTGCAGCAGAAATTAATACGGCTTTAGATAAAATTCAGCAATACCGTTTGGATGAAGGCAAAAGTTTAGAATCCGAATTTTTTGATCGTGTTGAGAATATATCCGATTTACTGGAACAAGTTATTGCCATGGACCCTGAGCGTATTGAAGCGGTGAGAGAACGTTTGCACAAAGGTGTTGCAGAATTAAAGGAAAAAGTAGACGAAAACCGATTTGAACAGGAATTGGTTTTTTATATCGAAAAATTCGACATTACTGAAGAAAAAGTACGCCTAAAAAACCATTTGGACTATTTCATTAAAGCACTTAAAAGCGATGATTCCAACGGTAAGAAATTAGGGTTTATCAGTCAGGAGATGGGACGTGAAATCAACACCATCGGTTCAAAAAGCAACCATG
This sequence comes from Gelidibacter gilvus, assembly GCF_004115975.1. Lineage (GTDB taxonomy): Bacteria > Bacteroidota > Bacteroidia > Flavobacteriales > Flavobacteriaceae > Gelidibacter > Gelidibacter gilvus. The sequence continues at coordinate 734,544 of NZ_SDDZ01000001.1, read as the reverse complement.
CACCTATGCAGAAATTGGTGGTTCAGATGAAAGACGAATTAGAAAAAATAAAAGAGCAACTGTTGAATGTTCTGTAGTCGGTAGTTGGCAGTTGGCAGTCCTCAGTAGACAGTCTTCAGCAGGCAGTTGACGGCTAGAAGTAATTGGAAAACCATATATTAAAAAAACACTTAATTAGTGACAAAACTTAAAGACATCCCAGGTCAAGGGAAACTCATCGTATTCTCAGCGCCTTCTGGCTCAGGCAAAACAACACTTGTGAGACATCTACTCCAACAAGAAGAACTTAATTTGGAGTTTTCCATTTCGGCAACTTCAAGAGAAAAAAGAAATAACGAGACCGACGGTAAGGATTACTACTTTTTAGACGCGCAAGCATTTAAAAACCGGATTAAAAATGATGAATTTTTAGAATGGGAAGAAGTTTATCGTGACAACTTTTACGGCACCTTGAAAACCGAGGTGAAGCGCATCTGGGCCAAAAGAAAAAATGTCATCTTTGATATTGATGTTTCGGGAGGTTTACGTATCAAACGAAAATTTCCTGATCAAACCATTGCCATTTTTGTAAAACCACCAAGTATAGACGAATTAAAGATTCGTTTAAAAAAGCGTCAGACGGAAAGTAATGATAAGATCAATATGCGCATTGCTAAGGCTTCCGCCGAATTGGCGACTGCACCTTTGTTTGATGTCATAGTAATTAACGATGATCTTGAAAATGCCATTTCGGAATCGTACAAATTGGTATCCGATTTTGTCAACGGAGAAAATAAAAAATAAATTAAATTATAGAGATGAAAATCGGACTCTACTTTGGCACGTTTAACCCCATTCATATTGGCCATCTCATCATTGCCAATCATATGGCTGAACATAGCGATCTTGACCAAATTTGGTTTGTGGTCACGCCCCAAAGTCCGTTTAAAGTCAAAGCGTCCATGCTTGATAATCATGATCGTTTTGAGATGGTGTATCGAGCCACGGCAGACTACCCTAAATTACGCGCCAACGATATTGAATTTGGAATGCCTCAACCCAACTATACCATAAATACACTTGCCTATCTTCAAGAGAAATTTCCAATGCATGAGTTTGCATTGATTATGGGTGAAGACAATCTAAAAAGTCTCCACAAGTGGAAAAACTACGAATTGATTTTGGCCAACCACCATATTTATGTGTATCCAAGATTATCAGAAGGGAGTGTTGAAACTCAATTTGATCAACATCCTAAAATCCATCAGGTTTCTGCTCCTATCATGGAATTATCCTCTACGTTTATAAGACAATCCATAAAAGAGGGCAAAAACGTTAAACCCATGTTGCCCGAGCATGTTTGGGAATATCTGGATGAAATGAATTTTTATCGTTAAAATCACTGCCTTTCGACTGCGCTCAAGATAAACTACAGCAGGGATCTCAAATAAACTCGAAATAACATAAAAACCTCTCAGGCTTTCAAAACCTGAGAGGTTTCCCCAATTACAATACAGGAATTTCAATCGTATTTATCTCGTTCTTATAAATGATAATATCAGATTGAATCTCATTTTTATTCAAATGAAACGTTTCTTCAAAAAGACCTTGATAATATACAATCCCCTCTAATAAATTACTCTTAAAAGCCGACCATTTCTTGATGTTTTTAATAGTTAGTTCATCAGTAAAGGTCGCGATATCATTTTTCAAATAATCAACATACATTTTTAATTCCTTAACAAACATATTCGGTCGGTAAGCTTGCGATAGAACCGACGTTCCTCCATAAATATGCTGAACCATTTGAGACAATGAGACTTCTTTATCAAAATAAGCTAAATTGGGTCCTGGACAGATGACCACACCTTGTTGCTGGCCTTTTATAGGAATTTCGTTTTCAAGATAGGAGGCATTGGCCAAACCAACACAAAGACATGCCTTTTCTGTAATTTTACTTTTAGCGATTTCATACTGCGAAGATGCCATAGTCTCTTTTTTCAAATCCAATTCTGATAGTTTCACATCTTGATATTTCTTTGATGCGGTGCAAACACCTTCCGCTCCAAACTCTTTGCTTAAAGCCAAAAACTTTTTAGGGCATGAACTACCTGCTTTATTACTATCAATCCGCCCTTGCTTATAAAACTCATTTGAGGTGCCTTTAAGTGTATTAAAAGGCACACCCAATGGCGAAATGTTACTTAAATATAAATCCGCTTCCTTAGCATCTGCCATAAGTTTTCGCGTTTCATTATCTACAGAAGTCGCTTCTGGAACTAATAGGAAGGGTGTGCCCCAACCTACAGAATCCACCTGATAGTTATCCATTAAAAACTCATGTTCAGCCGCAGTACCAACGCCGCCTTGAACCGTAATCTTGATTTCTAAAGGATGTTCGGGAACATCTATCTGTTTATCTACCAAGGTCTTTACAAAAACATCATGTGTATCTTGTAGTAACTCCGCTTTTTTCCTTTTAAACTCCTCCAAAATTGGTCCTAATAAAAACCCTTCGGTTGCAAACGCATGGCCACCACAATTCAAGCCGGACTCTACACGGTATTCTGAAACCCAAAGTCCTTTTTTGGCTAAATATTTGCCTTGAATCAATGCGGAACGGAAATCGCTCACCTTCAAAATAATTTTCTTTTTTAATTGGCTTTTGCCATCCGGATAAAAATCCTTGAAATTTTCAAAATAACTATATAATCTTGGATTCATCCCAGCAGAAAGCACAACGGAGGACGACAAATTACTATTTGCAAAACCACGGAGCGACGCATGGGCATCATTAAATTCTACCGGTAATTGCTCAGATCCCTTGAAATTATCTTTATCAATTTTGGTCATGATGTTCACATCAATTTCTCCGGCAGACAAATGCGTATCGATATAGTTTTTAATAGTTTCCTTTATCAGCATTCCCTCTTCCAGCATTGTTGAAAGGCCTTCTTTTATGCTCGATTTATTAGGAAGCATGCCTACAAAGTTTTCTAGGGCAGATTTACTCTCTGATAATTCTTCCTTGAATTTCCCGAACTTGTCTTTAACGATGGTGTCCACTAAATTTAAATACGCCGTGATGCGTTTGGCGCGATAATCTTCTGCTTTTTTGGAAATCTCCTGATAGGGTAAACTGAATTTCTGACTATAAAAAGCATTCATTTTTTCTATAAGGTCGTCATCAATAATAGAAATGACGGACGAAATACCGAATTGCGCAACGCGAATGGGACTATCTATGGTATAAGCTAAACCCATGACAGGAATATGAAAACTGTGGGCTTGTTTGATGACTATCATAATATATATATGTGATTTTAACAATAAATAAGTCCCAAAATTGGTAAAATTATTTAATCCATAAGATGACAATTATCATGCGTTATTCCGTATTAATTGCTTTATTTTCAGAAAGATGAACCTAGGTTCAGATTTTGTAATATCCTTTATAATTTGAAACTTATAGAAGGATCGAGATACATGCCAAGTTTTTTATGCTGCGAGCTAACATTATAATGAAGAAAGATTTAAAGGGAAAATAATAGAATTTATAAGATTTATAAAACCATTAAGAATGTTAAATAAGAAAGGTCTAAAATAACAAAGCATTTTAAATTAAGGATAAAAAATCTCAGAGGTTCTATACCTGATATTCAAGCGAAAACTGCCTTAGTAGGTGTTTTAAAAGTGATAAAACGCATTTTCATAATGCGTCAATTCTTCCTTTGTTTTATTCTTCAAAATGGCGATAATATCAAATCGTGATTCCAAATCAATATCGTTTTCAATGATAAAAGCATCCATCGCTTTGACCAATAGTTTTATTTTACTTGGCGTGACAAAATCTTGGGGATCACCGAAAAAATCGGAATTTCGGGTTTTGACCTCCACACAAACCATCATATTATTATGCTTTGCTATAATATCAATTTCAGCTTTTTGGAAGAAATAGTTTTTGCGCACAATCTCGTAACCTTTTGAGAGAAGGTATTCTGCAGCTAGTTTTTCGCCAATTTTCCCGAGTTCGTTGTGATGTGCCATTATTCCTGCGAAGGCAGGAATCTCCTCCTGCTATTTTGAACTAATTTAAAATGTCACGAATATAGTTTTCAGTGTAAAGTCAGCAGTTAGCAGTCGGCAGTGAGCTACTAAGAAAAACTCTACTTGTCAAATTTCACCGTTGATGCCGCTTTCCCAACGGAAAGTTCAATGTTCCGACCAAAAATCATCGCTCTATTATCATCTTCATGTCCGGCCGGCATTTTAAATGCAATAGGAAAATCATAATCAGCCAAGGCGTCTAAAATCAATTGTTCAATAGAGCTTCCCCATGGGGTAGGGTTTTCCCTGACTTTAGAGAAATCGCCCACAATAACACCTTTACAATTATCAAAATAACCGGCACGTTTTAAACTTTGCAACATCCTATCGGTATGATAGGCATATTCACCAATCTCTTCAATAAATAGGATTTTTCCAGAAGTATCAATGCTGGTATTTGACCCTAACATACTATGCAATAGTGTCAAATTCCCACCAACCAATTCGCCGCTGGATGTTCCCACTTTGTTATACTCGGATGCTTCCAAAGTATAGGCCAAAGGTTTTCCGAAAATAGCATCCTTAAAAGTGGTCACGGATTCTTCAATGCCTTTCAAGTCTTTAGAAATGCCTGCAGCCATGACCGCATGTATGGTTTCAAACCCTAAAGTGTGCAATTGACTGTGTAATGCCGTAATATCCGAATAGCCTATCACCCACTTCGGTTTCTTCTTAAATTTGGTATAATCCAATTTATCCAAAATCCGTACGGTTCCGTAACCGCCACGTGCTGCCCAGATGGCACTAATGGTTGGATCGTCCATCGCCTGTTGAAAATCGGCACATCGCTCCGCATCGGTTCCTGCAAAATGATTACTTTCAGAATATAGGTGTGCTCCCAATACGGTATGCAATCCCCAACTCGCCATCAAATCTTGGGCATTTTGGATCTCTGCATTTCTATTTTTGAGAACACCAGACGGTGCCACAATAGCCACTGTGTCTCCAGCCTTTAAATATGCAGGACGCACAAGCGTTTGTTGTTTCATAAATGACGATTTTTCTTGTGCAAACACGTCTTGTGGGCTTAGCCACAAAACAAGGCAACTTAAAACGAGGGTAAATGAGATTTTCGACATAATGTAAAAATACATTTTTTTTCCAAATAGAGGTCAAAATGCGTACTTTTGTGGCTTCTAAAAACAGTGCGTCGTGGTGAGTGAAACAAAGCAATCTGTCAGTTCAAAACTGCAGTTTGCAATTCAACTTACTCATTTCAATGACCCATAATTAAAATACTATTTGATGAATCAACCTAAAAAGTCTGCCTCTTCGCCAGACAGGTATACCATTACAGCAGCATTGCCCTACACCAACGGCGCCATCCATATTGGTCATTTGGCCGGAGTGTATGTGCCTGCCGATATTTATGCGCGCTATTTAAGACTCATTGGAAAAGACGTGGCCTTTATCTGCGGAAGCGATGAACACGGCGTCCCCATTACTATAAAAGCAAAGAAAGAAGGCGTGACACCTCAGGATATTGTTGATAAATACCACGCCATTATCAAAACATCTTTCGAGGATTTCGGAATCAGTTTTGATAATTATTCACGAACCACGTCTAAAATCCATCATGACACGGCCCAAGAGTTTTTCAAAACGCTGTATGATAAAGGTGAATTTATTGAAGAAACTACCGAACAACTTTATGACGAAGAGGCCGATCAATTTTTGGCCGATCGTTTTGTAACGGGAACTTGCCCAAAATGTGGTTATGAGGAAGCCTATGGCGACCAATGCGAAAAATGCGGAAGCAGCTTAAATGCTACGGATTTGATCAATCCAAAATCGGCTATCAGTGGCAACGTACCCACTTTAAAACAGACCAAACATTGGTTTTTACCTTTAGACAAGCACGAAGCCTTCTTAAGAGAATGGATATTGGAGGGGCATAAAAAAGATTGGAAACCTAACGTCTACGGACAAGTGAAATCATGGATTGACGATGGTTTGCGCCCAAGAGCAGTCACCAGAGATTTAGACTGGGGCATCCCTGTGCCTGTTGAAGGTGCTGACGGTAAAGTTTTATATGTGTGGTTTGATGCGCCTATTGGCTACATTTCCTCTACCAAGGAATGGGCCGAACGTGTTGGAAAAGATTGGGAACCTTATTGGAAGGACGAAAACACCAAATTGGTGCATTTTATAGGAAAAGATAATATTGTGTTTCACTGTATCATTTTCCCCGCAATGTTGAAGGCTGAAGGTTCTTACATTTTGCCTGATAATGTTCCGGCCAACGAATTTTTGAATCTGGAAGGGAATAAATTATCCACTTCAAAAAACTGGGCCGTTTGGTTGCCAGAATATTTGGAAGATTTTCCAAACCAGCAAGATGTCTTGCGTTATGCATTAACAGCCAATGCACCAGAAACTAAAGACAACGATTTTACTTGGAAAGATTTCCAGGCCAGAAACAATAATGAATTGGTGGCCATTTTTGGGAATTTCATCAATCGTGTGGTGGTATTGACTGATAAATATTATAACGGCGTTGCTCCTGAACCATCAGACTTTAGCGTTGTTGATGAAGAAACATTGGCAGCAGTAAAGGCTTATCCAGATGTCATTGCAAGTTCTATTGAACGTTACCGATTTAGGGAAGCGAGCCAAGAACTCCTTAACTTAGCCAGATTAGGCAATAAATACTTGGCAGATGAAGAGCCATGGAAATTAGTTAAAACTGATGAAGCGCGCACCAAAACCATCATGTTTGTGTCTCTTCAAATAGCGTCGGCTTTAGCAACATTGAGTGAACCGTTTTTACCATTTACGTCTGATAAATTAAAAACCATTCTGAACATTCATTCCGGTGATGTCAAAAACTCATGGACGGATATCTCCTCCAAAAAAGTATTACTCCATACAGGACATCCTATTGGAAAAGCAGAACTCTTATTTTCAAAAATTGAAGACGATGCCATTCAAAGTCAACTGGACAAACTTATTGCCAGCAAATTAGCCAATGAAGCCGCTAATAAAAAAGTTGAACCACAAAAAGAAACCATCGCTTTTGAGGATTTCTCGAAGTTGGATATTCGAGTGGGCACTATTTTGGAAGCTGAAAAAATGCCGAAAGCCAATAAATTATTGGTTTTAAAGATCGATACTGGCATTGACATACGGACCATCGTTTCTGGAATTGCTGAAAGCTTTACTCCGGAAGAAATCATTGGAAAACGCGTCACTGTATTGGTCAATTTAGCGCCAAGAACTTTAAGAGGTGTTGAAAGTCAAGGGATGATTTTGATGACAGAATCTGAAGACGGAAAACTGGTTTTTGTCAATCCTGACACATCATCTGAAGCGAAAGTTCCTAACGGATTGCAGATTAGCTAAATTAACAATTTTACGTAAACAGCTATTTTATTTTGTAAATGGCTTAAAACAGTTCCTTAACTTTGATAAACAAATTAATAAATACGTCTACCATGAAAAATCTTATACGTTTATCATTTTTGACTTGCATACTACTTTTTAATTGTAAATCGCAAGTGCCACCACAAGAGCCTTCCAATAAAGGCGAAACAACTTTTATTGGCACAAAATGGGTATTGACAAAACTCAATGGAGACGTGTTGAATCTCACCAAAACTGAATTGGAACAACCTTATATAAAACTTAGTGCCAAAGATAATGGCGTAGGTGGCAATGGCGGTTGTAATTCATTTGGAGGTACATTTACATTAAAAGATGACCAACAAATTGAGTTTTCTCAAATGATGGCAACAATGAGATATTGTGAAGGAAGCAGTATTGAAAACGTGTTCATGGCCAATTTACAAAAAGCAGTCAGCTACACCATAGTGAATGGCGAATTGACCTTTAAAGACGAAAATGGCTATGTTTTGGCATCATTCGAGCAAGGTGAGGAAAAAACAGACTAGTTAAACTGGCGGTTAAAATTCACTTAAATCTTTTCCTTTCTTATCAAATTTCAATAAATTAGTTAACATTAAAACACTTAAAATGAATAAAACTATCATCAACACCTTATGTATCACCCTTGTTTTCCTCATAACAAGTTGTAATTCTGGAAACAAAAAAGAAACACAAATAACTGAAGAGCCACAACAAGAAGTAGAAATGGAAACCACTGGCGACAACAGTATGACCTCCTTAGATTGGGATGGCGTATATGAAGGCGAATTGCCTTGTGCAGATTGTGAAGGCATCAAAACCGTAGTCACAATCAACAGCGACAAGACCTACACCATCCAAGAAACTTATTTAGGAAAAGAAACCACGCCAATTGAAACTAAAGGTACTTTTGAATGGGATGATCAAGGGCAAAAAATCCTGTTATCAAATGACAGAAATCCGTACTTTGTAGGTGAAAACACCTTGACCTTATTGGATCGTGATGGCAACAAAAACACTGGAGAACTAGAATCGTTTTACGTATTGAGGAAAGTGATGGATTAATACAAAACCTCAAAATCATAAATTTAAGAACTGTTTGAAATTTCAAGCAGTTTTTTTTATCTTCTTATCTTTACAACTCATTCCTTAAAATCTACACATGTCATTGATTTCTTTTATCATTTCCCAAACAAAACTTCCAGAACTCTCTGTAAAAAATACGGTCGAATTATTAAATGAAGATGCCACCATTCCGTTTATTTCACGATATCGAAAAGAACGTACTGGCAATCTTGATGAAGTTCAGATTGGCGATATTGTAAAATATAAGGAACAATTTGAAGCGCTTGAAAAACGTAAAACGGCAATTTTAAAAGCGATTGAAGAGCAAGATGCCTTAACTCCTGAATTAAAACAAAAGATTGAAACCATCCAAGATTTGACGGCGCTGGAAGATTTATACCTACCTTTTAAAAAAAGCAGAAAAACAAAGGCTGAAACGGCGCGACAAAACGGATTGGAACCTTTGGCCAAAATAATTATGAGCCAAAATGCGTCGGATTTGGAATCGATTGCGTTTAGATATATTAAAGGTAATATCGCTTCCGCAGATGACGCTCTGGAAGGTGCACGACATATTATTGCAGAATGGATCAACGAACGTACCGACATCAGAAATAACATCCGCCACCAATTGGAACGTTTTGCGATGATTTCCACAAAAGTTGTTAAATCGAAAGCAGAAGATGCTTCGACTGGGCTCAGCACAAGTGAGAACGCACAAAAATTCCGCGATTATTTTGATTGGGAAGAGTCATTGAGTCGTATACCATCGCATCGCTTGTTAGCTATTTTGAGAGGCGAAACCGAAGGCTTTATCAAATCTAAAATCACCATTGACGATGAAAAAGCTCTGGCGAAAATTGAAGATCGAATCATCCGCTCAAACAACGAAAGTACTGAACAGATTCAAATCGCCATTCAGGATGCTTACAAACGATTGCTGCTGCCTTCACTTTCAAACGAAGCCCTTCAAAATGCCAAATTAAAAGCTGATGAAGCCGCCATTTCGGTATTTGCAAAGAACTTAAAGCAATTGCTTTTGGGTTCTCCCTTAGGGGAAAAGCGCATCTTGGCCATTGATCCCGGATTTAGATCGGGATGTAAAGTGGTGTGTCTTGATGCTCAAGGCGGATTGCTTTACAATGAAACCATTTATCCGCATCCTCCAAAAAACGATACGCTGGGAGCGATGAAAAAAATAAGCTCGTTATCCGAAGCTTACCAAATTGAAGCTATCGCCATTGGTAATGGCACCGCATCTAGAGAAACAGAAGCTTTTATCAGAAAAATCAGATTTAAAGACGACATTCAAGTATTTGTAGTCAGTGAAGCTGGAGCGAGTATTTACTCGGCTTCAAAAATTGCTCGGGATGAATTTCCCAATTATGATGTCACTGTTAGAGGATCGGTTTCCATTGGCAGACGACTGCAGGATCCCTTGGCAGAGTTGGTGAAAATTGACGCCAAGTCGATTGGTGTTGGACAATACCAGCATGATGTGGATCAAACAAAGCTTAAAAAAGAATTGGACGTCGTAGTGGAAAGTTGCGTGAATGCCGTTGGCGTTAACCTCAACACCGCAAGTGCAAGTTTGTTGAGTTATGTGTCTGGAATCGGCCCGAAATTAGCGGAGAATATCGTCAATTATCGCGACGAACATGGCGCTTTTTCATCAAGAAAAGACATCCAAAAAGTGCCGCGCCTAGGTGCTAAAGCTTTTGAACAGGGTGCTGGATTTTTAAGGGTCAAATCAGCCAAAAATCCGTTGGACGATTCTGCAGTACATCCTGAAAGCTATGACATAGTTGAAAAAATGGCGAAGGATTTGGGTAAGAAAGTGTCTGATTTAATTGGCAATACATCTGATCTCCAAAAACTGGATTTGAACAAATACTGTACAGATACTGTTGGAATGCCTACGCTTCAAGACATTATTAAAGAATTGGAAAAACCAGGATTGGACATTCGGGAGCAAGCCAAAGTGTTTACGTTCAACCAAAATATCAAAACAATTAATGATTTGGAAGAAGGTCAATTATTACCTGGAATTGTTAACAACGTGACCAATTTTGGTGCCTTTGTAGATATCGGCATCAAAGAAAGTGGCTTGATCCATGTGTCTAATTTATCGGATACTTTCGTTACGGATGTGAATGCGCATGTTGCCTTACATCAACAAGTGATCGTTAAAGTTTTGGATGTGGATATTCCGCGAAAGCGTATCCAACTAAAGTTGCACAAATAACAATTTATTGTAGCTCCTTGCCCACAAGATACGTGGTGTATCCAATAAATACCAACAAAAGAACGCCGGATTCCCATCGGTCTAAAGTTTTTTTCTTACCCGTAAACATGGCCACGAACAAAAACAGCGTTCCGCCCAATAAGAGGTAAATATCGGTATTGAAAACTGAACTGAAGGTAATTGGGTTTACAAGTGAACTCACTGAAAGAATTAGAAAAATATTAAAGATATTGGAGCCAATAATATTTCCGATGGCAATATCACTATTCTTTTTCATGGCCGCCACTACTGAAGTCATCAACTCTGGCAAAGAAGTGCCAGCCGCAATAATGGTAAGTCCGATAATTTTCTCGCTCACGCCCAAATCGCTAGCGATGGTAACCGCATTGTCCACAATTAATTTCCCACCAATAACCAAACCGATCAAGCCTAAAACAATCAATCCCCAAATTTTATAGTTGGAGGCTGTAATGATCACGACCTCTTCGCTAGAGGGATCACTTTTCATTTGCTTATAGATATAAAACAAGAAAAGTAAAAACATTAAGAGTAAGATTATCCCGTCAATTCTTGACAATCCGATATCAGAAAACAAATAGCCATTGGCAAGTACCAAAAAAACTACAGCAGCTAAAAATGAAATGGGAATTTCCTTCCAAACTGTCGACGATTGGACAACAATTGGAAAAATAAGTCCTACAATCCCCAAGATCATAAAGAGATTAAAGTTATTGCTCCCAATAATATTGCCTAGGACAATATCAGAATGGTTTTCAAAAGACGCCACAGTGTTTACTACCAATTCTGGAGCAGAAGTTCCAAAAGCTACAATGGTCAACCCAATGGCCAAATCTGGAATTCTATTCTTTTTTGCCAGCAGCGTAGAACCATTGACCATCCAGTCTGCACCTTTTATTAAAAGGACAAAACCCACAATAATAAGAAAACCATCGAGCAACATAATCTATTTATTTGACTTCAAAAGTAGCGGATTAATTGACACGAAATATTGTGTTATAACTATTTTATATAAAAAAAACCATCCCTGTATTTCTTCCAATTTGAAGGTATCAAAAGGCCGAAAAGAGATGGTTTTTTTGTGTCAGCGCTATTTATGCCGCTACGACATTATTCTTGCTGTATTTATGCTCATTTACAAGTGCCAACCATTTTTCGGCGCGCGCGACCTCTTGATTTTGTGAGAAATTATCGTCATTATTATATAACGTAATGTTCACCGGCGGTCTATTGGACACAAAAGTGAATTCTAAATCAAGACGCATCATTTCAGAATAGTGCTTATCACCATTTTTATAATCTTTGTTAATTTTATTGATGACACATTTTCTGACATCATCCAGCTCTACTTTTTCAAATTCAGAATCTGGTGTATTTAAGTTGTTATGTAGTAATGTGTTTTCTTGGGCATCATAACCCAAGCAGTGATTATTCCAATATTCTACCTGCGATAGGTTTAGATTTTGTGCCTTGGCAATTTTTTGAAATGCTTTCTTCTTTCTAGAAATGGCACTTCTTTCAGCCATGATAAACCAGGCGAAAGGTACGATAACGATGAGTACGACGACTAACATCACCACATTTAATGAGATATCCATTGTTTTATGTTTTTAAATTATAATATAGACTTGAAGAGATGCGATTAGGCATCTAATAGATTTTAAACGAGAAGAAAACTCAGTCTATGTAAAACAATGAAAAGGAAAAATAATGTCCTTTATAGTGAAGTTGACCACGATTTGTTGGCCAATGGTGTAATAAGAAAGCGAATAAGATGATGGAGCAGTTGCGCTGCTATATATTTTACCTAGCTGGGTAAAGGTTTTTACTGGTGGCGTCTCGTGGGTGGACGACTGGTTGACCTCAAAAACCGCATCCAAAAATAACGGACTATGATCTTGGTTATCTGTGGCAACAATGTTGTCTACAGGTGTATATGACGCGCTTGGCAATGTTGCTAGATCATTAGATCCGAACAACATCAACCAACCAAAAAGATAAAATATAACACCTTTTAAAGCGAACATCATCGTAATTTTACGTCACAAAGATAACTTATAGGAATGTTAAAAAAATCAAAACATCTTTAATTTATTTAACCTCAATAAACAAGCATCCCTAGATCAACTTTGGCGCCAATTTAGTTATCCTTTTTTTCATCCAATATCTAAGATAGATTTTATATTTTGCACACCTCGATTTTTGATAAGAGACCATCATTTAATCCCATTCCACAAGTTATTGCTTATGCTTAAAATCGCGTACCATCCTATTTACAACCATCCACTACCGGAAGGGCATCGGTTTCCAATGCTTAAATATGAATTGCTCCGGGATCAACTGCTGTATGAGGGCACCTGTACCCGCAATAATTTTTTTGAGCCTACTGCCCTGGATGATTCTTTTATTCTGAATGTTCATACAACCGACTATTTTAACGATTTAAAAAACCTCACCTTAGACGCAAGAGCGGCACGAAAAATCGGATTTCCGCTAAGCGAAGAATTGATCGCACGCGAAATCATTATTGCAGGTGGCACTGCAAAAGCTAGCGAATTCGCCATAGAAAACGGTATTTCTATGAATATTGCCGGAGGTACCCATCACGCCTATTCCAATCGAGGTGAAGGATTTTGTATGCTGAACGATCAAGCTATCGGCGCGCGCTATCTTCAGGAAAAGAAGTTAGCGGAAAAAATTTTAATTGTCGATTTGGACGTTCACCAAGGCAATGGCACTGCTGAAATATTCCAAAATGATCCGTCGGTTTTTACGTTTTCGATGCATGGAAAAAGCAATTATCCATTTAAAAAAGAAGTCAGCGATTTGGATATTGCACTTGAAGATGGTTGTGATGATGACACGTATCTTTCGATCTTAAAAGATATTTTACCAAAATTAATTCAATCTGAAAACCCAGATTTTATTTATTATTTATGTGGTGTCGATGTGATTGCTTCTGATAAATTGGGAAAGTTGAGTTTATCCATTGAGGGTTGTAAAGAACGCGACCGTTTCGTACTGCAAACTTGTAAAGATCGTCATATTCCTGTCATGTGCAGTATGGGTGGGGGTTATTCACCAGAGATCAAAACTATTATTGATGCCCATGCCAACACGTTTCGATTGGCGCAAAGCATCTTTTTCTGAAATTTAATTAATATCCCTAAGAAGAGCCAAAAAATATAGAACGGTAAAACTTTTTCAATTGCTAATCAAAGGTCACAACTCTGATTGATGGCTGACAAGTTAAAGTTGAAATCCCGCTAAAAAGCCGGATTAGTTAACCATCAAAACCTAATGCGCTTTGCTTTTAAGTTTTGCCTGCCTGTCGTCAGACAGGGTTTTTACTAAAAAAATTCCAAATCCCAATGGTCTGCATTGGAATTTGGAATTTGCCTGCCTGTCGGCACACAGGAAAATTGGAAATTAAATTTCTCTTATTTCCCTCCCAAGAGCAACAGTTCATTACAGTAGACTTCCGTTATATAATGCTTCTTGCCATCTTTATCATCCCATGAGCGGTTGGTCAATTTACCTTCAATGGCAATTTCTTTACCTTTGGCCACATATTTTTCTACAATTTCTACCAGACCACCTCTTACGATAACGTTGTGCCAATAGGTGCGTTCCACTTTGGCGCCGTCTTTATCTTTATAGCTGTCATCTGTAGCCATAGAGAATTTTGCCATTTTGTTCCCGTCAGGAAAGCTTACAATTTCAGGATCTTGTCCTAATCTTCCAATCAACTGTACTGTGTTTCTTAATGCGTTCATGATTTCTAAATTTAAAGGTTAAACAGTTAATACTATTGAATATCGTTCGGTCAATTCAACATTACAAAGATGCAATGGCTTCCTAACGTTATTCGGTTGTTAACTATTTAAACTCGTTTGTAAATGCTTGTAGTCGTTTGTAAACGGATAATATTTAATTTAAAAAATCATATTCCAACATAAAGGCTTAGTTGAGACCAAGTACTTATCGCTAACTTTACATGTAATTTAAAAATATAATATTATGGCAGTAATTATGCACGTTGATTTTCCACATAAAGATATTTGGGAAAAAGAAATGGCAACTCAAATGAAAGAGCTTGCGGAAAGTATTAATAAGGAACCTGGTTTTATCTGGAAATTTTGGACAGAAAGCAAGAAAGATAATATGGCCGGAGGTGTTTATATGTTCGATTCTCGAGAACATGCAGAGAACTATCTCAAAATGCATTCAGCAAGATTAAAAGAATATGGATATTCAGATATCAGAGGAAAAGTTTTTGAAATAAATGAAGAACTTTCTAAGATTTGCAAAGCTCCTTTTTAATTGATTTGCCCCCATGGAGCGAAAAATAAGAGATGAGCATTAGGTCCAAAAACAAGCTAATTTTGAAGTTTCAGTGGTAATATTTAACCATTCGTCAATTTCTTGATTTGATTCTTCGTGTATCAAGTAATGGCCTTGGGTTATTTGTTTCCGAGCTTCTGCAATTGCCGATTTCTGTCCAGAATTGAGTTTATATGCCTCTTGAATTTCATTCTAAAGGTTAAGAAATCGAAAAACATCATTTTTCTGCTAGGCAGCTTGTGACTATCGATTTTGCAGTATACCGAAAATAACAGCCAATAGAAATTTGTATTGAATTGCTAAAATCTATTCCACACCCCTAAGCGCCTCAAAAAGCAATTTGGCTTTCTTGCCTTCAATTGTGCCGCGATCTGAATAGACTATGGTGCCCGCACTATTGATAACAAAATACGATGGAAACGATCGCAAATCATAATGCTGATCAAAGATAGCATCGCCTTGTAGAACCACGTAATTGATCTTTTCAGTTTTAACTGCCTGCTTGGTTTCTTCTAGGTCATAATCAAAATTCACCGTGACGACTTTAATCTTGTTCCCAAATTCATTTTCTATTTCCTTGACTTTTGGAAGGGATGCCATGCAATGGCTGCATGACGATGTCCAAGCTTCCAAGAAGATTGGGGAACCTCGAAAATCTTTTAAAGACACTTTTTTGCCATCCAAATCCAACAAGCTCCAATCGGGTGCTTTTATATTGAGCATCGGCTCTTTTTTAATTCCGAAAACGGAAGAAACATAGCCATCCTTCTCTTTATGGGTAAATACATCCTCATCCATAGGCTCATTAAATACAAGAGAATCATAGACTATTTCTTTTTTACCAGAACTCCCATTAGCTATTTCAAGTTTCAATGGTGTCGCCAATTGGGTGTCTAACCAAATTTTGTATTTATCAAATGTATAGACATAGGCTGTTCTATCATTAAAATCCGTTTGTTCAACATAGACAATGTCATCTTTAAATTGATTCATGAGTTTTGCCGTCACCAATAGATTGTCATCGTCTCCCATATACGCCTCCAAATATCTTGGAATAGAGCGGTCTTTGCCATAATCAAAAATGGTTATTTTATTCTTTTTATCTTCTACCACAGCCAAAGAAGCGAGTTTGTAGAAAATGGAGATGTCTTGGTTCATTTCCTTGAAGAAGAACAGTTTTAAATGTGGCTCATAACCAACCTTCTTTAATTTATAAACCGTTTGGGTAGTCGGTTTGGAGGTATTGGTTGTTGTCGCTGTAAAACTTAAGGTCTCCCAACTATTCAATTTTTCCGAAGTTTTAGACAATACCTCATCTGGAGATGACATTTTTTCCTTTCCTCCACAGGAAAATAAACTAAGAACGACGGATAATACAAGCACATATAATTTCATGAATTTCAAATTTTTACCAAAAATGAAATTTACAGCCTTATTTACTATTAAAAAAACCTGAGCTTATTCTTTTGAATAAATCAAATAGGTTCCCTCCTTTTACAGTTCTAGAAAGAACTGAAACATAACATAATAAAAATGCAAAATAGAATTTTTAGCCCACCCTTTTACGCGCACTCCAAATGGATTTGAACTTCTTTGTAGTCAAGGGCATCCGTTTTAGATAAGCCAATAAAAATAAACCTACTTTAACGAACTTTTTATATATTTAAGAAAATTTAGCCATTATGGACTCCAGAGTTTAATAGTGTCGTCACTTTCAAGATAATAAATCGTGTAACCTAGCTCCAGAATCGTCCGCATAGTTAGGGAAAGATTAAAAATAAACACATGGAATTATGAAATTAACTTCAAGAGAAACAGAAAAACTCATGCTCTTTTTGGCTGGTGAACTTGCTGAAAAAAGGAAAGCGCGGGGTTTAAAACTAAACTATCCAGAATCCATAGCTTTGATAAGCGCAAGGCTTCATGAATTAGCCCGAGATGGTAAGAAAGTAGCAGAACTTATGCAATTAGGAGCCACTTTTCTTACGCGGGAAGACGTGATGGAAGGGGTTCCTGAAATGGTCAAAGACATTCAAATTGAAGCCACTTTTCCTGATGGAACCAAGTTGGTAACCGTCACTAATCCTATCCGTTAACAAGATTCATAAACTATGATACCAGGAGAATATATTTTAAAAGAAGAGGAAATTGTCTGTAATGCAAAACAGGAAAGTATCACTCTAAAAGTTATTAATACGGGAGATCGACCAGTACAGGTTGGGTCGCATTTTCATTTTTTTGAAGTCAATAAGGAAATTTCGTTTGATCGCGAAAAAGCCTTTGGAAAACGCATGGATATCCTGTCGGGAACCGCCATACGTTTAGAGCCAGGAGAAGCTACTGAAGTCCAGTTAATAGATATTGGTGGAAGCAGGAAGTTTTACGGTGCCAGTAATCTTACTCAAGGTGATACAACCTCTAAAGAGAGCTTGGCAAAAGCCATGAAGAAAATGGAAGCAGAAAATTTTAAAAACATCAAATCATGAGTTTTAAAGTAAACAGAATAAAATACGCCAATAGCTACGGCCCTACCGTTGGTGATAAAGTACGCTTGGGAGACACTGAACTTTTTATTCAAATTGAAAAAGATTTCAACAGTGACCATTATGGGGAAGAAAGCACGTTTGGTGGCGGTAAGAATGTTCGAGATGGGATGGCACAATCGTCAACCAAAACTAGGGATGAAAATGTTTTAGACTTTGCAATATTAAACGTCATTGTGCTCGATCATTGGGGAATCGTAAAAGGTGACTTAGGAATTAAGGACGGAAAAATTGTAGGTCTCGGTAAGGCAGGAAACCCAGACACCATGGACGGCATTTCAGATAACATGATTATTGGAGCTTCTACAGAAGTGCATTCGGGAGCCGGTCATATCTTAACCGCTGGCGCCATAGACACCCACGTCCATTTTATCAGTCCACAGCAAGTTGAACATGCCTTATTTAGTGGTGTAACTACAATGATTGGTGGCGGATCTGGTCCTGCAGATGGCACCAGCGCCACTTTAGTAACCTCTGGCGCATGGCACCTAGAGAAGATGATCCAAGCTACAGAGAATTTCCCTATGAACGTCGGGTTCTTTGGAAAAGGAAACTGTAGCACCACAGCTCCATTAATAGAACAAATAGAGGCTGGAGCCCTTGGATTAAAAGTTCATGAAGATTGGGGTGCTACCCCTGCAGCCATTGATGCATCGTTAAGGGTAGCCGATAAATATGATATACAGATTGCTTTACATGCCGATAGTCTGAACGAAGCCGGATTTTTAGAGCACACTGTAGAAGCTATTAATGGACGCGCCATCCATACATTTCACACCGAAGGTGCTGGTGGTGGCCATGCTCCAGATATTATGAAAATCGCATCGCATCCCAACGTGCTACCAAGTTCAACCAATCCAACCATGCCTTACACTGTCAATACCATTGATGAGCATTTAGACATGCTCATGGTAGCCCACCATTTAAAAAAATCCATCCCAGAAGATGTGGCCTTTGCAGATTCAAGAATTAGAAAGGAAACTATGGCCGCCGAAGATATTTTGCATGACTTGGGAGTTATTAGCATGATGAGTTCAGATTCTCAGGCTATGGGAAGGGTTGCCGAAGTTATTATTAGAACCTGGCAAACTGCCCATAAAAATAAAGTACAGCGCGGATTTTTAGAGGAAGACAAAAAAATTGAAGCCGACAATTACAGAGCTAAAAGATATGTGGCTAAATACACTATCAATCCCGCGATTACTCATGGTATTTCGGAACATGTAGGCTCGATTGAGCCAGGTAAAATGGCCGACCTTGTATTATGGAAACCCGCTTTTTTTGGTGTTAAACCAGAAATGGTAATTAAAGGCGGCATGATTGCAGCCAGTAAAATGGGCGATCCTAACGCGGCTATCCCAACGCCACAACCCGTTTTAATGCGAAATATGTTCGCAACCTTAGGGGCTGCCGTGCATAAAACTTCGGTAACTTTTGTTTCACAAGCAGGAATTGATAATAATATTGCTGAAAAATACCGTGTTAAAAAGAAACTATTAGCTGTAAAAGGCTGCAGAAGCATCGGTAAAAAGGACATGGTTCTCAATAACGCTATGCCAAACATTGAAATCAATCCGGAGAATTATCAAGTAACTGTGGATGGGAAAGTCATTACCTGTGAGCCTCTAGATGTAGTTCCATTAGGTCAACTATACTTTCTTTTTTAGAGCGTAGATTCTTAAAGTAAAACTATGATTTGTAAAGAAGTAATTGGTAATATAGAAACATATCCCATTGGTAATAAAACTAAAGATACACTAAACCTGCAATGGTTTGAGACTACTAAGCGCATTATGCGTAAACGGTCGGAAGGGAATCAAGAGGTTGTCATTAAATTTCTAAAGGAAGGCACACGACTTAAAGAAGGGGATATTGTTTATGAAGATCCTGAAAAAGTCGTGGTCGTAAATATTTTGGCTTGTGATGCCATACAAGTAACTCCAAGATCTATTTACGAAATGGGAACGGTTTGTTACGAAATAGGAAATAAACATTTGCCACTTTTTATTCAAGGTGCCCATGTGCTTATTCCATACGAAAAACCTTTGGAACGTCTCCTTCTAGCTACTGGATATGAGGTAACCAAAACCCATTGCAAATTGCTCAATATGCTAAAAGCCAACGTAGAATCCCATCAGCATGGGAAATCGGGAAGCTCACTCTTTTCAAAAATTCTTGAATTAACAACTAAAGAGTAGAACAATTATTAGATACTGCTGCCTGAGAAAAAAACTTCTTGGGCAGCAGATTATTTATAAGAACAAATGAAATGAATAAGAACACAACCAAACCTACAGCATTGGGTTCACTTATTGAAATACTACATATTACGGATCCTACTCTACCCATTGGTGGGTTTTCGCATTCAAACGGCTTGGAAACCTACGTTCAGCAGAATTTAGTAAAGGACGCTTCCACCACCCAAGAATTTGTCGAAAGCATGCTGAAAAACAACTATAAGTACAATGATGGCTTAGCGGTAAAATTGGCTTATGAATTCACGGAGCAAAACAACTTAGAGGACATCCTGAAATTAGACAATGAATGTCAAGCTTTGAAGGCACCTATAGAAGTGCGCGAGGCAAGTCAGAAATTAGGTAATCGACTTATAAAAATATATGCTAAGTTATTAGACGAGCCATTTTTAAATAACATTAATAATCTTATTGAAAACAAGAAGATGCAGGGTCATTATTCGGTCATTTATGGAGTCATTACGGCACTATTAAAAATAGATAAGGAGAAAGCAACCTGTGCGTTTCTTTACAATGCTGCTGTAGCTCTGGTTACAAATGCTGTCAAGCTTGTGCCACTTGGTCAAACAGATGGTCAGCAAATAATTTATAACGTTCAAGGTCTTATCGAAGCGTTGACTTTAGAAATAATGAATGTCGAAAGAGACCTACATGGGGTGTGCAATACCGCTTTAGACATCAAGTGTATGCAGCACGAGCACCTCTATTCAAGATTATACATGTCCTAAAAAACTAACAATAAAAACTAATGGAAGAAAGAAAATATATAAAAATTGGCGTTGCAGGACCAGTAGGTACTGGAAAAACAGCGTTGATAGAAAAAATAACAAGAAAAATTGCAAAAGAGTATAGTATTGGTGTTGTCACGAATGACATTTATACAAAAGAAGATGCAAAATATCTTGAAAACAATTCATCCCTGGATGCCAATAGAATTATTGGTGTTGAAACGGGTGGATGTCCCCATACTGCTATTAGAGAAGATGCCAGCATGAACCTTGAGGCGGTTGACGAAATCGTTAATAGACATCCAGAGGTAGAAATCATCTTTATTGAAAGTGGCGGAGATAATTTATCTGCGACGTTTAGTCCTGACCTTGCCGATGTCACCATTTTTGTGATTTCCGTAGCGGCAGGATCTGATATTCCTCGAAAAGGAGGTCCTGGCATCACGCGTTCAGATTTATTGGTTATCAACAAAAAAGATTTGGCGCCTTATGTCAATGCCGATTTGAAGCTCATGGAAGACGATGCGCGCAGAATGCGAAATGGGCAACCGTTTATTTTTACAAACCTTATGACCGAAGAAGGCTTAGACAGCGTCATCTCATGGATAAAGCGTTACGCTTTGGTTGAGGAGAAAACTGAAGAACCTCAACTCCTTAGATAATGGAAAAATACAGTCTTAAAACTGGACTAAGGGAACAAACGATACTAAAGGACGTCTATTTTACGCCGCCGTTTAACTTGGTCGAAGTTAGAGAAAATAAAAAAAATCCCTTGTTAGAGATGATGGTCATGTCGTCATCACCTGGCATCCTAAACGACGACTTTTACGATATCAATATTGAAGTGATAGATGGCTCTTCATTGAATTTACAGACACAATCGTACCAACGGATATTTGTTTCTGAAAAAGGCACCAACCAGCAAATGCATATTTCAGTAGGAGATCGTGCTTATTTTAGCCATGTGCCCCATCCTGTGGTACCTCATAAAGGAGCACGTTACACAGCTAAGAGCACAATTCATCTCAAAAACAACAGTACGTTATTATGGGGCGAAATATTAACCTGCGGACGTAAATATATGGGAGAAGGAGAATTATTTCAGTTTAAAAAGCACCACGCTATTACAGAAATATATCAAGAGGATGTTTTGATTTTCAAGGACAATCTCTACATCGTTCCTGAAGAAATAAATCTTAAGGAATTCGGTCAATACGAAGAGTATACCCATCAAGGAAGTTTATTCTTTATAGCTCCGGCAACCGATGTTACCGAACGCATGGACAACATCTCCAACAGATTATCAAAAGAAGAGGGCATCAGTTACGGCATATCTAAGTTGTTAGATAACGCCTATGTACTCAGAATTCTGGGAAATGAAGGTCAACAACTCTATAAGTTATTTACTGAAATACGTTTAGCCGAAGACAAATTAATTAACCAGAGCGTAAGCATAAATTAACCAAATGGAAACAGAATTAAGCATTTTATTGGTCACGGCCGTTTCGGTAAGTGTATTGCACACCGTTTCAGGTCCGGATCACTACATTCCTTTTATAGCCATCGGGAAAACAAAGGGTTGGAAACTTCCAAAAATCGTCATGTGGACTATCATTTGTGGTACGGCACATGTTATGGCTTCTGTATTAATAGCCTCAGGAGGTGCCGCATTAGGATTCTCTTTGAGTAAAATAGATGGATTGAACGAAATTAGAGGTGGTTTGGCAAGTTGGGCCATTCTCATCTTTGGACTTCTCTATTTTCTGTACGGCCTTTATGGGGTATATAAAGAGAAAAGACACAAACATTTTGATGTCTATGACGATGGTTCAGTTTATGTCTTTGAGCATGATCACAAACAAATGACCTATCCATCAAATCGAAAAAAAGTGACACCATGGGTTCTCTTTTTGATTTTTTTGCTAGGGCCATGTGAAGTCCTATTTCCATTGTTGACGTATCCAGCAGTAGAACAATCTACATTAAATATGTTTATATTAATTGCAACCTTCCTGTTTACCACCGTTTCAACGATGGTCTTGGTGGTGATACTCATTTATTACGGTTTTAATTTTATAAAAACTGAATGGTTAGAAAAATACGTGACGCCAATCTCAGGTCTCTCCATTGCTCTATGTGGGGTAGGAATGGTTTTTTTAGGATGGTAAATTTCATTTATATGGAATAGTTTCAGTCTCCATTTGTCGGGTATACTCCTTAATGGTTGAGCACATGTTATTATATTTTTTAGCAATTCCATTCGGGCTTTTCCTTTCAAATTCCTTATAAAATTTGGCGGGCATTAGAATGTAAATAAATTGCATATTGATTATAACTATTTTTATATTTGAAGTATGTCCAAAATTCTAAGCTACCTCTATCCTATTACAAAAAAAATTCAATCCGAATTTAGCGGCATCTTGGAAATCACTTGGTACAACGGAAAAAAACATCTCAACACCAAAAACGCCAATTATTCTTACGGCTCCCTCCAACGAATTTTGAAGTTTGGATTGGAGCACATCGATTTGAACAAAGTAAATTCGGTATTACTATTAGGTCTGGGTGGTGGCAGTGTTGTTGAAACGCTACGTCAAGACTTCTCCTTTTCCAAACATATCACGGCGGTGGATATTGATCCAACCATCATAGAAATTGCCAAGAATGAATTCCAGCTTAAAGAAGATGAGCATTTAAAAATCGTTTGTGCAGATGCCTTGGATTTCATGCGATTAAATAGCACTCAATTTGATTTGATCATCATCGACTTATTTATAGATACTGAGGTACCAAAAGCATTTTTGGCGATTCCATTTTGGAAAGACATTATTAAAGCTTCATCTACAAATGGCACCATTTTATTCAACGCCTCATTGGCTAAATCAAAAAGCAATGCTTTAAATGAGGTTATCGAATTTTTAAAATCACATATGTATCACACCGAAGTTTTTGAAAAAGTCAACGCGACCAATACCCTTATTTTATCAAAAGGATTATAAACCATTCAAAACGAATAATTTGTATCTTGTTCTTATGTTAACTTCTGAATTATGAGCAAAGCGTGTTTAGAATGTGGAGAAAGAATTGTCGGAAGAGCCGATAAGAAGTTCTGCAGTGATGCCTGTAGAAATTCCTATAACAACACCATCAACAAGGATAGTAAAAACCTGATCAGGAACACCAACAACAGATTGCGAAAAAACTATCGGATATTGGAAGATTTAAATCCAGACCAAAAAACGAAGGTTTCGCGCGGGAAATTGATTGAAAAAGGATTTGATTTTAATTATTTCACAAGTATCTATACCACTAAAGTTGGCACAGTGTACTACTTTGTATACGATCAAGGCTATTTACCACTTGAAGGTGATTTTTATGCTTTAGTGAAACGGGAAAGTTGATCAACTTCAGGAATCACTTAACCGTCGAATTCCAGTTGTGCCCTTTCATTTCCAAGGCCGCCTTTAAAACATCCATTTGACTGATTTGCCCCACCAATTTTCCATCTTCAAGAATTGGGAATCTCCGGTGTTTTGATTCTAAAAAAATACTGGCCGCATCAAAAACATTCATATTTCCGTCTAAGGTGTCGACATTGGTCATCATGCGCTCGCCAACTTTATCTTTTTCAGAGGGCATATTGTAGTACCTGCTGTCACTGATCTGTTTTAAGCAATCGCCTTCAGAAATAATCCCAACCAACTCATTCTTTTCGTTGACTACGGGACCGCCAGAAATTCTATGTTTGATCAGAATTTCAACAACTTCAATGATCTTTTGATCCGGTCTGAACGTAATCAAATCTCGCGTCATATAATCACTCACTTTACATGACAACTGCTCGGTAACTTTTTGCTGTTGCCTTCGTGCTCCTTGGAAACTCTTGATAGCCATATTTTTATAATTTAGTGAACTTTAAATTTAACAAAAATTCACCATTTAACCTAACCCTTATTTACACCAAAATAATTTTGTAGATTTAACAACCAACCAAACCCGTCTCTCATGCTCAAAAAAGCAATTGCCGTCGCCTTAATTATCTTGGCCATTTATTGGAGTTTTTTCGCCTTGATGCCATCCCATATTTCCGATTTAAATACCAAACCCACCGCTTTTTCTTCCGAACGTGCCTTGGTGCATCTCAAAAATATTTCTAAAAAACCTCATTATGTGGGTTCTAAAGAACATGAAGTGGTCAAAAATTATTTGGTCAAAGCATTGAATGATTTAGGTCTCGAAACCCAAATTCAAGAAGGATATAGCCAAAATAAAAAATGGGGCAGCATTGTCAAACCCCAAAACATATTAACGCGAATTAAGGGCAGCGACAATTCCAAAGCCCTAATGCTACTCACACATTACGACAGCAAATCGCACGCATCCTATGGTGCAAGTGATGCGGGTTCTGGCGTCGTTACCATTCTGGAAGGCATCCGCGCCTATTTAAGCGAAGGCAAAACACCTAAAAATGATATCATCATCCTTTTCTCTGACGCCGAGGAATTAGGGTTGAATGGCGCCGATATTTTTGTAAATCAGCACCCGTGGGCAAAAGACGTTGGTCTTGTCCTAAATTTTGAAGCTCGTGGAAGTGGAGGACCGAGCTATATGTTGATTGAAACCAATGGCGGCAATCAAAACCTGATCAATGGTTTTAAAGCAGCAAATCCTGATTATCCTGTCGCTAATTCGTTGGCTTATAGCATCTATAAAATGTTGCCCAATGATACAGATTTGACCTATTTCCGGGAAGATGGTGATATAGACGGCCTGAATTTCGCCTTTATTGATGATCACTTTGATTACCATACCGCTTTAGACTCTTACGACCGTTTGGACAGAAAGACTCTAGAACATCAAGGCAGTTATTTTATGCCGCTGCTCGCCTATTTCTCAGAAGCTGACCTTAGCAGTTTAAAAAGTGATAAAGATTCGGTTTATTTTAATGTGCCACTCTTTAAAATGGTCAGCTATCCCAATTCCTGGATCGTCCCGATGCTCATTTTTGCAATCCTCATATTTCTGGCATTAGTGTTTTATGGCATTAAAAAGAGACGCTTAAACTCCAAACATATGGCTTTGGCTTTCCTTCCGGGGATAGGTGCCTTGCTCATCAACGGCATTGTAGGCTATTTTGGATGGAAATTGCTTCTGGTCATTTATCCGCAGTACGCAGAAATCCTTCATGGCTTTCCGTACAATGGCCATCTTTATATCTGGGCTTTTGCCTTGTTTTCCACAGCGGTATGCATGTGGCTTTACAATAAAGTTTACAAACCAGAAAACACAGCAAGTTTAGCGGTTCCGCCGTTGGTATTATGGCTTATTATTTGCGCCGTTGTGGCATTTAAACTTGAAGGCGCCAGTTTTTTTATTATTCCTGTGTATTTTGGATTGATCAGTCTTTTTGTCCTGATCAGGCAAAAACGTCCTGACATCCTTTTGATGACTTTTTTGCTCTTTCCACTTTTAATGATCATGTCACCATTTATCAAAATGTTCCCGGTGGGGTTGGGACTAAAAACCATTATCGCCTCAACACTTTTAATCTCCATCATGTTTTCTCTGTGTATTACGGTTTTCGGATTTTCACGCTACAAAAACCGATGGGCTTACCTTCTTTTTATCGCTGCTTTCGGATTTTTTATTGCGGCACATACAACATCAGATTTTAATGAAGAACGTCCAAAGCCAAACAGCCTCGTTTATTTGTACGACGCCGATAAAGACACTGCGCTATGGGCAACCTATGACCAAACCTTGGACGATTGGACGAAAGCCTACCTAACGGATGAACCAGACGTTTTTGACGTTTCCAATATCAACTTTGACAGTAAATATGGGACAAAGTTATCTTACAGTAAAAAAGCCGATCTCAAACCTCTTAAAAAACCTTATGTGGATAAGCAGAAGGATACCATTATTGGAGACGTCAGGTATCTTCAAGTCTTTGTTTCGCCACAACGTGCGGTGAACACATTGGAGTTCTATTCCGATGAATCGAACAAATTCCTAAGCTTTAATATCAATGGATTGGAAATAGAGAAAAACAAAGATGAGACGCATGTTTTTACCCATCGCATAAAAAACAGATTGTTCAGTTATGTGGTGACCGAACATAAAAACATTGAATTGAACTTTAGCGTTCCTGCGTCGCAAAAAACAACTTTCGACGTTTTTGAGGTTTCTTTTGATTTAATCGATAATGATTTGTTTAAAATCCCAAAACGTTCAAAAACAATGATTCCGAAACCATTTGTATTAAACGACGCTATAATCATAAAGAAAACCATCACTTTTGAATAAACACATCAGCATTATTGGTTGTGGCTGGTTAGGACTGCCGCTTGCCGCGGAATTGGTTAAAAACGGCCATTCCGTAAAAGGCTCCACTACTTCTGTGGACAAAATGGCGCTATTGAAAAAGGTAGGCATCCTTGCGTTCTTGGTTTCTATTTCTGAAGAGGGCATCACAGGACCTATAGATGCCTGTTTGAAAGACAGCGAGATTCTTATCATCAATATTCCGCCAGGTTTACGAAAAAATCCTAATGCCGACTTTGTAAAACAGATGGAATTCCTCTGTAAGCACATTGAAACTTCCACTGTTAAGCAGGTGCTTTATGTAAGTTCAACTTCGGTATATGAAGACGATGTGAAGCTGTCCATGATTACAGAGAAAAGTCCAACCAATGGCCAATCGGCAACTGCAAAACAACTCATCGCTGCCGAACAGATTTTTAAAACCAATCCTAATTTTGAAACAACGATTTTAAGGTTTGGCGGTCTGATTGGCGAGGATCGTAATCCCGCAAAATTCCTGTCGGGAAAGACTAATGTTAAAGACCCAGAAGGTCCGGTCAATTTAATCCATCAAAAAGATGCTATTGGCATTATAAAAGCCATCATCACTGATCAACATTGGAACACCGATTTTAATGCTGCGTCTCCTCAACATCCAACAAGAAAGGCCTATTACACCTCACTTTGTGAACTTCAAATTTTACCAGTACCGCAATTTGAGGATTCAGGCTCAAGTATCGGAAAAATCATTTCCAGCGAGAAAGTAGAACGGATTTTGAAATATGACTTTCAGCACCATCTGTAACAATTAGTAAGCTTTTAAGAGTTTATTTTATTAATTTTTATAGATTTGGCGCAATTAACTAAATAACGGCCTGATTTAAAGGCACGAATATCTAATTTGAAAATGAAAAAACTAATACTACTTGTGGTTGTGATGAGTTCTTTAAACGTCGCTGCCCAAACAAAGACAGAACTTCAAAAGCACTTTGAAAAGTACTACCAACAAATGAAAAAGCAGGGTGATGTTCAAGGCGTCATCAATGCAATGACCCACTTGGATGTCATGGCGCCAAGTCAGGCTAGAAAAGATACTTTGGCTTATATTTATGTATCTGAAGGCCGTAACATGGAAGCTCTCAACACTATTGGTATCGAATCAAGTGGCACAGATTCTGATTTGAATACTGAAATTAAAGCGATTGCTTTAAACGCTTTGGGCGAACGTGCACGTGCTTTGGAGTTTTATCAAAAACTATATAAAAAACAAGCCAGCCCAGTATTGGCTTATGAAATAGCCGATTTATTACTGCAAACAGGTGATATCGCTGGAGCCCAGGAAAAAGTTGAATACGGTCTGGCAAATGTAACGGATGAGATGAGACGCACGTTTTATGAAACACAGCAACCTTATCAAACGTCTCTAAGAGCCGGATTTCTATATTTAAAAGCAATTCTTACTTATAGTGAGGATAAGGATGCCAATCAGGAAGTTGCTATTGCAACTCTCAACCGTGCACTTGCCATAGACCCTAATTTTAATTTGGCTAGGATCAGCAAAGAAGCTTTGCTAACGCGCAAGAAAGGCGAAGATTAAAACCCTTTTAAACCATTTTAAAACACCTTTAAATGAAAAAGCAGCCTCATCTCGAAGCTGCTTTTTTATTTATAATTGTATTCAGAATATTACCAAATTCTCACACGTTTTTCAGGTGCCAAATACATTGGATCCCCTTCCTTGATATCAAAAGCTTCATAAAACGCATCAATATTTTTCAATGGCTGCGTTGCTCTTTGAATTCCTGGAGAATGCGGATCTGTTTTAATCTGAGTTCTTAAGGCATCTTCTCTAGATAAGGTTCTCCAAACAGTAGCCCAACTCATGAAGAAACGTTGTTCAGGCGTAAATCCATCAATGTTTTCTGGACGTCCGTGTTTTGCAAAATGCAATTGTAATCCATCGTAAGCACCAAGCACACCACCAAGGTCGCCAATATTTTCACCTAAGGTAAATTTACCATTGATAAAAACACTGTCCAGAACCTCAATTCCGCTGTACTGTTCTGCCAAAGCATCGGCACGTTTGGTAAACTCTTCCAAATCGTGTTCTGTCCACCAGTTTTTCAAATTCCCGTCGCCATCAAAACGTGCGCCGGAATCATCAAAAGCATGAGAGATCTCATGTCCGATGACCGCACCAATGCCACCATAATTTACGGCATCATCAGCAGTGTAATTATAAAAAGGAGGTTGTAAAATAGCTGCTGGAAACACAATCTCGTTGTTACGCGGATTGAAATAAGCATTCACCGTTTGTGGTGCCATTCCCCATCGCTTTCTATCCACTGGCTCATTGATTTCTGAGAAATTTTTCTCTCTTGCCCAAGTTCCAACCGCTCTCATGTTCTCAGCGTAAGTGTTGCCTTCTTTTATTTGAAGATTTGAATAGTCTTCCCACTCATCAGGATAGGCAATCTTAACCGTGAATTTATCTAACTTTTCAATGGCTTTTTCCTTGGTTTCTTCAGTCATCCAATCCAATTTCTTGATTCTATTTTGGAAGGCTCCAATAACATCAGCAATCATTTCTTCTGCTTTAGCTTTAGCTTCTGGTGGAAACTTAGCTTCTACGTACAATTTCCCGATAGCTTCACCAACAGCGCCATCAACTGTTCCTAAAGCACGCTCTTCGGCTGGACGTTGTTTTTGTACACCATTAAGGGTTTTTGCGTAAAAATCCCAATTTGCTTTTTCGATTTCGGTAGATAAATAATTTGCAGAACCATTAAGCGTATTCCATACCATTAAAGTTTTGATATCTTCAATAGGCGTTTGTTTTAAGAATTTTTGCAATGATGCCATATATTTTGGCTGCATGATATTTAAAGTATCGATCTTTTTATCAATGCCCAAATCATCAACCAATTTTTGCCAATCTAAGGCTGGTGTCATTTTTTGTAGATCTGAAAAAGCTACCGGATTGTTATAATTCCGTGCATCTCTCATGGCTACTTTATCCAATCTTGGCTCCGCCAATTTTGTTTCCATTGCCAACACTTTTTTAGCGGCAGCTTGCGCTTTTGTTTCATCATAATTGATAAACTGAAGCATTCTGGCAATATGATCAACATATTGCTGTCTGATTTCTTTTGATTTGGCATCTTGATCCAAATAGTAATCTCTTTGTAATCCAAGATTACCAGGATAGATCCAAGCCATATTCATACTACTGTTATTAAGATTTGGTGATGCACCAAGTCCTGCAAAAGGTGCTCCTACTCCATCAACAGTGGCGTAAACAGTTTGCATGTCATTTAGGTTTTTGATGCCTTCAATAGCTTCCAATAATGGTTTGATGGGTTCAATACCTGCCTTATTTCTGGCTACGGAGTCCAACTCACTTTGAAAAAGCAACAAGGCTTTCTTTTGGTCGGTACCATCGGCATAAGTGCCTAGTTTGTGAGCATTTCTCACAATATCCAGAACGTCTTGACGCGTTTCTTTTCTCAGAACTCCAAAGCCGCCCCAACGGGTTTCGTCATCAGGAATCGTGGTGTTTTTTGCCCAGTTTCCATTGACATAATTGTAGAAATCGTCTTTTGGACTCACAGTGGTGTCCATGTTTTCAAGTACAATTCCAGGAATTTTTTCTTCTGCCATGGCGGTCTCCTTTTTTGGTTCTTCTTTACAACCAACGATGGTTATAAAGACTAAACCGGTAGTTGCCAATGCATACTTAAGATTGGTTTTCATAGTGTTTAAATATTTAATTTGACTAAAATTAGTTATTAATATGAAGCTTGTTCTCGGTATTTGTTACATCTTAACAAAAGATTAAGAGAAAACGAGTGAATTTCAAAAACTCAAAATTCCAAATTCCAAATTCCAAATCTCTTGTTTCTATTGTTTCCAGTTTAAGGTTTCCCTCCTCCGCAAAAGCTGCGGGCGGACAGACTTGTTTTACTCACACCTCTCCCCACTAATCCCTAATCCCTAATGCCCAATCCCCAACCAACAACATCTCAGCTACTCTGGTCTAACCGGCAATTGAATTTGTTGTGCTTCCTTTTCAAACTTTTTATTTATTTGAAGGATGAGATTCACATTGGCAACCAGCAATTCCTTAATGCTTTCCAAAAGATCTTTTTTCTTGATATTATCAAGATTGGCAAGATCTTGAAGCCTTAGCAGCGTGGTTTCCAAAACGGTCATTCGCGAACGAATTGCCGGTGTCGTAACGGTAGGAGGCTGTTCAGCCTTCAATTCCGAAATAAACTCCGCCATGATTTCTTTCTCGACCTTAAAAAAAGAAAGATCGCCATTTTTCAAAAGTTCTATATGCCCTTGTAAATCTTGGAATTTCTGCCAATCCAAAACAGCCTGCTGGCTATTTGAACTTAATATGTAATCGGTATAGTTTAATTTTTCGATATCCTCTGCGGTAATAACATAGGTCTTTTCCTGATTCTCAGTAGCAGTTTCGTCAACCTTTGGTTCAGATTTACAGCTCATAAAAATTAAAACACTTAGTAAAAAGAGTTGTTTCATACCACAAGGAAGTTTTGAAAATTGATGATTAGAGTCCAAATATAATTAAACTAAAGGGATCTGCTTTATTGTTATTTCATTCCTTGATTCCGCCAATCTTATTTTTTTCGACATAAATCAGTTGTAATGGCATCAGCATTGAAGGACATTTTTTATCTTGCCTCACCTTTTCAAATATGTTTATGAGATCATCTAACAGAAAAATCACTTTTAAGGTGCTTTTCGGATATATCGCTCTTGGAGTTTTAGCAGCAATTTCTGGATGGTTGATCTTTACTGAATTGGGAAATTTTACCGCAACCCAGACTGACGATTTAAAGGAGCGCCATAAACTCATCAAAATAAGCGGATTGGTGGCGGATATTTATGAGAACGAAAGTTTGGCCCGGGCGGCACTTCAGCTCAATACTACAGAAAAATTCAACGCTTATATTTCTCAGAATGACAGTCTGATTACGACTATCGACACCTTGCGTGTTTTGGTCAATAACGAATATCAGAAGGCATTACTGGACAGTGTCAAAGTGATTTTTGATAAGAAACAGCAAGATCTAAACGAATTGCGACTACTTAAAGACAACAACACCTCTGAAAAATCGATTGAACAGACCATCAATAAACTAAAAACCATTGATCCTATTCTAGGAAAATTGACTTTAGAGGATTATGTGGAAAACCCAACGGAAGTCAATCCGAAAGTAAAAGAGGTTTTAGAAGGTTGGATTCAATTTTCAAACGAATCTAAAGCAAAGGATTCAGTGAGTAAGGTAGATCAAAAGCAGATAGATTCCATCGTGACGACCTCACGGAACATGCTCCGAAGAATTCAGCAGGAAGTCGCTTTGCAAAGACAATCGTTAATGGTTAAAGAGCGTGCATTAGTTGAAAACGATTTAAATACCTCACGACAATTACGCAATTTACTGCGAACCCTTGAACGCGAGATGGTGGCTTCATCACAGAGTATCATCGCCCAACGTCAAAAAGCATTAGATCGCGGCACCAGCATTATTTATTTCGCCGCCATAATCAGTTTTATCTTAGTGGTCATCTTCTCGATTGTTATTTTAA
Source organism: Gelidibacter gilvus (assembly GCF_004115975.1). Lineage (GTDB taxonomy): Bacteria > Bacteroidota > Bacteroidia > Flavobacteriales > Flavobacteriaceae > Gelidibacter > Gelidibacter gilvus. The sequence continues at coordinate 701,975 of NZ_SDDZ01000001.1, read as the reverse complement.
ACGATTTTTGGAAAAGCCAAGAATATCGCGATGAACTCGAAAAATCGAACGCCTATACCAATTCGCTCTTAAAAAGCAGGGAGCAATTGATCAATATGGTGAGCCATGATTTAAGATCGCCATTGAGTACTATTTCGGGCTACAGCGCATTGCTGCAAAAAACAGCGCAAAACACAAAAGAAGGCAATTATTTAGACCATATTAAAAATGCGTCCACCTATATGAGCCAATTGGTAGATGATCTTCTGGAGTTTTCAAAATTGGAAGATGGCCATATCACCATAGAAAGTATCCCTTTTAATCTTAAAACTGTTTTAGACGAAACCAGTACAAACATTAAAGCAATTTATGCCGACAAGCCTATTGCACTCCTTGTCAAACACGACCCAGCACTGGACATCACTATTGTTTCTGATCCGTTTAGGATTAAGCAAGTACTTTATAACCTCATCGGAAACGCTTACAAGTTTACCGAAGAAGGCAGCATAAGCATTACCACGAAACTACATTCAACAAACTATAAATACAGCGTAACCATTACCATTACGGATACTGGCATTGGGATTAACAAAGAAAAACAAAAAGATATTTTTAATGCCTTTACCCAAGTCAACCAAAGTAATAATGCCAAACATTCTGGTTTTGGTCTGGGATTGGCCATTTCAAAAAAATTAGTGAATTTATTAAAAGGCGGATTGACATTGAATAGCATCCCTGGGAAAGGCAGCACTTTTGAAATTTCGTTCCCGGTAAAACTTTCTTACGAAGAAGTGGAAGAAAAACCTATCATCCCAGAAGCTTCCCATTTCAAATTAAAGGCCATTGTTGTAGATGATGATGCCTCTTTACGCCAGCTCATCGCCGATATTTTAGAACAGCACCAAGTGGTCACCTATACTTTTGAAGACGCCAAAGCAGCACTTTCGGCTTTGAAAGATCTTACTTATGATGTGATTATAACAGACATTCAATTACCAAAAATGAATGGCTTCCATTTTATGGAAACCGTGAAACAATTGCCATTTTATAAGCAACAGCCCATTATTGCTATGACTGGGAGAATGGATATCAACACCGAAAACTATATTGAGAGTGGATTTTCTAAAGTGGTTTATAAACCATTCGAAACCCATATTTGGTTTGATATTTTAAGTGAGTTGTTTCCCGAAAGCATTACAAAGCCAGAAGAAGATTTCAAAAAGACGACCTATCGCTCAGACTATTTCGACACGAATTCCATCGCTGGCTTTTTAAATTACGATGAGGAAGCGCTTAAATCGTTGTTGGAAATATTCTTAAAGGACACCAAAAAGCACATGTCCGAGTTAAAACTGGCACAAGAACAAAAGGATCTCAAAACCATTAACGATTTGAGCCACAGAATGCTGACCATGTTTAAACAATTAAATGCCAAAACGGTAGTTCCGCATTTAGAAGTTTTAGAACATATCACCATTGTGGACAACCAAATTCTGGACGCTCTGGAGGTAGAACTCAAGGCTTTCTACGAAGACATGCAGGCGTACATTACTCCAAATTATACTCCTTAAGTTTATTGTAAAGTGTTTTTCTTGAAAAATTGAGAAGTTTTGCCGCCTTCGTTTTGTTGTTATTGGCTTCCTGTAGAACTTTTACAATCAAGTCCTTTTCGTTGGACTTGGCTGAAAAGGAATGTGGCGCGGCATCTTTTGAAGGAGCAACCGATAATTCAGGAGGCAGCACTTCTTTTTGGATCACCTCTCCAGTAGTTAATAATGTAGCACGTTTGATGACGTTGGAAAGCTCTCGTAAATTCCCTGGCCAGGTATAATTTTGGAATATTTTCAACACTTCAGAAGAAAATCCGATGATGGATTTATTCAATTGCTGATTGGCATTCTCCAGAAAGAATTCGGCATAAAGGATCAAATCATCTCTACGCTCTTGCAAATTGGGTACTTTTATAAAAAATTCATTCAACCGGTGATAAAGATCTTCTCTAAAATCGCCGTCCTCAACCGCTTGTAACAAATCTTCGTTAGTGGCCGTCAATAATCGGATATCCACTTCAATCTCTTCATTGCTTCCAATAGGTTTGACCCGCCTCTCTTGAAGAGCTCGGAGCAATTGAATTTGATTTTCATAAGATAAATTCCCAACCTCATCCAAAAACAATGTCCCACCATTAGCCGCTTCAAAATGACCAATCTTATCATTGATTGCGCCAGTAAAGGAGCCTTTTTTATGTCCAAAAAATTCACTCGAAGCAATTTCCTTCGGAATAGCGCCACAATCGACCGCAATAAAAGGTTTGTTTTTTCTTGAGCTTTTTAGATGAATGGCCTTGGCGACAACTTCTTTACCCGTGCCACTTTCACCAGAAATCAATACGGACATGCTTGTAGGTGCGACAAGATTAATGTGGTCATGCAAAACTTTGGACGAAGCGCTTATGCCAGATACAAATCCGGGTGTCGCCGCAGACGGAGTTTTTGGAACCGAAGCTGTTTCTGCTTTCGGCTTTTTTATTTCCTGCTTCTCTTTTAGTGCATTTTTAACCACTTGCAAGACTTCTTCAGGGTTAAAAGGTTTGGAAATATAATCAAAAGCACCTTCCTTCATCGCCTTAACCGCTGTGGACACTTCGGCATAACCAGTCATCAACACTACGGGAATAGACGCATCCTTAGTTTTAATATGGTTCAATAAGGCAATCCCATCGCCATCTGGAAGTCTGAGGTCTGCAAATACCAAATCAAAAGAAGTGTTTTTCACTTTATTTTTGGCATCTTCAAGCGTATAAGATAAAGTCACAGTATGCTGGTGCCGCTCTAAAAAACGTCGTAACATCTCAGAAAAACTCACATCATCTTCAACCAAAAGAATGGCACTCATAGTTTATTCGTTTTTACAAAAATATCAAGTTAAACTCAGTAAACCCTTTAAAAAAAACATAAAAAAAAGGACGCTTCCTTAAAAACGTCCTTTTCCAGCTTAAATAAGTGATGAATCCTTATTCTTTTTCAATCCAGTTTCCATCCTTATCAGCATATACTGTTGATGCCGCTCCATCAAGAGTAATTTCCAATTTGTATTCTTGCTTATCATTGACGTAAGCTTTATCGAGAGTGGCGGTCTGAAAATCTGTTGCCAATGCATCTTTCACAGCTTGTGGAAGTGTTTCAGCTTTGATTTCTTTAAATTCTTCCTGTGCTACAATTTCAATTTTATCTGTTGTGTTCATAGGAAATGCAGATGTTGCATAAGTTGATAATCCTCCTAAAACAATTGCTACTGTTAAAACTACTTTTTTCATAATATTTTATTTTTAAAATTTGATTTAATTCTATTTAAGTGGGGTGTATTACCCTAATAAGTGAATCCTTATTCTTTTTCAATCCAATTTCCGTCCTTATCGGCAAATACCGTTAAAGGTTCGCCATCAATCGTAAGATCCAATTTGTATTCTAGAACTTGCTTTTCGCTTACAAAAGCTTTATCGATAGTGGCGGTTGGAAAATCTTTTGCCAATGCATCTTTCACAGCTTGCGGAAGTGCTTCAGCTTTGATCTCTTTATATTCTTCTTGAGCTATCAGTTCAATTTGAGGCGTTTGGTTCATTGCAAATGCCGATGTCGCAAATGATGATAATCCTCCTAATACGATTGCTACTGTTAAAACTACCTTTTTCATAATATTTTATTTTTAATGTTTGTTTGTTATTCTGTTGTGCTACTGTTCTAATAAGAAATAAACATGCCACTGAAAGGAAGATCATGTTTCAGATTATTAAAAAGCTGCCCCACAGCACATTATGTGTATTCCGTTCTTTTATAAATTATTTTATTGTGTGTAAATCTTCCATTTCAAGATCACATTTTGTGTAAATTCTATACAATTACCACTACAGAACCGGATTTTATGTTTTTATGTGAAATAGTTAAAGGGGAAATTCATTCCATTAAACATCCTATTCTTCCTGAAAAAACTTTGTACTTTTGCATCAAAATCAAACAACAATGTCTCAAAAGATTCTCATTATTGGAGCATGTGGTCAAATTGGCTCCGAATTAACCTTCAAGTTACGGAGTATTCATGGTGATGAAAATGTTATTGCATCGGACATCGGCTATAACAATCTTGACGTGGTCAATTCAGGTCTTTTTGAAATTGTTGATGCCCAGGATTATGGCTCCATCTTACACTGTGTAGAAAAATACCGAATAGACACCATATATTTAATGGCTGCTATGTTAAGTGCCACCGGAGAAAAATTTCCGATGAAAGCATGGGATTTAAATATGAGTTCTTTATTTCATGTTTTAAATCTCGCAAAAGCCAAATTTATCGATAAAATATTCTGGCCTTCAAGTATTGCAGTTTTTGGTCCAACAACCCCTAAACACGATACGCCACAACATACAGTTATGGCTCCTACAACGGTTTACGGCATTACCAAACAAGTTGGCGAGCGCTGGTGTGAGTATTATTTTGATAAGTATGGCGTTGACGTGCGCAGTATCCGCTATCCTGGAATTATCAGTTGGAAAACAATGCCAGGCGGTGGCACGACAGATTATGCCGTTGAAATTTACCACAGAGCCCTTACTGATGGACACTATTCAAGTTTCCTGTCTGAAGATACAGAACTACCCATGATGTTTATGGATGACGCCATTGATGCTACCGTTCAGATTATGGATGCTCCGGCCAACCAATTGACCATAAGATCTTCCTATAATTTGGCGGCCATGAGTTTTACACCCAAAGATATTGCGGCTGAAATCCAGAATCATATTAAAGATTTCATCATTACCTATAATCCCGATTTTAGACAACAAATAGCCGATTCTTGGCCAAAATCAATTGATGACAGCGTTGCCAGAACCGACTGGAATTGGAATCATAAATTTGATCTCAAAAAAATGAGTGAAGAAATGTTGACACAATTGGGAGAAAAGTATGCGACTTCTGAGAGGTGAGAGGAAATAGAGGTGAGACGATAAATTACGAAATTTGATTAACGATTGACGACTCGCCCGAACGTGCCATTTTGATACGGGCAGGTTGAAGAGTGTTGATTTTTGAATAGCACATAACCGTCTACACTAATAATGGAAGTACAAAAACTCCTGAACTCCTAAACCCTGAACTCATAACTTTAAACTTTTTTTAAAAAAAGTGATGACATTTTAATTAAAGTGCGATGATGTAGAAAAGAAACATCATGAAAGCACTATTTCCATTTATTTTTACCCTGCTGATATGTTCCTCTTGTCTGGATACGCAATCTCAAGATGCGAGAAGTGCTTCAAAATCAGACTTGGGATTATTTACACAGTCTACACAAAAACACTATTTTGTTGACGGCAAAACTGGACTGGTCGTATTTGAAAAGGAATATCCTGCTGTCTGGGACATCTTGAGCCGACCTAATTATAACCTCGACAGCGATTTTCCTTCCTTCCTATACCTGATGCAAAATAAAAAAGGAATGAAGGCCTTCAACACGCCAATCCACCAATTTGTAGCCTTTCAAAATCCGCAATATGCCCAAATGATGAGAAGTTACGGATTGACTAATGAACGGCCATTGATTTCTCCAACTGATTTTATTGAAAGTGAAATCAGACCAATGATGGAAAGACAAGGCTTTAAATTTCTATCCCACAGGGAGTTTCCCGAAATCACGGCATACATTGAACAACAGAAGAAAAGATTAGGAATTCAAAATATGGATTTCATAGCTTACTCTACTGAATGGGTCAACGGTGACAATATTAAAGCACTGGTAACTTTCAACCAATTGATTTTACACTATGATCCAGCGCTCACAGGTGGAGAAGACATGAAAATATGGAACTATCAAATGGGCTATTTCTTCGCACCTGCGAGTAACTATGAGGCCGATATGAAAATTGCCATAAATGCCGATTTCAAAAAGATTGATAGTCCCAATTGGCAAAAATATCAGATGCAAGTAAATAATTTCAGACAGCAGCAACAGACTTTAGAACATGAAAATCGCATGCGGAATCAACAAATACAATTTGACCAACACCAGAAGATGATGAACGACCGATACGCAGCCAATGATGCAAATCACGCGCGTTTTATGGATAATCTTAGAGGTACAAACACAGCATCCGGCTATTCATCAAATTCCAGTCACAGCAACTTTATTGACATGATCAGAGAAGAGCAGAATGTGAGCTTAAACGGAAAAACCTTTAAGGTCAATGCAGGGGCGGATAATTACTGGATGAATAGTGATGGCAAGTACATTGCTACCAATAGTCAGTTTTATGATCCAAATAGAGACCCTGTCTATGACCGTCAACAATGGGATTTGACCACAAAGAATTAAAATTAAAAAAAGATAAATCGTATAAAAGATTAAAAAAATGAGAAATACAGAATGAAAAAGTCGTTAATCGTGTAAATAGCTCATTTGATGCTTAGTGTATTTGATGTGATTTGAATTAATTGTATATTCATCGTGTTTTGCTATAATTTATGGAACACCTTTACAATCCCGATTCACAACTTCAACTTCTCAACGCTATCAAAGACAACGACTCCGTAGTTTTAAAGCAGCTTTACACTACCAATTATTATAAGATTGAAGCTTTAGTGCTAAAAAACAATGGCTCCAAAGATCACGCAAAAGATGTTTATCAAGAAGCATTTATTACGGTTTGGAAAAATGTGAAAAACGATCGGTTTATTCCTGAAAACGAAACCGCCCTGCAAGGGTATTTGTATCAGATTGCTAAAAATAAATGGATGGATATCTTAAGATCACCACGTTTTAAAAAAACAAAAATGATTCAGCATGAACTTAATGTTTTAGATAAGAACATTGACCAAAATGGCCACGAAAAAGATGAGGAACATGAGTTTTTTAGAAAGAGATTAGAACAAACTATGGAGGCTTTTAAAAACCTAGGTGCTCCATGTAAAGAATTATTGACTGCTTTTTATTATGATAAAGCATCCTTACGTGACATAGCAAATAAATTAAAAATTGAGGAAAATACAGCAAGGACGAAAAAATACAGATGTATGGAAAAACTGCGTCAGTTGGCTTTAGCCTCGAAAAAATAAGAACATTGAAAAATAATAGCAACATTACCCCCGAATTACTTGAAACTATTGAACGTTATCATAACGGATCAATGGTGCAAGAAGAACGTATAGCCTTTGAAGAACAGCTCAGCCAAGATGCTGATTTGAAATTAGTAGTTGAAGATATTAAAATAACGCTCTTAGGTATAGAAACCCAAGCATTAAAAGAACGAATGGACGAGTTTCATAAAGAAATTCCTGAAAACCGTTCTGTTCAGACCTCCACGCCGAAAGTACGCTTTTTAAGTTTCACTAAAATAGCCATAGCAGCAGGGATCATTATTGCTTTGGGCATGTTTTGGCTTCTCAATGGTTCAACCAATGACAGGCTTTACAGTAAACACTTTAAACCTGATCCAGGATTACCAACCACGATGAGTTCTTCAGACAATTTCGTGTTTTATGATGGAATGGTCAACTACAAACAAGGCGACTATAAAAAGGCCATCTCAAAATGGGAAAAACTAGATAAAAAATCGCCTGGTAATGACACCATCAATTACTTCTTGGGTGTCGCTTATTTGGCAGATAAAAACGCCGATGAAGCCGTGTCTTATTTGAATAAAACCATAGCCAATTCAGAAAGTGTGTTTTTGGAAGATGCGCTTTATTATTTAGGATTGGCTTATTTAAAATCGGATAGAACGGAAGCAGCGATCCAAGAATTTCAAAAAAGCAAATCCGAGAAAAGTCAGGAAATTTTAAAAGACTTAAAATGAGACCATGGCAAAAACTATACAAATCAACGCCTGTGTTTATCTATCAAGCACGCTTATCCTTCATATTGATTGTGGGAAAATATAAAAACTCTTATACAGTTGCACAATAAAGCGACATGTTAATTGAATCCTTATACAGTTTTCTCGAAAAGCTTGGGCTAAAGACAAAGCATTAGAACACGCTGAATTGGATTTTATTTCTAATGCAGAAGCCTAACTGCAAATCCCCAATATTAACCGGGATTGGTTTTAAGCAGGGTTACTCCATCCATTCCAATGTCTATCTATCCGAATCTTATCTATTGGATTTTAGCTTCTATTTTGCTCATGGCCGTCCTTTTGATCTCTCGGAAGAATCTATTAAAAAGAAGAAAATGAAAGATATAATTTAGTATCTTTATTTTTTGATGATAGCAAAACCCAGTAGTTAAACTTCTTTTTATTAATCCAACCTGATTATGAAGAACTTCTTATGCTATATCACTTATGCCTTTTTTTTGGCATTATTTTTCATTCAATCCCCTTCTTTTGCTCAAGAAAAAAACCACTTAAATACCAAGGTCATTGATTCGTTTATGTTGAATAAACACATTCAAAAAGCCGATTCAGCATTAACCGCACAAATAAATTATCTACAAAACAAAAACCTCAACGACTCTTTACATAAATATCCTTATTATGTGGGGAGAATCGAACTCCTGAAATCCAATTCAATCACTGCTGCCAACAAGGCAGATGCGTTTTTGAATACCATATTCCTATCTACCAATAACCAAAGAACACATTATAAATCGCTTTTAAGTCTGTCTAACTTTTACGATGAGATAGGCAATAATGCAAAATCCTTGGAGCTGACCAAATCAGCTTATACCGCCATTCTAAAAGTAAAGGACGCCACCCCTGAGGAGATCGGTAAAGTTGAATATAATGTAGGCGCCACGTTACTGGCTTTGGGTAATATCAGTGAGGCCAAAACCTATTTTAAAAGTGCTCTAAAAAACTTTGAATCGTACAAAGCAACTAACAAGGGGCAATTGTCCGATGGTTACAACGCCGTTGGCGCCATCATGTGGATGTCAACAAAATTGGACAGTGCCAAATATTTTTATACAAAAGCCTTAAAAACCATTGAAATTGCCGATGGTAATCCCTTATATAATTCCTACTTGGCAACCGTTATTAAATCAAATTTATCCTTATTGGAATATTCACAAGGGAATTTGGCCGAAGCAGTTGCCATTCAAAATGAAGTCATCACCAATTATGAAAAGGTCATTCAGAATTATACGGATGAAAATGTGGTCTCCAAAGCCAAACGTTTTCAAGTAAGAGCAATCTCCAATCTTGCCGTTTTCTATAATGAGCAAGGCGATTTAAAAAAGGCAAATGACATTCTCATCTATGCTCATGACAAGAGAAAGAAAATTGTAGAAGCCAATGACTCCAGCTTAGGGTCTTCATGGATCCAAATTGGGCAATCGCAAATGTCGCTGCGTGAATATGACAAGGCGATAGAGAGCCTCAAGCTAGGATTAAATCAGTTGAACAGGATAGAAGATGACAATCCATATTGGAAAGCTGCCGGATTGCATGGCTTGGCTGAGGCTTATAGCGCACAAAACAACACGGTTTTAGCCAATACGTATTATTCCGAAAGTGAACCTCTTTTCAAAAAAGCATTGAACAATGTCTACGATATTGAATTCTTGAATTTTCTCCGAAATAAATCCTACTTTTTAGCAGATAACGGCGAACCCGAAAAAGCCATTGCCATCGCCACAAATGCTTATGATTATGTAATAAAGTATGGCGGGGAAGATAATTTTTCAGAATTCAAACAGCTGTTAAATTTGGCCGAGGTCAATTATAAGATCCGGAATTATAACAAAGCCCTAGAATGGGTGCAAAAAGCAGATGATTTTTTAAATGAACGCTCCAATAAAGCCGATTCCATTCAAATTGAATTCCACAAACCTCAATTGATTCTTTTAAAAGCACAGTCAGAATACGAACGACGGGATCAGATGGATACGCTCTTTTTGCAGCAACAGCTCAAAAATTTGGATAAAGCAACCGATATCCTCGAACAGCGTAAGACCACACTTTACAAATATGAAGACATCAACATTTTAGTGTCCAACTACCAATCGGTTTCTTCCTTGGCGGTACAGCTGAATCTAAAATTATACGACCTCACCCAAAACCCGAAGTATTTGAATCAGATGATGAAATTACACGAATCGGGAATTTATAATCGCATCCGTTCACGCCTGAACCTTCGCAACAATATTGCTTTCAGCGGTGTGCCTAAAACCATTTTGGAACGTGAAATTCAACTTAAAAACACCATGGCGAGTTCTCTTGAAGACAGTGAAAATATGACCGCATTTTTTGATTCCAATTCAAACTGGAAACATTTTTTGGACTCTTTAAAGCAACAGCACCCAAAATACTACAAAATGCGTTATGCCACTATTGAGGAACCTCTTAATGAACTTCAAAAGAACATTCCAGCCAATACTACTGTAGTACGTTATCTATATGTCGAAACCGTACTTTACGCGTTTGTTGCCGATAAAAACGACATCAAAATATTTAAGCTGAATTCCGAAGGGATAGAGCAATATATCGCAGATTTAAGTGAAAATAATCTTAAATTCGCCACAACAGCGACTTTACTTTCAAAACTTTACGAACAGCTTTGGTTTCCATTCGAAACTAAAATGACCAATGAGCACGTTGTTATAATTCCCGATGGCGTACTTTTCAATTTGAGCTTTGAAAGCTTGACACCTTCAAAAATCACAAAACCTAAAGATCTTGCGACCACTAGTTTGTTATCAAAACATTTTATTTCTTATAACTATAGTTTACTTTTACTAAATAAAAAACAGGAGTCCAGTTCATTTGAAAAGAACTTCGTGGCGTTTGCACCAGAGTTCAACGATGCCATGAAAAGCGGCTACAAAAAAACCGTTTCTGACTCTTTGATTATAGATCATACCTATTTATCATTATTGCCCCAACCTTTCAGCATTAGTTTAGCCAAGAAATATTCCAAAGAATTCAATGGGCGCTCCTTTGTGAATGACATGGCTTCAAAACGCAGTTTTACAAAACACGCAAAAAACCATAAGATCATCTATATCGGAACCCATGCCGAATCCAACAACCTATCACCTGAATTGTCACGATTGGTTTTTGCAAAATCGTTGGACACTTTAAACGCTGAGGACAATTCGCTTTATAGTTACGAAATATACGATACCGATTTAGAATCCAACCTTGCCATTTTAACCGCTTGTGAAACCGGAAAACCTAGCTATCAAGCTGGAGAAGGCATGATCTCCTTGGCACACGCTTTCAATTATGCAGGAAGTGAAAGCATATTGACAAGCCTTTGGAAAATAGATGAACAATCAAGCGCCACGATTATTGAGTCTTTTTATGATTATCTCAAAAAAGGTTGGACAAAAGATAAAGCGCTACAACAAGCTAAGCTCGATTATATTTCTACTGCCGAAGGACGCACGGCGCATCCTCAATATTGGGCGGGATTGGTGCTTATTGGGGATACAACACCTATTGAACTCGCTTCTTCTCCAAATTATCTTGTTTGGATTCTTTTGACATTAATGATTCTTGCAATAATCTATTTCTTAAGAAGGAAATCAAGAAGATAAAGAACTGACTTCACCTTGTTCATCTCCTCTTATCTAAAATACTGCATTGCTATTCGTTCGGGAAAATAGAATTCAAAAATTACATTTGGGGATAGGTATTGATTTCAGTTTCAATAACCTTTCCGTATTTTTCAGCAATTGCCTTTATTTCCGAGGCTTTTCCTATGATGACTAGCTGTAGATGGTCTTTAGGAAAGTAGGTCTCAATAATTTCATTGGCTTTTTTAAGATCGAGTACATCCACCTTTTTTTGAAAATTATTGATGTAGGACTTATCTAAATCATACCAAAACATTTCGCCAAGCAAGCCTGAAAGTTGACTGACCGTTTCATATTTTGGAGGAAACTGCCCTTTGACATAATTTTTGGCAGATGCTAAAGACTGCTCATCTAAACCTTTGCTATGCAGGGTGTTTAAAACTTCAAAGGCTTTATCCAATGCAGCTTCGGTGGTTTCATTGGCCGTAAAGGTTGAAATGGCAAAAGAGCCGCCGTATTTCAAAGGCTCAAAACTGCTTCTTGCCCCGTAGGTCAATCCGGAGTTCACCCTTAATTCATCATTTAACATGGAGGTAAATCGACCGCCAAATAAGGTGTTGATAATTGAAATATCCACAAACTCTGGATTGTTTCTGTTAATACCTTGAGATCCTATATAGAATGTTGATTCTTTTGCATCGTCTTTGTTAACCAGCAATACTTTAGACTCAGAAATCTTTGGCAATGGTTTTGAAGCCAAATTGTCTTTATCGCTTGAAGATTTTTTCCATTCTGAAAACAATTTGGTAATCATGGCCTTCATTTCCTTGCTTGAAAAATCTCCTACGATACTCATCGCTGAGCCATTCGGAATATAATTGGCATTGTAGAAAGCTTTTAAATCCGAAGTTTTTAACGCCCCTAAACTTGCTGCAGTCCCTTGGGGAATATTCCCATAAACGTGATTTCCATAAATCAAGAAATCAAAATAAGATGGAATAATACTTCTCGGACTTTCTTTCTGTCTGTCGATCGCAACAAGTGCACGGTTTTTTTCCTTCTCAAATTCGGTCTCATCGAAGGTAGGATAGAGCAGTATTTCCTTAACAAGATTGAGGATGGTTTCCTTATCCTTTGCAGCAAACTTTGCATATAAAGAAGCATATTCTTTTTGTGCAAAGGTATTTAGGTTGGCACCAACAAAATCCAATGCTTGATCCAGTTGGGTTTTGGTGTAATTCTTGGTTCCCAATTTAAGAGCATCGGCAGTAAGAGAAGCCAATCCCGCTTTCTCGCCATCGTAGATGGCTCCCGCTGGAAGTATGATGTTAACGGCAATTACAGGAACCTCCTTCTGCTCCATTAAGTTCACTACCAAACCATTGGGCAAAGTAAATGTGGTGTATTCCGGCAATTGAAATGACTGTGCCACTATAATTGCCGGAGTTACCAGCATGACCATTATAACTAAGATTACTTTTTTCATCTGATTTCTACCTTAATTTTCAACGTTTGATTTTAAAACTCCCACCGTTCTGTTGCTTTTCGAAAAATATTTTTTTGCCACCTCTTGAACGTCTTTTACCGTGACCTTGTTATAGTTTTCGGGCGCACTGAACATTTTTTTATAATCTCCAAAAAAGAGTTCATAAGTCCCCAACGTATTGGATTTTCCGTTGATTGTTTCCACTTGGTTATAAAATTCCATCAATTTCTGATTCTTGATCTTCTGAAGTTCATTTTCAGTGATTCCATCAGTTTTTATCTTATCGATTTCCATGTAGATAGCATTTTCCAAATCGGATTCGTCAACATTTTTATTTGCAACGGCACCAATGGAAAACAAATTAGGATCAAATGAAGTTCCAAAGGATGTAAAAACCTGTGTGGCCAATTGTTTTTTATCCACCAATTCCGAATATAATCGGGAAGATTGTCCACTGCCCAGAACAGAGCTCAACATGTTGAGGGCATAATAATCCTCATGCTGCGTTTCAGGGGTATGGTAGGAAACCATAAGATAAGGCGTGGCCACTTCTCTCTGTTCGGTTATTCTCCGTTCTCCCGTTTGTGGCGGCTCAACGCTATGTACTTTAGGTGGCTCTGGCTGTGACGGAATGGGCGCCATGTATTTTTCGGCCAATGCTTTTACAGTCTCAAACTTAAGCGCTCCAGAAACTATCACTACACAATTGTTGGGAGCGTAATAGGTTTTAAAATAGCGTTCCAAATCACTTTGCGTCCAATTCTTCATATCATCCTCATAGCCAATCACCGACCAGTGATAAGGATGTTCCTTAAAAGCGGTCGCCTGAACGCTTTCGGAGAGTTGTCTCCAGGGAGAATTCTCAAGGCCCGTTCTGCGCTCACTCAATACAACGCCACGTTCACTTTCAACCATGGAAGGTTCTATACTCAAATCAGCAATTCGATCACTTTCTAGATCGAACATTACCTCCGCTGCGGAGGCAGGAAACCAATTGGTATAGACCGTTACATTTTGGGTCGTATACGCATTATTAGAACCCCCGTTGAATTCCATGGTTTGATCGAACATTTTTGGACCGTATTTTTTGGCGCCATTAAACATCATATGTTCAAAAAAATGTGACAATCCAGTTATGCCTTGATATTCGTTACGGCTGCCAACTTTGTAGAACAAGTACATATTTGCATTTGGAATGGAAAAATCCTCAACAACCAAAAACTTCATTCCATTTTCCAGGACAAAAGTTTTAACATCATCTACCTTCATTTGGGCGTTGCCTAATTGAAAAGCAGCCAGAAGGAATAAAAAAATCATTTTTTTCATAGGAATTAGCGCGGATTTATGAGACCTTTTTTAGGTTGGTAAACAAAATTTAATCAGAACGCAATATTAAATTGTGCTCTGTTTCATTTTAATAATAGTGCCATAATTAAACATATTTATAACACTTCAAAATGTCGAAAATAGGCATCTTTACAACAGTTAAAGTTAACTCTATTTTTTCAGACCACAATTTGTTTGCATTGATTTTGTCGCATTTAAGGATGGAAAATTCTTAGAGGCAACACCTTTTAAAAAATCGACCTAAACAATTGTCAATACGCGTTATGATCGCATATTTTGAATAGCTTCAATATAAAAGAGCCATTATTTCTAATGACTCTCTCAACAATAAACCAAAAAACAATCCCCTGAACTAATAGCCTCTGGCTTATTACTATATCATCGTTAAGTATAAAAAATGTCAGCATAAAAAAAAGCCACCAACCTAAATTGATGGCCTTAATAAAAAAACTAAAACTAACCTTATCTTATTATTCTTTGACAATACGTTTGGTAATGGCACCATTGGCACCATTTATTTTCAAGAAGTACATGCCACTGGCATAATTTTCCAATGAAATCTCTTTGGTGATTCCCATGTTTTTAAGATCATAAGTGGTAATCACTTTTCCTGTGAAATCTATGATTTGACCACTTTCTAGTTCTAAATTGTTGGTGTTCTTAATAGTCAATAAATTTCTAACTGGGTTTGGGTATAATTTTATACTTGATTCCGCCAACTCAAAATCATCTATTCCTAAAACCACACTTTGTAATCTAAGAACAACTTGTTTACCATTTCTACAGGACACATTAAAAGTATAAAGCCTACCGTCAAATTCCGTTGAAGTTGTCGTCGCTAAATTGCAGGTGCTAATTGTACCAGAGGTTGTGGCCACAATAAATTCAGCATTCACAGTTGGTGCAAAATTCAAGGTCACGTTAACACGTCCATTAAAAATAACATTGGTTCCGGTAATGGCCAAAAGGTCATATTCTGTCCCTTGTACAAGACCGTTCAACTCAACATCCAATATAGAAGTAGCTGATGATTTATAGGTTCCCACTGCAGTCAATGTTCCCGGAGAGCCACCAGGTGCAAACGTACCATCATTGGTGAAATTGGCAGGAGGTGGTAGCGTGATAGTTGCTATACCTTTGATAATACCATCTACGGTATTGGTTTTGGCAAGCGATCTCAAATTTAGGTTACCGCTATCTGCGCTTATTGTTCCTGAATTACTCAAATAACTATCAATGTGGGCGGTGCCGGTTCCTCCCGATTTCTTAAGTAAACCTAAATTATTAAAATTATGAGCTCTAGAACCATTATTATCAATTACAGCATCTGATTGTAAATCGAAAACACCTCCAACCTGATTGTTCAAAACGGAGGTATCATAAAACCTCAGGTAACCACTTTCAGGCATCGTTATGATTCCAGTGTTGTTCAATTTAGTGTCTCCTGAAATATAGTGTACACCACCAGTGACCAAACTTATTTTACTGGCATTGGTCAAAGTTCCGCCATCTATAAGACTGCTATTTGCCCATTGCACCTGAGTGGTGCCAGTAAAACTAAAAGTTGCATCAGTTGGAACAGAAACATTGCCCGCCCAATAGAGAGATCCGTTAAGTAAACCTTTGAGTGTACCGCTAACATTGATTTGTGAATTAAATGACAAAAAATTTCCAGTTGTTACATTATAAGTTCCACCATTGAAGGTTTTGGCAAGTGATCTCATATTTAAATTGCCACTTTCAACAGTTATGGTTCCTGAATTGCTTAAATAACAGTCTATGTACGCTACTGCAGTTCCTTTTGATTTTTTCAACAAGCCTTGGTTATTAAAATTATGAGCTTGAGATCCATTATTATCAATTACAGCATCTGATTGTAAATCGAAAACACCTCCAACTTGATTGTTCAAAACGGAGGTATCATAAAGTCTCAAATAACCTTGATCAGGCATCGAAATCACACCTGTATTGTTTAATCTGGTGCCATCAGAAATATAGCGCACAGCACCAGTAACTAAACCTATTTTACTCATATTGGTCAAAACACCACGACCTAAAAGACTGCTGTTTGCCCATTGTACCTGTGAGGTTCCGGTAAAGTTAAAGGTTGCGGCATCAGCTACAGATACATTGCCAGCCCAATAGAGAGCACCGTTAAGTAAGCCCTTAAGTGTACCGCTGACATTAATTTGTGAATTAAATGATAAAAATTTTCCTGCCGTTACATTATAAGTACCGCCATTGAAAGTCTTAGTTAGTGATCTCATATTTAAATTGCCACTTTCAACAGTTATGGTTCCTGTATTACTTAAAAAACAGTCTATGTATGCTATTGCAGCTCCATTTGATTTCTTCAATAAGCCTTGGTTATTAAAATTATGAGCTTGAGATCCATTATTATCAATTACAGCATCTGATTGTAAATCAAAAATGCCGGTAGACTGATTGTTCAAAATCGAGGTATCATAAAGTCTCAAATAACCAGAGTCAGGCATCGTAATTAGTCCTGTGTTGTTTAATCTGGTGCCTCCAGAAATATAGCGTACACTACCAGTGACCAAACTTATTTTACTGGCATTGGTCAAAACACCGCCACCTACAAGACTGCTATTTGCCCATTGTACCTGTGTACTTCCAGTAAAATTAAATTCAGCAGTATTAGCAACAGAAACATTGCCAGCCCAATAGAGAGATCCATTGAGGGCGCCAGTGAGTGTGCCACTAACGTTGATTTGTGAATTAAACGACAAAAAATTTCCTGCCGTCACATTATAAGTTCCGCCATTGAAGGTCTTGGCAAGTGATCTCATATTTATATTGCCACTTTCAACCGCAATCGTTCCTGAATTGCTTAATGAGCAATCAATGTAAGCGATACCATCACCACTTGATTTTTTCAATAAACCTTGGTTATTAAAATTATGCCCACTTCCATTATTATCAATTACAGCATCCGATTGGATATCAAAAACACCATTTGACGCGTTGTTAAAAACTGCTTTGTCATATATACGCAAATAGCCACCATTTGGCATGGTAAACAATCCGTTATTAATAATAGTTGTAGCTCCTGAAATATATCTGACGCTACCTGTTGTTAAATTAACTGTTCCATTATTGGTTAACGTGCCACCACCAGTGAGTGAACTGTTATTCCAATTAACGGTTGTATTGGCACTAAATGATGACGCATTCGTAAAACTTAAATTATTGCTGATGGTAATGGTTGAGGTTCCTTGCACCACAATGGACTTTACGGACGCGGCAACATTAATAATAACTGTTTTCCCAGTAGGAATCACAACATCATTGGCAACCGTTGGTACCGCTCCCGAACTCCAGTTGCCAACAGTATTCCAATTGGCATTAGCTCCAGCACCGGTCCAGGTGTTGGTTTGCGCATTCACTGTCATGTACGAGGCACAGAACAGTGAGAAAATTAGTAAGATTTGTCTCATGATTAATAGCTTTTATATGGTTAAAAAAATACATCGGAGGAATTTTTAAATGTGAGCATCCTTTTTTCGAAAATAGTTTAACAAAACAAAAAATATTTATATTCGTCAGACAAACGACTCGTTACGAGCTAAAAACATTTTGCTTTATTATAAAACCTCGTCGTTGGGAAATGAACTTAGAGGTATCCACTTATTAGCAGAAAAACCCTCAGATTCCAACAATCAGAAGTAGTCGGTAGGAAATTCATGAAATTTTGAGCCGATCATCAAAACCCAATGCGCTCCGATTTTGGGTTCTGCCTGCCTGGCGGCAGACAGGGGTTTAGATCCCGCACGAATGCGGGATTAGTTCAACCAGCATATTCCAATGCGTCTCCGGCTTTTGGAACATGGGTTTAGATCACGCACGAATGCGGGATTAGTTCAACCAGCATATTCCAATGCGCCTCCGGCTTTTGGAATATGGGTTTCACTAATAAACCCTAAATTTCCCTAGCTGATTAATAGCATTATGAGGTTAACTTTTAGCACATCGGGAAAGCTTAAAAACGTTAATATTTAGGACGTATTGAAATCATTTTTCATTTTTAAAAATTGTCATGACTATGCCCTTGTTTGCGCTCGCTCTGTACCATACTTGAATGTTTAATGGCCTAATGAATAATTAAATAAATCATCTACGAGCTTCCAAAAAACCATTCAATTGGATATTTTAAAGGGTGCTTTAACATTCTTTAAGAAAACAAAACCTCAATGTTAATCCTATCCCAAATAAGATTTCTTTAAGATAATTTAGGTTCTGATCTTTGTAATTTAGTGATGAACTTAAAAATTATAAACTCATGAAAACCTCATTAGAAGAAGCTAGAGAACAAACACATAAAGATACCGTCAATGTTTTACAAGGTATCATAGAAAAGAATTACGACGCCGAAAAAGGCTATAAAAAAGCGATGCAGGATGCTAAAAATCCAGCATTAAAAAACTTTTTAAAACAACAAGCCTTGCAACGAAGCACCTTTGCTACGGCAATTGACAAAGAGTTGCGCGATTTAGGTGAAACTCCTAAAGAAAGTGGCAGTGTCACCGGAACTTTACACCGTGCATGGATTGACATTAAAAGCTCTCTAGCCGGGAATGACGATGAAGCTGTTTTGGAAGAAGTGATTCGTGGCGAAAAAGCGAGTGTTGATGAATATGTCGATGCGATAAAAGACAAACCTTTGTTACCTAAGGTGCAAAGTGTATTGCAGTCACAATTAGATGATATACAAGGCACGCTCAATCGCGTAAAAACGCTTGAAGATATTGCGTAATTGTAAATTGAAATAGAACATCATATTTGAGAAACCTCCTTTTTAGGGGGTTTTTTCATGCTTTCTAATACAGTTTTAAATAATCATACCTACTTACCAGCTACCGCCACCGCCACCGCCAAATCCACCTCCCGATGAACCTCCACCTCCAGAAGAGCCACTACTGCTTGGTGAACTCACCATGGTCGATTTTGCCGATGACATCGTATTTGCAAATGAATTGGAAAAACTGTTCATGGTCAAAGGCATTGTAGAGGTTGAACTATACCATTGTGGTGGTGGTATATTTAACGCATCAAACTTATTGGCCCATTTATCAAACAGTCCAAAGGCCAGTGCATATCCCATAGTCGTTTCAAAATAGGAAGGGTCTTCCGCAATCAGCATTTTTAATTTATTAAGCTCGGCTACTTTTATGAATTGTTTAAAACCTTTCAATTCAGAAAATACAGTATTCCCCTTGGCATTCTTTTTTATCATATGCTTGTTCATAAAGAATAAGAACACCGTTAATATAACAACTGCAAACATGGCCACAAAGCCCCAAACAAATAACAACAGAGGCGCCAAGGCCAGAGCCAATAAAACAAGCATTACATAGGTAACAATCTGAACCTTTCTGGCCTGTGAATCATAATATGGTTTGGCGGCTTTTTTTAATGTACCGCGCGCACTGCTCATGGTGGTATAGAATTTATTTTTTAAACTACTGATGAGAACTTCCGTAGTATCTGGAATGATGGACCTACCAAACAGCCCCTCAAAAATGGTCTTTTCATAGCTGGAAGCGTCGTCGGGCAAAGGTTTTAAAGCAATTAATTTGGTATCCGCAGATGAAAACCAGCCTTTTTTTGGAATCTCCTCAATTCTTAAGATCCCTTTGGAACCCCAATAGGGAATCAAGGAAATTAGATCGGAAATATCATCGGCATCATTGATCAAGAATCCAGCCATGGCAGGATCCATGCCGGCTGGTGGAAAATAACTGGTGATGCTGATCACTTTATCATCCTTTCCAAATCGCAACCAAGTCATATAAAAACCTCCAAGCAGCACCGCCAACACAAATACCCAACCATAATCCGTCCAAAAAGGCCATAACGGTTTAATTTCTGCAATGGAATTTGGTGGCAAATTTATTAAGATGGTCACACTTTGCCCTTGATAGGAATTAAAGTTAGGTTTGCTTCTGCCTTCTACTTGGTTATTTGCTACAGTAATTTCAATTTCCTGACTCGGTGCAGTTTCTCCTACCGCACCGGAATATACAAACACATCCTCTGAGCCTACCGCAACTGAAGATGGTAAATGGATCTTAAATTCAATAGTATTAAAAGTAGTTTGCCAATCGCTAGGTTTTAAGTTCCAATAGAATTTGACTCCATCGGTTTCATATAGAAAAGCGTTGTGCACACGGTATCTGATTTCATACTGTTGCGGTCCCATAACAGTGTTGTCAGCATCTCCAATTTTTATTTGATAAGTTCCCGTCAACTTCTGTTCAAATCCGAAGGGTGTTTTAAACTTATGATCAGGCACGGCAACATCACTAATTTCAATCTTTCGGATGTCTTGGTTGCCAGCTTCAGTCAAAAGATCATACTTGGTTTGGATGTCCCTATAAATCCCGTGTTTTGGCATTTCGAAAGTCAAATCGTATTTTTCTATCACATCAAAATAGCCTTCTTCATGGATGGTGATATCCACCGTATAATGATTGACCGTAAAATCTTGGCCATACCCAAAATTTAGGCTTAGAAAAGCGAGAAATAAGACGAATAGCTGTTTCATTGACACAGGTCTAAAGAAGGCAGAAATGGTGCGCTTCAAAAATTAGCATAAGGAAATGCCGCGGGGATTCAAAGATAATTAAGTTGCTAAAAACTCACTTTCACGTTTTCACGGCTAGCGGCATCGGCTTCAAAAAAGTCGAAATGTTGGTATTTGAGGACACTAGCAAACAAAGCACCTGGAAGACTTTCGCCATAGGTATTGTTCTCGCGGACCGTTCCGTTATAATAACGGCGACTACGTTCAAGATTTTCTTCAATCTCGTTGAGTTTGTTCTGCAAATCGAGAAAGCCGGCGTTTGCCTTTAAATCGGGATAAGCTTCACTAAGCGCAAAAATACTGCGCAACGTTTGTTGCAGTTGGTTTTCTGCCTTTATCTGAGCATTGATATCGCCATCCGGAACTTGCATGGCCGCATTACGTGCTTGAATGACCCTTTCCAAGGTTTCTTTTTCGTGTGTGGCATAGCCTTTTACTGTTTCCACAAGATTCGGGATCAAATCGTAGCGGCGCTTCAGGGCCACATCAATATTGCCCCACGCATCCTTTACCACATTTCGGTTTTTGGCAAAGTTGTTGAACACTGAAACCATTAAAAAAACAAGTAGGACAATAACGCCCAAAACTATATATCCAATCATAAACAGGTGGTTTTTAACGGAAAATCCATTTTAAAACAGAAAATTCGTTCATTTACAGGACACTAATATAGTAATTTTGCTAATAATATTTCTTATAAAATTCCGGCCAGTGGATTTATATCTTTTTAATTTCGATACGCCTGTTTTTTGCTTTTCCATCATCGGTACTGTTGTCCTCAAGTGGTTGGTCCTGTCCAAAGCCAACAGTTTTAATTTTATCCGGAGCGATGCCCTTATTCACTAAAGCCGATTTTAAACTTGTAGCGCGTTGTTCTGACAAGGTCTGATTGGAAGTTTTGTTGCCCACATTGTCCGTATGGCCTTCCACTAAAATATGGAGTGTTGGGTTCTCATACATCATTTGGTAAAGCGCTTCAACTATAGGTTCAGATTCGCTTTTTATGGTGGATTTTCCAGTTTCAAAATGAACATAAAGTGCCAACGGAAGGCCAGAATCTATTTTTTCAAACATTTCATTGGCTGTAATTTCCTGCGTCATTCCTTCAATGGTCAGAAGAACTAAAGTAAACTGGTCCACCGGATTATTGATTAAATTGTAAATTCCCAACCAATATTGGGTGCCATCCTTTTGGAGATGAAATGTCGCGCCCGTCCAACCACCATCATCGGTAGTTCTTGAATACACTTTCTTCCCACCCATTTTGGCAACCGCATTTTCGTAGTTTCTGATGACCTGTAATTTGCTCGGTAAATTCGGACCGAAAGGGCCATCATAAGTGTAAAGAATATCAATGAGATTGCCTTCCAAGGTTTGGGTTTTGTCATTGCCCATCATGAACTCATATTCATTATAATTCTCTTTACAGCCGTCGATATAATAGTTTTCAAGGCGATTGAAAAACGGATGGTCTTTACACCCCTCGGCGTCCATTTCCTGAGCAAAAAGAGGATTTGTAACACAGGCCATTACAATCAGAATGCTCAATTTTAATCTCAAATTTTTCATGGTGTTATTTTTTAGGATTTGAAATTCCATTTCGCTAGTTCTCCAAATCCTCCAAAATTATTGTCATGAAAGGAAAAGGAAATCGGATGCCACTAAGCACATTAGGCTGAAATGATTTTTATTAAGGCATGAAGTTATACTAGACAGAATTTCTTTGATTGGAAAAAAGTCTCAATTATTTTCCGTTGTCTTCCCTGAAAATAGTTTCACAATACTGAGATTACGATTAAAAAAATAACCTGGAGTTTCACCAACAATGGCCTTGAAGTCGTTTATGAAATGGGACTGATCGTAATAATTGCCATCAAACACCAAGCTTTGATAATCCACGGCATGCTCATCTCTTATTTTTGCCCATAAATAATCTAATCGAACAATTCTGGCGAGGGTTTTTGGACTCACGCCTGTACGTTTGACAAATTTTCGGAGCAACGTACTTTTACTGGCATGGCACTCTTGTATAATTGTCTTTAACGGCGTTGTAATGCTCTTTTCGACAATTTTATTGTAGAGCATGTCCACGGCATCTGGACAATAACAGCTCTTTTGTACTGCATTAATAAACTCCGAGAAATAAGCAATGCGCTCATCGGTGGTGGTCAAATCTGCAAGCGTTTGCCATAGCTGATAAAAGCTAGGTTGTGGCAAATTTATACTTCGCTTGGAAACGGGTGACAAATCGACCTCAAAAACCCGCGAAAATACTGTAGCATTGCAAGCTACTGCCAAGCTATCCATCTCTCCCTGAAAGGTCAGTGTGAACGCTGCAGGAACAATGGGCGCCACAAATAGTGATTCTAATTGTATAGGTAGATCTTGAGTTATGAAAGGCCGGTCTTTAAAATGAAACATAAGATAGATATACGGACGGGGAATAAATTTATCAGATACCGACGGACCACAAAACTGATAAGATTCATAGCGCCTAATTAGCCAATCGCTGTTTTTATCACCATCAACATTATTTATGCTAATCATCTCACTACCTTATATTGTGGATTAAAAATAACATAAATTCCGCCTCATTTAACAAAGTCACGAACTCAAATTCAAAATTGTGAACATAAAATTATATACCATTGATAAAGTACTTTGATAGGTCCATTTACGCTTTGTTTTATCTTCCAAGAACTTGAAACCCCTTCTAATCTTTCACTATTCTGACAAATCAATGAAGTAATCTAAACCCGACTCAAGGTAATAAGACCGATTAGGCTGTTATATAGTTATTACGTAGCATCATATAAATTAAAAATACACGAAAATCAATCTCAGCTCACAATACCAAATTAATTACTACTTTAGTGCTTCATAAATAAATATTGTAATGTTTCCACATCTGCATATTGACCGCAGGTAGGATGTTTCATCGGACGTTGGTGCTGTCTTATTTTTACAAGTAACTTTTCAGTTTTAATACGCACACCAAAATCTATTGTTTTTAAAAAATAGTAAGTTCTTAAACCAAAAAAACCACACGATTTTTAAAACAATTTTGCTCGAATATTAATAAAATGGAAAACACAAAACTACACCTCTTACTTGCAGATGATGATATTGACGACTGTGATTTTTTTAAGGATGCCATAGATGAAATCTCAGGTGTTTGTGAGCTCACCATATTAAATAACGGGGTGGAACTCATGAAATTTTTAGTAAACGATCCCGATTCCCAGCCAAACGTGATTTTTCTGGATCTTAATATGCCAAAAAAATCGGGCATGGAATGTATCGCAGAAATTAAAGCTTCCAATGTCTTATCACATATTCCTATTATTATCTACTCTACTTCTCTTGACCATACCGTTGTCAATGATTTATACGAATTGGGCGCTCATCATTACATTCAAAAGCCAGCAGAGTTTGGAAGTATAAAAAGTGTCATTAAAAAAGTAGTGGCGCTATTTGGTACAACAACAATTCAACCACGTTCGAGAGATAATTTTATTATTCAACCTTAAGTTAAAGCATGTCTATTAACAGTTCAACATATCATTTTCTGGAAGGTGGTGGCGAAATGGGTAAATTCATAAGAGCCAAAGACTGGCGTCAAACGCCCTTAGGCGACCCAGAAACCTGGCCAGAGAGTTTAAAAACTATGGTAAGTGTTATGCTCAACAATCCTTTTGGGATGTACATAGCATGGGGCAAGGACTATACCCAAATTTATAACGACGTCTATTGTCCAATTTTAGGTGACAACAAACATCCTCAAGCTTTAGGGAGCAGCACAAAGGAATCCTTCTCAGAAATTTGGGATACGGTAGAACCAATGTTTGATGGCGTCATGGAAGGAAAACCGATAGGTTTTTCAGATTTTATGTTGCCATTGAACCGAAACGGGCAGATTGAAATCTGTTATTTTGATTTTGCATACAGCCCAATAAGAATGTCTAATGGCGAAGTGGGCGGTATTTTGGTGACCATCATAGAAACAACCAAAAAAAAGAAAGCTGAAGACGCTTTAAGAGAGAACAAAAACGAACTGGAATTTGTTATAAACTCCGTTCAACTAGGCACTTTTGATTATAACCCTGCAACCAATAAATTCTCTGCCAATACAAGGTTAAAAACGTGGTTTGGCTTACCTCAAGCAGAACAAATTCAACTCAACCACGCTCTTGATCTTATCGTAGAAGAAGATAAGGAACGCGTCATCAAGGCCATTGCCAAAGTCTTGAAAGATCCGTCTTCCGATAGTTACGACATAGAGTACGGCATTTTAAGTCCCAATTCAAGTAAACCCATTATTGTTCATGCTAAGGGCAGAGCATGGTTTAACGAAGAAAAAGTTGCCTATAGATTGACCGGCACTCTGGAAGACATTACCAATAGGGTATTGGAAAGAAAAAAAATTGAAGAAAGCGAAAGACTGCTTCGACTCATGATTCTTCAAGCTCCTGTTGCCATAGCTATAATGAGAGGTGTTGACTATCGCGTGGAAATTGCCAATAAACTAGCGCTAGAAATTTGGGGAAGAACAAAAGAACAGATCTTAAATAAACCCATTTTTGAAGCCATGCCAGAACTTTTGTCACAAGGCATCAAAAACTTTGTTGATGATGTGGCGAAAACCGGAAATCGTTTTTCAACTCCTGAAATGCCGGTAACATTTTCAACAAATGGGGAATTGCAAATGTTTTATATTAATTTTTCATTTGAAGCACTTTATGATAGTGAAGGGAAAATTAATGGGATAATGGCTATTGGCGTTGATGTGACGCCGCAGGTGGAAGCACGGAAAAAGGTAGAAGAGAGTGAGCAAAATATGCGCGCCTTGGTTAACAGCGCGCCCTTTCCTATTGGAGTTTTTGCAGGCGAAGAGATGCGGATATCGCTTGCCAATCAATCCATTATGGAAGCTTGGGGAAAAGGACATGATGTGGTAGGAAAGTTGTATTCCGATATCCTTCCAGAATTTGGAAGCCAACATATATTTGATCAGATCCGTAGTGTTTTAGCAACCGGCATTCCCTTTCAAGCCAAAAACCAGAGAATTGAAATCGAAATAAACGGCGAATTGCATGTTTTTTATTACAATTACAATTTTACGCCATTGCTTGATGCCTCTGGTCATGTACATTCTGTAATGAATACAGCTGCCAATGTGACCGAACTCAATGAAGCCAAACAAAAAGTAGAAGAAAGCGAAAAAAGATTCCGTGATACTGTTATGCAGGCGCCCTTAGGTATTGTCATTTTCCGAGGACCAGAAAATATAATAGAAATGGCAAATGAAAATTACTTACAATTAATAGACCGAACGGAAGATCAATTTGTAGGGAAACCGCTTTTTGAGACCCTACCTGAAGCCAAAGAAACGATCGCACCAATCATTGCCGAAATCTACAAAACCGGAAATCCATTCCACGGATTCGAATTCCCAATTCGTATCAACCGATATGGTATGACAGAAACGGGCTATTACAATTTTGTTTACCACCCATTAAAAGAAAATAATACCATCTCTGGAGTTATGGTAGTCGCTACAGATGTCACGGCTACTGTAAAGGCTAAACATTTGATAGAGGAAAACGAAGAAAAACTAAAACTTATAATTGAAGCCAGTGAACTTGGCGTTTATGATGTCAATTTAAAATCTGGCGAAATTGTCGCCTCTAACCGTTGCTATGAGATTTTAGGCTTTCCTGAAAAAACACAATTGACCCATAAAGATATTATTGCCCATCTCCATCCAGAGGATCTTATCATAAGGAAAAAAGCCTTTGCAAAGGCTTATGTAGATGGCGTTCTTCATTATCAATCAAGAGTAGTCTGGAAAGACCAATCTCTACATTGGATAGATGCCAAAGGCAAACTGTTTTATGACGACAAGAAGCAACCTTACCGCATGCTTGGAACGGTCAGGGAGATTACTGAAGAACGGACTTTTCAACAACAATTATTGGAGCGGGAAGAAAAGTTCCGGCTTTTGGCCGACTCTATGCCACAGCATGTTTGGACCTCAGATCCGGAGGGCAATCTCAACTATTTTAATCAATATGTTTATGATTATTCAGGACTGACTCCTGAACAAATAAATACAGAGGGATGGATCCAGATAGTGCATCCAGACGACTGGAAAAAAAATATCAGACAGTGGTCAAAAGCGGTCCGTACCGGTAAGGATTTTTTGATTGAACATCGTTTTAAAAAGCATACTGGCGAATTCCGTTGGCAGTTAAGCCGTGCCATCCCACAAAAGGATCCCGACGGGAACATAAAAATGTGGGTGGGATCAAGTACCGACATCCAAGAGCAAAAAATGTTTACCACGGAGTTGGAAAATATGGTGCACTTACGAACGAACGAATTAAAAGAAAAGAATATAGATCTTGAAAAAATAAATAAGGAATTGCAGTCCTTTGTTTATATCTCCAGCCACGATTTACAGGAACCTTTACGGAAAATCCAAACTTTTTCATCCCGTATTCTAGAAACCGAATATGAATCGCTATCGGATAATGCCAAGAAATACTTCAATCGGATGCAGAAGTCGGCCTATAGGATGCAGAATCTAATTCAAGATTTAATCGCCTATTCCAGAACCGGCGTTCAAGAACTAACATTTGAAGCTGTTGATCTTTCAGAAATTATTGAAGATGTAAAAGAAACCTTAAGTGAAGAATTTGAGGAAAATCATGTGACTCTTAAACTTCATAACGTCTGTACACTTCAGGCTATTCCTGTACAGTTCAAACAAATCATGCATAACTTGATCAGCAATTCCATGAAATTCGGCAAAACAGATCATCCTGTAATCATAGAAATTAATTGCGAAAAAGTAGAAGCGAGTAATCTGGCCGTCGGTTCATTAACAGATTACGACCATTTTTATCATATCAGCTATTTAGATAACGGCATTGGTTTTGAACCCGACTACAACGAGAAAATATTTGAGGTATTTCAACGCCTTCACAGTAAGGACGAATATTCTGGAACGGGTATTGGCCTTGCCATCGTTAAACGAATCATTGAAAATCACGAGGGCTATATTTTCGCAAAAGGAAAGTTAAATGAAGGCGCTAGGTTTGACATCTATCTGCCTGCTGAATAACCTGTATTTAGAAACGGGTATTAGAGTATCATATTTGGCTTTTGAGATAAAGAGAACATTTTAAAAACCTAAAATATGTTTAAATTCGACAGCGCCCACAAACTCTTAATAGGAGTAGGTTTTAGTAGGGAAAGATGGTGTTTAAATTTAAAAATATTTTTTACATTCGCAATCAATTTCGCACGATATGAAAATCTTTATTAAATTTGATTTTAAGCGCATCTGTACCAAGGTCATTGAAGAGAAACTGACCGGACTTGGTATTAAGTACCGGATGTTGAATTTTGGCGAGATCGAGTTTTTAGAAGAAGTCCCTGATGATAAGATGAAAGCATTTAACGCCATTCTTAAAGATTATGGCATTGAAAAAATAGAGAATCAAAAGGTGATTTTGGTGCAGAAAATAAAAGACACCATTATAGATATGGTATTGAATGCCAACGAGACCATGAATGTGAAAAGTTCGGTTTATCTATCGGAAAAATTAGGCCATAGCTATGGCTACCTTTCAAATCTGTTTTCGGAAGTTACGTACACCTCCGTTGAAAACTTTATCATCCTTCAAAGGATTGAACATGCAAAATCGCTGATGATCAATACTGACTTATCCTTAACGGAAATTGCCTATAGATTACAATATTCTAGTGTTGCACATTTAAGTACCCAATTTAAAAACACAACCGGCATTACGCCCACCACCTTTCAAAGAATTATTGCTAAAAGAAGAGAGTTAAGTTCCAATAAGAATTAATTATTAACACTATGCGGGAAGAATACACTTATGTAGTATTGGCAGATGATGATGAAGATGATCGCCTATTTTTTACAGATGCCTTTGAAGAATTGAAGATGCAGACCAAAGTGGACGTCTATAAGGATGGTATTGAACTCATGAACGCCCTAAATCAATCCGATTCAATTTTACCAAACATTCTTTTTTTAGATTTGAACATGCCCATGAAATCAGGGTTAGAATGTTTGAAAGAGATTAAAATGAACCCAAGGTTTAAAAACTTATCCATTGCCATATATTCTACCTCCGCCTCTGAAGAGGATATCGAGGATACTTTTGTAAATGGCGCCAATATTTACATCAAAAAACCTAACGACTTCAAGATTCTAAAGAAAATTCTGGCCGATGTGGTCACCATGAATTGGCAATACCACACCAGTGGGTTAAATAAAGATAATTTTTTATTACGCTTATAAACATGCTTCTCAAATCTCTTTATAATTCTGAACGCTTCTTAAAAATCATTTTCGGTTTGAGTTTGTTCATTGTTTTGGTCATGGGAGGTTTTGCGTACAAATATGTTAAGGAACTCTCAGAATCTTTTGATGAGGTTCAGGACGCTTATCAATTACATATTGAACTGGAGAAGTTACTCTCGGCTCTAAAAGATGCTGAGAGCGGAAAACGCGCGTATATTATTTCTAAAGACTCTACGTTTTTAGAACCTTTATTGGTGAGCGGATCTGAGTTGGATAATAGTTTAAAACGCTTGAAGGACCTTACTAAAGACCAACCCGAGCATCAAGAAAACATTGCCGAATTAGAACTCAAAATTGATAATAGTTTAAAGATTTTTGAAAAAACCCTACAACTTGCCCAAAATAATGAGGTAGAATCGGCTGAGTTTATTTCGGCTTTTAGAGAAGGTAGACAAACCATGAACAGTGTGCGATTTAAAGTGCTAGAAATGACCACTCATGAGAATGAATTGTTGGGTTCCAAAAAAGCAAGAAGTTCAAGGAGCCTTTCAAATGCTCCTATGTTTGTCTATTATATTTTAATAATCTCACTCTTAATTCTGCTCCTCACCTACCTTCAAATAAGCAAGAATTTAAAAATTTTAAAGGAAAAGAATGAGCTTTTAGAAACTTTTAAGGAATCCACCACACAATCTGAAATTATCAGTAAACATGGCAATTGGATTTGGCATATTGAGGACAATACCTTTGAGTATTCAGACAACCTCTACCGATTATTAGGTGAAGAACCGCAATCTTTTGAACCTACACTTGAAAATTTTATAGCCTTTACGCATCCTGATGATTTGGACAAACTCATGGAACAAGTCAACAAAATGATGGAGAACGAAGATTTGCCTTTCATACATTATCGCATCATCCAGAAGAATGGTACCATCAAACATTTTAAGGCTTATGGGAAAGTTTTAATAGATTCCGATGGCCACAAAAAGCTATTGGGAACTACAGCAGACATTACCGACGAAATTGTAAATTACCGTTTGATTGAAGAAAGAAACCTTGAATTGGAACGAAATAATAAAGAGTTGGCCTCATTTAACTATGTTGCCAGCCACGATTTGCAAGAACCACTCCGAAAGATCCAAACTTTTATATCAAGGTTGGAAGAGAAAGAACAAGATAATTTATCCAGTAATGGAAAAGTATATATCCAGCGGATCAAATCATCTTCTGGGAGGATGCGCTCCTTAATAGACGACTTACTCCAATTTTCAAGGACGAATAAATCGGAAGAAGCTTTTGAAGATTCCAACCTCAACATCTTATTGGAGACCGCCAAACATGATTTGGCAGAAATCATATCGGATAAAAGAGCACGGATCTCATCAGATTCTATTCCTTCTATGAAAGTCATCCCATTTCAGATCAAACAACTCTTTCTAAATTTGATGAGCAATTCTCTAAAATATAGTCGTGAGAATGTTGCGCCGGTCATAACCATAAGTTATTCCCAAACCGATATAAGCGATCTACCTAAGGTGAAATTCTCCAAACACAACCGCTACCATACCATTACGGTCAAAGACAACGGGATTGGATTTGACCAAGAATATGCAGAGCAAATTTTCACCCTGTTTAGCCGACTGCACAACAAAAACGAATACTCAGGCACAGGCATTGGACTCTCCATTTGCAAGAAAATTGTTGAAAACCATCAGGGGTATATAATAGCAGAAAGCCATCTAAACCAAGGCGCCACTTTTACAGTTTACCTTCCAATTACATCCTAACAACTTCCTAACTTCCTAAATTTCAAGCCATTTATGATCCATATAGGCTGATTTTTCATGCTTTTATGGGAATTCTATAATCAATTCTGAAAATGCTGTAAGAAAGTATACGGTATGTTGGTCCATCTTTGTAATGAAGAAAAGAAGGTAAAAAGATGAATCATGATTTCACAATGAAAACGATTTTTTACACGGTATCAATTCTCATGATAGTTGCATGGGCAGTAAGTTACTTTGTGTATGCACTAAAACCTTCGATTCATTTTTTATTATTAACCGCTGTTCTATTAGGAGTAGCAGGATTTTTGGAAAAAAAGTAAAATCAGATATATAAAAACAACCTTAAAAAACCAAAACCCTATGAAAACCAATCCAGAACAACAAGAAAAACAATATGCTAGAGTAGCACGGGTTTTTCCTAAAAACATTCTTTCTACGACAAATGCTCGCATAAGAGTATTGGACACGAATCAGAGTCAAAAGTAGAATCTAAACACCGTATTAATTAACCAGAAAAACAACACGCCATGATAACAATTGCATCCAAAGTAAACGATCTTAATTCTTTTTTCGATACACTTCAAAGTAAAATTGGTGGTACGTTAGCAAAAAGTACAACCGAGTATAAACTTGACATCAAAAATAACTTTGCAACCGGAAGCATCCGTTCCATCCTATTGGAAGACGGGCTATCTGTACTTGAATTTAATATCGTCGCTAGTGAGCGCATAGAGATCACTATTGACGCACTCCTTGCAACTCATGTCAATTTCATGTATTGCTCAAAAGGAAAAATATCCCATTCGTTCCATAAGAATACAGAAGAGGACACTGACAACAATCATACGAACGCTATTGATGCCTTCCAGACGAGTATTGTCGCCAATATCATCTCTGGTCAAAACATCATTCTTATAGAAAAGGATGTTGAAACTGTGGCCACTCTCATTTCGGTCAACACACAAGTAAGCCAGGACTCTTTATGGAGCACCAGTTTAAAAGAAGCTTTTATTGCCGATAAAACGGACGACTATGTATACGTGGGTTCTTATAACCTTAAAATAGCCGAAAGTATCAAACAATTACAAAGCATTCAACAAGAAGGTTTGGTTAGAAAATTATTGACCAAGGGTATTGTCAACGTCATTTTGGCGCTTGAAATAGAGCACTATAATAAGGATATCGCCAACTTGGAGATGGAGCCAACCTCCTTAACCAAAATGGAAATAAAAGCTATTGCAGAACTCACCGAATATATCAATGAGTTCCCTGACTTAGACCATAAAGTAGAAAACTTGAGCGATCGCGTTGGTTTGTCTGCTGCCAAGTTGCAAGAAGGTTTTAAGTTTCAACACGACTTGACGGTTTGCGAATATATTCGTTCTGTGCGATTGACCAAGTCTGAAGACCTGATCATCAATACCGACTTGAATATTTCAGAAATTGTGTACAGTGTTGGATTTACAAGCAGAAGCTATTTCTCGAAAATCTTCAAGGAACGTTTTGACTGTACACCAAGCGATTACAAAAAAAATAAGTTAGCTGTTTCAGCATAATATATATTATGTACTTCAAGGGATTTTTGTACTTAATTCAAGAGAGCTCTGATGAAAATCAGGGCTTTTTTATTTTTATTATCTTTTGAAAGTTGATTTTTTATAAAAGAAAGCTCTCTTTGTGCGCTTGCCAAATTATTTATCAGACTCCTACATGACCACGGAGAGATCTTACCTTATATCATATTTCTTGAAACAGACTCCTTGATTTTATTTATTTGGATAATCAACAGTCAAGGTAGAGTCTTCTACTTTAAACTCAATTCTGCATCACAATCGCTTAAACTTTATTCAACACTTCAACTCCCTAGAGATCAGAGTTTACTATTTGGAATGTCCCTATTAACAGCACAAGAAATGACTCTCTAGATTAATTCCACTTAAGTTTTTGAAAAACTTTTAAATCCCTCCAATTTATTTAAGCTCAAATTTTCTCTTTCTAATAATACCATCCAAAATCAAGATAATTATTATACTTTTAAACAGTGAGTAATTATGCCAATGTAAATATGTATGTATTTTGAAGTGTATTATATGAGCCTAATCAAAACCAACAATCCATTTAGACATTTACTATTAGCATCTCAGGCTGAAGAAAGTCAAATAGATAATAATTTTAAGAGTGAGTTTAAGTTACGAGTTGTTTTATTATTTCTAATTAAAATGAAATCGAATTAAGTGTTCCAAATGGATATCAATAGTGAAAAAACACTTATCGAAGGTTTAAGAAAAGGAGACGAAGATTCATACAAACATCTTTACAACCTCTTCTACCCAGAGTTAAGAGCGTACCTCAATACTGTTTCTGGTAGTATAGAGGTTTCAAAAGACTTATCACAACAGGTGTTCATCAAAGTTTGGAAAAAGAGAGCATCACTATCTATTAATTCTTCATTAAAAAATTATATTTTTAGAATTGGCTATAACCTCTTCATAGACCTGCAAAGAAAAAACAAAAAAGACCTTCAACTTTTAGACCAATTAAAACATGATGCCCTTCATGAAATAGTGGATTTGCCCAATGACGATTTAGATAAAAAAATCAGGTTAGTGCTATCTGAGATAGACAAATTACCTGAAAAGTGTAAAAACGTGTTTTTACTTGCAAAAAAAGATGGACTTAAATATTCAGAAATTGCTGAGGAACTGAACATCTCAATTAAAACCGTTGAAAGGCATATGACTAAAGCATTACGTAGGCTTAGACAGGGACTTAAGAGATAATGACACTTCCATTTTCTACATTTATTTCATAACTTTCTCACACTTTTTAACACAAAAATTAAATAATTCTTAATATTTTCACAACAAGAGTGGGGGTTTATAGTAATAACGCCGTCTTGTAGGTAAGATTAACAATTGTTTAAGAATTAGTATGAAGGAATTTAATGCCAAAAAGATTATTGTCAAGTATTTGGCGAATGAAGCCTCACGTATAGAAACCGAGCAGCTTATTGATTGGGTAAGTTCCAAGAAAAATGAGAAGATTTTTAAAGAATTTGTAAAGGCACAGCAGCTCTCTGATATCGCGTATGGCCATAGTGACACCAAAACTGCCTTTGATGATTTTTTAAAGCAAATACATAATTTCAAACATCAATCAAACTATAGTATCAAAAGGTTTGTTCCTTACTTTAAATATGCGGCTGTCCTTGTAGGTATCTTGTTGTCAACAGTTTATTTCCTAAAGAAAGAAAGCCACGTAGCTTCGTTTGTTGAGATGAAAGATCAGGTGACCTTAGAACTAATTAATGGTGATAAGCAGTATTTTAATATTGATGCAGACAAAATTATTAAGACGAAAACCGGTTACGAAGTTGCCATTGTGGAAAATGGAGTTTTAACGTATGCAGCTCAGTCAACCAACAGTAAGAACAAACCCGTTCAAAACATCCTTAAAGTTCCTTATGGAAAAACATTTAATGTGATGTTGTCAGATGGGTCATCAATACTATTAAATTCAGGAAGTACGCTTAAATATCCGAATGTTTTTATTGAAAATGAACCAAGAGAGGTCTTTCTAGAAGGTGAAGCGTTTTTTAAAGTCTCCAAAGCGTCGAATTCCTCTTTTACTGTGAACTCTAAAAATAGCATTACCAAGGTTCACGGTACGGAGTTCAATGTGTCCTGTTATTCAGAAGATGATAAGACAGAAATAGTTTTAGTTGAAGGTTCAATTGGGGTAAAATCAAATTCCTCCATAAAAGGTAAAGTAGACTATCAGATGATGATCCCATCCCAAAAGGCCTCACTCTCTAATAATTCGGAAGCTATTGAGATTACCACCGTAAATATCCAGAAATATATTTCTTGGAAAGAAGGCATATTAACTTTCGAAAACGACAAGTTTGAGACTATTCAAAAAACTCTCGAACGTCACTATAATGTTAAGATTATAAATAATTTCCATGACATTAAAAATTTAAGATATAACGGAACTTTTAAAAATGATAGTATTGAAAAAATCTTAAATACGATTAAGACCCATACTAACTTTTCTTTCCAAAGAAAATGCGAGACGATTACGATAAATAACCCTAAAAACCCTCAATAATTATGAAGTAAATTAATTATCATCAGTAAGCTAATCAATAACTAAACTCAAAATTTATAAAAAGTATGACGCAAATAATTACAACACCAAGAGCAAAAAACTTGACGAGAGCCTCTCTATTCTTTTCACTGCTTTTTTGCGTAAATGTAAATGCAAACATGTTATGCGCACAGAATGAGATTGTGTCTGTTAACATCAAAAACGAACCTTTAAAAAATGTCTTTAAGACTATTTCAGATTCTGTAGGGTACATGTTCTTTTATGAAACATCAGATATTGAGACCCACCAGAAAGTAAATCTTGTCACTAATGAAGTTCATTTATCAGAATTGCTAAAAGAACTTTCTAAAAACTCAAATTTGAATTATGCAATCACTTCTAATCAAATTGTAGTTACAAGAAAAACTGCCAGTACACTCGATTCTGAAAATATAACAGAGAAGACCAATATCAAAATTCAGAATAGGCTTAAAGGAACTATTTTAGATGAATCTGGAATGCCTTTAATAGGAGCAACTGTTCAAGTAAAGGGTACCGGCGTAGGCGTGGTTTCTGATTTTGATGGTAACTTTGAAGTGGACATATCCAACAGCACAGAAATCATAGTATCCTATGTTGGTTATAAAACTCAAAATATTTCTGTTGAAGGAAAATCGAACATAACCATTACCTTGGTTCCAGATGCGGCAGCATTGGACGAGATTGTAGTTGTTGGTTATGGTACTTTATCTAAGAAAAGAGTTACAGGTGCGGTTTCGTCGATATCGCCACAAAGCATCGTAAATATTCCTGTAATAAGTGCAGAGAATGCCATTATTGGTCAGGTTGCAGGTGTTCAGGTCCAAGAAACATCTGGCGAGCCAGGTTCAAGCCCAAACATACGGATTCGTGGTTCAGGCTCCATATCAGCTGGTAATGATCCATTATTTGTTGTAGATGGTATTCCTATTTCAAAGAACCTAACAACAATAGGAATTCAAGGCGATTTGGCTAAAAGAGGTGGTAATTTTCAAGCCCCTCCAGTAAACCCACTGGCAACTATTAACCCTAACGACATTGCCTCTATAGAAATCTTAAAGGATGCTTCGGCAGCTGCTATTTATGGCTCTCGAGGTGGTAATGGTGTGGTTTTAATTACCACAAAAAGCGGAACATCTTCTGATGAGGGTGTTTTTTCCTTTGATTCTTTTTACAGCACTCAAAACGTTGCCAATAAAGTGGATTTAATGAATGCTCAAGAATTGATTGACTATACAAGAGACGCTAGAAACAATGCTTACCTGCAAGATAAGCCGGGAGCATCTGCGAACGATCCAATTGGACCGGGAGATAGAGGAAATGCGAATTACGAAATGCCTATTTCTTTTATTAATTGGGATGGCACAGATACAGATTGGCAAGATTTAGTTTTTAGAACGGGAAATGCACAAAGTTATAATTTTTCTTACGCCTCTCCTTTAATGAATAAAACCAGCTACCATGCTTCTACGGGCTATTTTAAACAAGACGGTATTATTCCTCAGTCCAATTTTGAAAGATATAACTTGATGCTTAATTTAAATTCTCAAGTAAGTGAAAAACTTAATTTGGATTTAAGAATTGCACCAACCATTACTGAAAACAAAAGACAGCCAGGATCTGCACCTTATTTTGCAACTCCTCCAGGTATCGTTTATTCGGCCTTGGTTCATTCACCAACGGTTAAACCTTATAATGAGGATGGTTCATATAACCAAACAGACAATCAATCTCACTTAGGTGGCGGTACCACTTCGGCAAGTAATCCATTGGCAATTATGGATGCCATTGACGACAAGTTATTTCAATTTCAAACAAGAGCGTCTTTAGGCTTATCCTATAAAATAATGCCTGAATTAACATTCAGAACTTTTGGAGGTACTTATATCAATGTTTATAATAGAGATTTTTATAGAGCCAACACACTTCTTTTTCGAGAAGCCACAGAAGGTGTATCGTATGCTCAGGCCTCTTCTTCAACAGAAGTTAATTGGCTTTGGGAAAACACCTTGAATTGGGAAAAAGAAATTGATGTCCACTATTTTAATGCTATTGCAGGATATACTGCTCAAAAAGATAATATTGGAATAAAGCAAGTGATGGCAGATAATTTTCCAGATGATTTGGTGCACACTATTAGTGGAGGCCAAGTATATGCAGGGAATTCAATTAAAGAGCAATGGTCTTTAGTTTCTGCCTTGTTTAGATTGAATTATAGTTATGATGATAAATACTTATTTACAGGAACCTTTAGATCTGATAAGTCTTCTCGTTTTGGGAAGGACAATCAAACAGGATATTTTCCATCATTTTCTGTCGGCTGGAGAGTTACTGAGGAGGAGTTTATGCAATCTGTAGAATCAATTTCAGAGTTAAAGTTTAGATTCAGTTGGGGAGAAACAGGAAATTTTGAAATTCCTAACTATGGTGCCATTGGTCTACTCTCACCAAACAACTATAACATTAGCGGCAATGAAATAAACGGTTTGATACAATCAACTATTCCTAATCCAAATTTAACTTGGGAAAAATCTCAACAAACAAACGTCGGATTAGAACTAGGTCTAATAAATAACAGAATATTCCTATTGGCAGATTATTACCGAACAATTACTTCAGATTTACTTTTAAATGTTGGTATTTCGGGCGTTTCAGGTTTTCAAACCACCTTACAGAATATTGGTGAGGTAAAGAATGAAGGATTTGAATTGGCTATAAAAAGCAGAAATATTGTAGGGGAATTTACTTGGGACACAGATATTAACTTCTCCACAAATAAAAACGAAGTATTGTCCCTTAACTCCAAAGGTGAACCTATCTTTTCTTCAGGACAGGCAGGAATCAGGCATATTACTCGTGTAGGGGATCCAATAGGAAGTTATTATGGCTACGTTGTTGACGGCATTTATCAAAACACACAAGATATCGCAAATTCTCCTGTAGATACCCAAGCGCCGAATCCTGCGCCTGGAGACTTAAAGTTTAAAGATATCAATGGTGATGGAAAAATCACACCGGCCGATAGAACGGTAACAGGGAGTTATTTTCCAGATTACACTTGGGGGATGACAAACAGATTTGGTTATAAAGGACTTGATTTCAGCTTCCTAATTCAAGGAGTTCAAGGCAATGAAATTTTAAATTTAACTAGCAGACACTTGAAAAATGGTGAGGCAAACTTCAATTCATACGCGATTTTCAATAATAGATGGAAATCTGAAGCCGAACCTGGAGACGGAAAAACTCATAGAGCTGACAGGCTTTCAGGAAATCACGGAAATAACCAAAGACCTTCCTCTTTTCAGGTAGAAGACGGATCTTTCGTGCGATTAAGAAACATGACGCTTGGTTATACTTTACCGGCTAAGGATCTTTTTGGAGCAAGCATTAGCAGACTGAGAGTTTATATGACTGGTACCAACTTATTCACTAAAACGGACTATTTAGGATACAATCCAGAAGTAAGTGCAAGCCCAAATAGTAGTTTAACTCCTGGTGAAGATTATGGAGCTTATCCATTGACAAAGTCATTTACTGTGGGACTGAATCTTAATTTCTAACTTAAAAACGAAATAAAATGAAAAATATAATTATAGTATTTCTATCAATGGTAGTCTTAAGTTCTTGCAGTAGTGATTTTACTGACTTAGCACCTATTTCTAACCGAAACGAGGCAGACTTTTATAACACCGAAAACGACTTCATTTCAGCTATTAACGCCAGTTATGCTGGTCTACAAGACAACGGTGTCTATGGACGAGGCTATTGGACAATGTTTGAAATGAGAAGTGACAACACCGATCAAGGTCCAGATGCTACCGGTTTAGCAAGAGTATATGCTGAAATTAATGCATTCACGGAAGACCCTTTAAATGAACAGATTACTGCTGCATGGATGGGTTCTTACGCTGTTATTGCAAATTGTAACGTCATCTTAGATCGCATTGATGGCATACAAATGAATGCGGATGTTAAGAATAGAATTATTGGCGAAGCCTTATTTTTAAGATCGCTTATGTATTATCACCTAGCCGTAGCTTATGGAAATATCCCATTGCAATTAACACCATTTACTGTAGGAGATGAATTAACTCAAGTGGATGCGACAACAGTTTTAACTCAGATAAGCGCAGATTTAGCATTAGCTGAAAGTAATTTATCAGTTTCTTATTCTGTTGGAGATAAAGGTAGAGCTACTAAAGGTGCAGCTGCAACTTTATTGGCAAAGGTTTTATTGACGCTCAACAAAAAATCCGAAGCTGAAGTAGCCTTAAGACGGATTATAACGTCCTATGGCTATGAATTAGTGAGTGATTATTCTAATCTATGGGGACAGGCCAACGAAAATAACAAGGAATCTATTTTTGAAGTCGAATTTATGAGTGGTGGGATAGGTCA
Organism: Gelidibacter gilvus; assembly: GCF_004115975.1. Lineage (GTDB taxonomy): Bacteria > Bacteroidota > Bacteroidia > Flavobacteriales > Flavobacteriaceae > Gelidibacter > Gelidibacter gilvus. The sequence continues at coordinate 662,396 of NZ_SDDZ01000001.1, read as the reverse complement.
AGGTAGTTCATTTACTAACGATTTTTCTCCTAACGCATTTTTACAGACAGGTCAAGGTTTTGGTAGAAACAGACCAACAGACGCATTGGTAGCGGCCTACGCTCCAGGCGATTTGAGATTGGACCCTTCTTTAGGAACCACCTATGTCAATGCTGCAGGCGCCACGGTGGTAGCTAAGTATATCAAAAAATACTGGAGTGATCCACCAACTGAAAATGATGCAGACAATAACTTTGTAGTATTCAGATATGCAGATGTACTTTTAATGCTTGCTGAAGCTTTAGGCGAATCTCCTGAAGCTTACGATTTAATTAATGAAGTAAGAACAAGAGCAGGTTTGGCAGATATTGACGCATCTACTCCTGGTACTTTTGCTGAAAAGTTGCTTCATGAAAGACAAGTAGAATTAGCTTTTGAGAACCATAGATGGCCAGATTTAAAAAGATTTGGGGTAGCGGCTAAAAAAATTCACGAAGCAGAACCATTCATTGCAGAATCTTCGGTTAGAAGCTTATTCTTCATACCACAAAGAGAAATGGATATTAATACAAGTTTTGTTCAAAACACAAACTAAACGCCATTGGAATTGGTCACACACGACTATTGTGTGTGACTAATTTTTATTGACATCTTAATTTAACCTCTAAATTTTAGATTTTGAAAAATAAAATTATTCAATTGATGGTTTCATCGTGCTTTATTTTTAGCCTTACAACCACCACTGCACAAGAAAAAGTGAATGAGCCGCTAAATATTATTGTATTTGGAGCGCATCCCGATGATTGTGACAATAAAATGGGTGGAACAGCGGCACTGTTTGCCCAGATGGGACACCGAGTTAAATTTGTATCCGTCACCAACGGCGATGCAGGCCATTATGAAAAAGGAGGTGGTCATCTTGCAAGAATTAGACGCGCTGAGGCACAGGAAGCAGGAAAGAGATTAGGGATAGAATATACCGTACTGGATAATCATGATGGCGAACTGTTCCCAACCCTTGAAGTCAGACATCAAATTATTAGAGAAATAAGACAATGGAATGCCGATGTGGTACTTACACATAGACCTGTAGATTATCATCCAGACCATAGATATACTGGCGTTTTGGTTCAAGATGCAGCTTATTTGGTTATCGTTCCTAATGTCACGCCAGATACGCCACCTTTAAAAAAGAATCCAGTTTTTCTCTACCTACAGGATCATTTTCAAAAACCAACGCCATTTAAAGCAGATATCACTGTTGATATTACCAGTGTTTTTGATCAAAAAATGGATGCTTTGGATGCACACCCATCCCAGTTTTACGAATGGTTACCTTGGACTGCAGGAAGACTATCAGAAGTTCCTAAAAGTGAAAAGGAAAAAAGAGAATTTCTCATTAAAGGTTGGAGCAGGCCGGTTTCTGATAATGCGAGAGCGTCTTTAACGAAATGGTACGGATCAGAAAAAGCAAATAAGGCCAAACATGTGGAATCTTTTGAAGTGTGCGAATACGGAAAACAACCTACTTACGAAGACATCAGACGGCTTTTCCCAATGTTAAATAACTAAAATATAACACGATGAAAAAAATAGCATTTTTATTATTCACCCTTTTTATGAGCCTTCACACCTTTGCTCAAGAGAAAACGAATGCACCGTTAAGAATTATTGCCATTGGGGCTCACCCTGACGATTGTGATTTTGGTGTTGGTGGAACAGCGGCATTATATGCTAAACTTGGTCACAAGGTCAAATTTCTTGCGCTTACCAATGGTGATGCTGGGCATCAAGATATGGGAGGTGGCGTATTAGGAAAAAGAAGACGAGCGGAAGCTCAAAAAGCTGGAGAAATATTAGGCATTGAGTATCAGGTTTTAGATAACCATGACGCCGAATTATTTCCAACCTTAGCGGTCAGGCATCAAGTCATTAGAGCCATTAGAGAGTGGGATGCAGATATTGTTCTTGGACTACGACCTAATGATTATCATCCGGATCATAGAAATGCCGGGATTGCGGTTCAAGACGCTGCCTACTTAGTTATTGTTCCAAATGTCGCACCAGATACACCACCGTTAAAAAAGAATCCAATCTTTTTGTATATGCAAGATAACTTTCAAAAACCCTATCCTTTTTCTAAAGACATCGCTGTGGTTATAGATGATGTTATGGAACAAAAGCAAAGAGCCTTTGCAGCACATGAGTCACAAGTATTTGAATGGATGCCATGGGTTATGGGAATGGATATGAATACGATTCCTAAAGGAGAAAACGAACGTTTAGAATGGATGAAGAATGTTTTTCTGAAGGGAAGACCACTAGATAAGACCGGCTTAGAGGCTTTAAAAAAGTGGTATCCAAATGCCGATACGTCCAAAGTAAAAAACGTAGAGTTCTTTGAAATCTGTGAGTATGGCAAACAGCCTACTGAAGAAGAAATTAAACACTTCTTTCCAATGCTAAAGCAATAAAAGCACTACAACATTAACACCTAACTATCCAACTAAAATTAATAACTGAACATGACGAACCAAGACAAAGCAACAAAGAGATTCTACCATATCATATTATTAGTAATGTTAGTTTTCTTTGTAATTTCTTTTATAACAAATATTCTTAACTCTATAATTGTAGATGTTAAACAGAGTTTTGATTTAAGCCTAACTCTAACTGGCTTACTCCCATTTTCATTTTTTATTGCTTATGGCGTAATGTCCATTCCTGCTGGTTTTCTATCAGAAAAATATGGCAATAAAACCTTATTGGTAGCGTCATTTTTTGTAATGACCCTCGCTTCATTTTTGTTTGCGATCAACCCGAGCTATATCACTTTTACCATCACCTTATTTAGTTTGGGATGTTGTATGGCGGTCCTCCAAGTTGTTATTAACCCAATGCTTAGAGTTGCTGGAGGCGAAGAACATTTTGCATTCAATTCGGTATTGGCACAACTGGTATTTGGTTTGGCGTCTTTTGCAAGTCCTTATTTATATAAGTATTTAGTAAGTGATGTCAGTTCAAATTCACAATCCGTTGCTGGATTATTGAGAGACTTTGTTCCGTCAGACTTGCCTTGGGTATCCTTATATTTTGTCTTTTCATTTATTGCATTGATCATGCTGATTGTGGTTCTTTTTATTAAGTACCCACAAGTTGAAAAAAATGAAGATGAAAGAGCTGGAGATAAAAGCTCTTATATGAGTCTTTTGAAAAATAAGTGGACCATACTTTATTTTTTAGGAATCTTCTGTTATGTAGGTACTGAGCAAGGTATAGGCAGCTGGATCTCTCAATTCTTATTGGAGTATCATAATGTTGACGCACAAACCATTGGTGCAGATACAGTTTCATATTTCTGGGCAATGCTCACTATAGGCTGTCTTTTAGGGCTATTGCTTTTAAAAGTTATGGATAGTAGAAAGCTCCTTATTTTGGCGACTGCAATTACCATCGTTACAGTTATAGTAGCTATTACTGGCTCTCTTAATGTAGCATTAATAGCTTTTCCTCTAATTGGGTTTTTTATCTCAGTGATGTGGTCCATTATTTTCTCTTTGGCACTTAATTCTGTTACCAGTCACCACGGATCTCTATCAGGAATTTTATGTACTGGGATAGCTGGCGGTGCTATTGTTCCTTTTATCGTTGGTTGGTTGGGTGAACTTATAAGTTTAAGAGCAGCATTGTTTTTCCTTATCATTCCTTTACTGTTCATTCTATCTATTGGATTCTGGGCCAAGCCTTTAGTAAATAACAAAACCATTAACCTTAAGAAAAGCAATTAAAATAGGGATTATGGACATATTAGGTGTAGATATTGGAGGAACGACAATTAATGTTGGAACAATTCAAGGTAATTCCATTAAAAATGAAGCTCAGATTTCAGTCGACAGCACTGCAACTGCCGATGTCACTCTGAAAAATTTGATACAAATTATACGCCAGAATCTGAGCTCAAAAGTTGACGCCATTGGGGTTGGCGTTCCTGCAGTAGTAGATCCTGTCAATGGAATTGTGTATGACGTGCAAAACATTCCCGCTTGGAAGGAAATTCCGTTAAAAAAAATACTTGAAAAAGAATTCAATCTCCCGGTTTTTATAAACAATGATGCCAATTGTTTCGCTTTAGGAGAATTTACTTATGGTGAAGCCAAGAAGTACGCCAATGTTATAGGACTTTCATTGGGCACAGGTGTTGGGATGGGCATCATTATCAATAGAGCGCTTTATAACGGTGTGCTTTGTGGGGCTGGCGAAATAGGAATGCTGCCCTATAAAGATAGTATTATCGAAAACTATGCTGGAAGTTTCTTCTTTTCCCAACATTATAATTCAACCGCTAAAGATGTGGCAACAAATGCACGAAAAGGACAAAAATTAGCATTGGAAGCTTTTAAAGAATATGGAAAGCATTTGGGTGAAACCCTTATATATATCCTGTATTTGTTCGCTCCAGAAGCCATTATTTTAGGAGGCTCTATTAGTAAGGCCTATCCTTATTTTAAAGACTCAATGTTTGAAAGCTTAAATTCTTTTGCTTATCAAAAACAAATCGAAAATTTAGTAATTGAAGTATCCACTACAAAAGGATCGGCAATATTAGGTGCAGCGTCTTTGTGCATCCAAAAATCAAATAATAATACGATATAAATAGCATATGAAAAATAGAATATTATTGTTGTTAGCACTAATCATAACATTTAATCTTAGTGCGGCAATCCAAAAACAAATACCTATAAAAATTGAAAACAATAAAAAGGGAGCTCCGATAACCTTAGGAATTCCGTTCCCGAAAGGTGAATTGTTTTCAGTTGATAATGTTAGAATGTTAAATAGTAAAGGGAAAGAAATTCTATCACAAACTACAGAAGTCACAACATGGGAACCGGCAGACAACAGTATTAAATGGATTTGGGTTTTCTTTTTTGCAGATGAAGCATCTGATTATACTTTGGAATATGGTGAAGGCATCTATCCTATGGAACCAGAGAACCGAATTGTTTCTACAAACAATATGAGACCTACTGGAGGTATTTCAGTAAATACTGGGACCTTAAAGTTTAATATTAATAAGAAAGGACATGGATTTTTAGATGAAGTATATATAGATAAAAACGGTGACAAAGAGTACTCAAATGATGAATTGATTGCTTCTGCACCGGAAAACTACAGAGGTACTTTTCTGGATATTTTAGACGATTCTGGAATTGATCTTTCAAAAGCCATTGTCAATGAAGTTTTCAGAGAAAAAGGCTCCGGACCTTTACATACCATATTTAGAATAGAGGGCACATATAAATATAATCAAGGTGACAATAACGATTCGCCTTTCACAATAAGAATTCACGCCTATGCGGGAAAGAGTTACATTAAAGTAATGCACACGCTTACTTATACAGGTGTACCAGATAAACATAAAATTCAAGAAGGTGAATATGCCAATATTGCCACTCAAAATAAAAACATTATTTCAGAAGCTTCAACTGATGACATAGGCTGGACCCAACCTAATGATCAAATTGCTGGATGTGGTTTAACTTTTAATTACCATTTAGATAAAGAGGTTCAGTTTTCTACATCAACCAATACCGACAGGGATTTACATACCACCCAAGCATACGATGCCTTTAATGCGCCACTTGCCAATATGAAAATGGGAGTTTTACAAATAGGTCCTCAACAAAAGAAGGCTATGGAAACCTCCACGTCCATGGAAAAAGAAAAAGGATTTTCTGCAACGATTTTCAAGGGTGAATCTCCTCTCGTAAATGCAGAAAGAGCAAAAGGTTGGATTGATGTTTCAGATCGATCAAAAGGAATTAGTGTGGGTATTAAAAACTTTCTTCAAGAATATCCTAAAGAATTAGAAATTGATCCTACCAGAAACTCGGTTAATGCATATATATGGCCTGCCAGTATTGACCCGATGAGTTTTGAACGGGCAAACACAAAAATAGACAGTGAAATGTTAGCAAACTTCGCTCAAGGAATTTCAAAAACAACAGAGTTTATTTATTTCTTTCATACTGCAGAGAAAATCGACGTCATTGAAAATACGATGGATTATGTTTTAGATCCTCCTATTGCGCATGCAAGCCCAAAATGGTATACCGACTCCAAAGTTTATGGAAACATGGCGCCTTACAGTACTAAATTTCCAGAATTTGAAAATGCTCTACAATACAAGTTCGATTGGATGGCCTTTAATCAAGAATGGGAATCGTGGTACGGCATGTTTAATTATGGCGATATGAAAACCTATTATTTCAATGATCAATGGCATATGTGGACTAACAATGAGCCTACCGCCGATTTTAGTTTATGGACAAATTTTATGCGAACAGGCAATCCTAAATACTATCACATGGCTGAAAGCATGAGTAAGCATACCATGGATGTCGATAATATCCATTGGCCTAAAAAACGAACCTACTTAGGAGAAGTCAATGAGTCCATTGATTTTTGGAACTATCTAGACGAACCAGAATCCACGCCCTATTTAGGCGTTGGTCTCAGGCACGCAAGCGAGCATTGGAACGCCATCCTAAGCGCCCATGTTTGGATTCAAGGGTGGATTGCCTCGTATTATATAACAGGAGACCAAAGAGCCTTGGAAGTTGCCAAAATGACTGGAGACACTTATATAAAGAGAATCTGGGGCGATCACGATTTACGCGGAAGAAGGTTGTATTTATCTGTTCTTAATTTGATGGAACTATATGACGCTACCAAATTGGAAAAATATAAGAATGAACTTGATGATCGTGTACGAATATTGTTGGACCTTCAAAAAGAACAAGGCGGGAATATTTTATTAGACCGTTATGGCTATTCGCAAACCTATGTAGCTCAAGGCTTGTACAAATATTACCAATTAACTGGTAGCGAAGAAGTGAAGAAGGCGCTCATTGACCATGCCAGATATGTTAAAAACGTACCACCACTGAACCACAAAATGGAATCTTACTTAGCTACCATCTATCCACTCATTCTCGGGTATGAATTGAGTGGGAATAAAGCCTATTTTAATGAAGCCCAGAAAAGAGCTGAAGTCTTAAAAGTATCTAAACTGCCTATTTCCATAACGAATAAAACCACTCAAAAAGAGTTTAGCGATGCTTTATTGGAAATTTCAAGACTTCCGGAAGACTCTGATAGAGCTGCGATTTGGGAGTTGAATATGGGGCTTCGCGTTTTTGGATGGACCCACGCAAACAATATCCCCTACCTATTGTATTGGCTAGAAAAATATGACACTAAAAAGGTTGCGAAATAACCTTATTTTTCATCTTTGATAGAAAAAAGCCATACCCAAACGTATGGCTTTTCTGTAACTTGTATTTTATAATCCCTTATATTAAATCGCACTCCGAAAAAAACCAAACGAAAGATCTAGTAAGCAAAATTCCAATAGGACATTATTTAAGGGGCAATATCATATAAAATAGAGGCTAACAAAAAGTACTCAAGTATTTAAAATGAAAAAGGTGATATACTTAAATACCACCTTGAATGTTTTCACAACGGAATAATCCTTATTGTGAATTGCTTTCAGAATCCAAACATATAAATAAAACTCTTCAAAGAACGTTTTGACTGTACGACAAGCGATTACAAAAAAAATAAGGTAGCTGTTTCAGCATAATATATATTATGTACTTCAAGGGGTTTTTTTACTTAATTCAAGAAAGCTCTGATGAAAATCAGGGCTTTTTTTTGTTTATCACATTATTTTTTATCCATGATTTAAGATAAAGTAAAACGATCTCAAACAGTCCGATTAAATTGTCATAACCAAATCATGGAAATCCAAATAAAATCAACACTTGATGTAAGTGGTATTATGCAGCATTGCACCCCTTTTCTGCAGGTGGTGAATATTTAATATTATTAAAGACGGAGGACAGGAACGCATAAAGGCAGTTATAAATACGATAGATTGGTTAACATTAAAGTTATTTAAGATCCTAAGAATTTATTCATTCTATAAATTCGTAGTCAATATCTAATTTCCGTAAAGATCTTAAGGCAGAACCACTATCTTTATCATTAACCTCAATTTCTACAGCATCGCCTTCTAAAAGTATATCTGTAAGTTCATTTGCCAAAGATTCACTAACATCTATTGAAATTCCTACAATACATTGGGCTATCGCTCTTCTATCTGGCCTTTGGGAATCACATGATAATAAGTTTAATTTCATAGTAGTAATTTATCTATGCAATATACTGAAGTTCAGATTTGAAATTTTAGTTTTTTCCAGATAGTTAACGGGATCACAACGTTAAGTTGATTTATGCCATTGTTGGTGTTTTCCACCAACAATAATTACTAAGCATTAAAGTTCACATAACTTTTCTCTTGATCTCAACAATTTTTGAGTGAACACCATATTTAGGATTAATCCGAACTCAGAAAACTAGACATTTATGCCATTGTTGGTGTTTTCCACCAACAATGTTTGCAAGCATTAAAATTCACATAAATTTTTGACTTGATACCAACAATTTTTGCACAAACACATTATTTAGGATTAATCCTTTTAAAGTGTTGTCATCCAATCGAAACCTACAAAAACAAAAAAGCCGCTACTTTCGTAACGGCTTTGTTTGGTCCTCTTCTTGGGCTCGAACCAAGGAAGGTTATTACTTGACTTACACGTATTTATCCCTTTATCTAGTCCATCCGAATTGTATGCCTTATTATATTATGTGTTGATTTTTTGTATGTTAAAATAGCTGTTAATTAATTATCTAAACATGCAAATAATGAACTTTCTACCTTAATATTTGAATTGTGGGTTGTAATGCCAATTCAAATTTAGGCAAGTATGTTACTAAGAACTCAATCATTCTCTCCCAATCAGCCCTATCAAATAAATTGACACCTTTAAGCTCATATTTGATACGGCTCATTTTATTATCGGGCAATTCTTCCCACTCTAGCTGATTTCCAAAAGCAGTCTCAATTGAATCCTTTTGATTATACAAAGTTCTGAAGTATTTTTTGTTGGTTTCTTTACTTGAGGTGATAATACTTAATTCAATCCTAGCATAATTACCTGTTACAGCGAATGTATAATTTACTCCAGAGACACCAGCCCCAGCACTTAACCATGAATCCTTTGAGGGATTTACATTGCTAAATATCTCAGTATCATGTAGTAATGGAAGCAGTTGTTTCCAAAATTCTTTACGCACACTAAAACGAGGTGCAGATCCACCAATATTATGGCTATCTCCATATTTAATAATTAACTCATCTTCTAGCTCGAATAATGTTAGAAGTTTTTTAAGTATATTAAATTTTGCATCACTACCGATATTTGATTCTACAAAATAACCACTCTGCAATCTTTGTGCATCCCTAAAGTCAGATTCATTTCTTGTGATTTTTAAAATCTCCTTAGCCTCTAGTAATAGTTGAGGATTTTTATCATATAATTTCTCAATCACATAGAAATACATTCGAGCTATAATTTCTTCGTCCACCTTAGTATTTTCAAAAATAAAATACTCTAATTTTTTATAGGTAGGAGCTTCCGCACTAAACAAAGTCTCTTCTGTGTTTTCTGAGACTGGCGCAATGACATCAGGATATTTACAAATGTTTAGAAAACGATTATAAATCAAATTAAAACGCTCATTATAGTTTTCTATAGTCCAATTATCTATCGTTTTTAAGTAATCATTTAACCACAGGCGGCTAAAATCATAACCTTGTTCCTCTCCTTGCCTGTTCATAGTTTTCTTATCTATAAAACTCCTGTTGCCAAGCGCTCCATTGTTTCCAGAAAGTGTAAGATTAGCAATGGTATTGAGATACTTTTCCTTAAACATGAAAAAGTCATCTGGCAGTAAGTCCTTATTCCAATCCTCATGAGGCGTTTGAGGGAAAATATGCTCTATAGTTATATGTTCATTTGAAGTATCCACATGTTCTCTATTATTGAAATTCTCCAACATCTCAAACATGTAATTCCTATTTTTAGACTGAATATTATACAAGTCTTTATCTTTTAGAGCACTCTTTAAGTCCTCATCCGTTGGAAATTTAGCACTACCACGTTTTGTAACCAAAGCCAAGGCTATAGAATTGTAATAGTCTTCAGTATCCACTTCTGAATACAAGGTCATAAAAATTTTATTCAGAGCGTTAGTTGGCAAGCCTACAACAAACCTCCTCCAAGTATAAGTTTGGATCAGTTTTAATATTTTGATTAAGTCACTATTGGTGATCAAGCCATTTTCCGCATCTTCAAATACCTGTAGCAGAAAAGGAAATGCCACATTAATCTCAAGACGTGAAATATATTCTAACTCTCTACGAATGTTATGGTCGTGTACGGAAGATGGATTAATAAACTTCTTATAATGCACAGATAAAGATTTAATATTCTCTAACTCTTGCATATAGGATTCGTCTTTATCACTATAAAGCTTTTTGAATTCCAAATACACTTTGTTTTTATTAGGAATCTTTTTATTACGTAAGGTCAAGTAATCTCTAATGTAATCTGATACCACAGACTTCTGTCTTACAAGATCCCTCGCATTTTCTTCAATAGGATTCCAGATTTGTTCAAAAATCTTGTTTTGGCTCTTAGGATCTAAATCCATTAAAATAAAATTTCTAATTAAATCCGATTGTGATAAATCTAAGCCAGTGGAATTTAAACTTTCAAAGATTCTCTGTGGGTCGTCCTTGCCTCGTTCTAAGGAAATCTCAACAAATATTAAGCGCTTTAATCCATTTAAAATAACATGAAAATCATCCTTTGTGATTATACTCTTAAAGTAATTGAAGTTCTCAATAACATTCGAGTAATGGTTAAATTCATTTTCTGTACCATTCATTATAGCTTTAAAAGCTAATGAGTTGGTATCAGTTTGCTTTAACTTAAGCTTGTTGGATTCGTGCTGTACATATTGATTAGTTAAGAACATGTTGAACAACATGTCAGCTTCATTTTGCATACTGTTTTCTCTCGCAAAACGGTAGAGCGCTACATATATAATATTGATAGTGGTAAGGCGCTGTTGACCATCAATAATCACTAATTCTTTAACTTCACTGGTGCTATATGTTCCTTCATGAATGAATACAATACTTCCAATAAAATGCGTGCCTCTATCGTGTTTTTCAACAGCAATAATATCATTTATTAATTCTTTACATTCATTATTAGTCCAATCATAATTTCGCTGATATACAGGTATTACAAACTGCACATTTGGCGCTTGTAAGAAATTGGTAATGGGTAGTTCGTTTGCTTTCATTATAGAGATATTTAGATCCTACTGCTTATTGACAAAAACTTGATTATAATCCTCTCTAGTTATAACAGTATCATAACCTCCAACATCCTCTCCTTCATGTTTATTAATACCTATGTATTCGAGACTTGCATCTTCATATCTTTTGAATTTAAAAACAGCATCATTCATCAAAGAGCTATTAAACACTCCAATACTCACAAGCAATTCAAAATCTTTAACATCCAAGCCTGTTACTTTTTTAAATAGTCCAGGTTCTAATTGAGTAATTACGTCTTTCAGACTACGCTCCCTATAGTCAGTTAAATACATAAATATGGGAATACGAGTCGCAAACTTTATAAGTTTTTCTTGAATTTGTTTTCTTAAACTTTTATACTCTTTTTCTTCTTCTGATAATGCTTGTTTTTCTTTTTTAGTTAATTCTTTATCATTGGCTTCTTTTTTTGCTTTTTTTACTGATTCAGATTTATTAATTATTGTCTCAATATCTTGATTTAAATTTCTAAATCCCTCAATATTTAGCAACGCATCAAGAGCATCTTGATTTGCCATTAAGCGAGCTAACGTATTATTGTCTACATTTACTAATAATGCACTTTCCCATCGTCTTGCCAACAATGTAGCTGTTGTACCACTCATTGCAATATCTAAGACACCTGCTGCATCAACTTGTCTCATAGAACTACCATCATAAGCTAAAACAGGTAAGAAATGAATAAATTCAGCAACATTTTTTTCTGGATTCGATTCATTTATATTTAGACGACATGCATAATCAGCTATTTGACTTAACGCCCTGTTTGGAGCAAAATCAAAGACGTAGCATTCCTCTTTCATAATCTCCTCTTCATTAGGAGACATGCTATCAGGATTTTTAATTGTCCATGGTGTTTGCACTCTAAATGCCGCTTGAAAGTAAGTTTCTGGACTTGATGAATTACGTAACATAAAAATTCCTGACCACGGCTTTACAGAAACTCCTGTTGTTAATTTACCGCAGGACAGAGTTATTGTTTTGGATTCTAAAGGGTTATCCATTGCTTCTAAAACTGGTGTTAAGGCATTAACACCTATACCAGCACTTGCTCCTGCTGCAACAATTATTTCGAAATCATGATAAAAGTTATTTTGCTTTTGAGACATTAAATTTTTCATTGCATGACATGATGCGACTGATGGTAAAAACCAAAAAGTATGTGTCAAAACATTTAGTAACCTTATGTCAGAAAATGGCATTGGTGGTTTTTGAGTTCCTTGCTTTAAATTATCTAAAGTGGTTTCCCTAAAGCCTCCTCTAATTAAATCTAACCATTTTTGAACATCACTTTCTAAATTGAATTTAGCATTCTCCTTTTCACCAACTGCGGTAAAAAAGGTATTTAAATCAAATTCATTATACTCACCTCCTAAAGCTATTTCTCTAATTGAATCGGGTAGTTGATAGGTTAGCATTACCATTCTTGGTAAAGTGGCATAAGGGTTATTTTCACCCTTCCACTCCTCCTTTGCCTTTTGCTCATCAGAATATGTCCAATTGAAAATTTCTTCTTCAATAAATTCACCTGAACTTAATGCTTTAAAAGGTGTACCAGATAAATATAAAAATGATTCTGTTGTAATTGGAATAATATCTTCGTCAAAATTTTCAATCTTATCTACATATTTCAAATCTTCATCTTTTCCATCTTCATATAATTCATTAAACAGTCCTTTAGCGTTGTCATTCCAAGCACCATAGTGATACTCATCAAAAACCACACAATCCCAATGCGTAGCATGTACCCATTCATTGCGCGTTTTTATACCACCTGTAGTTGTGTTTTTGCCTAAATAATCTTGAAAAGAACCAAAACAAACAAACGGTCTGTTTTTATCCGCCTCTTCATAGGTTAAACCGTCTTTTGATATAAATTGCCAACCTTCAAAATCTACATGAGACATTAGATCTTCTTTCCAAGAACTTTGGACAGCTGGCTTAAATGTCAAAACTAAAACCTTTGACCAATTTTGTTTTTTTGCCAGTTGATAAGTAGAAAAGGTCTTACCAAAACGCATTTTGGCATTCCATAAAAAATGAGGAGTACTATTGTGATTTTCCTTCTTATAATTTTTGAAATATTGAATTGTTTTATTTACAGCTTCTTCTTGCTCAGGGCGCATTTTAAAATCAAGCGATCTGTTTTCTTCATTTAATTCACCTCTTTTAACAGAAATTATTGCAGCTTTAACATCTTTTAACGAGCATTTGAACCATTCACCATCTGGGTTTTTTATCCCTTTTTTGCGCAAGTATCTGTGTATTTCATGATCACGAAAAGAATTACCATTTTTATAAACAGCAGATTCCTCATAAACAATATTAAACTGCGAACGGGTAGCACCAATTTGTTCTTTAATACGTTCTTTCGCTGACCTATTCGTGTCTCCTATTTTTAATTGACCTTCCCGAGTAATATCATTAGGTAACTCATAGGCATAAATAACCGGTTTCGATTTCGGGCGTTGTGGGAAAAACTCTTTACTCATATTATCATTTATTATTTATTAATTCTGTAGCTTTTATTTTAGAATCAATAAATGCCCATTCTTCATCAGTTATATCCCATCTTTCTCGCAAAATTTCATCAGTAAACTCCATATCATATTTTTCTAAATGTGGTATAAAAACAAATTTATCTCTTGGAATATCCTGAGAAACAACAGTTTGAAGCAAAAGAAAACGAACTATTTTAGTGAATAAATAAGATTTAAATGATACAACCTCTTCTTTAGTTGAAAATGCACAAGCCACTAACCAAGACTCTGTACAAATTTCATCAGGTTTTGCAATTCGTGTATTGCCATCATAATAAAAACCAACTGGTTTAGAAAAATCTGTTTGTCCTGCTATTGGTGCTCTTGGTATTAAGAGTTTCCATTTTTGCCTAATTTTAAATCTATCTGTAACATCAGCTGGATTGGCATATTGTAAACCTAACTTTTGAGTGAAATGACACTTTATTCCTTTTTTAGTAGGCTTATAATTAGTTGGTAATGAAAAAGGTTTTCTTGGAGAAACAACTTTGTTTAAATTGTGTTTCGCATTTTCTATTTTAAGTACTTTTCTTATTACAGGAACAGCTTGACTGTGTCTAATAAAAACATCAAATTCATTCAAAGCTCTTTCTGAAGTAACTTTTACGCCATCATAAAGATTCGTTATTTCACATAAACCTTTATTATCTCTTTCCCATAAAAAATAACAAATACCTCCTGCTATATCAACTCCAGGAAACACATCAGATGAGTTTTCAAAATCAACTAATTTTCTAATTCTATCATCATTTAACATTCCATTTCTAAAATCATCTAAACCTTTACCACCAGCATACCAGCGCGCAGGAATAATCATTGTTAGATAACGTGGGTTAAGCTTTTTAGCTTGTTCTATAAATTTGTGATAAATAGGACTCGCGCTTCTACCATGTCCGCCATCACTCAATTGATATGGTGGATTACCAATTATAACGTCAAATTTCATATTGAAAATATTTTCAGGCTTATCAGTATGTATAAACTGATAAGCATAGGTTTCTAAATCGTCTTTTCTTGAATATACCTCTTCACTAGCATTACAGTAGGTACATTTTCCATTTTCCCATGTATGCTGAGTGTAATCAAATTTTAAGTTTCCTTCTTCATTATCAAAAGTTTCACAAATAGAATATTTTCCATTAGCATATTTAGAACAATACATACTTCTACGAGACAACAAAGAGGTTAGTTCTGTAACAGCAATACCATATAACTGGTTTTTAAAGATGTGATTAATCCGTTCTTGTTTATCAGGAATAGTTTTTTCTAAACCTATCATTAGTCTTTTCGCAATCTCTCTTAAAAAAACACCCGTTTTTGAAACAGGGTCTAAAAAGGTTATTTCTTTATTTTCAAATAATTCTCTAGGTATTGAATCTAAAATTTCGTTCACTAACTTTGGAGGTGTAAAAACTTCATCGTTGCTTAAATTAGCAAGACAAGAAAGCACATCAGGATTATAATTTATCTTAAGCATATTCTGCAATTTTTAGAAAATGGGTAACTGGAAACTCTTGTATAGGCTCATCTATAACCGAAAAATCTCCAAGGTCATTCACATGGTCACTTGAATTTGATTTATCAACTAGAAAGCGGTATCTGAAATCTCGTCTTTTCAATAAACTTCCAGTAATAAAAGTCCATTCAGAAAAAACAATTGGTTCGTTTGTTTCAGGGTTTGTGTAATATAGCGCATCACCTAGCATTATATTTTTACTTAATATAAATTTGATTGATTGGCGACACTGTTCAGTACATTTTTTTCTATATAACTTGGAGTATTTGGAGTCAAATATTTCGAAAAGACGTTCTCTACACTCTTTTACATTATCATTTAGAATATCAACACCATAAATACTTGAGATTGCTAAAACTGAATTACGCTCATATTCTAATTGGCTCCTTCTAAAAATACTTTCCACTACTCGAAGTTTTCTGTTAAGAACTTCAACTAGAAAATTTCCTGAACCACAAGCAGGCTCAAGAAAACGTGAGTCGATACGTTGTGTTTCTTGTTTAACCAAGTCAAGCATATCATTAACCTCTCTTTCAGAAGTAAATACCTCACCATGGTCTGAAACCCTTTTTTTTGATTTGACTTGTATATTATTTGTTGACGGCATCATTTCTCTATAATGTTGAATAAAATTAAACAGCAGTTAAAAATAGAAATCTTTTAATGGAAAAGTCTCCATTCTACTAAAAAAAAGAGGCAACATATCTGCTACCTCCTTTAGTTCTAAATGTACTTCCAAATATAACCACCTGACTGTTTTCGTTCACCTCTGCATACTTTGCTAATACAGGATTTAGATATCCCTGTTTGCCTTGAAGCTTCTGCAACTGATTCATATTCCGCAATAGGAAATAGAGTCAGAATTATAACCATCTTGCTGAGATTAGTCCACTAAAATACAATTCTGAAAGCAATTCATAACCAAAACCCTGAAGAACATGAAAAAACAACAGTATAGTTATTTTAGGACTATCAACTACTTTTGTATAACTATAATAGGATTTAATTAGTAAACTGTATAGATATTTTAGGACGAATCATACAGCATACTTATAACGTGCTTATAGCATACTTATAGCGTGCTTAAAGCGTGCTTACAACGTATTCGTTTCGTATTACACCCATAACGACCCCTACTCATTCCCTAATAAACCCCTTGGATCATTTCCTGCAAAGGTAAATAAAGGACATAGCAGGGTGCAATACAAAAGGTCGGAGAACGACTTAAGGACGGAATCCATTAATAAAAGTTGCGTCGTTACCAAAAGATTCGACAGATTCTTTTTTTGGAATGCCATAAGGTTAGATGAGTCCCTTTAAAACAAAAGTGGACCATTAATTGGATCCCTTTTCAGCCGCTCTCAACAGATAAGTTAACAAATTGCCATTGGATTAAATACCTTGAGTACTGCTGTAACCCATCGAAACTATTAAAAACAAAAAAGCCGCTACTTACGTAACGGCTTTGTTTGCTCCTCTTCTTGGGCTCGAACCAATCCCGAAAGCTTTCGGGACTCGTTTAACGGTCATCAAAAATGGCTATATTATATTAATATCTTTATATTTCTCCAACAACTTAGTAGTAATCTCTGGATACTTTATCAAGTTCTCAATATAAATTCTACTTTTCATTCTTTTAATATGACCTTCAATTGACTCGCCTTGACTTTTACTTTTACAATCTATTTTATAATAAAGTTTCCAATCACTGGCATTGTAAGTAAACTTCCTGGGTTCTGATTTTTCATGAAAAACAAGACGAATGTCTAAATCAGAACTGTAACCAATATAATAACGATTGAGTTTTTTAGAATATAATATGTAACAACAGTGATTCATATAGTGAATATAAAACAAGAAAACATTATTTCATAGTACTTCTTTCATCCACCACCTTGTTCCTAAACCCGAACCAATCCCAAAAGCTTTCAGAACTCGATCAAGAGCCACTAAAAGACTGAAATTACCAAAAACAAAAAAGCCGCTACTTACGTAACGGCTTTGTTTGCTCCTCTTCTTGGGCTCGAACCAAGGACCCTCTGATTAACAGTCGGTTCTATTGGTTTTGCATATTCTAACTTATATTAACATATAAGCTGATTTTCAGCGCAATACACTTAATTCATTTTCATTTGATTTTATTTAATTGCATCTATTATACCTAAATGTTTGACCTATGTTTGACCTGGTTAAATTAAAACTCTTATTCATCCTAACAAATACTTCTGTAAGTATTGAAATTTAAAAACCTCATTTTTAAGGTGGTTCAAATTGTTAAACATAGTAACGCATCTGATATATCTCTATGCATTATAATGGGAAGGATAAACTTTATATAAAGTCCAAATATTCCATTTCCTCAAAAATCCTCTTGAATTCTATGGCATGCATAAAATCATTTTTATCTATCTTAATTAATATAACTTTATATGGGTCATCATGATTACTTACTCTCACATCTACTACTATACCAACAGAATCAAACTCCAATTTATATCTGATTTCTTTAAAATAAGACCTATTGTCTCTCACCCATTCTATTACAGATTCATTCTTTAGTTTATGACTAGAGAACCTAATCAACTGTTCTGCATAAAACTCCTCTCTCCTATTTAATTCTGAAATCTCTAAAAGTTGATGATATAGCTCAATAAAAATACAGTCTGGCTCCCTAATAGGACAGGCACATGGGAACACAGGAGTTGAATTGTCTTTTACCCATTTGCTCCACTTACCACATTCAGACTCAGAAATAGCCTTATAAAAGTCAGTTTCATATTTCTTTAGCCACGAATTCACATCTTGAATACTATAACTTGGTCTACTCTTGCTATCTAATATTTCATTTCCTAACTCACTTATCATTAATACTCATTTTTTAATTGATTTATATTTGGCATAAATGAAAAACAAAATTATTCCTCCCACAACAAGATACCAATACTCTATGAGAGCATAAATACCTCCCATAATAAGAGAAGCTACAACCATTAATCCTAAAATTCCTACTAATATTATAAGGGCATTCTGAACAGTTTTTAGTTCAAGTAAGCCTGATATAAGTGTTTTAAACTTTAAGATTATTTGCCATAAATCATCAATTACTTGTTTTAATTCTTTGGACTTAGAATAATAATGATTCAATCCAAAAAATGAAAATACCAATAGCATTCCTGACAATTTGTAAACTTCATTATAATATCCCCAGAAATAAAACACTCTGCCATCTGAGAACATGCGAAATATAGATTCAATTATAAAATATAGAACCAAAATACACATCAAAATGATTCCTAAATACTCAATAGATTGAAGCTCAACCTCAACATCAGGTTTCTCTTCAATCTGCTTATTCCCGATATTATTGTTGGCTTTTTTAAACATTTCCATTGCATTCTGATGACTTACTTTAGGATGGTTTATTTCATCAACATAAATCACTTTAGAATAGTCCTCTCTCAGAATAAAATACTCATTATAAACTTCATCAGCTTTAGATATATCTCTACCTGATAATTCCCACATGTATTTTAAAGAGTTGAATACATCATATACTTTCTCTTTTCCATTCCCTTGAATAGAGTCTTTAATCATGTCCTTAAAAGAAGGTTCTTTATCTAAATCTCTTTTAATACTATCTGCATAATTGTTTGTAGCAGATATAATATCTTCTTTTTGTGCCTCTGTAATATTGGCTGGATTAAATTTCCTTGACATATAAATAATTCAATGTTGCCATATATGGCATTAAACAAAGTAAATATAAACCTTTCCTTGACTTGTCAAATATGCCAAGATTGGAAAAGTCAGATTTACAAAAAATTGTTGGAGCACGAATTCAAAAATTACGTGAAGAAAGAGGCTTTACACAAGTTGACTTAGCTGGTAAGATTGAGGGTGTTTTTGATACTACCAATGTATCAAGACTTGAATCTGGCAGAACCAACCCTACATTATACAATTTACACAGAATAGCTGAAGCTCTTGAAATCTCACTTTCTGAACTTTTAGATATTTCAGAAGAGTAACATTTAGCTATTAATGAGTTAGAGTTGTAAACCTGCTATATCTCTAGGTTTAAGAATATATCAAATGTAACTAATGACATAACCTTAATTTAAGCACCCAAAACATCACAATTTGGCTATAATATTATATCTCCATTATAATTTCTAAATCCCTAGAGCCCTTGAAATGTGAAATAAGGTCTCACTCACATGTAGATGCATTTTAAAAATTACTACCATATTAAGAATGAGGTAAGGGTTAACCTTACAAAATGGCATGGGTACTCTATAGTAACAACACCAAAATGTAAGGTCATAGCAATCCCTCATCCTTAAAGCTTAAATAACCATCTTTTGAAATAATTAAATGGTCAAGTAAACTTATATCTACTATATCACAAGCCTGCTTTAACTTTGTGGTAATACTCTTATCAGCTTCACTTGCTTTTAAGTTCCCACTGGGGTGATTATGGATTAACACTATACTTGAAGCAAGGGCTTTTAATGCCACACTTAAAATAAGTTTTATATCCACTACACTGGCTGTAAGTCCACCTCTTGAAAGTTCGTAAATCCCAATGACCACATTGGCTCTGTTAAGTAGGACAACTTTCACTTCCTCCTGAAGTTCAATTAAATTGTAATCCCAATGATATTTTACTAATTCATAGACACTATTACTGTCCTGTATTTTCACTTTGACAGGATTCTCATTGGAATACGAAACTCTAATTTCTGATACTTTCATAATACTCCAATTTAAACACGTCCCGTTTTGCAGTCATACTATATAAGTAACAAAACAATTCAGGACGTGTTTTTAATTAATCAACAAGCTCTCCTTTATAAACTCCATTTTGAGAAAAGCTACGCTCTCCTGCAAAGAGGTTTTGAATAGCTCTGTCCTCAGCAGAAGAAGATTGAGCTTCTGGCATATACACATATCTGTGATTAAGGACTATCACCTCCCCAGTCTCTTTAACTGTGTATTCAAAGGGCTCACATTCTTCTTTTTCAATCTTTCCAGGCATTGAAGTTCCAACTAAAGCCATACAGGTTTCTTCATCAAATGTTGAAGTAATGAATGCTTTCTTAGCTGTTGCATAAAACTGGTTGGTCTGTTGGCTTTTTACCATTTCAACACCACCTTGTAGTTCAAGAACAAAGAAGATTCTACCATCTTCTACTTTTCTTTCTTTGTAGTTAATAATACGTACCATAAAATATAATTTTTGAGTTGAGATAAGAACCCACTTAAGAAATCAATCTCTACGCAGGAAAAGATTACAGCTATCAACTTGAATCTAATCTGTGCGCAAAAAAATAAATTTCTTTAAAATAGGCTCGGGGGAGATTTTCCCGCCAAGAATAAGTGGGGGTATATCTTGAGGAGGAGTGCGTGGGGGTGATATTGCCATGTCAGAAATTTTTTAATAGAAATTTTCTATAGTTTATTATGTTTAGCTTTAATCATTTGGCATTTGTATATTTAGAGTCCAAACTAAACACTCATTAATGCCATTATTCCAAAATACAGTTGTAACAAAGTATCTCCAATCTCAGGATAAAGTAGAAATAGAGTCAAAATGGGAATTATTTAAAGCTTATTTCCATAACCTAGAGATACAGGAAAATATTCGAAATAGTAAAGAAGAGCAGTTTCAAGAAGGTTTTTTAAGAGAGCTCTTTGTGAAGATATTGGGTTATACTTTGAATCCACAACCTAATTTTAACCTTACCACAGAGCTCAAAAATGTAAAAGACAGCAAGAAGGCTGATGGTGGCATACTTGTTAAAGACAAGGTTATTGGGGTAATTGAACTAAAAGGTACTAACACAACAGATTTAGGCAAAGTAGAGGACCAAGCTTTTGGGTATAAAAATAACCAAGCAGGATGTGTATACGTTATAACTTCTAACTTTGAAAAGTTAAGGTTCTATATAGATAATGCCATTGAACATATAGAGTTCAACTTGTTTACAATTTCTGAGCAAGAATTCAAATTGCTCTATTTGTGTTTAGGTTATGAGAATATAAAGAATAACATTCCTAAGAAACTCAAAGAAGAATCATTAAGTCAGGAAGAATTAATCACTAAACAACTCTATAAAGACTACTCCCTATTTAAAAGAGAATTATTCCAAAATCTATGTGTCTTAAACCCACAGTTTGAGCCACTGGAGCTTTTCAAAAAATCTCAAAAACTTTTAGATAGATTTTTGTTTTTATTCTTTGCAGAAGATAGAAATCTGTTACCTCCCAATTCTGTTAGAGTAATTCTTAAACAATGGAAACAGTTAAAAGAACTTGATGCTTATACACCATTGTATGACAGGTTTAAAAAATACTTTGGGTATCTGAACACTGGGTTTAAAGGAAAGCAATATAATGTTTTTCCATATAATGGCGGGCTCTTTAAACCAGATGAGGTCTTGGATACCATTCAAATAGATGATGACCTTCTATACAAACATTCCTATCAGCTTTCAGAGTATGATTTTGAAAGTGAAGTAGATGTAAATATCCTTGGTCATATTTTTGAGAATTCCTTAAATGAATTGGATGAAATCACAGCCCAATTAGAAGGAAAGACTATTAATAAGGCAGACACAAAAAGAAAGAAAGATGGTGTGTTTTATACTCCCAAATACATCACCAAATACATAGTTGAAAACACAATTGGAAAACTTTGTGAGGAAAAGAAAGTAGAACTTGACATTACAGATGAAGCCTACCAACCAGCAAAGCAAAGAAGTAGGAAAAGATTGGATAATCTCAGCCTTTATAAAGATTGGCTATTACAACTAACTATATGTGACCCTGCATGTGGTTCTGGAGCATTCCTAAACCAAGCACTCGACTTTCTAATCAATGAACACAGATACATTGATGAACTCTCTGCCAAGTATAACAAAGATGCCTTTGTATTAAGTGATGTTGAAAATAGCATTTTAGAAAACAACCTTTTTGGGGTTGACCTAAATGAAGAATCTGTACAGATAGCAAAATTATCTCTATGGTTAAGAACAGCTCAACCCAATAGAAAGCTAAATGATTTAAGTGATAATATAAAATGTGGCAACTCCTTAATTGATGATGTTAGTGTAGCAGGAGATAGTGCTTTTAATTGGCAAGAAGAATTCCCCCATATATTTGAAAAAGGGGGATTTGATGTTGTAATTGGTAATCCTCCTTATGTATTTGCAAGAGACAACTTTAGTCAAGAGGAAAAAGACCTGTATGTCAAAAAATACCTATCAGCAAAATATCAAATCAACACATATTTACTCTTCATTGAGAAAACAGTACAAATATTAAAAAAGAATGGTGTATATGGTTTAATTATTCCAAATGCCTGGATGATGGTTTACTCAGGTGAAGGGCTTAGAAAGTATTTATTAGATACATGTAATTTATATCAAATAATTAATTTAGAAGGTTATTCTTTTGAAAGCGCTAGTGTGGAAACTGTAATATTACTTGCTAATAAAGAAATTGTTAAATCTAAAAACTCATTGGAAATATATCTAAATAATGGCACTGAATTCTATTTGTCTCATATAAAAAATCAGGTAGACTTTAAGTACAATGATGGATTTGAGTTTAAAGTATTCTTAGATGATGAAACTGAATTTATCAACTCAAAAGTGATTTCTGAAACTATTCCATTAGATGATTTAGTTGAGATAAAGGCAGGGCTTCAAGCCTATGAGAAAAACAAAGGAGAGCCTAAACAAACAGCTGAAGATGTTAAAAATAGACCATATGATTATTCCTTTAAGTTTGATGAAAATACACATGAATATCTGGAAGGCAAAGATGTAGGAAGGTATTATACGAATTGGTCTGGAACATACCTTAGATATGGTGAAAATTTAGCTGCTCCAAGAACATTTAATTTATTTGAAGGTGAAAAAATTATAGTTAGGGAGATAACTGGTAAATACCCTAAGTGTATAGTATCTACTTATTCAGATAAATTATATCTATATAACAGAAGTAATATTGGGATAGTTGAAAAAGAAAATTCTGACATTTCATTAAAATACATATTAAGTCTTCTAAATAGTAGTTTATTATCATATTATTTTATGAAGAACACAGCTAAATCTGTTAGGAAACTATTCCCTAAAATTATTCTCAATGATTTAAGAAAGTTTCCTATTAAAAAAATCAACTTTTCAGCTCAACAACCTTTTATTGAAAAAGCAGAAAGAATGCTTTCTTTGAATAAAGACTTACAGGAGACTTCTCAAAAACTCATTAGAACACTTCAAAGAAAGTTTGAAGAATTAGACAAGCTATCTAAAAAGCTAGAAAATTGGCATGAACTAACTTACTCCGAATTCATTAAGGAGCTTAAAAAAAAGAAAGTAACACTATCATTAAGTGAAGAAGCACAGTGGGAAGATTATTTTTTAGCTGAACAGGAAAAAGCACAACAGCTTCAAAACCAAATTACCTTAACTGATAAAGAAATAGACCAAATGGTTTATGAGCTTTATGGGTTAACTGATGATGAAATAGAAATAGTAGAAAACATTTAATTAATATGTACAGCCGATTCAAAATAAATCAAAATTCCTTTGATAACATTTATATGTCATCCATTGACAAGACAGCTGGTAAGCAAATGACTAGTTCTTACAAAACTAAAATCAAAGAAAGCCTATCACTCAAATTCAAAAAGGGTGAAATAATTGATGGGAGCGCTACTCAAAACGAATGGTTTCCTCAAATTGAATGTGATATATTCCTGTCTCATTCTCATAAAGATTTGGAAAAAGCCAAACATTTTGCTGGATGGGTAAAAAATAAATTTGGTTTAAAAGTCTTTATTGATTCAATCATTTGGGGAAATGTCAATGACCTTTTGAGAGATATTGACAATGAATATTGTTATGATAAAATAAATAAAACGTATTCTTATGAAAAAAGAAATGTTACTACAAGTCATGCTCACATGATGCTCATAAATGCCATTTCGGAAATGATGGACAAGACAGAATGTCTAATGTTTTTCGAAACAATCAATTCCATTTCTATTAAAAAAGCTATCCATGAAACTGAATCGCCCTGGATTTACAGTGAAATATTTCTATCAAAAATTCTAAGACAGAATAAGGATTTTTCAAGAAGAAAAACAATACATCTTTCTCATTCTTTAACTAAAGCTTATAATTTAAATGAGAATTTTGAAATTAATTATGAAAGTGATACATCTCACTTGAAAGATTTATCTAGTGAAGATTTAAAAACATGGCTAGAGCTAAATATAAAAGAGGAAAATAGAAATTCACATCCATTGGATATATTATACATAATTAAAAAAGTTACTTAAAATGACAGACCTTAACTCTTATTCTATGCAACATAGAGAGTTTGTTCAAACTACTATAATCAGAATGAATACAATTTCATTTCAATTGAAAGGAATGATGATTACAATTTTGGCTGCTTTTCTGGCTATTTATGCAACCAATCCTAAAATTATATTGATTGTAATCCCTATCCCAATAGTAACCACCTTCTGGTTCTTTGATGCCTATTATCTTCAGTTAGAAAGGAAATTTAGAGGTATTTATAATGACATATGTAATTTGACTCCTGAAAAGGATATTAAAACGAAAAAACTATTTGAAATGAATCCAAAATTATATACAGGTGGCAATTATAATTATTGGAAAGTTTTATTCAAATCTTCTATAACACCATTTTATATAATAATCAATCTTAGTTTAGTTGTCAGCTACTTTATTTTAAATGCAAATTAGATTCCCCCACATTAAAAACGATAATTTATGAAAGAAAAAATTGGACAAACAATATTGTCATTAGAACTTACTAACTACGAATGGAAATTCCTTAATTCCTAACATTTCTGGATTTTGTATATTTTGAGTTTTGTTTGATACTTGGATTGTTGTTAAAAACATTAATTCATTTATTTTTAATATTTGAGAGTGATTTGCTCGATTTAAATGCCAGTTTTTTCCAATTTGTAGTAAGGTACTCGAATAATAAAAGTTTGAAGCACTTTCATTACGACTGCAAGCAAGACAAATTACCAATCCGTCTTCGCATTTATTAAGTTGTTCGAAATATAAATCTTTAGATTTTTCTCGACTTATTGGATTTGTGTAAGTTCCTCCATCACGAAATTTAGGGGTTTTATCAGATAAATCAACAGTTTGAATATCTGTAATTTCATCTCGACAACTCTCAAGAATTATAATTTGTTTTTTAAAATTAAAATCAAGTTGACCAGCTTTAATAATTTCGATTTTATTTATTTGAAATAACTGATTATTCTCCTTTGTTGCTCCGTGACCAATCAAAATAATAATTCCGAAATCTTCGTTTGAACTGTTAATTTCAGATTTTAAAATTTCTACTGTTGGCTGATTAAAAATAACGATTTCTTCATTTTCATATGCTCCACCAGATATATCATTGAAGAAAATCCGATAATAATTAGAAAATTTCTCAAAACTATCTCTTTGCTCGTTATTATGTGGATGTCCAACAATAATAAAAACTTTTCTCTTCATATATTTTCTTGAAGTTGATTGGTAAAATTGCTCACAACAATGCGTATAAAAAAATAGTATATTAAGTTTTTTAATAATTACAAACCTCTGTGTATGAGCTACTTTTTATACACTCGTACATTGGAAACTGCCTTCTATATTATGTTTTAAACTTCCATAGTAACGATGTTTTAATCTGGAATTTGTTTTTGGCGGGCGTATATTTTTGTAATATACCTCTTATCAGAGTGTTCAGATCTTGTCATATTAGTACTTAATTCTAATCTGCTTTTTGACTTATCAAGAAACTTATATGCGTAAGAAGATGCTTCATATTTATAAAAATCTAAATTTACTGAATCTGGATAATGTAAGCGTATATAATTATTGCCATGTGTTTTTTCTATTTTAAAAGACCCTGTCCTAATCAAAGGGTGAGTTTCATTTCTTTTTACATATTTTTTTGAAAAAGTACTATCGCTATTAATTTGAAACAAGGTATAATTACCTGTTTGTGAAGTATAAATTGTTTGAGAAAATGTTAAATTATAGCTTTGCGTTGAATAAAGTTCTTCCTTCGTAGAATATTCTTTCCATAAACCTTCTATGTCGTCTAATTTATTATTGTCTTCATCATTAACAATATCTTCACTACTACTTTCATTATCAATATCTTCAAAACCATTATCATTATTATTACATGATAAGGTAAAAAGAAATAAAATTAAAATTAAATGTGGTGATTCAAATAAATATCTACTCATAATTAAAATTTTAATTGTTGATACAATTCGTATGTTTTCTCAAGTTTATTCTTTTAATCATATCTTTTTTATTTTCGTCTTGTCGCTAACTTATTGATAACAAGCTAAATATACGGATAAGACCCAAATTAGTCAGTATATCCACATTTTTAACGCCTTAATTGAGTTAGCAATATAATCTAATTTCAAATTTTTTATAATTTAATCAATTAGTTTATCTTAATGATGAAACCATCTTTGAGGTAAACTACCTTGACATCCAAATTTATAGTAAATATTGGATGGAATTTCAATTGCAGTAGGTTTATTTGATTAAATTTAGAATTTTTAATTGGGTTTAACCTTTTCAGTGATTATTTTGAAAAAGTTGGTTCAATATTAGCATCCTATCTTTTCTATTCTTCCTATTTGTTGCGTCGCTTGTATCTTATTATCTTTTTCTATTAACAAAAAAATGGCTAACTATTGGATTAGATGAGAGTGAGAAAGATGGGGCAGTATCAATTTTAGCAATTATAGTTTATGGTTCAATAATTTATGCTCTCTATTATTTCATATCTCTCTATAGTGATGAAATTGAATCTGTTTTCTTAAGCCTAATAAGAATTATTGTTGGCACTTTTATAATTTATGGAATCCTAATTGTATTTTTTGAAAAAGCACTTAAAGCCATTAACTTAACCACAAAAAACCTCTAATCCTATTAGCAGTATCCCTGATATTATGCATCATTATTGACTACCTTTTTAGAGACATTATAATTTCATGGTTAACGAGCAACCGGTACTATTTAGTAGGAGGAGTTGTATGGATTACCTTAATTTCTATTATTGATAATAAAAAAAACCCAACCCCTAACTAAATAGAGGCTGGGCACTACTCAACTCAAAAACCAATGATAGTCTCCACCACCATTGAGAGTCTTAGCCAACCCACTTGAGAACTCAAATGCGTTGACATTTCTATCCAAGAAGGTATCTATATAAGAACTCTTATTGGCTTGTGTAAACAGGTTAAAAACACTCCATAGATTAATATCTCCATTTTCATTTCTACAAAAGCTTTCATCATGGTAATAGTCCTTGGCAACAGTTGTAATCTGCCCATCATTAAGTAGCAATTCTGGAATTTCAAGTTTATCCTTCTTAGGTAAGTAATTATAAAGCCTTGATTTTCCAATGAGCTGGGCAAACTGATGTTCTGTTAGATTTTCATATGATAACTGCTTTAAACTATTGAAATGGTTTTCAGCTTGATAAGCATATAAAACCTCTAATAGTTTTGCCCTCATCCCACTATAACTATCAGCACGCAAGTCCTCCACATACCCATCACTTGAAACACACATATTACAACATACCAAGTTTTGAAAACCTATAAAGAACTTGAACTTTTCAAAAGACTTTTTTGAGTATAAGTTCTCTTGATTATAAGCCCTTACCCCTCCAATGGTCAGAGCAATCTCATTACCATTAATAGTTTCTGTTATACTTGGAATACGCATTATAAATGCCATCCTTTCATAATAGATGGTCTTCTCATGGTCCAAAAGCTCCTTCACAGACTTATTGATGGCAGAAGGTGTTCTACCCTTAATCTGATGACTTACTCTAATTTCTGGAGCATCAAAAATGTGATTAGGAAATACCTCTTGTGCACATTCTTGAGCTATCTCTATAAACTCCTGATGTGCTATTGTCCTCTCATTATCTTTTGAGAAAACTGGAATGACACAATCCTGTTTTAGATGCTGTATCTCTATATCAATAGTATTAGCTTCAATAAATGGTTTAAGCTTGAATAGAGGCTTCTGAGGTATATTTAAAACTCTATCCTTTCTTTCCCCTAGAGATACTTGATTTAATTGTAATTCTTGCCTAGGCATTATGACTTGTAGTTCCATTTGTACTAAATGTTTTAGGGTTTAACAATGATTGTTTTGATACAATGGTATCTTTTTGAATCTTGAAATCATATTCAAGTTCTTCACGCCAATTACCATAATGGGCATAAAGCTGTCTTAAGGACTCCAATTCTTTGCACTCTTTAATCCTTTCTCTGGCTTCTTCCAGATTAGAACCACTATTGCACCAATCCAAGATTTTTCTTCCTGTTGAGGTGTTAATTGTAAATTCAGGTTTACCAGAAAACAGATTTGTCCTGTCCTTACTTGCTACAGCAAAATGTTTGATATCTATATCAAACACTATAGTAAACTCATAATCTACACCATCTCTTTGAATTGCCTTAAGCCCAACTTTTTCAGGTATATACTTTCCATCTTTTTGTTGAAGCACGTAATCCTGTTTGGTTCTCATGGTTGCAATAATATGAGCAGGAGCTTGAAGTATCTTGTCCATGAAAGCTTTTTGCCTTGGAGTTACTTTGTTCCAATTGGTAAAACTATTACCTGGCAATTTGGAGTGAAAATCCAATAATTCATCCCATACTTGAGATATAGAGTCTAATATAATCACCTCCATGTTGGCTCTTAAACACACATCAATTGCTTGAATGTACTTTTCTGGTGTAAATGGTGGCTCTAAGGTGAGCACATTATACTGACCTAAGTGGGCATACAAATCTGCTGAACCATTTTCAGTATCTATTATAGCTACCTTGGTTAAGTCTTTATTTGTAAGTCCTTGTGCCAACATTAAACTGGAATATGTTTTACCACTTCCAGCACTTCCTTGTAGAGCTAATTTTATCTTAGCTCTTTTACGTTCTGATTGTCTTAATTTCATTATTTATAAATTTTAAGGTTAATATGTAATTAGTTTAAACTGAAAAAGCATCTTACTGAAGTAGTAAAATGCTTTCTTTTTTTTATGATTTTCAAGAAATAGCTATTAGCCTTAATCTTTCTTTTGGACTTGTATGCTATTTTTCAAACCCTTAACTTTGTGTAGCTTTCAGTACAAAAGATTAAGCTCTTTGCAGACTTCCTCGTCCAGAGCTCCTGCGTTGCTAAATTATATAATTTTGAAGGGGTAGGAGATTATTAAGAGGAGGGGAAACTTTTGTGAAAGCTTCAGAACCAAATCATATTGATTGGAATTTAGTTAGCTATTCTGTAAGCATACTCTTCAGTATCCTCTTCTAATAATTTCTCCATTGCACTATCCAGAACCTCATTTTCAAATTCCTTTAAGTAAGCCCTTGTTACATTAACATTTTGATGTCCCATTGTTTCTCCAATTACATCCATTGAAATTCCAGCATACTTTAAATTCGTTGCAAAACTATGTCTGATGGTATAACTAGTTACATTAGAATTTATTCCTTGTATTGAGGCAATCTCCTTTAATTGCTTGTTAAATTTTTTCAAGGTTTTTAACTTTCTATTTTCAATTTGAATTGGTGTAAGTTCATCACTTAAAAGAATAGGAAACACATATTCAGTCTTTCTGACCTTTTTTCTATAAAAATCAATTACTTTTTTAACAGGTGGCATTATTTTAACTGAAAACCTTCCTTTAGTTTTTGACCTTTTATATAGAATTCTATCTTCCTCAATGTTTGACCATTTAAGTTTCATCATATCTACAAAGTTCATACCCCCTGTGTAATAACTGAATACCATATAATTCTGAGTATCCATTAAATGAGGATGTTGCTCTGTATCAAGATTCTCCATTAGCTTAATTTGCTCTCTACTTAGAGCTTTTTTAATATTATTACTCTTTAGTTTGGACACCTTATAAATTTTAAATGGATAATATTTTTCATTCGTAATTCCACGTTCTATTGCCTCATTAAACAATGCTCTTAGTTCTCGCATCTTTACACCAATACCTCCATCCTGATTACCATTAGTTCTCAAATATGTTTCATATCTGAAGAGTAAATCAGGTGTAATTTGATGGAATTTTAATGATTTACTCTTATGGAACTTAAAAAATGAAGTATATGTATCTTTATGAGCTCTGGCATTCCCAGTTCTGCCCACTTGAATTAATTCCTCAATCTTATGATTCCAAAATTGGGAAACTGTCATATTATTCTTTCTGACGCCTTTCATTTGCTCTTCAAACTGTTCTAAGGTAAAGTCAGTATCAGTTGCCATAAAGTCATCAATAATCTTGAGAGCCTTTTGCTCAAGTTCTAATATAATTCTATTCCTTTGGTTCCAATTTGGATGACTTCTTTTAAATTTATTTGCTTTATCATCCCAATCCGCTAAAGGTGTAGCTATTCCTAAGCTTATTAATTTGGATTTTCTGTCCTTTACAATGCGCATAACTATAGGACACTCTCCTTGAATATTTGGTTTTTTTCTTAATAGTATTTTGATACTTGCCATAATTTTTTTGATTTTATTGAGAGTTATGAATTCCCCATATAGAAAGTGGAGAATACCTTACTCTTTGATTAAAAATTTATAAGTTGTAGATATTTATCCCATAAAAGTTGTCTCAAATATCTTTTAGTTTTGAGAAGGTCATATTTACCAAGCAAGATGTTATAATCTCTAAGATGCCTCATTTTAGTTGTTCCAGAGTACCTATTTATAGTGGTTTCCCAATAGTAGGGATTATTATAAATCATTAGTCTATTTAAATCTGAAGTAGCTATTTGAGTTTCATCAATATGGTCTACTATAATTAGTTCATCAAACCTTTTCATTAGATGTAAGAATAATAGCCTCAGTTTGTATTTGTCTTTTAAATGATCCAATTTAAATATGCCAAACTGCTGAAATTCTACTGCCTTCTGAAATCTAATTTCAAATCTCAACAGATTTTGAGATAAATTATACTGCTTTGCCTTGTCATAGATTTTCACAACATAATTATGATGGTCAAATTGCTTTAGCTTACCCCTTCCATTAAATAATCTATTGTGATTAGGTGCTTTTGCCTTATGCATCAAAACATTATTTGTAATAATTTCTTCGGCTGGTATTGGTGTACTTAAATTAAATCCAAATTCAAATTGCGTAAGGTTTGCATTAGTTATATCAGTCAATTTTTGATTAATATGTTCTATCATCTCACATATTGCAGAGTAAGAAAAATCATTATAATTATGAGTTACTCCTAAATGTATATTATTGTATGACTTATGAATTGAATTAAACACGTAAGCATACTTAGAAGTAATTTTAACCTCCATTTCATTAAAACGTGTTCTATAAGGGTATTTAATTTCACCCGTGTGATAACCATAAATGGTATCAAGTTCAGTAAAGTTCTCCTCTTGACACACGAAGTGTTCAAGCATCACTTTGTCTCTCCAAAATAGTCTTAGATAGTCTACCATGACCCATTTAGTTTTGAGTTAAGAGGTAGATGAAGTTTTTCTAATATTTCACAATCTGGAGCTACTCTTCCCATTTCAATCCATGCATCAACTTCAGTTCTTTTGAAGTAAATTTTTTTACCTCCTGGATTGTAATGTGGTATCTCTCTCCTACTTGTGATTTTATAAATGGCAGATTTAGAAAGCTGTAAATAATCAGCTAATTCCTCTACTGTCATAAAATCTTTTAAAGGCTTTAAAATATCAGCCCAAATTTCTTGTATCTGTTGTATTTGTTCTTGTGTAAAAACTATTCCTTGAATGTTTTCCATAATCTATAAGATTTAGGAATGTGCGCACATTCTGATTAATAATTACACAAAGTAAGGTGGAAGATTACTCTAATATTTTGATGTGTAAGGAGGGTGTAAGATGAAGTGTAAGATTACTATAGATCTAAAATCTGTTGTAGTTCCAGTTTTAAACTTTTTAGCTTTTCGCTGTCTTTAAGTCTTTTTTTACTTGTGTTGTAGTTACTCTCTGTCAAAACCAGTCCTTGTTTGGTTAAGAATCTTTGAGATTTTTCTATTGTCTTTGGATTTAGGGAAGTAAAAAAAGGTCTTAAAGATTCTAAAAATGTTATAGCCAATCCATTGTTACAACTAAACTGAATAACTACACTTTTATCACTTGGGTTTCTGAGAAAAACATCCAAAAAGGTTCTTTCATCTACAACATCATACTCTATCAATTCAAGCCTATCCGAAAGGTCATATAAATCTTGAAATAACTTTTCAGAAACAGCATCCTTAACTCCAAAATAAGATTGCTTTTCATTTATAACTACTTTTGAAAATGGTTGAATTTGATATCTAAGCAATAAATGACTTTCTATTGACTTTATAGCTCTTTTCAATTCAGGATATGTTGGGTATACTTTATCTGCCTTTATAAAGAGGTAATGAAGTTCTTTACTTATATTTTTCAGTAGAGCATTATAGGATTCTTCTCTTTCTGATTTTTGATATATTAATTCATCAATGGAACTAATTGCATCCTTGATTTTTTCTAAAAGCTCCAACTTATGTTCTTTATAAAAATCATATGTAACTAAACCCTCTATAGAATCATTTGTACTTTGGTTATAAAATAATTTAAAGTACTTGATTATACCCTTTTCTTTATCAACAGAATCTACATATTCTGAATATTTAATTTTAATCTCTTCAATAGCAGTATCTTTTAAAAAGGGGAGTTTATTGAACTTTAGAAGTTCTTTAAAATAATCAAGTATAGTATGTGGAGATATTTTAGTCATTCAGCTAAGCAAATATAAAAATGTTTGACCTATGTTTGACCTATACAAAAAACAAAAGCCACTCAATTTCTTGAATGGCTTTGTCCAATTACGCTCCTCTTCTTGGGCTCGAACCAAGGACCCTCTGATTAACAGTCAGATGCTCTAACCAACTGAGCTAAAGAGGAAGGTTAATTTATATGTTTTTAAGCTATCTGATCATCCAGAATATTGCTTGTTGTTTAAAGAACGTTTTCCGAAGCGTTTGTCGCACTAAGGAATAAGATATAATACCTTATTTTGAGGATGCAAATATATTGCTATTTTTAACTTCCGCAAACTATTTTGAAATATTTTTAATCAGTTAATGCTTTAAAAATATCATTCCCATTGGCAAACAATACTAACATGATGATAATCATGAATCCAATCACTTGGGCACGCTCTAAAAACTTTTCACTTGGCTTGCGTCCAGAAACAATTTCGTACAGTAAAAACATGACATGACCGCCATCTAAAGCCGGAATTGGCAATAAATTCAGCACCGCCAGCATAATGGAAAGGAAGGCTGTAATGCCCCAAAAATATTCCCAGCTCCAAACACTTGGGAACACATCATAAATGGCTTTAAACCCACCTACACCTTTATAAGCGCCCGTACTTGGACTGAAAATTAATTTTAACTGCGTAAAATAGCCTGTTATCTGACTGGTAAATTTATCATAGCCAACCACAAAGCTTTCGCCAAGCGTATAGTCTTTCTTAACGATATCAAAATAACCTAATTCGGCATATGTATTAAAAGGCACGCCACCGGTCTCAATGCCCAACAATCCGTTTTCGTCAACTTGGAGATTGATCTGTTTCGCCTGGCCATCTCTTAAGATTTCCGCTGACACCGTTTGTCCCTTAAAAGATTGCAATACGTTTTGAACCTGATCAAAATACTCTACAGATTGGCCTTCAACGGTCTTGATAAGATCTCCTTTCTTTAAATCGGCTGACTTGTTTAAGGAAGTATCACTGACTTTGGACACCAAAAAAGGCAGTCGCAATTCAAATAGCCTTCGGTTTTTACTGGTTGAAAGTTGCCCTAAAAAATCTTCAGGTAAGGCTATGGTTTTTTCCTCACCATCACGCTTAACCGTAATTTCTTTGGCGCCAATTAAATTTGCCCTGACCTCCGATTCGTTGACCACTTTTGTATCGTTAATCTGTACAATGTGATCACCGGTCTGGAAACCTAAATCCGTAAGCAATGGATTGTCTACTAGATAGCCATCTTTTATGCTCGCCGTGGCAATATCAGTGTCTCCATATCCAAAAGACATAAACACGTAAATTAAATAGGCCAAAATAAAATTGACGGTGACGCCACCCAACATGATTATTAAACGTTGCCAAGCCGGTTTAGAACGGAACTCCCAAGGTTGTGGTGGCAGAGCCATTTGTTCCTTATCCATGCTTTCATCAATCATTCCAGCTATTTTGACATAGCCACCAAGCGGCAACCAACCAATACCATAGACGGTGTCGCCTATTTTTTTCTTAAACAAACTATACTTGATATCAAAAAACAAATAGAATTTCTCTACGCGGGTCTTGAATAATCGTGCGGGTATAAAATGCCCTAGCTCGTGCAACACGATAAGCAGGGACAAACTCAATAAAAATTGAGAAACTTTAATTACAAACTCCATTGATCTCTTTTCAAAAAAATTATAAGGCACAAAAGTAGTCTTTTAAGCCCATTTAGAAAACTAATCCGATTCTATTAGCTAGTTTTTTAACAGCGATTTATTAATGCTGCCCTTGTTTGTTTGGAGTTCCACAAAAAATAGGCCTGTAGATAGCATAGACACATCAATACTTGGATTCCAAACCGATGTGTAAATAAGTTGACCGAGTGTATTATAAATCCGAATTCGATCCACGGTTAGGAGCTCCGGTTTTTTAATATGGAGCGTTTCTGAAACTGGATTGGGATAGAAAACAATTTCCATGTCCCTAGGACGCTCATCCGTGCTTAGAACAACGGTATTGTTCTTTGATATAATATCAAACTCAGGATTGATCAATACCTCAGCAACTGTGAAATTAACGGGATGGGTGAAACTTTCTAAATCGACCGTTTGATCTAAAATCAGATCGAGAGTTTCTCCAGCTGTGCCAACCAATCGTATGGGTAATTGCACTTCAAAAAAGGAGACGGATGCATGGCTCTGAATTTGTTCTAAATTAAATTCTATTTCTGTAGGAGAAGCTTGTGCCCATTCCAAGTTGAAACTAGGATAACCTTCCCCGTAAAGCCAATCTCCAAAAAACTCAGATAAATCCTCACCAATGGTGCTTTCCATGATCCTGATAAAATCTTCAGATTTGGCGTACCCATAGGCATGATCTGGATGGTTTAAATAATTCCTCAGGCCTTGAAAGAAATCCGTGTCTCCCAACTTTTTTCTGAGCATGTGCAAAACCATCGCGCCTTTATTATAAGACAAACGCTGATTAAAAATTCGGTTGACACTCAACGTATCCGCATCAGTCAAATAAACTGCGCCAGCAGGAGCATTCGTAACGGACGTAACCATTTGCTGTTTCCAATTTTTAAACGGAATAGCACCATCTAAATTTTCTACTACAAGGCCAGACATATAAGTTGCGAATCCTTCATTGAGCCAAACGTCTTTCCAACTGCCGCAGGTCACTTTATTTCCAAACCATTGATGGCCGAGTTCGTGTGCAATTAAATTCCGTCCAAAACTTCCCATAAAGGAAACCGTGGTATGCTCCATCCCGCCACCCCATCCAAATTGGGCATGGCCGTATTTTTCATCGGCATAAGGATATTCGCCAAAAAGAGTACTGTAGAGATTCATGATATCCAAAGTTACCGGAGTTTGGGCTTGTACGACTGCCAATTGTTCTGGGTAAACGTAATTTATAATCTCAAAGGGGTTGCCGCTATTGGAAACGGTGTCAGAGTACACCGCATAATTAGTAACGGCAATTGCCACCAGATAGGCTGGAATGGGATAATTATGTCTAAAATGAGTGGTTTTACTGTTGGCATGTATCACTTGTGATTGTTCCAAACCATTGGAAACTGCCACATACGCATCGCCATCAGCATTGGCTAAAGGGGAAGTAATATACACATCAATGCTATCGATTTTATCTATAAGGTCTTGCTTACATGGCCACCATCCTTTTGCGCCGTAAGGTTCAGAAAGTGTCCATAGAACTGGCTTTCCTGCATGAGTATTGACCTCAAAGGAACCAAATCCGGAGCTTACAGGGTTCCCGGAATAGGTGATGGTCAAGGAATCCAAAACACCAATATGTTGTTCTTGTGAAAGCGTAATGACCACTTCATCAGTACTGTTTTGAGAAAACAGCAACGGATTTCCACGTTGTGAAACTTGCGACACCGTCATATTGGTAGTCAAATCAAAGACGATTTGGTTTAAATTGGATGTCGCCTCAAAATAAGTGGTCACCTGGCCGTTTATATAGGCTACTGCAGGATCTACCTCAAGCTCCAATCGGTGATATTTTACATCATAATTGCCTGTATTGGCGTTGGGACGGAATTGCATTCGGTTTAAAGCGGATTTCAACTCTGCTTCTCTTATCTCATTCATTTGATGATCTTGAGCGTATAATGATGAAAAAATAAATAAAAAAAGAAGACTTATACTGTTTCTCATATCCCAAATTTTAAGATTAAAAATACCCCTTTTGATTCTTATCTGTTGTACTTTTGTAAACAAATCACACACAACATCCTCAAAATCATTAAAAATGTTATCTTTTTTTAGAGAATATAAATTTTTTGCCATCTTTTTTTTCTGCTTATCTGCAATCATCATGACCATCATGTACAAGGTACTGCAACCTAAAAAGGTGCTTCCCATTTACCAGCCTTCCATGGTGAATTATGAAATGGTGGACAGCACCATTCAGTACCAAAGTAAATATCATAAGATTGCCGATTTTAGCCTGGTCAATCAAAATGGTGAAACCGTAACCCAGAAGAACTACGAAGATAAAATTTATGTCGCCGATTTCTTTTTTACAACCTGTCAAACCATTTGCCCAATCATGACGGACCATATGGTTCAAATCCAGAATGCCACACAAACGGATGAAGATGTGATGCTGCTCTCCTATTCCGTGACGCCACAAATTGATGATGTAGCGCAATTAAAGCGCTATGCCGTTGAAAAAGGTGTGAATGACAAGAAATGGAACTTAGTTACCGGTGATAAAAAACAAATCTATGAACTGGCCAGAAAAAGCTATTTGGCAGTCAAAACAGATGGTAATGGCGATGAATATGATATGATCCACACAGAAAACTTCATGCTCATTGACAAAAAGCGACAAATCCGCGGTTATTATGATGGCACCAAACCTGATGATATCGAAAAGTTATTGAAGGATATTAAGGTGTTGAAGGGTGAAGGATAGAACGGAGGGAAATTGAGGAGTTTTGATTAACGATTAACGATTACTGATTTTTGATTAACGATTAACGATTGAGGATTTTTGATTAAGATTATAGGATTTAAGATCAGTAACAGAACCCTTAAGAAACTTCTTTTCTAAACTTTGAATACCGAATGTTGAAGTTAGAATTCCCGGACTACTCTTTAAAAGCTATGACACAGAGGTTCACAAACCTGCCTATCGGCGAGGCAAGGGAGACACAAAGCTACCCCAAAGACATAAAATTCCCATCCGGACTATCCACTGTCCTCTATTAACTATCCACTCTTCGCTTTTGAAATCTTAATCATTTCCCGCAGATTTTTGCGAAAACTCCCCTCTACTTACTCCTAACTCTAAACAAGAAACCTTAAGAAACTTCTTTTCTAAACTTTGAATATCGAATAATGAAAGACCTCATGGTTCATTAAATAAAATGAAACCGACAGAATTTGAAACATATGTTGATAGCTTAACCGATCAGCATAAACCGAAATATAAGATAAACTATTAACCAGAAAAAAGGCAACCTTATTCAGGCATGCTCAATGCACAAACTTTAAACTTTAAACCTGAAACTCAATTAGGACTTCCGATGCGGCAACAACGGCGGCGGTTCGCCATTAAACGGATTCCACCTGCCGATGGTTCGGGCTTCCATTCCGGCAGCACTGACCACCGCCCTGTCGCCATAACGTTCGCGCATTTTATCAATAGCGGTGTTTAAGTTGAGATATTTGGTGTCGTCGTCAAACAAATTGACCTGATGCCCGCCTTCTACCAAATGGCTGAATTTAACCCCAATCAGTCGTACTAAAAGTCGGCGGTTATAAAGTTTTTCAAACAAATCGAGCACTACAGGAATGATGTTATGGTCCATGGCACTATACGGAATGCGTTGCTGCTGTGTATAGGTCTGAAAATCAGAATAGCGGATTTTAAAGGTGATACATGCCGATAACTTATTGCCGCGTCGTAATTGATAGGCTAGGTTTTCAGCCATCGCAATGATAATACCTTTCAATCTGGTCACATCTGTGGTGTCTTTATTGAAAGTGCGTTCTGTGGATATGGATTTGCGTTCTTGATATTGAATCACTGGAGAAGGGTCAATGCCGTTGGCTTTGTTCCAAATGCTCAAGCCGTTTTTTCCAAGCACTTTGTACATGAGTTCCATGGGCATTTCCTGAACGGTCCGGATTTGTTTGATCCCCAAATCGCATAAAGATTTATAAGTGACATCGCCAACCATCGGGATTTTATTAACGGATAACGGTGCCAAAAATGGTTTTTCATCACCTGAGAGAATACGGATTTCATTATTGGGTTTTGCTTCTCCAGTGGCAATTTTGGAAACGGTTTTATTGAGCGACAATCCAAACGAAATAGGCAATCCGGTTTCTTTGATGATGCGTTGGCGCAATTCAGATGCCAATTTGTGGCACCCGAAAAACTTGTCCATCCCCGTCAAGTCAATATAAAACTCATCAACCGATGTTTTTTCATAAAGAGGCACGCTGTCTTTGATGACCTCCGTAACATTTTGGGAAAACTTGGTGTAAGTACCGGCATCCCCACGAAGAATGATGGCTTCGGGACATAATTGTTTTGCCATGCGCATGGGCATCGCGGAATGGATGCCAAATTTCCGTGCCTCGTAACTACAGGATGCCACAACGCCTCTATCACTCGTGCCGCCAATAAGAACAGGTTTTCCAATCAGGCGACTGTCGAGCAGGCGTTCGCAGGACACGAAAAAAGTATCTAAATCCATGTGGACTATGGAGCGTTGGTGGGTCATTTTTTTTTTAAAAGAATTAAGACTGTTTTTAGAAGAAGGGTGTTTTTGCGAAAGAAAATCAAGATTTGTTTTCGACTCATTAATGAATAACGTTTTTTAGATACATTATTTTACTAGGTGTTAGAGTTGCCTTTCAAATACATTTCAGGGGTCATTATGGCTAATGTGCTTTTTTTAAAATCTTTTATATTCCTTGTCAAAATGACTTTGATTTTTCCTTTTCCTATAGCAGAAAAATTTTGTAAAGCATCTTCAAAATCCTTGAATTGAGAATTTAGCGCATTTAAGACAACTGTTTTATCCATCTCAGCAATGTCGATAATGGTTAGAAGCTGTTTTAATCTTTCAATAATTATCTCATGCTTCCCAATTTTTCTCAATAAATAATAAATATTTGAAATTGCTACAGGAGTTATAAATCCTTTTATTTTTTGTTCTTCACATAAGCTCAAAACCTTTGCGGCATATTCGGAATAGGGTTCTCGATCAAAGAAAAAATCCAATATGACATCGGTGTCTATAAGTACATGATCCATTTTATAAGTATTTTTCTTCTAATCGTTTCACTAATTCTTTCTTGTAATCTATTTTTTTAGATGTTTTAAAAGAGCCTTTTAGGGATTCTACAATTGGATGAAGAGTTTTCTCGCTTTGTTGACGTTCTTCCATGGTTAATATTTTGAGATAATTTTCAATAATATCGGATAGACTACGATTTTTCTCTTTTGCATATTTTTTTGCCTTTTCTATGACTTTCTTTTCGATTGTCAATGTCAATTTCGTACTCATAACTTGTCGTTTTTTATAAAGATAGCAAAAAAACAAATGCACGTATATTATTTAATATATTTATACGTATTTTTAATGGTTTTATAGGTCTCGACTTATCTACCTATCGGAAGCGACCGTATAAATATGCGATCTTTTAGATTTTAGTCTCCCTCTCGGCATCATTCCGTCCTGAAAGTCCTCTTCCTCTCGGGAAGGGGATTTAGGGGATGGGCTTTTATACCTCGGATCTTCAATTACCGCCAAGTGCTCCATGCTGCTCACTTCAATAGTTACGCAGTCGAATTCAATCATCACTTTGCCCGTAATGCTGTAAATACCTTTACCTCTAAATGGAAATCTCGCTGCCACCGGTGGAAAATGAACGGTGTCTACAAAATCGCCATCACGATCTAAAAAATTTCCAAAATGCATGATTTTACCGCTGGTCGTCTTGGTGTTTTTGGCGGTGATGAGGTAACCTTCAATGGTGACCGTCTTTCCTTCCAAGGATTGCAAATCTTTTGCTCGCAATGGATTTACAGAACGTTTTTCCAAGAGATGAAACGGATTGCAAAGTGGAAATCCCAACAACTCAATTTCGTCAAAAGCATTTTCTAAGGCTGTACTCGGCAATTCGGGCGTTTTATAATGGATACGTTCAGTTTTAAAAAGTGTGACAACCTGTTCTTGCGCCACGTGTTTACTGATTTTCAAATGCGCTTCCCAGAGCAGTTCGCGTTTGTTGTTTCCTGTAAATCGGAAGGCATTGATTTTTATCAAAATTGAAATCTGTTCTATGGAGATCGGAATCCGTTCAATAAAGTCATCCAAACTTGAAAAATCTCCATGTGTCTGGCGTTCTTTCACGATGCGTTTGATGGTTTTAGATTCCAAGGATTGCAGGAACATAAATCCGAGGTAAATGGTTTTGCCATGAATGACGGTTTGCGTAAAACTCGTGTTGATGCATGGTGCTTCTATGATGCCACCATCCATTCGCGCTTCATGGACATAGAGTTCTGTGCTGTAAAATCCGCCAAAATTATTAATGGTTGCCACCATATATTCCAGTGGAAAATAGGCTTTCAAAAACAAACTTTGGTAACTTTCCACCGCGTAGGACGCCGAATGGCCTTTTGCAAACGCATACCCGGCAAAACTTTCAATCTGTCGCCAAATATCTTCAACCAAATCATCGGGTTTTCCTGATTTTTTACAATTGTCAAAAAATTGTTGTTTCACTTTCATGAACTCATCACGCGATCGGAATTTTCCGGACATGCCACGACGCAACATATCTGCTTCTCCAAGCGTGAGGCCGCCAAAATAGTGTGCTACTTTTATAACGTCTTCTTGATAGACCATCACGCCAAAGGTTTCTGGCATGAGATCGAGCAAGACTTTGGGTGCATCCTTTCGGCGATCTGGATCGCGATGCCGCAGAATATATTCCCGCATCATGCCACTTTTGGCAACGCCAGGACGAATTACGGAACTTGCCGCCACCAAGCCCAAATAACTATCCACTTGCAATTTGCGCATCAACATGCGCATGGCTGGTGATTCTACATAAAAACAGCCGATGGCTTTAGCGTTTTTAAGTAAATATTTGATGCGTGCATCTTGTTTGAACCGTTGGATATTATGGATGTCGATTGGTGGTTTTTCGGGATGGTTATAGGCAACAATCTCTGTGGCTTCCTTGATTTTACCAAGGCCGCGCTGGCTTAAAATGTCAAATTTGTACAGACCGATATCTTCCGCCACGACCATATCAAATTGAGTGGTAGCGTAACCTTTTGGCGGCATAAAAGTAGCGCCATAGTAATGAATGGGTTTTTCCGAAATAATAATACCACCGGCATGAATGCCTAAATAATTAGGAAAACCTTGAATATACGTACTGTATTTAATAACGAGTTGCGAGAGGTTGTCCAATTGATTAATATGGTATTTCCCTCTGGTGAGCATGTCCATTTCCGATTTTGGCAAACCAAACACTTTCCCCAATTCCCGCACGGAAGCTTTAAACTTAAAGGTGTTGTACACGGCAATCAAAGCGGTATTTTTAAATCGGTTGAAAATAAAATCGGTGATATCATCTCTGTCTTTCCATGAGAAATCAAGGTCAAAATCGGGTGGATTCTGTCTGAAAACGTTAATAAATCGCTCAAAATAGAGATCGAGTTCCACCGGATCCACATCGGTTATCCGAAGCAAATAAGCCACAATACTATTGGCACCACTGCCACGGCCTACGTAGAAATAATTCTTGCTGCGGGCGTATTTTAAAATTTTCCAATTGATCAAAAAATAGGATACGAACCCTTTTTGTTCAATGATGGACAGTTCTTTTTCGATACGTTTGAAAATACGCTCTCCAGGGTTTTTATACCGGTAGTGAATTCCATCATAGGTCAGCTTTTTAAGTAATCTAAAATCCAATGCTTCATTATGGGTGTAGCAACGTTGGTTGTTGGGATTTTCATGTGAAAAGTCAAAATCGATCTGGCATTTTTCAAGAATGGACGCTGTGTTCTTTAAAAGTTCGGGAAACTCATTATAAGTATCGCATAATTCCTGATACGGCAACATTCTGTCCGTTTCTTGTCCCTGCTCACTTTTAGCGAGTTTGCTTAACAAAGTATTGTTGTCAATCGCTCGTAATAAACGGTGGGTGTTGAAATCCTTTTTATTCTGAAATGACACGGTTTTTAAGACGACCAATTTGTTCCGTAGGGTATTCCATTTGGAGAATTTGAGATGGTTCAAATCCTTGGGTTTGATGCCCAAGAATTCGTGCTCCCTAAGTTGGTATGTTTTTTTATGGATGTACGGGTAGATTACAAAGACATCTTCCAATTGGGGAGCAATTTCAGGGATTTCCAATTCAGAGTCGTGCAAGAATTTGGAGAGGTAATCGTTGATGTTCTTAAACCCATTGTTGTTTTTGGCAATAAGGATAAATTGCTGTTGGACACCATTCCTAAAATCAATGCCCAAAACCGATTTGATCTTATATTTTGAGGATAATCTCACAAAATCCAGACAGGCGGATGTGCTGTTGATATCTGTCAATGCTAAGGTCTGCAAGCCATTTTCTGAAGCAATGGCAAGCAACTGCTCGGGCTTAATCGTGCCGTAGCGAAGGCTGTAGTAAGTGTGGCAGTTGAGGTACATTTTTTCTTATTTATTGATATTTTTCAAAGTTAGCTATTATATGTAGTATTGATTGCTTACATTTGTAGTAAGTCGTAGAATCAGGATTTCCGCCTCCGTAAATGCTACCCGCCTCTACAAAAGTTTCGGGCAAGCGGACGGGCAGGTAGGATTTGAATAATATGGTGGAGTTTTAGAGAAATAATAAGAATGAAAAACAGATGTTTTTATCTGAAAAATAATTTAATTTGGTAATTATGAAAACAGAAGCTTTGAAAATCAATGTAGCACAGCGTATTTTGAGTATTTCCGATAAGGAATTATTGCAAAAAATAAAAAATCTGTTAGACAAAGAAAATGTCTTTTCTTATGATGCGGAAGGTAATCCCATTACCGGGAGTGATTATATTAAAGATTTGGATGCTATCAACAAAGAGATTGATGGGCAGACAGCCAAATTATATACTACCGATGAGGTTTTAAGACGTGTTGCAGATGATAATAAGTTGGCACTCTAAAGCGGTTGAGGATCTCAGCTAGAAGTTGGAAAAAATTAAATTGTTAAGTTCCTGACTCCGATAAAGCTTGAGACATACAGACAAGATTGAAAATAGTTTAAAAGTCTTTTAATAAAATAAAAAAGCAAACTTTAGTAATACATGATATGATAATATTCGTATACCCGCTTAAGCA
This sequence comes from Gelidibacter gilvus, assembly GCF_004115975.1. Taxonomy (GTDB): domain Bacteria; phylum Bacteroidota; class Bacteroidia; order Flavobacteriales; family Flavobacteriaceae; genus Gelidibacter; species Gelidibacter gilvus. The sequence goes on along the minus strand of NZ_SDDZ01000001.1, from coordinate 618,286 downwards.
GTCGGGCAGGTTCGTGGCAGAAATAAGTGCAAAACAAGAAATCAGAAAATGAAACATATCCAAGCAAATATCAAACACCTACGTTCTTTAAAAGAACTCTCGCAAGAGCGTTTTGCAGATGAGTTGGGCTGGTCGCGATCCATCGTAGGGTCTTATGAAGAAGGACGCTCTGAGCCGCCCATTGACCGACTGATTGATCTGTCCAATTACTTTAAAATCCCCATTGATATTTTGGTCAGAAATGATTTGCGCAAAGCCAAGGACACGTCCTTTATTGACATTGGTAGCAAGCGTGTGCTCTTTCCTATAACGGTCAATGAAGACAATGAAGACCTCATTGAGATTATTCCGGCAAAAGCATCGGCAGGGTATTTGTCTGGATATGATGATCCCGAATATATTGAGCAGTTGCAGAAAATCAAATTGCCCTTTCTTCCTACCGGAACCCATCGTGCTTTTCCTATCAAAGGCGATTCCATGTTGCCTGTAAAAGATGGCTCGTTTGTGGTTGCGAAGTTTGTGGAAGATATTCAAGATGTGAAAAATGGACGTACCTATGTTGTATTGACCAAAGATGATGGCCTTGTTTATAAACGTGTCTATAATTTGATAGAGGACAAGAAAGTTTTGTTGTTGAGCAGCGACAATAAAGTGTATCAGCCTTATGAGGTTCCTATTGAGAATGTATTGGAGCTTTGGGAATTCACCTGCTGTATCAACACTCAGGAATACGACGAAAAAGAACTAAAAATGAGCAGTATTATGGCGATGTTCCAAGAGTTGAAAGTGGAATTGGAAGCAGTTCAAAAAATGGCATAATGGCAAAACCCAAAACAACATATACCATTATTGATGTGGAAACCACTGGGCGTGGCAACAAGATTACTGAAATTTCAATTTTCAAACATGATGGTGAAAAAGTTCTAGAAGAGTTCACCTCGCTCGTCAATCCGCAAGCGTTAATTCCAGATTACATTACCGCATTAACGGGAATTGATAATGCGTTGGTTGCCGATGCGCCAACCTTTGCAGAGATTTCAGAAGCCATTCTTTCCATTACGGAAGACAGCATCTTTGTGGCACATAATGTCAATTTTGACTATAACGTGATCCGTAATGAATTTAAAGCCATCGGCGGCGATTTCAGACGGCGGAAATTATGTACGGTGCGCTTATCCCGAACCTTATTCCCAGGATTCCGATCGTATAGTTTGGGGAAATTGTGCAATTCCTTAAATATTACTTTGGTGGATAGACATCGCGCACGAGGTGATGCCGAAGCAACCGTGACGCTTTTCGAAAAATTATTGGGTCATAATAATTCGGATACCGTTTTTGCCGACTTTTTGAAAAAAGGTTCTAAAGAAGCGACGCTGCCTTCACATTTACCAAGTGCGATTTTTGAAGGTATTCCCAATGGCCCAGGTATTTATTATTTCAAAAATAAAAAGGGAAAGATCATTTATGTAGGAAAGGCCATCAATCTTAAAAAACGGGTCTTAGGCCATTTCTACGATAAAAAAGAAAAAGAACTCAACCTTTGTAGGGAAACCGCCCATATCGATTTTGAACTATCAGGGAGCGATCTCGTGGCTCGATTGATGGAAGATGCCGCCATAAAACATCATTTTCCAATATACAACCAAGCGTCCAAACGGGTGCCAAAACCATTTGCGGTATTTAATTATGAAGATCGACAGGGCGTGCAGCACTTGGCATTCAATACGCTGAAAGCTACTCCATATCCGTTACAGATTTTTCACAGCATTCGGGATTGCCGACTTTACTTGGAGCACGTATGCGAGCAATTTGAACTATGCCCAAAATATTGCCATTTGCAAGAAAATGTCTGGACTTGCTCACATTACAAATTGACCACTTGCAAAGGCGTCTGTAGAGAAGAAGAATCGGTGGTGGCTTATAATGAACGCGTAAGTTTGGCAATTGATTATATGGCCAATTCCAATCAGAATATGGTTTTAAAGGAAAAAGGCCGCCATCTGGAAGAAGAAGCTTTTGTGCTGATCAAAAACGGACTGTATCTTGGGTATGGATTTGTTGAGAAATCAGAACAGATTGTAAATACCGAGGATCTGGATTCCTTCCTAATTCCGCAGAAAGAAACGACGGAAGTCCAAGGGATTTTGAGGAAATTGCTGTTGCAGTCTTCAGGTATTGAAACTTTAGAAATTCAATCCCATTAAATATATTAAAAAAGGCATTTTCTAAATTTAAAATGCCTTTTGTCGTGCTATCTCATCATATTTCAATTCGTAACCCGATACCATTTTTGGGTTCTGTAGAAAAATGCCACGTAGCCGCGTACGTTTAACGTGTTGGGTTCCGCTTGGTCAATCCACATTTTGCATTTGTATTCCTTTCCTTTTTCGGGATCAAAAATAGTGCCTCCTTCGCAGGTATTGTCGTCCTTATCTTTAGTCAATTCTTTGGCAATGACTAAACCTTCAATAGGTTGGTTGTAGTCTTTGCCTGTACATTTTACGCACAATTTGCCTTGGTCTTCTGGTATTAACAATTTGATAATCTTTCCGTATAATTTTCCGTTGTCCTTATAAAGTTCAACAATGGATTTTGCCTGACCTGTTTCATCATCAATCGTTTTCCATTGCCCAACAATAGTTTGTGCCTGACTTGCTGAAACACTAAACAGTACAAAACCGAGACCTAATAGATATTTTTTGATCGTTCCCATACCTTTTAATTAATTGTAAACCTGATACCAAAATTAATACCTGTGCCACTGGCATTCACAAATTGTGTGGGAATTTTTCGTGGCTCGTTTTGGTTTGGAACGGTTGTGCTACTTTGGGCAAAATCGTCTGTAAACTCAAATTGCTTTTCGTAAATGGGAAGATCGGACAATTGCTTTCCTGGCACTAACTGCGATTGTCCATTAGAAATGGCTGTGGTAGCATATTCGGTAATTTCAGCCGATTTACTTTTTATGCTCAAATTCTTGATTTCAACTTCGGCAAAAATGCTCAAGTTATCATTAACAGGATAGTTAAGGCCCATGGCTCCAAAATATCCTACACTGAAACTTGCTTTTACTTCACTTTTGGCTTCTACCATAATATCCGTGCCTGGCCCGCCTGCATTAGCTTGTTTGGCCCTGGTTTCAATATTTAACTCTCCGGCAATGGGAACAATCAATCCCATACGTGCATAGGGATTTATTGTTTTAAAATTGGGGGTTAGAACAATTCCAGGTGCCACGTCAAAACCTCTTAAATAAGTATTTTCCTCAGAGACGACCTGCGGACTTCTTAATCGGCCGATTAAGGTTTTATCGCCATGGAAATAGCTAACACCTAATTCGGCACCAATATATGGGTTGAACATATATCCAATAGTGGCATTGGCTTTAACACCGGCACCCACAGTTCCGTTGAGCGCTTTTACATTCACTGAGCCATCGGCATTAACAGTAACATCGGTAGATTGCATAATTCCTGTAAGACCATTTGGATCGGCATTATTGAATTCCGTTTTACCGGATTCAAAACTATAACCTGCGCTGACTCGAAAGTAAAATTTTTGTGAAGTACCTAGGTTGATGTCGTCCTGAGCTTGCACTACATAACTTGTAGAGATGAGTATGCAGATCACTAAAGCTTTGAGTGAAATTTTCATAATTCTCGATTTTGGATTTATAATTTTCTTTTAAATATAATTGGTGAGTTTAATTCAGTTTCTGTAGCATCTCTTAAAAGTACGTAGAAAAAAAAGCTGGATTAGAATAAATCTTGACCCATATAAGTAATTGAAATTCAAAAATGTAAAAATTATTCTAACGAAAGTAAATAATCGAATTGCATTATTTCGTTTCCATTTAGAATGTTTGCCAAAAAAAATAACTACCAGTACCCACCAGTTTGTTTATGTGATAAATTCTTATAAATTTGTTATATGAGAATTGTTGCGGTCAAAGAAAAATCTGGAATTCCCAAGTACAAACAAATCGTTGCTTCTATTGAGGCGGCAATTCTTGACGGTACTCTGAAAAAAGGAGATCGGCTCCCTTCCCTAAACCACATCAAGAATCAAAATTCACTTTCAAGAGATACCGTACTTACGGCGTTCAATGAGTTGAAGACACGTGGTATCATCCATTCCATCGTTGGAAAAGGCTATTATGTCAACAGTGAAGATGTGGAGGTTAATCAAAAGATATTTTTATTATTTGATGAGTTCAATTCCTTTAAAGAGGATTTGTATAATTCATTTCTGTCCAATTTAGGTGAAAACATCCAGGTCGATATTTTCTTTCATCATTTTAATCCTGAGATGTTCAGCAAGCTGATCAATGACAATGTAGGCGATTATACTACCTATGTGATCATGCCGGCCAATCTTAAGGACACATCACAAATCATCGAGAGATTGCCAAAGGAAAAAGTTTATATTTTAGACCAAACAAATCCAGACCTAAAAGAGTACCCGTCCATATTTCAAAATTTTAAGAAAGACATTTATCAAGGCCTTGAAACGGCACTAAGGCAAATAAAAACCTATAAAAAAATGGTTTTGTTATATCCTGCAGCGCGGCAACCTGAAGGAATTTTAAGCGGATTTAAATTATTTTGCGAGCATCACGCCCTAGATTATGACGTAATTGATAACTTTACCAATAGAGAATTGACGCGGGGGGAACTTTACATCGTCTTGGACGATAAAAATTTAATACGTATTATCAAACGTATTAAAGAACAAGGTCTATCCATTGCTAAGGACATTGGACTGATTTCTTATAATGATACCTTATTGAAGGAAATTGTTGAAGGAGGCATCACCACCATCTCCACCGATTTCAATCTCATGGGACAACGATTGGCGCAAATGATTTTAAACAAGGAGTTTGCCCAAGTAGAAAACCCGAACCGTTTAATTATTAGAAAATCGATATAAGCGCTTGTACACACTCACTGAAAAAGCAGAAAATGGATTGCAATTTATAGAAATTGGCAATTCCCAGAACGCCTCAAAAGCTACGCTTTGTCTTAATCAAGGTGGGAGATTGAGTGGGCTGGAATTTGATGGGATTAAGGTGCTTGCCGATTTCCATCCATCTACTTACGGGAAAAGTTACGCATCGTCTATCCTGTTTCCGTTTGCGAATAGAATTAAGGATGGGAAATATACATTTGACGGCACTGACTATATTCTAAACTGCAACGAAATCGATAAAAACAATGCGCTTCATGGGATGGTGTATGATAAAATGTTTGATCTCGTTGACCAAGAACTAACTTCAGATGCGGGAGAGATTACATTACAATTCACTCATAACGGCACAAATAAGGGTTTCCCCTTTCAGTTTCAGATCCAATTGATTTATAAATTGACTCGAGATGAGTTTAGCTTAGCCACAGAAATCATCAATTTGGATACAAAGCCGTTCCCATTTGTTCTTGGATGGCATCCTTATTTTGTGAGTAAAAATCTGGAGGAAAGCCATTTAAATTTTGAAAGTAAGACCCAGTTTTTACATGATGAGCAACAGATCATTTCTGGTACAATCCCTTTTGATATGGACATGCCATATCAACTTAAAGACGTCAAATTAGATGATGGATATATTCTCGAATCCAATAAAGTGGAGTTTTTGACGCCAGAATATCGCTTGGAAATAAGTTCCACCTCAAAGGAGAATTATTTACAGTTATATACGCCGGACACACCAAATGTTATTGCCATTGAGCCGATGACGGGCGCAAATAACAGTTTCAATAATAAGATAGGCCTTCAAATCCTATCTCCAGATAAACATTACCATGTCAAATGGACTATTGCTTTTGAAAACAGAAAGACTAAAATAAAAACTAACCAACTAATCACATAATTATGCAATTTCTAACCTTTGTAGGTTTTACAGCACTTGTCGCCGTAATCTCATATTTAAAAACAAGAAAAACCGACGAGTCCTCTTCAGATGGGTATTTTTTAGGCGGACGTAGTTTAACCGCAGGCGTCGTTGCTGGGTCATTATTGCTTACCAATCTATCTACAGAACAGTTGGTTGGACTCAACGGTTCAGCTTACCAAAGCGGATTATCGGTAATGGTTTGGGAAACATTGGCAGCAGTGGCCATGGTTTTGACTGCTATATTTTTGTTACCAAGATATTTAAAAGGAGGTTTGACCACCGTACCTGGCTTTTTAGCGGAACGTTTTGACGTGACGACCAAAACATTGACCTCGGTGTTGTTTCTTTCTGGTTATGTTGTGGTTTTATTGCCTGTTATTTTATATTCAGGATCGCTTGCCATCAGCGGCATGTTTGATGTGCCCGAATTACTTGGCGTGACGCAAGCACAGTCTATTTGGATTTGTGTTTGGGGGATTGGTATCATCGGTTCTATCTATGCGGTTTTTGGAGGTTTGAAAGCAGTAGCAGTATCAGATTCTATCAATGCCATCGGATTGTTGGCAGGTGGTGTGTTGATTCCAATTTTTGGTTTGATGATGATTGGCGATGGCGATATTTTGGCTGGATTATCAGAAGTAGTCACTGAGAATCCTGATAAATTCAAATCGATGGGAGGACCGACAGACCCGGTACCATTCTACACGATTTTCACAGGAATGATGTTGGTCAATTTATTTTATTGGGGTACGAACCAACAAATTATTCAGAGAGCGCTTGGTGCGAAAAACTTGAAAGAAGGTCAAAAAGGATTGATGTTGGCAGGATTTATCAAAATATTGGGACCAATCATTGTGGTTTTACCAGGATTGATTGCCTATCACATGTTTCAAGGAACTTTAGAAAATGCTGATAGTGCCTACCCGATGTTGGTAAAAAAAGTACTGCCTTCGGCATGGGTCGGTTTTTTTGCAGCAGTAATCTTTGGTGCTATTTTAAGTTCGTTCAATAGCGTGTTGAACAGTTCTGTCACCTTGTTTGGAATTGACGTTTACAAGCAGCACATCAACAAAGACGCTGATGAGAAAACGGTGGTGAAGTATGGTAAAATATTTGGAATAATCTTGGCGATAGCGGCGATGTTTATTGCGCCATTTATTGCCAACGCGGGCAGTTTGTTTGCTTACCTACAAGAAATTAACGGTATTTATAGCATCCCTATCCTTACAATTATTGTGGTTGGATATACCACGAAACGTGTTCCTGCAATTGCGGCCAAAGTGGGATTGGTCTCTGGGTGTGTTTTATACATCATCAGCCAGTTCTTCCTTCAACCTTATTTTATTGGAAATGCTCTTGATAAAGCTGCTGCTTCTGGTATTACGGATGACGCGGCATTAGCGTTAGTGGAAGCTCAAGCGTATCCTCACTTTTTGGATATTATGGCGATTTTATTTGTGATGAACATCGCCATCATGTTGATAATCGGGAAATTAAGACCAAGGAAAGAACCTTATATACAAGAATACACCAAACAAGTGGACATTACCCCATGGAAATATGTTAAACAGGTAGGTGTTATAATTTGCTTACTTGTTGTAAGTATTTATATTTATTTCGCTTAGATATGAAGAAGAATGAACTCATAAATGAAGTCACCATTAGTTTTAAGGACCAATTTAATTCTGTGCCTATAATCGTATTTTCTCCAGGGAGAATCAACCTTATAGGAGAACACACGGATTATAATGAGGGTTTTGTGTTCCCAGCTGCCATAGACAAAGGCATTGCATTGGCCATTCAAAAAAGCGACGCGAACACCAGTAAAGTATTCGCCTTAAATAAAGGTGAACTTTATGAGTTTGCTTTAGATAACATCAAACCTCTAAAAAATGGCGATTGGCGAAACTATATCTTGGGTGTTGTAGCAGAATTACAAGTGCTTGGGAAAACTTTTGGCAATTTCAATGGGGTTTTTTCTGGAAATATTCCCGGTGGCGCAGGGATGTCCTCATCTGCGGCATTGGAAAATAGTTTTGTGTTTGGAATCAATGAGCTTTTTAGTCTCGGCTTGTCTAAAGAAGACATGATTTTGGTGTCCCAAAAAGCAGAACATAATTATGCCGGCGTAAAATGTGGCATAATGGATCAGTACGCGAGTATGTTTGGCATTGAAGACAGTGCGCTGCTTCTCGATTGTAGAACTGTGACCTCCAAACCCTATGAAATCGATTTTAAGGATTATGAGTTAATGCTCATCAACACCAATGTCAAGCATGATTTGGCTGAGACCGCCTATAACGACCGTCGTGAAGTTTGTGAAAAAGTATCCGAGTTACTTGGAATTGTGGCTTTGAGAGATGCTACAAAAACCGATTTAGATACTATCAAACAAGAGATATCCACAGAAGATTATCAAAAAGCGCTCTACGTTATTGAAGAAAACAATCGAGTAAAAAAGTTCGCCGAAGCGATTGAAAAAAATGATTTGGGAACTTTAGGGAATTTGCTTTTCCAATCTCATGATGGTTTGAGCATTCAATACAAAGTGAGTTGTACTGAACTCGATTTTTTGGTAACCAAAGCACAGGGGAGTTCTGATGTTATTGGCGCGCGAATGATGGGAGGTGGCTTTGGTGGCTGTACCATCAACTTGGTTCGAAAGAGTGGAATGGAGACGTTCAAAAATCAAGTTTCAGAGCAATTTAAAGAGGAATTCGGAAGGGAATGTTCTTTTTATGAGGTGAAACTTTCGCAGGGGACGCATTTGGTTTAGTGAAACGAGAACAAAGTAAAAAGAATCAAGAACCAAGATTCAATACTCAAGACTCAAAACTCTGCTCTTCCGATAAACTGGGCGTCACATCCAAAAATCATTATTCGTTGAGATCTATTTGAATTAGAGAAGGACGATTGAGAAATACTAATCATACAACATAATACCATGGACAATAATTTGCAAGACTATTCACATAAGCGCTATAACATCCTTACGGGCGAATGGGTGTTGGTATCGCCGCACAGAGCCAAACGACCATGGCAGGGTCAGAACGAAGCTGTTGCCAATGAGGAACGCCCTACGCATGATCCAAGTTGCTATTTATGCGCTGGTAACACTCGCATTAATGGCGAGCAAAACCCAGATTATAAGGATGTCTTTATTTTTACCAATGATTTTGCCGCACTACAGACCACATCACCCGAGTTTTCTGTCAACGACGGTTTATTTATTGCGGAAAGTGAGCAGGGGATTTGCAAAGTCGTTTGTTTTAGTCCGGACCACTCCAAGAGTTTGGCAGATATGGAAGTGGAGGACATCAACAAGGTTGTAAAAGCATGGCAAAAAGAATACCTTTTGTTGGGGTCAAATCAGCTTATTAATTATGTGCAGATCTTTGAAAACAAAGGTGCGGTGATGGGATGCAGCAATCCGCATCCACATGGTCAAATTTGGAGTCAATCCACACTTCCGAATGAAGTAGAGAAGAAAAATCAGCATCAAAAAGCCTATTACGACAAGAATAAAAGCAGTCTCTTGGGAGATTATTTAAAGCAGGAACTTGAAGTAGATGAGCGTATCATTTATCAAAATGATGAGTTTGTGGTACTTACCCCATTCTGGGCCGTTTGGCCTTTTGAAACCATGATTGCACCTAAAAAGAATTATAAAGACATTTCAGAACTCTCCGAAAGTGAAAGTTTGGCTTTTGCAGAGGCTATTTCAAAAATTACAAAAGCTTATGATGCTTTGTTTGAGGTTTCATTTCCTTATTCGAGTGGCATCCATCAAGCGCCAACCAACGGAGATTCCAATGCGCATTGGCACTGGCATATGAGTTTTTATCCGCCATTATTGCGAAGCGCCACGGTAAAGAAATTTATGGTTGGCTATGAGATGTTTGGGTCTCCACAACGCGATATCACTGCAGAGCAAGCTGTGGATAGGCTGAAAGCATTAATCGTATAGATTTTTTTTTGTATGGCCTAAATGAAATTGTCTTGGAACCTGTCGAATGCTTTATAAAATTGAAGGAATTAATCTTTAACTTCTTGATTTCATTAAATTATAGATGCGTTTAGAAAGTTCTTTCATCTGAGGCAAAACGAGCTCTTCCTTTATCGGTAAAAAGCAGGCAATGATATAAGATGTTTCTCCATCATCCACAATTCCTACATCATTGGTCCAATAGGACCACCAGCCGGTTTTGTGGTAAAACATAGCATTATCAGGAAGTCCTGCGGCGAGTTTACTTTTGTCTAATTGCCGACCCAATAAAACTTTCATTTGCATACTTACCCAAGGATTTACCAATTGATTGGTTTGAACTTTGTACATAAAGTCCGCGGCATGCAATGCACAGGTCATCGTCCCTTCAGCTTTTACATATTCGGGATCTTCAAATTTTCTGCTCAAAAACTTTCTAGTCACCTCGCTTCCCTGCCAATTATAATGATGCATCAGGGTATTGATTTTTGGACGTTGCGCCAAATCAATCAAGCAATTGGACGCTGTGTTATCACTGCGGGTAATCATCAGGTCCAAAAGGTAGTTGACCGTTACGCTATCGCCCTCTTTCAGAAGAGCTCTGGGATCGTTCTGAATTTCCTTGTTCTTGTCCACATCGTTAGGAGATTGTACCACATAAGGATCATCGAGATGTAGGTTCTCAGATGTGATTTGGTGCAAGATTTCTGCTCCAACATATATTTTGTAAACTGAAGCAGGGTAAATAAAGTTGTCATAATTGACCCCGCCCAACTTTGGTTTCTCTCCATTCAGATCAATGACTGCTAAGGAGATTTGTTCCGTGCCATCTTCGCCAACGTTAAAATCTTTATCTAATCCTAGGTCTTTCACAATGTCCATCAGTTTTTCTGAAAGCCCAGGGTCTGATTCATAATAGTTAGGAACGGTTGCCTCTTGTGCGAATAAGTTTCCACAGATGGTAAATATCATTAATAAAGATAATCTAATTCTCATAACTGCAGCTTTCAAAAATGAATGATTTGATAATCAATATCTCAGTCCAGTCACCAAATCCGCAAATCCGGAAGCAGGCTTCCAATCTGATTCTGGTTCAAAATACTGCCATAGATAGGCCGAAATAGCTCTTTGTAATTGCCAAGCCTTATTATCAAAATCCCAGGATTCATCGGCATTGTTTTTAGTAGCGATATAAAACACATAATCGCCACTTGGCGCATTGACCATGACCAATTCAGATCGTGACTTATTGACCATGCCCTGTTTGGCAGCGGTTTGAACGTAAGGTGGAATTTGCGATAGCGAATAGTCCGTATAATAAGAATTGGACATAATGCGGTACATTTCATCGCTCGACGCGGCATCAACCAACGTCCTATTTCTCATTTTAACTAGTAAAGAAGCCATTTCACGCGGTGTGGTCTGTCCCCAGCCATAGGTTTCCCAATCTTTTGTTCGACCTTCTGTCCGGCTGTTTACTCTGGTGTGCGCCAAGCCTAAATCGGCCATAGTTTTATTGATTTCCATGCCTCCGCCCACAAGTTCCTGACACCACAAAGATGTTGTGTTGTCGCTTACGGTGATCATCAGTGACGCTAAGGTGCGAAGATCGGTTACGGTACTGTCCTTATAAAACTGCATCAACCCTGAACCGCCATATTTTCTTTTGGCATCATAAACCAAGGTGTCCTTCAGATGCAATTTTCCTGCTTTGATCTGGTTGAATACTTCAATCAAAATAGGCACTTTTACCACACTGGCCGTCGGGAAAATGGTATCGGCATTGACCCCGGCTTCTTGATTTGTTTTTAGATTATAAACGTAAATACCTACATCACCTTCAAAATCCTTTACAAGATTTTGAAGTCCTTTTTCAAGGTTCTTATCGGTTTGCTGAGCATTCAAAAAGTTATTGAATGACAAAATGAGAATTAGGGTAAAGAATACTACTGATTTCATGAGCATTTAGTTAAAAACGGAATTAATTTACAAAATTTTATTCGGACTCCTTCGCTTTGATGAATTTTGGGTTGATATACAGTTTTCCATCTTTTAATTTCTGCCAATAAATTTTCATGTCGGCACTTATTTCAGGAGCCATGATATACAATCCTATAATATTAGGAAAGGACATGGCGAGGATCATCATATCGGCGAAACTTAAAACAGCTCCTAAACTAACTGACGCTCCCAATACCACAAAAACGAGATACAAAACTTTATAAACCAATTCTAATTTTTTACTTCTTCCAAAGAGGTAGCTCCAAGATCGCATACCGTAATAGGACCAGGAGACCATGGTAGAAAATGCAAATAAAAACACCGCCACGGCCAGTACTGCAGGAAACCAAGAAATAACGGATCCAAAAGCATCAGCAGTAAGTTCCACGCCACCCATACCTGTACTTGTTTCATGTTTACCAGTAAAAATCAACACCAATGCGGTCATGGTGCACACCAGCATCGTGTCAATCAACGGTTCAATCAAGGAGGTAAAACCATCGGCAACGGGATGATTGGTCTTGGAAGCACTATGGGCAATGGCGGCAGAACCTACGCCTGCTTCACTGGAAAATGCCGCACGTTGTAAACCTATGATAAGCACTCCAATAAAGCCACCTTTCATAGCTTGGGCAGAAAACGCACCATCGAAAATGGCTACAAATGCACCACCCAGAAATTCGATATGATAGCCAATCACCACTAAACAACCAATTACATACAAAACGGCCATCACAGGAACTACTTTTGCCGTCACTTTCGCAATAGTTTTGATGCCGCCAATAATCACGGCACCAACCAACAGTGCAAAGCCAATTCCGAACCAAAATCCCTGTCCTTGTAAAACTGGGATCTGTTCTGATACTATTTTAAAAGCTTGATTTGACTGCAACATATTCCCACCACCAAATGAGGTACCAACCCCAAGAACGGCAAAAAGTATCGCCAAGAACTTCCCTAAACGTTTGAGGTTTTGCTTTTCAAGACCATAGCGCAAATAGTTCATAGGGCCGCCAAATATGCGTCCTTCCTCATCAATAAAGCGATACTTGACGCCTAAGGTACATTCGGCGAATTTCAAGGACATTCCGAAAAAGCCTGCCAAAAACATCCAGAATGTTGCGCCCGCACCACCTAAAGAAATGGCTACGGCAACGCCAGCAATATTCCCTAATCCCACTGTTGCGGACACAGCGGTGGCCATCGCTTGAAAATGCGTTATCGTACCGGGAGCATCCGGATCGTCATATTTTCCTCTTGCTAAATCTAAAGAATGCCTGAAACCACGAATATTCACAAACTTTAAACGCAGCGTAAAGAAAATACTGCCTAAAATAAGCCAGACCACGATAAAAGGAATGGTGCTGGTTTTTACATCCCCATTAGGATGCAAAAGAGGTTGTGGTGTTTGAAAGTTGATAGTTGCCAAGAGAGGTACATTATAAGAACCTTCATCCGGTGTTCTGGAAATTGAGGCTCCTTCTTCTATAACGTGTTCAAGAATGCCCGCAGCAGGTGCATAAATAGCTAATTCTTCGTTGTGATGGTTTACCAATAAGGCGATTTTTTCGCCTGATTGAACTTGGCTTCCGTCTGCAACCAACCATTTTTTTAATTGGTATGCCGCATTGTTTTTACTGGCTTCTAACGGCAGCTTAATGTTCCTATGAGACGTATAAACCACAGGGTCATATATGCCGAGGGTAGCAAAAGCATCCCAGAAAAGCACGGCGCCCAGGACATCTACGGCCGGTTGGACGCCACTATTGAAAATTTCTGTAATTGATTTTGCAGGGATGGTAAATTGTTTTGTAACTGTTTGTCCATTGGCATCTGTAATGGTTACAGAGTGCTCCATGCCCTCAATTAACCCAACGGACTCTGAAGCGTCCAACGGCGTATCTACATTGCTCCATTTGTATTGATAGGGCGCAGATCCCCCATGCACCGATACTTTTGCAATGCCGTTATTAATTTCTGAAGAAGGGTTGAGCAGTTCTAACTGTACGGTCATAACCTCCTGAGATGAAACCTGAGCTGCTAAACTTGTGAAACTTAGAAATACGAGCGTGAGAAACGTGAAAGCCTTGGATTTTATCATCAAAATTATTAAGAGTTATCGGTTTTTAAATTGAAAAACACAATTTAGTGATAAGTCAAAGTCCTCCCAAGATATTTGAGTTCTTTTTTTGAGAGTGCGCAATACAAGGATTGAAAATGTGGTTTTCTAGGCGGAATTATTATAAGACTTGTTCGACATTTTTTTTCTTCTCTTTTCTAAATCTAATGTAGGAATAGACTACCGGAACTAGGGCGAGGATGGTGGTGGTGATAAGAAATAAAGTAAAATTCTGCTTATGGTCTAACATCAAGCTCGATAGAACCACAATAATTCCTCCTATGAACCACATCTTTCCGCCTAATCTATGAGTGTCTTTCCACACGGTTTCATTTTCCAGCGTCCATGGCGTTCTGATGCCTATAAAGTAATTTGGCTTTATTGTTTTAAAATAATTTCCGAGAATAATATATAATACCCCAATTAACAATATCATATAATTGGGATTATCAAACGATTGGTTCTTGGCTGAATAAAGTATGAACAACGCAAGTACAGACATTAAAACGACCATTAAAGTTTTGATAGTTTGAAGTTTGTTTCCCATTTGATGGAGTTTGTTTTTAGGGTCAATTCTCGGGACGATCAAAAAAATGACATATACCAATAAGGGAAGCAGAATGGGAATAAGTAAGAGTTCTATTTTCTCGCCATACCGGTCTATTTCACCTAAACTATTCCAATGTACAGGAACCTTTTCAGGCAACTGATTCCAGATATAAGCTAAATAAATAAAAGGCAGTAAAACAATGGCAATGATTGGCAATTCTTTTTTCAGTTTCATAGTTCAGTTTTTTAGAGTGAGAATCCAGTTTATCAAATCTTCTAAGATGCTGGTGTTTAAAGAGTATTCCACAAACTGACCTTTTTTCTCGCTGGTGATCAAATCGGCGCGTTTTAGAATATCAAGATGATGGGAGATACTGGGTTTTGAAATATTGAATTGGTCTGCAATTTCTCCTGCATTCATATCTCGTTCCTTTAATAATTCTACAATTTGCCTTCTGGTTTCATCATTAAGAGCTTTAAACAAGGAATTCATTTTCATTTAGGTATTTAGACAAATATCTAAATATTATTTTATATGTCAACGTGTTTTGGTTTTTAATTGCATATAAATTATCAGAAAGTCACGTCTTATTTCAAAAAACCATGAGGTAGGAGATCCATTGAAAATATTATTCCACGATGACTTTTACCTGAGTTTTACCTTCTTCGTTTGGGATTTCAGAAACTAAAAACACCGATTTATCCTTTTTAAATTCCGAAAACTCAAAGTTCTCAAGTCCAGTATAGGTGTACCCTTGCGCAAGTAGTTTATCCTTAATTTCTTCAACTTTATAATTTTTTGCAAGCGAAATATCTAAAGCATTGGAGTCGTCATTTGATGAAATAACCGTGATGACAATAGTATTATCCAAATCATGTTTATAAGTTCTTCTATATTTATTTTGGAGTTCTTCCTTTTGATTTTTGATTTTCTCATAGCCATAATAGTCAATCATATACGTGTCTATTGAAGCAAAAGATTTGGTCGTCAAATTTTCCAATAAGGTGATATCTAGATTTTGCGAAAGCGCCGTAGTCGCTATTGAAAGACATAATACTAAGGAGAGGATATTTTTCATAAGGAGGGATTGTTAATGTACTATAGTGTTCGTTCTTAAAAAACTAATGGACTAAGCCAGGATGTTTGAACGTGTAAATTAAGGATAATTGAGGAAATTTAGTTGCGTACGGCAGGTTTTAACTTTTACGATTCTAGATGACATAAGCTTAAATAAACTTATGACACTAAGACATAGGACATATCATGACTTCTACTGCTCAATTTTTTAGTGAAATAGTGTTAAACTTAGATTCCGAAATCAGGTTCATGTGCCGTCTCAGATTTTCGATTTAGGAAATTTCAGAAAGAATTTGGGATAGATCTAGAGACCTTCATCCTTAAGTTGGGATTTAATGACAATTGTCACAGTCATGCGCATCACCAAAAGCTCTTTTCTTTTTTGATTTTTTCCAAAAGAATTTCTTGACCAAGAAACTTAGCGCAAGTCCCAAGGCTAAAAAAGCCAATATGTTTTGAATGGTATCGTTCATTTTTTTAATCTTCGATTTTCAGTTTTCACTCTCAGGTATCGAACTAACTATTCTCAAATCATGTGTTTTCAAGTAAACCATCGAGTTGTACTTTTTCCTTTGAGAAACTTCGTGTCCCCTATGAGGAACTTAGCTACATAACTTTTTAAAGGTTGACATCAACAGCATTTAAGCATTTGTTATTTAAGAATCCCTAACCTTCCCGTCACCCGTCTTCGGTCACCTGTCTTATAACTACTTCAAAACCTGAAACGCAATCAATGCTATAATATACGCAAAAGCACTCATAATTACAAGCTGTAATATGGGCCATTTCCAGGAATTTGTTTCACGTTGCACAATGGCCAAGGTGCTCATGCACTGCATCGCGAAGGCGTAAAATAAGAGCAAAGAAATTCCTGATGCGAAGGTAAACAACGGTCCTCCCAAAATTGGATTCACCTCTCCGGCCATCCTGTTCTTAATGGTTTCTTCGTCATCACTTCCTACACTATAGATGGTGGCCAAGGTACCTACAAACACTTCACGAGCCGCAAAAGAGCTGACCAAGGCGATTCCAATTTTCCAGTCATAACCCAGAGGTCTGATAGCAGGTTCAATAGCACGCCCTGTAATGCCAAGAAAAGAATGTTCTAATTTTTGTGAAGCCACATGTTCATGAAATTCTTCGATGCTGAGCTTCTGATCGGTGAATTCAGTGGTGACAATGTCTTCAGCGTTATTGAACTCATCTCCCGGTCCATAAGAGGCCAAAAACCAGAGAATGATAGAAATTGCCAAAATTATTTTTCCCGCACCAAAAACAAAGGCTTTGGTTTTTTCAATCACCGTCAAGACCACATTTTTGAGCAATGGCAACTTATAGTTTGGCATCTCCACCACAAAAAAAGTTTTACTCTTAATTTTAAGGATTTTATTCAAGATCATGGCCGAACCCAAAGCAGCGCCAAATCCGATAAGGTATAACAACATTAAGGTCATGGCTTGATACCCTAAACCAAAAAAACGCTTATCGGGAATGACCAAAGAGATGATAATCAAATAGACCGGTAATCTTGCGGAACAGGTCGTAAATGGTGTCACTAAAATAGTGATCAACCGTTCTTTCCAGTTCTCAATGTTTCTAGTGGCCATAATCGCAGGAATCGCGCATGCTGTCCCAGAAATTAAGGGCACAACACTTTTTCCACTCAGACCAAAACGGCGCATGCCGCGATCCATTAAAAACACCACGCGACTCATATAGCCGCTTTCCTCAAGCACAGAAATAAATAAAAACAGGAAGGCAATCTGCGGGATAAAAATCACAATTCCGCCCAATCCTGGAATAATGCCCTCGGATAATAAATTAGTGAACGTGCCTTCAGGAAGTGCATTTTTTGTCCATTCGCTCAAGGATGCAAAAGTGGAATCAATAAAGTCCATTGGAATGCTGGACCAGTCATAAATCGCTTGGAAAATTAGCAATAGAATGAGAAAGAAAATCACATAGCCCCAAACTTTGTGAGTTAAAATGAGGTCTAGTTTTATACGCAGATCTTTAGCGGTCGTTAAATCGATGGTCTGCCCTTGCTTAAGCGTATCGTTGATAAACTGATAGCGTTTAATGGTTTCCTTTTGCTGTAAACGTTTTAAATCGGCTTTGGATTTGGTTTTAAAATCGGCAACCGCCTCAATTTCATTTCTATCGGTTTTACCAAAATTGACATCTTGGGTAATGACCAACCAAAGTTTATATAAGGACTGATTAGGAAAAGCTCTCTGCAAACTGTCAAAATAGTCCTGGTCAATTGCCGAAGCATTCATACAGGGTGCTGTTGAAAGTTCTTTATAATTGGTAATCAAGTCCTTTAATTCATCAATCCCATAGTTTTTTCTGGTACTTACCAGTGCAATCTTGGTATTGAGCTGTTCTTCTAAATGCGGAATATCTAAAGTAATACCCTTGTAACGCATTCTATCCGCCATGTTGATTGCCAGAATACAGGGGATTTCCAAGTCTTTAATTTGTGTGAAAAGCAGTAAATTTCGTTTGAGATTTTCCACATCGCTCACCACTACCGCAACGTCAGGAAAGTCTTTGTCATTTTTATTTAGAAGCAATTCGATAACGACGTTCTCATCTAAGGAAGAAGCATTCAAGCTATAGGTTCCTGGCAAATCGATGATATGCGCCTTCACGCCACGAGGCAACCTGCAAATGCCTTCTTTTTTTTCAACCGTAATCCCTGGGTAATTCCCCACCTTTTGGTTCAATCCGGTAAGGGCATTAAAAACTGAGGTTTTACCTGTATTTGGATTTCCTATTAATGCAACATTGATCTGCTTACTCATTAGAGGATATCTATTAAAATATGAAGTGCAGTCTCTTTCCTTATGGCCAAATGAGTACCATTGATGTTGAGATACATGGGATCAGAAAAGTAAGCCACCTGTACAAGCTCTACAAAATTGCCAGGTAAGCAGCCCATTTCTAAAAGTTTTAATGGGATGTAAATCGATGAAACATCAGTAATGATACCGCGTTGCCCTTTTTTTAGATGTGCGACTGTTGCTTGCAAGCTTATTTAGATTGATTTTAAAGAAGCAAAAGTAATGGAAAAAATTTATTCTTCAATAATTAGGTGGCTTAAAGTTTAAAGTTATCGGTGGGTAGTGGGTCGTTTTGCGAAAATCTGCGGAATCTGCATGAGCTAATAAAGAAGTCAAAGGCGTTTAGAATTCAGTAAACGTAAAGCAAAATGAACTCCTTAAGACTCTGATTTTACGGCTTTTTAAGGCCCATTGTTTTCTATAATATAGTTTTGCAACTCAGCCCGTTCATCGTACCTTTGAAGCATCCCAAATTACAAATTTATGCTCGACAATTTCTGGTTTAACGCAACGTACGGCATGAACCATGTTTTGGATATCAACGCATATGATCATGTCTTGTTTTTATTGGTGCTTACCGTACCTTATATGTTCAAAGACTGGAAACGTATCATCCTGCTTGTCACTATGTTTACTTTAGGCCATACCATCAGTTTAGTGTTGGCTGTGTACGGTATTGTCAGTGTGAGTGCCAATTTGATTGAATTCCTGATTCCCATAACGATCATGGTCGTGGCGCTCTACAATGTTTTTACTGCGGGGAAAAAAGCGCCAAGTGAAAAAATTGGGATTCTGTTTTTATCGACTTTATTTTTCGGACTGATCCATGGGTTTGGTTTTGCGGGCGAATTTAGAATGTTTGTAGGAAAAGCGGAAAGTAAATTGATGCCCTTGGTAGAATTTGCCTTGGGTATTGAATTAGCACAAATAATCATTGTTTTTGTAGTCTTGTTTTTAGGTTTTCTTTGCCAAACCATCTTCAGGATTTCAAAACGCGATTGGATTGTAGTGTTATCGGCAGTGGTTGTTGGTTTGGTCATCCCGATGCTGATCAACAATGAGTTATTTACATAAGCGCTATAAGAATCGCTAAAATTTAACTCTAAATTTTATCAAATTAAAATACGAAGCTTTTATATTCGTTGTAGGTTTGCACGAGGAGCATCGACTAAATAATTAAATTAATTAATGCCAAAGAAAAAACAGTTACGCTACGATAAGGCGTATTTAAGAATCGCGGAAGAATGGGGTAAACTATCCCATTGCAAACGCAAGCAGGTTGGTGCACTTATAGTTAAGGACAGAATGATTATTTCTGATGGTTATAATGGCACACCTACAGGTTTTGAAAACTATTGTGAAGATGATGAAGGTTACACCAAATGGTACGTTCTTCATGCCGAAGCCAACGCGATTTTAAAAGTAGCGGCCTCAACACAATCCTGTAAAGGCGCCACCCTATACATTACCTTATCTCCTTGCAAGGAATGCAGCAAATTGATCCATCAAGCTGGCATCATTCGTGTTGTATATCACCAAGGTTACAAAGACGATTCCGGTCTTGAATTTTTGGCCAAAGCCGGCATAGAACTAGAACTTATTGAAGAATTAAGCACAGAATGACTTCTAAGAAAAAATACATCCCATTGATTATTGGTGTTGCCATTGCAGCTGGCGTTTACGTTGGTGGGAAACTCAATTTCACGGATAATTCTGATCGTTTATTTACTTCAAACAGCAAAAAAGACAAGCTCAATAGGCTCATTGATTATATTGATTTTGAATATGTCGACAATGTAAATACCGATAGCATTGTGGATGTGACCGTCAATGGTATTTTAGACAAACTCGATCCGCATTCTGTTTACATACCAAAAAACGAAATGCAACGGGTCAGTGAAAACATGAAAGGCGATTTTGTGGGAATTGGAGTCAGTTTTTACACTTACAAAGATACCATAGCGGTCATCCGATCGCTTCCTGGAGGCCCTAGCGAAAAAGCAGGAATAAAAAGTGGTGACCGAATTATTATGGCCGATGAGGATTCTATTTTTGGACGTCAATGGAGCAATGAAGACATCATTAAAAAGTTAAAAGGCGAGAAAAACTCTAAAATAAAACTGAAAGTCTACCGAAAAGGCGAAAAAGATCTACTCGATTTTACCGTGAGGCGCGCAAGCATTCCCATCAACAGTGTGGATGCTGCTTATATGATTACAAAAGACCTGGCTTATATTAAAATCAATCGATTTGCCGAGTCCACTTATAAAGAATTCAAAAGAGCCCTGGACGGTCTTCAAGATGAAGGTGCTACCAAATTAGTACTGGATTTAAGGGATAATCCCGGCGGTTTCTTGGGAATTGCTGAACAAATTGTGGACGAGTTTTTGGAAGATGGCAAGTTGATTCTTTTCACAAAAAATAAATCCGGGCGGATAGAAAACAGTTATGCCACCCGTAAAGGTGATTTTGAAGAAGGCGAAGTGTTTGTACTGATCAATGAAAACTCAGCTTCTGCCAGCGAAATTATTGCTGGCGCTTTACAGGATAATGATAAAGGCACAATTATTGGCCGCAGAAGTTATGGAAAAGGCCTCGTACAACGAGAAATGGCATTGGGTGATGGCAGCGCAGTGCGTTTAACCGTATCCAGATATTATACTCCTACAGGACGATCCATACAACGTCCTTATGATAATGGCCATAATCAAGAATACTACAACGATTATTACAAACGTAGAAGCAGCGGTGAACTTAATGATGAAATCAACATCAAAGTAGCCGATTCCTTAAAGTTTACCACTCCAAAAGGAAAGATTGTTTATGGCGGGGGCGGCATAATTCCTGATGTTTTTGTGCCTTTAGATTCAAGCATCCAAAACGAAACCCTAAATTACATCAGACAAAGTGGTCTTATCAGTTATTTTGTTTTTGAAGAACTTGATAAAGATCGAGGCAGCTATAACGGGGTCACCCAGCAGGATTTTATCTCTAATTTTGCGGTCAGTGATGATATTGTTATCAGATTTCAGGACTATCTGAATGAAAGACATAGAGCAAACGTCACTTTTGTGGCCTACAATAAAGAAATGAAACAACTTATCAAAGCCGCTTTGGCTGACCAATTATATGGCTCAAATGCTTCTGAAGAAATTCTAAATGCTACGGACGATATGATTGAGGAAGTGATGAGATTGATTGAGAATAAGTAGCGGAAATATTCTTTATTTTCTATGAATATCATTTATTAACGATATCACTCTTTTGCACAAAAGCATTGAGGGATTTTCATTCGACTAGTAAACTATATCTCCTCCAATATGGATTCGCCACTCGATTTGTCACCGGAAGTCCATTGCCATGTTTCATGAAGTCTGATTTTTTCCATTTTTTTGGAATTCGGGTTTTGAATGACAAACTCCAGTCATTAATTCTCCCTTGACATTGACTTGGTGGTAACGCATTTCGATATGCCCATTTTCGTCCACCAATCCTATTAAATGACCTTTTACTATTTGACCACCTTTATAATCGGAAGTTAGGATATTGCCAGTCTGCTTATATTCAAAAATAGTTTCCTCTGAAGTTTCTCCATTTGCAGAATTCTGAATTGGTCGGAATTTTTTAGTGTTGTAGTTCATTTAAATTCGGTTGTTGATGATAATAAACAGATCTATCGTAGTCATTGATATTCTGTAATTATCAAAGAGAAATCACTGCCTATCGGTTAAACCCGCTTTCTCCGTGTTCCGTTCTTAAGTTTTATCATGGACATGGGCATCATTTCCATCATTCCAAAGTGTCAAAATATCTGTTGCAACTTGGGCGCCGCTACCCGAAGCAATCGCAAACTGACTTCTCCACCCGGCCAAAGTACCCGCCACATATAAACCGTCCGCTACCAAATGATTATCGTTTTTCAACCAAATACGTTCTTTTGCAGCTGGAGCTCTTGGATGTGGCTCGATATAGGTCTCTAAACCTTCAATAGTGATCAAATTTGTATAGCCTACAGCCACAACGACTGCTTTGGCCGTGTAAGAGTTTTTATTGGTGGTCACCGTAAAACCTTCCGCAGATCTCAGAATGGCACTTACCTTTTCATTTTTAATTTGATCCACATGTGGATACAAGGTGCTGAGTTGTGCTTTGCCCTGAAACAGAATATCAGAACCCAAAGTGCCCGAAGGAAAACCCAAAACATTATTGAACAAGGCCGTTTGTAAATGGGAAGTTCTCTGGTGAGTAATCAAGCCAATCCGCTTATGCTCCGCAAAGGATTTTGGTTTTGCTGATCCTAAAACCAAGGCACAAGACATACCAGCAGCTCCAGCGCCAACAATTAACACATCATACATTCCGATTTTGTTTGGAAAGTTTCTCAATACGTTTCGAAATTCTTAAAATTTGCAACAGCACAATGGCGCAAAGCGCTAAGATAATTGTAACCACTGCCACAAAACTTTCGCCTTGCAATAAGCCATTAAAATTGAGCTCTCCAAAATTGAAAGCAATAAGTCCCAATGCAATGACCGTTAGAATTATAGTGACTATTTTCATATTCTGATTATTGATTTAATTAAGACAACTCAAACAAGGTCTTGATATTATGGGCAAATAATTTTACGGCAATTGCCAACAAAATAACACCAAATATCTTTCTGATGACATTGATGCCACTTGGCCCAAGAAAACGTTCAATTCTCGAGGAAGTCTTTAAGACGATAAAGATAACAACAACATTCAATAAAACCGCCACAATGATATTCTGTACGGAATATTCAGCCCGTAAAGACAATAAGGTGGTTAAGCTTCCAGGTCCCGCAATTAAAGGGAATGCCAAAGGAAAAACAGTTGCCGTCATGCTACCGCTATCTTCAGTTTTATACAAGGTAATCCCCAAGGTCATTTCTAAGGCAATGAAAAAGAGAATAAACGCACCTGCAACCGCAAAAGAGTTGATGTCGATACCTATTAAAGATAAAATATTTTGACCTAAAAACAGGAATGTAATAAGGATAAGTCCGGCAATTATAGAAGCTTTCCCACTTTCTATATGACCGAATTTCTTTCGCAGATCAATGACGATTGGAATATTTCCAATAATATCAATAACCGCAAAAAGAATCATAAATGCGGTAAAAATCTCTTTGAAATCAAGTTGCATAAGATTAAGCTTTTAAACTTTTTGCAAAATTAGAATATTAATACCGATTTTAAAGGTTAATAACTATAAATTTTAGCTATTTTTGCAGCCCACTTTTTTATATAATTCAGCTCATTTTTAAGCCCATAGACCATGTTTCAACTAGGAAAAACCATTGTTTCAGAAGACATCCTTGAAAAGGATTTTGTATGCAATTTAGCAGCATGTAAGGGTGCTTGTTGTATTGATGGAGATGCAGGTGCTCCTTTGGAATTGGAGGAGACAAAAATCATGCAGGCTATCTATCCTAAAATCAAACCGTTTTTACGTCAAGAGGGCATTGATGCCATTGAGGCACAAGGCACGTTTATCACTACGGAAGATGGCGAATTTGAAACGCCATTAATTGATGGCGCAGATTGTGCTTATGTGATGTTTGACAAAAAAGGAACAGCACTTTGTGCCTTTGAAGAGGCCTACAACCAAGGTGAAACGGACTGGAAGAAGCCCGTATCCTGCCATTTATACCCGGTTCGGGTTAAGGAATATTCTGAATTTTCTGCCCTTAATTATCATAAATGGGATATTTGCGATGCTGCTTGTACTTTAGGCAAAGAACTTCAGGTTCCGGTCTATAAATTTGTCAAGCAGGCACTCATCAGAAAGTTTGGAGAGGATTGGTATATGGAGCTGGAAAAAGTTGCTGAAAGTCAACGTTAACTTCCATTTTTGTTCCATCCACACATTATTCACTACAATCCATACATTGCTTTATACTTAATTCATTTGTTTTAATAATTTTAAGTTTCACTTAATTTAATTAATCTCACTACAAATGAAAAATTCAGTATTTAGAGTCGGCTTATGCCTTTTATTTCTATGTTCATCAACTCTCGTTCTGTCCCAGAATGGTTCGAAAGAACTTAAAGATGCCTATGATTTTGACTATATCTATAAACTTAAAATGACCAACAAAAAGGATCATATTCAATTTGACTATTATCTCAAAAAAGATGCAGGATATTTTGGTTTTGATATTTCAGAAATTACAAAAGGACAGGAAGGCATGAAAATGTTTACCGTTATGGACAATGATAGCGGTACCACCGGTATGTTCATGGAAATGATGGGTAAAAAAATGGTCCAAAAATCGAAAATAAAGCTCAGCGATTTTGATTCAGATAAAAATGATTCTGATTTCACATTTACACAAATAGGCTCCAAAACTATTTTGGGATATAAGTGCGACGGATTCATTATGGAAAACAAAGACAGTCACATCACGGTTTACATTACTAATGAAGCCCCGGTAAGTTTCAGCAAAATGTGGGACAATAGTAAAACCAAGATGCCAAAAGGCTTTGACGCCTCTTGGATGAAAAAATATGGAGAAAATGGCCTCATGATGGAAATGAAGTTTGTTGATAAAAAGAAAAACAAGAATAACACGACCATGGAGTGTGTAGGTTTGGAGAAAACCAATTTCTCAATCCAAGCTTCAGATTATGGTTCTATGTTAAGTGCTTTCGGAAAATAAACACTGTATTTGATATTGGTACCGTTCCCTCAATCTAAAAGGCATTTCACACATTGAAATGCCTTTTTTGCGCAATCATGGTTGAGAATGCTTTTGATTGTCTCTATATTTGAGAACATTTGAAACAAACTTCATGAACCTATTGTTAAGTATCCTATTTGCAACATTCTCATCTACTTCTGTCTTTTCAGACGAAATTATGGCAACTGTCATTTTTGAAAATTTAACTGATAAAACCTCTATTTCTGGTGTGTTTTATATTTCAGAAACCAATCAAAGTTTTCAAATCAACTCATTGGAGGAATTCACAATCACGCTTCCAAAAAGAGGGAAGTATCAATTTAAATTTTATTCTGAAGACGTTAATGCTTTCACCTCTTATCCAATTAGAATTACTGAACGAAAAAACACGGTGACCATAAGATTGGAAAACAAAACAACGAATGCTGAAACACTAGCGAGAACTTCTACCATAAAAGACATCTCAGGATTTTCAAATGAACAAATTGAAGAGGGCGTTAACAATGGCACGATTAACTTTATTGTGCACGGTTTG
Source organism: Gelidibacter gilvus (assembly GCF_004115975.1). GTDB lineage: Bacteria > Bacteroidota > Bacteroidia > Flavobacteriales > Flavobacteriaceae > Gelidibacter > Gelidibacter gilvus. The sequence continues at coordinate 592,582 of NZ_SDDZ01000001.1, read as the reverse complement.
GTCGCTCTTAGCCCTGAAGCCATAAAACCATTTAAAGATGTTTTTGGAGTAGGTTTTATAAGCGAAAACTGTGTGGTAGATCCAATTTCGTTTAGAACGGCGATGAACACCAATAAAAAAATTCAAGATTACTTGACTTTGAAATTTGGCGAGGTTTGGAAAGACAAATTGCCCGCACAACCTTTTGGACTGTAATGACATTCAAATCGTATAGAATAAACTACTATAAGCTGGACATCCTAAGTTTTATATTGCCATGCTGAAAGTCTGCTTCGTGAAATGGCCGATAAAGCATATGAAAAATCATATAATTATTCGTGCACCCGCCTGAACGGACGGGCAGGTTGGTGGTTAAAGCATTTATAGAAACTAAGTAACTACAACCAATAAAAGCAATTCTCAAGAACTCACCAATAATCACTTATGCCGATTTCAACTTATTGGAACGGATTGGGATATGTACCACCACCCTAGTTCCAAGTGGTCTTTCTTTTGCATCATACAGGTCTTCGATATCCATTTTATAATCATTAGTAAATCGTTTAGAAAAATTAGCCAATCGCGCTTTGGTTATGGCTAAGCCCACAGACTTACTTTTCATTACTCTGCCATCGTTTATTATTTCTGAAGCCTTTCTGCCAATACCATTATCAGTAATAGAAATATTAATAAAATCATTGTTTTCCTTATAAACCCTTAATTGAATCTGCTTGTCCTCTTTTTTGGAAGAAAGACCGTGCCATAATGCATTTTCAAGAAAAGGCTGTAAAATAAGTGATGGTACTTTAATGACCGAAATATTAATACCTGGCTCTACCTCTATCGTGAAATTGATTTCGTTGGAAAATCGGATATTTTCAATATTCATGTAGAGCTGCATGGTATCCAATTCGTCTTCCAAAGAAATCTCCTTTTCAGTGGATGCGATCAATATTTTCCTGATAAATTTTGAAAACTTATTCAAATAATAAACGGCATTCTCCTTTTCGTTATTAATGATATAAAGCTTTATGGAATTTAATGAGTTGAAGATAAAATGCGGATTCATTTGGCTCCTCAACATATCCTGTTCTAAAGTCAAAATCTGCTTTTCATGACTTAATTGTCTGTTTCTGTTAATGGCAATCATAATGCCCGCAACAATTGCTAAAGTCAAAATAGCGGCCCAAAATATGGTTTGATTCCGTTGTAATTTTGATCTTACCAATTCATTTTCATTGGCAAGCTGAATGATCTGGTTCGTCTTAGCTTCGTTTTCATACTGAATGATAATATCACTCACATATTGCATATTACGCTCCGTGAAAATAGTTTTTTCAAGTTCAACAGCTTTCTCAAAATGTTCTAAAGAGGCCTTATAATCTTTTTTCTTTCTATATAACTCAGATAAATGTTTGTAGGCATCAACAGTGGAGGTTTTTAGTCCGTAGGTTCCAGAAACTTCCAGTCCCTTCTTGAGATTGATTTCTGCTAATTCATCCATTTGCAGTTCCTGTTGAACCCAACCTAAATTAATATAGGCATAAGAAATATAATATTGATCGCCCAATTTAATCGCCTTCTCTAAACCTCTTTCAATGATCGCTTTTGCCTCTTTGTATTTCTTTTGTTTGATATAAATCTGTCCAATACTGTTGTAACAAATAACGCGACCAACTTCAGAATCAATCTGTTCATTATAATTTAACGAACGTTCATAATTTTTTAGGGCAAGATCTAAAAGTCCTTTGGCCTCATCAGCATAGCCCAGATTATGGTAGTTAATGGCCAAACCTAATTTATTTCCCAATTGATTTTCAATGACCAGCGATTTTTCAAACTGATCAATGGCGAGATCATACTGCTTTAGGGTTAAATAAATATTTCCCATACTATTTTGGGAAACCGCAATACTGAGCATCAGCTCTTCGGATGGATTTTTAATGGATTTCGCAATGTCCAAAGCTTTTTTATGGTAATCCAGAGCAGGTTTTATAAAATCCATCCGTCTGTAAACCACGCCCATCATGTTGAGACTAATAACCTCCAATTCAATGTTATTGGCGATTTTTGCCAATTCTTCAGCCTTTTGGTGAGATTTTAATGCAGCATCATAGAGCGATTTATTCCTATAAATTTCTCCCAACTTATTCATGGCATAACTCTCAACTTCCAATGAGTGCGCATCTGAGGCTTTAACCGCCAAGCGCTTCATAATCAAGCTGTCACGTGTAAACTTCGAGAATAAGGAATGGATTTCAGAATAATCTTTTGGCCAAGTACTCTCAACTTTTTGCAATGCAGCGTCAAACTCAGCATTGTTTTGATTTTGGGCTTGAAGTGATATGATGGCGCTAAAATACACCAACCCTATCGCAAAATGCTTTAAGGAATTTTTTAAAACCGCTATTAGTTTTAATGGAAGATGTCGCATAAGTTTATAACTTTTCCAAAAAATCAGATTTTCGTTGTCTTGACACAGGGATTTTAAAATTTGACGCCATGACGACATAACCTTCACTTTTTAGAAATTCTTTTATTTTTTTAAGGTTGATAACATAAGAATTGTGAATTCTAAAGAATTGATTTTCTGGCAAAAGATCGTTCACTTCTTTCAACTTCTTTGTGATGACAATCTTTTGGGCATTATCCATGACAATTGTACTATAATTACCGTCTGATTCTACGTATTCAATTTCTTCAGCATCCAAAAAAATAAGTTTCCCATCGGTATTGATAGTGATTCTTTTTTGATCAAATCTTGCATTAAAATTAAGCAGCACTTCTTCAATCTTATTGGAATTCACCAATTTGGACGTGTATTTTTTAACTTTCTTGATGGTTTCTTCCAAGTCATCAGAATCAATTGGTTTCAATAAATAATCTATGGCCTCATTCTTTAACGCTTTAATGGCAAATTCATTATATGCCGTAGTAATGACCACCGCAAAATCTTTATTGGTAAGTTTCCCCAATAGCTGAAATCCATCCATCGTTGGCATTTGAATATCCAAAAACAAACAATCAAGAAAATTGTTGTCTATATAGTCAATAGCCTCTTCAGGACTCGTGAATGTTTTAATCACTTCTATCTCATCACTAAAACCGGAAAGTTCCCAAGTGAGACTTTGTATCGCCTTAGGCTCATCATCAATAATTACCGCTTTTATCATAATTTAAATATAATACTATTAAGGTTGAAACTTTCATAAAAATGTATGCTTAGTAGCGTTTAATGTGTAGTGTGTTCATTTTATCACATTTTTGGAAATTTGGCACCATGGATTTACCAAAAATCACGTCAGAATTACCATCTACACATTATTTCATACCATCCATACAAATCCTCCTCGTAATGAGATTAATTTTTCTGATATTTGATGAAGGGATTTATTAATTACCCCAATAACAAAAGTGATCGTGGGGATTCACTTTTAGATTAAATGCTATTAATCAATTAGAAGTCAGGGTTCATCCCTGGCTTTTTTAATAAAAATCCCTGTTATTAACAATTATCTTAGTTAGTTTTAGTTAATTATTAGGAAAAGCATCTCTTTCTCATTTTTGAAAGCGATGCTTTTGCTTTTATTTGGGTCGAGAACACGATATTTGAGAACTCTAATCGATTAGCTTAAAAAATGGACTTCAAAAATAGGGTAATTCCTGAAGAAATGCTCGCCAGTAAAACCAAACGTTTCATTAATAACCTCATCGATTTAATTCCGTTTTACATCATGAGTTACGGTCTAATCTATGGCGTTTTCTACTTAGGTGACTATTTGGGCAATCAGGAACTGAGCCAGTTTCTAATAGATCTATCGTTCATTGAGGAATCACTAATCGATTTTATCTTAATTGTCTTTTATTACTTTGTTTTCGAAAGTCTGACCTTCAGATCCTTGGGCAAATACGTCACAAAGACCAAAGTTATAATGACTAATGGCGCAGAACCAAGACCTAAAGATATTTTAATTAGAAGCCTTTGCAGGATTATTCCTTTTGATGGGCTGTCTTTTCTTGGAGCAAAAGGCAAAGGTTGGCATGATGCCATTTCAAAAACTTATGTGGTGGATATTGATAAGTTTGAAAAGGAACGAATTTTGTCAAATGAAATCGAGCAGATAGGTCAATCCACTGAATAAATTCACTAAACATCAGATATAAGTAAAACCCAACAATTGTTTTCTCTTTTTATTTGATACTCATATAACTTCATTAAATTTGCACTTCAATTTTTCATACTATGTACAGAAGTCACAACTGTGGTGAGTTAAGAGCATCACATATCGATAATGAGGTTACACTTTCAGGTTGGGTGCAGAAGGTGCGCGATAAAGGATTCATGCTTTGGGTAGATTTGCGCGACCGCTACGGCATTACACAACTTGTTTTTGACGATGAACGCAGCTCAAAAGCTCTAATGGAACAAGCGCAAAGCTTAGGCCGTGAGTATGTCATTCAAGTTAAAGGAACTGTTATTGAGCGTGCTTCCAAAAATGCAAATATTCCAACAGGGGATATCGAAATTCTAGTTTCAGAGTTGACCATTTTAAATTCGGCAATTCTACCTCCGTTTACCATTGAAGACAATACCGATGGCGGTGAAGAATTACGTATGAAATACCGCTATTTGGATATCCGAAGAAATCCTGTAAAAAACAGTTTGATCTTTAGGGCCAAAGTAGCACAAGAAGTCCGCAATTACTTATCAAACGAAGGTTTTATAGAGGTAGAAACCCCGTATTTAATAAAGTCAACGCCAGAAGGCGCACGTGATTTTGTGGTACCAAGCAGGATGAATGAAGGGCAATTCTATGCGCTGCCACAGAGTCCGCAAACTTTCAAGCAATTGTTGATGGTGGGTGGCATGGACAAATATTTCCAAATTGTGAAATGTTTTAGAGATGAAGACCTTCGCGCCGATAGACAACCAGAATTCACACAAATTGACTGTGAAATGGCATTTGTTGAGCAAGAAGATATTTTGAATGCTTTTGAAGGCTTGACGCGTCATTTATTGAAAGAAATCAACGGGATTGACATCGAAAAATTCCCGCGGATGACTTATGATGACGCCATGAGAACATACGGAAACGACAAGCCGGACATCCGTTTTGGGATGGAATTTGGTGAGTTGAATGACGTTTCTCAGCATAAGGACTTTGGTGTATTCAACAGCGCTGAATTGGTGATTGGTATTGCAGTTCCTGGTGGCAACACGTATACACGTAAAGAAATAGACCAATTGATTGATTGGGTAAAACGTCCGCAAATTGGTGCCTTGGGCATGATTTACGCACGTTATAATGAAGACGGCACGTTTAAATCGTCCGTTGATAAATTTTATGACCAAGAAGATTTGGCTAAATGGGCCGAATTGACCGGTGCAAAACCTGGAGATCTTATTTGTGTGCTTTCAGGAGATGCCCATAAAGTAAGACCGCAATTGAGTGCTTTACGCATGGAATTGGCAACCCGTTTAGGCTTGCGCAATCCTAAAGAATTCGCACCATTATGGGTGGTCGATTTTCCATTATTGGAATGGGATGAAGATACAGAACGTTACCACGCCATGCATCATCCGTTTACCGCTCCAAAACCAGGACAGTTAGAACTTTTAAAAACCGATCCGGGCGCTGTAAAAGCAAATGCCTATGACTTGGTAATGAACGGGAATGAAATTGGTGGTGGATCCATAAGAATCCACGACAAGAAAACCCAAGCACTGATGTTTGATTATTTAGGGTTTACACCTGAAGAAGCCAATGCGCAATTCGGGTTTTTAATGGATGCCTTTCAATATGGCGCACCACCACACGGTGGATTGGCCTTTGGCTTGGACAGATTGGTCGCCATTTTGGGCGGACAGGAAACCATTCGCGATTTTATTGCCTTCCCAAAAAACAATTCTGGCCGTGACGTCATGATTGATGCACCTGCACCAATTGATGAGAAACAACTTGAAGAACTAAGCTTAAAACTTAATTTAAAATCAAAATAATATATGTCCTGCGTTATGCAGGACATTTTGTATAAAGCAATGCCAAAGCATAAGTCATTAAAACGGTTTTTAATTTTGAGATATAAATATATTTCACAAAAAAACTATGTTTATGTTCTTTGTATTATTGTAGGTTTAATGGTGGGTTTGGCGTCTGTGGCATTAAAAAATATCACCTTCGCCATCCAACAAGCCTTGCAGCACGGCATTATTTTTTCCGAAAACCAACTTTACTTTATTTTGCCATTTATCGGACTGCTGTTGGTATATCTCTTTAGAAAATACTTCGTACGAAATGAACTGGTGCCATCAGTACCGCCATTTCTAAAACGTGCTATTCCATCGCTGTTATATTCGCTTTTGAGGCAAAAAGGTCTACTGTCCTATAAACTTATTTATCACCCTTTAATCTTGGCGCCATTGACCGTAGGTTTTGGGGGATCTGTGGGATTATTGGGGCCAGCAATTACATCAGGTTCTGCTTTGAGTTCCAATTTAAGTAGGCTGTTGCATGTGGATAGAAAAACAAGAACCTTGCTCATTGCCTGTGCCACTGCCGGCGCAATGGCATCTATGTTTAAGTCGCCCATAGCGGGCATCGTTTTCGCCATTGAAGTATTTAGTCTTGATCTTACCTTTGTTTCCTTATTGCCCTTGTTAATAGCTTCTATATGTTCGATTTTAACCTCTTACTTCTTTTTGGGAGATGAGGTGCTGTTCAACTTTGTGGTTTCAGATAATTTTACAATTTCTGATACGCCATTCTATATCATATTAGGAATCGGTACCGGGATTGCCTCATTGTATTTCACGAAAATATATTTCGCGATTTACGCTTTCTTTGACCGATTTAAAACGCGCTTCGTAAAGTTGTTGGTTGGCGGTTTAGCCATAGGGATCATGCTGTATTTTATTCCACCACTTTATGGAGAAGGACTAAGTTTTACCCGAGACCTGTTCAGCGGTAATTATTTAAACGCTTTGGGTTCCAATCCGTTCGATAAGTATCTCGATAATATTTGGGTAGTCATTGTCCTGCTTCTCGGTTTTACGGTTTTTAAGGTTGTTGCCATGACCACCACTTTTGCTGCGGGCGGTGTAGGTGGCGTTATCGTTCCAACCATGGTGATGGGGAGCGCCTTAGGAAATGTTATTGCCAAAATATTGAACAATGTTGGTTTAGGGTTTCAAGTTTCTGAAGCTAATTTCACCTTGGTAGGAATGGCAGGATTAATTGCAGGAGTTATTCACGCACCATTGACCGCGATATTTTTGATTGCTGAAATCACCGGAGGTTACGCTTTGTTTTTACCCTTAATGATTACGGTGGCCATTTCATATATGATTACCAAAAATTATATGGAACATACCATTTACACACGTGAATTAGCTGAGCGCGGCGATTTATTAACTCATGACAGAGATAAGAATGTCTTGACCTTGATGCGACTTGAAAGTGTTATTGAGAAAAACTTTATTTCTTTACATCCAAAAATGACTTTTGGTGAAATGCTCCATGAAGGCGTATCAAAATCAACTCGAAATTTATTTCCCGTAACCAACGCCGACAATGAATTTTTAGGAATTATTTTGTTGGATGATATCCGAGAATTGTTGTTTGATCAGAAATTATATGACACTACTTTTGTTGAAGATTATTTACATAATCCTCCAAATATAATTATTTTTGAAGAAGACACGATGCAGACCGTGATGGACAAATTTCAAAGTTCAGGCGCTTGGAACCTTCCAGTATTAAAAGACGGAACATACTATGGTTTCGTTTCAAAATCTAAACTATTGACTGCTTATAGACGTCAATTGATTAACTTTAACAAATAATGAAATATCTCATAACTTTTCTAGCTATAGCTGCTTTAGGGAGCATTGCCGCAGGATTTATTTTTGAAAGTGACTATTCCCAAAAATTCATCGGTTTTGGAACTATGGGACTATTTGTTCTGGTATTTCCATTATTTGCCTATTACCGATGGAAAGACAAAGACTTTAGGGATTATATGTTGACCAAGGAAAATCTCGACAAGATGCGCGATAAAGAAAAACACAAGTTCTAATTCAGATTTCGTTTTTCAATAAAAAAACGTTTTAGCAATCGCGAAGACTCTTCTGCCAAAATGCCACCAACCACCACCGTTTTTGGATGGAGTTTGGTGTTCAAAACACTACAACCTCTTTCCTCATCTTTTGCCCCATAGACAATCCTGCTTATTTGGCTCCAATACAAGGCACCAGCACACATCTGGCAAGGCTCCAAGGTGACATATAAGGTACAATTAGTGAGATATTTCCCTCCTAGAAAATTGGATGCCGCAGTAATGGCCTGCATCTCGGCATGGGCTGTTACATCAACCAAAAGTTCGGTTAGATTATGTGCTCTTGCAATGATTCTGTTATCAATCACAATGAGCGCACCTACAGGAATTTCGCCCTTATCAAAGGCATATTCTGCTTCCTGTAGCGCTTTTTTCATAAAATAGATATCATCAAAAGGATTTTCCACTGAACAATCTTCAAAGGTTAAAAATCAAAAATACAATTTCAAATGCTACATTTGTACTCTGATGAAAAAATTATTGGATCATATCCATTCCCCTTCTGATTTAAGAACCTTAGATCAAGAAGATTTGCCGCAGCTTGCCAAAGAATTGCGCGACTTTATTATTGATATTGTCGCTACCAAAGAAGGGCATTTAGGCGCTAGCCTTGGCGTAGTGGAACTGACCATTGCACTCCATTTTGTTTATAACACACCAGAAGATTTATTGGTTTGGGATGTTGGTCATCAAGCTTACGGACATAAAATTTTGACCGGCAGAAAGTCCATTTTTCACACCAATAGACAACTTCATGGCATCAGTGGATTTCCAAAACGGGATGAAAGTAACTATGACACGTTTGGTGTTGGGCACTCTTCCACCTCTATTTCTGCAGCTTTGGGAATGGCCATTGCCTCGCAATTAAAAGGTGAAGACAGACATCATGTCGCCATTATTGGCGATGCCTCAATTGCTAGCGGGATGGCTTATGAAGGTCTCAATCACGCAGGTGTAACCGATGCTAATTTATTGGTGATCCTTAATGACAATGCTATTGGGATTGACCCAAGTGTAGGTGCATTAAAACAATATTTGACCAACGTCAAAAAAGGCACTGAAAAACAAGACAATATTTTTGAGGCTTTAAATTTTGATTATACGGGTCCTATTGATGGGCATGATCTTAATGCCATCATTAAGGAACTCAAGCGACTCAAATCCGTAAAAGGCCCTAAGTTTTTGCATGTCATTACCACCAAAGGGAAAGGATTGAGACAAGCTGAAGAAAACCAAGTCACTTATCATGCTCCCGGAAAATTTGATTCCGCCACTGGAGAATTGGCTATAAAAACGGCGTCTTCACTCACAAAATTCCAAGATGTTTTTGGGTTGACCATTGTGGAATTGGCAGAAAAAAATCCGAAGATTGTAGGAATTACCCCTGCCATGCCAACTGGAAGTTCTTTAAAATACATGATGGATCAAATGCCAGATCGGGCGTTTGATGTAGGGATTGCAGAACAACATGCCGTTACACTTTCCGCAGGAATGGCCACACAAGGCATGATGGTTTTTTGCAATATCTACTCCACCTTTTTACAGCGTGCCTACGATCAAGTCATTCATGATGTCGCCTTACAGAATCTGCCGGTCATTTTTTGTTTGGATCGTGCTGGTTTAGTTGGTGAAGATGGCGCCACCCATCACGGTGTGTTCGATTTGGCTTATTTGAGATGTATTCCTAACCTCATCATTTTTGTACCGCGCAATGAAATCGAATTGCGAAATATTATGTATACGGCGCAATTAGGACTTCAACATCCTATCGCCATCAGATATCCTCGTGGGTATGGCGTGATTCCAGATTGGAAACAACCTTTTGAAAAATTGGAGATTGGAAAAGGCGAATTACTTACAGAAGGCAGAGATATCGCTATTTTAACGGTTGGATTCATTGCGGAAAACGCAAAAGAAGCCATTTCACAATTGAATGGTAAAACGAAGGTTGCACATTATGATATGCGATTTGTAAAACCTTTGGATGAAGCACTTCTACATGAGATTTTCAATGATTCCAAATATCTCATCACCGTTGAAGATGGTACGATCATAGGCGGATTTGGATCGGCAGTTTTGGAATTTGCAGCAGAACATCAATATTCCATTCCCATAAAAATATTAGGCATTCCAGATACTTTCATGGAGCACGGGAATGTTGCACAATTACAGCATTTGGCACACTTAGACGTCAACGCTATTATCAAAACGGTCGAAGCAGCGTTACTCTTTATCAAGACCCACCAAATCTGAGTGTTGATGGGTTTGATGGTTCTTTGCATGGGTTGGTTGCTCTTTTGTATGTGAAAGATCATTAACCACAAATAAAAAAGCGACAGTTATACAAAGAATAACGATGGCGGTAAACGCATTCTTTTTCATAATAATTGAGTTAGGATTCTCCCAAATATACAAAATTATCGATTAAATGCAAGTTTATCCGATTAAATGTATTTAAAAATGCGTCCCTTTCAATTTCTTATGAGTTAAAATCGCTTTACTATCAGAGAACTTTGAAACGTAATTACAAATGCCCAACAAGTTATTGTATAAGTTTTCTTGATTCAGATCCAAGGTTTTCGGGAAGATTTTAAGCACCAATTTATGATAGTTACTTAAAGTTCCTTGATGATGGTTACTGATGGTGTCCGTAAACACATCCAAAATACCGTCAATAATTTTAAAACCTGCAATTTCCTTATCCACCACTTCTTCCGACTGATACACTTTTTCAACACTTAGTTTGATGATATCATTGATCTGAGCTTGATATTTGGAAACGTCCAATAATGCCTTATCAAATTTCCCGCTGAGAATATCTTCTTCATGGCTCATGAACAATTCCACAGCTTCATTGATCAAGGTACTAATGGCTAAAGCGCGCAAATAACTAACGCGGTCTTCGGTGTTGGACAGGGCATAGTAATTTTTAGAATTAATGGTGTTCTTCACTAATTTGATGAGATATTCCAGTGCGAATTCCTCTTCAATCAACCCTAAATTAATCCCGTCTTCAAAATCGATAATCGTATAGCAAATGTCATCGGCAGCTTCCACCAAAAAAGCCAAAGGATGTCTGGCATAGCTTAAATCTTGTGGAGTTCCCCGATTTACCAATCCGAGTTCCTGTGCAACATCTACAAAAGCCTCCTTTTCACTTTGGAAAAATCCGTATTTTTTATCGGCGATATTCGACGTTGGTTTTTTAGGTAAGGATTCTTTCGGGTATTTCATAAAAGCGCCAAGTGTAGCGTAGCTTAAACGCAGACCACCGAGTCGTCCTACACGACTTTCAGTCAATATTTTAAAACCGTTGGCATTGCCTTCAAAATCACATAGATCTTGATATTCCTTATCCGTCAAATCTGCTTTGAACCGTTTTCCATTGCCATTTTTAAAAAATTCGCCAATAGCTTTTTCACCGGAATGACCAAACGGCGGATTTCCGATATCATGAGCCAAAGCTGCCGCAGCAACAATAGCTCCAAAATCGTTGGGCTGATACCCATGGATATTTTGGAGATGCGGATATTTAGCCAAAACTTTCTGGCCTACACTCCTACCCAAACTTCTACCCACAACACTTACTTCCAAACTGTGGGTCAAACGGGTATGGACAAAATCAGTTTGCGATAAGGGAATCACTTGGGTTTTATCCTGAAGACTTCTAAATTCCGAAGAAAAAATGATGCGATCATAATCCACTTCAAAGCCCAAACGGGTTTCATCCTGTTCTTTACGAATTCTTTTATGTGAATCGCCAAATCGTTTTAATGATAATAATTGCTCCCAGTCCATAGTAAGGTTTTATGCGTTGGCAAGATACATTTTTCAATGTTAAATTAAGATGTCCATTTTGTAATAATTTACTTTAAGCTAACATTCGCCTAACTTTATTACAACCTAGGTTTCATCTTAGGTTAACCTCGTTCTTGGACATCATGACTTTCTTTGCAGTGAATATTTATAACCAGAAAATGAAGAAGATTTTAATAGCATTGCCATTTATTTTCACCTCAATATTGAATGCACAATCTACAGCATCTATTGCAGGAAAATTGATTGATAAAGAATATAACAATGAGCCACTAGCGTTCGGAAACGTGCTCATAAAAGGCACCACTATTGGAACGACCACCGATATGGACGGCACCTACGTGTTTGAAAATCTAAATGAAGGGCGCTACACCCTTGTTTACAGCTTTGTAGGCTATGAAACAAAGGAAATGGAAGTGGCATTGATAGCAGGAAAAGCGGTTAGCATTGATGTTGATATGGTGGCAAGCGCTGCAAGTCTAGATGAAGTGCTCATTACTGCAAGCACGAGAAAAATAAGTGAAAAGGCGTTACTAATGGATCAAAAAAAGGCCATTGAAATCAAGCAAAGTATCGGCATAGAGGAATTATCAAGAAAAGGGGTAGGTGATGTTGCCACTGCCGTTGCCAAGACTACAGGTGTTTCCAAACAAGAAGATTCAAATTCAATTTACATACGTGGTCTTGGAGATCGTTACAATTCCACTTCCATAAACGGTCTGCCCGTAACTTCTAATGATCCTGAAAAGAAAAATATAGATCTGGATCTTTTCTCAACGGATATCGTCGAATACATAGCGATTGACAAAGTTTATAATCCTAAAATTTCCGGGGATTTCGCAGGCGGAAATGTGGATATTACTTCCATCGACTATAAAGGCAAAGGGATGCTTGAGTTTTCTTTAGGTTCAACAATAGGAACTAATGCCATGCATAAATTTAACGATTTCCAATTGCAGGATGGTCCAAACAGATCAGGTTTTTCTTCTTATGGTGTTCCAAATGATCCGCTTGGAGGATACCATTTTGAAAACAGTTTAGCGCCTGTAAAAGAAAAACCCTTAGGCAGTAATTTCGGATTAAAAGCAGGCAAATCCTTTGATATTGGAAATGAGGGCAAACTCAACCTTTTCGCCACTGCCAGTTTTGACAATGATTTTGAATATCGGGAAGGCATCAACCAAAGCGTCAGTGCGCAAGGCGCCAAACTAAAATCTTTTCAGCAAGAGCGTTTTTCTTATAATACCACTACCACGGGAATGTTTAATGCCAATTATCGTCTGAATCCGAACCATAACATCGCCTATAATTTTTTGATGGTTAACTCTTCAAATCAAATCAGAGATTCTTATCAAGGGTTTATCCGTGATATTGCTGAAGATGATAACGGTTTGATCCAACGCAGTACTTATATTCAGAACACCTTATTGATCCATCAATTATTAGGAACCCATAAACTGTCGGACAAATTTGATTTGGATTGGGCAGCTTCCTACAACAAGGTAGAAGGCGATATGCCAGATAGAAGTCAGAACACCATGAAGTTTTCTGACGATGCCAACGGCTATATCTTTGCGCAAAATACGATTACGGATAACCACCGCTATTATCAAAATCTGGTTGAAGATGAGTTGGCAGCCAACCTGTCCGTAAGTTATCTACTGAATGAAGATAGGGATGGCAATTCTAAAGGTAAATTATCCTTTGGATATAACGGTCGACTTAAAAAACGCGATTTTAAAGCCATTCAATTTAATTTCAGGATTTCCGGATCTCAATTAAATTCACCTATAGATCCGGACAATCTCGATCTGTTCTTAAACCAACAAAATTTTGATCAAGGTTTATTTGATAATGAATCCTTTGCTGGTCTCACCCCTCAAACCTATGACGGCGAACAGACTATTCACGCAGGTTTTGCAAGTTTGGAATATAAATTTTCAGATAAACTCACTGCCATGGGAGGTTTGCGATATGAAAAAGTAGAACAGACCGTGTCCTGGAGAACGCAATTGGATGCTTCGGGAAAAAGCAACACATTTAATAGAAATGAATTTTTGCCAAGTGTCATTTTAAAATATGAATTAAATGACCAACAGAATTTACGATTGGGTGCCAGCAAAACCTATACGCTCCCACAGTTCAAAGAAAGAGCCCTCTTTATTTATGAAGATGTAACCGAGGTCAAAGTTGGTAACCCAGACCTCTACCCTTCACAAAACTACAATCTCGATTTAAAATGGGAAATGTTCCCTAAAAGCTCAGAACTTTTATCAGTCACAGCGTTTGGGAAATATATTTTAGACCCAATCAACGAAATCACTTTAGCCTCTTCAACCAATGACATTTCCTTTATAAACACAGGAGATAACGGCTATGTGTATGGTGCTGAAATAGAACTAAGAAAAGAAGTTTTCAACTTTGATGGAGTCCATTCCAATAGCCTTTCGGCAGGACTAAATGCCACTTATATGCAAACGCATCAAGATTTAGATTCTGAAAAAGTAAGGGAAGAAACAAATTACAACACCAACCTAACCCACGACACTTCCAGCTTTACCGGAGCTTCCGACTTTTTATTGAACGCCGATGTATCCTATCTCAAAGATTTTAATGGTGATGCTAATTTGATGGCTACGTTGGCATATTCCTATACTTCGGACAGACTTTACGCCCTTGGTGTAGAAACGAAAGGAAACTTGGTTGACAAAGGTTTTGGCTCCTTGGATTTCATCCTAAAATCCAAAATAAACAAAAATCTAGCAGTTGATTTTTCGATCAAAAATCTTCTCAATCCAGCGGTTGAAAGGGTTCAAGAAAACACCTCCGAAACCATCACCGTGCTGTCATATAAACGTGGTGCTTTTTTCAAACTAGGACTGCGCTACAAGCTCTAATATATCAACTCCAATAAATAGTAATCAATAATCAATTAATTTAAAATTTTAACCAAAAAAAAATTAACACGTAACATTATGAAAAAAACAAATTCGAAACTTTTAGGAACCGCACTTTTATTTGCTTTAATATTTACAACGGCATGTTCAAGTGATGATGACTCTACATCTGACGATACTGGTGGAACTACCTTTGTCTTAGACCGTGAGAATCTTACAGGAGAAATCAATGAAGGTGAAGTCATTTTAGAATCAGGAACATATAAATTAACCGGAAAGTTAATTGTAAACGCCGGTGCGAAACTTACGATTAAAAGTGGCGTTAAAATAGAAGCTACTTCTGCTACAAGTGGTGATTTTTCCGCAGTAAGATACATTGCGGTTGCCCAGAATGGTAAAATAGATGTACAAGGCACTTCTACCAATCCAGTGGTTATGACGGCTGCAACTCATGCTCCAGGCGCTTGGGGTGGACTTGTATTATGCGGAAATGCTCCCATAAATAAAGGTACAACAGCCTCAGCAGAAGTATCCGACTTGACTTACGGAGGTGGCGATGCAAATGACAGCTCAGGATCTCTAAAATATTTAAGAATAGAATACTCCGGTTTTGCTTACAATTCAGAAAAAGAATTCAATGGGCTCTCACTTTTCGGCGTGGGTAGTGGTACAACCATAGAATATGTTCAAGTTCATGAAGGTTCAGATGATGGGTTTGAGTTTTTTGGGGGTACAGCTCAAGCGAAATATTTGGTTGTGAGTAATTTCTCAGAAGCTGTAGGTGACGATTTATTTGACTGGACTGAAGGTTGGTCAGGAACTGGTGAAAACTGGTATGGCATCAGAACAAATGCTGGCAATAGAGGTATTGAAGCAGATAATAACTCTAACAATCATTTGGCGACACCAATCTCCAACCCTACCATCAAAAATCTCACTTTAGTAGGTTTAGGAATGGCTGATACAAGTTCTGAAACACAAGCCATTAAGTTAAGAGTGGGCACTCAAGGGCAATTTGACAATGTGGTATTGAGCAATTGGAAAACAGGTTTTGACGTCCAACATGATGAGAGTGTGGACTATGTCACTGCTGGCACATTAGCTGCCAAGAACGTTAAGTTTGATAATGTCACCACCCAATCGGTAGGAAAAAATACTGAAGGTAAGACAGTGGATGTATCTGGGGTGTATAGCATAAATGAAAATGCTACAGGAGCAGGTAATGGCAGTGCCAAACCTACTTGGGCAAATGGCTGGACCGTAGGCCTCTAATAAAAATGTAAATTAAAATTTGAGTTAGTCTTCAAGTTTCAACAGACCTTTTCAATATTATGAAAGGGTCTTTTTTTATTAATAGATAATTCAGTACAAGTAGATTTGCAATTTCTGAAATTAAAAAAGTATAAAAAAACCGCCGCAATTTAATAATTGAAGCGGTTTTAGTATTTTAATTTGATTCTCTATTTAGTCCACTAAAATCTTTTTGGTAACGTTCCTTAATCCGTCTGAAATATTCATTAAATACATCCCCGATTGTGCATTATCCAATCGGATGACTTCTCTAAAGTTGGCGGTATTTTTAAATCGATTTTCATATACTTTTCGTCCTCTAATATCATAAACAGCTACTTTGATGTCCTGTCCTGAATGCGATTGTAGCTTTACAGTAAAGTCACCATGACTCGGATTTGGAAAAATGGTAAACGCTTCAAAACTACTTTCGGCAACCGATAATGGTTGCGCCAGGCAAAGTTCTAAAGTAAATTCATTTAAGATTCCGCCATCGCCGCTAAAAAGGTCTTTAACTTCCAAAGTCCAGTTTCCTTGTGACATTTCACCATTAATTACGGAAAGATCCTCTTCAGGTCTAAAAGAACCCGTAAAAGGTGCAATCCCATTAATGATAGACGTTGTGGCTTGTTGATCAAAAACGGTATTGGTGTAATCTTTATCAGAATCTTCTCCATTGTTGCTAGACAAAAGAATTCGCGTACCTGCAGGACTGATCAAAACCATCTCTACATCTCTTACCCAATTATGAACAATATTAACTTTGACATTCACGTCGGTTACAGGTAAGTTTTCTGTTATGGGGATAATTGAGTTATACGTATTTGAACCCACGGCTGATATGGTTATTGGCGTATCAGTTGCAGAAATGGCGTCACCACATGTAGAAACTCCTGTAGCAAAAGTATTGACTGCGGACATTGTACCGGCAGAACATCTATTGGAACCTGTAACTCTCCAATAATAAACCGTGCCTAACGCTAAGGTTGTGGCATATGAATTGGATGTTAGCGTCTGAGAATCCACGATATCGCCAAAATTGTTTTGTGTTGAAATCTCTATTAAATAATTCTCCACATTAAAATCGTCTTCCCAGGTAAAATTCACATCACTGTAAAGTCCTTGACCACCATTTGGAGCAATTAACGTTGGAGCTGCAATGATACTGCTGAAAACAGTAAGTGCCACTTGAGAACTAATGGTTTGGCTACCCGACGTTCCCACTGCCGTAATATCATAATCCCCAAGTGGAGCATTACCAACACCAGAAAGCGTCATTGTTACTGCAGTACCATTAACACTTGCAGAAGAAGGACTAAATGTGGCTGTAGTTCCTGCTGGCAAATTCACTGCAGAAAAGCTTGTATTCTGAGTGTATCCACCAAAGGTATTATAGGTAAAACTATAGATTGCACTATCGCCAGGTTGACACACCGTAGCTGAAGTGGTTGTAAAGTTTAAAAGATACGCAACACTTATGATTTCGAAATTGGAAGCATTCACGCTGTAAAATATATTTCCAACACTTTCAACCATAATTCTTGCTTGAGTGGTATTAGTCCCTGCTGGAACCAGAACATCATAGTTCCCATTATTAGGCACGTTTGAAGCCAAGGTATAAGGAAATGTTAAACCACCATTTATAGATAATTTGATGTTGACATTTGTAGTATTTACTGGAGCTACATTGGTGTTGGCAACATCCCAGGTAACAGTTTTTGTCGATCCAATCTCCCAGGTCACATTTGAGGCTTGAGAGGTTAATTTGAACGGTCCTGCAGTACCAACCGTAGTGACCGACATATCATCAACAGCGGTTTGCCCGCCTCGTGCATCATTGTCTCTAACGGTTAAAACATAATTATGAACTCTCCCTACAGAAGCCAATTTTTCCCAGGTTGTGGAATTGCCACCATTGGCAAGGACATCTCGAAATCTAGGGATGTATCTCACAGGATTTGTTGTGCCCTTATAAGAACGCACCATTGGTCCAGTTTCTGTAGTTTCTGTTGGCAAACCGGCAGCTCCCAAATCAAATTGCTCCCAAGTATAGGTATGGGTCAAAGTGCCATTAGGATCTGTAGAGGATGCTGTTAATTTATAGGGTGTAGAAATTGGAATATTATATGATGCCCCAGCCTCCGCCGTAGGAGCTGCATTTCCAGTAACTGATAAAACCCCACAAGTGCTACTGCCAGTGGTAATGTTGGTCCAGATTTGTCGCAAACTAGCTTGATGGAAATAGTCACTACTATTACTTTCAACATTTTGAGACCCACAAATACCAGCATAACTTAAAATGGTAGAACCACTTCCAGGTTCATAAGCCGTCGCGGATGTTCTATTATTTCCTGCACAATTTCCTGCAGAACCGTTAAACGTGTGTGTAGCGCCAAACTGATGTCCAATTTCATGGGACACATAATCAATGGCAAATGGATCTCCTGACGGATTTGGTAAACCCGTTGTTCCCGCGCCTTTATTCGTACCACATACACTTCGTAAATAGGCAGACCCGCCAGAAGCTGTCGTAAAAGAATGTCCGATATCATAATTTTCGGCTCCAATGAGACCATTGATAAGACCCGTAATTGTCGAAACGCTTTCAGTATTGGGGAAAATGCTGTTTCCTGAAGTGGAAATCAAAAGGTCATTATTGGCTACCAAAGTCATCCTGATGGACAGTTCCCGATCATAAATAGCATTGACCCTTGTCATCGTTGTATTAATTGCAGCTAATGCAGATGCTACCGTCCCTCCATGAAAATCAGTATATTCAGTACTTGTACCTACTGCTAATCTATACGTACGTCTTGTACCATCATTGGCATTTCTTGCAGACACAAGGTCCATTTCGATTGGATTTGAAAGACCGTCTTCAATAACACCGCATTCAAAAAAGTTTTGTGCTAGAGGAATGTCGCTTCTTGAAAACACTTCATAAGCCCCATCAGTTGCGTAAGGATTTATGAACTCAGTTCCTTTATCAATTGACATGGTCATGGTATGTAAATTGGATGGAGAGACACTAAAATATATGACTTCAGATGCGTTTTTTAAACTGTAGCCAACATAGGAACGAATATCAGGGTATTTTGCCTGTAATTCTGGATGCATCGCTGAATAAGCCATAATTCTGAAGGTTTCCAAGGCACCATCTGAGTTAGGAAAATCAATGAGTATATTGGATTGAATTCCCGAATCTCTTGCTGGGACATTCTGTAATCTAGATTTCAAACCGTCCATGTCTAACTGATAGTATAACGCTTTTACAGGAGTAGATTTCTGAGGCAGCACGCGCTCCTGAGAAATACTGTTTTTGGTTGTTTTTGTCCAAAGAGATTCTCTTTTTTGCCCATAGGTCATGGAAAAAGTAAAAATCATAATAAAAAACAAACCAGTCTTTAAGTAGCTCTTTCTCATATAATTTAAAGAAATTTAATAATAATTTAGTCGTGTGAAAGTTACATTCAAATTAAAGAAATCACAAAACAAACTGTTAATGTTTTCAAGAGTCCACGTGGAATGTATCATTATAAAACCTTTATTCTAATACATTCCTACAAAAACCAGCATCATGATCAGTCAAATCAAAATGAATCCATATAAAACAGTCTAAGTTATTCTGAAAAATTAAAACACAATATTTTACAAATTAGAACCTTGCATGCTATCCCTAAAACAAATAGGAAATAAGAGCCAACATCTCCAACTGAATTTTAAAACTTTTGCATGAACAGTCCTTTACTGAAAATGGACGAAACACTCACCAAAAATCAATACTATCACCAAACCACTGTCAAAATGCAACACTCAAGATTCAATTCGCAAATAGTAATTTTTTTTAAACCTTGAAATAGCTATTTTTACAAAAAAATCAATTGAAGGTACTTACAGCAACAGACAGTTCCATTCCGCAAACACCATCGGTAGTTACTATTGGCACCTTTGATGGCGTCCATATTGGACATCAAAAAATCATCAAAAAACTCACAAAAAGAGCATCCGAAGAAAATTTGATTTCTGTTGTGCTCACTTTTTTTCCGCATCCTCGAATGGTTCTGCAGCAAAATCCAAACATTGAACTTCTGAACACCATTTCTGAACGCAAAGAAATCTTATCTGCATTGGGCTTGGACTTTATTTACGTAAAAGAGTTCACTAAGGTTTTTGCAGAACTTTCTGCACGCGATTTTGTCAAAACTATTCTAGTTGACACACTTCATGTCAAACACGTGATCATCGGGTATGACCATCAATTTGGAAAAGACCGAAGTGCCAATATTGACGACTTAAAACGATTTGGAGCAGAATTCGGATTTCAAGTTGAAGAAATTTCTGCTCAAGATGTAGAAGATGTTGCCGTGAGTTCTACAAAAATCAGAAGCGCCCTCAAGTCTGGCGATATCAAAACCGCTAATTCCTTTTTGGGATATCAATATTATATCAATGGCACTGTGGTCAGAGGAAAAGGCTTTGGTAAAAAAATGGAATTTCCTACGGCAAATATAAACGTCCCTGATGCCTATAAACTCATTCCTAAAAACGGCGTTTATGTGGTTTCATCAATGCATGACGGGAAAATAATCTATGGGATGATGAACATAGGCGTCAACCCAACCTTTGACGCCAATAAAAAAACGATTGAAGCCCATTTTTTTGATTTTGACCAAAATCTTTACGATCAAAATTTAAAGATCATTTTCTTGGATCGATTAAGGGATGAACATAAATTTGAATCGGTGGAAGCGCTTATCGCACAATTAAGACAAGATCAAAAAAACGCCCAACAGATTATTGCCGCGCTTAATGCATAAGTTTCTTTTTAGACATATAGACAATAGCCCCCTTATTGTATTCCGGATTATTTTCGGGTTTCTCATTTTTATGGAAAGCATTGGCTCCATCTACACAGGATGGATCCGGCGCACACTTATTGAGCCACAACAAACATTTTCATTTATTGGGTTTGAATGGCTTCAACCCTTGCCAGGAAATGGCATGTATGTTTATTATGCCGTCATGGGACTATGCGGACTTTTGGTCATGGTAGGTTACAAGTATAGATGGAGCATGTTGCTCTTTACCCTACTTTGGACCGGCAGCTATTTGATGCAGAAATCATCGTACAACAACCATTACTACCTCTTGATTTTGTTGAGTGCCATCATGGTTTTTCAACCCGCTCATAAGTATTTATCTATTGACGCACGACTGAATCCAAAAATCAAAATGATTTCAATGCCACGTTGGTGTGCCTTGGTATTTATTTTACAGATGTTTATAGTGTACACCTACGGTGCGGTTGCCAAAATCTATCCAGATTGGTTGGATGCAACAGTGGCTGAAGTTTTGATGAAAGGCAAAAAAGACCTTTTTCTAGTGGGAGAAATACTGCAACAAAAATGGACACATTATGTTATTGCCTATGTTGGTATTTTATTTGACGGATTGATCATTCCATTACTGTTGTGGAAACGTACACGTAAAACTGCGTTTTTTGCGTCTATTTTCTTTCATTTGTTCAATTCTTTTGTGTTTCAGATTGGTATTTTCCCGTACTTATCCCTTGCTTTGGTGCTCTTTTTTTTCCCGACCAAAACCATTCATCGTATTTTTTTAAAACGGAAACCCTTTTACGATCAAGAAGAAGTCATCGTTCCAAAATACCACAAACCTTTTGTCGTCCTATTCGTTATCTACTTTATTATTCAAATTGGATTACCGCTTCGCCATTGGTTTTTTAAGGATGATGTGCTTTGGACAGAAGAAGGCCATCGTTTATCATGGCGAATGATGCTTCGTGCCAAAAGCGGTCGCACGACGTTTAGGGTCATTGATGCTGAAACGAATTTGGAGATCCCGATACAGATTGAAGATTATCTCACCAATAAACAACAACGGACCGTCAGCACCAAACCTGATATTATTTGGCAATTTGCGCAACGTTTAAAAAAGACCTTTGCAGATAAAGGCCGTGACGTAAAAATTTACGCCAATACTTCCGTTCGTGTGAATGGTGGCGAACTAAGACAGCTCATTGATCCTGATGTAGACTTGGGCAGCGTGAAATGGCATCCGTTCAAACACAGCGAATGGCTAAGACCTTCCAAACCGGAAAACGCACCAAAAGAATCAGAAGACAACAATTATTTTGATTGAAGTTCAAACACATCAAACTGACGCTTAAAATTTCCTTATTTTTGACATCAAATTAAAAATTATGTTACAAGTACCATTTATTAGAGATCACCGAGAAAAAGTGATTGAAGGTTTGAAAAAAAGAAACCTTGATGCTGCGCAAATGATTGATGAAGTCATTGCCCTTGATGAAACCCGACGACGCCTACAAACGGAATTGGATAACACCTTGGCAGAGTCCAACAGCTTATCTAAAGAAATAGGAAACCTGTACAAATCTGGGCAAGCGGATAAAGCCAATGCTTTAAAAGAAAAAACTGGAGAGCTTAAAGAAACTTCAAAAACACTTGGAGACGACCTTAATGCGACGGTAGAAGCCTTGAATCAATTGCTCTATAAACTTCCAAACGTACCCAATGACCTTGTCCCAGCTGGCAGTACAGAAGAGGACAATGAAGAGGTGTTCAGAAAAGGAGACATCCCAACATTACACGACAACGCCATCCCGCATTGGGAATTGGCCAAGAAATATGATATTATCGATTTTGAGTTGGGCAATAAAATTACTGGGGCAGGATTTCCAGTTTATAAAGGAAAAGGTGCCAAATTACAACGTGCCTTGATCACTTATTTTTTGGATAAAAACATCGCCGCTGGTTACACAGAATATCAATTGCCGCTTTTGGTCAATGCTGCTTCTGGCTTTGGCACAGGTCAATTACCAGATAAAGAAGGCCAGATGTACCATGTTACGGAAGATGATCTTTATTTGATTCCGACAGCAGAAGTACCGGGAACCAATATTTTTAGAGATGAATTACTCAATGCATCCGATTTGCCAATTGCCATTACAGGTTACACCCCGTGTTTTAGACGTGAAGCCGGAAGTTATGGCGCACATGTAAGAGGCCTAAACCGTTTGCATCAGTTTGATAAAGTAGAAATTTTACGTGTGGAGCACCCTGACAACTCCTATAAAGCTTTGGATGGCATGGTAGAACATGTAAAAGAAATCTTGGATGAACTCAAATTGCCTTACCGTATTTTGCGTTTGTGTGGTGGCGATATCGGATTTACCTCAGCACTCACCTATGATTTTGAAGTATTTTCTACAGCACAGGACCGCTGGTTGGAAATTTCATCAGTTTCAAATTTTGAAACCTTTCAGGCCAATCGTTTGAAATTGAGATTTAGAAATTCTGAAGGAAAAAACGAATTGGCACATACACTTAATGGAAGTTCTTTGGCATTACCAAGAGTTTTGGCTGGGATTTTAGAAAATTATCAGACTGAAGATGGGATCAATATCCCTGAAATTTTGATCCCCTATACAGGATTTGACAAAATATAATCTGTAGGATTTTTCTTATTAAATTACGATGAAATGCTAAATATTAACGTTGTTCAACGAATATTTAGCATTTCCTTTTGTTATTGGCTAAAATTAATTCAAGTTAGTATTCCCAAATCGAAATTGAATCGTCATGAAAAATTTTGTACGCATTTTAATAGTGATATCCTTAGTGGTATTGTTAATTAAAGTTTTGTTTTAAAATATAGAGAATCGCTCATAAATACTTTACAATACCAAAGCAGGATATTTGAATCATTTTATAAGTAATGGTTAATAGCACATTTATTTTGATGGTAATGCCTAAACTCACGTTTAGGCATTTTTTTTTATAAAAACATTCACAATACCTACGCCTTTAAGTAGTTATATTTACATAAATTAGTTTCATGAAACAGCTTCTTTATCTCCTCTTTCTCCTTTTAGGATATGTGTCCTTTTCGCAAAGCGATGAAGAACAATTGGCTGCCGAATATTATAAACGCGGCGAATTTGAGAAAGCACTCATCTCTTATCAAAAGTTGTATGATTCGCAACCAAATAATTACAACTACATTTTCCATTTGATCAAAACCCATCAGGAACTGGAACAGTTTGCTCTTGCAGAGTCGCTTATCGAATCAAAAATAGCCATGTATCGCAATCCGTCATTAATGATCGAATTGGGATACAATTATCAGTTACAGGATAATATGATTAAGGCCAACGCATGTTATGAGGAAGCACTTTTAAAACTTGAAGAACGGCCAGATTACGCCCCCTTAATTGGTAGGCAATTTGAGCAACATTCTTTATTGGATTATGCCATCAAAACCTACAAAAAAGCGATGGCACTTGATCCAAAATTAAACTATAACAGAGAATTGGCAACTGTGTATGGCGAACAAGGCAATATTGAAATGCTCTTTACCAACTACATCGCCTATATAGAAGCCAAACCAGAGTTTCTGAACAGCGCAAAAAGGGAGTTCAGCGATTTTATTTCAGAAAACAGGGACAACGAGAACAATATGCTTTTAAGAAAGCTCTTGCTCAAAAAAATCCAAATCCAGCCGGATACCTATTGGTATGAAATGCTAAGTTGGTTATTTATTCAGGAGAAAGCTTATGACAAGGCTTTCACTCAAGAAAAAGCCTTGTACATGCGTGAACGCGAAAGCTTAAATCGCATAATTGAATTGGCTTTAACGGCACTCAGCGAAAAAGAAAATGATGTGGCTAAGGAGATTTTCAATTATGTTTTGGAAAACACACAAAACATTGGCACCATCCTGACCGCCAACCAATACCTTTTGGATATTGAAACCAGCACTGCCACAGCAAAAGATTTTCCTAAAATTGAAGAAAAATACAAACAGCTTTTTGCTACTTATGGTATCTCTGAACAAACCCTAAATCTTCAAATAGCTTATGGTAATTTTCTCGCTTTTTATTTAAACAGATCTGACGACGCCAGTAACTTTTTAAAGGAAAGTTTAAAACTCAATATTTCAGCCTTTCAACAAGCCACGGTCAAAATGAAGTTGGCCGATATTTTAGTATTTCAGGAAAAATTCAATGAAGGCCTTATTTATTATACCCAAATCCAAGCCAATGTAAAAAATAGTGTTCTTGCCCAGGAAGCCCGATTTAAAGTGGCGAAAACAAGTTATTATAAAGGCGATTTTGAATGGGCCGAATCCCAATTGAAAATATTGAAAGCGTCCACCTCACAACTTATCGCCAATGACGCCTTAGATCTAAAACTGCTGATTTCTGATAATAAATACGAAGACTCACTTCATGTGGCCTTAAAACTTTATGCCAAATCAGATTTGATGGCCTTCCAAAACAAAACGGATGAAGCCATATCGCTTCTAGATAAGGTTTTGACTGAACATAAAGGTGAAAGCATTGAAGACCAAACACTTTATAAACAAGCAGAACTCTTTGTGCAGAAGAAAGAATATGATAAGGCCGTGAGTAATTACCAAGCTATTATAACCCATTACAGCGATGGTATTTTAGCAGATGACGCCTATTACTATCTCGCCGAATTATACAACAACGTCCTTTCAGAACCTGAAAAAGCAAAAGCATTATATGAAAAAATCATCTTTAACCATCAAGACAGTATCTATTTTGTAGAAGCACGCAAGAAGTTTAGAATGTTGCGTGGGGATGCGATAAATTAACTTGGGACAATAAAATTTCTATTAGTACATTACCTTAGCAGAATTCCAAAATAAAATAATTGTATTTTTGATATATGAGTCTAATTGAAAAAAATATTGATAAAATAGTAGCACTGTGTAAAAAATATAAAGTGTCTCAATTATTTGTGTTCGGATCTATACTGAATGATAATTTCAAAAGTACAAGCGATATTGATTTATTAGTTGATTTCTCTGACGTTGAGCTCTACAACTATGCCGACAACTATTTCGATTTTAAAATTTCTTTGGAAAAATTACTTAAAAGAAAAATAGACCTTCTCGAAAATAAATCCATTAACAATCCTTATTTAAGGAAATCCATCGATTCCTCTAAACAAATGATTTATGGATAACACTATCAAAACTTGGCTTTTTGACATTTTAAAAGCGATTGAAGAGATTGAAATTCACCCATCTGTCGGGAAACATGTTGCTTAAAACTTTAAATTTTATTTAATTATGATCATATACAACGTCACCTCAAATATAGATGCCAGCATCCACGACCAGTGGCTTGCTTGGATCCAGGAACACATTCCCCACGTTTTGGCCACAGGCCATTTTACGGAAGCAAAACTCACCAAAGTTTTAGTAGAAGATCAGGCAGGAAGTTTCACTTACTCCGTTCAGTACCGAGCGAAATCCCGTGAAGCCCTTGTCAACTACTATAATAACAACGCCGATAAACTACGTCAAGAAGGTTTAAAAATGTTTGGCGACAAAGTTTTGGCATTCCGGACGGAATTGGAAGTCATTGATGAGTACAGCATAAAGTTTAGCTGATTTAAGAGAAAAAGCGTAGGCAGCCTGCGCCGTTAAAAGTTTTTCTGCAAGGTGGCAACATAGTTCTATGCCTCAGAGAATCTCTGCGCGAGGGAAGAAAAATAGTTCAATCGTCCCATCTCCAAAAATATTCTCACTAACTTCGCAGCTCAAGTGCCATAAGCTTCTAACCTTTCAAAACATCCATAAATCTGTGTCAAAAGAGCATCAAGTCAGAGCCAAAAAACATCTCGGTCAGCATTTTCTAACCGATGAAAGCATTGCTGAGAAAATTGCGAATTCCCTTTCCTATAAAGGGTACAAGCACCTGTTGGAAATTGGTCCAGGCATGGGGGTTTTGACCAAATATTTGTTAAAAAAAGACATTATCACGCATGTTATCGAAATCGATAGGGAGTCAGTAGAATATCTCAAGAATAATTATCTAAATCTTGCCGATCGGATCATTGAAAAAGATTTTTTAAAATATAATCTCACCGAAGTTTTTGAAGAGCAGCCTTTTGCCATCATCGGGAATTTCCCTTATAATATTTCATCCCAAATCCTATTCAAGACTTTAGAGATGCGCCATCAAATTCCAGAATTTTCCGGGATGTTCCAAAAGGAAGTGGCACTTCGGATCTGTTCTAAGGAAGGCAGTAAAGTATATGGCATCCTTTCGGTATTGACGCAGGCTTTTTATGACGCTGAATACTTATTTACCGTGCCGCCTTCGGTATTTAATCCACCACCAAAAGTAGATTCTGGGGTGCTATTGTTGACCCGAAAGGAAAACTTCAAACTTCCATGCGATGAAAAACTTTTTTTTAGAGTGGTCAAAACAGGTTTTCAACAACGTCGAAAAACACTTCGGAACAGTTTAAACTCGTTCGATTTATCTGATAATTTAAAATCAAATCTTATCTTTGACAAACGCCCAGAACAATTAAGCGTACAACAGTTTATAGCACTTACTCAGCTGATAGAAAAAGATCACTAATTCTTAAAAACACACCATTTGCAAGACAAAAGAGAGAACATACAATTTGAGCTAACCGACGAACTTATTGAACAAGTCCAGCAACTTATCAAAACCAAAAATGATGAGGAACTTAGCCGACTTTTAAATGAATTCCATTACGCTGATATTGCTGAAATTCTGGATGAAGTTAATCTGGAAGAGGCCATGTATGTGATCAAACTTTTGGATTCTGAGACCACATCAGAGGTCTTGATGGAGCTGGATGAAGACAATCGTCAGAAAGTGTTGCGCAATCTATCATCCAAGGAAATTGCCGAAGAAGTTGAAGAGCTAGACACCGATGATGCGGCAGACATTATTTCCGAACTTTCTGCAGAACGCCAGCGCGAAGTCATCCATCATATTGAGGACGCAGCTCACAAAGCTGAAATCACCGAATTATTAACCTACGGCGAGGATACTGCTGGAGGACTCATGGCCAAAGAGTTGGTCAAAGTTTATGAAACATGGACCGTTGCCGGATGTTTGCGCCGTATTAGAGGACAAGCTAAAGATGTCACCAGGGTTCATTCCATTTATGTAGTCAACAAACAAAATAAGCTTATTGGCCGTTTATCTTTAAAAGATTTAATTATTGCCAAAAGTGATGAGAAAATTGCCGACATCTACATCAAAAACGTCGATTATGTCAAAGTGGACGAAGATCCGGAGGAAGTGGCAAAGATCATGGCCAAATATGACTTGGAGGCCATTCCGGTAGTTGATGACAATATGGTTTTATTGGGACGTATTACGATTGACGATATTGTAGACGTCTTGATTGAAGAAGCCGATAAGGATTACCAATTGGCGGCAGGTATCACCACCGATGTTGAAGCCGATGATAGCATCTGGCAATTGACCAGAGCGCGTCTCCCTTGGCTGCTTATTGGTATGTTTGGTGGTATTGGTGCGGCAAGTATTATTAATGGCTTTAGCGATGCTATGTTACAGTTTCCAGCGTTATTACTGTTCATTCCATTGGTTCAGGCAACTGCAGGAAATGTTGGCGTACAATCTTCGGCCATTGTGGTAAAAGGTCTCGCAAATAATACCATTGATGGCAATATTGTAGGAAGACTTTTTAAAGAAATGCTGTTAGGTTTGGTAAACGGACTTGCTATTGCATTTGTAGTATTAATTATCAGTCATTTCGGATTTCATACCACCTATTTAGAATCGTTGACCATTTGTGTGGCTTTAGTGACCGTTATTATTATGGCCGCATTAATTGGAACCTTTATTCCAATCTTCTTGGACAGACGCGGCATTGATGCAGCGGTAGCTACAGGTCCATTTATAACCACAAGCAATGATATTTTTGGAATTTTAACTTACTTTTTAGTGGCTAAATTTATTTTAGGATTTTAAATCATTTTGTAGTATAATTTACCTCAGATAAACTAAAGGAATTCCTTCCATTGGTCAATGAGCTTGTCGAAATAAAGAGAAGGTGGATTTAAACCCAGAAAAGAGTTTAAAGACGGAAGGGTTTTAAATTAGAAATGATTCTTTTCACCTATATGTTTAAGTCAATTTCCTTAATTTTGATACTATAAACTTTTAAAATAAGATTAACCACATTTAACCAAAAAGATTCCTGCCTGCGCAGGAATATGGCCATGAAGATCCTCCACCTCGATACCAACCATCCCCTACTCATCAAGCAACTCAATGCTTTGGGTTTTGAAAACGATGAAGATTATACCTCATCAAAAGAAGCCATCGAAGCTAAAATCAAAGACTATGATGGTCTGATTATAAGAAGCCGATTCAGTATTGACAAAGCCTTTTTGGATGCTGCCAAAAAACTCAAATTTATAGGTCGCGTAGGTGCCGGATTGGAAAATATTGATGGCGATTATGCAGAGCAAAAAAACGTCCATCTCATCGCAGCACCGGAAGGTAATAGGAATGCCGTGGGCGAACAAACTTTAGGGATGTTGCTCTCTTTATTCAATAAACTCAATAAAGCCGATAGAGAGGTCCGTTCTGGACAATGGCTTCGTGAAGCCAATAGAGGGATTGAATTGGACGGAAAAACCGTTGGTCTTATTGGTTATGGCAATATGGGGAAAGCCTTTGCTAAAAAACTACGCGGATTTGAAGTGGAAGTCCTTTGTTATGACATCAAACCTAAGGTTGGAGATGACAACGCACGTCAAGTGTTGCTCAAAGAGTTTCAAGAGAAAGTGGATGTGGTTAGTTTACATACCCCACAAACCCCACTGACTTTAGGAATGTTCAATGCCGATTTTATCAACGCCTTCTCAAAACCGTTCTGGTTTATTAACACCGCTCGAGGCAAAAGTGTAGTCACCAAAGATTTGGTAGCTGCTTTAAAATCGGGCAAGATTCTTGGCGCTGGCTTAGACGTCTTGGAATATGAAAAATCGTCTTTTGAAGCCCTATTTACCTCTGAAATTCCAGAAGCCTTTCAATACCTCATTAATGCCGAAAATATACTTCTAACGCCACATATTGCCGGCTGGACAGTTGAAAGTAAAGAGAAATTGGCACAAACTATTGTTGATAAAATAAAGACCTTCTCAAGGTCTAATCACAAATAAGAGCAATAAATCAACAAGTTAAAATTCAAATTTGGTGGCGAATCAGTCCTATTGACGTAAGATTTTTACTTCACAACGATGAACATGTCTTTTTCGTAAAACCAAAGTTTTTTTTATTACCTTTAAAGCTCTAACCTTAAAAACATTACAACAAAATGGCTGATAATCAAAATTTAGGCGACGACCTTAACGACATGCTAGACGATACACAAAAGAACACGACGGATTTTACCGACAGCACACAACGAAAGGCTGATGCATTTTCTGAAGACGCAAAAAGAGCTGCCAATTCATTTGAAAACGACGTGAATGCCGCATCAAAAGATGGTAAGAACATTGCGCTCATCGCACACCTTACCTTAATTGGTTGGGTCATTGCCCTTGTGATGAACAATAATACAAAAAGTGAATTTGGTTCATTTTACATTCGACAAGTATTGGGATTAGGTCTTTGTGGCCTTGTTTTAAGCTTTATCCCTGTTTTGGGATGGATCGTAAGCTTAGGAATTCTTGTACTTTGGATCATGAGTTTGATTGGTGCTACAAGCGGTGAGAAAAAACTAACTCCTGTCTTGGGAGAGTATTTTCAGGATTGGTTTAAATCGTTATAACATTATACATTAGAACATTCTAAAAGAGCCAAATCGATGACGATTTGGCTTTTTTTTTATCCCAATCTTCAAGATTCGGGATTTTCACCATTCTCCGCAAACTTCCGTTCCATCTCTGCTTGGAATTCTTCCATTACAGGTTTCACGGTGCTTTCGGGTAAGTCGGCTATTCTAATATACATCAAGCCATCCACAGCGTTGTTGAACAGTGGATCGACGTTAAAGGCAACGACCTTCGCATTTTGTTTGATGTATTTTTTAATAAGGATTGGAAGACGCAACGTACCAGGTTCCAATTCATCAATAATTCGGTCAAATTTCACCAAATCGGCTTCTGTTTCGTCAAAAACAAAATCCTTATCGGCATCTTTTAACTTGACCTTGAATTCCTTCTTAGGATGGACGTATTGCGCAATGTAAGGATCGTAATAATTGGATTTCATAAACTCAATCATCAGCGACTTTGAAAAGTTGGTAAATTTATCGCTAATGGTCACCCCACCAATTAAATACTTATGTTCTGGATAACGCAAGGTGGTGTGTACAATGCCTTTCCATAAAAGAAACAAAGGCATCGGTTTGAGTTGATATTCCTTGATGATAAAAGCGCGGCCCATTTCAATGGATTCGCTCATCATTTTATAAAGCTCAGGTTCAAATCGGAACAAATCTTGAAGATAGAACCCATCAATCCCATAAGCGGCAAATATTTTGGAGCCCAAGCCCATTCTGTAAGCCCCAGCAACCATATTGGTGCTGTTGTCCCACAAAAACATGTGGTGATAATAATTGTCAAACTGATCTAAATCTATGGCTTCATTGGTGCCTTCGCCAACTTCCCTAAAGGTAATTTCACGCAGGCGCCCAATTTCGCGTAGGATGTTGGGAATGCTCGGTGCATCTGAAAAAAACACTTCGTAATTTTTACTTTCCAAAAGTCGGCCGTCATTCTCGCGAAGGTATTCGACTTCCTTCTTCATACTTTCCAGATTAACTGGAGTGACAATATTCTTTATGGATTTACGGACTTTTAAAGTCGATGAAATATTGCTGAGGATGTTTCCCTTCTGATCAAAAGAGTTAGACAGCATATAGGTTTTCTTTCTTAAAAACTCTGAAAACTCTGGAAGTGTAGGATATTCTTTCTGGTCGGCGACAGAAATTGGTCGCCCAATCCGCACCTTAATGACACGACGTTTTTGGGTCAACAATTCTGACGGTAATTTGGCGGTTCGAAAGACATCGCTGATTTTAGAAAGCCTATAAAATAGTTTACTGTTTTTTGCATGAAAATAAATGGGTACTACAGGAACCTCAGCTTTCTGAACAAGCTTCATAGCGGCTTCTTCCCAAGGGCGATCAATCACCAATTTTCCATCTTTATACGTCGACACTTCACCTGCAGGAAAAATCCCCAAGGGATGGCCATCACGCAAATGAGAAATTGCATTCTTAAACCCTGCAATACTTGATTTGGCATCCTTTCGATCTTCAAACGGATTGACGGGCATGATGAAAGGTTTCATCGGTTCAATACGTTGCAAAAGGAAATTAGCAATAATCTTAAAATCCTCACGTTGCTCCAACATCAGTTTTAGCAATAGAATTCCATCAATACCACCTAGCGGATGGTTGGACAAGGTAATATAGGCCCCATCTTTTGGTAAACGTTTCAGATCGTCTTCTGGAATTTCGAATCGAATTTGAAAATCTTCCAAAATAGCATCCAAAAATTCAACATTTTCTAAATGCTTATTTCGATCGTAAACTTTGTTAATCGTAGATATCTTTAGCAACTTCATTAGCAACCAACCACTAAATGTACCCAAAACGCCGTACTTGTCCATACGTATGGCTTTGGCGACTTCTTTTGCATTTACTAATCCTGAATCTTGCTGTTTGGTCATGGCTACAAACCTAATCATTTTTTTTAATAAATTGTCTTTGTGCTTCCTTGCAGAACCACAATTGACGAACAATTATGCCGTAAATGCTATTGTGTGACCAATTGAACAGTTTCCTGTGTTAACTGCTTCAAAAGTATAGTTTTATCCAGCTCCAATTGTGCTATGGAATCGAAATTGTAATGTCGTATTGTATATAAGGATACATTTTCATGACAAGTGATCTTGAATTTCGCCTTTAAATGCTGCATTAAATTTGGCAGATTGTTATACATATTATCCACACATACAGAGAAACTGATGGCCGAGTTTTGAATCACATCAACCTTCATTTTATACAAATGCAAGAGTTTAAAGATCTCACTGATATTTTCTTCTACAATGTATGAAAAATCCAAGGACGACAAGGAAATCAATACCTGATTTTTCTTAACGATAAAACACGGAATCATCGGATCAATCCCAGGGTCTTTTCCAACCATCGTTCCTGGTTGTTCTGGATGCATGAAAGATTTCACAAAAAGAGGAATTTCTTTTTGCTGTAAGGGCTGCAGGGTTTTAGGATGGATTACCGAGGCACCATAGAACGCCAATTCTATCGCTTCACGATAGGAGATTTTATTGAGTAATTGTGAGTTTTCAAAATAACGCGGATCCGCATTTAATACCCCTGGAACATCTTTCCAAATGGTCACGTTCTCAGCATTTAGGCAATATGCAAAAATGGCGGCCGTGTAGTCACTGCCTTCCCTTCCCAACGTAGTTGTAAAATTGTTGTCATCACTCCCTAAAAAACCTTGGGTAATATTTAAAACAGACCTGCTTAATTTATTAGTGATGGCAGTTTGCGTGGCTTCCCAATTAACGTTAGCTCGTCTGTAATAATTATCGGTTTTGATATACTCCCTAACATCCAACCACTTGTTTTTGATACCAACCACATTGAGGTATTCACTTACAATAAGTGTGGACACCAACTCACCATACCCAATCACTTGATCGTAAACAAAATTATAGTCCGGTGATTTATTCCGATCAAAAAAGCTTCGCAATTCATCAAATAAAGAAGTCACTTTTTTAAAAACTGGATGGGTTTCCTCGTGATTAGTGTCAAAAAGATCCAATAAAATAGCATTATGGTATTTTTTTACCTCTTGGAGCGAACTCTGTAATTCGCTTTTATTGTTGAAATAATTATCAAGAACGGTTTCTAACGCATTGGTCGTTTTCCCCATGGCAGAAACAACAATCAGGGTGTTTTCGAAACCAACTTTTCTAAGAACGCGTTCCAAGTTCTTAACACCCAGCGCATCCTTAACAGACGCGCCTCCAAACTTAAATACGTGCATCTTCCAATTTTGCTATATAATTTCTAATCCCGATTTCATTCAAATGCACCACATCCCAATCGCGTTTGACATCAGCACCTTTCTTTTGGTAAAATTCAATCGCAGGTTCATTCCAATCCAAAACTTCCCAACAAATGCGTTTAATGCCCAATTGATTTCCGTGCAGTACAACTTCATCCAGTAACGCAGTTCCCAAGCCGCTGCCACGCATTTTCTTGCTCACAATCAAATCCTCCAAGTGTAAAACCTTGCCTTTCCAAGTGGAATAGCGGCCATAAAACAAGGCAATGCCTTCTATTTGACCTTCAACTTCAGCGACAAAGCAACTAAAAGCAGGCTGTTTTCCAAAACCATCGGTTTGTAAATCTGATACTGAGATTTCTACAGCATCAGGTTCCTCTTCAAAAACCGCCAATTCTGTTATTAATTCGAGTACTCGAGGCATGTCCTGTGAGACTGCCTTTCTTATTTTGAATTCCATGAGTTAAAAATTGTATTCAAATATAACTTAAACGGTGAAAATTAAAATCATTAAGTACGAACGAAAACGATGTAGTTTACTAAAAAAGGCGATATTTGCAGAAACAAATCCAAAAATATTCCATGTACCGTAAACATCAAACCTTAGGTGAATTTATTATTGAAAACCAAGCATCTTTTAAATACTCATCAGGTGAACTCTCTAGCCTCATCAACTCCATTAGACTTGCTGCAAAAGTAGTCAACTACGAGGTCAACAAAGCAGGATTGGTCGATATAATCGGTTCGGCGGGCGACAAGAATATTCAAGGTGAAGATCAGCAGAAGCTGGACGTATATGCCAATGAAAAGTTTATCCAGACCATGACCAATAGAAATATTGTGTGTGGCATTGCAAGTGAAGAAGAGGATGATTTTATTGCCATCAACAGTCAGGATGAGAATAATCAAAACAAATATGTAGTTCTGATTGATCCATTGGATGGTTCGTCAAACATTGATGTGAATGTATCTGTGGGAACCATTTTCTCAATCTACAGACGTGTCACTCCTATTGGAACACCTGTAACGCTTAAAGACTTTCTCCAACCAGGGCACCAACAGGTAGCGGCTGGTTATGTGGTTTATGGCACCTCAACAATGTTGGTGTATACCACTGGCGATGGCGTTAACGGATTTACACTCAATCCTGCCATAGGTACTTTTTATTTATCGCACCCCAATATGCAGTTTCCTGAAGACGGCCGTATTTATTCGGTGAATGAAGGAAATTATATCCACTTTCCACAAGGCGTGAAAAATTATATTAAATATTGCCAAATGGAAGAAGGCGACCGACCTTATACCTCCAGATACATTGGTTCTTTAGTATCTGATTTCCATAGAAACATGATTAAGGGCGGCATTTACATCTATCCAAAAAGCTCTTTAAATTCTAATGGAAAATTACGATTGCTCTATGAATGTAATCCTATGGCATTTCTTGCAGAGCAGGCCAATGGAAAAGCCAGTAATGGGTTTGAGCGTATTTTGGACATCCAACCAACTGAACTTCATGAACGTGTCCCTTTTATCTGCGGAAGTAAAAACATGGTGGAAAAATGTGAGGAGTTTATTCAAAATGCCAATACTAATCCGAAATAGGGAATTACAAAATTTCCATAGCGCTAACAAAATATAAAGTGTGAGCATCCGGGAAATTTATGTCTCATTACGAAATTCCAAAAACGAAGCACCAAATTACAATGAGACAGATTTAAAAAATCTGTGAGAATCCGTGAAATTAGTGTCTCATTACAAAGCACCAAATTCCAATAGAGCAGACAAACAATAATGTGTAAGTATTTGTGGAATTTATGGCTCAATACGAACTCTCAGAAACAAAGCACCAAATTCCAAAGGAGCTGACAAACAATAATATGCAAGTATTTGTGGAATTTATGTCTCAATACAATATTCCAAAAACGAAGCACTAAATCACCTGAGACAGATGTACATAATCTGTGAGAATCCGTGAAAGTAGTGGCTGTTTAGATAACATCGATAAACTGCGCCATAAAAAAATCCTGCTTCAGTGCCGAATTATTATCGGGAGAAGCAGGATTGTATGTAAATGATTAATAGCACTGTAAAAATGCAAATTATTTTTCAAACAGTCGGCAAAAAACTACAATTGGTCAATAAATCTATATGAATGGTAGGTTGATTCAAAAATGTTCGACGAAATGCACGATAATAATAAATCTTCATCTTAATTATATTTCACCTTCCTTAAAATCCGTAAGGTTTCCTTATAACTCTTATAAACGCCTTCGTTATAGTCTTTTAAAAAGGGTTTAGCCTCAGTAAGTTTGTCAACAGCATCATGAAATAAGTTGAAATAGCAGATGAGATAGGTTGCTGGCAGATTTTTCAGATCTTTTTCTTCATTGGCGCTTAAAGTCAACCCTTTTTTAAGTTTTTCTAAAATAGCATTATTGGTATTATAAATATGATGCAATACTTTCTTATCGAACTGAGGTGCCTCAAAAAGTAATTTAGTTTCAATATGATAGGTGGCATTATTTCCAAAGTTGATGAGTGTTTCCTCTAACGGATAATATTTATAATCGTTATGTAATCCTAAGCTCACATATTCCACAATTTTAAAAGAATCTTCATCGTAATTGATGGTCACTTCATCCAAAGTTGAGAAAAACAATCGTACCTGTTCATTGATAAGCTCAATATCTACCCTACTGTAAAATGTTTCGTCCTTATACACTTTCTTTTGGCCCGCCCAACAGAGAACAAAATACTCTTTAAAAACCTTGTATTGGGGATGGTAATCTTTTCGTTTACTCAAAAAATCAAAAACACCATCAAGCGTATGTTGGATATTATTTTGAGAATGATTTTCAATGGCTTCAACAATTTTTGAGTTGACATCCTTAATCTCAATATCATAAACCTTGGGCATGCTCATGCTTCCAACCCTAAAAAACACCGAACCCCCATAATATTTCCAGATATTTTTCCGCAATGAGGTCAAGCCATCAATAGGTCTGATGGTGACCAAACCCACTACTTTGTCATCCGGCAGATGCGGAAACGGAATATTCTCGTATTGCACAATCGGTGGATTCGTCAAATAAGCATTAATAAGATTTTGGATTTTACTGTCATCAAAAAAATCAACTCCAGTAATACTATTATCCTCATCTTCCACCCCTATAACGATATAAGAATTGTTTTTCGGATTGCTATTGGACAGGGCGCAAACATGCTTTAAAAATTTCGCCTTCCCTTCCTTTTCGCCAATATCCACCTGCCGCTTCTTGTCATAGAAACTGTTCTCATCATTGTGAGCCAATAGGTTTTTTATGAGAAGACGTTTGTTGATCACGACGACGCGATTGATTATTGGTTATTAGTATTATTTATTCTTACCCAAGATAAATTGAATATTCTCTATTGCTATTATTTATTCTATTGCTTCTGAAAAGGCATTATTCAATCACACTTTGAACCTCTACGCTCTGAATTTTTGAGATAATTAATGAATATTGAAAGTTGGTCAATAAAATTTTGAGCTTTTTTATTTAGATCTTGATACGTTTCTTCCGAAATATGCTGTCTATTATACGCTCATCATAGTTGTGCCTTTGATTCGCTACAAGAACCTCTTGAAAACCCCAAAAACATAATAAATTATTTATCCCTCCACGACCGAAGCCTTCAGCAATGTGGTCCATAATTGAACCTGAAGATCCATTGATCCGTTCTTTTAATTTTTAATCCTTCTGAAGCGAAGTGCTACATATAATATTCCAAATAGCTTCACAAAACAGTGTTGCTTCCTATAAACCTCCAATTCTTCAAATGATCCAAAGTGTACCATAATAAGGCATCAAAAATAAAAAATCTCTACAATTATCAAGAAATCAGTTCGATTTTTTGATAATTGTAGACGACGCCTGTGCCGTCGGAAACACCAACAAATCCGCAATATTCACATGCGCTGGTCTGGAAACGGCAAAATAAATTATCTCCGCTATATCCTCTGGTTGCAATGCTTTATAACCTTTATAAACGCTATCGGCAACAGCATCACCTTTAAAGCGGACTTGGGAAAACTCGGTTTCTACCAATCCAGGATTAATCGCACTGACTTTAATGCCAAAAGTATTCAAGTCGATACGCATCCCTTCCGTAATTGCCAAAACAGCATGTTTACTGGCACAATATACATTCCCTTTGGGATAGACTTCCTTTCCGGCAGAAGACCCGATGTTGATGATATGCCCCGATTGCCGCTCGGTCATCTGAGGAATGATTGCTTTACTAACGTACAATAAACCTTTGACGTTAATGTCCATCATGGCATCCCAATCGTCAGTATCTCCAGTTTGGATAGGATCCAATCCGTGTGCATTTCCTGCGTTATTGATTAAAATATCTATCTTTTTGAAATCCTCAGGCAGTGATGCAATGGCTTCAAAAGTAGCCACCTTATCGCTGACATCAAAATTCAAGGTGTGGACATCGGTCGTTCGTTCCAATGCTTTTTTAATGGTGTCCAAACGCTCTTGGCGTCTGCCGCATAATATTAAATTAATACCGTGTTTTGCAAACTCATGTGCAGTTGCGCGCCCAATACCGCTCGTGGCGCCTGTGATTAATGCTGTTTTTCTCATGTCCAATAGTCCCGTGAAAACGGGAATCTCTATTTTTGTTAATATTAAAAAATTTTATTTTACTTTTCTTATTTCGATGTTTCCTTTTTTTTGTTGCAATAACTAAGCTGTCTTATATAAGATTAACTACGTTGAACCAAAGGATTCCTGCCTGCGCAGGAATTTGTGCCTTAAAAATACTTAAAACTCAAAGATTAAGCGATTTTAGTTTCTATGATTATCCCTTTAAGAGGATTGAATCTTGAGATCGTATTTTCGAAATTTACAAATTGTTAATTAATTTCAATTATTTCATTAGGCATAAACATCAGACTATAAGCACTATGAGCTTAGACGTAAAACTCAAATGGTCGAATTAGCTAAAGAAAGCGTATATATACCAAACCTAAAATTATATAACACAATGAATTTATTTAAAAAAGCAACTTTATTAGCCCTTATAACTTTCTTTTCCTTTGGCTGTAGTGACGACGATTCCACACAGGACGCACAAGGAAAAGCAAAAATTTCTATAAAATTGATGGATGCACCCGGAGATTTTGAACATGTTTATATTGACGTCGTTGATGTTAAGATAAAAGTGAATGACGGCAGTGATGGTGATGAAGGATGGCAAAGCTTGAAAACCATCAATACTGGAGTATATGATCTACTCACTTTGACAGGCGGTGTGAATGTCCTTTTAGTTGATGATTTTGAAGTGCTTGCAGGTACTTTAAATCAGATCCGTTTGATTCTGGGTGATAATAACACCGTCGTTATTGATGGCAAAACATATCCATTGAAAACGCCAAGTGCGCAGCAATCTGGACTGAAAATTAAACTCAACCAAACCTTATTGCCAAATATGGCTTATACGTTTCTACTGGATTTTGACGTAGATAAATCTATAGTTATTGCTGGTAACTCGGGTAATATCAATTTAAAACCTGTAATTAGAGCTAGTGCAGAAGCTAGCACCGGAACTATTTCAGGAAGTATTTTACAACTGGGCGTGCAAACACATATAAGCGCTACCAATGGTGTGGAAGAAATAACAACCTACACTGATGTTGAAGGGAACTTCCTATTGGTTGGCTTAGCACCTGGTAACTACACGGTTAACATAACACCCGATCCAACATCAAACCTTACGCCATCACTTCTGGAAAATGTTGTAGTGTCAGCAGAAAAAGACACTGCAATTGGCATAATAACAATGAAATAGAGGTATATTTCATAAAACTATATTAAAAGAGCAACGCCAATGGTGTTGCTCTTTAACTTTTAACCAATCCTTAACAGCAATCCAATAAAAATTTTAACAATTTGCACTACTCAAAAAAAATGACCCTATTTGAGACTAAAATTAAATCTAATATGATGGAAGATACTGTTGATATCAAAAGCATTAACGAAAAAATTGAAAGAGAAAGTGCCTTTGTTGATTTGCTAACTTTTGAAATGAACAAGGTGATTGTTGGCCAGAAATATATGGTAGAACGCTTGCTGATTGGCTTATTGGGACAAGGCCATATTTTGCTGGAAGGTGTTCCTGGTCTAGCAAAAACCCTAGCTATTAATACCTTATCCCAAGCTATTGAATCCAGTTTTAGCAGAATTCAATTCACCCCAGATTTATTGCCGGCCGATGTTGTTGGAACATTGATCTATAACATGAAGGTGAATGATTTCACCATCAAGAAAGGGCCAATTTTTGCTAATTTTGTCCTAGCGGATGAGATTAACAGAGCCCCAGCCAAAGTGCAATCGGCGTTATTGGAGGCCATGCAGGAAAAGCAAGTGACCATTGGAGATGAAACCTTTAAACTCGATCGACCATTTTTGGTAATGGCCACTCAAAACCCAATTGAGCAAGAAGGAACCTATCCACTTCCTGAAGCGCAAATTGACCGTTTCATGTTGAAAACCGTGATCGATTATCCAAAAATTGATGAAGAGCAACTTATTGTTCGTGCCAATCTTAAAGGTGCTTTTGACAAAGTCAATGCCGTTGTTTCTACAGAACAAATTTTAAGAGCACAAGAAGCAGTTCGTGAGGTTTATATGGACGAAAAAATCGAAAAATACATTCTCGATATCATCTTCGCCACACGTTATCCTGAAAAATATAAACTTGCCGATTTAAAACCATTGATTTCATTTGGGGCTTCGCCACGTGGGAGTATCAATTTAGCTATTGCTGCAAAATGTTACGCCTTTATCAAACGTCGTGGCTATGTGATTCCTGAAGATGTCCGTGCCGTGGTTCATGATGTGCTTAGACACAGAATTGGTATTACTTACGAAGCTGAGGCAGAAAATGTCACTTCTGTTGACATTATCAACAAAATCGTCAATCAAATTGAAGTACCATAATTAAGTCCGCAGTATTCAGTATGCAGTTGGCAGTAATATAGTCACTCATTTTGAATTTTAGCGACTGAAAACTGAAGACTGCCAACTGCAGACTCAAAAAAAAATGGATACAAAAGAGCTTTTAAAAAAAGTACGTAAAATTGAGATTAAGACACG
The DNA here is from genome assembly GCF_004115975.1 of Gelidibacter gilvus. Taxonomy (GTDB): domain Bacteria; phylum Bacteroidota; class Bacteroidia; order Flavobacteriales; family Flavobacteriaceae; genus Gelidibacter; species Gelidibacter gilvus. The sequence goes on along the minus strand of NZ_SDDZ01000001.1, from coordinate 551,412 downwards.
ACGCTTGTCTAATCATATCTTTGGAGGAGAATACCATTCGGCCTTTAAGGGGCGTGGTATGACGTTTAGTGAAGTGCGCCAATATCAGTATGGTGATGATGTCCGTAATATCGATTGGAATGTTACCGCACGCTACAACGAACCTCATATCAAAATATTTGAAGAAGAACGTGAGTTGACCATGATGCTCATGGTGGATATTTCTGGATCGGAATGGTTTGGAACCGAATCGCAGTTTAAAAATGAAGTGATCACTGAAATTGCCGCCACCTTGGCGTTTTCAGCGACTCAAAATAATGATAAAATTGGCTTGATCCTATTTACCGATGCCATCGAATTATATATTCCACCAAAAAAAGGAAGATTCCATGTGCTGCGCATCATCCGGGAATTGATAGAATTTAAGCCTAAAAGTAAAAAAACAGATATTACGCAAGCCATCAAATTTTTATCCAGCGTGATGAAAAAGAAAGTCATTGTTTTTATTCTTTCTGATTTTATGGCTGATGATTACAAGCAAACGCTTAAAATTGCCGCCAACAAACATGACGTAACTGGAATAAGAGTTTACGATAAACGGGAAGAAAACATTCCAAATTTGGGCATGGTCCAAATGATGGATGCCGAAAGTGGTGAATATATGTTGGTCAATACAGGTTCTAAAAGAATGCGAACAGACTATGGTAAATACTATAACGAGCGCGTCAACTATTTTAAGGAAACCTTTACAAAATCAGGTGCCGGAGCTATAGACTGCCGGGTTGATGAGAGCTATGTCACAAAATTATTAGGCTATTTTAAACGCAGAGCTTAATTGATGAAGAATTTAAAATTAAGAATGAAAAATTTTGGATTAGGTTATAATAAAGCAACATCGGTCATCGGTCATCGGTCATCCGTCCTTTTATCTTTTTTCTTTTTTCTTGTCTCTATTTTCTCCTTCGCCCAAGTTAAATCGTCCATCGATTCAACAAAAATCAAGATTGGAGAGCAGATTACCTATAAGATTGAGGTAGAAGCAGACACTACGGATTTAGTCGTTTTACCCGAAGGGCAAACTTTTATACCGTTGGAAATGATTGAATCCTATAAACCGGATACGACAAAAAATAAAGCGAGGTACAACCTCATCAAAAAATATGGGTTAACCCAATTTGACTCGGGTAGCTATACCATCCCAAGACAAAAAATAATCATAGGTACCAAAGAATATTTCACTGATTCTTTAAGAGTAGAAGTGAACAATATTCTTGTCGATTCAACAAAACAGGGGCTTTATGATATCAAACCTTTTATAAAAGTCGAGAAAAGCAGTAGTGATTGGTGGAAGACCGCACTCTTCATTCTCGCCATTCTCGCCTTGGTGGCATTTGTAATGTATTGGTTCATTTGGCGTAAGAAACCTTTGACCGAAGCCGAGGAAATCGCATTGCTCCCACCTTACGAACGGGCGAAAATGGCCTTGCAAAAGTTGGATGAATCTGATTATTTACAGCAATCCGAACTAAAGGGTTATTATTCGGAATTGACCTTTATCATTCGGCGTTATTTGGACGAACAGGTTTACGATCGTGCGCTGGAAAGTACTACTGATGAATTGATCAATCGCTTAAACTTACTTAAAGATGGCAATCAGATTGAACTGACCAAAAACGATATTAGAAATATTGAAACCATCTTAAAACGTGCCGATTTGGTGAAATTCGCCAAGGTGACACCAGATGTAGAATTGGCAAAGATTGACAGGAATACGGTTGACCTGGAAATTGACAATGTCAAACAAGCCCTACCGGAGCCTACAGAAGAAGAAAAACTACTTGATCAACAGTATAAGGAAAAACAAGCACGCAAGAAGAAACGTCGTAAAGTCATTATCACTGTTGTCGCTTCGCTGTTTTTAATCTTGGCAACGTTTGTAGGATTTTCTGTGAAATACGGATTTGATTATGTAAAAGACACCATCATTGGCCATGAGAGCAAAGCATTGTTGGAAGGCGTTTGGGTGACGAGCGATTACGGCGTTCCTCCAATTTACATTTCTACACCAGCCGTATTAGAGCGTGTAGAATCACAGGCTATTGATACCATCTCTAATGCCAAAACAACAATGTTCAGTTATGGAACCTTATTAAGTTCATTGAATATTGCGGTCAGCACTTCAAGGTTGAACATTCCCGATTCAATAAAAGTTGATTTAAATCTAGCCATTGAAGGAAGTCTTCAGATGTTGGAGAAGAACAATGTTAAGGACATCATTACTAAGCGAGAAAAATTTGTTACCCCTAATGCTGCCGAAGGATTGAAAGTGTTTGGTACGGCGTCGTTTCCGGGCCTTTTACCAGACCAATACCGTAAAGGCAAATATGTTTTTCTGGCATTCACTGCTCAGAATATATTACAGCAAATCATTTTGGTTTGGGATGCAGAAGACCAATACGCTGAAGAAATTATGGAGCGTGTCTTGAACTCCGTTGAACTTAAAAAGGTAGAATGATGCTGGGAGGAATAGAATTTGTAAATAAAGAGTTTTTCTGGTTGTTTTTACTACTGCCCCTGCTCATTTTATGGTATGTATTAACACATAAAAAGCAAACGGCAGAACTTAAAATATCAACAATAAAAGGGTTTAAGTTGACCAACTCTTGGTTGCCAAAAGCAAAACATGCGCTTTTTGTAATGAGGCTGTTGGCATTATCTTTAGTGATTACCGCATTGGCGCGACCAAGAACTGTAGATGTATCCACAAAAACAAAAACCACAAGAGGGATAGATATTGTCATCGCTATTGACGTCTCTGCGAGTATGCTGGCCAAAGATTTGTTGCCCAACCGACTGGAAGCGCTAAAAGTGGTCGCTTCTGAATTTATAAAAAGCCGCCCGAATGACCGTATTGGGATTGTGGAATATGCTGGAGAAGCTTATACCAAAACGCCCATTACCAGTGACAAGGCCATTGTATTGCGAGCGCTCAACGATATCAGGTATAACACCATTATTGAAGGCGGAACTGCCATTGGTTCTGGTTTAGCAACCGCTGTTAACAGAATCAAAGACAGTAAGGCAAAAAGTAAAGTCATTATTTTATTGACAGATGGCGTCAACAACTCTGGATTTATAGACCCAAAAACGGCAAGTGAATTAGCAGTAGCTTATGATATTAAAGTGTATACTATTGGGATTGGAACCAACGGAATGGCTTTGTCACCTGTTCAAATTTTACCCAATGGAAATTTTCGATATGAACGCCAATTGGTAGAAATTGATGAGGAGTTAATGAAGGACATTGCCAAGGCCACTGGAGGAAAATATTTTAGGGCTGATAACAATAAAAAACTGGAAGCCATCTATGACGAAATTAATCAGCTAGAAAAAACGGAAGTTGAAGAGTTTAAATACTCCAAATACGAAGAAAAGTACCGTCCGTTGATATTATTAGCTTTTGGACTCTTGTTATTTGAATTTTTATTGCGGTCAACCTTGTTTAGAAGCTTTAATTAATGAAAAATAATAGAAACACATTTCTGTATTCATGGCAAATTGACGCCAAATGAATACTGAATACTGAATACTGAACATGCAATTAGAAGAAAAAATATGGTTTTGGGGATTAATGGTCATCCCATTGATCGTACTCATATTTGTGCTACTGCAATGGTGGAAACATCGGATGCAGCGCAAATTTGCGAGCAAGCCATTATTAAAAAGATTAAGTCCGAACACATCCATTTTCAAACCTATTTTGAAAGTTGTAGTGCTCTCTCTTGCTTTTGTCTGCTTGGTCCTGGCTTTGGTCAACCCAAAAGTTGGTACAAAACTTGAAACAGTCAAACGTGAAGGCGTTGATATCGTGTTTGCTGTTGACGTATCAAAAAGTATGTTGTCAGAGGATATCGCACCGAATCGTCTGGAAAAATCAAAACAATTGGTCACCCAAATCATTAATAATTTGGCGAGTGATCGTGTAGGCATCATCGCATATGCAGGAAAAGCGTTCCCGCAATTGCCAATTACAACAGACTATGGATCGGCAAAAATGTTTCTGCAAAGTATGAATACCGACATGCTTTCATCTCAAGGCACCGCGATCCATGAAGCTATTGAACTTGCAAAAGATTATTATGATGATGACGTAGACACTAATCGCGTTCTCATTATTATTTCTGATGGTGAGGATCATGGTGACTTGGCTACAGAAGCAGCTCGTGAAGCCTTTGATAAAGGCATCCGGATTTTTACCATTGGTGTTGGCGATGTCAAAGGTGGTCCCATCCCAGAAAAGCGAAATGGCATCATCGTCAACTATAAAAAAGATCGACAAGGTGAAACGGTCATAACCCGCTTGGATGAGAATACCTTAAAAAGTATTGCCCAAGAAGCTCATGGCTCTTATATTAACGGAAGAAACACAACGGAAGTGGTAGAACACATTCGCGACATTTTGAACAAAATGGACAAAACTGAATTTGAAGCCAAACAATTTGCCGATTTTGAATCGCAATTCCAATGGTTTTTGGGTGCGGCCATTTTTTTCCTTATGATTGATATTTTACTACTTGAAAGACGTACCTCATGGTTAAAACGTTTGAATTTATTTAACGAAAACGCGGCATAACTTTAAGAAAACATTATAATATTGATAGCAATAGTTTTTTTAGATTTATGAACTGTTTAAAAATGAGGAAGATAAATTATGATTTTGATTGAATTGAACTTCTGATGCACACAGCCATCAGTTTACAAAAAGAGTTCATAATGACCTAGATAAATGAAAAACCTTACACTTCTATTAGTGTTTTTTACATGCTTCGGCTTTTCTCAAGATAAAGAGAACGAGAAGGAACAATTGCTGGCTGCAAAGAAATCGAATGATTTGATTTATGAAGCCAATGAGTTAATGGATGATAATAATTTCATTTCTGCAGAGAAAGAATATCGAAAAGCCATTTCCAAACAACCTTCCTCTGTAGCAGGAACCTATAATTTAGGAAATTCCTATTTTAAAGAAGGCAACTACGAAGAAGCCCTTTATAGACAGCAACAAGCTGCTAAAAATGCCACCGAAAAATCGCAAAAGCATAAGGCATTCCATAATATTGGAAATATCTTAATGAAGAACAAACAATGTAAAGATGCCGTTGAAGCTTATAAAAATGCTTTAAGAAATGATCCAACGGATGATGAAACCCGTTACAATCTTGGTTTAGCAAAAGAATGTGCTGAGCAACAAAAAGATGATCAGCCGGATGAAAATCAGGATAAAGACAAAGACAAACAGGACGAAAACAAAGATCAAGACAATCAGGACAAGGATAACAAAGATCAGGATAACAAAGAAAATAAAGACGATCAAGGTGATCAGGACAAGAAAGAAGGCGACGATAAAAAAGATGAGGATAAGCCAACAGATGAAAAGGAAGATAAAAATCAAGAACAAAAACCACAACCGGGAAAATTATCCCCTCAACAAATAAAGAACTTATTGGAGGCCATGAATAATCAAGAACAGAAGGTTCAGGAAAAAATGAATGCCGATAAACAAAAAGGCGTTAAAGTACAAACGGAAAAAGACTGGTAAAAAGAGTTTTGATTTCTGAATAACGATTAACGATTTATGATATAAGATTGATATGACGACAAATGATTTAGAAGAACGCGTTATTGATTTTGCAGTGTTAATTGTAGACATCGTTGAAGAAATTAAAAATAATTATGCCGGCAATTATTATGGGAATCAATTGATCAGATCCTCTGGCTCACCCGCTCTAAATTATGGTGAAGCAAGAAGTGCTGAGTCTCATAAAGATTTTGTTCACAAAATGGGCATCTGTTTAAAAGAGTTGAGAGAAAGTTACAACTTTTTGAAAATAATCTTTCGTGCTAACTTGTATATTGGAGATAAGCAAAACATCTTAAAGGTTTTAGATGAGAATAATCAACTTATTTCAATTTTTGTCGCAAGTATTAAAACCTCTAAAAACAACAATTCAAAAATCGTTAATCGTTAATCGTTGTTCGTTAATTTTTATTTATTTCAATGAAATTAAAAGCATACATATCATTATTTTTAATTGTAGCAAGCACAAGTTTTGTTGCGGCCCAAGTAAAGTTTGAGGCCAAAGTAAGCAAGACCAAACTCGGCATCAATGAGCGTTTACGTGTGGATTTTGAAATGAACACGGATGGCGATAATTTCAATCCGCCGTCGTTCAGTGATTTTACGATTGTTGGTGGGCCAAACCAATCGGTAAGCCATTCTTGGATCAATGGTGTTCGCTCATTCACAAAAACCTACAGTTATTTTTTGGCTCCTAAGAAAACAGGAACGATTACCATCAATCAGGCAACCATTGAAATTGAAGGTGAAATTTATAAAACATCACCAGTAGCCGTTCAAATTACTTCAGCAGTAAACAGACCTAATGATCCTGACAATGCTGAAATTGTCGCAGATGATAACCTTCATCTCATTGCTGAAATATCAAAAGGAAACCCATATCTCAACGAAGCCGTTACTGTTGTTTATAAACTATATGTTTCTGAAGATATTGGCGTCAGTACATTTAGAGAAATTGACAGCCCTAAATACAATGATTTTTGGAGTCAAAATATTGATCTCAAAGGCAACAAAATTCAAAACATCCAATTTAAAGGCCGCCCTTATCGGTTTTTGGTAATCAAGCAAGTGGTTTTATACCCACAAAAATCAGGAAAGTTGGAAATTGAACCTTTAAGTTTAGATGTTACGGTAGAAGTACCTAGTAATAGACGTGACTTTTTTGGTGGACGGATGATGTCTCAAGTGCATAAAACGGTATCGGCCGGAAGCAGATCACTTCAAGTAAAACCACTTCCGGAAATCGGAAAACCAGAAAACTTTACTGGTGCTGTGGGTAATTTCGATTTTAAGGTTACCACCTCCAAAACCGAATTAAATGCCACTGAGTCTTTGCAAGCACGATTAGAAGTTAAAGGGACAGGAAATCTCAAATTGTTCCAACTGCCAAAATTAACCCTACCAAGTTCTTTAGAAGTTTATGAGCCAGAACACACTCAAAACATAAGAACTACAATAGATGGCATGCAAGGTGGCATTGCAGATAGTTATACGATTGTTCCGCAGTTTAAAGGGAAATATCCTATTCCAAATGTTGACTTTTCATATTTCGATTTAAAAACAGAGTCGTATAAAACGGTATCTTCTGGAGAATTGGTGATCAACGTTCTTGAAGGGCCAACAAACAGTACGCATACTGATAGCAATATCGCCACAGTTGGCGAGGGCAAACAACGTGTGATCATGAATAATGATCAGTTTGCATTTGTAAAAAGCGAAGCCAATCTTAAACCAATCAGCTCTGAACCCTTCCTCAACTCTTCGTGGTTTTGGAGTTCGTTTTTATTGCCACTTATGGCCATTCCTTTAGCGATGGTGTTCCGTAAGAAAAAAGCAGAGCGCCGCGCTGACGTTCAAGGAAATAAAATACGTAAGGCAGATAGACTTGCAAAAAAATATCTGGGAGAAGCCAGAAAATCATTAGGTCAAAAAGAAGCGTTTTATATTGCGCTTGAAAAAGCACTTCATAATTATCTCAAAGCGAAACTGCATATTGAAACTAGCGATTTCAGCAAGGACCGGATTAAAGAATTGCTCTTAAAGCGTCAAGTGGAAGAATCGGTAATTGACGAGTTTGTAACCATTTTAGATAGTTGTGAATTGGCACGCTATACGCCTTTTTCAGAAGTGACCATGCAACATGATTATGATAAGGCCGCCCAAACTATTTCGGTAATTGATAAACAGATTCGATAAGATGAAGCATTTTATTTACATACTGGCATTTTTGATTAGTAGCTTAGGATTTAGCCAAAATGAACAGCTTTTTGAACAAGCCAATGACTTGTACAATAAAGGTGATTTTGAGGATGCCATTTCAAAATATGAAAGCATTATTGAGTCTGGTGAACACTCTGCAGCCTTGTACTTTAATTTGGCGAATGCACATTATAAACTCAATCATATTGCACCAAGTATTTATTATTATGAGAAGGCCTTGGTCTTGGATCCCAATGATAAAGAAATCCATAACAATATTGCATTTGCCCGTAATATGACCATTGATGCGATTGATAAAACTCCAGAATTAGGGTTTGCTAAATTTTCAAAAAGCATCACCAATTGGCTGACTTTTGATAATTGGGCGAAGTTATCCATCCTCTTGATGGTACTTTTTGTGGTGTTCTATCTCATCTATTATTTTAATTACAGCTCTACAAAAAAACGATTGGCATTCATTGCTGCGATGACTTTTCTAATTCTTGCCTGCTCTGCCGTGGCATTGGCTTTTAACAATTACCATCTCGTAAAAAACGACCAACCTGCCATTGTTTTTGCCAAAGAGAGTCAAGTGAAAAGTGAACCAAATCTCAGAAGTTCGGAATCATTTAAACTTCATGAAGGCACTAAAGTACAAATTTTGGACACGGTCAATAATTGGAAAAAAATCAAACTTGCCGATGGTAAAATGGGTTGGATTCCTTCGGAGGCCATAAAAGCGCTATAGATTTTTATGAGTGAATTTCTAGTGATAAATACTTTATAAGTTCAATTGTACATTCTCAACGCTTCGTATAACATCACACTATTTTAGTTTTTTGAGATTCATTTTAGAGCTAATTTATGCATTAATATGACAATCAATGCAGTGATATTATTGCGGTACCCTACTGTTTTATAGTGAATTCAGAATGATGAAAACTCAAATCCATGTACTTAACATTTACCCAAGCGCTTTATATTATTAATTGATTCAAAAAAACCCATTTTATCACTACTTTTAATGCATCAATTCCACACATAAAATGGAATGTTTAAGATAAGGCCCAAATAAGATGGATTTAAACAAAGTATTTGCAAACAATAAAACTTGGATCAAAGAAAGGCTGTCTGCTGACCCAGATTTCTTTGAGAAACTAAGTAAAGGACAAAACCCAGAGTTACTGTTTATTGGTTGTTCGGACAGTCGGGTTGCGGCAGAAGAATTGATGGGCTTAGGTCCTGGCGAAGTCTTTGTACATCGCAATATCGCAAACATGGTCATTAGTATTGACCTCAATGTCATGTCTGTGGTCAATTATGCAGTAGATCATTTACAAGTTAAAGACGTGATCGTTTGTGGCCATTACTCATGTGGTGGCGTAAAAGCGGCGATGCAATCGGCTGATTTGGGGATTTTAAATCCTTGGCTTCGTAATATACGTGATGTCTATCGCATCCATCGCAATAAACTGAACGCCATTGCAGATGAAGAAAAACGATATGACCGATTGGTAGAACTCAATGTTCAGGAACAATGTGTCAATTTGATAAAAACCGCAGCCGTCCAAAAAGCAAATAGAGATAGAGGATTAAAGGTTCACGGTTGGGTATTTGATGTTAAAACAGGAAAGTTGATCGATTTGAAAATTGATTTTAATAAGTATCTGAGTAAAATCATGGAGATTTATCATTTGGAATAAAAACAAAAGACCGCTCTTTAGGGATTCAACCTTTGTAAATGGAGCGGTTTCTAATGATTTTCCTTATCCAACATTTCTAAATCAGATGGGCTTAGAAGAGTTCAAATCGGTTTCAGTAGCATCTTCCTCCAAATTTTCTTCAAATTCCTTTTTCTTTTCTAAAATAATCGGAAAAATCATCGGCATTAATGATTTCACAGGATTATAAAGCGTAGAATCCTCAATACTTTTTTCATCCGTCAATGGCATGGCACGATTTAAACTATCATAAATATTGAGTACCACACTCAAGATCAGAGCAATTTTTAAAGCGCCAAAAAGAGCACCCAAAAGTTTATTAACAATACCTAAGGCAGCAAAATCTGCTAGTTTTGTCAAAGCTTTTCCTGCCAAGGCTATCGCCAAAACAATAATGAGGAAGGTTACCGCAAACGCAATAATTTCGACGGTGTTATCATTCCATTCTGAATTGTCATCAATAAATGTAGCGGCGTAACTGCTAAAATGGATCGCACCATAAACCCCGGCAATCAAAGCGACAAGGGAAGCAATTTCTACAAAAAAGCCTTTCATCAATCCACGTACCAATCCGAAAATAATAAGCGCCACTAAAACGATATCCAAAACACTCATAAGCTGTTGTATTTTAGCAAACGTACATAAATTTCAGATTTTTAGACTTATAAATTCTAAACAGAATGCATAGTTTGTTAACTTTGCCCAAGAGTTTTAGTTGAAAGATTACATTCAACTACATCAGTCGCTACTGTTTGGTTACCGACAAAATTGAACTTGAAGCTCAGTTGGACTTTAAATTCCATTTCAATTTCAATACTCACTAAAAACATTCCTGCCTTTACTTCGACGAGTTCAGCAACCTGACTTCGACAAACTCAGTAAGCACGCGGGAAATTAAAATTGTCACGGCTATTATGCTAATGACAATGTAATATTAACTAAAAAAGATTCCTGCCTTCGCAGGAAGTGATCATGTCAAGAGACGTAGAATTAAAAAAACGCTGGGAGTTAGTAGTAAAGAAACTTTCTGACCAATTCGCTGAAGGCGATATATTAGACCTAGATGCCATCATCTATTTGATTGGTGTACAAGAACTGGGACAAATCCATAGAAAATTCAAAAAAGACCATAAATTAGATTTGATGCATATTGCCATTTGCCGATTGCTCGAACCTTATGGCTATTACGAATTTGACTATTTTGATGAAGAAAAATGGCCACATTATATTGTAAAAGAACAACTACCTCCTTTAAAAGCAGGAGAGCAGAGTGTTTTAATGAAAGAAGCTATTGTCAACTATTTTATTGAAACAGAATATATTATCTAATTCCATTTTCAGACCTGTCAGGTTTTAAAAAACCTGACAGGTCTTATGCATTCCAATCTACAAGGTTTGCAAAATCTTGTAGGTTTTTATCCGAAAAACCTTAAATTTGCCATTCATTTTTTTGATTTATGATAGACAAGATTAAAGAACTCATCGCTGAAGCCGAAGCGTTTAAAGCCCAATCCAAGGAAGAAATTGAAGCATTCCGCATTAAGTACTTAGGAAAAAAAGGGGTGTTGAATGATTATTTCGCAGAATTCAAAAATGTTGCCAATGATCAAAAGAAAGAGTTCGGGCAGGTTATCAATCAATTGAAAAAAACCGCTGAAGAAAAAGTCAGCGCGCTAAAGGAAGAACTAGAAAGCAAAGAGGAGGTCAAAGGAATTTTTGGCGATTTATCACGCCCCGGCGAACCCATTGCCATTGGAGCGCGTCATCCGATTTCGATCGTAAAAAATCAAATTATTGAAATCTTTTCGCGTGTTGGATTCAACGTTAGTGAAGGTCCTGAAATTGAAGACGATTGGCATAATTTTACAGCACTGAATTTACCGGAATACCACCCAGCAAGAGATATGCAGGACACATTTTTCATTCAAACCAATCCTGATATTTTATTACGGACCCACACAAGTTCTGTTCAGGTACGTTATATGGAAACCAACAAACCACCAATCCGTACTATTTCTCCGGGACGTGTGTTTAGAAATGAAGCCATTTCATCACGCTCGCATTGTTTCTTCCATCAAGTGGAAGGTTTATACATTGATAAAGACGTAAGTTTTGCCGATTTGAAACAAACCCTTCAATATTTCACTACGGAAATGTTTGGGAAAAGTAAGATCCGTTTACGTCCTTCCTATTTCCCATTTACGGAGCCAAGTGCAGAAGTTGATGTGTATTGGGGACTGGAAAGTGAAATCGACCATCGCATCACCAAAGGTACTGGATGGTTGGAAATTATGGGGTGCGGCATGGTGGATCCCAACGTTCTTGAAAACTGTGGTATCGATTCAAAAGTTTATTCTGGATTCGCTTTTGGAATGGGAATCGATCGCATTACAATGCTTTTACACCAAATTGGCGATATCCGATTATTGAGCGAAAATGACGTTCGGTTTTTAGAACAATTTAAATCGTCTTTATAAATCTCTAAGATTCATAACTCTAACCGATGAAATTTCGTCGGTTTCTTTATTTAACATTTTTTTAACTTCGATTGGTTCGGATTGTTCCGAACCTGACTTATCTTTGCACAAAATTTGTAACATGGTAAGCAAAATTCGTAATGACAAAGAACACTTGGTCGAAAGACTAGGCGTCTTTATGGAGAAGCAAGAGCAACTTGCTCCTATGGCTGCCCGTATTTTATCTTATATCATTTTGACCGGGAAGTCCGGAACTACTTTTGAAGATCTAGTTAGGGATCTACGTGCCAGTAAAAGCACTATTTCTACACATTTGAACCATTTAGCCGATTTAAAGAGAATTCTTTATTTCACTAAAACTGGTGATCGGAAAAAGTACTACACCATCAATGAAGATAGTATCCTACAAAGTATTGACGCCTTGACAGAGTCTTGGATTTTCCAAAAAGAACTGCATTTAGAAATTAGAGAATATAAAGAAAAGACCAATCAAATAAATAGCAATTATGCTTCAAAATTTAACTTGGATTTTCATGACAATTACATCGAGTTTTTAGATGAAGTCACCAAATCAGTATCCACATTAAAATCAAAAATTCTAGAAAAAAACACTAAACTGTAATCAATGAAAACAATTAAACTTCCATTAGTCATCTCCCTTAGTTTTATAGCTCTTTTTATGAGCTGTGGAGATAAAGAACAAGCACCACAAGGACCACAAGGACCAATGCCGTTTCAGGTGACTACAATTCCTCAAAAAACGGTAACAGGATATACTACGTATCCAACGAGCATTGAAGGCGTTAATAACAGTGAAGTGCGCCCAAAAATTTCAGGTTATATTACAGAGGTATTAGTGGACGAAGGTCAGAAAGTAAGAAAGGGACAAACTCTTTTCAAATTAGAAACCCAAACACTTAGTCAAGATGCTGCGGGAGCAAAAGCGAATGTAAATGCAGCTCAAGTGGAAGTGGACAAGCTAAAACCTTTGGTGGATAAAAATATCATCAGTAGCGTTCAGTTAGAAACTGCAAAGGCAAAATTACTCCAGGCGCAAAGTGCATATAACAGTATTGGTGCCAACATTGACTACGCAAATATCAAAAGCCCTGTAGATGGCTATGTTGGTTCGATCCGACTTCGTAAAGGATCTTTAGTTAGTCCTACAGGTCCAGAGCCTTTAACTACGGTTTCTGACATTAGTGAGGTCTATGCTTATTTCTCAATGAATGAAAAGGAGTATCTTGATTTTATTCAAAATGCAAAAGGTGAAAACATTAAAGAAAAAATCAAAAATTTCCCTAAAGTCACTTTGACTTTAGCCAATGGAAGCACTTATGACAAAGAAGGGACCATTGAAACCATTAACTCCCAAGTGAATGTGAATACAGGTTCTATTTCATTCCGTGCGGTGTTTAATAACGACGCAAGATTATTAACCAACGGAAACAGTGGAAAGATTAGGGTTCCTAAAACCTATACGGATGTTGTGGTAGTTCCTAAAGAGTCTACCTATGAGCAACAAGGCAGCTATTATGTTTATAAGTTAGCTGAAGATGATATGGCTGTTTCTACGCGAATCTCAGTTTTAGCTGATGTTAACAACGTTTACGTCGTTTCTGAAGGCCTTAAAGTTGGTGATAAGATAGTTGCGAAAGGTGTTGCTAAGTTAAGAGGCGATTCACAAATTAAGCCTATGGAAGTACCTTTTGATACTATTGCAAAACCTATTGAAAAAGTATTCAGATAATAAAGTAAGATAAGAAGTTATGATAAAAATGTTTATAGAAAGACCAGTCCTTTCAACGGTCGTCTCCATCATCATTGTGATTTTGGGTATTCTTGGTCTTACCGCATTGCCTATTACGCAATATCCAGATATTGCACCACCAACTATTTCAGTTAACGCCAATTATCCTGGTGCAAATGCTGAAACTATCTTGGAAAGTGTCATCATTCCCATAGAAGAACAAATCAACGGCGTGGAAGGAATGACTTACATTACCTCCAGTGCTTCCAATACAGGAAGTGCAACCATTACGGTGTTTTTTGATCAGGACGTCGATCCTGATATTGCAGCAGTAAACGTTCAAAACCGTGTAGCACGGGCAAATTCGCAATTGCCACAAGCAGTGTTGCAAACCGGTGTGACCACCTCAAAGCAGCAAACCAGTGCCTTGATGTTTACCTCATTCTACAGTACCAATCCTGATTATGACGCCACATTTATTCAGAATTACCTAAAAATAAACGTTATTCCAGAATTACAAAGGGTTGACGGTGTTGGTGATGTCAGTGTGTTTGGAGCCAAAGATTACGCCATGCGTATTTGGTTACGTCCAGAAAAAATGGCAGCTTACGGATTAATTCCTACAGATGTTACAGCAGCACTGCGTGAACAAAGTTTAGAAGCTGCCGCAGGATCGTTAGGAGAAAATGACGGGGAAGCTTTTAGTTATGTGATCAAATATGGCGGACGATTTAAAACTGAAGCGCAGTATAGTGACATTATCATTAAAGCCTTGGGTAACGGACAATTTCTGAAGCTCTCTGATGTGGCCGATATTGAATTGGGCGCTCAGTCCTATGCCGGAGGATCCATTACAAATGGATTACCTGCAGTAAACATGGGTATTTTCCAAACCAAAGGTTCCAATGCGCGTGACATTATTATTGAAATCGAGAAAAAACTGGACGAGATTAAAGCCGATTTACCTAAAGGTGTTGAGATCTTTATTCCTTATAATACCAATACGTTCTTAAACGCCTCCATTGAAAAGGTGGTGACCACTTTAGCCGAAGCATTTTTGCTAGTGTTCTTAGTAGTATTCATTTTCTTACAGGATTTTAGATCCACCCTAATTCCTGCCATTGCAGTTCCGGTATCTATTATTGGTACTTTTTTCTTCCTGAATCTCTTTGGATATTCTATCAACCTATTAACACTTTTCGCTTTAGTATTGGCTATTGGTATTGTGGTGGATGATGCCATTGTGGTGGTTGAAGCGGTGCATGCCAAGATTGATGAAGGCGAAACCGATCCAAAGAAGGCAACTGTAGACGCCATGGACGATATTACTGGAGCTATTATTTCCATTACCTTGGTGATGGCTGCCGTATTTGTTCCGGTAACATTTATACAAGGACCAACGGGAGTCTTCTATGAACAGTTTGGAGTTACGCTTATTGTAGCCATTATGATTTCGGCTGTTAATGCTTTAACCCTGAGTCCTGCATTATGTGCCCTGTTCTTAAAAGGACATGACGACAAACAAAACAAAAAGAAGAAAGGCTTTCTTGGACGTTTCTTTGATGGCTTCAATAGAGGTTTTGATGCCACGGTCAATAGATACGGAAAATCGGTACATTTTCTATACAGACACAAATGGATTACCGTAGTTGTTCTTGCCATATCGGTAGGTGCTATTTGGTGGTCTTCTTCCGTATTGCCAACAGGATTTGTTCCCGATGAAGATAGAGGTATCGTATTCGTGAACGTCGAACTTCCTCCAGGATCTTCAATAGACAGAACCCATCAGGTAAATGCCGATCTATATGAAAAATTAAGAGCAATCCCTGGGGTTAAAGGCGGGTCACTTATTGAAGGAAGTAGCTTTTTGGGAGGTGCAGGAAGTAACTTCGGATTGGGTTTTATTCGATTAGATGACATGGAAGACCGTAAAGACGAGTCTCTTAGTGCACAAAGTATTACCGGACAAATGTTTGGTGCTGCTGCACAGATTCCTGAAGCCAATATCCTTTTCTTTTCACCGCCAAGTATTCCAGGATTCGGAAACTCGGCAGGTATTGAAGTGAACTTATTGGACCGTTCCGGTGGAAGCTTTACCGACCTTGATAAAGTCACTCAGGATTTTGCAAATAAACTTTCGCAACGTCCAGAAATTCAATATGCACAATCCTCATTTAACACCAAATATCCGCAGTATGAGATTGAACTCAATGCAGAATTGGCCAAAGAATTAGGCGTTCCGATTAGTGATATCTTTTCAACACTTCAAGGGTATATTGGAAGTATTTTTGCCGCCGATTTCTCAAGATTTGGTAAACAATACCGTGTTTATGTACAGGCCTTACCACAAGACCGTGCAGAAGAGAGTGATCTGGGCAAACTTTATGTACGTACCGGAACAGGAGAAATGACACCAATTACAACGTTTGTAAACTTAGAAAGAGTTTATGGACCACAATCTGTAACACGTTTTAACCTATTTAATTCGGTAACCTTAAACGCGGCCATAGCTCCGGGTTATAGTTCTGGTGATGCCATCAAAGCAGTAGATGAAGTTTCACAAAGCTTACCTGCCAATTATACCACCGCGTATTCTGGATTAACCCGTGAGGAAGTGAACGCAGGAAACCAAACGACGACCATTTTTATATTGTCGTTAGTGTTTGTTTATTTCTTGTTGGCAGCGCAGTACGAAAGTTATTTAATTCCTTTCTCTGTACTTCTATCCTTACCATTAGGTGTATTTGGAGCGTATTTTACAACGCAACTTACAGGGTTACAAAACAATATCTATTTCCAAATTGCATTAATTATGCTACTCGGACTCTTGGCGAAGAATGCCATTTTAATTGTGGAGTTCGCACTGCAAAGACGACGTAGAGGTGAATCCATCTTGGCAGCTGCCGTCCATGGTGCTGAAGCGCGTCTACGACCTATTTTAATGACCTCCTTTGCTTTTATCTTCGGATTATCGCCATTGGTGTTTGCAAGTGGTGTAGGTGCGGAAGGAAACCGATCCATTGGAACAGGAGCTGTAGGTGGCGTATTGATAGGAACCGTTCTTGGGGTGTTTGTCATTCCAATTCTGTTCATGTTCTTCCAATGGTTACAGGAGAAAATATCAGGAGCACCACAACGCGTATTAGAACTAGAAGCGGAAGCTAATCAACAAACATTAGAACTTAACGACGATCAAAATCATGATAACAATGCTTAAAACTCGCACATTTAAATATATGGTAATGCTGACCGTTTCAGCATTCTCCCTTCAAAGTTGTTTTGTAGCAAAAGACTATGACCGACCACAAGTTGAAGAAACCCAAAATCTGTTCAGAACGGATGCTTTACCAACAGATACGCTTTCCATGGCCGATTTGTCTTGGAAAGAACTGTTCACCGATCCGTATTTGGTTCAGTACATTGAAACAGGACTTCAAAATAACATCGACATCCGCGTGGCCATGCAACAGGTATTGGCTGCGGAGGCGTATGTAAAACAAGGAAAGGCAGCATTTTTCCCTTCAATAAACGGAAATGCTTCAGTGACCCATCAAGAGATGTCAAAAAACAGCCAATTGGGTTCTTTCTTGTCTAGCCGATCTTCAGATCAGTTTGATTTGACTGCAAGTTTATCTTGGGAGGCTGATATCTGGGGAAAAATAAGAAGTAACAAACGCGCTTCTGAAGCTGATTATTTAAGAATTGTCGCCGCGCATCAGGCGGTAAAATCACGTTTAGTGTCTGATATTGCAGCAACTTATTACCAAATGCTAGCTTTGGATGCTCAATTGGAAATTACCAAAAAAACCGTGATTGTAAGAGATTCAAGTGTGAGTACCATACAAGCTCTAAAAGACGCGGGAAATGTAAACCAAGTAGCGGTAGATCAAAATATTGCCCAATATAATCAAGCTAGAGCCTTGGTGGTAGATTTAGAAACCGCAATTTTTCAAACTGAAAACGTCATGAGTATCCTATTGGGGCAGCAACCTCAAAAGTATGCACGCGGTATTCTAGATGAACAAAGATTGCAATCTGACTTAAAATTAGGTGTTCCCTCCACTTTGTTGAGAAATAGACCCGATGTCATATCGGCAGAATATAATTTAGTTCGTGCTTTTGAAATGACCAATGTGGCTCGAAGTAGCTTCTATCCTTCATTGACCATTTCAGCCGCTGGTGGTTTTCAAAGTTTAGAATTGGATCAGTTGCTGAATACCAATTCGCTATTTGCGAATATTGTTGGTGGATTGGCGCAACCGATCTTTAATCAGCGTAAATTAAGAACGCAAAAGGAAGTAGCAGACGCACAGCAAGAGCAAGCCTTATTAGAATTTAAACGTTCGTTATTGGTGGCAGGAAATGAGGTTTCAAATGCCTTATATGCCTACAATGCTGAGACCAGGAAATTCGAATTCAGACTTCTGGAAGTTGAGGCCTTGAGAAATGCAGAAAGAAATTCATCGGAACTGTTAAAAAGCGGATTTGCCAATTATTTAGATTTATTGATTACCAGACAGAGCGCTTTAAACTCGGAGTTGAATGTGATTGATAGTAAATTACAACAATTGTTGACTATCGTTGAGCTGTACGAGGCTCTTGGTGGTGGCTGGAAGTAGACCGTTAATAATAAATTTATACATTAAAAAAGAAGACTTGGGTAACTGGGTCTTCTTTTTTTTTTGCAAAATTCAAGTTATTCAAAAAAAACAATGGCGGTTTAATGTCTTAAGCAACGTCTTTTTCAGAATACTTTTTAATCTCCTTCAGTTCCTCTTTTTTGTTTTCCTTTTCTTGTTCGATATCATCATCATTCTGGATTCCAAGCCAGAATTTTGCAGAATTTCCAAAATATTTGCTCAATCGCAAAGCTGTATCTGCGGAAATTCTCCTATTTCCCTTTAAAATTTCAGAAATTCGTGTTTGTGGAATTTTCAAATCCTTCGCTAGTCTGTAGGCTGTTATTTCAAGGGGCTCAAGAAACTCATAGTGCAATATTTCTCCTGGATGTACATTATCTAATTTTTCCATTTTAACAACCTTTTAATTATAACCAATGATTTCAACTTGACTTGGATTTCCAGATATGGGGCATTTCATTCGAATAAGAGTAACTATTCCATCTTAAATATTTTCAACGTCTAAAATGTACAAAAAAATTAGAATTAAATAAAGTGCCTATCTTTTTAAATAAAGTGCGATTTCTCAAGAATTGATATTTACTATAAAACAGTAACTTTGCAGTTCAATTTAAAAGTTTTCCTTCTTCAAGGAAATGACCTGATCTTATTTATGAAAAAAGACATCCAAATTCCGAAAGTTGAAGGCGTGTATTTAGCCATCGTTAATGAGTATAATGACCTTTACAAAACCCACGATTGGAATGCCTACATCATCAATGACAAGAACATCGATTTAGAGCTCGTGCTCATCGTTACTAACGGTTATTCCGAAAAGAAAGTGACATCGACCTTCCGTAAAAAACTGGATCTACTTCCAAAAAAGAGCTATGCCAAAATCGAATTTATGCCTGAGGAGTTGTTCGTATTGAACAATGAATTTAAAGTGACGTTTTTTGAAGGGAATACCATGCATGAGAAAAACTTCCTATTCAGAAGGAATACGATCAATGAAAAGGCTTTTCAGAATATTCCGTTGATGGAAATGAAGGGAATATTGGTTAAATAATACAGTACTGCGAAGGCTGCAAACCCATAGTTAAAACTTCAATACTTTTGTCGATTTCAAAAACTTCATTAAATTCAAAATTATTGACAAGAATTTTCTTATTAAACACAAGATTCCTGCCTTCGCAGGAATTGGTCAATCCAACTTTTCCGTCAATTTCTGAAATGTCCTTTTTGGATCTTTGCCTTCATACAAAATGGCATACGTTGCAGTAATAATAGGTAGTTTGCCTTTTCTTTCATCCTTTTCAATAAGATCATAGGCACTTTTGGTGGCATAATAACCCTCAGCTACCATATTCATTTCCATTTGCGCAGATTTGACCGTATAGCCCTTCCCTATCATATTTCCGAACATTCTGTTACGTGAAAATAGGGAATATCCGGTAACCAACAAATCGCCCAAATAAGCAGAATCATTGATATTACGCTTCATCTTGTGACGTTTTTTAATAAAGCGTTTCATTTCTCGGATGGCATTACTCATCAAGACGCTTTGAAAATTATCGCCATATCCCAATCCGTGCGCAATCCCGGCTGCAATAGCATAAATGTTTTTGAGCATGACAGCATATTCAATGCCTATGACATCATCACTTGTTGAGGTTTTTATATAACTACTTGCTAAAGCTTTAGCAATTTGTGCGGCTTTGGTCTCATCTGCACAGGCAATGGTCAAATAAGACAAACGTTCCAATGCGACTTCTTCCGCATGACAAGGCCCTGAGATTACGGCTATATTATCATAAGAAACACCATAAATATCATGAAAATGTTCACCTACCAATTTACCGGTTTCAGGCATAATACCTTTTACTGCAGAAACGATAATTTTATCTTTAAAGTCTACCTCTAACTTTAACAATTCGTCATGAATAAAAGCAGATGGAATTACAAAAATCAACACATCAGCATAAGTTGCCATCTCATTGATGTCATTGCTGATCTTAAGTTGTGAGGTCTTAAATTCGACTGAGCTTAAATAGCTTGGATTGTGCTGTTCCTTTAGCAAGTGTTCTTTAATGTAAACACTTCGCATATACCAACCTACTTCATCTAGATTTTCACAAAGCATTTTTACGATCGCTGTGGCCCAGCTTCCTGATCCAAAAACGGCATATTTTATTGGTGTACTCATAAATATATAAAAGTTAATGCATTTCAAAAGTACATAAAAATTTACGGTTTTTCCATTTCGAAATCAACGGATCATTAATTTTTGGCACGTGTTTTGAATTCTTCACACTATAATCTTTAAATTGTCGGATTCTGGAAATTGCATAGCCATTTCAAATCCCAAAATATAAATTGCGATTTTAGTTTGTTTTGCTAATTTCATCGCACTTTAAGCCAACAGATAAACCACGATTTAAACTAAAACTGAACAGATGAAAGCTCTAAAATTACTCTTCGGACTTGCCCTAGTTGCAACCATATTTACATCTTGTACTACCAATCCTGTTTATGAAGAACCAGCAATTTCATTAAATCAGTTATTAGGTTCTTATGATTTATGGTATGTTGACATCAATCAAACCGCAGGCTATGGAGAAACGCCTTTTTTACAAATTGCGTTTACGCTTTCTTTTAGAAATGGCGTACTGTTTGCCAATAACAATTTGGTTGGTTTTGGACCTAACGGACAAGGCAACGGCTTGGGAATTGATGTTGGAGAATATGATGCTTATGACATGATTTTAGATGTGTATCATGACCTGGATGGCTTTCAAAGTTTTGATGTCTATCAAGTAGATTACGACACCATCGAATTGTACAACCCTTTTAATGACACCTCGTACTTTTTACATGGGTATCAAAAATCGGCATTTGATTATGACTTTGTTTTTTATGATAACATCCATTATTTCCTGCAAGAATATAAGGCTTGGGAAAAAACCTACACAAGTCAAATGGGGGCCTTAAATGAGTTTGACAGTGAGAATTATCTACAGTTTTTAGCGGGCGGAAATGATTCTGAATTTAGAAGCTCGCAAGACTACAACATCTCCAATCCTAATGATATTTATTGGGACTACACCGGAATTTATGGCGTCGGAAATATTACAGGAAATACGCACCTCAAAACATTAACATTAGATTATGATTATTTTGATAATGAATTCTTCGAGTTGAGCGTTCTTAATGATCAAGTGATAGAGCTTTACCATGCGAAATCTGGTACAACCTATGAATTTACCGGTCGTGGCTACATCCAATATATGAGGAATGCCCAAGCCAGAGGTGTTGAAAACGATGGCAAGCTAAAATCATCTGAACTAGAGAAAAAACGTAAGCAGAAAACTGCTAAAAAAGATAACCCTAGGGTAAACAAAAGAGACTAAATTTTGGTTGGTTATTTAGTTTCTGGAAACGCTCATCTGATTTATTTCAGATGAGCGTTCTCTTTTTATTTAACAATATATTGACAACCCAAGCCACAAGATTTCAATAAGTTGTTGTAAATTACCTATCAAATCAATTGTTAACTCTTAAAAACTTAAAATTATATGGGACTATTTTCATTTATTAAAAATGCCGGAGAAAAGGTCTTTGGTGTGGGAAAAGCAGAAGCTAAAGAAAAAACAGAAGCTGCTGCAAATACTAAAGCAGCTGCAGACGAACTTAAAACAAAAGAAGCGGGAGCCAGAAAACTTGAAGAAACAATAAAAGATTTGAAACTTGAGGTTGAAGATCTGAAAATCCAGATTGACGACGACATGGCTACTGTAACAGGACAGGCTCACGACCAATCTACCAAAGAGAAAGTCGTTTTAGTAATTGGTAACACCAACGGAATTGCGTCAGTAGATGACCAGATGAGTGTTGAGCACGCCGAACCTGAAGCACAATTTCATACGGTTATAAAAGGGGATACCTTAGGAAAAATAGCCAAAAAATATTATGGGAACGCCATGAAGTATCCCCTAATATTTGACGCCAATAAACCTATGTTGACAGATCCTGATAAAATCTATCCAGGACAAGTTCTGAGAATTCCCAGTTTGTCATAAGACAAAAAAAGCGTCTGTTTTTAAAAACAGACGCTTTTTTTACAAATCATTTAAAAGGGTTTGTAACTCTTCTAAACTATCGGGTTTTGCGATAATTTTCTTGTTTTTATCCAAAATAAAGTAGGTAGGCGTACTTTCCACACCATATTCACTGCTCACAAAGCGTCTTGGAGTTCCAGAATCAATAAGATGAATGAACTTAGGGTACTTAAGGATTTCTCTATCCCATGCCACATCTTCCCCCTGTGTAGCATAAGCAATCACTTTCAATATTTTAGGATCTATTTGATCAACTGTTTTCTTAATTTCAGGTAATTGTTCTAAACAATGTGAACAACCACTATTCCAAAAAATAAGCAAGTAATTATCTGCCATGTTTAGGTCATGTAGTGTGGTTGCAATGGTCTTGCCATCCACCTCCATATGAATAGGAAAATCTATTGCCAAAGCCCCAACAGAAGTGTTTTTAAAAATTGTCAATACGTTAACCAACATCGTATTATTTGCCTCCGTTGCCAGTTTCAATAAATAAGCATCCGAAATATAATTAGCGACCTTATCCTCTTCAATTTGCACCATATTAGACCAAATGGCCTGTAATAATGCCATCTTTATTTCTGAATTGTCTTTCCCAATATAATTGACCAAATTATCAATCTGGTGTTTATAAAAATCTTCCGATGCATCTTCTGACATTCCAAAAATATAAGCCCTCACCCTATCGGTCAAAAACTCTGAACTTTGCAAGAGCGGATTGCTAAAATCGACATTGGCGAGATACGTGTCTTTCAAATTTTTGGAATAGGTAGAAATATCTTCGTAAGTTTCAGGTATATAAGACTTATTTGCTTTAATAAATACCGAAGCCATGGTGCCCTTTGAAGCCAGTTCAAAAGCATCCTGAGTCTCTTTCAAGGTTTTGAAAATGTCCTTAAAAGCTGCTTTATCGTCACTTTTCTGCGTATAAAAATTACCGATGGCCCTGTTGATCATTTCAATGCTATTGGTGTAGGAGGCCCATAATTTATTCTCATTGGATTCTTTAAACTCCAAACCCTCGGTCAAGCTAAAATGTAAAACAACATCTTCATTGCCACTATAGATCAAATCAAAATTGTTCATTTCTTGAGGTACCCCATAGACTATTTTATAAATCCCGGCGGTTTCTGTAGTGTCCAATTCAATTTTGAACTGGCCATTTTCATCTACTTTACCTCTATCTACATATTCTGCACCCGTCGGACTTGCTTTGTATAGAAAAGCGTAGGTGAAATCTTCAACTGGCGAAAAGGTGCCTTCAATGGAGTGTTGTGCCATTAATAACGATGGAAACAACGTCAAAAGTAAAATCAATTTTCTCATTCGATGACTATTTTTATTTTTTATAATTCCACAAATCCCGATGCATCGGGACCGTAAACTTCGTGATTTTTAAAATCTTAGTGCTTCAATAATCACGCCACTATAGGCTTCAATGCCGTTAAGGCTTGGTTAACCGTTTTAATATGTTCAAAGGTAAGCAATAAACGTAGCCCTGTCCTGGTCTGCTTTTCTCTCATTTTCCCTGCGCCTGGATGGGTTTGGATATACTGGATCACTTTGTTAAATCCTGCACTTTGATAAAATGCACTTTGCTGATCACTAATAAAATACCCTATCAACTTGCCTTGTTTCATCACTACTTTTTCCAAACCAATTTTGGTAGCAACCCATTTGATACGGACACTGTTTAATAAATCAACCACTTGTTTTGGCATTTCACCAAAGCGATCGATAATATCGGTTTCAAACTTTTGAAGTTCTTCCTCAGTTTTGATCTCATTAAGTTTAGTGTAGAGATTCAAACGCTCCGCGATATTATTCACATAATCATCAGGAAACAACAATTCAAAATCTGTATCGATGGTAATGTCTTTGACATAATCCCTTTCTATATGCTCGTCTTGATATAAATCTTTAAATTCATTTTCCTTCAATTCCTCTATGGCTTCATTTAATATTTTTTGATAAGTATCAAAGCCAATATCATTTATAAATCCGCTTTGTTCACCTCCCAACAAATCACCAGCGCCTCTGATTTCCAAATCTTTCATGGCAATATTGAAACCACTTCCCAATTCTGTGAATTGCTCAAGAGCTGTGATTCGCTTTCGTGCATCATCTGTCATGGCTGAATACTCTGGCGTAATAAAATAACAGAATGCCTTTTTATTGCTTCTTCCCACCCTACCGCGCATTTGGTGCAAATCGCTTAAACCAAAATTATTCGCATTATTAATGAAAATCGTATTGGCATTTGCGACGTCCAAACCACTTTCTACAATAGTGGTACTGACCAAAACGTCAAATTCACCATTCATAAAAGCAAGCATTAACTGCTCTAATTTTTTACCTTCCAACTGCCCGTGTCCAATACCAATTTTAGCATCGGGCACCAAACGTTGGATCATACCGGCAACTTCCTTAATGTTTTCTATACGATTATGGATAAAGAACACCTGTCCGCCACGTTGGATTTCATAAATCACCGCATCGCGAATGGTTTCCTCACTAAATCTAATGACATGACTTTCTATGGGATATCGATTTGGAGGTGGCGTTGTAATGACCGATAAATCTCGCGCAGCCATCAAACTGAACTGTAGAGTTCTTGGAATGGGCGTAGCAGTTAAAGTCAATACGTCCACATTATCCTTGAGAGTTTTTAATTTTTCCTTGACCGCCACACCAAATTTCTGCTCCTCATCAACGATCAAAAGTCCTAAATCCTTAAATTTTACATTTTTATTGACCAATTGATGGGTACCAATGATGATATCCAAGTTGCCACTTTCAAGACGCTCCAGCGTGTCACGTTTTTCCTTTGCCGTTCTAAATCGGTTCAAATAATCGACGGTTACAGGAAAATCTTTCAACCGTTCCTTAAACGTTCTGGAATGTTGATAGGCCAAAATGGTCGTTGGCACTAAAATGGCCACTTGTTTGCCATTATCTACCGCTTTAAAAGCAGCTCTAACAGCCACTTCGGTTTTACCAAAACCCACATCGCCACAGATCAATCGATCCATTGGGCGTTCGCTTTCCATATCGGATTTTATATCGGCGGTAGCTGTAGTCTGATCTGGCGTATCTTCATAAATAAACGACGCTTCCAACTCCATTTGCATGGCGCTATCGGGATGGTATTGAAAACCTTTTTCCAATTTACGTTTGGCGTACAGCTGAATCAAATTGAAGGCAATTTCCTTAACTCGTGTTTTGGTCTTTTGCTTTAAGTTTTTCCAAGCATTACTGCCAAGTTTGTAAATTTTTGGTGGCTTGCCATCTTTACCATTAAACTTGGATATTTTATGGAGCGAGTGAATGCTTAAATAAAGTACATCACGTTCGCCATAGATCAATTTGATGGCTTCTTGCTTTTTGCCTTCCACATCAATCTTCTGCAATCCTCCAAAACGTCCAATCCCGTGATCAATATGGGTGACATAGTCGCCAATATCAAGGTTGGTCAATTCTTTTAAAGTAATGGCCTGTTTTTTGGCGTAACCATTTTTAAGATGGAATTTATGGTAACGTTCAAAGATTTGGTGATCGGTATAACAGATAATCTTGTTGTCGTGATCAATAAATCCCTGATACAAAGACAAGACAATAGTTTTATAATGCACGCCAAGCTCCAATGCTCTATGGCGCTCTGTACTGACATCTTCAAAAATATCGTGAAAACGCTTGGCCTGTTGCTCGCTCGCACATGCAATAAAATTGGTGTAGCCTTTATCGTGATAACTATTTAAATTCTCAATCAATAAATCAAATTGCTTATTGAAAGACGGTTGTGGCGTGGTATGAAATTCAACCAATTCTTTACTCATTACAGATGAAGCACCAAATTCAACCAAAGTAAATTCAAGCAGTTGTCTTTTCAAAAATTCTGAACTGCAGAACAATTCTTCCGGAGAAGCGCGTCTAATTTCTTGGGAAAGGGATTTAAAAGCCTCTTCTGCTTTCTCGTAAAAATCGTCTATTCTTGAAAACAATAAATCTAAGTTCTTAGAAAATACCACCGTTTTTGAGGCAATATATTTCAAGAAACTTTCTCGAGTCTCATCTGAAAATTTATTTTCAACATTGGGAATCACGTTGATTTTCTTAATTTTTTCGGTCGACAATTGTGTTTCAACATCAAAAGTTCTGATGCTATCCACTTCATCACCAAAAAACTCAATTCGGTAAGGTTCGTCGTTAGAGAATGAAAATACGTCTACAATTCCGCCACGCACCGAAAACTCACCTGGTTCTGTAACAAAATCCACCCGTTTGAATTGGTATTCAAAAAGTACCTCGTTTACAAAGTCGATGGACAGATTATCATTTACAGAAATTTTTAAGGTATTGCGTTCCAACTCCTTTCGTGTCACAACTTTCTCAAAAAGTGCATCGGGATAGGTGACTATAATCGCTGGCTTTTTACGACTATTGATTCTGTTTAGAACCTCTGCGCGCAAAAGCACGTTTGCGTTATCTGTTTCTTCAATTTGATAAGGTCGCCTGTAGCTTCCCGGATAAAAAAGCACGTCCTTGTCGTTGATCAGCAGCTCTAAATCGTTAAGGTAAAAAGCAGCTTCTTCTTTATCATTAAAAACCAGCAAAAAAGGAGATTCCGCAGTCTTGAATGTTTCTGAAATAACAAAACTTAAGGACGACCCAATTAGTCCTTTTAAATGTGTCTTACTTTGATATATGGCAATAGCAGCTTGCAGATTTCGCGTTTGCAAAGTCTGTGTATAAGCTTGCGAGAGATGTAATTTACTCAAGGCAATTTATTTTAGGCAAATATAAAGGTTAGTATCTATATGTACCATATTACGTCTGTGAATTTAATCTTAAAAGAAATTGATCAACCAGGTCTATTTCTTATATGGGAAGTGTAAGAACAAGTCACTATTTTTCATTATATTTTTGAGGGCCATAATAAAAAAAATATGTAGTTTTGAAGGTCACAAAACGTGGCGATTAAAACAAAACAAGTATGTCAATTTCAGATTTATTCGATAGTGGATTTAAAAAGCGTAATGAAGATCATTTTGCTTCAATTGTAAGAGTAGCCATGGATGATGGTGTTATAACCGACGATGAGAAGGCATTTTTAGATCGTTTAGCGCACAGTTTGGACATTAGTGAAGGCGAATATAAAAACATCCTTAAGAACTATCAGTCACATCCCATAAATCCTCCCACATCTTATGACAGCCGTTTAGAGCGTTTATTTGATTTGGCACGAATGGTACATGTTGACCATATCCAAGGTGACGGAGAAGAGGTGTTGTTGAAGAAGATTGGTGTTGGCTTAGGTTTTAAGCCCGATAACGTAAAGTATATTGTTGACAAAGCGTTAACGCTAGTTGCCAATGGTGTTGACATTGACACGTTTATTGATGAAATGAAAAACATGAATAGATAAAATCAGAGCAAAGACCGCTTGCTTCGACTACACTCAGCACGGGTCGGTTTTAGATCAAACCTACCTATCGACAGGCTGAGAATCAAGACTTGGTTCCTGATCAATAATAATTAGCTTTCATTGTTTATAACGTCTAAAGTCGATTAAAGTTCTAATGATTACAACTACATTCCATTGAGATAAATCCTTACAAAAAACTAAAACCAGAGTTTATAGCTCTGGTTTTTTTATGAATTGAAATTAATAATGATTTGTTAGAACCAAGTATTCCAAGGAATTTTTGCCAAGACAGAAATAAGAGCCAAGGTATAAAAAATGGCCAACATTTTGAATTTTGGCGTTGAAGTCAATTTCTTTTTGTGCTTTGAGTAACCGATAGTAATTAAAACCACGGCTATAATCATCATGAGGGGATGTTCCACAACATTTGATCTTAGGACGCTATTCCCCATAATCTCTTTCATGCCTGCACCTGAAATCACGTCCAGATAAGCAAAGAGTAGCACGATGCCTATAAGTAGCTGAATATGTGTTACAATAAGGGTAAATAAAGAAATTCTAAAATCCAAAGGATGGAATTCCTTCTTTCCAAAATATTTAAACAAAGCGTTTAAAGTAGCAATTACAATCAATAAAAGGGTCAAATAGGCCCAATAGGAATGCAACATTTTTACTGTTTCGTACATGGTTTTTTGTTTGAAAGGTTAAAAACAAAAATAGTCATTTTATATATTGATTTGGATGCATTATTCTGAAATTTCAATCCAGCGCTTACTTTCATTGCCAAATGCGTCCACGACCGTAATCATATGTTTCCCGTTTTTTGGCTGCATGGCGAATTCATGAATGTCTGTGGTGCTCCCTAAATAACGCTCATCCAGATACCAAAACACCAAAGTTTCGGGTTTGGAATGCGCCACTTTCAATATCAAATCGTTGGTTTGTCCGTCAAAATCCTTAGGTAAAAAAATGGTGTTGTTTTCCTTCGGATAAATGAATTCCATAACAACAGTGCTCTCCCCAAAACAATCCTCTCTAAATGGCGGCAATGGTTTGTAAAATGGATTCTGCGCTTTGTAATAATATTCCATAAGTGGTGGCAGGACAAACCATGATTTATGCACCATATTATTTAAATCTTCACAAGAAGAATTCACTTGGTATTGCTCATTTTTATCCAAATGCACTAAAATATGATAAGGACAAGGCGGCGTTTTAAGTCCAGCAATCTGAATGTATTTTGGTTCTTTGTTTTCACAATTTGGAGATGCCCGATGTCCCGATTGTGAGCAAATATCGACTTCCTGCATTTCATCGAAAGGCTTGGAAAACCAATCACTTTTGGGCAAAACATCAAACACATCAAATAAAATTGGCGCTGCAGTTTGCACCCCAACCAAACCTGGTCTGCCTTCGCCATCAGCATTTCCAACCCAAACCCCTACGACATAATCTTTAGTGGTACCGATCGCCCAAGCATCCCTGAATCCGAAACTCGTTCCTGTTTTCCAGGCAATCTGTTTGGAGCTGTCGTAAAACTCCCAATTTTCATTGCCTTCCGGACGGTTCACTTCTTTCAAACTTTCAAATGTCAAATAAATTGAAGCCGCATCAAATAAGGTTTTATCAGATGTTCTTTTGCCAAAGTCAATTGTTTTATCTTCTAAATATGTAGGTTCACAGAATTCATTGCTGAAGTATTCGCTGGAGGTCTCGTTAAAATGATTTAGAGTTGATGATAAGGATGCGTAGCTTTTGCATAAATCCCATAGATTACTTTCAGCACCACCAAGAATGAGCGACAATCCATAATGATTGGCATTGTATTGTAAGTCCTTTAAGTGCAATGCTTTTAAATAATGATGAAACCGATCCAATCCAAATTCCTGCAACATCCTTACAGACGGCACATTCAACGAACGTGACAAGGCACGACTTGCAGGAACCGCGCCATCGTATTGTTTGTCATAATTCTCAGGATTGTAACTTCCGTATTGCGTGGGCACATCCGCCACCAAAGTGTTGGGCAAGAGATCTCCGGCATCCAACATGGCGGCATATAAAAATGGTTTTAAAATACTTCCTGTACTTCTCGGTTTGTCAATGACATCAACGTCTTTTTCGTGTTCCTTATCTGTGGGCGTATTGCCAACATACGCCAAAACTTTACGAGTTTTGACATCCAATACCAGAACCGCTGCATTGTAAATTTCGTTCTGTTTGAGGTTGGTATAGTGGTTATATACAATTCTGTTGACTTGCTCCTGAATCGGCTTTTTGACCGTGGTCTGGACATATTTTCCAAAATGTGTTTGAGTCACTTTTTGAAGTAAATGCGGTGCAATTTGTGGCAAAGGATACGGTTTTTGAGGCAATCCTTCAGCTATGGACAATTGATAGGTCAACGTGTCAATAACGCCCTGTGTCATCAATTTCTCCAATAACCGATTGCGTTTTTTGAACAGTTGCTCTTGGTTTTTTCCGGGATAGATTAAACTTGGTGCATTTGGCAAAACGGCTAAAGTGGCGCTTTCTGCCCAAGATAATTGTGAGGCATCTCTATTAAAATAACGCCATGATGCTGCATCCAATCCCACGACATTTCCTCCAAAAGGCGCATTGCTACTGTAATAGGAAAGGATTTTCTCTTTGGATGCTCTAAATTCCAATCGAGTGGCGAAAACAATTTCCTTAATTTTCTCAAAATAGGTTCTGGATTGACCTTTTCGGGATAAACGGATGACTTGTTGTGTGATGGTACTGCCGCCTCTTTTCACACCTCCCGAACTTAAGTTTTGCCTTAAAGCTTTAAAAATAGACACTGGATTGAATCCAGGATGTCGATAAAAATAGGCATCTTCAAATTGAAGAATACAGACTTTGAATTTTTCTGGAACGGTGTCGTTTTGAGGAAATCGCCATTGGCCATCTTCGGCAATCATAGCTCCTAAAAGTTCGTTATTAGAGCTTGTAATAACGGTTGCCGTTGGATCTTTGAACAATTGTTGTGGCAAACAAAAATAATAGACCACCACTACTATAAAAATAATGGCCGATTTGAATTTGTGGCGTTTAATATATCTTAGTAGTTTGTTCATGGTTAAAGACCTCACAGGTTTTAAAAACCTGTGAGGTCTTAATTTGTTTTATATTTAAATTGATACATAACCCTTCCGTCTTTAAGCTCTCTCCGGAGCTTAAAGCCACCTTCCCTTAAAAAGGGAAGGAAGTTTTTTGATTCGGCATTATTTAAAAACGTATGCGCAATTTTAAATAGAATAATAAGCTCAAATTCTCCTCCTTTTAAAGGAGGAGTGGCTTCATCACGAGAATCGAGATGAAGTCGAGGTGGTTAATAACTATCATTTAAAACTAAGTTTTATTTCATTTAGCATAATTTAGAAAAAACAACCCTTCCGCCTTAAAGCTTTCTCCGGAGCTTAAAGCCACCTTCCCTTGAAAAGGGAAGGAATTTTTTGATTCGGCATTATTTAAAAACGTATGCGCAATTTTAAATAGAATAATAAGCTCAAATTCTCCTCCTTTTAAAGGAGGAGTGGCTTCATCACGAGAATCGAGATGAAGTCGAGGTGGTTAATAACTATCATTTAAAACTAAGTTTTATTTCATTTAGCATAATTTAGAAAAAACAACCTTTCCGCCTTTAAATACTCTTCGAAGCTTAAAGCCACCTTCCCTTAAAAAGGGAAGGAATTTTTTTGATTCGACCTTATTTAAAAATGTACGCCTAATTTCAAATCTAATCATAATCTAAACTTCTCCTCCTTTTTAAGGAGGAGTGGCTTCATCCCGAGAAAACGGGATGAAGACGAGGTGGTTAATAACTATCATTTAAAACTAAGTTTTATTTCATTTAGCAAGCTTTCTAAATTTTCAAAAACCTCCCTGTTTTCAAACCTCAGCACCTTAAATCCAAGGGATTTCAATTTTTGTTCCCTCTCATAATCATAATTACTAATTGCAAAATCCAAATGAACCGCGCCATCCAATTCAATTACTAATTTTTCAGAGGCACAATAAAAATCGACGATATAATTTTCAATACTGTGTTGCCTTCTAAATTTTCGTCCGTCCAATTGATTTCTTTGTAGTGACTTCCATAAAGTCGCTTCAGCAGAGGTGGAATTGTTTCTGAGTTCTTTCCTCCGCTCTATAAGATACTTTCGATTATGGATGTTTGATTTCATTTTTAATTAACTCAATATAAACCCTTCCGTCTTGAAGCTCTCTCCGGAGCTTAAAGCCACCTTCCCTTAAAAAGGGAAGGAAGTTTTTGATTCGGCACTATTTAAAAAAGTAGCGCAATTTTAAATCGAATGATAAGCTCAAATTCACCTCCTTTTGAAGGAGGAGTGGCTTCATCACGAGAATCGAGATGAAGTCGAGGTGGTTAATAACTATCATTTAAAACTAAGTTTTATTTCATTTAGCATAATTTAGAAAAAACGACCCTTCCGTCTTTAAGCTCTCTCCCGAGCTTAAAGCCACCTTCCCTTAAAAAGGGAAGGAATTTTTTGATTGTGCTAAATTTTAAAATTTTTATCACCAACTTAAACTCTCCTCCTTTTGAAGGAGGAGTGGCTTCATCCAGAGAAAACGGGATGAAGGCGAGGTGGTTGTTAAAACGAGCAAATTGTCCTTTATCAAAAACTTATCTCCAATAATTATTCGCAGCCGCAATAGTCGCAAATTCTGTAGCAACCGTTTGTCCTATTGCAATTAGCATTGCCGCATCTTCAGCATATACGGGACGAAGTTTTTCTCTCACCGCAGCATCAGGTTGAGTGACTTTTATGATGAGTCTTGCCATTTTTACAGCTAATTGCCTGCCTTCCTCTGGCGTTTTTGTGATTAAAGAGTTGTTAGGTACCAATTGAACTTGTTCTGACATGTTTCTTACTTTTTAATGGTTACTATTTGTTTGGTGCTGTTGTATTGCAGCTAAATTATTATACTCAGGACTTTTATGATTAATTCAATAGGGTTTAAAATATTTTATTTTTATAGAAAACCCTTCCGCCTTTAAGCTCTATTCTGAGCTTAAAGCCACCTTCCCTTAAAAAGGGAAGGAAGTTTTTGATTTGGCTATATTTTTAAATTTTTATCACCAACTTAACTTCCCCTCCTTTAAAAGGAGCAGTGGCTTCATCACGAGCATCGGGATGAAGACCTGTCTCCCGACAGGCAGGCGAGGTGGTTAAAATTTTCAGTATCGATGCCTCGGTCTTAAAAACTCTAAGATTCCTGCCTTCGCAGGAATTTTACTGATTCACTTCAATCCACCTTCCTTTACTTCTTACCAAAAACTCATTATCATACATGGCTTCCGCTTGAACGCCTGGCAAATAATAAGTGCCTAAATAAGATGCGTTCAACATGACGGTAAATGTCTTGCTGTCATTTTTACCACGTTGTGGCAAGTCGAAATAAAAGTTTACCCGATCATCCCTGATGTCTGTATATCTCGCCTGACTTGTGGTGGTATCTCCAAAAGCGGTAAAACGTGTATTGACAATTTCCCAGCCAGATGGAAAGATTTGGGTTAACGCCACATCATTTACATCTTGATTTTTAAGATTACTGACTTTAACCACAGCAACAAAATCCTGACCTTGGTTTAACTTTCCGATGTCTATAACATTGCCATTTAAATCTTTATAAACCACAGAAACACTCAACCCGCGTTGTTCTGAAATCTCCTCACCAAGCGGTAATTTACCAGAATTCAACACGCGAACATAGACCACATTGGCTTGATTGTTTTTGATGCTAAATGTATTGCTCCCCTCTTTTACTAACAACTCACGTTGTGCAATGGCACTTTTTGTATCGATGGTTTCAGATTTGCCATTCAGCGTATATTCCACTTTTAATGCTTTTCCGCCGTTTGCTTCTACCATTTTTGCCATCGCCAATAAGCTATAAGCCGTGGTTTGCGTACTCATCCATCGATTACTGGAAAGATCTTTGGCAAGATCTTGTGCCAATTCGCGCATTTTAGGGTTTTTGGTCAACACCATCGTTTCCAAAGCCATCGCTCTATTTCTATCTACAGAACCATAAGTATAATAATTATTTTGTGGAGGCAAGAAGTTGATATTTGCCGTATTCGAAATATTATCGCTTGCTTCTTTCTGTCCCGCCAAAGCATAGGCTGCAGCCAATCGCCATTTGGCTTCATTGGAAATTTCGCTAAACTCACGCAAACGGTTCATGGCTGCCAAATCTGCACTTCCCGCCAATGCCAATGTGTAAAGACGATAAGCCTGGGCTAAATCAGTATTTGCTGCTCTATAACTCGGGCGCCAATCACTCGCAGCCTGTTTTTGGTAGCGTAACCAATTGCTCTTGAACGTCAATGGCAATACAAATCCTTTCTTCTCCGCTTCCAACATAAAATGACCGGTATAAGTTGTGCTCCAATCATTCGCGGTGTTTTCTCCCATCCAATAACTCATCCCGCCTGATGCCAATTGGAAATTACCCAAACGCTTGATTCCGCTTTCAATATTCTTTTGGATTTCCTGCTTTTTCTGAGCGGTCAAATCGAAGATATCGGTCAAATATAATTGTGGAAACACCCCAGAAGTGGTTTGCTCCAAACATCCATGTGGATATTGTACTAAAAACTGTAAACGCCTCGAGAAGTCCATTGGCGGCAAAGTCGAAAACTCAACGGTTGCACTATTGGTGCCCATTTCACCAAAGGTTGAGAAATCCATCGTTTTTGAAGCGTTGGCTTCTAAAGTTTCATCCAGTGCTTTTGAGCTGATTGGATTAGGATTGTAAACATCAATTTCTACTTTGTAAGTTGATTTCTCGCCATTTCCGCTGGCAATCACTTCTACGGTGTTGAAGCCTTTTGCCTTACTCACATCCAATTCAAAATAAGCCATTTGCTCGTCTGGTCTTGCAAAAGTGAGCGATTTCGATTTGTCTCCAACCACTGAAATACCATCACTGAGTTTTAAACTAATGTTGACATTTTTAACTTTAGACTCCATGGCAAATACCGTAACCGGTAAGGTTACTTTTTCTCCCGGACTCAATTTTCTTGGCAAGCTGGCTAAGACCATCAACGGTTTTTTGACCTGCACCGATTTATCAACACTACCATAAGCTTCAGTTTTTGCATCTCCCGCAACTACCATCGCCCGGACTGCACCTATATAGTTCGGCATTTTTATTTTATGCGATTTCTTTTCGCCTGCACCCAAAGTAAAAGGTCCTAAATAAGTAACCACCGGTTTAAATCGGTTGGCTTTTTTATTTTTCCCTGCGGCGGCATTGGCATCACCACCAATGGCGAATACCTGGTCAATACTACCACTATAAGCGCCAATAACGTCATCAAAAATATCCCAAGTTTTTACACCCAGTGCTTCCCGCGCAAAAAACTCATCCCACGCATTTGGCGTTTTAAATCGGGTGAGATCCAATAAACCTTCTTCAACAATGGCGATGGTGTAGGTCATTGATTTTTTATTCTTTTCACTGACTACCACTTCAAACTCCTGTTCTGGCTGAAGTACATCTGGCATCTTGATCTCCGGTTTCAATTTGGTGGCTGGGTTTTCAACCATTATTGGAATCACTCCGAATAAACGAATTGGTAAATCATTAGCCGTTGTGGCATGCGGTTGCAATAACGAGATATTGACAAAGACATTAGGTGCCATTTCAGCCGTAATTGGTATATTGACCGTTGTTTCACCTTGCGTGGTCACTACCCATTTATAGGACAACACTTCTGATCCATTTTCAATACTGACAAGGGCCCTGCCTTGAGTTCCTGAAGGGAATGTAATCTTAGCGGCTTCTCCAACATTATAATTTTCTTTGTCCGCCGCAAAAATCAACATTTTTGCTGCTTCTTTATCTGTATCTGGCGAGTTTTGATACCAGTTCTTGTAGAAATATGCCGTTCTTCCCGTAGCATGACCACTTTTTGGATCTGTAATCCTGATCAAATAGCGTCCGCGTTCATTTTCTGGAATGTTTAGGGTGAATCTTCCTTTCCCGTTGGCATCAGTAGTCACTTTTTTATCCAAATAAGAACGATGGTAATTGCTGGACACATAACTGGATAGATTATCATAAGATGAGTTCCACCACCAACGCCATTCGATTTTATAGACTTTGACTTCGAGATTTTCACGCTTTACAGGATTGCCTTTTGCATCTACCGTAACCACGTCAAAGGTTTGGTTTTCATCCGTAAAGAACGAGCCGTAGCGATTCCCTTCCGGGGATTTCAATCCGACAAAGGAATTGTAAGGTGCATAGATTTTTGTAAAAGCATCCAATGAGAAATCACCGCCATTTTCAAAAGCTCTTACTAAAAACTGAACGTTCAATAATCCCGGAGCATTTTTGCCAACATTTAAAGACGTATTGACGTTCGCGATGCCATCTTCATTCAAATTCCCTTCAAAAACATTCATTTCTTCCGAAGAAAACGAGCGTGTTGGATCCACAAATTCATAATCCTTATAATTTTTGAAGCCTTCGTAAGAGGTGCTGAATTTGGCTTTTATCTCCGCTTTTAAATTCTTTGCAGGAGCGCCATGCAACCATTTGACATCCAAAGTACCATTTAAAGGGGCATTGCTCGAAAGCACTTCATCTTCAAAATCTATTTTAATTTTTAATCGGTTAGGCTTTACGGTTTCTACACGCAAGCTCTTATAAAACGACGCACCACCAACCGAAACCTTCGCACTATAACTTCCCGTTTTGTGCTCACTGTGGGTTGGCACGGTAAATCGGTAGAAATTATTGATATTTTCTGTACTGATATTTTTGTAAATCAGTTTACCACTGGGGTCGGTGATTTCCATCTTAACAGGATGTCCTTTTGGTAATTTGTTGTCGTTATCATTCAACATAAACGTTAAAAACAACGAATCTCCAGGACGCCAAACTCCACGTTCGCCATAGATATATCCTTTAAGTCCCCGTTGTAAGCTATTTCCAGACACATCAAATTTGCTTAACGACAAGGAGTTGCCATCTACCAATTTGATATAAGTGGTGTTTTTCCCTTTGGTAACAATGGCGAAAGTTGCAAATTTATTGGTCTTGAATGTGGTCAAGCCTTCACTGTCGGTTGTGGCTCTTCCAACCTCCTGTTGTTGGAAATTGAACAAACGTACCATGGCTCCAGCTTCTGGACTCGTATCCAAAATATTAGTGACCGCAAAATAGTAGGTATTATTAGCGCCTTGTTTTGCAATAACGCCCAAATTGGACGCTAATAAGTTCTGGGCTACAACACGATTTTCATTATAGTACGCCTCGTGACATGGATTATTACGCTCATTCCAGTTGTAGTTGGAATTTCGGTAACTGTAGATTAAATTATCCCAATATTCCTCTTCGCGGAGATCATCATCTTCAGTAGTGCTTTCATTGTAATTATCTTCATAATAATCGTTGTAGTAATAGTCCTCATAATAATCCTCGTCTGAATTTTCAACATTGGTATAATTATCACAATTGAACATTGAATATTCTTTTTTAATGCTCAATTCGACACGGTAAATCGCACCAGCATCGGCATTGAAGAATTTAGAAAGATCAATGCTATAGGCTTTCCATTTGCCATCATTTTCAACCGCATCATTTTGCAGGGTAATGGTTTGTTTGGCAATCCGCCTTCCTACTCGCTTTATAGCCGATTCATTATTGCTTTGCAATTGGTTATCCTGAAGAAATTGTAACACGTTATCCTCAAAGATCTTGATGATCCGTACATCAACCGCCTTTAAATTGACCGCTTCAAAATTGAATTTTAATTCATTGGAATTAGGCAGAATGGTGCCGTTGCTGATCAACCTGACCTGTGGTTTTAAGTCTTCAAAAGAGATGGTTTGTGAAAATTGCTTTTTAAGTTTGAATCCGTCTGTATTGGTTATCCCCTGAAAAACATCGACCAAAACATCACCCACCAATTTTGAGCTTGGATACACTTTCAATACGTTACCATCCACAATAAATTTTGGATTTTTAGAATTCTGAATGGTGACCAGACCATCAAAGTTTTGTTGCTTTTTTAAAGGATCAGAAAAATTAAGCGATAAGTACTGTTCTGGTGTTTGAACCACCTCAACATTAACAATGGTAAAATTATTGATGCCTGGAATATTGAATTTATTCTCTCCCGAATTATCTGCCTTAATAGCTTTCCCATTCCATTTGACCAAAATCTCGCTGTCTTCAATAAGTCGATTAATGCTATCAATTTTGAATTCAAAAACTTTGGATTTTTCAATGGACTCATTCCATTGCAACTTGAGTTTCTTACCCTTTTGCCATGCTTCAACAAGTTGTTTGGCATCTTTAATGTCAATAATATCTGCCGATTTTAAAGCCGCTTCCAAGTACTGCCAGTTTTTGCTGTAAGACTGTAAGTTATTAGTCACTACATTGAAATTCGGTGCAATCGTTTTGAATTGAAACGTATAGGCTCCAAATTCTTTGGGTTGATTTTTATAAATCTTGTCCAACTTAACCGTCACACTATACTCTGTATCTGGTTGAAGTGTTTCGTCTGGTTTAAAAACTAAAGCGTGCGCATTTTCTACCAATAATTTTCCTTGAACATGAGGTTTTATAGTGACAATCTTTTCGGAAATTTCCTGCCCAATAGTCCAGCCTTCCACATCATTGGTCAGATTGATAATGATAGGATCGGCAATAGACACACGACCAGCAGTGGTGTAACTGATATAATCACGGAACTTGAAAAGGTTATCGGTTTCTTCATGTGAAATGTTGTCCTTTTTACAAGAAACCACGAGAAGTAGTGCAAAGACACATGTAATACTATTTTTAAAGGACATACAATTCATGGTGTTAAATGGAAATTATGAAGATTAAGGCTGTTGTAAATATAGAACTAATTCTAAAAATTAATCTTTGTAAATTCCAATGGTTAGGTTTCCAGAAGCATCCATTGACGCTCTGTACATGCCTTCAGTATTGAATTCCATCACCATATTTCCATCCTTATCTACTGCAATAATACCACCATCACCACCCAGATCTGGTACTTTTTTCTGGATGACCTCTTTGGCAGCTTCCTGTAAACTCATGCCTTTATAGTCCATCAATGCTGAAATATCATGGGCTACCATAGCACGTATAAAATATTCACCCCAACCGGTACTGCTTACAGCGCAGGTGGCGTTATTGGCATAAGTCCCAGCTCCAATGATTGGCGCATCTCCAATACGTCCCCAACGTTTGTTGGTCATGCCTCCAGTTGACGTTCCTGCAGCAAGATTTCCGTTTTTATCCAATGCCACACAGCCCACAGTTCCAAATTTTGAATCTTTAATTGTGGGGTCATAAAACGCCGACTTATCTCTGGCTGTTTCGTTTTCTTCAGAAGCTTTTACCCTTTCTAAGGCTTTGAAACGTGCTTCGGTATAAAAATAAGACGGATCAACAATTTCCAAACCTTGTTCTTTTGCAAACTGCTCTGCGCCCTCTCCAGATAACATCACATGAGGTGATTTCTCCATTACTGCTCGTGCTAAGTTGATGGGGTTTTTTACTGTTTTTGTTCCGGCAGATGCTCCAGCATCCAAGTTTTTGCCATCCATAATGGAAGCGTCCAATTCATTAATGCCAGCGTTTGTAAACACAGCCCCTTTTCCCGCATTGAACAAAGGCGAATTTTCTAAAACGTTAATGGTCTTCTCAACCGCATCCAAACTCGATCCACCGTTTTTTAGAATGTCATGACCAACTCTAATAGCTTCCTCCAACTTCGCATTATAAGCAGCTTCATCTTCTGGCGACATATTTTTTCTTAAAATAGTTCCAGCACCTCCATGGATGACAATGGCAAACTCGTTGGTTTTTTTAGACTTGATATCCTTGGTGTCTGGGGTTTCGATTTTTGTTTGT
This sequence comes from Gelidibacter gilvus, assembly GCF_004115975.1. GTDB lineage: Bacteria > Bacteroidota > Bacteroidia > Flavobacteriales > Flavobacteriaceae > Gelidibacter > Gelidibacter gilvus. The sequence continues at coordinate 511,555 of NZ_SDDZ01000001.1, read as the reverse complement.
TGCTCTGAAGCAGAAGCTTTTTGATCGTCTTTACAGTTTAAAAATAAAAACATCAAAAGGGGAAAATAAATCAGGTTTTTCATAGTATATAAATTGAAAATCAGCCTTAAAGTTAGCATTTTTTTAAGAAGCTCTCGCTTCAAAAAGCGACATTTTATTGTTATCTTCGCAAGAATCATTAATTAATAAAAAAACACATATATGCAAGCAGTTGCTACAGATTTTGGAATTGAAAAAGCCCTAAAGGAATTAGGCGTTAAAGATATAAATGAGGGCTCTTCTACAGGCTCGAATAATTTTTCTAACGGCGAGGTTATTGAAAGCTACTCTCCAGTAGATGGAAAACTGATAGGCAAGGTCAAAACAACTACCAAAGAAGATTATGAAAAGGTCATGCAGACTGCAACTTCGGCTTTTAAAACTTGGAAAATGATGCCAGCACCTCAACGAGGAGAAATTGTGCGTCAGTTTGGTGAGAAATTGAGAGAAAAGAAAGAAGCCCTTGGTAAATTGGTATCCTATGAAATGGGTAAATCCTATCAAGAAGGTTTAGGCGAAGTACAGGAAATGATTGATATCTGCGATTTTGCAGTGGGTCTTTCCCGTCAACTTCACGGTTTAACCATGCATTCTGAACGCCCAGGACATAGAATGTATGAGCAATACCATCCATTAGGTGTTGTTGGGATTATTTCGGCGTTTAACTTCCCAGTAGCTGTTTGGTCTTGGAACACTGCTTTGGCGTGGGTTTGTGGTGATGTTTGTGTTTGGAAACCAAGTGAAAAAGCGCCATTATGTGGCATCGCTTGTCAGAATATTGCGGCTGAAGTTTTTAAAGCCAACAATTTACCAGAAGGTATTTCTTGTTTGATCACTGGCGATTATCGCGTGGGTGAAATGATGACAAAAGATGCGCGTATGTCATTGATTTCTGCAACAGGTTCAACCAGAATGGGTAAAATTGTAGCACAGGAAATTGCAGCGCGTTTAGGAAGATCGCTATTGGAATTGGGTGGAAACAATGCGATCATTGTTACGCCAAATGCTGATATCAAAATGACCATCATCGGTGCTGTGTTTGGCGCTGTTGGTACTGCAGGACAACGTTGTACTTCAACCCGTAGATTGATTATTCATGAGAGTATATACGATAAAGTTAAGGAAGGCTTGATAACTGCCTACAAGCAATTGCGTATTGGAAATCCGTTGGATGAAAATAACCATGTGGGGCCGTTGATTGATAAGGATGCGGTGAGAATGTACCAAGAAGCTTTAGAAAAAGTAGTTGAAGAGGGTGGAAAAATCATCGTAGAAGGCGGCGTGCTTTCAGGCGAAGGTTATGAAAGTGGATGCTATGTAAAACCAGCAATCGCTGAAGCACAACCTGAATATGAAATCGTTCAACATGAAACATTTGCGCCAGTTCTTTATTTATTAAAGTATTCTGGAGACGTACACAGTGCCATAGAGATTCAAAATGGTGTGATGCAAGGCTTGTCTTCAGCAATTATGACGAGTAATTTACGTGAAGCCGAAGCTTTCTTATCGGTACAAGGATCTGATTGTGGGATTTCAAACGTGAATATTGGAACTTCAGGTGCCGAAATTGGCGGTGCTTTTGGAGGTGAAAAAGATACCGGTGGCGGACGTCAATCAGGATCAGATGCATGGAAAGTGTATATGAGACGTCAAACGAATACCATTAATTACACAGCAGATTTACCTTTAGCACAAGGGATTAAGTTTGACTTGTAAACCGATAAACATATTTTATTTAAAAGCCACTTTTTAAAAGGTGGCTTTTTTTGTATAAACAAGCCTTACTACCAGATTAGAATTTTAAACTTCGCATTTCTTATCATATAAACGGCGAATAAGATGTCGCTCCTACGGAGCTTGGGTTTTAGAAGTTATGTTTCTTACAAAGATGTCATCCCTCTGGGATTTTTTCAACTTTCAGAGAGAAATTTAATCGAATAATAGTTAAGTATTTCAGTCTTAGGATCCGTCCAAACTTGCAGGGGATTGGTTTCCAATTTCGCACAGGCCGTTTTACTCAACTTCCTTAATCAAGTAAATGTACACAGGAAAGTGGTCACTAAAGCCTCCGGTAAATCCTCCATCGGCAAAACTTCTAAAAGGATAGCCTTTCCATCGGCCTCGTTTTGTGGTCAAATAATTTTTATTGTAGATAAAGGCTTTATAAAACCTGAAGGAAGAATAATCCTTTTCCAATAAGGGTTGGGTCATCATAATTTGATCAAATAAACTCCAGGCATCACGCCAAGCATTCGTACCCAATCCACTTTTGTAAAAACTTTCGTAAGGATTGTAAATGCCTTTCAATTCCACCTCTTTTTTTTCTGATTTTGCTTTTAAAATGTCCTTAACGCTGACATTGATGGGGTCGTCATTCAAATCGCCCATAATAATAATTTTAGCATAGGGATCAATAATCTGTAAGGAATCGATAATTCGTTTATTGAGCTTGGCTGCACCAACACGCTTGCTTCTACTGCGTTCTTCTCCTCCACTTCGAGAAGGCCAGTGGTTGACAATAATGTGTATCAAATCGCCTTCCAAATTTCCACTCACTAAAAGCTGATCTCTGGTATACACACGGTTTCTGGTGATGTCGTCATAAATATATAAGGTATGGCTACTGGTTTGTATCGGTTGAAATATCGCCTTCTGATAAATCATTCCTACGTCAATGCCGCGTTTGTCTGGAGAATCGTAATGAATAATCCCATAATCAAATCCCAATAGTAGCGGGTCATTCACCACATCAACCATGACATCTCGGTTCTCAATTTCTGCAACACCCAAAATCGCCGGAGCATTGCCTGCGCCATCAGTACCAATATCCGCGATAACCCGCGCCATATTGCGGACCTTCTTTTTGTACACTTCTGATCGTCCCGTAGTCATTTCCATTATCGGACTCGCCTCATCAAATTTGGTAGGATCATTAATCGTATCGAATAAATTCTCCAAATTATAAAAGGCAATGGTATGGATCTTAAATCTTTTAGATTCTTGAGACCAAAGGTTAGTGACCAACACTAAAAATATCAATGTAAAAACTGATTTTTGAAATTTCATTCTTTGCACATTTTTGATAAGTCACTAAAAGATTATACCAAATGTAAAACTTTATTATAAACAATACATATTTTGACTATCTTAAATGCCTAATTACTAGATGGTAAAGAAAAAAGATATAATCTTAAACAGAATCAAGTCAAATCTATTTTTTGCTATAAATACGACACTATTTTGAGCCAAATGCAGATCTAACTATAGCAGATAGGTTTTTCAAAACTGAAATCAGGGACCTTGGGTCGAGCCCACGAGGTATGAATAAGAAATTGTCTTTTCGATCGAGGCAAGTCTCGGGATCTTAAAACCCATTGGTGTGAATAAAAAAATGTTCTTATGAAAAAAAGTTCTGTTTTCTTATTTGGAATTTTCTCTGTCTTTACAGCCACTGCGCAAGAAACCATCGTAAAAGGAAGCGTTATTGATGGCACCACTAATGTTCCAATTCCTAACGTGGTCATCACCATTGAAGAAACCCTTCAAATTACCCATACTGATGCCGAAGGACAATTCAACTTCACTTCCAATGTCCCTTTAGGCGAACAGATACTCAAGGTTGAAAAAGCGGGATATGTTACCAAACGCTTTCCTATCATTGTAAACGAAGGGCAAACCTTGGATATCCAGGATATGATGCTCGATATTAATGTTGCTGATTCCGTTGATATGTATATCATCACCCTATCTGATGATGAGTTAAATGATGACAGTACTGGCGGATCAGATAATATTTCCGGCCTTTTGCAGTCTTCTCAAGATGTTTACCAACGCACCGTCGCCTTTGAATTTAGCTCTTCGTTTTTTAAAGTAAGAGGTCTCGATTCAGAAAATAGTTCAGTATTGATCAATGGTATTGAAATGAACAAGCTTTACAGTGGACGACCAGAGTGGAGCAACTGGGGTGGCTTAAATGATGTACTGAGAAATCAAGAGCTGTCACCAAACCTGTCGCCATCAAATTATACTTTTGGTGGCATCTTAGGATCAACCCACATCACTACCAGAGCTTCAGAATATAGAAAGGGCGGCCGTCTCACATACTCAATCTCGGACAGAAGTTATACACAAAGAGTGATTGCAAGTTATGCCACAGGACTCATGGAAGGCGGTTGGTCAATATCTGCCGCTGTTGGAAGGCGATGGGGAGAAGAAGGTTTTCAAGACGCCACATTCTATGCTTCCAATTCATTCTTTGCTTCCGTTGAGAAGAAAATAAATGACGAACATAGTATCAATTTTACCTCTTTTTATACACCTAATCGTCGAGGGAAATCCTCTCCAAACACACAAGAAGTTTACGATTTAAAAGGCATCAAGTACAATGAGTATTGGGGATTTCAAAACGGTGAAAAACGCAATTCACGTGTTAAGGAGGTGGATGAACCTATCTTCATGTTGAATCATTATTGGGACTTAAACAGTAAAACCAGTTTGAATACTAACCTTGGCTACCAATTTGGTAAAACAGGAAACAGCCGATTGGATTATCCTGGTGGCGCCAATCCAAGTCCTGCGTATTATCAAAAATTGCCAAGTTATGCTTTAGCAGATAAAAATGGCCCGGATTATGCCAAGGCTTATCAACTGGAACAAGCCTTTTTAAAAGACGGTCAGATTGATTGGAACAGAACCTATGATGCCAATATCACCAATAATAGCAGTGGTTTAAACGCAGCCTATGCTATATATGAGGACAGAAATGATGACACCCAATTCACTGTAAATAGCATCCTTACTTCTGATATTACCGACCATATCACTATAAATGGTGCCATCAATTATCGCCATCTAAAATCTGAGAATTTTGCCGAGGTCAAAGATTTATTGGGTGCATCAGGTGTCTTGAATGTGGATTCCTTTGACAATATTCAATATGATTTACAAAATCCGAATAGAATTGTTGGTGAAGGGGATCGGTTTAGATACAATTACAACATTTATGCTCGCGTGATTTCCGGATTTGCACAGGCACAATTTAGGTACAAAAAAGTCGACTATTTTGCAGCTTTTAGTGTTTCAAACACCACTTATCAACGCGAAGGACTTTATCAACATGAGATCTACGAGAATAATTCTCTCGGAAAAGGCGAAAAACAAAGCTTTACGGGTTTGGGAGCCAAGGCTGGGTTGACCTATAAGCTTAGTGGAAAACACGTATTGAATGTCAATGCGAGCTATCTTTCAAAAGCACCAACGCTTAGAAATACTTATTCCAACGCGAGGGAAAATCACAACGTAGTGAAAAATATAACCGAGGAAAAAACATCTTCTGTGGATGCGAGCTATATTTTCCGCTCTTCCATGGTAAAGGCAAAATTGACCGGGTATTATTCAAAAATTGAAGATGCCAATAAAATTTCCTTTTACTACGCCGATGGCCTGAGCAGTTTTGAAATTGCAGAAAACCAAACCTCAGCATTTGTTCAAGAAATCTCACAAGGGATTGATAAAACACATTTTGGTGGGGAATTTGGCATTGAAGCACAAGTTACCCCAGGGATAAAAATAAAAGGTGTCGCTTCTTACGGGCAATATACCTATGCCAACAATCCAAATTTATATTTGACTTCTTCGAGTTTCACTAATCCTAACGGGATTGATTTTGGAAAGGCCAATCTTAAAAACTACAGACTTGCTGGCGGACCTCAAACCGCATATTCTGTAGGTTTTGAATATCGGGATCCGGATTATTGGTGGTTTGGTGCCACCGCCAATTTTTTTGATAATACCTATATCGACATCAGTCCGCTAACGAGAACACATAATTTCTATACGGATGCTGATGGTTTACCTTTTAACGACTATGATCCTGAGGTGGCAAGACAGCTTTTAAAACAGGAAAAATTTGACGACTATATGATCGTGAATCTTGTGGGTGGAAAATCATGGCGGATCAACAGCTATTTTGTGGGATTCTTTGCAAGTGTTAATAATCTCCTGGACGTAGCACACAAAACTGGAGGCTTTGAACAAGGTAGAAATGCAAATTATAGAATGCTTAAAAAAGATGCGAGCAATGACATTCCTGTATTTGGATCAAAATATTGGTATGGCCGTGGAACGACTTACTTTTTGAACGTTCATGTCAGGTTCTGAAAATGAACAGAAATATCAAGAATCTAAGACTTCTAAAAACTACAAAATTATGTTTATGACAAATAGAATTTTAGCGACTTTCATCACGATAACCATGAGTATGGTGATGACTTCTTGTGTACAAGACGATGACTTTTCGGTTCCTGACGACCTGGGTGTTGAAGAAAACAAAGGTCTGGAAGCACTTTTGGCAAGTGGCGCCATTGAAGTTTCATTTACCGAATTGAAATTAAAATACAGCAACAATTATAAGAAACCGGTTTTAATTGACACGGATCTTTATGTTAAAGGGTACGTCAGTTCCTCAGATAAAGAAGGTAATTTTTTTAAAGAAATCTTTCTTCAGAATGCCCCAGAAAATCCTACTGCCGGTATTAAAGTCATCCTCAATCAAGTGGAAACTTATAACCAATATAATTTTGGAAGAGAAGTATATATCAAATTAAAAGGTCTTTATATCGGCGAGGAACGTGTGGGTAATGGGCTTGTGACCATCGGGGGTGAAACGGCTACTGATCAATATGGAACCACGGTAAAACGTTTGACCGAAAATCAACGTAAACAGCAGCTATTCCGTTCCCAAAATACTTTAGAATTAATACCACTGCAACTTCAATTTTCAGAAGTTAGCGCCGCCAATTTAGGGCTGTATGTGCAGTTTAATGACGTGGAATTTAATGATGGCTTGGAGGGAAAACGCTACTTTGATCCTGCTCAGGATTTTGATACGGTTAGAGAGATGCAAACATGCTCAAGTGCTATTGGATATTTTTATTTCCCTTTGGAAACGAGTTCTTTTACAACCTTTAAAGATGTCTTGCTGCCTCTTGGAAATGGAACGATTAAGGGCGTGATTACAAAAACATTTGATGGCAGCGCGATCGTTTTAGCTTTGAATGATTTGGAAGGTGTCGACATGAACGAAAGTAGATGCACACCAGTGGGTATTGACGATTTCAATATCGTTTTTAAAGAAGACTTTGAATCGGCAGTTGACGACGCCGATGTAGATTTTGAAGGTTGGACCAATTTTTCTCAAGCCGGAAAGGTAAAATGGAAAACGAATATTTCTGACGCAAATGGATATGCCGAATTTAATCCTGTGGGATCAGGAAATACTTCTAATATTGGATGGCTGATAACGCCAGGTTATCATAAAAACGCACAATCTCGTGCTTATTTAAACTTTAAAGCTGCCCAATACCAAGTGAGGTCTTCCACCAATATTTTGGAAGTAATGATATCTACAGATTATGATGGCAGCAATGTCCAAGCCGCAACCTGGCACCATTTGGAAGCTTCCTTGCCGTCACAAAGTACCCCATCTCATGAATTCCTTGATTCCGGTTTAATTGATCTATCGTCCTATGAAGGAATTTTGTACATTGCCTTTAAAGTGACTGGCAACGGAAGAACAACATCATTGTCTGGCGCTTACCTAATTGACGATATTCTTATTTCGGAAAAATGAGTAAATCGTAGTGACACCAACTTTATATGACCCTATTTGACCAACTATTTTTCAATAGTTTTAACCATTACAAAAATGGCACTTATAAAAAAAAGGCCAACACCATTGCTATTCTTTACATCACCATAGTACAAGCATCAATCTTACTTGTTTTAGGGGTGTTCTTTGCGGAGTTCTTCCATCAGATGCATGTGGCAACCATGACTGCAACAAAAGCCTGGGTGTTGTTTGTATTGGCTTCCCTAATTCTTTACTTTAAAAATTGGATTCAGTACAGTGGTAAAAAACGAAAGATTATGAACGCCAATCAAAAGAAGAAATCGAGTTATGGTATTTTTACGCTTTGGCTGATTCCTGCTGTGGCTATATTTTTGGCTGTAATTTTCATGAAGGTTTTTTAGCGGATGTCCTATTGAGATATATCTAGAAGTTAAAATTCACACTTTTCTTACCATGTGTAGATGATCTTATTATTATCTCACTTTTATTTCACCTACTTTTTCAGCTGAATATACACAGGGAAATGATCACTAAAGCCACCCTTATATTTATTCCCGGCATAAGTTCTAAAAGGTTGTCCCTTATATTTCCCATGATATTCCGCTAAGAATTTATCATCAAAAATATCAGCTTTCAAAAACTTTAAACCTTTATTATGTGGTTCCAAAAAGTTTTTGGTCATCAAAATTTGATCAAATAAAATCCATTTAAAATTGTGGTTGGCACTACCTCTAGTGTAGGACATCAATTTTTCCATGGGATTAAATAATGATTTGGTGTTTTTTAAGTATTGGATACTTTCATTTTTTGGATTGTCATTAAAATCGCCCATAACAATAACCTTTGCTTCAGCATCATTCTCCAAAATACCATTAATAAGAGCAACGACTTTTTGGGCAGCATACATCCGTTTATGTCCTGTGGTGTCGGATCCTTGGTGCCTTGAAGGCCAATGATTGATCAAGAGATGAATCTTTTCCCCATCCAAATAGCCGCTCACTTTGAGGATATCCCTAGTATAATCTCTTACGCCAAGTTCACTTTCAACTTCAAGCACAATATTATCTGAGTTTTCAACGGTAAAACTATCTTTATCATATAATAAGGCGACATCAATACCTCGTTCGTCTGGCGAGTCGTAGCGTATATAACCGTAATTATAATCTTTTAGATGTGCGCTTTCAACCAAAGCACTCAAGACCCTATCGTTTTCAACCTCAGCCAAACCAATTAATGTGGGTGGCTTTTGAAGCTCATCAAATCCTATTTTGGAAATTGCCAACCCCGTTTTATAGATTTTATTTTCATACCGATCTTTGTTCCATTTTTTAGATGATGTTTCTAAAAAACCGTCGTCAAGAGTCAGCGGATTATCTATATAATCAACTAAATTCTCCGTATTATAAAAAGCAATCGTATAAGTTTCAGAATTTGGGGTTTGAAGGCTCACATTAACAATTTAAGTTTTAAAAATACTAAATGATAGCCAATCAATTATGTAACTTTGTATTTTAAATACATTTATGCTAGAAAAAACAGATATAAAATTAGAAAGAGCGGTTTTAATTGGGGTGATCACCAAAGATCAAGATGAATTACAAGCTAGAGAATATTTAGATGAGTTGGAGTTCTTAACCTTTACAGCCGGTGGCGAGGTGGTAAAACGCTTCAAACAAAAAATGGAAGCACCCCATCCCAAAACATTTATCGGGACGGGGAAGTTGCAAGAGGTATTGAATTTCATCAAAGAAAATGAAATTGATACTGCCATTTTTGATGATGAATTATCAGCGGCCCAAGAACGGAATATAAGCAAGATATTAGAATGCAAGGTGTTGGATAGAACCAATCTTATTCTTGATATTTTTGCCCAACGTGCCCAAACCAGTTACGCAAGGACACAAGTTGAATTGGCGCAGTGTGAATATTTACTCCCAAGATTAAAAGGGATGTGGACCCACTTGGAACGTCAACGAGGAGGTATTGGGATGCGTGGTCCTGGGGAGCGTGAAATTGAAACTGACCGTCGTATCGTCAGGGATCGAATCACACTTTTAAAAGATAAATTAAAGGTCATTGACAAACAACAAGCTATACAACGTGGCAATAGAGGTCACTTGGTACGCGTAGCTTTAGTTGGATATACCAACGTTGGTAAATCCACCTTAATGAATGTCATTAGCAATAGTGAGGTTTTTGTCGAGGACAAATTATTTGCCACTCTTGATACTACGGTAAGAAAAGTAGTGATTGGCAATCTGCCATTTTTGGTGAGTGATACGGTTGGATTTATCAGAAAACTACCTACACAGCTCATTGAATCATTTAAAAGTACTTTGGACGAGGTTAGGGAAGCAGATCTATTGCTGCATGTGGTAGATATTTCGCATCATAATTTTGAAGAGCAAATAGCTTCCGTTCGTAAAATATTGAATGAAATTGACAGTGGACAAAAGCCCACCATCATGGTCTTCAATAAAATTGATGCCTATGAACCAGTGCCGTTTGATGAGGACGATTTAATTGCCGTTAAAACCAAGGACAATTATACGTTAGAGGAATGGAAAAAGACTTGGATGAACAAAATTGGGGATGACGCCATTTTTATCTCAGCGCTGAACAAAGAAAATCTAGAAAGTTTTAAACATCGTGTTTATGATGAAGTAAGAGATATTCACGTGACCCGTTTTCCATATAACGATTTCCTTTATCCTGATTATATAGAGGAAGAAGAGTAATCTCATTCTATTTTATTCAAAAAAAAATGCTACCCGAATCAGGTAGCATTTTTTATATAATTTAATTTTACTTAGAATTTATAAGTCAAACCAACAGTGTAGTAGGTTTGTAAATCGTTGTCAACAGTTCCAAAAGTAGGCTCACTTCCAATTGGTCCGTTATACTGACCTAGCGCATAATTTAAAGCTTCTTGCTTATTGCTTCTCAATGCAAAATCAAAACCTACCCCAATATTTTTCCAAAGGGTATAGCTGAAATTGTTGGTCCACGTCCAGTTAGACAAATCAGATCCTTTATAACTGAAAAACGCAGATAGATTTGATTTAAAATCGATTGCACCCATTTTTCTAGTATAATCTGCCATAATTTTAGCACCTAAAGAGGATTCAAAAACGGCATCGTTATCTGCAAATACAAAGTTGTAGTTTAAAGGATGGATCACAACAATTAAGTCGTTGACTGGCGTCCACGTAAAACCAACACCCAAATCTAAGTATCCAGGATCATTGAAATTGTTCAAAATGGTTGTTCTGTATTCTCCCAATGCAGAAGCAGCCCATTTATCGCTTAATTTTTGACCATACAATGACGAAATATTAAACACGTCAGAGGTCGGCTGAAAACTATCATTATCAGCAGGGTTATCTTTATCGTCCAATTTCACCCAAGCCAAATTAACCGTTAAAGAGTTTCTCCAAAAATATTTGTCTTCCAATTTGTTGGCAAAGGCATTGAAATTAATTCCAATATTCCCAGAACTGTTGTTAGGTGCGCCTTGAGCATACCAATTGTTGAAGTTCGATAAACTTCCACCAATAACTCCAAATGCGCCTTTTTTCCAGCCAGGAAGGGCGTCTATTTGCGCTTGGATAGCATTTGCTTCAGCTTGAGCCGCATCGGCTACAGCTTGTTTCTCTGACTTTTGAGCTTGTAACTCTTCTTTAGTTTGTGCAAAACCAAATGACATAGTCAGCATTAAGACGAAACTTAAAATTACTTTGTTTTTCATAATTTAATGTTTTAAATTCTTTAGATTAATTTTAAAAACGTGCAAAGATAAGATTTAATCAATATTTTTTCAAGTCGACTATTATTTTCTTTTATACAGAGGTACTGAAGAACAAGCTTCTCCATACATAATAGATCTTGCCAAAGGTTTTAATTTTTGTGACAGCATGATATACGCATTGGCAGGAACGGGTTTATTTGTGCACCCTTTAATGATGAGCGGTTGATCTACAAACGCATCGGTTTCTATGTTTTGAATGACCTCCTGATATATGGACGTTTCAAGTTGTTCCAAACTGCCCACAACGATTGTTTTTGCATAAGGTTGTAAATGCATGGTCAGCAACATAAAAGCCCATGCCGGCACAATGGCATCTGAAGTACAGGTCAAGGCTACGTATTGGTCTTGATACTGCGACCAATTATGTTCATTGACGTGTGCTCTAAAATCCTTTTCTCGAAGCACTAATTCCTGAAACAACCAATCCTTGATATCAAAAACGGTACGCTGACCCTTTGGATAATAATCCTCTAAGTTTACCACTACCAATTTACTATTGGCTACTCTGTTGATAATTTCATTTTCCATAATGTAAAATTAAGTTTTTTGTTAGTGAAACCCTATTTTGTCAAGCACGAAGTGCGCTGACAAAATAGTTGGTTGAACTAATCCCGCTTTTGGGCGGGATCTCATATTTAAACTTAAGAACTATTGCTCTTAATCGAACCATCAAGCACGAAGTGCGCTGACAAAATAGTTGGTTGAACTAATCCCGCTTTTGGGCGGGATCTCATTTTAAATCCAAAGAACCGTTGCTCTTAATCAATCCATCAAGGACGACGTGCGCGGAAAACTAAAGAGATAAATCTCCTACAAACTATTCAAGCACATCTCTTTACTGATAGCCTTCCGCTTGCAATTGAAAGAGTTGTGCGTAAAGTGCATCATTTGCCATCAATTCCTCATGCGTTCCCATTTCTAATACTTTTCCTTCTTCCAATACCAAAATCCGATCGGCTTGCCTGACGGTACTAAATCTGTGAGAGATGATGATGCTTGTTTTCCCTTTAGTCAACGCAATAAAACGCTTAAACACATCACTTTCTGCCTTGGCGTCCAAGGCTGAAGTTGGTTCATCTAAAATCATCACCTCAGCGTCCTTCATATACGCTCTTGCCAAAGCTACCTTTTGCCATTGGCCACCTGAAAGTTCCTGTCCTTTATAAAAGCGTTTTCCGAGTTGTTGATCATAACCTTTTTTAAATTCAGAAATAACTTCATCAGCCAAACTCAATTGAGCGGCATTTTCAATTTTTTCTTGATTGTCCAATTCGTCAATATCGCCAATGGCAATGTTTTCCCTGACCGTAAATTCATATCTGAAAAAATCTTGAAAAATGACCCCAAAAAACTTTTGATAGTCATCTTGTTTAAACCGATTGATATTGATGCCGTCCAACAATATTTCACCAGATGTAGGTTCGTAAAACCGTAACATCAGTTTGGTCAGTGTGGTTTTTCCTGCGCCATTTTGACCTACAAAAGCCATTTTTTCACCGGCAGATATTTTAAAACTCACGCCTTTTAGAATTTCAGTTTCAGAATCTGGATAAGAAAAATGCACATTTCTAAATTCAAAACCTGTTTTTATCTTTTCTGGTAAAACTTGATCTTCAAGGTGGTTTGGAACAATCGAGAGGTCAATGAACTCAAAATAATCTTTCAAATAAAGTGCACTTTCTGTAATTCTTGTAAATTTTGAAAAGAAATCCTGAAGGTTTCGGGTCAGCCTATTGAAAGAGCCCGATAAAAATGTCAATTCACCAAGAGTAATCACTCCAGAGATCACCCGATAAATAATGAATACATAAGCCCCATAATAACTCAAAGTGCCCAAAACATTGAACACAAAGCCTAAAGCTGAGCGTTTGACCGCCAACTTTTTGTTGAGTTCATAATATTCTTGGGAAAGGTTTTTAAAACGATCGACAATAAAATCGGTCAATCCAAAGAGTTTAATCTCCTTTGCAGTAACGTTATTCGCACCGATAAATCTTAAGTAATCGAGTTCCCGTCTTTCTGCCGTCCACCCTCTTGCCAATGAATATTGCTGCTGACTGAACCAAATCTCATTAATAAAAGAAGGGATGATACTTAACACCAATAAAATAATCAGATAGGGTTCAAAGTAGATCAATCCTGCAACGAGTGTGGTAATGGAAATCAAACTCTGAACTTCGCCTAAGGCATTAGACAAAAGCCCTACACGCCCTGCAGTTTGCATCCTGGCGCGTTCCAATTTATCATAGAACTCAGAATCTTCCAAGAGACTGATATCTATTTGATTGGTTTTTTTAATAATGGTAACTGAAGATTCTATGGAGTAAGCATCTCCCAAAAGACCGTCGGTCAATGAAATGGCGCGACTCATGAGATCAGAAAGGACGATGAGACCCAATTCAATACCCACATAGGTCCACAGTTGTGTTAGATCTGAGGCGTCTATCTGAGTTTGAAGAATAATCTCATCAATAATAAGCTTACCAACCCATAAGATAACCACAGGTAAAAGGGCACCTACAAGTCGGCAAAACGCCGATAATAGAAATAATTTTTTATTGGTCTTCCAGATTTCCTTAAAGAATCGGGGAATAAATACCAAAGCACTGAAAGACTTTCTTAGACTTGTCTTGTCTTTGTCTTTTAATGATTTAGGAGTTGGTCTTGCCATTGTTTAAAGAGGGATGTAGGATTTAGGTTTTCTAAGCATCAATTGGAGATCATCTTAAGGACGGGTGACCGATGACGGGTGACCGAAACCAAGATAAAAACTTACAAATCGTCTTCCATAGGCAATCAACTGTCCGTCCATCTTCAGCTCTTGCTACGACGGGAAGGCTGCCAACTGCCAACTGAACACTACAGCATCCCCAATTCCAATTTAGCTTCTTCACTCATCAAATCTTGACTCCATGGTGGATCAAATGTCATTTCTACTATAGCCGATCTCACCTCGTCAATTGATTTAACGCGCTCTTCAACTTCCAATGGTAAACTTTCAGCTACCGGACAGTTTGGAGTAGTTAAGGTCATCAGGATCTTAACATCGTAATCTTCATTGACAAAAACATCGTAAATCAATCCCAATTCATAGATATCAACAGGGATTTCAGGGTCGTAAACTGTTTTTATAACGTTCACTATCTTTTCGCCTAAGGCGAACGTGTCTATTTTTTCACTCATTATTCAAAAGTTTAGAAGTTTAGGTGTTCAAGAGTTTAGGATAAACACCTCAACTCTACAACGCATCAACTTAATTCAACTGTACTGTGTTTGTATAAAATCTATTTTCTAATCAGAAAGCATTCAAGCTTTATCTTGCTATAACAATCTGTTTCGAAATAACAATTCCGTGATTCCTGTTTACACAAGAATTTGTTTGAGATTCCTGCCTGCGCAGGAATTCAGGAATTTAGTTTAACTGTGTTTGGTATGCAATAGCATACATTTTTAATTGTTTTATCATACTCACCAATCCGTTGGCACGTGTTGGCGATAAATGTTCCTTAAGACCAATAGCATCGATAAAATCAGTATCGGCGTCTATAATCGCTTGAGGACTTTGATTTGAAAATACACGAATTAAAATCGCAATAATGCCTTTAGTGATAATGGCGTCACTATCTGCAGTAAAGACCACTTTGTCGCCGTCCATTTCAGCATGTACCCAAACTTTACTTTGACAGCCTTTAATGATGTTCTCTTGAGTTTTGTATTGCTCGTCAATCAACGGTAAGGTCTTACCCAAATCGATCATGTATTGATAGCGTTCTTCCCAATCTTCAAACATTGAAAACTCATCAATAAGGTCTTCTTGTATCGCTTTTATAGTCATTCTAAAATTTTATACAAAGTTACAATTTATCTCTTCAAAATAAGCATTTTAACAATGGATATCAAGCCATTAAATCTAATTTTCTACTCCGATTTCAAGTAGTTGCATTCTATAAGCAGTTCTTTATTCTCATCTAACAACTGAAGTTTATCATCCTTTAAAGTGTACGATGTGATACTTGCCAAGGCATCAAGAAACGCAGTTTCCACTTCAATATCCCTACACATCATTTCTGTTGAAGAAAGCTCAGAGATATCAACCTTGTTATCGGTAACCATAATTTTTGCCGAAAACCGATTACAACTAGTGTTACCATTAATTTCATTTTGTGACAGATCTATTTTAATAAACGGATTTCTACCAAAGCTGTCCCTGTCCTTTACCCGTGTGACCAACCATGAGCCTTGATCTAAATTTAAAGGTGCTTTTGATTTTTCTAAAACTTCAATCAATTTATATTTTAATGAGGAACCATCTGCTGGAGGATTTTCTACTTCTGTAACCGCAACTTTTATTTTATAATAGAACCCTTCAACATAATCAAAGCCTTCAATAGGATTGTAAAAGTAAGTCCAATCGGTTTCGCCTACTTCCTTAATTTGAAGACATTTTTGAGGTGCTACACCCGTGCAATCAACTTTGGCATTTGCAATTAGAATTGTCTTATTGTTTGATGAACAGGAAAAAAATAACACGACCATTGAAATAATGGCTAAAAACTTTGAACTCATATATTTAATTTTGAAACCGGATGCTTAGGACAGCATCATTTTAGCTTTTTTAACGCCTTCCACCAACACATCAATTTCTGCCTTGGTGTTATAAAATGCAAAAGAAGCCCTTATGGTACCTGGGATTTTAAAATAGTCCATGATCGGTTGTGCACAGTGGTGTCCCGTACGGACTGCTACACCCATTTTATCGAGTAAAGTCCCAACATCATAAGGATGAATGCCATTTAAATTAAAGGATACTACCGATGTTTTATGCTTTGAGGTGCCGTAGATTTTCAAGCCTTCTATTTCTAAAAGTCGTTTTGTGGCATATTCTAAAAGTTCATGTTCATAGGCATCAATTTTCTTAAAACCTATGTTATTCATATAATCAATGGCGGCGCCAAAAGCAATACCTCCGCAAATATTTGGGGTACCGGCTTCAAACTTATGAGGCAATCCAGCATAAGTGGTCTTTTCAAACGACACTTCTGCAATCATCTCACCACCACCTTGATATGGCGGTAATTTACTGAGCCACTCTTCCTTTCCGTAAAGCATTCCAACACCGGTTGGCCCACACATTTTATGTGCCGAAACCACGTAGAAATCAACATCCAAAGCTTGAACATCTGCTTTTATGTGAGGACAAGCTTGCGCTCCATCTACCAAAACTGCTGCGCCAACGGCATGTGCTTTTTTGATGATGCTTTCAATAGGATTGATGGTTCCCAATGCATTTGAAATATGATTGACAAATACGAGTTTTGTTTTTTCTGAAAGAAGATCGTCGTACGCCGACATGACCAGTTCGCCTTCATCATTCATAGGAATGACCTTCAAAACGGCCCCACTACGTTCACATAACATTTGCCAAGGCACAATATTACTATGGTGCTCTAATGCAGACACGATAACTTCATCACCTTTTTTTAGAAGTGAAGTAAAGCCGCTCGCTACCAAATTGATACCATGCGTTGTGCCAGACGTCATGATGATCTCATGAGACTTCTTAGCATTAAAGTGCTTTTGGATTTTTAATCGCGCTTCTTCATATTTATCCGTTGCTTCCTGACTTAAACTATGGACACCCCTATGGATATTGGCATTGTAATTTGAATAGTAATCTACAATGGCATCAATAACTCGTTGTGGTGTCTGTGAAGTGGCAGCATTGTCAAAATACACCAATGGTTTCCCATTGACTTGTCTTTGAAGTATTGGAAAATCTTTTCTTATGGTTTCTACGTTGAACATAGCGATCTTTTTTGATAGCCCAGATTGAGGCATTGTTGGAGCTCCTCGCAGAGAGCGACTGCCGAAAGCTGGAAATAGCTCCAAAAAAAATTTAAATTAATTTAAAGTGATCCCCTCCCGATTGTCATCGGGATTGTGGGAATGGCACATTTATAGATCGAATCCAATGTTAATCCCTAATTTGGTTGCAATGATATTCGTAATACGTTGCTTAATTTCTGGGATTTTAACTGAACTTAATACGCTATTACCAAAAGCATACAACAGTAAAGCCTTAGCTTCTTTTTCTGGAATACCTCTTGATTGCATATAAAATATGGCACTTTCATCTAATTGTCCGATGGTACAACCGTGAGAACATTTAACGTCATCTGCAAATATCTCCAATTGAGGTTTCGTATTTATTGTTGCTTTATCACTTAACAAAATGTTATTATTGGCCTGGAACGCATTGGTTTTTTGAGCTTCTTTATTAACAAGCACTTTTCCATTGAAAACTCCTACACTACTGTCTCCAAAAATACCTTGGTAGTCTTGGTGACTCTCGCAGTTTGGCTCAATATGATGTACCAAAGTGTTGTGGTCCACATGTTGTTTATTGCCAATAATGGTTACACCTTTTAAGGTAGAATCAATACGCTCGCCATTTTGATAAAATCTAAGATTGTTGCGCGTTAACTTACCACCAAATGAAAACGTATGCACTGACGCACAACTTTCCTGTTTTTGATCGATAAAGGTACTGTCAATCAGAGAGGCGTTTTCGTTATCATTTTGGATTTTATAATAATCCACAATGGCACGTTTGTCGGCAAAAATCTCAGTAACCGTATTAGTCAATACAGGATTTTCTGTCAGACTTTGATGGCGCTCAATAATTTGAACATGGGCATTTTCATCCACTACGATCAAATTACGTGGCTGCAACATCAGGGCCGCTTCATTACCTGTTGAGAAATGAACAATCTGAATTGGTTTAGCAACCGATTTATTCTTAGGAATATGAATATAGGCACCTTCTTGAGAAAACGCCGTATTCAAAGATGTTAAACCGTCTTTGGTGGCCACTTTATTGAAATAATTTTCAATAATAGGTCTGTATTTAGGTTTAGACAAGGCCGATGACATCAAGCACACATCAATACCATCATGAGTAGTTTCAGAGAAGTGTGACGAATATTTTCCATCGATAAAGACTATCTTATAAGTGTCAATATCATGGATGAAATATTTCTTAATATCGTTATAATCGATATGGTTTTCACTTTTCGGAAACACACTATAATCGTGTTTTAAAATACTATTTAACGAGGTGTATTTCCATGCTTCGTCTCTTCTTGACGGGAAGCCTTGCGTTTCAAATTCTTTTATCGCTTCACTGCGGACATCATGAACTGGCGAATCTATATCCACCAAGTTTTCGAATGCCATAAATGAGGCTATGAGTTTTTCTTTTAGTTCCATTTTTTCTGTCTTCAGTTGGCAGTTTTCAGTTAACAGTCACTGTAGACTGCATACTGTGTACTGCACACTTAAATTATGCGTTCAACTCTTCCTTAATCCAGTCGTAGCCTTTTTCTTCAAGCTCGTGGGCCAATTCCTTTCCACCAGATTTAACGATACGCCCTTCGTGTAATACGTGGACAAAATCTGGCACAATATGATCCAACAAACGTTGGTAGTGGGTAATGATGATTACAGCATTATCCTCACTTTTAATTTTGTTAACGCCGCTGGCCACAATACGAAGCGCATCAATGTCCAATCCTGAATCTGTTTCATCAAGGATAGCGAGTTTTGGCTCCAACATGGCTAATTGAAAGATTTCGTTACGCTTCTTTTCACCACCTGAAAAACCTTCATTTAAAGATCGGGATAAAAACTTACGATCAATTTCCAACATCTCTGATTTTTCGCGAATCATTTTCAGCATCTCATTAGCCGGCATGTCTGGAAGACCTTTAGCTTTACGGGTTTCATTGATGGCGGTTCTAATAAAGTTGGTTACTGAAACACCTGGAATTTCAACAGGATATTGAAAAGACAAGAAAACACCTTTATGAGCGCGCTCTTCAGGCGATAACTCATTAATATTTTCGTTTTCAAAAAGGATTTCACCTTCCGTCATCTCATACTCATCCTTACCAGCTATAACCGATGCAAGCGTACTTTTACCTGAACCATTTGGCCCCATAATCGCATGCACTTCGCCCGCTTTTACTTCTAAATTAATGCCTTTTAAAATGGCTTTATCATTAATACTTGCGTGTAAATTATTAATTTTCAACATATGCTTCTAACTTTCAATTTTTAAGGACTTACTTCCTATAATTTAAATTTTTGGAGTTCTTATTCTTCCGTTCTTAACTTTATGATGTCACTGTCTTTCTGATCAACCTTGGACACGTTTATAATATCAATAATTTCAACCCTATTTTCCCATCCTTCTTCATGCTCTGGTTTTTTAGTGACTTTTACTTTCAAAGTCACCGCAACCTCATCAGTTGGTGCTTCTTTTAGAGGTTTTGTTCTTTTAATCAATTCCTGGGATTTTTCATTTATAATAACCCCGAACAATTCTCTATTCGTTTGCAAAACAGCTGAATCATCAAAATAAAAAAAGCTTCCTGAGATTTCTCTATCACTATTTACTTCTTCACTTTCGACTACAGAACTGGGAGATTTCGTATCCTTTTTACAACCAATAAAAAGTGTGGCTATTAATAAAATGACAATTAATTTTTGCACTGGCTATTTGAGTTGGTTATCTGATGGTCAATAGATTAGCTGCACTGAATTTATAGAATTTGTTATCCTACAGATCCTTCTAAACTTATTTCTAATAGTTTTTGTGCTTCCACAGCAAATTCCATTGGTAATTTGTTCAAAACATCCTTACTAAAACCGTTAACGATTAAGGCAATGGCTTTTTCAATATCAATACCACGTTGGTTACAGTAGAAAATTTGGTCTTCCCCAATTTTACTTGTAGTCGCTTCGTGTTCAACCTTTGCTGATTTGTTTTTCACCTCAATATATGGGAAGGTATGTGCACCACATTCGTTACCCATTAACAAACTATCACATTCCGTAAAGTTTCGTGCATTTTCAGCTCGCGCTCCAATATGCACAATACCTCTATATGAATTTTGCGATTTTCCTGCCGAAATACCTTTAGAGATAATAGTAGATCTAGTGTTTTTACCCAAATGAATCATTTTGGTTCCTGTATCTGCCTGTTGGTGATTATTAGTCACCGCAATCGAGTAAAATTCACCTACTGAATTATCACCCTTCAAAATACAACTTGGATATTTCCAAGTCACCGCAGAACCGGTTTCTACTTGTGTCCATGAGATTTTCGCGTTCTTTTCGCAAATCCCTCTTTTGGTTACGAAGTTGAAAACCCCACCTACTCCTTCAGCATTTCCTGGGTACCAATTTTGAACCGTAGAGTACTTAATTTCGGCATCATCCATAGCAATTAACTCTACTACAGCAGCGTGCAATTGATTCTCATCACGACTTGGCGCTGTACAACCTTCTAAGTAACTTACATAACTACCTTCATCAGCAATAAGAAGTGTTCTTTCAAATTGACCCGTTCCACCTTGATTGATTCGGAAGTAGGTTGATAATTCCATTGGGCAACGCACGCCTTTTGGAATATAACAGAAACTTCCATCACTAAAAACCGCTGAGTTTAAAGCCGCATAAAAATTATCGGTCCGTGGCACAACGGTACCAATATATTTTCTGACCAATTCAGGGTGTTTTTGAATCGCTTCACTGATAGAGCAAAAAATAATGCCTTTCTCATCCAATGATTTCTTAAAAGTTGTAGCAACGGAAACCGAATCAATTACAACATCCATAGCAACGCCCGCCAACATCTTCTGTTCATCCATAGAAATTCCCAATTTCTTGAAAGTTTCCAATAACTCTGGGTCCACCTCATCCAAACTATCATATTTTGGTTTGGTGTTGGGTGCTGAATAATAGGAAATAGCCTGAAAGTCTGGCTTTTGGTATTTCACATTCGCCCACTCTGGTTCAACCATCTTTTCCCATGCTCGGAAGGCTTCCAAACGCCATTCGGTCATCCATTCCGGCTCTTCTTTCTTCAAAGAAATGGCGCGGACAACATCTTCATTTAAACCTGGCTCAAACGTATCGGACTCAATATCAGTATAAAACCCATATTCGTATTCCTTGGTTTTTAATTCTTCTCTTAAATCGTCTTCTGTGTATTTCGTCATTGTCATTTACATTATTTGTTCAACTCCTTCCTTTTGGGAAGGTTGGGATGAGATTATAGAGAAAATGATTCCCCACATCCACATGTGCGATTTGCGTTTGGATTATTAAATACAAACCCTGCACCATTTAAACCGCCTGAATATTCAAGGGTCGTACCAATGAGGTATAAAAAGCTTTTTTTGTCGATAACAATTCTGACACCATTATCTTCAAAGACCTTATCCTCATCTCTTTGTGATTTATCAAATTTCAAATCATATGATAATCCTGAACAACCGCCACTTTTTACACCAACGCGTACAAAGTCGGTTGCGCAGTTAAAGCCATCTTCACTCATGAGCTCAATGACCTTTTTTTTAGCTGTTTCAGATACTTTTATCATTCCTTATTAAGATTATTTCTAAATAGAGCACAAATATACAATATAAGAAGGGTAATTCCATGGAACTTTTCAATATATTCCTAAATAGCACTATTGGTTTTTTAGATACCAGACAGCTTAGAATTATTCCGAAAAATGATTGGTGTTTTCTAAGCTATATCGCTAAATTTGCATCATGATAGAAGATAAAAATCAATCGCGCACCCCTATTAGTGAATTAGGTGAGTTTGGTCTCATAGACCATTTGACCAAACATTTTGAGGTGACTCAAAAATCCACAATCAAAAGCATTGGTGATGATGCCGCTGTTTTGGATTTTAAATCAAAACAAGTTGTGATTACCACAGATTTATTGGTGGAACATGTGCATTTCGATTTGAGTTACATGCCTTTAAAACACTTGGGCTACAAGGCTATGATTGCTAATTTATCTGACGTATACGCCATGAACGCGAACGCGACGCAGGTGACGATTGGCATTGCTATTTCCAACCGATTCCCGTTAGAAGCATTGGAAGAACTTTACGCCGGCATTGAAACTGCTTCAAAAATTTATGGTGTGGATGTGGTTGGTGGTGACACAACCTCCTCTACAACAGGATTAATTATTTCTATAACTGCAGTTGGGGAAGTCAACAAAAATGATGTTGTTTATAGAAGCGGTGCAAAACCCAACGATTTATTGGTAGTTACAGGCGATTTGGGCGCTGCATACATGGGACTTCAAATTTTGGAACGTGAAAAAGAGGTCTTTAAGGTTAACCCAAACAATCAACCCGACTTAGAACCGTACACCTACATTGTGGAACGCCAATTGAAACCAGAGGCACGGAAAGATATTGTCAAGCTTTTAAAGGATTTAAAAGTAAAACCCACTTCTATGATTGATATAAGTGATGGTTTATCTTCAGAAATCATTCATTTATGCAAGCAAAGTGAAGTAGGTGCTGTATTGTATGAAAACAAGATCCCGTTAGATCCACAAGTCATATCTACCTGTGAAGAATTCAATATTGACAGCACAACAATTGCTTTAAATGGTGGAGAGGATTATGAATTGTTGATGACCATCTCCCAAGAAGATTTTCCTAAGATTAAAGGGAATCCCAATTTAACGGTGATTGGCTATATGACAGAAAAAGATCAAGGCATGCATTTAATAACACGCAGCGAGGCACTTATTCCATTAATAGCCAAAGGGTGGAATGCCTTAAAAGATCAATAGGCTTTTTGTTTTATTTTACGTCTTTTATTGTAGAGGTTTTTTAACACCTTATTGATTTCGCGCCGCTTATCAGTCAAAGGAACAAGTTCTCCTTTATCACTAGTGGTCAATTGCATCCCACAGCGCAAGCATTTGTATTCTTTTACAAATTTGGTAATTTCGTTTTTCACTATGAAATCGTGATTAAATAATCTACAATATATATTTTTCAAAACTCAAGATTTAAGGACTACGGACATGGTAATCAAAACGAATTACAATTGAGAAAATTATGTGTTAAGTTTTTAATAAAACGAATATAGAGACGCATTATGGTAGTGTAGCCTACCACAGATTCCGACAAGTTCGGAATACAGAATTGATTTTAAGAACTGGAAGATCGGTGAGTTTAAGATTTTAAATTTGGACACACTGAGACATCTCAAAACCAGTTTGAGGAGTTTATAAAGCGGAAAATTCTATCAGATTTTTCAAGCTTTTTAAATCACGTTATAAGTGAATTTAAGCTGAGCTTAGGAGAAAGCAATTAATCAGACTATAGATCAATGCTCAAAAATGAGCAAGCCTTCCAATCTTTTAATTTTTCTTCTTTTATGGATACGTTCAAGTACAGAGTTGATTTCCTTGAACTTTGGGGTCAACGGTGTTAATTCGCCGTTGCTATCAGTGGTCATTTGTGCACGGCAATGTGTACATTTATACTCATTGACGTGAAACGTGATTTTTTTGGAAACAACATAGTTATGCCCAAAAATAGAACAATAAACTGTTTTCACTTGGCTATATGTTTTAATTATTACTTTAGAGGATATCTAAATATATATAAATCAAAGCAATAAGCCAATCTCAAATTCTAATATATCGATGTACTGTACGCTTTCTCCTGTGAACGGAGCGTTCTTCGCAGGTACATCTCTTCCAAAATAGAATTGATTTCTTTAAACTTAGGTGTTAACTCTGTTAAATCACCGTTACTATTGGTGGTGAGTTGTCTTTTACAACACTTGCAGGTATATTCTTTTACGTGCGAAGTGACTTTTTTTGAAACCTCATAATTGTGACCAAAAAGGCTGCAATAAAGCTTCATAGGAGCTGGGGCATTACTGGTTTTTTTCATGGTTGTCTTAGTTAGAGATGCCTAACTTAAAAATAATAATTCAAACTAACGTCAAAACGTATCAATTTTCGATAAAGCGTTTTATAATGTAAGTAAATTCGTGTTTATTTTCAATATGTGACATATGCCCGTCAGGAAACTCAACAATTTCAACCTCTAATCCAATGAGTTGTGCGCTTAAGCTATCAAATTCAAGAACAGGGTCTTTACGACCTAAAATAATCATTTTGTTAGCCTCTAGTTGTTCAAGTACAAATCTTCTGTCTTTTCTAATTTTCATTCCTTCCAACGCAGCAACAATTCCTTGAACTGGCAAATCCATGGCATCCACCATTATTGACTCAATTTCATCGACAAACTGTTCTTTATGTTCAGGGTTCAACAAATTGGAAATTGACATCCTTATGAAATTCTTATGATTTTGTTTTACAACTTTAATAGCACGACCTCTATTAATTTGACGTTCAAGACTATCTGCAAATGGGGTAGAATTCATCAAGCAAAGACCATAAAACTTTTCAGGAAAAACTTCAGCAAATGCCAAAGCGACATAACCACCCATAGAATGTCCGATAACAAATGACTTTTCAATCTTCAAATGCTCCAAAACAAACACAACCGCATCAGCCATCATTTCCATAGTATGGATATAGCCCAAACAACCCGTTTTTCCGTGCCCCAATAAATCTATGGTAATAATCCGATGGCTAGTTCCAATTTCTGCAACCAAATCTTTCCACATGGCAGAGGTTTCCAAAAAACCATGAAGCAAAACTACCGCCTTTCCTTGGCCTTCATCATTATAATAAATTGGTATATTTTTGTATTCTAAAATCATATTTGAACTATATTCGGCAAAGATATAAAGAGTTTGAGGCGTGAAGCAAAACCGTGAAGACATTATATTAATTATGACATGAATAAAACGAAGGACATACTTATTACCGGCTTCGCATTATTTTCGATGTTTTTTGGCGCTGGAAATTTAATATTACCACCGTTTTTAGGATTCAATGCAGGTCCTGATTGGTTTTTGGTGACCATCGGCTTTGTGATTACTGCAGTGGCAATTCCCATATTAGGTATTATCGCACACGCCAGATTACAGGGCACGATGTACGATTTTGGTAAAAAAGTATCCCATGTATTCAGTATCATCTATTGTATATTGGTTTATGCCATCTGCATTATATTACCTGCACCAAGAACGGCATCCGTAACCCACGAAATGGCGATTGCGCCATTTTTTAAGAGCAGCGGCTTACTCACCAGCAGCATCTATTTTATCTTGGTGTTTATTTTTGTGATGAATCGCTCAAAAGTTTTGGACCTCTTGGGCAAATACCTAACACCTATCATTATTGCCATATTGTTAGCTATCATAGGTATTGCTGTTTTTATACCTGCAGATACCATGCAGCCATCACAACTCCAAATGCCTTTAGTGGATGGTATTTTAGAAGGCTATCAAACCTTTGATGCCCTTGCAGCCATGGTAGTAGGAGCCGTATTGATCATCTCCATCAACTTAAACAATTCACAATCCTTTGCGGTAAAAAGGCAATTAATTTTCAAGGCTGGATTGGTAGCTGGCATTGGATTGTTCGTTATTTATACTGGTCTTATTTTGATAGGATCATTGCACAATTCAGAATTTCCATCCACTATCACAAGACCAGAACTGCTCTTGGCATTAGGAAATAAAACACTCGGAAGCGCAGGTGCAAGCTTACTCAGTATTTTAATTGCTTTGGCGTGTTTTACCACTGCCGTGGGCATCATCACAGGTACCGCCGATTATTTTAAAGGCTTATTCAATAACTCTAAACAGGCGTATACGTTAACCGCAATCATAGGAAGTTTATTAGGCGTAGTGATGGGCCAGTTTGATGTTGGATATATCATTGACATCGCTATTCCTGCGCTGATGTTTATTTATCCCATTACCGTCATTTTAATTTTGCTGAATACCATTCCAGAAAAATGGGCAACATCCTTAGTTTTTAGAGGGGTTGTTATCACTGCATTTATATTTAGCATCCCTGATTTTCTGAAAATATTGATGCCTTCGGAAAACTTGAACGCTGTCATCGATTTTATTCCATTGGCGCAATTCAATTTGGGTTGGATGATACCTTCACTTCTAATGTTTATGATCTTGAATGGATTTGAACACTTTAATCCTTCAAACGCTTCATAACCGAAAACGCCTTGTCTACCACTTCATCCTCCACCAGAATGGTAAATTCGTTGGTTGTAGAAACGACTTCATAGAGTGCAATCCCTTCCCAAGCCAAACGTTTAAAAATCTGATAATAAAGACCTGTCACTTTAGAATTATCAGAAGGCAGGCTTATGGTAATCGCCGATAACTCAGCTTTTTCTCCCAGTAAAATCTCATTGTGAAAACTCTTTAGAATATTATGTTTCTGAGACGTTGAGATGATGATATTACTCTCGTAAATACCCCGAGTAAACGCATAGAACACATTAGAATAACTATCCATTTGTTCCAGTATTTTGGAGTGGCTATAGCTTAAGGTTTTTGAATTTTGAAAGGTGAAATCGGTTAAATTGGATCTTACGGTAATATCGCCTAAGTTTTGAATCACGCGTTTGAGTTTTTGGGAGTTTCCAAAATCCATAGGTGATTGGTATCGGCGCAACGCCATCATAACGGCTCCAGATTTTATCGGTTTTTTCAACATCTCACTAATGGGAACCACCAACTCTTCCGCCAAGGCAGAATAATTGATAATACCTCTGGACAATGCTTCTTCCAAAAAAGGTTGAGCAATTAAAATCTCATTGACACAAGCAGTAATTGTACGCATTTGTTAAATATATAACATTTTGTGTAAAATTAGTCAAATTTTTTAATTTTCATTGTAGAAAGAAATGTTGCGCCTATTTTCGCCCGATAAAAAATTAAAATTATGCTCGTATTAAAATTTGGAGGCACATCAGTCGGGTCAATAGAAAATATGACCAATGTCAAAAACATTATCGACGATGGTCAATGTAAGGTGGTCGTATTATCTGCAATGTCAGGAACTACCAATGCGCTGGTCACTATTTCAGAGTGCATAAAGTTTAAAGAGATAGAAAACGCATTGGATCTGATTTCTGATCTTCACAAATCTTATATACAAACGGTGCATCAATTAATCCATCAAAGTGATCTAAGAAATGAAGCAGAAGCATATGTTAGTTCCATTTTCGACACGCTTAAAGCAACTGTCAACGTCAATTATTCGACGTCGCTTTCTAATAAAATAGTAGCCCAAGGCGAATTGTTGTCCACCTTCATTTTTAGCCGATTTTTACTGCAGGAAGGTCTAAATGCTGCTTTATTGCCTGCTTTGGATTTTATGCGGATAGATAAATACAATGAACCCGACAATTTTTACATTCGTCAAAATTTCAATCGGATCATTAATGAACTTCCTCAGGCTGATATCTATATTACCCAAGGGTTCATTTGTTTGGATGCCGAGGGAGAGATTGCCAACTTACAGCGTGGTGGAAGCGATTATACCGCAACCATTATTGGCGCTGCTTTACACGCTAAAGAAGTTCAAATCTGGACGGATATTGATGGTTTCCATAATAACGATCCGCGGTTTGTTCCAGACACTCATGCCATTTCTAATCTTTCATTTGATGAGGCGGCAGAATTAGCCTATTTTGGAGCGAAGATTTTACATCCACAAACGGTCACACCTGTACGTGACTTAGACATTCCGGTACGTTTAAAGGATACCAACTCACCCGCTGCACATGGCACATTAATCACTAATGACATTCATGGCGACGGCATTAAAGCCATTGCTGCCAAAGATGGTATTACGGCCATCAAAATAAAATCGGCCAGAATGCTATTGGCACACGGATTCTTAAAAAAAGTATTTGAGATTTTCGAGAAACACGAAACGTCCATTGACATGATTACAACTTCAGAGATCGCCATATCACTCACGATTGATGACACCAAAAATCTGTCTGAAATTGTAACTGAATTGGAGAAATTTGCAAAGGTAGAAGTCGATAGTTTTAGAACGATCGTTTGCCTTGTTGGACATCATATCGTCTATCACCCAGATACGCCAAAATTATTCCAGATTCTGCAAGATGTCAACGTTAGAATGATTTCTTATGGCGGCAGTAGCAACAATATTTCTTTATTGATCAATACCGGCGATAAGATTGAAACTTTGAGAAAACTCAATAGATATGTGTTTGATTTGGTGCCGGCATAATAAAAAAACCTGATTGATGTTTCCGCATTATTTTGCCTGGAAACCAATCAGGTTGGGATTATAGTAGAGGCTCTTTGCAAAGTGTAGAGGCTCTTTGCAAAGAGCCTCTACTATAATTATTTTACGAATTCATGATTTCTTCAATCTCTTCCGCCTCAATAGGGATGTTGCCCATCAGATTAAATGGCTCTCCTTTTTTCTGAATCACCAAATCATCTTCCAATCGAATGCCAAAGCCTTCTTCAGGTATATAGATTCCAGGTTCTACGGTAAACACCATATTCGCCTGCATTGGCTCGGTCAAAATTCCGTAGTCATGCGTATCCAAGCCAATATTATGACTGGTGCCGTGCATAAAATATTTTTTGTAGGCTGGCCAATCTTTGTCTTCATTCTTAACATCGGCTTTGTCCAATAATTTTAAACCCAACAATTCTGAAGTCATGATTTTTCCAACTTCCATATGATAGTCTGCCCAAATAGTTCCAGGAACCAACATTTTTTGAGCTTCATTTTTCACACGGTTAACTGCATTGTAAACCTCTTTTTGACGTTTTGAAAATTTCCCGGAGACTGGAATGGTTCTTGTCATGTCACTCGAATAGTTGGCGTATTCTGCACCAACATCCAATAGAATCAAATCGCCTGCCTTACATTGCTGATTATTGACCACATAATGCAAAACATTCGCATTATTCCCAGCCGCTATAATCGGCGTATAGGCAAATCCTTTGGAGCGGTTGCGCAAAAATTCGTGCATCAGTTCTGCTTCAATCTCATATTCCCAAACACCTGGTTTCACAAAGCCTAAAAGTCTTCTAAAGCCTTTTTCGGTAATGTCACAAGCCTTTTGCATCAGATCAAGTTCTATTTGATCTTTTACAGAACGTAAACGCTGCAAAATAGGATTGCTCTTCGCTACAGAATGCGCAGGATATTTTTCTTTTAGCCATTTTGTATAACGGTCTTCCCGTGTTTCCGTTTCTACGCTAGCACGATAATGCTCGTTGGTATTGATATATACGGTATCACATTGCGACATCAATTCAAACATGATTTTTTCCATGTCTTGCAACCAATAAACAGTTTTGACACCAGACGTTTTAAAAGCAGCTTCCTTTGTCAACTTCTCTCCTTCCCAAACGGCAATATGAGCATTGGTTTCTTTCAAAAATAAAATTTCACGATGCTTTTCCTTTGGACAATCAGGAAAAAGCACCAGTATACTTTCTTCTTGATCCACACCGCTCAAATAAAAAATATCGCGGTGTTGCTGAAATGGCATGGTACTGTCCGCACTGATGGGATAGATATCATTGGAATTAAAAACCGCCAAACTGCTCGACTTCATCTGAGCCATAAAGTTTTTTCGGTTGTTTATAAAAAGCTTGGAATCTATTCTGTCGTATTTCATGAATTTGTCGTTTTCACAAATTTACAGATTTAGAGGGGCTTAAAAAAGTCAGATTCTTTTTTATGAAACTTTTAACCTCAAATTTTGCTGGTGTTCTCTTAATCGCTAAATTTAAAAATTAATCAAATGTATTTAAGATCCGATTGGATTATCAAAATTGATGAATTCTTCTCTTTAATTAAACTCATTCCAAATAAGTATAAATAAATCTATTTCTTGGCATTCAATCGTTTGAAACGTATCTTTGTCTCACATTAAACTAACTACAAAATATGGGCGGAATTTTTAATTCTTCAGTTGGAAGAAAGTTTGCCATGGCGCTTTCGGCATTCTTCCTTATGATTTTCTTAGTACAACATTTTGCAATTAATATGCTTTCTGTATTCAGTGCAGACGTTTTTAACGACGTATCTCACTTTATGGGAACGAATTGGGTCGTACAATATATTGCGCAACCCATTTTAATTCTGGGTGTGCTTTTTCACTTTGCGATGGGCATGGTGCTGGAAATAAGAAACAGAAACGCAAGAAGTATTGGGTATGTCAAATATAATGGCAATGCCAATTCTACTTGGATGAGCAGAAACATGATTTACACAGGTGCAGTAATTCTATTGTTCTTGGGACTTCATTTTTACGATTTTTGGTTTCCAGAAATTCAAATGAAATTCATTGATGGCGACATGTCAGGATTGCTTCCAAATGGTGAGTATCGCTATTTTGAGCACTTACAGCACAAATTTGTGGACGTATGGCGCGTAGCGCTTTATTGTTTGGCGTTTGTGTTTTTAGCATTGCACTTATTACATGGGTTCAGTTCGGCATTTCAGTCGGTGGGCGCCAATAATAAATATACAAGAGGATTAAGAGGATTTGGAAAGGCTTATGCCATCATCATCCCATTAGGATTTATTTTCATCGCTCTCTATCATCACTTCAACTAAAAAACATCTAATATGGCTTTAGATTCTAAAATACCAGAAGGTCCACTTGCTGATAAGTGGACTAATTATAAAAACAACATTGACCTTGTCAACCCTGCAAACAAACGTAACATTGATGTTATCGTGGTGGGAACAGGATTGGCAGGTGGCTCTGCGGCTGCAACCTTGGCAGAGCTAGGTTATAACGTAAAGGCTTTTTGTTTTCAGGATTCACCACGTCGTGCGCACTCTATTGCCGCACAAGGTGGGATTAATGCCGCTAAAAACTATCAAGGTGATGGTGACTCAACCTACAGATTATTTTATGATACTGTAAAAGGTGGCGATTACCGTTCTCGAGAAGCCAACGTGTATCGTTTGGCCGAAGTTTCGGCAAATATTATTGACCAATGCGTTGCACAAGGGGTTCCTTTTGCACGTGAATATGGTGGCTATTTAGACAACCGCTCCTTTGGTGGGGTATTGGTGTCACGTACTTTTTATGCTGCCGGTCAAACAGGTCAACAGTTATTATTAGGTGCTTATTCAGCCATGAACCGACAAATTGGGCGTGGAAAAATTACCATGTACAACCGTCATGAAATGTTGGACGTTGTAGTAGTTGGTGGAAAAGCGCGAGGCATTATCGCAAGAAATTTAGTCACCGGAGAAGTTGAGCGTCATTCTGCTCATGCTGTGGTTTTGGGTACTGGAGGTTACGGAAACGTGTTCTTCTTATCCACTAATGCCATGGGAAGTAACGTAACTGCCGCTTGGAAAGCGCACAAACGTGGTGCTTTCTTTGCAAATCCGTGTTACACGCAAATTCACCCAACCTGTATTCCTGTTTCTGGAGATCATCAATCTAAATTGACTTTGATGTCTGAATCGCTCCGTAATGACGGTCGTATTTGGGTACCAAAAAACATGGATGATGTATTGGCCATTAGAGAAGGCAAATTAAAACCTACAGATATTCCTGCAGAAAATAGAGACTATTATTTAGAGCGTCGTTATCCGGCTTTTGGAAACTTGGTGCCTCGTGATGTGGCCTCTCGTGCAGCTAAAGAACGTTGTGATGCTGGTTACGGTGTTAACAAAACTGGCGAAGCTGTCTATCTGGATTTCGCTTCAGCTATTGAACGTTACGGAAAAGAACGTGCGCACGTGAAAGGTTTTGATGAAAAAGACCCTAAGGTCGTCAAAAGACTTGGGCAGGATGTTATCAGAGAAAAATATGGTAACCTTTTCCAGATGTACGAGAAGATTGTCGATCAGAATCCGTATGAAACCCCAATGATGATTTATCCTGCGGTGCACTATACCATGGGCGGTCTTTGGGTAGATTACAACTTGATGACCAATGTCCCTGGGCTTTATTGTATTGGAGAAGCTAACTTCTCAGATCACGGTGCTAACCGTCTTGGTGCATCGGCATTAATGCAAGGCTTGGCAGATGGCTATTTTGTTTTGCCTTATACCATTGGCGATTATTTGTCACAAGATATTAGAACTGGTAAAATACCAACCGATTCTCCTGAATTTGATGAAGCAGAAAAAAGTGTAAAAGACAATTTGGATCACTTAATCAATAATAATGGCGCACATTCTGTTGATCATTTCCACAAGAGACTTGGAAAAATCATGTGGAACAAGTGTGGAATGGCCAGAAATGCTCAAGGTTTAAGAGAAGCCATTGTTGAAATTGCAGCGCTTCGTGAAGAATTCTGGAAGGATGTAAGAGTTCCAGGAATCCAAAACGAGTACAATGAAGAATTGGCCAAAGCCATGCGCGTTGCGGATTATTTAGAATTAGGTGAACTTTTTGCCAAAGATGCTCTTGAAAGAGAAGAATCTGCTGGAGGCCATTTTAGAGAAGAATTCCAAACTGAAGAAGGCGAAGCTTTAAGACGTCCGGAATTCCAATATGTTGCCGCATGGGAATATAAAGGAGCGCCAAAAGACGCAGTACTTCATAAGGAGGACTTGGTATACGAAAATATTGAAGTGAAAGAAAGAAGTTATAAATAAGAAGGAACGTTATGAAATTAACTTTAAAAATATGGCGTCAAAAAAACGCTGACACGAAAGGAAAAATAGTCGATTACCCAATCGATGGAATTGACGGCGATATGTCCTTCTTGGAAATGTTGGACATTTTAAACGAAGAATTAATCAATAAAAATGAAGAGCCGGTAGCATTTGATCACGATTGCCGTGAAGGAATCTGCGGGATGT
Source organism: Gelidibacter gilvus (assembly GCF_004115975.1). Lineage (GTDB taxonomy): Bacteria > Bacteroidota > Bacteroidia > Flavobacteriales > Flavobacteriaceae > Gelidibacter > Gelidibacter gilvus. The sequence continues at coordinate 478,455 of NZ_SDDZ01000001.1, read as the reverse complement.
GCTCACTTCATATTAATGGCGAGCCACATGGTCCCGATAAAGGAATTACCACCTGCCAATTGCATATGCGTATGTTCAAGGATGGCGATACTATTTTTATCGAACCATTTAGAGCCAATGCATTTCCTGTAATTAAGGATTTGGTTGTAGACAGAAGTTCATTTGACCGCATCCAACATGCAGGCGGATTCATTTCAGTCAATACCTCTGGAAATACCATTGATGCGAATGCCATTCCGATAAACAAACACGATGCCGACGAAGCATTTGAAGCAGCTACCTGTATTGGTTGTGGCGCCTGTGTGGCGAGTTGTAAAAACTCTTCGGCCATGTTGTTCGTTGCTGCCAAAGTATCTCAATTTGCCCTATTACCACAAGGAAAGGTTGAAGCTACGGATCGTGTTTTAAACATGGTAAAACAGATGGATGAAGAAGGTTTTGGTAACTGTACCAATACTGGAGCTTGTGAAGTGGAATGTCCAAAAGGTATTTCATTGGAATATATCGCAAGAATGAACCGCGAATATTTGGCTGCAAGTTTAAAAGGATAAGCATTTCATAACCTTCCCAAAAAAAGAAGGCGTTAAAAACTCATAAAATCCCAATTCACTATTGGGATTTTTTGTTTCTTTATCTTTTTAAATCCCCTCTACTATGAAGCACATTTTATGGCTTACAATTTTTGCGTTTTTTGGTTTTACTGCCGTTTCAAACGCACAGGAACTTAAGCGATCAACCACACTTGAAGCACCGTTTCCTTTTAATCCAGATAGTTTGGTTTTTCAGATTAAAACCTTGTCTTCTGATGCATTTCAAGGCCGACGTACAGGTACTGCAGGTGCCGAAAAAGCGAAAAATCATATTATCAGAAAATATAAAAGCCTCAATGTGCTACCTTTTACTGAGGACTTTCAGCAATCGTTCTCATTTGTTTCTAGAGGAAAATCGTATTCAGGCATGAATATTTTGGGCTATGTTAAAGGTTCAAAACATCCGAAAGACTATATTGTAATCAGTGCACATTATGACCATGAAGGCATAAAAAACAATCAAATTTATAATGGTGCTGATGATAACGCCTCAGGAGTAGCTGCATTATTTGCCTTTGCTGAATATTTCGAAACCCATCCGCCTGAACATTCGGTTATTCTGGCTGCTTTTGATGCAGAGGAATTGGGTCTTTCAGGATCACGTTATTTTGTTACAAATTCTATTGTCCCACTTGAGCATATTAAGCTCAATATGAATATGGATATGATTAGCCGCAACGACAACAATGAACTTTATGCCGTTGGAACAGCATTTAATAGCACCCTAAAAAATGTTATTTCAAACTATGAGAATTCTGAAAAGTTGACACTTTTAATGGGACATGATGGTAAGGATGGTATAGAAAACTGGACGATGTCTTCAGATCATGCGCCATTTCATCAAAAAAATATTCCTTTCTTATACTTCGGCGTAGAAGACCATAAAGACTATCATAAGCCTACCGATAGGTTTGAAAATATCCATCCAGAGTTTTACAAAAACGCTGTAAAAACTATAATTTCAATTTTCAGTACATTAGACGCGATGCGCTTTTAAATAAAACTTTTCACGTATGGATCACCCCACTACCTATTACCAACAGAACATTGAGCGCTACCAGGCCGAAGCGAATGCCCTATATAAAAAAACGACGTTCTTAAGTTTGTTGCGTATTCTAGTGTTTCTACTTACGGTATTAGGCATTTACTTTACATTTTCTAACTGGCAACTATCAGCCGGAATCGCTATTGTTGGCATCGTCGTGTTTGTAGCACTATTATCTAAATACACCGATATTAAAGCACAGAGAGCACTTAAAAAAGCTTTGATAGAGGTTAATGAAACCGAACAAGCGATTGGTTCAGGCAATTTTCATGACCGAGATCGAGGTCAGAAGTTTCAAGATCCTTTACATTTTTACAGCTTAGACATCGATTTATTTGGACGGGGGTCATTTTTTCAATTCATTAATAGAACTGTTATTGATGAGGGCACTCAAAAATTAGCAGCCGCACTTAAAGCAAACTCCGTAGACGCGATCGTACAGCGCCAAGAAGCCATTAAAGAACTCGCTTCAAAACCGGAGTGGCGACAACTCTATTCCGCTACAGCAAGTTTGATAAAAGTGGAAACCTCTGCAGAAAAAATTATCAGCTGGCTTAAAAATCACAAATCATTTTTACCAAAAGTAATGAAATGGTTTCCTTACGCCTTTTTGGGAGGAACAATCATCATGTTCTCATTGTTCTTTTTTCAAATCATAAGTATTGGATTTATAGGCTATTGGCTGTTATTGGGTTTGGTTATTACAGGTGCGTACTTAAAGAAAATCAACGACTTATCTTTCCATACTGAGAAAGTTAAAGAAACATTCAAACAATACACCTTACTGCTGAAGCAAATTGAAAACGAGGTCTTCACTTCCGATGTACTAATCGAAAAGCAAAATATCATTCGATCTGAATCAGAAAAAGCCTCGGTTATTTTTACCAAACTCTCTAACGCCCTCGATGCCTTAGACAATCGGAACAATTTAATTTCAGCAATTTTTGGAAATGGGTTTTTACTGACCGATTTAAAAAACAGTTATAAAGTGGAGGAATGGCTTGCCGCTTATAAAGACAAAGTAGAAGATTGGTTTGAGGTGGTTTCTTTTTTTGATGCTTATAATAGTTTGGGAAATTATGCCTTTAACCACCCACATTATGTGTTTCCAACAATCACAAACGGGGAACATGTTATCAATGCCAAAGAGTTAGGCCATCCGTTACTAAAAACCGAAAAGCGCGTCGATAATGATTTAACCATTGATAATGAACAATTCTTCATTGTTACCGGTGCTAATATGGCAGGAAAAAGTACCTTCTTAAGAACGGTTTCCCTTCATATAGTTATGGCCAATGTTGGACTGCCTGTTTGTGCCAGCTCAAGCGAATACAATCCTGTAAAACTGATTACAAGCATGCGCACCAGCGATTCCCTAACGGATGATAGTTCGTACTTCTTTTCAGAACTGACACGATTAAAATTCATCGTAGATGCCATTCAGAATGAACCTTACTTCATCATCTTAGATGAAATTTTAAAAGGCACCAATAGTACCGACAAAGCTATCGGCTCGCGCAAATTTGTTGAAAAACTGGTGGCGTCAAACGCTACTGGAATCATTGCTACCCACGATTTAAGTTTGTGCGAAATTGAAAAGGAACTAGAGGAAGTCAAAAACTACTATTTTGATGCAGAAATCATTAATGATGAGCTCTACTTTGATTACACCTTCAAAACTGGGGTTTGCAAAAACATGAATGCCAGTTTCTTGTTGAAGAAGATGGAAATAATTTAAAGTTTTGCATTAATCTAAGCCCTATCTGACGACAAACAAAACGAAGGTTTTTACTTCCATATTTCAAGATGATATCCGATGATTTTATAAATTATTCCAGAGTCAAGATAAAAACCCTTCCGTCTTTTAGCTCTCTTTGGAGCTAAAATCCACCTTCCCTTGAGAGGGAAGGAATTTTAATCATGTTCTTGAAATTAACTTCAGCTATAGAAATGACTGAACCAAACGTATTTAGGTTTTGATTTGGCTATGAGATAAAGATTCCACTTCTGTTTCCCGAGATTAACTACGTTGAACCTAAAGGTTTGCTGCCTTCATTTCGACAGGCTCAATGTAAACGCAGGAATTGGTCAGATGACCTCAAATAATTTCCCAGGTAACGGCCTAATCACTCCTTTAAGCTCCATATTCAAAAGTACACCAGCCACTTTGAAAATCGGCATTTTACATTCTAAGGCAATAATATCCAAAAGTTGGGGCTCAATGGTTTTTAGAAAATTATAAATGATTTTCTCATCGGCATCCAATTCTACAAACATTTGTTTTTGGATAGCAGGCTTTTTGTCATTTTCCAATTCCCAATTTAAAATATAGGGCACATCCATCGGAAGGGATAACAGATGTGCTTTTTGAAATTTAATCAAGTTATTACATCCCGTACTTTGCGAATCTGTGGTTCGACCAGGAACGGCAAAAACATCCCGGTTATAGGAATTGGCAATATCAGCCGTAACCAAGCTTCCACCCTTTTCAGCAGATTCAATAACGATGGTGGCTTCACTAATCCCAGCGATGATTCGGTTGCGCTTTAAAAAATTCTCTCGCTCAGGATTGGAAGTACTCCAAAATTCGGTTAGAAAACCACCATTCTTTTCAATTTCTGCCACGTATCTCTTGTGTACTTTTGGATAAACCTGATTCAGGCCATGCGCCAAACAGCCTACGGTTTGCAGATGGTGTTTTAATGCTGATTTTTGGGCCGTAATATCCGTTCCGTAGGCAAATCCTGAAATAATAACAGGATTGAAAACGGATAATTCCTCAATAAGTTGTTCACAAAATGCCACGCCTGAAGAGGTAATCTTACGAGTTCCTACAATACTGATCAATCGCTGTTGTTTCAAATTGACTTTTCCGGATTGAAATAAAAGGATAGGTCCGTCAATACAGTGTTTTAATTTTTCAGGATAGTTGTGATCCATAAAATATAAACATAGGATATCATTGTCCCTGATAAATTTCAATTCGGCTTCTGCGGCAAGCAAATGCACTTTGTTATTAACATCTTGCAACATGCTGCTCCCTATTCCGTCAATTTTCAGAAGATGATTTCGCTTTTCTTTCAACACCGCTTCCGCAGATCCGCAATGTGCAATCAACTTTTTGGCAGTAATATCACCTATTTTGGGCACATTTTGAAGTGCAAGAATGTAAATTAAGTCCTGATCTGACATCTATAGGATTGATTAAGAGGATAAACAGTTTAAACTTAAGCAATGTTAATAAATAGTAGGTGTTTAATTTCCAACAAAATCAAAAATTCATAACTTTGTTTCAATGCATATAGAAACTTACATAAGCGATTTACTCTACCGTTACGACTGCGTAACGATTCCGGAATTTGGTGCATTTTTGACCAAACGTGTCTCGGCAAAAATTGATGAGAGTAACCATACCTTTTTTCCACCTAGAAAGGTCATTTCATTTAATGAGCAATTACAGCATAATGACGGGCTATTGGCTAGTTATATTGCCGATGCAGAAAAGATTCCCTATGAAGTTGCCGTTCAGAAAATTAGCAAACAGGTCAAATCGATCAAATCCTTTTTAACTGAAGGTGAAACGCTGAGTTTTAGTACTATTGGCGATTTGGTTTTAAACAGTGATGGCAAGGTTGTTTTTGAACCGTCCCATAACAGCAATTACCTAACGGATGCTTTTGGCCTTACGGAATTCAAATCGTCCAACGTTAATCGTGAAGTTTATAGGCAACAAGTAGAATCTCTTGAAGACGTGATTCCAATTTCCATCACTCCAGAAAGACGGGCTTCAGCAGCCTCGTCTTCTAGACCTTATCTGAAATATGCAGCCGTGGCACTTATTGCCTTAACCATTGGCGGATTTGCGGCGTCAAGTTTTTACAATAATCAGGTAGAAACCCATAATCAACTGGCTCAAGAAGCTGCCAACGTACAATTGGATGCCAAAGTGCAGGAGGCAACCTTTGTTATTGAAAACCCATTACCTGCCGCCACCTTGAATGTTGAAAAACAACAGGGCAAATTCCATATTATTGCGGGTGCTTTTAGAATTGAGGAAAACTCTGATAAAAAGGTGGAACAACTCCAAGAACTCGGATTCAAGGCCAGGAAAATTGGTGTGAACAAATACGGTCTGCACGAAGTGGTCTATTCCAGTTATGAAAACAGCAACGAGGCTTTGGTGGCTTTACGTGATATTCGCCAGAACTATAACAAGGAGGCTTGGTTGTTGGTAAGAGAACTTGAGTAGAACTTACGATTTCTGAATTTTTCCAAGCGCTATCTAAAATTTACGATTTTTGATTTACGAGTTACGACTGGCTGCATTCCATGATTATTTGTGAATTTACCTGAACATTACTGTTAGCATCTTCTTTGATTTTTGGGCGGGCTCCTATGAACCTGTCAAAAACCGCAACGACAAATTTGATTAAAAAACTTCATCATCAGTTGCGCATTTATGGCAAAAAATCACAAATCCAACCTATCTTTGCACTTTGAATTCAAAAACACTTTTCATGCAACCCAAACACCCAAATGATTCCGTCTGTATAATGACCGATTTGGTACTCCCAAGTGAAACCAACCCTCTTAACAATCTGTTTGGAGGAGAATTGTTGGCGCGTATGGATCGGGCTGCTAGTATTGCTGCAAGACGTCACAGCCGACGCATTGTTGTGACGGCCTCTGTTAACCACGTTGCGTTCAACAGAGTCATTCCTTTAGGAAGTGTCGTGACCGTTGAAGCGAAGGTTTCTAGAGCGTTTAAAACCTCTATGGAAGTGTATATTGATGTGTGGATTGAAGATCGCGAATCTGGCATTAGATCCTTAGCCAATGAAGCGATTTATACTTTTGTAGCTGTAGATGAAACGGGGCGTCCAACCCCAATCGATCCCATAGTTCCTGAAACTGATTTGGAAAAAGAACGGTTTGAAGCGGCACTAAGACGCAAGCAATTAAGTTTGGTATTGGCTGGAAAAATGAAGCCAAATGAGGCTACAGAGCTTAAAGCTTTGTTTCAGTAATTATAGAGCGTTTAAAAAATTGGTGGAATTGTTGGTAAAAAACACCAACAATGGCGTCAAAACACCAACAAAGGCTTATAAATCCAATTTTTATAGAGTCATATTGAGTTGTTAGCGGAAAACACCAACAACGGCGTTTGAGTTGGAAAACACCAACAATGGCATAATACCAAAACGACATCCCATCAATTACGTCTAAAGCTTTATTGCTAGGAAATTACCTCACTATCCAAGCGGAAGGATCCTGAAATTTTGAGTCTTTATAAATGTGAAACCACAAGAGGCATTCGCCATTGGATGGGTCGGTAAATACTTCGCCAATATCTTGATTGGTAGTCACCTTGTCCCCTTTTACCACATACACTTTCGATAAATTTTTATAAACAGTTATATAGTTACCATGTTGGATCAAAACCCAAGGATTTCCGGTTTTTGTTCCCTGAACTGCTAACACATCACCATTAAAAACCGCTCTCACCTTGGCATTTTTATCCGTTGCAATCCTGATGCCGCTACTATTTATTTCAACGGTATTATCAATGGATGACCGTTGTTTTCCATAACGCACTTTAATGACTCCGGTACGCACTGGCCAAGGTAATTTCCCTTTATTGGTTTCAAACCTCGCCTCCAATGCTTTGGCTTCAGGTGTTAATGCGAATCCTTTGGAAGTTGTTTCAGATTTACCTGCTTTTTTATTAGATGCTGCAATCGCTTCTCTAATGAGCTTTTCAATTTCTCGGTCAATTCTATCGGCTTCCTGCTGTTTGGTCTTAATTTGGGAAGCATAAGTACTCATGTTTTTTCTTACGGAAGCCATGAGCTTTTCATGCTCTTTCACATCAGCCTCCAACCTTTGTTTTGCCAATCGGTTTTCTTCCACCAATTTGTCCTTGTCTTTTTTCTGCCTAACTAAAGTAGTGTTCAGCTCTTGCAGTTTCTCAGTTTTACGTCTGATTTCCTCGCCTTGCTCCTTTTGGTAGTCGGTATATTGCCTAATGTACTGAAGTCGCTTGTAAGCCTGCTTAAAGTTCTCTGAGGACAATAAAAACATGACTCGGCTTTGTTCTGATTTGCTTTTATAGGACTTAACTACCATCGCGGCATAATCTTCCTTCAAATATTTCAATTGATCGCGCAGACTGGTTATTTGCTTTTGATTGGTATTGATTTCCCTTGTCAATAAATTGGCCTGGTCGTTGGTGACTTTAATAAGGTTTTGACGCACATTCACCTTATAATTCAAATCTTCAACCGTTGTAATTATAGACTTTTCCTCTTTTCTTGTGGTGAAGAGCAAGTTATTGATCTGTTGAATTTCCTTCAGAATAGACTGACGTTTTGCCTCCAATTCCTGCTGCTTTTTACTTTGTGCGTTCATGGCGAACGTGCACAAGCAAAAAACTAAGATCAATCGGAATATGTTAGGACGGTTACGCATTATTCAAGTTCAATTTCTTTATATCCTGACGGAATGTTGAATGGGAAACGGACTTCGCCGTTTAGATGTATCGATTTAAAATCGAGATCGATGATGATTTCATCGTTTTTTTCCACTGCAATGATACGAATGTTTTCAGGAAAAATTTGCTTGCTCACGTCTTGATATTTCTTGTAATCTATCTGTAGCATCCGTTTCTCCAAAGGTTGATACAATTGTTGTGAATCCAACTTAAAAAACCCTGGATTTATCAAAAAGAACAACTCAAACATAGCGCGCTGGTCTTTGGGATGCAACACATAAGAATCGTCGTTGGGAGATGTGACATAGGTATCTGCTTTCAAATCAAAGATTGGTTCGCCAAGAAAGATGTTCTGAATCTTTTCGAAGTCAATATCAGTACCTAAAATTTTACTCAACAATGAAAAATCTCCATCAAAATACTGATTGTTGAGTTTCTCATAAAATCTGACGCTATCTTGGGTAATCATCACACGAGCCATTCCCAAGGGCGCACTCATCCAGATGGCCTTATCCTTTTCCATCCTTAGGGTAACCGTAGTTCCATTAACTTTATTTCCTTCGGTATAATCAATACGGACTTTAGCTTGTAAGGTTTTAAACCGCACATCCTGTTTTCCGTTCTCCCGGATGATTTGTTTTGCGGTCATGCTTTTGTCAATTACAGCATTGGAAGTTAGGGTTTTGGTAGATCTACATCCTACACTCAAACCTAATATAAGTAGTAAAATACTTAATTTGTAAAGTCTCATTAATTTTGATTTGTTAAAGCAGCCGCCTTTTTTGCAAAGGTTTCAGATTTGGAATTATTATTGTTGAGTTTGTAGGCAAGACTGAGCTGTGTATAAAAATCGGCTTCCATTTTTGGATCTTCAATCACGTAATCCAACCCAGTTTCTAAACTTGCGATAGCTTTTTTGCCTTGTTTCAATTTATTATGGGCGACGCCATTAATCAAATACAATATCGGTTGTGCTGGGAACAGTTCTAAAGCCCGTTCACTTTTGGCAATGGCTTTTTCTTCCTGATTTAAGTCTATTTGGAGCAACAAGGCATCTTTTATGACCGAAAAATTATTCGGTTCCAATTTTAAAGCGTCTTCAAAATACATCAATGCCTTTGGTTTATCTTCAAGTTTTAAATAGTATTGCGCCAGTTCCACCAAGGTTTGAAAGCTTTTATTTTCATCAATCAGTGCTGTGATATCAACAAGATCTTTTTCATGTTCCGGATTCTTGGACACAAAGTTTATAAAATCATTGAGCACTTTTGTTTTGGCATCGGGATTAATTTCTGGAGCCGTCAAAACTATTTTCATTGAACCAATTGCCTTTTCTGTCTGATTTCTGTCCAAGTAAAACTTGTATAAGGCCAAATGCACCAACTTCGATTCTGGATGCACTTCTAATAATTTTTGTGCAGTTTCATAGGCTTTCTCTGTTTCTCCAGTTTCGCTGTATCTATAAATAAGCGCCAGATAATTGGTTTCATTTTGAGGGTCCTGATTAAGACGTCCTTCAAGATTTTCAATGCGGGCACCTTCACGTCCCGTGAGGGTATAGATCTGATTTCTCAAATAATCTCGATCAGCACTAATACCAAATTCTTTATCCAGTTCATCCAACAGTTTTAAAGCATCTTTATAATCTTTGTTTTTGATATATAAAGATGCCAGATCCTGTCTATAATCTGGATGGTATTTCACTAATTGTTTGACTGTTTTTATGGCATTTTTAGTATCGCCCTGTTGGTTATAAACATCATAAAGTTCATCCAAATACCACTCGTTATCAGGTTCTTTGGACACCGCTCTTTTTAAGGCATCTTCAGCAGCGCCAAAGTTTTTAAGTTTGCTGTAGTTTTTGCCCAATTGATAATACACCACAGGTTTATCATCCAGTTTTCTACACTTTAAAAGGGCATCAATAGCACGCTGGTAATTTTCAATGCCTTGTTGCTTTAAGGCTTCAAAAAAGTACTCTTGAAATTGGTCTTCAACATTCCCAAGGTCATCGGTTGGTTTTTGGTTGAAATCAACTTGCGCATGAGAGGTTTGAGGAATGATAAGCATTCCTAAAAAGATGATTAATATGTGGAACTTGTGGTTCATTTTTTTTCTATGTCCTGATAATTATCTGGAGCACTAATGTTTGGCTAGGATTGTTGAAATTATTATGAGTTTGTAATTGACTTTATGGCATCTATTTATTGACAAGATTAACTACGTTGTACCTAAAGGTTTCCTGCCTTTATTTCGACAAGCTCAGCAACCTCGCAGGAATTAGGCTAATACAGAATAATCTCCAATACTGATCGTTTTAAAATTCCCATCATAATGCACGTGATTCCCAATCATGGCCTCATCTAAATTAGCGTTTTTTATGACGCTATTTGTTTGTATCAAACTGTTTTTTATAGTGGTATCCGTTATGGTGCAATTGTTTCCAATGGACACATTTGGACCGATGGTTGCATTTTTTAAGCTGACATTTTCTCCAATAAAACAAGGTTTAATAATCTTTGAATTTTCTAAAGTTACTGAAGCAGCTATCATTTGTTCTTCGCCATCTGCCTGCAAAAACCCTAGCATTCTAGTGTTTGTTTCCACGGTAACCGCTTTGTTGCCACAATCCATCCATTCTTCAACTTCGCCAGTTTTAAAGACCTTGCCTTTCGCCATCATGCCTTTAATCCCATCATTGATTTGATATTCGCCACCATTAATAATATTATTGTCCAAAACTATTTGGAGTTCTTGTTTAAGAACGTTCACATCTTTAAAGTAGTATATCCCAATAACCGCTAAATCGCTTACAAAGTCCTTTGGTTTTTCTACAAGTTCTACAATTTCGTTTTTGTCGTTCAATTTGACCACGCCAAACGCTTCTGGTTGATCTACTTGCTTGACCCAAATCACGGCGTCGGCTTCTGGATCCAAATTGAAATCGGCTCTGATTAAAGTATCGGCATAAGCAATCACTGCCGGACCTGAAAGTGAATCTTTGGCGCACATAATGGCGTGACCTGTACCTAAGGGTTGATCTTGGCGATAGATGGACGCTTTGGCTCCTAAGTCTGTAGCCAATGCGGTTAAACTTTCTACCACATCATCTCCAAAAAAAGCCGGATCGCCCAAAATGAAGGCAATCTCATCAATTGGTTGATTTAAAACTTTGGCAATATCCTTTACCAAACGATGGACAATGGGTTGACCCGCCACCGGAATTAATGGTTTCGGAACTGTTAATGTGTGTGGGCGCAAACGTGAACCACGTCCTGCCATTGGGACTATTATTTTCATATCCAACTACCTGCGAAGGCAGGTATCTATTTTAGGTTAATAATTACTTACATTAGGCAAGTATCTACTATGTTAAACTTAATACCTCCGTAGGCAGGTATCTATTTTGGTTAAACTTATTTTTTAAATTTATTATAATTCAGATTCCAATTTAAACTTATATCCATCCAGCTTAATACCTGAGAAGGCAGGTATCTATATAGGCCAAACCTATTCCCTCAATCTATTATAATTCAGATTCCAATTTAAACTTATATCCATCCAGCTTGGATTAATTTCCTCAATAAGCTTAATTTTCCACTCCCTTTTCCATTTCTTCAAACTTATCTCACGTTTTGAGGCTTCTAATCCGTTGTTATATTCTTCCAAGTAAACTAATCTGTCGCAATTATATTTTGCAGTAAATGATTTCGGATAAACTTTTAATTTGTGCTCCTTTACTCTTTCTTCAATATTATCCGATATGCCAATATATAAAACACCATTCATTTTATTGGTCATTATATAGATGTACCACAGCTTCATAAATTCAAACATGAGATTAATAGTACTCGATTTAAATTATATTTCTTTCAGCAAAAATCCCTTTTCTTTCAACAAGCTATAAGTATAAAAATCTGCAAAATTGATGTTTTGTATTCTTCATCATGAGATTCCTGCCTTCGCAGGAATTCTAAGGATACACTTTTAATTTATGCTCCTTTACTCTTTCTTCAATATTATCCGATATGCCAATATATAAAACACCATTCATTTTATTGGTCATTATATAGATGTACCACAGCTTCATAAATTCAAACATGAGATTAATAGTGCTCGATTTAAATTATATTTCTTTCAGTAAGAATCCCTTTTCTTTCAACAAGCTATAAGTATAAAAATCTGCAATATTGATGTTTTGTATTTTTCATCATGAGATTCCTGCCTTCGCAGGAATTCTAAGGATAAACTTTTAATTTATGCTCCTTTACTCTTTCTTCAATATTATCCGATATGCCAATATATAAAACACCATTCATTTTATTGGTCATTATAAAGATGTACCACAGCTTCATAAATTCAAACATGAGATTAATAGTGCTCGATTTAAATTATATTGCTTTCAGCAAGAATTCCTTTTCTTTCAACAAGCTATAAGTATAAAAATCTGCAATATTGATGTTTTGTATTTTTCATCATGAGATTCCTGCCTTCGCAGGAATTCTAAGGATAAACTTTTAATTTGTGCTCCTTTACTCTTTCTTCAATATTATCCGATATGTCAATATATAAAACACCATTCATTTTATTGGTCATTATATAGATGTACCACAGCTTCATAAATTCAAACATGAGATTAATAGTGCTCGAATTAAATTATATTTCTTTCAGCAAGCTGAAAGTATTTTATTTTACTCATCTGTATAAATGTTGACAATATCGATGTTTTGGCTTCTTCAACACGAGATTCCTGCCTTCGCAGGAATTTAGGCTACGCCAGTACTCCCAAATCCACCCTCACCTCTATCCGTTTCAGATAGTGTTTCCACAGCATGCCACTCCGCACGTTCATGTTTTGCGATCACCAATTGTGCAATACGTTCGCCATTGACGATTTCAAAGTCTTCATTGGACAGATTGACCAAGATCACTCCTATTTCACCTCTGTAATCGGCATCAATAGTTCCCGGTGCATTTAAAACGGTAATCCCTTTTTTGGCGGCAAGACCGCTGCGAGGTCTTACCTGTGCTTCAACGCCAATAGGCAGCTCAAGAAATAAACCTGTACCTACAATGCTTCTTTCCAAAGGTTTTAAAATTCTTGATTCTGATAAATTAGCGCGTAAATCCATTCCTGCTGATGCTATGGTTTCATAGTTGGGCAAGGCGTGATTGGATTTGTTGATGATTTTGATTTTCATTTATGATTTATTTTTTGCCACAAATTCACGACTATTTAAGAATCTCATCTAGACGGAATCGTGTCGTTTCTATTTTTCTTTTACGAGTTGTATCAATTGATCTTTTTCGAGCTTCACTACCAAAAACAGAAATAGGATGAGCAAGCTTATTCCTACATAATAATTCTCTCGATAAACATAAAACGAAATTACCGAAAATGCCGTGGATACCAAGAGATACAGCCCCATTTTTTTTAAATTATACGGGATTGGATAGTATTTATTGCCGTAATAATAGGATACAAACATCATACAAGCGTAAGCTGATAAAGTAGCAATAGCCGATCCTACATAACTGATGATTGGAATGAGCCAAAAATTAAGTGCTAAAGTTAAAATTGCTCCAAACACCGAAATATAAGCCCCAAACTTGGTTCTATCCGTGACCTTATACCACACCGATAAATTATGGTAAATACCCAGACATAGGTTGGCCAATAAAACAATCGGTACAATAACCATCGCCTTCCAATAGGCTTCATTTCCTATAAGGATCACTTTTAAAAGATCTGCAAATACCACAACGCCCAATAGGATTGCAGATCCGAAAATCACAAAATACTCGAGAATGCGGGCATAGTTCTTTTTAGGGTTTTCCGTGTTGGCATGACTGAAGAAATAAGGCTCTACCCCAAGCTTGTAAGCTGTTACAAAAAGCGTCATAAACATCCCCAATTTATAACATGCGGAGTACATTCCAATTTCGGTCTTAGCAATATTTTCTGGTAGAAGTTTGTCGAGAAGAACGCGATCAAAAGTTTCGTTTATAGAAAAAGCAACTCCCGCAATTAAGACTGGAAAGGCATAACGCATCATCTGTTTCCAAAGGATGCTATCGAAAGTGTACTTGATTTTAAAATAAAATGAAGACATCAATAGCAACGTGACCGCGCTGGCGACTAAATTGGCAATAAAAATATAATTGATTTGAAAATTAGGCTTATAGATGGCTCCCAACACCGATGATTCCGTTGCTAGATCCTTTAACCATAACAATAGGAACAAGTTTAAAGTTAGGTTAATGGCAACGTTAAGAATTTTTATAATGGCATATTTCACTGGTCTCGCATTCGCTCTTAACCATGCAAATGGTATAATAACCAAAGCATCCAACAGTAAAATCCAGATAACCAGATTAATATATTCCGGTTTGATATCTATAAAATTTGCAATTTGGGTTTGAAAAGCTAAAGCCAGAACAAAAAAGAGAAATGAGGAGGCAATCAATGAGATGGAAGATGTTCCTACAACCTTGGCCTTATCATCTTCCTTATTGAAGAACCTAAAAAAGGCAGTTTCCATGCCATAGGCCAAAATAACATTGAATATTACAAAATAGGAGTAGATTAGAGCTACATCACCATAATCCGCCACCGATTTCAACACGCTTTCATCGGTGTGTAAGCGCACTAACAAAAAACTCAACATTCGTGGTAGCACAGTGGCTAAACCATAAATGAAGGTCTGCTTAAAAAGGGTTTTAAATCCGCTCAACGTGGTTTTTAATTTGAGGTCAAAAGTAGGGAATCCCTAAGAGTTAAACAATTTTGAGGGGAAGTGTCCTACAAATTGTATCGCACGAAATACGGAAGGCTTCAAGCTTAAGATTTCTTATCATTTTTAGAAAGATCTTTCCTTGATGTTCTCTATCTTGAAATACCGGATATCGCCCTTAAATTTATAACTCACAATACATTCGGTATCCTCAATTTGACAAGGAATGCTTTGTGGAACTCTAGGTGGTTTATTTGCCATTTCATCCAACGGATTACTGCTCATGATGATATCGTCGTTCGATTTTCCTAAATTACCAAACCTACCAACATATAGGATATTCGCATCTTCTGATATTCTTGCCAGTTTTACGATTTGATTTCTAAAATAGACCGAATCCAAAAGGATGTCCTTGTTTTCTTGGGAATGCATCGGAATGTATAAATTGTACCCAGATCCTCCCGAATCCTCTTCCGAAGTCCAGGGTTCAACATAAACTTCTCCAATAATTGCGGGGGCTTTTTTATCCATTTTTTTAGCGACAGAGCAACTGGATACACTAATTGCCATGATGATAATTGTTGAGAAGAGATATAAAGTTTTCATATTGTAGTTTTTGTTACTTAAAGATAACAAATAACATTCCATAAAAAAAATGGCGCGTTTGAAGAGCGATCCCATTATCAGATAAAAAAGTGCGGCTATTCGTAATATTGCATAGAAAGATTGATTGTCTGATTTGGAAGACGGCATGGGCTTACAAAAACCCTAAATTTTATAGCACCTTACTCGGACAATTTAAAACTTATCGTATTCGATTAGCCGTCTTTTCTCTTAAGACATCGGCCTCTAGGCTCATTAGCTTCGTGGAGAACTATTTCTGAATGTAGAAACTGAGCAGCTTCTGCAGAATCTTTCACCTTAGAAGCACTACGTTGTAACATTTCTGCTTCAAAATCCATTAAAACACTTTGCCTTATCCCAACTTTTTTCCATTCCGAACGAGGATTGCATCCTTTAGAAATTCCACGTGCAAGCGCCAAGGCATCAAGTAAGGCCTGATTTGCGCCCTGTCCTTTAAATGGACTCATCGGATGCGCCGCATCTCCAATTAAAGTGACTTGACCCGCTTTTTCCAACACTTTTTTATCTAAAAGCTCTCGATCATATACAGGATAGCCTGAAACTTCACTTTCCAAAGTGCCCATTAATATCTGAGAAATTGGATCGTGCCACTGTGTTCTTCTGCAGGCTTCTTTCTTAAGCGCTTGGGCACCTTGAGCACTTAAACTCTTTGCTTCTTTTTCTGGCATGAGAAAGCTGAGTTGCCACATTACCGAGTCGGAGGTGAAAGGCATCACATAAATGCGCTCATTGCCATTGGCCGTTTGGAACACCGTAGCCGAGTCCAGCAAATCACTATTCGAACAACCTTCAAGATCCTTCAATTGGCAAATACCCAATATAACCATACAGCCTAGATAGTGTAAAGGCGTTTGTTCACCTATCAGCATGTTTCGCACGAAACTACGAATGCCATCAGCTCCAACCACAAGATCTGCTTTAGTGGTCTTCGTTTTCCCATCCACTTGAAAAGTCAATTCAACACCTTCGCCCAAACTGTCTTTTAAGTCAATTAATTGGTGGTCCCACTGCACCATTTCAGGGCCTCCAAGCTGCTCGAGTAGCGCTAAACGCAAAGATTGCCTCGCAATATGCACATTTGTACGCTTAGAAAATGATTCAGCATTGGGCTGCATCCACTTTCTCATTCCCCATTCGCCAATTACTTTTCCTTCGGTTGTATGCACCACATGTCTGGTTGAAATCACCCCTTCTTTTAGAGATAAAAGACCCAGACCCTCAATGGCCTTGCTAGCTTGTTGCAGGGTGAGGCCATAACCTTGAGAGCGTGCCTCAAAATTACTATCGCGTTCATAAAGTGTAAAAGGGATGCCTCGGTGTAAACAGGCCACCGCTAAAGCCACACCGCCTATGCCACCACCAATGATCGCAATATGTGGTTGGTTTTCTATGTCGGGAATACGATGGCTAGAGGAAGGGATTAACCCAGAGCCGTCGCAATTGTTGCATAAATCGAGGTGACACTTTGGGGGAACTGGAGCTTTTTCTTCTCCTGTTGTATTTTCAAAGCTTTCAAGGGCTTCTTGATAGCGGCGCTTTACTTTCTTTCGGAGCCTTCTTCTTTTTTTACCACTCCCTTGACATTCCTTGCAAACGGTCCAATTAGTCGGCTTCTTTTCCAGACTTTCATCTTCTTCATTATATAACCTCATCTTAAAGGAACGTCATAAGAAATGAGAAATCCAGACGATAAGTCCTGGATATGATAAAGAAAGAGTATGTGTTTTTTGGCATAACTGGGTATGGAGTGCGAGCGCTTTTAAATTTTGCGCAAAGATAATCATGTGTCTTTAACCGATCGCCTTTTTTTTAGTGATTATCCGAAAACATGTGTGATAAAATTTAGAAAACACCAAGTAGTTAACGTTTTTCAGACCTCATTTCCTTTGCCAAAATTTGAGAAACAACCTGTTTGTATTTTATAGGATTGGTAGCTTTTTTTATGACTTTCAATGTTTCTCAAGGATTTGATGTGGATTGAGAAAAGTTTTCCCATAAACCTAACAATTTTAATTTCA
This sequence comes from Gelidibacter gilvus, assembly GCF_004115975.1. Classification (GTDB taxonomy): domain Bacteria; phylum Bacteroidota; class Bacteroidia; order Flavobacteriales; family Flavobacteriaceae; genus Gelidibacter; species Gelidibacter gilvus. The sequence goes on along the minus strand of NZ_SDDZ01000001.1, from coordinate 460,933 downwards.
TAGAAGTTGGTCCAGATAAGTAAGCGTTGTATTACTGATATATGGTGTTATGAAATTCTGAGAAAGCAGACCAACTGTTTTTGGTATATTCTGTGGTGTTGTTTTGATCATATTAGGCAGAAAAACTGAGCCAACCTTAAATGCTAATCGTTACCTGTTAGATTTATAATTGCCTTAGTATTAATCATATATTGGGTTTTAATAAACTACCTTTGAATAGGTGTTATTTAACTGTAGCTATTAATTCTCTTGGCACTACTTCATCGAATTGTTAAGGCTTTCTTCGTTAAGCTCTTATGTTTCTTATCAAGAGACCATGACATAGCAAATTAGTAAAAAATAGATCCACCTTTTATCCTAAAGCACAACCAGAACATGATTACAGATATAAAAATAAACAAGCCAGAACCTATCGTTTCTATAAAAGATGTAGCGGTATTTGATGGTCATACAGATATTAGACTTGCCATTAAAACATTAGAAGCTGATAAAGCGGTGTTGATAACAGAATTTTACAGCGACGGTTTGTTACTGCTTAAGGAACTGAAAATGCATCTTAAAAGAAGGCTTCCCAATAAGACTTTTAAGGAGCAACGCAAGTATCGGTCGGTATATCAAAAACTGTCAAACCTTGTTTTAATAGAAGTTGTAGCGCATAGATTGATAGTTAAAAAAGCACCTGTAATTGGCTGGTTAAAAAAACTATATCCAGATACTTCCGATTTCTTTTTATCCTTTCCTCAAATACAAGGACTCAATAGTGCTTGGCAGTGGTATAAAAACGGGATTTCCGTTCCTGTATTGCGAAATAAAGTACATCCCTATTACGGCACTTATTTCCCAACACGCTTTGATCATTTAGAACTTTTTGAAAACTGGTTAAAACGTTATACCGGCCCTAAAAAAACAGCAATAGACGTTGGAGTGGGCAGCGGCATACTATCCTTCCAAATGGTCAAACATGGGTTTCAAAAAGTTTTTGCTACAGATATAAATCCGAATGTAATTTTGGGATTGACCGAGTTTATGGGTAACACTAAGTTGTCGCGAAAGATAGAACTAGACTTAGGAAACCTATTTGGGAGGTTTGATAAACCAACCGAACTCATTGTCTTCAATCCGCCGTGGTTGCCGGCATCCCATAACATAGCCAACATTGACCAAGCTATTTATTACAACAAAAGCCTATTCCCAGATTTTTTTGCCGCAGCAAAGGAACTGCTTTTACCAGAAGGAAAACTAGTGCTTCTTTTTTCCAATCTGGCACAAATAACAGATGTGACCAAAGAGCACCCCATAGAAAAGGAACTCGCCGAAGGTGGAAGGTTTCAATTGGAAAGATGTTTTAAGAAAACAGTAAAAGCGGCTTCCAATAAAACAAAGCGCGATCAACATTGGCGAGCCTTAGAAGAAATTGAGCTTTGGGTATTGACAAACTAGGGTTATTTTCTATTGTTTATTATTATTCTTTATTTAAAAAGAGCTTCCAGTTCTCATTTCCTTATCTAAAATTTGGGCAACCGCCTGTTTGTATTTCATAGGATTTGTAGCTTTTTTTATGGCTTTGTATGTTTTCTGGGGATTTGAGGTGGATTGGGAAAAGAACTCCCAAAAGCCTAACATTTTAAGTTTTATAGGGGTTGGTCCAGATAAGTAGGCATCGTATTGCTGGTATATGGTGTCGTGAAATTCTGAGAAGATAGCCCATCTGTTTTCGGGATATTCTGTCGTGTTATTTTTGATCATGCTGGGTAAAAAAGGATCAGCAATCAACCCACGCCCAATCATAAAATGATCCAGACTTGGAAAGCGGTTTTCTATGGCTTTAAAAGCAGAAACGCTGGTAATATCGCCGTTATAATACAACTTGTGTTTCGTACTGCCGATGCATTTTTCAAAAGCATCCAAATCTACAGGACCTTTGTAGAGTTGCTTTCCTATCCTGGCGTGAATGGCAATGTTTTTAACTGGATACTGATCTAAAATAGGAAAAACATCCAGAATTTCTTCAGCGTTGTCGTAGCCCATTCTCATCTTCATGGATACCAAAATATCCGTTTCGTTGTGTGCTCTATGTAAAATCTCATTAATTTTTGGCACATTGCAAATCAATCCAGAACCCATCCCCGATTTGGCAACCATGGGATACGGGCAGCCTAAATTCCAGTTCAATTCTTTATAGCCCAAACTTTGCACGTATTTGGCAACATAGATAAACTCGTCGGCATCGTTGGTAATGATTTGCGGAATCACCTCCAGGCTGGTGTTGTTCTCTGGCAGGATATCGTTTTCATAGGATTGCTTGATCTTCAGTTTTCCATTAAGCCTAATATATGGGGAATAGAAGGTATCAATCCCTCCGAAGTAATGATTAAAGGCATTGCGAAATCGGAAATCTGTAAAACCCTGTAATGGGGATGAAAGGAGAGTGAGAGCCATCTTTTTGTTTAGTGGGGCAAAGATAGAACAATTGGAGACAGTTTTTCCTGCTACGAACCTTCCTTTTCGGTCGGCAGGTGCACGAATTGTTTTTATAGTCAAGGTAATGATGAAAGACCTCACGGGTTTTTACTTGTCCGCCGAAGGAGGAAAACCTGTGAGGTCTGATGCTACTTTTGACTAAGTGTATTCATTTAACCCTGCTTTAATGCGTATTTTTGCATATTATTTTATTTATAAAGACCTATGCAACATTATAAAGACACAACAAAAGACAAGAATAAATCGCAGCCAAAAGTGACGATGGTTGAGGCTTTCAAAACGATCATTTGGCCACGGAGGAACTTAGTCTTCATCGGTTTAATCTTGATTGTTATCAGAAGTTTGTCTGGGTTGGTTTTACCTTGGCAGAGCAAGGTATTGCTTGACGATGTCGTTCCAAATAAAGACATGTCCCAACTCTATACCCTAATCGCCATAGTTATTGCGGCCATCACCGTACAGGCATTAACCTCATTTTTATTGACCAGAATATTAAGTGTGCAAGCGCAATATTTGATCAGTGAATTACGATCGAAAGTACAGAAAAAAGTCCTTTCCTTACCGATCAGTTTTTTTGACAATACCAAATCCGGAGCCTTGGTTTCAAGAATCATGACGGATGTTGAAGGTGTCAGAAACCTTATAGGTACAGGCTTGGTGCAACTGGTTGGTGGTTCGTTTACGGCCATAGTATCCTTAATCATATTAATAAAACTAAATGCCTGGATGACACTTTTTGTGTTTGTGCCACTGTCCATCTTTGGTTTTATAGCCTTAAAGGCCTTTAAATATATTCGTCCAATTTTTAGAACCCGCGGTAAAATTAATGCCGAAGTTACTGGTCGATTAACAGAAACACTTGCAGGCGTTCGGGTTATTAAAGCGTTTAATGCCGAAGCGCAAGAAAACATTGTTTTCGAAAAAGGGGTCGAACGACTCTATGAAAACGTTAAAAAGAGTTTAACCGCAACCGCATTAATGACCAGCTCTTCAACGTTTTTAATAGGAGTGGCCACCACGGGCATTATGGGAATGGGTGGTTATTATATGATGATTGGTGAAATGACTACTGGAGACTTTCTGTTCTTCACCCTCATCCTTGGATTTATGATCGCTCCCATTGTTCAAATGAGCAATATCGGGAGTCAATTGACCGAGGCTTTGGCTGGTTTGGATAGAACTGAGGAACTCATGAATATGACGGCTGAAGAAGACAACCAAAACAGAACCATTGAATTGGATACCCTAAAAGGCGATATCGAATTCACTGATGTGTCGTTCTCTTATGAAGAAGGCAAACAAATTTTACACAACATTAATTTTAAAGCGCCAGCGGGATCGGTCACTGCATTGGTGGGCAGTTCAGGATCTGGTAAATCGACTATTGCTGGACTATCCGCTACATTTTTAACCCCGCAATTAGGGAAGGTCACTATTGACAATCAAGATTTATCACAAGTAAAATTAAGCAGCTACCGCCAATATTTAGGGGTGGTCTTGCAAGATGAATTTTTATTTGAAGGGACTATTCGTGAAAACATCATGTTCCCAAGGCCAAATGCTACGGAAGCAGAATTACAAAACGCGGTAAAGGCCGCCTATGTCAACGAATTTACGGATCGGTTTGATAAAGGATTAGATACTTTAATTGGCGAACGGGGCGTCAAATTATCTGGTGGACAACGCCAACGTTTAGCGATTGCCCGTGCTATTTTAGCCAATCCAAAAGTCATCATTTTGGACGAAGCTACATCAAGTTTGGACACCCAAAGTGAGGCGTTAATTCAGAAAAGTTTGGCAGAATTGATTAAAGACAGAACAACCATTGTTATTGCCCACCGTTTAAGTACGATTAGAAAAGCAGACCAGATTTTAGTTATTGAAGCTGGGCATATTGTTGAACGCGGGACCCATGATCAATTGATTGCCAAAGAAGGCAGGTATTATGAATTGTATACCTATCAAGCGAAGATTTAAGTATAAATAACACGGAGAGAATAATTAAAGAAAATTAATCCATATGAAACCCATGATCCTTTGGTAGACCTAATTTATTGATAAAGGTATTCCAACGCGGATCGCCCCAAAGGTTTTTCATGGATGGATAATTAAGGATTTCCAAAAGGGAAGCATCTCTGTTGTCAAACGCCAACTCCAGCCATTTAAATGCCTCATCCTTTTCACCTCTAAAAGCAAAGAAAACTGCAATATTGGGCCATGCCACATCTCCCCAATCGGCAATCAATTTCTTTAAGAGCTTATCAGCCTCTTGTTTATTTCCAATGGCATAAACTGCTTTAGTTTTTCCATACAATTGCCAAAATGGTTCCGTAACTTTTTCAAAATACTCCAGTGCTTTTTCAGGATGTCCCAAACTTATTTGGACTTCTCCCATCATGTGATTGGCACTACGATCATTAGGATGTAAGAACACATAAGAATTCATACTTTCTTCCGCCCGATCAAATTACCCTTTCATCCAATAATAATATCCCATATACCAATTTATTTCGAACAAAGGATTAATATCTTTCATCTTCAAAGTCAATGCGATTGCCGAATCAACTTTTCCAATGGATAATGCTACATCAGATTGGGCATATATCACACTGATATTATTCGGCTCTAATTTTTTTGCCTTTTCTATTAATAGACTTGCACTTTTAGAATCCCATGATGCCATTTCAAATCTCGAAAGATTAAGATAACCTTCAACATAGTTGGGGTCGAGATCAATCGCTTTTTGTGCAGCTAATTTGCCATTTCTCATTGCTTCGTCCATTGACATAGTTACAAGATAGAATCCAGATGTATAAAACAGACTACTCAATTCAGCCCAACTAGGAGCGTACGTACTATCTATCGCAATAGATTCCTCGACCAATTTCATAGCGTTCTTATAACTTTCCGATGAGTTTTGGTCAGATAATTTTCTCGCTTTCAATAACAAATTGTAGGCTTCAGTATCCACTTTTTTAGAAGTCAGTGAGGTGCCTATAATAGATACTTTTAATTGCTCTGTCACTTTTGTAGCAATCTCGTCCTGTATCTTAAAAATGTCTTCCATTTGGCGGTCGTAGGTTTCTGACCAAATATGTGCTCCTGTAGTGACGTCAATTAATTGTGCCGTGATGCGAAAAGTATTACCAGATTTTCGGATGCTGCCCTCCAGCACATGATTTACATGGAGCTCCTCACCAATTTTTTTAATTTTCACATCCTTTCCTTTATAAGAAAAGGAGGAGGTGCGACTGATCACTTTTAAATTTGGAATTTTTACTAACAAATTTAGAATCTCTTCACTAATACCGTCACTAAAATACTCTTGGTCTTTCTCCGGGCTCATATCGGCGAATGCTAAAACCGCTATGGATTTGTCCACTTCAACTTCAATGGCTGCAGCTTTCGGTTCGTTTTCTGCACTCGCACTGGGCACCAAATTGCTTTTAATCAACAAGCCAATCACAATAACCAATCCTGCTATGATGACGTAATTTAGACGATTACTCGTTTGAGGTGCTATGGAAACTTCAGGGTCGACATCAACAGTTTTCTTTATGCCGTCTGGCGTAATTTCATAAACCCAAGAAAATATGAGCCATAAAGGGAAGCCTATCGACAACACAACTATTGCTGTTTTTAATAGTGCTGTATGCAAATCAAAGGCAGGAATAATTATGGCCATGACCTGCGTGATCAACCACGCAAAAACCAAATAAGCCAATGCTGATTTTATGACATTCCGACGCTGTAACTCTTGGATTAATTTCTTCAAGTTGATTGATTATTAGTGTTTTGTACTTATAAATTTAAGTATTATAATTGAAATTTCAATCAAGAAATGATATGTGAAATTTATAACTCACTTGTCATGATTCGAATTGCATGAATTTTAACGAAGTGGTGCAATTATACATCCACAAACTCACTTTCATGTCATTATTTTTAGAATCCTAAGTTTTTATACATAGACTATCACATTAATCCATATGAAATCCGTGATCCTTTGGTAGACCTAATTTATTGATAAAGGTATTCCAACGTGAATCACCCCAAAGGTTTTTCATGGATGGATAATTAAGGATTTCCAAAAGGGAAGCATCTCTGTTGTCAAACGCCAATTCCAGCCATTTAAAGGCCTCGTCCTTTTCACCTCTTAAGGCATAGACATCTGCAATATTAGGCCATGCGACATCCCCCCAATCCGCAATTAATTTTTTTAAGAGGGCATCAGCCTCCTGTGTGTTTCCCATGGCGTAAACTGCTTTGGATTTTTGATATAATTGCCAAAATGGTTCCGTAACTTTTTCAAAATACTCCAGTGCTTTTTCAGGATGTCCCAAACTTATTTGGACTTCTCCCATCATGTGATTGGCATTGATATCATTAGGATATAAGAACACATAAGGAATCATACTTTCTTCCGCCTGACCAAATTTTCCTTTCATCCAATAATATAATCCTATATCATAAGTTACATCTACCAAAGGATCAATATCTTTCATCTTCAAAGTCAATGCGATTGCCGAATCAACTTTCCCAATAGTCTTTGCGAAATCAGATTGGGCATAGATCACATAAATATTATTCGGCTCTAATTTTTTCGCCTTCTCTATTAATTGACTCGCACTTTTAAAATCCCATGATGCCAATTCACATTTCGAAAGACGAAGATAGCCTCCAACATAGTTGGGATCGAGATCAATCGCTTTTTGTGCAGCTAATTTACCTTCTCTCAACGCTTCGTCCATTGGCATTGTTATAAAATTGAATCCAGACATATAAAAAAGACTACTCAATTCAGCCCAACTAGGAGCGTACGTACTATCTATCGCAATAGATTCTTCGACCAATTTCATAGCATTCTTAACACTTATAGATGAATATTGGTTAGATAATTTTCTCGCTTTCAATAACAAATTGTAGGCTTCAGGATCCACTTTTTTAGAAGTCAGTGAGGTGCCTAAAATAGATACTTTTAATTGTTCTGTCACTTTTGTAGCAATCTCGTCCTGTATCTTAAAAATGTCTTCCATTTGGCGATCGTAGGTTTCTGACCAAATATGTGCTCCTGTATTGACATCAATTAATTGTGCCGTGATTCGAAAAGTATTACCAGATTTTCTAATGCTGCCCTCCAGCACATGATTTACATGGAGCTCTTCTCCTATTTTTTTTATTTTCGCGTCCTTTCCTTTATAAGAGAAGGAGGAAGTTCGACTGATCACTTTTAGATTTGGAATTTTTACCAATAGGTTCAAGATTTCCTCACTGATACCATCGCTAAAATACTCTTGGTCTTTCTCCGGGCTCATATCGGCGAATGCTAAAACCGCTATGGATTTGTCTGATTCAACTTCAATGGCTGCAGCTTTCGGTTCGTTTTCTGCACTCGCACTGGGCAACAAATTGCTTTTAATCAACAAGCCAATCACAATAACCAATCCTGCTATGATGACGTAATTTAGACGATTACTCGTTTGAGGTGCTATGGAAACTTCAGGGTCGACATCAACAGTTTTCTTTATGCCGTCTGGCGTAATTTCATAAACCCAAGAAAATATGAGCCATAATGGGAAGCCTATCGACAACACTACTATTGCTGTTTTTAATAATACTGTATGCAAATCAAAGGCAGGAATAATAATAGCCATGACCTGCGTAATCAACCACGCAAAAACCAAATAAGCCAATGCTGATTTTATGACATTCCGACGCTGTAACTCTTGGATTAATTTCTTCAAGTTGATTGATTATTAGTGTTTTGTACTTATCAATTTAAGTGTTATAATTGAAATTTCAATCAAGAAATGATACGTGAAATTTATAACTCACTTGTCATGATTCGAATTGCATGAATTTTAACGAAGTGGTGCAATTATACATCCACAAACTCACTTTCATGTCATTATTTTTAGAATCCTAAGTTTTTATACATAGACTATCACATTAATCCATATGAAATCCGTGATCCTTTGGTAGACCTAATTTATTGATAAAGGTATTCCAACGTGAATCACCCCAAAGGTTTTTCATGGATGGATAATTAAGGATTTCTAAAAGTGAAATATCTTTGTTATCAAACGCCAACTCTAGCCATTTAAAGGCCTCGTCCTTTTCACCTCTTAAAGCATAGACATCGGCAATATTGGGCCATGCCAAATTTCCCCAATCCGCAATTAACTTTTCCAAGAGAGCATCAGCCTCCTGTGTGTTTCCCATGGCGTAAACTGCTTTGGATTTTTTATATAATTGCCAAAATGGTTCCGTAACTTTTTCTAAATACTCCAGTGCTTTTTCAGGATGTCCCAAACTTAATTGAATATCTCCCATCAAGGTATTGGCACTATTATCATTAGGATGTAAGAACAAAGATTGGTTCATGCTTTCTTCGGCCTGACCGAATTGCCCTTTCACCCAATAATAATATCCCATGTACCAATGTGTTTCAAACAATGGGTCAATATCTTTGGCCTTCGCAAACAATGCGATTGCCAAATCAATCTTTCCAGTAGCTGCTGCAAAATCAGATTGGGCAAATATGACACTGCTATTATTTGGCTCTAATTTTTTCGCCTTTTCTATTAATAGACTAGCACTTTTAAAATCCCATGATGCCGTTTCAAATATCACAAGATTAAGATAACCTTCAACATAGTTGGGATCGAGCTCAATCGCCTTTCGCGCAGCTAATTTACCATCTCTAATCGCTTCGTCCATTGGCATCGATCCATAATTGAAAGCAGATCTATAAAAAAGATGACTCAAAATAGCCCATGCAGGGGCATACGTGCTGTCAATGGCAATTGATTCCTTAACTAGCTTTGTGGCATTATTATTACTTTCGGATGAGTTTTGGTTAGATAATTTTCTTGCTTTCAATAACAAATTGTAGGCTTCAGGATCCACTTTTACAGAAGTCAGTGAGGTGCCTAAAATGGATACTTTCAATTGTTCTGTCACTTTTGTAGCAATCTCGTCCTGTATCTTAAAAATGTCTTCCATTTGGCGATCGTAGGTTTCTGACCAAATATGTGCTCCTGTATTGACATCAATTAATTGTGCTGTGATGCGGAAAGTATTTCCAGATTTTCGGATGCTGCCCTCCAGTACATGGTTTACATGGAGCTCCTCACCTATTTTTTTTATTTTCACGTCCTTTCCTTTGTAAGAAAAGGAGGACGTGCGACTGATCACTTTCAAATTTGGAATTTTTACTAACAAATTTAAAATCTCTTCACTGATACCGTCACTAAAATACTCTTGGTCTTTCTCTGGGCTCATATCGGCAAATGCCAAAACCGCTATGGATTTGTCTGATTCAACTTCAACAGGTACAACTTTCGGTTCGTTTTCTGCACTCGCACTGGGAAACAAATTGCTTTTAATCAACAAACCAATCACAATAACCAGTCCTGCAATAATGACGTAATTTAGACGATTGCTCGTTTGAGGTGCTATGGAAACTTCAGGGTCGACATCAACAGTTTTTTTGATGCCGTCTGGCGTAATTTCATAAACCCAAGAAAATATGAGCCATAAAGGGAAGCCTATCGACAACACAACTATTGCTGTTTTTAATAGTGCTGTATGCAAATCAAAGGCAGGAATAATAATGGCCATGACCTGCGTAATCAACCACGCAAAAACCAAATAAGCCAGTGCTGATTTTATGACATTGCGACGCTGTAACTCTTGGATTATTTTCTTCAAGTTGATTGATTATTAGTATTTTGTACTTATAAATTTAATCTTTTATTTGCATTTATCAAAACAGGAAAGTATTAATAAGAGCTTTCGTAGTTTCTTAATATATATACGAATAGCGTCGTTGAACCAAAATATTTTCTACCGAAGCTTATTATCTTAATAATTAATTGAAAGGTAATCGGGGAAAGTTTGGCTGAATTGACTTAAGACCGAACGACTATTGTAATTGCCCACCGCTTAAGTACGATTAGAAAAGCAGACCAGATTTTAGTTATTGAAGCAGGACATATTGTTGAACGCGGCACCCACGAACAATTGATTGCCAAAGAAGGTAGGTATTATGAATTGTATACCTAACAGGCGAAGATTAAACGGGCATACGTTATAATCGTGAGATTAGGAAAGCATGAAAGACCTCACAGGTTTTCCTCCTTCGGCGGACAGGTTGAAATCTGTGAAGTCTGATGTCTTCAAAGCTTTTGAACTCAAGGGGAAATTGCCCGCTTCAGTGTTGTTTTGGTCGCACTATTTATAATGGAATACTTATAAGAAACACGAGCGCCAATGAAAGCGATAAATAAGTTAAATTTAAGAGAAAAGAACTCAAGTATCCTTTTTTATAAAAAATAATACCAACCAGAAATAGTGTTATGAAAGTGGCAGTTACTGGATTATCTCCTATTTCGAATGTTGCCGAAGCCCTTCCATTGGCGTTATGAACTAGACGCTGGTGGAAGGGTTTCTTTTTTAAAATAATTGATACACACGCACAAAACAGAAATTCAATTCTACAGAATTATAAGCAGCTTGACTTTTTTTAACATAAATATTATGAATTATATAAATAAAGATTATGTTTGTAAGACTTCCCCTAAGCACCTATGCATCAATTTTTTATGGAAGAGGTTTTCTGTATGGTTTATTCTATATATGGCCTCATTTGAATTGATTTGATCCTAATACAGAACAACTCAGAAGGGAGAATTCAAAACTTATACTACTGAAATACGGTTTATGTGATAGGATAGAAGTAGCGTTTTAATGGGTATAAGCAAGTTGCCAATAATACAAGAAAGGATATGCTAACAAAAGAAGAGGCAGATTATTTATTAGGATTAGACAAAACTCTGTCCAATCCAAATCAAATAATTGATTTGAGAAATAAAAAAAATAGGCTTGATTTAATTTCTCACGAGGATTCAGAATATAAATTTTGGTTGGAAATAACTACAAATCAAAAAATAATTCTTAAAACATCAATTCATCATTTGGAAAGCAATTCCTTCGTAGGTCTTTTAAGAATTGACTATAAAGGAGGACATCATAACCCAGTAACAATTAAAGAAACGTTACCAGAATACCTCAAACCTTATGCTGACAAATGGTTTAAGCCAACAGAACCTCATATGCACATATTCGTTGAAGATTATAAACCATTGGCTTGGGCAATTCCGTTATCTGATACAGATTTTCCAGTTAAGGATATTAAAAACCCTTCTGATTTAAATGAATTAATAATTAGCTTTGCTAATAAAATTAATTTAACTTCAATAATACAAATACAACAAGCAATACTTTGAATTGGATAAATACATATGTTGACGACTATTATAATTGGTTAAGAGAAAAAACTTATATCCAAAAGGGAACAAGTACGGACTGGTTTTTAATCAACACTCCCTTTGTTGGAGCTTTTAACGACACGATTGAAATTTATGCCCAAAAAATCGGAAATCAGATAATATTAAGTGATAATGGCGAGACTATGTCCAATTTGGAGCTTCAAGGTTTACACATACAAGGATCCAAAAAAAGACGAAATATATTAGATTCTATTTTATTAAATTATGGAGTAAGAAATGAAAGTGATGAACTAAAAATAGATATTAATGTAGAAAACTTTTCCCAAGCTAAACATAACTTTTTATCTGCCATAATTGAAATTAACGATTTATATGTTCTTTCCCAGCATAATGTCGCTTCCATTTTCAAGGACGACGTTAGGAGTTACTTGGAGTCAAAGGATATAATATTCACTCCTGACTTTATTTCAAAAGGGGCAACTGGTCTCGAATTTAATTTCGATTTTCAAATTGCAAAAAAACATAGCGAAATTGTTATAAAATCTTTTAACACAATAAATAAGTCAAATTTATCTACATTTTTATTCGCTTGGGATGATATAAAACCGGTGCGTGAAAAAACAACCAAAAAAGAAGTAAAGGCTATTGCAATTATAAACGACGTTGAAAAAGAAATTAGGTCTGAATTTTTAGAAGCTTTAAAATCTAAAAGTGCGGATTATATTCTCTGGTCGGAAAGAGAAAATAAACGAAGTTTAAATTTAGTGGCATAAAGTACTATTGGCAACAAAGATGTGCATAAGCAATGGCTTATTCTCGCCAACTTTGAAAACTCTGCAGATTTTCCAATAGTAAGTATATATTTACAATTGTCCGTGCCAAACCACGCCACTGCTCATACACTTACCGTTACCACCAAAAAAAAATGTACTATTTCTCAAAAAGGTTGACTAAGCACTAAACATTTAATTATAGACCATTGACGAGCAAAGGATTATCTGTTATTACGATACTTTAAATAATTATTTGGTTCTGTTGCTTCAGAACTAAACAATATTTATTATATTTGCATTATGAAAGATGAAGCAATACTGAAAGATAAGGTTGAAAAGTTGGGAGTATCCATAGAAAAGTATGGTAGAACGCCCATCGAAGGCAGGGTGTTTGCCTATTTGTTATTATCAGATCCCCCCTATCGTAGCTTCGCCGATATCGTAGAATTTTTAAATGCAGGTAAAAGCTCGGTTAGTAATGCCGTGAATATGTATTTGAAAGAAGGAACACTCACTTACCGAACTTTCAGTGGCGATAGGAAACGCTATTTTATGATAGATGTTGATGGTTGGAAAAAAGGATTTGAAAAAAGCATGAGCTCCTTTAATCTGCTTCTTGAAGATGTATTGGAATTTAGAGCGGAGTCCAAGAGCAAAGAGTTCAACGATGACTTGAGACAGTTGCATGAATTTCAAACCCATTTATCTGATGAAATTAGAAAAACTATAGATAAATGGAATAAATCTTAATTTTTTTATTCAGTTGGTTCTAAAAGTTCGAAACTAAATAATACTGATGGTATGCTGTAAGTAAAATTATCGACCGTAGAAAAACTTTACATTTAAAAATAAATAAATACAAATCATGAAAAAAGCAACTATTTTAATTACAGCGGTTTTTACACTATTCTCTCTGGTGTCCTGCAAAGATTTGAAGTCCGAGTCAAATACTTCAAAGACTTATGATATTTCCGAATTTACAAGTTTGAATTTAGAACTAATCGGAGAAGTCTTTTATGAACAATCCGATAGCGCTTATTTAAATGTTTCGGGTAGCTCCATTTTAATTGATGCCCTAAAAGTATCAGATGATGAAGGTGAACTTTCTATTGAAATGAGAAACAAACGAAAGTTTACCGGCAAAAAGAAACTTGTTGTACGAGTAGGTTCTCCTCACTTAGCGAAAGTAAACTTTGAAAGTATAGGCACTCTTCACATTAAGAATAAATTCATTAGTGATGAATTAAGTATTAGTAACAAAGGGGTTGGGGAAATTATAATAGACGATTGCCAAGTAGAAACATTCAGCTTAACTTCTAAGTCTATCGGCTCTATTAAAATAAAAGGAACCTCAAATTTAACCTCTATTAATTCGGTAGGATTAGGAGAAATAGATGCTTCAGAATTTAAATCTAAAAGGGTAAAAATAGTTAGCGAAGGAATGGAGAATATGTCTGTTTATGCTGAAGAAAGCATCGATATTACAATGAAAGGATTAGGCAACATAAATTATTATGGCAACCCCGCAGAAGTAAAAACGGATATATCTAAATTAGGGAATGTCAATAGAATCAAGTAGTCCTTTTAGAAATTTAAATAATTAGATAAAGGTCAGCGTATTACTTGACTTTTATGATTAATAAAAAATCATGATGAAAATATTAGAACCGATTACCATTGGTGGCCTTACGTTCAAGAACCGGCTATTGCTTCCTCCACTCACCACGGGCTATGAAGCTAAGGACGGAAGTATAAGTGCACAGAGTCGTGCTTTTTATACCCGACTTGCTAAGGGAGGTGTGGGCTATATCGTTCTGGGTGATGTAGCACCTATCCGAAGTTTTGCTCCAACGCCAAAGCTCTATGAAGATAGTCAAATCGAGAGCTTTAAATTGCTCGCAGACAACGTACATGCGTATGGTGCAAAAATCGGTGTACAGATTTTTCATCCAGAATATGACGTTGATGCCCTCAACTTAATGTTTGCCAATGGTGAACAGGACAAAGTACGTGCGCGGTTACACCATGATATGGACAATTTCGTTAACGAAGTGACGGAAGAAGCGTTGATGGAAATCCTTAAAAAGATGTGCGCCTGTGCTGTACGCGCTCAAAAAGCGGGGATTGATGCCATCCAGGTGCATGGTGACAGGCTTGTGGGCGCACTATGTAGTACGAAAATGAATTATCGAACTGACAAGTTTGGAGGCAGCCTAGAAAACAGAACCCGATTTGCATTAATGTTGGTAAAAGCGCTAAGAGAAGCTGTGCCTGATTTGATCATCGAATATAAATTACCTGTAGTAACCCCAGCGCTTGGAAAAGGCGGAATTGATGAGGCTGATGCTCCGCAATTTGCAAAGTTGCTTGAAGAAGCTGGTGTACATATGCTACATGTTGCTCAGGCGAACCATACAGGAAATTTGGCAGATACCATTCCACCGATGGGTGTACAACCTAATTGTTTCTTTGCAGATATCGCAGGCACAGTTAAGCAAGCGGTCACAATTCCTGTCAGCACCTCAGGGCGAATCATCGATCCTGAGATGGCAGAAGAATTACTTGAAGCTGGCAAGGTTGATATGGTAGGAATTGGGCGTGCACTCTTGGCAGATCCTGATTGGATAAACAAGGCTGCCGCCGGAAAGGCAAAAAGTATTATTCGCTGTATCTGTTGCAACGAGGGCTGCGTAGATGCGGTAATGACCGGCGGGTTCATCGCCTGTGTCGTAAATGCGGAAAACGGCTTTGAAGAAACGAGAATCATCACTCAGACAAACCTAAAGAAAAAGGTGGTGGTCATCGGAGGCGGTCCAGCTGGGCTTGAAGCCGCACGCGTTTCTGCAATTAAAGGACATCATGTGACGCTAATCGAAAAAGATACCAAGCTGGGCGGGCAATTGAACATCGCAGACAAGCCTCCACGGAAGAGTGAAATACGTCGTACAGTGGAAGATCTTGAGCACGCGATACACTCCAATGGCGTCATACTACGGTTGGGCGAAAAGGCCACCAGCGAGAGTATTCTGGCAATGGCACCCGAAGCTGTGATTGTAGCGGTAGGCGCAACAAATTTTATTCCCCCAATCCCAGGCGTGAATGGTTCTAACGTGTGTGATGCCTGGAAAGTGCTTGCAGGCGAGCAGAACGTATCTGGTCGTGTGGCAGTTATAGGAGGAGGTATGGTAGGCTGTGAGACTGCTGAATATCTTGCCGAGCAAGGCTGTAAAGTATCTATAGTGGAAATGCGCGACAAGATTGCAGGCGAGATCGGCCCCACCGTTTTACCTACAATGCTCGAACTATTTAACAAGCATGGGGTGGCGCAGTTTACAGAACACAAAGTGACTAACATTGCTGTGGGTGAATTAATCTGCGAAGAACCGAATGGTAAGGTTGTAAAAATTCCGTGCGACTATGTTGTGATGGCTAGTGGCTCGCATCCCGAGAAATTCGACACGAAAGCTCTGAGCGACCGCGGCATTTCGGTGGTTAAAGTAGGCGACTGTTCAAAGGTTTCTGATATTTCGCATGCTATCAAAGCTGGATACGATGCCGCCAATTCACTTTAAAATATTATTGATACTCGTATGGAGCTTGACGGAACTGATCTAATGGGACCGGTATAAATAAGAACGGAAATCTTCAATAAATACCAAAATAAAGACATTACGAAAGAAAAAATTACTGGTGGTCACAAAATATAAAAGTCATAGCCAGCATGGTTGTAATAGGAATATTGTAGCTTACATACGAATTTTGCAATAAATTAAAGATTTGAGATTCGCCATCGGCTACTAATCTTTTACAAACCGTTGTATATAATTTGAACAAACATTAGAAATGTCAGAAAAAACAGAGGAATTAGATAGTTATTTAGACAATCATTATATACACAGAAGTAATTGGTTGAGAGCCGCTGTCCTTGGAGCTAACGATGGAATTTTATCTACTGCGAGTATCGCGATTGGAGTTGCTGCTGCAAGTGATTTACGAGAGCCTGTTATTTTGGCAACATTGGCTGGACTAGTTGCTGGTGCTTTATCAATGGCTGCTGGAGAATATGTTTCGGTAAGTTCACAAACAGACGTAGAAAAGGCTGATATTGAGCGTGAAAAAATTGAATTGAAAGAAATGCCCAAACTGGAATTACAACGACTAGCAGAAATTTATGAAAAAAGAGGTCTAAAAAAAGATACGGCATTAACAGTAGCTAAAGAGTTAACGGAACACGATGCATTGGGTGCTCATATTAGAGACGAGTTAGGAATTAATGAAATTAGTCAGGCTAAACCTATACAAGCTGCATTTGCATCTGGTGCTGCATTTACAGTAGGAGGTTTACTTCCATTTTTAGTAACGCTCTTTCTTCCTTTTAAAAGTCTGGAATATTCTCTTTACGGTTTCGCACTGTTTTTTCTGATAATTTTAGGAGCTTTAGCAGCTAAAACTGGTGGTTCAAGTATCGCAAAAGCAATTATCAGAATTACATTTTGGGGAACTGTCGCCATGGGACTGACTGCTTTAGTGGGTTATTTGTTCAATGTGAATCTTGGATAAAAAAACCACATACAATAAAGTACGGTGCTGAAAAACAAGTAAAAATGTATTTAATTTCCACCAAAGTACTTCTATGCGCCTCATCATATACCAATCCCACTATTGCAATTGCAAAAGCTTGTTTTAAGAGCTTGTTGCCCCGCTCACGCGCCAATGTATCCCCTGGCACACTATTCTCTTCCTACGCTTGCGCAAATACCAATCGTTAACGTATGCGCTGTAACTATAAATTTCATCATCTTGAAGGTTTATAATTTGTAAACTTTGGGGTTGTGACATGGCTCGCTGTTTTATCGGAGCGGAGCTACGAGATGCAAACGCGTTCCAGCATTTTTAAGCTTCACCTTGCTATTACAAAACTCGCACATCCAATTTCAGTATTATCATCTAAAAAGCCTTTTAAAATGATTTAAAAGGCTTAATAAAGAAAGTTGGTTGGGTGCCTAACTTTTAAGTTGTTTTAAGCTGTTCAATTCCTTTTGAATCTGCTTCCAGATAAAAAACACCATGACGATTAAAATGACTATTGCCGAAACCACAATATACCTGTAAAACCCTTGTGACAGGTTTTGTTTAAATGAAGGCAATAGTAGGATAAACCCAGTGGCATAAAGCGCAAGAATTATGGGTGTTGCCACGTAATGTGTGGTTATCCTTTTTTTATAGTAGCTGATCATATCGGTTTTAAAAGTTACGGCGTCCTTTGTAAAATCTATGCGCTCAAGGGCTTTAATACTGAAAAACTCAATCATGATCCTCACTATTAACGAACCAATCATTAATAGCAGTCCTAAGCTTACCACAAGGCTTGAATAGGCATTAACATAAAAGAAAAAGCCAATCAAAACCATGGTCGTGGTCAAAAGGACCGCATTGGTAATCCGCTGTTTGTTTTGAATATCGTTTATTCTTTGCATGACGATTTTAGAACCATCATTAGGTATTTCGGGTTGCGATTGTTCTTCCCATTGCGATTTTAAATCTTCGAATGTTTTCATTTTTTAACACATTTAGTTAATTCGCTTTTTATTCTGTGGACTCTTACCCTAACGGCTTCATGGCTTAGTCCTATAATCTCGGCGATTTCCTTTTGAGGCAAGCCTTCCAATTCGAGTAAAATAATTGATTTATTGTCGGTATTCAATTTTCCGATGCACTGATACAACTGTTGCAACTGGAACTCTTTTGAAACAGAAATGGTGTCTTCGGATGCCTCCAAATGTTTCAAATGGTTGGCAATAGGGACTGTTTTTTTATTGCGCAATTCAAGAAGACAGGTGTTTACGGCAATTCTGTAGATCCAAGTGGATATATTCGATTGGTTTCGAAAGGAATCCCAATGTTGCCAACACTTTATAAAGACTTCCTGCGCCAAATCCTTTGACAAAGCTTCGTCGCCATTGGTGTACCCTTGGCAAAGACGGAACACTTTTGGGTAGTTGGTCTCGTAAATCTGTTCAAACGCTTTCTTTTGTGGTGTCATTGGTTACTGCAGTGCTTCCGAGATGTTTTTTAATAGCCAATCTGGTTGATCGTACATGATGAAATGTGCAGCATCAGGCGCATATTTAATGGTATACGTTTTAAGGTTTTTATATTGCTCCTCATAAATGGTCCTAACTGCTGCCTCTCCATAAGGTTGGGTGGCCGCCAAAATAGTTACTGGAACTGTAATTTTGGAGATAGTTTCTCTTAAATCTAATTTAAGCAAATCGGTGAACCCGTAAACATAGGTTTCACGATCGGTTTGTAAAATCCATGATCTAATTTGGTCATGCTTGTCCTTATTTAAAGCCATTCCGGAGGCCATTTGCGTTGCCATGATTTCAAAGTTGTCATCATCCATAGTCAGTAAACTTTGATTGAAAGGATTGTCATACACGATGGTTTCACTATCAAAATTAGGGATCATTAAAGCACCGGTGGAGGCTAACGCATCCACAACAATTATTTCTTTAAAATCAAAGCGACTATCAGAAGCTAGCCATAGGCCTAATGTACCGCCCAAACTATGCCCTACAATGGTAGCATTTTCCAATTGATTTTCCGAAATGTATTGTGAGATACCTTCTTTAATCTTAGGTAACCACGGTTTTTCAATGGCTGGCACCGTTCCGAATCCAGCAAACGTGAAGACATGACAGGTATGGTTTTTGGATAATTCCTTAACTACATCCTCCCACACCTCGCCAGGACATGTAAATCCTGGAAAGAACAAAATGGGATCGCCTGTTCCTACAATAGCAACTTCAAAAGTTTTGTTTTGGGCAGAAACTGAGAAACTGACCAGGCCGATAATTGCAAATACATAGTTTTTAATTGTTTTCATGATAGAGATTTTAAATGATTTTCCCTTTAGATACAAAATCATTAAAATGTTACATGGAAAGTTTTTTGGGGGGCGAAAAAAGGCTTTGTTGTAGGTTTTTGTTGTAGCTGGACTTGAGCTGATCGCTCAATTCTGTGGCGGTAATGGAACAAAAATAAAGCCTCACTTTGGAGGGTGAGGCTTTTCAATATGAGATTCCTGCCTTCGCAGGAATTTGTTATTTAGTTATTAAGCGCTTCCGCTCCACCAACAATCTCTAAGATTTCATTAGTAATGGCAGCTTGACGTGCTTTGTTATAGGTCAACTTAAGCTGATCTCTCAATTCTGTGGCGTTATCTGTTGCTTTATGCATTGCAGTCATACGCGCGCCATGTTCTGAAGCGAAAGAGTCTCTAAGGGCTTTATAAAGCTGTGTCTTCAAAGATTTAGGAATTAATTCTTTAACGATTTCTGCTTTTGAAGGTTCAAAGATATAATCGGTGTCAATTTCCTCATCACCTTCGATCGGAACAATTGGTAAAAACTGTTCGCTCATGATCTCTTGAGTTGCGGCGTTCTTAAACTTGTTATACACTAAAACAATTTTATCCGTTTTTTCAGTCAAGAAATGTTCCATCAACAAGTCTGCTATCTCTGCAACGTTGTCAAAGGTCAAATCGTCAAAAACATCGCTTTTATTGGCAATCACTCGATCACCTTTCTTAAAAGCATCGCTGGTTTTTTTTCCTATTGCAAAAACAGAAACATTTTTACCGGCATATTCTTCTTTTATCAAACGATTGGTTTCTTTGATAATATTTGAGTTAAATGCCCCTGCCAAACCTCTATTGGAAGTTACGGACACCAAAGTTACATTTTGGACATCACGCTGTTCTGCAAATTCACTTCCAGAATCTGCATCTAAAGTCGCGCTTAAGGTTTGTAATAGTTCCGTTAATTTATCAGAATACGGACGCATAGCAGTAATCGCATCTTGCGCTTTCTTCAACTTTGCAGCAGATACCATTTTCATGGCACTGGTAATCTGCATCGTGGAAGACACCGATGTAATTCTGTTACGTATTTCTTTTAAGTTTGCCATTTTTCAAGTTATGAGTTATCAGTGCAGAGTTATGAGTTTTTAATTATAGCTACTAAAATTCTAATTAACTCTTCACACTTATCCTTCAGGTCTTTTGGTACGTCTCTTCCTGTTGCTTCAAGAATTTCCAACCAATATTTGGTTTCGTCAGCCTCTTTAAGGGCTATTCCAAATTTATTTTTAAAATCCTTTGTACTTACACCTCTTTGAGCTTCTCTTGTATTGGCACCAATACTTGTTCCACTCTTTAATATTTGAGATGCTAACTCAAAGTCTTTGTTTTGTTTTAATTTATCAGTAAAAAGAACAATCTCGCATGCGAATTGGACTGCTATCTAATGACATCTTTTTTCAAGTTATGAGTGTGGAGTTATGAATTCTTTATTCGAGATTATTAACTCTGAACTCATAACTCTAAACTCATAACTTTTTATTTTCTATACTTCGCCGATAATTCCTTAGCCACTGCTGCCAATGTATCAGTTATCTCATCCGTAAGTTTTCCTGCCTTTAAGGCTGCAAGTGTATCACTGTGCTTACCTCTTAAGAATTCTAAGTAATCACGTTCAAATTCTTTTACTTTCTCTACAGGAACATCTCTCAATAAGTTTTTAGATCCGGCGTAAATGATGGCCACTTGATCTTCAACTTTAAAGGGATCGTTTTGAGCTTGTTTCAAGATCTCAACGTTACGTCTTCCTTTTTCAATAATGTTCAAGGTTACCGCATCAAGGTCAGAACCAAACTTAGCAAACGCTTCCAGTTCACGGAATTGTGCTTGGTCTAATTTTAAGGTTCCAGCTACTTTTTTCATGGATTTAATCTGTGCGTTACCACCAACACGAGATACTGAAATACCCACGTTAATTGCTGGACGAACCCCAGAGTTAAACAAGTCACCATCCAAGAAAATCTGTCCGTCAGTAATAGAAATTACGTTGGTAGGAATATATGCCGATACGTCACCTGCTTGTGTTTCAATAATAGGCAATGCCGTTAATGAGCCACCACCTTTTACGATTGGTTTCAACACATCTGGCAAATCGTTCATTTCTCTAGCAATAGCATCATTATTGATGATTTTTGCAGAACGCTCCAATAATCTTGAGTGAAGGTAGAAAACGTCACCTGGATACGCCTCACGTCCCGGTGGACGACGTAACAATAACGAAATTTCACGGTAGGCTACTGCTTGTTTTGATAAGTCATCAAAAACAATCAATGCAGGACGGCCAGTATCTCTAAAATACTCACCAATTGCAGCACCAGCAAATGGCGCATATACTTGCATTGCAGCAGGATCCGATGCATTGGCCGCAACAATTGTTGTGTAAGCCATTGCTCCTTTTTCTTCTAATGTTTTTGCAATTAAAGCAACTGTTGACGCTTTTTGTCCAACGGCTACATAGATGCAATATACAGGCTCACCTGCATCAAAAAATTCTTTTTGGTTGATAATGGTATCAATACAAACTGCTGTTTTACCAGTTTGACGGTCACCAATAACCAACTCACGTTGTCCTCTACCTACAGGAATCATGGCATCAATAGATTTGATACCTGTTTGTAATGGTTCAGTTACCGGTTCACGGTAAATAACCCCAGGAGCTTTACGTTCTAATGGCATTTCATAAAGCGTTCCACCAATAGGACCTTTTCCGTCAATTGGAGTTCCTAAAGTATCAACAACACGTCCTACGATTTCTTCACCAACTTTTAGGGAAGCAATACGTTCTGTACGTTTTACAATAGAGCCTTCGCTGACACCCACTGAAGGTCCCAACAATACGACACCTACGTTATCTTCTTCAAGATTCAGTACGATGCCTTCAAGACCATCTGCAAATTCAACCAATTCGCCATATTGAACGTTTGCTAAGCCGTAAACACGGGCAATACCATCTCCAACAGTCAAAACTGTTCCTACTTCGTCCAATGAAGCGCTAGCTTCAAATCCTGACAATTGTTGCTTTAAGATTGCTGAAATTTCAGCTGGTTTTACTTCTGCCATTTTCTATTAGATATTATTTCCATTGATTTTCTTGTACCACTTCGACTGCGCTCAGTGTGACAAATCAATAAAACTTTTAGTTTAATGTAAATTCTCTTTTTAACTTATTTAATTTGTTCGAAATACTTGCATCGTACTGAATATCTCCAACACGCAAAATGAAGCCACCCAAAATGGATTCGTCGACAATGTTTACAACTTCTGCTTCCTTCCCGGTGAGCTCTTTTACTTTCGCCAATACTTTAGCTTGAAGCGC
Source organism: Gelidibacter gilvus (assembly GCF_004115975.1). GTDB lineage: Bacteria > Bacteroidota > Bacteroidia > Flavobacteriales > Flavobacteriaceae > Gelidibacter > Gelidibacter gilvus. The sequence goes on along the minus strand of NZ_SDDZ01000001.1, from coordinate 438,148 downwards.
TTCAGTTAATGGCACCGCCGAAGTAACTTTTGCTACTTGCTTGCCTTGACTTTCATTAAATAGCTCTGTATACTTTTGCGCTACTTCACCCAATATATTAATTCGTTTGTTGGTAATTAAAGTATCAATCAGACTTGAGCTTAATTTGTTAAGGTCCTTGAAAATTGCCAATAACGCCGATTTTTTTGTTGCAGCAGGTATTACAGCACTCAAAAGCATGTCTTTTAATTCTGTACTTGCTTCTACAGCATTAGCAATGGACTTCATATCAGCATTGACAAGCTCTGCCGACTTTTGGTCTTTAGCCAGCTCCAAAACTGCTTTTGCGTAACGTATTGCTGTTCTTCTTTGTGCCATATTACTCCCTGCGAAGGCAGGGATCTTATTTAATTATACTTAATCTCTTAATTCAATTTTGCATCACCTAACATAGCCTCGACCAATTCTAATTGTCTGCCTTTGTTGGATAATTCTTCACGTACTACTTTTTCAGCAATCTCAATAGATAAGCTTGCCACGTGATTTTTAAGTTCAGCCATAGCCGATCTCTTTTCGTTTTCAATAGCTTCTTGAGCTTGAGCGATCATTTTAGTGGCCTGTTCCTGTGCTTCTTCTTTGGCATCATTGACCATCTTGTTTTTGATATCACGCGCATCTTTTAACATAGCTTCACGCTCAGCACGTGCTTCGTTAAGGATACGTTCGTTATCAGCCTTAAGATTCTCCATTTCCTTGCGCGCTTTATCAGCCGCTTCCAAAGCATTCTTAATGCCGTTCTCACGTTCATCTACAGCTCCTAAAATTGGTTTCCATGCGAATTTTCTCAATACTACAAGTAGAATGAAAAAAGTAATGAGTGACCAAAAAACAAGTCCTAACCCTGGTGTAATTAAATCCATCTATAATAGGTTTTATTTTTTATAATTTAAATTTTTTCTTCGACCTTACAACTTCGAAGTGTAATAAAACACAGAAATAACCAACCGTTATTTCTGTGTTCTTCTTAATAGTTACCTAGCTAACGATGATCGCCGCAACAACACCAAAAAGTGCTACTGCCTCTACGAAAGCCGCTAAGATAAGCGCTGAAGTTTGAAGTTTTCCTTGGATTTCTGGTTGACGAGCCATAGCATTCATAGCTGCTTCACCAATTTTACCAATTCCAATAGCTGCTCCAATAACCGCCATACCAGCTCCTAATGCTGCAATTCCTGTAATAGTCATAATATAAAATTTAAATTAATTAATGATTGTCTTCTTCCGCAGTGGCCATACCTATATACAAGGCAGACAACACGGTAAATATATATGCTTGAATTGCAACAACTACAATTTCTATAATTAAAATGAACAATGAAAACCCAACCGATACCGGTGCAATAGCGATGCTTTGAAAGGTAAAGATTAGAGACATTAACGATAAGATAATAATATGTCCGGCCGTAATGTTAGCAAACAAACGAATGGTTAATGAAAATGGTTTTACAAACATCCCAATAAGCTCAATCGGTGCTAAGAATAGTTTCATCGGCACTGGAACGCCTGGCATCCAGAAAATATGCTTCCAGTAATTTTTATTACCACTGAACATGGTAATAAAGAAGGTGAACAAGGCCAGAGTCAAAGTAAATGCAATATTACCACTCACGTTGGCACCGTTTAAAATAGGAATCAATCCAAAAATATTATTGATCCAAATAAAGAAAAACACACTCAACAAGAACGGCATGAATTTTCTGTATTTCTTTTCACCAATCATAGGGATAGCTACCTCATCTCTAATGAAAATCACTAAAGGTTCAACAAAGGAAGCAATGCCTCTTGGTATGAAATTATTTGATTTTTTGTATTTACCTGCTGCAGAAATAAATATTAAGAACAATACAAGCACTGACACCCACATCATAAAGACGTTTTTGGTAATGGAGAAATCTAGTGGCAAAGTGGCATTTGTTGGGTGCTCTTCCTCATCAAAAGCCAAGGCATCAACGCCAGAGCCCAATTGATAGATTTTTTCATGATATTTCACAAAGCGCTCACCATTTTTTTCAACAATTTGCGATCCTGAATCATCGTGATGAAATTCGCTTGACATGAACGTAACCAAGCCGTTATCGGTGTAAAGAATGATTGGCAATGCAATAGTTATAGGTTCATTATTCCAATCTACAATATGAAATTCATGGGCATCTTTAACGTGATGCATAATCATCTCAGTGGCATTGAACCCTTCATCTTGATCTTCGTTATCTTGTGAAGCAAAACCAGAATTGGTGATTGCTACAGAAAAAACTAAAAATAATACGGCTCTTAAAGTGTTTAATGTCATTATAAATAGCTTAAAAATACCTTGCTCTAAATTCCGTGCAAATGTACGTACATTATGTTAAATGTCAAACACTTTTTTATCAATATTAAGCCTAGGGTCTTTATGGTGCTTTTTGGAGGAATTTTGTAATGGAGTAAACCTCAAAGCCCAGAAAGATAAAATAAGGAATAAAGAAGTTAAAAATGTCGGGTTGTTTCTTCTCAAAATCTGATAATATGATAGGTAACAAAAACAAAATAGCCAGAAACATTTTAATGAAGGTACAAATCATGAACAACATAAAAATATCCGTTTTACCAGTTGAAAACTTATAGTTTACCGCAGTGTACAACAAGGTGGTTACGACAAAATGAAAGACATAAATGTGCCACACGGGAAAAAACAATTTCAGTTCCGTTCCAAAATAGGTCAGCAAATAACTATGCATACCATAAAGTACTAAACTTAAAACAGTGATGAGAAGTAAGAAATTAACTTGTCTTTTTATAAAGGTTGGATTCATTAAATAAGGAAAATTTATTGGATGTTATGATTATTCCGCACGGTGTTTCAAAAAACGCATGCATCTGCCTGTTGGTAGATAGCACTTATATTACAACACGGAATTTAAGTCCTACCAAAAAACGGGACAAGCACTTCCCTTCATTTCGACAAGCGCAATGTACAAGGGAATAAAACCATAGATTATTTGTTATGGGCTTTAATTATCGTCTTTTGAATTTGCAATAATACGTCTTATTACAAAAACCACCGCCACAATAGTGGCCGTTAAGGACAATATAATGGTCCAAAGACTGCCTTCATTGCCGTAATGGTCGTCAAGCTTGACGCCTATAAAGCTGCCAATTCCGATAATAGCAAACATTTGGATGCCTATACCAGAATATTTTGCATAGCTATTAAGCGGGTTGCCCTTTTTCGGTTGCTCTGGCATTGGTTTCTGGTGCTTTTGAAGTATTTGTATTGCTATGGTCTTTGAGAGTGCCTTTCATTAGACAGGTAGCATTGAACGCAGCGCCTGGCTCTACGGCCAATTTGCCCACTTCTACTTCGCCTTCAACAAAAGCTGAGGATTTTAATGATAAGGTATCTGAAAGAATAAGTTTTCCTGAAAACTTCCCTTCAATATCTGCATTGGCGCCCTTAAGTGTGCCGTTAATAATTCCTGTTTTTCCAAGAACCACTTTACCGGGCGTTTTAACGTTGCCCAATATGGTTCCTTCAACTCTAAAATCGCCATCGCTAATGATATCACCCGTAATGGTGGTACCTTTTGCTATAGTGTTTTGTTGATTAACTGATTCTGAGGTTGTTTTTCCTTTTTTTGGTTTTTCTGTAAACATAATTCTGGTGGTTTATTGATTTTCTAGGTAGTCTTTGAGGTTTTTATGTCTTTGCACAATTTCATAGTTAGGTGATGAAATGGCAATATAAGGTCGTGTAATATTGGCTTTTCGTTCTCTTAGCAAATCGGCAAATCCGCTTGCTCCGTAAATACTCTTTAGGCCATGTACCACTATAAAAGTAGTGTTAATATCATAAACATCTTTGGAAACGCTCAAATCGAAATATCGGATTTGGGTGACCTCATCATTCAATGTCTTTAAAAAGGCATCTAAATCTTCATTGCTGGTATTTTCAAACTTGTACAGAACATTGAATTTGGAGCCAATGGAATCTGTTTTAAATTCCCTGTCTGATAATGCAGGAATAACGTTTTTCATGATTTCCTGAGCGCGTTTGCCCTCTTCAGAATTTGGAAAGTTTAAAGCGATATAATTCACACCCTCTTTATAAGCTTCAAATCCGTACAGACGGCCTTTTGCCGAGGCTTTTAAAATTTCAAACTTAGGCACAATGGCCTCGCCTTCAAATTCAAGAATGTACTTATCGCTCTGATCGATGACCTCTTGAAAATTTTGTGCTTCATAACTGGCATAGGTACGCTCATAAATACTTTCAGGACTGTTCTCGTCCTTAGACATTTCCGATTTTGGATTTAAAAGAATGGCAGCGTATCTCGATTCTGGATTATTTGTAATGATATCCTGCTTCATCTGCTCTGCAGCATTGGTTTCGTCCAATCGACCATATAATTTGTACAAGTTGTATTTGGATGGCAATACGAGGCGCTCTTCTGGATTGTTCTGCATCAAGGTGGTGAGCTTTTCTTTTGAAAGTTCGTATTCCTGAAACTTTTCCTTATAGATGACTCCCAATTGATAATAGGCGTAATTTCTGTCTTTATTGATGCTGTCAATAACTTTTTGATCGGAAGGAATTTTTGAAACATAAAACTCCGGATCGTAACGTTCCTCTTCTGAAGCGTCAATTGCCAAATTATTACTTTGGACGGTGAGCTCATTACTTCGCGTACTTGAAAGTCGCCAATTATCTTGAAGTGAACGGTCTCCCCAAATTTTCAAAAACTCATTTTTTCCGTAGGCTACGGTATTCGAATTATAAAAATAGAATGTTGATTTTGCACCACCCGGTGGTTTTGAGCCGCTGCTTGCAATGTTCCCCAGATTTCTGTTATCGCCGATATTATCAGCGGATACAATACCTGAATTGGCCTTCCTCAAGGCAATTTCTTCTTGCTCTTTTAACTCTTGGGCTTCTGCCTTTAATTTATCGATGTAAGTTTCAAAAACGGCGATTCTATCGGCGTCAGATAAACTCACCAAATTCAAGATGCTATCGTTTACTTGCGCTACACCTTCATAATAAATGACATCGTCCAAGTTTTCCCTTTTGCGTTTGATCGTTCGGAAAGGTTTGGAGTCGACCACCATATTGGTTAACGTACTGTCATAATAAGCACCTGCTGTTCTATATTCCGATTTGTCAAAACTCATATCGCCCAGCGTCACGTAGTCGAGAGCTCGTAAGTGTCTATCGCCTGAAGATGACCTTAGGGATTTGTTATAATATACAACCGCTAAAGAATCGCGATCGGCCTCTTTATGGAATTCTGCAATCCGGTAATAGATTTTGTCCAAAAATGGTCGGTTCTCTCTGTCCTCTTCAAGGTCAGTGAGATATTCATGGAATGCTAAAACATCGCCAGTATCCAACATAAAGTTGGCGGCTTTTGCCAAATGTGCGTTGATATAATAAGCTCGAGGTACTTTTCTGTGCAAATTAATCACCTTATCAAAGGCAATATTGGCACTGTCCTTATAGCCAAACTCATTGTAAAGTTGGCCCCTGATATAATTGTAACGTGCTTTTTCGTTGTTTTTCTTAGTATGTGCGGCTGCAATTGCCAATTGGGTCAAAGCGCTGTCCTTTGCCTCAATGTTGATGTAGGCTTCCGCCAAAGTAGCGGTAGCGTCGGCTAAATCCTGATCGCTCAATTTTTCCTGTCGCATCAATCGCTTTAAATTCTTGATGGCAAGCTCATTGTTTTCAAGTCGCATGTTCGTTTTCTCACGCCAAATCTTTGCTTCATTGATTTTGTCGCTAGCCGCGTATTTGTAAAGAATATAATTAAAGGCTTCCACTGCTGGAATAAAACGTTGGTCAAAATAACGTGCTTTTCCAAGCAATAAATAAGCTTCATCAATTTGAGGGTTGTATTCCCTGCCTTTGATATTCATGCCATGGGTTTGAACTGCTTTAATTGCTTTTTCTTCAGCACGTTCAAAATCGGAATTTTTAGATTGTCCCGGAAGCATAAAATCATCGGTAGTTTCCATACGTTCTACAGAAAGCAACTCCCAGAAATTATCCGTAAACGCATCGTCCACGGCGGCTCTTCCATTTTCCAGCGCAATATTTCCATTATAGAGAATATTATACTTTGTGCCCATTGCATGGAAATTTCTGTTGATGAAGGTATCCTTCTTGCGCGAGCAACTTGTGACTATAAGTGCCGTCAAAACCAGAAATAATATGGATTTATAAAAGCTGTGCAACGTGGGTCGTATTAGGTTCATAAGATAACTGAAAACAGCTGCAAATATTATGCAATGCTGTAAAAATAAGCATCTTTTTGAATTATAGGGGAAAAATCAGTGGACTTTTCGATGCCTGTTACTTGGGTGTTTCTCAGGTATCTCTCGTATAGGTGCGGAGATGTAAAACTTAAAAATCCCAAAACAAAAGTACCAAATTGCAATTTTACGTTTGTTTCAAAAATCCTTCGAGTATCAGTTAGAATCAACAACACTTACCTGAACTATCAGATGGAAAGGCGTTTCATTTCATGTACAGAAGATGTGACAAGACCTCACAGGTTTTCCTCCTTAGGCGGACAAGTAAAAATCTGTGAGGTGTTGTTTCGCTACGATATCCAGTTATTCCCCTGCGAAATGTGCTTCCAATTCTTTCAACGTGGCTGCACTTGTGGCCAAGTCTTTTATAACTTCTCCTTTTTCCAAAACTACAATCCGATCACTCACTTCCGTAACATGCATCAGGTCATGACTTGATACCAGTACCGTAACGCCTTGTTGCCCTGCAAGATTTTTGATGATCTGTTTCAAACGGATTTGGGTGGTTGGATCAAGATTTGCAAAAGGTTCATCAAGAATGATGACTTCGGGATTCCCGATGAGTGCGGCGATAATGCCTACCTTTTTCTGGTTGCCCTTGCTCAAATCTCTTAGATACTTTTTTTGGTTTAATATTTCGCCATGGAAAAAGTCTTCAAATTGCTTTAATAAAGCATCCACATCGGCTTTATTTTGACCGCGTAATTCCCCAATAAAATAGAAGTATTCTTCTGGAGTCAAATAGCCAATTAAAAATGTTTCATCAATATAAGCCGAAGTAAAAGGTTTCCAGTCTTCACTTTCATTGACTTGGATGTCCTTACTTTTAATGAATCCTGTGGTGGGCTGGATCAAATCGAGCAAAAGACTGAAAAACGTGGTTTTTCCTGCACCATTATTGCCCACCAAGCCAAAGCTCTGACCTTTTGGAATGTCGAGGTTTTCAATGTTTAAAACCGGGCCCGCATTATATGATTTTGATAGATTGGATACTGTTATCATAATTAGTTGTTTTGTTTGTAAGCTGCTAATGTTTTATATTTTTCTGATTTATAGACTTTTTCTATAATATCGAATACTTTATTCTTGAATAAAAATCCGGTCAATCCTGCAATTGCAACCAAAGCAAAACCAAAAACTTCACCTAGTGTAAAATGTCCAACGGCATAAATGACCATTGGCAATAACAATTTTGGAATGGTCAATAACAAGGTCTTCGCATTAAACGCCTGTTTGTCTCCAAAAGCTTTTTTACTTGTGGTCAGGTCAATTGGCGTTTTTATATACGCACCTCCCCAAAGTACCAAATGACTGTTTACGCCAATGTTGTAAATGGCGCCAACTACAACCGCAGCATATGCCTGCCATCCCCAATACAGGTAAAAAACAGAAATGATGGTTGAAATTATAGTGGCAATGACCATTAAATACCATTTTGAAGCGATATACTCTTTATAACGAATATTTTGGCTCATCATTAATGGATAATACGCACTGTCCCAGCTTGGCACAAATTGTCCGAAGGTGAATAAAAATCCGCCAGAAATAAATATACCGGCAAAGATTCTCCAGAAAGGTCCATCGTAGGCTTCAACTGACCCGGTAAAAAACAGCAATCCGTAGAATATAAACAACACGCTCATCAACAAAGTCGTTTTTGAACGTTTATTGCGTCTCAACAATTTAATGTCGTTCTTAAGGAAGGTGGACATGCTTCCAAATCGGTTCAACCAGGTATAATCTTGAGTTTCTGCTATGTCATGTTTTACGGAAAGACCAGCGTCCAAATACAAGTTCTTTTTGAAATAGGTAAACGCTATCTTATAAAACACCCCTGCCAATACTACAGGAATAAATGCCAAATAGGGCACTGCGTAAAATGAGTTAAAAATAGGATAGGTAAATTGTGTGATGTCAAAAATACCGTAATACTGAAGCCCAATCATCACGACAATAAAACCAATGACCGCAAAGAATACCACATCTTTATTGTTGACGAAGATATTGAGGAAATTATTACAATAGATCCATCCTAAAATAGCAAGATTCCAAGCCAACACCTGTAAAACAGGGAAACCTTTCATGATAAGTACTATCGAAAAAGGAATAAAGAAAAACGCATGCAGAACATTGAAAAACGAAATCATGGTTTTACCAATTGCAAAATTGACAATTTCTTTTCTTTTAATGGGCAAATACATTAAAGGTTTGATGTTCATAACGGGCATTTTTTGAAGAAAATACCGAAACACCAAGTCAAAGACCATATAATAAATTAAGACTTGATTGACCACTTGAAAAGGTTCCATTTTCAGGACATCCTCAATCATAAAATAAACCCCAAACCCTAATATTGAAAATGAGGCTATCATCCATAGCGCGCCAAAAATCATCATTATTTTTAGGAAGAGATTGGTTTTAAAAGAAGCTGATCTTATAAAGGATTTCCACTCGAGACTAATAAAATATTTAAACATACTGTTTGGGTTGTGATTTAAACATTGGTAATATTAATACACTTATTGTTACAAACAAATTTCAATCAAAGGAAGTTTAAGAAGCCTTTCACCTTAAAAACAGCCGTTCTTCTCTTATAATTTTGTTAGAGAGGTGGCATTTATTATAAGCTTTCGTTACTTTTGGGGAAAAATTATAACATGTCACATTTTCACACCCTAACCATAAAAAATATTGAGAGAGTAACTTCCAAATCGGTTACCCTCAACTTTGAAGTCCCTCAACATCTCAAAGAAGCCTTTCAATTCAAAGCAGGCCAATATATCACCATAAAATCTAACCTTAATGGTACAGAAATAAGACGTGATTACTCCTTATGTTCTTCGCCAAAAAGCGGCGATTTAAGAGTGGCTGTAAAAGAAGTAAAAGATGGTACTTTTTCTGCCTATGTCAACAAACAGTTGAAGGTTGGAGACCAATTGGAAATCGCGCCACCAAGAGGCCATTTTATTTTTGAACCGAATGATTCCAAAACCAAACATATTGCTGCCTTTGCAGCAGGAAGTGGAATTACACCTATTTTAAGCATCATTAAATGCGCTCTGGAAGAAGAGGTCATGAGTAATGTAGTTTTGGTATATGGTAATAAAACCCCAGACGATACAATGTTCATGAGCGAATTACTTGATCTTTATCGTCAACATAGCGATCGTTTGGCCATTCAGTTTGTATTTAGTCAAGCGCAAGAAGATGATTCTATTTTTGGACGGATTGAAAAAAGCACGGTCAACCTGATTTTAAAGCACAAGCACAAAGACTTGAGTATTGATGCCTTCTACTTATGTGGTCCGGAAGCTATGATCCACACGGTTAAAGATGTACTTGTAGAACATGAAATCCCTAAAGACCGCGTGTTTTTTGAGTTGTTCAAGGCTGCAAAACCTACAGAAAGGGATACGGCGACCATTCCTGATGGACAAACAAAAATTACCGTTGTTTTGGATGATGACACGACAACTTTTGAAATGTCACAAAAACAGACCATTCTTGAGGCCGCTCTTGATAACGATTTAGATGCACCTTATTCTTGCCAAGGTGGTATTTGTAGTAGTTGTTTGGCGAGAGTGATTGAAGGTGAAGCTAAAATGCGTCAAAACAATATTTTGACCGATGGCGAAGTTGCTGAAGGCTTGATCTTAACCTGTCAGGCACACCCATTAACACCAAATATTAAAATTGATTATGATGATATTTGATGCCTCATAAAAATTGAGGATAAGTACATTTAATCCATGAAATCCTTTATTTCATCGAAAATACTGAAGTAATTCTCTTAAAATTATGTTAAGAAAAATGAAATCTCTATTTTTATAACTGATTTAATTGTTACTATTATAAGGACTATCTATTAACATAAGATTAAATCTAACCCTGCTTTTTAGCGGGGTTTTTTTATGATGTTTTCGATCTTTTCAATAATGTCTTTTGGACTGATAGTTGCCATACACGTCTCATAGCCTTCTGGGAATTTATTGCCATAAATAGAAGTGGGAATTCTAGGAAATTTTTCTCGATCAGCTAAAAGTGCATTATTTTCATTCTGATGAAATGGGAAAAAACCAGCATAAGGATGGGTCACTCCCCAAAGCGTCACTACTTTTACACCCAACATAGCTGCCATATGTGCGTTGCCAGAATCCATAGAAAGCATCACATCCAAATTTGAAATAAGGTCCAATTCCTCATCAAGACTTAATTTTCCGGCGATACTGATGATCTGATCATTTTCAAGAGAACTCAAATACTCTGCTTCAGCTTCGCCGCCAAACAATAGGATCTTGTAGTTTTTTGATAGCTCATTAATCACTTCTTCCATTAATTCCAAAGGATACATTTTGCTTTTGTAAGCTGCAAATGGCGCAATTCCTATCCAGTTTTTGGTACCCTTTCCTACCAATTCAAGGGTTTTGGAATTCAATTCGGCACGTTCCGGAAAAATGGGATCGGAATCTTTAATAGGAAACCCTAACTTTTCAAAAACATCTCTATAACGTTGGTGCGTGGTTTTTAGCTGTTCGAAAACTTTACCATTGACTAGCGCTTTCTTTTCAGTTCTTCCTTTGTCTACTTGAATGATTTTAAGATCCAAAAGAAAGATTTTTAATATTTTACTTCGGAGAACGTTGTGCAAATCGGCTACGGCATCAATTCCCAAAATCCTTAATTCTTTTGAAAGCTCCAATAGTCCAAAAAAACCTTCATGTTTTCCTTTTAAATCTGGTGCATACACAGATACATTTTTTAAATCACGAAAAAAAGGGGTGAAGAACTCTCTGGTCAAAACAGTTAACTTGACCTCTGGATATTGCTCCGTGAACGCCCTTAAAACAGGAATGGTCATGGCAACATCTCCCATGGCAGAAAGACGGATGACGAGGATGTGTTTGGGTAGTTTGGACATCTATTAAATGATCTTGACTGAGGTTCCTGGCTGCGCAGGAATTAGGTTATTTTTGTCCGCGCAACACAGGGTTCAACTCATCGTCGTTGTACATTTTCATTTGCTTGTACACTTTCATGTATTTATCGCCATTCTCAATGTCCACAAGTAAGTCGTCAATAGCTTGGCTCAAATCTTTCCGCTGTTCCAAGAGCACATTAAGTTTAGTGGTACAATTGAGTTTATGCGACGAAGAGGCATCAGGACGCTCAACCTCTTCATTCATATGATATATTTTTAAAGCTAGAATGGATAATCTGTCAATGGCCCAAGCAGGACTTTCCGTATTGATCGTGGCATTGGGTTTAGGTTCAACATCATTATAAAGACTTAAAAAATAACCGTCTATATATTCTACCATATCCGTTCTATCCTGGTTGGAAGCATCAATTTGACGCTTCAATTTTAAGGCCTCTACAGGGTCAATATTTGGGTCTCTGATGATGTCTTCATAATGCCATTGCACGGTATCTATCCAACATTTTCTATATAAAAGATGTTCAATCAAGTGGTCGTCTTCGTCGTAAATGTTCTTAAAAACTTGGTCAACGGTATTTTTTATGTGATACGTATCGATGACTTTTTGAAAAATTTCATTGGCTTTTGCTGTAAACATAATCTGATGAATTTAAGTCGTAAATATACTTCTAATTAATTAACTTTACCATTCAAAACAGAGTTTAAGCCTTATGCACATTCACAATTTAACAGAAAAAAATTCCATTTTAAACACGTTCATTTCAGAAATGAGAGATGTGAATATCCAACAAGACCGCATGCGATTTCGAAGAAATATTGAGCGTATTGGAGAGATTTTAGGTTATGAAATAAGTAAGGTGTTAAATTATAAACCCGCAATTATTAAAACACCTTTGGGAACTTGCGAGATGAACATTATGAACAATGATATTGTGCTCTGTTCCATCTTAAGGGCAGGTGTACCTTTGCACAATGGGTTATTGAACTATTTTGACAATGCGGATAACGCTTTTATTTCGGCGTATAGACAGCATCATAAAAATCCGGATAGTTTTGAGATTGTTGTAGAATATTCGGCATGCCCAAGTTTGGAGAATAAAACCCTTATTTTGGCAGACCCTATGTTAGCCACAGGACAATCTCTTGTGGCCACGTACGAAGCACTAAAACCTTTTGGAAAACCTAAGGAAGTGCATTTGGCGTGCGTTATAGGCGCGCAAGATGGTATTGATTATATCCGCAAACATTTTAGTAAAGACACGCATTTATGGATTGCAACCGTAGATCCAGATCTAAACGAAAAAGGCTATATCATTCCTGGGCTTGGAGATGCTGGAGATTTGGCATTTGGCGAAAAATTACAGCAGTAAGTTCAATAGAGAAGCTAATATCAAAACAAGGATCAAACCTTCCTTAAACCATTTTTCTGTTATAATTTCTAAATAATTAGACATGATAATAGCCAAGGGTGCGAATAAAAATATGAATTCGCTGCCATCTTTATAAGGCGAAACCACAATAATCGTCAAGGCAATTAACGACGACACAATAACGATGACAAATGACGGTCTATAGCTCTTTAATTGTTGTTTTATACTTCTCATAAAATAAAAAGAAGCCCATACTCCATAAGACAGTAATAAGGTAACAGCTATAATAATACGCTTTGAGTTTAAGGAGGTGAAATCAAAACTCACGTCAAAAAAGCCATTGAGATAGGTTTCAAAATCCATCCCTGTTACAATCATATAAGACGCTGCTATTATGGCAACGCACAGTATTCCGATTAGGGGAATGATCCAATTTTTAATGTCTTCAATGGAATGCAGAAACAAGGCGAGAAAAATCAAAATATAAAATAATGATGCCCAAAAAAATAAGAGCGTTGCCAAGCTGATCCAAAAGGCCGCATCAAAAAGCTTTTTCTTAATTTCTTTTCTGGATCTTAAACTTATGATACGCCTCAAGGCCAATAAAATAAATAAATTGGCAATAAGTAATTTAGAATTGCCCAAACTTTCCGGTAAAACGGCCACAAACAGACCGAACATCAAGATTTTATAACTATTCCTTTTGGTAAGATTGTTTTTGCTGACGAAGAAATCAAGCACAAAAAGCGATGCTAAACACACGCCAAAAAGAAAGGACTGCTTTAAGAGAAGTTCTACTGAAAACGGCTCTGTAAGCGTCGTTAGTTTAGTCACAACAAAAACAATAAGAAGCATTGCGCTTACCACCAGAAGATGTATGGGTTTTGCTTTACTAAAAAAACTTGAAATCATTTAGAGCTGTGTTCTGGGGTTTCTTACTGAGTCTTTACTTCCATGGAAACAAAATTCGTTGTCACTTTATGGAACATTTCAAATAAAAATAACGTAATTTTGTCTTGTAAATATAATATTTATTATCATGACTGATTTTTGGAATGGCTTCGCAGCTTTTTTTGAGTATTTATTATTGCCTTTTGATGCTTTAAGAGAATTGGAACTCAGCAATTGGTGGCTTGCCAATTTTGTCTCTTGGATACTTATCATCATTACTTTTGTGGCATTTGTGTATTGGATGCTTCAATTAAAAGAACATGATGATAATAATGAAGACGATAAGAGCATCTCATCCCATTCGTATTTATAAATCGAAACCAATATCCTTACGGTAATACATCTTATCAAAATGTAGTTTTTCTATATTCTGATAAGATTTTTTTATGGCCTCTTGATACGTATTTCCAATTGAGGTAATCGCCATCACACGCCCTCCAGAGGTCACGACTTTACCGTCTTTCAATATGGCGCCTGCGTGGAAAGGGATAACGTCGGTTAGATTTTGCAATCCGGTGATTTCCTTGCCTTTTTCATAACTTTCAGGATAACCACCAGATACCAACATAACTGTTGTAGCGGCACGTGGATCGATTTCAATTTCAATTTTGTCCAGTGTTTGACTGGCAATGGCCTGAAAAATCTCTACCAAGTCATTTTTGAGCCTTGGCAAGACCACTTCTGATTCGGGATCTCCCATCCGTACATTGTATTCAATAACCTTTGGATCATCCCCTACTTTGATCAACCCAATAAAAATGAAGCCTTTATAATGTAAACCATCCTTTTGAAGTCCAGAAACTGTAGGTTTGACAACACGTTCTTCAATCTTCTTCAAAAATGATTCCGTGGCAAAAGGTACCGGAGAAACTGCACCCATTCCACCTGTATTTAATCCGGTATCACCGTCGCCAATACGTTTATAATCCTTAGCCGTTGGTAAAATTTTATAGTTTTTCCCATCGGTAAGAACAAAACAACTGAGTTCAATACCGTCCAAAAATTCTTCAATAACCACTTTGTTGCTGGCCGTTCCAAATTTGGCATCTACCAACATGCTCTTTAGTTCTGCTTTGGCTTCATCAAGATCATTTAAAATCAAAACCCCTTTGCCTGCTGCCAAACCATCCGCTTTTAAAACATAAGGTGGTTTCAAAGTGTCCAAAAACTGATATCCTGCTTCCAACGTATTGGCATCAAAACTCTGATAAGCCGCAGTTGGAATATGATGACGGAACAAGAATTCTTTAGCAAATTCCTTACTGCCCTCCAATTGTGCTGCGTCCTTTTGGGGACCAATAACTGCCACGTTTTTTAGCGCTTCGTCTTCCAGGAAGAAATCGTGGATTCCTTGCACCAAAGGATCTTCCGGACCCACAACAACCATATCAATTTGCTTTTCCAGGACCAATTTTTTTATCGCTTGAAAATCGGTGACATTCAGATCGACATTTTCTGCTATTTCAGCAGTTCCTGAGTTTCCTGGAGCAACAAATAATTTTTGACATAATGGGCTTTGAACTATTTTCCAAGCAAAAGTATGTTCCCTTCCACCGGAACCGAGAATTAAAATGGTCATGTTAGTGATGTTTGGTGCAAAAATATAGTTTATGCCATCAAAACAATAATATTTTTGACGATTAAATCGAATATGGAAGATAAAAGAATCAAGACCGTTGCGCTTATAGAATCATGAATCAAGATTTAATTAGTAATGATTTACCATTCGTCCAAATTAGCATGTTATGTGATGTTACCAAAATTGAGACCGCTGCTTGCTATCATCCGATTGTGGATTTTATTCTGATGATGCATTGTCCACAGACAAAATCTTTAAAAACCACAAAGGTTCAATCGGAAAAGGACGGAATTAAATCTGGAATCTTCAAGATTGATTTTAGATAAGAGTTTAATATATTTCTTTACTTTACATTCTCAAAAACAGGGTATCAATTGAATTTATTTGATCTTTCTTTAAAATTGAACGGATTTCCAATTAAGGAAGCTCGACGGGTATTGGTCTCTATTCAAAACCTTAACGAGGAAGGGTTCCGTGACTATATTGAAAAGCAAAAAGTACAAATTGTCAATTATCACCTAAAACACAATCCCTTTTACCAATCTGTTTTTAAAGAGACTAGATTCACAAATTGGGACGCTGTACCTATCATGACGAAAAGAGATTTACAGCAGCCTTTAATCAATCGGCTGTCGGAAGGTTTTTCACCAAAAAACGTCTATGTCAACAAAACCTCAGGTTCTTCTGGAGACCCGTTTGTTTTTGCGAAGGACAAATTTTGCCACGCACTCACTTGGACCATCATTCAGGACCGATTTGGTTGGTTCAATCTCAATTTCAACAGTTCTAAACAGGCGCGATTCTACGGAATTCCCTTAGATAAAAAAGGTTATTACCAAGAACGTTTTAAAGATGTGTTAAGCGGTCGGTTTCGCTTTTCTGTTTATGACTTTAGTGACGTCGCGCTTGAAGGCTTTTTAAAAAAGTTCAGAACCACCAGCTTTGATTATATCAACGGGTATACAAGTGCTATTGTTCAATTTGCAAAATTCTTGGAGAAAAGAGAGGTAATATTAACCAGTGTCTGCCCTACTCTAAAAGCTTGTGTCGTAACTTCAGAAATGTTGTTTGAAAATGATAAGTTACTCATGGAAAAACAATTCGGTATTCCAGTAGTCAATGAATATGGAGCCTCTGAGTTGGATTTAATCGCTTTTCAAAATCCGAAAGACGAATGGATTGTCAACAGCGAGACTCTTTTTGTGGAAATTGTCGACGATAACAATCAAGTTTTACCTTACGGTGAGGAAGGCCGTGTGGTCATCACCTCACTATACAATAAGGCCCATCCTTTTATTCGCTATGATATTGGCGATGTTGGCATCCTCTCTAAAGAAAGTACACTTCAAAAACCTCAGCTTCAAAAATTAATTGGACGCACCAATGATCTTGCCATCTTGCCAAGTGGAAAGAAAGCAGCCGGACTTACGTTTTACTATATTACCAAAAGTATTGTTGAAGATGATGGCAATGTCAAGGAATTTATGATTGAGCAATTGGATCTTCAAACCTTCAAAATCATCTATGTCAGCAATGAGAAGTTATCCGATAGCCAAACTAAAATTATAATTAAAGAAATAGAAAACTATCTTGAAAAGGGACTAACTATTATCTTTGAGCGTCAAACACGTTTAAAACGTTCTAAATCAGGAAAATTAAAACAGTTTACATCATTATTAAATAAGATATGACCATAACCATTATAGCCGGAGCACGCCCAAACTTCATGAAAATAGCACCTATTATTGAGGCCATCAAGCAAAAACAGTCAGAAGGTGTTGCTCTTAATTATCAATTGATCCATACCGGTCAACATTATGATAAAAACTTAAGTGATACCTTTTTTGAAGAACTAAACATTCCGTTTCCAGATATCAATTTGGATGTAAAAAGTGGCACACAGGCAGAACAAACTGGAGCTATTATGATAGGATTCGAAAAGGTATTGGCTGGAAACCCAACAGATTTGGTCATGGTGGTTGGGGATGTCACCTCAACCATGGCCTGCACCATAGTGGCAAAAAAAGCAGGGATAAAAGTGGCCCACGTAGAAGCAGGTATTCGTTCAGGCGATCTCAATATGCCAGAAGAAATAAACAGAATTGTTACCGATAGCTTAACCGACTATTTTTTCACCACCACACCTTTAGCTTCACAAACCCTTGAGGATCTTGGCGTGCCTAAAAATCAGATTTATTTTGTTGGTAATGTGATGATTGATACGCTCCTTAAAAATGAAGACAGACTCCAACAACCTGAACTTTATAAGACACTTCAATTGCAGGAAAAAAAATATATGGTCATGACCTTACACAGGCCAAGTAATGTAGATGAAGAACAGCAACTCAAAGCTTTAATCACACAACTTGCCCAATTAGGAAAAGACTATCCCATTATTTTTCCTGTTCATCCAAGAACCAAAAAACTTTTGGAAGGGTTGAACTTAAACTTTGACAACTTACATTATGTGGCGCCTTTGGGGTATTTGGAGTTCAATTATCTCGTTAAAAACGCCTTTGCCGTACTTACGGATTCTGGAGGAATTACAGAAGAAACTACGGTCATGCACGTGCCGTGCATCACTTTAAGAGATAGTACAGAACGGCCGGAAACTTGCACTATTGGTACCAATGTTTTGGTAGGTAATGATCCAGAAAAAATTGCGGATGCTTTTGAAAAATTATTTTCTGGCGATTGGAAAAAGGGTGAAATCCCCGAATTATGGGACGGTCATGCCGCAAAACGCATCATCAATCATCTCGTGGACATCTACAAATCGTGATGAAAGAGATCCTAATCATTACAAGTTATTTTCCTCCTGAAATTGGCGCTGCATCCAACAGAATTTTTCATTTGGCGGAAGGCTTAAAAGAGCGAAACTTTAAGGTTTCCGTCATCACACCATTGCCCAACTATCCGACAGGTAGAATTTTTAAACCCTATCGTGGCAAATTTAGACATACTTCCAATGAAAAAGGGATGACTCTCCATCGTTTATGGATTTACGCTACCGTTTCAAAAAACAAAGTCATCCGTTTGCTAGCGATGGTCTCCTACAGTTTTAGTCTCATCTGGTATTTCATATTTCATAAAATTCCAACAACGGTTATTGTACAATCGCCCCCACTTTTGGTAGCTTTTACGTGTTGTACTTTTCTACGATCAAAAAAACGCAAGCTTATTCTCAATGTCAGCGACTTATGGCCTCTTGCAGGACTGGAGCTGGGCGCTTTAAAAAAGAACTTTAGTTATCGCCTTTTAGAACGTATTGAACGTTCAAATTACAAGAAGGCAAACCTGATTCTGGGTCAAAGCGACGAAATCCTGACCCATATTAAAACACTGTTCCCATATAAGGAAACCTTCTTATACAGAAACTACCCCGATTTTGACGTTCCAGAAATCGCTGCTCCGATTGAAACAGGTCCTGGTAAAATTAAAATGGTCTATGCCGGATTGCTGGGAATTGCCCAAGGAATTTTAAGACTTTGCCAAGAACTCGATTATGAACATATTGAGCTCGACATTTATGGTTCTGGGGCAGAACAGTCAAACATAGAAAGCTATATTAAGACACATCCAGAGTTGCCCATCAGCTATCATGGTGAAGTTTCACGGGATGTGTTGCATCAAGAGCTTTTAAAATTCGATTTAGGCATCATTCCGCTACTCAATAGGATTTATGGCTCAGTACCCTCAAAAATATTTGAATACGCTAAACTAGGGCTTCCTATGCTTTATTTTGGAGGTGGTGAAGGTGAAGCTGTCATTACAAAATATCAACTCGGGTGGGTTGCAAAATCTGGAGATTATGACGATTTAAATGGTATTCTTTCAACTCTCAAAAAATCCAGTCTCAATGAAGACTTCAAGGAGCACATCAAAGCATCTGCAACACTCCACTTTGATTTTAACAAACAGTTGGATAAACTAGTCCAACAACTTTAATAAGCCTTTTCATCGCCTTTTATAGCGTTAAGAAAGGTTCTTACAATGATTCTTAGATCGAGTAATAACGACCAGTTTTCAATGTAAAAAATATCATATTTGACACGGCCAATAATATCCTTATCCGTTTCGATTTCGCCCCTGAAGCCGCTTATTTGAGCTAAGCCCGTAATGCCAGGTTTGACAAAATGCCTTACCATAAACTTGTCTATTCGCTTTGCGTAAATACTGGTATGGCTCACCATGTGTGGCCTTGGGCCTACAACAGACATGTCTCCAAAAAGAACATTGAAAAACTGTGGCAATTCGTCAATACTCGTTTTTCTTAACAGCTTGCCTACTTTCGTCACGCGTTGATCGTCTTTGGTGGCTTGAAAAAGGTGGGCATCGTTGTTTGGTGTCATCGATCTGAACTTATAACAGTCAAACTCTTTATAGTTAAACCCATTTCTGGACTGCTTGAAAAACACAGGCCCTCTGGATTCTAACTTGATCAAAATAGCGATCAACGGCGTGAGCCATGATAAAACTAAAACAATGACCAAGCTTGAAAAAACAATATCAAAACTCCTTTTTATCACTTGATTTACAGAGTCTTCAAGTGGAATGTTTCTTAGTGAGAGTATTGGGATATAATTGTAATACTCATATTTCAGTTTTTTGGAATAAATTTCTTTGTTGTCTGGTAGAAATTTTAAGATTTTGAGATTATTATCTGCAAAATCGGTAATTTCCATGATCTGCGTATTTGAAAGTTCTGAAATGGAGCAATAGATTTCATCAACTGCATTCTCTTTAATATACTCGAAGCAGACGTTAAGATCAACATCTTTTTTATCACGAAAACTAAAGGTCTTTTTGTGGATGTACCCATATTCTGGATTTTTATTGAAAAAATTCTCTAAGGCCAACGTTTTCTTATTAACCCCTAAAATGACCGTATTCCTGTAATTTCCACCAAATGATACTCGATATTTCTGAAGCAAATAATATACGGCAAATTTGAAGACGGTAATAAACGTAAAGACCAACAGCACATATTTTATAACCGTTTTAGGTGCGATATTGAATTGTTGATGATAGCCTGAAAAAGCAAAAATAATTAGGGTAAATAGAATCATCTGTCGCAAAACCAAAGAAAAGATGGTCACCTCTCTGGTATATCGATACACTTCATAGAATTTTGAAGCTATCGATAGAATCACCCAAGCACTGGACACTACCAATACAAAAAGGATGGGATCAATATCTTTGAAAAAATAAAAAATCGCAAGACCGTTGATTACAGTTAAATCAATTACATATGAAATGGGCCTTAAATACCCAGAATATCGACCTTGCTTAAAAGTATTCACATTATTTTTTTATATGGTTTGTAAAATCTTTATGTGCACTTTTATAGAGTTCTTCTTCTGAAAGACTTTTGAAATAATTATAGGTAATGGCCATGCCTTCTGCTCTCCCAACTTTTGGTTCCCAGTCCAATAGCTTTTTAGCCAAACTAATATCTGGTTGTCTTTGCATTGGATCATCAACCGGGAGGTCTCTATAGACCACTTTTTGATTGGTATTGGTGAGTTTTATAATTTCTTCAGCAAAATCCTTAATCGAAATTTCGTGAGGATTACCAATATTTACAGGATAGGCATAATCACT
This sequence comes from Gelidibacter gilvus, assembly GCF_004115975.1. Taxonomy (GTDB): domain Bacteria; phylum Bacteroidota; class Bacteroidia; order Flavobacteriales; family Flavobacteriaceae; genus Gelidibacter; species Gelidibacter gilvus. The sequence continues at coordinate 417,381 of NZ_SDDZ01000001.1, read as the reverse complement.
GAATAACAATCTATAAATACCTTCTATCTGATCATCAACATAACAAAAAGAGCGTGTTTGTGAGCCATCGCCAAAAACGGTTAAATCTTCGCCTCTTAGCGCTTGTCCCATAAATGCCGGAATAACGCGCCCATCATTGAGTCTCATTCGCGGGCCATAGGTGTTAAAAATCCTGACGATACGGGTCTCGAGACCATGAAATCTGTGGTAGGCCATGGTTATCGATTCTTGAAAGCGTTTGGCTTCATCATATACGCCACGCGGGCCAATGGTATTGACATTGCCATAATAGTCCTCCGTTTGTGGATGTACCAACGGATCACCATAAACCTCAGAAGTGGACGCAATGAGCAATCTGGCTTTTTTTGCTTTGGCCAAACCCAACAAATTGTGCGTACCCAAAGACCCCACTTTTAAAGTTTGAATGGGGATTTTTAAATAATCGATAGGGCTTGCGGGCGATGCAAAGTGGAGGATATAATGTAGGTCTTCCTCAATGGTAATATGTTTGGTAACATCATGCTCAATTAACTTGAACAGCGGATGATCTTCTAAGTGCTTAATATTATTAAAGTCACCGGTAATGAAATTATCCATTCCAATAACATTAAAACCTTCTTTTATAAAGCGATCACAGAGATGGGATCCAAGAAATCCTGCGGCTCCTGTAATGAGGATGTTTTTAGACATTAAATTCGAATTCATTTGAGCACATTTTATAATGAAATATGCAATTATCTCATTGATTACACTACAATGATTTGAATTTTCAAATATAATGTGTTATTTCAATTTCGAGTTCAACAAGTTAATAATTATATCTGGTATTGAACAAATAAAAAAGAAGTCAATAGTGCTCTTATAAAACAAACATCTTTGAACGGCAGAGGCATCCATTCCATCTTGAAAGTCGAAAATCACTAAGAATTAAGGATTATGTTATGGACAATCTTTCTTTTAGAACAAGAAAAATAAACTTTGTGTTACCCACAAGATAGCGCTTCCACATGCGTTTTGGTTCTTGAATAAAACGGTAAAACCATTCCATTCCAGAGTTTTGCATCCATAAGGGTGCGCGTTTTACTTTACCGGAAACCACATCAAAGCTACCTCCGACACCCATAATAAAGTTGACATTACTGAGAAGCTCCTTGTTCTCGTATAAAAAGTTTTCTTTTGTGGGAGAGCTGATCGCTACAAAAAGAATACTGGCACCACTTTTAGATATTTCTTTCGCTATTTCCTGCTCTTCTTCTTTTTTAAAATAGCCATTTCTATAACCAGCGATAATGTTTGGCGAATAGGCCTTGGAATATTTATTTACGACTTCTTTGACAACTTCCTCCTTGGCTCCAAAAAAGAATATTTTGGTGTTGTTTTTATGTGCACAGGCCACCAAATTTATCATTAAATCAATGCCTGCAACGCGTTCTTTTAAAGGCTTTCTTAAAATCCGAGATGCCCAAACCACAGCTTGACCATCGGCATTTATCAAATCACTTTCATTAACACTTTTACGCAATTGTAAATCCGATTGCATGGCAACAATTTTGCCTGCATTTACAACCGTGTGATGTATTTGCTTTTTATTCTTAATGGCATTTTCAACAATCGCCAGTGTCTCTTCTGTGGAATAGTTATCTATAACCGTATTAAGAATTTTAATCCTGTTCATTGCTCTTCTGATTCAACAAAATAATAACTAAACGCATAAAACATCCAAGATTGTGCCCATCTTATATAAGGAATTCCTGATGTAACATGCTTCTTTTTTTGATAGTAAAAATAACCTTTTGGAGATTGCATGTTAATGATGGTCCAATTAAGAACGCGATCTACCAGTGCTTTCTGAGACGTAAAATTACCACATTTTGCCAAGGTAACAATTAATTGTGCGGGGGCATGAATGTCAATTGGAAATATGCTGTTGTTGTAATATTTGGAAATTCCCTCGTCAGTGAAAAACGTAGTTAAATAATAAGACATTCCTTTATCAAAGTATTCATCATAGGAAGTATCTCCAGAGACCGTACGATAGACATGGATACATTCAAGATTATATCCCGTATGAAAATTATCTATCCATTGGTGGAAAGGCAAGGTGCCATAGCTCCATGATCCATCTTGATACTGCCTTTTACACACATAGGAGACCACTTTTTTGGCTTCGTCCAACAAATGGCTTTCTTGGGTATATTTATAAACCAAACTCAATAATTTTGCACCTAGCAAACCCGCATTATAAACTTGCGTATGATCTAAAGGTGAATATGAAAAGGTAAAATCGCCGTCATTGTCATAGGATTTGTTCAAATCGTTCAATACAAATTTTGAGGCACTTATAGCCGTATCCAAATACAGCTTGTTTTGGGTAATGTCATAGGCTTCTAAAAGCGCTTCAGAGATGAAGGTAGTGGCCACTACTGTGGGTGTGAATTTTGGCTGAAAAAAGGCTCGCGCTTGCCAGTCAAAATTATAGCCCCAACACGCTCCAGAGTAACCTTTGGTTTGAAGACTGATAATTTGATGGGCCAAAGTGTTTATTTTCTCTAAATGGACCGGATTTTTTTCAATCTTATAAAGATTGCAATATCCCGTCAAAAAAAGTCCCAATCCCTTAGGATTGTAATCCTTTTCCACCCCAAATAAAGGTCGTAAATTAATCGGGCTTCTTTTGAAAAGTTGGATCCAAGCTAATCTGAAGAATCTGGATTTTCCTAAAACGGTCTTCTGAATGAACCAACTGTTTAAACCGTCATAGGGATCCCATCCTTTAAAGTTTTCTTTTTCACAATATGCCTTGAGTTTTTCAAAGCTCTCACTCATTTGATGGTATTCCAATTTTTTCTGATAGTTTAAATATTAAACCAAATAACACAATCCAAAAGATTGATGACGAATGCGGAAGCTCTAAAATGACATTAAAAGCAGAAAAGACCACCATTCCAACCAAACTTAATGACAAAAATAAAATTTCATTATCCATTCTGAAGCTTTTATAGGTGAAAAACGCTTTAATGGGATAAAACAAAAACACGATTGAAAGGATACCGATGTGGATGGCCATAGATAGAAAAGAATTATGTGGAGCCGTCAGGTATTTTTCATCGCCAGAAATCCTAGGACTCTTTGGCAAATCGGGGTAAAGTGAATTTAAATTTTTTATAGTCTCTTCTGTGCCATATTGGATTCCAAACCCATCACCAAAAATAAAATAGTTGTTAGCAATGCGCAACAAGGAATCTTTCCAAAACAATAATCGCCACTTGACATTAACGTCTGTAAATGAAGGGATAAAGTAAAAAACCAATACCATCCCAATTAAAAGAGACATCGATACTATAATTCTATAATTTCTTGAGCTCATCACAAACAGATAAGCAATATAAATCACGGCTAAACTCAAATATGTCGAATCATGTCCGGTAGAAAGCGACACTATAAAAACGACTGCAAACAGTATATTTTTCAGCAATTTACCCTTCACATTAATCAAAATATAACTGGCTAAAATAAAAATGCCCATCATTATTATGGGCGAAAAATACCATCTTTCAAAAAAAGGATTTTTGCCCACGTAAAGGAATATATAGGGAATATATAGAATTTGTACTGTTACACACGCCAATCCAAAATACATCACGTATTGCGCGAAATTCTTGCTTATGGTCTTGTTTGTAAAAACCGAATTCATAATGACATAGAGACAAATGCCATAACCAAAGATCATGAATTGTCTTAAAATAATTTCTACATTTTCAATGCCTCGGTTAAAGAAAGAATATATTAAGTAGAAAACGGCAATTAAAAACAGTAACTCTATACTTCTGATGCGTTGAGCGAATTTAAAATAGGGAATGCAAAAAAGCATCATCATCAACAACATCACATCATGGGCATAGAAAAAAGGAGGAAATAAAGTGAGCGTCGTATATGATTTTCCAAAAGCTATTAGAAATACCAAATCCAACGCTAAAAGAAAACTAATACCTATGATTATCCTTAATTTCATGTTCTTTTAGGGCGCATTAGAAGTAGTGCATAAAAGAAGCTGAAAAACACGATTCCTTGTTGTCTTTCTAAAACATCTTCTGTCATAAAAAACGTCAAGGTCATAATTAAAAACCAAAAATACAGGTTATTGATCTCAATGCCTTTTAAGTAAGGCCAAAATAGGATTATAAAAAACAGCACAAATCCAAAAACACCAAAAGCCGCAAGTATTTGGAGGTATTGATTATGAGGTCCAAATCTGCGCTCTGCAGCAAAATCATAACCTTTATCAATATACTCGCCAACGAGATCTTGTTTCAAATCGCCTGGACCAACACCTAAAACCGGATTTTCTAAAAACAAATTGAATGTGGAGCTCCACTTAACCAATCTGATAGAAAGTACATTCCTCGTGTCCTGATTATCTGTTATTTCCACATTTGTTCTTTTAAACTGCTGAATCTTATCAATCCTAAAGGGGTTGAAAATATAAAAAGCAATCGCTAGGATAATAACAAGAAACACCGCGCCAAACTTATAAGGTTTCCTTTTAATCAAAGAGAACAAGAACAACACCGTTACACCCAATAAGCATATAATACCAATTAAAGACTTAAGCAAAAAAATGTTTATAATGATAAAAATCGATAAAAATATCGATAAGAATTTCTTGGGTTTAAAAAGATACTTTACCGTTAAAACCAAACTAAACATCAAAAATAGCGATACAACAGTAGGATGCCAATCAGAAAAAACTCTTGTTAAACCATAAGATAAAAATTTATAGTAATCACCTTTAGCTACCCTAACGATATAACGCTCCGTTTGAATAATGTCAACAACGGCATAAACATCAGCGATAAAGACAAATAAAACTGTCGAAAACAGAAAAACCAGCAGTATATTTCTTTTTATTCTATCATCAATCACGTTGCTGATAAAAGCCAGTGGAATGAGCAGATAAGACAGGTGCATAGTGATTTGGCCAAAGCCACTTGGCAAATCGTTTGTATAAAACAAACTCAAAGGGTATAACAAAAAAAAGAAAGGAAGTAAAAACGGAAGAATTGTAGTTTGACTTTTTATTTCTTTGTATTGCTTGGTAACCAACCACAACAAGAACAGTAATGCGATAACAACACCTTCAAAATTGTAAATTCCTGAGGGTATCATAAAAGCCAACACATACATTACATAGATATATAGGCTTTTCAAGTTTGCTTGTGACAACATATTTAGCTAATAGTTTGTGGCAGACCAATATTTAAACTATCAATTATTTTAAATGTAGTTTCAGTGGTAAGCCTTATGGATTCAAAGCTTATTGGACTGACAGTGCCTTCTTTTATCGAAGTCAAAAATGCTTCTACTTCTTGTTTATGCCCTTTTGAAATGGACTTTATTTTTGTGATTTTATTTCCTTCATGCAGTTCTCCCGACCTAAAATCGTGGATTCTACCGGTTTTTCCGCCTCCAAAAACTTCAATCATTTCTTTTGGCAAAGATTTGTCGCCATTGGCCAAATAATTAAGACTTCCTACAGAACCATTTTTAAACTTTACTATTATAGAAATATTATCATCAGCTTTCAGTTTCTCATTGGTGGTATTGATACAATCCGCATAAACTTTAATAGGTTCAGAATCCGTGAAATACTGCATCAAATCTATAAAATGGCACATTTCGCCAATAATTCTTCCGCCACCAATTTCAGGGTTTTGTGTCCAATGCTCTTTGGGAATAAATCCTGCATTTACCCTTATATTTACAAATACAGGCTCCGTTAAATTCTCGAAAGCTTTTTTAATGGCCTTAGAAACATCTGCAAAACGTCTGTTAAACCCAACCATAAGCGTGACGCCTGCCTCTTTATAGTCCTCCTCAACGTCTTTTAGCTCTTCTGGAGTCATGGCCAAAGGCTTTTCTATAAAAACGTGCTTATTCGCCTTTAAAGCACCAATCGCGTATTGTGCGTGTGAGTTATGAGGTGTTGCAATAAAAACCGTATTGATTTGAGGGTTTTCCATAACATCGTCAGCATTTGAAGAGGTATGGTTAAATCCGAATTTTTCAGCGACATTTTTAGATGTAATTCCCTTGGTGGTTACCACAGTGTCCAAAGAGGCACCCGCAGCTTTAACATTGGGAATCAAATAACTTTGGGCAAAACTTCCCGCGCCTATAAATCCGATATTGATGTTTTTAACAGCATTTGTATTGACTTTAAACTTTGATACGTTTTTTAGTGAATTACTGTCATCATATTTTAATAAAATCCCTAGGGAAAACTCTTCAACTTTACCTAAAACAATGTCATAAGCTTTCTCAGCCTCCACAATATCAAAGACATGAGTGGTCAGCGGTTTTAAATTCACACTGCCATTTGAAATCAATTTCAAAAAAGCTTCCATATTTCGCTGTTCTGTCCAACGCACATAAGCATAAGGATAATCTTGACCGTTTTCTTCGTAATTCACATCGTATCGACCAGGGCCATAGGAACATGACATCCGTAAATCCAATTCTTTTCTAAAAAAATGAGGATCTCTTGGGATGTCCATTTTGACAGCGCCAACCACAACTATTTTTCCTTTTTTTCGTGCGATCTCAGCGGATAGCTCAATTGGATCATTGGATGGTGTGGCAGCAGTAATAATGACACTATCAAAACCATGTCCATTTGTAAAGTCGTCTATTGTAGCCAAAAGATTGGAGTCACTTCTTAACATTGCGTTATCTGCGACCGTTTCATTGGCAAGAGCTACCAATCGGGAAGATAAATCAATGCCAAACACATTGCAGCCATTTGCTTTTAGAAGTTGACATGTGATCTGGCCTAATAACCCCAAACCGATGACACAAACATTATCACCAAGAGTTGGTTCACTTTGTCTAACACCTTGCAGGGCAATTGCCCCTAATGTTGTATAACTGGCATCTTCAAAGGAGACATTGTCCGGTATTTTTGCGATTAAATTTTGTGGTATGGCTACAATTTCAGAATGAGATGCATAATCTTGTCCAGCACACGCCACTCTATCGCCAACTTGAAACATGTTGTTAGTGTCCATGGATGCACTAACCACACCAGAGGTGCTATATCCTAAAGCTTTTAAACTGTCTAATTTTGTTTTTACCTTGTCTAATGTTGCCTTTAAACCTTCTTTTTTAATATTTTGAATTACTTGCGCAACTAAATCTGGCCGTTGTTTTGCTTTTCCAAGTAAGCTGGCCTTACCAACTTTAACTGTGCCTCGCTCCGTCCCGGCGCTTATTAATGAAAATTTGTTTTCAACCAAAACCATGCCTTCTGAAATTGAGGGCAAGGGCACATCATCAACATATAACTCTCCCGATTTGAAATTTTGTATGACTTGTTTCATGAATTTGAATTATTTTACCAACTGCTTTTAGTTGATGGCATATTGTTTTATTGAAAGCAGTGGTTACTTCTGAATATATTCCCTGTACTGATTATCATACATATATGTGATATTATCATACATTTTTTCTAGATCATAAATAACTTGCCACGTCCTACCTTCATTATTAAATTGGCCAACGCCTACCTCAACAATCTTCTTTTCTGATGGCACCTCTTTTCTAATTACTGTAAAATTTTCATACTTTGATCCAAGCCTCTGATCTATCTGAGCATCTCTTCCATTAAAATCCAATACCATGTTTTCCTCAGTATTTTCAAATTTGACATGCAAGTAAAACCTGGTATCTACATCTACATCAATGTTTGTTGGTTTAATAAAGTAAACCATATTCCCATTAACCAATACATCGTAACCTTCCGGATACATCATAAAGTAACCTTGAGCTAATGCCGTTTCAAATTCTTTTAAATATCTAGTTGATTTAATATTTTTGGCATATTCATTTCTGTAGTTGTGGATATCTTGACCTAACATCCCTGATTGAATCGTTGTTGTCCAAACCCTTCCCACATTATCATATTGACCTACTATAATTTCATAATCACCTTCTACCTTAGGTAAAACAAACTTGTGCACCGCAACATTATTATAATTTTCACTCAAACTGTCGTTGAAGTTTACTTCGGAAGGCGGCAAGTTAAAATTTTGCAAGCTTCCGTTTTTTGGAATAACATCCACAAAGAAGGTGGTGTTTTCATCCTTTTCTGAAGGATTGGCTTTGAGCATATAAAGTGTATTATTCTTTAACGCGATATCATAGCCAGAGGAATGTTTTACAAAATAACCATCAAAAAGTGCCTCTTCAATTTCGCGATCCTCAAAAGCTGTTTTTGACGTTTCTGTTTCTGAAGTTTCGTCAGCTTTACTTTGTTTGGAATCGTCCTTACAGGATGCCACAATCATTACTAAGGTCAGAATAACAACTAATTTTTTGAGCATTTTATTTAATGTTAATTTTAAGATTCTTTAGACTTTAATTTTATTTAACATAGACATGATCGTGTCTTTTATGGTGAAGGTTCTAATGTCGTTTTTAAACATTTCAGATAAATGATACGTCGTTAAGGCGGTTTTTATCAAGTCTTGGACGCCATAGTTAAAACCAACTTTATCATGGTACAAATCTACAACATATTTATACATTTCATCATGCCCTTTAATGCGTTTAATGCGATTTCTATTGTGCTTCTTACCATTTTTTGTTATGAAATACATTCTTTGGTAATCGTCAATATGGTAGGTTTCAAGCTCTGTGCGTATCTCTATTTTTTCCTGGACCCCTCTCAAAGAGTTACCTTTATCAGATACCGTTATGTTAGCAAGTGATCCATTACTATATAAAATTGATACGGCAAATGTCTCGTCCTTAGAAGCGCTTTTTAGCATGTTCAGTTCTATCGGAATCTCGTCTTCAAGCCAAAAATTACAGATGTCAATCCAATGTGTTAAATTTCCTGTGATGCGTGTGCCTTGATTTTCCCAAAAATACCAATGATTGTCATTTATGAGTATTTCCTTTATAGAGATATTGATAACCGCTCTTTGACCACTCAAACGTTTCTTGATTTCTTGATTAATGGGGATATATCTTCTATTATATCCTATTTCAATTTTAGCTCCATTGAGGTAAAGTTGGACTAACTTTGAAATATCATCTAAAGTGACACAAGGCGGTTTTTCTATAAAGAAAATTGTATTTGGATTGATATTGAAAATCTCCCCAACAATCCGTGTATGATCGGAATGATAGGTGGCTATAATGGCCAATGGCTTTTTTACCAAACTTAGTTGATCATAACTCTCTTGAGGTACCAAACCACTAAATTCATAATTATAGGATGTTTTGTAGTAATCAGCATAGGTTGAGACATAATCAATACAATAAATCTGCTTTAAACTCTTCAGATTAGGTGCAATATAAACACGTGAATAATCACCTAAACCATATAAAAACACGCCCTCATCATAGGTTGGAGAAATGACATTTAAGGGGTTTTCCTTTTTTTCAGAAATGGCAATGGGTTTAATTTTGTCCTGATCAGAATAGTCCTTTCCAACAAATTGGTTGAAGTTCAAGCTGCTGTTTTCAAAAGAATAATTGAAACTTTCATCACTCTCAAAAAAGGCATTCCTGATCACAAAATCCTGAAGTTCCCTTGAAGTTTGAAGGCTAAAATTTAAGTAAGTTTTATTTTGATACTTAACCTTTATGATGGTTTTGTATTTATGTAGATCCAATAATCTATTCCTTTTGGATCTTATTTTGGCGAAAGTCCTCTTAAAACCTTCAGCAAAAAGGAAAAACCAAACCTTTCGAAGTTTATGTTCAGCTTCTGGCCTATCCTTGATCTCTCCGTGTTCAATTTGTTCTACAGAAATCAATTCATCATACTCCAGAGCATCTAATCTATTAATCTCAAACATATGCTTCTTCTAATATAGCTTCAAAAATAACATTAAGATTCCTGTCAAAACGATCTAGTGAATAATATTCGCTAAACTGAGTGCGACAGTTGGCGCTCATTTTAATCAATTTAGGCGTATTGTCAAGCATCTTTACAATTTCATCAGCTAACATCTTAGGCTGGTTTTTGGGCAAAAGAACTCCTGTATTTTGATCAATAATTTCCGGGATAGCCCCCTCAAAGGTAGAAATTACCGGAAGTCCGTATTGTAAGGCCTCTAAAATGACTAATGGAAACGCGTCATTAAGCGTTGGGTGTACAAATATTTTTGACGATTCAAAAAAGGCATTCTTCTGAGAACCAGTTTTTGAACCATGGATAATGACATTTTTCTTTAATCCGGACGACTCTATCTTATCATTTACCTTTTGCAAAATATCTGCATTTACAGTGTCACCAACAATATTCACTTTTATTAATGGCCGTTTTTTAACGACCAATTGTAATGCTTCTAAAAGAACAAATATACCTTTAGAAGGGAATAAATTGGATAAAAACAGAATATCATCCTCTTTTTCCTCTAATTTAAAAGACGAAGAACCTTCTACTTTTTTAATTCCATTTTGAAGTGTATAGGTTTTGGTGTTGGTTAAATTCAGCGGGGTTATTTCACTAGCCAACAGTCCATCTGAGAGATGGATTATAGTGGCATTATTAAATACCCATCTGTAAATTTTCAATAAAAACCCATGTTTAGTAATGTTATCAGCAATTCCTTTACCATGTAAATGGTAAATTGGATGTACTCGCATTACTTTAATAATGAGCACATACAGTAAATCTCTATAAAAGGTATTGTTGGCTGGGGAAATTGTAAAATAAATAAAGTTTGGTCTAAACGTGATGCATTTCTTAATTAAACTATAGGCAATTTTAAAAGTTCGAAATATCTTTTCAAAACTTAATTGGGAAAGTGTTTCAAGGTTATTTGAGAATTTGAGCTCAACTTCATCCTTTCTAAAAGGGCCATTAAAAATATCTAAATTGTAGATATGTTCATTTATAACAGAGACGCCATGAATTGGAGGTGGTAGTTGTATTAGAAATAAGATCTTATTCTTTTGACGTTCTTTTTTCATAAAAAATGTATGTAAAGTAAATGAGCCAAAAGTATATGGCAGAATGAGGCAACTCTAAAATAACATTAAAAAACACCCATATTATTAATCCCCATAATGTGAAAAACAAGAATAAACGATCCTTGTCCATCGATCTACTTTCGATAAATATTTGACTGAATAATCCTTTTATTGGCAGAAATAAAAGTAACAGAGGCACCACGCCAATATGATGAATAATAGTTAGAAATGAATTGTGCGGCGGAGTTACCCATCTTTCATATTTATAATTAACCCCAGTTTCCATAAATGAAGAATTAATTTGTCTGGTAAATACTTTAGCATCTTCCAAAGACATGTAAGGCCTTCCGAAACCATCACCAAAAATCATAAAATTATCAATAACGGCCCTATGTACTACTTGCGACCAATAGATGATTCTCCAAGTAGCATTATTATCATTAAACTGAGGTAATTGAAACAAAAGTACCAATATCACCAATAACACACCAGCAGTAATAAATCTAACCTTTGGGGTAAATGAAATATAGAAATGGATCAAAAGCATTACAAACAAGGCGAAGAAAGAAGATGCGTGACCTAAAAGCCCAGAAATTATTAAGGCCATTAAAAACACCAAAGCTCTTTTGGAACCATTAAAAAACACCAAAGCATAGGCACCATAAGTCAATACACCCATCACAACAACAGACGAATAATATGAAAACGTTGTTAACGGTGAGTAATTTGGAACAGTAGCATATAGGTATGCAAAGTAAATTAACTGAAATACAATAGACCAAAAAGCAATTTTTTTGATAATAGCAATTGCCTTATCAATGTTTTCAGGTGTTTCGAACACTTTATTAGCTATTATATAGCAGCATATAAGATAGAAAAATAGAAAAAACTGCCGGAATAAATAAATTAAATAATCCCCGCCTAAGTCAAAGAAAAATATTGATTTTACTAAATAAATTATTGAAATAAGACATAATAAGAAAATCGACGGAAATTTAAAAGTTAACTTTGTTCTTACCAAGGCAACCATTGTAGCCAAAATGAGTAGAAAGTCGTGCACATATAAAGGTCCTTTAAGCGGTAGTTTGGAGAACCCTCTATCAAAGAGAAATAACGCAAGAACGATAATCATAAATATCGAAGCTGCTGGTTGAATTTTTATTCTTGATCGTTCCGCACTCATCTATTAATTTCTATATTCCAACTAATTTTCAATATTGACCTTCTTACCAATTTTATTTTTCAAAATTAGTAATATATAAACGGATACTATGGCCACAAATGATATCAATGAGATTAATTTAGAGTTTAACATCATTAATAGAAAATTCAGTGTCACCAATACAACAGCACTTGGGATGAAATATAAGGCTCTATCTTTAAAAAACTTGAACTTGCCCAAACCCCAACCATGGATTAAAATAGCGCACAATTCGCCTATGGAAATAGCTAAATAAATATAGGATTCGTTTGTGTTGTCTACAAAACTGAAAATAAAAACTAATACCAATACTACAACAGCACCAAAAATAAATCCGAGAGCATAAATTTTGTCTTTATTCTTTAAAATTAATTCTAGTGATCCAGCAAAGGATATCGATGTGAAAAAGATGGCTGGTAGCAAGTATATCATACTATCCAATGATTTCTGATAATCCTTAGTGAAAAATTTAATTGAAAACTCAGGGTAATAATAAAAGACTATGATCACAGCTATGGAAACAAAAACTCCAATTTGATCAACATATTTCACCAAATCTCCATCGGTAAGTTCTTTAAACAGAATTTGCACGAGCAATCTTTTGATACCAATATAAAAAACATAAATTTTTAATAAGAGATACGCATTTGCAATGGCGTGTTCGGTAAAAAAGAAACTTGCAAAAGAAACAATACCCAAACCAAAAAAAACAAGTGCGAAAGAAGCAATACCCACATTGAATGAGGCATAATAAGACTTATAAAAATCTTTTTTAGGCATCAAAAAATAAGTTTGCTTATTAAAATAGGAAGAGAGCAATCCTACTAACAAATAAGTTAACAGTACTGTTATGATATAGGTGATCTTGACGTATTCATTATCGAACACGACACTTAAAATAATAAATATGGATAGAATAAAAACTCTTAAAAAAGACAGAAAAGCACCTTTTACGGGCTCTCCCTTACCATAAAATGAATAATCTGAATTTAAAGCTATTAAGGGGATCACTACATAGAATAAAAGATGGTCCAGTTTGATTTCTTTAAAAAACAAATCAAAACAGATGATACTTACAAAAATGAGCAACGAAAAAGTAAAGCGATCTCTCTGACTATTTATTAAGATTTTTTGCCATTTATCAGCTAATGCTATATCTCTTACGGTAACCAATTGAAGGCCTAATGCTATAATTGCAGTAAAAATAACAACAAGAGATTCAAAATTTCCAATGTCATAAACAAGTGATTGATCCAGCGATTTTAAAAAACCAACAGAGACCAATGATATGATTTGAGAAAATCCTGTTAATAGTGCAACAATAAATATTCTTTTAATCATATAGCAAATTTATAGATCTTAATTTTCACTCAAAAACCAGCATTTATCTAGCTAGTCTCGTTAACAAGAAATTAATTATCTATTTTTTTAAAACAAAATAAACGGATTGAGGAAAAAGCCTTCGAAACTTGTTTTCAGTGTGATATTTAACATTATTTCTGAAAACACTTGATAATACCTTATCAAAATAAACATAGGGTTTATAAGCATAAATGGGCTTTGAAAGTATGTTCTGGGTTAATCTTGAGAATAAGGTTGAAAGTGTAAAGCAGTATTTCCTACTTATGACGTCAAATTCAAACCGCTTCAACTGCTCGTTAAGAAATGATTCAGGAAGGCCTCTTTCGTTCTTGGTGAGCGCATATCTTGGCTGTCTCCAGTCTCCCATTGACACTATGGGTTCTCTTAGTAGCAATATGCCATCTTTCCTCATCGTTCTGTGGATTTCTTTCAATACATGAGAAACATTTGGAATATGATGTAACACCCCAAAACATGTGACTAAATCAAAAAAACCATCTTCAAAAACTATATCACCGTTAATTTGTGGCTTGATGTAGGTAATGGTTTTATCTTTTATTTTTTGTCCTTTAAGTTTATCTGATGGTTCAAGAATATATAGATTTTCAATCTTATCTAAAATAGGTAAAAACTCATGCCCAGTGGCAGATCCTATACCTAAAACATTTTTATACGTTCGGTTTTTCTCCAAATATTGATACCCATGAACCCTATTAATATGCTCATAAAGATATATATCCTGATCTAAAAGGATCAATTCCCTTGAGTCAAGTTTAGAGTAACCTTCCTCTTCCTCCTTATACCATTGCGTTATTTGATCGCTATTGAAGTCGTCTCCATATAATTTTTGTCCGTTAAAATATTCTTCCATATTAACAATTTGACGTAAAACTATTACCTGTTGTTTATAACTCCACAAAAGTTAAACATAACTTTATCAGAAGACAAACTTAATGTTTTCAGTTCTTTATGAACTATCAGCGGGAAAATAATATCCATTTTTTCATAGCTGTCTTCTAGTGAGTAAACTTTAAAACCTATGTAATTCACTATTGAACACAGCCACAAATAGTTTTTAGCATTGGTGCCGTGCCTAATTTAGAAATTTGTATCCTCATTGTTTTACAGTTTCTCTAAGCATGGAAACGTCTATAAAATAACGAAAATTTTATCTCAGTAATTGTACTTTTTCTAATTGCAAGGTGAATTACATGTATTGATTGTGGTGACTGTGAGCTATTTTACCTTAGAAAGCGCATTAGCTAAACTGTCTTTCCAAAATGGAATTTTTAAAGCAAATTCATCAGTAATTTTAGAGGTATCCAACACACTGTATTTTGGTCTCTCAGCTAAAGTCGCATAATCTTTCGAAAGAATTGGGTTTAAGCTAAGGTCGTTGTTAGTTAGCTCAAAAATAGTTTTCGCGAAATCAAACCAACTGATCTGACCGTGATTGGAATAATGGTAAATACCATAATTATCTGTATCAAGTTGAATTATTTGTATCAACGCTTCGGCTAAATCTATTGCATATGTTGGGGAACCTATTTGATCATTGACAACGCTTAACTGAGTTTTTTCCGAACCCAATCTCAGCATTGTTTTCATGAAGTTATTTCCAAATTCAGAATACAACCAAGAGGTTCTTACAATAAAATAAGAGGGACAATTCTTTTTAACCTCAACTTCTCCATTTAGTTTGGTCAGTCCATAAACACCCAGAGGATTAACACGATCTGTTTCTTTGTAGGGGTTGGAACTCTTCCCATCAAAAACAAAATCGGTAGATATTTGAATTAACTTACTACCGTTCCGTTGACACGCATTGGCTATATTTCTTGCGCCAACTACGTTAACCTGAAGTGCCAATTCCTGATTTTCTTCAGCATGATCCACCGCTGTATATGCTGCACAATTAATACACCAATGGATATGATGTGCTTCAAAGAAGTCTAGAACATCCTTTTCATTTGTAATATCGAGTATGTCTTTGTCTACAAACAAAAAATGAAGTGATGGAAACTGATTGGCAATGCTTTGGATGCATTGTCCCAATTGACCGTTACCACCTGTGACAAGGACTGTTTTTTTCATTTGAAAAGAGTTTCAAACGTTGGAAGTTCTTTGTCTTTTTCTGAAATAATAAGTTCTGATTCTGAAAATCCCCAATCGATCTGGAGTGTTTGATCATTAAAAATGATTCCACTTTCAGATGCTTTGTTGTAGTAATTATCGCATTTATAAGAAAAAATAGTATGGTCTTCCAAAACTAAAAATCCATGTGCAAAACCTCGTGGAATATATAGTTGCTTGTTGTTTTGGGCACTCAAAACCATTGAGAAGTGCTGTCCAAAAGTTTTAGATTCCGGTCGAACATCTACAGCAACGTCCAAAACACTGCCGGTAATAACTCGAACCAATTTTGCCTGTCCAAAATCTCCGGTCTGAAAATGTAGCCCTCTTAACACCCCCTTTTGGGATAATGATTGGTTATCCTGAACAAAATCAATTGAGAGCCCTGTTAATTTTAAAAATTGCTTTTTATTGAAACTTTCAAAAAAAGTGCCGCGGTCATCTGCAAAAACTTTTGGCGTAATTAAATAACAATCTTTTAAGTTCGTCTCTTCTATTCCCAAAATAACTTATTTTAAATCTATCAAATTTTGTCCATAGCCACTTTTTAAAAGTGGTTCGGCCAACGCATGTAATTGTTTTTTATTGATGAACCCCATTTTGTAGGCTGCCTCTTCAATTGAGCCTATTTTAAGACCTTGACGTTCTTCAATTACTTGGACAAACTGTGCCGCCTGCATAAGCGATTTAAAGGTGCCTGTGTCTAGCCAAGCGGTTCCTCTATCCAAAATACTTACACTCAGTTTTCCTTGCTTTAAATACGCCTTATTGACGTCAGTAATTTCCAACTCACCTCTTTTACTAGGTTTAATGCTCTTAGCTATTTCAATAACTGAATTATCATAAAAGTAGATTCCAGGAACAGCATAATTGGATTTTGGGGTTATCGGTTTTTCTTCTATGGAAATAGCATGCCCATTCTCATCAAACTCAACCACCCCATAACGTTCAGGATCATTGACATGATAAGCATAAATAATACCTCCATCTGGGTTGCTGTTGGCTTGAAGTAGCTCAGACAATCCCGATCCGTAAAAGATATTATCACCCAAGATTAAGGCAACTTTATCTTTCCCAATAAATTCTTCCCCAATTAGGAAAGCTTGGGCCAAACCCTTAGGCTCTTCCTGTACTGCGTAATGGAATTCGCAGCCAAATTGAGTGCCATCACCCAACAGTAGTTTAAAAAGAGGTAAATCTTGCGGTGTCGAAATAATCAGAATTTCTCGAATACCTGAGGATATCAAGGTGGATATAGGATAATATATCATGGGTTTGTCATAGACGGGCATCAATTGCTTGCTTATGGCTAAGGTTAATGGATGCAATCGCGTTCCAGATCCTCCGGCTAAAATAATTCCTTTCATCTTAACTGTATTGCTTTTTATAATAGGATTGATACGCGCCAGTAGTCACGTTTTTGAGCCATGTAGCATTCTCTAAATACCAATCAATAGTTTTAGCAAGACCCTGTTCAAAGGTTAATGAAGGTTCCCAACCCAGTTCTTTTTTAAGTTTATTGGCATCAATGGCATACCTTAAATCATGTCCTGGCCTATCCTTGACATAGGTAATAAGTTTGTGGGAAGTTCCTTTGTCATTCTCCAATCTAAGATCCATCTTATCACACAAAAGGTTGATCAAATCAATGTTTTTCCATTCGTTAAATCCGCCAATATTATAAGTTTCATTAATTTTACCTTTATGAAAGATCAAATCTATCGCCTCTGCATGATCTTCCACATAAAGCCAATCTCTAGTATAATTGCCGTCGCCATAGACTGGCAGTGATTTTCCACTTAAAATATTATTGATAAATAAGGGAATTAGTTTTTCAGGAAATTGATAAGGCCCATAATTGTTTGAACAATTGGAAATGATATATGGCAATCCATAAGTTTCTCCGTAAGCCCTGACAAAATGATCTGAACTTGCTTTGGACGCCGAGTAAGGTGAATTAGGATCATAAGGCGTCTCTTCTGTAAAAAATCCTTCTTGACCTAAACTGCCGTAAACCTCATCGGTACTAATATGGTAAAAAAGCTTGCCATTAAAATCGTCTTTCCAGAGCATTTTAAAAGCATTCAGCAAATTCATCGTGCCTATAACATTTGTTTTTACAAATGCCAAAGGATCCTCAATAGATCGGTCTACATGAGACTCCGCCGCTAAATGTATGACCTTATCAAACTTATAGGTTTCAAAAATCTCGTTTATAAAATTTTGGTCAACGATATCACCTTTTATGAAAGTATAGTTTGGTAGATTCTCAACATCCTTTAAATTCTCTAAATTTCCAGCATAGGTAAGGTTATCGAGATTATACATTTGATGGTCAGGATATTTAGTTAGAAATAATCTAACAACATGAGATCCAATAAAACCGGCTCCTCCTGTTATTAAAATCGACGTTTTACCTTTCATAACCTCGAACATATTTAATGGTTCGTTTAATCATAAAAATAATGGTCAGCACTAAAAACCCAATTAGTGGAAAAAGGATAGTGTATCTATCCTTAAACTTGGAAGTTATATTACCTACCTCTTGAAAACTAGACACAACATCAAAAAAACTATCCTCTTCTACTTTCATTTCATCTAGTTTCGCTAATTTGTTTCTTAGAACAATTTCTCTTTCGAGCAACTCAAATTCTTTAGTTTTAGACTTACTTTCGGGTTCGAATGAAAGACCTTCTCCAAAGCTAATTTTAGTAGCGCCCTTTCGGGATTCTTCTCGAAGAACCGCAATGTAAACTTTGCTAAGGGAGTCAACTGAGGTAAGGGAAGCTAAAATGTTTGATTTCTGTATTGCAATTAAGGTATCCCTTCTTTGTTTCATACGCTCAGAATAGGTGTTCCTGAATGTTCTATTTAATCCCTCTTCTAGATTTTTAAATATATCTTTTTTTGTTGATTCTACGTTGATCTCGAAAATTACTGAAGAGTAAATATCTCTATTTCGGATAAATTCTTTATAGGTAATAGTTCTTGCGCTAGATGTATCAATAGATTCAAGAAAATTGCCATAGGCCTTCGCTTTGTCATTATCACTTTCTGGTCCAGGCTTCACCTCAAAAGATTTTAGTTCTAAGGCAGATTCTAGAGGAATTTTAAAAACATTTGATAACTCTTCATAACCCTGTGTTTTAATCAATGTATTAAAATAATTGACGTTATTTATCAATTGATATTTAGAATCAAAATAAGGTTTTACTAGCAGTTGTGAAGAATAGACAACAGGCTGACTTCTTTCAATAAAATAACCTAAAATAAAGGCCCCAATCAAGACTGCAAAAATGAGCTTAAAGTTGTCAATTATGACTTTGAGGATGAATATAATAACACTGAATATAGCAGTAAATATTGAACCTATAAACCGAAAAAACCGTTCAAAAAGCCTTCCAATCGCATTAAACAATTGACCCAAATCAACCTCATCACTTGGTGGTTGATTTTTACTTAAATCTTCATTCATAGCTTTTAATTAGTTGAATATTTGATGTAATATTTTTCTAGTTATTAAATAGGTTGGTTTTACACCTGTAGTTCCCAAGCCTCCTGAGGCTAGAGTGCTCCCAGTTTCTAACGGATTATCACTAGCATAATATGCATATCTCACCTTAACATTAGGGTTAATACTGCCCCTAACTTTTGAAGCTGCCTGTATGGCTTTTTGGTAATGAGCGCCTTCCATTTCCAAACCAATGACATTCCACGTGGAATTGAAAAAGAATTTTAAGATCTCTTTATTTTGAAGAGAGGTTCCTAAAACAGTAATCATAGTTCCTTCATAGACATCAATCCCATGTCCTTCAAGATCCGATTTGGAAAGCTGATTCTCCAATGGGTAATTATCGGCGGTGCCTTCAAAGATATGTGCAGACGGAATCATAATGTCTCCTTTGCCACCTTCTAGAATTCCGGCTTTGCCCATAATGGAGATGGAATCAATATTCAGATGGATTTGCTGATCCTTTAATTTAATTGGTTTTAGCAACTCATCAATGGTTTCATAAGCTTGTTCTCCAAAGGCGTAATCCATCACAAATAGGACTGGTTTTTCTGAATCCTCAAACAATTTCGAAGTTTCTAAATCTGTTTTTGTGAAATCTATTTTGGCCGTATCAAAAATTTGAACGTCAATATTGGTACCTGAAGTGTCTGGAATGTAGATCATCCCTTTTGATAAGGCTTCCTTGGTGACTTTATTTCGTAATTCTTGATTTTCCTTTTGGCTTAATGCTTCGTAGACTTCAAACATGCTCTTTTTTGTCGCCAAGGTCTTTAATGCTTGAGGTGCAAAAATGGAATTCATAACACTATGCATGTTTGCACTGATCACATGGATAGGACGATCAATCAATCCGTTTTTTATTAAGGCTTCCTTAATGGTGTCCGACCAAATTTCACCATGGATATGATGGCCCAGTCGTTCTCTTAACACTGGACTAAAGGTTACCGTTCTTCCTTTGTTATTGACCACTTCCTCTATGGCTAGTTTTCCTAACCAGTAAATTAAATGTAGAAAGCGTTCTGGTTGGTCTGGCAAGGCAAAAGAACTGTACATCTGGGTCAGTTCATCAAACGTCCTGCCTAAAATATTCGCGGTATGCGCGATAGCAATCTCTCTTTCTGGTTGCGTCAATTCTTGGTTGGAAAGTACTGCTTTTTCCAATTTTAGCCAATCTCTAGTAGTCGTTCCCTCCTCATCAATAAGCACACGCTTGCTGATTTTGTGAGACTCTACAAACATAAAGGTCAAGTGTGTTAAAATATCATAGATTTCTGAGCGACCTCGTGTGATTTCAATATTCATTTGCTCATTGTCTATACGGAAACAATTTCGTCTTCTTTTTGGAGGAATAATCGCTTTAAAATGTGAATTGCTATAGCCTTCATCGCTAGTTAGGTTGATAAAGGTGCATTCTTCAATCCCATATGGTAATCTATCCACAACATAAAGCAGACCTTCTAACTCTGCTTTTTCTTCTCCAATGGATCCATAGATCTCAGGTCTTAGGAGTAATAACGACTCCCGAAGGGTTTCACCAGAAATACCCATTGGCTTGTAAAATCCGCGATTAAACAAATGGCGCATGGTAATATACATTCTTTCAATGGCATTTGAACTTTCCTGGGCTCTCGTTCGGGCATGATGCTTTTTATTCATATTTAGTATTTATCTTGTAAAGATAGAATTATTTAGTTAAATTTTGTTTGGTAAGCGTGTCTGCTATATTTCGGTCATTGGAAAGTCTAGGAAGTTTATTTTGACCGCCAAGTTTTCCTATGGATTTCATATAATCTTGAAAACCATTCTTTTTGACCCTTGAAATTTTTAAAGGCTGCAACACCTTACCCTGAATCAAATCTAAATAGTAGCTGTTTTGCTTTTGAAGTGACATCTCAATCCTCTCTGCCAATTGCGATAAATTATCAGGCTCATTTTCAAATTCGATAAACCATTCATGGTACGGTAATCCGCTGGACGGATTGATTTGTGGTGCCACCGTAAATTCTGAAACCTGAACGTTGGATCCCTCAATTGCTTCATGGAGCGCTTGCTCTACTTCCTTACCAATCACGTGTTCGCCAAAAGCAGAAATAAAGTGCTTAATCCGACCTGAGACGATCACCCGATAGGGTTTTAGCGAGGTAAACTCAACCGTATCTCCAATATTATATGCCCATAGCCCTGCGGTTGATGAAATGATCATCACATAATTGGTTCTCAATTCCACATCGGAAATGGTCA
Source organism: Gelidibacter gilvus (assembly GCF_004115975.1). Lineage (GTDB taxonomy): Bacteria > Bacteroidota > Bacteroidia > Flavobacteriales > Flavobacteriaceae > Gelidibacter > Gelidibacter gilvus. The sequence continues at coordinate 395,947 of NZ_SDDZ01000001.1, read as the reverse complement.
TCCTTTTTGGATGCTCATCAAAAAACTCATCTGCTTTGATAAACTCATAAAAAATTCCTGAATTTAATTGCAGCAGCATTCCTTTTTGATTTTGCTGATCTTGATACGCAAAAAACCCTTCACTAGCAGGATAGAGTTCTATACTATCCACTTTTCTTCCTATTAGGCTCTCAAATTTTGCGCGATAGGGTTCATAATTAACACCTCCAAAAATAAATAAGTTGAAATTTTTAAAAACTTCTCCAACTTTTTTACCTGTTTTTTCATGGATTCTTTCAAAATACATTTGTACCCAAGATGGAATTCCTGAAATTACAGTCATATTTTCTGGTAGGGTCTCAGCAACAATCGCTTCCACTTTCGTTTCCCAATCTTCAATACAATTGGTTTCCCATGAAGGCATTCTGTTTTTTTGAAGATATTTTGGAACGAAATGGGCAACGATCCCTGATAAACGCCCGAGTTGGATCCCGTTCTGTTCCTTTAAAATGGGGCTGCCTTGCAGAAAGATCATTTTTCCATTGACAAACTCTGAATTCCCGGTTTCTGCAATGTACATGAGAATGGCATTTCTGGCAGCTTCAACATGTGTTGGCATGCTTTCTTTGGTGAGCGGAATGTATTTTGAACCCGAAGTAGTTCCGGATGTTTTGGCGAAATACAGGGGCTTGCCTTTCCATAAAATATCTGGTTCTCCCGCAACCACGCGTTCCACATATGGCTTTAATTCTTCATAATCCCGAACGGGAACACGTGAAACAAAATCGGAATGCGATTTGATATTCCTGAAATCATGGTCCTTCCCAAATTGTGTGTTTTGGGCCTCTTCCATGAGGTGCTTGAATACAGCGTTTTGGGTTTCGATGGGGTTATTGGCCCATTTTAAAACCGACTTTCTAACGGAGCGCGCAAAGACTTTGGCAAGAGCCGATTTTATTGTAAACATTTATTTGAAATCTATAAAATTGGTTGGATTGATCGGATAGCCTTTACTCCATAATTCAAAGTGTAAATGCGGTCCTGTAGTGAATTCGCCTGTGTTTCCTGAAATGGCAATGACTTCTCCTGCTTTAACTATATCACCTTGTTCCTTGGTCAGCGACGCATTATGCTTATATACCGAAATAAGCTCATAACTGTGTTCTATTATGACCACGTAACCTGTTTCGGAGGTCCATTCTGCAAATATAACCGTCCCATCTGCTGTGGCCTTAACCGGCGTGTTTTTAGCAACAATAATATCGACGGCATAATGTTTTTCCTTTACATTATAACCTTCTGAAATAGTTCCATTTACCGGTGGAAACAAAACGAAGTTTGAAGCTGAGATGGCCGATTCAAAAAAGTTGTATTTATCTTCCTTATCCACTTTTTCCCGTAATACGGAATCCTGCTTGGTCGGTTTTATAGTTAATTGCCCGGCATCTTCATGGAAAGCGTTTAAAATAGAATCTTTGTTGAACTCAACAGTTTTAACATCGCCTGTAAGCACACGTTTAATGGAGGCAAAATATTTTTCATTGACATCTATCACCTGCTTCAAGGAATCCGTTTTAAAACTGAGCTGTGTGGCTTGCTTCTTTAATTTTGCCGAAGAATACCCAGGTATATATTCCCTCAATGGCGTAAACGCGATTAAAAAGATAGTTCCTGCAACCAGCAGTATACTGCTTAAAGATACAATAACAAACACATTCAAGCGTGTTAACTTAATGGCAAAGCGCTCTTCAAAGGTATCTTCATTAAGTATTACCAAACGGTACTTATGAAGTAGTTTTTTTGTGAATTTCTTCTCTTTTTTTCTAGTGGTCATGCTAAACAAAATTAAATAAAATTAAGCCAATCTATATTGTCTTTCATCTAAAGTTTGTTTTTAACGTTTAATTTGAAGTTTAATTATTAAATTTGCAGTTCAAATCAAATGTTATGATAGCATCAAGTATTTTTTTAGCGGTTGGACCATGGCAAATAGTAGTCGTAGTCGTGTTGGTATTATTGCTTTTTGGAGGCAAGAAAATTCCAGAACTCATGAGAGGATTAGGAAGTGGCATTAAAGAGTTTAAGGATGCCAGTAAAGAAGAAAGTGATGAAACAAACACATCCACTGATAAAAACAAATAATTATATCCTATAAAAACAAAAGAGCCAATTTAATCGTTGGCTCTTTTTTTGTTTTATGTGATTTGCTTTTTGTGATTATTTTATCCTAATGGATTTTATAATAGCTTCCAATTCAAAAATATTGTTCCTTTTTTCAACCGACGGTGAAAAAACGTAACCTTCAATGACAACAAATCTGCTGTTCGCTTTATCTTCAATGGCGTAGTTGATAAAAGGTCCCGACATAAAAGCGTTCTTAACATCCCAAATACCTCTAGTTTCAAATGTTGGCTTACCATCAACCGTAGTTTCATATAGATAAGGCGTATAAGCATCTTCGGTAATCATATAAGAACCCTCTACAGGACCAGGAATATGGACTTCACCAATGGAATCTCTCATTCTAATAATGTCGATGATGGTGCTATCTCCTTTTTTTATAGCGTTAAGAGGCACTTCATAAATCATGATGTCCATGGTGCCCGTAGGAATGTCTTTTCTGATCCAAAAGAAATCCTTTTCTTGTTTGGCGATTCTATAGGCCGTTTGAAAATTTAATTTAACGCCTAAAGATTCTTGTAGAGCACCGTCATCCATTAAAGAAATTCTAATACGACGTTGGTTTTCTTTTAATTCCTCTTTCTTGAAAGCTGCGATTATTTTATCGCCATTTATCTGCAACTGATCATTAATTTCCTTATCGGTCTTTCCAGAAACAACAGCAACGGTTTGAGGTCTTGCGTAGACATCATTTTTAATGACGACACCAGCTTCACCGCCTTTTTCTATTTTTAAAATAATTCTGTTTTTAGTGGCAAATCCCTCAAATACCATAGGTGGCATTTGGTTAAGTGAAAACACGGGTTCCTCTGGACTTAAAAGTGGTATAGAAGCTGCAACAACGTCTCTAATGGTTTCCCCTACACTATCATCCCATAGGAGATTATCAACGACGACCAAAAGGTTATTAATGTTTCCATTCGATCCAGGAATGATTCGTTGATCCTTACCTTTATTACAAGACGTAAACAAGATTAAAGAAAAGGCAATAGCGTAAATAGTTTTCATGTTGTGGTTTTTAAATTTATAACACTTAACGCGAAAGTTTAAGTGTTGTTCCTGCTTTTAAATTATTACCACTAATATCGTTCCAATCTTTGATATTTTGAATTGAAACTCCAGGAAACTTTTTGGAAATGCTCCATAACGAATCTCCAGACCTTACTTTATAAGTCTTAGAACTGTTTGAAGTACTATTTTGAACCGTCGGTTTTGTAGAAACATTGGCTACCGACTTTGATGCAGAAGTAGAAGGCTGCGTTCTATAAACTATAAGACGCTGTCCTATTTTAAGATCATTACTCCTCAGGCCGTTCCATTGTTTTAACTGCGACACCCTTACATTAAACTGTCGGGCAATCTTCCCCAAATTGTCTCCAGACACCACCCTATAGGTAGTTTTGGTTTCGGACTCAAACAATTGAGGCAATGGCTTTTCGCGTTTGTTCATTTCATTGGTCACAAACTCATAAATACTCGCTTCATTGGTCACAAACTTTCCAACGGCATGTCTTGGCAATCTGAGCGTGTAATTTTTTCCTTCAACATAAGGAATGATATCCAACTTATAAGATGGGTTTAAAAACTGAAGTTCTTCCATTGGCAGCTCCAGCAATTCTGATACCTGATCCAGACTGATCATCTGCTTGACGTGAATGGTATCCGTATCAATATATCTAAATTCTGGTCGGTGTTTTTTAAATCCATGTTCCTCAGCATATTCAAAAATATACATCGTTGCTAAAAAAGCTGGTAAATATCCCGCAGTTTCCTTTGGCAAATAAGGCCTGATATTCCAGTAATTCTCATAACCTCCTGAACGTCGGATGGCTTTACTGACATTACCAGGTCCACAATTATAAGAAGCCAAGGCCAAATCCCAGTCGCCAAAGATCTCGTAAAGTCTAGCAAGATATTTACTGGCCGCTTCTGTAGATTTAAGCGGATCACTCCGTTCATCCACATAACTGGTTACATTTAAATTATACTGCTTACCGGTAGCAAACATAAATTGCCATAAACCTGTAGCACCTACTCGAGACTTTGCTCTCGGCTTTAATGCCGATTCAACAATGGCCAAGTATTTTATTTCCAACGGAATATTATAATTGTCCAGTTCTCTTTCAAACATTGGGAAATAATAGTCGCTCAAAGACATCAAGCGCTCCAAAGAATTACGTCGGTGTTTTAAGTAAGATTTGATGACACTTTCTAAAGACTCATTGTATTCTATGTTAAAAGGTGTTTTAGAGCTTAGCTTATGAAGCCTTGCTTTTAAAGTGTCAGTAGGCAATTCAGGATAGTCAACAGCATCATACTTCAAATCTGTAACAGAGGCATAGATACTATCAAACAATTCGTTGCTGTACAATTCGTCGAGCCATTTTTGGTCGATTTCTGATGCTAATTGCAAATCCTCAATGGTTTTTGCAGATAAGGAATCGGCTACTATTGCCATTTCGATCGCATCCAAATTCTTCCCATCACTAATGGAATCAATTTGAACTGAAACAGTTTTGTCAGGTGCCGTGGGAGTGTTTGCTTTTTTAGTTTTAACTTGAGAGAAACTAAGACCACATACACACAAGGCACCAAAAGTCAGAGATACTAGTTTTTGGTTCATTAGTAAGGTGTTTTATATGTCAACGATGAGTTGATTAAATTCGTACAATAATATCTAAAATGATTATATAAAACAACAATTTAACACACATAAATGCATTTCACCGAATAAATCGCCCTTTTATCTATACTTTTGAGAGGGTAGTGACCTCCTAACAAGCTGTTTATTTCAAAATCGCAGCAATTCCCGGTAACGTTTTTCCTTCCAGACTCTCCAACATAGCGCCACCACCTGTACTCACATAACTCACTTTATCTTCAAAACCAAATTGTTTCACAGCGGCCACCGAGTCGCCACCACCTACCAGAGAAAAAGCGCCATTTTTGGTGGCTTCCGCAATTGACTTACCAAGCTCGATAGTGCCATTCGCAAAATTCTCCATTTCAAAAACACCTAAAGGACCGTTCCATAATATGGTTTTGCATTGAAGCACGACCTCATGAAAATTTCGAATAGTTTGTGGACCGGCATCCAAACCTTGCCATCCATCAGGAATTTCGCTAACCTTGACAATTTGGGTATTGGCGTCATTGCTAAAGGCATCAGCTGCGATGACATCAACCGGCAGATGGACTTTTACGTTTTTTTCCTTGGCTTTTTTGAGGATTTCCAAAGCCAATTCCATTTTATCATCTTCACAGATCGAATCGCCAATTTTTCCTCCTTGTGCTTTTACGAAAGTAAAAGTCATTCCGCCACCAATAATCAAGTGGTCAACCTTATCTAATATATTTTCTATAATGGTGATTTTAGAAGACACTTTAGCCCCGCCAAGAATTGCCAATACAGGTTTTTCACCATTCTCCATTACTTTCTTGATACTTTCCATTTCCTGCTCCAATAGATAACCGAAGTATTTTCTTTCTGGGAAAAAATCGGCAATTACAGCCGTTGAAGCATGTGCTCTATGCGCCGTTCCAAAAGCATCATTCACATAGACATCACCTAATTTTGATAATTTCTCGGCAAAATCTTTATCTCCAGCCTCTTCCTCATCATGAAATCTAAGATTCTCAAGAAGTAATATTTCACCCGGTTGTAAATTATCTGAAGCGGCTTGAGCTTCTCCACCAATACTATTTGAAACAAAAATGGTTTTTACCCCTATAATATCTTCCACCTTATTGTGAATATGTTTCAATGAAAATTCTCCTTGAACACCTTTTGGCCGTCCCAGATGCGACATCAAAATACAACTGCCACCATCTTCCAATATTTTTAATATGGTTGGTTTTGCTGCAACTATTCTGCTGTCATCAGTGACTACAAACTGATCATCCAAAGGCACATTAAAATCTACTCTGATAAGTGCTTTTTTATTTTTAAAATTGAAATCTTTCAAGGTTTTCATGGGCGTCTATTTATTTTAAAATGGAAACAAATGTAACCATTTCTGAAATGATTATAAATGCATTCTTTTGAGAATTCAATTTCAACAAATTTTTAATGAAAAAAAATACATAGTTTTGTGCCATGCAATTCAGTAGCGTTTTAGGACAGGAACATCTCAAAAACCATTTAACCCAGAGCGCGGACAATGGCCGTATCCCCCATGCCCAATTGTTTGTTGGTCCAGAAGGATCGGGAACTTTACCAATGGCCATTGCTTATGCACAATACATACTTTGTGGCAATAAGAATTCTGAAAATAAAGGTGGAAATGAGCATTGCAATTTGAAGTTCAAAAACTTTTCCCATCCCGATTTACATTTTGCTTTCCCGGTTGCTACTACCGATAAAATAAAAAGTCATCCCGTTTCCAATCATTTTATGGAAGAATGGCGACAACTACTTAAAGAACAACCTTATGGAAATCTTTTTGACTGGTACCGCATGTTGGGTATTGACAACAAACAAGGACAAATAGGTGTTGATGAAGCTTTAAACATTGTCAAGGCACTCTCGCTAAAATCCTATGAAGGTGGTTATAAAATCATGTTGATTTGGATGGCAGAAAAAATGAATACGTCTGCAGCCAATAAACTCTTAAAGCTTATCGAGGAACCGCCAGCTAAAACCGTCTTTATCCTTATTGCTGAAGATGAGGGACAGATCATCAATACGATAAGATCGAGATGTCAAGTACTCCATTTTCCACCATTGGCAGACGCTGTTATAACGGAAGCCCTCAAGGAAAACTACCAGCTAGACGAGGCGACGGCCACAAAAATTGCTCGGCAATCTAACGGAAATTACAATAAGGCTTGTGATTTAGTATATCACGATTCTGAAGATATACAATTTGAAGAATGGTTTGTGTTTTGGATCCGTAGTGCTTTTAAGGCGAAAGGCAATAAAAGCGCCATTCATGATCTGATAAGTTGGAGTGAACAAGTTGCCAAAACCGGTCGTGAGACACAAAAGCAGTTTTTGCAGTTTTGCATCGATTTTTTCAGGCAGGCACTTTTACTGAATTATAATGCCAATCAATTGGTATTTATAGAACCGAAAACCAAAAACTTTAAGCTTGAAAATTTCGCGCCTTTTGTACATGAAGGCAACATTATGGAAATCAGTCAAGAGCTTCAAGATGCCATTTACCATATTGAACGTAACGGAAATTCCAAAATCATCTTAACCGATCTCTCGATTAAATTGACCCGTTTACTACATAAAAAAGCCAGTTAAAAACTGGCTCTTATTGGATATCTATACTATTTTACAGGAATTAGTCCTTCTTTTTTTCAGCGTTAAGTGCTTCCAAAATGTCTTTGGTCAAATCCTGGCTATCTTTGCCATACATGACGCTACCAGCTTCATTGCTTCCTAATATAAAGGAATAGCCATTCTTTTGTCCGTAATCTTTTACAAAACTTCTGATGTCTTTAATAAGTGTATCTATTTGAGATTGGCTTTTCTTTTGGATTTGTTGTTCTTCCATTTGAAACTGCTGTTGAAAACGTTGGTACTGTTGTGCCAAAGCTTGGTATTGATCCTGAGAACTCTTTTGAACCATTTGTGGATCCTTTTCTTGCATTTGAGCAGCTAAAGTTTGAAAAGATTGACCGATACTATCAACTTTTCTATTGAAGGCATCAATTTCAACTTGAAATTTAGCTTCAATATCTTTTTTCTTCTGGTAATCATTAATCAATTTGCTATTATCAACAAATCCAATTTTTGTTTGCTCCTGACATGATGATAACACCACTAAAGTTAATAGAGCGATAAAACCTTTTTTCATTTTTGTGTTTTTAAAATTTTGTTGCAAATGTAATAAAGTCAATGTGAATTTTAATAAAATATATAGTATAGTTTATATTTATGAGAACGACATAATCTATTAGTTTTATCGATAAGAAATCGCCTTTTCAGGGTTGATTTAAGAAGCTTTTAAAGAAAAGCATAGGCAAACCCGCGAAGTAGCGAAAATCCTTTCTTAAAAAGGCTAAAATCACGGCTTCTGATGCTTTAAGACATAAATCAGTGAAGAATACTCCCCTGTGCGTCCTGCTCTCCAATTGGATCGGCATCCATTCCAAAATCCTTTAAAATAATTTATTTTACCAAACTTATATTTTTCAGAAAGTAAGCTCACATAAAACGCATCAAATTTCATTGGTAGCGTTTTCATCAATTCCAGTTGCACGCCATTTGCCAATCTCTTTATTGATTCCTGACTAAAATGCCAAAGATGTCTTGGCACATCATAAGCCGCCCAAAACTCTTTATACAATTGCGCATCATAACTTTTAAAATTAGGAACCGCAATAATCAAAACTCCATCCGGTTTTAATAATTTTTTGAATAAAGAAAAGTGGACTTCAAGGTCTGGTAAATGTTCCAGCACATGCCACAATGTAATGACGTCAAAACTTTGTGATTGAAGAGTGAAAAGTTGCTCACTATTCAAAATAGCATCGTTTGTTTTTTTATTGGCAAGTGTTCTGGCCTGCTCATTGGGTTCTATTCCTGTGATGGTCCAACCGGACTCAAAAGCGACTTGTAGAAAATCGCCAGTGCCACAGCCAACATCCAATAGTGATTTTGTATTATTTGAAATGGAATCTATAAGCTTCATCTTTCGCTTTAAAGCGATCCCTTTTACAAAGTGATAAACTTTTTCAAAGACATTCCGTTTACCATCAGTATGCGAAATATAATCGTCGCTCTTATAATAATCGGGTAATTTATCTGTAGAGGGCTGTGGAAATGTTTCGAGCATTTCTAAATCGACATTATATAATAACTCAAAACTCTCTTGGGAAACAGAGTGGTCTTTAACTTTGATATAGCTTTTTTGTTGCGACGGATTTGACACGCTCAATTGAATGTTTTAAATTGATTTTACGGGACCGAAATTAATCAATAGCTTGAATCTTTTCCTAGAATTGGTCAATACTTTTCCAACACAAAATCCTACCAAACACTTCTACCCTCTTTATCTCAAATAATAGAACGCAGATAACACTGATTAATTTCTTATTTTAACTGATAGGTTTGTCCTGCGAACATTCTTTCAACTAAAGATATCCAAAATCAATTTGTTTAATTTTGAGCCACTTTAAGGTGATTAAAGTCTATCCAAAACAAATAGTAGCAATAACAATTACCCATACGTTCCACGTGGAACATTTTGATTTTACAGAACCTTATCTACCCATATAAACCAATAGTACCGACACATCACTTGGAGTAACGCCACTGATTCTTGAAGCTTGTGAAATGGTTCGAGGACGGATTTTCTCCAATTTTTGTCTCGCTTCAGTGCTCATTGATTTCATTTGGGAATAGTCAAAACCATCAGGAATTTTCAAATCCTCCAACCGATTAAGTTTATCAGCATTGTTCTTTTCCTTGTCGATATATCCAGAATATTTGACCTGTATTTCAGCTTGCTCGATGGTTTCCTTATCCAAATCATGCTCTAGGATATAAGCGTCGACGGTTTCAATTTTCCGGATATCCTCCATAGAAATATTTGGACGTGCAAAAACCTTAAAGAGTTTTCCTGATTGATTGACCAAGGCGGAATCATTATCTCCTAAAATAGGATTGATATCCTTTGCCTCAACACTGGTCTGTTTAAAAAATTCAACAAAAGCATCAGACTTAGAATGCTTCTCCTCCATCCGTTTCAATCGTTTTTCACTCGCTAATCCAAGCTCATATCCTTTTGGCGTGAGTCTCAAATCGGCATTATCCTGTCTCAATAACGTTCTATATTCAGCACGAGAAGTGAACATTCTATAAGGTTCTTCGGTGCCTTTAGTAATCAAATCATCAATTAAAACCCCAATATAAGCCTCATTACGCTTTAGCGTAAACTCATCTCTTTCCTGAACTAAAAGGGCCGCATTAATTCCTGCCATCAACCCCTGTGAAGCAGCTTCTTCATAACCGGTCGTTCCATTAATCTGTCCCGCAAAAAATAAGCCTTTGATCAACTTAGTTTCTAAAGTGTGCTTCAATTGCGTCGGTGGAAAATAATCATACTCAATAGCATATCCGGGTCTGAAAAATTTCACCTTCTCAAAACCTACTACTGAACGCAAGGCCTTAAACTGAACATCTTCTGGAAGCGATGTAGAGAATCCATTTACGTACACCTCCACCGTGTTCCATCCTTCTGGTTCAACAAATATTTGATGGCGATCTTTCGTCGCAAACCGATTGATTTTATCTTCAATGGAAGGACAGTATCTCGGACCCGTACTTTTAATTCTACCATTAAACATTGGTGAGCGATCAAAACCTTCCCTAAGCAAATCATGTACCAACGGACTCGTAAAACTCATATGACAATCGCGTTGATGTGTCAAAGGTTTCGTAATGTCAGAATAAGAAAATTTTTCTGGCACTTCGTCACCGGGCTGCACCACCATTTGTGAATAGTCCAAAGATCTTCCGTCCACTCTCGGCGGAGTCCCAGTTTTCATTCTCCCGGATTCAAATCCCAATTCGACCAGCTGTTCTGTAATTCCAGTAGCTGCTCTTTCGCCTGCTCTGCCTCCTCCAAAACTCTTATCACCAATATGGATTAATCCATTTAAAAAAGTACCGTTGGTCAGCACCACAGTTTTGCCTCTAACTTCTAATCCTAAAGACGTTTTGACACCGACCACCTGATGATTATCTACAATAAGTGCTGATACCATATCTTGATAAAAGTCAAGATTTGGCGTCCGCTCCAACATCAATCGCCAATCCTCAGCAAAGCGCATTCGGTCAGATTGAACTCTAGGACTCCACATAGCAGGTCCTTTAGACTTGTTCAACATTTTAAATTGGATTGCGGATGTGTCGCTCACAATTCCGCTATAGCCACCTAAGGCATCAATCTCACGTAAAATCTGTCCTTTGGCAATTCCTCCCATAGCAGGATTACAAGACATTTGCGCTATATTCTGAAGATTCATCGTAATCAATAATACAGAACTTCCCATATTGGCAGCCGCCGCTGCAGCTTCACTACCAGCATGACCCCCGCCAACAACAATTACATCATATACTTTATCAAACATGGTTTGTTAATTTAAAATTCGATTGTTCCACGTGGAACATTATATTCTTTTGATACCAAGAACTAGAAAATAAAACAGAGTAATTCTGCTAACCAATTCTTACTCAAAAGAAAAGTTTGCAAATATACGCTGATTTCCCGATACTTAAGGTAATTTAGATATGTAGTAGTTTTCTTTCGAGCGCATTTCAGCTTCGTCACTCTCGCTTTTATCCTTGTAGCCGCAATAATGAAGAATCCCATGAATCATGACCCGGCATAATTCATTTTCAAAAGTAACGGCAAAATCCTTAGCGTTTTCCTTAACTCTTTCAACTGAAATATAAACATCGCCACCAATAAGTTTTCCAAGAGTGTAATCAAAACTTATAATATCGGTCAGGGTATCATGTTCCAGAAACTCTATATTGAGGTCCAAAAGATAGGCGTCGTCACAAAAAATATAATTGATTTCTCCTTCCTTAAATCCTTCATTAATGATGGTATCAGAAATCCATTGAGACAACTCGTCTTCATTAAGTAATTCAAAATCTGTTTCGTAATTAAAGCTGATCATTTTCCTTTTTAAAATAGTCCTGTACCTTTTGTTTGTAAATTTGTTGCAAAGGTAAAGCTTGTCGATTTAATATTTCAGTAGTATTAAAATATTCTTTCGCCGTTGGAATTTGATCATTGGCAGTGTTCTCAAATTGTTTTCTATTCGTATTGGACTCACGCCTATTTTCCTCCCCCTGTAGAAAAGTAGCATTGTCCAACTTCAAAAGTTGGTGTTGCAAATTCATCATGCGTTGTAAGGTTTGATTGGTAAAACCCTTATTTATCAAATCCGATTCAATGTTTTCCATTTGTTTTAAGAGCTGTTGCCCTTCACCTGACTTACCCAGTTCCTTTAGTTTGTCCTGTAAAGCTTGACGTAATTGTTGCTGTTGCTGATAAATGCGATACAACTCACCATTCATGATTTCAGAAGAACCTTCACCCTCGCCCTGCTGATTCCCCTCACCGCCTTCTTTACCATCCTTACCAGACTTATTATCTCCCTTTTCACCTTCTTTACCATCGCCATCTTCCTTACCTTCACCTTCCTTCTCCTTACCTGATGTACTTTTTTTAACTCCTTCTTCCATCTGCTTATTCAATTCTTCCTGACTCATAATAATATCAGGCAATTGCATACTACCAGAACCGCCACTTTGTCCCTGACCCTTTCCAGATCCTTCACCTTGTGCGGCATTCATATCAGCTTCCATATTATCCAAAACATCACTCAAGAAATTCGCCAAATCGTTGGTTGCCGTCATGGTGTATTGCTGGGTAGCGACGCCTTGGTACAACATGTTTTCAGAAAGTTGATCCATGGATTTATCAATATTGAAAAACACATCGGTTATCTTAGAATTCACATGTTCTGAAAGCTTAGGTTGACGCATGGATAAGGCAAATAAACTATCTTCAATGTGCTCAAAATGCTCGCGTAAACTACTTTGTTTTCGCAAAAAACTACCGTATTGATTATGGTTGATTTGTATGCTTTTAAATTGATCCATCAAATCTTCTTGTTCAAAGGAAAACAGCAAAAGATTCTTCAAAATCTGACGTAACATGGTCGCGTCTTCTTGCATCTGCTGTTGACCTCCAGACATCATGGATTGGCCCATTTCTGAACTCATTTGCTTCATTTTCTTTGCCGCATTCTTCTGCTTTTGTTGCGCATCCTTCTGCTTTTGATCTGCATTCTTTTGATCATTCTTTTCTTCTGCATCTTCTTTCTTTTGAAGATCATCGGAGGCATCTTGTTGATCCTTTTGAATTTCCTTTTCCGCTTCCTTATCCTGTGGCACGTCCAATGGCTTTTTCAAAGCCTGGTTCTCTTTTTGGAGTTCTTCCAATTCTTCTTGAAAATCCTTAAAGTCTTTATTTAACTCCTCTTGTTTTTCTTTGGTGTTCGAATCTTTATCTTCTTTCGATAATTGATCTTGTTTGTCTGCTAACTTGTCGAGTTCCCGTTGCAACTTTTCAGTCTTTTTGGCAACATAATAACGCTTGGTCAATTCCAATAATTGCTGTAAGCTCTTCTGCTTATTTTTATTTTGCTTTGCCAATTGGTCAAGTTTCTCGGTCAACTCTTCCTTTTGGATTTTATCCTGAAGCTGCTCAAGTTCCTTTAAAAGCTTTTCGTCTTTTTGAAGTTGTTCCTCATTGTCCCTTAACCGTTCTTTAAGATCTTCCTTAAAGGGATCATTTTCGGTATTTTCTTTTTGAAAATCCTCCAGATTGTCTTTAAGCCGCTTATTAAAATTTTGCATCATTTCCTCCTGCTGCTTCTGACGCTTGATGAAGTTTTCCAGTTTTTTCTTATCACTGAAATTAAGTTCCTCCTTTTCCTTTTGCGTTCGCGATAATTCTTCCAGCTGCTTTTCCTGAAGTTTCATTTTCTCAAAAGAATTATCCAGATTGTTGATGGTTTCACTTTGCTCTTTAAGTTGTTTCAGTTCTTCTTCATCCCGAGTAAGTTTTCTGTAGGTAAAAACTGCGCTTTTTACACTCTTATGATTATGAATGGCATCATTATCAAACACTTGAAAATACAATTCGTAGGTCACACCTTCTTTCAACTTCAGATTATTTGGAAATGCCGTCACAAATTCCTCGAAATTAGATTGGGCAATCACGATGGTCTCCATAAGCTTATCGTATTCATTATCAGTAGGATAATATACCAATTGCACCTTGCTCAATCCATAATCATCACTGGCCTGCCCGTAAAAATAGAGCGATTGATTATCAATGGTATCTCGTTCAACCTTGATACTGAGTTCAGGATAAGCGTCTTTAATGACTTGAATACTATAGGCTAAATTCTCGTAGTCCTTTAAAGAGGCGTTGCTTGTTGTGATATTATAATCTAATCTCGAATACAGTTTTTTGGAAATTTCAAAAGAAGTGTTAGATTTAGGCTCAAACTGAAGCGTATCATTGGCGTACATGACCACTTGATCAGTAGCACGGGTATTAATTTTCCAGGTCACGGTTGTCCCTTCCGGGATAGTAGTGTTGCCAGTGCTCTTTAAGACTTCATCCCTCCTGTTGATATAGGTCGGGTAATCCAAAAGCATTTCAAAATTAACCAACGTTGGTACGTTAACAACACTTAACTGATAGGCTTTGGACACTACTTTATTGGCAGAAAGTGTGAACGAAACTGGATTTTTCAATTGAGGAAAAACATATTCAAAAGACCCTGGGTCGGTTTGCCTTAAAAAATAAGTTTCACCAGCGTAGTGAATTTGGGCGTTCTCCGGAACGACATTCCCAGCGGTTTTTACCATCAATTTAAAATCTTTATTCTCTATGGCCTGAAGTTCGTCATTGACCACAAAAAACTGAAATGGCGCCGGCGGTTCATAAGCTATTTTATAATTAACCACGCGTTCATAGCTATCACTAAACCAGTTAAAATGCCCATTAATGAAGGTCACTAATAAAATCAAGATCGGAATGGCGGCGTACTTTAGGTACTTCACATTCTTCTTGAAATTCACCGCCATTTTAAAAGGCACAGGTTGAAGTTCAGCCGATTTTTGTTCAATACTCGCCATCAAGAGTTCAGACTGATCCGAGTTACTTTGAAGTTGAAGCACGTTCAGTAATTTATCACTGACCTCAGGAAAGTGTTTCCCAATGATCTTGGAGGCCTCTTCATAATCAATCCCCTTTTGAAGTTTGAACAATTTTGATAATGGCCAAAGAATAAACCGGACAAATAAACCCAATTCTACAATTACAAAAATCCAAAATAAGAAGGTCCTTGCCGTTGGACCCAACCATAATACATACTCAATAAACAGCGTGAATAATAAATACAACAAACCAATGGCAAAAAACAGGATGCCACCCTTTATCAAGTCGTTAGTATAATAGCGCTTGATAAATTGTTCTAGTTTGGTCTGTATGGTTTTAAAGTTGTTTGACACAGATTTGGTGATTTTTAAAAGATTTCATTTTTAGGAGAAATGATCTCAGCTATATAACCTACTAAACTACAATTTTATTTTAATCTGTAATTACCTAAATGTGATAAGCTTGTGTTAATTAGGGAGAAGCGCGTCATGGAAATGAAATTGAAGTTGAAATTGAAGTTGAAATGCTTGAAAAGTCAATTAAAAATCATTAACTAAATTACCTAAATGTGATACGCTTGTAATTAGGGAGAAGCGTGTCATGAAAATGAAATTGAAGTTGAAATTGAAGTTGAAATGCTAGAAAAGTCAATTAAAAATCATTAACTAAATTACCTAAATGTGATACGCTTCTAATTAGGGAGAAGCATGTCATGAAAATGAAATTGAAGTTGAATGCTTGAAAAGTGAATTTAAAATCACCCGTAACACTAAACTTTGAACCTCCAAACCTTGAACCTTGAACCTGAAAAATCTATCTTTGCAGTTCTAAATCATAGAAAAAATGACTGATCAAGTTCGTGTGCGTTTTGCACCAAGTCCAACCGGACCTTTACATATTGGTGGTGTCCGTACGGCACTTTTTAATTACTTATTTGCCAAAAAGCATAATGGGACCTTTATTCTAAGAATAGAAGATACCGACCAGAACCGTTATGTGGAAGGCGCTGAACAATATATTATTGACGCCTTAAATTGGTGCAATATTCCTTTTGATGAAGGTCCCAATCACAACGAAAAATTTGGTCCTTACCGACAAAGTGAACGCAAACATTTATATCGGGATTATGCTGAAAAGCTGATAGCATCTGGCAATGCCTATTATGCATTTGATACAGCCGAAAGTTTGGATCATCATAGAAAAGACCACGAAACCCAAGGAAAAACCTTTATTTACAATTGGCATAACAGAAAGTTATTGCTAAATTCATTGGCACTCTCAAAAGAAGAAACCCAAAAAAAGCTGGACAATGGCGAGGATTATGTCATCCGATTTAAATCGCCTAAGGATCAGACCCTCCAACTCACTGATATTGTAAGAGGTGACATTAGCATAGACACCAATATTTTGGATGATAAAGTATTGTTTAAAAGTGATGGCATGCCCACCTACCATTTGGCAAATATTGTTGACGATCATTTAATGGAGATTACACACGTCATCCGAGGTGAGGAATGGTTACCATCCTTGGCCTTGCATTACCAATTATATGAAGCTTTTGGATGGGAAAAACCACAATTCGCACATTTACCTTTGCTGCTTAAACCGACCGGAAAAGGGAAGTTGAGCAAACGTGACGGCGATAAATTGGGCTTTCCTGTATTTCCTTTGGAATGGAAAGATCCTCAAACTGGCGATATTTCTCGAGGTTATAAAGAAGACGGCTACTTTGCTGATGGCTTGATCAACTTTTTAGCATTTTTAGGATGGAATCCAGGAACTGAACAAGAACAATTTACTTTGGAAGAACTTGTTGATGCCTTTGAATTGGAGCGTGTTCACAAATCTGGTGCCCGATTTGATCCTGATAAAATCAAATGGTTCAATCATCAATATATGCAGTATCAAAATGATGATGAATTGGCTGAAATCTTTAAGGAGAGCCAGCCACAACTAAAAGATATTGACGTCAATTATGTTGCAATGGTTGTTGGATTGATTAAGGAACGAGCAACCTTTATTTCTGATTTTTGGGACTTATCCTCATATTTCTTTGAAGCGCCTAAAACCTACGATGAGAAAGCCTTTGCTAAAATTATGACTAATGATGCTCGGGAATTAATGAGTGAATTGGAACAAATAATTACCCACACTTCAGATTTTACGGTTGAAAATATCCAAACGGATGTCAAAGCTTGGATTGCTAAAAAAGGTGTCGGTTTTGGTAAAGTCATGCAACCCCTGCGTTTGGCATTGGTTGGCGCCATGCAAGGTCCAGATGTATTTGAAATCATGTTTATGATTGGTAAGGCTGAAACAGTGCAACGTATTGATTATTTGGTACAAGCCTTATAAATCTAGATGGATTTCTATTAACAAAAAAGAGAAGATTCTGAGTAAATATAATTTAAATTAGTACTTTACATTATCTAACCATCTAAAAATCGTATTATGCTTGCTATTCCTTTTATTATCATTGGTTTAATCATATTCTTTTCCTCATTTTTTACAGTGAAGCAACAGTCTGCGGCAATTGTGGAGCGCTTTGGAAAATTTCATAGTATTCGCCATTCTGGTCTTCAGATGAAAATTCCGATTGTTGACCGTATTGCAGGAAGAATGAGCCTCAAGATCCAACAGTTAGATGTTATTGTAGAAACAAAAACCTTGGATGACGTTTTTGTGCGTTTAAAGATCTCGGTTCAGTTTATGGTTATTTCCAAAAAAGTTTATGATGCTTTTTATAAATTGGATTATGCGCATGATCAGATTACCAGTTATGTCTTTGATGTGGTTCGTGCCGAAGTTCCTAAAATGAAATTGGATGACGTCTTCGTAAAAAAAGATGATATCGCCATTGCCGTAAAAACGGAATTGAACGATGCCATGTCAGATTATGGCTATGATATTATTAAAACACTGGTGACGGACATTGATCCAGATGCGCAAGTAAAGGCCGCAATGAATAGAATTAACGCCTCAGAGCGCGAAAAAATAGCTGCACAGTTTGAAGGTGATGCCGCCCGTATTTTAATTGTAGAACGCGCTAAAGCGGAAGCCGAAAGTAAACGTTTACAAGGTCAGGGTATTGCAGACCAACGTCGTGAAATTGCACGTGGCTTGGAAGAATCAGTTGATGTATTAAACCGTGTTGGAATCAACTCACAGGAAGCTTCTGCGCTGATTGTAGTGACGCAACATTATGATACACTTCAATCTATTGGTGAGCATGTCAACAGCAACTTGATATTATTACCAAACTCACCTCAAGCAGGAAGTGATATGCTGAACAATATGGTGGCTAGTTTTACAGCAAGTAACCAGATTGGTGAGGCGATGAAAGAAGCTAAGTTGAAGAAGAAAAACGAAGATAAGAAGTCGTAAAGTTTTTAAAAACTATCTAAAAATTAAAAAAGAGGCTGAATCATAAGATATGAATCAGCCTCTTTTATTTACTTAGTGCTCTTCTTATACTTCTTAACCATGGCCTTTAAGCTGCTCAAATATTTCTCAAGTGCTTCATTGTCAACCTTAGCCTCAGGGTCATTTTCATCAGGAAGGGTCAATGGCCGTTCGTCCAAATATTTCTCAAGTTCTGGATAGTTCTCCTCAATATCCCGTGTGACCTGCATAATCTCTGACAATATACTTTGTGATAATTTCATGTTTTAGTGTTTTTTGTGAATCTTAGAAAGTTAGCCAATTTAACAAAAAGAACAAAATGTTTAGTTCTATATTAAGAATCTTCTGAGTTTTTGAACGGATGGCGTTCCTCCCATCGCTGTTCAGGATCCATCAACTTAAAAATAGGTTTAAACAAACCATTTAAAAATAGATTAGTGTGTTTAAAATACATGGACATCGCTTTTGGCTGTGCACCCACTGAAGATTTAATTTCCATAGCAGTTCTGGCGTATACGATGGTTTTGAAACCATGGTTAATTCCAAACGCCATCATTTCATAGAGCATATTCAAATACAGCTGATGGTCATATTGGTTTGCTTCTTCATATCCCAAAAAGTAAGTTTCCAAAGTCTCATTATTTAGAATCAAAGTGTAAAACCCAATGAGTTCATCATCCAAGTAATACCCAAATATTCTAAATTTTTCCTTTAACTGAAGTTTATAGGTATAAAAGTGATGTTCTGGCAACACAAAGGTATTAAAGGAGGCATTATTTGACACATTTTTGTATAATCTATGTAAGTGTTCAGAAGTATTAAAAATGGCTTCCTCATTCAATTCTCTTGATGTAATATTGCCAAGTTTCTTTTTAGCACGTTTATACCGTGTTTTATATTTCTTATTGAGATCCTTAAAATAATCGTCCATGTTGTGCCAATGTGGTCGAATGTCTAATATCATATTAGGTTGCACATCAATGGGATATAGTCCGTATTTATCCAACAATTTAGAAGACTTATGGATGCTGTCGTCCTGGAAATAATCCTTAAAAAGAATCGCTCTTATCGATTTATGATTTTCCTTACTGATATGATTTTTGAGATCGTCAATCGCTTCTAATAAAGTTTTCAGAAATAGGTCTTGCGAGATAAGATTAGGATTAAAATACAATCCATGCTGTCCCGTATGCGTCAAATTACCGACCACCAGAATATTTCCCTTTAAAATGCGTGTGAGTCCGTCTTTCAAAATAGACCTTAATTTTGAAGACGATGCCTTCCTAAACATATCCTTGGCATATAATTTTACTCGTTGAACAATGGCAATTCCAACTAAAATATCGTCGTTAAAAACGCCTATATAATGCAGATAAATAGTTTCTGGTGCAGCGTCTTCGAGCGCTTTTAAATACGTGGTATGAAGAAACAGGTCATGTGTAACCAAGCCATTCCATTCAGGAGGAATTTGAGCAATGGAACCGTAGCGTTTAAAGTATATCACAGTAAAAAAAAAGAAAACCGAACCTTGAAATTCAGTCTTTGTAAATGTAAGTGGTTTATTTTATTCTCTGAAGTTTGATGTCATGTATCTCCAATAACCGAATAAAATAAAAATGAAGTTCTTGTATCATAACAACCTTCATGCTCTGGGGAAAAAGTCAAAAAAAACATGTCATAAGAGCACATTTAATAGCTCTTGCAGTAAGGTCGATTAAAAGTGAATGAAAATTGATCAGAAATAAATTGCCGTGCATGCCGATTGAAATCGGTTGCACGGCAGATTATAAAAAGAGATTAGTATTTAGAAAAAACCTAGATGCATTTTGTGACGCCAACAAGAGTTTCATTCTTATCTTCTAATCCAGCAGTAATAAAGGCATCAATATCTTCATTTTTTTCCAATCCCAGCTCTAATAATACACCAAGCGTGATCATTGTGGCAATACGGGTACCCACTTTTTTGGCTGCTGTATTAAACCATGGCTGTAACTCTTCATAACTGACATTTTTAGCCAATTCTTGAATTTCTGCCTTGGTAGCCAATTGTTTTTCTTCAGG
The DNA here is from genome assembly GCF_004115975.1 of Gelidibacter gilvus. Taxonomy (GTDB): domain Bacteria; phylum Bacteroidota; class Bacteroidia; order Flavobacteriales; family Flavobacteriaceae; genus Gelidibacter; species Gelidibacter gilvus. Next base: position 375,617 of record NZ_SDDZ01000001.1, on the reverse strand, counting down.
AAGATTGGTGTATTTTTTACCCAATTGCTGAATGATATCTATAGCTTTACGTTGTGGTTGGTGGTTTTTTGGTTTTGCCTGAGCTTCGGTTTTCTTTGCTTCAGCTCCAACATTTCGTGATTCTTTAGCCCATGAATCTCGTAAACCTACTGTTTTATTGAATACCAATTTTTCAGCAGTGGTGTCTTTATCGACACTGAAATAGCCTAAACGCTGAAACTGGAATCTTTCATTAACCTCAGCATCTTTTAAACTTGGCTCTACATAAGCGGTTATTAATTTTAAGGAATTTGGATTTAAAAACTCCATAAAATCCTTTTCTGGATGTGTATCAGGAGATTCATGCATGAACAAGCGGTCGTATTCCCTAACTTCAGCTTTTACAGCGTGTTTTATAGAGACCCAATGAATCGTACTTTTCACTTTTATAGAAGGATCTTCAGAATAGGTACCATGGATTTCCAGGATATTTCCAGCGTCATCTTTAACAACATTTTCGGCTTTTACGATATAAGCATTCTTTAAACGCACTTCCTGATCTAAGGTCAATCTAAAAAACTTACTACCTGCCTGTTCTTTAAAATCATCCCTTTCAATGTACAATTCTCTTGAAAAAGGTACTTTTCTGAATCCAGCACTGTCATCTTCCTGATTGTTTTCTGCTTCCAGCCACTCCTCTTTTCCTTCTGGGTAATTGGTAATCACCAATTTTACAGGATCTAAAACTGCCATCACACGTGGTGCTGTTTTGTTCAAATCCTCACGGATGCAAAATTCCAAAAGCGCAACATCAATGATGTTGTCACGCCTAGCTACACCCACGGTTTCAATAAACTTTTTAATGGCATTTGGCGTGTATCCGCGACGGCGCAATCCGGAAATGGTCGGCATCCGCGGATCATCCCATCCAGAAACAATTTGCTCTTCCACCAATCTGAGCAGCTTGCGTTTGCTCATAATGGTATAACTAAGGTTTAAACGGGCAAATTCGCGTTGTTTTGGACGTATTCTGTCATCCTCGACTACTTGGTCAAGGAACCAATCGTAAAGCTCTCTGTGCGGCTTAAATTCGAGAGAACATAAACTGTGCGAAATACTTTCTATATAATCACTCTCGCCATGGGTCCAATCGTACATTGGGTAAATGCACCAGTCGTTACCCGTTCGGTGATGCTGTCTCTTCAAAATACGGTACATTAACGGATCACGCATCAACATATTGGTATGCCCCATGTCAATTTTAGCACGCAATACGTGGGAGCCTTCCTCAAATTCCCCATTTTTCATCCGTTCAAAAAGATCGAGATTTTCTTCTATACTCCTATTTCTATAAGGTCCATCCACACCGGGTTGGGTTGGAGTGCCTTTTTGTTCCGCCATGGCTTCAGAAGATTGTGAGTCAACGTAAGCCTTCCCTTCTTTAATCAGTTGTACGGCCCAGTCATATAGCTGCTGAAAATAATCTGAAGAATATACTTCGTTTTCCCATGTATAGCCTAACCACGCCACATCTTCCTTAATAGCATCCACATATTCCTGTTCTTCTTTGATAGGATTGGTATCATCAAAACGCAAATTGACGGGCGCGTTATATTTTTCACCTAAACCAAAGCTGATGCCTATGGCTTTGGTATGTCCAATATGTAAGTATCCATTGGGCTCTGGCGGAAACCTAAAACGCAGGTCGTCTCTAGACATCCCTTTGGCTAAATCTTCTTCTATGATATGCTCAATAAAGTTGAGCGGTTTTGTTTCTTCTGACATACGACTATTCATTATTTCTTATTATTTATTTAAATAAAATATCCAATAAGAATTCCTGTGCAAAATTAAGGATTTTTTTAGTTCTAGAAATGCCTTATTTTTGCGGCTATAAAAGGAATTATGGGTACTATAAAAGTTGAAAATATCCGCGTGTTCGCGCATCACGGCTGTTTGAAAGAAGAAACGACAATTGGTAGCGATTATCGTGTAGATTTAAAGGTCAAAGCAGATTTAAAACCTTCTGCAACTTCAGATAAATTAAGCGATACTGTAGATTACGTATTGCTTAACAGGATTATAAAGGAAGAAATGAACATACCTTCATATTTGTTAGAAACTGTGGCCCAACGCATCTTAAATCGTATTTTTAACGAAGATCAATTGGTGAGAAAAGCGACGGTTTATGTGAGTAAATTAAATCCGCCAATTGGAGGCGATGTGGAAAAAGTGACCATAAAATTAACATCGCACCGAAATAAATAAAACTAAATAGCTTACCAAGTTTATTTTTTTTACCTTTGCACTTCCAAAAACTGGCATCATGGCCGAGTGGCTAGGCAGAGGTCTGCAAAACCTTCTACAGCGGTTCGAATCCGCTTGATGCCTCAAGAAACCTTCAACTGACGTTGAGGGTTTTTTTATTCCTAAATTTTTAGGATGGAACACTGATGACGCAGATTGAGCAGATGGCCACTGATAAATGTTCAAAATCAATGATTATCATAAGAAATCCGCGTCACCCGCCTGTACGGACGGGCAGGTCTGTGTTCTAATGATGGAATGTTGAGGACGCAGATTGAGCAGATGGCCACTATTAAATGTTCAAAATCAATGATTATCATAAGAAATCCGCGTCACCCGCCTGTACGGACGGGCAGGTCTGTGTTCTAATGATGGAACGCTGAGGACGCAGATTGAGCAGATGGCCACTGATAAATGTTCAAAATCAATGATTAACATAAGAAATCCAAGTCATCTGTTAAGATTATGGAACGCTGAGGACGCAGATTGAGCAGATGGCCAATGATTTAGATTAAAAAAACCTCTCAGGTTTTGAATATCTGAGAGGTTTAAGTTCTGTCAAACGAACTTTTCAGCTTTTTAAAAAAAGCTTTAAAATCAGTGACTATCATAAGAAATCCGCGTCATCTGTGTTCTAATGATGGAACGCTGAGAACGCAGATTGAGCAGATGGCCACTGATAAATGTTCAAAATCAATGATTATCATTAGAAATCCGAGTCACCCGCCTGTACGGACGGGCAGGTCTGTGTTCTAATGATGGAACGCTGAGCACGCAGATTGAGCAGATGGCCACTGATTTAGACTAAAAAACCTCTCAGGTTTTGAATATCCGAGAGGTTTAAGTTCTGTCAAACGAACTTTTCAGATTTTTAAAAAACGCTTAAAAATCAGTGACTATCATAAGAAATCCGCGTCACCCGCCTGTACGGACGGGCAGGTCTGTGTTCTAATGATGGAATGCTGAGGACGCAGATTGAGCAGATGGCCACTGATAAATGTTCAAAATAAATGATTGTCATAAGAAATCCGAGCCACCCGCCTGTACGGACGGGCAGGTCTGTGTTCTATAAATCAAAAACTGATCTAGTTATTCTCAAAAGGATTGATCTGCTCCAATCGGTCTTTGAGCAATTCCTTTTCTTTAGGGAAGAACGCCTGCGACAACAATAACACTCCAAAAGCTAAAATCACCAGGGCAACGATTTTTTTAGTTTTAAAAATACGACGTGGGGTCAATTTATTCTTAAGTTTTTTGGCGATAAGAATTTTAAAAAGATCGACAACAAAATAAGTAATGAGAATTGTTGAAAGAAATACAATCACTCCCCCTTTGGAATTCGTAAATGAATTGGCAATGATAATAAACCCCAACCAGCCTACCAATACGCCGATATTGATGAAATTCAATAAAAAGCCTTTTAAAAATAACTTTCCGTAATTCTTTTGGATCTCTACCCTATGGTATTCCCTGACGATTGATCGAAATGATTTTGAAGTTTTGGTGAACGTAATTATCCCGTAAACCACTAAAATCACCCCACCAAATACGAGAAAATTGGGGTCATCCTTAATTTTATCGAGTAACTTATTGGTACTTAGAAAAGCAACAGCAATAAATAAAATATCCGCCAACATGACGCCCAAATCAAAAATAAGGGCACTTTTAAAACCTTTGGTAGCGCTGGTTTCCAAAAGCACGAAAAACACAGGGCCAATCGTAAATGCCAATATGATACCAAAAGGAATAGCTGATAAAATCTCGTCAAACATAGAACTCTTGTTTCAACAAAGCTACATAATTTTTTATCCTTTTAAGGCTTTGAAATCTCCAAAACCGCAACCGTAGCTAGGGATAGATTTATATATGCTCACTGTTTAATGAGCTTTAGTGGCGTTCTAATCCATACGTTTAATACGTCCACCAAACATTTTATTTTCGTTTACTGTTTCTGGATTGCCATAAATATAAACATCACCTCCTGCCCTAATTTTTATATCTGCCAATCGGGACGCATTGATATGTGCTTCACCTGCAGCTCTTATTGCTACATAAGTAGTTTCAGACTCTAAAGATTTCCCTTGAAAAATCCCGCCAGTATTAATGGAAATATCCTGCCTTTCAACTTTACCTGAGACTTCAATATCACCGCCTGTAACTGCTTTTACTTGAACATCTGTGACTTCTAATTGTAGTTTTATCACCCCGCCTTCTTGAGCTCTTAATTCTATTTTGTCTTGTTGAAATATATCATCTGAAGAGACATAAGCGCCTTCATTCACATCAATAATATCTATTTTTTTATAGTATAATCGCACCGTAGTCTTATTGCCCACAAAGCTTTCTCCAAGACGCATCTTAATTTTTAAGGTGCCATTTTTATTGACCAATTCAACATCACTTTTATTATCTCCAGAAATGATCGCCCTGTTTTCATCAGATTTAACCAATTCTACATTGATCATATCATAAACTTTAATTTCACCAAAATCACCTAAATTTTTCTCAAGGTCTTGTTGTGAAATAGCATTCACACTTAAAAAAAGTGACACTATTGATAGTAATATCTTCATTTTTTTTATTTTAGAGTTTCATTTAAATTGTATCAAATCGGCATCTGAATAAGAAATTGTCTATTCAATCGCGACAAGCTTCGACGGTATTAAACCCCAATGGTGGGAATAAAACATAAAGTTTAGGCCACTGATACTGCAGTTCCGGTTACTGAAACTGTGACATAATTGCTCGTGGTCAATTCGATGTCAACTTTGATTCCTACAATGGCATTGGCATTTAATTTTTTTGCGTTGTCCTGTAATTGTTGGAAGGCCTGTTCTTTGACCATGCTCATACTTTCCGCAATGGCCTGATAGTATTTTTCCATATTAAAGGTCATTTTCATTTTTTGGACATTCACTGAAATTCCAGAAACAATGCCTTTATATTCCAATATTTTAAACCCTTCTATGGAGTTGGTGGTGGTGAGGATCATAATTATAAATTTAGAGTATCAGTAGAACTTACTGTTGAATTGTTACAATTGAATAATTTGAGGTTTTCCTATCAATGTAAAATCGAGATGTTTTTTAACTAAATCAGTGCTTTTAACCCTGACGACTACTTCTTCACCAAGTTGATAACTAATCCCCGTTTTTCTTCCGATCAATGCATATTCTGTTTCATCAAATTCGTAATGATCATCATTCATATCCCTTACAGAAACCATGCCTTCACATTTATTGGAAATGATTTCTACATAAATTCCCCAATCGGTTACTCCAGAAATAACACCCACAAATTCTTCGTTTTTATGGTTCTCCATAAACTTGATCTGCATATATTTTATAGAATCACGTTCGGCTTTTGTGGACAGGTTTTCCATATTACTGGAATGGTTACATTTTTCCTCATAGATAGCTTCATTGGCCGATTTTGCACCATCAAGATAATGCTGCAACAAACGGTGCACCATCACATCAGGATAACGACGAATAGGCGATGTAAAATGTGTATAATAATCAAAGGCCAAACCATAATGCCCGATGTTGTGCGTCGTATATTCGGCTTTACTCATCGTTCTGATGGTCAAAGTATCCACTAAATTTTGTTCTTTTTTGCCTTGAACATCACGTAATAATCCGTTTAAGGAAGAGGCAATGCTATTGCGATCCTTAAAATTCAGTTTGTATCCAAATTTAGAAACGACGCCTTGAAGTGTCGCTAATTTTGTGGCATCTGGTTCATCATGGACACGGTAGACAAACGTCTTTTTTGGAGATTGCTTCCCGATAAATTCGGCGACCTTCTTATTGGCCAGCAACATGAATTCTTCAATCAGTTTGTTGGCATCTTGACTGGTCTTAAAAAACACACCTATCGGATTGGCCTCTTCATCCAAATCAAACTTCACCTCTACCTTATCAAATGAAATCGCACCTTCTTTCATACGTTTACCACGCATGATCTTTGCCATTTCATCCATTTTTAAAACAGCGTAACCGACGTTTTTATCGGCATGGTATTCTGAAGCATCTATGGCAATGTCTTGAGGGATTAGCGTATTTATTTCTGAGATACTCGTCCTCGCTGGAATTGTAGCGTTATTCTCAATAATAACTTGTGCTTCTTCATAAGAAAAACGCGCATCACTGTAAGTGACTGTTCTTCCAAACCATTGTTCTTTAATTTCTGCCTCATCATTCATCTTAAACACTGCAGAAAAGGTATATTTCTCTTCATTCGGTCTTAAGGAACAGGCATTATTGGAAAGAACTTCAGGAAGCATTGGTACTACTCTATCCACTAAATACACCGAAGTGGCGCGTTCGTAAGCTTCATCATCCAAGATAGTGCCTTCTTGCACATAGTGGGACACATCAGCAATATGGATTCCTATTTCATACAATCCGTTATCCAATACTTCAAAAGATAAGGCATCGTCGAAATCTTTGGCATCTTTAGGATCTATCGTAAACGTTAGCGCTTTTCGCATATCGCGACGCTTGGCTATTTCTTCGGGACTGATTGATGTATCCAAGGAATTGGCATAGTCTTCAACGTCTTGAGGAAATTCAGAAGGTAAACCGTATTCCGCTAGAATGGCGTGGATTTCAGTATTGTGTTCTCCAGGTTTCCCCAACACTTTTAATACGGCTCCTTTAGGTGAATCTTCGCCTTTTTCCCAACTTTCTAGGGAGACCAGAACCACATCCCCATCTTCAGCCTTATTGATTTTATTGATCGGAACAAAAATATCGGTGTACATTTTGGTGCTATTGACCACTACAAAAGCATAATTATCGTGAATTTGTATCACACCCACATATTCACTTTTGGCACGTTTGATAATATTTGTGATTTCACCTTCAAACTTACCTTGCTTACGGCGTTTATAGACGTAGAATTCTACCTCATCGCCATTTAAGGCTTTATTGATATTATTTGAAGCGATATAGACATCTTCGTCAAAATCTGGACTAATAACATATCCTGACCCTCTAGCGGCCATATCCAAAATTCCTGTATGATATTCTGCAGTAACGACGGCCTTGAATTTGCCCCGTTCTGTTTCTTCAATTTCCTTTTTAGCTAGGAGTTCTTGAAGTTTTTTTATAATTTGATTTCTACTGGAAGCATCATCCACCTCAAGTTTAGCAGCAATTTGTTTGTAATTGAAGGATTGATTTCTATCTTTTTTTAAAATACTTAGAATTGTATTTGTTAGGTTAGAGATCTTATTTGATGATCCCTTTCTTCTTTTTTTTGTCATTTATTTTATAATGTAATCTTATTGAATTTCTAAAGTTAGCGAAATTCAGTTATTTCAAACTTAATTAAAGGAGAAGATTGGTAATTAAGTTTTACAAAACTACGTTTTTAATGTGAAACCATTATAAAATTATGGTTAAGTTAACGTAAAAAGGCTCACAAATTAACGTGAGCCTTTGTAAATCATATACTTTTAATAAGTTACTCCACCATAAATTTCTTGGTAACCTTGCCTTGATTAGTCTCTATTTCTGCAAAATAAAGCCCTTTTGAATAGTTGGAAACACTGATTTGAGTTTCCTTTTCCTCTGAAATCAATTGACCTAAGTTATTATAAATGGTCGCTTTCTTAAGTTCTGAAGTTCCATTCAAATCTATTTTTAAAAAGGATGAGGTTGGGTTGGGGTATAACCGGACTGTTGCAATGGCAAAATCTAAGAGGCTTAAAGCAGACCAATCGAAATCCTGCCAGACAGCTGCGGCTTGGTAAGCGGCTTCAGTTCCTGCAGGGACGGTTAAGGGGATGTTTTCTATAGTTATCCCTTCAAACACATTAGCGTTTATAGCTAATGGTATATTCCAATTTACTGTGACACTGGACAGCGCAGTACTACGGGCAAAAACAAAAGTACCCATAATGGCAACAGATCCTGGAATATTAATGTTTGTTAAACTACTGCAATCACTAAAAGCACCAAGTCCAATAGTTCTAAGATCATCTGGTAGAATTATACTTGTTAAACTATTACAATCTTTAAAAGCTTGATCGTAAATAAATTTAAGACTATTTGGAAGAGGTACGCTTATGAGACTACTACAACCATCAAAAGCACGCGGTCCAATACTAGTAATACCATTAGGAAGAGATACGTTCGTGAGACTAGTACAATAACTAAAAGATCCTTCACTAATAATCGTAATTCTTTCAGGAATGGCAATACTCGTTAATCTACTACAACGAGAAAAAGCAGACGCTCCCATACTAGTAAGATTATCTGGTAAAGTTACATTTGTTAGACCAGTACACCCGTAAAAAGCATTTCGTCCAATACTTCTAAGACCATCTGGTAGAATTATACTTGTTAAACTACTGCAACCGGAAAAAGCTTGTTCTCCAATAATGATTATACCAATTGGTAAAGAGATACTTGGTAAACTGCTACAACCGCGAAAAGTTCCATTTGGAATTCTGGTAATACCATTTGGGAGAGATACACTTGTGAGATTACTACAACCATGAAAAACGCTATCTCCAAAATCCGTAAGACCCTCCGGTAGAATTATACTTGATAAACTACTACAATTCCAAAAAGCAGATTGTCCAATACTGGTAACTCCATCGGGTATATCAATACTCGTTAAGTTTTCACATTCGGAAAATGCAGATGATCCAATGCTCTTAACTCCATTTGGTATATTAACGGTCAATAAACTACTACACTCACTAAAAGTTTGATTTTCTATACTGATAATGTCAACTGGTAGAACAACGTTTGTTAAAGATCTACAACGGTAAAAAGCTGAATTACCTATACTTTTAACACTATTTGGAATATTAATACTCTTCAGCGTAAAACAACCATAAAAAGCTGAATTACCAATACTTTCAACACTATCTGGAATATTAATACTCTCCAGCATACCACACCCCTGAAAAGCTGAATTACCAATACTTGTAACTCCATTTGGTATATCAATGCTTAATAAACGTCGACAACCACTAAAAGTTTCGTTTCCTATACTAATAATGTTATCGGATAGACTTGCACTTTCCAAATTCCAACAACCTTCAAAAGCCTTATTCCCAATACTTGTAACACTATTTGGTATATTAATACTCTCTAGAACCCTACAACTTTCAAAAGCTCGATTTCCGATACTAGAAACAGTATTTGGTATGCTAACACTAGTTAAACCAAGACTCCAAAAAAATCCAGAATCTTGAATACTCGTTATTATGTAGGTTAAACCATTATCCACTACGGTTTCAGGTATAGAGAGATCCCCTGTCGGTCCAGCAGTCTCATATTTTTTTACAGAAACATAGCCATTTGTGACATCGGTTACGGTGTATTCTAACACCCCATCATTAAAAGTCTGGGACTGGCTTATCGTCATCCCAAATAAGCACAAAAAAAGAAGTAGTTGGTTTTTCATAATATATATATATATAGTTAATAATGAGTAAGTTAACTAATTAATTTCATTATAAAAAATACTCTTATAATATGACTATTTACTCATAACTTATTAATATTTAGTGTTTTACATATTTTAAATGATAAATACCGTATAATCTAAAAATAATTCAATATTTCTACTAGTTTTGGGATAGAATTGAGAATAGTTGATTTGAAAAATTCTATAGGAGAATCATTAAAACAATCTAAAATTAAATCAAAAAAAAGCCCACAAATTAATGCGAGCCATTATTAATCATTAGGGTTTTAATAATTTAATCCACCAAAAATCTCTTGGTGACCTTGCCTTGAGTCGTCTCTATTTCTGCGAAATAAAGCCCTTTTGAATAGTTGGAAACACTGATTTGAGTTTCCTTTTCCTCTGAAATCAATTGACCTAAGTTATTATAAATGGTCGCTTTCTTAAGTTCTGAAGTTCCATTCAAATCTATTTTTAAAAAGGATGAGGTTGGGTTTGGGTATAACCGGATGGTCTCCATAACAAAGTCCGTAATACCCAACACAAAGGATCCAAAATCCTTCCAAACAGCTGCAGCTTGGTAAGCAGCTAAGCTTCCTGATGGTATGGTTAATGGAATGTTTTCTATGGCTACATTTTGAAACACATTAGCATTTATTGCTATTGGGTTTGACCAATGGGTAATCACACTCGTTAGACTAGTATTATTTTCAAAAGCTCTTTCTCCTATACTAGTCACACTAGCTGGGATAGATACACTTGTTAAGCTAGTACACTTCATAAAAGCACCGAAGCCGATACTAGAAACTCCCTCCGGAATAATAACATTGGTTAAGCCACTCGACTCCCAAAAAGTATATTCTTCAATACTCGCAATTCCATTTGGTATGGTAAAATTCGTTAGACCCGTTAGCATAGAAAAAGCATATTCTTCGATACTGGTAACACTATCTGGAATAGTGATACTCGTCATACTTGTACAACTTTGAAAAGCAGCTCTTCCAATTCTAATAAGACTCTCTGGCAGTATTACCTCTGTTAGACTTGTACATCTGAGAAAAACACTTTGTCCAATTTCTGCGAGACTCTCAGGCAACGATACATTTGTTAGAGCTATACAATCAGCAAAAGTACCATGTTCTAGACGGGTAACGCCATTTGGAATAAAAACACTCTCCAAACTAGTACAACCACGAAAAGACCCAACTCCAATATTGGTAAGTCTATCTGGCAATGATACACCTGTTAAATTAACACATACTTCAAAAGCTCGTTCTTCTATGCTTGTGATTGTATAAGTTGTACCATTATTATTTACAGTTCCAGGAATTGTGAGATTACCTGTTGGACACGTATCATCATATTTTTTTACGGAAACATATGAATTTGGAATATCTGTTACAGTATATTCTAAAACTCCATCATTAAAATATTTTAAATATGATCCAAAATTTTGCCAAACAGATGCAGCTTGGTAGGCAGTCTCTGAATCTGATGGTATAGTTAATGGAATATTTTCAATAACTACATCTTCAAATACATTAGCATTTATCGATAATGGAGTGTCCCAATGTACTGTGACGCTGGATAGAGCACTACACTTTTCAAAAGCAGAATCTCCGAGGTTGGTAACGCCTTTTCCTATATCAACGCTTTTCAATTCAAAACAATTAGAAAAAGATTCAACCCCAATGGTTATAACATTATTTGGTATTACAATATTATTCAGATTGCTACAATTTCTAAAAGCGCCAATTCCGATACTTGTAACAGTGCTTGGTATAATAATATTAGTTAAACTACTGCAATTATTAAAAGCTTGATCTCCAATATTAGTAATGCCCTCTGGTATCCCAATACCCACAAGACTGGTACAATTATTAAAAGTACCCACTCCAATTATGGTAACGTCATTTGGTATTCCAAATCTTATGAGGCTAGAACAATTTTCAAATGCATAATTTCCTATACTGGTAACGAGATTTGAAATCCTGAAACTAGCTAAACTGGTACAATTCCGAAAAGCAGAATGTCCGATATGGAAAAGACCAGAATTCATACTAACCTCCGTTATATCACTGCAACCACTAAACGCATTATCTTCAATACTTTTGACAGCATAGGTTATACCATTAAAATCCACAGTTACGGGAATCCAGAGTCTACCTGTAGGACAAGTAGTACCTATTTTATTTACAGAAACATATCTGTTCGTAGCATCGGTTACGGTGTACTGTAACATCTCATAGTTAAAGATCTGTGCTTGGCTCAATGCAATACCAAATAAGCACAAAAAAAGAAGTAATGGCTTTCTCATAATTAAAGATCTATTTAGTTAATAACGAGTAAGTTATGTAATTATATTGATTATAAAAAATACTTGCATAATGCACCTTTATACCTATAAGTCATTGTTTATCTGTATTTTATACTATTTTATTAGATAATTACGCTAAAAGGATAGAATTATATAAACTTGTTACTAATTCTTGAGACAAAAATGAGAATAACGGTTTCTCATAATTTTAGATAAGTTCAACTAAATCATCCAAATTTGAATCTAAAAAACAGTTATCCACATTTATATATATTATAATAAGCTTTTATTTAAATTTAAAAAAAATAATGGTGCTTATGATGGTGTGTTAATAGCCGTGATAACTTTATCAGTTTTCGTTTTGAATAGTCACTTATCACAGTTATTGAAGATGATGTTAACAGACTATATTTATCAAACTGATTGATTCTTAATGCTATCTTGGTAGTTGTTAACAACTGTTGATAACCATAATTCACAGCAGTTTGCTCATAACATTTTGTCATTTTCATGTTCATAGAGTATCATTTGGATGATGATAACCTATCCAAACAAAATGGCTAACTTTTTTGGTCATCTCATTTAAGATTTGGCTGAGAAAAAAAATTGGATTTTTAAAATTAATCTATTAAATCTTAGCCACAAGTTATGAACAAGTAATGAGCAACTAGCGATGTTCGATTGTTATTAGTTTGGTCACATCAAACTAGAGATTGCCAATAATTTTGATTATGGTTCATTTTAGAGGCCTTTTAGTTTGTAGTTATTTGTAAAGTTCGGCTTCTGGTTTTTAAAACTATAATAAAGGGATATTTGATTATTAAAAAGTTATCATGGAAGAATATCAAAACCTGTTGGTAACATCTATATTCAGTGCAAATTTTAGAACCGTCCAACTATATTATTTTGTAACTTTAGCCTCTTAAAAATAGATATAAAAACAATAGATTATGACGATTTCAATTGGTAATGATCACGCAGGAACTGAGTACAAACAAGCTGTTATAAAGCACCTGGAAAAGAAAGGGTATACTGTCAATAATTACGGTACCAACAGTAATGATAGTGTTGACTATCCAGATTTTGTACATCCTGTAGCCAAGGATGTGGAAGATAAAGCGGTAGATTACGGAATTATCATCTGCGGAAGCGGTAATGGTGCCAATATGACGGCAAATAAGCATCAAGGTGTGCGATCTGCGCTATGTTGGACTAAGGAGATTGTTGCGTTGGCCAGACAACATAACAATGCTAATATTTTGAGTATTCCATCACGATTTACAGCCTTACCACAAGTTATTGAAATGGTAGATACCTTTTTGGATACTGCTTTTGAAGGTGGGCGACACGAAAACCGAATCAAAAAGATTCCCGTGCAACAGTAATCATGGTGCTCCTACTTCTCAACGCCTAATATGAAGGATACAATATAGGATGCTTACTTTTTTTTGAGTGATAGTCCAATGACCTTATAAGATAGCTCATGCTAAATATTATAACCAAAACTTTTAAAGAGCTTTCCATTGATGAACTTTACGCCATTTTGCAATTGCGAAGTGAGGTTTTTGTGGTGGAACAAGACTGCGTCTATCAAGATATCGACTTTAAGGACCAGAATGCCTTACATGTTATGGGCTTTAAAAATGATCAATTAGTGGCCTATACACGTCTTTTCAAACCCAACGATTATTTTGAGTACGCAAGTATAGGAAGAGTTCTGGTTAAAGCGGGAGAACGGCATTTAAATTACGGTTATGATATTATGAAAGCTTCTATACGGGTCATTGAAGAGACCTATAGCGAAACTAAAATCAAAATCTCTGCACAGACCTATTTGAAACGTTTCTATAATAATTTAGGATTTGTAGAAGTTGGCGAGGAATATTTAGAAGATGGGATTCCTCATATTGAAATGCTCAAAACTTAATTGATTTCGTTCACGTAAGTCACTAAGATTTCTACACGTCGGTCATATTTTGCTTCGCCTCCAAGTGGAAATTTACGGCGCATTCCCACAAATTTCATACGCCTGGGATCCACGCCTTTTTTAGACAAATAAGTATAAATATATTGAGCTCTCGCCAAGGATAAATTTCGTTTTTTGGTTTTTCTGTCAATAGCATCCCTGCTGTTTTGAGTGCAGCATACGTGGCCTTGGATGGTAAAATAGATGTCTTCCCGTTGGAGAAGGACTTTTGAAATTTCTTCCAAGGTGTTTTTAGATTCAGGAAGTAAATAGCTGTAACCCGTTTTAAACAGAATATTATCCAACAGAATATAATCGCCAATCTTTATATCGCCTGCTAAAGTTTCACTGGCGGTTTTTGTTTCGGTGACAACTTCTGGCCGTGGAGGAAAATATGGGGTCACAATAATTTCCACTTTTCGGTTTAAACCTCTTATTTTACTGACGTCCTCTTCTTTGATGAGTTTTAGTAAAATTTTACCTTTTCCATCTACATTGGTGATAATAGATTCATCAAACTCATTATTTGAAAAGATGGTTTTAATGCTGTTGGCTCTATTTTGCGAAAGAACCAGGTTATATTCGGCACTGCCCCGATCGTCTGTAAAGCCATAGATGGAAATTTTCTCGATGTCTAAAGATTCAATATCTGATAGAAAAAGTAAAAGTCTGTTGTGTTCGGTATCAGATACATCGTAAGCATCAGTTTTAAAAAACACCTCGTGCTTCAATTCTTCTTGTGCCCAGATCATTTGGGAGAAAAGAAAACCTAAGAAGAAAATTTTTTTCATAATTTATTCTCTTGAAAGAATAAATATAGCTAATTTTTCAAGAATCGCATTTTCTTATCGATGTATGGAATTTATTGAAGATAACCTAGATAAGTTGATGGGTTTTTAAGGATTTCCGTGCTTTTTTTGATTTCTGTATTATGGGCAATATAATAGGTGTACATCCCTTCTCTATAAAAGTAGCGCTTTACAATCTCCTCCGCCAATAAACCCATAAGTTGTGTTTTATTGGCATCAATAGCTTCTGTTTTATACGTATTGAGCGCTTTTAATAAGGTGTTGTATTGTGTATCAATCACGCTGTTTAATGCTTCTTCCTTGGCTACTAAAAGCGCATCGTCAAATGCTTTTTCGGTTTTGGTTTCAAAAGTGAAATTATTGGATTTTAGGAAAGTTTTAAAGGCATTGAAATCGGCATCCGTCAATTCAAAAGTTTTTAAATCGGTCACTTGATGGGAATAGTAATACTCCGTAGCAAAGTCGAAAATGAGATTTTCGTTGACAATAGCACTTGTTATAGGGCTTAATTTAGTGATACCAAGCTCCACATCCGGCTGGATCCCGCCACCATCATAGACTGTTCGTCCACGTTTGGTCTTGAACGCGGTATAATTTTCTGTTTGTACACGTGTGGCCTTGCCCAATTCATCTCTATTCCAATAATCCAAAGCCTGGATACAACGTCCTGAAGGCGTGTAATAACGTGAGATTGTAATTTTTAATTGCGTTCCATAAACCAATGGCTTAGGACGTTGTACCAAACCTTTTCCAAAACTTCTTGCACCTACAACCACTGCTCTATCCAAATCCTGTAAGGCGCCGGCAACAATTTCACTTGCTGACGCACTTCTGCCATCAATGAGTACCACTACTGGAATTTCTGTGTCTATCGGTTCCTTTTGGGTATAATAGGTTTTATTGTATTTATCAACCTTTGATTTTGTGGTCACCACCAATTGATTTTGAGGTACAAAAATGTTGGTCACATTTACAGCTTCGTTCAACAAACCTCCCAAATTTCCCCGAAGATCTAAAACAATCTGTTTTGCGCCTTGGGATTTTAAATCTCGAATGGCTTTAATGGTTTCTGACGATGCTTTTTCATTGAATTTACGCAATACCACATAACCTGTTTTATCATCAATCATAGAATAATGCGGAACGGCATGAATTTCTACGGCTTCACGTTTAATGGTTGCCGTTTCCGTTTTTCCTTGACGGATATAAGTCACATCTACTGTTGTTCCGGCGGTGCCTTGCAATAAATTACCGGCATCATCACTAAAATCTGCAACCACAGTATTATCTACCTTGATAATCTCGTCGCCTGCCTTTAATCCTGCTTTATCTGCCGGAAAACCTTTATAAGGCTCTATGATGACCAGTTTGTCCTTTAAAGTCAATACACTGGCTCCAATGCCTGTATAATCGCCTGTATTGTTAATTCTGGATGCTTCTACATCCTGTTCGTTATAAAAATTGGTATAAGGATCCAAATCCTGAAGCATACTTTTGATGGCTGTATCCATCAAATCTGCGGGATTTGTTTCGTCAACATAATTCATATTGACTTCTTTAAAAAGCGTCGTAAAAATTTCTATTTGTTTGGCAATTTCAAAGAAATCATTTTTAAATGCGGATCCGGTGATAAATAAAACACCTATAAAAATAGGGATGACTATCTTTTTGGTCAATAACTTTTTCATAATCTTAGTCTCTAAAATTTAGGGTTTAGGGAGGGATTGTTGTTTTAAAAATGCGTCCATCAGCGTATTCATTTTTTTTGTAACAGTTTCAAAATCGGTTTTGGTCTTACCAATGTACAAAATCATAAACGCATATTGATCAGGAATGTTGTTAAAATAATTCGATTTATTAAGTCGATAAGCCTCTCGCATCAAGCGTTTTATTCTGTTTCGATCCACCGCTTTTTTGAAATTCCGTTTGCTGACGGAAACACCTGCCTTTATTTTTACAGGCGCGTCAAAGTTGGTCTTTAAATAGACCAATCGTAAAGGATAAGCAACGACAGACTTGCCTTCAGAAAATAGCTTTTCAATTAGCTTCTCACCTTTAAGTTTTTCTATTTTTTTATACGACTGATCCATAGGGCGTCAAAGGTAAGGCTTTGTGGAATAAAAAAACCGCCTGTTGGAAGCGGTTTTTTTATAAAGTAAATCCCTTATTTAATTAATTTTTAGGACATTGTTTTCTCTGTTGACATCAGCCATATAACCTCTCGGATCAATGGTGATGGACGTTATATCACTTTTTGCTTTTTCAACCTCAAAAGTATAGTTTGAGTGTGCCCAAGCCCAATTTGGTAAAACTGTTGTTGTAGTGGGTGTTGGTTTAGCGCCTCTGGTCATCCGCAATGGGATATGGTAGGCTGACTTTGAACCATCGGCATAGGTTATTTCAAGATCTAAAGGCATTGGCATCAAACCAATACGCTCTAAGGTAACGGTTGTTTTATTACCCTTGGAATCTGCATTCTTAACCGCATAATCAATGGTGTTTGTGGTTTGGGTCCAATCGGTTAAATACCAATCCAATTCCATCCCTGAGACTTTTTCGGCAATTCTTATGAAATCCATAGGTTTTGGATGTTTGAAGCCCCATTCTTTATAATACTGCTTAAGGGTTTTATCTAAATTTTTTTCGCCCATGATATATCCCAGTTGTGCTAAAAACAGCGCTCCTTTGCTGTAGGAATTAATAGAAAACGCACGATTGTAGGCATAACGATCGGAGTGGGTGCTTTGTGGTTGATCTCTATCGGAATTGGCCAATGAAATATAAGAACGGTACGATCCAGTAAACGGATTATCGCTATTGGTACCAGTTATGGCATCCAAAGCTCGGTCTTGAATATAGGTGGTAAACCCTTCATCCATCCATGAATGTTTATTCTCATTGCTCGCCAATACAAATTGGAACCAGCTATGTGCCAATTCATGGGCCGTCACACCAATCAAACCACTGATGGTACCTTCGCCTACAATGAGTGTACACATACCGTATTCCATTCCACCATCACCGCCTTGTATCACGGAATATTGATCGTAAGGATAATCACCAACGTTGGTGCTGAAATACTGCATCAATTGCTCTGTAACAGGTTGTAATATTTTCCAATTTTCCAGATTAGCGGCTGGCATTGTTTTTTTATACAAGAAATGCAAAAGTGGTCCATTTTCAACCTGAAGTGTGTCATGGATATACTCCGGATCTGCCGCCCAGGTAAAATCGTGAACGTTTGGTGCTTTAAAATGCCAGGTCAAGGTTTTTCCTTTTGGTTGTTTTACGGTTGCAGTTTCATAACCATGGCCAATTTCATTCGGATTTTGAAGATAGCCCGTTCCACCAATGGTATAATTTTTATCGATGGTGATTTTGACATCAAAGTCTCCCCATACCCCATAAAATTCTCTTGCGATATACGGATCGGCATGCCAACCTTCATCATCATATTCGGCCAGTTTAGGATACCATTGCGACATGGACAATGCCACGCCTTCTTTGTTGTTTCTTCCAGAACGGCGGATTTGAATCGGTACCTGTGCATCAAAAACCATATCAAAAGTAATTTTTTCTCCCGGTTGGATTGGTTTGTCCAAAGTAACGATCAAAATGGTGCCCTGTGTTTCATGACTGACTTTCTTGCCGTCTTGAGTCAATGAATTCACCTTGATATATCCTATTTCATCGGGACTTAATTTACTGATTCTACTTTCATAAATTGGATCTGCCTTGGTCCCGAGATTATTAACCATTCGCCCATCAGGGTCCGGAATACTTTGTAATCTGGCATCCATTTCACTATCCGGTTGAAAGGCATTTGGATATAAATGATAAAACACCCGGTTTAAAACATCAGGTGAATTATTGGTATAGATCAATTTTTGAGTACCAGTGTATTTGTAGGTTTTGACATCCATATCAATAGCCATGGTATAGTCCACATGTTGTTGCCAATAATGTGGCCTGGAAGATGGTGGCGTCTCGTTTTGGGAATGCCCTTTAGTAAGCGGCATTAACAAAAGAAAACTAAGACATAATGCAATTTTGATTTTCATTTTAAATACGATTTAATTAGAGGTTTTTTGCTGTTTGTTCCGCTAATATCATAGCGTTATAGGCATTGGCAATTTTTCCTGATTTTGAAAGGTCTTTGAACGGTCGTACATCAGATGTTTTACCACCAACAATAACTTTGGTTGTGAGTGCCAATCCAGAATCCATGATGATTTTCTTAACCTGTGGCGCCGTCAGTTTTGGATAATATGAACGTATCAATGCTGCAATACCGGCCACTGCGGGAGAGGCCATAGAGGTTCCACCAATGGATTTATAAGTGTTTTCAGGATACGTTGAATAAATATCTCCTCCTGGAGCAAAAATGTCCACGTTAATTTTTCCATAATTTGAAAAGCTTGAAATCATACTAGACCCATATTTTGAATCTAATGATCCCACACTGATGAAATTATCTGAAATTTCAGGACCCGTACCAATGGCGTCATTAGGATAGACATCTTTGGTATCAAGGTCTGCACCTTCATTTCCGGCGGCATTAACGATTAAAACATCTTTAGAGGCTGCATAAACAATAGCATCTCTAACCCAGTCACTGTGTGGAGAATAGTATTTTCCAAAACTTGTGTTGATTATTTGTGCACCGTTATCCGCTGCATATCTAATGGCCAAGGCGATATCCTTATCATATTCATCGCCATTTGGAACTGCTCTAACGCTCATGATTTTTACATTGTTTGCAACACCATTTGCGCCTTTCCCATTATTTCTTACGGCTGCAATAATTCCTGCAACGTGTGTGCCGTGGCTTTCAGATGGTTTTTTAGGTTTTACGTTGTTGTTGCCATAGTATTTCTCTACCATATCATCAGGATTATCACCTGTTTTACGACCTCTGAAATCGACGTTGAGGTTATAGTTCAAACGGTCTGTAATATCTTCTAAACCTTCACTGATATCCTTTTTAGCTGCTTTAAGACTCTCAAAGTCCATAGTGTACACGTATTTTGCAATAGCGATGTATTGTTGTAACGTTTGATTGTTGGTACTGATGGCATCTACATCTTCTCTTGTGTAATTTTTCTTTTTGGTTTCCTTTTCCAAAGCATCATCAGCATTGGTGATTTGTTGCAAAAACTGCTCATAATTAGTTTTGATGCCCGCATATTTGTCGTATTCTACTTGACGTTCTGCTTTTGCTTCTGCATATCGTGGATGTGATGTATCGCCACTGGCTAATAGTCGCACAAATTCCAATTGTTCGTTATAGCCATCACCTAAAAAATTCCATCCATGGACGTCATCAACATATCCGTTGTTGTCATCATCTATCCCATTACCCGGAATTTCTTTTTTATTGGTCCAGATTACACCTTGTAGATCCTCATGATCGATATCAATTCCTGAGTCAATAACGGCAACAATAACGATACTTCCTTTTTTGTTTTTGATAATTTCGTCGTAAGCTCTGTCGACGCTCATCCCGGGAATGGTATCCTTTTTCAGATCCAAATGACCCCAATGTTGCATTTCAGCTTCAGTCAATTCAGAAGTTTTTAAGGGCAGCGTGTCAATATTTTCCAACGGTGTTGAAATGACGCTAGATGCTGAACCACAATTAAAGAGGATACTTGCTGTAAAAGCAGCAATAGCAAAGGATTTAAATAATTTCATGTGATCTAAATATTAATTTGTAAAAATGTCTTTTGTAGTAAAGGTTTGATCTAAACGAACGCCTTTGTCCGTATGTTTTACGGTGATGATTTGATTATGGGCATCATGTTCTAAAAACAGATAATAATTATTGTCTGCCGCGGTATTTAGGAAGATTTCCTTTTCATCTAAGGTCAATAGCGGTCTGGTATCGTATCCCATGACAAAGGGCAAAGGTAAGTGGCCAACGGTTGGCAACAAATCGGCCATAAAAGCGATGGTTTTATCTTTATAGGTGATGAGCGGGATCATTTGTTTATCTGTGTGTCCATCAGCAAAAAAGATATCAAAGCCCAATTCTGAATTTTTTAGCAGTCTATTTTCAGGAAGCGATGTAAACTTAAGTTGTCCACTTTCTTCCATCGGAACGATATTTTCTTTTAAAAAGGATGCTTTTTCGCGATTGTTGGGTTGGGTTGCCCATTTCCAATGCTCGGAATTGCTCCAGTAATGTGCATTTTTAAAAGCAGGTTCGTATCCGGTTTTATCCTTGTTCCATTGGACGCTACCACCACAATGATCAAAATGTAGATGGGTCATGAACACATCTGTGATGTCATCGCGATGAAATCCATGCTGTTTTAAAGAATTGTCAATGGAGTCATTTCCCCATAAAAAGTAGTAGCCAAAGAATTTATCACTTTGCTTGTTTCCCATTCCGGTGTCAATCAGGATGAGTCGGTTGCCCTCTTCAATCAATAAACAACGTGCCGCAATATCAATCATATTATTGGCATCGGGGGTGTTGGTACGTTGCCAAAGCGATTTAGGCACAACACCAAACATAGCACCGCCATCGAGTTTGAAATTACCAGATTCAATAGGATATAGTTGCATAGTTGTTTCTTTAGGCGATTGTTAAAGCTGCAAATTACTAAAACACTTAAAATTTGCCCGTTTTCAGCAATGATATTGGCTGTTTTTTAACATATTGAAGCGAACTTACGACTCATAAAATTTGAAAGCACTGAAAATTATTCTAATTTTATAAAAAAGATTTATGAAAAGAATTGTTCCAGCATCTTTAAAGCTAAGCAAAATCAAACTTTTGAGGTTTGGACGGGATTTCAAACCCGATCAGGAGGTCATTTTAAGAGACTATCTGGCGATTGAACGGACCCGACTGGCCAATGAGCGCACCTTATTGTCTTATATTAGATCGTCGCTATATTTGATGCTGGGCGGGATTGCTTTTTTTCAGTTAAAAAGCTTTCCGGATTTTAAATACTTGGCCATATTGTCTTTAATTTTTAGTGCCATCTTTTTTATTATCGGAATCTATCGCTTTACAGTACTCAAAAAAAGTCTAAAAACATTATACTACAATTCTGAAACTCAAAATAAGGCTCAGAAATAAGCGGTGTTTTAAAAACCTTTCTTTCCTCATCTTTTAAACCTCTAATTTCATATTTTATGATATTTTTTGGGGTTCTTGAGTCAAAAAAAATAACTTTACCATATTAACAAAGGTAAAATAGTATATGGTTGAATTATCAGGAATTGTCATATTAGGGATCTTGGCGCAATGGGTAGCTTGGAAATTGAAGATTCCGGCCATTCTTCCCTTAATTTTAATTGGTCTTTTAGTAGGACCATTTGCGGCAGAGTATCTTTCAAGTGACGGAACAAAATGGATCCAACCTATTTATAATGGTGAAAAGGGACTTTTTCCTGGAGAAAGTCTATTTTATTTTGTGTCCCTCGCTATAAGTATTATTCTTTTTGAAGGCGGATTGACTTTACGCGTTAAAGAAATAAAGAATATTGGTCCGGTCATTACAAAATTGATCACTATAGGTTCCACTGTCACTTTTTTTGGTGGTGCGGTTGCAGCCCATTATATATTTTATCTCAGCTGGGAAATGTCTTTTCTGTTTTCGGCTCTGATTGTCGTGACAGGTCCAACGGTCATCACTCCTATTTTACGACATATACCCTTAAAACAAGATGTTTCAGCCGTTTTGAGATGGGAAGGCATACTTATAGATCCCATAGGCGCATTAGTGGCGGTATTGGTGTTTGAATTTATCAGTTTGGACGTGGGCGGTGCTTTTACAAAAACAGCGTTTATTGAATTTGGAAAAATTGTATTATTCGGAAGTACTTTCGGATTTGCCTTTGCACACGGCCTCAATTTTGTCATGAACAAGCGTTTAATTCCACATTATTTACTCAATGTTTTTGCCCTGGCCAGTGTGTTGGGCGTATTTGTATTGGCTGATGTTTTTGCACATGAATCGGGTTTATTGGCCGTTGTGGTTATGGGCATGGTTTTGGGCAACTCCAATTCGCCTTATTTAAAAGAATTATTGTATTTCAAGGAATCCTTGAGCATTTTATTGGTTTCCATTTTATTTATCTTACTCGCAGCCAATATCAATATGGAAGACCTGAGACTTGTGCTTAATTGGAATATGGTGGCGCTTTTTGCCATTGTGGTGTTTATATTAAGACCGATTGGCGTTTTTTGGAGTACCTATAATTCCTCGCTCAAATTCAATGAAAAGGTGTTTATAAGTTGGGTAGGTCCACGAGGTATTGTTGCGGCAGGTATTGCTTCTTTATTTGGGTTGAAGTTGGCAAAGAATGGCGTTCAAGATGCTGAATTTATTACGCCTTTAGTCTTTATGATTGTGCTGGGAACCGTTATTCTAAACGCTACAACCGCACGTTACATTGCCAAATTACTGGGTGTATTTCTTAAAAAGGCGAATGGTATTTTGATTGTAGGCGCGTCTAAATCCTCCCGACTCATTGGTAACTATTTACAGAAAAATGGACGACGCGTGGTGCTGCTTGATAATAATCAAATCAATATCTCAAAAGCAAAGGAACTGGGCTTGGAAGGCATAGTTTCTAACGTTTACGAAGCTTCTTTGGAGGATAATATTGAGTTGAATGATATCGGTTATATTATTGCTCTAACCGGAAATTCTGATATTAATCAGTTTGCCATCAATAGGTTTGGTAAAGAATTTGGTCAAAATGGGGTCTTTAGATTGATTACTTCGGATGAGTTAAGTGATCCTAATTACGTGCCTAAGGAACATATTTTTATGCAAACCGATGATTTTATTTCCTTGACTGAAACGACAAGAAAACACCCTGCCATTCATGAAATAGATATTCAAGATAAAGAGCATCTAGAGAGTTTGATAGAATTGAGTGGAAAGGACGATGATATTATTCCGATGTTTTTGAAGGATGAATCGGATGTCCTGCACATTATTTCAGACGTTAATAGAAAGGATGAAAAATTCACCGAGGGATGGAAATTGGTTTATTTAGGAAAACCCTATGATGTTGAGAAAATTCAGAAAGAAAAGACCTCAACTAAAGAAAATGAAAAAGCCCCAAACGAAAAAAGTTGAGGCTTATCTTAATTACTGATCTTTAGGGTTTAGATGACCGTTCCATGCGGAATTGTAGCGCCTTTCTTGATGACAATAATGCCTTCTTTGATTACGTAAGTATCGGTTTCTGCATCTTTTGAATTCTCGTCCACATTGATTCTTACATCATTTCCGATGCAACAATTTTTATCGATAATGGCATTCTTTATAAAGCAACGCTTTCCAATACCCATCGGGATTGTTGTTTGGGACGTGACTTCCGCGAGGGTTTGATAAATATCACTACCCATCATATACGTGTTGACAATAGTAGAATCATGACCAATTCTTGCACGGATTCCAATCACGGAATGCTCTATTTTTGCGGCGTTAATGATGCAACCCTCTGCGATAACTGCCCTATTAAGAGTCGTTCCGCTTATTTTTGTGGTTGGCAGCATTCGCGCTCTGGTATAGATTCGCTTTTTATTATTGAACAAATCAAAGGCAGGAATATCATCGGTGAGCCCCAAATTGGCTTCAAAAAATGAATCTACATTTCCAATATCGGTCCAATAGCCCTCAAAAGGATAACTTAAGGTCCTATGCTTGTTAATGGACTGCGGAATGATTTCTTTTCCAAAATCATTGGTGTCCGGATTTTCCATAAGATCAATAAGCAGTTGACGATTAAAGATATAAATTCCCATGGATGCCAAATGATTCCGCCCTTGTGCTTTCATTTCGTCACTAACTTCAGAAGTCCAGTCAGGCAGCAAACTGGCTTCTGGTTTTTCAATAAAGGAGGTAATGAAACTGTTTTCATCAGTTTTTAAAATACCAAAAGAAGTGGCTTCTCTTTCTACTACCGGCAAGGTTGCAATGGTTATTTCGGCGTTGCTGGCTACGTGCGCATCCAACATCTTATTAAAATCCATTTGATATAATTGATCGCCAGATAAAATCAGGGCGTATTCAAATTCGTGATTTAAAAAGTGGTGCATATTCTGGCGTACGGCATCGGCTGTACCCTGAAACCAATTGCTACTGGTCATCGTTTGTTCGGCAGCCAAAACATCTACAAACGCCTGACTAAAGAAACTGAAGTGATAGGTGTTTTTAATGTGTTTGTTCAAGGACGCCGAATTGAATTGCGTCAATACGAACATGCGTTTAATTTCTGAATTGATACAATTGGATATGGGAATATCTACCAATCTATATTTTCCTGCAATGGGAACGGCTGGTTTTGATCGTGTTGCGGTTAATGGATAAAGTCGAGAGCCTTGTCCACCACCTAAAATGATAGAAATTACTGAGTCGTGGTACATAGTTATAGAATTAGTGATTTATAGAGATTAATATAAGCTTGGGCCGAAGAATCCCAAGAATGGTCGATTTTCATGATTAAGTTACGATTTTTTTTGAATCTATCGGTATCATGGTAAAAATCAATAGCCCGATGGATCGCAAAACTACCTTCGTGCACAGTGGCACCATCGTGTAAAATACCAAAACCGTTATCGTCAAAATCCTGAACAGTATCTTTCAAACCTCCAACTTTGTTGACAATAGGTACAGTGCCATAGCGCAGGGCATACATTTGGTTAAGCCCACAAGGCTCTACACGAGATGGCATTACTAAAAAATCTGCAGCGGCGTAAACAATATGTGCCAAACGTTCGTTATACCCAATATAGTTGTTGTAATAGCCTGGATGGCGATATTTTAGTTGGTCTAACTGATGTTCTACAGAAGAATCACCAGATCCCAACATGATCACGGCCATGTTTTTATGAACTAGCGAATTATGAAAAATTTCAGGTAATAAATCGGCTCCTTTTTCACCTACCAAACGCCCAATAAATGCAAATAACGGAAGTGTGGGATTGAGATTGAATTCTTTGCAAAGCCATTCTTTATTAGCCTTTTTACCTGAAGCCGCAGTTTTTACGGAATAATTTTGAATCAAATTATCGTCGGTAGCTGGATCCCAAACCTTATCGTCAATACCATTTAAGATCCCAACGCATTTCCCAGTTTCATAGCGTAGCAAATCTTCCAGGCCATTGGCTGCATATTTGAGTTCTTCCATATAATTTGGAGATACTGTAGTCACTTTCCATGCACATTTTATGGCTGAAGCCAACGGATTTATAAGATGCTTCCAATCTAATAACCCAGCTTTTGAAAAATCAAAAGGAGGGATCAGGTGAATTTTATTATGACTGAACCAACCTTGGTATTGTCCGTTGTGTATGGTAACCACAGTTGGCGTAGTTTTTAATTTATGATAGGCGTAAGATTGCGACATCATAAATGGAATCAACCCTGTGTGATGGTCATGGCAATGTACAATATCAGGTTTTTTCTCTAATTGCACCAACCAATCTAAGGTAGCAATCTGAAATCCTAAAAAGCGATTCGTATCGTTAGAAGAATACACATACTCTGTATATAATAATTCTGGAATATGAACGAGGTAGAGGTCATAACCTAAGGTGTTGTCTTCAAGCGTGAGGATGTCAAAACCAAAGGGTCTTCCCAAATTGAAGCGGCCACTAAAAACTTTTTTGAACGAATGGGATTGGGTAAACTTATTATTATAAAAGGGCATGATGACACTACTGGTCTGACCCAATTCATTCTGATATTTTGGAAGTGCGCCAACCACATCTCCCAAGCCTCCAACCTTGGCAATAGGATAGCATTCCGCGCTGATATGATATATGTTCATTGGTTAGTTTTATTAGTTCTTTAAAACTACAAAATATTTGAGCATAATACATAATTATAAAAAAAATTAATTTTTAAGACATTTAAAGAAGATTGTTATTCCATTTTTAATATTTGCGAACCAATACAACAATGTTGAGCTTGTTGATTACATATTTAAGAATGCTGATCTGATTCCTGCGGTCGCAGGAATCTTTCGGTTCAACGGAGTTGATCTTATACTTTTTAGCTCAAAAACGAACTAGGTAAAAGCGTTAAAAAACTAGAATGGTCTATTTATCATGAGGTTCCTGCCTTCGCAGGAACTAATCTAATCGTTTCGCTTTAAAACCGCCATAAACGCCTGTTCTGCAATTTTAACGTTCTCAACTAAACTCATGAATTCCTGCGAAAGCGGGAAAGCTTTAGGTTCAACGAAGTTAATCTTAGTTTTTTAATTAAAAAGAGAAGTTAGCTGAGACAATAAAAATAAATTGTTCCTTTTTAAGATGAGATTCCTGCCTGCGCAGGAATTGGGTTAATCGTTTAGCTTCAAAACCGCCATAAACGCCTGTTGTGGAATTTCAACGTTCCCAACTAAACTCATGTATTCCTGCGAAAGCAGGAAAACTTTAGGTTCAACGAAGTTGATCTTGAGCTTTAATTAAAACATGAAGTTAGCTGAAACAATAAAAGTCAATTGTTCTTTCTTAAGATGAGATTCCTGCTTGCGCAGGAATTGGGTTAATCGTTTAGCTTTAAAACCGCCATAAACGCTTGTTGTGGAATTTCAACGTTCCCAACTAAACTCATGTATTCCTGCGAAAGCAAAAAAGCTTTAGGTTCAGCGAAGTTAATCTTGAGCTTTAATTAAAACATGAAGTTAGCTGAAACAATAAAAGTCAATTGTTCTTTCTTAAGATGAGATTCCTGCCTGCGCAGGAATTGGGTTAATCGTTTAGCTTTAAAACCGCCATAAACGCCTGTTGTGGAATTTCAACGTTCCCAACTAAACGCATACGTTTCTTTCCTTTTTTCTGCTTTTCAAGAAGTTTACGTTTACGTGAAATATCACCACCATAACATTTTGCGGTAACATCTTTACGAAGTGCCTTAATAGTTTCTCTAGAAATAATTTTAGCACCAACGGCAGCTTGAATAGGAATATCAAATTGTTGACGTGGAATCAATTCTCTCAACTTTTCACACATTTTCTTACCAATATCCTGAGCGTTATCAGCGTGGATCAAGGCAGAAAGTGCATCCACAGGTTGAGAGTTCAGTAAAATATCCAAACGTACCAATTTGGAAGTTTTCATTCCCATTGGATGGTAATCAAAAGAAGCATAACCTTTTGAGACTGTTTTTAATCGGTCGTAGAAATCAAAGACAATTTCAGCCAATGGCATTTCAAAAGTGAGTTCTACCCGCTCTGGGGTCAAATAGGTTTGGTTGATTATATTCCCTCTTTTTTCAATACAAAGAGACATCACGTTACCTACAAAATCAGATTTTGTAATAATGGTAGCTTTAATATATGGCTCTTCTACTCTGTTGATGGTTGATGGATCTGGTAAGTCTGATGGGTTGTTCACGATAAATGGAACATCCGGATTTTTATTGGTGTAGGCGTTGTAAGATACGTTAGGCACGGTGGTAATCACAGTCATGTCAAATTCGCGTTCCAAACGCTCTTGGATAATTTCCATGTGGAGCATTCCCAAGAAACCACAACGGAATCCAAAACCTAAAGCAGCTGAACTTTCTGGAATAAATACCAAGGAAGCATCGTTAAGCTGTAGCTTTTCCATGGAGTTACGTAGCTCTTCAAAATCATCGTTATCCACTGGATAAATCCCAGCAAATACCATGGGTTTTACGTCTTCAAATCCTTCCACAATATTAGTAGTTGGTCGTGCAAAATCAGTAATGGTATCGCCTACTTTTACTTCTTTAGCGGTTTTGATTCCTGTAATCAAATAGCCAACATCACCAGCTTTAACGCTTTGTTTGGGAACTTGAGTGAGTTTTAAAGTACCCACTTCATCCGCATAATATTCTTTATCTGTAGCAACAAATTTAATTTTTTGTCCTTTTTTGATTTCGCCGTTAAATACTCTAAAGTAGGTTTCGATCCCTCTAAACGTATTGTAAACCGAATCAAAAATCAAAGCTTGCAATGGCGCATCCACATCACCTTTCGGCGCAGGAATACGTTCAATTACTGCGGCTAGAATCTTATCCACTCCAAAACCTGTTTTTCCACTGGCATGAATGATGTCTTCTGGTTTGCAACCTAATAACTCAACAATATCGTCAGTAACTTCTTCCGGATTGGCACTTGGTAAATCGACTTTATTCAATATTGGAATAATTTCCAAATCGTTTTCTAAGGCTAAATATAAATTTGAAATCGTTTGTGCTTGAATACTTTGCGCCGCATCAACAATCAATAAAGCGCCTTCACATGCCGCAATGGAGCGCGAAACTTCATAAGAGAAATCAACGTGTCCGGGGGTGTCTATCAGATTGAGAACATATTTTTCACCTTTGTAGGTATAGTCCATTTGTATAGCGTGAGATTTTATGGTAATACCACGCTCACGCTCCAAGTCCATGCTATCAAGAAGCTGATTTTGTTTTTCACGTTCGGTTACAGAACCCGTAAAATCCAATAATCGATCTGCAAGCGTACTTTTACCATGATCAATATGTGCTATAATACAGAAATTTCTAATGTTCTTCATAAAATAAGGGCTAACTAAGTTGCAAATATAACTGAATTATTACGCTTTTGGATGATTTTTATTTATCTAAAAACATTCAGAACTACGGGAATACCGTAATCTTAAGTCTAAAACAATTTATATATTGCACGTTTAAACCAAATTTAATTTGAAACGCCCTTTCAAGACCTTCTTATTTTTGACCATTATTCTTGTAACCTCCATGAGTTTTGCTCAAAACTATGCTATTTCTGGATTTGCAGATGACATAGATGGACACCCTATTGCATTTGCCAATGTCATTTTAATGAAAGCGGCAGACTCTTCTGTTGTTAAAGGAGTTTCAACCAATGATAAAGGTTTTTTTCTTCTCGAGAAATTAGCTCCAGACGATTACTTACTGAAGTTAAGTTATTTAGGTTTTACGGATGTTTACAAATCTGTTTTAGTTGATGGAGTGATAGACATCGGGATTATTGTTTTATATGAATCTTCAGAAGAATTGGATGAAGTAAGTATTATCGTTAAAACACCTACGCTCAGAAAAGAAGCCGATCGTTTGGTTTTTAATGTTGAAAATACCGCATTAATTGAGGGCAATATATTTGATCTACTGAAGAGCACCCCTGGAGTTTTAGTGATGGACAATAACATTCAAGTAAAAAATTCTACCCCCACGGTTTATATAAACGATAAAAAGGTGCATTTGAGTAGTGAAGAGTTGGTTCAATTACTGGAGAGTTCCTCCGCAAATTCTATAAAATCAGTTGAAGTCATCACCAATCCATCCGCAAAATATGATGCTGAAAGTGGCGCTGTGATCAATATTGTGATGAGTAAAAATTTGGTTACAGGATATCGAGGTAATGTTTTTGGCAATTTCACCCAAGGCGTTTTTCCTCGTTATGATGCAGGGATGAGTCACTTTTTTAAGAATGATAAGATTGACTTTTTTGCCAACTATACTTATTCGCACGATAAAATCAATAGAGGTCAAGAGGATGTGATCAATTACTTGGATGGCTCCAATAATATCGACCAAACATTTAAGTCCGAAACCAACCGAAATACCTGGTCAAGAACGCATAATTTCAACTTCAATTTCGATTACAACATCAACGAAAAAAATACGTTGAGCTTATCCTCAAACGTCTTGGTCTTGCCTTATTTTGAATATAAAATCAATAACAACACGAATGTTTTTGATGCGAACCAGAATTTGGACTATTATTTTGACGCTAATAATCTTTCAAATGATGATAAGTACAATTTAGGTTTTGATCTCGATTATGTACATAAATTTGAAAAAGCAGGGGAGAAGCTCTCGGCAAACGCACATTTCACGACCTATAATTACAATCGAAATCAAAATGTAAAGAGCAATTATTTTGATAGTGATGATAGCTTTTTAGCCACAACTGCTTTTAGAACCGATAACCTTCAGGATACGGAAATCTACACCGCAAAAGTGGATTACAACTTACCCATAGATGATGCATCAAATTTAGAGATAGGTGTTAAAGGTTCCAATATCCAGAGTGCAAGTAATATTACGCAGTTTGATATTGTAAATGGCACGGAAACCATTGATCCTAATAATACAAACGCCTTCGATTATGATGAAACTATTTATGCGGGTTATGTGAATTTTTCAAAAGATTGGGAAAAACTAAGTCTGCAAACGGGATTGCGTGCTGAAAAAACACTTGTTGAAGGTCTTTCTGTTTTTGATAATGTCACCAACACACAAGATTATTTGGAATGGTTTCCTACGGCAAGTTTAAATTATACGTTTTCAGATAATTTTTCGCTTTATACTAATTATAAAAGAAGTATTGGAAGACCTGATTATCAAAGTTTGAATCCTTTTCAATTTTATTTAAATGATGTGACCATAGTTGCTGGAAACCCAAATCTGAAGCCCGTTATCGTAGATAATGTGGTATTGGGAACGTCTCTAGGTCAAGGAGTTTATACCGTTGAGGCGTATTATAAAGCCTATAGCAATAATATTTTCGAGTTGCCGCTTCAGGATAATGTCAACAATATTTTAACCTACACACCTTTAAACTTAGATAAAACAGTCGAGTATGGTATAGATTTCATTACCTATTTCAATGTTATTGATACCTGGTCGGTTTATTTTGCGACCTCGTTCTTTAACGCGGAAGATCAAGGTCAAATTGATGGTTCTGAATTTAAAAAAGATCTATGGTCAAATTACACTGTCCTGAGCAACGATATGACGTTTCTAAAAGACCGCAGTTTAACTGCTAATTTTACTTTGGTTTATCTGAGCAAGAGCATCAGTGGTTTTAGAGAGGTTAATGAGATATTGATGTCTAATTTATCAATATCTAAAAAGATTTTAAAGAACAAAGGCACCATTTCATTAGTGGTCTCAGATCTTTTCAACACTCAGAATTTTAATGTCAGTTCGCGTTACCTGAACCAAAACAACTCGACGTATTTTGATCAGGATACACGGACCATTAAATTAGGCTTTCGGTACAAATTTGGAAACACCAATTTAGAAACCAACCAACGTCAGGTAACCGAAGAGGAAACGGAGCGGTTGGAGAAAAAGCAGAATTAATCCTTTCATTCTTGCCATTCTGCAACAAACAAATTGATGTCTCGCATTACGCTGTTTCAGAATGGCGATCCTTTCAGTCTTGCCATTCTGCAACAAACAAATTGATGTCTCGCTTTATGCTGTTTCAGAATGTCAATCCTTTCAGTCTTGCCATTCTGCAACAAACAAATTGATGTCTCGCATTACGCTGTTTCAGAATGTCAATCCTTTCAGTCTTGCCATTCTGCAACAAACAAATTGGTATCATGCCCACCGCCGTTGTTTCTATTGGAAGAGAATATAAGTTTTTTACCATCATTGGAAAACACTGGGAAGGCATCAAATGTATCACTGTGGGTCACACGCTCCAGCCCTTTTCCATCAATTCCGATGATATAGAGATTAAATGGAAATCCACGTTCTGCTTCAAAATTGGAAGAGAAGATGATACGTTTGCCGTCAGGTAGAAAAAACGGACTCCAGTTCGCATTTCCAAGGTTGGTCAATTGTCTCAAATCACTGCCATCCGCATTACAAATATACAGTTCCATCTCGGTGGGTTGTACCAAGCCTTCTTTTAGCAGGCTTTTATATTCTGCAATTTCTTCATCAGTTTTTGGACGTGAAGAACGAAAAATAAGTTTTGTGCCATCAGGAGAGAAGAAGGCGCCGCCATCATATCCTAATTCGAAAGTAATTTGCTTGACATCGGAACCATCAATATTCATGGTATATAAATCGATATCGCCGTTTCTGGTAGAGGTAAATACAATTTTATCACCTTTTGGTGAAACTGTGGCTTCGGCATCATAACCGCGCTCATCGGTCAATTGTGCCGTAATGTTACCTTCTAAATCGGCTACAAAAATGTCATAAGAATCATAGATTGGCCAAATGTATTTCCCGTCTTTTTTCAATGGGGTTTCAGGGCAATTGTCATCGCCTAAATGAGTAGAGGCGTAAACAATATGTTGGTTGTCAGGTAAGAAATAAGCACACGTGGTTCTGCCTTTTCCTGTACTGAGCATAGCAGGCGTTTTATCCTTAAAAGTATCGTCGGCATTCATTAAAAACATCTGGTCGCAATTGACGTTCCAATTGGTATTATTGGATTGGAACACCAATTGCTTATCGTCAAAACTCCAATAGGCTTCAGCGTTATCTCCACCAAAAGTGATTTGTTTTAAGGATTTGAAATGCTTTTCATCAGGAAAAATCAGCGAGTCCGTAACTGATATTTCGATGTTTTCAACAACTTCAGAATTGGATGTCTTGTCGTCTTTACAAGATGTTATAACGATTGAAAGTAATAGGATAAAAAAAATACGTTTCATAAGATAGTTTATATAATTCACAGATTTCTCTTTCCGATATATTAAGAAATCCGATGGATGGCTAATAAAATCATGAATTTCCTCCGAAAAAGCATCGCAGGGTTTTAGATTATTTTTGGTCAAATATCAGGTCAGTTCTACATTTAAAACCGCATGTTTTTCAATTTTACACTTTAGGTTTTACCATTAAAACGGGAAATAATGTCTAATTTTATATAAAATTAACACATATAATCATGAAATACATAATAGCACTTGTTTTTTTTGCTTTTATCACATCTTGTAAAAAAGAAACAGTCAAAGAAATAAGCATCAAGGATGATATTGCCATTTTAGCCTCAGATGGTTATGAAGGAAGAGAAACAGGTACAAAAGGGGAGCAGGAAGCAGCTAAGTACATCTCAGAGCGTTTTAAAGCATTGGGGCTGCAACCAAAAGGAACGGAAGGGTATTTCCAGACGTTTAGCTTTAAACCTAAATCTGATCCGCACGGCGCTGTAACTTTTGAAAGCAAAACCACCGACAGCATGATTACGGGTACCAATGTCTTGGGATATATTGATAATAATGCAAAAAACACCGTTATCATTGGTGCACATTATGACCATTTGGGATATGGTGGTGAAGGGTCTTTATATCGTGAAAAAGACCAAGCCATCCACAATGGCGCTGACGATAATGCCAGTGGGGTTGCCGTTCTTCTGAATCTAGTTGCAAAATTGAAAAAAGCGAATAGCAATAACAATTACTTATTTATGGCTTTCTCTGGAGAAGAAATGGGCTTATTGGGAAGCAATTATTTTGTAAAACACCCAACGTTTGATATCAATACGGCTAATTATATGATCAATATGGATATGGTCGGCCGGTTGAAGCCCGATAGCACTTTAGCTGTTTATGGGACAGGAACTTCACCGCGTTTTAAACAGGTTCTGCACGCAGCCAATAAAGGCTTCAAATTGGTGGAAGATGAATCTGGGGTTGGACCATCTGATCATACTTCGTTTTATTTAAATGATATTCCTGTACTTCACTTTTTTACGGGGCAACATGAAGATTATCACAAACCTAGTGACGATGCTGATAAATTGAATTATGAAGGCATGGAACTCATTTCAGATTATATTTTTGATGTGATCACGGAGCTTGACAACAGCGGAAAATTAGCCTTTAGAAAAACCAAGGACGACAGTGGCGAAATGGCACGCTTTAAAGTGGGTTTAGGCGTAGTGCCAGATTATTTATTTGATGGAAAAGGCATGCGGATTGATGGGCTCAGGGAAGACACACCTGCCTCAAGAGCGGGATTGCTCAAAGGCGACATAGTTGTTAAATTGGGCGACAGTACCATTACAGATATTTATGGGTATATGCGAGCGCTTTCGGTTTTTGAAGATGGTGATCAGACAAAAGTGATTGTGGATAGAAAAGGCGAGAAAATTGAAGCAGATTTGAAGTTTTAGCCGTAAACTTTTCCAAATGAATGGCTTAAATCTTTAATATCCCAAAAGTATGAGAGTAGAACCCGATAGGTCCACATAACTTCAGTTCCATAAAAAATAGCTAATTTTGCACTAAAATTTCTACAGTGATAAAAATAGGCGATATACAACTTCCAAATTTTCCATTGCTTTTAGCCCCTATGGAAGACGTCAGTGATCCACCATTCAGAGCCTTGTGCAAAGAGAACGGTGCCGATGTGGTGTACACAGAATTTATTTCCAGTGAGGGATTGATCCGTGACGCAGCAAAAAGCATCATGAAATTGGATATCTATGAAAAAGAACGCCCGGTTGGCATTCAGATTTTTGGCGCCAACCTGGAAAGCATGTTGCAGACCATTGATATTGTCCAAAGATCCAATCCAGATATTATTGATATTAATTTTGGATGTCCAGTTAAAAAAGTAGTCAGCAAAGGGGCAGGGGCAGGCATTTTAAAAGATGTGTGCTTGATGGAGAAATTAACGGAAGAAATGGTCAAACGCACCAATTTGCCTATTACCGTAAAAACTCGTTTGGGTTGGGATCATGACTCCATAAGAATTGTTGAGGTTGCAGAACGCTTACAGGATGTGGGCTGTAAAGCAATTTCCATCCACGGACGCACACGCGCTCAAATGTATAAAGGCAACGCCGATTGGGGACCAATTGCTGAGGTTAAGAACAATCCGCGAATGCATATTCCGGTATTTGGAAATGGGGATGTCAATACCCCAGAGAAAGCTATGGAAATGCGTGATGTATATGGATTGGATGGCTGTATGATTGGTCGCGCCAGCATTGGGAATCCTTGGTTTTTTAAACAAGTCAAACATTTTTTCAATACAGGTGAACATTTGGATCCTGTTTCGTTGGAAGAACGTGTGGATGCTGCGAGAAGACATCTTCAGATGGCCATCGATTGGAAAGGTGAAAAATTGGGAGTTTTTGAAACCCGACGCCATTACACCAATTACTTTAAGGGCATAACAAATTTTAAGGAGTATCGCACAAAAATGGTGACGAGTGATGATGCGTCAGATGTATTTGCAGCTTTTGATGAGGTTCTTGGAGCTTATGCGGGCTATGAGTTTGTTTGAAAGAGCTAGAAGCGCAAAGCACGGAGCACGGAGTATGAAGTTGGAAGAGGGTAGTGGGTAGAGAAAATAAGCTTGCCATGTTCCGATAAGATATCGGGATCACAAATGATATTTTTGAAGATTTCATCGTAAAATATATATTTCTAAAGAATTCTACATTCCATAAAGTTGGAAATTAAGTGGTAAGTTTTTCAGGATCATGGCATTGTCAAACCGATAAAATATATCTTGAACACTGAACACTGAACACTGAACACTGAACACTGAACACTGAACACTAATTCTGCATCAACTTTTCATTGATTCGTGCAGAGGCAATTTTAGAAGCAATCAGTCCCAGAACAGCAATGGTTACCAAAACCACCAGAACATTCACCACTTGAATTTTAACGGGGTAAGGAAGCGAAGGCGTAATCATTACCAATGCGAATTGCTGTTGTAGCACCACAACGATAAAACCTATCAAAACGCCGGCAAGTCCGCCTAAAATCGTCATCAAGCTTCCCTGAAGGAAAAACACCCGACGGATATCTTTCGTTGTGGCACCAATATTATAAAGGGTATTCAAAGAGCCTTTTTTGTCTAGAACCATCATGATCAAAGCACCAATCACATTAAATAATGCGATGATGATCACCAAAGTAAAAATGAGATAAACCACCATATTTTCAGTATTCAACATCTTATAGAGGGAATCATTTAACTGTGCTCTGTTTTTAACGATGACGTCTGTATCAAAACTCTCCAAAATAGCTTTTCTGACGGTTTTTTCATCAGCATTTGGTTGGAGCTTAATTTCAATGCTGGTGACTTGATTTTTAGCGTAATCCATCAAGTAGCGTGCGTTTACAATATCCGTATAAACATAGGTGCCGTTGAGATCTTCATTCACATAAAACACACCAATATTGACCATGTTCAAGGAATTGAACGCACCTTTTATAGAAGTGATTTGCCCTACGCCCGGTTTTGGAACGTAGATGTTCAGGGCTTTTCCGTAATCCAAAACCCCAAAAGATAATTTGTGTGCAATGCCCCAGCCGGAAACGAGTTGACCACTTCCTTTTTCAAACCATTGGCCTTGGATGATCATGGAATCAATGCTGGTGACCTTCAAATAATGTTCATCCACACCTTTTAAGGATGCCAGTAAATTCT
The DNA here is from genome assembly GCF_004115975.1 of Gelidibacter gilvus. Classification (GTDB taxonomy): domain Bacteria; phylum Bacteroidota; class Bacteroidia; order Flavobacteriales; family Flavobacteriaceae; genus Gelidibacter; species Gelidibacter gilvus. The sequence continues at coordinate 338,657 of NZ_SDDZ01000001.1, read as the reverse complement.
TATTATCGAATTCCATAATGATGCGTTCCTCAATGATTTTGGAGTAGTACGCAATCCCGTCCATCTTGGCCAATGCTGTGGAGTCTTTATCAGAAAGCAAAAAGGATTTTCCTTGAGCAGGAAGAATTTTAAGATCAGGATCTACAAAAGAAGAAAATTCAAGGCTAAAATCCTTTAACCCTGCAAATCCTGAAAGAACAATAAACAACGCTGCAGCGGCAACGACCACGCCTGAAGCGGCAATAATGGTCATGATATTGATGGCATTATTGCTGCTTTTGGTAAAGAGGTATCGCTTAGCGATGTAAAGCGAAAAATTCAATTACTTTTTTTTACGTTTATCCAGTAAATCAGCGTCCCTGATTGGGTTTTCTTCGCCTCGTAGAGATTTGTCAATACGCTCAATATACTCGAGGGAATCATCAATATAAAACTCCAAATTGGGCATTCTACGCAGTTGATGTCTGGTCCGCTGTGCCAATTCATGACGAATTAACGCGGTGTTGGAACGGATCCCAACCAACAATTCAGCCGCTTCCTTATTAGGGAATATGCTTAAATATACTTTGGCTAATGACAAATCGGCCGTTACACTCACTTTACTCACCGAGATAATAATACCGCGCATGCCACCTTTAGTTGCTGCACCTTGAAGCACGTCAACCAAGTCTACCTGCAAAATGCCTCCTATTTTTTTCTGTCTATGACTTTCTTCCATGTTTCGTTTTTATAAATAAAGAGGATCATCTCTTGATTTAAATTATTAAATTGAAGCCAATTAAGGCTTATGAACTGCAAAAATAGAGCATATTTAAGGAATATTGTATTTTTGAAAGCACAAAGTTGGATTAGGGAACTGTTGTAGCACTCTATTCTTGCTTTTGATTATTTAGAATAGACTTCTACACTGTTTACCAAAAATAGTACGTAGGAGATTGATATGATACCTGCCTTAGTGGGCATTACTGAGATTCCCGCCTTCGCGGGAATGACAAATGGAATATTTATGAAAAAAATAGAACATATAGGCATAGCCGTAAAAGACTTAAATGCTTCAAACGACTTATTCGCGGCGCTTTTTGGAAAACCACACTATAAAATTGAAGCGGTGGAAAGTGAAGGTGTCCGCACCTCTTTTTTTGAAGCCGGTCCAAATAAGATTGAGTTGCTGGAAGCGACTTCAGCGGACAGCCCAATTGCTAAATTCATTGAAAGGAAAGGCGAGGGCATCCATCATATAGCCTTTGCTGTAGATGATATTGAAGCGGAAATCGAGCGGCTTTCAAAAGAAGGATTTATTGTATTAAATAAAACGCCCAAGAAAGGCGCCGACAACAAGTTGGTGGCTTTCTTGCACCCAAAAAGCACCAATGGCGTTTTGATTGAGTTATGCCAAGAGATAAAGTCTTAAAATTGTTGTAAGATTTTAAAATTAGTAGTAATATTGCATCCTCTTAACCGGTCCTATAGCTCAGCTGGTTAGAGCACTTGACTCATAATCAAGTGGTCCCTGGTTCGAGCCCAGGTGGGACCACCAGTCTTAATAAGCCTTTACAGAAATGTAGAGGCTTTTTTGTTTATAGGGATTAAAAACTTTGAGTAAAATACAAATATATTTAGGTCAGAATTAATCAAAGCCGCTAGATAAATATATGGTGCACATGATAATGTGCAAAAAACATATTAAATCGCACATCTAAATGTGCAGTATAGAGCAGTCAACATTATTGAGGTGAAAATCAAAAAACATTATTTATTCCATGCGATTAAGTGAATTAACAGATTGGTAGGTATCAAAGGTGAGAGGCAAAGACAAAACCAACAAACAAATGATGTTAAAAATGGCTTTGTGGTTGCTGATGATTTAGAGTGTCCGATAACTAAATTGCTAGTTTGCTAGTTTGGTTGTTTGAATTTTTGTATTAAAGGATAAAAATGTGAGTGTTGTATTCAACTCATAAGCGCAACAAATTTTTGTTGACCTGATCATTTAATTTAATTACAAATAATGTAATTATATTACCATATATGTAATTTTTGACTTATCTTTGTGCAATAGAATTATCTGTTTTTCATATGCACATCATCTCATTCAAAAAATTAAGAGATTACTTTTCGAAAGAAACTAATGCTGCAACAGCATTGCGAGATTGGTATAAAATATCCAAGAAAGCAGAATGGGATAATTTTGCGGATTTAAAAAATACATTTAACTCCGCTGATGCTGTCGGAAATGACAGATATGTTTTTAATGTCAAAGGGAACCACTATAGAATTGTCGCGGTGGTTATATTTAAAATTAAAAGAGTCTATATACGCTGGGTAGGGAGTCATAAAGAATACGACAAAATAAAGAATATCGATAAATTGTAAAAAGCATGAAACTAGTTACACATCAAGAATACGTTAACGCAATTATCCGCTTGGATCTACTTCTTAAAGAGATTGATAATAAGACATCTGAAGATCATCCTCAAATGTTAGAACTTGTAGAGGTCAGCGATATTATAGAGAACTATGAAGAAGCCCATTTCCCTATAGGTCTGCCAACCTTGCAAGAAATGATTGAGTTGCGCATGTTTGAAATGGGTTTAAAAAGAAAAGATTTAGCTACACTTTTGAACACGAGTGCATCTAGAATTAGCGAATACTTGAATGGTAAAAGGGAAATTACCTTAACAATTGCCAAGGCTTTACATCAAAAGTTGAATATCGATAGTGATATTATTTTACAATGATTATTAAGTCATTAGTGAGACGAATATATCATAATAAATGACATCACGATTTACATAAAATTAGTACTTTTGTACTAACAGTACACACCACGCTACCCATTTGCACAGCGTCCCAGGGTGTGTCTTTTGCTTTTATACATTTCCTTATTTATTTGAACAGATATCATTTTAAATGAGCTTTAGATATTTACATACGGTATAATTCAATTTTGAAATCCAGTTGATGATTTCTAATATAATTTTGAAGAAAGTAAAAATTTTGTTTTGTAATGAAACAAATCACAAGAGAATTTAGTTGTAAAGAGTTACTTTGGTAAAAACACCCTTTATTGATTCTATTTTGATGCCCAAATTCAATATAATAATTCTATTGCATTGTATTTTAGCGGTCTAAATGGAGTTGTTTCATACCAGGTGGACCACAAAAAAAACTTCACATTGAAGGGTTTTTTTATTATGAATCACTCCAACCAACCAGCAATTCCCGATCTAATTTTATACGTTTCTTTTCGCTTCTTTCGCCTTTAATATTGTAGATGTCAAGCAATGAATCTCCAACAGCATCTTTTATTTTTCTATTAATTCTTGATAATATCGTGTTGATATCATTATCTAAAGGATTCACAAGAAGTTCTATGGCATTTTCAAGTGATTTCGAAAGAAATTAAAAAACCTGTTTGAGATGTTGATTAATAATTGTCAGTTTTAAAATCAATTGGAATTCAATTGGCTTTTAATGACATAATAATTCTACCACAAACTAAATAGTTTAAGTTTGTATTAAAAGATTCAAATTGATCAAAAATATCATCCTTCTTGTAGCTATAGCGTTTTTCATCTCATGCGCTAAAGATGATTCGCCAATTCAAAAAAATGGAAAAAGAGTTGAAATATCCTCTTTTTTGATTGAAGAAAACACTGAAAATGGCGTAATAATAAAAACTGAGCTTGAAATTGTAGGATATAATAACTATAAGTTTCAAAGTCATGGTGTGCTAGTCTATCACAATGGTTTGCTAGTAAAAAAAATCGAACAGGGCGAATTGTCTAAAAATAATTTTGAAACTATAATAAGATCAGGAGTTATTAAAGGCAAAGCTTATACTGTTGCTCCCTATGTTGAAGTAGAAAATAAATCTATTTCTGGTGATACTTTAGATTTTACTAGTAATGTTGATATCAAAATCAGTGTTAAAGAAATTAAACCTTTAAGAGGATTTGTTTATGATACCATTCATATAATTGGAGAAAATTTCTGTAAAACCCTTGACGATACACCTACACGGTTTTTATTAAACAATAGCTTTCAGAATATAATATATGAATCCGATAGTTTAATAAAAGCTATAATTATACCTAATATAAACTCATCAAAATTAACCCCTACCGTAAGAAATTGTGGGATAGATACTATCATTCAAAAAACCTTTAATATAAATCCACCAGTACTGGATTCTATTTCATCCAAAGAAACTTATGTGGGTGAGAATTCATTTATTTATGGTGAAAACTTCCATTCCCATATAAGCAATGTTTGGATAGATGACGTTGAAGTAAAGCTTAATAAACAACGTTTAGATATTAATAACCTCGAGATGACAATACCTGAAGGACTACCAGCAGGTTTACTCAATTTAAAAATAAAGGTATTGGATACCATTATTGAAAGACAAGATTTCTATAAAAGCACCTCTCCAATCATAACTTCATTAGACAAAAGAGATACTGGTTTCTTGGACACACTTGTCATTAAGGGAAATTATCTGAAGCAAAAGGATCTTCCAACTAAGGTATATGTAGGCGGTAAAGAACAGAAAATAATTAGACTATCAAAAGATGAAGTCCAAATTGTAATTAGTGAATATTTTAGAGATAATTCGTCTAAGCTTGTATTAAAAACAGGAAGTTTTGAATTAGAAGAAAATATAAATATGCTGCCTCCAGAAATAATTTCTGTTGATAAAGACAAATACCACCTAGATGATGATTTTGTAACACTAAAAACAAAATACTTTATTGCTGGAGCAAGCCATAATATTACTATCGGAGGGGTTACGTTACGAGGCGTCCATAATAACTTTGAAGATGTCAACGCCAATGGAATAATAACTTTGCCCATGTCTGATTGGCTAGAAGCAAAAAGTCAATATCCTAAATATGTTTTTTCTGATATTGGCAAATTAAACATAGAAATAAAAACCCAGTTTGGAACCAGCAAAGAAAACATTAATATTTTTCCACCTAAAATTGAATCCATTGCTAAGAGCTCATTATTTGTTAATACCCATACTGATTTTTTAGAATTGAGTGGATCAGACTTTGGTTATAAATATGTAAGTAAAGTCTATATTGATGATGCATTGGTTCAAGACCCTGGAACAACTAATTATTCCATTAATAATAAGGAAATTAGATTAATTGTTCCCAAAAATATCGCACCAGGAGAGCATAAATTAAAAGTCCAAACCGGTGGCCAATTCTCAAACGAAATCACCTTTAATGTAAAGAAAATCACCTCGTCGGGGCTTATAAACAATTCAGGAGTTAGAGAGCTGGATATTTTTACAATTGAAGGCAATAATCTTGAAAACAAATACAGTTATGTTGTAAGAGTAAATGGTGTTCATTGTGATATTGTTAACACCTCAAATACAAACGTGCAATTTACTATTCCTTATCACACGGCCTTAGAAACCGCAATGCCAGTTACAATAGAATATGGGCCGGAGATCATTAATGTTGGCTATATCAATGGTATTGAACCCTATAGCAAACTCGAAAATTATCAGATTCCTAGTGATTATTATAACAATAGTTCTTATTTTGAATATAAAGGAGAATTATATTTTTTAAATCTAAAAGGGATATACCGTTTTGATGAGACCTCTCAAAATTGGGTGAGTGTTGAAACGAAAATGCCGTTTACAAGTTATTCTGATTCTGGTGGAAAAATTTATATTTCTGAGGTAGGAGATAAAATATATGTTCCATGGGGAAATAGTTTTCACATCTATGATATGGCATTAAAAAAATGGGAAGATAAAACATTGGATATCTCATTGGGTGATGGCCATGGGATGATATATGGTATTATAGATAATAATTATGCTTATATTATGGAGAGCGTAGATGTTAATAAACTAGCTTTTATAAAGTATAATTTAAGTAACCATACCAAAGAAACTGTTAGCCAACCTCCATTTATGCGAGGGCATAGCGATATAATATACTTTCACGATGGTAAAATCTACTTAGATGTTAGAGACCACAATATTACTGTTTACGACATAAAAAATAATTCATGGGAAGATATTGGTTTCCCAAAAGGAGACTATAAATATTTCTACCATAACAATTTATATGTTCATAACAATGTGCTTTACTTTAGCGGTGGTCAAGGTAATATGGGACTTGAATTTAACTTATATGCTTATGATTTAAGCACTAAAGTATGGACACTAAAAACGCCGACATTATTAAAATTGGGTAGGCATGCTGTTTGGGGCAGTGGCGAGTTTTTATATTTTGGGTTGGGCAATCACACTTATCTTTCTTACGAAAACAATCAAATGATAAAATATGATATAAAGAACGACCCACGTTAGTTTAGAACTGGAATCTTTTATCAATCATTGGCATCTCAGCCTGTACAAAGTCAAAAATAATTCGACTTATATTCCATTATATAATTCAGATTTATTCAGAATGTGTTAGTCTATATAATCTTGTCCTGACATATAGTTAGAGGTTTAATTTGAGGTTATCTTCACTATTTAAAACTCCATTAGAAATTTTTGCTTCTTGGGATAATGAACTAACTGTATTCAATAATATTATAGCGAAGTATCTCCTATATTAAACTATTACATGCACCAAAGCGTCTCTACCATTCCACAAAAGAAATCCCCAACCCAACCGTTGTTTGATAGTGGTTGTAGTCGATGAGATTCTCGCCATAGCCACTGAAGAGTTGCAAATGACCTCTTAGGTTATTTTTAATAGGATACATATAATTGAACTGCACACTGCCATGATTGTCGTTAAATTTCAACGAATTTCGGACAACAAGATCAAGACTGTGACCATTTTTTCTATAAATAACATTGGCTTCAGCGCGTCCTAAATAGTCTTCAATTTCTGGATTGTCATCATCTGCTGTGCCCCCATCAAGCCGTATCCATGGCTTAAGATATAGTTGAAAGTCGTTACGTTCAATAGCGAAGTGTGCCATCAGCCGATTCCAGCTTCTTGAAATTGGATCTGGTCTACCATTGGACTGATGGTTAAATCCTAAACCTATCATTTTAGCTTTAACTCCAAAAAAGCTAAAGTTCAATGGGTAAACTGCAATAAGTTCTGGTTCATAATTGAGTTCGCGAAAAGGACGTGAAAGTTTTTGATTATATACTTGCCAATGGGCTACCTGGGTATAACCTACCCAAATATCACCTTTGCCAAACAAAAATGATTGTAACACTTTGGTTTTGAAACTAATCTGAAATTTAACTTCTGTAGAATGTAATTCAAGAGGTTCATCAAAAACGGGTTCTCCACCCACACTTTGAGGCTGTTTGTTGATACGGTTGCTCCAATGCACCGGCATAACATAAAACGGTTTGTAAGAATTTAGTTTAAAGGTTCCATTCTTGTCCTTTTTCTCCAATTCCCAAGATTGAGATAGAGTTTTAGTAACAATGGAATCTTTTTTCTTGAATAAGCCTTGGGCGTTTGAACTGAAAGAAAGAGTAACTAAAAATATGACGTAAAAAAGTCGTGAAAATTGCATGAATTTAATGTTTCAGTTTAAAATTAATAATGTTTTATGATGCAAACTCCGCCAAATACTTATCTCTAATTATTTGTCCAACAGGTTTGTTTTCAATCTTGCTTTCCAACCAGGAAATGATGTCTAAGTATAAAAATGCGCGACGCTCATAAGGATGATCTTCATAAGTTTTTAAAGTTTTGTGAAGTTCAATAAACGCGTTTTTCAGATCATGCGGATAAATATTCTGCAACCCTTTGATAAACTTGATCATTTCCTTTTGAACCTCGTACAGATCGTTAATTTTTATTAGGAACTTATAGGTGCTCTTAAGCAAGCTTTCCATATGATAATCTACTCCCGCTTCATAATGTGCAACCAGATTCAAGACACGTGCAAAAGTCTGTAAATCTTCGCGCATGGATAATGATTTATTGGAAATAATCTTATCCAAATAGAAAATACACGCTTTATTATTACCTGCCCCAAATTGTAAGCTTGCAAATTTATAGTAAAAAATCATTTTATGGTGCTCGTCAAGACGATTGTTGTATTTTTTTAGTTTGTTTTCAATTCTTGGGATGAGGTTCAAACCTTCATCAAAGCTTCCGTCAATAAAATGTTGATTGATCCTGTGAAAATTTAGGTACAAAAAAATTAGTGCTTCTACATTTTCATCCTTCGGGAAATCAGGTTGCTCCAATCGTTCTTCCAGAATGCGTAGCTTTTTTAAAAACTTCGGTTTCCTTCCGATAAAAAACAGGGCTTCCAGCAGATAATTATTTCCTTTTAAAAAGAATACAGGATTCAAACTGATCATGTGCGGGTTGTCATAAAACAAATTCACCCATTTTGATGCATATTTATAGCAATTCAAGAAATCCTGAAGTAAAAAACTATACCATAAATAGGAATTATAGAGCCATAATTTCTCTCTAAAACCAATTTTAGAGAACTCAAACTTAGGGAGTCTATCGTGGAAATATTCTGTTACTTTTTGACCTTCTTCAGCATTTTTGACGTAGCCTGTTTTTAAGATAATACTATACAGTTGCAGTGATAAATTTGAAAGTTTACTTGTAATGACATTCAATTCGCTCAATTCTTTGGCCTGTACGGTCAACTCATCGGCGCGCGTGCTGATGCTTCGTGTAATATACTGTGATTCAATTATTTTTTCGAGTTCGACAATCTCATAGGCCAAATTCTTTTCTTCATTTTGAATGGCAAGTTCTTTGGCTCTGTCCAGAATTCTTAAACTCTGTTTATAAAGTCCTTTATGGTATAAGATAGATGCGAAATCAAGTTGTTCGCGTATTTGCGAACGGATATTCTGATGCGAAGGATTGAGTTTTAAGCTGATTAAGATTTGCTTATACAAATGTGCCTTGACGTTGGCCAACTGTTGTTTTTTGACAATTCCAGTCTTGATGATCGCAGGTTCATCATAACTTTTGGCCTTGTCCATATAATTAAAAAGATTCAAGAATTTGGAGTCGGCATTAACATCAAGTCGCCCAACATACAGCTTAAACTGTCGTTTTTCGGACTTGGTCAATGATTTTACCAACTGAAATAAATTATCTTTTTGCTCCTTAGTCATCACGTTAAAATGTCACTTAAATCATTAATAATCAATTATTTAAAATATTTAAAAACGACTGAACATCGTAAAAGTCGGATCCTTGACCAACCAAATTTAAATACAAAGTATAAATTAGCTTGTCAATACAAAAATAATATGCAACAAATGTCTGATAATAATGTTCAAATTTTCGACACCACACTAAGAGATGGCGAGCAAGTTCCTGGCTGTAAGCTAAATACTAATCAAAAACTCATTATTGCGGAGCAGCTCGAAAACTTAGGTGTTGACATTATTGAAGCTGGTTTTCCAGTGTCAAGCCCTGGGGATTTCAAATCTGTTGAAGAAATTTCGAAATTGATAAAAAACACTGTTGTTTGCGGATTGACACGTGCGGTTGAAAACGATATTAAAGTGGCCGCAAACGCACTAAGATATGCAAAGTATCCACGAATCCACACAGGAATTGGTACTTCTGCTTCACATATTAAATATAAATTCAATTCTAATCAAGATGCCATATTGGAACGCGCTTTTGAAGCCGTCCGATTTGCAAAGAGCTTTGTTGAAGATGTTGAGTTTTATGCAGAAGATGCTGGTCGGACCGATAATGAATTTTTAGCTCGGGTTTGCGAAATGGCCATTAAGGGAGGCGCTACGGTGTTAAATATCCCAGACACAACTGGGTATTGTCTGCCAAGTGAATATGGAGCAAAAATTAAATATCTAAAAGAGAATGTCAAAGGTATTGAAAAAGCCATTTTATCCTGTCACTGCCATAACGATTTAGGATTGGCAACTGCCAATTCCATCGAAGGAGTCATCAACGGTGCAAGACAAATTGAATGTACCATCAACGGCATAGGGGAGCGCGCTGGAAACACAGCTCTTGAAGAAGTCGTGATGGTTTTAAAACAGCATCCGTATCTTAATTTGGATACCAATATAAAAACCCAACATTTATACGCTATAAGTCAGTTGGTTTCAGAAAGTATGGGCATTTATACCCAGCCGAATAAAGCCATTGTTGGCGCAAATGCTTTTGCACACAGTTCTGGAATCCATCAGGATGGCGTGATCAAACATAGAGAAACCTATGAAATCATCAATCCAAGAGATGTTGGTGTTACAGAATCTGCTATTGTATTGACTGCCCGAAGTGGCCGTGCAGCATTGGCATATCGCGCTAAAAATGTGGGCTACGAATTGACAAAATTACAATTGGATGAGGTCTATATTAATTTCTTGAATTTTGCAGATCAGAAAAAGGAAGTCAATGATAAAGATATCCATCAAATCATTGAAACCAGTAAAGTGTATCAACAAATAATTTCAGCTTAAAATGGGAAAAACCTTATTTGATAAAGTTTGGGATGCGCATGTTGTAGACACGATTGAAAACGGTCCGCAAATTCTGTATATCGATAAACATCTGATTCACGAAGTAACGAGTCCGCAAGCATTTAATGAGCTTGAAGAGCGCAATATTCCAGTCTTTAGACCAGATCAAATTGTTGCTACAGCCGATCATAACACACCTACAATCAATCAGCATTTACCAATTAAGGATGAGCTTTCCAGGAAACAGCTGGAGCAACTCTCTGAAAATTGCCATAATAATAACATTACACTCTATGAATTAGGGCATAAATACAACGGTATTGTGCACGTCATGGCACCAGAATTGGGCATCACCCAACCCGGAATGACCATTGTTTGTGGCGACAGTCATACATCAACGCATGGCGCATTTGGAACCATCGCCTTTGGGATTGGGACTAGCCAAGTCGCGCAGGTTTTTGCAAGTCAGTGTTTACTGCTTACAAAACCAAAGAGTTTAAGAGTAACGGTCAACGGAAAGTTAAGAAACGGCGTCCTATCAAAAGACGTCATTTTATATATTATTTCAAAAATTGGTACCAACGCGGGTACAGGTTATTTTTGTGAATATGCTGGTGATGTTTTTGAAAACATGTCTATGGAAGGCCGAATGACCGTTTGTAATATGAGTATTGAAATGGGGGCTCGCGGAGGTATGATTGCACCGGATGAAACGACGTTTGAATATGTAAAAGGTCGAAAATTTGCTCAAAAAGGTGAAGCATTCGATAAAAAAGTAGCCTATTGGAAAACACTGCCAACCGACGACGATGCGGTTTTTGATAAAGAATATCATTTTGATGCCGAAGATATTGAGCCGATGTTGACCTATGGCACCAATCCTGGAATGGGAATTAAAATTTCCGAATTCATTCCTGAAACCAGTGATGCGTCCTTTGAAAAAGCATTGGATTATATGAATTTTAAGAAAGGTGAAACCTTAATTGGTAAACCTATCAATTTTGTTTTTATTGGCAGTTGTACCAATTCAAGAATTGAAGATTTTAGGATTGCGGCAGATTATATCAAGGGCAAACGAAAAGCAGATAATGTTACGGCATGGCTAGTTCCAGGAAGCAAGCAAGTGGAGGCTCAAATTATAGAAGAAGGTTTAAAAATCATTTTTGATGATGCCGGATTTGAATTGCGCCAACCTGGATGTTCAGCATGTTTGGCAATGAACGACGATAAAATTCTGCAAGGCGAATATTGCGTTTCCACCTCCAATAGAAATTTTGAAGGGAGACAAGGTCAAGGCGCGCGAACCATTTTAGCAAGTCCATTGATGGCTGCTGCAACCGCTGTTGAAGGTAAGATCATTGATATTACAAAACAGTTGAATTAAGAACACGCATCGACCAACCTGTAAGGTTTTTAAAACCTGACAGGTTTGAAAAGGACAGAAACTTATAAAAAAGCTACAGAAAAACATTCGTGTAATCGTGGCTAAAAATAAATAAAAATAATAAAAAGTCCCCTTTGGGGATTTAGGGGAATGGAAAAATTTATAACCTTAAAAGCAACAGCAATTCCATTAGACATCGAAAACGTCGATACGGATCAGATTATCCCTGCGCGTTTTTTGAAAGTTACCAACAGAGATGGCTTTGGAAAAAACTTGTTTAGAGATTGGCGATTTCAAAATGATGGTGGCATCAACACCGATTTTATATTGAACCAATCCCAGTTTGCAGGTCCTATTTTGGTGGCTGGAGATAATTTTGGATGTGGCAGCAGTAGAGAGCATGCGGCATGGGCATTAACCGATTATGGATTTAAAGTAATCGTATCAAGTTTCTTTGCAGATATCTTTAAAGGGAACGCGCTTAATAATGGATTGCTTCCAGTGCAAGTCTCTCCCCAGTTTTTGAAGGAATTGATGACGACCATTACAGCGGATCCGAAGACAAAAATCAACGTAGATTTAGAAGCGCAAACCATTGGTATTGATGGTTCAAATCATTCAGAAGCTTTTCATATTGATGCCTACAAAAAAACATGTATGATCAACGGTTATGATGATATTGACTATTTGTTGAGTAAAAGAGAAACGATTAAAGCATTTGAGAAGACATTGCAAGCGTAATAACTACCTGCAAGGTTTCTAAAACTAACCTGCAAGGTTTCAAAAACCTTGTAGGTTTGAAAAGGCGAAACTATTGATGTGACGTCAAAAAATTGATAGATTCCCTCCCGATAGTTATCGGGATCGCGGGAACAAGAAAAGAAAAAAAAACACTAAAATAATTGAAGGTAGGGGATTCCTGCCTTCGCAAGAATTTATGAAATTAAAAATAGCTGTATTGCCAGGAGATGGCATAGGACCAGAAGTAACCGCACAAGCTGTCAAAGTTTTGAAGGCGATTGCACAAGAATTTGATCATTCGTTTCAATTCAAATATGCGCCAGTAGGTGCTATTGCAATTGATGAAACTGGCGATCCGTTGCCAAAGGAAACCCTTGATTTATGTAAAGCCACCGATGCCATTTTATTTGGTGCCATTGGCGATCCAAAATATGACAATGACCCATCGGCTAAAGTGCGCCCTGAACAAGGCTTATTGAAACTGCGCAAGGAATTGGGTTTATATGCCAATATAAGACCAGTTAAAGCTTACGATACCCTTTTGGACAAATCGCCATTAAAAAAGCAATTCATAAAGGGTACTGATATTTGTATCTATAGAGAATTGACTGGAGGCATTTATTTCGGTGAAAAAACATTAAGCGAAGACGGAAATACGGCCTCTGATTTATGTGTGTATACCCGTTCTGAAATCGAACGCATCACCCACTTGGCATTCAAATCGGCGCAATCCAGAAAGCGCAAAGTGACTTTGGTAGATAAAGCCAATGTTTTGGAATCGTCGCGTTTATGGCGAAAAGTGGTGACTGAAGTATCACAGGAATACAAAGATGTCAAACTTGACTACTTATTTGTAGATAATGCTGCCATGCAGATCATATTGAATCCGAAACAATTTGACGTTATCTTGACTGAAAATATGTTTGGCGATATTATCAGCGACGAGGCAAGTGTCATAGGTGGTTCTATTGGCTTATTGGCATCTGCATCGGTTGGAGATTACTTCGCCATGTTTGAACCTATTCATGGGTCTTATCCGCAGGCAAAAGATTTGGGCATTGCCAATCCGATTGCGTCCATTTTATCTGCCGCCATGTTGTTGGATCATTTCGAATTATATGAAGAAGCCGAATTAATTAGAGAAGGGGTGGAGCGTTCGTTAAAATTAAATATTACAACACCAGATTTAAACACTAAATTCAATCATATTTCAACCACCAAAGTGGGCGATTTCATTGAAGATTTTATAAATAATCCGAAGGATACTAATATGAATTTTACAAACATTCATTTAGGACAATCTACTATTATTTAAATTTAATTTAGTTAGTCAGAATTATTAGATAGTAGCTCTTCAGAAAAGCATCCTTCACGGATGCTTTTCACGTTTTGGAAACTTCGCTTTGATCTCCTTCAAACACAAATTCCCCATGCTTCCCACATGTGTGTGCTCTTTAGAAGTATCTGGTTTATAAGTCCCTTCTTGTACTTGTTTCCCAATAATTTGATAAGCCTCGCGGAAACTCATCCCATCCTCAACCAAGGTGTTCATATTATCGACCGTAAATAAATACTGGTATTTGGCATCGTTTAAATCGATGTCTTTGACTTCTATTTGCTGAATGGCATAGTTGAAAATATCCAGGATATCCTTAACGTCATTGATAGCAAGAATCATGTTTTCTTTCAGCAATTGGTAATCGCGATGGTAACCGCTAGGAAGGTTATTGGTGATCAATATCATCTCCGTTTGTAGCGCCTGAATTTTATTGCACTTACCACGAATCAGCTCAAAGACGTCAGGATTCTTTTTATGCGGCATGATACTGCTTCCTGTAGTCAATTCGTCCGGAAAGGTGATAAAGCTAAAGTTCTGACTCATATATAAGCAGATATCCATCGCAAAGCGCGCCATGGTATTGCACAAACTCCCTAAAGTTAATGATATGGTGCGTTCACTTTTGCCACGAGCCATTTGTGCTGCAACGACATTGTATTTTAGGGTCGAAAACTGCAGTTCTTTAGTAGTAAATTCCCGATCAATTCCGAAAGAACTCCCGTAACCAGCTGCTGAACCTAACGGATTCTGATCGACGGTTTTTAAAGCTGCATTAAGTAAATACACATCGTCAATTAGCAGTTCGGCATACGCAGAAAACCATAAGCCAAAAGATGATGGCATGGCTACTTGTAAATGTGTGTATCCTGGAAGTAAGGCATTTTTATGGGTTTCAGCCAAGTCTAACAAGGTGTTGAAAAACACTTCAGTTTTATCGTAGATAATGCCGATATTTTCTTTGTAGTAAAGTTGTAGCGCCACCAAAACCTGATCATTTCTGGAACGTGCCGTATGGATTTTTTTACCCACCTCACCCAACGTTTTGGTCAGTTCAAATTCGATTTTAGAATGCACGTCTTCAAATTGCGCGTCGATGGTGAAGGTGCCCTCTTCAATTTGTTGTGCTAAGATTTCTAAGCCACCTTCTAATTGCACTAATTCGTCCTTCGATAAAATACCGATGGATTGAAGCATTTTGGCATGAGCCAAAGACGCCTGAACATCATATTTGGCAATATGTAGATCGATTTCCCGGTCGTTTCCAACGGTGAATTGTTCTATCTTTTTATCAATACTAATACCTTTATCCCAGAGTTTCATACTAAATTCCTGCGAAGGCAGGAATCTAAAACCTGCTCTCCTTTTTTAATTATTCTTATCTTATCAATTCAAAATCAAGTCTTAATTCCCTGCCTGCCGGCAGGTTGGCTCTAAAATCTTAATTCTTTTTCTACAATATCTTCTGCAACAACTTCACATACAATTCAATTCCTTCTTCAATCTCACTAATATAAATAAATTCATCTGCCGAATGTGATCTTGTACTGTCCCCAGGTCCTAATTTTAACGACGGACAAGTTAAAACGGCTTGGTCTGAAAGTGTAGGTGACCCATAAGTGCCACGACCTAAAGCGATACCTGCCTGTACCAAAGCGTGCTCTTTTGGAATAGACGACGAGTTCAAGCGTAAACTTCGTGGGATAATACTATCACACGGCGCTTCTTTTTGGAGGATGTCCACAATTTCAGCGTTGGTATAACGGTCATTCACACGGACGTCCACCACCAAATCTACTTCGGCAGGAACCGCATTATGTTGTTTGCCTGCTTTTATTTGAGATACCGTCAATTTAACTTCTCCTAAAGCATCCGAAATTTTTTCAAATTTATAATCCTTGAACCATTGCAATACGTTGATACAGTTATAAATAGCGTTGTCATCGTTTGGGTGTGCCGAATGACTTGGCGTTCCTTTTACCTTGGCATCAAAAACCACGAGGCCTTTTTCGGCAATGGCGAGTTGCATCAAAGTGGGTTCGCCCACAATGGCAACATCAATTTTCGGGATAATCTTCAACATACTGTTCAGTCCATTCGGTCCACTACTTTCTTCTTCTGCGGAAGCGACAATGACCAAGTTGTATTTAAGTTCTGGTTGCTCATAAAAGTAAGTAAACGTGGCGATCAATGAGACCAAACAACCTCCGGCATCATTGCTGCCCAATCCATATAATTTGCTGTCTTCCACAATAGCCTTAAAAGGATCTTTGGTGTAAGCGGAATTGGGTTTTACGGTATCGTGATGCGAATTGAGCAACAACGTAGGTTTTGATTCGTCAAAATGTTTATTTAACGCCCAAACATTGTTGATCGTTCTTTTATAATCGATATTAAATTTTTTAAACCACTGCTCTATCAACTCGGCAGTTTTGTCTTCTTCTGAGGAAAAAGAGGGGATTTCAATCAAATTTTTTAACAATGCAATCGCATCTGTCGTCAGTTTTTGTATCATTTGGTAATGGTTGTAAAATTAGCCTGATCGTCATAGAGCATTTCTGGTTTTCCGATGCAGACTTTATGAACATTTTTTTCAATGGCATAAACGCAATTGTTCAGTTTTGGGAGCATGCCGTCCACGATGACTTTATCATCAATTAAACTTTGATAGGATTGGGTAGTGATTTCTTTGATTACCGAATTTTCATCCGTCACATCCCTTAAAACGCCGTTTTTCTCAAAGCAATAATATAATTCTGTTTGATAGTGCTCGGCAAATCCGATGGCCAGTTCAGAAGCGATGGTGTCGGCATTGGTGTTTAAAAGCTGTCCTTTTTTATCGTGGGTCAAAGCACAAAATACCGGAGTCACCTTGTGTTCCAACAAGACTTGAAGCGTTTTGATATTCACTTTTTTGACATCGCCTACAAATCCGAAATCGATGGGATTTATGTGACGCTTTTTAGAAACAATGGTGTTCCCATCGGCACCAGAAAACCCAATGGCATTACAGTTTTTTGATTGTAATTGTGCCACGATGTTTTTGTTGATCTTCCCGGCATAAACCATAGTGATGAGGTCTAAGGTTGCCTTGTCAGTAATACGTCTGCCATCAATCATTTTTACTTCAAGACCCAACTGATTGGCCAATTGTGTGGCTAATTTACCACCACCGTGAATCAGGATTTTAGGCGATTCGATAGCTGCAAATACATCCAAAAAAGAAGACAATGCCACTTCATTATCGATGATATTACCGCCTATTTTAATGATTTTTAATGTGTCCATAACATGCCCGCGAAGGCGGGTATCTCTTAATTTTTCATCTTATATCTAAGACCTGTCAGGTTTTTAAAACCTGTCAGGACTCTACAAATTTTCTAAAATATGCTTTAATACCACTTGCGCCGCAAAGGTTCTATTGTTGGCTTGTTTAATCACTATGGCGTTTTTGCCATCTAAAACCGCATCTTCCACCACCACATTTCTTCTTACCGGCAAACAGTGCATAAATTTTGCATTGCCCAGTTTTTCTTGGGTCATCATCCAAATCGGATCTTGATTTAAGACTTTTCCGTAGTCTTTATAATTGCTCCAATTTTTCACGTACACAAAATCGGCGTTTTTTAAAGCGTCTTCCTGGTTGTAATTGATGGGGGTATTTTTGGTGATCTTTTCATCAAGTTCATAACCTTCTGGATGCGTAATGGTTAAATCGACGTCCATCTTTTGCATCATTTCAACAAACGAATTGGCAACCGCTTGTGGTAATGCCTTTGGATGTGGCGCCCATGACAAAACGACTTTTGGTTTGTGTGTCTCAGAAAGTTCGGTTATGGTAATCGCGTCTGCCAAAGCTTGTAAGGGATGCGCCGTAGCACTTTCCATATTCACAATTGGCACCGTGGCGTATTTTATAAAACTATTTAAAATATATTCTGAAGCGTCTTTAGCTTTATCTGTAAGCGTTGGAAACGCACGAACAGCAATAACATCCGCATATTGAGAGATCACCTGGGCGGCTTCCTTGATGTGTTCAGAGCTGCCGGCATTCATGATGCTGCCGTCTTCAAATTCGATATTCCAAGCATCGTTGATATTGAGAATACTCACGTGCATGCCTAAATTACGAGCTGCTTTCTCTGTACTCAAGCGCGTTCTCAAACTCGAATTGAAAAACAACATGACTAAGGTTTTATGTTTCCCTAATTCCGAAAATTCAAAAGGCTGCATTTTGAGTAAAATAGCTTCCTTTATCATTTCAGAGAGATTGGCAATGTCTTTTATTTCGGTGTATTTTTTCATCAAATAATACATTTTTCATTCCCGCGAAGGCGGGAATCTCTTTAAGTTAATCTTCTATTTAAACCTGTGAGGTTTGATTTGTTCATCACTCTAAATCCCATTCATCATCACCAACTCCTGTTTTAAGGCTCCAAAGAACAAATCGATATGTTCTTTTTGAATGGTTAATGGTGGCAGAATCCGAATTAAATTTGGGTTTTTGGCACTTCCAGTGAATATCTTGTGGGTGTGGATCAGTTTTTTTCGTAGTTCTGCTACTGAAAAGTCGAATTCCAATCCCAACATCAATCCGCGTCCCTTAATGCTTTTTAAATGGGGTAGATGCTGTGCTTTCTTAATAAAATACGCCGACATCTCATCTGCATTTGCCATCAACTTTTCTGATTCCAAAACTTTTAAGACCGCTAAAGATGCTGCACAGGCTAAATGATTTCCTCCAAATGTAGTTCCTAACAAGCCAAACGACGCTTTAATATTTGGGTGGATCAAGATGCCTCCAATTGGAAATCCGTTGCCCATACCTTTTGCCATGGAAATAATATCTGGGGTCCAACCGTATTTTTGAAATGCGAAGAAATCGCCAGTTCTTCCAAAACCAGATTGGACTTCATCGGCAATCAACATGGCGTTGTAGGTCTTGCATAGTTTTGCCAGGCCTTGATAAAACTCAGTGGTACCTTCGTCCAATCCACCCACACCTTGGATGCATTCAACGATAACGGCACAGGTTTCCTCTTTTTTCAGAATGTTTTCTACGGCTTTTAAATCGCCTAAAGCCACAAAATCTACATGTTGTTGCGCGTTTAACGGGGCGACAATTTTTGGATCGTCAGTGGCGGCAACCGCTGCTGAGGTACGTCCATGAAACGAGTTCTTAAACGCTAGAATGTTCTTTTTTCCTGTGTGAAAGGACGCTAATTTGAGCGCGTTTTCGTTGGCTTCAGCTCCTGAATTACACAAAAATAATTGGTAGTTCTTGCATCCTGAAATACGTCCAAGTTCTTTAGCTAAGGATTCTTGTAGCGGATTTTGAATCGCGTTACTATAGAATCCCAAATTTTTTACTTGATTGGAAATCGCCGCTACATATTCTGGATGCGAATGGCCTATGGAAATCACGGCATGACCACCGTATAAATCTAAATATTCGACGCCTTTGTCATCAAAAACGGCAAGGTCTTTGGCACGTACCGGCGTGATGTTAAAAAGTGGATAGACATTAAATAAACTCATATTTGTTCTTTTTTAATGTTACTGATTTTATTGTAAGAGGCAATCATTCCTTGAATCAATGACGAACTTAAGCCCTTGTGCTCCATTTCATTTAAGCCTTCAATTGTACAGCCTTTTGGCGTGGTCACACGGTCAATTTCCTCTTCAGGATGGTGACCATTTGCAATTAATAAACTTGCAGCGCCTTCACTGGTGTACATGGCCAATTCTTGGGCCTCTTTAGCATCAAAACCTAATTGAATTGCGGCTTGGGTTGTGGCGCGGATCAAGCGCATCCAAAAAGCAACGCCGCTGGCGCACACAACTGTTGCGGCTTGCATTTGTGATTCTGGAATGACCAATGAATGTCCCAAACGGTTAAAAATGGCCTCAGCAACCTTAATGCGTTTAGTGCCTTTAACATTACTACAGATACAGGTCATTGATTTTCCTACGGCAATGGCGGTATTTGGCATGGCTCTCATGATAAACTGATCTACACCAACAATAGTCTCAATTTTCTCAATACTAAACCCGGTGACTGTTGAAATCAACACGTGATTTTCGGTAATTAAGGAAGTAAATTCCTTTAACACGTTTTCTAAATGAGAAGGTTGAACGGCTAAAATGATAATATCAGAGTTTTTAATTGCCAAAACATTGTCCGTAGTGAGGAACACATTTTTGTAACCGTCAAACTCCGTAATGCTGTCCGTATTTCTTTTGGTGAGATAAAGCGTCGTAATCGCATTGGTGGTGATCAAACCTTTTGCGATTGATTTCCCTAAATTTCCGGTACCTATTATAGCTATTTTCATATGTATGTTTGTATTTCGGCTTGTTTCACAATGTACTTTCAATGAAAAAACATTTTCATTTCAGTAATGCTCAATATAAACTTTGGCGGATATCTCTTTAATTAAACTTTAGTATCCATAACGCTTTCAGGTTTTCAAACCCTGAAAGCGATTATTAAAAATAATTTGCTTTAAGCAATAGTCCTTCTGTTTCTTCAAATCCAAGCATCAAATTCATGTTTTGAATGGCTTGTCCAGAAGCACCTTTCAACAGGTTATCCACAACACTCGTGATTAACAATTTGGTGTTGTGTTTATACAAATGAAGAAGGCATTTATTGGTGTTGACCACTTGTTTTAAATGGATTTCTTCATCAGAAACTATCGTAAACGGAGCATCTTTATAATAGGTTTTATACAAATCTTTGGCCTCTTCCAAACTTCCATCAAAATCAGTGTAGGCCGTTGTGAAAATTCCTCTTGAGAAATTCCCTCTATTTGGTACTAAAATAACTTCAGAACTGGCATCTTTTTGCAGTGCAAAGAGGCTTTCATTGATTTCTCCCAAATGTTGATGTGAAAAGGCCTTATAATGTGAAAAATTATTGTCTCGCCATGAAAAATGGGTCGTATCCGATAAGGAGGTTCCTGCACCCGTTGCACCTGTAACGGCGTTGACATGAACATCGCTTTTTAAAAGTTGATGTGCTGCCAACGGCAGAAGTGCCAATTGAATTCCAGTAGCAAAACAGCCAGGATTAGCATTATAGTTGGTTTTTTGAATGGCGTCCTTTTGAAGTTCAGGCAATCCGTAAACAAAATGCATCCCTTGAAAATCACGATCTTTTTCCAATCTGAAATCATTGCTTAAATCGATGATCTTAGTTTGAGACGAGAATTTATGACTTTCCAAAAATGCTTTTGAATTGCCATGGCCCAAGCACAAAAACAGAACATCCACCTCTGGATTGATCGTACTGGAAAACTCCAAATCGGTGCTGCCCACCAAATCTTGATGTACTTTATGCACTTTATTTCCAGCGTTGGACGTGCTATAAATAAAATTAAGATTTGTTTTTGGATGGTTCAAGAGCAACCGGATCAATTCGCCTGCCGTATATCCTGCACCTCCAATAATCCCAACGTCAATCATGATTCTGAATTTACTTGGTGATAGATTTTATTTTGATTGCCAATGATTTTTATAAAGCCTTTGGCTTCATCTGCGGTCCAACCTTTGTTCATTTCGCCATAACTACCAAACTTCGCATTCATCAAATCATGTGCAGAGCTGATGCCATCTAAGCTGAAATGGTATGGTTTTAAGGTCACGACAACATCTCCCGATACGTTTTGTTGGCTACTTTCTAAAAAGGCCTCAATGTTTCTCATTACAGGATCCAAATATTGGCCTTCATGCAAATGCATCCCGTAAAAACTGGAGAGGTATTCCTTATGCTGTAATTGCCATTTCGTAAGGGTGTGTTTTTCCAATAAATGATGTGCCTTTACCGTGATGAGTGCCGCGGCGGCTTCAAAACCAACACGACCTTTAATACCGACAATAGTATCGCCAACATGAATATCACGCCCGATAGCATAAGCAGAAGCAAGCGTATTTAAAAGTTCAATATTTTTCTCGGGAGTATTCGACTTCCCATGGAGTGCTACAAATTGTCCTTGCTTGAACGTCAAGGTCACTTTTTCTACACCTTCTCTTCCCAATTGTGATGGATACGCGTGGTCTGGCAATGGTTTTTCAGAAGTTAAGGTTTCTTCGCCACCAACACTCGTGCCCCAAAGGCCTTTATTGACGGAGTATTTTGCTTTATCCCAAGACATGTCCACACCATTACTTTTAAGATAATCAATTTCTTCTTGTCTAGATAATTTCAAATCCCTGATAGGTGTGATGATTTCGATATGAGGTGCCAAGGTTTGAAAAATCATATCAAAACGTACTTGATCGTTCCCAGCCCCTGTACTGCCATGGGCAATATATTGGGCATTGATACTTTTGGCGTATTCAACAATTTCTATGGCCTGAATGATCCGTTCTGCACTTACCGATAATGGATATGTGTTGTTTTTTAAAACGTTTCCGTAAATCAGATACTTGATCACTTTCTCATAATAAGAAGCTACTGCATCAATATTTTTATAGGTAGAAACGCCCATTTTATAGGCATTGGCTTCTATGTTCTTAATTTCTTCAGAAGAAAACCCGCCAGTATTCACACTTACCGCGTGTACTTCATAGCCCAAATCCTTACTGAGATGGACGGCACAGTATGACGTATCCAATCCGCCGCTATAGGCTAAAACTAATTTTTTGCTCATGATTTATCTTTTTTTAAAAACAAGTTCTGTTTGATTTGTTTTAATCTTTGGAACACCTTTGTTTTCACTTCTTTTGGTTCGTCGCTATCTTTAGATTTTGGGTCATATAACATGCCAGTACATAAGCACATTCTCTGCTCCATACGCTGAAGGATATCGTAGTTTTTACAAGTTTGACATCCGTTCCAGAAACTTTGATCATCCGTCAGTTCTGAAAACGTCACGGGTTTGTAGCCCAATTCGCTGTTCATTTTCATAACGGCTAATCCGGTTGTGATACTGAATATTTTAGAATCTGGGAATTTCTCTCTGGAATGCTGAAAAACACGCGCTTTTATTTTTTTGGCTAAGCCTTGCTCTCTATAGTCAGGATGTACAATCAACCCGGAATTGGCAACAAATTTGCCATGTCCCCAAGCTTCAATATAACAAAACCCCGCAAAGATGTCGCCATCTAGAGCGATAACTGCATTTCCGTTTTCCAATTTGGTCATGATATATTCAGGTGTACGTCTTGCAATACCTGTACCTCTTACTTTTGCTGATTCCGCAATGGTGTCGCAAATGATCTGAGCGTAAATAGCATGAGATTTATTAGCAATAACAATGTCCATTGTATTGATGTTTAGATTTAAAAAAAATTAAGATTATGTTGTCGAGAAAAAGAACCGGACTCACCTAAGTTCCAAATATAGAGCGCACCCTTAAGGGAGACGGAACACTACAGGACATAGCCTAATACGGTTGCTATTTAAAACAACTGAATTTGAAAAGTAAATTATATGTGGTGATGTGATCAAGGTAAAAAAAATAAATATACGTTAGCGACTTCTTTTTAGGTTAGAATGCACAGCGTCTGCGCAATACCATTGCGGGACTTGATGGACGTATTTTATTTTTCATTAGAATCATAGATCAAAAGTAACATTTAATTTAGTATTTCAAATAATTTTTAACTTTTTTTAAAGAATATAGTCTGTGCTCATGAAATTTGAGGCTTTGCTGTCTAATAAATTCTTTAAAATAGCATTGTTGTATGCATTGTCTTTTGAAGCCACAAAAGTTCTTATCGAAAAGGAACGCAAGGCATCATGGACACTCAACGTGGCTACAGCAGAATCTTTTCTACCTGTAAATGGATACATATCCGGTCCGCGTTGACAAGAACTGTTCAAATTGACACGACAGACCAAGTTCACCAAAGTATCAATCAAAGGCGCCAAGGTTTTGACGTCGCTACCAAATAAACTGACTTGCTGTCCGTAATTGGAGGCGGCCATATCATTTAAAGGCTCATCAATATCTTTGAAGGAAAGTACTGGAATTACAGGACCAAACTGCTCTTCTTGAAACACCCGCATTGTTTTGTTTACAGGATATAGCACCGCTGGAAAAATGTAATTTTCAGAAGTTTCACCGCCTTTCTTATTCAGGATTTTTGCACCTTTTTCAAGAGCATCATCAATTAGTTCTTGAATGTATTGTGGTTTATCCGATTCAGGTAATGGCGTTAATTTAGCACCAGCTTCCCAAGGATTACCAAATTTTAAAGCATCAACTCGTGCTGAGAAACGTGTATTGAAGTCGTTAACAATGTCTTCATGTACATAGACTATTTTTAGTGCTGTACAGCGTTGACCGTTAAAAGATGTGGTACCTGCGATGCATTCGTCAATTGCCAAATCCAAATCGGCGTCCGCAAGAACAATAGCTGGATTTTTTGCTTCCAATCCTAAAACCAATCGTAATCTATTACTTTTTGGATGTTCGTTTTGTAAAGCATTCGCCGATTTACTATTCCCTATAAGGGCTAGAACATCAACTTTTCCAGACTGCATAATTGGTGTGGCCACCGTTCTTCCACGACCATAAAGAATGTTAACAACTCCTTTTGGAAAACTGCTTTGGAAAGCTTCCAATAATGGTGAGATCAACAAAACTCCATATTTTGCGGGCTTGAAGATTACCGTGTTTCCCATGATCAATGCAGGAATCAACAGCGCAAAAGTTTCATTCAAAGGATAATTGTAAGGTCCTAAACATAAGACGACGCCAAGCGGCCCTCTTCGGATATGTGCATAAACGCCATCATTTTTTTCAAATTTGGAGTTATCTCGATCCAGTTGTTTGTACTCTTCAATGGTATCGTAGATATAATCGACCGTTCTATCAAATTCTTTTTCTGAATCGGGGAGGGTTTTGCCAATTTCCCACATCAGTAATTTCACTATTTCCTCTCGCTTCGTTTTCATTTGGGTGACAAACTTTTCCATGCATCCAATCCGGTCTTTGACTTTCATGGTGGGCCATAAACCTTGACCTTTGTCATAAGCATTTACCGCAGCATCCAAAGCTTCTAAAGCTTCTTTTTCGCTTAAGGTAGGGATGGTGCCCAACAATGTAGGTTTATAGGTTTCAGTTGAAGAAATTGTAGAATAGACTTCTGTGCTTTCTCCAGACCAGGGTTTTAATTCG
Source organism: Gelidibacter gilvus (assembly GCF_004115975.1). GTDB lineage: Bacteria > Bacteroidota > Bacteroidia > Flavobacteriales > Flavobacteriaceae > Gelidibacter > Gelidibacter gilvus. The sequence continues at coordinate 313,638 of NZ_SDDZ01000001.1, read as the reverse complement.
CCATCTACTAAATAGCTGTTTTGGTGGATGAGTGATTTAATTTGAAACTGTTCTGGAATGTTATTCATAAGATTGTTTTATACTAAAAATTGAAATAAATCTGGTTTGTCGTTGAGGTAATCGCCGTAAAAATTATGGAGTTTCATTTTTGTGATTAGTGGTTGTAAATCATCTGCAGATTTCAATTCTAATCCCACCACAGCAGAACCATTATCACGATTGGTTTTTTTGGTGTATTCAAAGTGTGTGATATCATCTGTTGGACCTAAAATATCGACCACAAACTCACGCAAGGCACCCGCACGCTGAGGAAACTTGATAATGAAATAATGTTTTAGATTGGCGTATAATAGGGCACGTTCTTTGATTTCGGCAGTTCTGGTGATGTCATTATTACTTCCGCTGACGATGCAGATGACATTTTTACCTTTGATTTCATCGGCATATTGGTCTAAAGCTGCAATACTTAAAGCACCTGCAGGCTCTACAATAATGGCGTCCTTATTATACAGGTCGAGCATGGTTTCACATACTTTACCTTCATCAACCGTAATCATGGCATCCAAATTCTGAAAGCAAATATCAAAATTCAAATCGCCAACGCGTTTTACCGAAGCACCATCTACAAAATTCTCGATTTTCTTTAACTTGGTATTCTGTTTATTTTGGATTGAAGTGGACATAGATGGTGCTCCCTTAGGTTCCACACCTATAATTTTTGTGTTTGGGGATAATTCCTTAAACACTGTAGATAATCCAGCCGACAATCCGCCGCCGCCAACAGGAACAAATACATAATGGATAGGGTGCTGGGCCTGATCAATAATTTCGAGAGCCATGGTGGCTTGTCCTTCAATTACTTTTTCATCATTAAACGGATGGATAAAGGTTTTGTTTAAGCGTTCGCATTCTTCCATTGCAGCCGCGTTGGCATCATCAAAAGTGTCGCCAACTAAAACTACTTCGGTATATTCTTCTCCAAACATATTGACTTGCTCAATCTTTTGTTTTGGCGTGGGTGCAGGCATGAAAATGGTGCCTTTTATTTTCAATAATTTACAAGACAAAGCAACGCCTTGAGCATGGTTTCCGGCACTGGCGCACACAATTCCATTTTCAATTTGCGTTGGGCTCAACGATGCCATTTTATTGTAAGCACCTCTAATTTTGTAAGAGCGTACCTGCTGTAAATCCTCACGTTTAAATAGGATATTCGATTCAAATTCCTTTGAATAGCGCTCGCTAACGGTCAGTGGTGTTACCTCAGCAACATCTTGTAGTTTTCTGGCAGCTTCTTCAACAGCTGCCATACTTGGGTAATATATTTTGGTTTCAATCTTCATCACGATTCTTTAGAGGCAGGAGGAATACTCCTGCCTTTTAAATTAAACACATCAATATGATGCTAAGATTTCTTTTTATACTAAAACTGAATCTTCAACTTCAGCATCTGTTTTTATAACTTTCATGGCAGTCATGGCAGCTCTTAAACGCTTCCCAACTGTTTCAATAGGATGATTTCTAATAGCTTCGTTAACAGTAATCAATTCTTGATTGTCAACTGCATTTGATGTTGAAAAAGACGTTCCGATAGTTTTTGGATCGACTTTCTTCATGAAATCTACCAATAAAGGTTTGGCGGCATGGTCAAATAAATAACAACCATATTCTGCCGTATCAGAAATAACACGGTTCATTTCGAACAATTTTTTTCTTGCGATGGTATTGGCAATCAACGGCAATTCGTGCAAGGATTCGTAATAGGCTGAATCTTCAATAATACCGGCACTTACCATCGTATCAAAGGCTAATTCTACTCCTGCTTTAACGAAAGCTATCATCAGCACGCCATGATCAAAATAGGTTTGTTCTGAAATATGATCTGCGGTCAGTTCTGTTTTTTCAAAAGCAGTTTCTCCAGTTGCAGCACGCCATTTTAAAAGATTGACATCATCATTGGCCCAATCTTCCATCATCGTTTTTGAGAAATGTCCAGAAATGATATCGTCCATGTGTTTTTCAAACAATGGCTTTAGAATGGTCTTTAATTCTTCTGCCATTTCAAAGGCTTTAATTTTTGCCGGATTTGATAAGCGATCCATCATATTGGTAATCCCGCCATGTTTCAAAGCTTCAGTGATGGTCTCCCAACCTAACTGAATCAATTTTGCAGCATAGTTGGCATTGACACCTTCCTCAACCATTTTGTCGAACGCAAGGATAGAACCGGTTTGAAGAACCCCACAAAGAATGGTCTGTTCGCCCATTAAATCACTTTTTACTTCAGCAATAAATGAAGATTCCAAAACGCCTGCTCTATCGCCTCCAGTTGCAACGGCATAAGCTTTTGCCTGTTCCAAACCTTTTTGTTCTGGATCATTTTCTGGATGCACCGCAATTAGTGTTGGCACACCAAAACCACGCTTATACTCTTCACGGACCTCGGTCCCAGGACATTTTGGAGCCACCATAATAACGGTAAGATCTTTACGGATTTTTGTGCCTTCTTCTACAATATTGAATCCGTGGGAATAGCTTAATGTTGCGCCTTTTTTCATTAATGGCATCACGGTTTTAACAACATCGGTATGTTGCTTGTCCGGCGTTAAATTCAAGACTAAATCCGCCGTTGGGATCAACTCCTCATAAGTACCTGCGGTAAATCCGTTGGAGGTTGCATTTTTATAAGACGCACGTTTCTCTTTAATAGCGGCGTCACGTAAAGCATAGGTAATGTTCAGACCTGAATCGCGCATGTTCAAACCTTGGTTTAAACCTTGGGCGCCACAGCCTACAATAACTATTTTCTTTCCTTTTAGCGCATTGATGCCGTCTTCAAATTCTGAAGCCTCCATAAATCGGCATTTTCCTAATTGCTCCAATTGTAGTCTTAACGGTAATGTGTTGAAATAATTTGACATTTTATTTTGATTTTTAATGTTGAAATGCTTCGAGCATTTTTGATATTTTCATTTCGTCCTTGGTCACCGCAATTCGTCCTGAACGGGTAAACTGCATGATTCCAAAAACACTTAATTCACGGTGTAATAATTCTAATTCCTCTTTACGCCCAGACTTTTCAATGACGAAAAAATCTCTGTTAACGGTCACAATACGGGCGTTACTTTCTTTGATGATATTTTGAATTTGTGGTTCGTCAAAAAGTAAATGCGATTTGATTTTAAACAGGCAAGACTCTTGATAGATGGTCTCCTCCTCTGTATGGTAATACGCTTTGATCACCTCCACTTGTTTTTCTATCTGACCGATGACTTTTTTCATGCGCTCTTCCGAGAGCTTCACAACGATGGTCCACTTGGATACATTTTCAATCTCAGAAACTGAGGAGTTGATGCTCTCAATATTGATGTGGCGACGTTGAAAAATTGCCGAGATCCGATTTAATAATCCGATGTTATTTTCCGTGTAAATGGAAACGGTATATAAATTAGTTTCATTCATTTTTTTAAGATGTTTTTTTTTGAGATTATAGATATTAGAATATAGATACTAGACTTCTCCCTCTATTGGATATAATCCTCTATTTGTTTATTCGATACTCTATTTTCTATGCTCTTTTTATCTATTAGATGTCTTAATCCTCCAGTTTTGATGCTTCCAGCGTTTTCTTTATTCCAAACGGATATCTGAAACGCTTGCACCTGTTGGAATCATAGGGAAAACATTGCCTTCTTTTTCTACGCGTACTTCTAAAAAGTACGGTCCTTCACAAGCCATCATCTCAGCAACGGCCTTTTTTAGATCTTCTCTTTTGGTTACTTTTTGCGCATCGATATAATATCCTTTTGCAATAGCTACAAAATCTGGATTGGTCATTTCGGTGGAAGCGTATCGTTTTTCGAAAAACAGTTGTTGCCATTGGCGTACCATTCCTAAGAACTCATTGTTTAACACTACAATTTTCACGGGCACTTTTTGTTGAAAAATGGTGCCCAATTCCTGAATGGTCATTTGGTAACCACCATCGCCAATAATTGCTACCACATCACGCTCTGGTGCCGACATTTTCGCCCCTATGGCTGCAGGAAGTGCAAATCCCATTGTTCCCAATCCGCCAGAGGTGATATTACTTCTGGTAGTTGTGAATTCAGCATATCGGCAGGCGATCATTTGGTGTTGACCAACGTCAGAAACAATAGCGGCATTTCCTTTGGTTTGAATATTGATTTCCTTGAGAACTTCACCCATGGTCAAGCCTTCTTTTGTAGGATAGAGGTCATCCTTGATGACTTTTTCGTATTCTATAGCATACAAATCTTTAAATTTTTGATGCCATTCTGTATGTGAATTTGGTTTTAATAATGGTAACAATTGTGATAAACTTTCTTTGGCATCACCTAAAACCGACACATCTGTTTTTACGTTTTTATCAATCTCAGAAGGATCAATTTCAAAGTGAATTATTTTAGCCTGTGTTGCATAAGATTCCAGTTTTCCCGTAACGCGATCGTCAAAACGCATGCCTATGGCAATTAAAACATCACAATCATTGGTCAACACATTGGGTGCATAATTTCCATGCATGCCTACCATCCCAACATTTAAAGGATGCGCTGTTGGAACTGCTGAAGCACCAAGAATGGTCCATGCCGATGGAATGCCTGCTTTTTCAATAACGGCGATCAATTCTTTTTCGGCTTCACTTAAAATAACGCCTTGTCCCCAAACGATAAACGGTTTCTTAGCTGAGTTTATCAAAAGCGCAGCAGCTTTCACATCGTCAATATCAGTTTTTGGAACAGGATTGTAACTTCTGACGCCTTTGCATTTTTCATAGGAAAAATCGAACTCTTCAAACTGAGCATCCTTGGTAATATCGATCAATACCGGTCCTGGACGCCCACTTCTGGCGAGATAAAATGCTTTGGCAATCACTTCCGGAATTTGTGAAGCTTTGCTGATTTGGTGGTTCCATTTCGTTACCGGGGTAGAAATACCAATAATATCCGTTTCCTGAAAGGCATCGCTTCCCAATAAATGTGAAGCCACCTGACCTGTAATGCACACCATAGGTGTAGAATCTATTTGTGCATCTGCAATGCCTGTAATGAGATTTGTAGCCCCAGGTCCAGAAGTAGCTATCGCCACCCCAACTTTTCCTGAAATACGTGCATAACCTTGGGCCGCATGAGTAGCGCCTTGTTCGTGACGTGTAAGTACATGGTGTATTTGATCTCTAAATTTATAAAGTTCATCATATACAGGCATGATTGCACCACCTGGATATCCGTAAAGAATGTCCACACCTTCAGCAATCAGACATCTGATGATCGCTTCGCTACCTGAGATTCGCATTGTGGTAGTAGTGGTTTTTTCTTCTTTATTTAATGTTTCTGTGTCTTTCATAATCTTACTTCAATTAATAAGATTCCTGCCTGCGCAGGAATTTGTTTAGAACTCATCCGTTACACATCCTTTAGATGCCGATGAAACTGTTCTGGCATATTTATATAGAACGCCTCGCTCAAATTTTAAAGCAGGGGCTTGCCATTTTGAACGTCTGTTTTGAAGTTCTTCTTCTGATACTTCTAAAGTAATGGTATTGGTTTCGGCATCAATGGTTATCAAATCGCCATCTTTTACCAAAGCAATTGCACCGCCTTCTTGCGCTTCTGGAGTGATATGTCCTACCACAAAACCATGGGTACCTCCTGAAAAACGACCGTCTGTAATCAATGCCACATCTTGACCTAATCCTGCACCAATAATGGCTGCGGTTGGTTTTAGCATTTCCGGCATTCCAGGGCCACCTTTTGGTCCTTCATAGCGAATAACGACAACATCGCCTTTTTCTACCTTTCCATCTCTAATACCATCATTAGAGGCATATTCTCCTTCAAAAACTTTTGCTTTTCCAACAAAACGTAAGCCTTCCTTTCCTGTTATTTTAGCCACACTTCCCTCTGTAGCTAAATTGCCATAGAGCATGCGTAAATGGCCAGAAATTTTAATCGGATTTTCTATAGGCATGATCACGTCTTGACCTTCTTTTAAATCGGCTACATCCAAAAGGTTTTCTGCCATTGTTTTTCCAGTAACCGTCATACAGTCGCCATGAAGCATCCCTTTTTTAAGGAGATATTTTAAAACCGCGGGGATGCCACCAACAGCGTGTACATCTTCCATAAGATATTTTCCGCTTGGTTTTAAATCGGCTAAAAATGGCGTGTTGTCACTTATGTTTTGAAAATCCTTAAGCGTAAAATCTATTTGGGCGGCTCTTGCAATCGCTAAAAAATGGAGTACTGCATTGGTAGAACCTCCAAGAATAGTCACCAACCTCACCGCATTCTCCAGGGATTTTCTGGTAATGATGTCTGATGGCTTGATGTCTTTTTCCAATAAGAGTCGCATGGCTTCACCCGCCTTAACGGATTCTTGTTGTTTGTCTTTGCTGAGTGCAGGGTTTGAAGAGTTATAAGGTAACGTCATCCCCAATGCTTCAATAGCCGAAGCCATCGTATTTGCAGTGTACATTCCTCCACAAGCACCAGCTCCTGGACATGCTTTTTCAACAATAGTTTGGTATTCGGTTTCTGACATGGTGCCTGCAACTTTACTGCCCCAAGCTTCAAATGCGGAAACGATATCTAATTTTTTTCCATTATGACAACCTGAATCGATGGTACCACCATACACTAAAATACTTGGACGGTTCAAGCGAATCATCGCCATTAACGCACCCGGCATATTTTTATCGCAACCCACTACAGTTACCAACCCATCATAACTCATGGCTTGAACAACAGTTTCCATGGAATCTGCAATGATATCACGAGAAGGAAGCGAGTAGCGCATGCCTGGCGTTCCCATTGAAATGCCATCGCTCACACCAATCGTATTGAATATCAAACCGATGATATCTTCATTTTTTGTGCCTTCTTTTACCAATTTAGCCAAATCGTTAAGGTGCATATTACACGGATTCCCTTCATAACCAGTGCTGGCAATGCCAATCATGGGTTTGAAAAAGTCCTCGGTAGTCAAACCAATGGCGTGCAACATGGCTTGTGCTGCGGGTTGTGTTGGATCTTGGGTGACTGTTTTACTGTATTTATTTAGATTACTCATAGTGCTTTTGAAAATTTATTTTTTCGTTGTCCTAAAACTTCTTGTTGGTACAACTGCATTAATTTAAATCCTAATGAATCTGTCCATCGTAATGGAAACTCATACTCATCTAAAGATTTGAGTCCAACAACTTCTGCTGCCGTTCCCGTAAAAAATGAACTGTCTGCTTGTTTCAACTCGTCCAATTTGAAATGCTTTTCTTCAACTGGAATACCTTCTTCTTGGCAAATTTCTAAGATGGTAGAACGTGTAATTCCTGCCATGATACTCCCTTTTTTAGGTGTATATAACTTTCCGTTTTTTTCCATAAAGATGTTTGCTCCTGAACATTCTGCGACATTGCCATGCATATCCAATAACAAGGCTTCATCAAAACCTGCGTCTTTAGCTTCGTTGGTGGATAAAATGGAGTTAATATAATGCCCGGTTACTTTTGCTTCAACAAAACAGGATTTTGGATTTGGACGTTCAAAAGAGGACGTCATCACACGCAATAATTTGTCGCCCATTAATTTCCCCCATTCCCAACACTGCATGGTCAAGATAGATTCCTTTGAAGTATATAAGCCCATATTAGCGCCGGTAGTAATTAAAGGGCGGATATAGGCATCTTCGAGATTGTTTCTTTTTAAAAGATCGTAGGTGATTGCTGTAAGCTCTTCAACAGTATAGTTGAAAGGAATCCCCATGACTTCAGCGCCGTATTTTAATCGTTTGTAGTGTTCTTTAGCTTTGAAAATTTTGGCGCCTTTAGGAGTTTCGTAAGATCTAATCCCTTCAAAAACGCCATTGCCATAATGCAAAGTTTGGCTGTATAAACTACCTGTGGCGGCTTCAGGTTTTAAAAATTCACCGTTGTGGTAAATAATAGTTTGGTTGTTGGAATACGCGTTCATAATCATTTAAAGTTTTAAAATTACAATATTAAGATTGTTTCAAGGTTTTGAATTTACGATTTAAGACTAAACTCAGCGTTTATCTTTGACACCAAAAATATTGATAATCAATTTTTTAGGTTGGTTTATTTATGACGTTCAATATGCTAAACTTTTCAATTAAAAAAGCCTGTATCTCAATTGATACAGGCTTTTATGGAAATAGCATACTGTATCAACTAACTCGAGCTAATAATAATCACGCTAATAATGACAATAATCTGATTCATAGGTACAAAAAAAGCCTTCCAATTATGAGGAAGGCTTTACGTTTTATATTTAAACTTTAGATACCATTCCTCATCGTTGTGAAATAATCACAACGCGAATAATAGAAATAATATTTAAGTTTTGTTTGTTCATTTATTCGTCAAAAGTCAAAATTTATTATTTCAAAACCTAATATTTTCGCGAAGAATGTTTAAATATGTTTTTTATATTCATTGTTTTCTTATAAAGTATCAAGACCGCTGCGCTTGTAGAATCAAGAACAAAGACTTGATTGTAAATAATTTACAAACCTTTGCTGTTAAAATTGCCTGATTACCTCTCTTTAGAAATAATTTCGAAGTATGAACTCAAATCTTTAGGCCGAATTCCTGCTCGCATTAATATTTCCAAACAAAGAACGCATCACGATTTTTTCGTAAACTTTGATTTGCGCTTCATCCCGTGGCGATTCCTTCTCCAATTCCTGAATTTTCTTTAAGGCGAATTGCTGAATGGTTAAAAGCGGTAACACAATAGATTCCCTTATGCTAATGGATGCTTTACCGGAAGGCTCTTCCTGCATCAATTCAGTAAAGCCTGTCAGTTTAAGGATCAAACGTTTTGTGATGACGTACTCATCATGAATGATGTTCCAAAATGGACCATATTCAGGATCGTCAGACATGTATTTGGTCAGATCAAAGAAGGATTTTGACAAGGACATCATGCTGTTTTCAATCAATGTTTTGAAGAAACTTGATGTTTTAAACAGATGCTGTACTTTTTCAAATTCATTGGCGTCTTCATAATATTTTAAAGCTGTTCCTACCCCAAAGAATCCTGGGACGTTTTGTTTAAGTTGGCTCCAAGATCCAACAAACGGAATGGCCCTTAAATCTTCAAAAACAAGTCCTTCAGATTTGCCACGTTTTGTTGGCCTACTTCCAATATTGGTTTTGGAATAGTATTTTAAGGTACTCATATTCTCTAAATAAGAAATGAATTTTGGATGTGCCTTAAAATCGGCGTAAGCTTTATAACTCAAAGTGGCCAGATTGCCCATGACTTCCCTGTTTTCTGGTAACATACGTAAATCGCTATCAATCAAGCTATTATAAATACCAGAACTGATCAACTGCTCCAAATTATACTGTGACGAATCTAAAGTGCCAAAATTAGAACTAATGGTCTGCCCTTGAATGGTCAATTGTACTTCTTTGTCTTCAATAGTTGGTCCTAATGACGCATAGAAATTATGTGTTTTTCCACCACCACGTGCGGGAGGACCACCACGGCCATCAAAGAAAATAACGGTCACTTCATACTTACGTGAAATTTCGGTGAGGCGCTCTTTCGCTTTATAAATGGCCCAATTGGCCATCAAATAGCCACCATCTTTGGTACCATCACTAAACCCAAGCATGATGGTCTGTTTGTTGTTTCTTGATTTTAGATGTGCACTGTATGCAGGATTTGTATACAGCTCCTCCATGACCAAATGAGCGTTTTCCAAATCGGTGATGGTTTCAAAAAGAGGACCAATATCAACGGTCATTTGATCTTGAAACGCTACGAGTTTTAACATCGCAAACAAATGCATGACATGCAGCGTGCTTTGGTTGTTACTGATGATATATCTGTTGCAAGCCTGTTCGCCATTTTTTTCCTGAATGGTTTTAATAGCTTCAATGATTTGCAAGGTTTTTAGCGTTTCGTCATCTTTTATCAAGGAGAAATCAATTTTGCCCTCAACTTTTGAGAGTACTTGCACTTGTTCTGATGGTGAAAGTTCAAAATAATTTTTCGGAAAAATGGTACTGCCACTTTTTAATAAGGTTTTCACTAAATCGATAAACACTTTTTCGTGCGCACGGCTGTCCTGTCGGATATCCAACGTTGAAAAATGAAATCCGAAAAGATGGATTTTATTGAGTAAACTGTTGATTTCAGAAACATACAGCGATTGGTGTTTTTGGATGATTATGTCTTTTATCGAATTTAATTCCGTTTTTAAATCGTCTAAGGTCAATTCAGAAGGATTGCCAATCATCAATTCATACAGTTCATTTTCTAGGAGCGACATACGCTCTTCAGTACCTCTAAAAGTGAGTTTTCTTTTCAGTCTTCTAACGTCGCGATAATAGTTTTTAATTATGGTTTCTTTTAAACGCTCTGCCACTTTGAGAGTGATTTCAGGCGTCACAAAGGGATTTCCATCGCGATCTCCGCCTGGCCAGAAACCAATATTGATGATGTTATTGTCAATTTTATTTCCATCAAATATATTCTGTTGGATATAGTCGAAAATGTCCCCAAAGGATTTATAAAAAACATTTTCCAAATACCAGATTAAGCTGACGGCTTCATCATAAGGAGTTGGTTTTTCATGTTTAAAAAATGGTGTTTTCCCTAATTGTGCAAGCAAATCGTTGATGCGAAGCAAATCGTTTTCCTTAATGGCTTCGGTCAGATCCGTAATAATACCTAAAACGGAGCCTGGGTAGAATTGCGTAGGGTGAGCGGTCAATACAATACGGACCTTAAATTCCTTCAGATATTTTCGGAGCAATTCCATTTTGTTTTCTGCAGAGACGCTTTCTTTCAAACTTCTTAAAGTACCAATCCCATCCATATTATTGACTATCGGGAATGCCGCATCTTCTATGGCGTCAAACAATACGACTTGACGTTCAATATATTGGATAAAACGAAACAGTAAGTTGATTTGGCTTTCTGGACTGCGTCGGGCTTGGTATTTTTCAAAAAATGAATTGACTATAGAGGTAGGATCCATACCATCACTAAAGCCTTTACGGCAGGTCTCATGAAACAATGGCAATAAAACACCGGTTTTTGTGACGGCATCAAATGGCAAGGTCATGAAAATACCATTATAGATTTGATATTTTGATAAGACGCTTTGATTAAAACGCGTTAATTTTGGTTGCTTTGACATGTATTTAAATTTGTTTGAACATCTAAAATTACTAAAGCTAGCTCTAATACGATTATGAAATTGAAATTTTTACTGAATAAGGATATTAAAGCGGGGTAGTTTTAATAAATCGCAAAATAAAGACACTAAAAAGTTGAAATTAGTGGCCGTTAAGCATTGTGGATAACAGAAGCGTGCCCACAACCAACAAGATAATGGACAATAATCCTCCAATGATCAAGAAATGCCTGAACTTATAAGCGCCAGTTCCGTAAATTAATGTGTTAGTTTGGTACCCCATAGGTGTGAAGAAACTAAAATTGGCGGCAAACATGACCGCAAGAATAAACGGTTTGGCAGGTAAATCTAACCCAGCAGCCAGAGTTATGGCTATAGGTGTGATGATGACCGCAGTGGCGTTGTTGGATATAAAACCGCTCATGATCATGGTAATTCCAAACAGGACACCTAAAATAATAATGTTGTTCTGACCCGTAAGCAAATTCAGTAAAACCTCTGAGATCCACATATCTGTCTTGGAGTTGTGCATGGCAATCCCTAATGGAATCATGCCTGCCAATAAAAAAATGATTTGCCAGTTTACCTTTTTATAAATCTTTGATAAGTTGATGCAGTTTGTTATGAGAAGCAACGCAACGCCAGACAATGCACTTGATAAGATGGTTAACACACCACTTGCCGCCAAACCTACAACCATTACCAGGGCTAAGAGACTTATCGTTCTTTTGTAAGGATTAATCTTGTAATCTTCTTCATGATGTCTTAGCACTATGGTATTGTCTATGGAATACAGATGTTTGATTTCATCTTCTTTTGCCTTCAAAAGTAGTTTGTCTCCAGCTTGTAAGTTGTTGTTTTTTATGATTTTAGGAAGGTTGAGACGCATTCCTTTTTCAAATTGTCTTCTGTTTTGAATTCCCAAAGGCCTCGCCACATTAAAAAGTAAGTTTTTAATTTCGGAGAACGATTTGTCAATAAATTCAGATCCTGGAAGAATCAATAATTCCACAAAGCTGTATCTGATTTTTTTACTTTCGTTTTCAAGACCTGCATCCATATCCTCCGGAAAATACAATTCACTTTCAGCGGTAAGCCTGAAATCATCTTTTGAGATGGAAGCATACGCTTTGACATCACTTAAAACGACCAACTTATCATCAACGCGTAGTGTTGTATTAGGTCCAGGGGCATTGTTGACAATATCATTACGGATAAGTCTTAATACACGGATATCTGGGTTTTTATAAAATTTAGCATCTGATAAAGCAGTGCCAATAAGTTTTGATTCTGGTTTTACGGTCAACGTGAACATAAACGTGTTGTCAACGAAAGTATCGGTGAGTTCATTGTTATTGGTTTTTGGTAACCATCGGCTTGCAATGGTCATGAACACAATGCCAACAGCTAATAAAATAACACCGTATACCGTAAATTCAAAAAACGAAAACTGTTCTGCTCCTAACTTTTGGGCCACAGAATTTACCAACAGGTTTGTGGAAGTTCCCATTAACGTACAGCTTCCACCTAAAATACCAGCAAAAGAAATGGGCATTAATAATTTTGGAGCAGAGAAATTATACTTCTCAGAAAGTTGCGCAATAATCTTAATAAAAATGACGACAACTGCCGTGGTACTAATGAATGCTGAAATGGATGCCGAGATAAGCATGAACGCCGGAACCATCAATACCATTGGTAGAATTTTTAATTTCTTGATGGACTGCGTCAAAAGATCAATAACACCATTGTCTTCGAGACCTATTGCCAAAATCATGAGCATCAAGATGGTGATGGTGGCGGAGCTGGAAAAACCACTGATTGCCTCTTCAGGAGAGGTTAGACCAGTTAAAACAAGTGCTACGATAATAAGGAATGCAATCTTATCTATAGGCAATGCTTCTGTTGCAAAGAGCAGAATGGTTACTCCAAGAATGATAAATACAAGGATGATCTCAAAACTCATGGCAACCGATATTTTTACTGATTAATTAAAATCCAAAACCGAGGCCTATTTGGATGATGGCATCTTCATCAGATACGAAATACCCTGCGTTTACAGATAGTGCATTTAAACTACCTAACCAAAATCCGCCACCATAAGAGTTATGCCACGTATTTGACATGTCGTCGGACACCCAAACACGGCCATAATCAAAACCACCAAAAATCCCCAAGGTGATTGGAGTTAAAGCCGTGACGAATTCTTTTAAACGCCATTTAAGATCGGTGCTCTGATAAAATGACGATTTTCCAGCAAAACGATCATTTCTGTAGCCTCGTAATCCGGTGTCGCCACCTATAGACTGAGCATGATAAAATAAATAGTCGTCTCCAAAATTGGTTCTTATCTCTGCTTTTGAGCCCAATACTAAGTCCCCCGAGGGAATCAATTTACGGTCAAAACCGAGTTTAAAAACGGCGTAACCAAATTGATTATTATCTAATTTCAAATTTTTCTTATAGCCTAATACCGCTTTAAAATAAAGTCCACGGGTTGGAAAGTCCAAAGCATCGGCATTTTCATAGAGTAAATCAGCTTCGGCACCTATGTAATTTTGAGTTTCAAAGACGTCCTCGCCAAAATTACTGGTATTAAAGAATCGATTTGGATCTTCCTCAACACTATAGTTTTCAAAAAGTGCATGTAAATGGATGCTTCGATAAGCAATCCCGCTTCTTAATTTAATTTGTTTTATGCGCGCTCTATTAAAATCCTTGCCTACCACATCTTCATCATAGGTGGTGTCATTACCATAACCAAAAAAGTTGTTAGCAAATTGGGCACTGGCATAATACCCAACCATTTCAAAATTCCAGTTAGGAATGATGTTGGCATAGACGCCATAATAGTTGGCTTCTACAGCACCGAAATTGAAAAAATAATTGGCTGATAGTGTATGCTTATATCTAAAATCCTCACCGTTAAAACCGTGGTTGGTGTAGGTGTCTTTCAATCCGAAGAACGCACCTTCATCTGTTTTAAAGCCTAAATTTGGAAAGAATACGTTACTATTCTCCTTAAATTCGCGGTAAATATAAGTGTTGGTTTCATAAAGTTGGGTGAATTGTTTTGAAGGAGTTTTATCTGTAAACTTAGCTTCTTCATGTTTCCAATCATAAACTTTCAGGTTTTTACGATTGCTGATCTCAAATACATCGTCTCCATGACCACCAACCAAGCGCACCATAATTTCACGATCACCTTCTCCGGAAACTTCAAATTTATCGTCATCATTTAACCCATAAATCCAGAGTTCTTTTGTGTCTTTTCTATCAAACGTACGTTCAAAGAAAATTGGATTTGGAGCATCAGTTTTTAAGCGTTTGAGCACCACTTTGGTTTTGCCCTGTGGAAGACGCGTCACTTCTATTTTATCATCTTTATGGGTGCCATGGATGACCACAATTTGCTGCATCCGGTCACCATATCGTTTGGCAATACCATCAAGGTTTTTCAATCGGCCTTTGAGTTTGCGTTTGATGTCATCAGAAGCTTCATCCTGAACTTCAGTTGGCAATCGTGTAAAAGCTTGGTCAATAATCTCATCGGTAACATTTGATTGGATTATTTTGGCTTCTTCCACCCAAACCGATGCATCGTGTTTATTCAAAAATGCGATGTCCAGATTATTGCCTTCGGCGTTAAACCATTTCACATTCTTTATATCCGTGTCGTAAGATTGCCAAAACCTCACGTCGGGCATGAGCATTTTGATAATGGGAATGGCAACGCCATCAAATTTGGAAAAGGCGGCATCTCTGTCTCGAGGGATAGGAATAAATCGTATGTCATCTTCACTGACTTCATATTGTATCCAGCGCCATTGGTCTTGATGACGGTCCCAATCGCCAATAAGCATATCAAATAATCGGGCGCGGATGTAGGCGCGTTGATCAATGCTATATTTCTCGCTTCTATTCAGTTTTTCAAGAACATCAGTGGTGCTTTCAAATTTGACAGCTTCTCCTTTTTCTTCAGGATTTGCCCGATTGTAGCCCTCATAATCTTTTTGTTCCATCATTGGGCGTTCTTCAATAAAATAGAGCTGGTCGCCATAATCAGGTCCTAAGAATTTAAAACCTGGTTGTTTTGGTAAATAGTATAATTGCGTATTGGCGTGATTGACACCTGCCGATTTTGCTATCGGATCAATGACCAATTGCATATAGGGATGGGTGGTGCTGAAAAAGTCATAAACAACGGTTTCAGCAAAGGTGCCTTTAAAATCTTCTTCTACATAGGCAATTCCCGGAACTTTAAACCTAAGGAACTTTAAAGCATCCTTTTCAAGTCCTCTCATGGCATATTCCTTACCTTCTGCATCTTCAAGACGTGCAGAAAAAGACTGGTGCCCACCGCCTTGTTTGGTTATTTTTAAACCTGAATTTAAAGTGTCCAAGATGGCAATATTTGCCGTGACAGGTGTTCCAAAATAAGAACGGTATCGATCACCCCAAATAAATTTATAAAATCCTGATTTATCAAGTTTATCTTTATCGTTAGTAATGGCCAATGTTTTTGTGTGTTCTGAAAATGTCGGAATTGGATATTCTTCTTTTGTTTCTGGAAACTTGGTATTAAGGTCAAAAGCGTAGGTGTCTTTTTCTGTGAGAAAATTCACATCCGAAGTGCCATCTTCATAATAGTTGATAATTGCAAAGCCGTTTTCACCATAAGTAAACTGCCCTTCAAAATTTAAAGAACCGCCAATATTGACAATCTTTCCCTTAGAAAGTTTAGTTCCAGTACGAGAACCTAATGATCCACTAATAATTTGACGAATGTTATTACTGGCTAAGTATTGCAAACTTTCTTCGTGCCCGGACACAATGGTCACCCTGTCATTATCCTGAACTAAGGAACTGATCACGGTACGTAAATAATTATAACGATGAGATTTGAGTCGTTGCTTTGAAAAACCTCCTAAATCAATAACTTCATTAACGATATTTCCAACTATTGGCAGTGGTGTAATGCTTTCTAAAAAAGTTCTGTTCCCTGCATATTTACCATTGCTAAAAATAGGATGATGCATCACTATCAATAAGTTCTTTCCTCTAGAGTCTTTAATATAGCTCTCAAATTCTTCGTTGAATCTACGTTTGGTATTAATGTCAGGACACTTTTTATTCATGCCTTCAACATGGTCCCAATTCGTCTCAAACCAATTGGAATCGACATAAAGAATATCTAGGGTTTCATTGACTTCAACATATTCTAAAGGACAGACATTTGTAGGCTGCACTTCAAAATTTTTGATATTATTATCTTTTAAATAATCTTCGACCCATTCAATTTCTTTGGTGTTGTTGCTGCTCCATTCATGATGTCCAGGAATGAAAACAGTATTGCCCTTAAAACCCTTGGCGAGATCAATTTGTGCTTTTATAAAAGATTCCTTTTCGTTTTTGTCTGCTTTTTTCGGAATATAATCACCCGTATAAAGCAAGGTGCTTTTCTTGTTGGCTTTATCCAAATATGACTTTAGAAGATCTTGAATCTCAGGATTGGAGTCCGCTTCTGCAGTTCCTAAGCCGCCAACAACAAAAAATGTGTGTACGGGTTCTTTTGAGGTTGAGGCTTCTTTTTCGGGAATTATAGACTGTGGCTTATAAGTGGCACAAGCCGAAAGGGTAAGAATCAAAAGGGCTATAATAATATTTTTTCTCATCGAAATTGTATTGTTCTTAATTAGAGGGACTTACCAAAAGTGTTGACAATTCAGTATTGTGTGCATATTATCAAATGTTTCAAACATGGGCGTACCCATTCGAAAATATCTTTAACTGCATTGTTTGTAAATGAACTCTTATTTATTAATGAAAGCAATGCTTTTTTGGATAACAGTTTTCAAAGGTTTTGGAAGATCGCCTTTCAACCAAGGATGTGATGCGCCAAAGACATGATCACTATTTTCTATTGGAAATAGGATGCTTTTAGGATTCCAGGAATGTAACTCTTCAGCTTCAGTGTAGTGTACGGAAGGATCATCTTTTGAATGGATAATGAGATGCGGAATGTTCAGCTTTTTAACGGCTTGTTCAATGTTTAAGCGTGTTTCATTCGCTTTGAAATCTTCATAAAACTGATAATTGTGTGGTAATTGTTGTTTGGTCCTTCCGTTCAGCACGTATTTCACGCCATCTTTTTTCCATTGTTCAAGTTCGCTTGAAGTGGCGGTTCTCCTTCCGAAATCGCTGACACTTGCCCAAGTAATCAACTTCGTAATCCTTTGGTCTTCTGATGCTTTTATGGTCGCAATACCGCCACCTCGTGAATGTCCGATAACAATGAGCTTGTTGGGATTGATTTCAGCTTGATAAGGGTTGGATGTGGAATGCAAAAATTTGATGAGCGCATCCAAATCTTCCAGTTCCTTTGAATAGTTGTTTTCTGCAAAAGCTTCTAAATCTGGAAAATCAATGGGTTGATCCATCGTACCGCCATTATTCGAAAAATTGAATTTTACGAAAAATAAATCCGCTTCCGAAAACGCTTCTGCCACTAAATCCCAAGCGCCCCAATCTTTAAAACCTTTATAACCATGACAAAATATGACCAAAGGTTTTTGGGTATCCGTTGCCTTGAAAAAAGCATCCCAGAGGATTGGCTTTTTGTGAGGTCTTTTTAGAATGCTGTTTTTTTCTGTCATGGTCAGGTTAAAAATAGGCCATTATTTTCGTTTATCAATAACGAGAATGGGTTTTCGACTTAATTTAGGAAAACGTAAGGCATCGATCACTTCTTTATCAGACCATTCGATCTTGGGAGTAACCCGTAGTTTGGCTCGAAAATGATCTTTTATTTGGTTCAATAATTCATCAGAAGGCGAGTTTGATGCAATTCTGATCAAGATTTCATCAGTTCCAATGGTATTATGGCTGATTTCAATAACAAAACACTCCAAGGCGTTGAAATTATTGAGAATATTTTGCATCGCTGGCGGATATAAGGTGGTGCCTTTATATTTAATCATCTGCTTTTTTCTCCCGGCAATTGGTCCCAAACGCAGCGTCGTTCTTCCGCAGGAACAGGGTTGGTTATGTGCTTTCATCATATCACCTGTTTTAAAACGTAAGAGTGGCATGGCTTCAATGCCTAAAGTGGTGATGGTGAGTTCACCAATTTCCCCATCTTTTACGGGTTGATCATGATCATCTAAAAGTTCTGCAATGATAAGCTCAGGATGGAGATGCCCACCTTGTTGTGCTTTGCATTCGGTAAAGGCCGTGCTCATTTCAGTGGAGGCGTAAGTCGAAAACAAATCAATTTGCCAATGCTCTGTAATTTTTTCGCCTAAGGTATTTAGGGTGAAATCGTCGTTCCTGAAACTTTCTCCAATGCAAATGGCGCCTTTTATACCGGACGTATTTAAATCGATATCATGTTGTTCGGCGTATTTAATCAGTTTCAACAAAAACGAAGGCACAACGATGAGGTAGGTGGGTTTGAATTTTATAATGGAATCCCATTGCAATTCAGGAATTCCCGCACCAACTCTTATAATGCCTGCGCCTAGCTTTCTGACGCCTAAAAAATAAGCCAAACCTGCCATAAAACGACGGTCAATGGTGGTCATTAATTGTAATACATCACTTGATGTGACACCCGCGCAGGCGAAAGAAATGGCTTCGTTGTAAGCCAAACGCTCCAAATCGGCATCGGTTAGCGCGAAAGTTACAGGATCTCCCAAAGTTCCGGAAGTTGTTACATAATCAATGATCTTAGATTTTGAAACGCAGATGAAATCGTCATTAAATTGTTGGATATCATCTTTGGTGGTCACGGGAATTTCTGTCAGATCCTCAAGGGTTTGTATCTTTGAAACTGAGATCTGATGTTTTTCAAAATGACGCTTGTAAAATGGAGAATTCTCGGAAAGATACTTCAGGGCAATTTTGAGTTTTGCTTCCTGAAAAGTTTTAATTTCTACTGCAGATTTGGTTTCTATTTCAGGAATCATCGTGATTTTCTTTTGGATTTTTTAAGATATTTGGCCACTTTATCTGCTTCCAACCGGGTTGCTATTTCTTTGTTGGAAGCTACTTCAAAACTTTTGAACGCTTTCTGATACTCTTTATGATTGTAAAAATAAAGTCCTGCAAGATAATAGGCTTTCCAATACTTCGGATTTAATTGTGATAATTTCTGAAGCGTGCTGTCGTCAAGCTTTTCTTTATGATTCAGGGCATGTTCCACTTTGGCTTCCAAAATCCGATACATTTCATAATTTTTATAGGTTTCCGTATTCAGAAACGGATCTTTTGGAATGTTCAGGTTTGGATTGGATAATGTCACTGCCGAAGGATTTCCTTGTCGGTCGCTAAACACTGTATTCAAATCATAAGCTACAAATTCGCCCAATTGATAAGGATTAGCGGAAACCCATACTTTTAATTCTTCAGGTTTAAAAACAATGCCATGATGTGCCAAAAGTTGATTCAAGGCTTTTTCATTGCCATAGCCAATAGCTTCATCGTCTAAACCATCTGTGTTTCTTAATATTGAGACCGCTTTCTCAGGATTGATTTTTTCCTTTTCTGAAAGTAATTGTGCCATCCGATCATATCGGTATTGCGAATGGCTATTTTGAATGGTTTTTTTATTGCGACGATCCTTTTTATAAGTATCACTTTGAAAATGGTTGGAACAAATTAATTCATCTGAATTATCTACATCATAAACTCCAAAATCCTTGGGCGAAACTTCTATCAAAACCGCTTTACGGTCTTTGGCGCTGCTCACCATAATGGCTTCTGAAACAAAAACCTCACGTTTTTTGGCTATTGCAATAGCTTCCTCAATAGTGGAGGCATATTGCAAAATTTCTCTTGTCAAGATGGAAATTGGTGTTTTTGCAATCCAAGGAATTTTAGATTTTCCTGCGTTGATGGTTACGGTCAAACCTTTTTCATTCATGCCCGAAACGACGCCTATAAATCCGCTCCAGGAGATAGACATGAATTTGTATCCCTCATCCGGATTGATGAACGAGACCACTTTGTTTTCTGCAAAATCATCGCCAGCATAAAAGTCGAAGTTTCTACCGATTAAAAGTCCGCCGTCCTCCGTTTTTTCATCCCAAGCCGCAAAAGACGTACATCCTACTAATGCAAGATCTTTTAGGGCATGGGCAATATCATGCGCGCCATGGAGATATAAAGCTCTCAGATAAGGCGTAGCAATGGCATCATAATCATCTGACATATAACGTGAAATCCCATACAACTCCGATTGAAATTCCTCTGGCACATGTTTGTACATTTTACGGTTGTACCAGGACAAAAACTTTCTGAGGAATTTTTGTTGGCCTTCTGAAGGCACCAAACTTTCTATTTTATTCAAAAACACAGCCTCTTGTTTATAGATCAACTCTTCAGATAAACGTCCAGAAATGAGACCACGTTCTAACGGATCGCCTTCCACATAAAGTTCCCAAAGGCCTTGTTTGTTTTTGGTCAGAAAATTATTTCCAACAAAAAAAGTGGAGTCATTGATTTTTGTGCGCTCAGGAATATTAGCATTATAGCCACTAACGTCTGGGAGGGTATTAAGCGATTTTTTAACACCACACGAACTGAGTACCAAAAAAAGTAAGCTACTAATAAAGAAATGTATTATGTGATGCTTGTTATGCATCTGGATACTTTTTTTTGTAATTGTTGTTCATGCGTTTCACCATCTGGTTTTCTTTGTAATCTACCCATCCTTGACCCATGGTACGGCGCATGACATTTTCAAAAGTCCGCATAAAAACAATATTTGAAAATAGCTTTGCCAAACGGCCTATTTTTCTTGGAAACGCACGTAAGGTGATGGAAAATCCACCATCTAGATAAGTGATATAATGCCAATAGCCACTTGGCATGTACAAAGCGTCGCCATGTTTCATTTGTACAGAAATCCCTTCTGCCAATTGTAAAGCAGGATATTTTTCAAAATCAGGATGGTCCATATCAATCGTTTCCAGATTATGAACGGTAAATGGAACTTTATAAAGATGTTTCGCTTGATCTGGAGCAAAAAGAGTGACCTGTTTGTGGCCGTGAAAATGAAAATGTACCAAATCCGCCAAATCCATATCATAATGTGCCAAAACCTTAGAGCCTTTACCTCCAAAGAACATCACGGGTAATTTTTTAAAAAATTGTAGCCCGATATCAGGATAGCTGAAATCGTTCAGTAATTGTGGCATTTTTTGTAACACATTATAAAAGAACATCCGCAAATCTGTAGGTTGTGATTTGAGGATTTCGATATAATCGTAAAGTTTCATTTTTTCAGCCGGAACAACTGAGTTCTGACGGCCTTTGGTCGGCTCATTATTATACAAAGGAACAATTTGATCTCCAGCTAAACTTTGGATATAATCCAAGTTCCATTTCTCATAAGCGGGCCAATCTTTAGCGAGGTTTTCAATTAGAACAGGCTTTTGTGGCTTGAAATAGTGTTCAATAAAGTCTTCCTTACTTATGGATTTTACTCTGGTAATTGGTGATGTTTTAATGGTTCCCATAATGAAGGCTTTTGGTTGACAAATTACTTAAAGTTTTTCGGATTATTTCCCGCTGATGTTTTTCTATAAATTCCTATCTGACCGACCGTCAGGCGGGTCTGCGAAATCTGCGGGAGATTTTTCCACGTGAGATTCTTTCGAGATTAAAAACTGATACAATATCGGCTGCAATACAAACGAAATAAACATGGCTGCAAGAATTCCAATGATAGAAATGGTTGCTAAAGAATGTAATGCTGGATGCTTTGCAAAAATCAATACACCAACGCCCAAGATCGTGGTTAAAACGGACAGAATGATGGAGGTTTTATGAGTGGTCATGGATGATTTTCCTGACCTCATCCCATTGGTCATAAAAATACTGTAATCCACTCCCAATCCGAAAATAAAGCTGGAAATGATGATGTTGAAAATATTGAATTCTAAATGAAAAAGTCCCATAATACCGATAGTTACAAACCATGTGATGATAATTGGAATGACCGTAACCAAGGTTAATCTGATGTTTTGATAAAAAATGAGCAGCAATAGAACAACTACAATGACGCAATACACCAACAGCTTATTAAAATCGTTTTTAAGATGACCCAACATCGTTTCGTTGATGGCTTGTCGGTCAATAACTAAAGTGTTATCATAATTCTTGAAGGTGTTTTTAATCTCTTCAATATGATCGTTTTCCACATTAACTACCGAGGTTATGGTCATGAAATCTTCATCCTTAGCAATAAAATCAGAGATCGGGATCACATTAATTTTTCTATAATCATCAATTGATAAAGGTTGAAAGTGGTGATCTAGAAGTGCGTAAAATTCCTCAAATGTGGTTGGTTTAAACCCGAATTTATTTCCGTTTTCAATTAATTCAGATTGGATTTGCGTTTTTAGTTCTGCAGTCCAAAACTGATTCCAAAACTGGATGGATTCTTGTTGTTTTTTGTCTGAACCAACCAAAGCGCCAACAGAATTATAACTTAAGATTTGGTCTTCTATCTCTAGATTTTGAAGTTGATTGAAAATTTCATCGTTGGTTTCCAAAACCTTTTGCTCGTTGGTTCCAAAAGCGATCAAGTACAATGATTTCGATGAAATGTTGATCAAGGTGTCCAACTTCGCTTCCGCAGATTTAATGGTTTCCGGTTGAAAATTCAGATTGGAAATATCTTGGTTAAAAGTCACGCGTTGATAGCTAAAGGCACTTATTATGAGAAGGACGGCAATGCTTCCAATGAGGATTTTATTTTTGTGAAAGTCGTACGAAGCTATTTTATCAACGATAGAACGTTTCGCATTCGGGGCAGATTTTCCTTTATAAACTTGAGGAATAAACACCAAAGCAAAAACAGATGCCCCCATAACACTGATGGCTGCAAAAACGCCTAAATCTTGAAGCGCTGGGGAATTGACAAACAGCAAACATAGAAATGCCAATGCTGTTGTTAAACTGCTCATTAAAATCGGTTTTGAAACACTGTCAAAAAGCTCTTTTACCGTTTCGTTATTTCTGATGTGGGTCAGGATGTGCAACGAGTAATCCAATGTAACGCCTAAAAGTACGGCACCAATTCCCAACGAAATTGCAGAGATTTCAGATCGGATCACTGATAAAACGGTGATGGCTAAAAGTCCGCCAAAAAGGGTCGGCACAAATAGAATAATTGGGATGGTCAATTTTTTATAGAACACAATAAAAAGCGTCATTAGTAAAACCATGGCAATGGTTACGGTAATCTGAATGTCGCTTTTAATCTGTTGGGCGTTGGCGACCGCAATCAGCGTTCCTCCAAAATAGGAACTTTGTGCTTTGTGTTTAAAAACGGTATTCAAATCGTCTTGGAACCTATAGAGATGTTCGGAAAACTTCGCATTATCCGTGGTGTTATTACTGGGATATGCAGGCGTTATAAATAGGAGCAAATGACGTTCATCTTTGCTGACCAAAAAACCATCTTTTAGGGTGAAATCATCTGAAATTCCCAATTGCTGTAAATGTTTTAAAGCCATCAATGAGATGCCCAGCGGATCTTTTATAATGGTTTGTTTCGAAACAATTCCAGAAGGTGAAATCAAGGTTTTGTAATTGTTCTCTGTGATTTTTGCAATGGAATCGGGTTCTAATTTATTTGAAATGTTGCTATAATCCTTAGTATTTAAAAATAACGGGACATTGTTATAAACGAAATCCATGGTTTTAAAAATGGTTTCGTCTTCAATTTTTCCTTGAATGTCTTTTATAAACTCGCTGGAGTGGGTAGAAAGAGAATCTAAAAGCTGGGAGGCATAGTCCGTTAAATCATCTGTAGTAACGCTGTTCCCTTTTTCAATATGTACGATAATTTTATCGGCAAATTGAGCGGTTTTTAAGACTTTTTGTAATTGTTCGTTTTCTGAATTGCTCGGAATTAATTTGGAGATGTCTTCATCAAATTTAATGGTGGAAGCAGTCCAAATCAAAAGTCCGAAAATTATAATCAACGTCACTCCAAAAACCGTTTTGTGCCTTTGGATCTTGTTATATAAAGTGTAGAAAAAGTTAGCCATGTGTCAACACTTTTTTACTGTCAATTATTAAAAAAAACACATAGCCTAAAAGGCCAAAAACCAAGGCAGAGGATGTGGAAAGCACCAAACTGCCAACAAGATAGGCTTCCAAATGGAGCATCAAGTCAAAATTTTCTCGAATGCCTTCCAACGTGTAATGGGATTCGATGCCCAATACCCAATTTCCGGTTTGCAAGCTCAATAAAAGTACAAAAGGAATAAATGGAGGAAAACTGATATTAGAAAAAGCGAATGCAATAAGCTTGTTGAGCTTGAGTAAAATAGCCAAGAAAATGACGATAACGGTATGAAATCCCCAAAGTGGGGACAAGCCGAGAAAAACACCCAAAGCTATAGATAGTGCTTTCTTTTTGGGAGAATCCTGATTTCTTAGAAAGTCTTCAAAAAAAAATCGTTTTAGACCTTTTTTTTTTAGTTTTCTAAAAAAATTACGAGGCGTAATATAAAACAATCTAACAAGTAGAAACCAAATATAAAGGACGACCATGCGTGCAATATCCATAAAAGGTCGGAAGTGTGAGACCCGCTCCTCTAAGTCATAAAGTATTTTGATGGGTACGTGTATAACATCAATACCTGCCCAATAGGATTTGACGATGACTTCAATTTCAAATTCAAATTTTTTGGTGGCATTCATGAATTTGATGGAGGTCATTTCCTTGATAGGATACAGACGAAAACCGGATTGTGAATCCTGAAGTTTAAGTCCTGTCGCGGCTTTCATCCAATAGGTGGACACCCGATTGCCTTTGGCACTTCTTGCCAAGACATCGGCAGTGTTCATGTTGCGATCCCCAATAATCAGAATGTTTTTGTTTTCGGATGCCTCAAGTGCTTCAATAAAATTAGGAATATCTGATGGAAAATGCTGACCGTCAGTGTCTAAGGTTATGGCGTAAAAAAAACCTAAATTAACGGCATGTTTAAAACCAGTTTTCAGGGCATTTCCTTTTCCAACGTTTTGAGGCTGATGGAGTTGGATTATTTGTGGGTAATTTAATAAAATTTCTCGTGTGCTATCATTTGATCCATCATTGACGACAATGATGTCCTTGGTGTATTGTAAAACACCGTTTAAAACCCGTTCTAAAGTCCTCTCGTTGTTGTAAGTGGGCAAGACCACACAACAGCGTAAAGATTTTATTTGAGATTGGATTTCAGGGAGCGTCATAAATTTGAGACGTAATTAGCGTTTGTCAAAGGTAATATAACATTTCAATACTGGCGTTCCGTCTGTAAAAGAAGTGGTGTTTTTTACCTTGACATTTTGAAGATCTTCCTCTAAAGTGATGCTGAATTTTAAGATCGAGTTTTTATTTGGATCCACCAATGATAAAAATTTGACATTGGATGCCGATTTCAAAAACAAATCTTGTTGAAGCTGCTTTTCAGTAAGTTCTTTAATAATCTGCAACATGGCGACTCCTGGAGTTACTGGGAAATTTGGAAAATGACCGTTATAAATAGGATGCTCTTTTTGGAGGTCAATAATGGTCTCAAAGGAATTGTCCTCATGAGATTCAGAAGTTTTGATTTTATAGAATTTTTGTAGCAGCATAATTGGTTTTCATAGGTTTTCTCTCGGATTTTTTCTCTCGCAGAGTTTTTGAAACGTTGATTTCCTCTTCGTCTTCGCGCCTCTACGAGAATAGGTGCCCCATTCTTCACTCAATTCTTAAAAGCATTCTCAGGAACCGTCGTATTTACTTTTCTATTTTGAAAGGTAATCAATGTATAATCATCATTAGGTTCAATCAATTTGACTTCATCTACTTCTGAAGTTGTACCCGAAAACTTAAGTTCAAACGAAGCAATGAATTTTCTTAGGCGTTTATCTTTCGGAACAAACTTCACCAAATAACCCTGATCAAATTTGAAATATTCCAAATCAAACTGCGTCTCGTCAAACATGTCACCTTTAATACTGTTAACAATCAACGAATTTAGACTTCTGAACATTTTATTGGCTCCCAAATCGATGTTTTGTCTTTTTCCTTCATTATTAACAAGCAGTTGATCATCTTTAAAAATCGCAATGTTTTGATAAGGTTTAAGATACTCCCATTTCACTAAATCTGGGGCTTTAAATACCAATTTTCCTTCGGAAGTGATTGCATTATCTAAAACGGAAATATGTTTGGTTTGCACAAAATCGCTGACGATGGTTTCTGTATTTTGAGCGGTCTTTTGAACTTTCGCTTTGAATTCCGTTTGTTCTGATGCCGAAAGTTTTGTTTGTGAAATCCCGTTGAAAACAGATGTAACGATAAACGCTAAAATGAGGATGTGATTATTAATTGTCATGGAGAAGTTCATTTATGGTCACGGCTTGATACTCGTGTTCTTTTAGGAATTGCAATAAATGTTCCAAAACTAACAAAACATTTGTCTGTTTGTCGTGAAGCAGAATAATTGCTCCGGGATGCACGCGTTTTGTAATGCGCTTGAGAATCTTCTGCGGATTACTGATAACAGTATCAAAAGAACGAATGTTCCAACCGATGACTTTATGTTCAGTGACTTTTAATGCCCGCGCCAATTTTGGCGTGGTCACTCCAAAAGGAGGTCTAAAGAGCGTGGCTTTTTTACCAGTGATCTTATGGATGCTATTGTCAGTTTGTTTGATTTCTTGTAGCCATCTTTCTGTGGAATTAAAATCGATCATCAAGTCGTGGGAAAATGAATGGTTACCGATGTCATGACCATCAACGGCGATTGCTTTTAAAATTTCAGGATATGTTTCAATATGTTGACCGATGCAGAAAAAAGTTGCTTTTGCATTGTAATCTTTCAGAATCTGCAGCACCTTTAAAGTAAAATCCGGATTTGGACCGTCGTCAAAAGTAAGTGCGATTTTTTTGTCCCTAAGGACTTTATGAGAAGTGATTGGGTTTAAATAGAATTTCCAGCTCATGGAGAATGATCCTATAGCCATCATCAAAAACCATAAGATAAAGAGTAAACCATACCACCATAATGCAATGCCAACAATAGTATCGGCGATTGCCAAAATCAAAAACAAGATGATTGTAATGACAATTAGAATTCTGAAGTTTCTCATCGTTTCAAAAGGATAAAGCTGTGATCTCGACCTTTAAATTGATTGTAAAGCAAAATAATATGGCTATCAGATTTGATTTCTCCTTTAAAAATTATTGCTTCTGGTATCTCTTGACGTGAGAGAATTGAATAAGCAGTCCACAACCCAAAAGCGGAGGCTGTGTAAAATTCGCCACTGAGATGTTTGTATTGGAGTTGAGTAATATTTTCGAAAAGTTCGGCGGTTAAGTCGTAATAGATATCAAAACCATCGCCGTTTCTGCCACTTACGAAAACGTCAATATCGGAAAGATCAAGGTCATTTTTTGCTAAAAACTGTTTTAAACTGTCCTGAATTGATTCGGTTGAAATGGTGCTATAAACCCCTATTTCAATCAGTTCTACACTATGTTCTGTTTTCTCTGAAGACACAACAAAAAACGATGCACCTTCGCCAAAAGGAACTTGAATTCCTAAACCGTCAACATCTTCCATCATTCTCCTATAAGTGATGATTTCCTTGCCCAACTCCTCGTAACCACCAACAAGTACGTTTTCTGATTCTTCTTGTTGCAAGCGTAATTGTGCATCTATTAATGCCCATTCAAATGACACGGATGCATGACTGTAAGTATTATTGTAAGCCTTACATTCTAGACCCAAAGCAATTTGTGCACCCACGGTATTATGAGTGGATTGGATAAAAGAAGTAGGTGTTAAAAATTGTTCGTCGTTTGAAATGATGGCGTTCAGAAACTTCTCAGTATCATCAATACAACCCATTCCTGTTCCTGTAATAATAGCGTCGGGTTGGGTTATTTTAGCATCTTTTAAAGCTTTACTTGCAGCAGTAACACCCATTTTAACCGCTTCAGCCATACGTCTTAAGTTGGCTGGAGCGATATAATCTTTATAATTTGGATAACGGGCAGCGACGGTTTTTCCTGATAGTTTTTTAACCGCATTCAAAAACCCGTCTGATTCAAAAGTGTCCTGAGCTGAAATAGTTACGGCGCTATTGATGTAGACTTTTTTCATGCTTTTGATAAAATAAGCGTGGAGCAATTGCCACCAAATCCAAAGGAATTGGATAAGACATGTTGGATCTCTTTTTTAACTCCTGAAGTTATGGGTTTGAGTCCCGTTTCTGGCATTGGTGTTTTAAAGTTAAGATTAGGAAAGATGTACTGTTCTTGAAGTGTTAAGATAGAAAACACCGCTTCTACTGCACCGGCAGCCGCCAAAGTGTGACCTGTAAAGGATTTTGTAGAACTGAAATCAGGTAGCTTTTTTCCAAATACACGTTGGAGCGCCCTACTTTCTGAAAGATCGTTGTTGGGCGTTGCGGTGCCGTGAGCATTGACATAATCGATTTGATTGGGATTCAATTTTGCTATTTCTAATGCTTTTTGCATCGCTAAAAACGCTCCTTCGCCATTATCAGAAGATGCTGTTTGATGAAAGGCATCATTGGCATTGCCATAACCAGAAAGGTAAGCAAGGACGTTCTTTTTATCTTTTTGAACCACTGCGTCAGATTCCAAAACCAAATAAGCTGCGGCTTCTCCCAAATTTAATCCTTTTCTATGCTGGTCAAAAGGCGCACAGAGACTGTCTGATTGGATCATCAAGGTTTTGAATCCGTTGATGGTAAATTTTGAGAGCGCATCTGTGCCGCCAACAAGAACGCGATCTAATTTCCCAGCTTTTATTAAACGCGCCCCCAGCATTATGGCGTTGGCTGCTGAAGAACAGGCTGTGCTGATGGTGGTGACCAATCCGTTAATTCCGAGAGTATCAGCTATTTTTTGGGTAGAATCACCGGCATGATGCGTCTCTATATATTTTTGAGTTGCCGCATCCGTGGCAAATTGCTTGATATATTTTTCGGTCATATCCATCCCTCCCACAGTTGTGGAGGAAATAAATCCGGTTCTATATGTTGAGCAATCATAAATGTTTGCATTTTCAAGTGCCGCTGTTGCAGCTAAAAGTCCTAACAATCCAGTTCTGGTGTAGTTATGAACATCAGGAAGTTGTAGTTGCCTTGTTAATTCTGCGTTGGAAAGGGAAACTTCGCCTACTCTTATCGCTTGAGAATGGATGGTTTGGATATGTTGGAGATCTCCAATACCCGTTTTTGATGCCAATAGAGACGTCTTATTTTCTTCAACAGAATGACCTATTGCAGAAATTATACCCATTCCGGTAATTGCAACGCCCATATTTATTATTATTTGGCTCTGTTATCCGTAATATAATCTGCCAGAATAGCAATGGATTTAAAAATTTCTTTCCCTTCTTTTGGGTCCGTCAATTGGATGCCGTAATCTTTATCCAACATCACAATAAGTTCTAATGCATCAATGGAATCCAATCCTAATCCATCGCCAAAAAGTGCATCATCATCTGCAATATCGGCAACGGTAAACTCTTCCAGATTCAATTGCTCTATAATCTTCTCTTTTAATTCCTGTCTTAAGTCTGCCATGTTTTAAATAATCTCTTAATTTCATTTGGATTATGTGCAATAATACCATTTTCTTCTACCAAATATAAGAAAGCTTCGTAGTTTTTATCATCAAAATCAACCCAACCGCACAAGACTTTCTCTGCTTTTTGTTGCTTTAAAAGACTTTGGGCATTGATCCATAAATGATCAGCATTAAAGCTGTCAAAGATAAAAAAACAATTCTCAGAATGTAGTTGATGTTTGATGCTTATTTCGCCAATACAAATATTGGGTAAGGTATATACAAATACTGAGGGACTCGGAAAGAAGTTTTCTGTATCACTTATGGACGCTTGATAGGTTCTATCAGTATCAAGACTGGATGCTTTGTTGGACAAAACGATAGCGATATTATGCTCTGTATTTGAATCCAATTCTGCATTTTTTAATAGGATATCAGCCGCCAAAAATGCCAGTTTACTCAAATTGTCCATTTTGTAGAATTTCGGATACTTGGTGTTCAGATGCTGTGCTGCACTTTTAATAAATGGTTGAAATTCCTGAATGGAACTCGAAAATAGAAGCTTTCCATCAAGCGAAATCCTGCTGTTTTTAATCTGGCAATAGGACGATATATGGTATGTTTTATCCAAAAACCTTATTCTTTTTTACAAACAAACATCGTGTGATATTCTCCGAGTTTTAAATCTTCAGTAATAGTCAACCCCGCTTTTTGTATCAAACTTTCAAATACCGTAGACGGATACATTTTGCTGTTGCCATTGGCCATTACCGTAAAATATAGCGATGTGGCTTCCAAAATGAATTTTGACATGGGGAATTCTTGACGATCTGTAAATGTTTCAATGATAATCAATTCTGTGCTATCATTCATTGAAGAGACACAAGTGGATAAAATCTTAAGGATTTCATCTTCTGAAAAACAATCCAAAAACTGACTCATCCAAATCACATCAGCACCTGCAGGGATTTTCGGATTGGGTTTTAGCCAATTAATTTCCTGTCCGCTGATGCGATTTTCAAATCCCGCATTTTGAATGTTTTTTAAGGCTTTATTTAATTGTCCGGGTAGATCGATGATTTTAACCTCGATTTCTTCGTCATAATTAAAACATTGCAATGCAAACTTTCCGGTATTTCCACCGATGTCAAACAAGAGTTTTGGCTGATTTTTGAAAACGCGTTCTAAAGCTTCTTCAAAAATGCCGTCTGAATAATAATGGTCAAATTCAAACCACGATTGTTGCTCTTGAGGTGTTAATTGCGAAAGCCCTTCATAAATAGTATCCCATGGTCCCAACTCTTTTAATCCAGAAGGTTTGCCAGTTTCAATAGCTTTATCTAAATGGAAAAGACCTTTATAGCACACATCATGTGTAAAGTTGAGGTTGACATTGACCGCTTTATTATAATTTAGAAAGTAGCCGGTTTTCGTAAGTTCGAAGGTGCCATTTTCAGATTTATAAACGATATCCGCACTTTCGGAAAGTTCGAGAAGTACCCCAAGTCCGTAGCGACTGATAGATAGTTTTTCAGAAAGATCATCAATGGTAATGCCTCCTTGGTCGCGACTATCAAAAATCAGGTCAAATACCCCTAATTTTTTTAAAGTTACTGACGATTGAAATATAAAAGGTGCGAAAGCTATTTTTTGTGCTTCCAATAAGGCATCTGCGGCTCTAATTGTTTTTTTTGTCATAAATTATTAGGATACTTTTCTGAAAAGGACAGCAGTATTGCAACCTCCAAATCCAGATGCGGTTTTTAAAAATGTTTGTAATTTTTTTGGTGTTGTTTCTGTAATAATATGGAGCGGTTTTGAAACGCCTAAAGTTTTAAATCCTGCGGAAGCAATTAAGGTGTTTTGATGTAAAGATTGCATCCCGATAATGGTTTCCAACAAACCAGATGCGCCCAATGTATGCCCAAAATAGCCTTTTAAACTATTTAATGGCGTATGGTTTAATCCTAATCTATCAATAGCAATGGCTTCCATTTCGTCATTAAATAATGTTGCAGTGCCGTGAGATGAAAGATAATCGATTTCATTTGGGGTGATATGTGCTTCTTTCAATGCCGTCGTGATGCTTCTGAACAAGCCTTCGCCAGTGCGTGAGGGTCCGGAAATGTGATTGGCATCATTGCAACTCCCTTCTCCCAAGATTTCTACGGCATCATCAGATAGATGATTTTTGTCTGAAGTTACTAAAACACTGACAGCCGCTTCACCTAAATTAATCCCTGTACGATCTTGATCATAAGGACGGCAATGAGCGTCACTCATAGCGTGAAACGAGTTGAAACCCGAAAGCACAAAATCAGAAATCAAGTCTCCAGCGACGATAAAGATGTGGTCATAAATACCTTCTTTGAGGTAACGTTTTGCGATCGCAACGGATAAAATACCAGAAACACAAGCATTGGAAATTACAAGAGCATCATTTTTAAAATTGAAATAATCTTTGATGATTTGCCCTAATTGCCCCAAATAAGCACGTTCTTTTGGAAAGTGATTTTGATCTTCTAAAACATCAATATTTCCCTTGGTGGTAGAAATAATGAGTCCGACGCGATTATTGATTTCAATGCCCGACGCTTTTATCGTCTTAGAAAGCGATAATATCAGCATTTTTTCTAAATGGGTGAATTCAGTTAGAGTTTTTAAGGTTTTAAATGCGGAGTCTAATGTTTCGGTTGGAATTACAGCACCATAAAACGGTTTGTAAAATCGGGTGGAATCTTCCACGAGTTGGATTCCACTTTTCTTGTTTTTGAGATGATTGAAAACGGTAATCGTGTCAAATCCCAATGACGAGGTGATATTATGATATGACAAATAACACTTAGTCATACAGTAATCCGTGTTTTTGTTTCCAGTCTTTATAAAATTCAGGCAGATTTAATGACATGTCTCCAACTTCAGAATTGGTGAAAACTTGAGTGGTTTCGCCAGTGCAAACCGTTTGACCGTTTTCGTTTTTTATGCGATAGGAGAACACGATTTTTGCAGCTCGTGAATTTAAATAGATAGTTTCAATGGTGGCTACTTCGCCATAGCGCAAAGGTAATTTGTATTCTAAGGACATTTTTACAATCGGAATTGCAAAACCGTGTTTTTTGGCATCTAAATAAGATAAATCAAATGCCCTTCCGAAAGCTTCACGTCCATCTTCGAAATATTTCACATAATTCCCATGCCAAACAACGTGCATTGAATCAACTTCATTAAATCGTACTCTGATTTGATGGGAAAATTTTAATGTGGAGTTTTCTTGTTTTGACTTTTTCATTCGTCTTCTTTGAGAACGGTGTTCATTTGGGCGTTGGCAATTTCAATACCATTGCTAAAGGTAGAAAGTTTAACCGTGGACATGTGCATAATTTCGTGAATAATGGAGACCTCGGTTGTTATCACTTGATCTACTTTTGGTAGCATTTGGATATTTAGTTTTTTTATGGAAGCGATGAATCCTTCTTTTGCACTTTGCTCTTTTGTGTGATTTTTGAATCCGATATATAAGGCGGCTGCTTGCGCCATGTGTTCAATCAATCCTGTTTCTGAAAATTCATCATTGTTCAGAAAAATATTATCTTTTAAAATAGTAAAGCCAACGAGTGCTTCTCCATCATTGAATTCCAACAACGAATCGACCATAATCATCGGTTCACGATGTGGAATCAGTTTTTTAATACTATCGAGATCGGTAATAGGAATTTCTAATGCTTTCATTTTTTGTCCTCCCAAAAATCATAAAAATTGAACCACTGCAACGGATATTTATGGACCATTTGTTCTACGCTTTCGGTATATTTTTTTAATAGGTTATTTATGTCGCCTTGTTTGTAATCAACCCACTGCGCATATAAATGGTAATGACGTTTTGGTTCGCGCATCACATACACAAATAATACAGGCACATTTAAACGGTTTGCCAAATAAAAAGGACCCAATGGAAATTTTGCTTTCTTTCCTAAAAGTGTTTCCTCCAAACATTTCGTGTTGTCCAAATAACGATCTCCGGCAATACAAATGATTCTGTTTTGCGCCAATGCCGCATTGATTTCAAAAATATGGGATAAATCGTCTTTGACCACTATAAAATGCGTCTCTTTTTTAACGAACTGCCCTAAATAGTCTTTAATATCTTCATGGTCTTGATCCGTGATGACAATACTTATGGAATCTTTGGCTAGTCGTTCCTTGAAGAAGTATTGCGCCAACTCAAAATTTCCAATGTGCGCACTGATTAAAATGCCACCTTTATTCATTTCCAACACTTCAGAAATTTTGACTTCTCCGTTAAATTCGTAGGTATAATCACTTCTTAAACCAGATGAGATGGCTATTTTATCAACTAAGGTCTGACCAAATGTATAGTACGTTTTGTAGATGCTGATCATGGTTTTAAAACGAGAATAGCCCAATCTCTTTCTAAAATACAACCGTAAACCTCTGACGTTTTTACCCGAAAATAAACAGAAGTAGGGCACAGGAAGATGCATTAATGCGTAGGCGGGGTTAATCCCGAAGTTCTTTATAAAAAACACAAAGACCTTAAAACCGAAAACAGTCCCCCTCGATTTACCATCCCACTCTGCCATTGTAATTGTGAAGTTTAAGCTTTTGATTTAAGCGCATTATTATAGCATCAAATTTACATGAATTTTTCGGTTCAGAGATTGCCAAGTGCTTTAGTGCACGCCACCAGTTATACCGATGACTTCTCCAGTTATATAGGATGCTTTTTTTGATGCCAAGAAGGCGACCAAATGTGCTACTTCTTCAGGATTCCCAAACCTATTGGCGGGGATCATCTTTTTAAGACTTGCTTCATCTAGATCTTCCGTCATGTCAGTTTTGATAAAACCAGGAGCTACAGCATTCACCGTAACATTGCGTTTGGCAACTTCTTGAGCCAATGATTTTGTAGCGGCAATAACAGCACCTTTTGCAGCCGAATAATTGGTCTGCCCAGAAACACCTTTCAGTCCAGAAATGGACACCATATTAATGATGCGACCGTAACGGTTTAATAACATCTTTTCTATTAAATGGTTGGTCACATTGAAGAATCCGTTGAGACTGATGTTGATGACGTCGTTCCATTCCTGAGGTTTCATCCACATAAAAAGTCCGTCTTTTGTAATCCCGGCATTATTTACCAAAACCTCAATAATCGCATCAGATTGTTGTTCTTGCCAAGTATTTAAAGCATTCTGAACGTTTTCAATATTGGAAACATCAAATTGGATGATTTGACCAGAACCGCCAACAGCTTCCACTTCAGTTAAGGTTTGGAGTGCAGCTTCTTTATTACTGTTATAATTGATGAGAATATGATATTCTGAATCTTTGGCAAGTTGGATACAGATGGCTTTTCCGATGCCTCTGGAACCTCCGGTGATTAGTGCGTATTTGTGCTGTTTGGACATTGATTGTTTTTTTCTCCCGCAGATCGCGCAGATTTTCGCGGATCATTTCGATCCTAATCTACGGAATATGTGGGAAAGGTTTTGAGGATTGTCTTTTTAATTTTTTATCTCCCGTTAATCACGCGGATTGTTTCTGAGTTGGTTTGTAAAACTTATTGATTT
The DNA here is from genome assembly GCF_004115975.1 of Gelidibacter gilvus. GTDB lineage: Bacteria > Bacteroidota > Bacteroidia > Flavobacteriales > Flavobacteriaceae > Gelidibacter > Gelidibacter gilvus. Next base: position 278,259 of record NZ_SDDZ01000001.1, on the reverse strand, counting down.
CATTTTTTAGTTTTCTTTTCTCTTAATCAATAAAGTAATTTTTAGTAGATCTCCTCTGCGCCGATCAGCGACATCTGCGGGAATTAATTTTTTTTCCCGCTGATCACGCAGATTTTCACGGATCGTTTCTGAGTTGGTTTGTAAAATTTATTGGAATTATTTTATTGTTCCTTTCCTCTTAAACGATAAAGTTGTTTTTTTTGAAGATTACCTCTGCCCCGATCTGTGCAATCCGCGGGACACCTTTTAGATGACTCCGACATCCACGGGACACCTTATTCTCATTGATCAATAAGAAAATTCTTCACCGCATTCACATAAGGATACATCACCACATCCTCCTTAAATATTGGAACAATGGCACGAATATCATCATACAGCTGCTTTGTTTTTGTGGATACTTTATCTTTTACGTTCAAGTATTCAATGGCTTGTGTAATGGTGATCAACTCAATAGCGAGTACCTCGAATGCGTTTTCAATCACTTTTTTTGTAATTAAAGCGGCGTTGGTACCCATGCTAACAATGTCCTGGTTGTCATTATTGTTAGGAATACTGTGCACATACATTGGATTGGATAGCATTTGATTCTCCGCCGTAGTTGAGGTCGCTGTAAATTGAACGCCTTGCATTCCAAAATTCAATCCGAGTTTTCCCAGATTGACAAATGGTGGCAAAATTCTATTGAGATTTGGATTGAGCAGGTAATTTAATTGGCCCTCTGCTAACATAGACGTTTTAGTCACTACCAATTTTAGCTTGTCCATTTCTAAGGACACATAATCCCCATGAAAATTCCCGCCATGGTATACATTTTGATTTTTCACATCAATTATTGGATTGTCGTTTGCAGAATTGACTTCTTCGATTAAAATCGCTTCTACCGTATTTAGTGTATCCAAAACGGGACCTAAAATTTGTGGCACGCAGCGTAAAGAATAATATTCCTGGACCTTATCTTCAAAGAACGCTACATTTTTGACGTCATTATATAAATGGTGTTCGCGTTTTTTAATTAAGCTGCTATCCTTTAAATGGTCACGCATGAGTTTTGCAATCTCACGTTGTCCTCTATGTTTTTTTGATTGGTTCAATTCAAAAGAAAGGTGGTCGTCATAGGCGCTCACAATTTCATTAATGGCTGAAGACGCCTTAATCATCCAATTTAAAAGCTTGCGCGTGTAAATAGTATTTACAATGCCGATACCCGTCATCACTGAAGTACCATTCATAAGAGCAATGCCTTCACGAAGTTCTACGGAAATGGGTTGTAAGTTTTCTTTTTTGAAGGCAAATTCTGTCGGATGTTTTTCACCTTTATAAAGGACCTCACCTTCACCAATCATCACCAAAGCCAAGTGAGCTAATTGTACCAAATCGCCACTGGCACCAACGCCGCCATGTTCATAAATAACCGGAGTGATATCTTTATTGATCAATTGGACCATCAGTTCTATAACCGATTTGTGTACCCCTGAATTCCCTAAACACAGGGTGTTCAGTCGCGCCAACATGGCTGCTTTGACATACAATGGCGGAATTAGATTTCCAGTTCCCGAAGCATGGCTTCTGATGAGGTTATACTGAAGCTGTTTGCGCTCTGAATCTTCAATTTTATACTGCGCCATCGGACCAAAGCCCGTGTTGACACCGTAAATAATCTTATTTTCTGAAAATGTCTTTAAAAATTCGAAGCTCTCTTCGACCTTTTCAACAACATTATCTTCGATTTGAATCGATAGATTACCAAATAAAATTTTTTGAAAATCTTTGATTCCTAAGGTTCCATTAAGTACTAACATTCAGATTGGGTTCACAATGTTTTTAAATAGTTCAATATCCAGAAGTAAAGTGGTTATTTTTGTGCTACAAATGTAAAATAATAAATCGTTTAAATCCATTTGCTCTATGAAGGATGTTAAGGTTGATGTTTTGATTATCGGTGCAGGACCTTCAGGTTGCGTTGCCGCCGCTTATTTAAACAAGCATGGTGTCAATGTTAAAGTGATTGAAAAGAGTGTTTTCCCTCGTTTTGTGATTGGTGAAAGTTTATTGCCGAGATGTATGGACCATTTTGAAGAGGTCGATTTATTGGACTGCTTGATTGCCCAAAACTTTGAAGTTAAAAGCGGTGCAAGATTTATAAAGGGCGACACTATTTGCGAGTTTGATTTTAGTGAAAAGTATACGCAAGGATATGATTGGACTTGGCAAGCCCCAAGAGCTGATTTTGATTATGCACTTACAGAAGAATTGAAAAGAAAAGGGGTAGACATCGCCTTTAAACAAGAAGTCATTTCGGTAGAGTTCAATAAAAATGGGTCATCGCAAACCACGGTAAAAACTGAAAATGATGAAACATTTGAAGTTCATGCAAAGTTTATTATTGACTCCAGTGGTTACGGACGGGTCTTGCCGAGACTATTAAATCTTGACAAACCATCATCAATTCCCGAACATTCCTCTATATTCAGTCATGTTAAAGAGCTTGAACGCCCAGCTGGGACGGAAGGTACATTTATAACTTTCGATGTACTCGATACTGATACTTGGTTTTGGGTCATTCCATTCAGCAATGGCAATACAAGTATTGGGTTTGTAGGAAAAACGGATTTCATCAACAGTTTTGAAGGCACACCCGAAGAGCGACTTTCTGAAATGCTAAAAGAGTCGTCCTATTATTATGAACGATTTAAAGATGTTGATTTTCTATTTGAACCTAAAATCATTCAGAATTATTCTAAATCCGTGACCCAACTTTATGGGAAAGGTTATGCCTTAACAGGAAATAGCGCAGAGTTTTTGGATCCTGTATTTTCATCCGGAGTTACTTTTGCCACGGAATCGGGATTAAAAGCTGCAAAATTAATCACCAAAGAATTGCAAAATGAATCTGTCGACTGGGAAAAGGAGTATGCTGAGTATATGAAAAAGGGGGTTTCAGTATTTGCTTCCTATGTTAAGGAATGGTACACGGGGAATTTACAGACCATCTTTTTTGAAGGAACAGACAATCCCGATATTAAAAAACAGATCTGTGCGGTTTTGGCGGGTTATGTTTGGGATGAAACCAATCCGTTTGTAAAGAATCACGATAGATTGATCAAAACATTAGCCAATGTTATCCAATTGAACAAAAGGGTGTCGAAAGAATAGTCAATCATAATTTTTAAAAACTTGTGAATTTGATTCTCACCCTGAAGAGATTCTTGGACATAGATTAATGCGCTGACTTCCAAAATAAGCCCTCAATTACTTTTGTCGGATGTTTTCTGCATTCTGACTAAAATACGAACTGATAATTGTTTGCGTTATAAATTGTAGCTATTTTTAAATAAATTTTTTATGTATCTGAAGGCGTATGCTAAAAATAGATATATTTGGTATAGTGAATTAATAGCAATTTAAGAAAAACGCCATGCACTTTATCGAGGAAACTTGCATTTCATGGATGTTTTTTTTTGTTTTTTATTTTGTTAATTCACTTTTTTTTATACATTTACAACATAATGATCAAACCTAACTTGAAAACTACCGCTATTATCTTATTGATATTAATCAGTATTCCGGGCGTAGCTCAAAATAGTGCTGGTGGGGGTTCAGGCCCTCCGCCTCCACAAGGTGCGACTCCACCTCCAGGTTTGCCAATTGATGATGGATTGATTGTTTTATTCGTTGCTGCGCTTATATATGGAATTTATATAATTGTGAAGTATTCAAAAAAGCATACTCAAGCTTAGATTTTCAGTTCATAAAGTCGTTTAATATATTTCCCAAGAACATCAAATTCTAAGTTCACGAGACTGTTTTTTTCTAAAAACTTAAATGTTGTGTGTTCGTAGGTATAAGGGATAATAGCGACGCTAAATTCATTTTTCTGACTGTTTACTACCGTTAAGCTCACACCATTTACTGTAATAGACCCTTTTTCAATGGTAATGTTATTTAAGGATGCATCGTATTCAAAAGTGAATAACCAACTTCCATTTTGAAATTCAATAGATTTGCAAGTGGCCGTTTGGTCCACATGGCCTTGTACAATATGACCGTCTAATCTGTCGCCAAGCTTCATGGCACGCTCCAAGTTCACCTGATCATCAATTTTCAATCCGCCCAAATTGGTTTTGTTGAGTGTTTCTCTAATTGCTGTAACTGTATACAACGAGCCATTTAAAGAAGTTACCGTTAAGCATACGCCATTATGGGCTACACTTTGGTCAACTTTTAATTCAGAAGTGAAATTACTCTTTAAGGTGATGTCAAGATTATCATGATCATGTTCCAAATTTGTGATCACGCCTAAATCTTCAATGATTCCAGTAAACATATTGTCGAATAATTAGTTAAATTTGCATTTGTATAATGGCTTACAAAGATAAGGCTTTATTAAGAAATTGAGGATCATCTTCTATTTAGAAAACTGTTCCATTTAAGCGCATCGTACAAGATAATTAAAATTAGGATGAAAAAAGAAGAGCAAATTAGAGTAGGGATTTCCATAGGTGATTTGAATGGCATTGGTGCTGAAATCATCTTGAAGACTTTTGAGGATTCCAGAATGCTTGAGTTTTGTACCCCTATAATTTTTGCATCTATAAAAACCATGTCCTTTTTTAAAAAACATTTCGACAGTGGCATTAATTTTCACGGTATAAATGACTTGAGTCAGGTGATTGAAGCAAAGGTGAATGTTTTGAATGTTTGGAAAGAAACTATTGAAATAGCTTTTGGAGAAGAGGATTTAAAAGCAGGAGAATATGCTTTTAAATCGTTGGAAAAAGCCACTGAAGCTTTAAAAAACGATGATATTGATGTATTGGTAACAGCGCCTATCAATAAATTGACCATCCAATCGGAAAGTTTTAATTTCCCAGGCCATACAGATTATTTAGCTAAGGAACTTGGTGGGAACAGTCTGATGTTTATGGTTACTGATAAGCTTAAGGTGGGTTTACTTACAGATCATGTGCCGGTTAAAGATGTGCCGGAACATATCACTGCAAAACTTATTGAAGAAAAAGTCCAGACTATTTATGAATCTTTAGTCAAGGATTTTAGAGTCAATAGACCAAAAATTGCGGTTTTGGGAATTAATCCCCACGCCGGAGATAATGGTGTTATTGGAAAAGAAGATGAGGAAATCTTAAAACCTACGCTTCTGAAAATAAGGGAAAAAGGTAAATTGGTCTACGGACCTTATTCTGCGGATAGTTTCTTTGGTTCTAAAAACTATTTAAATTTTGATGCTATTATTGCGTCCTATCACGATCAAGGGCTGATTCCTTTCAAGACTATCACTTTTGGTGAAGGTGTTAATTATACCGCAGGTTTAACCAAGATACGAACCTCTCCAGATCACGGAACTGCATTTGAAATCGCGGGTAAGGGAACAGCGGATGAAAGTTCATTCAAAGCAGCGGTTTTTACTGCTATTCAGATTTATAAGAATAGAAAGGAATATAAAAAGCTCACTAAAAATCCTCTAAAGAAGGCTACAAAAAAGATGTAAACATTTTTTGTTAATAGCTTTTTTCTAATAAGAAATATTTTCTATATTTGCACCCTCAAAATGAATGCGACCATGAAGCCCTTTAAAGAGTATGACATACAATTTGTAGGATTAAAATTAGGGAAGCACCATTTTGATTATCAAATTGATAAAAAGTTCTTTGAAGATTTTGGGTATGATGAATTTAATGATGCCAATGTGAAAGTGAATTTGCTTTTTGAAAAGAAAGCAACACTCTTAGAATTGGATTTTGAAGCATCAGGTACGGTAAATGTTAATTGCGATACCACTAATGAGCCTTACGACCAAACGATTGACGATGATTTTAATTTGGTTGTAAACTTTGGAGATGAGTACAATGACGAAGATGAAAATATTTTAATCATTCCACATGGTGAATTTGAGCTCAATGTGGCTCAGTACATTTATGAATTGATTATTTTGGCAATGCCGATAAAACGCATCCATCCAGGAATAGAAGATGGTACCTTAAAATCAGAAATACTTACAAAATTAGAAGAACTAAGTCCAAAAGACATAGAAGAAAAAGAAGAATCAGAGGAGATTGATCCTCGTTGGAATACATTAAAAAAACTATTAACGGATAAATAATACGATATAAAATGGCACATCCTAAAAGAAAAATTTCTAAAACCAGAAGAGATAAAAGAAGAACACATTATAAAGCAGTTGTTCCTACAATTGCAACGTGTCCTACTACAGGGGAAGCACACTTATTCCATAGAGCTCATTGGCATGAAGGAAAACTATACTACAGAGGTCAAGTGCTTATAGACAACTCTGAGAAAGAGGAAAATTTAGCATAACTACTATGCATGCATACAAAAAAACGCTCACACTTGGGCGTTTTTTTTATGTTTAATTTTTGAAAGTCTTAAAAACAACTTAATTTGCATCATATTTGACTAAATAATTAGTAAATTCATCTATAATTTACTGCTTTTGGCTGATTTTAGTCAAATTTTGGGTCATTTCTAAATCAAAACGATGAGTAGAATCACTGCAGCAATTACTGCCATAGGAGGATATGTACCTGAATATGTGTTGACAAACCAAATTTTGGAAACCCTAGTCGATACGAATGATGAATGGATAACCAGTAGAACAGGAATCAAAGAGCGAAGAATCCTCAAAGAAGACGGTAAAGGCACTTCTTATTTAGCCATTAAAGCCGCTCAAGATCTCATAGATAAAAAAGGTTTAAATCCGGAAGAAATAGAATTGGTGATTGTTGCTACGGCCACACCAGACATGAAGGCTGCTGCTACGGCGGCCTATACAGCTACGCAAATTGGCGCTATAAATGCATTTTCATTTGATTTGGAAGCGGCATGTTCTAGTTTTTTATATGGAATGTCTGTAGCTGCTCGTTATATTGAATCCGGGAAATATACAAAAGTCCTATTGATAGGTGCGGATAAGAACTCATCAATGATTAATTATAAAGATAGAGCCACATGTATTATTTTTGGAGATGGTGCAGGTGCTGCGCTTTTTGAACCCAATACAGAAGGTTTTGGTCTTCAGGATGAGCTTTTGAGAAGTGATGGAGATGGAAGGGAATTCCTGCAGGCTACCTATGGAGGTTCTTCTTATCCCTCAACACCAGAAGCGATAGCCGAAGGAAAACACTATATTTTTCAAGAAGGGAAGATGGTTTTTAAGAAAGCTGTTTTTAATATGGCTGACGTGACCGAAAAAATATTGGTCAGAAACAATCTACAAAAAGATGATATTGCTTGGTTGGTGCCGCATCAAGCAAATAAACGCATTATTGATGCCACGGCAAACAGAATAGAGCTTGATGATAGTAAAGTAATGGTGAATATTCATAAATATGGAAATACGACATCTGCGACGCTACCCTTGCTCTTATTTGACTACGAAAAGCAACTAAAAAAAGGCGACAAATTGATATTTGTGGCCTTCGGAGGCGGCTTTACTTGGGGTTCAGTGTACCTTACCTGGGCTTATAATTCATAAACTAACTAATCTTTAAATATTTAAATTCTAATTATTATGGATATAAAAGAAATTCAAAACTTAATCAAGTTTGTTGCCAAATCTGGCGCAAGTGAGGTTAAATTGGAGATGGATGATATCAAAATTACCATTAAAACAGGTAGTGAAGATAGAGGAGAATCCACAACTTATGTGCAACAAATTCCAATGGGTCCAGCTCCTGTTGCACAAGCTCAGGCACCACAGGTTGCACCGCAAGCAATTGCAGCTCCTGCTGTTGATGAAAATTCAAAGTTTATTACCATTAAATCGCCAATTATTGGAACGTTTTATCGCAAGCCTTCTCCAGACAAACCAATGTTTGTTGAAGTAGGTAAAACCATTAAAGAGGGTGATGTCTTGTGCGTGATTGAAGCCATGAAATTATTCAACGAAATTGAATCTGAAGTTTCAGGGAAAATTATTAAAATATTAGTTGACGATTCTTCTCCGGTTGAATTTGATCAACCATTATTCTTAGTAGATCCATCATAACCAAATGAAAATTCCAATAGACAAATCTCAAAATCCAATACTTGGAATTTGGTGATTGGAATTTGAAATTTTTAATTTGAAATGTTATGTTTAAAAAAATATTAATAGCCAATAGAGGTGAAATAGCATTGCGCGTTATCAGAACCTGTAAGGAAATGGGCATTAAAACAGTGGCTGTTTATTCTACTGCAGATGCCGAAAGTTTGCACGTCAAATTTGCGGATGAAGCGGTATGTATCGGACCACCACCAAGTAGTGAGTCGTATCTAAAAATGTCCAATATTATTGCGGCAGCAGAGATTACTAACGCTGACGCCATTCATCCTGGTTACGGATTTTTGTCGGAAAACGCTAAGTTTTCGAGAATATGCGAAGAGCACAATATAAAGTTTATTGGCGCTTCTCCAGAAATGATCGAGAAAATGGGCGATAAGGCTTCTGCCAAAGCGACCATGAAAAAAGCGGGTGTTCCTTGTGTGCCAGGAAGTGATGGCATCTTGGAATCCTACGAGCAAACCGAAAAACTGTCAATTGAAATGGGCTTTCCTGTTATGATAAAGGCCACAGCAGGCGGTGGCGGAAAAGGGATGCGTGCCGTTTGGAAATTGGAAAAACTTAAAGATGCTTGGGATTCTGCACGTCATGAGGCGAGAGCTGCTTTTGGTAATGATGCGATGTACCTCGAAAAACTTATTGAAGAACCACGACATATCGAAATACAAATTGTTGGGGATTCTACAGGAAGAGCCTGTCATTTATCAGAACGTGATTGTTCAATTCAACGTCGTCACCAAAAACTGACTGAAGAAACCCCATCACCATTTATGACTGATGAACTTCGAAATGAAATGGGATTGGCAGCAGTTAGAGCTGCAGAATACATTAAGTATGAAGGTGCAGGAACAATAGAATTTTTGGTAGACAAACATCGAAATTTCTATTTTATGGAGATGAATACCCGTATTCAGGTGGAGCATCCTATCACTGAGCAAGTGATTGATTTTGACTTGATCAGAGAACAGATTCTTGTGGCTGCAGGAGTACCGATTTCCGGTAAAAACTATACACCAAAATTACATTCTATTGAATGTCGAATCAATGCGGAAGATCCATATAATGATTTTAGACCTTCCCCAGGAAAAATAACTACGCTTCACGCCCCAGGTGGTCACGGTGTGCGTTTGGATACACATGTGTACTCAGGCTATACGATTCCACCAAATTATGATTCTATGATTGCTAAGTTGATCACCACTGCGCAAACACGTGATGAGGCCATCAGTAAGATGAAACGTGCTTTGGACGAATTCGTAATAGAAGGTATTAAGACTACAATTCCATTCCATCGACAATTGATGGATCATCCAGATTATTTGGCTGGTAATTATACCACTAAATTTATGGAAAGCTTTAAAATGGAAGCTCCAGTTGAAGACTAACAATACAGACTCCGAAAGAAATTTCGGAGTTTTTTTATGCCTATATCATTTTTATATAACGGGAATCCGTATTTAAAAACCATAATGATTTTTATAGGACGAGTTTATAATTCTTACTTTTATACCCCAAAACCAGATAAAAATGAACCTTTCCTATTGGGAAATAAAAAGTTACCTCTCCAATATTGACTACACCATTATTGGTAGCGGCATTGTTGGGCTCAATTGCGCTTTACGGTTGAAGGAGCGGTTTCCAAAAGCTACTATTGTCATTCTTGAGAGAGGCTATTTACCACAGGGAGCAAGCACAAAAAATGCTGGCTTCGCTTGTTTTGGAAGTCTTAGTGAGATTTTAGATGATCTCAATACACATTCTGAAGATGAAGTAATCCAACTGATAGAGAAACGAAGTAAAGGTCTATCATTGTTACGCAAAACATTATCTGATAAGGCCATCGACTACCAACAGAATGGCGGCTATGAATTATTTGATCAACACGATCATGAAGGCTATGATTATTGCATGTCTCATATGGATAAAGTTAATGCACTCCTAAAGCCACATTTTAAGGATGATGTTTTTCAAATCAAAGACAATCCTTTCAACTTTGAAAACATTCAAAAACAACTTAGTTTTACACCATTTGAAGGTCAAATTGACACTGGAAAGATGATGCGATCCTTAACCGATTTGGCGTTAAGCAAAGGCATTCTAATCCTTAATGCAGTTTCTGTAGAGCGTTTTAAAGAATTAAATGGAAACGTACAAATCGAAACAGATAAATTTGAATTTAAAACGAATCAGTTGCTAATTTGTACGAATGGATTCGCATCAAAACTGATAGATGCTGAAGTGAAACCAGCTAGAGCACAAGTTTTAATCACAAAACCGATTCAAAATTTAAAAATTAAAGGAACATTCCATCTCGATAAAGGGTTCTATTATTTTCGTAATATTGACTCGCGAATTTTATTGGGCGGCGGTCGCAATCTCGATTTCAAAACCGAAGAAACCACTGAAATGGTACAGACCGAAATCATTCAAAATAAATTGGAAGAACTTTTGAAAACCACAATTTTACCCAAGACGTCTTTTGAAATCGAACACAGATGGAGTGGCATCATGGGTGTAGGCGTTACAAAACAACCGATTATAAAACAGTTGAGCAATCGCGTGTTTTGTGGCGTAAGGCTTGGAGGTATGGGGATTGCCATTGGTAGTCATGTAGGTAGGGAATTGGCTGATTTGGTGGATTAATTCGCTGAGTTTCCAACAACCTGTATGTAGCTTTAAATAGAATAATTCATGAAAAAAGTATTTAAATTTCTTTTCAAATTGGTCTTATGGCTGTTGGTCATTCCAATAATTGGAGTGGTTGTGTTCAAATGGGTGCCTGTACCGGCGACACCTTTGATGGTCATTAGGTATTTTGAACAGAAAGAAGCCAAAAAAGAAACCGTTTGGAAACACGATTGGGTGCCAATTGAGGAGATTTCTAAAAATTTACAATTGGCGGTTATTTGCAGTGAAGACCAGAATTTTTTAAAGCACAAGGGGTTTGACATGAAAGCCATTGAAAAGGCTTTTGATAACAATCAAAAAGGGAAACGAGTAAGAGGTGCGAGCACCATCAGCCAACAGGTTGCAAAAAATGTATTTCTATGGCCACAGCGCAGTTGGGCTAGAAAAGGAATGGAAACCTATGTCACGTTTTGGATCGAATTGATTTGGTCCAAGGAACGCATTATGGAGGTTTATTTAAACAGTATTGAAATGGGTAACGGAATTTATGGTGCTGAAGCAGCATCTCAATATTGGTTTAAAAAATCGGCTTCAAAGTTGAGCAAAAGCGAGGCTGCCGCCATTGCCGCTATTTTGCCCCGTCCACTAAAATATCGTGCCAATCCGCCAACAAACTATATTGCCGGTCGCAAATTGTGGGTCATGAAACAGATGAGTTTTCACGGTGCTTTAAATTATAATAAGAAGGATGAAAAATGATCCCCATATAAAGCAACATCTTTATGCGCAATGTGTCAATTTTGTTGAAGATCGTTATTCAAAAATCCAAATTCAAATCAATGAGATTCAGGAATCCTTGACTTCGGAGACCAAAAGTAGTGCCGGTGATAAACACGAAACTGGCAGGGCGATGTTACAATTGGAACGTGAAAAAGTTGGTCAACAATTAGCTGAAGTAGAAATTCTTAAAGAAGCTTTGTCTAAAATTGATGTGACAAAGCATTCTGAAATTGTAGGTTTAGGAAGTGTGGTGATGACTTCAAATGCTAATTATTATTTGGCGATAAGTGCAGGTCAAATGACAGCTAACTCGCAATCGTTCTTTGCAATTTCTCCAAATACACCTATGGGATTGCTGTTGATGGGGAAAGGAATTGGAGATGTCGTTGTTTTTCGGGATAGCAAGTTTGTGATTGAAAACATATTTTAAAGACCTCACTCTCTATTTATCTTATAAAATGCCTTATTCTACGAATCTCCAGTTCTGTTAATCCCATAGGATATTTTAGGCGTCCCTTATTTCGAATTGTTTGTCCATCTGTTGTCTTATGCATTGATATCTTTGTTGGCCGATGACAACCATTTAAAATCAATTTCAATCCTGTAGTTTTTCGGATTTAGTTAAAAGTCAAGTAGATATTTTTACAGGAATCAGTTTTAACCAATCTCTATTTAGCAACCTTTAGGCAGATTTCTTGATTCAAATCAAGTGGAGAATCATTCTCAAAAAATATAATATCATCATCTGTACGTCCCTCAATTAAATAATAATGGCCTTTGAAATAATTGCGGTAAACCTTTATTTTTAAATCAGATTTTTCAACCCTTTGAAGTTGATGCGCGTAGATGATTTGATCATTGATGAGATTAAATTCGCCGAAAAATGATGCCGTTAAAGGTATTTGTGGGTTTTTGTAAAGTTCTTGAGGCGATTTGTTAGCGATGATTTTCGAATCGTGCAAGACAATCATTCTGTCAGCATAAGCCAATACGTCTTCACTATCATGAGTAGCCACAATGCAAGCGATATTTTTTTCTTTTAAATAGTTAAACACGCTTCTGCGCAAGGATTGTTTATGAAAGTTATCAATATGGCTAAAAGGTTCGTCTAATAAGATGATCTCCGGCTGATTAGCCAGAGCTCTTGCCAAAGCCACGCGTTGCTTTTGTCCACCACTTAAAGTCTTAACTTTGGTTTTAGCAAAGTCTTCTAATTCGACCACTTCCAAAAGCTCCTGAACGCGTTCTTTTTTTTCTTTTGGAAAGAAATTGGACAGATGTTTGCCAATATTTTCTTCAACTGTTATGAATGGCATCAAGTCAAATTCTTGGGCAACATTTTTCATGAAATCATAGCCCACCACAAGATTGTATTTTGGGCCTAAGATTTCCGTATCATCCCAGAAAATTTGACCTTCATTTAAGTCATATTCTCCATAAATCACTTTTAATAGTGTCGATTTTCCTGAGCCACTTTCTCCAATAATAGAAACGTGTTCTCCTCTATTTACTGAAAAGTTAAGATTATTGAGCACAGGAGTATCTGCGCTTTTTTTAGTGTAAGAGAAGGTAATGTTTTGGACGTTTAGCATCTGTATTTTATAAAGAGACCTGTCAGGTTTTTAAAACCTGACAGGTCTGAAAATCAACTCTAAATTAGTTATCCTTTTATGTTTGATTTGGTTTTATTTGGAAGCACTTTATAGCCCATATTATAAAGCGTAAATCCGAAAACATCGGCGTATTGCTCTATCGTTTTACTCACAGGAGTTCCAGCGCCATGTCCGGCATCCGTTTCAATTCTAATTAATGTTGGATTGGTACCTGTTTGTTTACTTTGCAATTCTGCAGCAAATTTAAAACTATGTGCAGGAACCACTCGGTCATCATGATCTCCAGTTGTGATCATCGTTGCAGGGTATTCTACGCCTTCTTTGACGTTATGGATAGGAGAATAGCCTTTTAGGTAGTCAAACATCTCCTTGTTGTCCTCAGAGGTTCCATAATCATACGCCCACCCAGCTCCTGATGTGAATGTATGGTAACGCAACATATCTAAAACCCCAACTGCAGGGATGGCTACTTTTACTAAATCTGGACGTTGCGTCATGACTGCGCCAACTAAAAGTCCGCCATTTGAACCACCTCTGATGGCTAAATAATCTGATGATGTGTATTTGTTATCAATCAGGTATTCTGCGGCAGCGATAAAATCGTCAAACACATTCTGCTTTTCCAATTTGGTACCCGCATCATGCCATTTTTTACCATATTCTCCACCACCACGAATGTTAGGCACAGCATAAATACCGCCTTGTTCCATCCAAACAGCGTTGGCAATACTGAAAGAAGGTGTCATTGAAATATTGAATCCACCGTAACTATATAGAATGGTCGGGTTTTTACCGTTTAGTTCGACGCCTTTTTTATAAGAAATAATCATTGGTACTTTCGTGCCGTCTTTTGAAGTGTAAAACACTTGTTTGCTTTCAAAATCGTCAGCATTAAATTTAATTCCAGGTTTAATATAAACTTCAGAATTCCCAGTTTTAGGATCTAAAGTGTAAATAGTACTTGGGGTGATATAATTGGAAAATGAATAGTAAACAATCGCATCTTCTTTCTTACCTCCAAAACCGCCAGCACTTCCAACGCCCGGGAGTTTGATTTCCCTAACCAGTTTTCCATCATAGTCGTATTGCATTACTTTAGAAACCGCATCCACCATATAGCTCGCAAATACATAACCACTACCGGTAGAAGCACGTAATACATTTTCTGTTTCAGGAATAAAATCCTTCCAGTTTTCTGGATTCGGATTTGAAGCATCTACAGTAACCACCTTTTGGTTGGGAGCATTTCTATTGGTAATTAAATAGAGTTTACTTCCAACGTTTTCAATGACTCCAGTATCACTATCAGAAGTATCCAAAATGGTAATCATTTTGCTATTTGGTTTTGATAAGTCCTGCATTAATAATTTTGTTCCAGAAGTTGAGTTTCTTGGGTAGATGAATAGGTAGTTTCCGTCTTCAGTAACACTACCACTAACATAACGGTGTTTTTGTGCTTCTGTACCACCATAGATTAATTGGTCTTGTTTCTGTGACGTTCCTAATTTGTGATAAAAGAGTTTATGTTGGTCTGTTTTAGCTGAAAGCTCACTTCCTTTTGGCTTGTCATAGCTTGAATAGTAGAAGCCTTCATTGTTTTTCCATGAAATGCCACTAAATTTGACATCTACAATTGTGTCTTCAATTTGCTTTTTGGACTCGACATCCATAACGATAACTTTTCGCCAATCACTTCCACCTTCAGAAATAGCATAGGCAGCAAGTTTCCCGCTTTTGGAGAAATTAAGACCACCTAAAGAAATGGTCCCGTCTTTACTGAAGGTATTTGGATCTAAAAAGACCTCTTCGTTATCTTCTCCGGTTTTCTTTCTGTAAATAACTGATTGGTTTTGCAAACCGTCATTTTTATAATAATAGGTATAATCACCTTCGATGAAAGGAGCACCTACTTTTTCGTAATTCCAAATTTCTTCCAAGCGCTCTTTTAGTTCTTGGCGATATGGGATTTGCTCTAAATAATTGGCAGTTACTTCATTTTGGGCTTTTACCCAGGCGCCGGTTTCTTCGCTTCTATCATCTTCGAGCCAGCGGTACGGATCTTTTACTTGTTCTCCAAAATAAGTGTCAACGGTATCTACCGTTTTGGTTTCAGGATAAGTCACGGCAATTACATTGGATTTTTTAAGTTCATTTTCGTTTTTACAGGCGGTAATCGTTGTTAAAACTACCATGGCAAGCGCTAAATTTCTCATAAAAGTAAACATGTTAAAAGTTGTGTTCCAAAAATAAACAAAAAAGCCCCTACAATCGGATGTAAGAGCTTTTTTAATATTATGTTAAGAAATCTATCGATGGACAAATTTTCTATATTTAATGAATTATCTGTTTAAATCAGATTTTTATCAATCAAATACTCCGCAATCTGAATGGTATTTGTTGCGGCCCCTTTTCTTAAGTTGTCACTAACGATCCATAGATTTAGAGTGTTTGGTTGAGATTCGTCACGTCTGATGCGTCCAACAAAAACATCGTCTTTTCCATTGGCATAAATGGGCATTGGATAGGTATTGACATCAAGATTGTCCTGAACCACAACCCCAGAAGTTTGGCTTAGCAGTTTGCGAATTTCAGAAACATCAAAATCCTTTTCAAATTCAATGTTCACCGCTTCGCTATGGCCACCTTGAGTAGGAACTCTTACGGCAGTTGCAGTGACTGCGATAGAACGGTCGTTTAGGATTTTTTGGGTTTCCCTGACCAATTTCATTTCTTCTTTGGTGTATCCGTTTTCTTCAAAGACGTCGCAATGCGGAATAACGTTTTTATTTATTGGATAGGGATAGGCCATTTCGCCCTTAATCCCGGCCAACTCATTCTCTAATTGTTTTACCGCTTTCACACCAGTTCCCGTAATGGATTGGTAGGTAGAAACAACGATTCTTTTGATTTTATATTTTTTGTGGAGTGGTGCCAAGACCATCACCATCTGAGTGGTTGAACAGTTTGGATTGGCAATTATTTTATCGTCTTTTGTAAGTTGATGGGCATTGATTTCTGGAACGATCAATTTTTTTGAAGGATCCATTCGCCAGGCCGAAGAATTATCAATGACCGTAGTGCCAACTTCTTCAAATTTTGGAGCCCATTCTAAGGACGTATTTCCTCCTGCAGAAAAGAAGGCAATATCTGGTCTTTTTGAGACCGCCTCTGCCAAACCTATAACTTTGTGAGTTTCGTTTTTAAAGGTAATTTCTTTCCCAACAGACCTTTCTGATGCTACGAGCATCAATTCCGTAAAAGGAAAATTTCGTTCTTCAAGGATTTTTAACAGCACTTCGCCAACCATACCTGTGGCGCCAACAACAGCTACTTTCATAATTAAAAAAATTTAAGTCGCTAAAGTAACCATTTATTCAATGTGTTTTAAGAAGATTTAATAAAAAAAGAACCCGATTCATTGTGTGAATCGGGTTAAAGTTAGAATATGGGTGTAGCGGAATTATTTTTTTAAAGCATCTCTGATTTCTTTCAATAAATCAATTTCAGTTGGTCCAGCAGGAGCTGCAGGCTCTTCTACTTTTTTAGCTCTTACTTTAGCATATGCTTTGACGATCATGAATAATACAAAACCAACAATCAATAAATTGATGATGGAGTTGATCCATTTTCCATAAGCAATTACTGCTGCGCCAGCTTCGGTTGCAACCGCTAAAGATTCATAAGTTTTTCCATCTAAAGCATAGAACATGTCCGCAAAATCGACACCTCCAGAGAAATAACCTACAATAGGCATCATGATGTCACTTACAAAACCATTGACAACCAAACCAACAGCTCCAGCAAGTAAAACTGCTACGGCCAAATCTATGACGTTACCCGTCATGATAAAATCTTTAAATTCTTTCCACATAATTATTGAATTATTAAGTTAGTTATTAAGTAACGAAAATAAGAAAAATATACAACTGTTTAATTTCTGATGGAATTTATTTTTTGATCGTCCGTTTGACACGTTGTGAAATTGCCGTAATCAATTCGTAAGAAATTGTGTTTGCAGAATGCGCCAATTCGTCGGCGGTGTTTGAAGCGTCAAATATTATGACTTCATCACCTTCTTCGCACGCTATTCCGGTGATATTTACCATAATCATGTCCATGCAAACATTTCCTACAATCGACGCTTTTTTCCCCGCAATGATCACAAATCCTTTTTCATTACCGTAGGGTCTTCCAATTCCGTCAGCATGGCCAATGGGAATTGTTGCCGTTCTCATAGAAGACTTGCTTTTATAAGCGCGATTATAACCTACAGTTTCGCCTTCTTCTATGTCATGTATTTGAGAAATAACCGATTTAAGCGAAGCAATGGGTTTAAAATATTTATTTTCCATTTCTGAATTTCCAAAACCATATAAACCTATCCCACTTCGTACCATATCAAACTGGGCATCGGGATAGTTCAATATTCCGGAAGTATTGCACATATGGAGCATAGGTTGATAACCAAAAAACGATTTAAATTTTTCTGATATGCTTTTAAAGGAATTTATTTGATGCATCATAAATTCCTTTTCGGATGGATCTTCACTTGCTGCCAAATGAGAAAAAATCGATTTCACGCTGACGGCATTCGATGCGTTTAGCTTTGAATAAATGTCTTCCACCTCGTTTTCAGAAAAACCCAATCGGTTTAGTCCGGTATTAAACTTTAAATGTATGGGATAGTCTTTTTGGTTTTTTTCAGCAGCGATCTGTACGAAGGCATTGAGCACTTTATTGTTATAAATGCTGGGTTCCAAACATCTGTCTATAATGGTGCTAAAACCAACAGGCAAAGGATGCAACACCAAAATTGGTTTTGTAATACCTGCATCTCTTAGCGCGACGCCTTCATTGGTATAGGCCACTGCAAAATAATCAACATCCAAATTTTGCAGATGAAGCGCGATTTGATCAGCGTCATGACCGTATGCAAATGCTTTAACTACGGCGAGAAATTTGGTGTTTTTTTGGAGTTTGGATTTGAGATATTGAAAATTATGCTTTAAGGCTGAAAGATCAATTTCGAGAGTGGTTTCTTGCGTTTTAGGCATTGGGATTTTTCGATTTTTCATTGAGTTCTAAGGCATCGTTGACCTTCATCCCTCTTATTTTGTCATTTAACATGGCTTTGTAAAAAGCACCACGGCTCAAGGGTTCATATTCATCCACCTCTCCTAAAAGTACCAAAGCATCACTTTGGGCTTTTCTGTAGCTGTATTGTGCTAAGTTTCCTGTACGTGTGCAAATGGCGTGGACTTTAGTAACATACTCGGCAGTGGCCATTAAATATGGCATAGGACCAAACGGATTCCCTTTAAAATCCATATCCAATCCGGCAACTATCACTCTGACACCTTTATTGGCTAAGTCATTACAAACCCGAATGATTTCATCGTCAAAAAATTGTGCTTCGTCAATCCCGACCACATCACAACCGTCAGCCAAAATGGGAATATTAGCGGCTGCAGGTACCGGAGTTGAGCGAATTTCATTGGCGTCATGAGATATGACCATGCCTTCATCATAACGCACATCAACGGTGGGTTTGAAGATTTCAACTTTTTGTTTTGCAAATTGGGCGCGCTTAAGACGCCTGATCAATTCTTCAGTCTTACCAGAGAACATAGAGCCGCAAATAACCTCAATCCACCCAAATTGTTCTTTAGGATTTACTGTATTTTCAAGAAACATTTCGTAATTTTAACACTAAAACAAAGCCTACCTTCGTTTGATATAAAGGTGGCGCAAATTTACCAAAAATCAAAAGCATAAATTAGAATTAAAGTTAAAAGTTATGAAGAAGAAGTTGGAGTCTGAATTAATGAGTATTGCACATCGCATTCTAAAATTAAAAGGAAGGGAGAATGTTAAGGAAATGCACCGTGAAGTGGGGCTGCTATATGAAAAATTGAGTGTTTTGAAATTTGCCAATGAAAATTTAGAACAAAATATGCCTACTATTGGCGTTGATTCGTCATTCTTTGAGATGTTGGATGTGGCCTTTAACAATAAAATAAGTGATAATATTGAACGTGATGACAAAATTTATGTCAACCTCGACGAAGTAGAAGATGACGGTATTATGGAGCCCGTCATGGAGAAAATTAAGGACATGGTAGCTCAAATGCCCCATGAGACACACCAAATAGATGCATTTATCCAACAATCACTTCCTGAAATACCAGAAGATGAACTAGAAGATAAGGACGATTTTGAGGAATTGACTGCTGGTTTTAAAAACATGCCAGTTTTTGATCCTGTTCCAAATTCAAATGAGAAGTTGAAAAAATCCTTAAATGACAAACTTAAAAACGGAATCAATATTGGCCTTAATGATAAAATAGCATTTATAAAACATCTTTTTGATGGCCAACGAGAAGATTATGATCGTGTGCTTTCTCAAATCAATACCTCAAGTTCTTTAGATGAAGCAATAAATTTAATCCAAAACATTGTCAAACCGGATTATAATAATTGGCTGGGGAAAGAAGATGTTGAAGATCGATTTATGAAGATTATAGAAGGAAAGTTTGATTAATTAATGAGTAAATTATACATCGTTCCCACGCCCATAGGCAATTTGAAGGACATGACTTTTAGGGCGGTTGAGGTTTTAAAAGAAGTCGATTTAATTTTGGCAGAGGACACACGCACTTCCGGCAAACTCTTAAAGCATTATGAAATTGCAACGCCTTCCCAATCCCATCACATGCACAACGAGCACAAAACGGTGGAGCTTTTGGTTCAGAAGATAAAATCTGGTACTACGGTTGCTTTAATTAGTGATGCAGGAACGCCAGCTATTTCTGATCCTGGATTTTTGTTGACACGTGCTTGTATTGAGCATCAGATAGAGGTGGATTGTCTCCCTGGAGCGACTGCTTTTGTTCCAGCGTTGGTGAATAGCGGCATGCCCAATGACAAGTTTGTGTTTGAAGGATTTTTACCCGTCAAAAAAGGAAGACAGACGCGGTTATTGCTTTTAGCTGAAGAAACCCGAACTTTAATTTTTTATGAGAGTCCACATAAACTCATTAAAACTTTGGCTCATTTTTGCGAGTATTTTGGTGAAGACCGTCCCGTCTCCGTTTCTAGGGAGATGACCAAGCTTTATGAAGAGACCATTAGAGGTACTGCAAAAGAAGTCTTGGAACATTATACTGCAAAGCCACCCAAAGGCGAAATCGTGATTGTGGTTGGTGGCAAACCAAAGGAGTAATTCTTTTTGAATTTTAGGACGACCACGATCAAAACATAGTTAAGGTAGATTTTAAATAATAACACCGATATTATCGATCATTGACGTCTTTGTTCTATGTTCTAGCAGCGCATCGGTCTTAATTCCTTATCGGACATTTTGGATTTTATTTCTAAACTTTAGATTTTTCCTAACATAATTTGTCGGAAATTTCGGTATCTTAATCCTTATGAAAAACACTAAAAAGAAACACTACGACGTTTTTGTCATTGGAAGTGGTATTGCTGGACAAACTGCTGCAGAGATTTGCAGGGAACACAACCTGAGTGTTGCCATTGCTGATAATCGGGAATTTGGAGGTACCTGCGCCAATAGAGGTTGCGATTCCAAAAAAATATTACTTCAATTTTCACATCTGGTCTATCAAAGTAGAAATTTAAGAGGACGAGGTGTTGAAAAGTTGCCAAAACTGAATTGGAAGAAAGTCCAAAAGTTTAAAAGGTCGTTTTCTGACCCGATTCCGCCAAATACAGAACAAAAGCTAAAAGATTTAGGAATTTCACTGTATCACCAATCGCCAAATTTCATTAGTAAAACTGAAGTTGAGGTGGAAGGCAAAGTGGTTTCTGCGGATCATTTTATTATTGCCACCGGAAATATTCCTAGGGAACTCGACATTGAAGGCAAGGAATTCCTGAAATTAAGTGAAGATGTTCTGAATTTTAAGAAAATTCCAAAGTCCATCACCTTTATTGGGTCTGGTTATATCGCCATGGAGTTTGCCTGTATGTTGGCAACTTTGGGTTGTAAAGTGACTATTCTAGAAAGGGACAAGACCTCTCTTGCGAAATTCGATGACTATTTGGTAAAAAAATTAATCACCAAAATGGAAAATTTAGGAGTGGCGTTTATTTTTAATGCCGATGTCACTGGGATCCAAAAATTGAAAAAGAATTTAAAAGTATCGTATTCAGTTGACGGAAAATCAAAGACCCATAAATCTAGAAAAGTGATTAATGCCACAGGCAGGGTTCCAGCCATAGAAACCTTAGACCTGGAGAAGGCAGGGATTGAAGCAGATAAGGATGGCATTGTGGTCAATGATCATTTACAGAGCAAATCGCACCCAAAGGTTTATGCCTGTGGTGATGTCTCCAACAAATCTCCATCGCTGACACCGCTTTCTGGTCTGCAAGGTTATATTGTGGGGAACAATGTGGTTAAGGAGAAGTCAAAGACTTTAGATGTGCCTTGTGTGCCTTCAACGGTATTTACTACGCCAAATTTATCCTCAGTTGGTTATGGTGAAGAAGAAGCCAAAGCGCGTTATAAGAGCGTTAAAATTTATCAAGGTGATTGCAGCAATTGGTTTAATGCGAAAAAGGAAAACGAAGACACCTATGCTTACACAATTTTAGTCAATGAACGAACCGATGAAATTGTGGGCGCTCATATTTTAAGCTCAAAAGCCAACGAAAGTATCAATGTTTTTGCAACTGCAATCTATAATAAAATGACGGTTAAGGAATTTAAACGGATGATGTTGACCTATCCTTCGTATAGCATGGATTTTAAAAAGATGATGGAGAATAAATAACAGAGCTAAAATTGTAATGCAAGATTTACTTC
This sequence comes from Gelidibacter gilvus, assembly GCF_004115975.1. Classification (GTDB taxonomy): domain Bacteria; phylum Bacteroidota; class Bacteroidia; order Flavobacteriales; family Flavobacteriaceae; genus Gelidibacter; species Gelidibacter gilvus. The sequence continues at coordinate 256,328 of NZ_SDDZ01000001.1, read as the reverse complement.
ATAATATTAGAAATTGCAGTCTCTGTAAAGCTCATTTACCACTAGGACCAAGACCGGTAGTGACTGCACACCCACATTCTAAAATCGTGATTATTGGTCAAGCGCCAGGAACCAAGGTGCACGCTTCTGGAATTCCTTGGGACGATGCCAGTGGTAAACAATTGCGGAAATGGTTAGGTGTGACCGCCGAAGAATTTTACGACGAGAATAATTTTGCAATTGTGCCAATGGGATTTTGTTATCCAGGGAGAGGGAGAGGAGGCGATTTACCACCTCGACCAGAGTGCGCCCCACAATGGCACGAACAGCTTCTGGAGTTTATGCCGAATGTTGAATTGGTACTTTTAATTGGGATGTACGCCCAAAAATACTATTTGAAGAAAAACGCCAAGAAAACCCTGACCGAAACCGTTGCCGATTATCAGGAATATTTGCCTAATTATTTTCCTTTGCCACATCCATCGCCTCGCAATCGGTTTTGGTTGACGCGGAATCCTTGGTTTGAGGAGGAAGTGGTATCGGAGTTGAAAAAATCAATAAATACTATTCTGAAACTAGAATCTGATCAGAAATAATAGTCAATAGAAATTTCATCTCCGCAACTGAGTATTCGAAATTATTTTGGAGAGGCTTTCAAAAAATCAATCAAATTTAAATTTATAATCACAAGATTATTTGCTGAAATTTCTGTTTCATTCATCCTCATAACTAAGATATATGATCCTTATTTTGATTTTATCTTTCCATAAATAGGTGCAGTTCCATCATTGTTTAAAGTCTTCATTTCATTATCACTAAATCTACTCTTATAAAACGCGTGACAATTGTCAAAATCTTATAATAGGCGGTCTGATTTTCTAAATCAACAGTTTGACTATTGCTAAATTAGGAATGCTAAAATTCACTCTGTCAGGCTTCATTTGCTTTTAAAAACGAGCATTGCGTAATGAGCTTAATTCATTAATTTTAGCGTTTTATTTATTTTTCATCATTATAAATATGATTAAAAAAATGAATATAATCTGCTTTTAATCAGTGTTTTAAATAAATATAGAAACAATTGACTTCCTGATTATCAGTAAGTTAAAGATTATTGCGCTTTTAAGCGAAAACGATATCAAATAGATGATAAAACACAATACTATGAAAACCAGAATAGAAGAAGACTTACTTGGTAAATTGGAAATTAACGACAATGTTTATTACGGTATTCATACACAACGCGCCATCAATAATTTTAAGATTTCACAATCAAAAATCCTAGATTATCCTTTATTTATAAAAGGGATGATTATTACTAAAAAAGCTTCTGCCTGTGCAAATAGGGAGATTGGTACCGTGTCACCAGAAAAGGCAGATATGATCATCAATGCTTGTGATGAAATTTTGGACAATCTAAAGACCTACGCAAAATATTTTCCATCGGATGTGTTTCAGGGAGGTGCAGGAACTTCGGTCAATATGAATGCCAATGAAGTTATAGCAAACGTGGCTTTGGTAATGAACGGCTATGAGAAAGGTCGTTATGATATTTTGAATCCAAATGATCATGTCAACAAATCGCAGTCTACCAATTGTGCCTATCCTACCGGTCTTAGAGTGGCAATATATTACTATATGAACCATCTTTTGGAAAAAATTAATATCCTTACCACACGTTTGGACATAAAAGGGACAGAGTTCAAAAAGGTATTGAAGATGGGCAGGACGCAATTGCAAGATGCTGTGCCAATGTCTTTGGGGGATGAATTTTCGGCATGGTCCACAAATTTGAAAGAGGAAACAAAAATGCTCAAAATGTGTAGAGACGTGATCTTGCCAGTAAATCTAGGTGGGACTGCAATTGGCACACGAGTAAACTCCCCAAATGGATTTTCTAAACTATCAGTTGGCTATTTGGCAAAATTCACTAAAGCTAGTTTTGTTGAGGCGGATGACCTAATTGAAGCCTCTTTTGATTGTGGAGACTACGTGATGATTTCCGGTGGATTAAAAAGAACCGCAGTTAAGTTGTCAAAAATATGCAATGACTTACGATTATTGTCATCAGGGCCGCGTTGTGGTTTCCATGAAATAAACCTACCCGAAATGCAAGCAGGGTCTTCTATCATGCCCGCCAAAATCAATCCAGTTATTCCTGAAGTGGTCAATCAAGTGTGCTTTAAAGTTATTGGGAATGATGTGACCATATCTTTTGCTGCAGAAGCTGGGCAATTGCAATTAAACGTCATGGAGCCTGTTATTGCGCATTGTATTTTTGAATCGATAGAATTACTCTCTAACGCCTGTGTGGCACTTGCCGAAAAATGTGTGTTGGGAATCACTGCAAATGAAGTTCATACTAAAGAAATGGTGTACAATTCGGTGGGGCTTATTACATTCTTGTGTCCCTATATCGGTCATCATATGGGAGATTTGATTGGGAGAGAGGCCATCGCAACAGGTAGATCCATACGTGAACTTATTCTTGAAAAAAAGCTGCTTTCTGAGGAGGAATTAGACATGATCCTTAGTCCTATAAACTTAATGCATCCGGAATACACGGCATTAGCTCTAAAATAGCAGCATGATGGTCTTGGAAACTTTCCAATATTCTTTTTCAGGTTAAATTTATTGCCTTATTCTAAAGGGATAATCTTGATATTTAATAGTATTTTTGGATGAAAGAATATAACCTTGGAAGTTGTTCTCACTTTAGACTGCTTCCTAATTTTAAATTGATAAAAAATGGAAGATAAAGTCATTACGCACTGGAAAGGGAACTCACAATTTGAATCTGATAATCCAAGTGGAAAAACCTTATTAATGGATACTTCAGAAGAAAATGGTGGGTATAATTCTGGATTGCGACCAAAAGCCATGATGCTTTCTGCACTTGCAGGATGCTCGGGACTTGATGTGGTTTCGGTTTTGAATAAGATGAAAGTAACAGTTTCAGATTTTAGAATGGATACTTATGGCCAATTGACGGAAGAACATCCAAAATATTACCATACGGTTTCTGTGGAATATCATTTTTACGGCGAAAACCTAGATGAAAGTAAAATTAAGAAAGCGGTCGATTTATCCATAGAAAAATATTGCGGCGTCATGGAAATGTTTAGAAGATTTGCAAAAGTGAATACATCGATCCATTATCACAATAAATAGTTTTCAACTTAGACCTGAAAGCTTTTAAAAACCTGCTAGGTCTGAGATCAATTAAAACTTGAAACATTTTAAACCTGAAACCAGAAACGAAAAAATGCGTTGGACCTTAAAACCAAAACCAGAGCTTTCCAAAATTAAGCAGTTGTCCGAAGCCCTACAGGTGGAGCCGACTATTGCTTCTTTATTGCTTCAGCGTGGTATTGAGACTTTTGAAGAAGCCAAACAATTTTTTAGGCCAAGTCTTGATGAATTACATGATCCTTTTTTAATGAAGGATATGGACAAAGCGGTGGAGCGTATTGAAAAGGCAATCGCTGCATCTGAAAACATATTGGTGTTTGGGGATTATGATGTGGACGGAACAACGGCAGTAGCTTTAATGTCTTCTTATTTAAAAACCAGAATACATAGTGTTGCAACTTATATTCCTGATCGTTATGATGAAGGTTATGGCGTTTCAATAAAAGGAATAGATTTTGCCCATGACAATGATTTTTCATTGATCATTGCCCTCGATTGTGGTATAAAAGCCATTGATAAAGTTGCTTACGCTAAAGAAAAAGGGATTGATTTTATTATTTGTGACCATCATAGACCTGGTTTTGAACTTCCAGATGCTGTGGCCATTTTAGATCCAAAACGTGAAGATTGTACGTATCCTTATGACGAATTATGTGGGTGTGGGGTTGGTTTTAAATTGGTCCAGGCTTTAGCGTCCAGAGACGGGAAGTCCATTGAGGATTTAACTGAATATCTCGATTTAGTGGCTACAGCTATTGGAGCCGATATTGTACCAATTACTGGTGAAAATAGAACTCTTGCTTATTTCGGCTTACAAGTGATCAATGGGCAGCCTCGCGCAGGCATTAAAGCGATTATCGCACAAACAAAAAAAACCGAATTCACCATTACCGATGTGGTTTTCATAATAGCACCACGGATCAATGCTGCAGGACGTATGAAACATGGGAACCACGCCGTAGCTTTGTTGACGGAGGAAGATGAAGAACTTGCCCAAGCGTATGCCCTGCAAATTGAGCAGTTCAACACCGATAGAAAAGAAGCCGATCAGCAAATTACCCAAGAAGCTTTACTGCAGATTGTGGAATATGAAGAACAGGAGCGTTTCACTTCAGTCGTTTTTCAAGACTCTTGGCATAAAGGTGTTATTGGCATAGTGGCATCGCGCTTAATTGAAACGTATTACAGACCCACTTTGGTTTTTACAAAAAGCGGGGATAGATTGGCGGCCTCAGCCCGATCTGTATCTGGATTTGACGTATATAATGCTCTGGAAGCGTGCAGTGTGCATATTGAACAATTTGGTGGACATAAGTACGCCGCAGGTTTGACGCTCAAAGAAGAAAATTATGAAGCCTTTAAACAAGCTTTTGAAGATGAGGTTTCAAAAACGATAGATAGAGCTTTATTGATTCCTGAAATCCGAGTGGATACTCAAATAGATTTCAAAGATATTACGCCTAAATTTTACCGTATTCTAAAACAATTTGCTCCTTTTGGACCGGGGAACATGGCACCAGTTTTCATGACCGAAAACTTACAGGATACAGGTTATGGAAAACGTGTTGGAGGCGAGGATAAACATTTAAGAATTACGGCCAGACAAGGGAATTCGGCAAATATAGTGGGCATTGGTTTTAACTTAGGGGATAAATATGATTTGATCACGGATAAAAAACCTTTTAAAGCGGTGTATTCCATCGATGAAAACCATTGGCAAGGTCAGGTTAGCCTGCAATTGAAATTAAGGGATATTAAAGCCTAATCAGCCAATACTATTTTTCGTTCCACCTGTAAGGTTTTCTAAACCTTGTAGGTCTGATTTCAGCAAGTTATAATTAGAATCACCACTATTTTAGAAAACAAAAAACTAAAATAACATCGCCCGTTGTTTTACATTTGTAGTAAAATTTAAGCGCTTTTTAGTCAAACATATCACTGTTCTAAAAGGCCTGAAGTCTATGGAACAAAAACCAATCAAAAAAGACCCCTACGCCGCACTTCGGATTAAAGAATTCAATATTTTTTTAATGGTACGCTTTGCGCTGGTTTTTGCATGGTCTATGCAGTTTATTATTATTGAATGGGAAGTATATTCCATAACTAAAGATCCATGGTCGCTTGGTTTAATTGGTCTGATGGAAATTATTCCAGCTGTAGGAATTGCGCTTTTTGCCGGACACATCGTTGATCAAAAAGAAAAAAGAGGCCTCCTTATAAAATGCATCCTGGGATTTTCAGTCATCAGTTTTGGATTGTTTTTATTGACATGGCCAAAAGTCGTAAGCACCTGGTCTACTAATGAAATTTTGTATAGTATTTACTTCTTGGTTTTTTGTGGCGGATTGGTAAGGGCTTTTATTGGACCGACTGTATTTTCATTGATTGCTTTAATTGTGCCCAAAAAACTATACCCTAATGCAGCCACATGGAGCAGTTCAACCTGGCAAATGGCTTCAGTTCTTGGACCCGCACTGGCAGGTTTTAGCATTAGTTGGATTGGTGTCCATTGGTCGATGTGCTTGATCATGGGGTTTGCATTAATGGCACTCATCAATTTACTTCGTATTTCTAAAAAACCAATTTTGAATCCTAAAATTGGCGAGCCAATTATGGACAGCCTTAAAGAAGGTATCAAATTTGTATTCAAAACCAAAGCGATATTAGGAGCTTTGACTTTAGACATGGTTGCCGTGCTTTTTGGAGGCGCCGTGGCTCTCTTGCCCATATTTGCACAGGATATTCTAAAAGTGGGATCTGAAGGCTTTGGGGTGTTAAGAGCAGCCCCTGCAGTGGGTGCGTTTTTAACCATGCTGATTACAGCCTATATTCCTATCAGTAAAAATGCGGGGATGAAACTATTGGTGGCTATTTTTGGTTTTGGGGTAAGTATCATTGTATTTGGATTGTCATCCATATTTTGGATATCTGTTGCCGCCTTATTCTTTAGCGGGGTTACTGACGGCGTTTCGATGGTCATCAGGCAAACCATTTTGCAATTAAAAACACCTGACCACATGCGCGGACGCGTGGCCTCTGTAAATTCCATGTTTGTGGGATCTTCCAATGAACTTGGTGCTTTTGAGAGCGGATTGACTGCAAAGCTAATGGGAACAGTGACCGCTGTTGTTTTTGGAGGTACAATGACCTTATTGACTGTAGTGACTACAGGAATTGTCTCTCCTTCGTTTAGAAAATTGGATTTAAGTAAAGATTTAGAAGCGCACGAAAACGAAGCTTAATAGGTCTTTAGCTCCATTTTTTCACCATCAAAAACGCCATAGGTGTAATATTGGATCCAATCTCCGAGATTAATGTAGGCCGAGTGGTCATTTAATTTAACCTCCATTGGAAGATGTCTGTGTCCAAAAACAAAATAATCGCGATGTTTCTCCTCTAATTTTCTTTTGGAATACTGAACCAACCACTCTTTGTCCTCACCTAAAAATTTGGCATCATCATCACCAGAAATTAATTTGTTTTTCACGGACATATATTGGGCAAGCTTAACCCCTAAATCCGGATGTAACCATCTAAAGCACCACTTAAAAAACGGATTGGTAAACACTTTTTTCATGCGTTTGTAGCCCTTGTCGTGAGGTCCCAAACCATCGCCATGCCCAATAAAGAATGTTTTGTCGTTAAATACAAATTCCTTTGGTTTATGAAAGACGTCAATATTCAATTCTTCCTCAAAATACCCATGCATCCATAAATCATGATTCCCCACAAAATAGTAGATAGGAATCCCAGAGTCGCTTATTTCAGCAAGTTTCCCTAAAGTTCTTGTAAATCCTTTTGGAACGACGGTTTTGTATTCAAACCAAAAATCGAACAGATCTCCAAGCAAAAAAATGACGGCAGCATCATGTTTGATTTCATCTAGCCAAGCCACAAACTTTTTTTCCCTTGGATACGATTCTTCTTTTGTAGGAGCTCCTAAATGGTTGTCAGAAGCAAAGTATATTTTTTTTCCTTTTGGAATATTCATTAAACAACTATTTAAATACCTGCGCCTGCCGGTCTTCAGTCAGGAAAGCAGGAACCCTTTAGGTTAAACGCAGTTAATATCATGATTTAAAAACGGATCGGGTTGATACCTTTCAAAAAAAAAATTTGATATGTCCCGATTGCTATCGGGATCACAGATTTTCACGGATTTCTTCGTAAAAAGTTGTGATAAAATAATTCACTATCTATTTCACAAATGCAAGTGCATAAATCATATTCTCAGAAGCACAAATTTCCTGCCTACTGCCCACTGTAGACTGAACACTAATTATCACTCGCGTACCATTCCGCAAAACTCGTGTCAGTTTCCTGAAGTTTTAAGGAATGAAGTTGAATTGTCTCTGGTAAATGTTTTTTGATTTTTTCAGCAAAATCAATCACCATCATTTCACTGGTAGGTTGATAGTCGACCAAAAGCACGCTGTGTCCTCTATCTTTTAACTCTTTTGCCAGCTCAACATGTGGTGTATTTTTATTGAACACGGTAGCATGGTCAAAGACATCAACAATTTCATCTTTTACGATGGTCTTCAAATCTGAAAAGTCAATGACCATCCCAAACTTAGCATTTGAAGCATCATTAATTGGCTTACCAATAACGGTAACTGACAATTTATAACTGTGTCCGTGCACATTTTTGCATTTGCCATCATAGCCATAAAGGGCGTGGCCGGTTTCAAAAGAAAATTGCTTTGTAATTCGAATTCTGCTCATATAGCATTAATTTACTGCAAAGATATTCAAATTGCAAAAAGGAATCTCTTTTTAGATTACATTTGACTGATTATCGCCTATATTCATTTGAACTTCACCCATTTAATTCCTGTATTTGATGAATCCTATCTTTCAAGACATTGCTTTTGTAGAGAATCCTTTATACGAAAGGATTATTGAAGATATTGTTGCCCAAAAGTATGCACTTGTTGAAGATTTTTTTAGTGCAGAAGAGGTGCATGTGCTCAGACAGTCTTTAATTGATAAGCACGCCGAGGATGCTTTTAAAAAGGCGGCCATTGGGAACAAATTGAATGCGACCGTTGTCAAATCTATTAGAGGTGATGTTATTTTATGGATTGATGAATCCCATGCCAATACCGCCGAAGGATTGTTTTTTAATAAAATTAATAATCTTGTCAACTATCTCAACAGGACTTGTTTCTTAGGTATTCTTCACAAAGAATTTCACTATGCCTTATATCCCCAAGGCACTTTTTATAAACGCCATCTTGATACCTTTCAGAATGATGATAGACGCAAGCTTTCTTTTGTGTGTTATTTGAATGAATCGGGTTGGGTGCCAGAGAATGGAGGTGAATTGGTATTGTATTTAGATGATAATGGTAAAGAAACAGAAAAGGTCATCTATCCTTTTCCTGGTCGTGTTGTTGTTTTTGAAAGTCAGCTAATCGAACACGAAGTAAAACCTGTCAAAACCGAAAGATTGAGCATCACGGGATGGTTGAAGACCAGATAATTTTACTTGTTTTTTCTTCGGTTGTAAACATAAATGACCACCAATACGATGGCTAATATTAAAAACAAGCCGTTACCACTTAAAAACTCAAGGATTTCCATATATTTTTTTTGAAATTGATAAGGTCAAAGTTAAACGTTTTGTTCTGTAGGCAAAACGAGTTGTCTTAATATTTTGATCAATCTGATGTTTTTTGCTCTTGCGTTAAATTTACAACAGATGCTCATAACAATAAAATGGATGATCACTTTGCTTAGGGAAATAAATGGAACCTAACCGCTTGTAATCACGACGTTCGTAGAATGTTTGGTTTCTAGGATTTTGAGAAAAAGTATCCAATCTTATTGAGCTGTAGCCATTGTCTCTCCCGAAGTTTTCGGCAAAATGCATCAGTTTTTGTGCAAAACCACGTCCCTGATAGTCGGGATGCACCGCTAATCGGTGGATATAAAGATTTTTGTCATTTGGAGTCAGCCATGCTATAGCCTGGTATTCATCGTCCATAAAAGATGAAATCACGATAGTTCCAACAATTGCATGGTCACTTATCATTACATATAGCTCATCTCTAGCAATATCTTTTTCAAATGCTGCGGCATTTGGGTAATGCTCATTCCACTGGTAAATTCCTTTGCTTATCATGGACTTGGCACAGGCTTTAGTCAAAAATAAAATAGATTCAATATCTGACGAAGTAGCTTTCCTAATCATTTTTTTGGTAAATTTAGTGTTTAAATAAGATATAAAAGGTGTTTTAAATCCGCTGGAGTCATCAAAAATAAAGAAGTTTTATTGAAATGTTCTGGTGTTTTTCAAAGGAATAAATCGAAATTACAGTGCGATAAAAATATAGTATCAAAAAAGTAGTTAGAAAAGAAAAAAATATTTTAAGTTTGCGGCTTAGTCAAAGAAGCCTAGTTATATTTTAAATCTTCCGCAGGTAGGAAGTGGCGTAAAAATAATTTGGGGATGTAGCTCAGTTGGCTAGAGCGCTTGGCTGGCAGTCAAGAGGTCGTCGGTTCGAGCCCGTCCTTCTCCACAGAAAAAGCAATGCGAAAGCGTTGCTTTTTTGTTTCCATCCTTTTTTGAAAACTCCTTAATTTCTAAAGTTTCTATTAATTGACGTCTTTTTCAATGAAATCGATTTCAGGATTGCAAATTTCTAAGATCAGTTTTTTAAGTTCTTCATAAAAATAACCCAAGGTTTCTGAGGTAATACTTTGGTCTTTATCTCTACTTCTTGAGGATGGCTTTTGTCCGAACTTTAAAAAGTATTCGCCCTGAAGATTCTTAAAGGAAATTACACCTGCTTCAATTGGTTGAGAAATACGCTCGGTTTCATTGAGCATATAGGCATAGGCCAAAACCTGAAAGCTTTTGCTGTATTTATTATAATCTAAGGTAATATCTTCCCAGTCCACAATCTCTACTTGCCCAGGGTTGACTTTTCCTGTTTTATAATCTATAATCCTGAGTGTTCCATCAAATTCGTCAATCCTGTCCACACTGCCCTTCAAACGGACTTCAAAATTCAATTCTGGGATGTTGACGGGAATGTCAAGTTCCTTTTCTAAATCTATGATCTTAATTTGATGCCCCGCTTTTAGAGTTTCGATTTCTTTATTGATGAAATTTGAGATATAACGTTTGGCGACTTCAAGAATAATAAGATTTTTTCCTTTGGTCATATCGCCTTCCTTAAAAAATGATTTGAAGTGATGCGTTACGCTGACATTAATTAAAGTTTTCATTTGCTTCAAGTGTGCCTCAGTCAACATTTGCCCTTTATGAGGCATATAAAAATCTTCTAATGTCTGATGAATGACACTTCCTAAGGTATTGGCCGCTACAGTTTCTTCAACATCTTCAAAACTCTGAATTTTTAAAACCTTCTGATAGTAGAAATCTAAAGGATTTCTGATGTAATTTGTTAACGATGATGGTGAAAACCCGAAGCTGGCTATCTGTTGCAAGCGTGTCATAACACCCTCTGTTTTTTTAATGACTTTAAACTGCTTTTGCGCAACTTCCACTTTTGGAACGACAATACTATGTTTTAAATTGTGGATGTTTTCAATTTGGAGCTGTGTTATAAATCGGCTCTTTTCACCACCATTTAAAACATCAGGTTCTGTATTGTAGATGATGTATACATTTTTTGCCCGTTGTAAAAGTCTATAAAAGTGATAGGTGTAGACCGCGTCTTTTTCTTTATAGGTGGGAAGGCCGTTTTCAAGCTTCACGTCAAAAGGAATAAAAGAATTGGTGCTTTTTCCTGCCGGAAGAATGCCTTCATTAACAGAGGATATGATAACCGTTTCAAAGTCCAATACTCGAGACTCTAACATACCCATAATTTGAAGCCCTTGTAAAGGTTCGCCTTTAAAATCTAACGTTTCACTACTCAAAAGTTCCTTGTAAAGATAATAGAGTGTCGTACTATTGCTGATGAGGCTATATTTTGTGTTATAGCGTTGGAGCTCATTAAATATTTGATTAAATCTATAAAGATATTCGAGTGCTAAAAGGTTTTTTGATTTTTCTAAATCGAGTTCTGCTTTTAGCATTAGGATGAGACGTGAGCAGTTGTTAAATGCTTTTTCAGAACTATTGCTCCAGGATTGGAATAGAAGTCTTACAACCTCTTGTTTTTCTTCTGAAAGCGCTAACAGCTTCTCCACTGATATCGTCACAATATTGTTACTCTGAATATAATTTATGATGTGATTGCTGTAATTAATGTCCTCATGAGTTAATACAGACTGTATAAACGAGTGTGATAAAACAGCAACGACGTCTTTATAATAAAGCGTGTTATTGTGATTTTTCTGAATCTTGAATACCAAATCGAATAATGACGCTAACGGTACCGATTTGAGTGGAAGACCCATAGTGATATTAATGGCTTCTACTTTTTCTGGAATGGAGTTGAGTAAAGGCATTAGCAAAGTTTCGTCACCTAAAACAACTGCGGTTTTTTTTAGATCATCCTTGGTTAAGGTGTCCAGTAATTCGCCAATATATTTTACTTGACCAATATTTTTCGGAACGGCAATAGTATGAATGTTTTTATCTGAGCGATAATTATTACCTATCCAGGATATTTCACTTTTTTTGAAATATGGCCAATTCTTGAGATGTTGTCTGATGAATAAACCGGCATCGTGTATCGGGTTGTCAACAAATGTTTCGTCAATATCCCAATAGATATATGCCAGTTGTTGTTGCAATAATTCCTGGATAATGCGTTCTTCGGCTTTGTTAAGGGCATTGAAGCCAATGAAAATATGTTTTTTCTCAGGATTGGAAGCCATGTAGGATTCAATGCCATTTACTGCTTCCCTGTAGACCAATCCTTGATATCCTTTTTTATTTAGGATCAGTTCTTCCTTTAGCTTGCCATAGTAGATTTTAAGTCGGTTCCAGAATGCTAGATAATTTTTGATATAAGGCGTTTGCTGCTCTGATAAAGACCAATGATTAATTTCCTTAATGGAAGTTAAATAATCAAAAATATGCTCTGGATCTATGAGGTACCGGTCAATTTCGTTAAAATCCTGAAGCAGGAGTTGGCCCCATTTGGAAAACTGATCAAAGCTTTCTTGTTGCAGCTCTGGAGTGAGCTTTTTGTATACGTGGTAAAATTCAAAAAGAAGTTCTGTATTGCTGGCATAACTGAGGTCAGAAAGACTTTCCACAAATTCCTCAATGGATAAAATTTCGGGTGCAAAGATGGTTTTATCAATAGCATGAGATAGGATATCCTTTAAAAAGGTACCAGCTCTTTTACTTGGCAATACAAAAGTGAGTTGTGAAATATCCAACCCCTTCTCTTGTATATCGTCTATAACTTCTTTTAAAAAACTCCTCATTGTATAAAAATAAAAAACGCCCCGAATATCGGAGCGTTTTTTTGAAATATTTATAGTTTTTAAAACTTAGTTTGTAAGTTTTACTTCTACACGTCTGTTGTTAGTTCTACCAGCAGCAGTTTTGTTAGAATCAATTGGATTGTCTTCACCAAAACCTTTTGCAGTTAAACGATCTTTGTCAATGCCGTTAGCAATTAACCAGTCTTTTACTGCATTAGCTCTTCTTTCTGACAATAATTGGTTAGATCTTTCTGATCCTACACTGTCAGTATATCCTTCAAGAGCAAAAGTAGCTTCTGGGAATTCTTTGAAGATAGCGTTCATAGCCTCTAAAGTTTGGTGAGATTCTTTCTTGAATGTTGCTTTACCAGTATCAAATAGGATAGTTCTAGCATAGTCATTCAATTGTTTCATCTTTTCAGCACTTGGCTTAACTTCTGGACAACCAAAGTTTGCAACAGTACCAGGAACGTCTGGACATTTGTCATCTTTGTCTAATACACCGTCTCCGTCTCTATCTGGCCAAGGACATCCTTTGTTAGCGGCAGGACCAGCTACATTAGGACACTCATCAATATGATCAGCAACACCGTCACCATCAGCATCTGGACAACCTTTCAATGCTTTCAATCCAGGAACAGTAGGACAATCATCTAAATGATCTGGAACACCATCACCATCAGTATCAGGACAACCGTTAAATTCAGCTAAACCTGGCTCATTAGGACAATCATCTTTTGAGTCTTCGATACCATCGCCATCAGTGTCAGGACAACCGTTGAATTCTGGTAAACCAGGAACGTCTGGACAAGCATCATCTTTGTCGTAGATACCATCTCCATCAGTGTCTTTTCCACCAAATTTAAGCGCTAAACCAACAGTGTGTTGGAAATGTGTAGCTAAGTAGTCTTCGAACGCATGTTTGTAAGCAGATTGAACTGTAATACCAATATTGTCAGAAAACCATACGTTGAAACCGAGGGTTCCATTAACAGTACCCGCTCCAATGTCATCAACCCAAGTGTAACCACCACCTACTCCTAGGTATGGCTCAAAAACTTTTGAGTTGAATAGGTGACCAAAGCTATATTTAACTGTACCATCTAAAGCATAGTAAGATAAATCATCAGCTGGTGCATCACCAATTTTACTGATTTCATTGATAGTACCAGCTACAGTTAACGAGAAACCGTCTGATAAATATCTAGAAACAGAAATTGAAGATAATGAAGGCAAGACGTTGTAATGGTCTCCAAAATTGAAGTACTCATCAAAGATTCCTCCCTGTCCGTCTTCACCCGTTGGGTAAAAGTCAACTGCGTTTACGCCAACCCCAATTGCCCAAGGGTTGTTTTCGTCTTGTGCGTTGGCGTTGCTAAAGCTAAATAGAAGCAACATAGCGAAAAATAATCTGCTAAGATTTTTCATATTCTAAAAATTTAATTTTTAAGTGTTAATTATGAGCAAAAGTAAGAGGTTAAACTTTATTAACAAAGATAAATGTCCAAAATATTGACTCATATCGTCAAAATAGTGACTATTTGAGTGTTTTTAGATAATTTCAAGGGATTTTCCAACTTTAATGAAAGCAGCAATGGCTTTATCCAAATGCTCTTTGGTGTGGGCCGCCGATAATTGCACCCTAATTCTGGCTTTATCCTTAGGTACAACTGGAAAAAAGAACCCTATGACATAGATGCCTTCCTTAAGAAGCATTTCTGCCATGGTTTGAGATAATTTCGCGTCGTAAAGCATTACTGGAACTATTGCCGAATCACCGTTTATAATATCAAATCCTGCATTTAACATAGCGTCTTTAAAATATTTGGTGTTTTTTGTCAATTGATCTTTTAAAGTCGTGTCATTGGCAAGCATTTCAAATACTTTTATAGAAGCGCCAACAATTGCTGGGGCAAGCGAATTTGAAAATAGATAAGGTCTTGAGCGTTGACGAAGCATCTCTATGATTTCTTTTTTACCTGTAGTATAACCGCCCATGGCACCGCCCATAGCTTTTCCTAAAGTTCCGGTGATAATGTCTATTCTGTCCATAACACCTTTTTCTTCTAAGGTACCACGTCCTGTTTCGCCAATAAACCCAGTGGCATGACATTCGTCAATCATGACCATGGCATCATATTTATCAGCTAAATCACAAATCTTATCCAAAGGAGCTACCAATCCATCCATAGAAAAGACACCGTCAGTTACAATAATCTTAAAACGTGCACCATTCTCGTTAGCCGCAATAAGTTGTTTTTCGAGATCTTCCATGTCGTTGTTTTGATAACGGTAACGTGCCGCCTTACATAATCGAACACCATCAATAATGGACGCATGATTCAAGGAGTCAGATATAATCGCATCTTCAGCGTCCAACAATGGTTCAAATACGCCACCATTGGCATCAAAGGCCGCAGCATATAAGATGGTGTCTTCTGTACCATAATATTCAGCAATTTTTTGCTCCAATGTTTTATGGATGTCTTGAGTGCCACAAATAAACCGCACTGAAGACATACCAAATCCATGGCTGTCCAAAGTGTCTTTGGCTGCTTGAACCACATCTGGATGCGAGGATAGACCTAAATAATTATTGGCACAAAAATTTAGAACAGTTTGACCCGTATCCAAGGTTATTTCTGCGCCTTGTGGAGAAGTGATAATACGTTCTTCTTTATAAAGCCCAGCTTCCTTAATATTTTCAAGTTCTTTTTGTAAGTGTTGTTGTATTTTGCCGTACATAATAATTTGAATTTATTGCAAAGTTAAAATTCTTTTACTTGAATGTCCTCATTTATGTAAACAAGTATTTTTTTCACGACTTTAAACCCCATTTCTTCTAGAATAACTTGATATTCCATAAGTTGATTTTGATGTGTGGGCCGCTCAGCACCTGTTTTGTAATCCATAATAACGGCCTCAAGATTGGTGTTGACCACAATGCGATCAGGTCTTAAAATAAGGCCTCCCGAAGTGAGAATATCTCTTTCATTATAAACTGTATGTTCCGGTAAGAAGAAAGCTTTTAATTGTTCATGATGGACGATGTGCTGGATAATTGGTTTTAGTTCTGAGCTTTGGTGGGGATTGAGATCGCCTTTGCTCTCAAATTCGTCAAAAACAAAATCAATATCGTTTACTGTATTAATCTTGGACATGAGCAAATGCACTAAATTTCCTTTTTCAATAGCGGCTTCTTGCTCTGTATCCCATAAATAACCAGCATTGGTGACAATACGCAGATCATGGTTTTCTTTTGCTACAGAAATGAAGCGCTCCTGGACCGTAGATTTCTCTACTTTTTTCGCCGTAAGAACCCGATTTGGCTGCCCAAATGTATAGGTCTTTTCTGAGTCATTCCACAATCCTTCCGATTTAAGGTAACTGATAAATAATTCTGAATACAGAGTTATCTTGTCTTTATTGCTTTTATCGGCAACGTATTCTGAGACAATATAGAGCTGTTCCACCGCCCGAGTGAGGACAACGTACAATAAATTCATGCTGTCCAATTCCAATTGTGCCTTA
This sequence comes from Gelidibacter gilvus, assembly GCF_004115975.1. Lineage (GTDB taxonomy): Bacteria > Bacteroidota > Bacteroidia > Flavobacteriales > Flavobacteriaceae > Gelidibacter > Gelidibacter gilvus. The sequence continues at coordinate 240,269 of NZ_SDDZ01000001.1, read as the reverse complement.
TAATCGGCATACATGGTTTGTCCTAATTCTCCAAGATCTTCCAAATCTTTGTTGACATTGATGAATACATGTGAAAAACCATTAAACGCCTCCGGGTTGACCGGGAACCATAGTTTAGGTGACATATCAAAATAAATATCCTGATTGGCATAAGGGAAAATTACGACGGGAAATTCCAAACCCTTAGATTTATGGATGGTCATAATTTGCACCGCGTTGTTGCCTTGTGGAGAGGTGATGGAGAGTTTTTCCTTTCTGATATCCCAATGAGAGGTAAAATTAGAAAAACCGGCATTGTATTTCTGCGAATAATCCAAAACTTCATCTAAAAAAAACTGAATATAGGCGTTGGAAGTTTTATTTAAATTGAATTGCCTGACCACACTTTCTACAGCTTCATAAAAGGGGAGCTGTAAAAATTGATTAAAATCGAAAAACAGATCGTATTGACTCAGTGCCTTGAACATCTCAAAAGCATCTAAATGAACCAGACTTTGAAAAAACTTGTGGATATCTTCCAATTGGATGTGATGTTCAGCCAAATAACTCAAGGTCTCAATTTTCAACATCTCGTTATATGGCTGAGATGCCAATGCAATGATACTGGTCAGAAATTGTACTTCTGGCGAATTTTTAAGCAGTAAAGATTCTGATGAAATAATAGGAACACCTTCCACACTCAAATATTCAGCAAGTGCGATCCCTTCTTTTGATTTTCGTGCAATAATGCAAATATCCCTTAACTCAAAGTTGTTTTCTTGAGCTTTTTGGATGGCTTCCAATACTTTTTGACCGTAAGTCTCGTCTTTATCCTCCGTTTCAAATTCCAAAAACGAAAGCTCAATAAAACCTTCACCTTTCAAATGAAGATGTTGGTTACTGGCTTCATAGATTTCACGATGTGATAGGTCGGAAAAAGCAAAAGTGGAAATATGTTTGAAAAAATTATTGTTGAAATTTATAATGGTTTCTAAACTTCTATAATTTGTCGGTAAATTTTCAATATGCTGTTGGATATGAAAAGGTTGCGCTCGTTTGGTATATAAATCTATAAATTGCTCGGCTTTCCCCCCTCGCCATCTATAAATAGCCTGTTTGGCATCGCCCACCAACATTGCAGAACCTGTTTCTCCTTTTAAATTTTGACTTGAGATGGCATTATCGATTAATGGAATGAGGTTTTCCCATTGTTTTTCGGAAGTATCCTGAAACTCATCAATAAAATAATGCCTATATTTTTCACCAATACGCTCGTATATAAATGGCGCAGGCTGCGACTTTATTTCAGTGCTGATAAGGGAATTGAATTCTGAGATGAGCACCAAATCTTCGTCAGCCTTTATGTCTTGAAGACTTTTGTAAATCGCATTTAAAACAGATAAAGGCGTAATATTCTTGAGAACATTTTTCAGAAACTTAAAATGAATAATATGTTGCTTGCTCTGTTCAAAAAACGAAGAAATAGCTGGTTGAAGCGCATCGATGGTGCCCATTTTATAGGCATCCACACGTTTTGGGTAAAGTGGGTTTCCTTCCAATAAATCCGTTTGCCATTTTAACTGATTGAGATTGACATCAAAGTTGCCCTCAGCCAATTTTAAAAAGTGTTTCGGTAAATAGCCGCCTGAAAAATCATTAAACAGTAAGTCGTTTTGCTCAATGAGATCTAAAGTCGCTTGTCCTTTTTGGCTAATATCTGTTTCTAATAGGGTAATTTGATTTAGAAGCTGTGTTTTAAGTCCTTTAAAATCATCAATAGATTTTTCCTTTAAAGATTCAAAATACGGAATATCATTTTCATTGATGAGCAATTGAGCAATTTGATTAAAATCGAAAGAAACATCCCAACTTTTATCATCATCGGCTTTTTCGATGGCAAAATCAACGAGTATTTTTGTGAGTTCTTTTTCAGTCCCAGCTTTATCAATCAGTTGATCGACAGCTTTTGAAAGGATCGTTTTTGTATCCAATTCTACCTCAAAATTAAGAGGCAGTTTTAAGTCGTGGGCAAATGTTCTTATCAGTCGGTGGTTGAACTTGTCAATTGTCGAAATATCAAATGCCGCGTAATTATGAGCAATGGTATTTAGGATTACTTTTGATTTATCATGAAGTGTTTTGGGGTCAAGATTGAGTTCTTCAGATAATATCCCGAACATTGGTATTGGATTTTCTAAAATATGAGGATCTGAAAATGCGATAAGCATTTCTACCACCCGTTCTTTCATTTCAGCAACCGCTTTATTGGTAAACGTTAAAGCCAAAATATTTTTAAATGCGTTTTGATGACTGGAAGTGAACAGTATTTTTAAATACACTTTTACCAATGTGAAGGTTTTCCCACTACCTGCTGACGCATTATAAATTAGAAAAGGATGTTTGACTTCCATTATTTAGATTTTTTATACAAGATAAAAACTATCTCTGATTTCTATGAGGAAATTTGAGGTTTTCAACGATCTAGACCATTTCAAACTGACTAATGTGCCAACGTTAAACTTTTCTTAACACTTAAACACGAAGCGTTTAATATTTTTTAATGCACGGTTTTATGTGTAAATTTGGGTTGAATAAATATTAACACTTAAAATCAAATACATTATGGCTTTCGAATTACCGAAATTAAAATATGCTTATGATGCTTTAGAGCCTCATATTGATGCAAAAACAATGGAAATCCATTACTCAAAACACCATCAGGGGTATACCAATAATTTAAATGCTGCTATTGAAGGCAGTGATTTGGCAGGAAAAACTATTGAAAATATCTTGATCAACCTAGATATGGACAAAAAAGCTATTAGAAATAATGGTGGCGGTTTTTACAACCATTCCCTATTTTGGGAAATAATGAATCCGGAAGGGAAAGGAAGTTTGTCCGGAGAGCTAAAGGACGCTATTGAAGCAGCATACGATTCAGTAGATGCTTTTAAAGATGAGTTCAGTAAAGCAGCTGCAACTCAGTTTGGTTCAGGATGGGCTTGGTTGTGTGTACACAAAGGCGGAAAAGTAGAAGTTTGCTCAACACCAAACCAAGATAATCCGTTAATGCCAGGAGTTGGTTGCGGTGGAACACCAATTTTAGGATTGGATGTTTGGGAGCATGCATACTACTTGAAATATCAAAACAGAAGACCTGATTATATCAATGCATTTTTTAATGTGATCAATTGGAATGAGGTTGAAAGACGTTACGCGGAAGCGAAATAACATTTCGATTATCCAGTAAGGTTATATACACTAACCTGCAAGGTTTTTTAAAATCTTGTAGGTTTTTTAAAATTAGTATTAGAGCACTACAAGCGAATCTGAAAAGGTTCGCTTTTTTTTATGTGAGAGTGAGATTTTGGACGAATTTTACAATGGCGTTCCATTTTCGTGTCATTTGTGTTTTGCAGATGTACAAGGGCGAAATTTTAATTTTGAGATGTTTCCGATAGCTAGAAATCAGGGGAATCAAATTTAGGTCTTAAAAAAGAGATACCTTCCTTCGCAGGTATATATGAAAAAAGGTGGACGAGTGTCCACCTTTTTTGCCCCAAATCTACCATAAACTTAACCTACTTATGTTATGGTGGAGCAAATATAGGTGGACTAAAATGTAATAGTTCAATTTAATAGATAAACTACGAATAAATTAGGCTGAATGATGTTATTTGTCAAATAATTGTAGAATGAGAAGGTTATAAGTGAATGTTTTAGTGGGAGATTCTATAGGCTTAAAAATCAATATTATATGGAACAGAAAAAAGGGCATAAAAAAAGGTAAACAGAAGTTTACCTTTTTTTGCCCCAAATCTACCATGAACTTAACCTACTTATGTTATGGTGATACTAAAGTATATTGAATTTCAACAACTTGATATAAAATTTAGATGAACTACCAAATTATCCGATTAAGAGTCCTTTTGTTAGGTGAAACAGGTTAATGTATGCTTATCAATTTAATAAGCACGTCTGTTATTTCCTTCATAAAAATTAATAAAAGCCCTATTGACAACACGATTTCCACCAGCTGTAGGGTAATTTCCAGTAAAATACCAATCACCTAGATTTTTAGGACAAGCGAGATGTAGGTTTTCAATGGTTTGAAAAATAGCCTTGACTTCTGATTTCACGCTCGAGTCACAAATAAGCTCTGCAATTTTATCAGAAATTTGTTCCGCACTAAATTGGTTGTAGAGTTCCTTTACAAAATTTCTAACATCTTTGTCTTCCAGCTGAACTTGTTCTATACATTTTTTATAGACCTCTTCAACAAGATGGTATTTATTATTTTCTTTTAGAAGTTCAAGCATGGCTCTAAAGGCAATTAAGTCTTCCAGTTTAGCCATGTCAATACCATAACAATCCGGATAACGAATCTGAGGTGCCGAGGATACCACAACTATTTTCTTAGGATGGAGTCTGTCCATCATTTTAATGATACTCATCTTTAAAGTAGTGCCCCTTACAATACTATCATCAATGATAACCAAATTGTCCGTAGGTTTTATCACGCCATAGGTAACATCATAGACATGCGCTACTAAATCATCCCTAGTGCTGTCTTCAGTGATAAATGTTCTGAGCTTGACATCCTTAATGGCTATTTTTTCGATTCGAGGACGTTCTGATAATATTTGTGTGACTCTTTCTGCAGAAAGCTCACCATTTCCATCAAGAATTGCTTCAGTCTTCTTCTTGTTGAGATGATCTTCCACGGTTTCAATCATTCCAAAAAACGAAGTTTCAGCGGTATTAGGAATATAGGAAAAGACCGTGTTTTTAGTGTCGAAATTGATTGCTTCCAAAACTTTTGGCATGAGCAATTTGCCCAATTTCTTTCGTTCTTGATAAATTTCGGCATCGCTACCTCGTGAGAAATAAATGCGTTCAAAAGAGCAAGCCTTGCGCTCCAATGGCGCCAGGATTTTTTTAATGGTCGTTTCTCCAGATTTTTTTGTGATGATGGCATGACCTGGAGTTAATTCTTTGACATCCTCAAAATTAACGTTGAATACGGTTTGTATAACTGGACGTTCAGAAGCAACGACTACAATTTCATCATCCTGATAGTAGTATGCTGGTCGTATTCCTGAAGGATCACGGAGTACAAAAGAATCACCATGGCCTAGAAGTCCAGCTATTGCATAGCCACCGTCCCAATCTTTAGCAGAGCGTTTCAGTATTTTTGCAACGTTGAGTCGGTCAGCAATCAAGGGCGAACATTCGTTTTTATTGAAACCTTCACGCTTCAATTGCTTATATTTTTTTGCGACGGCATCATCTAAAAAATGACCTATTTTTTCCATTATGGTAACGGTATCTGCCTTTTCTTTTGGATGCTGCCCTATTTTGACCAAGCCTTCAAACAACTCATTAACATTGGTCATGTTAAAGTTTCCTGCAACAATCAGGTTTCTGTGCATCCAATTGTTCTGTCTTAGGAATGGATGGACATTCTCAACACTGTTTTTTCCGAAAGTTCCGTATCGTACATGTCCTAAAAGCACTTCACCTATATAAGGAATGTTCTTTTTTTGTAAGGCCACATCGTCTGTGTATTCTGGATGCTCGGTAAATTCTCTGTTGATACGCTCATTGATTTGGGCAAAAATGTCCTGAATAGGTTGTTGTGCAATGGAGCGCACCCGACTGATATAGCGTTCTCCTGGTGCAGTATCGAGCTTGATGCTGGCAAAACCTGCGCCATCTTGACCGCGATTGTGCTGTTTTTCCATCATCAGATACATTTTATTGACACCATAAAATGCACTCCCGTATTTTTCTTTATAAAATTCTAAGGGTTTTAAAAGTCTGATGAGTGCAATTCCGCACTCATGTTTTATCGCATCACTCATTGGGTTTTTTCAATTTTAGATTCGCTATTAATTACTGAGGTTTAGTCTTAATAAGTTGAGGATTATTACAAACTAAGGTTATTAAAAAACGCGCTCCATTTAGAGCGCGTTAGTTTATGCCAATTCAATTTTATATGTTTCCGATTGATGTTGAATAGGGGTCATAAGAAATTGTTTTTTATTTAGTTCTGATGATAGGTTTTTTCAAAATTATTGATGATTCTCTAAGACGATTTCAAACTGGGTGAGTTGCTTAAACTGACTCAATCGCTGATAGACTTCTTTGTCTTCGAGTTGTTTCATCCGTTCTGTACCAAATTTTTCAACACAAAACGAAGCTAATGTGGACCCGTAAATAACCGCAGTTTTCATATTCTCAAAAGAATAATCTTCTGTTTTCGCCAAATATCCTGCGAACCCTCCAGCAAATGTGTCGCCAGCGCCGGTTGGATCAAACACTTCTTTCAAAGGTAAGGCCGGTGCAAAAAAGACGTTTTCGCCATGGAATAATAAAGCGCCATGCTCTCCTTTTTTGATCACCACATATTTTGGACCCATCTTTTGAATTTTTTGGGCAGCCACTACAAGCGAGTATTCTCCAGTCAATTGACGCGCTTCTTCATCGTTAATGGTGATCACGTCCACTTTTTTGATGACTGATTTTAACTCGTCCAAAGCACAATCCATCCAAAAATTCATAGTGTCTAAAATCACTATTTTTGGTTTTTTGTTCATTTGCTCTAAAACACCCATTTGAACCAGCGGATGTAAATTGCCAAGCATGACCACATCTGCGTTCTTATAGTTTTCCGGAACTACCGGATTGAAATCGGCAAGCACGTTAAGTTCTGTTGCCAAAGTATCACGGGTGTTCATATCATTATGGTATTTACCACTCCAAAAGAAGGTTTTGCCCTCTTTTACAATTTCAACACCAGAGATATCAAGATTTTTATTAGCTAACAAGTCTAAGTATTCTTGAGGGAAATCACCGCCAACAACCGAAACAATTGCGGCGTCTACATTAAATTGGGATGCTGCTAGACCTATAAAGGTTGCAGCTCCGCCCAAGATTTTATCAGTTTTTCCAAAAGGTGTTTCGATGGCGTCAAAGGCAACGGTACCAACAATTACTAATTTGCTCATATTGCGGTTTCAAAATTTGGTGCAAAGATAATGCTTTTTAGTCACGAATTCAGTACTATTTTCGACGAATTTATACATGTTTATTCAGAATTGAAATGACGTAAAAAGGCATTGGGGTCATTCAAAAATGATTTTGTAACCGAATAATGATCAGTGTTTTCAAGCGGAGTTGCCTGCATTCCTTCATTGGTAATCTCATAAATGGTTGCTCCAGGATAAGCCATAAGCATTGGGGAATGTGTGGCAATTATGAACTGGGATAAATGATTTTGCAAGTGGTTATGGAGAAAATAGATAAAGGATAATTGTTTTGACGGAGAAAGTGCTGCCTCGGGTTCATCTAACAAATAAATACCGGGTGACTTTATCATTTGGTTCATGATATGAAGGTAGGCTTCCCCATGTGAAAAGGCGTTTAATTCTTGGCCATAGTTTTTTCTCATATAACGAAGTTGATAATTGGCATTCTCTTTCATTTGATTGATGATGTGATCTGGAACATGGCCTTCTAAATCAGAAAAATTATTTTGGATCTGGGCATCTGTTCTATTCACACTGTTCAGATAATCTCCAAAATCTTCAGCCCTAAAGAAAAACCCTGTAGGACGCTCAATAGTCCAAGTGAGCTCTAAAAAAGGTAATAGTCTTTTTGCCGCATTAAAACTAGGTTTGTTGTAATCGGCACCATCCATGTGGGGCAGTTGTAATCTACATGCCAATGTTTCCAACAAGGTCGATTTTCCTGAGCCGTTTTCTCCAACCAAAAACGTGATTGGGTTGGATACATCAATGTTTTTGGCATATTTGATTGCAGGAATATCATAAGGGAAAGGGTGAGTCCTGTTGGTTTCGATATGTATGGAAGATAGGTAGGACATATTTATTTAAATAGAATAAATTGTTTCTATGAATCAAGATACTTATTTTAATTCATTCCATATGGAAAATAACATGAAGATAACTTTTTTCATGATCGCAAAAGTATTTCATCTAATTGATGCGCATTCTCACAAATATGATTAGGACAAAAACCTCACTTCTTGAGGTTCTGTTCCGTATAAAATACGTATATTTATCGTAATAATTACGAATCATGGAATTACAAAAAAAACGTAAAGAGATTGTTTTAGACGAAGAAACGCTGTCTATTCTTGAAGAAAAGGCAAAGGCCCAAGGTCGAAATTTAAAGAATTATATGGAATTTGTATTACGGGAAAATGCTTATTCATTTGAACCTTCTGAAGCCTATAAAACGATGATGGACAAAATGATTGACAATCATAACAAGGGAAAAACAAACTACACGTCGTGGGATGAGGTTAAGAAAGAACTGTTTTAATGTCTTTTTTGATGAAATTTAGTAACGAATCGAAATTGGATTTGATAGAAGCCAATACTTATTATTTGGCAGTCTCTCAGGAGTTATCTGCAAAATTTAAACTTGATGTGAGCGAAACCATTGATAGAATCACTATGAACCCCGAGCATTTTCTAAAACGCTATCGCCATATCAAAATTGTTTTTACCAAAGTGTTTCCTTTTGGTGTTCATTATTTAGTTGAAGGTGATACCGTTTTTATTCAGAGGATTATGCACCAAAAGCGGCTGTATCAGTAAATCATTTCCTCCCAAAATCCGCAGGAATTTCCCCCCAAGCTTTCGTTTCCCATTTCACAATCGTGGTATTATAAGTATTCGTTTTAAGCCAATTTACAGCGCGATCCACCAATTCAAATAATTCCTTATTTTTTGCGTTGCGAGGTAATTTTGTATTACATGTTTTTTTCTTGACCCAGCTCATCGCGATTTTTGAATCTGTGTAAAGAATACGTTGGCTATCGTGTTTTTGCAAGAATGCCAAACCATGGACAAGTGCCAAGAATTCACCGATATTATTCGTGCCCTCAGGAAACGGGCCTTGGATGAACAGTTGTTTTTTTGTTTTGGTATCCACGCCTCTATATTCCATAATTCCAGGGTTACCACTTGAAGCCGCATCCACTGAAATAGAGTTGTAGTTGGGTTGTCCTATTTTGTTGAGTTGTGCTTCGGTCAAATCACTTTTAAAACTTTTGGATTTCCCGATATAGTCAAAATAACTTCCGTCTAATGCCTTTTTCGCTGCATCAAAGGTTTCAAAAGACTTGTATTGCGCACCTGGAAAATCTTTGATTTGGGCTTTGCAATCATTCCATTTTTCAAAGATGCCGGTTTTGTGGCCTTTCCAGACGGTGTAGTATTTTTTCTTTTTGCTCATGTTTACTTCCCGCGAAGGCGGGAATCTCATTAATTTTTAGACACGGATTGCTTTTGGAATCGGGGATCTGATCATTGAGATTTCAACAACTCCTCCACCACTTTCGGAAAATGTTCCATTTCCAATTCATGTATTTTTGCCGCCACCGTTTCAGCATTATCTGATGGGTTCACTGCACATTTCACCTGAAAAATAATCGCTCCTTCATCATAATGTTCATTGACATAATGGATGGTAATTCCTGTTTCAACTTCTTTATTCGCCACCACCGCATCATGGACAAAACTGCCGTACATTCCTTTTCCGCCGTATTTGGGAAGTAAGGCAGGATGGATGTTGATGACTTTATTTGGAAATTCATGAAGTATGAAATCTGGAAACTTCCATAAAAATCCGGCCAAAACAATCAAATCGGGTTGAGAGGCTTTTAAGATATTGAGGACATCATTGCTCTCTGAAAATGCTATTCTGTTAAAAGACAGCGCGCTTACCTTTAGATTTTTGCAACGATCTAAAACTTTGGCATGAGGATTGTTAGTCAACACCTGAATGACAGAACCAATATCTCTGTTGTGAAAATATTTGATTAAATTTTCAGCATTAGTACCACTTCCGGACGCAAAAATTACGATACGTTTCATCTGCTACTTTATATTTTTAAATTATTGTCAGACCTGTCTGTCAAAATGTAGGTGCAATTTACTATCAAATTAAAAAATGTTCAGCAAAATTCCATAATCTCATTTCATTTACAGATATTAGCTTCCAATTCAAAAACAAAAAAAAGAATAATTATTAACAATTAGGAGGTAAAATAGAAATACTTAGATGTATTTTTGCTAAATTACAAACACATTGTAGAAATAAAAATGGGTTTTAAACTAAAGTTTTTTATTTTTGCCAATTAATAAAACTTAAAATTAAAGATTATGTCAGACATTGCATCAAGAGTAAAAGCGATTATAGTAGACAAATTAGGTGTAGACGAGAACGAAGTTGTCACTGAAGCAAGCTTCACAAATGATTTAGGAGCAGATTCTTTGGATACTGTGGAATTAATCATGGAATTCGAGAAAGAATTTGATATCCAAATTCCAGATGACCAAGCAGAGAATATTGCTACAGTAGGTCAAGCTATCTCTTATATAGAAGCAGCCAAATAAGTAACAGACTTTATGGAATTAAGGCGAGTTGTAGTTACAGGGTTAGGTGCTCTTACACCAATCGGGAATACCAAAGATGAATTTTGGGATGCTCTGGTTAATGGTAAAAGTGGTGCCGCGCCAATAACATATTTTGATACTGAAAAGTTCAAAACGAAATTCGCGTGCGAATTAAAAAACTTTGATGCTACCCAATTCATTGACAGGAAGCTGGTCAACAGAATGGACCGATTTACACAGTATGCCATGGTGGCTTCAGATGAAGCCATAGCAGATGCTAAATTGGATCTTAATGTTGTCGATAAACTTCGCGTTGGTGTTATTTGGGGGGCTGGTATTGGAGGGTTAGAGACTTTTCAAAATGAGGTGCTTAATTTTGCCGCAGGAGATGGAACCCCGCGTTTCAATCCTTTCTTTATTCCGAAAATGATTGCAGATATAGCTCCAGGGAACATTTCCATTAAACATGGATTTATGGGTCCTAACTATACCACGGTTTCGGCCTGTGCATCTGCTGCCAATGCAATGATTGACGCCCTAAACTATATTCGTTTGGGCTATTGCGATGTGATTGTTACGGGCGGTAGTGAAGCAGCGGTTACCATTGCAGGAATGGGTGGCTTTAATGCCATGCATGCCTTATCAACTAGGAATGATAGTCCGGAAACGGCTTCGAGACCATTTGACGCTACCAGAGATGGTTTTGTTTTGGGTGAAGGTGCCGGTGCGATCATTTTGGAAGAATATGAGCATGCCAAGGAAAGAGGAGCCAAGATATATGCAGAGGTAGTGGGAGGCGGATTGTCGTCTGATGCCTATCATATGACTGCCCCGCATCCTGAGGGAATAGGAGTTATTGCCGTAATGAAAAATTGTTTGGAAAATGCTGGATTGAAGCCGGAAGATGTTGATCATATCAACACTCACGGTACTTCCACACCTTTAGGTGATGTTGCCGAACTTAAAGCTATTACGGAAGTTTTTGGTGAACATGCCAAGAACATCAATATCAATTCAACAAAATCAATGACAGGTCATTTGTTGGGTGCTGCTGGTGCCATTGAGGCCATTGCCTCTATTTTGGCGATGGAACACGGCATTGTGCCTCCAACGATCAACCATTCGGTTGTTGATGAAAATATTGATCCGCAATTAAACTTAACACTTAACAAGGCTCAAAAGAGAGAGGTTAAAGTGGCTATGAGTAATACTTTTGGATTTGGCGGTCATAACGCTTGTGTATTATTCAAAAAATTAGATTAAATCCCGAATGAATTACATTCGTAACATATTAAATTCCCGTTCCAAAAATGACGGGAATTTTTTTTTAGAACTTCAAAAAATCTTAGGTTATAAACCTAAAAACAAGAGTCTTTACATCAAGGCGTTTACCCATCGTTCCATGAACATCAAGGACGAAAAAGGAATGGCGCTCAACTATGAAAGGCTCGAATTTGTTGGAGATGCCATGCTAGGTCTTGTTATAGCCGCTTATCTTTATGACGAAGTGCCAGAGGGAGATGAAGGCTATTTGACAAAAATGCGCTCTAAAGTAGTCAGCAGGGAGCATCTTAATGAATTGGGCAAGGAACTTAAGCTCATCGACTTTGTCGAATCTAAAATCCCTAAAAATAATTTCGGCAGTAACATTCACGGCAACTTGTTTGAAGCCCTTATTGGTGCTGTTTTTTTAGACAAAGGCTATAAGCAATGCGAGAAGTTCATCAATAAAAAAGTCATTAACAAGCATATTGATATTGAAACGCTGGAAGGCAAAGTTATTAGCTATAAAAGCTTGTTGATTGAATGGTGCCAAAAAGAAAAGAAAACTTTTGACTATAATGTTTATGAAGATACGGGGAATGACAATCTCAAGCATTTTTCCGTTAAGCTCTCCATAGATGGAAAAGTAGTTTCCAAAGCACGAGCAACTTCAAAAAAGAAGGCCGAAGAAAAGGCTTCCAAACGTGCTTTTTTTGCTTTTCAAAACCAGATAAACCGATCTTTTAAGGAATAGGTCTCGGCTTTCAATAAAAGTTACTAACTATAACGATTTCGCTTGCTGCGCCTGTTAAGATAATACCAAACTTGATATTACAGTGGATATAAAGTACTATCTTTACGGCTCATGTTATTATCACTATGGCGTTACACAAACTACTTGTAGATGATTTTTATGACGCATCCTACTCACTTTTAGCCGTACATTGTAGATTGGAAGATTACAGATTGGCGTATCTTCTCAATAAATATTTGAACCTGAACCTGAAACGTCAACCTCAAGATTTAGACTACAAATATTTTGCTGCTACCTATCCAATTTATGAATGGTTCGATGAAGAGTTTTTTACAACTTGGCATATGGTGTCAAACGTTTGTAAAAAAGAAGAGGATAGTTTGCAAAGTTCCGGTTCATTATTTTCAACCAGCGAAAAAGTATTGAAAACATATCATTTGCTTCCTGAATTAAAGAATGTGGACTTCTTGATTAAAATCACCAATGACGACCGGTATTTGGACGAAAAGCTGATGTTGGACAAAATCCAGGCCATCCCTCAAGTAATAACAACCTACACTATTGATGTAGACCAATTAAGGTCTAGAGATAATTTAATTTTTTGATTAATGCAAAAACGAAAAAAAACAAAAATAGTAGCCACGTTAGGACCAGCTACAAGTACTAAAGCCGTATTAAAAGCAATGCTTGATGAAGGTGTAGACGTCTTTAGAATTAACTTTTCCCATGCTGATTATGCAGATGTTGAAGAGCGCATCAAAATGATTCGTGAACTCAATGAGGAATTTGGATATAATGCTGCCATTTTGGGCGATTTACAAGGGCCAAAATTACGCGTTGGCGTAATGAAAGGCGAGGTTATCGTTAACGAAGGCGATGAAATTATTTTTGCGACAGGTAAAAAGTTTGAAGGCACAAAAGAACGTGTCTATATGACCTATGATAAATTCCCTCAAGACGCAAAAATAGGCGAACGCATATTACTCGATGACGGGAAATTGATTTTTGAAGTGATTTCTACAGATAAGAAATCTGAAGTTAAGGCCCGTGTCATTCAAGGCGGTCCTTTGAAGTCCAAGAAAGGTGTTAACCTTCCCAATACCAATATTTCACAACCAGCGTTGACAGAAAAGGACATTAAAGATGCCATTTTTGCGATCAAGATGAAAGTGGATTGGATGGCTTTATCTTTTGTGCGCCATGCGGAAGACTTAATGGAGCTTGAAGAATTGATCAAGAAGCATAGTGATCATAAAATTCCGATCATTGCTAAAATTGAGAAACCAGAAGCGGTAGAAAACATCGATAAAATCGTTGCGTATTGTGATGGATTAATGGTAGCGCGTGGTGATTTGGGCGTGGAAATTCCTGCAGAGGAAGTTCCTTTAATTCAAAAACAATTGGTTTTAAGAGCCAAACGAGCACGAATTCCTGTAATTATTGCCACTCAAATGATGGAAACTATGATTTCCAGTTTGACCCCAACGCGTGCAGAGGTTAATGACGTTGCCAACTCTGTAATGGATGGCGCAGACGCTGTGATGCTTTCTGGAGAAACTTCGGTAGGACAGTATCCTGTGCAAGTGATCAGACAAATGAGCAATATTATTAAAAGTGTGGAAGATTCACCTTTGATTAAGGTACCACAATCGCCACCACATATTCGTACAAAGCGTTATATTACAAAATCCATTTGTTTTCACGCCGCAAATATGGCCAATGAAATCAATGCAAGAGCTATTTCTACATTAACAAATAGTGGGTATACGGCCTTTCAAATTTCAGCGTGGCGACCAAGTTCGCATATTCTAGTGTTTACATCCAACAGGCGTATTTTGACACAACTTAGTATGTTGTGGGGTGTTAAAGCTTTTTTCTACGATAAGTTTGTAAGTACCGATGAAACTATTGAAGATGTGAATGCCATAGCATGTAAAGAAGGGTATCTTGAAACAGGAGATATGCTGGTGAGTCTGGCCGCGATGCCTATCCAGGATAAAGGGATGGTGAATACCTTAAGAGTTACTGAAATTACCAATTGTAATTTTTAGATATCAGAAACTTTATAGGATTTAACTTATAGACATACAAACCTCAAAGGCTTTCTATCAAAGTCTTTGAGGTTTTTTTTGTTGATACCTGTGTTATGATTAAAAAAGAGGTAAATTTATAAACGCAACCAATTCGTTAAAAATGCATCTGTTAATAAAGCAGCGACTTTATATTTTGTAAAAATAAACGGTATAACTCTAATGAAAAAAGCCATCCTTCTTTTACTTGTATGTATAAGTTTTAGTTGTGCCGATAACGATATTGGCACTCAAGGCTCCATTAATTTAAAAGTGAATGGTTGTTTTGACAAATTTGAAAGTGGCGCCAAAATTTGCTTAGACTCCATTTTCAACGATTCCAGATGCCCAACAGGAGTTGTTTGCGTTTGGGAAGGTGATGCCGTGGCCGCTTTCACATTAACAAAAAACAATACTGTTAGGAGTTTTAATTTGCACACTAACAGCAAATTTCAAAACGATACCATCATCGAAGGAATTGCCATCAAACTAATTAAAATAACACCTTATCCATTGTCTGATCAACCAATAGACCCCGATGATTATAAAGCGGAAATAAGTGTGAATAAAAATTAAAGTTAAAAGCAGTTCAAACTAAAAACCAAATTTTAATTGGACGTTAACGGTTTGTTTTAGATGGTTCGCATGTGCAGCCTTGTTGTCTTCAGTATTTAGGTTGGACATGGATATACCAAGTAGTCTTACGGAGTTGCTCATCTTTTCTTGATACAATAAATCTTTGGCAGTTTCAAGAATGATTTCTTTATTATTCACAAAATAGGGTAAGGTTTTGCTTCTGGTCTGCAGCGTGAAATCGCTGTATTTTATTTTTAAAGTGACCGTTTTTCCTGCAACTTTACTTTGATCCAAGCGCTTGGCAACTTCTTTAGCAATTTTCTCCAACTTTTCCAGCATGAAAATCTCACTTGATAAATTTTCATTAAATGTACGCTCAGCAGCTAAGGATTTTCGGATGCGGTTGGGTTTGACTTCACTGTTGTGAATGCCTCTAACCAAGTAGTAATAATAGCTTCCAGATTTGCCAAAATGTTGTTCAAGATAGTCTAAGGATCTTAATTTTAAATCTTCACCAGTAAAAATACCCAGTTGATACATTTTATCAGCAGTCACTTTTCCGACACCGTGAAATTTTCTAATATCCAAGACTTTTAAAAAGTCTAAAACATCTTCAGGATTCACCGTTTTTTGTCCGTTAGGTTTGTTGTAATCACTGGCAATCTTCGCCACAAACTTATTAATGGAAATTCCTGCCGAAGCTGTAAGTCCAACTTCTTTAAAAATACGTTCTCTAATTTCTTGGGCAATCAAAGAAGCACTTGGATTTCCTTTTTTATTCTCCGTGACATCCAAATAAGCTTCATCCAAAGAAAGAGGTTCCACCAAATCTGTATAGTCATAAAATATGGCTCTAACTTTTTTTGAAATTTCCTTATAGCGATCAAATCTTGGCGGGACAAAAATCAATTCGGGACAATTGCGTTTGGCTTGCATGCCGCTCATGGCACTTCGTACGCCAAATTTTCTCGCTTCATAACTTGCAGCTGCCACTACGCCTCTTTTCTCGCTACCGCCAACGGCCAATGCTTTGCCTTTTAATTCAGGAAAATCCATTTGTTCAACAGATGCGTAAAAGGCGTCCATATCTACATGAATGATCTTTCTTATTGGTAAATCGTTTGGCATAGTGTAAATTTATAACATCTAAACGGAACAGAAATTATAAAGATGGCAAAAACAGCGATTGTTTTGGGAGCAACTGGGTTTACAGGAAGCATTTTATTGAAAATGCTCTTGGAAGATGAGCGTTATGGCCATGTGATTGTTTTTGGAAGAAATAGCTGTAATATAAAGCATCCCAAATTAGAAGAATATATCATTGACCTATTTGAGTTGTCGCATTATGGCGATAAGTTTAAGGCAAATGAAGTGTTTTGTTGTGTGGGAACTACCAAGGCGAAAACGTCAAATAAGGAAACCTACGTTAAAATTGATTATGGAATACCTGTCGCTGCGGCAAAACTCTGTAAAAAGAATGGTATTGATACATTTTTAGTGATTTCAGCTTTGGGAGCCAAAAAGAAGAGCAAAGTTTTTTACAATAGAACCAAAGGGAAAATGGAAGCTGCCGTATTGGAGCAACAGATTCCACATACTTATATTTTACAACCGTCATTGATTAGCGGTAAACGCGATGAATTTCGATTTGGGGAATATGTGTTTAATGCCCTAATGGGTCTAATAAAACCCATGTTCCGTTTTGGAGGACTTAAACGTTATGAACCTATTGCCCCAGAAACCATTGCCAAATGTATGGTGTGGGTGGCAAATAATAAGTACAATTCAGTACGAATAGAATCCGAAAAAATACAAGAATTAGGTGAGTGAATTAATTGAAATAGAACGTAAGTTTTTAGTTGTTTCAGACGCGTTTAAGTCCGAAGCATTTAGGCGAACCCGAATTGTTCAAGCTTTTTTGAATTCAGATAAACGCCGAGTCGTTCGTGTCAGGATTAGTGGCGAGGAAGGGTTCTTGACCATAAAAGGCGAACCCTCAGAAGATGGCGTATCGCGTTTTGAATGGGAAAAGCAAATTTCCATATCAGATGCCTTGGCGCTGTTGAAGCTGTGTGAAGAAGGTGTTATTGATAAGATTCGGTATGAAGTCAATGCTGGAGATCATGTTTTTGAAGTGGATGAGTTTTTTGGCACTAATGAAGGACTGATTGTGGCAGAGATTGAACTCAGCCACGTTTCTGAAGTGTTTTTAAAGCCGAAGTGGCTAGGTAAGGAAGTTACTGGGCAAGCAAAATACTTTAACTCTCAATTGCTAAAGAACCCTTATAAAAATTGGTCTTAGTAGTAATTTTATAAACCTCGGAATGATGAAAAATATAATTTGGATAGTAGGAGCAATTCTCTTTTTGACTTCCTGCAATGAGAAATACCGAAAAATAGACAAAGATGATGTGACCGTCAGTTCAGAGCGTTTGGATACGATCATTCCTGAACCCAGGACCCAAACGGAAATCCGAGAAGACTTGTTGACCAAGGGGTATCAAATTTTTGATGTTATTGATGAGAAAACGAAGGACACGGTTATCATGCAGCAATATTTTATTGCTTTTTTAAAGACAGGTCCCAAGAAAACTCAAAACGAAGAAGAATCCAAACGGTTATTAAAACTTCATTTGGAGCATTTAAAAAAAATGTATGATTTAGGGTATGCGGATATTTCGGGTCCTTTTGGAGATATTAATGATATCACAGGCATTACCATATACAATGTGCCTACTTTAAAAATGGCGGACAGTCTCGCAAATGCCGATCCTATGGTTAAAGCAGGCAGTTTGGTGATTGAAATCCATCCATGGTGGGCGCCAAAAGGTTACGCCTTGAGGTAAATAAAAAAACCACTGATTGTGCAACAGCGGTTTTTGTAATACTTAATATGTTAGAAGCTTTAGGCTTTCTCCTTTTTAGCGCAACAAGCCTTTTTACAGTCGTCTTTACATGCTTTTTTATCCATAGAAGCTTGTTCGTCTCCCATGTTCTTATCTGCACAACATGCCATTTTACAATCTGCTCCACAGTTATGGTCTGTAGAAAATGCGTCAACATTTTTCATGTCCTTCACGCTGTAGGTGTCTGAAACCGACACAACAGCCTCTTCTAGAGAGCTAGGGCTTACTTTGGCGTTATCATATTCCACCATTGCCAAACGTGTGTCAAAATCAACTGTAGCCGATTTTACGCCATCCATTTTAGCGATTTTCTTTTCAATCATTTTTGCACAACCCATGGCGCAGGTCATTCCGTCTATTCCAAACTCTGCTTTTGCATAGGTGGCATTAGGATCCAACTGCTTTTCAGAGACCGTTTCTGGTTGCTCCATCTCAATTGTTTTAACTTCTGGCTGAGCCTCTTTACAACTTACTGAGAATAGTGCCAAGGCAGTAAGCAATACAAGTGTTTTGAATGTTTTCATAGTGTATAATAATTTAAAACTCTATTTGAGTTAAAGATTTCAAAATGGTTATAATGAAACAAACTTAAGAAAAGTTAAGGTTTTTTTCATCAAAAATCAACAATTTATCACACAGGGAGTTACCTTGAAAAAAATTCATATATGGTGTGGGGTTTTATAAAGCACAAAAAAAGTCTGAAGTTCAAAACTTCAGACTTTTTAATTTATACTATTATGACTAGATGTTAATTGAAATCTTCTTCAGTAACACCTTCGTTTACTCTGTGGTTGGTCACGTTCATTTTGATTACTTGCGGTCCGGTAGTAACAGACATGCTGTAAGGATACATCATTTCTTTTACTGGCGAATAATTGCCAAAATCTTCAACAGTTGTAAATGTTTGTCCTTGTGCTTCCGTTGTTTTTTCAACTCTTACTAGATAGCCTGACTCGACCTCGTAGTAACGGAAAGAATCTTTACCATTTAAAGTGACTTTTACTTTATAAGCATCTTTTCCATCAATACTGATCATACTTTCTAAAGATACCGCACTTGGCTCATAATACAATTCTGGATAAATTGAATTTTCAGCTTTTTGGTCTGCAATCTGATCTTCTGTAAGTTCAAGTTTTGCACCTTGTTGTTCCATATACCCAGTGGTGCCGTTGAATTTTTGTTTCATGATCACACCCATGCCTTCAATCGACATTTCCAGAGAGGTTTTGTTAGGTGTCATGGCTTTCATTTCGCCCAATGGAGAAAAAGGCATGCCTTCAATAGTGACATTAGCATCAGTCCAAACTGTTTTTACCAATTTCGCTTTGTCTTTACCACCAACCGCTTTAAAATAATTGTCAATCACGGTTTGAGTTGTTACTCCTGCAGGAATTGGTTTAGTGAATTTCGGCTTATCAACAGGATTCGCAAAGGTGTCAAAATATAAAATTGGGATTCCTGTTTTCTCTAAGTTTTCCAGAACATCGGCACCTTTACCAACAATGATAATACGCGCATTTTCAGGTTTGAAATATTTGTTAGCTACACGCGTGACGTCCTCAGCAGTAACAGCATTTATTTTCTGTAAGAAAGTTTCGTAAAAATCCTTTGGCAAGTTGTTCAGCTTAATATTTAAAGCATAACGCGCCACAGTTTGCGGACTTTCCAAAGCCAATACAAAATCGCCTACGTATTTTGCTTTTGCGTTTTTAAGAGCTATTGGGTCTACTGGTTCTTCTTTAATACGCTTAATTTCTTTTAATGTTTGAACAACCGCACTATCCGTAACGGCATTTCTTACTGCAGTACTAGTTCTAAAACGACCAATATATTTATCGGCATTTACGTTAGATCCTGCGCCATAGGTATAGGCATGCTTTTCACGTAAGTTCATGTTAAGGTAACTATCAAAGCCACCTCCTAAGATTTTATTGGCAATCAATACGGCATGGTAATCTGGATCATTCATTTTCAAATTGACGTTGTTGGTCAATACAATGTTTGATTGTACCGCGTTTGGCATATCCACAAAATTGATTTGTGTGTATTGGGCATTTGGCATGGCCTCCGGAACATTCGTTTGAATGTCTACAGATTTTGTCCAGTTTCCGAAACGTTTTTCGATTTGAGATTTAATGGTTTTGAAATTCACATCGCCAACAACTACCAAATACGCGTGATTAGGATTGAAACTTTCTTCGTAAAAAGCCTTCACATCTCCATAGGTGATGTTATTGACAGTTTCGGTAGTTACAAATTCCCCATAAGGATGCTTTACGCCATAAGACAAAGCATCTCCAACACGTGAAGCAACAGCATCAACACTTTTTTCTTGTGTCTTTAAGCCTTCAATGAGTCGTTCTTGCTCTTTTAAGAACTCGTCCTCAACTAACAATGGGTGGATGACAGCATCAGCCATTAATTCTAAAATTCTATCAGAATATTGAATTAAGGCACTGGCAAAAGCTCCCGAAGAACTGAAGTTTAACCGCGCACCTAAGAAATCAATTTCTTCATTGAATTGTTCTTTAGAGATAGATGTGGTTCCATTGCCCATCATGCCACCAACCAAGCTGGAAACACCAGCTTTAGCGCCTTCAGTTTCTGGTTTATTGTCAATAGTTAAGCTAAATGAAACTCTAGGGAGTTTATGGTTTTCAACAACCATAACTTTCATCCCGTTTTTAAGAGTGAATTCTTGTGGTGATTTTAGATCGATTTTTGGAGCAGGTCCGGGTTGAGGTTGTTTTGAACGGTCAATTTGTGCGTGAGCAGAAAAGGCCATAAAAAACACCATTAAGAATCCTGATATATAAGTTTTCATATGATACAATGTTTGTTTTTAAGTTTTAATTATTGGTTATCTTTTTTTGGAAGATAGTCAAGCTCAAGGCGTTGGTTTGAACTCAAATATTTTTTGGCAACATCTCTAATTTCTTCTCTTGTGACAGAACGATAGATATCAATTTCATTATTGATGAGGTTCACATCACCTTTTAAAAGGTAGTTGGTTGCCAAATTCTCAGCAATACCTGAAACGCTTGAGTTAGAGTTGACGTATTGGTTTTCAAACTGATTTTTAAGTTTCTGGTAATCTCTTTCAGAAATCAATTCATTTTGAAGTTTAACGATTTCCTCATCCATTTCAGCCAATAAGCTGTCCAATGGCACATCTCCTAAAGGTAAAGCTAGGATTGCAAATACGCTGTAATCCATTTGGCCTACGTTGATGGCCTGTGCTTGCAGTGCCATTTTCTTTTCATCTACCATTTTTTTGTAAAGTACAGAGCTTTTACCACCACTTAAATAACTTGAAATCATATCCAATATATAAGATTCGCGTTCTTTAAAACCCGGTGTACGGTATGCAGCAATAACGGCTGGAATTTGGATATTGTTATCGTAGTAATTCGCTTTAATTGTTTCAGTAACTGGTGTTTCTTTAGGGAAATTTCTAACCACATCAGCACCTCTTGGGATTGGACCAAAATAATCCTTCACCATTTTTTTTGTCTTAGCAACATCAATATCACCAGCAACTACTAAAACTGCATTATTCGGGACATAATATTTTTTGAAATAAGCGTTGAATTCTTCTAATGTAGCAGCATCCAAGTCTTCCATTTCACCAATGAGCTTTTCTTTATAAGGATGTACTTTGAATAAATTCTCGCCAATTGCAGCTAAGAATCCGCCATAAGGAGCATTGTCAAAACGCAATCTTTTTTCTTCCTTTACCACTTCATTTTGAGTATCCACACCAATTTGGTTGATGATTGGATGCATCAAACGCTCAGACTCCATCCATAAACCAAGTTCTAAATTATTTGAAGGGAAAACTTCATAATAGTAAGTTCTATCCTGAGACGTGTTGGCATTGTTGGAACCTCCGTTTGAAGAGACAATAGTAAACCATTCGCCACGACCAATGTTTTTGGTGCCTTCAAACAATAAGTGTTCAAAAAAGTGGGCAAAGCCGGTCCGACCAGGTTCATAATCTTTTCCTCCAACATCATACATTACTGAGGTAATTACTACGGGAGCTGAATTGTCTTGATGAAGAATGACGTGTAATCCGTTGTCTAAATCAAACTCTTCAAATTCAACCTGTTGTGCGTTGGCAAGAGTGCCAAAAAGCAGCAAAGCGGTTAAAGAGAATAAGTGTTTTTTCATTGTGTGTTTTTTAAAATATTAGTTATCGTGTACTATAAGTAACCTTATGTAAGCATTTGTTACAAATCCAAACAAAAATAAGCAATGAATATAGCAATTGGGTATATACGACAAAATTTAAGCTTAAAAAGTTACTTTAATAGTGAAATTTTGTCGAAATTTAAGATTCTAAAAACTTAAATCATCATTTTATGAACAGATCTTTATCAGTGGCCTTAAAATATGGGTTGTTTGTTGCCGGTAGCTTAATTGCTTATTTCTTGATTTTGAGACTATTCAATTTGCATGATAAGCTTTGGTTGCGTTTGGCCAATGGTCTCTTCATGGCGGCGGGCATTTACTTCGCCATCAAGTATTACAAATATAAGTACACTGCTGATTTCACCTATGTGGATGGTTTTAAAACCGGTTTGCTTACTGGATTTATTGCCACGGGATGCTTTATTGTTTTTATGGCTGTCTATATGTTCCATCTCGATAAGGGATTTCCCGAAACCATTTTAAAGAATTGGTTTGACGATACTGAGCGCGGTGGAGGTATTTTAATTCTTATTATTCTAATGGAAGGGCTGGCCTCAACTGCCGTGTTGACATTGACTTGGATGCAAATCTTTAAGAAAAGTCAAAATCTTGGCCAACAGGAACACTTCAGTAATAATACCCCAAAAGATAAACTCTAAGGTTAACTTTATTCTAACTTCGATAAGTCAATCAAAACATTGCATCAAAATCCTGTTCACTACGGCATCGTCGTATCTAATGCTGTTGATAAAAACGCCTTTATACATCAGATTTTATCCAGCAGGAGTACAGGTGGTCTAAGCATTTATAATGATTATGAAGGTGTCCTGTTTTCTGATTTGGCAATTGCCGAATTAATTGAAAAAGAACACAGGCATCACACCATTGAAATTACAACTTCAGCAAACAGGCCATTGCGCACCTTTTCATCGGGAGAACGACGAAAGCTGTTTTTGGAATACTGTTTGGCCCAAAATCCAGATTATATTATTTTTGACAATCCTTTTGACCATCTGGATCAGTCGTCAAGAACGATTTTGTACGAGCGGCTTTTTGAATTGTCAAATTCCATATCGATACTACAATTGGTTCATGAAGAAGAAAGCTTATTGCCATTTATAAAGAATAGAGGTTCTGTGTCTGAAAACTCTTTTGTTGTTTCTGAGAAAAAAACGGCAACCGAACCTAAAAGATTTAAATATACATCTGATTTTCCAAGTTCTCTCGTGTCCTTTAAAGAGGCTTATGAAACCCACATAAAATTCCATAAGGTTTCTGTAATCTATGAGGAGCAACCCATCGTCAAAAATATTTCATGGGAAGTTAAACAAGGAGAATTTTGGCAACTCGTTGGGCCTAATGGTTCAGGAAAGAGTACCTTATTGTCTTTAATTACTGGCGACAATCCTAAAGCTTTCGGACAGGATATCACTTTGTTCGACCGAAAGAAAGGAAGTGGTGAAAGTATCTGGGATATCAAAAAGAAGATTGGTTATTTTTCGACTAACCTCAGCGAGTTGTTTAAAAGAAATCATACCGTAGAACAAATGGTTCTATCTGGGTTTTTTGATTCTATTGGATTATACGCAAAGCCAAGTGGGATGCAACAGCAAAAAGCATTACAATGGCTTGATATTATTGAAATGAGACATTTAAAAAATTCTTATTTCAATAGACTGTCCTTAGGGCAACAACGATTGGTGTTAATAGTTAGGGCGTTAATTAAACAACCGCCCTTATTGATTTTGGACGAACCATTTGAAGGCCTTGATCCTGAAAACACGATTTTGGTTTCACAATTGATAAATACTTTGGTTGAAAAAACTGAAATCACTATAATCTATGTCTCCCATACTATTGAGAAAACATTGGCACCATCCCATATTTTTGAATTGATTCCAACTGAAGAGGGCTCAATTGGACGACAGAAACTGTAATTGAAGTAGAGCTTTTGGCGCAATCTAATTTTTTTGTAAATTGTAGTTTTAAGTTTCCAGAAAATGAAAAATCATCATCTTTCTTCATTTTATCTCAAATAATCCTTATAGGCGTTAAAAAACGTTTGTAGTTTAATAATTTAGATGTATATTTGCACCCATTTTAGAATAAAAATTAACTAATTTAAACGTTACGCTATGTACGCAATTGTAGAGATAGCAGGGCAACAATTCAAAGTTGAAAAAGACCAGAAAGTGTTTGTTCACCGTTTAGCAACAGAAGAAGGAAAGACTGTGTCTTTCGATAATGTTCTTTTGATTGGTGATGGTGATAAATTTACTTTAGGCGCCCCAGCTATAGACGGAGCTCAAGTAGGAGCAAAAGTCTTAAGTCACCTTAAAGGTGATAAAGTTATCGTTTTCAAAAAGAAAAGACGTAAAGGTTACCGTGTGAAAAACGGACACCGTCAAGCTCTTACTGAAATCATTATTGAAAGCATTGTTGCTTCAGGAGCTACTAAAGCCGACAAAACTGTAAAAGCTAAACCTGCTAAGGCAGAAAAGCCAGCAAAAGCTGAAAAAGCTGCACCAGTTAAAGAGGCTAAAGAAGTAGAACCAAAGAAAACTGCTAAAAAAGAAGTTGAAGTCAGTGAGAATTTAGTAACTCGTGCAGAGCACAGAGCGGAAGATGCGAACGTTGAAATCAACATTGACAAAGTACTTCACAGTATTGGAACGGCATTAAAAGCAGATGCTGATGATCTAAAATTGATCAACGGAATCGGTCCTGTTTACGAAGAGAAGCTCAACGAATTAGGTATTTATACCTTTGAGCAAATCAGCAAATTGAAAGCTGCTGATAGAGAAGAACTTTCAGCTATCGATGGTATCACTCGTGAGAAGATCGAAACTGAAGAGTGGGTAAAACAAGCAAAAGCTTTGTTGAAAGACAAAAAATAATATAATAATCTGTCTGCCGACAAGGCAGATATTTAAAACCTTAAGACAATGGCTCATAAAAAAGGAGTTGGTAGTTCTAAAAACGGTAGAGACTCAGAATCGAAACGCCTTGGTGTGAAGATTTTTGGTGGTCAAGCTGCTGTTGCTGGAAATATCATCGTAAGACAAAGAGGCAATACACATCACCCAGGTGAAAATGTGTATGGCGGAAAAGATCACACTTTGCATGCACAAGTTGATGGTCTAGTGAAATTCACAAAGAAAAAAGACAACAGGTCTTATGTATCAATTGAACCATTTGAGGTTTAATTTTTACAGATTCTTTTAATACTTAAAAACCCTTTCTGAAAACAGAGAGGGTTTTTTGGTTCTAGATCTGTCGGCTTTATTAATGCCGTAAATTATGGATAAATCCTAATAAGGTATTTTTTGAAGATTTTAAACGTGCACGGTATTCCGCCTGAAGTTTTGAAACGCTGAATAGCTCTTGCAACTAATAACCAAGTTTCGTCCGTACCCGTCCTAAAACCTCGTCTGCCACCAATCGCGCTTTTTCAGCTCCAATCGCAAGAGTTTTGTCTATTTCCTCCAAATGATTCATATAATAATGATAGCGTTCACGTGGTGTTTCAAATTTTGAAAGGATCAATTCATATAAAGCCTGTTTAGCATGCCCATAGCCGTAATTGCCTTGTTCATAGTTTTGCTTCATAGTTTTGATCTCATCATCAGATGCCAATAAGCTATAAATTGTAAAACAATTACAGCTGCTCCAATTTTTTGGATCTTCTAATGGCGTGCTATCTGTTTCAATGGCCATAATTTGTTTACGTAGCTGTTTTTCAGGTAGAAATATATTGATGAAATTGTTATTGCTTTTGCTCATTTTGGTACCATCGGTTCCAGGAACGAGCATCGTGTTTTCTTGTATTTTACCTTCTGGCATTACAAAAGTTTCGCCCATTCTGGCATGAAAACGGGAAGCGACATCACGGGTCATTTCAATATGTTGCAATTGGTCCTTTCCTACTGGAATAATTTCGGCATCATACAATAAAATATCGGCAGCCATCAACATGGGGTAAGTAAACAAGCCTGCATTCACGTCTTCAAGTCGGTCCGCCTTATCCTTAAAACTGTGTGCCAGCATCAAACGTTGATACGGAAAGAAACAGCTTAAATACCAAGAAAGCTCTGTTGTTTGAGGTATGTCGCTTTGACGATAAAACACCACTTTTTCAATATCTAAACCAAAAGCCAGCCAAGTAGCCGCAACGCTATGGGTGTTGTAACGTAGGGTTTCGGCATCCTTGATTTGGGTCAAGGAATGCATGTCTGCGATAAATAGAAACGAATTGTTTTTAGAGTCATTCGCCATAGTGATTGCAGGCATGATTGCCCCTAAAATGTTTCCTAAATGTGGTGTGCCTGTACTTTGTATTCCTGTGAGTATTCTTGCCATAACATTTCCCGCGAAGGCGGGAATCTTTTTAATTGTTCAACGAACCACAAAGGTAATTTTTTTCAAACAATAGCTCAATTAAATTGGCTAGTTTTAAGTTGATGAACATTTTGAAGCCAATTCCTGCGCATGCAGGAAACCTTTAGGTTCAACGTAGTTAATCTCCTTGTTTAATCGATCTTAAATTCTGCGAATACTGTGAAATTTTTTCAATCAATTGCTCAAATAAATTACTTAGTTTTGAGCCGATGAAAATTGTAAAATAGCCCTTTTGGATTCTTTACCGCATTTGGTTTCCAATTCCTGCGCAGGCAGGAAACCTTTAGGTTCAACGTAGTTAATCTCCATGTTTAGCCGATCTTATATTCTGGGACTACTGTGAAATTTTTTCAATCAATTGCTCAATTAAATTACTTAGTTTTGAGCCGATGAAAATTGTAAAATACCCCTTTTGGATTCTTTACCGCATTTGGTTTCCAATTCCTGCGCAGGCAGGAAACCTTTAGGTTCAACATAGTTAATCTCCATGTTTAGCCGATCTTATATTCTGGGACTACTGCGAAATTTTTTCAATCAATAGCTCAATTAAATTACTTAGTTTTGAGCCGATGAAAATTGTAAAATACCCCTTTTGGATTCTTTACCGCATTTGGTTTTACATTTTAGTAACCGTGCCGATTCTGATATTGTTTCCGATTTTAGTCCTCTCTATTTTAAAGGAAACTTGGTATCCCTATTTCTTTAAATTGGCCCGTTTATGGGCTAAAATCATCTTAATAGGTATGGGTTTTAGGTGGATTGTTAAAAAAGAACAGCCTCTAGACTTAAAAGAAAGCTATATGTTTATTGCCAATCACACGTCAATGGCAGATATTATGTTGATGTTAGTGAGTGCGAAAAATCCGTTCGTATTTGTAGGAAAGGCCGAATTGGCAAAGATTCCGCTTTTTGGATTTTTCTATAAGCGCACCTGTATTTTAGTGGATAGAGGTTCTGAAAAAAGCCGAAGAGCTGTTTTTTTAAGAGCTCAAAAACGGTTGAAACAAGGGTTGAGCATCTGTATTTTTCCTGAAGGAGGTGTGCCGGATGAAAATATTGTTCTGGACGAATTTAAGGATGGTGCTTTTAGATTGGCCATTAATCATCAAATTCCCATTGTCCCGATGACTTTTGTAGATAATAAAGACCGTTTTTCGTATGTGTTTTTTAGCGGTGGACCAGGTAAGATGCGTGTTAAAGTCCATCAGTTTTTAAGTACGGAAAGTCTCACTTCAAAAGACGCAAAAGCTTTAAATAGTCAGGCTAGGAATATTATTCTTGAGCAATTGTTGGTATACCGTAAACACTAAAAAAACCGCTCTTGGCACAGAGCGGCTTTTCTTCATCATTGCGCATTTGCAATAACTACCTAACCAACTAAAAATCTAAAATTTAAATCTAAACCCTGTATAAACACCAATGAAATACGGTCTAAAATCGCCTGACGTATTGGTAAATGTGTTTAATTGATACTTAAACATCGGCTCAAGATTTAGTTTAAGTGTATGTGATATGTTATAGTTAAAACCTAATCCAAAATTGGCACTATAACTTGTACTATTGATATTATTTGCTTCGCCCAAGAGTGATCTTTCATTGTTTAAAACCGTATAAACTTCATTGTTATTAAGGAAAAGCGTGCTAAATCCTCCAATGACGTTCATTCCAATTTTACTGTCTATAATGCTATATTCAACTTCTAAAGGCACTTCAATATATTCAAATTGCTGTTCTAAAGCACCGTTAACGTTAGAGACCATAAACTGTGGCGCCGATTCTGAATTGATGTTGGACGTACTCATGTAGGCATCTGCTTTTCTTTGGCTCGTGAAATTGATGTTCTGCAAGTCTTTACTGCCTGTATTGCCATTAGAGCTATTGATATCCTTGAATGCCATAACTCCATCAGTGCTATAACCTAAAGCTACCTTGTTGACTCCTGCTCTAATTTTTATCTTATCATTAATAGCATAACTGCCATTGATGCCATAACTCATATTAACTTCGCCGCTTTTGCTGTTATTTACAAATTGACTAGAAATAGTTGAGCCTTTTCCTAAACTGTTAAAATAAACAGGTGCCACATTTGGGGTAATGTTCCACCTG
This sequence comes from Gelidibacter gilvus, assembly GCF_004115975.1. Taxonomy (GTDB): domain Bacteria; phylum Bacteroidota; class Bacteroidia; order Flavobacteriales; family Flavobacteriaceae; genus Gelidibacter; species Gelidibacter gilvus. Next base: position 211,594 of record NZ_SDDZ01000001.1, on the reverse strand, counting down.
TTTGGTTGCTCTTCTTTTTCTTTTTCATTTGTCGAATTGGCTTTGGCAATAGCCTCTTCAATACTTTCTTGCTCTTTATTTAAGGCAATTAGGTCTTTATTTTCTTTAAGTGTTTCTGTTTCTTTAGAAATGTTCTGATCTGTAACCTTAGCAATTTGGGTTTGATCTTTCTCAGATTCTGGGATTACTTTATTTCTTACACCATCTGGTTCTGTAGCTTTTTGATTGGCATCAAGCCCAGGTAGATTTGGGGTGTTTTTAGCGATGGCTTCTTTTTTGATATTTGAAACAGACGTTTTCTCCTTTTTAGAAGAAGTTATATTATCTCTAGCATCCGATGGATTGACTTTGTTGCCGCGGGAATTCTCTTGTGCGATTTGTGTCGCTGTTTTATCGTTATCGTTTTCTGACTTTTTATGAATGTCATTTTTAGAGGTATTCTCTGTGCTTTCAGATTGCTCAGTATTTACTAGGTCATTAGAAGTGTTGTTTTCTATATCACCTGAATTACTTTTATTTTGGTCAACAGTAATTTCGTGAGTTGATTTAGATGAACCGCGCGTATTTTCATTGCCGACAGTTTGAGTTTCTGGAGTGTTAAATCTTTCACCACGATTGAAAATATCACCAACCGTAAGTAGCAACACCAAAACGGCAGCAACACCCGCTGCAAACCACCATAAAGGAACCACGCGACGTTTGCGCTTATCTTTATGAAGTGCATTGTGGATGTTCTCCCACACAGCATCGTCAGGAGTGGCTTCAAAATTTTTGAATTTCTCCTGAAAAAGACGGTCTATATGTTTTTTATCATTCATTTATAAACTTTGCGAATTGTCTCGCACTTTATAATGTTCTATTTTCTCTTTTAAAATCAATCGGGCCCTGGAGAGGTTTGATTTTGATGTTCCTGTTGAAATATCCAACATATCAGCTATTTCCTGATGCGAATAATCATCTAAAACGTAAAGGTTGAATACCAATCTATATCTGTCGGGCAACTCCTGAATGATGCTTAATAGGAAATCAAGACTTATTTCTTCCTCATCGATTTCAATGGCAACATCTTCTATTTGATCTTCATTGACAATATTAAAAACACCTACACTTCTGTAACGCTGAAGCGCCGTGTTGATGGTAATGCGTTTCATCCAGCCTTCCAAAGAACCTTTATGACTAAACTGGTCAATCTTTTTAAAAATGGTCACAAAAGAGTCCTGCAGATTGTCTTGTGCCTCTGCATAATTTTTTGAATACTTAAGGCAAAGCGAAAACAATTTACCCGAAAAGAGCTTGTATATCTGGCTTTGAGCTTTAGCATCGTTTTTTTTACAATTGATAATGAGTTGTTCTAAACTCACAGTTATAGTATTAGTGATTCGTCTATGCTTCCGGTTCCACAACAGGCACTTCTACAATATAATATAAATCCGTTCCGCTTTCATCTTTCCCTTGCCAAAACTTAAAGATATAAGTGCCATTACTGGTCACTTTAAAGTTGAATGTAGCTTCAACTTCTGCTTCTTCAGAAAGGCCACAATTTTGATTTGGATACACTGAATTGACAACCGCTACAGTTCGTTGATTTAATTCTCGCGTGTAATAAAAATCATAGAAGACATAACATCCAACCGGACGAATGTATTTGACTGTAATAGGATAAACTTCACCAAGGACAAACTCTTCTGGCATGACAACACTTTCTACCGGAAGTATTTCATTATAGAAATCATTGGAATCATCAATACTACAAGATGCCAATGACAACAGCACAACACATAAAAAAACAAATTTTTTCATAAAAAATGGAATTAAGGTATCTTTTTCTTTTTCATTATGTAGATGCGTTTTAATCCCAAAGGTTGCGTCATAAAACAAAAAAAATCCCTTTTTGAGGGATTTTTATAGTTTACGCTGCATAACAGCACAAAATGATTTGTTTTAGTCGTCACCCGAAGTGGCTGCTTTGGCTATTACTCTAACCTTGGCTTCTAATTCATCACTAAGTTCTGGATTGTCTTTTATTAAGGACTTAACGGCGTCTCTACCTTGACCTAATTTTGTTTCTCCGTAGCTGAACCATGAACCGCTCTTCTTTATGATTTCATTTTCAACGGCAATATCCAAAATCTCACCAACTTTAGAAATTCCTTCACCATACATGATATCAAACTCAGCCAATTTAAATGGTGGGGCCACTTTGTTTTTCACCACTTTCACACGAGTTTTGTTACCAATGACATTCCCATCAGTTTCCTTGATCTGAGTAGATCGTCTGATGTCCAATCTCACGGAAGCATAGAATTTTAATGCGTTACCTCCAGTTGTGGTTTCAGGATTGCCAAACATCACTCCAATTTTTTCACGTAATTGGTTAATGAATATCACCGTACAATTGGTTTTGCTGATGGAACCAGTTAATTTTCTTAAGGCTTGGGACATTAATCGTGCATGCAAACCCATTTTTGAGTCGCCCATTTCACCTTCAATCTCACTTTTTGGAGTCAAGGCCGCAACCGAATCTATCACGACGATATCAATCGCCCCTGAGCGAATTAAGTTATCGGCAATTTCCAATGCTTGTTCCCCATTGTCAGGTTGTGAAATGATTAGGTTCTCTAAATCTACATGTAAGTTTTCAGCATAAGTTCTGTCAAAGGCGTGCTCAGCATCAATAAATGCGGCAATACCTCCATTTTTTTGTGCTTCGGCTATAGCGTGCAATGCTAAGGTTGTTTTACCGGAAGATTCTGGTCCATATATTTCAATCACCCTACCTCGTGGATACCCACCAACACCCAAGGCAATATCCAAACCTAATGAACCTGAAGAGATCGCCTCAACATCCACCACAGATTGGTCGCTCATCATCATTACAGCCCCTTTGCCATAGGCTTTATCCAACTTATCTAACGTCAGTTTAAGGGCCTTTAATTTTGCTTCTTTTTCACTACTCATTTGTTGTTCTTTTTCTAATTTTTATTGAAGCTAAAATACGACTTTTTTTCATCTTAAAAATCTTTATCACGCAACCTTTTTATAGTTTGCGCATCTACCTAATAAGATTGGGAAATCTTGCTATAAAATGCGTCACTTTTTATAAGTGGCAACTTGTATCTGACTTTTAATAACCTTTAAAATGTAACAGATGAAGTTTTTTAAGAGGATTATTTTTAACAGCGCATTAGGCGTTTCAATTGCCATCTGTTTGAATGGTAATTGTAAAGCCGATGGTGGCTAGCGCAGAATCTATTTTATAAATGGAAATTTAAAAAAATAGTATTAACGAGTTAGTCCTCGAAAAAGCACTTGAGATGGAGTCTCTGGTGCTTTTTTTATTTTGATGAACGATGACAAATGCTCAATGAATTTCCCACAGATTGCGCAGATTTTAGCGAAAGTCTTAAAAAGCGCCTAATTTAATAAAGGGTGTTAGGAACTTCCCACTTCCGACTACCCACTTCCGACTGAAAATACTGATCACCAAAAACTTTTTTCCTTATCTTTGCCCAACTTTAACCTTAAACAATTAGTATAGCATGCAACTGTACAATAACTTAAGCGCTAAAGAAAGAGCAGAACTCATTGCTCAAGCGGGAAAAGACCGCTTGACCATCTCTTTCTACGCCTACGCCAAAATTGGCAATCCAGAAACTCTTAGAAATCAATTATTTTTAGCTTGGAACAACCTTGATGTTTTGGGACGAATCTACGTGGCCAATGAAGGCATTAATGCTCAATTGTCTATTCCAGCCGATCATTTTGGACCCTTTAAATCTCATTTAGACAGTATTCCATTTTTAGAAAACGTGCGACTCAATATTGCCATTGAACATGATAATTTTGCGTTTTTAAAATTAAAAGTCAAAGTCCGCGATAAGATTGTGGCCGACGGATTGAATGACGCTACTTTTGATGTGACCAATATTGGTGTTCATGTGAATGCTGAACGGTTCAATGAGCTTATTGAAGATGAGAACACGGTTTTGGTGGACATGAGAAACCATTATGAAAGTGAAATTGGTCATTTTAAAAATGCCGTGACACCAGATGTGGATACATTTAGGGAGTCTTTGGATATTATTGAAGAAGATTTAAAAGACCATAAAGAAGATAAGAACTTGGTCATGTATTGTACAGGAGGTATCCGATGTGAAAAAGCAAGTGCCTATTACAAACATAAAGGTTTTAAAAATGTGTTTCAATTGGAAGGTGGCATCATCCATTATGTCAGACAGATCAATGAAAAAGGTCTAGAAAATAAATTTATTGGTAAGAACTTCGTGTTTGATCAACGCCGATCAGAACGTATTTCTGACGATGTAATTGCACATTGTCACCAATGCGGAAACCCTGCCGATTTGCATACCAATTGTGCCAATGACGCTTGTCATTTGCTTTTTATACAATGTGAAGCATGCAAGGAAAAAATGGATAATTGTTGTTCATCAACATGTATGGAAGTTCATCATTTACCCTATGACGAGCAAAAAGAACTTCGTAAAGGTCAAGGGAATAGTAATGATATCTTTAAAAAAGGGCGTGCAGACCACTTGCCTTACAAACAGGACTTGAGGAATATCTTTGAGATTCTAAACAAATAAACCGGCACATTTTAAGATGTGTGGTATCCGTTTGGGTTCAGTCGAGAACTAATAATTATTCTTGACTGAACCTAAATGGATAACTCTATTATTCTTTAATCAACTTGATGGTCTTTTGCTCATTGTTGAGACCTTCCAATCTTAAAAAGTATAAACCTTTTGATAAAGACTCAAGGTTGATTTCTTTAATGCTTTCTGCACCATTCGTTTTGGTCATCACTGTTTTACCAAGAATATCCACTACCGATACTTTGTTGACAGTGCTGTTGGATTGAATGTTAACCACGTCATTAAATGGGTTTGGATAAATGGTAATGGCATCAAATTCAGAGTCTTCAACACCCAATGTGCCCACTGTAAATTTGTGATCGACAACTTGCCCTTGGTAGGTATATCTACATGTCCATTCACCAGAAACAGATGGCATGACGTATGAAAAAGCCCACCAAGAACTCGAATAGTTATGAACCAATGCATAATCACGATTTGCAAAAACAGTCCCATCTGGTCTAAGAACTTTTAGATTTAAATTGGTTTGTGCAATTTGATCTCTCAAATAAACTATAAAAATTGCAGTTTCACCAGGTGTAAACTCATTTTTTTCATAGGTCGTTTCCTGGTCAGGACATGTTGGGAATATTGGAACTGCCGAATGTGTTAACACAGCATTAATATTTGTGTTTATATACGGTTTTTGATCTTCCCACCAAGAATCGGTGTTCATGCTATTGCAGTCGCCTGCAAAAGGATCTACCAATACATCCTGTCCTACACCATTCCATTCAATCTCTGAATAGACTTCAAAATGTAAATGTGGTCCTGTAGAATTTCCAGAACTTCCCACAATCCCAAGATATTCACCGCGTTCTACGGTATCTCCCACATTTTTTGACGTTGGAGAATCTTTTTTCATATGGCCATAAAGTGCCACACTCCCATCAGCATGTTGCACATATACCGCGTTCCAAAGATTATCATTAAACCTACAACTTCTATCGAATTGTGACCTGCTTATCGCAATAATTTGGCCTGACGCAGCGGCTATAATTTCCGCCTCGTCATTATCCATCATCTTCCACGTAAATGGCCAAGTAAAAATATCCACACCCATATGGTTGTAGCCGTCATTTGTGTCATAAGTTTTATCACCACAATTATAATCAAGAAGTTTATTGGGAAATTCAGAGTTATGATCAACATAGTTGGAAATAGCCCAAACTTCATTGTATGGAGCGCCATCTTTCATTTTTACCGGCCAACTAAACAGCGTTGTAGGCGCGCGTTTTTGAGCCTCATTATGAGCTAATCTGTTTTGGGATTTTAGTTGGGAGATATTTGACTTAATATCATTGAGGACTTCTTTGCGTTGTTCATCGGTCAAACATTGGGTTTTGTTTTCATTAAATTTATATTCACCTCCTATAACGGTAGAAGAAATATCCTGAGAAAAGGAATTAATTGAACATAATAAAAGACTAAATAAAATCAGTAGCGTAGAGTTGATTTTCATAATGTGTAGTGTTTATCGGTTATTTAGAAGACATCGAGATGATATGAATATGTCAGCATTGAAATTATTTAACTTTTAAGAATCGATTCATAAATGTATAAAATTAACTGTAATCTATTGCAGTAAAGCTTATTATAATTTTTTAAAAGTTTTCAATCAGTTACATGATTTTCAATTATATAACTGAAATAAATAATCTTATCTTTACGTTTTAAAATAAGATGATCTTGTACTTTCACGATTTTAAGAAGTTAATGTGTGCAAGGGCATAATTTATTAATCCTCATTCGTTACCAAACGAATTATATATATAACATAACATGAGTTGTAATAGTTGCTCAACCGGAAAGGGCGGACAACCAAAAGGATGCAAGAACAATGGTACTTGTGGCACAGATAGCTGCAATAAATTAACTGTTTTTGATTGGTTGGCCAACATGTCTCTCCCGCAAGGCGAAGAGCCTTTTATTGGAGTCGAAGTACGTTTCAAAAATGGACGTAAAGAATATTATAAAAATACAGAAAATTTAACGCTAAGCATTGGTGATGTTGTTGCTACTCAGGCACAATCTGGTCATGATATTGGTATGGTCACCCTAACCGGAGAATTGGTGAGGATTCAAATGAAACGAAAACACGTTAAACTTGATGACGAAGAGAACGTTTTAAAGATCTACCGAAAAGCATCCCAACGCGATATCGATGTATGGTCTGATGCACGCGATAAGGAAGAACCCATGAAGGTCAAAGCGCGACAATTTGCCATTGACTTAAAGTTGCAAATGAAGATTTCTGACATTGAATACCAAGGAGATGCCAGTAAAGCTACTTTTTATTATACTGCAGAAGAACGCGTTGATTTCAGGGAATTGATAAAATTGTTTGCCAAGGAATTCCGCACCCGAATAGAAATGAAACAAGTAGGTTTCCGACAAGAAGCTGCACGTCTTGGTGGTATTGGATCTTGTGGTCGTGAATTGTGCTGTTCTACGTGGTTGACAGATTTCAGGTCTGTGAGCACTTCGGCGGCGCGCTATCAGCAATTATCATTAAATCCGTTAAAATTAGCTGGACAATGTGGTAAATTGAAATGTTGCCTAAACTACGAGCTGGATGCCTATTTGGATGCCCTAAAAGATTTTCCGAAAACGGATACCAAACTCTATACTGAAAAAGGGACAGCAGTTTGCCAAAAAACTGATATTTTTAGAGGATTTATGTGGTTTGCCTATGAAGGTGAATGGATGAATTGGCACAAACTGACAACAGATCAGGCCAATGAAATTATCGCTTTAAATAAGAAAAAAGAAAAGGTGACGAGCCTTGAAGATTATGCGTCAGAATTGATTGAAGACGTAAAGTCTGATTTTGAGAATGTCGTTGGTCAAGATAGTTTAACGCGTTTTGATACCCCAAAACGTAAGAGCAAACGTAGAAATACGAAAAGCAAAACTAACAGACCAGAGACACAAAAGCAAGATACTGAAGCCAAGAAACCTCAGCAAAAATCACAACAAAAACCGCCTCAAAAAACAGGTCAAAAGAAACGCAGAAAACCAAATCCAAACAAATCCAATCCTAATAACGATGCCAAATAAATTTTCTTGGATACTTTTAACAACTGTGCTTTTGGTGTTCGGTTGTGATTCCAATCAAATTTTTGACGAATATAAATCGGTGCCCAACCAATGGAACAAGGATAGCTTGATTTCGTTTACCGTGACACCACCAGATTCAACAAATATTTATAATCTTTTCATCAACATTAGAACTACTAATGATTATAAATTCAGCAATTTATTTTTGATTTCTGAGATCAATTTTCCGCACGGCAAAACCATTAAGGACACTTTGGAATATCAGATGGCAAAACCTGACGGAACCCTAATGGGAGAAGGATTTACAGATGTTAAGGAGAATAAATTGTGGTATAGGGAAGGCGTTAAATTTGATGAGGTCGGAGAATATATAATCACCATTCAGCACGCCATGCGAAATAATGGGGAGGTTAATGGCGTTGACAACTTAGAAGGTATTACAGATGTGGGATTCAGGATTGAACCTGCAACGAATTAATTTAGATTATGGCGAAAAAGAAAGCAGAAACTCAAAATTTTTCCAAATATATAAGATGGTTTTGGATGACCATTTTAGGAGGCGTGTTATTTATTGTTTTATTATTTTTCTTGGCTTCATGGGGTGTTTTTGGTGAAATGCCAGATTATACCCGTTTAGAAAACCCATCTACTAATTTGGCTACGGAGATCATTTCTTCTGATGGTGACTTATTGGCTAAAATTTACAATAATGACAACCGTACCCCAGTAGATTATACAGAATTGCCCAAGCATTTGGTTGATGCGTTGATTGCAACGGAAGATGTGCGTTTTCATGATCATTCAGGAATTGATGCAAGAGGTACACTGAGGGCATTCTTTTTCTTAGGAAAAAGAGGTGGCGCAAGTACAATTTCACAACAGGTGGCAAGACAATTGTTTGTTGGTGTTAGATCCAAAAATAAACTGGAAACGGCAACTCAGAAAATAAAGGAATGGGTCATCGCTATCCGTTTGGAACGTCAATACACCAAAGAAGAGATTATTGCAATGTACTTCAATATCTATGGCTTTGGTAACAATGCTGATGGTATTAGAAGTGCCGCTAGAATTTACTTTGGGAAAGAAACAAAAAACTTGGACGTCAAAGAATCTGCGATGTTGGTGGGCATGTTCAAAAACTCCGCGCTTTACAATCCAAGACCTATGCGTAATCCAGAAGGTACTAAAAATAGACGAAATGTTGTATTGGACCAACTCGAAAAATACGATTATATCACCGAGCATGTGAGTGATTCTCTTAAAAAGTTAGATTTGGGCTTACGTTATACTCCTGAATCCCATCGCGAAGGCTTGGCCACTTATTTCAGGGCCTACCTCACCGAGTTTATGAAGGATTGGATCAAAGATAATCCAAAACCAGATGGCACAGGACTTTATAGTTTGTATGATGACGGTCTGAAAATTTACACGACCATTGATTCCCGTATGCAGCAATATGCTGAAGATGCGGTACATGAGCATATGGCCAGGCTACAGGCTGAATTTTTTCACCAAAACACCCCTGATCGAAACAAAACAGCACCATTTTTAGATTTAAAACCAGAGGAAATCACAGGCTTGCTCAATAGAAGCATGCGTCAATCTGAACGTTGGCGGAAAATGAAAGCCAATGGCAGAAGTGAAAAGGAGATTTTGGCGTCTTTCGATAAGCCAACTCCAATGACCGTTTTTTCTTGGAAAGGAGAAATCGACACCATTATGAAACCTGCAGATTCCATGCGTTATTACAAAACTTTCTTACACGCAGGAATGATGTCCATGGAACCTCAAACAGGTCATGTGAAAGCTTGGGTGGGCGGCATAAATTACCGACATTTTCAATATGATCACGTGAAACAAGGAAAGCGCCAGGTAGGTTCTACTTTTAAACCGTTTGTATATGCTACGGCCATAGACCAATTGCACTTGTCACCTTGTGATACGTTTCCAAATACAAAAATAACTATCGAAGCTGGAAAATTTGGCAATCCGCTGCCTTGGAGTCCAGATAACTCTGACAGAAAATATGGTGGTTTTAGAACCTTAAAGAGTGCCTTGGCAAACTCAATCAATACCATTACAGCACGTTTGATGGATAAAGTGGGGCCACAGCCTGTAATTGATATGGCTAGAAACTTAGGGATTGAATCAGAAATTCCTCCTGTACCTGCGATTGCTTTGGGAACACCAGATTTGAGCGTTTATGAAATGGTAGCGGCCTACGCCACATTTGCCAATAAGGGCGTCTATACAAAACCAGTAATGGTGATGCGAATTGAAGATAAAAATGGTACTATTCTTTACCAATTTACTCCAGAAACCAAAGATGTGTTGAGTGAAGAAGTGGCTTATGTGACCACCAATTTATTACAAGGGGTTACAGAAGGCGGTTCAGGATCTCGATTAAGAGGCGCTTGGGCTGTTGACAATAAACTTTATAAAGAAATCATGACAGGTTACCCATATGCATTTACGAACCCGATTGCCGGCAAGACTGGAACCACGCAAAATCAAAGTGATGGCTGGTTCATTGGCATGGTACCCAATTTGGTCACTGGAGTTTGGGTTGGAGGCGAGGAGCGTGCCACCCGGTTTAGAAGTATTGCCTACGGACAAGGAGCTTCCATGGCATTGCCAATTTGGGGGCTTTATATGAAAAAATGTTACGCCGATAAAGATCTTGAGGTTTCTAAAGGCGAATTTGAACGTCCGGAATATCTTTCAATAAATGTAGACTGCAGCAAGAAAGGTAATGAGGGATCATCTGATACTGATGGTTTTGATGACCGCTTGGATTTTTAAAGCTTTTTTGATATAGTATTTTAGAGATCATTCTAGTAATGTGTTTCCACGATTTCCGTGGTGTTTTCGATATTCTAACTTCTTCTGATGTTTAAATATCAGAAATCCTCGTGATTTTACTTAATAACCTTTTGTCCACTTCCCGTTTTCTGATATATTTCGATGGAGAATAGTTTAAATTTAGAATAGTCACACCATCTACATGTTCAAATCATTTTAGATTGGCTATATAATTTCGTAATTTTAAAACTCTTAAAAAAAGTACTCATGATTAATAAAAAAGTAGCTAATGTTACGGAAGCCATGCAAGGGGTCAAAGACGACATGACCCTTATGTTAGGTGGTTTCGGGCTTTGTGGGATTCCTGAAAATGCCATCAACAATTTGGTCAAATTGAATGTTAAAGGACTCACTTGTATTTCCAATAATGCCGGAGTGGATGATTTTGGTTTGGGCTTGTTATTGCATAAGCGCCAGATCAAAAAGATGATTTCATCTTATGTAGGAGAAAATGAAGAATTTGAGCGGCAAATGCTTAGTGGCGAATTGGAAGTGGAGTTGGTTCCCCAAGGCACGCTTGTTGAACGCTGTAGAGCGGCGCAATCAGGCTTTCCTGCCTTCTTTACGCCAGCAGGTTATGGTACTGAAGTAGCAGAAGGCAAAGAAATTCGTGAATTTAACGGGAAAATGTATGTTTTGGAAAAAGCTTTTGAAGCAGACTTTGCTTTCGTAAAAGCTTGGAAAGGTGATGCTGCGGGAAATTTAATCTTTAAAGGGACCGCCAGAAACTTTAATCCAGCCATGTGTGGCTCAGCTAAAATTACGGTTGCTGAAGTTGAAGAACTGGTGCCTGTTGGAAGTTTGGATCCCAATCAAATCCATATTCCAGGCATATTTATCCAGCGAATTTTTCAAGGTGAAAATTACGAAAAACGCATTGAACAATTAACGGTGAGAAAGAGGGCATAAGTACACGAAATTTTTACATTGTTAATTCATCTCACATTGAGATAATGTAGAATCTTCAGATTTCGCTCAAGATAAACTAATCGAGATATAATATAAATAGAGGAGATCCCCGCCTTCGCGAGGATGAAATAACTTAAGAGAAATGTTAGACAAAATAGGAATTGCAAAGCGCATAGCACAAGAAGTCCAAGATGGGTATTATGTCAACTTAGGCATAGGCATTCCAACTTTGGTTGCCAATTATGTAAGAGATGATATAGAAGTTGAATTCCAAAGTGAAAATGGCATTTTGGGCATGGGTCCTTTCCCTTATGAAGGGGAAGAGGATGCCGATTTGATCAACGCAGGAAAACAAACCATTACAGCATTGCCAGGAGCCAGTTTTTTTGACTCGTCCTTAAGTTTCTCCATGATTAGAGGACAACACGTCGATTTGACCATATTAGGCGCTATGGAGGTATCTGAAGAAGGAGATATTGCCAATTGGAAAATCCCGGGTAAAATGGTGAAGGGCATGGGCGGTGCGATGGATTTGGTAGCAAGTGCTCAGAACATCATTGTGGCCATGATGCATACCAATAAAGAAGGGGAATCCAAATTATTAAAAAAATGCAGCTTGCCACTTACGGGTGTAGGCTGTGTTAAAAAGATCGTGACCAATTTGGCGGTTTTAGAAGTTACTGAAGACGGATTTAAATTGTTGGAACGCGCTCCAGGAATATCGGTAGATGATATTATAAACGCTACAGAAGGGAAGTTGATTGTTGAAGGCGATATCCCTGAAATGGTAATATAGAAATTATACATTTAAATGTTTTAGCCACCAATACAACAATATCGTCATAAATGATATTCCTGTATTAGTGGCTATTTTTTTTCCACAAATTTTAAGCTCAGATTCAACAGTAGTTGTGCTTGCCAGCTTGCTCAGCTTAATTGTGGAATTGGAAGTCTCGAGATTATTTGTAGAACGAAAGATCTCGTTGTAATCCTATGCAAATTATGAACTTCTAGTACACGCATATATTCATAAATGCTATTCGTGAAATGGTGGCTATTTTTTTGACCCATGTATACTGTGCAATAAAACCCGTGGGCCTATAATCATTTTTTTATGTAAGATTAATCTGAACAATAGATGTTAAATGTTAAATAACTATGTATTTCATCGAATAATAGTGTGCTTTAACTGATTTATTGAAAAAATGTTTCATATTTACAGAACCTAATTAAAACGAACCATTTGACCCAAATTTACCATAACCCTAACTTATGATTAGCCCCAAATCTACCATAAATTTTGACTTATGAATACCGCTTCAAATCTACCAAAACCTACATTATCTGAAAGCAAATTATTTGAGACCTTTCAAAAAACATTAAAATTACTTAAAGGTATTTTAATGCTCACAAAAAAAATATTCATGCTTTAACCCAAGCCCCAGGGGCAAAGCATGAATTTTTTGTGAGAAATTTTTCTACAGAAACCTACTTTCTATTGAAAAATTTCCCGCCGATTATAGCGGAAGCAAATACCTGCGTATTTCTGTTCGCTCTGTGATATATGTTTGTGATATCTCTTAAGGTCTATTCTAAGTTTTTGCTGAAGAGGTCTTTTTAATGGCTCTAAGTTTAAGCAATATTCCAAGATTGCATTTCACCGGCAATCGAAAATTACCGAATAAAATTTCGCCTGAATCAGCAGGAGATCATTCAAATATGCGTAATCTCACTATCATCCAATATCGAATCCCCACGCAATCTTAAGAAGATTTGTGCCACTGCAATCGTGTCTTTTTCGCAATAGATAACGATGCGATCAATATTATTGTCTTCGTAATACACACGGCATACTTCACTGCCATCAATATCATCTTTGGGGGACGGAATTCCAAGAACGTTGGTCAGTAATTTTAAAGACGTATAATTCTTATAATCGCCAAATTTCCATAAATCCATCGTATCCAAATGCGGAACTTCCCAAGGTTTTTTTCCGAAAAGGTTCAACTTATAAGGCAATTCAATATTTTGAATGATCATTCGTCTTGCGATATAAGGGAAATCAAATTCCTTCCCATTATGGGCGCACAACAAGTGTTTGGTTTGACTGAAATGCGATAAAATTAGGTTTTTAAAATCATTGAGAATCTTAACCTCCTCGCCATAAAATGAAGTCACTCGGAAGGTTCTGATATCGCCTTGGAATTTAAAATAACCCACTGATATACACACAATTTTTCCAAACTCAGCCCAGATTCCTGCACGTTCGTAAAAGTCTTCTGCTGAAATATCTGCTCGTTGGTACTTGGACTTGAGTTCCCAAAGCTCTTGTTTGGTTTTGTCCAAATCTGAGAAATGATTTGTTTCTGGAACCGTTTCAATATCCAGGAATAAGATGTCTTCGAGATTGAGTTTGTTAATCATCATCCATTCCCACGAAGGCGGGAATCTTTTTAATTAATATGCTTTTTATATTCCTTTTTTCCCTACTGAATTTGACCCATCATCTCATAGGCCTCGTCAATATAGGTATAAATATCTTCTGTAAATGGATCTATAGCTTCATCCACCTTTAAAGATTGATGCCCCAAACGCACAATAATCACGTTGTCCTCAGGTTGAACGATGACGTATTGACCCAAATGGCCACGCATCATAAAAAAGTCTTTTCCGTTATAATCTTGAATCAGCCACCATCCGTAGCCATATTCTGGGCCATCCGGAAAACGAGGCACGATCGATTTTGCGACAAAGGCAGAATCTAAAATTTGTTTGCCATTCCATTTACCGTGATCCTTAAATAACCTTCCATAACGCGCAAAATCTTTGGCATTACTTGCAATACAGCAATAGGCTTTTACCAGATCATTCGCTTCACTGTCTACTTGCCAAAGGGTTGAGTTCTCTGAGCCCAGAGGTTTCCAAAAGGATTCAGATAGATAATCATATAATTTTTTCCCAGTTGCTTTTTCAATCACCATGGCCAATAATTGGGTGTCGCCACTTGCATATTTAAATTTTTGTCCAGGCTCGTCGTCCATTTTTAATCCTAAAATCACTTTTTCAAGATTATCATCAAAATAAGCACGTGTTGTTATGGATAATGGCGAATAGTAAGCTTCATCCCAATTGGTTCCAGAACTCATGGTCGATAGATCGCCAACCGTCATTTTCGCCGCTTTTCCTTCACTAAATTCTGGAAAGAAATCGCCAACAGGTTGCTCCAAACTTTTAATATGGCCTTGTTCAATGGCCTTTTGCATCAATCCAGAGACATAACTTTTGGCTATGGAAAAAGAATTGGACTTGGAGTTTTCATCAAATCCGTCATAATAGTTTTCAAACCAAATGCTGTCGTTTTTTATAATGACATAAGCAATAGTACCGAGGTCTGTATTCATTTTCTGGAGTGCATCTGTTTCTTTTGCAGAATTATATTCCAAATGGTTTGGCCAGGGTTGAGGTGTTCCGTTTGCCACTTCTTTATTATCAAACTCTTTATAGTCTTCTAAATAGGCTGTAGTATGGCCTTTGATATAAATAGTCCTTACGGCCTTTAATAAATAATCAGTATCAGTGATGTACAAAATGGCTACTATGAGCACAAGTAAAATGAGGATCCATTTAAGGAATTTTTTAAGAAATTTCATAGGTTGGTGTTTAGTGGACTAAATATAGGGAATATTCTTGCGATGTGCGTACAAGATCTGACAGGTTTTTAAAACCTGTCAGGTCTGATTTCGGTTAAAACAAAGACTGTTGCTTATATGGACTTTCATGCTCCAACAGCCATTGTTTGCGATACAATCCGCCGGCGTATCCTGTTAAGCTCCCATCGCTTCCAATGACGCGATGGCATGGCACTACAATCCACAATGGGTTTCTGCCATTGGCATTGGCGACAGCCCTTATGGCCTTGACATCTCCCAATTGCTGCGCCAGTTCTAAATAGGAGCAGGTTTTTCCGTAGGGAATTGTTTGAAGCGTGTCCCACACCTTTTTTTGAAATTCTGTGCCCTCTGGATTTAAAATAAGATCGAACTGAGTGCGCTTGCCCTCAAAGTATTCATTGAGTTGATGGACGCAATCTTCTAGTTCTATGGGAATGATATCTGTAATTTTCTCTTCAGAATTGAATATGGTGATGCCGATAATACCTTCTTCATCGCCACTGATCTTGGTGAACCCTAAAGGCGATTTGATGATGCAAGTTTCCACTAAAGATCATTTTTCAAATTGTCATTTTCAGCCTCATTCTCCTGCCTGTCCTGAATCATTCCCAAGTGTTTTGCCCGAGTTTCCCAACTTTTCCGAGCCTGCTTTTGAAGATCAGCCACAGTATCACTTTCATCCATGATTTCGAGACCCAATAAGGTTTCAATCACATCTTCCATAGTGACCAGTCCAGTAACTGTGCCGTATTCATCCACTACCAACGCCATATGATTTTTACTCTCTACTAATTTTTCAAATAAGATGGGGATTGGCAAATTCCGTTCAATAATGATAATATCTCTCCGTATATCTGCCAATGTTTTATGATCGTTATCGAGGGCCATTTCTCTGTAAATATCATCTTTGAGTACCAATCCTGTGATATTATCTGGGTTTTCTGCATAGATTGGAATTCGTGATACACGAAGCTCTTGATTCTTATCAAAAAATGTTTTTACTGAGGTCTTTTCATCTTCAGAGATCATCATGGTACGTGGCGTCATGATGTCCTTCGCTAAAATCTTCTTAAAGTTGATAAGGTTTTTAATGATTTTACTCTCCGATTCCTGAAACACACCTTCCTCATGGGCAATATCCGTCATGGCTAGAAAGCTATCCCTACTTACTGTGCTTACATGGGCGTTTTTACCACCAATGAGTTTTGTGGTCAATTGTAAAAGCCAAAGAATACCGGTGTATTTTAAAGGAAAAATTAGGATATTGAGTCCTTTTGCAGTGAAATTAGCCAGTTTTTTCCAATAGGTGGCACCAATTGTTTTAGGAATAATTTCAGACAAAACCAAAATAAGAAGGGTCATCACCGCCGATACGATCAAAATGGAATTATCGCCATTTCCAAAAACTTTCTCGGCCTGGACACCCACTAAAATAGCGCCTACAGTGTGCGCGATGGTGTTGAGTGTTAAAATAGCGATGAGCGGTTGATCAACATCCTTTTTTAATGCTTCCAAACTTACTGCATAGCTTTTGCCTTCTTTTTTCTTAATATTAATGAACGTTGGTGTTAAACTCAATAACACCGCCTCTAATATGGAACAGAGAAAGGAAAAGAAAATAGAAATAAATGCATAGAGGATTAATAAGGTCATTGATTTAAGTGTTTCCTGCTAATTTAAGGATATTCTTAGTTACTTTATTTATGTTTTAATGAAAAACAATTGGGAATTTGCATCTAACCTTCTAAAATGATGCTGGTTGTTGGAACGCCATATTGTGAAATACGTTCAATAAAGGTGATCAGATCTTGATTGTTTTTAAAATATCCAAGAATACACAAACTATCTTGGCCAGTAATCCGATCGCAACGCTGCACCTCTTCTTGATGGATAACTTGATTATAGGCTGTTCTTAACGTGCTCGATTGATGGATCCTTAAATTGATATAAGCCTTGGTTGCCACCCCAAGCTTTTCATGATTGAGTTTGAGGGAGTATCCTAAAATAATTCCTTTTTCCTCCAATTGCTTCACGCGTTTACCCACAGCAGGAGCAGAGAGTTCTACTTTTTTGCCAATTGTTGCAAAGGATTCGCGTGAGTTACGACGAAGCATTTGGAGGATTTTTGTATCTATACTATCCATTTGAATCAAAAATATATGAAGTGATTATAGGTTTAATCGAAATTAAATATATAAAATTATTTTTGATTGATAAGTAAATTGTGCGCTTTAATGTGATTTACAACAAAGGAATTAAAATTTTTCAAGTGGTTTTAATATGATAAAATAGTATCAATGTCAACTTTTTTACTTATTCAAAAGTCTCACTACATCCTTCGCAAAGTAAGAAGCGATCACATCAGCTCCAGCCCGTTTTATGGCGGTAATTTGCTCCATCATCACGGCATCATGATTTAACCAGCCCTTTTCAGCGGCGGCTTTTAACATGGCATATTCTCCAGAAACCTGATACACCGCAACCGGTACATCCACGGCATTTTTGATTTCTCGCACAATATCCAAATAACATAATCCAGGTTTGATCATCACAATATCCGCCCCTTCGTCAATATCCATCTCGGTCTCTCTTAGTGCTTCGAATCGGTTGCCATAATCCATTTGGTAGGTGCTTTTATCTTTTGGAACATTTTTCATGTCCACTGGCGCAGAATCCAAGGCATCACGGAAAGGTCCGTAAAATGCAGAGGCATATTTAGCCGAATAGCTCATAATTCCCGTATTAATAAACCCTTCATCTTCTAAGGCTTCACGGATTGCTAAAATACGGCCATCCATCATATCACTCGGTGCGACAAAGTTGGCACCAGCCTGAGCATGCGAAACACTCATTTCAGCTAAAAGATCCACAGATTCATCATTCAGAATCATTCCATTTTGTACGATGCCATCATGTCCATAAGCGGAATACGGATCAAAGGCCACGTCCGTCATCACCAACATGTCAGGACAGGTATTCTTAACCGTTTTGATAGCGCGCTGCATCAATCCGTTTGGGTTGATGGCTTCTTTTCCTTTATTATCTTTTAGGTTATCGGGGACTTTTACAAAAAGCAAAACGGATTTTAAGCCCATGCTCCAAAGTTCCTTGACTTCTTTTTCTAAGAGATCTAAACTGTAGCGAAAGTAATTTGGCATTGAAGCAATTTCCTCTTTGACATTTTTACCTTCCACGACAAAAAGTGGCACCAAAAAATCATTTGGTGAAATGATGGTTTCTCTTACCAATGAACGAATGGCATCATTAGCTCTTAATCTTCTATTTCTTCTTAATGGGTACATAGTTTTCAGTATTCAGTTTGCAGTAATTAGTCTGCAGTTCATATTTCATGAGATCTCACAGGTTTCAAAAACCTGTGAGGTCTTGTCTTTTTAGAATTCAACCCAATCAATAGGTTTTTTTAATGTTTTAATTAATTTCTCTTCCTCGCTTCCTTTTTCAGGATGATGGTCATAAACCCATTGTACATGTGGCGGCAAACTCATCAAGATACTTTCAATGCGGCCATTGGTTTTCAATCCAAATAAGGTGCCTTTGTCATGTACCAAATTGAATTCTACATAACGGCCACGACGGATTTCTTGCCATGTTCGTTGCTCGTCTGAATAGGCTATTTCCTTTCTTTTTTCAACAATGGGTACATAGCCTTCCAAAAAACTATCGCCAACTTCAGTTACAAAGTTATACCAATCGTTCATGGACATGTCATCACTTGACTTGCAGTAGTCAAAAAATAAACCACCAACACCGCGCGCTTCGTTGCGATGTATATTCCAAAAGTACTCGTCGCATCTTTTCTTGTACAACTTATAAAAATCAGGATGGTGCTTATCGCATGCCGTTTTACAGACTTGATGAAAATGAATGGCATCTTCATCAAATAAATAATAGGGCGTTAAATCCTGTCCGCCACCAAACCATGAATCGACGATATTTCCCTGTTGGTCATACATTTCAAAATAGCGCCAATTAGCATGTACGGTCGGAACCATCGGACTTTTTGGATGAAGTACTAAACTTAAGCCACAAGCAAAGAAATTGGCGTCTTTGACTCCAAAATATTGCTGCATGCTATCTGGCAGTTCGCCATGAACTGCGGATATATTGACGCCGCCTTTTTCAAAAACATTACCGTTTTCAATGACTCGCGTACGTCCACCACCGCCTTCAGGACGTTCCCACACATCTTCTTGAAATTTAGCTTTGCCATCTACAGTTTCAAGTTTTGAAGTGATGGTGTCCTGGAGGGTTAGGATGTAATTGTAGAATTTGTCTTTGGTTGAAAGACCTGTAAGGTTTTTAAAACCTGACAGGTCTGGCACTTCTACTTTTTTACCTTTATGAGTGAAAATAAAATTTTCCAAGTCTGCGAATAAATTTAATATGTAGTCTTTTTTATTTGAAATGATGGTTTGTTCATTTTGGAGAAACGCATTATAAGATGAAAATTTATAATCTCCGAAATTTTCAACTATACCGTGGCTTTCAGGATTTTTATGAATATACAATACCAGATTCTTTAGATATGCTTCATCATTAATTAAAACCCTTTTGAAAGGTCTTTCAAATAGTGCTCCTGTTCTTGAGTTTTGTTTGTTGAATGCTTTTGAATATGCATTGAATAAATTGGAAATAGCTTGGGAAGCTTCCTTTTCATTTGAAATTATTTGAACCACTATATGAAAATGATTATTCATTAGGCAATAGCAAAGGATGTCAACTTTTGAAGTAAGATGCCTTTTAACCAATTGAAGGAAATATTGCATATTGTCTTCATTGTTGAATAATAGACCGCTATTTATGCCTCTGTTATATATATGATAATAATGTTCTCGTTTTAGTGTTTCCATTTTAGTTTTTTTAGATCTCATCAGACCTGACAGGTTTCTAAAACCTGTCAGGTCTCGAAAATTCAAAAAGTTCCATATCCAAAGGTGCTTTATTTAACGGTTTAAACTCATCTTTTAAGGTGGCTTGCCATTCAAACCCCGATCCTAAAGCCGTATTCACGCTGGACAAATTAGTTTTATGTGAAAGTATTTGAAGTGTTTCCAACCCTAATTCTTCAATAACATAGTTGGTCGTTGCTTTTATGGCTTTGCTCATCAAGCCTTTGCCCTTAAAGCGTTTCCCAATGCAATAGGCGAATTCACCTTTTTTTATCTTCCAGTCTAAATTCTTCAAAATGATCATTCCGATGATGTCAATACTGTGTTTATCATGGATGATAAAAACAAATTCATTTCTTTTTTTAGCCGATTTGATTTTTCGTTTGATATAGTATTGGGTACTTTCCAAGGTGGTATTTTCTTCCAAAGTTTTTGGTAGAAACCGGATAAAACGTTCGGTATTGGACACGAGTAATTTATTCAGCTGTAAGGCATCCTTGGGCTGTAGAAGTGAAATACTGAAATGTTCTGAGCTATAAATCATTAGATTTCAATCTGTTTTGTTCTTTAAGCAAAGCTACGGTTTCTGTTGATGCCGCAGTTACTGATAACGGCAACACAAAAATAATTCCGATAAATGGAATCAACAAAAACAACATAAAAACAATGCCGTTCCCAATGGCTAGTCCACGATGCTGTTTTACAAATTTAATGCTTTCATCATATTTAAAATGCCGCTCCAAAGTATAGTCCATATTTCCAAAACCTGCATAATAGGCCTGTACAAAGAACAATGCAACGGTAGAAAAGATCCCAATTATTGGAATAAAACCAATGAGTATTATAGGGATTGTCAACAGCAATTCCATTAACAAATTTCTGACGTTGATTCGGATTCCGCGCCATAATTGTTCAGAAAAGGATGTGTCTCTATGTTGGTGCCTTTCAACACCCAACAAATGGGCTTCTATTTTTTCTGATACCGGACTCATAAAAGGTGCCGATAAAGCCATGACAATATGCTTGTAAAGTATAAACCCCAGGACGAGAATTAAAATTCCACTTAAAATTTCGCTGATTAGGTAAAACGTTTCATTCCCCCATTCCCAAACCCAAAGCTTGGAAATATAAAAAGCGAAATTATCTGAAAAAGTATATGCAGAAATTATTATGGAGGATGCCACCAAAAAACTGATTAGCATAGGAATGCCAAAAAACTTCCAAAGTCCGAGTTTGGAAATTAATTTTAAAGTTCCTGCGTAGGCTTTAATGCCTTTGAAAATGTTGCCAATCATCCTATCCCTAACCCTTTCCAAAGGAAAGGTGATTTAATAGTAATAAAATTTGAGATTCTGCCAAACATTTTAACGTGCTCTTTATGATGATTAAAACCTACAAGGTTTTAGAAACCTTGCAGGTTGGAAAATTAAATCTTTTAATGTTGGTTCCACAACAGTTTCTTCCCTTCTCCAGGGTTGAGTTCCGTCGAAATAGCAAGGTTATGATGGGATTTTTTCATACTCTTTTACCGCGTCAATAAACGCCTTGGCATTATCCAAGGGAATATTCGGTAAAATCCCGTGCCCTAAGTTGACGATATATTTATCTTTCCCGAACTCGTCAATCATCTGTTTTACCATTTTCTTGATTTCTGCAGGTGGAGAAAATAATCTTGAAGGATCAAAATTACCTTGCAAGGTGATATTTCCGCCAGTTAAATAACGTGCGTTTCTAGGAGAACAGGTCCAGTCAATTCCCAAAGCCGTAGCGTTTGATTTTGCCATATCACCTAATGCAAACCAACAGCCTTTACCAAAAGCAATTACTGGCGCGTGATCCTTTAAAGCTTCAATAATCTGATTGATATATTGCCATGAAAATTCATGATAATCGGATGGCGCTAACATGCCACCCCAAGAATCAAAGATTTGTACCGCATCACATCCAGCAGCAACTTTTGCTTGTAAATAAGTAATGGTGGTATCTGTGATTTTTTGCAATAATTGATGCGCGGCTATTGGATTTGTAAAACAAAACTGCTTTGCTTTATCAAAATTTTTGCTGCCTTGACCTTGTACGCAATAACATAAAATAGTCCAAGGTGATCCTGCAAAACCAATCAATGGAACCTCGTCATTAAGCATTTCTTTGGTCATTTTAATGGCCTGCATGACATAGTCCAATTCAACATGCACATCAGGAACAATCACGTTGTCCACATCTTTTTGTGTGCGTACTGGATTTGGCAAATAAGGTCCGAAATCAGGTTTCATTTGCACCTCAATGTTCATGGCTTGCGGAATGACCAAAATGTCGCTGAATAAAATAGCAGCATCCATGCCATATCGACGGATGGGCTGCACGGTGATTTCACTCGCCAATTCTGGAGTTCTACAACGCGTAAAGAAATCGTATTTAGCTTTTATTTCTTGAAACTCTGGCAAATAACGTCCAGCTTGACGCATCATCCAAACTGGTGGACGGTCTACTGTTTCACCTTTTAATGCTCTTAAGTATAAATCGTTTTTTATCATCTTCACAAATTCCTGCGAAAGCAGGAATCTCATTATTAAGTTAGTCTTTTTATTATATAGTAATTCAGAGTTAAGAACCTACTTGTAGGTTGTGTCTGTCTTTTATTATGTCTGTTTTATGAGGCATAATTCTCATTAACCAAATCAATCACGCTTTCTACCGTTGGTATTTTGGCAACCCGCACATCTTTAAAATGTTTTTCGGCTTCGGCAGCCGTAGTATCTCCTATGCAATAAGCAATTTTATCTTCGGCATCGTTATTAATCATATAGCTTTCTACGGTGGATGGGCTATAAAACATAATCCCTTCAATATTCGGATCTAACTTTTCTGAATCTAAAACCGTTTTGTAAGCCTCCACTTCATTCACCTTAATATTATTTTTTTCAAGAGTTTGAGACAATTCATCTAAGCGGATATCGCTACAAAAATGGGTCACTTCAGTGCCATCAATATATTCGACCAAATAAGCAGCAAGATCTTTCGCATAATTTTCAGAATGCTTGACTTTGCCAATTCTATTTTCTATCAATCTTTTGGTGCGTCGGCCCACGCAATAGATATTCTTAAATTGTAATTCTTCTTTAGGAACACTGGCAGTAATAGCTTCTACAGCGTTTTGACTGGTGATGATGACGTTTTCAATGGGCGACTTCAAAATAGGTTTTGCAATCCTATTCAAACTTATTTTTAAGAAGTCGGTGCTTTCTACGGCTACATTTTTAAAACGCTGACGCTGTATTTCGGATAAATTCCTTGTGGAAAATACTTGTATGACTCTTTGCGTATCACTGAGTTCATTCATCAGTCTACTTCCGCCACGCTCCAAAACGTAATCTGCAGCATACTGAGCCATATTATGGTGATTGCCTAGTTTTTCTGTGCGTGTCACTTCAATTTTTTTGGTGCCGTCTAAACTCAACAGGACCCCTTGAAAGTTGACTTCTTCATTTTTAATGAATGCCAAAGCCCCAATTGGTGCCGAGCAGCCACCCTCCAAAAGATTTAAAAATCGACGCTCTATGGTCGTACAGATTTCGGTTTCTTCGTGGTTTATTTCTTTACAAATGGCTAGCACTTCCTCATCTTCTTCACGTGCAGTAATCATGATGGCGCCTTGTCCAGGTGCTGGAACCATCCAATCAAGATTAATGGCATCCTCTGGGCGTACTCCAATTCTACCAATTCCGGCAGCGGCAAAAATGGCCGCATTCCAATCTTCATTATCTTGTAATTTCTGGAGTCTGGTATTGACGTTTCCTCTTAGACCAACAATAGTATGGGTTGGATAACGATTGAGCCATTGAGCTTTACGTCTTAAACTTCCGGTGGCTATGACCGCATCTCTTTGCGATAAAAACTCTTCATTGTCTTTAAAGAGTAAAGTATCCCTAACGTTGCCACGTTTTAACACCGCGGCCTGAACAATACCTTGTGGTAGAAGCGTTGGCACATCTTTAAGCGAATGGACGGCAATATCAATGGTGTTATTGAGCATTGCTGCATCTAAAATTCGGGTAAAAACACCAACAATCCCCATTTCATAAATGGGTTTGTCAAGAACCAAATCGCCTGTGGATTTCACAGGAACTAATTGGGTAAGATGACCTAAAGTCTCAAGTTGATTTTGCACAGCTTTGGCTTGCCATAGCGCTAATTCGCTATCACGGGTGCCAATTCTTATTATTTTAGACATGTTTTGTGGATTCTAACTGGAATACTCTTCTGATGAGTTCAATACTGTCATCAGTAGACGTATCATCTGTTTTAAGATGATATGCAAAGTGATTCGTTATTTTTTGAATGATGTTATTACTGATCAACTCGGCTTGGGCTTCATTGAAATCAGCGTATTTTTTACGTTGAGTTTCCAATTCCGCATTTTTAAAATCGAGCAATTTGTGCTTCAATGCGTTGATGGTTGGTGCAAATTTACGAGTTTCCAGCCAACTGTTAAAATCCTGCTTCACTTCTTCCAATATTTTTTCGGCTAAAGGAATAAAAGCTTTTCTGCGTTCTAAGGTATCATCCGTCATTTGAGATAAATCATCAAGATGGATCAAGGATACATGAGATAATTCAGTAACATCAGGGTTGACATTTTTAGGAATCGAAAGATCTAAAATCAACAACGGCTTTTTAGATTGGATGTGATTTTTATCAACCGTAGGATTGAGAGCGCCTGTTGCAACAATTAATATATCAGAGGCGTTGATTTCTTCTTGGAGATTGGTATAATCTTTTACTAACAGATTGAATTTACCGGCGACTTCTTGAGCCTTGGTTTTTGTTCTGTTGATTAAGGTGATATGTTCGTTTTTGGTGTGTTTTACCAAATTTTCACAAGTGTTTCTTCCAATTTTACCGGTTCCAAAAAGTAAAATATTTTTATCCGAAACGTTTTCAATCGTCTTTAAAATATATTGAACGGAGGCAAAGGATACAGAAGTTGCTCCGGACGAAATCTCCGTTTCGTTTTTAATGCGTTTGCTGGCTTGAATGACCGCATTTAGCAATCGTTCGGTAAAGGCGTTGAGCAAGCCCAGTTTTTTTGATGTTCTTGCACTAGTTTTAAGCTGACTGATGATCTCAAAATCGCCTAAAATTTGACTGTCAAGTCCAGAACCTACCCGGAACATGTGTGAAATGGCCTCTTGGTTCTTGTGGATGTAAGCCACGTGCTGGAATTCTTCAATCGTGCCTTTGGAGTTTTCACAAAGTAGTTTGATGAGTTGATAAGGATGTTCCGCAAAACCATAAAGCTCAGTCCTGTTGCAAGTTGAGTTGACGATTAAACTCTCGATGCCTATTTCTTTTGCTTGGTGGAGTAGATTTTTTTTAGAAGTGTCGTCCAAACTAAAACGACCTCTAATATCTGCATCCGCTTTTTTATAGCTTAATCCAATGGCATAAAAATAAGTAGTTTTCAACATAAGATAGTGCTCAATACTGGTTTTGGAAATTCGATAGCGAAGATTCAAGACAAAAGTAGAAATGTCAATTGAATAAAAACAACGCTCAAAGGACTATAAATGTCGTTCGATGTTTTTTGGTCTTTTATTTTATAGAAGTGTCATAAATAACATACTTTTGCAGCAGTACCAATGCCTATAGATGGTTTTGTTTAGAATGAATCTAAATAAGAAACAATGGATATTAAAATAATGGATTTAAAAAATGTCGTTAAAGGTTCTTTAGAGGAGACTGAGATTGATGACGGTTTTTTGGTGTTGACCTATCAAAACGAGAGCAACGCCGTAGAAATTATTACACGCGAGATAGACAGTAGTTTTATTCAATTTCACTTTTGTTTAAAAGGCTTTAGTAAATTCATTTTCAATGAAGGGCGCTATGCTTTGGATATCATGGAGGAAAATTCACTCTTGTTGTACAACCCACAACGTGATTTGCCCATGCATATGGAAATGCATCCCAATTCGTGGTTGGTCTCGATTGTGATCTCCATAAAAAAGTTCCATGGCTTGTTCTCTCAAGAAGCGGGATACATCACTTTTTTGAGCAATGACAATAAGGATAAAAAATATTATAAGGACGGAAAAATTTCACCTTCCATGGCTATTGGTTTGACGCAGTTGATTCATTATAACTTGAATTCCTCCATCAAAAACCTTTATTTCAAGGGGAAAGCCTATGAGCTCTTAAGTTTGTATTTCAATAGAAGTGAAGATGCCAATATTGAACAGTGTCCGTTTTTGGTGGATGATACCAATGTCATCAAAATCAGAAAAGCCAAGGATATTGTCATTTCCAGAATGGCAGAACCACCAACCTTGCAGGAGCTTTCTGAGGAGATTGGATTGAACATAAAAAAACTTAAAGAAGGTTTTAAGCAGATATATGGGGATACGGTTTATAGTTTTTTATTCGATTATAAGATGGAAGTCGCAAGAAAGCTTTTGGAGTCCAATGACTACAATGTGAATGAAGTAGGCTTAAAAGTTGGTTATAGTACATCGAGTCACTTTATAGTGGCATTTAAAAAGAAATATGGCACGACCCCCAAAAAATATTTAATGTCATTATCTTCGTAAATTAATATTTAAAAGATGTTCATACGGAGACTTCCGTGACTTGAAGATCTGTTGAAATTGGATATAATTAAAAAATAGATTCCTGCCTTCGCAGGAATAAGATATGAAAAAAGGAGTATTACTTGTCAATTTAGGTTCGCCGGACAGCCCAACACCAGAAGATGTTAAGCCTTATTTAAGTGAGTTTTTAATGGATGAACGCGTCATTGACGTTCCGCTGTGGTTAAGAACCTTCATCGTAAAAGGGATTATTTTAAATACACGCCCAAAGGCATCCGCGGAAGCGTACCAAAAAATATGGTGGGAGGAAGGTTCACCGTTAATTGTAATTTCTGAGCGACTTCAGAAAAAAATACAAAAAAACACCGATCTTCCTGTGGCTTTGGCAATGCGCTATGGGAGTTTAACCATTAAAAAAGGGCTTCAAGAGTTGGTTGACAAGGGGGTTGAAGAGGTCTTTTTGATGCCGCTTTATCCACAATTTGCCATGGCAACTACCGAAACTATTTTGGTGTTGGCAGAAGAAATACGGAAAGAACATTTTCCAAATCTTAAGATCTCCGATTTGAAAGCGTTTTATAATCGCGAAGATTATATTGATGTCCTTTCCAATTCTATAGGAAGACATTTAAAAAACAATCCTTATGATCATTTGTTGTTTTCTTATCATGGGGTTCCAGAACGTCATATCCGAAAACGTGACATCACAAAATCACATTGTAAAATCGACAAGAGCTGTTGCATAACACCATCGCCGGCGCACGAATTTTGCTACCGTCACCAATGTTTGGAAGTCACACGCTTAGTGGCCGAAAAACTCAATTTAAAAGAAGGCACCTATTCTTCCTCCTTTCAGTCTAGATTAGGATTTGATCCATGGTTGCAGCCTCCAACAGATTTGACTATCGAGCGTATGGGCAAAAAAGGGGTGCAGAACTTGGCCGTTGTAACGCCTGCATTTGTAAGTGATTGTTTAGAAACCTTAGAAGAAATTGCCATGGAAGGTCAAGAAATCTTCCATGAAGTGGGTGGTAAGGAATTTACAACCGTACCGTGTTTAAATGATGACGATGAATTTGTGACGATACTTTCCAATTGGATCGATGAGTGGGCAACCTCAGAAGCCGTACCTGTATAATGGCTAAAGACTCCTCTCAAGATTTAGGCACACAACCCATTAGCAAGCTTTTAATAAAGCAAGCTGTTCCTGCATCAATCGGGATTTTGGTAATGTCGCTGAATATCTTGGTGGATACTATTTTTGTCGGAAATTGGATTGGGTCTACGGCCATCGCAGCTATTAATGTGGTGTTACCAGTGTCGTTTTTTATTGCGGCTTTGGGAATGGCTATCGGGATTGGAGGTTC
The DNA here is from genome assembly GCF_004115975.1 of Gelidibacter gilvus. Taxonomy (GTDB): domain Bacteria; phylum Bacteroidota; class Bacteroidia; order Flavobacteriales; family Flavobacteriaceae; genus Gelidibacter; species Gelidibacter gilvus. The sequence goes on along the minus strand of NZ_SDDZ01000001.1, from coordinate 183,576 downwards.
TTCTATAATTTCTAGGGCCTTGGGCGGTAACAACTACGAAAAGGCGCTGAAAACTTTCGGTAACCAAATCACTTTGACTTTGGTGTTGACACTTTCTTTGGTCACTGTGGGATTGCTTTTTGCAGATGGCATTATCGAATCCTTTGGTGGCAAAGGCGGTATTTTTGAGCCCGCTAAAATCTATTATGAAATTGTTCTTTACGGAGTGCCGCTTTTAGCACTTTGTATGATGGCAAATACGGTCATTAGAGCGGAGGGAAAGCCAAAATTTGCCATGTATGCTATGATGATTCCTTCGGTCAGTAACTTGATCATGGATTATATTTTTATCTATGTTATGGATTTCGGAATGGCGGGTGCTGCTTGGGCTACTACGCTTTCTTATGGGATTTGTTTGGCATTCATAATTTGGTTTTTTGTATCTAAAAAATCAGAATTAAAAATTGACTTTGCGCATTTGGGATTGAATTTTCCAATCGTAAAAGAAATCACTTCTTTGGGCTTCGTCACGTTGTCGCGTCAAGCGGTGGTGAGCGTTACCTATTTGTTTATGAATAATATCTTGTTTGATCTGGGTGGGGAAACTTCTGTGACCTCCTATGCCATTGCGGGAAGAATGTTAATGTTTGCCATGTTTCCTGTTCTTGGGGTTACTCAAGGATTTTTGCCGATTGCCGGTTTTAATTACGGGGCGGAAAACTACCATCGCGTAAAAGAAACGCTAAATACGGCCATTAAATACGCCGCGATTCTGGCTACTTTGGTGTTTATTGTATTGATGATATTTCCGGAAAGTATCACAAGGATGTTCACCACAGATGCTGATGTTGTTAGTCAAGCACCAAACGATATGCGTTGGGTATTTGCTGCAACGCCCATTATTGCATGGCAGTTGATTGGTGCCGCCTATTTTCAAGCCATTGGAAAAGCTGTACCTGCACTATTATTGACTTTATCCAGACAAGGTTTTTTCTTCATTCCGCTCATCTTAATTTTACCGAAGTTTTACGGCGAATTTGGGGTTTGGATTTCGTTTCCAATTTCAGATGTATTAGCCACCATCGTGACCGCCTATTTCTTAAATCGTGAAGTCAAGAAGAATTTGATTCCTAAAGATGTTTAATTTATTTTTGAACGATGGACTATTACAATTATATAAAAGCGCTACATCTTATTTTTGTTATCACCTGGTTCGCGGGATTATTTTACATTCCGAGGTTGTTTGTCTATCAAATTGAAGCCTTTCATAAACCATCCCCTGAAAAGGAAATTCTGGGTAAACAACTCAAATTGATGGCCAAACGTTTGTGGAACATTATTACCTGGCCTTCGGCAATTTTAGCCACTGTTTTTGCAATTTGGTTACTTATTTTAATCCCATCTTGGTTACATCAAGGTTGGATGCATGTGAAATTGGCATTTGTGGTTTTACTTATCATTTATCATTTAAAAACCCATCACTATTACAAACAATTGCAACGTGATGAGGTTAAAAAAACCTCTAATTTTATGAGGCTATGGAATGAAGGTGCCACGTTTATCTTGTTTTCTGTGGTGTTTTTGGTGATCCTAAAAAATTCAATCAACTGGATTTTTGGAGTGGTGGGCATCGTGGTTTTAGGTATTCTATTAATGCTGGGATTTAAATTATATAAAAACATCAGAAATCGAAATCCTGATGTTTAGAATTTTAAATTCCAAGTTCCAAGTTTCAAATTCCAAGTTTCAGACGACGTTATTTTTTATTCAAAAATAAATGTTCTCAAAGTCCCGCGCCGTCCGTCTGAACCGATTCATACTGATAGAAAAAGCTTGGACTGATCTACAATCACCAATCCATTGGAATTTGAGCATTTGATTTTTTGAAATTTAAGATGCAACCGTCATTGGCCTGATTATTGCTATCTTTATCGAGCTACAATTATTTAAATGAGAATCAGAAGACTTTCCTTACGCGTACGCATCTTTTTTGCAATGATTTTGTTGGTGCTTATTGCTTCCATTCTTATTGCCGCGGTCACTATTTATCAATATAATGAAGAAGCTCAGGAATATCACCGGAATCGTTTAGAACGCAAAGAAGATAATATCAGACGGCATATTGACTTTGTCATCCGTGAAACATCATGGGAGCCCAAAACTGAAAGAATACCTTTAATTTTTAGGGAAGAAATTTATAAGATTGCAGATATCCACCAATTGCAAGTCAATCTGTTTGATCTTGAGGGCGGCTTATTAAAATCTTCAAAATCCAGTATTGAGGGAGATACACTTTCAAGTTGTTTGAGTGCGGATATTTTAAATGCCCTTTCCAATACAGCCAAACATAGGTATGTTGAGAAAATAGAGCAGCATGATCAAACGTTTCAATCGTCTTTTACCTATATAACAGATAAAAAATTTAAACCGATCGCGATTTTAAACCTTCATTATATTCAGAATGATGACATTTTAAATAAGGAATTGAATGAGTTTTTAGAGCGTTTGGGCTATGCCTATTTTGTGATGCTGATCTTAGCTATTTTACTAGCCTATTTCCTTTCTAAATACATTACAAAATCGCTTAAAACGATTAGTGATAAAATAAATACGACGCGATTAGGAAAACAAAATCAACGCATTGACATTGAATCGTCCAGTGAAGAGATTGCTACTTTGGTGAATTCCTACAATAGTATGATTGATCAACTACAGGAAAGTGCGGTTAAGCTGGCCACGTCAGAACGTGAACAGGCATGGCGGGAAATGGCAAAACAAGTAGCGCACGAAATAAAAAATCCGCTAACGCCAATGCGACTCAGTGTTCAAAGTTTTCAGCGTAAGTTTAATCCGGAAGATCCAGAAATTCACCAGAAAGTCGATGAATACAGCAAAACACTTATTCAGCAAATTGATACGATGAGTTCTATTGCATCTGCCTTTTCCAATTTCGCCAAAATGCCTGCGCAAAAAAATGAAACCCTGAATGTGGTTAAAATTGTAAAGTTGGCCTTAGATATTTTTAGTGAAGATTATATTGCTTTTGTGGCCGATGAAAAGGAAATTATTTCCCAATTAGACCGTACACAATTGATACGGGTGATTACCAATTTGGTTAAAAATGCCACCCAAGCTGTTGCGGATTGCAAAGACCCCAAAGTTGTGGTCAGTGTGATGTCTGAGAATGATTTGGTGAAAATTTCTGTTTCTGATAATGGAAAGGGGATTACCGATGAAAATATTGACAGAATATTTGAACCTAAATTTACTACAAAGTCAAGCGGAATGGGTCTTGGATTGGCAATGGTTAAAAACATCGTAGAAACTTATAAAGGAACCATTACTTTTACTTCCCAAAATGGGAAAGGAACGACGTTTACGGTGACTTTTCCGAAAGAAATTCTTCCTACGAAAGCCGTAATCTCCTAAAATATTGCTTAATTTTCAGTTTTTGTCACTTCAAATAGTACAGAGAAAAATTAATTATATTTAATAAATAAAAGATTTCCACCGTCCTATCTTCCGACAGACAGGCGCGGAAACAATAAAAAACATTTATATGTCATACGAAAACATTTTATCAAAAAGAAACGACGGGATTACAACCATTACCATCAACCGTCCTAATAAATTAAACGCTCTAAACAAAGCAACTATTAACGAGCTCAATCAGGCTTTTAAAGTGGCTGACAAGGATAAAAACACCAAGGTGATCATTATTACCGGAAGTGGTGAAAAAGCTTTTGTTGCTGGTGCGGATATCAGTGAGTTTGCCCATTTTGATGTTGAAGATGGTGGAAAATTGGCGGCTAAGGGTCAGGAGTTGCTGTTTGATTATATTGAAAATCTTTCCACACCAGTTATTGCAGCGGTCAACGGATTTGCTCTTGGTGGTGGACTCGAACTGGCAATGGCCTGTCATTTCAGGATTGCGAGCGACAATGCAAAAATGGGTTTACCAGAAACCTCATTGGGCGTTATTCCTGGTTATGGTGGAACACAACGTTTGCCACAGTTGGTTGGAAAAGGTCGTGCCATGGAAATGGTTATGACTGCCGGCATGATTGAAGCGGAGACTGCAAAAGCCTACGGATTGGTCAATCATGTGACCACACAAGATGAGCTGATTCCTTTATGTGAAAAGATTGCGGGGAAAATCATGCGAAACTCTACTGTAGCCATTAAAGGCGCTATTAAAGCCATTAACGCCAATTATAAAGACGGTGTAGATGGGTATAAAGTAGAAATCAAACAATTTGGAAAGTGCTTTGGCACCGACGATTTTACCGAAGGTACGACGGCATTCTTAGAAAAGCGGAAGGCGGAGTTTCCGGGAAAATAAACAAATTCCTGCGCAGGCAGGAATCTCAAATAGAACGCGGACCCGTATAGTGGCAGGGCAGGTGACACAGATTATGCAGATTTTCACTGATTTGATTGTGAAAATTAAATAAACGTTTGAAGACAAGATCAGTGCTTATCATAAAAAATCAGCGTCATCTGCGTTCTTTTTTGTTGGACCACTGACCCGCCTGACGGCAGGGCAGGTGACACAGATTGAGCAGATTTTCACTGATCTGATTGTGAAAATTAAATAAACGTTTGATGATAAGATCAGTGCTCATCATAAAAAATCAGCGTGTTCTGCGTTCTATTTAATGGAACACTGATGACACAGATTGAGCGGATTTTCACTGATTTACTTTGTACTCGTTAAATAAATAATGGTCAATATCTGATCAGTGCAAATCATAAAAAATCAGTGTCATCTGCGTTCTATTGATCGTGCAGATTTTCACCGATCCAAAAAACACTTCAATAAAAAAATGCGAACCAAGTATTTAGTTCGCATTTTTTATTTCATCTAATTTCTTCGGTCTTCGGTCATCGGTCACCCGTCTCACCAACTACCTATGACTTCCCGCCAACAATCGTCAATTCATCAACAATATGTTTGGCACCTGAATATTTGTCGATCAACCAAAGGACATATCTGATATCAACATTAATTGTTCTCTGCAAATCCGCATCGAAAATCACATCACCAGCCATTGCTTCAATGTTTCCGTCGAAAGCCAAGCCAATCAATTCACCTTTGCCATTGATCACAGGAGATCCTGAGTTACCTCCGGTAATATCATTATCTGATAAAAAGTTTACTGAAAGCTCACCTTTTTCGTTGGCATAACGTCCGTAATCTTTTTTCTCATAAGCATCCAACATGTCTTGTGGCAAGTCAAACTCATCATCATTCGGAATGTATTTTGCAGCCATCCCTTTTAAGGTCGTGTAGTTGTTAACCTCAGCATCATTCTGTTCGCCTTCTTTTCTAGGTAAAGCTCTCACTTTTCCATAGCTCAATCGCAATGTCGAGTTGGCATCAGGATATTTGATATTGCTCAATCCAGATTCGCGTAATCCAGCTACCAGTTTTCTAAAAGCAGCTTGATAATCGTTCTCTGGTTGTACCAAGTTTTCAGGTTGTTCTCTGTATTTTGTCAATAATTGACTAGATAACTTGTACAATTGGTCGTTTTCTAATTTTGAAGCATCAGGGTTTTGTAAAAATGCCATGACGTTTTCTTTTGAAGTGAAAATGCTGGAATCAAAAGCAGAATCTACAAAAGCTGTAAAGTCGTTGTTGTTTTTATCACCAACTTCTTTTACCAATTCAGGAAGTGGAAAATTTGCTTTAGAAGCGTATAAATTCAATTGTTTGGCAAGAATTTCTTTTTCTAAAGGCAAGTGGTAATCTTTATAAGAACTTTCTATAAACGATTGTAACCTTGGAAGCATATTCTCACGAGCGGCTTGGTTTGCAGCAGCATATTGTTCCAAAGCACCACCCATTCTGTAAGGTAGGGCGGCAAATTTACTGCCACGCAAAATACCAGTTAGGTAGTTATCGTGCTTCGCCTTGTCATTGGTCAATTTGTAATACGCATTGATATCAGAAATTACGTTGCCATACTGAGCTTTGTTTTTCTTGTTATTGGCCCATTTATTAAAAGCGTCCTCAACTTTAGTTTTCGTTGCTACTGTTTTATGATCAGTTAAAGCATCAATCATACCACCACGGTTTTTCCAATAGTTGGCAATACTGGCATAAGAAGACGCATACATCAAATTGATGGCGTCGTCATTATCCATGTATTTTTTCATGACATCCATGCTCACTTTTGAACCTTCAACCCAGGCAGGATAAGCATATTTTACGTTTTGTTCAACCCCTTGTGCAGGCATCCAACGGTTGGTTCTTCCTGGATAACCCAAGATCATTGCAAAATCATTTTCTTTAACGCCATCAATACTTACAGGAAGGTGGTATTTTGATTTTAAAGGCAAGTTAGCCGTAGAATATTCTGCTGGATTTCCATCTTGGTCAGCATATACTCTGAACAATGCAAAATCGCCGGTATGTCTTGGCCATTCCCAGTTGTCTGTATCGCCACCATATTTACCAACACTTTCTGGAGGTGTGCCTACTAAACGCACATCTCTGAAATCTTCATAAACAAAATAGTAGAACTCATTTCCTTGATAAAAAGATCGTACAGAAACGGTATATTTTCCACCGTCGTTATTCTCTTTTTCAATTTTAGCAACCTCTTTATTGATGGCAGCTTCACGTTCTTTTTCAGACATGGTATCATTCACTTGCGATAAGATACGTGTTGAAACATCATCCATTCTAGCAAAGAATCTGACGTATAAACTTTCTGGCTTTAATTCTGCATCGAGTGATTTTGCCCAATAGCCATCCTTAAGATGGTTTCTATCGGCAGAAGATAATTCTGCAATCGCATCATAGCCACAGTGGTGGTTGGTCAATACCAAACCGCTATCAGAAACAATACTGGCAGTACACCCACCATTAAATTGTACGATGGCATCTTTTAAACTTCTATTGTTGATGCTGTATATTTCTTCAGCAGTCAATTGAAGTCCCATTTTTTGCATATCTCTATGGTTGAGACGCTCAATATGCATTAAGAACCACATGCCTTCATCTGCTTTTAGGGCGGATGAAAAGGTCATCATAAAAATGGTTAGGGAGAGCAATATTTTCTTCATGTTTTTAAATTATTTGTGAGTGCCAAAAATATTGAATTTTTATATGGTTTAAGGTCTTTGAAACTGTTAAAACCTTGTTATAATTTAATGGATGTGAACAAGTATCTAAAGTATATGTGTTTCATAATGAGGTGATAATTTAAGTTTCTACATTCTGTAGCCATCAAATAGATGACTTTGGTAGTAACTTTAAACTCTCGTCCTAACGACGGGAATCATCAATAAAACTATAATTATGGACCCAAATCCTACCTTAAAAGGTCGTGGAGCACAAATTAACGTGCCTAATCGCTTCTTCGAACTAAGTCATGAAATTCGTGATGATTTCCTTGAATTCTGTGCCAAGGAAGGTGAAGAAGCCGATAAAAACAGAACGCTCTTCCTCGAGGTTTTTCCAAAAACGATTGTCAATAAAGTTAAAAGCCCCGACGTAGGCATGGGGTACTCCATGAATATATACCAAGGTTGCGAACACGGGTGCATCTATTGTTATGCAAGAAACACGCATGAATTTTGGGGCTATAGCGCGGGCTTGGATTTTGAACGTCGGATTTTGGTAAAAAAGGAGGCACCGCTCTTGTTGGAAAAATTCATCAAAAGAAAAAGTTGGGAAGCCCATCCAATTGTGATGTCTGGAAATACGGATTGTTACCAACCCGCTGAAAAACAATTTGATATCACACGAAGATGTTTGGAAGTGTTTTTAAAGTATAAACATCCGGTGGGCATAATTACTAAAAATGCAATGATTCTTCGTGATTTGGATTTACTAAAAGAACTGGCAAAAGACAATTTGATAGCGGTCAATATATCCATCACGTCGCTTTCTGAGGACACGAGACGGATATTGGAACCCAGAACGGCAACCATCAAAAAGCGATTGGAAACGGTAAAAATCTTATCAGAACATGGCATTCCGGTTAATGTGATGATGGCGCCCATTATTCCTTCAATTAACAGTCATGAGGTATTGGCACTGGCAAAGAAAGTCTCAGAAATGGGTGCTTTGAGCATGGGTCATACCATTGTGAGATTGAACGGTGCTATTGGTGAAATTTTCACAGATTGGATTAAAAAAACAATGCCCGATCGGGCAGACAAAGTGTTGCATCAAATTGAGAGTTGCCATGGTGGGAGTTTGAATGACTCGCGTATTGGAACACGCATGCACGGTGAAGGTGAGATTGCCAAACAAATCAACGACATGGTCAAACTGGCGAAGCTTAAATATTTCAAGGATAAATCGATGCCAAAACTGAACACGTCGCTTCACGAACAGTTTAAGGATGGGCAGCTAAAGTTATTTTAATCCTTATATTTGACATCGTATTTTTACGTCCATTTTTAATGAGTAAACAACTTCTATTTATCGTTTTATTAATTGGTGCTTTAAGTTTAAATGCCCAAGAAAAGGACACTTTAGGAAATAGATCTACCGCTGAACTCAAGCAATTAATTGTGGATAATATAAGGTCAAATCCAAAAACCTCCATTGCTTACAGCAAGTATCTTTTAAAAAAATCTGAAAAGACAAACGATTACGAAACCCAATGCACGGCACTTAATTTTATGGGTGAGTCCAACCGCATACTGGGAAATTTAAATCTCGCTTTGGAGAATCAACTTTCTGCAGAAAAACTTTTAGATAAAGTTGACAATCCAGAATTACAAATAAGTGTCTACAATTCTTTAGGAAACATTCATTCTGATTTAGGAGTCTACGATAAGGTCCTTCCTGCGTATTTTGAAGCCATACGTATTTCTGAAGATCATAAATTCACCTTAAAAACAGTAAGCGTCAAACACAATTTGGCTTATTTTAAAGACCAGATAGGCAACTATGATGAAGCACTTGCAATCCTGAAAGAGGGCAGAAAGGTAATTCTTGAAGATGAAAGTGACCTGAAAAATGAGATTTTAGCCAAAAACAACATGTTGCATGCCATCGTGTTCACGAATTTGAAACAACCAGATTCTGTTTTATTTTACGCCGAGCGCGCCCTAAAGCAAGCTAAAATTCAAAATGATCAATTCTCAATAACCGGTATTTACAGGTTTTTGGGCACTGCCTATGCTGAAAAAAATCAATTTGAAAAGGCTTTTGAAAATTTATATCGAGCAGATTCGATGAACCTTGAGATGGGTAATAAAATAACCCTGATGCAAGCGAGATTTTCATTGGCCTCTGTTTATTATCAGGTGAAAAACTTTGATGAAGTGATTGCCATTTTGGAGAATTCTGTTGCCTTGACCGAGCGTGACAGCTTAAACTATTCTAATAATGACGCCAATTATGAGTTATTAGCAAAAGCCTATAAGGAAAAAGGTGATTACGAAAAAGCGAATTATTACTTTGAAAAATACATACAAAAGCATAATTCCAAAAAAGATCTCAATCAGATCATTGATACAAATTTCAATCAAAAGAAGATTGAGGAATTTCAAGAGGAACTGCTACAACTGAAATCTGAAAAACAGAACCAACAGAGTCATTTTAAGTATTTAGGATTGGCGGCGACTTTAGTGATTTTAGGTTTACTTATTCTCCTTCTGATATTTTACAGAAATAAGAAAAAAAATGAAGAAAAATTTAATAATCTCCATCTCAAATTAAACACCTTAAAAACTGAAGAAAAGACGCAAATAGTGGACACAAAAGATGAGGTGCTGGATGAGAATGCTACTTCAGATGTGAGCGATGACGTCACCCAACAGATTTTAGCAGGTTTGCAAAAATTAGAGGCTCAAGAGTATTTTTTAAAACAGGAGTGCAATGCTTATAACGTGGCTAAGAAAATAAAAACCAATACCTCTTATTTGTCCAAAGTTGTCAATTCGCATTATCAAAAAAACTTCAACACATATATCAACGACCTTCGTATTAATTATGCCATTGTAAGATTGGAGAATGATTCACGCTTCAGATCGTTTTCAATCCAATCCATTTCCGAAGATTTGGGTTACAAAAGTGCCGACTCCTTTACCAAATACTTTAAGCAAAACACAGGTTTAAACCCTTCTTTTTACATAAAACAACTTAAAAGTTTAAAGTAAAAACCCCTTCTTTTACCCTAATTTTATAAATTTAGGGTTGAGGGTTTTTAATTCTAGGATCTTCGAGTTTACAAATTTTAAAGACTAAAAATCAGTTAGTTATATACTAAAAAAGCATCCCCATTTTTCTAAATCTCGGGGAGCTTGTCTTGTTTAAGGAGTTTAATTGCCGGAAATTTGATTTCAGAAACATGAATCATTTAAACCTAAATTATTATGAAAGCAAAAAAACTCATCCTCATTTTTATCGTCTTTGGAGTGGTTGGATTTGGTGTTGGAAAAACGGTCAAGACCTTTGAAAAAAACCATGACCTTACAGATCAGATTCAAACGGTTTTAGAAGAACATTGCAATTGCGAGAGCATTGCGAGAACAACATATTCACACGGAATACAATACAATAAAGATGATGGCTTCACATCGTCAAATGTAGCCTATCAACTTACTAATTGTGACTATGCCAATTTTGATGCTGAAGTAGCACGTATTGATGGATTGTTGAAAGCCAAGGTGATTCGATTTGAATCCATTGATCTTATGACCCTGGATTTTATATCTGAAAGTGGAAAACGAAAAATAACCATCGCTAACGGCAAAATTAAATAGTTATGAAAGTAGATCAAAAAACAAATCAAAAAATCAGAACTATTAAATTTCTCCTTGGTATTGTAGCAGGAGTAGCTATTTATTTCACATTAGAATTATTATTTTAACTTTAAGCACTATATAAAATTATGAATACATTAGTAAAAATCATTGTAACCGTAACCCTGAGCATACTTTCTTTGACGTTAAGTGCTCAGGAAAACAAGAGTTCAAACCTTTGGAAAATTGAGGGAGACAACATCAAGACTTCCTATCTTTTTGGCACTATGCACCTTATTCCGCAAAAAGACTTTCAGTTGAAAGACAAAGTGAAATCTGCATTTGAAGCCTCTGAACAAGTTGTTTTGGAATTAGATATGACAGGTCCAGAATTTATGAAAGATATGATGGCGCATTCTTATTTAGAGAAAGGAACAGAGCTGAAGTCTTACATGGACGAGAGTGAGTACGAATTATTGGATAACTTTTTAAAGGAAAAAACGGGAAACGGCATGCCAATGTATAGCACCATGAAACCCTTTATGCTCATGTCTGTTATTATAATGGCATCGGTGGATGAACCTTTGGCAAGTTTTGAAATGACCTTGATGCAAATGGCAAAAGAAGCCAATAAGGAAATTGAGGGCTTAGAAACTCTCGCATCTCAAGTAGCTGTTTTCGATGCCGCACCTTATGAAAAACAGATAGATGATCTTGTTGAAATGATTAGCAAGCCAGAGGAAAATGCTGAGATTTTTAACAAAATGGCACAACTCTACGTTTCCGAAGATATTGAGGCAATGTATGGTTATATGGATGAATATATGAAAGGTGATATTGTAATGATGGAGAAATTTTTAGATGAAAGAAATAACAATTGGATTCCAGAAATTGCTAAATTCTCTAAAGAGGCTCCTACATTTTATGGTGTTGGTGCAGCTCATCTTGGAGGAGATCAAGGTGTTGTCAACCTATTAAGAGAAGCGGGTTATAGGGTGACGCCAGTAATGGATTAAGATCCACTAAACAGCTTAAGCAACTTAATTTTCTCCAGACCTCACAGGTTTTCCTCCTTCGGCGGACAGGTAAAACCTGTTAGGTCTCTTATTTTTCGCCATCCCACTCCGCATAAAATTGCTCAAGAAATTGCACCATAAATTGGTGCCGCTCTAAAGCGATTTTACGTCCTGTTTTGGTGTTCATCATGTCTTTTAACAACAATAGCTTTTCATAAAAATGATTAATGGTTGGTGCATTTGAAGCTTTATACTCTTCTTTGGACATGTCCAAATTTGGAAGTATTGAAGGATCGTAAAGGGTTCTATTTTTAAAGCCACCATAATTGAACGTTCGTGCAATGCCGATAGCGCCTAAGGCATCCAATCGGTCGGCATCTTGGACGACATCAAGTTCCGGGGATTTGAATTTTTGAACTTCATTGCCACCACCAAAGGAGATGTTCTCAATGATCTTGATGACGTGATCCATAACTACAGCATCCACATCGACGGTCGTTAAAAACTGACGGGCGATCTTTGGTCCGACGGTTTCATCCCCATTATGGAATTTACTGTCGGCAATATCATGAAGAAGTGCGCCGAGCTTTACCACGAAAACATCAACGTCTTCATTCTTCGCAATCAATAAGGCATTTTTATAAACCCGTTCAATGTGAAACCAATCGTGACCGCCTTCGGCATTCTTTAATTTTTCTTTTACGAAAGCGATGGTTTTCTCTATTATCAGATCTTCAGTCATATCTTAAATAAAAAATTCCTTTTAGATAGTTAAAAGGAATTTTGTATGTTTTTGTACTAGGTTATTTTAGACTAGCAGGTTCCACCCATTTAAATTGATAAGAGTTTTCAGGAATTCTCATACGGTCTGCCAAACGTTTCATACGGTCAGGAAGTTTCATGAGATAATCTCTAGCTTTTTCGGCGTCGTCAGAAAGATTTTTAATATTGCCAATTTCCCAACGGGCGATCAGTTTTTCCAAAATATCGACATAATCCGCAGAAGTATAAACCCCTATCCGTTGTGCAGTATTGGAGAATTCTTCAAAGGCGGTTCCTATTTCATTACCAGATTCTCTCAGGAAATGTGCAGGCATGGTGATTTTCTGCTTCATCATGGTTTGAAAGGCAATCATCATTTGGTTAGGATCTACCGCGAAAATGCGTTCTACAAATTCAGAGTAGGCATGGTGGTGACGCATCTCATCGCCGGCAATGATATTACACATTCTAGCGAGTGATCTATTGCCTTTTTCTCTAGCCATTTTTCCCACACGATTATGAGAAACATAAGTGGCCAATTCTTGGAAACTGGTATAAATAAAGTTTTTATAAGGATCTCTATCGGTGCCAATATCAAATCCGTCAGCAATTAAATGTTGTGTCGTCTTTTCAATTTCTCTCATATTCACGCGACCAGACAAGTAAAGATACTTGTTGAGCACATCTCCATGTCTGTTTTCTTCAGCAGTCCAATGGCGTACCCATTTTCCCCACGAATTTCGGCCTACCTGATCCACACCTTCTACATCCATCAACCACGATTCGTAAGTTGGTAAAGCTTCTTCCGTAATCATATCACCCACTAAAACCACCCAAAAGTCATAGGGTAAGTCTTTGGACAATTCACGAATTTCCCTAACATCGTCATAAAAGCTGTCGCTTTCTGAATCTGGTAAAAAATCGGTGGGCTGCCAAATTTTATCTATGGGAATTAAATATTTTTCTATAAGTGATTCGACGTCTTTTTCCAAGTGTTGCATCACTTCTAATCTCACATTTTTTAAAGACATAATCTTGTAATTTTAAGGATGAATATTAGAAGAAATCGTCTCTTCAACAGATCGGATTAATTCTTGCTTATCTACAAAGGTAGCAATTTTGATAGGTTGATGTACAGTGAATTTCAAATGATTTCCAATCCCCATAGGAAATTTTCCGTAGCGCAACATTTTCCAGGAATTGTTGATACTGATAGGAACTATGGTAGCCGAAGGGGCTTTTTTGATCATCATTTCCAATCCTTTTGTTTGAAAAGGTTTTGGAACACCTGTTTTACTTCTCGTGCCTTCCGGAAAAATAACGGCAGCGCGTTTGTTGTTTTCGATATATTCACCAAACTTCATAATGGCAGTTATGGCTTGCCTCGGATTTTTACGATCGATCAATACGGAGCCCCCATGACGTAAGTTGTAAGAAACACTTGGGATACCTCTCCCCAGTTCTTTTTTTGAAATAAATTTGGGATGATGCTTGCGCATATACCACATAATTGGAGAAATGTCGTACATACTTTGATGGTTGGCCACAATGATAAGCGGTTGGTCTGTGTCAATATCATAAGGGTTGGTGAAGGTGAATCGCGTTCCTAAAACATTAAGGCAGCGTATCAAAAAAAACTGAAGCCAATCCACGCTAATTTTATGCGCTTGATAACCAAACACATTGAAGCAAATCCATTGAATGGGATGGAATACAATCAGAGTGATTCCAAAACAAATGAAATATAAAACGGTCAAAGGATAAGCCAATATTTTTCGCATGCTACAAATTAAGAAAAACTCAACCTAAAAACCTATTAATAAATGGCAATGCATTTATTGTTTTCACATTCCAATCGAAGGGGTGGACTTACGAACATGCAATCTGAATATTGTTGACAGGCCACATTATACTCTTGTTCCATTTTGTTATAAGCATCCACGAGACTTCGGAGTTCCAAAGTGTCTATGGCTGTAGAATAGACTAAGTAACTCCACGGTCCGCCGCAGGGTTTGCTCCCAAACGCCAAAAAATGACATTCTAAATCTTTATTACATTCGGAAGTTTCGACAAGAGTTTCAATCTTAGTTCTTATGTCTTCTAGTTTTGAAACATAGTCTTCGCAGGACCTGTCATCCTGATCATCACAGGTAAAAGCGGTTAGTAATAGGAACAGAACAGCTAATTTTAAAACAAATGTTGATTTTCTCATAATAAAGTGCTTTTAATGAAGATGCATTTTGTTCTAAATGGTTGCGTATGAACAAAAAAACCACGATAGATTTACCGTGGTTTTTAAAATTTAAATCTAAAACTTCAAGCTTCGTGCTTCAAGCTGCTTGCTTTTTAACAATACTGGTTATAAGCATCCACAAGGTTTTCTGCAATCAATTCTGCAGGTCTTCCTTCGATATGATGACGCTCTAACATGTGCACCAATTCGCCATCTTTAAACAAAGCCATACTTGGTGAGCTTGGAGGAAATGGAACCATGTGCTGTCTAGCTTGGGCAACAGCATCTTTGTCAACGCCTGCAAATACAGTTACTGTATGGTCAGGATGTTTTTCGTTTTGCAAACTCATTCGCGCTCCCGGGCGTGCATTTGCAGCCGCGCAGCCACAAACTGAATTTATGACTAATAAGGTAGTGCCCTCTTTCGCTAAAGCGGTATCAACGTCTTGAGCGGTATGTAATTCTTCAAATCCAACCTTGGTCAAGTCTTCTCGCATTGGTTTTACTAATTCTGCTGGATACATATATTATAATATTTAAAAGATTAATAATTAATCCCGAAGTTCGGGACTGCAAAGATAAGAAAAAATCGCCTTATTACAGTTGTCGTGTGTTGGTAGTTTGAATGGTAGTATTTCTGTTGTCAATGGAAATTTAAGTAATTATTTAGAACATCAAATGACGAACTATAGTATATTTGGACTACTAAAAATAAAACAGATAGATGAGTTTTTCAAAATGGATAGGCGCAGGATTAGGCTGGTCTTTTGGTGGGCCAATTGGAGCCATCATTGGATTGGTATTGGGAAGTATTATAGATTCAGTTTCTGATAGTGGCACACCACTTTTGGGCGACTGGCAGACCAAGCAGAAAAATCAGCCAACGTACAGAAGACAAGCGCAACCGCAAACGCAGCCCGGCGATTTTGAAGTGAGCCTTTTGATCCTGGCGTCGGTGGTGATTAAAGCCGATGGCCATCAGGACCAACGCGAACTGGATTTTGTCCGACAGCAATTCGTGAATATGTACGGACAGGAACGCGCCAATAAAGCATTTAAATTGTTTAAGGGTATTAATCAGCAACAAATCCCTGTGCGTCAAGTGTGTATGCAGATCCAGCAAATGATGGATCATGCCTCGCGCTTGCAATTGTTGCATTTCCTCTTCGGAATTGCCAAAGCCGATGGGATGGTGACGGATCCAGAAGTGAATCAAATTCATACTATTTCAGGATATATGGGCATCAGCTCTCGGGATTTTGAAAGTATCAAAGCGATGTTTTATGACAGTAGTGACAATGCTTATAAAATCCTTGAAATCACAAAGGAAGCCACAACTGATGAAATTAAGGCGGCTTATAGGAAAATGGCAAAGAAATATCATCCAGATCGTGTGATCCACTTAGGTGAGGCACATCAAAAGGGCGCTGTGGAAAAATTCCGACAAGTTCAGGAAGCTTACGAGAAATTACAAAAGGAGCGTAGGTTTTAAATCCTGTTCTAAAAAAATCAATAGGTTTGAAATCGACTCTGGACGGTAATGGTCTCAGGTTTTTTCACGTTAAAAATCGCTCGGTTTTGGTCTTATATATTTATTCTTTCGTAACTCTTCAAACACTTATAAATTCATTAATTTAGTTTTTTATAAATAGACATTTTATTGATGTTAATTCAAAAAATGTATTAAATCTTATACTATGCAATTGATATTAAGACCCTATGTCTTAAAACTAAGACACACGTTTACCATTTCAAGAGAGTCTCGAGACGAGCAACCTTCATTGATTGTTGAATTAAAAGAAGATGGTATCTCTGGATTCGGGGAAGCCACTTCAAATCCCTATTACAATATAACCATCAAAGGAATGATGAATGATTTGCAGCAATTGGAGCCGCTTATCGCAGATTCCTCTGGCATGGCTCCCGAAGAATTTTGGGAGAAAATGAAGTCGCAGTTAACTCATGATATGTTTGCCCTGTGTGCTCTAGATTTAGCCTACAACGATCTTTATGCCAGAAAAGAAGGCAAAAAACTGTATGAATTGTGGGATTATGACATCAGCCACAATCCGCTAACAGATTATACCATTGGCATCGATACTATTGAAAAAATGGTCTCTAAGATGAAAGAAATGCCATGGCCGATTTATAAGATCAAATTAGGTTCGGATCGGGATATTGAAATCATTACCGAATTGCGTAAACATACCGATGCCATTTTTAGGGTAGATGCCAATTGTGGTTGGACAGCAGATGAAACCATTGCCAATGCCATAGCACTTAAGGAATTGGGAGTAGAGTTTATAGAGCAACCATTACCAGCCGACGATTGGGAAGGCCATAAAAAGGTGTTTGAACATTCTGTACTGCCAATTATTGCTGACGAAAGTTGCCAGGTAGAAGCAGATGTTGATAAATGCTTCGAACATTTCCATGGGGTGAATGTGAAGTTGACCAAATGTGGAGGACTGACACCTGCACGACGTATGTTGGTCAAGGCGAGACATCTGGGAATGAAAACCATGGTGGGCTGTATGACTGAATCCACTGTGGGGATTTCTGCCATTGCTCATTTATTACCACTTTTAGATTATGTAGATATGGATGGCGCTCTATTGTTGGCCAATGATATTGCTACTGGGGTGCGCATTGAAGATGGTGAGATTTTTTATAGTGATTTGCACGGAACCGGTGTGACCTTAACCTAATAATCAATGACTGTTGATCAATTTCCGGATCGGACCATTTTAGTTGATGGCAAAACCTATCTTTATTTTGGAGGCACTTCCTATTTGGGGATGGCTACTAACCCTGATTTTCAAAACCTGCTTTTTGACAGTATCAAAACATGGGGCACCTCTTACGGGAGTTCGCGGAATTCTAATATTCAGTTAAGAATATACCAAGAAGCAGAGGCCTTATTATCGAAAAACTCTGGCGCTGAAGCGGCGCTTACGGTTTCATCAGGGACGTTGGCTGGAAGACTAGTGATTGATTATTTGACAGAAACACACCAACATTTTTATCATTATCCAAAAACACATCCCGCCATTCTTGAAAATTCAAGTCGGCCTTTGTTTATTGATGGAGAATTACATCCAGGATTGAGAGATGAAGTAAAAGAAGCCGTTGTGGTTACTGCAGATGCGCTTTTATCCTTAGCGGTCAAACCTACAAACTTCGATTTCTTGGACGACATTTCTTCAAGTAAAACCATCACGTTATTAATCGATGAATCACATAGTTTGGGCATTGTCGGCAAAGACGGTACAGGCATTTTTAAAACGATTACCCATCGAAGTATTTCGCAAAAAATAATGATCAGTTCCTTGACCAAAGCTTATGGCTGTTCTGGAGGTGTTATTGTTGGAAATAAAAGGCTTGTTGACAGCATAAGAAATGCTGTGGTGTTTATCTCGGCTGCAGGAATGAATCCAATCTTTTTACAAACCTTTGTAAAAGGCCAGGACATCATCCAGGATCAACTTAAAAAATTGCGGGAGAACCTAAAGTTTGTATATGAAGATGGTTTGCCACCTCAATCTTATTATGATCAGGATTACCCTGTGATCTATTCCCATAGTAATGTCATTTTTGACTATTTGAAATCCAAGGGCATCATCATCACTAATTTTAAATATCCCAATTATGAGGCTTTGATGAATCGGATTGTCATCACTGCCAACCATACAAATTCCGATTTGGAAAAATTGAAATCAGCTTTGAGATTATTCCAAAAAGAAACCCTTCACTAAAATTTGTGAAGGGTTTTTTATTCCATTGAAAACAGATTTAATTTTGAGCGTCCCACCATACCGGCGTGACTGGAGTATTTTTTTGCATAATTTGAATTATTTTTATTAAAGTAGCACGGTAAATGTAATAAAATAATAGATAAGGTGCATTTTTGGCAATTCTTTAGACCGATTATAAATAGAATCGTACTTTGGCGATGATAAATTGATTTTCTTTACTGATTTCGCTTTTTTCAAAATTATCAACTAACTTTCGGAATATTAATATTTGTGTTTTATTTGATATGAAAAATTCCAGTAAATTCAAGAGTTTTGAAAGTGTGATAAACGTCAATTCAATGGTGCGTTTTAGTTTTTTGATACTCTTTTCCCTTCTTTTTGTTAACTGTAAATCGGCTAAAGTTTCCAAACACTTGGAAAACTCGTTGAACTCAAATTTTTTTGAAAATCAGTTTACGGGCCTCATGGTTTATAATCCCAGAACCAAGGACACGGTTTTTAATCATAACGCCGAACGCTATTTTACACCAGCGAGCAACACCAAAATATTTACTTTATTTACAGCTTTACAGTATTTGCCTGAAAAAGTTCCAGCCTTTAAATATGCAGTGCATCAAGACACATTAATTGTAAGAGGAACGGGTGATCCAAGTTTCTTGCATCATTATTTTAAGGACAGTACGGCTTTGGAGTTTATGAAAAATTATAAAGCCATAAAATTGGTGACAGATAATTACGCCAATGACAAATTTGGTCCAGGTTGGGCATGGGAAGATTATGACATGTATTACAGTCCAGAACGCAGTGCTTTTCCTCTGTATGGAAATGTCTTGTCAATTTCAAGTACTGGAGATTTGAATACTTATCCCGAAATTTTAAAACCTCAGGCAACTTTTACGTCAATGAATAAGCGCAGGGATTTTAATGAGAATAATTTTTATTACAAACTTACTCGTAAAGACACAATTGAAGTCCCATTTGTATTGGATACAACTCTAGTCAAACAACTTTGGAGTGATTTGTTGCCGGGTAAAGTAGAATTCATCCCTTATTCTACCGCCAAAACCGATCAAGTACTCTACAGCATTCCTTCAGACAGTTTATACAAACGAATGATGCATGTGAGTGACAATTTTTTGGCAGAACAGATCTTAATTTTGACATCCTCAACCGTTTCTGATACCTTGGATGCGGATCCTATTCGGAAATCGATTCTCGAAAATCAACTCAAAGATTTGAAACAAAAACCGAAATGGAGGGATGGCTCCGGGTTGAGTAATTACAATCTCTTCACGCCGTTATCCTTTGTTCAGGTTTTGGAAAAGCTTTACGACGAAATTCCAAGGGAACGCCTGTTCAACTTTTTTCCGGCCGGTGGTGTTAGTGGCACTTTGAAAAATTGGTATGCGGGACCTAATGGCCCTTACGTGTTTGCCAAAACCGGCACGTTGTCTAGCGCGAGTACTTTAAGTGGCTATTTGCTGACTAATTCTGGAGACGTTTTGATATTTAGCTTTATGAACAATAACTACAATACATCTACCAATAAGGTCAAAGAACATATGCAGGCTGTACTGGAATATTTAAGGGATAATTACTAAATGAGAGTTTTACTTTCCATAAAAAATAGCATTCTTAAAGTTACTCTCCTCGGTTTTTAGATCAATCAAGAATCCGTTGACCACCGCATAATCTACGCTGCCATCTTTTTGCAAAACAAAATTAGGGTTGTTGCCTATGTTCACATAAAAACCTGGAACTTTTTGATCTTTGTCCAAAATGTTTATCGGGAGCGAAACGTCTTTATCTTTTTGTGAAAAGTCCGCCAATCGGACATAGGTGTAGCCTGATTTGAGAAGTTCGTAAATGTCCATAGCTTCCAAATCTTTCATGGTCTGGATAGTTTCTGGATAAACCTTTCCTTCAATTAAGCGATACCCGGTAGCATCTACAGTTTCATATCCATAAAAGGTTGAGAGGTCGCCTTTTTCAACAATGCTGCCCACGTTATAAAAACTGTCGTAATTTTTGTCTTGGACTTCCAAATGATTGATTCCGATATCTAAAATATAATCCTTTCCTAAAAGATTATGGGTGAAACGTTCTATTTTTAAATCGAATAATTTGCGATCGTTTTGAGGGATTTTTTCATAATCGTCAATAGAGATATTTTTATAATTTCCATTGGCAATGGTATAACATGCCGATAAAATAGACACAAAATTGAGCTTTCTGATTTCCTGTTTTTCAACGTCATTTTTATAACCGCCGGATTCAATCAATATGGCACTCGTGCCCCATTTTTGAATGTTGTCGCCGAAAGCGCGAGGCTCAAAATCGTCGTTGTAGCGCCCCACTTGTCCTGGAGCATATTTTTGGATGATGCTGTTCATAAAGACAATAACCTTCATGGCATTTCCACGGACGTCATTGATGTCTTTTTCATAATTGTAAGCAGGTGCCAGATAAGAAATGGTCGCTGGTTTAGGCGTACGCTCGGCATTGTAATATGTGCTTTGGTCGTGAAGGTTGAAACCAAAATCGGCATCTAAACTGTCGCGGATGCGTTTTAAAACTTGACCTTCTGGAGACTGTAGCATGAGCGCATCTCTGTTAATATCAATGCCCAAGGCGTTACGTCTGGTAAACACTTCTGCACCATCGGGATTGAGCATTGGCATAAAATGAACCGTCAATTTGCTTAACAATTCTTTTTTTTCAGCTTTAAAATCGTTGCTGTTCAAAAAGTTAAAAATATCGAAAATAGCTTGGGTTGCGGTAGGTTCATCGCCATGCATTTGTGACCATAGAAAAACGTTGACAGCTCCCGTTCCAACACTGATCAAATTGATGTCTTTTCCTTTGATGCTTTCTCCTACTTTTTGAACCGTATAAGATGGATTGTTTTTAAGCTTGAGGATTAAAGGTTGGATGTCTTCATGTTTGATCCGACGTTTGTCCAAGCTTGGTTCTTTGTATTTTGAATAGCTGTCGTATAGACTTGTGGTCATATCATTGACCTGACCCATCATAGAGAATGAGAAAATGGCAAGTACTAAAGTGAAAATAGATTTCATTTGTTGCATTTTATTTGTTTTATTGATCAAAGGACTGTTCGGATAAGACAATCGGTTTATCCTAAATTCTGGAATAAACATATATCATCCTTAATTATTTCTTTTTACCGGAGCTGATTTCAATTTAAGTTTTCGTGTTTTTTTTCTGACGGCTCTCATAAAATCCTCGCCAGGATCAACCTTTTCGGTTCTATAGCCATCATCCTTCTCAAGCCATAACTCATGACCTTCAAAATTAGTATACTCATAGTGGCCAATAAGGTATTCAATAGGATATTTTTTACTCAAATAGTTGACCAACCAGATGTTTGCTTTTATTTGCTCATGGGTCAGAGGTACATCTTTAGTCCCTCCAACATTTTCAACCCCAATGGCGGTGTGGTTTAAACCAATCACATGTCTCGCCATGGTTAATTCTGGCATCAATCGGTAAATGGTACCATCCTGATCTACTAAAAACTGTGAGGATACATTTAAAGCACTTGCTGTAGCAATATCAGGTCTGCTTGGAAGTTGCGATGTGTAGAACGCATCAAAAGATTCTTGGAGTGTTGGGATTTCCGTCCAATGCAATACAATCATTTTGGGTACAATAATCGGTTTGTCTTGTTCTAAACCATAGCGTGTAGATAGATATTCTTTGGTGAGTTGGATCCGCTCTGCATCAAAAACAATCGGTTTATCCACTATTTTTTTGGAAGTGCCGCAAGAAAATAACAAAAACAGACTGATGCAAAAGAGTGCGTATTTCATTATAATAAATTAGGTGAAAATCAAAGTTAGCGAAATTATTTGTTACCAAAGATATTTGAAATATTTAACCGGTATACAAACGCGGTGATTAACTTAAGCTACGTGTCTGACTGACCATTCGGTGAAGTTTCACATCTATTTTTATCATTTGAATTCGTACCCTAATTTTTTAAGATTTACCTCAGGAATGCACAATGAATTCAGCTCATGGATTAGTGTTGATTTGTGGAATTCATGTCTAAAAAACAAAAAGCCGGTTTGGAAAGTCTTTACCCTCTAAATAAAAAGAAATGCTTTTTCATATCTTCAATCTGGGTGTCTTCATTGGTAATGATATAATCGATGGC
Source organism: Gelidibacter gilvus (assembly GCF_004115975.1). Taxonomy (GTDB): domain Bacteria; phylum Bacteroidota; class Bacteroidia; order Flavobacteriales; family Flavobacteriaceae; genus Gelidibacter; species Gelidibacter gilvus. Next base: position 160,941 of record NZ_SDDZ01000001.1, on the reverse strand, counting down.
CTGTGAGGTGAATTCATCACCTTTTTTGGTGAGCGAAACGATTTTATTGTTAATGAGGATCATATTGTTTTTAAGCGCCAAATCCAACACCGTTTTACTTTTCACTTTTTGCCAATTGATATGCTCGTTGAGATGATTGACATGGCGTTCTTCCTCTTCACTGTGATTTTTAAGATGGAGTAAAAAAGTCAACAATGAGACTTCAATGCGTTGTCTTTTTTCTCTGTACATCACGGCAATCAATCCTTTACTTGGGGCAAATAAATACACAAGAAAAAACACGACCCCGAGCATGGTTGCAATGGATCCCGCAATTGAAGCATCCAGCCAATGTGCCACCCAATATCCCGAAATGGCTCCAAAAACCCCGAAAAATATGGCGAGTCCGAGCATTTTCTTTAAATCTGTGGTCAGTAGATAAGCACAGGCAGCCGGGGCAATCATAAGTGCCACAACCAAAATTGCGCCAACGGCATCAAAAGCACCAACAGTCGTAATGGAAGACATGGTCATAAGGCCGTAATGAATGACTACTGGCGAAAAACCTAAGGAGGCGGATAATCCGGGATCAAAAGTGCTGACCTTTAATTCTTTAAAAAACGCGATTAAAAGCGCGACCGTAGCCAGTAAAATAATTCCAATAACCCATAAGGATTTCGGGCCTATATCTGTGCCGCCAATCGTGAGTCGGTCAAAAGGTGCAAAAGCCAATTCACCTAACAACACCGCGTCCACATCCAAATGTATATCATTAGCGTTTTTCGCAATCATGATGACCCCAATACTGAACATTGCAGGAAATACCAATCCGATGGCAGTATCTTCCTTTACCAAACCTGTTTTTTGAATGCGCTCTACTAAAATAACGGTAATAACTCCCGTAAGTGCGGCCAATAAAATGAGGAGTGGCGAGTTGAGGTCCTGTGTGATGAAAAAACCAACGACTAGACCTGGTAAGATAGAGTGGCTAATGGCATCACTGATCATCGCCATTTTTCGGAGCACCAAAAAGGTTCCAGGAATGGCACAGGCAACGGCAACCAAACTAGCAATGAGCTGTATTTCCAATTGGGCGTTACTCATGTTTCTTGAAATTTTGGTTGTATAAATTGGCCGCGGTTTCAAAACCTTCTTCTGTCAAACTCCACATAGCACCATCTAAGGTTACATAGTTTTTATCGGCTAATTTTTGAAGTGTCTTTCGTGTAAAACCTTGAAAGTTGTTTAATATTTTAATGGTATGCGGATGCGAAATATCCTCGTGGGTTTCGGCAATATGATACATAAAGGCGAGGGTTTTTTGAAATTCCAAATCTCTTCTGTTTTTAATAAATCGGATTTGACGAAACAATAAACCTCTTCCTGGTGAAAAGACGAAAGAGAAAATCACAAATACTGACGCCACAATAACAATGACCGGTCCAGTAGAAAGGTTGTCTTGACTGGCACTGATGGCCGTTCCAAAAACTCCTGAAAACGCTCCGAAAATTGCCGCTAAAAACACCATTGTACCTAGACTATTGGTCCATTGTCTTGCAGCTGCGGCAGGAGCCAATAACATGGCGCTCATCAAAACGACGCCCACGGTCTGCAACCCCAAAACGATGGCCAATACAATAAATGTAGTAATCAAAATATCTATGAATTTGGTGTTGAAACCTAAAGTCTTGGTATAGTCTGGATCAAAAAGTAAAAGCTTGAATTCCTTCCAAAATAACAGCATGACGATCAGACAAATTCCTGTGACGATAGCCATTAGCCAAACATCACTTTCCACCAAGGTTGCTGCCTGTCCGAATAAATATTTGTCCAATCCTGCTTGATTGGCATTGGGTTGTTTTTGGATGAAAGTGAGCAACAACATCCCAAATCCAAAAAACAGGGAGAGGATAAGACCCAAAGCAGTATCCGATTTTAAATGTGTTTTGGTCACGATACCCCGGATCCAAAAAGTGCCCACAAGGCCGCTGACCAAAGCGCCAAGAAGTAAGGTGTTGGTGTCTTTGGCACCGGTAATCAAAAATGCCAAGGCGATTCCTGGAAGGGCAGCGTGTGAAATGGCATCACCCAGCAAACTTTGTTTTCGCAACACTGCGAAACTACCGAGCATTCCCGTAACAGCACCCAAAATGGCGGTGCCGAAGGTGATGGTGCGAAGCGTGTAATCGCTAAAAACTAGAGAAAAATAGTCTTGTAAATTCATACCGTATTCCTGCGTGGGCAGGAATCTTTTTTATTTTTTAATTTCAAATGGTTGTGATGGATTCAATAATCATAGATTTATTTTCTTCAAACCTTTCAGGATATTCAATGATTTTTGCCAATGGTTGACTTTATAGATTTTTATTTTTTAATCATCCTGATTGTTTGATCGTTGCGCAAAAGCTCTAATATAGTTTGTGAGTTGGCTGCTATTCCTAAGATTCCTGCCTCCGCAGGAATTGTGCTACTTCTGCACACTCACCTTATAATTAATACCATAAGTCTTTGTCAAGTTATCATCATTAAAAATATCTTTTACAGGACCTGTGGCGATTTTTTTAACGTTTAAAAAAGTGACCCAATCAAAATATTCAGGAACTGTTTGTAGGTCGTGATGCACAACGACTACCGTTTTTCCTGCTTTTCGCAATTCTTTTAAAATATTGATAATGGCAATTTCTGTGGTCGCGTCCACACCTTGAAAAGGCTCGTCCATAAAATAAATGGACGCATCCTGCACCAAGGCCCTGGCCAAAAATATCCGTTGTTGTTGACCGCCAGAAAGCTGACTGATCTGTCTGTTTTTAAATGGGAGCATGCCCACTTTCTCTAAAGCTTCCAAGGCTGCTTTCTTTTCTTTAACTCCCGGACGCTTGATCCATCCCAAACTTCCATAAGTTCCCATCATCACAACATCGAGTGCAACCGTAGGAAAATCCCAATCCACACTTCCTTTTTGTGGCACGTAAGCCACATGGGAACGCTGTTTATGGTAAGGTTTGCCGTAAATGCTAACACTACCAGCAATAGGTTTTAGTATTCCTAAAATGGCTTTTATCAAGGTGGATTTACCAGCCCCGTTAGGGCCAACGATAGCCATGAGGACGCCTTCAGGAATTTCAAGATCGATATCCCAAAGCACAGGCTTATAGTTATAAGCCACAGTTAAATCGTCCACCTTTACCGCCATAACTACGGCGCCTGCCTCGTTGGCAGATATGGATGCAGTAGTCTCGTCCTTGGAATTCGTGTTTTTTATATTGTCCATTGATTTCATGTCATTTTGAACTCTGTGTTATTTTAAGGCAATATTTCTTGTCATGCTGTTGGAAGTCAAAATTAGAAGTTGGAAATTCTGGATTCATCCAATGTAGAGATTCCATTATATGAGTTCTGATTTTCCCGAGATTAACTATGTTGAACCAAACGGTTTCCTGCCTTCGCAGGAATTATCGTAATGCATTCACAATCGTATTTACATTATATTTAAACATCCCAATATAAGTTCCTTCAACAGTACCTGCGTTTCCTAACGCGTCGGAATATAGGGTGCCTCCAATTTCTACGTGATGGTTTTTTGAGTTCACGGCAGCTTGAAGGGCTTCGATGGTACGTCTTGGTACCGAGCTCTCAACAAAAATGGCTTTTATTTTCTTTTCGATAATAAAGTTAGACAAATTTTGAACATCCTGCACCCCAGCTTCGGTAGCCGTGGATAAGCCTTGTAAGCCAACAACTTCAAATCCGTAGGCCTGTCCGAAATAATTAAAGGCATCATGAGCGGTAACCAAAATTCTTTTTTCTTTTGGAAGCGTTTCGATAATGGCTTTGATCTCTGAATCTAAAACTTTTAACTCTTCAAGGTAGGTCTTTCCGTTTTCTTTATAAAGTGCTTCGTTTTTCGGGTCGGCTTCAGAAAGTTTTTGGACTACAAATGAGGTAATGAGTTCCCAGTTATGGACATTAAACCAGATATGCGGGTCATAATTTGAGTCGAAATATTCTGAACCTATTAACGTGCTTTTATCCAAAGCATCTGAAACGGCAATGGTTTTAATGTTCTGACTTTCCATTTTTTCAAAAACATCAACAAGTTTTCCTTCTAAATGTAACCCGCCATAAAAAATCAAATCGGCATTTGCCAATTTCGTGACATCCCCGGCGCTGGCTTTATATAAATGCGGATCCACACCACTTCCCATCAAACCTTGAATGTTCAGTTTATCACCACCAATGTGGTCTAATAAATCGGTAATTAAGGTGGTTGTGGTCACGATGTTGAGGTTGCCGTTGTCTGGCTTAGCATCTTTACAGGCTGAAAAACATATTAAAGTTAATAAAATGAAAACTATTTTTTTCATGAGTCTAAATATAAGTTACGAAAGTACTAAAAAAATGAGGATGTAAGGCTGATTATTAGCGATTTCTCACGATAAATCAGGTTGAAGTCTGGAAATCCATCGGTGTTAAGGTTTTTGAAGCGAGCCGAATAGGTTTTAAATTAAGTGAACAACAGACCGAGTTTTAGAGATTATCTAAAAAACCCAATCTGTTGCTGAATAAATACTCACTTAAAATCAAAATTCCGAATCATTCAATCCGAAGTGTAGGTGTATTTTTACGAGCTAAAAATAAGTCACTATCAAACGAATTAAAAGTTTAGACAAATCTAAATAATCTTTTTGTCTAAAAAAAATTTATATTTGTAGATAATAATATTATGTATGACTCTCGCTGAAGAAAATTACCTTAAAGCCATTTATCATTTAGAAAATCAGTCTTCCAATGATGTATCAACAAATGCGTTAGCCGAAGAAATGCAAACCAAGGCATCTTCCGTTACAGATATGATCAAGAAGTTGGCAGAGAAAAACATGGTTTCCTATATTCCTTATCAAGGCGTTACGCTTTCTAAGGCAGGTCGTGCCCATGCCGTTAAAGTGGTGCGGAAACATCGGCTTTGGGAGGTGTTTTTGTTGGAGAAGCTCAATTTCTCCTGGGATGAAGTGCATGACGTGGCCGAACAATTGGAACATATCAAATCAGAAAAATTAACGGATAAGCTCGATGAGTTTTTGGGTTTTCCGAAAGTGGATCCGCACGGTGACCCCATTCCTGATAAACATGGGCATATTGAAAAGATAGATAAAACCAGTCTTACCGACGCACAGGAAGGTGTGACCTACGTTTGTGTGGGTGTGCATGACAGTTCAAGCGATTTTCTAAAGTATTTGGACGCGAATCATATCAGTCTTGGCACCACTATAGAAATAATCCATAAGGAGCCTTTTGATAATTCGGTTAAAATTAAATTCAATGATGCTGAATTGGTGGTTTCAGAAAATGTCGCCAAAAACTTGTTCTTACAGGAAGTGTCGCATAATTCATAGGATTTCTACACATATCTCACCTCTAAATTTTTTTCAGTGCTGTAATTTTAAAATCAGTAACTTGAGCATTTAAAATTTAATTCTTTTTTATGGTCCGGTTTCTCAGTCTTTTAGTTGGTCTTTTTAGTATTCAATTTGCCGTTTCGCAAACGCAAAAACTGCCCTTTCAGCCTATGGATGTTTTCGCGCTGGAGTGGGCTACTGACCCACAAATATCTCCTGACGGCACTCAGGTTGTCTATAAAAGAAATGGGTTTGATATGATGAAGGACAATGCCAATGGCAACCTCTGGATTGTCAATGCTGATGGCACGTCTCATCGTAAACTGACGTCACGGGAAGTAAGCGAATCTCAAGCCAGTTGGTCGCCAAATGGAGATCGTATTGTGTTTTCAAGTACGACAGATGAAGGTTCAGAAATATATATGTACTGGACAGAAACTGGTCAAATTGCCAGAATTTCCCAATTGGAAACATCGCCAAGTGCCTTAACCTGGTCGCCCGATGGAAAATGGATTGCCTTTACCATGTTCATTTCAGAAAAACCGCCAGTTGTAGCGAAATTACCAGAAAAACCTAAAGGTGCCAAATGGGCTGAACCAGCAAGAATTACGGACCGACTCAAGCATGAAGCCGATGGCAGTGGCTATATGGAACCAGGATTTACACATGTTTTTTTAATTCCTGCCGAAGGAGGTACAGCCAGGCAATTAACAAGCGACAACTATAGCCACCGAGGCAATCTGTCTTTTTCTCCAGATGGAAAGGAGATTTATTTTTCCTCAAACCGATTTGAAGATTGGGAATACCGATTTAGAAATAGCGAAGTTTATAAGGTGAATGTTGCTACCAAAGAAATTACGGCATTGACCTCTCAAGATGGACCCGATCATTCTCCGCAAGTATCGCCTGACGGCAAAACGGTGGCATATTTGGGGTATGAAGATCGGGCGCAGGACCATCAAAACACCTTATTGCACTTGATGAACAGCGATGGCAGGAACAAACGCATTATTTCTTCAAATTTAGATACCAGTGTCTCTGATATTATTTGGGACTCGAGCGGGAAAGGCTTGTATTTTATGTATGACGAAAAAGGGAATACCAAGATAGGATATATCACGACCTCGGGAAAAATTACAAAATTGGCTGATAATGTTGGCGGAACAACCATTGGAAGACCGTATGCTTCAGGGTCGTATGCCGTGTCTCAAAATGGCACCTTGGTTTATACGCAATCGCGACCAGAATATCCAGCGGAATTGGCGGTCATCCAAAATAAAAAACCGGCTAGCTTAATCACAAATTTAAATGCCGATGTGCTTGCTTTTCGTGAATTGGGTAAAACTGAAGAAGTTTGGTACAAATCCACTTTTGACGGCAGAGACATTCAAGGTTGGATTGTTAGACCGCCATTTTATGATGCCTCTAAAAAGTATCCGTTGATCGTTGAGAATCATGGCGGGCCCATTTTGAATTATGGTGACCGATTTACCGCTGAAATCCAGTTGTTCGCTGCGGAAGGGTATGTTGTTTTTTATCCAAATCCGCGTGGGAGTACAAGTTATGGCGAAGAATTCGGGAATTTGTTAAAGAATAATTATCCAGGTCAGGATTATAATGATGTCATGGATGGTGTGGATTATTTAGTTGATAAGGGCATTGTTGAAAATGCTAAATTATACGTCACCGGAGGTAGTGCTGGCGGCATCATGACCACCTGGATGATTGGGAAGAATCATCGCTTTAAAGCTGCTGCAGTGGTGAAGCCTGTGGTCAATTGGATCAGTAAAACCTTGGTAGCAGATAATTATTATGGCTATGCCGATTCGCGTTATGACGGTCAGCCTTGGGAAAATTTTGAAGCCTATTGGAAATTTTCACCAATTTCATTAGTGGGCAATATAGAAACCCCAACTATGGTTATGGTAGGAATGAATGATTTAAGAACCCCGCCAAGTGAGGCAAAGCAACTTTATCACGCTTTAAAACTTAGAAAAATAGAAACCGTTTTAGTTGAAATTCCTGAAGCCTATCATAATATCGTCCAAAGACCAAGTAATTTGATCAGTAAGGTGGCGCATATTTTGGCTTGGTTTAAAAAGTATGAATAATTGTAGGAATTTGTAAAAGAGTGGCTGTGACGGAAATTATGAAAAAGACGTTAGATTGGTTGCTATAATTTTTTTATTTACAAAAAAACGCTATCAACACTACTTAGAACAAAAAAGACTACATAAGGTTTGTTGAAGCCTCTATTTGCAGAATCATATTTTTCTAATTCTTGGACAATTAGATATTTAACTGGCGTTGCAATCCTTAAATTTGTATCTTAGTCATATTGCGGATTGGATTTATCCATCGTCCATGACATGCAATTCTGTTTCCTAAAACGCCGGATACATCACGAAATAAAAAAATAATTACGGCATGTTATCTACTGCCTATTAAAAATCACATAATCATGAAGCAACATAATGTTACCCAAAAACTTATAGACTCCCATTTGATCATTGGAGAAATGACCCCAGGATCGGAAATAGGTATTAAAATAGATCAAGCTCTATTACAGGACGCAACGGGCACCTTAGTTCAATTGGAATTGGAGGCGATGGGCCTTAAGAAAGCTAAAACGGAGATTGCTGTTCAATATGTAGATCATAACCTGCTGCAGACCGATTTTAGAAATGCCGATGACCATGCGTTCCTTTTGTCGGCTTCACAGCGTTTTGGTTTATGGTACAGCCGGGCAGGAAATGGGGTTAGCCACCCGGTGCATATGGAACGTTTTGGTAAACCGGGAAAAACCATGGTAGGAGCGGACAGCCATAGTTGTGCCGCAGGTTCTATGGGGATGCTAGCAATTGGTACAGGGGGATTGGATGTGGCCGCTGCCATTGCGGGCGAACTCTTTTTTGTTAGGATGCCGAAGGTGATGGGCGTTAAATTGACAGGAAAACTTCCGGATTGGGTAAGTGCTAAGGACGTTATTCTGGAGATGCTCCGTAGACATGGTGTTAAGGGCGGGGTCGGGAAAATCTTGGAATATTACGGAGACGGGTTAAAAAACCTAAGCGCTATGGACCGCCACGTCATTGCCAATATGGGTGCCGAATTAGGGGCTACCACCACCGTCTTCCCAAGCGATGGTGAGATCAAACGCTTTTTAAAATCTCAAGGCAGGGAAGAAGATTGGATAGAACTCGTGGCCGATGAAGGTTGTGAATATGATTTACATGAAGAAATTAAGTTGGACGAGTTGGTTCCACTTATAGCCCAACCTACTAGTCCTGGAAATGTAGTTGCTGTGAGTGAAGTTGCGGGAAGACCTATTGGCCAAGTAGTCATCGGATCTTCCGCTAACCCAGGGCTACGTGATTTTTGGATTGCTGGCGCAATTGTAAAAGACAAATCGGTCAATAGCGAAGTATCATTTGATATCAACCCGACATCCAGACAACTTATCCAAAATATGATCGATAACCACGCCTTTGCGAACTTGATCAAAGCAGGGGCAAGGTTCCACCAGTCGGGTTGTATGGGGTGTATCGGGATGGGCCAGGCTCCGGCCTCAGATACCATCAGCTTAAGGACTATGCCACGAAATTTCCCAAGCAGGTCGGGGACGGAAGATGACCAGGTTTACCTTTGCAGTCCTGAAACGGCTGCGGCTTCTGCCCTAACAGGAAAAATTACTGATCCTAGAGACCTTGAGAAATTATATGGCATGAGCTATCCCCAATATGAAAATCCAGAAATGGAAATCATCAATACCGAACTATTGGTCGCTCCTCCCGAGGATGGTTCGCAAATTGAATTAAAGAAAGGTCCCAATATTAAAGCATTGCCTCATATTAATCCACTGATGGACGATTATGAAGTGCCGGTTCTCTTAAAAATGGGGGATGACGTATCTACCGATGAGATTTTGAAAGCCGGAGCAGAAGTATTGCCTTTTAGAAGTAATCTTCCAGAAATTAGCAAATACACCTTTTCGGTGATTGACCACACTTTCTATGATAGGGCCATGGAGTCAAAAACCCTGTATGGCGGGCACATTGTAATCGCCAAGGAAAATTACGCCCAGGGATCAAGTAGGGAACACGCTGCACTTGCACCTAAATATCTGGGTCAAGTTGCCGTCATAGCCTTGTCCTATGCTCGTATTGCTTGGCAAAACCTTGCAAATTTCGGGATATTGCCTCTTGAGTTTAAGTCTATCAAAGATTATGACAAGATCGAGCAGGGAGATACCGTGAGCTTTAAAAATTTAAGGAACGATATTAGAGACCGGAAGCCCATTAGAGTCAAGGTCAGTAATGATTCAGGTAAAAAACTTGAATTTGAGACTAAACATACCTTAAGCGACCGCCAGATAAATATGCTGCTTAAAGGTGGTATCATTAATGAGTTTAAGGAAAAACTCAAATCTTAAGAAAGATTGTTTTATAAGATAAACCCTAATTGTTGTATCTGAAATAAAAAAGCCGAGAATTATATCTCGGCTTTTTCTTTCTGTACTCAAGGCGGGAATCGAACCCGCACGTCTCGCGACATTGGATTTTGAATCCAACGTGTCTACCAATTCCACCACTTGAGCAAGGATGTACTAATCGGACTGCAAAATTATAAAAATTTTTTCTACAAACAACTAAAATATCTTTCTTTTATACTTTTTCTGTCCAATTAAATTCTTAAATTTGCAGCCTGTTAAAGAAAACGAGGATTAATTCGTTATAAAACACTCTATTACAATGCCTAATTTTATTACAGAAGCCAAAATTTTTGCGTGTTCACAGAGTACAGAACTTGCTGAAAAAATAGCAGCCACCTTTGGTGCGCCTTTAGGTAAGGTCATTACATCTACCTATAGTGATGGGGAGTTTCAGCCGTCTTATGAAGAATCTATAAGAGGGACGCGAATTTTCATCATTGGATCTACACATCCTGGCCCTAAAAACTTAATGGAAATGTTATTGATGATTGACGCCGCAAAGCGTGCATCAGCAAGACATATCACAGCGGTTTTACCTTATTTTGGTTGGGCAAGACAGGATAGAAAGGATAAACCAAGAGTGCCAATTGCTGCCAAACTTGTGGCAAAAATGCTGGAAGCAGCCGGAGCAACCCGAATCATTACTATGGATTTGCACGCAGATCAAATTCAAGGATTTTTTGAAAAACCTGTAGACCATTTGTTTGCATCTACGATATTTCTTCCTTATCTGAGAAGTCTGAATCTTGACAACTTGACTATCGCTTCACCAGATATGGGGGGGTCCAAAAGAGCCTATGCCTATTCCAAAATAATGGAAAGTGATGTGGTCATCTGTTATAAGCAACGTGAAAAAGCCAACGTAATTTCGCATATGGAATTGATTGGTGATGTTACTGGTAAAAACGTGGTGTTGGTAGATGATATGGTTGATACTGCAGGAACATTGACCAAAGCCGCTGATTTGATGATGGAGCGTGGCGCATTGAGCGTTAGAGCAATTTGTACACATCCTATTTTATCAGGAAATGCTTATGAGCGCTTGGAGAATTCAAAATTGGAAGAATTGATCGTTACCGATTCCATTCCTTTAAAACAAAAAAGCGACAAGATCAGAGTGATCAGTTGCGCCGATTTGTTTGCTGGGGTAATGCATAACGTACACTATAACAAATCTATCAGTTCTAAATTTCTGATGTAGGTTTCGACAGGCTCAACCGACATTCGACTGGCTCAACCAACATTCGACAGGCTGACGTCAGTAACAAATAAATAACACGAATAAACAATAGTAAATAAGAGTACTAATTAATAAATAAATTTTAAATGAAATCAATTACAATCAACGGATCTCAAAGAGAAAGCGTGGGCAAAAAAGCAACAAGAGCCTTACGTAATGCTGGTCAGGTTCCTTGCGTACTATACGGAGGAGACAACCCAGTGCATTTCTCAGCACCTGAATTGGCTTTCTCTAAACTGGTTTATACGCCAAATGCGCATACAGTTGTGATTGCCTTAGAAAATGGAACGTCATTTAACGCGATTATGCAAGACATTCAATTCCATCCAGTAACTGACAGAATCCTGCACGTGGATTTTTATAAGTTATATGAAGACAAAGAAATCATGATGGAGATTCCTGTACACGTCATTGGAACTTCAAAAGGGGTGCTAAATGGTGGCGTATTACAAAGAAACCAACGTAAGCTTAGAATCAAAGCGATCCCAGCAAACTTGCCAGATTTTATAGAGGTTGATATTACACCTTTAAAAATTGGAAGTAAAATGTACATTACTGAACTGGAAAACCCAAATTACGAGTTCTTACACCCAGATAATACCGTGATTTGTCAAGTAAGACGTTCTAGAGCAAGTATTGCCGAATTTGAAGGTGAAGATGAAGACGAGCTTGAAGAAGGAGCAGAAGGTGCAGAAGGTGCAGAAGCAACTGCTGAAGGCGCTGAAACACCTGCAGAAGGTCAAGAATAAATCTTGTTTCGCAACATATTTAAAAGCATTCTGTTCATTCAGGATGCTTTTTTTAGTGAAACCCAAAACTCAAAAGCGAAGCGCATTGAGTTTTGCTGGTTGAACTAATCCCGCCTTTTGGCGGGATCTCTAGTTCCACGTTACTATCTATGTTGTTACAAGCCGAAGGCGCATTGAGTTTTGCTGGTTGAACTAATCCCGCCTTTTGGCGGGATCTCTAGTTCCACGTTACTATCTATGTTGTTGAAAGCCAAAGACGCATTGAGTTTTGTTGGTTGAACTAACCCCGCCTTTTGGCGGGATCTCTAGTTCCACGTTACTATCTATGTTGTTAAAAGCTAAAGACGCATTGGGCTTTGCTGGATATCTATGATCTACTGAAATAGCTTCGATTTTTTTAGCAAGATCTCCGTTAAGACCTTTTTCTATCCCCAATTGAAGATTGTTTACCGGAATTATCCCGAAATTTTCTCAAAAAAGGTTATTTTTCACTTTGATAAATTGGTTTTAAGATAGCACTTGCATGTTCAGTTTTTTACGCAATTTTTTTAGATCTTCAAAAAACGCAACACCTGTTGAAGAAAATACTATGAAAAAATATCTCATTGTAGGTTTAGGCAATATTGGCAGTGATTATGCCAACACGCGCCATAATATTGGTTTTAGAATCTTGGACCATTTGGCCAAAAAGGAGAGTTTAACTTTTGAGACTCAAAAATTAGGAGACGTGGCCGTATATAAATTTAAAGGGCGACAGTTTATTTTATTAAAACCCAGCACCTATATGAATTTGAGCGGGAAGGCCATCGTTTATTGGTTGAACAAAGAAAACATTCCTCTTGAAAACCTATTGGTAATTACCGATGATTTGAATTTGCCTTTTGGTACCATTCGTCTAAAGACCAAAGGAAGTGATGGTGGCCATAATGGATTAAAGGACACGCAAGACAAATTGCAAACTACCAACTACAACCGCTTCAGGTTCGGTATCAGTGATGCCTTTAGCCAAGGCCGACAGGTAGATTATGTTTTGGGAGAATGGACGCCAGAAGAAGAAGCGAAATTATCAGAACGTCTGGACAAGGCCTTCGAACTCATAAAATCCTTTGGAACCGCTGGTATAAATATTACAATGAATACGTTTAATGGTCAGTAGAAATTTTATCTAATAATTCTACAAGTCTCATGGAAACATGCACTTCCATTGTGTTTTCTTGATAAAGGATGTGTTCAACCCTAGTGTTTTTTAAAAAACTTAACGATTAGGAAACATTAAGTTAACATTAAATTCAGTTCTTTGTCTTTGAAAAAAACTATGATTAATGACCTTTCGACCAACACTTTTGGTGTTTTTTTTTGTTGCGTTTTCAGTTGTCCATGCTCAGGAGGTGTCTGCTCCTAAGTTTGGAGATGGCATTCTTAATCTTAAAGGAAAAGATAGTACGTGGTCAATGAAAGTAGGTATGCAAATGCAATTTCAGGCATTTGCACAATGGGAAGAGGAAAACGCCAGTTTTACTAATGGACAAACGAATTTTTTAATCAGAAGAGCACGCCTCAAACTTGATGGATTTGTCTACTCCCCAAAATTAACTTATAAAATAGCCATCGGTCTCGCCAATAGGGATATTTCCGGAGCTTCCGAATATACCTCTAATGCGCCCCGCTATATTTTAGATGCGGTTATGAAATGGAATTTTCATGAAAACTTCGAATTATGGTTCGGACAAACAAAACTTCCAGGCAATAGGGAGCATCTCATATCTTCAGGCAATCTTCAGCTCGTTGATAGATCACCTTTGAACGGTAATTATAATATTGATCGGGATCTTGGATTTCAATTAAGACATCATTTTAAAGTTTCTGAAAAGTTTGTCATTAAAGAGGCATTTGCATTGTCTCAAGGTGAAGGACGCAATATTACCTCTGGAAACCTTGGCGGTTTTCAATACACATCGCGGTTGGAGTTGCTTCCGTTCGGCAATTTTACAAAGAACGGAGATTATATAGGTGGTGATATCTACAGAGAAGACACACCTAAATTAGCATTTGGTGTGACCTATGATTTCAATAACAATGCCGTCAAAACACGAAGCAATCAAGGCTCATATATGGTGACGGATACAGGATTTTTTGAAACTAATATTTCAACGGTCTTTGTTGATGCCATGTTTAAATACCAAGGGTTTTCGTTGATGGCGGAATATGCTGATAGAACTGCTACCGATCCGGTGGCGAAGAATTCTGACGGGACGCTTACCGGTGATGCCGTTCAAATAGGAAACGGTCTGAATTTCCAGGCAGGTTATCTATTTGAAAGTAATTGGGAAGTTTCTGGAAGGTATACGAATATAGAATTTGACAAAGATATAACAGCTAATAATGCTCAAAATCAGTTCACTTTAGGAGTTTCGAAATACATTATAGGTCATAAATTAAAAGTCCAATCTGATGTAAGCTATTTAGCGATGAATATCTCAAATGACCAACTGATGTGGCGATTGCAATTTGGCATTCACTTTTAAAAAATAACATTGAGGTAACATGCGCTTCAAAAACTGTAAGGATATTTGCAAACTATTTTAAACTAAATTATGGACAATATTTACTTATACATGATCATTGCCTTAGCCATTCTAGCAGTTGCTGATTTGGTGGTTGGTGTCAGCAATGATGCCGTGAATTTTCTAAACTCGGCAATGGGTTCGAAAGCGGTGTCTTTTCGAACGCTGATGATTGTGGCGAGTCTTGGAATTGGAATTGGTGCGATATTTTCAAGTGGGATGATGGAAATAGCCCGTAGTGGGATTTTCCTTCCTGAACAGTTTATGTTCAGTGAAATTATGATCATTTTTATGGCGGTCATGCTCACTGATATTTTACTTTTAGACTTCTTTAACTCTATTGGGTTGCCAACTTCCACGACGGTCTCCATTGTCTTCGAACTCCTTGGAGCATCTGTTGCGATGACCTTGATTAAATTAAGTCATAGTGGTGGGGGGTATATGGAAGTCTTGGATTACATCAATACAGATAAAGTATCGGAAATTATCTTCGGAATTTTGCTTTCTGTAGTGGTGGCGTTTTCTATTGGTGCCTTTGTACAATGGGTGGCCAGACTCTTGCTTTCTTACGATTTTGAAAGAAAAGCAAATTGGGTAGGTGCGTTATTTGGAGGATTGGCCTTGACTTCAATAACTTATTTCATTTTCATAAAAGGAATTGGCGGTACCAATTTTGCCAGTCAAAGTTATGATCTGATTGGAGGTGAAACCATAAAAGCGTTTTTAGAGCATCAAGTAGTATATATCGTGACCATCAGCCTTGTTTTTTGGATAGCGCTGTCTTACGCAGTAATTGAATTTTTAAAGGCTAACATTTATAAATTGGTCATTTTGGTAGGTACTTTTGCCTTGGCATTGGCTTTTGCAGGGAATGACTTGGTCAACTTTATCGGGCCTACAATTGGGGCCTTCCAGGCCTATTCTGATTTCATGGACCCCGCGGTCAATACGCTTGGGCTGTCGGCCTCAGAATTTTCCATGGAAAGTTTGGGCGAATCTGCTGCAACTCCTACCTTATTATTGTTCTTGGCAGGTGTCATTATGGTAGTGACCCTTTGGTTTTCCTCTAAGGCTCAAAATGTGGTAAAAACTTCTATTGACCTTTCAAGTCAAGGGGATACTAAAGAACGGTTTCAACCCAATTTTTTATCGAGAATATTCGTTAGGGTAGCAATGGGATTGTCACAAGCATCCTCATATATCCTACCCAAATCATGGGAAGCTAAAATAGATAAGCAGTTTCAGCCTCCTGTCATTCAATTGGCAAAAGATAAAGTACACGAATTACCTTCTTTTGACTTGGTAAGGGCTGCTGTAAACCTTATGGTTGCTGCTGTGTTGATTGCCATTGCAACGTCTTGGAAGTTGCCTTTATCTACAACCTACGTTACGTTTATGGTTGCTATGGGATCTTCCCTTGCCGACCGTGCCTGGGGAGCTGAAAGTGCTGTGTATAGAGTGGCAGGTGTGATCAACGTGATTGGTGGATGGTTTTTTACCGCGATCAGTGCCTTCCTTTCAGCGGCTTTAGTGGCCTATTTACTGAATCTGAATATTAAGGTCATGTTCCCGATTTTATTGTTAGTTGCATTTGGCTTACTGATCAAAAGTTCCATTGCGCATAGAGACAAGTTGAAGGAAACGAAAGCTGAAGATCGTTTGAACAAAACCGAAAGCAGTTCTGTACAGGGCGTGATTCATGAAAGTGCAAAGAACATTGCCAATGTTATCAAACGTGGGAATAGGATATATACCAATGCTATTAACGGACTTGCTTTACAGGATCTTTCACTGTTGAAGAAAAACAAGAAACAAGTTCGAAAACTCTCTGATGAGGTGGAAGAACTGCGTGACAACATCTTCTATTTTATTAAAAACTTAGACGATTCAAGTGTTGGCGCCAGTAATTTTTACATCAATATTTTAGGATATCTGCAGGATATGACCCAGTCTTTGGAATACATTTCTAAAATGAGCCACAAACACATCCACAACAACCATAAAAAACTGAAGTTCAGTCAAATAAAAGAACTTAAGGAAGTGGATGAACGTTTTGAGCGCTTGTTCAACAATTCTAGAAATGCCTTTGAATCTCATTCCTTTGAGGAAATAGGAATCATTCTCGGGAGAAAAAAGGAAATTGTATCTCTTGTTACGGGCAAGATCCAGAAACAGGTGGAGCGAACACGAACAGAAGAATCGAGTCCGAAAAATACGACCTTATATTTCAGCATTCTGTTAGAAACAAAAGACTTGTTGACGGCTACCATGAATCTGTTGGAAGAGTATTATCAGGCACATGACAGTTCTGTAAAACCAATTCCGTTTCCTGATAAACACAAGAAGTAGGACCGGATTTATCTGCTAAAAACAAAACACCCTAAATGGATATCATAGACATTTAGGGTGTTTTTATTAATTATCTAAAGGTTGAAATTCTACAATTTTATTGCAACTACTTTGGTTTCTTTAAATGTTTTAGCCACGTCCCGATGGCTAGAGGGATCACGAGTAATTATGTATTTTTACATATCCTAAACCGGCTATTTCACGAGTTAGACTTTCAGTCTGCTAATATAAAACTATAGATTTTCAAGTTATGGTGGTTTGTTTATCTCAGCAAGCAATGATTTGTAATATCTTAATGATGCGATAAAAAAAGACCAACTGAACGGGGTGTCAGTTGGTCTTTTATCAGTGTTCTATTTAACTGAGGCTATTCTGCCAATTCTTGATCCAGATCTTTATTGACTGATTTAATTTTAACACGCAACCACATTTTAAACTTGGTCACCAAAAAGAATAGAATTGGCACGACTATCAGCGTAAGGAAAGTTGCAATCAACAATCCGTAAATAACCGTCCAAGCTAAAGGGCCCCAGAATACGACGTTATCACCACCCATATAAATATCGGCGTCAAATTCTTTAAATAATGTAAAGAAATTAATATTGAGACCGATGGCCAAAGGCACCAATCCTAAAATGGTGGTAATCGCTGTTAACAATACCGGGCGCAAACGCGCTTTCCCAGCCTTGACAATGCTTTCAAAAAGGTCTTCAATTTCTAAATAATCACTTTTATCGAGACCGAGCTCGAATTTTTTACGCTCGATGAGCAATTCGGCGTAATCCAAAAGTACGACCCCGTTATTCACCACAATTCCTGCCAAGGAAATAATTCCAACCATGGTCATCATAATCACAAAAGCACTTCCTGTAATCACGATGCCTCCAAAGACACCAATAAAACTCAAAAATATGGCCAACATAATAATGGCGGGTTTTGATATGGAGTTGAATTGGAAAATAAGGATAAAGAAAATTAATCCAAGACCCGTTAAGAATGCACCTACCAAGAATGTCATTTGTTTTTGTTGCTCTTCAATCTGTCCTGTATAATCAATTTTGATATTCTCGGGCATTCCTTCGTAGCTTTTCATTTCGTTTTGAATCTGTCCTACAATGGCGCCTGCGTCCGTAAACCCAGGAGATAGTGCTGAATAAACAGTAACCACACGATTAGTGCCCTTATGCTTTATCGCACTGAAGCCTGAAGTATTCTCATATTTAATGAGCGTAGATAACGGAATGTCCTTTATCTGGCCCTTATTATCCCGGAACGTAATGTTCTGGTTAAACAATGCGTTTATGTTATAACGGTTCTCTTGATTAAAACGCACGTAAATATCATAATTATCGCCTCCTTCCTTATAGATGCCTGCTTTAGCTCCAAATATGGAATTACGTAATTGCTGGCCAATCTGTGAAGCACTTACGCCAAGCTCTCCTGCTTTTTCCCGATCGATGATGACACGCATGGTTGGCTTGTCTTTATTCACATCAATTTTAAGCTCGTCAATGCCCGCAACATTTTTGGCGTTTATAAATTCGCGCATATTTTCCGCAGTGGCAATCAACTCATTGTAATCTTCACCTTGAATTTCTATATTGATTGGTGCTCCTACCGGTGGCCCATTGGCGTCTTTTTCGACGGAAATTAAAACCCCAGGATAGATGCCTACCAAGGCTTCCTGAACTTTTTGACGTAGCAATTCACTGTCAGCGCCTTGTCGGTATTTATATTCGCGCATGGAAGCTGTGATCTTTGCTTTATGAGGCATTTCTGCAGCTGATCCCATATCTGCTTGAGGATCTCCGGCACCTTCACCAACTTGAGATACGGCACTCTCTACCAAAAAGTTGTAATCGTCGTCTCGATACTGTTTATCGTTGATGACGCTATAGACACGTTTCTCAATCAGTTTTGTGATGGTATTGGTTTTTTCAATCGCAGTACCTTGTGGATACTCAATATATACAATGATTTGATTGGGTTTATTGTCTGGAAAGAACTCCACTTTTGTGCGTTGCGATGACAAAGAAGCGCCAAACCCCACAAATGCCAAAATCAACAAGGCAAAAGTTCCGAGGCTTAAAATATAAGGCATCTTTCCGGTGAGTGCTCCACGCAGTTGGCGTTCATACCAGTTTTCTAATTTAACAAGCGTGCTATTTTGAAAGTTATTGGCCCATTTTCTTAGGAAGAAACGATATACCCAAAGCATAATGGCAGTAAATATCATAAGTGTTCCGAGGGCGCGATATTCGCCTGCTACAAAAAACACGATCAATCCGATAATAGCCATTACACTTGTGGTGATGATAATGCGTTTTAACGGCATGTTTTTATCTTCAATGCTCATAAATTGAGACACTAAAACGGAGTTGAAAAATATGGCGACAAACAATGAAGACCCAAGAACTACCGATAGGGTGATTGGTAGGATCATCATAAATTCACCCATAATCCCTGGCCATAATCCCAATGGGATAAATGCCGCTACTGTTGTAGCCGTTGAAATAATGATTGGGAAAGCAATCTCACCAATACCTTTTTTGGCAGCTTCCAAACGGGTCATTCCTTCTTCATCCATCAAGCGATAGACGTTTTCAACCACTACAATACCGTTATCTACTAACATTCCAAGACCCATAATCAGTCCGAAAAGTACCATCGTATTTAAACTATGACCTAACAGATTCAAGATCATTAAGGACATGAACATGGACATCGGAATAGCAAATCCGACAAAAATGGCATTCTTAAATCCTAAGAAGAACATGAGCACCGTAACGACCAAAATAACCCCAAAAATAATGTTGTTGACCAAGTCATCCACCTGACCAATAGTTACTGTAGATTGGTCATTGGCAATAGAAACCTTAAGGTCATGTGGGAAGACGTCAGCCTTAGCTTTATCAATAATAACCTTAACTTGCTCTACGGCATCAACCATGTTCTTTCCGGCACGTTTTTTTACGTCCAACATGACCACAGGATCTCCAAATTCGCGCGCAAATGTCGTATTATCTTCTTCTTGAAAAGAGACGGTGGCAATATCTTTAAGATAGATAGCGTTCCCGTCTTCTGACTTTACGACAAAGTTTTCCAATTCTTTAGGTGAATCAATTTCTCCCAAAATACGAATGGTACGTCGTTGTCCGCTGGCAATTAAATTTCCTGCAGACATGGTAACATTCCCGTTTTTAATGGCGCCGATCACATCATTAAATGTGACCTGTGATGCCATCATTTTATAGATGTCCACGGCAACTTCGATCTCCTTTTCTTGAGCGCCACGAATGTCTGCTTTTTTAATTTCTTGAACATCTTCAATTTCATCCTGAAGGTATTCCGCAAACTCCTTAAGTTTTTCAACCGTATAATCTCCAGAAATATTAATGTTAAGGATTGGCATTTCTTCAGAAAGGCTCATCTCAAAGACATCTGGAACCACTTTCGCGTCATTAAATGTTGGCCAATCTTCACTCGCGGTTTCACTGTCTATTTCATCCTTTACTTTTTGTTTGGCCTGTTCTACAGTAATGTTCTCATCAAATTCTACAACTACCATAGAAAAATCCTCTTGGGAGGTAGAGGTGATCTCCACCACATTACTTAAGGTTTTTAATCGATCTTCAAGCGGATCTGTAATGAGTTTTTCAATGTCTTCTGCTGTGTTTCCAGGGAATATGGAACTCACAAAAACTTTAGTGATGTTGACTTCTGGAAAACTCTCCCGAGGCATACTAAAAAATGCGGAAACACCTAAATAAAAAATCACGGCAATAAGCACATACATGGTGGTCTTATTGGTAATTGCCCATGAAGACAAGCCAAATTCCTTTTCCACTTGTTTTTTCTTCTTACTCATTCTTATTGTTGTCTAGTATTAATACCTCTACGGTTTGCCCGTCTTTTACACTTCTTGCACCTTCATCAATCAGTTCTGCATCACTTTCTATCCCTTCCAAAACCTCAATCAGATCGCCTTGGGTTCGCCCAGTTTTGATGATCACTCTGGAAGCAATGCCTTGATTTTTATCGTTTTTATCCTTGACAACATAGACATATTGTTCCCCTTCGGCATTCTCAGAAATTATGCTTTGTGGAATCAATACAGCGTCTTTATTCGTGTAATCGTTGATTTTTAGACGGGCTGTAAGATTTGGTTTAAACGTCCCTTCCTTGTTTGGAATGCCAATTTCTGCCTTGAACGTTCTGTTGGAAGCGCTGATCACATTACTGGTTTGACGAACTTTAGCTAATATTGTTTTACCAAGTATGGGGAAATTGACTTCTACATCTTTCCCTACAGTAATAGTTTTGAGATGACGCTCAGGAACTTCGGTTTCAATATACATATTGTCTAAGTTGACAATGCGCATTAATTGGGTTTGACCTGCTGCAACAACACTACCTTGTTCAGAGATCACCGCATCAATTGTTCCTGAAAATGGCGCTTTTACAATAGTTTTTGCTATTTGCTGCTTGATTTGGTTAACGGCTTCCACCTGACCTTCATAAGTGGATTTGGCTTGAAGAAACTGGATTTCACTTCCAATTTTTTGATCCCATAATCTTTTTTGACGTTCAAAGGTTGTTTGTGCTAAATCTGTTTGAATTTGCTGTTGTGCCAATTGTTGGCTCAAACCACCATCATCAATTTTACCAAGAGATTGACCTTTGCTCACCCGTTGCCCTTCCTTAACATAAACATGAGTCAAAATACCACTGTACTCAGGTGTTATAATCATTAAATCTTTTGTAGTGACATTGCCTTGTAGTTCCAATACGTGATTGAATTCTTCAGGAGTGGCTTTAAAAGTCGTGATTAGCGGTACGTTTTTGGTGGTGTCCAAAACGGAAATTTTTTCATCAAGCAACACAATCTTGCCGTGAAGTATTTGTTGTTCATCTACAAGTTCTGCTCTTTTCTTTCTGATGGTTTCAAGATTGTTGCTTTCCAATGCTTTTTCAACCGTATTTTTTTTGCCTTCTCCACAGGAGGTAAGAAGAACACTTAATGTTAAGATGGTGAGTATGTATTTCATGTTTGAATGGTTTATTGTGCTGAGGTATTTATTGTTATAAGTTATTTGCAAATTTTTTAAACACTAGGTTCGCAGCGGGTTCTTCGCAAGGTGAATTATCATCGCGACCTTTGCTATTCTCCTTGTGTCCTTTACGGTTAATTCGTTATCACATTCAATGCAGTCTCCAACTCCGCTTTGGCATTAATAACATCTAACATGGCCTGTAAATATTGTTGTTGTGCTGAGTATAATTGCGTTTGTGCTTGGCGCAAATCAAAGCTTGAAGAAATACCTTCAAAAAATTTTGTTTCATTTTTTGCTTCAATACGCTCGGCAAGTTTTAAGTTCTGCTTTTTATTGTCATAATCTTCTATAGCGAATAGGTAATCGCTTTTTGCGGCGGCAATCTCAAATTGAATGTTCTGTTCTTTTTCAATAAGATCAGTTTTTGCTTTTTCCAAATTTATCTGTGCGCGTTGTGTTGATGCACTTCGCATTCCCGAACTGAAAATTGGGATGTTAAGACTGACACCAAACAAGGAGGATCCAAACCACTTTTGATCTTTGTCCATAAAAGTAAATTCATCAGTAAATGCTGAATAGCCGCCATTTATGAAACTGGTCAGCGTGGGCAACGCCTTGCTTTTTTCTAATTTTAATAAAAGTTCCTTGGAAACTTTATCATTTTCTGCAATTTGATAATCAATAGTGTTTTCAACATTAACTTCTGCATCCAACAGACCTAGAGAAATGTTTTCTTGCGTTAATCGCTCCAAATCATCAGTTAAAATTGTCGGCCAGTTTATTTCCAAACCGAGGGTCATATTGAGCATTTGGTAAGCCAATGTTTTCATTCGGCTCGCGTTTTTTAAATTGCTTTCAATACCAGTGAGGGTAATTTGTAGCTGCTCTACGCTTTCTTCTTCTGCCAATCCGTTTTCAAATATTTTTGTGGTTTCGCTGAGGTTTTTTTGAAGCACTTTTAAATTGCGCTCTAAAATTTCAACAGTTTCTCCAGCTAACAATACATTTCCGTAGGCATTGATAACTGCTTTTCTGACTTCCAATTCCGTTTTAGTATTAGCGTTCTGAGAAATCTCCAAAAAGACCTTAGCCGATTGTAAGCCGACAAGATAAGAACCATCAAAAATTTGTTGACTTAAAGTTGCGGTGGCGTTGATGTTTTGTTTGGTCCCAAAAATAACTTCGGCGAATTCTCCTGGATTCCCACCAAAAAACTCAGCCGGAAGAACTTGAACCTGTTGTTTTAAAAAGTTTTGATAATCAACTGAAGCATTTATTTGAGGCAAACCACTTGCCGTTGTTTCCCATTTTTGTGCCTTTGCAGCTTCAATGTCCCGTTGGGAGTTGATGGCCCTTCTATTATTGACAAG
Source organism: Gelidibacter gilvus (assembly GCF_004115975.1). Lineage (GTDB taxonomy): Bacteria > Bacteroidota > Bacteroidia > Flavobacteriales > Flavobacteriaceae > Gelidibacter > Gelidibacter gilvus. The sequence continues at coordinate 137,748 of NZ_SDDZ01000001.1, read as the reverse complement.
TGCAAAATCAATAGCTTCCTGTAAGCTGAAAGTTTTTGGTGTCTCCTGTGAGAATGCAAGAAAAGGGGACAGAATGAATAAAAGTATATAAAACTTGTTTGTCATAGGACTATATTTGATTGTTGATGGTTTTTGAGAGTACTTCCAGACCTTTTGGGGTGCAAATGCCCCTAACGTGATATTCAAGGTAAAGATTCATTAAGGAGGTCATGGAAAAATTTTTCAAGGGAAACAGTTGCTTGTCTTTTAGTGCCATTATAGAGGTGAAATATATTTTTGAAATAAATTCAATTTCCAGATTGCTCCTATAAAGTCCAAGAGCAATTCCCCGTTTCAAATTATCAGCAACACAATCTTCCATCAAACGGTATTGTTTTGACCTTAAGGAATTGAATATTTTAGGATAAAATTTTTGTAATTGATGGTAAGGCGATGATTTTTCATTTTTTAAATGCTCCATCACAAGCTGTTTTATGTCGTAAATTTCTTCAATAGGATCTTTTTGTAACTGACAAATGCAATCGATGCCATGAGAAATAAGCTCAAACATTTCTAATGTTGAGGACTCCACCAATTTGGTCTTATTTTCAAAATGAACGTAGATGGTTTTCTTAGAGATGCCTAATTCATTAGCAATATCGTCCATAGTAACACTCTTGAAACCAAGTGTCAAAAACAATTCCGTAGCTCTATTTATAATTTTTTCTCGCATAATCGGTTGCAAAAGTACAACAGGAAACTTTAAAAACAAAAATAGTTTCCAAAGTTTAATAAAACTTTAAAATGGATGTTAGGTTTGCATTACTCATGCTATTTCCCTTATTTTTGTCCTATGCAAAAAATTTCGTTCTACCACACTGCTTTTGTTGCCTATTTAGAAGAAAATATCCGATCAAAAGAACCTGCTTCTTTATATGATCCTATACTTTATATCTTAGGATTGGGAGGTAAGCGCCTGCGGCCAATTTTAACCTTAATGACTGCAGAAGCTTTTGATGATGATTACAAAAATGCGCTTGATGCCGCTTTAAGTATCGAAATTTTCCATAATTTTTCTTTGATCCATGATGATATTATGGATGCGGCCCCCTTGCGTCGCGGCCAACCGACAGTACATGAAAAATGGGATATCAATACTGGGATTTTATCGGGAGATGCCATGCTGATTTTGGCCTATCAGCTTTTTGAGCGGTATGACGCCACGACCTTTCAGGATTTGGCAAAATTGTTCAGTAAAACTGCTTTGGAGGTTTGTGAAGGGCAACAATATGATATGGATTTTGAAAATCGTGATGATGTTTCTGTAGAGGAATATCTCAAAATGATAGAATTCAAAACAGCGGTATTGGTAGGTGCAGCCATGAAAATGGGCGCCATAGTGGCTTCGGCATCAAAAGGGGATCAAGACTATATTTATGAATTTGGACGATTATTGGGCATAGCCTTCCAGCTTCAGGACGACTATTTGGATGCGTTTGGTGATCCGGAAACCTTTGGGAAGCAGGTTGGTGGTGATATTATTGAAAACAAGAAAACTTTTTTATTCATTAAAGCCTTAGAGTTCTCTAACGATGACGATAAGTTACAACTACAACATCTGTTCGCGATCAATCCGACAGATCCCGCAGATAAAATTGAAACTATAAAGCAACTTTTCCAATCGAGTGGCTCGGCAGATGCAACCCGCAACGAAATTGAAAATTATACGAAAAAGGCATTTGCAGTGCTGCATGAACTTTCTATTCCAGAAAACAAGAAGGAAGTGTTAAGAGCATTTGGCAATGATTTAATGAATAGAAGAGTATAAGGTTCAATGGAAAAACTGAAAACGTTTGAAGAATTGGTTGATGAAGCCAATAAATGGGAGCTTTATGGTAAACTTGTGGAGCAGCTCAATAAAGATTTGGCATTGGCAAATGTGGATCTAGAATTTGATTCCGAAGTTTTACCTACAAGTTTGAAGTTACTTTTGCACGAAGAAGTGCATCGTCTCATTCAGCATAAATTTATGGATTATCTCAACCTATTATATATAGTTGATGTATCCGAAGAAAAAATAAAACAATTGGATGGTAATGATACCCTACAGTTGTCAGAAAATGTCATGTTTTTAATTCTCAAACGGGAATGGCAAAAAGTGTATTATAGGAATAAGTTCAGTTCCTAAGACTCTCCGTAGGGTAAGTTCTTCCTTCATTATAAAGAAAAATGGTTCAAGTCTTCTCAGGAAGATTTGGGCATTTTACTTAAAAATAAACCCTTACAAAAGGTGCCCAAGGATCGGCATAGATACTTTTCTCTTTATCATATAACACATCGTATCTAATTCCAACCGCAACATTTTGCGATCTAAAGGCCGCGCCTAAAAACAGACCGGGATACCAGTAGTTCTCGTTTGCAATGTTGTATCGGTCGTCCCACTTCCGGTTGACGTTGAGCTCTTCAAATTCCGCCGACAGTTGAATTTCTTTTATGGGATTGAACAAACCTATCAGACTTCCTCCAAAAACTGTTGATTTATAAAAATCTTTACGCTTGTTGTAGGTACCGTTGAGTCCGACACCTAAAGCAAATTGCTCGTTAAATTCGTAAATGGCACTTGGAGCCAATGTTCCACTGAAAAAACCATCGCCAAAACTCAACCCGATTCCACCTCCAAAGCGAACATGACTCCAGAAATCTGGAGAAGATTGCCTCGCATTTATTTGCGCCAATCCGCTTAAGCTTAATGATATCATAATTACGCAAGAAAACAGGGTTTTATTTAGTGAGAATCGCATAAATTTGGTATTTTGTTTATTGATACAGTTATATCATATAAATATACTAAAAGCAATTCTTATTTTACTAAAAGTTGTATTTTTGAATAAAATTTGAAAACATCTGAACGTTTTACAAAATGATGGATAAATATTCCTTTTTAAATGCCGCTCACTCAGCTTTTTTTGCTGAATTATACGATCAATATTTACAATACCCAGATTCCGTTGAGCCGAGCTGGAGAGCCTTTTTTCAAGGCTTTGACTTTGGTTCCGAAAACAGCGAAGTTGCCAATGTTGCCAATGTTGCCAATGTTGCCAATGTTGATGGTGTTGACTGTATTTCGCCAGAAATTCCTGATCATCTGCACAAGGAATTCAACGTCATCAGACTGATTGATGGGTATAGAAACCGAGGTCATTTGTTTACAAAAACCAATCCGGTTAGAGAGCGAAGAAAATATGAGCCTACTTTGGCGCTTGAAAATTTTGGACTTTTAAAAGAAGATCTCAAAACTGTTTTTTCCGCGGGAGATGTTTTAGGGATTGGCCCACAGACTTTAGAAAGTATTGTGGACCACCTAGAAAAAATCTATTGTTCCTCCATTGGTTTGGAATATATGTACATCAGAAACCCGAAGGAAATTGAATGGATCCAGAAAAAACTGAACATCAATGATAACCAGCCTAAATTTTCTTCTGACCAGAAAAAACATATCCTTAGCAAACTGAACGAAGCGGTTACTTTTGAAAGCTTTTTGCATACCAAGTATGTTGGTCAAAAACGTTTTTCATTGGAAGGTGGCGAATCTTTAATTCCGGCCCTAGATGCACTCATTGAGAGTGCTGCTGAAATTGGCGTGAAGGAATTTGTTATGGGAATGGCACATAGAGGCCGTTTGAGTACACTGATCAATATTTTCGGAAAATCGGCTAAAGATATCTTTAGTGAATTTGATGGAAAGGATTACGAACAGGAAATATTTGATGGAGATGTCAAGTATCACTTAGGATGGACTAGCGATAGAGAATCTAAAGGTGGAAAGAAAATAAACTTGAACATTGCGCCAAATCCTTCTCACTTGGAGACTGTAGGTGCAGTGGTTGAAGGTATTGCAAGAGCCAAGCAAGATGATAAATATGTTGATGATCCTTCGCAGGTTTTACCTATAATTGTTCATGGAGATGCTGCTATTGCTGGACAAGGCTTGGTTTATGAAGTGATTCAAATGGTAAATTTGGACGGTTATAAGACCAATGGTACCATACATATAGTGATCAATAACCAAATTGGGTTTACTACTAATTATCTTGATGCCCGTTCAAGTACTTACTGTACTGATGTTGCCAAGGTAACCTTATCTCCAGTATTGCACGTTAACGCTGATGATGTTGAAGCCGTAGTGCATGCGATGCTTTTTGCATTAGACTTTAGAATGACCTTTAAGCGTGACGTATTTATTGATCTTTTAGGATACAGAAAATATGGGCATAATGAAGGTGATGAACCACGTTTTACGCAACCAAAATTATATAAAGCCATTTCAAAGCATGAAAATCCTAGAGAGATTTATGCTGGTATTCTTATAAAAGAAGGTATTGTTGATAAGGATTACGTCAAAAATCTTGAAGAAGCTTATAAGGCGTCTTTGGAAGAAGAATTAGAGGTTTCACGTAAGCAAGAAAAGACCGTAATTACGCCATTTATGCAAGATGAATGGACAGGTTACGACTATGCTGACGTTAATATGATGATGCAGGATGTTGATACCACATTTTCTAAAGAAAAATTATCAAAGATTGCCGATGTCATTTCAACCTTACCAAAAGATAAAAAATTCATACGTAAAATTGAACGGCTTATTCAGTCCAGAAAAACCATGTTTGATGAAAACAAGTTGGATTGGGCAATGGCTGAACATTTGGCTTACGGAACACTTTTACAAGAAGGTCATGACATTCGCATATCAGGCCAGGATGTTGAACGCGGGACGTTCTCACATCGTCATGCCGTTATAAAAGTGGAAGACAGTGAAGAAGAAATTCTACTTTTAAACCAGATCGCAGACGATCAAGGTAAATTCTATATTTACAATTCATTGCTTTCTGAATATGGAGTTGTAGGTTTTGATTATGGTTATGCCATGGCAAGTCCTAATACACTGACCATTTGGGAGGCACAATTTGGAGATTTCGGTAACGGTGCACAGATTATGGTAGATCAATATATCTCTGCTGCAGAAGATAAATGGAAACTACAAAATGGATTGGTCATGTTATTGCCACATGGTTATGAAGGCCAAGGTGCTGAACACTCCTCAGGACGTATGGAGCGTTTTTTACAACTTTGTGCAAGTGACAATATGTTTGTTGCAGATTGTACAACTCCTGCAAACCTTTACCATTTGTTAAGAAGACAAATGAAAACAAACTTTAGAAAACCGTTAATTATATTTACTCCAAAGAGTTTATTAAGACATCCTTTAGTCATCTCAACCGTAGACGAATTTGCAAACGGAAGTTTCCAAATGGTCATTGATGATGAGAAAGCTGAGGTTGATAAAGTGAAAACTTTGGTCTTTTTGACGGGGAAATTTTATTATGATCTTTTAGAAGTGAGAGAGGAGCAAAAAAGAGAGGATGTTGCATTGGTGAGAATAGAGCAATTATTTCCTTTGCCTGCAAAACAGATGAGAGACCTCATGAAAAAATATAAAAATGCCGATGATATCGTGTGGGCACAAGAAGAACCTCGCAATATGGGAGCTTACAGCTTTATGATGATGCATTTTGAAGAGTCCAAATCGTTTAGAATTGCTTCGCGACGCGCTTATGGTGCCCCAGCCGCAGGAAGTGCAACACGTTCTAAACGTCGTCATAAACAAGTGATTGATTATGTGTTTGACAAAACAAAGAACAACCAACGATAAATAGAAATAATACTAAAATATAGAATACGATGATTTTAGAAATGAAAGTTCCTTCACCAGGAGAGTCCATTACAGAAGTAGAAATTGCAGAATGGTTAGTTGCTGATGGTGACTATGTAGAAAAAGATCAAGCCATTGCTGAAGTAGATAGCGACAAAGCTACCTTGGAGCTTCCAGCAGAAGCCAGTGGAATTATTACCTTGAAGGCTGAAGTAGGAGATGCAGTTGCCGTGGGTGCGGTGGTATGTCTGATTGACACATCTGCCGAAAAACCAGCAGGTGATTCAGACGCTAAGTCAGAAAGCAAAGGTGATGAAGGCTCTGGTGACAAAAATGTTGAGAAAGAACTTTCCAAAGAGCAAAAGGAAACGCCTAAAAAGGAAGAATCCAAAAAAGCACCTAGCCCAGACCAAACAACATATGCTACTGGTGCAGCTAGTCCTGCAGCCAAAAAAGTATTGGCAGAAAAAAACATGTCGGCTTCAGATGTTAGCGGTACAGGAAAAGATGGCCGTGTCACTAAGGATGATGCTGTAAAAGCAACCCCTTCAATGGGTACGCCAACAGGAGGAAGCCGTGGTGTTTCTCGTTCAAGATTGTCTATGTTGCGCCGTAAGGTTGCAGAACGCTTGGTAGCTTCCAAAAACGAAACAGCAATGTTGACGACCTTTAATGAGGTAGATATGACCGCAATTTTCAAATTGCGAGAAGAATACAAAGAAACCTTCAAAAGCAAGCACGGAGTTGGATTGGGCTTTATGAGTTTCTTTACTTTGGCAGCAGTTAGAGCTTTAAAGGAATATCCAGCGGTCAACTCCATGATTGATGGTCAGGAAATGGTCAGCTATGATTTTTGTGATATCAGTATTGCCGTTTCAGGCCCAAGAGGTTTGATGGTTCCGGTGATTAGAAATGCTGAAAATCTTTCCTTTAGAGGTGTGGAAAACGAAGTAAAACGATTGGCAATCAGAGCCCGTGACGGACAGCTTACTGTAGATGAAATGACCGGTGGTACCTTTACTATTTCCAATGGAGGTGTTTTTGGTAGTATGTTGTCTACACCAATTATCAATCCGCCGCAAAGTGCGATTTTAGGAATGCATAATATTGTGGAACGTCCTGTAGCCATTGACGGTCACGTTGAGATTAGACCAATCATGTTCTTGGCAGTATCTTATGACCATAGAATTATTGATGGTAAAGAAAGTGTCGGTTTCTTAGTAGCAATCAAAGAAGCTCTAGAAAACCCGATCGAGCTCTTAATGGATAATGACATTAAGAGAACCTTGGAATTGTAAGTAAAAACAAGAATTTATAAAATAAAAAAGGGCAACTTATTTAATTAAGTTGCCCTTTTTTTGACCAACTAACAATTAAAAGAAATTAACAAGAATATTTGCAGTTATAATCAATATTGCGCTCGATATCAATCCTATGATTAGTAAACGATTGCCACTTTTGAAATTATCTTTCATGATTTTCATAAGTTTTTTAGAGATTTAGGTTGTTTCTATTAGCTTACTTGAGTATGTGTCTTGCCCTAAATAGGGGATCAATCAAATAGTACTGTAAATTTCACTAATAATATGATGTCAAACAATACGTAGTTCTACGTATTTTTTAATGAGATTTGGTTATGAAGCAATAAAGCCCTGAACCAATAAAGATCCAGAGCCTTATGAATAATTCCCCTAAGAATTAATAGCACTGTAAATTTCGACAATTATGTAATGCCAAACAATACGTAGTTCTACGTATATTTTGAGTGATTATGTACTTTTTTCTTAAAATAAAGGCATAATCCAATAAAATGACTGCGGATTTGAGACTTCTTTAATGAACTTTTGAAATAAAACATCCCACGATGCTACTCGTAGGAATGGCTGTAATGAAAGAAGAAATTAAAATGGGAGCAAAAAAAGAAATGAAAGATTGAAAATATTCTTCATACTATTTCCCTTTTGAAAAAGCTCTGGATTATTGACAATCTAGAGTTTTTTCATTCTCCTAAAGAGAATTGATTAATAGCATTGTAAAGATGGCTATAATCTTAATACCAAACAATACGTAGAACTACGTATTTAAATCAAGAAATTCCTCGTTTTCTTTGGCAAAGAGTGCTAAACTCCCTCCTTTGGACTCTAACTCCAATTTTCTAATGATATGGCTTTTGTGTTTTTCGACCGTTCTACTAGAAATGAAAAGAATGCTACCGATTTCTTTGGCTGTTTTATTTAAGGCAATATGTTTTAATACTTCAATTTCAGTTGGAGTTAGTAGCTGTAATTCTTTTGGCGGTTCAGGAATTTCTAAATACTCAATCAGTTCCGGACTAAAATAGGATTTTCCGTCCAATACAGCTGCTATACAATTTTCAATCTCAACAAGTGCGAATTCTTTAAGTACATAGCCGTAGATTTCGAGAGCTTTTGCTTGCTTATAAATGGCTTCGTCCTTTTCAAAAGTAATAAGGATGATTTTTGTAGAAAGATTTAAATCCTTACACTTTTCTGCGATTTCCAGACCACTTAAAAATGGCATTTGTATATCTAAGATGGCAATTTCTGGCTTCTTGGATATAACCATATCTAAAGCTTCCTTGCCATTAACGGCACTTCCAATGAGGTTGTAATCTTTTTCCTTTAAAAAATCGGTGAGACCTTTAAGGATAAGAGGATGATCATCTGCTATAATGATAGACGCTGCCATTAATGATAATTAATTAGGGATTTAAAGGTAGCTATTTTTTATTAAAAAGCGGGAATATCATTACAATTTCAAATACAAATAGCGTTTGTCATAATCGATAATGGCCTTGGATTTCTTTAAAATGTCGGCACCTATAATGCCGTCTACTGGTTTTGAATTATAGTTAAGAAGTGCCGTATTGACATGGGTTAAATTGAAAAGCACGAGAGGCACCTTATCCTTCTTCCACTTTCCTATTTTAAGCTTATTTTTTTTGGAAACCTGGGTGAGCATATCAGTTGCACCAGCACCTGCAGCTTTAATTTCAGAATCTTTAGCGGTTAGGTTAAAGGTTTCAATGGCTTCAAAACCTACGCAAGAATTAGATGCACCAGTGTCTAAAATAAACAAGCCCTTGACGCCATTTAGGGTCGCTTTGATTTCGAAATGGTTTGTTTTGGTCAGTTTTAATTTGACTTTAATATATCCTTTTTCTAAAAGAAAATCCTGAAGTGGCATGTCAATACTATTAATCATCTAAATTATTGGTTTTTCGTTTTCTATGCCATAAAAATAGGACAATTACCAATGACAATATCCTAATCCAATAATAATGTGAAAGTATTTTTGGCATATGGAAATCAGCATGCGTGTGATGCAGGTTGTAATCTTTATCTTCAGACTAAAGTTTTTTTGGAACAAAACTTTTGGGCGAAGAATAATGATTAAAACCGAAGAGACGTTTGAAAGTGCATCGGTTTTAAAAGCCATTTTTGAAAACGTAGAAGCTGATGAAAGCGCGCAGAATCTTCCAAAAACCTTATAATAATAAGACCATATTTTCGCAACGATTTCTTTTAACACTATAGGTGTTAATTGGTGTTATTTGCAAAAGAACTTATACTTTTGCAGCATGATTGTTACAGATACACACACCCATTTATATAGTAGTGCTTTTGACGAAGACCGAAAAGCAATGATGGAGCGCGCCATAAAAGCGAATGTGACGCGTTTTTTTATTCCTGCCATAGATTCAACTTACACAAAAGCCATGCTTCAGTTGGAAGCCGATTTCCCAGATTATGTTCATTTGATGACGGGCTTGCATCCCACTTCAGTCAAGGAAAATTATAAAGCCGAATTGAGCCACGTTGAAGAGCTGCTTTCTCAAAGAAAGTTTATCGCTATTGGAGAAATCGGTATCGATTTGTATTGGGACAAAAGCACCTTAAATATCCAGCAAGAGGCTTTCAAACATCAAATACGCCTTGCAAAACAGTACCAATTGCCCATCGTGATCCATGGTAGGGATGCTTTTGATGAAATCTTTGCGGTTCTGGAAACTGAAAGATCTGAGGATCTATTTGGTATCTTCCATTGCTTTACTGGCGATTTAGAACAGGCAAAACGTGCGATCTCGTTCAATATGAAATTGGGTATTGGTGGCGTGGTCACTTTTAAAAATGGTGGCGTCGACAAATTTTTGAATCAAATTGATTTAGAACATATTGTTTTAGAAACAGACTCTCCTTATTTAGCGCCAACACCATTCAGAGGCAAGCGCAATGAAAGTGCCTACATTATAATGGTACTTGAAAAACTATCTGAACTCTACGGACTATCCCAGGAGAAAATTGCCGAAATTACAACTGAAAATTCTAAAGCCATCTTTAAAGTATAATTATGTCCAACCAACAACCCAACATTTTATTAATATATACCGGCGGAACCATTGGCATGATCAAAGATGCTGATACTGGCGCTCTCAAAGCTTTTGACTTTAGTAATTTGCTGAAGCAAATCCCAGAATTGAAATTATTGGATTGCGAAATCAGAACTATTTCTTTTCAAGAACCGATTGATTCCTCTAATATGAATCCGGAGTATTGGGTTCAAATTGCTGAAATTATTGAGCTCAATTATGAGTCTTTTGATGGTTTTGTAGTTTTGCACGGGAGTGATACCATGAGCTATACCGCATCTGCGTTGAGTTTTATGTTAGAAAATTTAGCCAAACCAGTCATTTTAACTGGATCTCAATTGCCCATCGGGGATTTACGTACAGATGCCAAGGAAAACCTCATTACATCCATTCAAATGGCATCCTTGCGCCATCATGGCAAACCAGTAATTAAGGAAGTGGGACTTTATTTTGAATATAAACTCTATCGAGGCAATAGAACCACAAAAATCAATGCAGAACATTTTGAGGCCTTCGAATCCTTAAATTATCCTGATTTAGCAGAATCAGGAGTGCATTTAAAAGTGTCAAAGGAGCATCTTTTCAAACCAAATGTCCGTAAAAAATTCACGGTTCATAAGAAACTTGAAAATAATATCGCATTAATTAAGTTGTTTCCGGGGATTTCAAAATCGGTTTTAGAGTGCATGTTTTCCTCTCCTCATATTAAAGGAATCATCATAGAAACTTATGGCGCAGGAAATACAACTACAGAAAATTGGTTTATTGAGCTGATCAAGCAAACGATAAAAAAAGGAATTCCTGTGATAAATGTAACGCAATGTTCTGGCGGAAGTGTCATTATGGGGCAGTATGAAACCAGTTCCCAACTCAAGAATATAGGTGTTATTTCAGGAAAAGACATCACAACAGAGGCTGCCGTGACCAAATTGATGTATATGTTGGGAGAGAAAATTTCTGCTAAAACGTTCAAAACCATCTTTGAAACCTCTTTAAGAGGGGAAATGTTTTAAAATTAACGAATAAAATTTTTTACGCCAATATTTTTTTTCGTTATTTGGCAAAGCAATTAAGCTATAAGTTTTAGAGAGGTGGCCGAGTGGTCGAAGGCGCACGCCTGGAAAGTGTGTACACCTCAAAAGGGTGTCGAGGGTTCGAATCCCTTCCTCTCTGCAATTTAATTTTGAGATGATAATTTTTCTTTTTTATTAAAGTCAAACTATTTAATTGAAATTCATTTTGCAATCCATGGGTGAGATAAACGGTTGGAAACAATATTAAATCTGATAGACTCTCCCTTATTTTTATTTTTTAATTGCAATTTTTTTATATCTTTAACACTTTAACTAATAAAATTAAGATCAGAACAATGAAAAGACTATTTTCTACCCTAGCCATTGCAGGAATCATGGCTTTCGGAACTGTAAGTGCAAATAACTATGCGGCTACAGCGTCAATGGCAACTACAACTGTTGCAACAGTAACACAAGAAGACACTTCGGCTCAGGCTGGAGAAGAGGATCTTGGGTTTCATCAAGAATTAAAGAAACGTTTTATTGAAGGTGGCCCAGGCTTTATGGGTATTGTATTGCTTTGTTTAATTTTAGGACTAGCTATCGCCATTGAAAGAATTATCTTTTTAAACTTATCAACTACCAATACTAAAAAATTAGTACAGAATGTAGAAGATGCTTTACAATCAGGTGGTATCGAAGCTGCAAAAGAAGTTTGTAGAAATACAAAAGGACCTGTTGCCTCTATTTATTACCAAGGATTGGATAGGGCTGATGAAGATTTGGATGCTGCTGAAAAAGCTGTTATTGCTTACGGTGGTGTACAAATGGGTCAGTTGGAGAAAAACGTGTCTTGGATTTCATTGTTCATCGCATTGGCGCCAATGCTTGGTTTCATGGGTACAGTAATTGGTATGATCCAAGCCTTTGATAAAATTGAAGCTGCTGGAGATATGCAACCTTCACTTGTTGCAGGTGGTATTAAAGTAGCACTTTTAACAACGGTATTTGGTCTTATCGTAGCTATTATTCTTCAAGTTTTTTACAATTACATCATCGCTAAGATTGATAGCATTGTAAATGATATGGAAGATGCATCTATCACGTTGATGGATATGCTAGTGAGATACAAAAGATAAACCGCACAATTAAAGAAAACTATGAATTTACACAAAATATTAAAAATAGTAGCGGCACTTTTGGGTCTTGCAGGTATTATCTTTTTGGTGACAATTATCTCAAAAGGTGATACGGCAATTCAATCTGCGGCTACAGATGGCGATAGTGCCATCCTTGATCCAATGCTTTATGTAACTTACTTTATTTTTGCTTTGACCATTGTACTTGTTCTAATTTTCGTATTACAAAACTTGTTTACAAATACAAGTTCCTTGAAAAGTACGTTAATTGGCGTAGGGGCCTTTGTAGGAGTATTGATAATATCTTACGTATTGTCTAGTGGTTCGGATGCTGGTAATTATTATTACAACGGCGCTCCAGCCACAGAAGGTGAGTCACACATGGTTGGTGCAGGCCTAGTAGCATTTTACATTCTTATTATTGGTGCTGCGGCAGCAATGGCATTATCAGGAATCAAAAAAATAACTAAGTAACTATGGCAAAAAGATCAGCACCCGAAGTTAATGCAGGATCCATGGCTGATATTGCATTCTTACTTCTTATCTTTTTCTTGGTAACAACTACCATTGAAACTGATTCGGGTTTAAACAGAAGATTACCTCCAATAGATGATACAGAAGTGACGCCTCCTATTATTAGGCAGAAGAATATTTTTACAGTTCTTATTAACGGAAGAAATCAGCTTATGGTTGAAGATGAGTTAATGGAGCTTAAAGATCTGAGAAAAGCAGCGGTCGAATTTTTGGACAACGGTGGTGGTTCAGGAGAGGATGCTTGTACTTATTGTAAAGGGAAAAAAGATCCTAAATCATCTGATAATCCCGACAAGGCCATCATTTCATTGAAAAATGAGAGAGAAACCAAGTATGGTACTTATATCTCTGTTCAGAATGAGTTGGTAGCAGCTTATAATCAACTGAGAGATAGAAGAGCCACAGAACTTTATGGGAAGACTTTAAAGGAAATGGAAGCCAATTATAGCGATGTCAATTGGATAGGAAACAAGGAATCTCTGAAAGAGAAAATCGATAGGGTTAAAGTTGAATATCCTCAGAAACTGTCAGAAGTTCAATAATAATTTAGAAAAACATCAATAATGGCCAAATTTAATAAAAAGAAGTCAGGAGATTTACCGGCAATATCGACAGCGTCATTACCTGACATTGTATTTATGCTATTGTTCTTTTTTATGGTGGCAACTACAATGCGTGAAACGACATTGAAGATTGAAAACAAATTACCATATGCTGACCAGGTTGAAAAACTTGATAAGAAGGATTTGATAATGTATATTTATATTGGAAAACCACAAGAAGCTTTCCAAGGACAATATGGAAAAGAATCTCGGATTCAGCTTAATGATAAGTTTGCCGATTTAGTAGATATTAAATCTTTCATAGCGTCTGAAAGAGCGACAAAAAGAGAGGAATTAGTACCTTTTTTGACCGTAGCTCTTAAAGTGGATGAGAATGCCAATATGGGCCTGGTTAGTGACGTTAAACAGGAACTTAGAAAAGAGAATGCATTAAAAATAAACTATACTACCAGAAAAGGTGATATATCTCAAAACAAGTAAACAAGTTTATTAGTTAAATAGTCTACACAAGCATCCTAATAAAACGGGATGCTTTTTTTGTGAACTAAATTTAAAGGCGTGGCATTATCAATTATATTTGTAGTATGAAGACAGCCATATTTAGTGTCGTGTTCGCGTTTGTAACGTCAATCTTGTGGGCACAGCAACCTGTAGATACCACTTTTGTGGACTATAAATACAAAGAAGATCAATTTTACTTTTCAATTACCTATGATCTGCTGGGTAAAAAGCATAGTGAAGTCAAACAGAGTGGTTTTTCTAGTGGCATTCATTTTGGGGTCATCAAGGACATGCCCATTAATGAACGTCGAAACAAGGCTTTTGGAGTTGGATTGGGACTTTCTATAAATTCTTACAATCAAAATATGTTAATTTCACAAGATCAAGACGGGGAATATACCTATCAAATAATTGATGAAAATGAAATTACAATCAGAAGAAATAAGTTCACTACTTATTTAATTGAACTACCTATACAATATAGATGGCGCACTTCTACTGCAAAGGATTATAAGTTTTGGCGTGTACACACAGGTGTGAAACTTGGCTATGTGCTTTATAATTCCTCAAAATTTGTGGGCAGCATTGACGATATCAAACTGAGTAATATTGATGATTTCAACAAGTTGCAATATGGGCTCACACTTAACGCCGGTTATTCCACTTGGAATTTTCATGTCTATTATGGCCTGAATTCTATTTTTAAGGATTCAGCACAGTTGGATGGAAAGTCTATAGATATGAACAGTATTAAGATTGGCTTGATGTTTTATGTGCTTTAATTTTTGGTCAATAAGCATAGTTTTCAATCCGTAGTTCTAAGCGTTCTACAGCCAGTAATTCAACAACACTAACTGCGGCACAAATCCAACAAAAAAACCAATTAACAACTCTACATTCGTGTGTGCCTTCAAGTGCAGTCGAGATGTCGCGATGGCACCAATAATAATACACATCAATGCTATAGTGCCGTTTATGTTGATCTTAAAATGAATGCTCAACGCCACCGCAAACATAAAGAACCCAGCACTTCCAATCATATGAATGCTGGCTTTGAATTTTAAAATCGCCAAGAATAAACAGGTTAAGGTGGAAAGGAGAATCCCTAAATAGAAATAGTATAATTCTGGTATTTCGTCATAAGGCAACACCCTCTTTAAGATCAATAACATGATCAAGACGTTTAAAATCAAAGGAATAATGCGCTCTTTAGTTGTTTTTAGTTCTAGAGATTCTACTCTTTTAATAGTCTTGAGCAGAAAATATAAAAGAATTGGTAAAATGATGGTCAAGATAGTGACGGAGAATAGTTTCGCCTTCATTACCGGCTCAGGAATAAAACGAGGTGTTTTTGAGAAATAAAAAATCACCCCAAGTAGGGGCATGAGCAAAGGATGAAAAATATAGGAGATACTTTTTAAAAGATAGTGAATCATAATTGTTTTCGTAATCGCGCCACAGAAATGTCTAATTGTTCCCTGTATTTGGCAACTGTACGTCGAGCGATAGGATAGCCTTTTTCTAATAAGATAGCCGCTAATTTTTCATCGGTAAGTGGCTTGCGTTTATCTTCATCTTCAATGACGGTTTCAAGGATTTTTTTTATTTCTCGTGTAGAAACTTCTTCTCCTTGATCGTTGGTCATGGATTCCGAAAAGAATTCCTTGATCAATTTCGTGCCATAAGGTGTGTCCACATATTTACTATTCGCTACACGGGACACCGTTGAAACATCCATTTCAATTTCTTCCGCAATATCCTTCAAGATCATGGGCCTAAGCTTGCGCTCATCGCCAGTTAAGAAATAATCCTTCTGATAGTGCATTATTGAACTCATCGTCACAAATAAGGTCTGCTGACGCTGTTTGATGGCCTCAATGAACCATTTGGCAGCATCAAGCTTTTGTTTGATGAACATCACCGCATCTTTTTGCGATTTAGATTTTTCCCTGGCTTCCTTATAGCCTTTCATCATGTTGGTGTACTCTCTAGATACATGAAGTTCTGGCGCATTCCGACCATTTAAGGTAAGTTCCAGCTCACCATCCACAATTTTAATTGCAAAATCAGGAACAATATGTTCTACAACACGATTATTACCTGAATAGGAACCTCCTGGTTTTGGATTCAGACGTTCTATTTCTTCAATGGCGTCTTTGAGTTGAAGTTCACTAATGTCAAATTTCTGAATTAACTTTTTATAATGTTTTTTGGTGAACTGATCGAATGCAGTGTCAATAATCTCAATTGCCAATTCCACATCTGGATTTTTTTCCTTTCGATGTAGTTGGATGCTTAAACATTCTTGCAGATTACGTGCTCCAACGCCGGCAGGATCCAATTGATGGACCACATGAAGTACCTTTTCTATTGCTTTTTCATCCGTAAACACATTTTGCGTAAACGCAAGATCATCAGTGATATCAGCCAATGAGCGTCGGATATAACCGCTTTCATCGACACTGCCCACTAAAAACTCAGCAATATCCCGTTCGTCATCAGTCAATCTAAAAGTGTTAAGCTGATTGGTTAAATATTGGTTGAAAGACGTACCTGCAGCAAAAGGCATATCTCTGTCCTCATCATCGGCACTGTAGTTGCTAATTTGGGTCCTGTAATCAGGAATGTCGTCGTCACTTAGGTATTCATCAACATTGATGTCCTCACCAATTTGCTCATGCTCTTCATAATCGTCCTGAGTGTTGTCAAATTCATCATGTTGGTCGTCAAATTCATCTGTTTCCTTTCCAGACTCTAAGGCTGGATTTTCTTCCATTTCTTGCTTTAAACGCTGTTCAAATGCTTGCGTAGGCAATTGGATCAGCTTCATTAACTGAATCTGTTGCGGCGACAACTTTTGCGATAATTTGAACTGTAAATACTGTTTAAGCATGGGTTTTAAAAGATTTACTCTAAAAATAGAAAAAACAATCTACATAAGTAATAAATGCAGATTGTTTTGTGAAAAATTTACGTTTTCAGACCTTATAGCTGCTGAGTTTGAAGCCTAAAAGCTTGTTGGTTTTTTTTACTCTCTAGAAGTCCGCGTTATGCGGTGTTCTTGGGAAAGGAATCACATCACGGATATTGCCCATTCCAGTGACGAACATGACCAAACGTTCAAAACCCAGCCCGAAACCAGAATGTACTGCGGTTCCGTATTTGCGCAATTCCAAATACCACCATAACTCTTCTTCATCAATATTTAAGGCCCTCATTTTTTCTTTAAGAACATCTAAGCGTTCTTCACGTTGCGAGCCTCCTACCATTTCGCCAATTCCTGGGAACAGGATATCCATGGCGCGAACAGTTTTTCCATCTTCATTCAAACGCATATAGAATGCTTTGATATTGGCTGGATAATCAAATAAAATCACTGGACATTTAAAGTGTTTTTCCACTAAAAAACGCTCATGTTCACTTTGAAGATCAGTTCCCCATTCTTCAATGGTATATTTGAATTGCTTCTTTTTATTCGGTTTTGAGTCTTTTAAAATATCGATGGCTTCTGTATAACTTACGCGTTTAAAATTGTTTTCGATCACAAATTTCAATTTGTCGATCAGGTTCAATTCTGAACGATCAGCCTGTGGCTTAGATTTTTCTTCATCCAGCAAACGTTGCTCTAAAAATTCTAGGTCTTCACGGTTGTGTTCCAATACATATTTCAGGACTGATTTCAGGAAATCTTCAGCCAAATCCATATTGCCTGCCAAATCCATAAAAGCAACCTCTGGCTCAATCATCCAAAATTCTGCCAAATGGCGAGACGTATTGGAGTTTTCAGCTCTAAAAGTTGGTCCAAATGTGTAAACTTTACCTAATGACATGGCATAAGCCTCAGCTTCCAACTGACCAGAAACGGTTAAATTGGTTTCTTTGCCAAAGAAATCTTGTTTATAATCCACCTCGCCATCTTCAGTCAATGGTGGGTTTTTAGGGTCCAATGCACTTACACGAAACATTTCTCCCGCACCTTCAGCATCACTTCCAGTAATGATGGGCGTGTGCATATAATAAAACCCGTTTTCATTAAAATACTTATGAATAGCGAAAGATAAGGTAGAACGTAAACGCATCACGGCACTGAACGTATTGGTTCTGGTGCGTAAATGTGCGTTTTCACGTAAAAACTCAAAGGAGTGCTTTTTAGGTTGAATAGGAAAGGTCTCCGGATCAGAATCTCCTAAAATGACAATCTTTTCTACTTGAATTTCAACGGATTGTCCCTTGCCTTGACTTTCAATCAATTGGCCTTTAATGTGGACTGCCGCGCCAGTGGTAATGCGCTTTAATGTTTTTTCGTCAGTGTTTTCAAAGTCCACAACACATTGGATGTTTTGGAGCGAAGAACCATCATTTAAAGCGATAAAGCGGTTGGCTCTAAAGGTTCTTACCCAGCCTTTAATGTCAATGTCTTCCGATTTAAAATCGGCTTTTAATAGTTGCGCAACAGTTTTCGATGTCATTGTCATAAATTTTAAGAGTGCAAAGATAAAAAAAGCCTATGAGGTTTCAAGTACCAAACGATGAAATTGTAAATTACAAACCAAACTGTTGGAATTTGAGGTTTTTTTAATTGGAGTTTCCCTCTGTGTCGTCGTCCTCAGGAATAATATTGATGGTAGGTTGCTTCAATGTTTCCTTGTTGGCAATACTTCTTTCTAAGGATAAAAGTAAGGATGGTAACAACAATAAATTGGACAACATCGCAAATAATAAGGTAGCAGATACCAAAGCACCCAAAGCGACAGTACCTCCAAAGCTGGAAAGTGTAAATACCGAAAATCCAAAGAACAAGACGATGGAGGTGTAGAACATACTTACCCCAGTTTCTCGTAATGCACCATAGACTGATTTTTTGATCTTCCAGTTATTGGCTTGTAATTCTTGACGGTATTTTGCTAAAAAGTGAATGGTGTCATCCACAGAAATACCAAAAGCAATACTAAACACTAAAATTGTAGAAGGTTTTAACGGGACGCCTAAATAGCCCATCAATCCTGCGGTAATCAGCAAGGGCAAAAGGTTGGGGATCAATGAAATGACAATCATTCTAAAAGATCTGAATAGATAGGCCATAAATAAGGCGATCAAGAAAATGGCAAGTGATAGAGAGATGGCCAGATTCTTCACTAAATAATTTGTTCCTTTTTGAAACACCAAGGCTTTCCCCGTCATGATGACGTTATAGTTTTCTGCAGGAAACAGTCTATTGATTTCCGTTTGAAGGTCTTCTTCTATCCGTTCCATTTTGTCCGTGCCAATATCTTTCATAAAAGTGGTGATACGCGCGTAACGCCCTGTACTGTCCACGAAGCTTTTTAAAAGATCGGCTTCTGTATTGGAGTTTTTGGCGTAAGACAGGATAAAACTATTTTCTTGACTGGTGGGTAACTGGTAGTATTTTGGATTGCCATTGTAATACGCTTGTTTGGAATATTTAACCAAACTCACTACAGAAATCGGACGGGATAATTGAGGTATTTCATTAATGCGTTCTTCCAATTCATCCATCCGTTTGAGCGTACTCAATTTCATGACCCCTCTTTTTCGTTTGGTGTCCACCATAATCTCTAAAGGCATGATGCCATTAAATTCATTTTCGAAAAATCGGATGTCTTTAAAGAATTCGGTGTTTTGAGGCATGTCTTCAATGAGGCTGCCAGAAATTTTAATTTGAAAAATTCCAATTAAACTTACGGTTAACAAAGTCACCGCTGTAATGTAGATGGTGATCCGGCGTTCTTTGACCATACGCTCCATCCAATTGACAAAGCCGCTGGTCCAACGACGGTTTAGGTGATCTAGATGACGTTCTTTAGGGTGAGGTAAAAACGTGTAAATAATAGGAATGATAAGTATTGAGAGCAAAAAAATGGCGATAATACTTAAGGACGCCACAACCCCAAACTCCTTTAAAAGTGCACTTTCTGTCAAGATAAAGGTGGAAAAACCCACAGCTGTCGTGGCATTGGTCATTAAGGTGGCATTTCCAATTTTAGTAATGACACGCTGTAAGGATCTAACCTTATTCCCATGGTTCTTGACTTCTTGTTGGTATTTGTTGATCAGGAAAATACAATTTGGGATCCCAATGACAATGATCAAAGGCGGAATTAGAGCCGTTAAGACCGATATTTCATAACCTAAAAGACCAATGATGCCAAAGGTCCACATGACACCAAAAGACACCACAACCAACGCGATTAATGTGGCCCTGATGGATCTGAAAAATAAAAAGAAAATGAAGGAAGTCACCAAAAGGGCTGCACCAATGAAGAGTCCAATTTCATCCACGATGCTTTGCGAATTGATGGTACGGATATAGGGCATTCCTGAAACCCTGACATCTAAATTATATTTTGCTTCAAATTCTTCTACATTGACTTGAAGAATATCAATGATAAAGTCTTTTCTTGCCGATGTGTTTACAATATCTTTATTGAGATATATGGCCGTTCTAATGGTGCGCGTCTCTTTATTGAAAAGAAAATTGTCATAAAAGGGATATTGTTGAAACAGCTCTTGTTGCAGCGTATCAATTTCAGCTAAAGATGACAAGGAATCTTTAATGAAAGGTTGCAAGTCAAATTTTTGCTTTTCAGTGTTTTTTACGAGTTTTTGTAGGTCTTTTATTGAAAGAACGGTTTCAACTTCGTCATAATGCTTGAAACTTTCTGAGAGACGGTTCCATGCATTCAACTTTTCTACAGTAAAAAGTGAGGGGTCTTTGACGCCGAGAACGATGAGATTGCCTTCCTCCCCAAAAATCTCCAAAAACTGGTTGTAGACGATATTGACTTCATGGTCATCAGGAAGAAGATTAGCTTCCGTAAATGTGAAACGCATGTTTTTCCATTGAGTGCTGAGGAAAAGCGTTGCTAAAACGATGAGAATGAGGATGATGATTTTGTTGCGTAAAATCAATCGCGCTACAACCTCCCAGAAACTTTTTGAAGACAGTTTGGACATAATGTTTATTGCTGCAACAAAGGTAAAAAAACAAAAGATTAAACTTTTATTTACAGACTAATATTAAAAGTAAACTTAGCGGCAACATTATCCTCAAATTTAGGCAGATGATAAGCGCCATAACGGTAGGCAAAACTTAACCCGAAACCAAAAAGGATTTTATTTACTTCAAGTCCCGCTTCATAATAACCTTTGTTGAGTGTGCCAAATTCAATTTCTTGATGGCGTTCTATATGATCCATATCTCCCAATGCAAAACGTGATATAAGAACCATTTGTGGCTGCATGCGTTTAGAGATATTAAAAGGCTTGAGATAATGTTTTAATTGAAGTGTTGCGAATTTGTCCGAAAAAAATTCGTTGAAATACATGGTTTCGAAACTGTTGATACCCGCAACAGAAAATCGCTGTATAATGGTTTCCTTATCAAGATTATTGGGGTAGGTATGGTACAAATGGGTCAATGGTGTTTTGCCTAGCGCAAGACCACCAGATAAAGTGGCTTCAGTAAAAGATTCATCTTCGGTGTTTAAATCCAATATATAGATCGTTCTGAAATCGGCTTTAAAGAAATTGAAATCGGCGCCAAGAACATCTTTAAAACTTTTGGAAATTTGTAGGGTAAAATTGGGAAATCCATCTTTCTCGACATCGATATCACCTACGGGTTCAAAGGTATTGAATGGGTTCCATTGTAAGGACACTTTAGCAATACTCATGCGGAATTCTTTAAAAGCCGTGTCATCTACAAAAAACGTGTAGTCGTAAGTAGTGTATACATTGCTTCTAGACAGTTCGGTTTCCGACAGCAAATAAGGTGTGATTCTATGTTCAAGAGAAATAGTTTTGGTAATATGATGATGAAATAAACTGATGTTCAACAATCGGGGTTCGAAAAATGAAAAGAATCGTTTATCTGTCAAAAAGGAAGAGCTCCCAGTTTCTTGTAGATCGTCTGTGTAAGAGAGGTCAACCCATGTGTTTGAATGTTTGGAAAGCCTAAATCCGCCACCAATACTGTATTTAAAGTTATGGTCTTTAAATCCATATACCACGTAACCATTCAGACGGTATTTTTCAGATAGGTTATCGTTGGTTTTTCCGCCAAGCCCTGTTCTTAACCCTTCATACTGATTGTATTTTATCAAGTACCTTAGGTCAATATCGATATATTTAGTTGGAAAGAAGCCATTCCCAATCTGTTTGAAAAATTTACTTTTTTTGATTGAATCTTGTTCAACGATGCTGAGTGTATCTCCTATTTTACTAGGGACTTGTGACTGCGCTGACCATATACAGATGATAAAAAAAATCCAAACGCAGTATTTTTGCATATAATGAACGGTGATTAATTGATTTAAAGCTTAAAAGCGACTTTTGAGTCGCTTTTAATTATACGGTCATGATTTCCTTTTCCTTTACTTCGAAAGCTTCATCAATCTTCTTAACGTACTTATCGGTTAATTGTTGCACGTCTATCTCTATGCCTTTTTGAAAATCTTCAGAAAGATCTTCTAGTTTTTTGATTTCTGTATTGGCATCTTTTCTTGCACTACGCACGCCAATTTTGGCGTCTTCTGCTTCCGCTTTTGCTTGTTTTGCCAATTCACGGCGACGCTCTTCAGTTAAAGGTGGCACATTGATAATGATAAGGTCACCATTGTTCATTGGGTTAAACCCCAAATTTGCGATCTGGATGCCTTTCTCAATTTCTTGGAGCATCTTTTTCTCCCAAGGCTGTACGGCAATTGTTCTACCATCAGGTGTATTCACGTTGGCCACTTGTGCCAATGGTGTTTGGGCGCCATAATAATTGACCATGACATTCCCCAACATGGCAGGGCTTGCCTTACCTGCTCTAATGTTTGAAAATTGCTTTTCAAGATGCTTGATGGCATTCTCCATCGCTTCTTTTGTGCTGTCTAATATAAAATTAATCTCTTCGTTCATCATTAAAATTTTTAATTTCTAAAACATTTCAAAAAATGGGCCAAATGGCTTTTTTGATCTATAGATTTACTTTTGTTCCAATTTTTTCTCCCAAAACCACTTTTAAAAGGTTTCCTCTTTTGTTCATGTCAAATACAATAATTGGTAATTCGTTTTCCTGACTCAGTGTAAATGCTGTAGTGTCCATGACTTTTAATCCTTTACGTAACACATCGTCAAAAGTGATATGGTCAAACTTTATTGCAGATCTATCTTTTTCAGGATCGGTATTGTAAATGCCATCTACACGAGTACCTTTTAAAATAACATCGGCCTCTATTTCAATAGCTCTTAAAACCGCTGCAGAATCTGTTGTAAAATAAGGGTTTCCAGTGCCACCACCAAAAATGACCACACGGCCTTTTTCTAAATGGCGCATGGCTCTTCGTCTTATAAACGGCTCTGCTACTTGATTGATATGAACTGCAGACTGCAGCCGTGTTGGTATACCAGCATCCTCAAGGGCGCTCTGTAAAGCTAAACCGTTAATAACCGTGGCCAGCATTCCCATATGGTCGCCTTGTACGCGGTCCATGCCATGGCTTGCCCCTGCAACACCTCTAAAAATGTTTCCTCCACCTATAACAATGGCTACTTCAACGCCTTTTTCTGTAATGGCTTTAATGTCTTCGGCATATTCTGCCAGTCGTTGCGGATCAATTCCGTATTGACGGTCTCCCATTAAAGCTTCGCCAGATAATTTGAGTAGAATTCTTTTATATTTCATGTTGTGTTGAAAAGTTTAGCAAATATAATGATTATTGTAATTTACAAAAGTGGAAGTTGTTTATTTCCATCTTAAGGTTTCCATGATGTGCTTGATATCTTTTTTTAAATAGTCTGCCGCAGGCAAAATTGAATCATAATTTGGTTTCGCATAAAAATAGAGTGATCCATTAAGAAAATGATTGACGCTATCTGTGACATAAAATTGTGATTGTGATGCTGCATTGCCACCAACTTCATAGAACATGCCGTAAACTTGATGGTCTTTGTTCTCATAAAAATCGCCTTCAATAACATCAGCTTTTTGCGTGTGTTCTTGGGTAAGGTTCTGCGAGTCCCTAATCAGTGGGATAAGATTGTCTTCTGTTACTTTGATGTAGGTCAAATAAATAGTCCCTTTTAGACTCGGGTAGTCAATATTGACACCAACAGAAACGTCCTTAGAATCCATTTTGATTTTCCTTACGCGTTCAGCCAAAGTGTTTTTTTCAAAAACGAAGGGCAAATCAACATCGGTTTCTTGGTATTCTGCTTTCGGATAATCCAATCGTAAAAAACCTTTTGGTTTTGGAACTGGATCATCTCCGCAGGAAAAACAGAGTAATACGGTCAATACAAAAACAAAAAGTTTGGATTTCATCATTTTAAAATGGTAAATTTTACTAGTTTGATTCGTTTTTTATCTAATGCTTCAATGGTAAAAACGTAATTTTTAAAATTTATTTTACTGTTTCTTCTCGGGAATATTCCTGAAATTTCCAGTACAAAGCCTGCAAGAGTTTCTGCTTCACCTTTGTGGTTTTCAAAATCAGAGTCGTCATCGAGGTTGACAATTTTGTAAAAATCCTTTAATGGTGTTTTGCCGTCAAAAGAATAGTTGTAGTCATCAATCTTACTATAAGTCAAATCATCATCGTCAAACTCGTCACTGATGTCGCCTACAATTTCTTCAATAACATCCTCCAAAGATACTATGCCTGAAGTACCACCATATTCGTCCACCACAACTGCCAGGTGTACTTTCTTCTCTTGGAATTCCGCCATTAAATCGTCCAACTTTTTGTTTTCAGGCACAAAAAACGGATCACGTAACAAGGCCGTCCAATCAAATTGCTTTCGGTCAATATAAGGTAGGAGGTCTTTTACATATAAAATCCCAACCACACTATCGATAGTTTCTTTGTAAATAGGAATCCTGGAATAGCCGTTTTTGATGATCTCTGGAATGATTTCAGAATATTTTAGTTCTTTATTCAACGCGAAAATATCAATTCGTGGACGCATAACTTGCTTGGTGTCCGTATTGCCAAATGAGACGATTCCTTGCAGGATTTTATGCTCTTCCTTGGTGGTTTCATGTTCGCTCGTAAGTTCTAAGGCCTGAGATAATTGGTCCACACTAAGGTTGGATTTCTGTTTGCCCAATTTATTGTGGATGCCAAGGGTAATTGAACGCATTGGCAAACTAATTGGTGAAAAAAAGATGTCCAGGAATTTGACAGGTTGCGCCATGAACATTGCGAATTTGATTCGGTTTCTATTGGCATAAATCTTTGGGAGAATCTCGCCGAAGAGTAAAATTAAAAATGTGGCAATTACAACGTCAAAGATAAAAGCCAGGTCCAATTTGAAATTGAAAATTTGGACGATCATGTTTCTCCCTTCAAATATCGTTTTACTAATAGTGGCAAAGAGCAATACTGTAGCAATATTAATGAAGTTATTAGCAACAAGAATGGTGGCCAATAGCTTTTTAGGACGTTCCAATAATCGTGAAATAATCTGGAATGCAGTCGATTTTTCCTCCAAACCTTTATCAATATCTGAACGGGTTAAAGAGAAGAATGCCACTTCGGCACCAGAAATAAGGGCAGAGCAAGCGAGCAGAACAACTATTAAAATGACACCTATAATAAACTCGAGGTTCTCAGAAGATTGAATGATTAGTAATAGCGTGGGTTCAGGGTCCAATACAAAAGAAATTAGTTAGATTTTTTTAAAATGGTAAATCATCATCTTGTTTAGGATCCGCAACGT
This sequence comes from Gelidibacter gilvus, assembly GCF_004115975.1. GTDB lineage: Bacteria > Bacteroidota > Bacteroidia > Flavobacteriales > Flavobacteriaceae > Gelidibacter > Gelidibacter gilvus. The sequence continues at coordinate 112,192 of NZ_SDDZ01000001.1, read as the reverse complement.
TTGGATTTGGGTTTGTTGCAGATTGCCCTTGGTTTGAAGCATTATCCTGACTTTCATTTTTAGTGGTTAAAAATGTGAAATCTGTACATTGGATTTCTGTTGAATAGCGTTCAATACCTTTGTCATCAGTCCATTTTCTTGTTTTAATGCGACCTTCAATATAAACTTTATCGCCTTTACTCAGGTATTTCTCGCAAATCTCAGCGGCTTTATTACGAACAACAATATTATGCCACTCTGTATTTGTAATGCGCTCATTGGTTTGCTTACTTGTATAAGTCTCATTGGTGGCCAAAGGAAATCTCCCAACGCAATTTTTATCATCGAAATAGTGCATTTTCACATCATCTCCCAAATGTCCAATTAACATGACTTTATTTAAAGTACCTGACATAGTTGTTTTAGAATTTATTTGCAAAATTAACCATTTGCATTGATTTTCTTAAAAGTAATAAAAAAATCTGAGTTAATATTTCTTGGGCTTTGAATTTGTTATGCTGAATTGATGATTCTTTTGATGCCATTCTTCAGCTCGGGTACATAAAAATTTAAGAGCAATCCGAGTTTATAATTACTAAGTTTCAGATAGGTGAGAACTTGAGCACTATGAACTTCTATGAACATTTCCACCGTTTTAATTTCTATGACGACCTTGTTATCTACAAGTAGATTTATTCTGTAACCATGGTTGAGTTTAACGTCTTTATATACAATGGGCATTGGTTTTCCTTTTTGAACGCTTAGGTTTTTAATTTTATTTTCAAACAATAAGCATTCTTGATGTGCAGATTCCGGTAAGCCCGGGACCAATTGCTTATGGACATCAATTGCGCATCCAATAATGATGTTGGAAAGTTCGTTTCCTATCATATCTCTATAAGTTGTTGTTTAGTTATATGACGCAAAGCTGCGCAAAGTTTAAAATGAAGTTACGCAAAGAGATTTGATTAATACTCATTTATTTCTGCAGTTAAAGCTCACTTTGCGAACCTTCTTTTTTCTTTGCGTGACTTTGGGTAATAGCTTTTCATTATTCTTAAACATCAAAAAACTCATCAATAAAATTACTTATCAAAATAGACGTGGGATAGCTTTTTAAATCTGCTATAGGAATACTTTTTTGTGGAAGTTTATCAATTTCTATAATCCAAAACTTGGTATGCAAATGCTGGTGCGAAAGTTTGTGAACAATATCTTTATTATTATAGAGGCTAAATTCAAAAGGGGTATCTCCAAAATAGGTTTTTATAAAAGCGTGCTTTTTAAAATCGGCAGTCTTGAGTTTTTCATCCGTTTCCAATAGAGGGAACTGGTAAAGATTCTGCCAAATGCCTTTGTTTGTTCTCTTTTGAAAAACTGTTTGTTTGTCGGTAGAGAGCAGCACTATAAAATTGAAATATTTTGTGCTGACCTTTGTTTTTTTCAATTTGACCGGCAGTTCGTCAATCCGGTCTTTTTGAAGTGCCTCACAACTTTCATTTAAAGGACAGGTATGACAATTCGGATTTCTTGGTTTGCATTGTATGGCACCAAACTCCATAATGGCCTGATTGTAATCTGATGGGTTTTGGTGGTCAATCAAAGATGTGGCGATTGCTTTGAACTCCTTAACGCCCTTGGTGGAATTTATGGGGGTGTCAATTCCAAAGTAACGTGACAATACTCTATATACATTACCATCCACAACTGCGGTGGGTTCATTGTAACAAATGGAGGCTATTGCGCTGGCTGTATAGTCACCAACGCCTTTCAGTTTTAAAAGGTCTTTATAAGTGTTTGGAAAAATGCCATTGAGTTCATTGGCAACATACTTTGCTGAGGCATGTAGATTTCGAGCCCTAGAATAATAGCCCAAGCCTTGCCAAAGTTTTAAAACGTCACTTTCTTGGGCGTTTGCCAGGTCAAAAACTGTCGGATATTTGCTGACAAAAGCATCATAATAAGGCTGTCCTTGCGTAATTTGGGTCTGTTGTAAGATTATTTCTGATAACCATATATAATAGGGGTTTTTGGTGTTACGCCAGGGCATGTCTCGCTTATGTTCTGAGTACCAAATGATTAATGTCTTGTTGAAATCCATATTTTTTTGTGAAACTTGACAAAAATAAACCTTTACAACGTTAAATTTTAATTAATTAGGCTTGAAGTATTGAAATTAAAATGCCTATATTTGCATCCCTTATAATTAATAGATAACCCTAAAAATTAATAACAATGACAAAAGCTGATCTAGTAGCTAAGATTTCTGAGAGATTAGGAATGGAAAAAGGAGATGTCCAAGCAACGGTTGAGACGTTTATGGATGAAGTGAAAACATCTTTAGAAGATGGAGAAAACGTTTACTTAAGAGGTTTTGGAAGCTTTATTATTAAAACAAGAGCTGAGAAAACAGGTAGAAACATTTCTAAGAATACCACTATCAAAATACCAGCACACAACATCCCTGCATTTAAACCTGCAAAAGTATTTGTAGAAAGTGTAAAATTGAACGTTGAAGTAGAGTAAAAACATTAAAGGAAATATTAATCTAAAAAAAGACTTGATTTATGCCAAGTGGTAAAAAAAGAAAAAGACATAAGGTAGCGACGCATAAGCGTAAGAAACGTAGACGCGCTAACCGTCACAAAAAGAAAAAGTAGTTTTTTAACTACTTTTTCAGTTTTACAGTAACGTTCTTTGATATAAAATTTATGCTGGTCCGCTGGTTGTGGACTACATTGATTTACCGGAATTATCCCGATATTTTATCGGGAATCCTGTGTCAAAAAATTTAGTATAATCCATCTGTTGTGATGTATGTCGCAACGGATTTAAATTAACAACATGGATAAAGAATTAATTATTCGTTCGAGTTCAGATTTTGTTGATTTTGCCTTATTAAAAGATGGAAAACTTATTGAATTACATAAAGATGAAGAGGATAACAACTTTTCGGTTGGTGATGTGTTTATCGCCAAGATCCGAAAAGCTGTTCCTGGGCTAAATGCTGCATTTGTTAATGTAGGTTATGAGAAAGATGCGTTTTTGCATTATCATGATTTAGGCCCAAAATTACCTTCACTTTTGAAATTCATAAAACGTGTAAGCACAGGGAAACACACAGATTTTCTACTCAAAAACTTTCAATTTGAAAAAGATATTGATAAGAACGGCAGTATTGCCGACGCTTTAAAATCAAATCAATCTATCTTGGTCCAAATTGTAAAAGAACCTATTTCAACCAAAGGACCTCGCTTAAGTAGCGAGTTGTCAATTGCCGGAAGGTATATTGTTTTGGTGCCATTTTCTGACCGAATTTCTATCTCTCAAAAGATAGAATCGAAGGAAGAGAAAGATCGTTTAAAACGATTGGTCAAAAGCATTACTCCTAAAGGTTTTGGCGTTATTGTCCGGACTGTTGCGGAAGGTAAAAAAGTGGCTGAGTTAGACACTGATTTGCAGAATTTGTTGGGCCGTTGGACCGCAATGTGCAAAAAACTCCACAAAGCCCCCCACCCAAGTAAGGTACTTGGAGAAATGAACAAAGCGTCCTCAATTTTGAGGGATATTTTTAATGATTCATTCTCAAGTATTGTTGTGGATGATGAGGAACTTTATATGCAAATCAAAGATTACGTGCATCAAATTGCACCAAAAAAGGAATCAATTGTGAAACATTATCAGAATGGCGTGCCCATTTTTGAAAAACATGGTATTGAGAGACAAATCAAGACCTCCTTCGGACGTACCGTCTCTATGGCAAAGGGCGCGTATATTGTGATAGAACACACCGAAGCGCTCCATGTGATTGATGTGAACAGTGGCAATCGATCCAACAAAGAAAAAAATCAAGAGGATACTGCTTTAGAAGTCAATTTAATTTCAGCTACTGAAATTGCCCGACAGTTGCGTTTACGCGATATGGGAGGCATCATTGTGATTGATTTTATTGATATGTCCAACGCAGAGAATCGGAAAAAACTGTACAATCATCTTCGTGAAGAAATGAAAGATGATAAAGCAAAGCATAAGATATTACCTCCTAGCAAATTCGGTCTGATACAAATAACCAGACAACGAGTGCGCCCAGAAAGGAATATTGAAACAAAAGAAGAAAATCCAGATGGCAGTGGAGATGATATTGAAGCACCAATCAAGGTTGTTCAACGCATTACCCAAGACATGGAACGGATTTTCAAAAAAGACTACAAAAAGGTGACCTTAAACACACATCCTTTTATAGCAGCCTTTTTGACCAAAGGATTTCCATCCTTAAGATCAAAATGGTTTTTAGAACATAAAAAATGGGTAAAAGTAATGCCCAGAGATGCTTACACATATCTTGAATACCATTTTTTCGATAAAAATGGAGACAAAATCAATTAATAGACAAACCTCTTTTTATAGTATAAGAAGGGGTTTTTTTATTTTCATAGGTCGGGAAATATTGATTATAAATGCCTTTTAATCAGGGATATAACATGCTACTGTTCTTCTTTATCTTTCTTTTTTAACCATCCAAAAATACCACCACCTTTCTTTTTCTCTTTCTTTTCAAATTTACGCTCGTCTTTATTGTTGCCAAAAAGGCGTTTGAAAAAGCCGTCAGTACTTGTAGCTTCGCAATCCAAAGAATTCAATACAGTTTCTGAAGGCGTTTCAAAAGACGCTTTGGTAATCTTGTTGTAATTAGAATCAGCATTTAGTTTTTGAATGTATTTTGCAAAAATAGGCAACGCTGAGTTGGCACCTTGCCCAAGTCCGGTAGAACTAAACCCTATTTGTTGATTGTCATTACCAACCCAAGTTATCGTAACCAACTTTGGCATAATTCCAACAAACCAACCATCCTTATTATCTTGAGTTGTTCCCGTTTTTCCTGCAATGGCATTAGATAATTGGTAGGTTGATCTTAATCTGGCTGCCGTGCCTTCGTTGACCGTAGCTTTCATGAATTCTAAAATCACTTGTCGGGTGTCATCACTAAAAGCCATAGCTGTATTGGAGTTATCTTCTGGATGCAGATCTTCATAAGAAGCGATAATGTTTCCATCTTTATCTTCGATTTTCGTGATAAAAACAGGATTTGAAGGTTTGCTTCCGTTAACATATGTGGTATACGCTGTAGCCATTTCCAAAACTGTAAGATTAGAAGATCCCAAGGCTATGGAGGGAACTGCTTCAATATTACTTTTGATGCCCATGTTTTTTGCCTGACCTATAACGTTAGCAATGCCGGTTTCATAAAGAACTTTTACAGCAATGGTATTTATGGAATTGCTCAATGCATTTTGAAGTGAATAATTCATATCATCATCTTCAGAACCTCCAGCGTTAGTAGGACGCCAATTATCTACATCAGTATACGTAATTGCTTTTATGGGAAAGTAGGAGCACGGATCCATCCCGTTTTCCAAAGCGGCGGTATAAACAATGGGTTTGAATGTAGAGCCTACTTGACGCTTGCTTTGTACGATATGGTCAAACTGAAAAAAGCCGTAATCTATACCGCCTACATAAGCTTTTATGGCACCATTGGAAGGATCTAAAGACACAAGACCAACGTTAAGAAACTTTGAATAGTATTCCAAACTGTCTAATGTAGACATGGATTTGACGGTGGTTTCATCCCAAGAAAATAAATCGGTTTGATGTTCTTGTTTTAGCGAATCTTCAATAGCTTTTTCGTCTAAACCCTGAGCTTTGAGTTTTTTGTAGACTGGTAAGCGTTTTTTTGCAGCCTCAAACGCATGTTTTCCCTTTAACCAAGGGGCATTCTGTCCGTAAGCTTTTTCAAACTGGCGTTGCAAATCCCTCATGTGTTCTTTCATTGCTGCTTCGGCATAACGCTGCATGGTATTATCTAAGGTGGTGTGGATCTTTAAACCATCATGATAAATATTATACATCTCCCCATCCGGTTTAAAGTATTTTTTTTGCTTCAGTAAACTGTCCAATTGTTTTTTAATCTGTGCTCTAAAATAAGGAGCTAATCCTTCGTTAGGTGCATAATTTTGATAGTCTATCGTTATGCTATCGGTTTTAGCTTTGGTGGCTTCAGAGGCAGAGAGGTAGCCGTATTTTTCCATTTGCTGGATAACCACGTTTTTCCTGGTATTTGATTTTTCAGGATAGCGACGCGGATTATAACTGGTGTTAGCTTTAAGAGATCCAACCAACGCTGCCGACTGTACTAGGGTCAGATCTTTGGTGTGGGAATTGAAGAATTTTTCTGAAGCACTTTCAATACCGTACGTGTTATCGGGAAACGGAACCGTGTTTAGGTATAATGTGAGGATTTCTTCTTTTGAATAAAGGTTTTCGATACGTTTTGCGACGATACTTTCCTTAATCTTATTGATCACAATCCCAAATACACCATGGTCTTTTCTTCCAAAGAGATTTTTAGCCAATTGTAAGGTAATCGTACTCCCACCACCAGAAGAATCATTGGACATTAAAATACTTTTGAAGAAAACACGGAGCAAACTCTTGTTGTCAATGCCATTATGTTCATAAAACCGTACGTCTTCGGTGGCGATTAAGGCATCAATTAAATGTTGTGGGAAATCAGAATATTTGATGGATTGCCTATCGTAGACATAAATTTTACCAATCAAATCATTGTTAACATCCAATACTTGGGTAGCTTGACTTTGTTTTAGTCGTGCCAATTCTTCTGAATCTGCTATTTGCCCCCAAAGGCCAAAATAAATACTCGAATAAAAACCAATAAAAATAGCTAAGAGAATGCCTAAACCGTAGCCTATTCTCTTAGCCCATTTGATGAGTTTTACCTTATTAATGTTCATTCTTTTATATCTCTTTTACAAAATAACGGAGATCTGTGTTAAGTATTTCAATTATATTGTTGATTAACGAATGATCTTAAAAACGGAAAAATTATTCTTTTCTTCGTTCATCTATTAAGTCTTGCAATTCCTTTCCGTATTTAGAGTCTTTAATTGCTGGAGGTAAGGCCTTATTAATGGTATCCAAATATTTAAGATTGGCATCAGGGATTTCTGATACTGCTAAATACGGAGCAATTTCACTTTCTTTGTTATTGATGGCAAAGTTGATGGTGTACAAATATTTTCTGACGATCAAATTGTTGTATTCCTTTAAACTTGAATCTATTTGAAGAGAATCTTGGCTTCTTCGAGCTTCTAAGTTATTTTTAATTAGATCAAGGTTCTTATCCTTAAACTTGTCCATCATCAATTTGTATTCTTCTAGTTTTTCCTGTTGCACAGAGCCTTTGATTTTCGCATCCATAAAGAAATTTTTCAACGTGGTGTTGATTTCTGTAATTCCTTCAGCGGCAAAGAATGGGATAATTCCGCTGTCTTCACCGTTTTTATCAAGTTTCAGAAAGAGAACTTCTGGTGCATCCAAGTATGTGCGAAGCTCAAATGGTGATTCCCCAATGATATTAAGAGAATCAATAGAAACAAGTGTACTGTCTTCAATCTTTTGAAGATACACTGTTCCTTTTTTTAAATCTTTAATGGTTCCTTTAAGTGTGAAATTTGACTTGTCCTTTGCGCAGGACGATACAATAAGTAAGGTGATGATAAACGCTAATCTTTTCATTTATTTTTTTTCGTATTTAACTTTCTTTTTTTAAACCCTGAACTCTGAACTCTGAACCCGAAAAGTCGGCAAATATCCTATAAAATTCCTTTAAAAACTAACCTACAGAAACTATTCTCATGAGCTCAGCACATAAAAGTGCGCCATAGGTTCCTACGACATAACCAAAGACAGCCAACAGTGCGCCAACCGTTGCTAATGACGGATGAAATGCGGCTGCAACAACAGGAGCTGAAGCTGCGCCACCAACGTTTGCCTGACTTCCAACGGCCAAGAAAAAGTATGGGGCTTTAATAAGTTTCGCTATAAGAATCAGGAATGCAGCGTGAATGGTCATCCACACCAAACCGATTAAAATAAGTCCTGGGTTTTCAAAAATCTTGCCCAAATCCATTTTCATCCCAATAGTAGCCACCAAGATGTAAATAAAAACACTTCCTATTTTACTGGCGCCAGCACCTTCATAATTCTTGGCTTTGGTAAAGGATAATAAGATACCAATTAAAGTGGCTATTGAAATCAACCAGAAAAATTGACTCCCAAAAGACGATAATGCACTTCTTGGGTCGCTCACCGCAACAAAATTATTAGAGAGGTATGTTGAAATGACGTCAGCGCCATAATGTGCGATACCAACGGCAACAAAGGCAAATGCCAAAATCATGAGAAAATCAGTCAATGACGGAATACGAATGGTTTTTTCGCTGAACGTCTGTACTTTCTCTTGTAGCGCGTTGATTGCGGTGTTGTCGGCTTTTAACCATTTGTCTATCTTTTCTCGCTTGCCAATCCCCAATAGAAGTACCGCCATCCAAATATTGGCCACCACAATATCAACCAAAACCATTCCTCCGTAAAGCTCTTGGTTAAAACCGTAAATTTCCAACATGGCGGCTTGGTTGGCACCTCCGCCAATCCAACTGCCCGCTAATGTGGCCAAGCCTCTCCAAACCGCGTCAAAACCTGCACCTCCAACAGTTTCGGGAGAAAATGTGGAAATGATTAGGATCGCAATTGGACCGCCAATTATAATGCCGATAGTGCCGGTAAAAAACATGACCAAAGCTTTCCACCCTAAGTTGAAAACAGCTTTCAGATCGATGCTAATAGTCAATAAAACTAATGAAGCGGGTAGGAGATAGCGACTCGCAATATAATAAGTCTGCGAAACATCAGCAGAAATCAATCCCAAGGAATTGAAAATTGCCGGAATCATATAACACATTAAAAGTCCTGGAATATATTTGTAAAATTTTGGCCAGAAACCTTCTTTTTTGGATTCGGTATAAAAAACAAAACCAAGTGAGAGCATTAAGAGTCCAAAAACAATGGCATCATTCTTAAAAAACACAAATTGATTCACTGTAGAAGGCTTGATATGGTGTGTGACGGAAATCAGATTTGATTGGTTATAAAAACTGCTTTCATTGAGAACAATTAGGTTTTCATCTGAGAAACGGTTGGTTGTATTCAATTTCAAATCGAATATTTTCTCCTTTTTTGTAATAGTAATTGGGTTTTCAGTTGAATAATCAATAGTATAGGTGGAGCCGCTAGAGTTAAATTGTAAAGTCCCTCTTGAGAATTTCTTATTAAGGATCACCTGATTAATAATGAGTGTAGGATCACTTGTAGAGAGTTTGATCTGAAACCTATTAAAGCTAATGGAATCGATGTTTACTGGAACATCAAAGTTTTCAGAATAGTTGTCGTTGGCTTTCTCAAAGGTTAAAGTTTGAGCGTTTGCTGAAACAGAAGCGAGAATAATTAATCCTAAAAAAAATAAAATTTTATGAAAATGCGACATGGTAAGTGAGTTTGAACCGCAAAATACCACAATTTAAGTTTTAAAAAAAGCGACATTTTAGTTGTCGCTTTTAGGAGTATCGTTGTTGGATTGTCTTGGATGACGGTTCGCTTTCTTTAAAGCCTGCATGAGGAGATACTCAATTTGACCATTTGTGCTCCTGAATTCATCGGAAGCCCATTTCTCAATGGCATTGAGCATCTCTTCATTGATGCGAAGTGCAAAGGCTTTCTTTTTGGACATTAGACTATTTATTTTTATTGAATTGTTTTTGATCACATCTATGAAAAATGTGCCTTCTTGATGCGTGAGAGAACTTGGTTGATTTTCCATTTTTTGCTTTATGGGATCAACTATTTTCGAATCACTTTATGTTTTTTATGGTTAATGATTTAACGTTCCGGCATTCACGATAGGCGTAGCATCTTTGTCGCTGCACAGAATAACCATGAGGTTGCTTACCATGGCTGCTTTCCGCTCTTCATCCAAATGTATGATGTTTTTCTTGCTTAATTCTTCCAATGCCATTTCAACCATGCCTACGGCACCTTGCACAATTTTGTGACGTGCTGCAACAATGGCGGTGGCTTGTTGACGTTTGAGCATGGCATTTGCAATCTCTTGCGCGTAAGCCAAATAACCAATTCGCGCCTCCAGAACTTCAATTCCTGCAATCGCTAAACGTTCTTCAAGTTCTTTTTCAAGGGCTTCACTGACTTCGTTCACACTTGAGCGCAAGGTGATATCTTCGGTCAATCCTTCATCGGCAAAATTGTCATAAGGATACATGCTTGCCAGCTTTCTCACTGCAGCATCGGTTTGAACGCGAACAAAATTTTGATAATTATCAACATCAAAAGCGGCTTTGTAAGTGTTCTCAACACGCCAAACCAAAATGGTACTGATCATGACAGGGTTTCCCAATTTATCATTCACCTTTAAACGTTCACTGTCAAAGTTACTTGCTCTTAACGAAATCCTCGTTTTAGTATAAAACGGAATGACCCAGTAAAAACCGTTCCTTTTAACGGTTCCGACATATTTTCCAAATAACAACAAAACTCTTGAGTTGTTGGGTTGCACCATTAAAAAACCTGGGGCGATAAAAATTGCAGCCATGATTGCCAAAGCAAATAAAGAGTTTTGTGTCATTGCTATGGCGACAATACCACCGATAAATAGGATAAAGAACATAAACAGCATTAAGTAGCCGTTGGCTGGAATTATAATTTTTTCTTCTTTCATGTGGTTTTCATTTAAAATGATATCATATTGATATCATAAAGATAGATCAAAGGTTTTTAACACGCAAATGGTTTCTGGCACGGAATTTGGAAAGGGTATGTTGTAATAATTATGCTCTACATTACAAAAAAGGAGTAGTTAACCTTTAGAGACGTTAATATTACGATTTGGTTGGTTAGTTAGTAAAAAAGCATCTCGATTTCGAGATGCTTTTTTTATGGAAGTCATTAGGGTGCGTACTTTTTTATGAAGGCGACAATGTCTTTTATTAGTTCCTCTGAAACTTTTCCATTAGGATCGTTATAGGATTTGGCATTTTCTTGATCATCTCCATGTATTATAAATAAAACATGGTTCATGTTTTCTATAAGTTTTAATTCTGATTTTTCTGAGGCTTCATGTAATGCCTCTGCTTCCGTCACACTAACTTGAAGATCTTTAGTGCCATTAATAATTAAAATGGGAAGGTCTAGTTTCTTGATGATTACCGATGGATCATGTTTCATCCAGCTCATCATAAATTCCTGTACACTGCTGTCAAAGATAGACGCAAGTGCCGGAGGATAGTCGGTAGTTGTTTTTCCAGATCTTAAAACATCAAATACCCGTTTGGTCTCCTCTGTAAACATAGGTGCCGTTTTTTGGACCTGATCAATAACCACAGCATCAATGGATTGACCTGCACCCGCAAGAGAAATAAGACCGTTGACATCTTGTTGAGCGGCCAACATCCCAATTAAACTCCCTTGACTATGACCTATGATATAGATGTTTTTAAATTTTTGTTTTGTTTTAAAATAATGGACCACATCAATGGCATCTGAAACGAAATCATCAAATTTAATGTTCGGATCCACAGAATTCATTTTGATCTGTTTTACGATACGTTTGTCATATCTAAAAGTAGCAATCCCGTTTAAGGCAAGTTCTTGCGCCAATTTTTTAAGATTGTTGGTTTTTAAAAAGTTCTGATTGCCATCTCTATCTGTTGGACCAGAGCCAGCAATAATAATGGCAAGTTGATCTGATCCAGAATTTGGAACCAACAAACTGCCATCAATCCATTTTGAAACGCTAATTGGCGTTTCAGAATAGGTCAGTTCTTGACCAAAAGCAAATGAAGTGATTAGACTAAAAAGAATAATTAAGGTTCTCATAAATTTATTTTTTACGTTACGAAGATACATCTCGCAATTTAATTTTAATAATTAACGTTCAAATATCAAAAAAATGATACTCCTTATGTGCAAATTTTAATAAAATGACGGTGTGTTTTGTCGTTGAAATGCAGCTTTTAGTCGTCAAGTGTTAAAGTTTGATGTATTTCATCGATTTAATATGTGTTTTAACTGATAATTTGAATAATAATTTTACATTTGAAGTGTACTGAAATTTAGGTTTTAGTTCAATGGATTAATTAATTAATATTTGCATATGTTGTTGACTTAGTGACCCTAAATCTACGCAATATAAAAAACGCAAATTAGGAGAACCGAGGTTGAGGGACCTCGGTTCTTTCTTTTTATAAGGTTCTGGTGTTTCTATCCGTTATATACCAATTTCATTTCCATACTATCGCTTTGATGTTTAGTGTTTCGCAGATTTATTCATCATAAATTTTCACTTAAATATTTTTTTATACTTTTTAGAAGCAACCTTTTCAAGTTTCGCGCATCTTACTTAATGAACTCAAAAAACTACAAAAAACATGAGAAAATCAATTTTAATTATGAAATCGTTAGTGGTGATCGCCGCCCTATCTATTGTTAGTTGCAATACTGATGATGGTATTCAATGTCCTGATGCCTTAACAGGTGACTTAAGTGCCACTGAAACCGAATTTTCCGGCTCTTATAAGCTTGTTGCCATGGAAGCAGATGAGGCCATAGATCTTACGGAAGACAATACCGACAACCCTATGACCGATGTTTTTGCTCAATATACAGCGTGTGACCGTGATTTGGTGTATAAGTTTATGAGCAACAGAAATTTAGAATATTTACAAGGATATTCGGCTGTTGATTGTACCAATAAACTAACTTTTCCTGGGACATGGAATTTAATCGGAAATGATTTGACGTTAGTAGCCAATTGCTCTTCTCAAAGAATAATGATTGAGAAAAGTGCTGAGGGGGATAAATTTTCCTATGACGCCATTCTTCATTTTCGAGATGTAAACGGAGCGAGTAAGACCATTAAGGTGAAATTTACGTTTGACAAGACGGTGAATGTACAGCCAGTATAACTCCAAAAACTCTATGAAATATAAAAAGCGGATCGTGTATGATCCGCTTTTTATATTTAATTCCTATTTGATTATGCAGATGGATTTGGAATTTCCTTATGAATCTCTTCAATAGCGTCCAAAACTTCCTGACTCAAGTTCAAATGGATGCTGTCACTATTTTCTTTAAGTTGATCTAAACTGGTTGCCCCAATAATAGTACTGGTTACAAAGGGTTGTTGGGTCACAAACGCCAAAGACATTTGTGCTAAAGATAAATTATGTTGGTCTGCTAAGGCAAGATATCGTTTTGTTGCTTCTGTACATTGCGGACTGCTGTATCTCGCAAACCTTGTAAAAAGATTTAATCTTGAATTTTTAGTATCCTCACCTTTGATATATTTTCCTGACAACACACCACAGGCCATCGGTGAATAAGCCAAAAGCCCAATGTTTTCTCTCATGGCTATCTCTGCCATATCCCCTTCAAAAATCCGATTGATCAAAGAATAGGCATTTTGGATGGTGAGCATTTTTGGTAAATTATGCAGTTTGGACTCTTCCAAAAAGCGCATCGTTCCCCAAGCTTTTTCATTGGAAATCCCTATATTCCTGATTTTCCCAGAGGCAATAATGCCGTCGAAAGTGTGGAGGATTTCATTAAAATTATCCTGCCATTGTTCATCTTCATGTTTATAGTCACGTTGACCTAGAGTATTCGTGTTCCGTTCTGGCCAATGCAATTGGTATAGATCTATATAATCCGTCTTCAAACGTTTTAAACTGTTGTTGACCGCATCTTTTATAGCTTCTGGACTAAAGCCATTGGTTCTTATATGGGCTGTATACTCTCCAGTACCTGCAATTTTGGATGCTAATACTACCTTATCCCTATTTCTGGTTTTTTCAAACCAGTTACCAATAATGCGCTCAGTATCCGCATAGGTTTTTGGTTCTGCTGGAACTGGATATAGCTCTGCAGTATCGAAAAAATTAATGCCCTGATCCAAGGCGTAATCCATTTGTTCAAAAGCTTCAGCTTGGGTGTTTTGGAGTCCCCAAGTCATGGTGCCCAAACACAGTTTGCTGACTTTTATGTTGGTGTGAGGAAGTGTGGTGTATGTCATGTCAATTCCCTGCGAAGGCAGGGGTCTTATTAAATCCCTGCGAAGGCAGGGATCTCATTTTTAGTTACATTTTTTCGATTTATGGATATACAGAGACCTGTCAGGTTTTTGAAACCTGACAGGTCTAAGATCAATTAATCATTCAACAGTTTAGAAATTTCATCTAATTTAGGTGTTAGAATAACTTCAATACGTCTGTTTTTGGCTTTACCTTCAGCGGTGTCGTTTGTTGCGATTGGTGCATATTCACCACGACCTGCGGCGGTCAAGTTCTCAGGATTGATGGCTGGGTTCTCTTTTAAAATTTGAACGATTGAGGTAGCACGTTTTGTTGATAGATCCCAGTTGCTATTCATTGGTCCAGTGCCATTATAAGGATCGTTATCCGTATGGCCTTCAATCAAAATGGCAATGTCTGGATTTTGAGCCAACACACTTCCCAATTGTTTTACGGCTTCTCTACCGTTGACGCCCACGGCCCAACTTCCCGATTGGAACAACAACTTATTTTCCATAGAAACGTACACTTTACCATCGCGTTGTTCAACGGTCAAACCTTTGCCTTCAAAATTGGTCAGGGCTTTGGAAATAGCATCTTTAAGTCTGTTCATGGCAGCATCTTTGGCAGCAATCATGCTTTCAAGTTCTGCAATCCGATGTGAACGGGCTTCCATGTCGTCCTTCAATTTTTGCAAACGCGTATTTTCATTGGCTAAAGCTTGTTCTTTCGCTTCTAATTGTGCTAATAACTCTCTATTCTTTTTAGCATTTTCGGCAATAGCAGAAGAGCTGTTTTTTTCTAAAGCTTGATACGATTCTTGCAGGTTTTTAAGATTGGTATTGGTGATATCATATTCCTTTTGAAGCTCATTCCGTTTAGCTGTGGTATCATCATAATCTCTTTGTAATTGCAATAATCTATTCTGAGACAGGATCAGATCTTTCTTCAGATCGGCGTTTTCATCAGAGATTTTTCGGTTCTCTTTTCTTAAAGAGGCGTATTTACTCTCTAAATCTGTATAGATTTTTTTTGACACACAAGACGTTGTCAATACAAGCGTTAATGCAATAAGGGACAATTTTTTAATCATGTTTATAGGTTTTTATTGTTAGGTTCATTTATTAGTCTGCAGTCTGCAGTCTTCGGTCTTCGGTCGTCGGTCATCAGTCTTCGGACTTCGGTCATCCGTCTTCAATCTTCAATCCTCAATTTCCAGCAATATCGGACAATGGTCACTATGCACAGCATCTGACAAGATAACGCTGCGTTTCAATTTTTCTTGTAAGGGAGCGTTCACTAATGCATAATCCAATCGCCAGCCCTTGTTTCTTGCTCTTGAGTTGGCTCTATAGCTCCACCAGGTATAATTATCAGGTTCTTTATTAAAATGTCTGAAGGAATCTATAAATCCGTTACTCATAAAATTTCCAATCCATTTGCGTTCCACAGGTAAAAATCCAGAAACATTGGAAAGTCCTTTCGGATTGTGGATATCTATTTCTTCATGACAAATGTTATAATCGCCTAAAATAATCAGATTTGGGATTCTTGTTTTCAGTTCATCGATATAAACCTGGAACATATCCATATAATCAAATTTATGTTGCAAACGAGCGTCATTGGTGCCTGATGGTAAATACAGACTCATAATGGAGACGTTGTCAAAGTCTACTCTTAGGTTACGTCCTTCAAAGTCCATGGATGCAATTCCTGTGCCGTATTCTACGTGGTTAGGTTTGGTTTTGCAGAGTATGGCCACGCCACTATAGCCTTTTTTTTGCGCACTGAACCAATAATGATATGGATATCCTGCTTCTTCAAAAACCGAGACGTCCAATTGTTCTTCCATGGCTTTGATTTCTTGTAGGCAAATGACGTCTGGATTGGCGCTTTTTAACCACTCGATGAATCCTTTATTGAGTGCTGCACGAATACCGTTGACGTTGTAGGAGATGATTTTCATATGTATTTCCCAGGAAAACGGGAATCTTTAAGTTAAAACTTGATTTCGCACAAACTTAAATAATACTGTACTTTTATACGATAATTTTAAAGGCATTTTAACGATAAAATAATATCTGTCTTTAGAAGTTAATGTATTAGATGAAAATTGCTGTTCTTGTTATCTCCTTTTTAACGTGTTGTTGTGTGTATGCGCAGGAACCAACGTCCAATTATAGGGTAAAGAAAATGGCGGTCAAAGATTCAATTAAAATTGATTCGGTGAGCATTAATTCCAGTCAATTCAGTCTTAAAACTAAAGAGAATGTCATCATTGACACTTCTTATTATAAAGTCGATTTTTCAAAAGCGCTTCTGACGTTTAAAAAACCTGTTGAAACAGACTCTGTAATCATTGATTATCTAAGGTATCCAAATTTTATCACTCGTAAATATTTTCAGCTTGACGATAAGATCATCGTTGAAAACACCAATAACATGCAGCAACTCTATAAGATGCAGCAATCGACCTTGACCAAAAATTTTACACCTTTTGATGGATTGACCACTTCAGGAAGTATTTCAAGAGGTGTGACCATTGGCAACAATCAAAACTCGGTATTGAACAGCGAGCTCGATCTTCAAATTTCTGGAAAGTTGAGTGATAAGGTGTCTTTGAGGGCGTCAATTCAAGATGCCAATATTCCGTTGCAGGAAAGTGGTTATTCCCAACGTCTGGACGAGTTTGATCAAGTTTTTATTGAATTGTTTAGTGATACCTGGCGGATCAGGGCAGGAGATATTGATTTACAAAACAAGGATTCGTATTTTGCCAGTTTCACCAAACGCGTTCAAGGCTTGAATGTGGATGTAGATTTGGACAACGACACTTCCAGAACTCATTTGTTTGCTGCCGGTGCATTGGTTAGAGGTCAATTTACGACCAGTCAATTTAGGGCGCAAGAAGGCAATCAAGGCCCTTACAAATTGAGGGGTCCAAATAACGAGTTGTATGTGTTGGTGGTTTCTGGCAGTGAAACGGTTTATGTGAACGGAACGCCTATAAAACGCGGTGAAAATCAAGATTACATCATCGACTACAACGCGGGTGAAATCATTTTCAACTCCACCTTCCCGATGACTTCTGAAATGCGCATTACCGTAGATTATCAGTTTAGTGAACGTAATTTCTCAAGGTTTACGGTATTTGGCGGGGGAAGTGTCGAAACCAAAAAATTTAAAATCGGTGCTTCCGTCTATTCAGAAGTCGATTCTAAAAATCAACCTTTACAACAAAACTTATCCCCGGAACAGGTCCAAATTTTGGCCAATGCCGGCGATGATCAATCCTTGATGGTCGCACCTTCTGGTGTGCCTGAGCCGTATAATGAAAACCGTATTTTATACAAAAAAATACTTTTAGATGGTGAAGAAGCTTATGTGTTTTCAACCAATCCTGAAGATGAATTGTACAGTGTCAAATTCCGTTTGGTTGGCGATAATCAGGGGGATTATGTCCTGATTAATAGCAATGCAGTTTCTAATATCTATGAGTACGTGTCGCCAGTTTCTGGTGTGCCTCAAGGAAATTATGCTGCGATCGTCCAATTGATTGCACCCACTAAATTGCAGGTGGCAGTGGTGAATGGAAGCTATAAACCTACCGAGAGAACGGATATTTATTTTGAAGCCGCTGGCAGTAAAAACGATTTAAATCTTTTTTCAAACTTGGATGATGACAATAACGACGGATTCGCCGGAAAACTTCGCGTCCGGCAAGAGGTCATAAAAAGCGATAGTCTTTGGAATTTGTCCGCCATTCTTGATGCGGATATCATTCAAAAGGATTTTAAATCCATCCAACGGTTGTATTATGCAGAGTTCAATCGGGATTGGAATTTGGAAATGCCACTCGGGAATCAAAATTTACTGACTGCAGGCCTTGATCTCTTTCATCCAAAAAACGGTATGGCCAGTTATAAATTTGAGCATCTTAATTATTCTGAAAATTTCAATGGCAATAGACATAGTGCATTTGCCAGTTTGAAGTTTGGAAGATGGCAAGTTTTTACCAATTCCAGTATTTTGAATAGTGAAAGTGATATCTCGGAATCGACGTTTTTAAGGACTTTTAATAGATTGACTTATAACTTCAAAAACCAATGGGTGGGAACGAAATTGGCTGCAGAAGATAATGAGCAACGCGAAATTTCAACCAACCAACTAACCACATTAAGCCAACGCTTTAAATCGACGGAAGTGTTTTACGGAATTGGCGACAGCACAAAAGTTTTTGCCGAAGTGGGGTATCGACATCGCGTCAATGATAGTTTACGTATGAATAGTGTAGAAAAGGTCAGCACTTCCAATACTTATTATATAAAATCGAAAATCATTCAGAATGCCTCGACAGATTTCGGTGTTTATATTAATTATCGCACATTAAAATCGGTGGATAAAGCCATTGAAAATGAAAATTCCTTAAATTCGAGAGTGACTTTCAATAAGCAACTGTTTTCTCAAATAGTGTTATGGAACACGGTTTTTGAGACCAATGCCGGAAGTCTGCCTCAACAGGATTTTACCTATGTCAAAGTGGAACCAGGTCAAGGTGCCTACACGTGGATTGACTATAATAACAATGGCATTCAAGAGCTCAACGAATTTGAAATTGCACAATTTCAGGATCAAGGTGAATTCATCAGGGTGCTGTTGCCCAATCAAGTATTTGTCAAAACGCATCAAAACAGATTGAGTCAAACTGTGACCATCAATCCGCAACAATGGGCAGTGAGTGAAAGTAGCAGCAAGAAATTTTGGTCGCATTTTTACAATCAGACCTCCTATTTAGTGGATCGGAAGTTAAAAAGACAAGACAGTGCCTTTGATCTCAACCCCTTTGCAGATAGCGACGAGAATCAATTAGCATTGAACAAGAGTGTTAGAAACATTTTGTTTTTTAATAGAGGGAAACAACAATACACCACATCCTACACATTTTTAACCAACGCCGCGAAAACTTTACTTTCCATCGGATTTCAAGAGAGTAAATTATATAGCCATCAACTTAATTTTAATCACAAGTTTGCCGAAAGTTGGCTGTTGAATTTAAAAACTAGTTTAGAAGAAAATCAAAGTTTGAGTGAAAATTTCGCAACTCGAAATTATAAAATAGACGAAACACGCCTGCAACCTAAATTGTCTTATTTGTTCAATGAGAATGCCCGCTTTGATATCTTTTACCAATACACTTCCAAAGACAATACCATCGGCAATATGGAAACTTTGCTTCAAAATAATTTCGGATTGTCATTCACCTATAATAAAGCTCAAAAAGTTGCCCTTACTGGTGAAATCAATTTTTATGACAACAGCTTTGAAGGCAATGCAAACACGCCAGTATCGTATCAAATGCTGGAAGGTTTACAGCCTGGTAAAAACTTCACCTGGACCTTATTGGCACAGCGGAAATTGACCGCATTTTTAGATTTAAACCTGAATTACTTCGGACGTAAAACAGAAACCTCTAAAACCATCCATACAGGAACAGTCCAATTGAAAGCTTATTTTTAAAAGGTGACTTATGTCACATAAGGTGTTAAGTTTTTTTCTTAGCTTTGCTCACATGTCAAAGTTAGTTGCCATATTCTATAGCGTCTTGATTCTTTTTCAAAGTCTGAATATCAGCTTTGAAGACCTGTCAAAATTTGGTGTGCTTATGGAGCATGCGTCTTATCACCAAGAAACCTATGGTGATTCTTTTTTTGATTTCCTTTCTGAACATTACGGTGAAGCTTCATTGCATCTTGGAGATGATCATTCTGAACATGAAGATTTACCCTTCAAACATATTGACCACAACTGTTGTCATATAAACACCTCTTTTACACTTCAAAATGTCGAGTTTTCAGACTCATACGAGGCTTTTGTTGAAATTCGTCTGAATTTCCATTATAAAGAATCGTTCTCATTATTTGAGAAACCATCTGTGTTTCAGCCACCTAAAACTGCATAATTCATTTTAGTTTAAGTTATTTTAAATAAACCATTTCGCAATGGTTTACAACGCTTTACGTATGAGTTATGTTAGAACATATTATAAGATTCAGTTTAAGGAATAAGCTTATTATTCTACTATTTATGGGCTTTGTGATCGGTTTTGGAATTTTTTCCTTAACCAGGATCCCCATTGGTGCCGTTCCGGATATAACCAATAATCAGGTCCAAGTAATCACAACATCGCGCAACCTGTCAACTCAGGATGTCGAGCAATTTATTACCTATCCTATTGAGTTGGAAATGGCCAATTTGCCTGGCGTTATTGAGATTCGTTCGACTTCAAAATTTGGACTTTCTGTGGTGACCATCGTTTTTGAGGATGATATGGGAACCTATTTACCGCGGCAACTCATTGCTGAAAAAATCAAATCGGCCTCAGAGAAAATTCCTGAAAGTTTTGGTGTGCCAGAAATGGGTCCTATTACCACAGGATTGGGTGAAATCTATCAATATATCCTTGATGTCAAACCTGGGTATGAAGACAAGTATAGCATTACTGAGTTGCGGACTATTCAAGATTGGATTGTAAAACGTCAGTTATCTGGGATTCCCGGTGTGGTGGAAGTCAATACTTGGGGCGGATTTTTAAAGCAATACGAGGTGGCCATCAATCCGCAACAATTGAATGCCATGAATATTTCCATCTCTGAAATTTATGAGGCACTCGAAAAAAATAACAGTATAGCCGGTGGTGGATACATTGAAAAAGCCAATCAGGCATTTTTTATCCGTGGTGAAGGTTTGGTGCAATCGCTTCAGGATATTGAAAATATCGTGGTCAGAAACGATGGTGTTCCTATATATGTAAAGGATATTGCTAAAGTTGGCTTTGGTAGCGCCACCCGTTTTGGAGCCATTACAGGAAATGGTGAAGGTGAGAAGGTGCTCGGACAAATTATGATGATTAAGGATGGTAACTCCAAAAAGATCATTAATGCGGTTAAAGAACGTGTAGCCTCTATTGAACAAACACTACCCGAAGGTGTTTATATCAATGCGTTTTTAGAACGCACCGAACTTATTGATAAGACGACTTTTACTGTGGCAGAAAACCTCATTTTGGGCTCGTTGATCGTTATTTTTGTAGTGGTCCTATTATTAGGAAATTGGCGTTCTGGTTTGGTAGTAGCCTCTGTGATTCCGCTGAGTTTGCTGTTTGCCATTTCAATGATGAATATTTTTGGTGTTGATGCCAATTTGATGAGTCTTGGAGCTATTGATTTCGGAATTATTATTGATGGTTCCGTCATTATTGTGGAATTCATCGCCTATCAGATTGTGACGAAAAGTGCCAAGATTCAATCACTTTCAAAGGTTGAGCAGCAATCTGAAATCGATCAGATTACCTTAAAGAGTGCTTCCAAAATGATGAATTCGGCCATTTTCGGGCAACTTATTATTCTAATTGTCTTTATTCCGATACTATCCTTGAGTGGAGTGGAAGGTAAGATGTTCAAGCCTATGGCGATGACCTTCAGCTTTGCCTTGATTGGTGCCATGATTTTTTGTCTCACTTACGTTCCGGTGGCATCCTCCATGTTTTTAAAAGCCGTTAAACCAAAGGATTCCAACATTTCAGTGCGTTTGATGCGATTTTTAAATAGGCAATACCGACCAGTAATCAATTGGGCATTATTAAATACGCGCTTGGTAATTGGGGTATCGGTAGTGTTATTAGTATTAAGCGGTTGGATTTTTAGCAGAATGGGCGGCGAATTTGTACCAACACTTGATGAAGGGGATTTTGTCATCCAACCTGTTTTAAAAACAGGAACATCGTTGAGCAAAACGATAGAGATCACCACCAGAATCGAACAGATACTATTGGATAATTTCCCTGAAGTGGAACAAGTGGTGACACGAATTGGTGCTGCAGAAGTTCCAACCGATCCGATGTCCATGGAAGAAAGTGATGTCATCATCAAACTCAAACCAAAGAAGGAATGGGTATCTGCCAGCTCAAAAAATGAATTGGCCGATAAGTTTGAAGAAGCGCTGCGGGTCATCCCAGGAATGGAAGTGGAGTTTACACAACCCATAGAAATGCGATTTAACGAATTGATTACAGGTGTTCGCGCCGATTTGGCCATCAAGATTTTTGGAGAAGATTTATCGGTTTTAGCCCAAAAAGCGGACGAAATAAAGAATTTGATTCAAGACGTAGAAGGTGCTTCTGATATTATTGTTGAAAAAGTAGAAGGTTTGCCTCAAATGAGCGTCAAATTCAACCGAAGTAAAATTGCCAGATATGGCGTGAATATAGCGGATTTGAACGATTTGATTTCTGCTGGTTTTGCCGGGCGAACCGTCGGCAGTGTTTTTGAAGGTGAAAAACGATTTGATTTGGTCCTAAGGCTTGAGGAATCACAAAGACAGAATATTGAAAGTCTTAAAAATTTATATGTGGATATTCCGAGTGGTGGAAAAATTCCGTTGAGTGAATTGGCGGAGATTACTTATACGACTGGACCAGCGCAAATATCTCGAGATGATACCAAACGGCGAATCGTAGTTGGGGTGAATGTCAGAAATCGGGATTTGCAATCGGTGGTGGACGAAGTTCAGGATCTTATCGAGAATAATCTGAAACTTTCAGCAGGATATAGTATAACCTATGGTGGGCAATTTGAGAACTTGCAAAGTGCTAAGGCGCGATTAATGGTGGCTGTCCCCGTAGCGTTGGTGCTGATTTTTATCCTGTTGTACTTCGCTTTCCATTCCGTTAAAGATGCGTTGTTAATTTATTCGGCCATTCCTTTATCAGCAGTAGGTGGCATCTTATTTTTATGGATGAGAGATTTACCATTCAGCATCTCCGCTGGTGTTGGATTTATTGCCCTATTTGGAATTGCCGTACTTAATGGAATTGTCTTGATAGAACATTTCAAAGAACTTAAAAGCCAGGGTGTTATGAATATAGAAGAACGTATCAAACGTGGCACACAGGAGCGCTTAAGACCTGTTTTGCTAACGGCTTCAGCGGCTGCCTTAGGGTTTTTGCCCATGGCCATTTCCACAAACGCTGGTGCTGAGGTGCAACGTCCGTTAGCCACAGTGGTTATTGGTGGATTGATTAGTGCTACAATTTTAACCTTGGTGGTATTGCCAGTATTATACGCTTGGGTAGAAAAGAAAAGAGAATTAAAAATGAATAAAACAGGAATTGTAACTATTGCGTTGCTCATGTTGACGTTTCATGTGAGTGCACAAGAACGGCCAATGAACGTTGAAGAGGTTATGAATTTGGCCATTGAAAATAATTCTGGATTAAAGGCGTCTTCGCTTCAAGTTGAGGAAGCCGTTGCTTTAATAGGAAGTGCTTTCAGTTTTGATAAAACCTCTGTTTATTACAAGTATGAAAATAATGCCAATGAAGTGGATCCTTTAAAGGTTTTTGGAGTTTCACAGGATTTTAAATTTCCCACAGCTTATATAGCGGATAGAAACGTGAACAGGGCGAAGGTCAGATTGCAGGAGTCTGCACATGCTATAGGACTTCAAGTTCTACAGAAAGAGGTGTATTCAGCCTATTACAATTTGACTTATGCCAAAAACAAGGCCAGATCCTATCATTTTTTAGATAGTTTGTACCAAAATTTCGCACAATCTGCCAAACGACGGTTTGAATTGGGGGAAACCAATTATTTGGAAATGATCACTGCGCAATCCAAACAAAAACAATTGGAAACGCTTTATAGACAAGCCCAGCAAGAAGTGATCATGTATCAGTCACTTCTAAAAAAAACTGTCCAGGTTGAAGATCTTGTCGTTACGGATGAGCCTTTAGGAAAGTTGTCAATGCATTCAGAATCTATAAATGAAAATGTGGGGATGCTCTATTTTGAACAGTCCAAATCCTTTTATGATGCGAGATTGCGGCAAGAAAATCAGAGTTTAATGCCTGATATAAGTTTGGAATATCTTCATGGTATTAATGACGGTTTGAGCAAGGATTTTGTGGGTTACCAATTAGGTCTGAAGATTCCTCTATTGTTCGGGGGGAATTCCTCTAAAATAAAGGCCTCAAAAATTGCTCAGGATATTGTAGAAGAAAGACAACAGGATTACCGATCAAAATGGCAGGCTGAAAAAGAAGCCTTATTTGCTAAGCTGCAGCAGTATGATGAGGCCGTTCTTTATTATGAAACACAGGGAAAGCACCTTTCAGAAGAAATTATCAAAACGGCAGAACGAACGCTTAAGGAAGGAGAAATTGATTTTTTCCAATACATTCAAAGTATTGAGACGTCTAAAGATATTGAAATGACTTATCTAGATAATCTTAATGCTTACAATCAAACTATTATTGCAATCAATTATTTAATTTTAGACTAATGAAACAGCTATATATCGTATTTATTTTCATGCTTTTGGTAGCTTGTGGAAATGATAAAAAAGAAGAACAAATCGAAAAAATTCAATTGAAATCAGACGAACTAGTCGTTTCGAAAGAACAGTTCGATGGTGAAAAAATGGCATTCGGAACTCTTTTAGAACACGACTTTAATTCCATTGTAAAGGTAAGTGGACTGATTGAAGTACCCACCCAAAACCAGTCGAGTGTCAGCACTTTTATGGGAGGTTACGTCACTAAAAGCCCATTGCTTATTGGGGATGAGGTTAAGAAAGGGCAGTTTTTACTCACGTTGGAAAGTACAGAATTTGTAGAAATCCAACAACGGTATTCAGAAATTGCACAACAGCTAAATTTCTTGAAATCTGAGTTTACACGGCAAAAAACCTTGTATGATGAAAAGATTAGTTCGGAAAAGAACTTTTTAAAGGCAGAAAGCGATTATAAGAGCAGTTTGGCACATTATAACGGTCTCAAAAAGAAACTTCAGATGCTCAACATAAATCCTACATCTGTAGAAAGCGGAACCATCACTTCCACAATTAATCTTTACGCGCCCATTGATGGATTCGTGACCAAGGTCAATGTTAGCAATGGTACTTATGTTTCGCCTGCGGATATTATTTTAGAAATAATTGATACAAAACACATCCATTTGGAGTTGTCAGTGTTTGAAAAAGATATTCTCAAAGTAAAGAAAGGCCAAGGCATTGATTTTAGAATTCCAGAAGCTTCAGATAGTATTTATAAGGCGGAAGTGCATTTGGTAGGAACAACAATTGATCCCACAAACAGAAGGGTGGTAGTCCATGGTCATATTGAAAACGACCATACCGCTTTTATTGTTGGGATGTTTGCAGAGGCTGATATTATCGTTGGTTCTTCAAATGGGATTGCATTGCCTAAAACTGCGGTAATTCAGGTTGAAAATGATTATTTTGCGTTGGTTTTGGATAAGGAAACTTCCAGCGACTATTATTTCACAAAGGTGAAATTAGATATAGGTTTACAAACTGAAGATGTTGTGGAAGTTTTAAACGCAGTATCTTTAAAGGATAAAAAAATAGTAGTGAATGGTACCTATATGTTGCTGAATGAAGCAGACGACGGCGGACATGCACATTAAAATTAAACTATGACAGATCATCATAAAGAAGACCATCATCACGATCATGATGGCATATTTGGCCCACGTACTGAATTGTATTTCTCATTATTATGTGGCCTTTTTCTATTAACGGGTTTTTTACTCAAAATTTTCGGATCTGATACCCAATCGGTGTGGGTATATCTTGTTCCATTTTTAATTGCCTACGGATTTGGTGGCTACTATATCACTATTGAAGCTTTTGGAAAAATAAAAAAAGGCGAATTTGAAATTGACTTCTTGATGATTGCAGCCGCTATTGGGGCTGCTTATATTGGAAGTTGGGCGGAAGGTGCGCTGTTGCTTTTTTTGTTCAGTTTGGGGCACGCTTTGGAAAACTATGCCATGGACAAAGCCAAAAAATCCATTGAGGCTTTAGGAGATTTAACGCCCAAAACCGCATTGATTAAAAGAGACGGGAAAATTGAAGAAGTTGGGGTTGAGGATTTGAAGATCAATGACGTTATTGTGATCAAACCAAATTCTAAAATTGCAGCAGATGGAGTGATCATCAAAGGAAGTAGTGCCATTGATCAGGCTCCCATTACTGGAGAAAGTATGCCGATTGATAAAATTGCCATTTCATCTACAGATAACCTTCCAAATTTTAATGATATTGATTCATCTCATGTGGTGTTTACAGGAACAATTAATGGCGATGGAAGTATTGAAGTTTTGGTTCTGAAATTGAGCAAAGATTCCACTGTAGCGCGATTGATCAAAATGGTCAGCGAGGTAGAAACGCAAAAATCGCCTACACAACGGATGACCAAAAAGTTTGAAGAACGCTACGTACCCATCGTTATTTTGGTAGTATTTGCGTTGTGTTTTGCCTATTTGGTGGTTGACGAGTCTTTTGATGACAGTTTGTATCGTGCGATAACTGTTTTGGTAGCAGCGAGTCCGTGTGCTTTGGCTATTTCTACACCAAGTGCGGTTTTAAGTGGGATTGCTAGAGCTGCTCAAAAAGGGGTGTTGATCAAAGGAGGAAAAGCTTTAGAAGATTTGGGTTCTATCCAAACCATTGCCTTTGATAAAACAGGAACCTTGACGGAAGGGAAACCCAAGCTTACCAATATGATTCCACATGACAATTACTCAGAAGAAGATTTGGCGCGGCTTGTTTTGGAAGTTGAAAGTTTGAGCAATCATCCGTTGGCCAGAGCTATTGCAAAAGATGTCCAAACTAAATATGGCATGCAACATGAAAATCTGGCATCAAACGTCAACGCCATCCAAGGCAAGGGGATTAGTGCCACCTATCAAGATAAAACTGTTTTTATAGGCAATGAAAAATTAATGACCGATGAAGGCATGACCATTGCCTCCGAATTACGTTCAAAAATGGAAGGTTTGTTGCGAGAGGGGCACACCGCAATGTTGGTCGCTCATAATGATATGGTTATTGGATTGGTGAGCGTAATGGATGTCCCAAGAAAAACAGCTGTCGAAACCTTAAAACGATTGAGAGCGATAGGTATTAAACGCATGATCATGCTTACGGGAGATCATCAAAATGTGGGAGATGCCATAGCGAAACAGATTGGACTGACCGAAGCAAGAGGCAATTTGCTGCCCGAAGACAAGGTAGAAGCGGTCAAGAAACTCATGGAACGCGATGGGAAAATCGCGATGGTTGGTGATGGCGTCAACGATGCACCAGCAATGGCCTTTAGCACGGTAAGTGTCGCCATGGGAGCTGCGGGAAGTGATGTTGCACTAGAAACTGCAGATGTGGCATTGATGTCAGATAAAATTGAAATGTTACCCTTTGCTATTGGTTTGAGTAGAGCATCCAAACGTATCATCACCCAAAATATTTGGATCAGTATGGGTGTGGTGGCCTTATTGGTGCCTGCAACTATATTTGGTTTAACCGGAATTGGATTGGCAGTTGTTTTTCATGAAGGTTCAACATTGGTGGTGGTGCTTAATGCGTTGCGGTTGCTGGCTTATAATGAGAAATAGAATTTTGTGCACTATAGGGTTTTGAAAAATGACAAAACAAAAATCCCAAATTCCAATGTTGCTTTATTGGAATTTGGGATTTGGTTTTTGGTATTTCAAATTTTACATTTTCATTAACCAGGATTTAATATCCACTTCTTTCTTGATGATCTTGCTTAGATCTTCAATCTTCACACGGGTCTGTTCCATGGTATCTCTATGTCTGATGGTTACTGTGTTGTCTTCTAAAGTGTCATGATCCACAGTAATACAAAACGGTGTGCCGTTCGCATCTTGTCTTCTGTAACGTCTTCCTACAGCATCTTTGTCATCATAAACGACGTTGAAATCCCATTTTAAATCCTCCTGAATTTGACGTGCAATTTCTGGTAGGCCATCTTTTTTCACTAATGGAAAAATAGCTGCTTTCACAGGTGCTAATACTGAAGGTAATTTTAAAACAGTTCTTGTAGTATTGTTGTCCAGTTCTTCTTCCACCAATGAATTGGAGAAAACGGCCAAAAACATACGGTCCAAACCAATCGAGGTTTCCAATACATAAGGCGTGTAGCTTTCCTTCGTTTCGTGGTCAAAGTACTGAAGTTTTTTACCTGAAAATTCTTCGTGCTGTTTTAAATCGAAATCCGTTCTTGAGTGGATGCCTTCCAGTTCTTTAAAACCAAATGGAAATTTGAATTCTATATCTGTAGCAGCATCGGCGTAATGTGCCATCTTCTCATGGTCGTGGAAACGGTAATTCTCCTCGCCCATCCCTAAAGATAAATGCCATTTCAAGCGTTCTTCTTTCCAATGTTCAAACCATTTTTGTTGCGTTCCTGGTTTGATGAAAAATTGCATTTCCATTTGTTCAAACTCACGCATTCTAAAAATGAATTGTCTTGCAACAATCTCATTTCTAAATGCTTTTCCTGTTTGGGCAATTCCAAACGGAATTTTCATACGTCCTGTTTTTTGAACGTTGAGGAAATTTACAAAAATACCTTGTGCCGTTTCCGGACGGAGATATAGGTCCATTGCACTTTCGGCTGAAGCTCCTAATTTGGTGCCAAACATTAAGTTAAACTGTTTAACTTCTGTCCAATTTCTACTACCGGTCAATGGATCAGCAATTTCTAATTCTTCAATAAGGGCTTTTACATCTGCCAAATCTTCATTTTCCAAAGATTTGCCCATTCTTGAGAGGATGGTTTTTATATTTTCATAATAGCCAACAACTCTAGGGTTGGTGGTTATAAATTCTTCTTTGTTAAAAGCATCTCCAAAACGTTTTTCAGCTTTGCTGACTTCTTTGTCAATTTTGCCTTCAATCTTGGCACAATGGTCTTCTATTAAAACATCCGCACGGTAGCGTTTTTTAGAATCCTTATTGTCAATTAAAGGATCATTAAAAGCATCTACGTGACCGGAAGCCTTCCAAGTGGTGGGATGCATAAAAATTGAGGAGTCAATCCCTACAATATTATCATGTATTTGTACCATGGCTGTCCACCAGTAGTTACGAATATTTTTCTTTAACTCAGCGCCATTTTGTGCATAGTCATAAACTGCACTTAGGCCATCATATATTTCACTGCTCTGAAATACGTATCCATATTCCTTAGCGTGAGATATCACTTTCTTAAATTGGTCGTCCTGATTTGTCATGCTGCAAAAATAGAAAACCGTTCTAACTAAAGGAACGGTTTGTATAAATAAATTTTATGGGCTTAATTTAATTCAATTTGGGTGCCTCCAAGTTTTCGTTCTTTATGGAAAACCGACACATAATAGGTGCCCTCGGTGAACGGCTTATCGTTTTCTTGAGCCGGTA
This sequence comes from Gelidibacter gilvus, assembly GCF_004115975.1. Classification (GTDB taxonomy): domain Bacteria; phylum Bacteroidota; class Bacteroidia; order Flavobacteriales; family Flavobacteriaceae; genus Gelidibacter; species Gelidibacter gilvus. The sequence goes on along the minus strand of NZ_SDDZ01000001.1, from coordinate 82,934 downwards.
TCGTGGTGCAAATATGGATGACATCATTATCGTAGTTGATGCGTTGTTTGTGGCTATAAAAAAGTAAAAATTGCCCAAATTCAACGGCACCTTTTTTTCCAATGACATTGTTTAACGGATTCAAAACTTGAATGTAGATATCTTTCATCCCTTTTTCCGTCAGTGTGTTTTCGGCTAATGTAAAACATACGTCAATCCCTTTAGCTTGAGCGGCTTTAGTTGTTGAAGACGTATTAGCGCCCGATTTATAAGCTTTGGCTGTAAAGGAGTTTGCTGTTAATAACGCCGCTTTATCGATCTTGCTATTTAAGGATTTATTGATTTTTACTAGCGAAGTGTTGGATTGCTTTTGTTCGTTTAATTCGGCATAAGCCACTAACTTTTCATTTTCCAAACGTTCGTTTTGCAAGTTGATGGAATCTACTGTGTTGAAGAGAGCGCTGTTTTTAGATTTGATATCTGAAAGCTCCGATTTGAAACGTGTTAAAACCGAAAAGTCGCTTTCCGTCAGCCTTAATTGTTCTAACGCTGATTTGGTCGTTTTTTTGGCGCTATCAAGTTGTTCAGATATCAGATGGCTGGTGAGACTTAAGTCATCATACCTTAAAATCATTTGAGACAATTCACTTTCAACAAGCTTTTTCTCTTGATCCAAGAAGTGTTGATGTGCTTTACTGGATTCATAGGTATTAAAACTAAAAACGCCTAAAGCAGTCATGCCAACAATTAAAGTACCAATAATAATTCTGTAGTTAAAAAACTGAGGGTTAACTATCATAATTTACTATTAAGAAGGGATAGGGATTATTTAATTAATTCAAGCGAAAATATATATTAAGTTTGTATTAGCTGTTTTTAATCGATAAAATGATAAAAAATTTGTTAAACTTGTTTTTTCCGCAGGTTTGTCTGTCGTGCGACAACCAATTGGAAACGAATGAACTATATGTTTGTACGATTTGCAGACATGAATTGCCTTTGACAAATTTTGAAACCACAACTAATAATGAGCTGACCAAAATTCTATATGGACGTGTTATGTTGAGAAATGCTTCCTCGCTTTTATGGTTTTCGAAAAAAGGATTGGTGCAGCACTTACTTCATAATTTAAAATACAAGGGTCACGAAGAAATTGGTGAGTTTTTGGGGAAGTGGCTTGGTGAGGAACTAAGCAAACACAATGAATTCAGGACTGTTGATGTGGTTGTTCCTGTACCATTGCATTCCAAGCGTTTGAGACAACGGGGCTATAATCAAGTCCATAAATTTGGAAAAGAACTCGCCGATGCTTTGGAATGTGATTTCAATACGGACGTTTTGCAAAAGACGAAAGCTACAAAAACCCAAGTGTTCAAAGATCGGATCATGCGCTGGATTAATGATGATGCCTTGTTTATGGTGACTGACTTTGAGAGTTTAAAAGGGAAACACATTCTTTTGGTGGACGATATTGTTACCACAGGGGCAACAATTGAAACTTGTGCGCATGCGCTGTCTAAAATTGAGGGCGTCACAATAAGTGTGGCCACCATGGCAATTGCGGAATAATTTTTTCGTTTCAGTTAAATATATCGTTAATTTGCTGAAATTTGTGTGTGGTGATGTTTAAATCCTATTATAAACTCTTTCTTTTTTTTGGTATTCTTGCAATGCTTGTCAACTGTGCCAACAGAGGCATGCCAACAGGTGGTGAAAAAGATACTGAACCTCCAAAAATCAGATATTCTACACCAGATAATTTCACTACCAATTTCAAAGGAAACGAGATCAAAATTTATTTTGATGAGTATGTCAAAATAAAAAATGCCCAAAAACAGCTAATCATTTCCCCACCTATGATTCCGGCTCCAGACATTATGCCATTGGGCAGTGCAAGTAAATTCATCACCATTAAAATTAATGATACCTTACAGCCCGACACTACTTATGCCTTTAATTTTGGGCAAAGTATTGTAGATAACAATGAAGAAAATCCTTATTCTTATTATAAATATGTGTTTTCTACGGGCACTTATATTGATTCTCTTTCTTTAAAAGGTGCTATTGTTGATGCCGAAAAACGGGAGCCAGAAACCTTTGTTTCCGTTATGTTGTACGAGGTGGATTCGACTTACACCGATTCGACAGTTTATAAATCCAGACCAAAATATGTGACCAATACTTTAGATAGTGTCAGTACTTTTAGTATTGATAATATTAAGGCGGGAAAATACCGTTTGGTAGCATTAAAAGATGAAAACGGCAATTATACCTATCAGCAGAAATCTGATAAAATTGGATTTTATGATAAAGAAATCACGGTGCCTACCGATTCATTTTACGAAATAAAACTGTTTAAAGAGATTGCCGATTTCAAAATGGAACGTCCAACACAAATTGCCAAACAGAAAATACAATTTGGATATTATGGCGATAATAGAGATTTGACCATTGAAATGATGGGCGATAAGCCCGACGGTTTTGAACAACGTATCGTGAAAGATGCCCAAAAAGATACTCTATATTATTGGTATAAACCAAATGTTGAGTTAGACACCACGTTCTTTGTAGTCAAAAATAAAGGATATGTGGATACTCTAAAACATCGTTTTAGGGATTTAAAAGTCGATTCACTATCCATTAAATCCTCGACATCGGGGTCCATCGATTTTGATGCGGATTTTTCAATAGAAGCTAATATCCCTTTTGACAAACTAGATCTCGATAGGATTTCTATAATTGACAAAGATTCTTTAAACGTCGATTTCAAAACAGAATTTGACACCTTAAGGAATACCTACCGATTTAAGTTTGACAAAATCGAGGACAATTCGTATAAAATTCAATTCTTGCCAGAAGCGATAACTGATTTTTTTGGGAAGGTCAATGATACCTTGAGCTATACAGTTAAAACCAAGAAGTTTTCTGACCTTTCAGATGTTCGCGTTAATTTAATTAATGCAGAATATCCTTTGATCGTGCAATTAACAGATAAGAGCGGTAAGGTGAAATACGAACAGTTTGCAGACACACCACGAATGTTCGATTTTAGACACATCAATCCGGGGGCATACTATTTAAGGGTTATTTATGATACCAATGCGAATAGAAAATGGGACACCGGTAATTACCTCAAGAAGATCCAACCTGAGCGTATCAGTTACAGACCGGATATCGTCGATGCCAGAACCGGATGGGATACGGTTGAAGAATTTACTTTATTGAAAACTGATCCTGATCCGCCAAAAAATTAAATTTGGCCCTATTGTGTTCAATATGCTCTTTATTAAGGCTTACAATTTCTATAGCTTCTTCATCAAAAGGGATATTGTCTATCCGATTTCCTAATACATCATATACGGCAGAGTGTCCTGAATAGTCATGATTGTTATCGTCTTTACCAACTCGGTTGACACCCACACAATAGCTCATGTTTTCAATGGCACGTGCTTTCAATAGGGTGTCCCACGCTACCATGCGTACGGCAGGCCAATTGGCAACATAGATAAGCACGTCATAAGTTTCAGCATTTCTGGCCCACACAGGAAATCTAAGATCATAACAAATTAGCGGACAGATTTTCCATCCGTTATAATCAACAATAATCTTTTTGGTTCCGGGCTTATAGACTTTGTCCTCACCAGCAAAGGTAAAGGTGTGTCGTTTGTCGTAATGTTCTATCGTTCCATTTGGATGCACAAAAACCATACGATTATAGTAGTGGTCATTTTCTTTGATGACCATACTTCCGGTAATTGCCGATTGCTTATTGGCTGCCAACGTCTTTAACCATGAGATGGTTTCTCCTTGCATAGTTTCGGCAACATGAGAAGGATTCATGGTAAATCCGGAAGTAAACATTTCAGGCAAGACAATAATATCCACTGGGTCAACAAGAGTATCTATTTTTTTAGAAAGATTACCTCTGTTTTGTTTAGGATTTTCCCAAACCAACTCAGTTTGAATCAGGGCGATATTTAAGGTTTTAGACATGATGACCTTTATAAGCTTTTTCTCCTTTTTTCTACATTCTTTTTATAGCGGTCTAATTTCTTGAGCCATTTATCTTCATCATTTGGAGAAAGTCTGCCTCTTTCCTTGAGCCTGTCGTACTTTGCTTGATTCTGCTCCAATGTTTTCGTTGCCTTAAGATACCTGTCCTGCGCTTTTTGTTTCTTTTTTAGATTCTTTGCAGCTTTTTTTTTGGCTTTTTCTTGCTTCTTTCTTGCTTTTTCAGCTCTTTTATCAGCCCTTACTTTGTTCTTGTGGGATTTGAAAATAGTATTCTTTTCGTCTGTATGGAGCGTATGCGTGACATCAGCTCCGTTGCTAAAGATTGATCTCCCTTTGACTTCATAAGCCGTTCCTTCGTGAATGACGTGTTGCGCATTAAGGGCGAATCCTAAGCTTAAAAAAAATATAAATATCCAGTTTTTCATAAGATTTTTTATTAGTTTTTTAGATGTCAAAAACCGTGCAGAGGTCAGTGTGACTCTATGATTTTTGGTAGTGCAAAGGTAGTGATTTTTAAGATAAAAATTAAACTTTTAACAAGGTATTGAGGCACTCTTAGTTTTAAATAGTGTTTAAAATATCAGCGGCTTGTTTTAGGGTGTCATCGGTTTTGGCAAAGCAGAATCTCAGCACTTTATTGTCCAAATTATCGGTGTTGAATACTGAAAGAGGGATCGATGCAATTTTATGATCAATGGTCAGTCGTTTGGCAAAATCCACATCATTTTCCAAAGTGATCTTTGAATAATCCAAGATCTGAAAGTAAGCGCCTTCAGCCGGGGTGAATTTAAATCGGGAGTCTTTGATCAAACTTAAAAACAAATCGCGTTTACGCTGGTAAAAGGTTGATAATTCCAAATAATGATTAGGGTCTTGTAAATACTCCGCCAAAGCCTTTTGCATCGGATGGTTGACGCAGAACACATTAAATTGATGGACTTTCTGAAACTCGATCATCAATGCTTTTGGGGCACAACAGTAACCTAATTTCCAGCCCGTATTGTGGAAGGTTTTCCCAAAGGAAGCCACAATAAAACTTCGCGCTTTAAGATCGGGGAACATACAGGCACTTTGATGCTTTTTGTCGTCAAAAATAATATGTTCGTAAACTTCATCGCTCAACAAAATGATGTCGGTGCCTTTTAATAATGCCTCTAATTTGAGCATGTCCTCCCTAGAAAACACCGTCCCACTTGGGTTTTGTGGCGTGTTGATGATGACCATTTTGGTTTTGGAATTGAATTTTTTTGAAACCACTGACCAGTCTACTTGATAATGCGGTGCTTCCAGTTGTACCGAAATTGTTTTTCCGCCATTCAATGCTATGGCAGGTTCATAGCAATCATAAGCAGGTCTAAAAATTAGGACTTCATCTTCGGGTTTAATAAAAGCGGAGATGATGGTGAAAATCGCTTGTGTGGCACCAGCAGTAACGGTAATTTCTGAATCTGGATGGTAAGATGTGTTGTAGAGTTGCTCAAGTTTATTGGTGATGGCAACGCGTAGTTCTAAATGCCCTGCCATAGGTGCATATTGATTGAAACCCGAGTTCATGGCGTTGGTGACCAAATCAATTAATTTTTGATCACTTTTAAAGTTTGGAAATCCCTGTGATAAATTGAGCGCCTTGTGTTTTTGAGCCAAGCTGCTCATGACAGTGAAAATTGTGGTGCCCACATGGGGAAGTTTTGAATTGTGATGCATTCTCAAGTTCTTTAATTATGAAATATAAGATAAACAAAAAGTTTCAACTGCTTTAATCGAATTTTTCTTTGGCGTGTAATAGTTGATTACATGGGAATTTAGGCTTAGATATTATTATCATCCAATTTATGCTGATTTCATCTTGTGTCTATCCATTCGATTAAGTTTTCTAGATAATGTGCATTTTATGTTTAAAGTCATTTATAGGACTTTTTAATTGGTTCTGAATTTTGATTGAAGATACAGTTTTTCGAGTTTTGACGATTCAAGTCTTTGTTTCCTGCCTGCCGGCAGGCAGGTTGATTCTAAAAGCGCCCTGTGCTGAGCGCAGTCGAAGCAAGCGGTCTTGATTCTTTAAACTAACATACATCACTAAATAGTTTAGTTTTCGTGGTGGCTTTCTTATATTTGGGGTCTTTTTAAAAACAATTTCCGATATGAAAATTTTCAGAATTTTATTTCTTTTTATTGCATTTCAAGTTTCTGCTCAGCAAGGTGGTATGTGGATTCCGTCTCTACTGCAAGGTATGAATGAAGACGAAATGCAAAGTCTTGGTAGTAAATTGTCTGCCAAAGATATTTATGATGTCAATAATTCGAGTTTAAAGGATGCCATTGGCCATTTTAATGGTGGGTGTACCTCTGAGGTGATTTCCGATAAAGGTTTGGTTTTAACCAACCATCACTGTGGATTTGGTCAAATTCAATCCCATTCCTCTTTGGAAAACGACTATTTGAAAGATGGGTTCTGGGCAAAAAATCTTAAGGAGGAGTTGCCAAATAACAGCTTGTATATTGAATTTATTGTAAGAATAGAGGATGTCACCAAACAGGTTTTGGAAGGTGTTACTGATGCTATGTCAGATAGAGATCAGCAAGTGATTAGAGGACGAAACAGTACGGCCATTGAAAAAGCAGCCAAAAAAGAGGATTGGCAGGACACGAAGATCAAGGCGTTTTATAAAGGCAATCAGTATTTTCTTTTCGTTACTGAACGTTATAATGATATCCGATTGGTTGGTGCGCCACCTTCAAGCATAGGAAAGTTTGGTAGCGATACTGACAATTGGGTATGGCCACGTCATACGGGCGATTTCGCGTTGTTCAGGATTTATGCCGATAAGAATAACCGTCCTGCGGCCTATTCGGAAGATAATGTTCCGTTTAAACCACGTCATTTCTTGCCTGTTTCTTTAGATGGTGTGAGCGAAGATGATTTTACAATGGTGTTTGGTTTTCCTGGAACTACTGACGAATACCTCCCTGCGGTTGCCGTAGCACAAACCGTTGAGAAAATCAACCCAAGAGCGATAGCGATTAGGGAAGCGGCATTAAAAGTCATTGATGCAAGCATGAAATCGGATGATCAAATCAGAATCCAATATGCCTCAAAACAAGCCCGAATTGCCAATGCCTGGAAAAAATGGCAAGGTGAAAATTTAGGGATTGAAAAAAGTGGTGCCATCAACATTAAGAAAGCACAAGAGGCTGAATTTACAAAACAACTAAAAGCGAAAGGTCTAGAGAATAAATACGGAAAAATTTTACCGGAACTTGAGCAACTTTATAACGAAATTGAAGATACAAACGTCAAGCGAACCAGTTTTATGGAAGTCTTTTTAAGAACCAATGAATTGACGCCGATGATCTTTGGCCTTGCACAATTGGAAGGCGCTGCAGCCAACAGTGAAGAAGCTTTTGAAAAACAGAGAGATGCCAATATCGGGCGTATGAAAGGTGTTTATAAGAATTATAATGCCACCGTAGATAAAGGTGTTTTTGAAGCGGTCATGCCATTATACACGGATCATGTGGATGCGTCAATTTATGATAAAACCGCATTTACCAATTTGGAAGATGCTTTAAAAGTTTTGGAAGGTTCCTCAAATGAGGTGTTGGAAAAGTTGAATAATGATGCCGCATACCAATATATCAAACCTTTTATCATGGCGTTTTATACGGAGATCGAACCTCGCTTCCAAGAGTTGAATCCTCAGATCAATAGCCTTGAACAGAAATATATGACGGCATTGATGGAGGTGTTGCCAGAACAACGCTATTTCCCGGATGCCAATGGCACTATGCGTGTGACCTATGGAAAAGTTAAGGGATATGAGCCACGAGATGCAGTTTATTACGAGCCTTCAACATATTTGGACGGCGTGATGGAAAAATACATCCCAGGGGATTATGAGTTTGACGTGCCTGAAAAATTACAGGAATTATACGCAAATAAGGATTATGGACAATACACAGATGCTACGGGCAAAGTACCCGTTTGTTTTTTAGGAACCAATCACACTACTGGAGGAAATTCTGGAAGTCCAGCAATTGATGCCTATGGAAACTTGGTAGGTCTGAATTTTGACCGTGTCTGGGAAGGGACTATGAGTGATATGTATTATGATCCTGAGATTTGTAGAAATATTATGGTTGATGCGCGCTACATCCTTTTCATTATTGATAAGTATGCAGGTGCACAACATTTAATTGACGAAATGAGCTTGGTGCGTCCAAAATCGGGAAACAAGCAATCCAAAAAGGTTAAGAAATCCAAGGCTAAAAAATAGTCAACGCTATAACTTAATAACGAAGCCCTTTCATATATTTTTGAAAGGGTTTTTTTGTGAATACCTATGCCCTAAGTATTTTCTCCGGTGGCAATAAACACAAGAACATCATTAATACAGCGATCCAGATCATTTAATATTTCTTTAGACCAAAATCTGAAAACAGTGTAACCGCTTTCAACCAATTCTTGATTGACTTGTCTGTCGCGTTGCATATTGCGTTCAATCTTAGGAAGCCAGAATTTGCGATTGCTTTTTATATGCTCTTTACGTTCGTCCCAATTGTAACCGTGCCAAAATTCGCCATCAATAAAAATAGCGAGGTTGTATTTCTTGATGGAGATATCTGGTTTTCCTGGAAGTTCTTTGCTGTCCACTCGATAGCGGACGTTTTTATGCCACAGGGCTTTCCTGAACAAAAGCTCAGGTTTTGTGTTTTTCCCACGGATTTTGCTCATGATTTTTGAGCGCTTTTTAGTGGTGTAAAAACCAGAGGCTTCATTAAATCTTGGGACGATGATGTTGGGTTCTTCGTAGGTCATGATACTCTCTAAAATAGAAAATTTCAAGTTTATATAGAAAAAAAATTAGAGGTTTAACAAAAGTTTTGATGCGTTTCTCGAATCTTCCAAAGCTTTTGTTTCAATAAAACATTTGAAATAACAACTTTTTATGATGTGCCCAAAAACAAAAAACCCAAACAGTAATTGCTTGGGTTTTTAGTTTTATAGTTTGATCATGAGATTCCTGCTTTCGCAGGAATTGGTTAATAACGGTAGTATTCCGGTTTGTATGGTCCTTCAACTGCAACACCAATATATTCAGCTTGGTCTTCCTTAAGTTCAGTCAATTCCACACCAATTTTAGCTAGGTGTAAAAATGCTACTTTTTCATCTAAATGTTTAGGCAACATATATACCTCATTTTTGTAAGCATCTCTGTTGGTCCATAACTCTAACTGTGCTAAAACCTGGTTGGTGAACGAGTTGCTCATTACAAAACTTGGATGGCCTGTAGCGCAACCTAAGTTTACCAATCGGCCTTCGGCGAGAATGATAATATCCTTCCCGTCAATCGTGTATTTATCAACCTGAGGTTTAATTTCGATTTTTGAAGCACCATGGTTTTTATTTAACCAATCCATTTGAATTTCGTTGTCAAAGTGACCAATGTTACAAACTACAGTTTTATCTTTCATCGCTTCAAAATGTTCAGCACGAACGATATCCTTGTTTCCAGTAGTGGTAATTACAATATCAGCATTGGCAACAACAGTTTCAAGACGTTTCACTTCAAAACCGTCCATAGCGGCTTGTAATGCACAAATTGGGTCAATTTCAGTAACGGTTACGATACTCCCAGCACCTTTAAAAGACGCAGCGGTACCTTTACCAACATCACCATAACCACAAACCACCACGCGTTTTCCAGCCAACATCAAGTCGGTGGCACGACGTACCGCATCAACTGCACTTTCTTTACAGCCGTATTTGTTGTCAAATTTCGATTTTGTTACAGAATCATTCACGTTGATGGCAGGCATAGATAATGTGCCATTTTTCATGCGCTCGTAAAGTCGGTGGACACCTGTAGTTGTTTCTTCAGAAAGGCCGTTGATTCCAGCCATTAACTCTGGATATTTGTCAAAAACCATATTTGTCAAATCGCCACCATCATCCAAGATCATGTTTAATGGTTTTCTGTCTTCACCAAAAAATAAGGTTTGTTCAATACACCAGTTAAATTCTTCTTCGTTCATTCCTTTCCATGCGTACACCGGAATTCCAGCAGCGGCAATGGCAGCAGCAGCTTGATCTTGGGTTGAGAAAATATTACAAGAACTCCAAGTAACGTCTGCTCCAAGAGCAATTAAGGTTTCAATCAACACCGCCGTTTGAATGGTCATGTGCAAACATCCTGCTATACGAGCACCTTTAAGTGGTTGTGAGTCGCCATATTCTTCACGAAGACTCATGAGTCCTGGCATTTCAGCTTCAGCCAATTCGATTTCTTTTCTTCCCCAGTCAGCAAGTGACAAGTCTTTTACTTTAAAAGGGACGTAAGGCAATGTTTTAGTATTCATCTGTTATTTTTTAAGTGATTCAATAGAGTTTATAAAATCCTATTATAATATTTTTTCCAAACAAGCGAGGTTGTGTATAGAATTACATAATTGTATATTTGTTTCTATACTTTCGGTTTGCGACTGCAAAGATAAATAATAACTTCGAGAAACTTAAATGCCATTATATAAAACCATTACCCCAAATTCACAAACTACTGTTAAAATCTGGCAGATTACGGAATCCTATGAAGAGCTCATGCAGCCTATCACTTTAACAGATATATGCATGGCCCGTGTCTTGGGAATGAAAAGTGAACTCCACCAGCGCGGATTTTTAAGTGTGCGCCATCTTTTGGCGGAATTTGGCTACACCGACCACGATTTGTTTTACGACGAAAACGGCAAGCCCCACTTAAAGGATGGCAAGTTCATCTCAATTACCCATTCCTATACATTTTCAGGCGTTATTATTAGTGATCGCGAAGTTGGGATAGACATTGAAAAGCGACGTGAAAAAATAGCGGTAATCGCCCATAAGTTTATAGGTTATGAAGGGGATTATTTAGAGGCTAATGCCGATGATTATATCAATAAATTGACTGTGATTTGGTGTATCAAAGAATCTTTATACAAATTATTCGCAACGCCGGGCATGATGTTTAAGCATCATTTTTTGGTCATTCCTTTTATGGTCAAAGATGAAGAAACTGTAGCTTGGATTGATTATGAAGATAAGAAATACAGATATGATACTCATTTTTTTGAGTTTGAAAGCTTCACTTGTGCGTATGTGGTGTGAGGCATTAGGTATTAGGAATGAGGGATTAGTTAAAATTTTATATGATAGTCAGAGAAATTAAAAATATAATTATAGACAAACATTCGGGCTGTCGATAGTAATCTGGACGTGGCTTAAATAAAAGACTTTGATCGAAATTTCAAGTAGAGCAGTTTAAAATAAAATTATAGAAAAACATTCATGCATTCGTGGCTAAAAAGAAGAATTTATATCAAGATATATTAACCGCAATTTCTCTAAAGGAAAAGCTGCTGGCCGTCTTGATCGATCCTGATAAATTGAAATTAGAAGCTGTTTCGACTTTCATGATAAAATTGAAAGCTTCGTCCGCCACTCACATTTTTGTTGGTGGAAGTACAGTTGAAGAAAATGAAACGGATCTTTTGATCCAGGAATTAAAAAGATGGACCAAATTGCCAATCTTAATTTTCCCTGGCGATGTTTCTCAATTGTCATCTCACGCCGATGGCTTATTGTTTTTGTCATTGGTTTCGGGCAGGAATCCTGACTATCTAATCGGCAAACAAGTTGAAGCCGTATCCGTCTTGAGGACCATGCAGCTTGAAATCATACCAACGGGCTATCTGTTAATCGAAAACGGAAAAAAAACTGCCGTAGAACGTGTGACCAAAACCCATCCTTTAAATAGACAAAACATCCAGACTATTGTTGATACCGCAAAAGCAGCGGAGCTTTTAGGTATGAAATGTATTTATCTGGAAGCTGGAAGTGGCGCCATTGATCCTATCAACTCTGAGATTATCCAATCGGTAAAACGTGAATTGCAAATTCCGTTAATTGTGGGTGGCGGTATTAAATCCAAAAATCAATTGGATGCTGCTTATCATTCTGGGGCAGATTTGGTGGTGATTGGAACAGCATTTGAAGAAAATGACTTGTTTTTTGAGGAGATAAATAAGCCAATGATGTTTGAACATGTGACTAAAGAAGAAAAATAAATTAGCATAGTATGAATAGATTCCCTCCTTCGAGGGAATGAAAATAAAGTAAGTTTAACTAAAATGAGATTCCTGCCTTCGCAGGAAGTGTTATGAAAATATCAGTAGAATTAACCTTTACCCCTTTGCATGATGACTATGAACCAAGCATCATTCATTTTATTAAAAAGTTGAGAGCTTCTGGGCTTACGGTTTTGGAAAATCCGTTGAGCACCCAAGTATATGGCGATTATGATGCCGTCATGGAACTTTTGACCACCGAAATAAAAGAAGCATTCACCTTGATTGAACGTGGTTTGCTGTATATGAAAATAGTCAAATCTGATCGACACGATTATGAGCCACATTTTTGATTTCCTTTTCGGACAGTATTCAGGTTATGATACCATGGATATTGCGTTAGAAATTGTAGCCGTTATCTTCGGATTCCTGTCAGTTTGGAGCTCTAAGCAAAATAATATTTGGGTATTTCCAACCGGAATGATCAGTACGGGCATTTTTGTGTACCTGCTTATAAAATGGGAGCTTTTGGGAGATATGATGATCAATGGCTACTATTTTATTATGAGTGTGTATGGATGGTATATTTGGACCAGAAAAGTGGACAGCGCGCACGTTACTCCAATTTCAAGAACGACAGCTTGGGAGCATAAAGTCAGCCTAGTGATATTCCTGGCAACATTAGGTTTTGTGTTCATCATTTATAAAACCTTTGACAAATGGACCAGTTGGATGGCTTATGTGGATACCATTACCACCGCAATTTTCTTTGTGGGCATGTGGCTTATGGCACGGCGTAAAGTTGAGAACTGGATTTATTGGATTGTTGGGGACCTCATTTCTATTCCACTTTATTTCTACAAAGGATTTACCTTTACGAGCATTCAATATTTTGGATTTACCTTTATAGCGATTTACGGATATATAGCATGGAAGAAAAGCTTAGACAAAACGCCTCAGATTGCATAAAAGTAGTTTTATTTGGTCCTGAGTCAACCGGGAAAAGTACTTTAGCAGTGCAATTGGCGGAAAATTACCACACGGTCTTTGTGCCGGAATATTCGCGTATTTATGCCGAAGAGAAATTGCTTTTCAACAAGACATTGACTTTTGATGATGTCTTGCCGATTGCTGAAGGACAGATGCAACTTGAAAACAAACTGACTCCAAAGGCTAACAAGGTGCTTATTTGCGACACCGATCTTTTGGAAACCAAGGTCTATTCTGAAGCCTATTATGATGGGAAATGTGATCCAATTCTGGAAAAATATGCCATACAAAACACTTACGATCTCTACTTTTTGACTTATATTGATATCCCGTGGGAAGCTGACGACTTAAGAGACCGGCCTAATGACCGGGAAGCCATGTTTAAAGCCTTTGAAAATGCTTTAAAAAAATACAGCAAACCCTACATTTTATTGAAAGGGTCTATTGAAGAGCGATTTAATGTCGCAGTAGATCATATTGATGAACTTATAAAAAAGAAAGCGTGAAATTTACAGAAAAAGATATCCAACAAATTGAAAACAAAGGGCTGACTTTAGCGCAGATCCAGTCGCAGCTTGAACTTTTTGAAACGGGTGTGCCGTTTGTTAACCTTCATTCGGCTGCCACCATAAATAACGGGATTTTAAAATGCTCCGAAGCTGAAAAGGCACATCATATCAATTATTTTGATACCAAAAGGAACGGGGTTTCCATAGCGAAATTTGTTCCTGCATCTGGTGCAGCCACGCGTATGTTCAAAACATTGTTTCGGTTTATTGATGAGTATGTTCCAGAAGATGAAAGCATAAATTCTTTTGTAAATAAGCATAAAGATGCCGATTTATCCTTGTTTTTCGTGGGGATGGAAAAGCTGCCGTTTTATGAGAAGGTACTTGAGCAATTGAAGGTGTTTTATCCCGATCATGCAACATTTTCCAGCGATAGACAAAAATTACTCTTCGTCAAAACCATGATGGATGAGGATAAAATGAATTATGGTTTTTACCCAAAGGGATTGTTGCCATTTCATGAGTATAAAGATCATTTGGCTACAGCTTTTGAAGAGCATTTATTTGAAGGGGCATTATATGCATCTACAAACAATACCGCATTTTTGCATTTTACAATCTCAGAGCTTTATAAGAAAATGTTTGATGATGAATTTGCGCGTATTCAGGATATTGTAGAACATAAAACAAACACTAAATTTCATATTTCCTTCTCATATCAAAAGGGATCTACCGATACTATCGCTGTCACTCCCGAAAACGAGCTTTTCAGAGAAGAAGATGGTCAGCTGAGCTTCAGACCTTCAGGACATGGTGCGCTTTTGGAGAATTTGAACCAATTAAATGCTGATATCATCTTTATAAAAAACATTGATAATGTGGTGGTCTATAAATATGAAGATGAAGTTGCCGAATATAAAAAAATGTTAGGAGGCATGTTGCTGGAAATCCAGCATGACCTATTTAAGCATTTGAATCATCTTGAAGTTGGAGACGTATCGGAAGAGGATATACTCAACATATCTGAGTTTTTGGAGAATAAGTTGAACGTGGTCATCAGTACTGAATTTAAAAAATACGCCACAAAATATCAAATCGAATATTTATTTGATAAGTTGAACAGGCCCCTCCGAATTTGTGGAATGGTGAAAAATGAAGGTGAACCTGGTGGTGGTCCGTTTTGGATAAAAGGAGAGAATGGACAAATAACACTTCAAATTGTAGAGTCGGCTCAAATTGATACAGATAATAAAAAACAAAACGAAATCCTGAAGAACGCGACACATTTTAATCCTGTCGACTTAGTATGTGGTATCAAAAACTATAAAGGAGAGGTTTTTGACTTGCAAAAATATGTCGATCCTACAACGGCATTTATAACCATGAAAACCAAAGCTGGAAAGGATTTGATGGCTTTGGAGTTGCCCGGACTTTGGAACGGCAGTATGGCGGGTTGGAATACTATTTTTGTTGAGGTGCCACTGATTACTTTTAATCCAGTAAAAACGGTCACTGATTTATTGAAGCCAACACATCAAATTGAGTAGTGTTCAGTTAGCAGTCTGCAACTGTCAGCCTGCACTTTTCGGACATTTTTTTAAATAACATAATGGACAAAGATATTCTACAATCGGAATTGCAATTTAAAGCCGTGAGGAGCTCAGGTGCCGGGGGTCAGAATGTCAATAAAGTGGCTTCAAAAGTGGAGCTGATTTTTGATTTGGAAGCTTCAAACGGATTAAACGAAGATGAAAAAGCATTATTAAAGCAGAACCTTAGCAACCGCCTCACCAAAGAAAATGTTCTCTTGCTCCAATGTGAAGAGAGTAGGAGTCAGCATAAAAACAAAACACTTGTCGTGCAACGTTTTTTTGACCTTCTCGAAGAAGGATTAATCGTTCCCAAAGAACGTATTCCCACCAAAACACCTCGTTCCGTTATAAGAAAACGATTGAAGGCAAAGCGAAAAACTTCGGATAAAAAAGCTAATCGGAAACCCCCGGAAATTGAGTAGTCTTCAGTTGGCAGCCTGCCCGAACCGATAAGGCACGTTCGGGGCGGGTCTTCAGTCCCTCACTGTCAATGTCTCTAATATACCATTACATTACAAATCGTTTATCTTCGCGCCCCGTGGTTCTACGAGAGAACCTTCTACTTAGGGTACAAATCAAAAATCAGCATTCAACAATCAGCAATCCATTTGGGTCTCTGCGAGAGATGCTTAAAATTATACGTAGATAAATATATTCGTAATTCGTAATTCAAAAATCGTAAATCCTTTATATCTTTGCACCGTTCTCAAAAAAGGGGTGCCTGATAGATTGAAGATGGGAGATTGATGATTGTTGAATTAAGAGTATTCAAAAATCAAAAATCAAAGATCAACAATCAAATCGGCTGAGATCATACCCATTGAACCTAGAACGGATAATGCCGTTTAGGGATATAAGTTTTAAAACGTGTCTGAAAGACATATTTAACGGTTGCCGGCAAAAATATCTTAATAAGATACCGTTGAATTTTAAAGCTTAACTAATTATTTAATATTTAACCAAAGAATAATTACCTCTTTTTATTCGTCTAAATTTATTTATTCGAATGAAATCTTTATTTTCAAACTTATCGGACAAGAGCCGATTCAAACCATCTTTCAAGTTTATTTTAATTTATGTTTTGCTTTTCTCAAGCGTTACTGCTTTTGCGCAAAACTATCGTGTATCCGGTCACGTCACCCAACAAAACTCAGAACCTCTTGCAGGTGTGAGCATTCAGTTGAAGAGAAGTACAACTTGGACGCAAACAGATCTTAATGGTCACTATACTTTGGATTTACCTAAAGGGAAACACACTTTAGAAATTCGTTACCTCACCGCACAACCTATTGAGAAAACTTTTGATCTTAACTCGGATTTAGTTCTGGATATTATCATTAACGAAACTACCGAAGTTTTGGATGAGGTTTTGGTCAATGCTGTGCGCGTGGGCTCAAGTTCGCCAATTACCCACTCTAATATCTCCAAAGAAGATCTGGAAAAACGCAATTTAGGCCAAGATATTCCTATGCTTCTTAACTTCTTGCCCTCGGTGGTCACCACCACGGATGCTGGAGCTGGAGTAGGTTATACTGGCATTCGAGTGCGAGGTATTAATGCACAATCTACCAACATCACCATTAATGGTATTCCGTATAATGATGCAGAATCTATGGGGACTTTTTGGGTGAATTTGAGTGATTTTGCATCTTCCACAGAAAGTATGCAATTGCAGCGTGGTGTAGGAACATCTACAAATGGTTCTGGTGCATTTGGTGCCAGCATTAACGTGCTTACTGAAGGCGTTTCCAATAAAGCAAGTGCAGAAATCGCCAATAGTTTTGGGAGTTATAACACCCACAAGCATACGCTTAAGTTTAGCACAGGACGCTTAAATGATCATTTTGAAATTTCAGGACGATTGTCAAATATTAAGTCGGATGGCTATATCGATCGGGCAACTTCAGATCTAAAATCATATTTCTTACAAGGTGCTTATGTGGATACCAATCGACTCATTAAAGCAGTTGTTTTTGGAGGTCAGGAAATCACGTATCAAGCTTGGAACGGATTGGAAGACTTGGAGCTATTGAAAAACGATAGAACTTTTAATACGGCAGGAATGTATACGGATGCCGACGGAAACATTCAGTTTTACGATAATGAAATTGATGATTATAAACAGGATCACTACCAATTGCATTGGAATGAGCGCATCAACAACAATTGGTCCACAACCTTGGGCTTGAATTATACCCGTGGACTGGGCTTTTTCGAGCAGTATAAAGAAAAGCAGAAATTAGTGGAGTACGGAATGGAAAACGTCGATTTGGGTGGCGAAAGTATTACGCGCAGTGATTTGGTGCGCCGCCGATGGTTGGATAACCATTTTTATGTGATAAATGCCAATGCCAATTATAAAAAGGAAAACTTAGATCTTTCATTTGGAACATCGTATAGTACTTACGATGGCGATCATTATGGTGAAGTGATTTGGGCGCAATATGCTGGCGATTCTCCTAAAGGACACCGCTATTATGATGGTAACGGAAAGAAAACTGACGCGAATGTATTTGCAAAGGCAACCTTTCGATTTGATGAACAATTAAGTTTTTATGGCGATTTACAGTATCGTAATGTAGGTTATGCCACCACAGGAACAAATTCGGATATGGACCTCATGGAAATTGACGAAACGTTTAATTTCTTTAACCCAAAGGCAGGATTGACCTATCAATTCGATTCGGCCAATGCATTGTATTTTTCTTATGCAAGAGCTAACAGAGAGCCAAGTCGGAAGGATTTTCAAAATAATATGGACGTAAAACCAGAACAACTTAATGATTTTGAGTTGGGATGGCGATATGATAATCCAGCGTTTCGGATCAATGCCAATGCCTATTATATGTTGTATAATGAACAACTGGTATTAACTGGGGAACTTGACACTACCGGAAATCCAATTAGGACCAACAGTGGGGATAGCTACCGTTTGGGCTTGGAAATTGAAGCGGCGTTAAGACTGACTTCCCAATGGAGTTTACAACCGAGTGTGACGGTAAGTTCCAATAAAACCAAAGCATCAGTTATGGAGCGGGATGGTGAGTTAGTGGATTTAGGCAAGACGAATATTTCGTTTTCGCCGGAACTTGTCGCGTCAAATGCCTTAGTGTTTCAACCTAAAGAACATTATCAAATCAGTTTGTTGAGCAAATATGTTGGGGAACAGTTTATGGGCAATACCGATTCTCAAGCTTCAAAATTAGACGCTTATTTTGTGAATGATATTAATGTCACTTACGAATGGACGTTGAAATCTAAAGATGATGCTCAGAAAAAGCCTCTTATCAAGTCGATCCTATTTTCTGGATTAGTAAATAATATTTTAAACAAGAAATATGTGTCCAACGGATTTTATTACACCTTTGATGATAACTGGAGCGATCCAAATCAAATAACAACAATAGAAGGTGCAGGATATTTTCCTCAAGCCACCACTAACTTTTTGGTTGGAGCTACCTTAAAATTTTAATTTGTAATAAGGAGGGAATTTCCAGACACGTTCACGCGGTATTCCTTGAGCCCGCACGGTAATTGTTTCCCGATAGAACCTCCCGTAAATAAGCTATAAGTATTGGCGTCAACGCACCCACAAACCGCATTGGCGCCAGTAATTGTAAGTAAAGAACATGTGCTCTGCTCATGGTTGGGATCGGCAGCATCCCAAGCTCGGAATCCGCTACCAACATTAATTACGATAACGCCTTTATTGCCTTGGTTGGCTATATAAACGGAGTTGCTGGTAAATTGTAATTGGTTGTACTGTGGTAAATTCATGTTGACAGTGACGTTCACAGCAGCATTGACCAAGAATCTGCAATTCTCATCACTATTGTTTCTACTACAAGCTGTTAAAAGAATAAGACCAACAAATAAAAAAAACTGTTTCATCAAATATATAATTGTAACGCAATTTACAACAATCTCAAAGTTGACGTAAATATTTTGTATATTTGTTTGATATCTCGTGCTAGCGAGATTTTTTTATGCTGTTCTCCACAACGGGGTTTCAGCATATTTTATATACAGTAAAACGAAGAATTATGAGTAAAGTATCTTATTATACCCCAGAAGGTCTAAAGAAGCTAAGGGAAGAACTCAGTCAATTAAAAGACGTTGAGCGACCAAACGCTTCACGAGCGATTGGTGAGGCGAGAGATAAGGGTGATTTGAGCGAGAACGCCGAATATGATGCAGCCAAAGAGGCACAAGGCATGTTGGAAATGAAGATCTCCAAATTGGAGGAAACCTTATCCAATGCTCGTTTGATTGACGAATCACAGTTGGATAGTTCCAAAGTATTGGTGCTTTCTAAAGTGAAAATAAAAAACCAAACCAATGGTATGGAAGTGACCTATACTTTGGTGGCTGATGGTGAAGCTGATTTGGCTTCGGGTAAAATTTCAGTGAACTCCCCGATAGGAAAAGGACTTTTAGGCAAGACGGTAGGAGAAGTCGCAGATATTCAAGTGCCCAACGGTACTTTGAAATTTGACATCCTTGAAATTTCCAGATAACCTCATTCCTGCGTAGGCAGGAATCTATTGGTTTTTCTTTTTAATTAAAAAACTCAACATTCCTGTTAAGATCAATTCTAACAGGAATTTTCTTTTTATCTTTATAGAGTTCACGCCTTCGCTAATACTACGGACGGGCAGAGATCGAGATTTAAGATAAAAAATGTTAAACTGAACAATAAACTATAAACCTGAAACAATAAAATGGCATCCATATTTACAAAAATAGTCAATGGTGAAATTCCATGTTACAAAGTTGCTGAAACGAAAGATTTTTTGGCCTTTTTAGATGTAAACCCTAATACAGAAGGGCATACGCTCTGTATCCCTAAAATTGAGGTCGACCAACTTTTCGATTTGGATGAAACCACCTATGTAGGATTAATGGAGTTTTCGCGAAGTGTCGCCATCGCACTTAAAAAAGCAGTGCCATGTAAACGCGTCGGGATGGCTGTTGTAGGTTTGGAAGTACCGCATGTGCATGTACATTTAATACCGCTACATAGCATGGATGATATACGTTTTACCAACAAGGTGAAATTGGAAAAGGAAGAGTTTGAAGCGATAGCGCAACGAATTTCAGACCGATTATAATTCTAATTCTCAAAAACTCCGAGAAAGAAAAGCCCAGTCGCGACTAAAATCACTACGAATATCACAATTAAAATCCAAGATGAAGTTTTCAATTTAAACGACGTGGGTTTTGGTGGTGATGCACGTTGTTGGTAATCAAAAACTCTATCAATATCATCTGTCCATCGTGCAGGGAAAATCATGGTTTCACAAACCTTGCAAAATAATGAGTGTGCGGTATCTGTTGAAATGGCTTTGTAAAAAAAGTTTTCAATAAAGCGTTGCTTGAAGGTCAGCTGCAACCCGTCTCTTGAATAACATTCAGGACAGTTGTTGTTTAATTCGACCTCTCTTAATGTGAAAAACTTGTTCTCCATGAGCCAAATCTACGGAATTAATTTTAATGAAATCTGCATGGTTGTTCCTTTGTCAATTTCTGAATGTAACACCTTTATTTTTCCGTCGTGGTAATCTTCTACAATCCGTTTTGCCAATGAAAGTCCTAAGCCCCAACCTCGTTTTTTACTGGTAAAACCCGGTTCGAAAATCTTGTTGTACAAGCTTTTAGGTAGTCCCTTGCCCGAGTCTGTCACTGTTATTTTAACATCTTTATCATTTTCAATGATCATTACTTTCAAATTGCCTTTTCCTCTCATGGCGTCAATGGCATTTTTGACTAAATTTTCAATCGTCCAACTGTATAACTGCTGATTCAAATCGACATAAATGGGATGTTCTGGCGCTTCAATTTCAAAACCTATTAATCGGCTTGAACGTGCTTTTAGATATTCATAGGACTCGACAGTTTCCTTAACAATATCCGATCTTTTTAAAGTCGGCATAGATCCGATCTTACTAAATCGATCGGTGATGGTTTGTAATCGTGTGATGTCTTTTTCAATTTCCAAAAGATAAGATGGATTGACATCTTCAGAGCGCAAAATTTCTGTCCATCCTATTAAAGACGATAGCGGCGTACCAATTTGATGGGCGGTTTCCTTGGCCATTCCCGTCCAAAGTTTGTTTTGTGCGGCAATTTTTGAACTGCGATAGAAAAAATAAACAACTGCCGCAAAAAGCACAATAATAAGCAGCAGTGCTAACGGATAGTATTTAAGTTTGTTGATTAAGGGTGAATTGCCATAATAAATGGTGTAATAAATATCTTCGTTATAATACACCTCAATGGGCTGGTTTTCACTTTCAAATGCGGTTATAAGATGTTGGACTGAGACGGGATTCTCAACTTTCTTTTTATCAATATTTTTGAAGGTGCCTAAACTTCCATCTTTATTAATGGCCAACATAGGCGTGGTGTGGTTGCTTTCTAAAATCTTAAGTGTAAGTTCCACATTCTCATCAGCGCCAGATTTTAAGAGTTCTGATTGGGCAAACGACCAGTTTTGCATTTTGATGCGCTCTTCAGCCTTGAAATTCTGAAAGAAAATATACGTATTCCACAAAATTAAAGAGATAATTATAAAAGACGAAGCAATAATGATCCACCGTAAGATATTTCGGTTCATAGAGTAAGGCATCAATACATTTGTGATTTTAAATATACTTAAAGAAATTAGCAAATAGAAAATCTTTATTACGATAATTTTTAAGTACTAGTTAACTAATGCAATTATGTTGATATTATTGTTTGATTCTTGTTCTATTTCATTTTTATAGGTTTAACAATATGGTTACATTTGCAACTAACAATTTTTTTAGATGGTAAGTTTTGAAGCTAAAGACCTGGAAACAGGTAAATTACATGGTTATTTGTTAAGTGCTGTGGCCCCGCGGCCAATTGCCTTTGCAAGTACTGTGGATGCGGATGGGAATCCAAATTTATCACCTTTTAGTTTCTTTAATGTGTTTAGTGCTAATCCGCCAATACTCATTTTTTCGCCCGCAAGGCGCGTGAGGAACAATAGCGTGAAACATACCTTGGAGAATGTTGAAGCCACGAAGGAAGTTGTAATAAATGTTGTCAACTATGATTTGGTGCACCAAGCGTCATTAAGTAGTACAGAGTATGAAAAAGATATTAATGAATTTGAGAAAGCAGGTCTGACCATGCTAAAATCAGATCTTGTAAAACCTTTTAGGGTAGCAGAATCGCCAATCCAATTGGAGTGCAAGGTCAATGAAATTATAAAATTAGGCACAGAAGGCGGTGCAGGTAACTTGGTTATTTGTGAAGTGGTTAAAATTCATATTTCGAAGGAAATTTTGGATGCCAATGAAATGATCGATCAGGAAAAACTTGATTTGGTGGCAAGAGCGGGAGGCGATTATTATAGCCGAGCTAAAACCGGCTTTTTTAAAGTGCCAAAACCATTGCGAACCATCGGTATCGGAATTGATGCGATGCCAGATGAAATTAAAAACAGTATGATTTTTACTGGCAATGACCTAGGCATGTTGGGCAATATTGAAAGGTTCCCAACGGAAGAGGATATTGCGGATTTTATAAAGAGCGTCGGTGAACATCATGAGGGAATTAAGGAAATGACACATCGTGAAAAACACAAAATGGCCAGAAATTACCTTAGCTATGGCGATGTTGACAGTGCTTGGAAGTTGCTGCTTTCTTAATTTTGGAGTTTAGGATTGAAAATTCAAAATTCAGAGCAATAAAGAACAATAATCAATAATAGAGAATAATAATAAATAGGAATAATAAAAATTAGTCAAATGGAAGTACAAGGAAAAATCAAAATGGTAGGAGAAACTCAAACTGTTGGAAGTGGTGGGTTCAGAAAAAGAGAAGTGGTAGTGACTACAGAAGATCAATACCCTCAACATATTCTGGTTGAGTTCGTACAGGATAAGACCGATTTGTTAAACAATTATCAAGTTGGTCAAAATGTGAAGATCAGCATCAATTTGAGAGGTAGAGAATGGGTGAATCCACAAGGCGAAACTAAATATTTCAACGCTATCCAAGGATGGCGTATTGAGAGTTTACAAGAAGGTTCTTCTGGAGGCATGCCTCCTGCAGCTCCTGCTGAAGCGTTTCAACCAGCAAACGATTTAAAAGAAGACGATCACGACGATCTACCGTTTTAAGTCAACAGAATTTTCCACTTTGAAACGTTGAGATTGTCGAAATGTTTGGAAGCGGAAATCCTATAAAAAAACCTCAATGCTATAAACGTTGAGGTTTTTTTTTGATATTTAGCATTGATAAAAGTGTAACCCATGATTTTTTTAACCGATAAAATCGAATTCCCAAATCCAGCTCAAGCCGACCCAGATGGCTTGTTGGCTATTGGTGGCGACTTGTCAGTGGAGCGCTTGCTTTTAGCTTATAGAAATGGCATCTTCCCTTGGTTTAATGATGATGGCGATTTGATTTTATGGTGGTCTCCAAATCCGAGGTTTGTTCTCCTTCCTGATCGCTTGAAAGTTTCGAAAAGTATGTCTCAAATTCTTCGGAATAAAGAGTTCACCGTCACCGTCAACAAGGATTTTAATTCGGTTATTTCAGAGTGCTCAAAAGCCAAACGTGGAGGGCAGGCTGGCACCTGGATAACAGATGAAATGATTAAAGCATATACCAAACTACATCATTTGGGTTACGCTACTTCTGTTGAGGTCTGGCAGAATGAGAGCTTGGTAGGTGGTCTCTATGGAATTGATCTGGGGAATGGTGTTTTTTGTGGTGAGAGCATGTTCACAAAAGTAAGTAACGCGAGCAAAGTGGCTTTTATCACCTTTATCCAAAACACAAACTACAAGCTTATCGATTGTCAGGTGTACACCAATCATTTGGCAAGTTTGGGTGCTGAAGAGATGGAACGAAGTGAGTTTTTGGAATATTTGAAAGAGAGTTAGTTATTAAAGTTCCAAGTTCCAAGTTCCAAGTTCCAAATTCCAAATTCCAAATTCCAGGTTTCAAGTTCCAAATTCTAATTTTGCGACGATTATAAACTTTTTTAGTTTTTTTGTAAAACCATAGTGGTTATTTCACAAAAGACACAAAGAAGTCACAAAAAACACTAAGGAGAATTTGACAAAATTTTTTGAGGAATGACTTTTTTAGTCCTCAGTCCTCAGTCCTCAGTCCACAGTCTGCAGTGATAGTCATAAGTTGTCAGCTTATTGAAGACTTTGTGCCTCCTTCGTACACCTTTGTGGAATAGCTTTTTAATTTTCGTCAATCAAAATCATCTTTGGCATTAATGAATCTCCTCGTACCTAAAACAATCCACCTCATGATCATTCACCATCCCTACCGCTTGCATATAGGCATACATGACCGTAGAACCCACAAACTTAAAGCCTCGTTTTTTTAAATCTTTACTCAACGCATCACTTTGGGCTGTAGTTGGAGCTGCCTCTTTGTAGTTTTTAACTTTATTCTTGATGGGTTTGCCATCTACAAATCCCCAGACATAGTTGGAAAAAGAACCAAATTCCTCCTGAACCTTCATAAAGAGCTTCGCGTTGGCAACCGTTGCATGGACTTTCAATTTGTTTCTGATAATACCGGCATCTTGAAGTAGGCTGTCAATTTTATCTTGATTGTAGTGTGCTATTTTTTTGTAATCAAATTGGTCAAAGGCTGTTCTGAAATTTTCGCGCTTGCGTAAAATGGTAATCCAACTCAATCCTGCCTGAAAGGTTTCCAAGACTAAAAACTCAAAAAGTGTGTCGTCGTCTTTTACCGGAACACCCCATTCTCTATCGTGATATTGCTCATAAAGCGCATCACCTTTGCACCAACCGCATCTCTGTTTTCCCATTTTCTAGGTAATTTGATTAGAATTACTAATGTAACAAGGGTTACCCAATAAGACATAAAATAGGGTTAAATTTGCAAAAAATATATTTATGGATACTATCACTCAAAACGAAATAAAAAAAATCATTAAAGAAAGCTTGGACAACAGTATGTCATATAAAGAATACAGATTGTTAATGGCTGATTTAGTTAAAACCCAAGCCACAACAGGATTGGACAAAAGTCTTGACATGGTTGCCTATACGGTTTTGAATGAGCAGCGCATGAAACGTTGGGATAAAACGATTAAGGTTTCAGAAGAAGCTCAAGAAAAAATAAAGTCATACAAAGGAGATGTCACCTGGTTGGTGCTTACTGAAAGTTGGTGCGGTGATGCGGCACACGTAATTCCTGTTATCAATAAAATAGCAGAATTGAACGCCAATATCCATTTAAAATTAGTGTTACGTGATGAGAACGATGCACTTATGCAACAGTTTTTAACCAATGGCGGGAAATCAATTCCTAAGTTGATTATGATTGATAATACTTCTGGAGAGGTTCTCGGAACTTTTGGTCCAAGACCTGATGCAGCGACGCAATTGGTAAAAGATTACCTAGCTGAACATGGTACGATTACTGAAGAATTTAAGGAAATCTTGCAAGGGTGGTACAATAAAGATAAAGGTCAAAATACCATTTCAGATTTATTGAAACTTGAGGGACTTTCCTAAAAAGTTGACATTGATAAATTCTGAGAGTGTATCATCATTAGAGCTTGGCTTCACTTTGAAAAGATCAGAATTATTACTTTAATATATTGAAGGGAGGGGCTAATTTTAGTTCTTCCCTTTAAAATGATAGGTGATAGAACCAATCTGCTTGGTTTTGGAAGCATCAGGGCTAAAACGCGCCTCATTGGCATATTGCAGTGCACTTTCAATCAGACAGGCGTTTTTTGAAGTGGAAGAGGTGTTGAGATAAGCATCAATGACTTCGCCCAAATTATTTACGGTAATATTAATCACTATTTTACCGCTTTCTTCACAGAGATATACCGGAGGTGGCAGATGTTTGTCTTTCCGATTAACCAAACTGTAAGAAACACTGCTATTGGTATTCCACGCAGAATTATTTGATAAGTTATTGGTGGAATTGTTACCAGTTGATTTGGCTGATTGACGCTTTTCAGCAGAACGCATCGCGATCACGTTGTTGATCTTACTGTAAGATGACAGTTCGTTTTCATTGAGGGAATAATCTTCAGCCGTAGGTTTGTTTTCTACATCCGTAACCTCCTCAGGTGTTTCAGTGTCCTCGGTTTCTGTTTTTTTCGCATTCTTATCAAAATCGTCTGAATTGACCGTTTTGAAATTCTTCATAATCTCCTTAAACTCGTGTTCGGAGTTGTAAGCTTTGTTGGTTTCTGAAATATTAGGATCGCTCAATGCCAACTCCTCTAGTATTTTCTGCTCCTCTGGTGTTAGAGGTGGCGGCAACTCATAATAGCTTTCAGCCATTACTTCCGTTTGCTGTTTGATACCAAGCGCGAACATAGCAAGCACTAACGTACCACTGATTAAAGTGGTAATTATTAAAGCTTTATGTTTATCTATAAATTCCAAAAATTCGTTTTTTTAATGATTTCCAATTGTATTGTGCAACAATATATACGTCAAATTAAGTAAAAAAGTTTAAAAGACCATGAATTCAAGAAAAAGGGAGACACTTGAAAGTTTCTCTTGCTGTTTGTATCCGAAGCGTTTTCTATTAAAATCGAGACCTATCAACCATGAGTTTTTAAAATTCTCATCAAATGCTCTGTACCCAATTCCCACTTTATACATGGTTCCCTTCTCAAAACTTTCTCCAGCTTTAATGAATTTTCCATAACCACCTCGTATAAAAAGGACATCGTCAAAATCGAGAATATTATAATTAAATCCCAAATGAACGGGTAAAAAATTTAATTCTTGTCGCAAATAATAATCATATTCAATGTTGACGTCGATACTGGAGCGTCCATCAAATTGATAACCTAAAGAATTGTTGAGGAACAAACCATTCACCTCAATAAACGTATGTCCTTCATTATTGCCAATAGTGTACTCTTCATTATTTGTGAGGGTTGCTGCCACTGAAATTTTATAATAAAGACCACTGGATTTGATATCTTCCTGTGCAAATAGATCTAACAAAGAACAGCAGAACATACAAGTCAGTACAAGTGTTTTCATTAAGCGGTATTAGGAACTATTACTTAATCAAAAACTATTCCGAAGGCAGGGCTTTGATAAACTCTTCAACGCTTACCGCATTTTCAACATCAAAATCGCCAATTTTAGTCCGTCTTAAAGCCGATAAATGAGCGCCAGAATTAAGTGCTTTCCCAAAATCATTAGCTAATGACCGGATATAAGTGCCTTTACTGCAAATTACCCTGAATTCGACTTCTAAATTGTTGATCCGTGTGATTTCAAATTCTGAAATATGAACTTGTCTTGAAGGAATATCTACCGCTTCTCCAGCTCGTGCAAATTCATACAGGCGCTTGCCATCTTTTTTAAGCGCTGAAAACACCGGTGGGAATTGAGCAATCTCACCAATAAATTGTTGGGTAGCATTACGGATTAATTCCTCGGTTAAATGTTCAGTAAGATAGGTGTGGTCAATTTCAGTTTCTAAATCGTAAGATGGTGTTGAGCTTCCTAAAACAAAAGTGCCCGTATATTCTTTGATTTGTGCTTGGAAACTATCAATGTTTTTGGTCATTTTTCCGGTACAGATCACCAGTAAGCCTGTAGCCAAAGGATCCAAAGTTCCAGCATGACCTACTTTAATCTTTTTGATTTTGAAGGTGCGACGTATTTCCCAACGCAGTTTGTTCACCACTTGAAATGAGGTCCAATGCAAAGGTTTGTCAATTAATAGAACTTTTCCTTCCTGAAAATCTTCTACTTTAATCATTTGTAGACTGTTGTATCGCGGTTATTTCTGAAATATTTTCATTCTGAATTTCGTTGTTGGGAACATTCCAGAAATACACTAATAAAACGATCCCAATCACAATTCTGTACCAACCCCAAGCTTTAAAACCAAATTTAGTTAGCACAGCAATGAAGAATTTTATAGCAATCATAGCAACAACAAATGCAACAACATTACCAATTAAAAACAGCATGATGTGAAATTGATCTTGCAAAATCATTTCGTAGCCTTTCATTTCATTTATGGTTCCTTTTCCCCAGGTTTTTACAAATATTGAATATACGGTCACGGCTGCCATTGTTGGTACAGCTAAGAAAAACGAAAACTCGGCCGAAGCTTTTCTGCTCAATCCTTGCGACATTCCGCCAATAATTGATGCTGCAGAACGGCTTGTGCCAGGCATCATGGCTAAACATTGCCAAAAACCAATGATCAGTGCTTTTTTAATAGGGATATCTTTTTCGTCTAAAATTTTTGGATTTTGAAACCATTTATCTACAAAGATCAATACGAAGCCACCCAAGATCAATACGCTCGAAATGGCAATTTGATTTCCTAATACCGATTCGATTGCATCATCAAATAAATAACCTAAAACCAATGCAGGAAGCACTGCAACAACTAATTTGAGATAAAAATCGAGATTGGAAAAATCGAAAAACTTTTTCCAGTATAAAACAACCACTGATAAAATGGCGCCAAACTGAATGGAAACCTGAAACATTTTTAAAAACTCCCCTTCAGGTAAACCCATTAAAGCTGCTGTAAAGCCCATGTGTGCTGTTGAAGAAATAGGTAAATACTCAGTAAGACCTTCAATAATAGCTATAATTATAGCGTCAATTAAATTCATAGAATAATTAGTTATCAAAATTCAAACCTAAATCCCGAAGATGGAAATAGGCGTGACATTAGAATTTGGAATTTAAGATTTGGAGTTTTGATTTTTGTTTGGATCCAATAAAATGGCATATACTTGAACGCCAAATCCAATCAACACCAGAGTAGGTGCTAAACGAATGCGTCTCCAATTAAAAATTTCAGGGTTAAAAACATTCGGGTCGTCACTACCGCCACCAGACATTAGTATAAATCCCAATGCAATAATGCCCAATCCAATGAGCATAAATTTATAGTTTTTCTTGCCGAAAATAAAATTGTTATTAGCGCTTTCTTTGTGTTTTTTTTCTTTCATGACGATTGCAATAATAATAGCCTGCAAATTAACGGTTTTATTTAAACCTTTTCGTTAATAGTATCTAAATACTTCGGGTTTGCTGAGGAATTTGAAAAAGCTTATAACTTTATGATGTAATTATTTCTCATGACTTTAAAGCCTATAGATGGTTGTTGAGACATCCATCCAAATTCATATAAAAACTAGCTGTGTATATTAATTATTAAGAATTCAGTCTTGATTCTTGAATCTAAAAGCGAAGCGGTCTTGCTTCTATATTAGTAATACAAGGCGTCCGTCTTCAAGTTCAAGAAACGTTGCGTAGCAATAAAAGTACTGATCCAAGTAATGAGAATTCCCAATAGGAAAATCGCTAAAAACAAACCACCAATCAATATCGGGTTGGAGAGTAGTTGTAATTCCACAAACGTTTCATTGAGGTAATAGAGCACGATGCCCATTCCAATTAAGGCAATAATGGCTCCAATAACTCCCAATTGTACACTTTTATAAACGAAAGGCCTGCGGATGAATGTTTTGGTCGCGCCCACCATCTGCATGGTTTTAATGATGAATCGCTTGGAGTACACTGCCAATCTGATGGAGCTGTTGATCAATAAAACCGCAATCAAAGTAAAAATCGCACTGATGACCAAAACCCAAAAGGTGATTTTCTTGACGTTGTCATTCATCAATTCCACCAAATCATTATCATACCGAATTTCTTCAATAAATTTCTTCGTGGACAATTCTTCGGTGATGGAAGCAAGAGTTTCTGTGGTAACGAAATCGGCTTTCAAATGGACGTCAATAGAATTCTGTAGCGGATTATAACCAACGAAATCCATAAAGTCCTCGCCAGTTTCTGCTTTCATCGATTCGGCAGCTGCTTCTTTAGAAACATACTCTGTGCTTTTGGTGTATTCTGCCATTGCCAGACTTTTTTCAAGCTGTTTCACTTCAACTTCTTTAGCAGAATCGTTTAGATAAATGGTCACGACCACTTGCTCTTTAAAATGGTCAGCAACTTTTTTGGCATTTAATACCAAAAGTCCCAAACAGCCCAATAAAAAAAGGACCAAGGCAATACTGATAACCACAGAAAAGTAAGACGAAATTAACTTCCGTTTTTGATATCTGTCAAAAGATGAACTCATAGGATTTTTAGTTGAAGTTGTAAAAATATGAAAGAAATCTAATCTGTTAAGGTTTACAACGTTTAAACTTTCAACATTGTTATAATAAGTTTAAATTTGCGGTCTGAATAATGCGAGAGATCAACGATACTACGATTTATGTACTACAATTTTAACGAGATAGAAAAAAAATGGCAAGACTTTTGGGCGAAAAACCAAACCTTCAAAGCCACAAATAACAGTGAGAAGCCAAAATATTATGTTTTGGACATGTTTCCTTACCCAAGTGGTGCGGGGCTTCATGTGGGACATCCGTTAGGGTATATTGCCAGCGATATTTATTCCCGTTACAAACGTCACAAAGGTTTTAATGTATTGCATCCTCAAGGTTACGACAGTTTTGGATTGCCAGCAGAGCAATATGCGATTCAAACTGGACAGCATCCTGCTGTAACTACTGAAGAAAACATCAAAACTTATCGTAGACAGTTGGATCAAATCGGATTTTCATTCGATTGGAGCAGGGAAGTACGAACTTCAGATCCGTCGTATTATAAATGGACGCAATGGATTTTTATCCAATTGTTTGAATCTTGGTATAATAACACATCCAATAAGGCAGAACCGATCGATACATTGATTGCGATTTTTGCTTCTGAAGGAAATGCCAATATTAATGCGGTTTGTGATGATCATATCGAAAAATTTTCAGCATCAGACTGGAACACTTTCTCGTCAGAAAAACAACAAGAAATTCTTTTAAAATACAGACTGACCTATTTGGCAGAAACTGAAGTCAATTGGTGTCCTGCTTTAGGAACTGTTTTGGCAAATGACGAAATTGTCAACGGCGTTTCAGAACGTGGTGGCCATTCTGTGGTCAGAAAGAAAATGACCCAATGGAGTATGCGAATTTCTGCCTATGCCGAACGCTTGCTGCAAGGTTTAAATGATATTGATTGGACGGAATCGTTAAAAGAAAGCCAGCGCAACTGGATTGGGAAGTCTATTGGAGCTACAGTAACATTCCCCATCCTATCCTTCCCCGAAGGGGAAGAGAAATCTGACGTGATAGCCAAGCCTGGTTATATGACTGGTGGAAATAACGCCCATCTTTTGCTGGAAAAGGCGAAAGCGATGAGAAATAATCCCACAGAAGCAGAGAAAATACTTTGGTCGCATTTAAGATCTAAAGGTACTGGTGACAAATTTAGGCAACAGCATCTCATAGATGATTTTATTGTTGATTTTGTCTGTCTGTCTAAAAAATTGGTTGTGGAGATTGATGGTGCAATTCATGATTCACAAATAGAAGAAGATGCCTTAAGAACACAACGATTAAATGATAAAGGTTTCAAAGTTATAAGATTCCGTAATGACGAAATTTTTGAAGACTGCGATTCAGTATTAAAAACGATAGAAAGTCATTTAAAAGCCTACTCTGTTCCCACTTCGGGGGTTAGGGGGATTCAGGTATTTACGACGCGTCCCGATACTATTTTTGGAGTTTCTTTTATGACACTTGCTCCAGAACACGATTTAGTTTCGCAGATTACCACTCCAGAACAAAAAAATGAAGTTGAAGCTTATATAAAGTCGACTGCCAAACGAAGCGAACGCGACCGTATGTCGGACGTCAAAACCATCACTGGTGCTTTTACAGGTGCTTATGCCGAACATCCCTTCTCAAAAGAACCCATTCCAATCTGGATTGGCGATTATGTATTGGCAGGTTACGGAACAGGGGCGGTAATGTCCGTACCTTGTGGCGACCAACGGGATTACGATTTTGCTAAACACTTCAATATTCCAATTCCGAATATTTTTGAAGGGATTGATATTTCTGAAGAAGCTTATGTGTCTAAGGACAATGTGGTGATTGCAAATTCTGATTTTCTTAACGGTTTATCACTTAAAGAAGCTACTAAAAAAGTCATTTCAGAACTTGAAAAATTAAATCAGGGTGAAGGGAAAATCAATTACCGATTGCGTGATGCGGTTTTCTCCCGTCAGCGCTATTGGGGTGAACCATTTCCTGTGTATTACGTGAACGGCATGCCACAAATGATTGATAAAAAACATTTGCCAATCCGTTTGCCAGAAGTAGAAAAATATTTACCAACTGAAACCGGAGAACCACCTTTAGGGCGTGCGGATATTTGGGCTTGGGACGTAGAACAAAGTGAAGTGGTCAGCAATCAACTGATTGATCATAAAACGGTTTTCCCTCTCGAATTGAACACCATGCCAGGTTGGGCGGGAAGTTCTTGGTATTTCTTCAGATATATGGACGCTCAGAATGATGAGGCATTTGCCAGTGAAGAAGCGTTAGCCTATTGGAAAGACGTCGATTTATACATTGGTGGCAGCGAGCATGCCACAGGTCATTTACTTTATTCTCGTTTCTGGGTGAAATTTATGAAGGACCGAGGTTTTGTAAGTATTGAAGAGCCCTTTAAAAAGTTGATCAACCAAGGAATGATTTTGGGGACGAGTGCTTTTGTAAGAAGAGTGGATGGTTTTATTTTTGAAAAAGGTAAGCTTGGTGTCACTGCATATCATGCCGGAGGTTATGATATTAATACTAATATTTTACTTTCGAATGGAAAAGCAACTGACCAAGAATATTTGAAAGAATTACTTCTTAAGTTTAAACCAAATGATGAAATAGCTTTAAAAGCATATAATCAAATTCTTGAAAATATTGAGGAATATAAAATTACTATTCGACCTGGTATTCATGCAGATGTTTCTTTTGTAAATTCTTCAGATGAATTGGATATCGAAGCCTTTATTAATTGGCGACCTGAGTTTAAAGATGCTGAATTTATAACAGAAGAAGATGGGTCATTCAAGGTTTCTCGCGAAGTCGAAAAAATGTCCAAATCCAAATACAACGTCGTCAATCCAGATGCCATTTGTGAGCAATATGGTGCCGATAGTTTGCGCATGTACGAAATGTTCCTAGGGCCATTAGAACAAGCAAAACCATGGAACACCGCAGGAATTTCAGGGGTTAATGGGTTTCTCAAAAAACTTTGGAAATTATACCACCAAGGGGAGAATGGCAGTTTTTACGTCAACAGTTCCCCTCCTTCGGAGGGGTTAGGGGAGGAATTAAAAACACTCCATAGAACCATTAAAAAAGTTGAGGAAGACATTGAAAGTTTCTCATTCAATACCTCAGTCTCCACATTTATGATTGCCGTGAATGAATTGACGGCTCTAAAATGTACCAGTAAAGAAATTTTGGAACCTCTGTTGATTTTATTATCACCTTATGCGCCACATATTTCAGAAGAATTATGGAGTCAGTTAGGACATAATGAATCTATTTCTACTGCAGCATTTCCAAAATTTGATGCAAAATATTTAGTGGAAAGCAGTAAGAAGTATCCAATTTCCTTCAATGGTAAAGTGAAATTCACGTTGGAGTTGCCAATGGACATGACTAAGGAAGATATTGAAAAAACAGTGATGGCACATGAGAAAACCATGGCACAACTGGAAGGACGCACGCCTAAAAAAGTGATTGTGGTTCCTGGAAAGATTGTAAATATTGTAGGATAGTAAATCATGAAAAATTCTCTTCCTTTTTAAGGAGGAGTGGCTTCTGTTTCAGAAAAAAGACAGAAGACGAGGTGGTATATCTCTCGTTGCAGGCTTTGGAAGTAGATACTTTTAATAAGTAGAATTATCAAAACAACTGACAAAATTTCCTATTGTCAAATTGGCTTGCTTTTTGTTATATTTAGATAGAATTTAAAATAAAAATCAACATGGGAGGAATAGGAATGGGCTATTGGATTTTAATTGGAGGCATCGCGCTAGTAAGCTGGCTTGTGAGCAATCAATTAAAACAAAAATTTAAAAAATACTCGCAAATCCATTTAAGAAATGGCATGAGCGGGAAAGAAATTGCTGAGAAAATGTTAGCCGATAATGGCATTACTGATGTAGAAGTTATTTCCGTAAAAGGACAATTAACTGACCATTACAATCCAGCAAATAAAACCGTTAACTTAAGTGAGTCTGTATATTCACAACGTAACGCTGCCGCTGCTGCAGTTGCTGCCCACGAATGTGGTCATGCGGTGCAACATGCACAAGCTTATAGTGCTTTGAAATTACGTTCGGCATTAGTTCCGGTGGTAAGTGTTACTTCAGGAATGTCACAGTGGTTAGTCATTGGGGGCTTGATTCTTGGTGCGGCTGCAGGAGCTGGATTTGGCTATTATATCGCTATCGCCGGATTGGTGTTTATGAGTTTTGCAACACTATTTAGTTTTATCACTTTACCAGTGGAATATGATGCGAGTAATAGAGCATTGGCTTGGTTAAAAGGAAAAAACATGCTGACTCCAGAGGAATACAAAGGATCTGAAGATGCGCTTAAATGGGCTGCAAGAACCTACTTGGTTGCTGCTATTGGAGCTTTGGCTTCGTTGTTATACTGGGCAATGCAAGTCTTTGGCGGAAGAGATTAAGTAGAATACTTTTCTAAAAATATAAAAACCGAATTTACCTTAATCAGGTAAAATTCGGTTTTTTGTTTTTAATAGATTAATGACTTTGGGCTTATTTCACAAATTCAAGATCATTAAAAGATCCCTTCATCGTTATGGAAGTTTTTCCATCGACGGTAGAGGCTACAATATTGAACTCTGCAGAAATCAAACTTTTTTGCGAATTTGAAGGGTGTTCTCTGTTGTTGGTAATTTTTAAGGAGCCACTTTGTGAAAAATACTGCGCTGATGGTTGGTTATCCTTAATTTCTACATAAGTTCTAAACTTGTCCGAATCAACATCTCCCATCTGTTTAACGGCGCCACTTTTAAATCCCCCGCTACTATTTAAAAATAAAGTAATCTGTTTGCCGTTTTTATCAGCCATGATAATTTTTAAGGTAGTGCCATTGGTACCCTTTACCACATCATAAACTCCAAGTTTGAAACTGTAATTAGAAAATGTTCCACCATTAATCGTGGCTTGGAATTCAGGGCCTTCAGAAGCATCGTTGTTAACATCATCACTGCTACAGGACATGATGATCATTGATAAAAATAGGGTGTAAATAAGGCGTAGGCTTTTCATAGTGTAGGTTTTAGGTTAGACAAAAACATAGGCCCTTATAGTAAGGACAAGATTTTCTATAGGTTGATTTGGGTGTGTTCTAAAACTTCAATGCTTCAGAATCGAGACCAAAGTAGGGAATTTTCCTAAATCTTTAACAATTGATGATTTTTTAGGTGTTTTTATTTTAATACCAGACTATAGGCAACCATTAGGAATGTTTTGATGATATCTATTGATCATAATTGTTTCAAGAACTTTGTGTTCAACAAATTATTACAATGCCAAATTGAGATGAATGTTTCATTCTTTATAAGACAAACTTATAAATAGTAACGCCGTTGTTTGGTATGTTATTTTTCCTATTTTTATCCTTTAATTTAACACTTCTACTTATGGAACAACCTACTGAAAGCCCTTTTAATAATTTTGATACTAAATTATTGGTACACACTTCTGATGCAGAGCGTGTAGATTTTTATAAGAAAACCTACGGGCACGTTGCTGGCGGCGTTTTGGTCTTTATCATTTTTGAATATTTATTATTGCAGAGTGAAACCATTGTCAATTTTGCCTTGTCAATGACCGAAGGTTATAAATGGTTGATCATGTTGGGAGGTTTTATGTTTATTACCAGTTATGCGGAAAGAATGACCATGAAATCACCAGATAAGAATAAGCAGTATTTGGCCTTCGGACTTTATGTTTTGGCACAAGCTTTTATTTTTGTGCCTTTAATTTATATTGCGGCCTTTTATATGGATTCCGGTCCTGAGATTCTGAATCAAGCGGCTATAGTAACCTTGGCATTGTTTACGGGTTTATCTGCCGTTGTGTTTTTAACCAAAAAGGATTTTTCATTTCTTAGAACGGGTTTGACCGTCGGCTTTTTTATAGCTATCGGATTGATTGTTGCCGGAATTTTATTCGGATTTAACTTAGGATTATGGTTCTCAGTGGGCATGTGCCTTTTGGCGGGTGGCTCTATTTTGTACCAAACATCCAATCTCGTGAACAAATATTCTACTGATGATTACATTCCTGCGGCATTGGGATTGTTCGCATCCTTAATGTTGTTGTTCTGGTATGTACTTCAAATTTTTATGTCTCGCGATTAATTTAATCCAAATCTCATAAAAAAACTCCTGATGATTTCAGGAGTTTTTTGTTTTGGAATAGAGCGTTTTTAAATTTGAATCTGTCTATCAATTTGCTGGTTTAAGGAAATAAAAGTTTCAGTTCTTGACACGCCGGCTATGGATTGTATTTCCTTATTAAGCAAATGCATCAAATGTTCATTGTCCTTACAAAGGATTTTTATCAAAATACTCCAGTTTCCAGTGGTGTAATGGCATTCCAATACTTCAGGGATTTTTTGGAGCTGCTTAACCGCTTCAGGGTTGCTCATGGCTTTGTCCAAATATATGCCCACAAAAGCCATGGTGGTATAGCCCAAAACCTTCGGATTAATAACAAATTTAGAACCCGATATCAATCCTGATTTTTCCAATTTCCGCAAACGTTGGTGTATGGCGGCACCAGAAATACCGACGTTTCTGGCAATTTCCAAAATAGGCGTTCGGGCATCGGCCATCAACGCACGGAGAATCTTTTTATCAATTCCATCAATTTGAATATTTTGATTGACTATTTTCATGTACACTTCCCACGAAAGTGGGAATCTTTTTAACTTATTTTTCGCGAAGCAAATCTCTAAATTCCGATTCGATAAGCTCATTAATTGGAGTTTTGAATTTTGAATTTAGAATTTCACCCTATACGTTTAATGGATTATACCCCAAATATGGCACTTCCTTTTCAGTAAATATAATATCAAAATCCTCAAGTTCTTTTAAAATAGGACCATAGACCTCTTTTGTTATTGGAATTTGAACCCCAGGCGTGGTGATTTTTTCATTTAAAATGGCCAAAGTTGCAATAGCTACCGGAAGTCCCACCGTTTTAGCCATGGCAGTGTAAGTTTGGTCCTCACCCATAGTAACCATGGTGGCGTCAATCTGATACATTTTGTCATTTAGCTTATAACCAAACTTATGGTACATGACAATCATGTCTTTCTCATGTTCTTCCAGCATCCAGCTGTCCATCAAGATCTTCTGAAGTATTTCGGCTGGTGTTGCTTTTTTGAGTTCTACCATTTTTTTGCTGTTGAAAAGATCAAGCTCTTCAAGTTTTTCCCAAACAATATCATCTTGATCAATTTTGAGTGACAACCTGAATTTAAGTTCCACCGAATCGGTATGGCTATAGGGTAAAAAAGCATTTACAAAATCGCGGTAGCTCATGTTTTCGCTATCTTCAATCGTATAACTGTCATCTGTCATCCCTAATTGAACAAAGATATTCCACGCACGGCTAAAACCAACACGACGCATGGTGCCTCGATACAGTGTTTTAATTTCATCCAAGCCATAAGCGCTTTGGTATTTTAGTGAATCTCTATTGGCATACGCCTCAAAGCGTCCATAGCCATCTACTTCTAAGAATTCAGTTCTTCTGAACAACCGATGATAAGGGATGTACTTATAGTTGCCTTCTTGAATGAATTTTGCAGCACTGCCTTGACCGGCAACTACCACATTTCTCGGATTCCAAGTAAATTTATAATTCCACAGATTATTATCGCTTTCTGGAGCAACCAATCCGCCAGCAAAAGATTCAAAAAGTACCATTTTACCCCCTTTTGCCCTTATTTTGTCTATAACTTTCATTGCGCTCATATGGTCGAGACCTGGATCTACTCCAATCTCATTCATAAAGACCAAGCCTTTGTTTTTTGCTGCAGTATCAAGATCTTCCATTTCCTTGCTCACATAAGAAGCAGTCACCAGGTTCTTGCCAAGTGTGATACAGTCTCTGGCCACTTCAATATGATATCTGGCGGGAAGCATGGACACGACAATGTCAGCATTTTCTATAGCCTGTTTACGAGATTGATGGTTGAAGACATCTAAGGTAATCGCATGGCCATGTTCGTGGTCATTAATGAGCTTTTGAGCATTGCGAAGGTCTATATCACCAACAATAATGTGCAAATCCTCTTCCTCTGATTTGTCCAATAAATATTTAATTAAATAGGATGAAGATTTTCCTGAACCTATGACTAGAATCTTTCGCATAATGGGAATTGTTGAGTAATTTTGTTTTTTTGTAAGGACGAATTTACTAAATAACTCTCGGTTATTGAAACCAAAAATATAAATATAATGAACAGAACCATTTTGATTACCGCAGCAATCTTAGGAATTATTGCCATTGCACTAGGGGCTTTTGCCGCGCATGGTTTAAAGGAATTGCTCTCTATTGAAGCACAACAGACCTTTGAAACAGGGGTGCGGTACCAAATGTATCATGCCATTTTATTGTTGTTCATTGGAGGAACGACGTTTTTAAAAGAGAAGCCCAAGAAAATCATTTATTACCTAGTACTATTAGGTCTCCTGTTTTTTTCGGGTTCCATATATGGTCTATCAACCATGGACATCACCGGAATTAACTTTAAAACTATCGGTTTTATAACGCCGATTGGTGGGTTACTGCTTATTAGTGCATGGGCTTTGATGTTGATAAACTTTTTAAAACTAAAGCGGTATAATTCTTGAAAATAGGTGCCCACTTTAAAATAATGTTTAATTTTGCAGTACAAACAACACAATATTATTATGGCCAATTACACCCAATCAACGAAATCGATTTCGTTAGATGAGTACGGTATTAGAAATGCCGAAGTACATTACCAGCTCCCTCCAGAAAAACTTCATGAGATCGCCATCGCCAAAGGGCAGGGCGTAGAAACATCCTCTGGCGCCTTGGCGGTCAACACCGGGGAGTTCACAGGACGTTCTCCGTTGGACAGGTTCATTGTTAAAGATGAGGTTACTAAAGATCGCGTATGGTGGGGAAATGTCAACATTCCTTTTGACCCCAACGATTTTCAGAAATTATATGATAAAGTAACTGATTATCTTTCAGGAAAAGAAGTATTTGTAAGGGACAGCTATGCGTGTGCTGATAAAAATTACAAGCTGAATATTAGAGTGATTACGGAGTATGCTTGGAGCAATCAATTTGCCGACAACATGTTTCTCCGTCCAACAGATGAGGAATTAAAGAATTTTTCTCCGGAATGGACGATTGTTAACGCCCCCGGTTTTATGGCAGATCCAGCAGTCGATGCGACCCGCCAACACAACTTTGCTATTTTAGATTTTACCCGAAAAATCGCACTCATTGGCGGAACGGGGTACACAGGAGAAATTAAAAAAGGAATTTTTTCTGCTTTGAATTTTATCCTTCCAGTATTTAAGGACACGTTGCCAATGCATTGTAGTGCCAACATAGGAAAAGATGATGATACTGCTATTTTCTTCGGATTGTCGGGAACAGGAAAAACGACCTTATCTGCCGATCCTGAAAGACGATTGATAGGAGATGATGAGCATGGTTGGACCAAAGAAAACACGGTATTCAATTTTGAAGGCGGCTGTTATGCGAAAGTGATCAATCTTTGCCAAGAAAATGAGCCTGATATCTTTAAAGCCATTAAGAAAGGTGCCATTTTAGAAAATGTTATTTTGGATGCTAATGGGAATGTCGATTTTGATGATGTCTCCATCACACAAAATACACGTGTAAGTTATCCGATTGAGCATATCGATAATATCGCAGTGCCTTCGATTGGTAAAAATCCTAAAAATATTTTCTTTTTAACAGCAGATGCGTTTGGAGTTTTGCCTCCAATTTCAAAACTGACACCTAGCCAAGCAGCCTATCATTTTATTTCTGGTTATACCGCAAAAGTTGCCGGAACTGAAGCTGGTGTTGTTGAACCTACACCAAATTTCTCAGCGTGTTTCGGTGCGCCTTTTATGCCTTTGCATCCTGCTAAATATGCCGAGATGTTAAGTACTAAAATGAAGGAAACTGGCGTCAATGTATGGTTGGTGAATACCGGTTGGACTGGTGGTCCATACGGTGTTGGTACCCGAATGAAATTGAAATATACCAGAGCAATGATCAATGCAGTACTCAATGGTGATTTAGGACTTTATGACTATGACCATTACCACATTCATTCCGTATTTGGTGTGGCACAACCAAGATCTTGTCCTGGAGTACCTTCTGAAGTGTTAAGTCCAAGAACTACTTGGAACAATGATGAAGCCTATTATACGACGGCTTTTAAATTGACAAATGCCTTTAGAGAGAACTTTAAGAAATTTGAAAGTTTTGCGAGTGAAGAAATTAGAAGAGGTGGACCGCAGCGTTACACCTTCTAAATTAAAGATTATATAACAACAAAAAAGGCGATTCAAATTATTGAATCGCCTTTTTTATGTTTAAAGTAGAGTGTTTATTTTCCTCTATTTACTTTTTCAATATATTTTTCTAAAGCCATTGTCATTGATGGGGTTTCAGGAGTAGGCGCTAAAATGTCCACTCTCAAACCGTGATCTTCAACAGCTTTTGCAGTTGTGTTTCCAAAAACAGCAATACGTGTGGAGTTTTGCTTAAAGTCTGGGAAATTATGAAATAGTGATTCAATACCTGATGGACTGAAAAACACTAAAATATCATAGAAAACATCTGCAAGGTCAGATAAATCGCTAATAACCGTTTTGTAAAAAATAGCTTCCTTCCACTGAATATTTAAACTATTCAGGAGTTCAGGAACATCATCATTTAATTTGTCGGTAGTTGGCAACAAGAACGTTTCGTCTTTGTATTTCTTAATCAAAGGTGAGAGATCTTCAAAGTTACGTTTCCCAACATAAATCTTCCGTTTTCTATAGACTACATATTTTTGTAGATAGAAAGCTACGGCTTCGCTTTGACAAAAATATTTTAAAGTATCAGGCACTTTGAAGCGCATTTCATCTGCTACTCTAAAAAAGTGATCTACAGAGTTTCTACTGGTCAAAATGATAGCAGAATATTGTGTCAAGTCAACTTTTTGCTGTCTTACATCTTTGGCGGCAAGACCCTCAACATGTATGAAGGGACGGAAGTCAATTTTTACTTTTTGTTTTTCCTGGAGATCAAAGTAAGGCGAATTTTCGATTTTAGGTTCAGGTTGTGACACTAAAATTGTTTTCACTTTCATAGGCTTGCGGTTGTTTTAAGCTTTATACTCTACAATTATTTTATATAAAATCAGATAGGGCCCAATTTCAAGTGCGCAAAGATACAAAATAAAATAGAATATGTTGCTTAACAGAGTCTTTTGATGAATTTTAAACGAAGTTATAAATCCAATCAGGTTTATTAGTGCCAATACCAAAATTACTGCAAGAATACTGTTTTTGGATGGGTTAATAGTGTACAATAACAGGGCGTTAAGGGGTAAAAGTATAAAGCCACTATAGTTTTTATAACTTGTTTTTTGGAACAGGTAAGAATCGATCACTTTATCAATTTCAAACATGCTGCCTATCAACCGTTCTACAAAAATTTTTATCACTCCTAATGTGGCGATTCCGAAAATAATTTTCAAGAAAACATTAAGTTCAAAAGTTTGGTCCGGTTGTAGTGTGAGAAAAGAGAGGTATCCAAAAATGGACAGTGAGATGACTAAGTTGAAAAATAAGAGCCCGTCAAAAACATCAATGAATTTTTGATCCTTGGTATAAATTTTAAGGTATTTGGAGTTGCCAAAAACACCGATAAAATCCAAAAACCGATTTGTATATAATACCTTGGCAAGGGTAATGAAAACCAATCCTAAAACCATAAAAATGGTGAACCATTCATAAGATATTATCTCTCTTATCATGCCGCTAAATTATAAAGAAAATTTTATCTGTCCGTTTCAATAAAATTAATCTTTTAAAAAAACTTACTTTTGCTAAAATTTTTACCAATGAAAGACGCTATTGTCATCATTCCAACTTACAACGAAATTGAAAACATTGAGGCTGTTATCATTGCGGTTTTCGCCCAAGATAAAGCTTTTGATGTTCTTGTAGTGGATGACAACTCGCCAGATTTAACGGCAGAAAAAGTGAAGACCTTACAGGCTGAGTTTCCAGACCGTTTGTTTTTGCTCCAACGACAGAACAAGACTGGATTGG
This sequence comes from Gelidibacter gilvus, assembly GCF_004115975.1. Lineage (GTDB taxonomy): Bacteria > Bacteroidota > Bacteroidia > Flavobacteriales > Flavobacteriaceae > Gelidibacter > Gelidibacter gilvus. Next base: position 40,478 of record NZ_SDDZ01000001.1, on the reverse strand, counting down.
GAACTGCTTATATTGACGGATTTAAATGGTGCTTGGAAAGAAAATATGGTTATATTTTTGAAATGGATGCCGATTTTTCACATAATCCTGACGATTTAGTAAAACTTTATCGGGCCTGTGCCAAGGAAGGCGCTGATGTTGCCATTGGGTCACGATATATAACAGGTGTTAACGTGGTCAATTGGCCCATGAACAGAATACTATTGTCGTATTTTGCATCAAAATATGTGCGATTTATTACGAGAATGGACATTCAGGATACCACAGCTGGGTTTGTGTGTTATAAAAGAAAAGTATTGGAGACTATAAATTTAGATGCCATTAAATTTGTGGGGTATGCGTTTCAAATAGAAATGAAATTTAAAGCCCATTTAAAAGGATTTAAAATTGTGGAAGTCCCAGTAATATTTACAGATCGAGCAAAAGGAAAATCAAAAATGAGCGGAGGCATTATTTCTGAAGCTGTTTTTGGAGTTATAAACATGAAATTAAAAAGTCTATTTGGCAAATAATATGAAATGAGCATGCTAAAGTTTTTAACCCCCAAGAGGATGGTTAATTGCGAACAGCATGCCTGTGCTGAGCTAAGTCGAAGTATGTCCGTTTAAAAACAATAGAAATATACACATGAAAGTAAAGACCGTACTTATTAAAAATGCCAAGATTGTTAACGAAGGACGCATTTTTGAAGGTGATATCTTAATAGAAGGAGAATTCATAAAGGAAGTTGCTGATTCTATTAGCGCAAAAACCTCAGATGTGGTGGTGATTGATGTTGAAGGTAGCTACGTTTTTCCCGGAGTGATAGATGATCAGGTACATTTTAGAGAACCTGGGTTGACGCATAAGGGAACCATAGCATCAGAGTCTAAAGCTGCAGTTGCCGGTGGGATTACGTCGTTTATTGAAATGCCAAATACCTCGCCACAAACTACGACCATAGAAAAGCTGGAAGAGAAATTTGAAATTGCGGCAAATACATCATACGCCAATTATTCATTTATGTTTGGTGGCACCAATACCAATTTGGATGAAATATTAAAGGTAGATTCCAAAAATGTGGCGGGTTTGAAGTTGTTTTTAGGATCGTCTACTGGAGATATGTTGGTGGATAATACGGAGGTTTTGGAGAATATCTTTAAAAGTACAGATCTATTGATTTCTGTGCATTGTGAAGATGAGGCTACAATTAAACAAAACCTTGAAGCACATATCCAGAAATACGGAAATGATATTCCTATGGCTTGCCATCCCATTATCAGGAGTGAAGAGGCGTGTTATATTTCATCGTCCAAAGCTATCGAATTGGCCAAAAAAACTGGAGCTCGTTTACATGTGTTCCACGTGTCTACTGCCAAAGAGACCAAATTATTCACAAATAAAATTCCGCTAAAGGATAAGAAAATCACTGCAGAAGTGTGCATTCACCATTTGTGGTTCAGTGATGAAGATTATGAGAAAAAGGGAACACTTATCAAATGGAATCCCGCTGTAAAGACAGCAAATGATCGCGAAGAGTTATGGAAAGCACTTTTGGATGACCGCATTGATGTTATTGCTACAGACCATGCACCGCACACCTTAGAGGAAAAACAAAATATTTATACCGATGCACCTTCTGGAGGTCCTTTGGTACAACATGCCTTGGTAGCCATGATTGAAGCCTATCACAAGGATAAAATAAGTTTAGAAAAAATTGCTGAAAAAATGTGCCATAATCCTGCTATTTTATTTCAGATCGAGAAACGCGGTTATATCAAACCGGGATATTATGCGGATTTAGCCATTGTGGACATCAATAGCCCGTGGACAGTAAATAAAGATAATATCCTATACAAATGCGGATGGTCGCCTTTTGAAAATGTATCATTCAAGTCTAGAATAACCCATACGTTTGTGAATGGCACTTTAGTGTATAAGAACTTCAAGGTTTTGAATGTCAAAGCAGGAAAACGATTAACTTTTGACAGATGAAACACTTTTTTTACATCTTAATCCTTATTTCATTTGTTGGCTGCAACACTATTAATAGGCCTAAAAAGCCAAAAGATTTGATTTCCACAGATAAAATGTCAGCCATTATGTATGACTTATATATTCTTAATGCAGCAAAAGGGGTCAATAAAAAAGTGTTGGAACTCAACGGGATTATGCCGTTGGAGTATGTCTATAAAAAACATGGTATTGACAGTTTGCAATTTGCACAGAGCAATACCTATTATGCCTACGACACAAAAGTCTATGCTGAGCTTGTGGAAAAGGTGAAAGCCGACCTTGAAAAAGATAAAGTCCTTTACGAAAAACTGACTAAGGAAGATCAGCAAGCTAAAGACTCCATTAGAAAACTCAGTAAGAAAGTAATAGATACCATAAGGGTCTTAGAAATCGATTCCATAAATTAGGAGTCGTTGTTCAAATCTTCCAAAAACAATTTACAGCTTTCTTCAATGGAAATCTGCATGGGTTTAAATTCAAAATTCAAAGCGTTTTTTAATTTCGAGGCGTCATATTTTGTAATGCTCTTGGCGCTCTTGGTCATGTGCTTAGACAACCTTCTGCGTTTTCCTGTGAATAACCGATTTAGCCAATCCAATCGCCATCCTATCCCAAGAATTAGGGAAGTGGCTTCTTTTGATGCTGGTTTTACGCCTAGTGCTAAAGCTGTTTGATGCTGAAATTCCTTAAATGAGAGGTTTTCTGAGATGACGATAAACCGTTCGTTTTTAATAGGGCTCTGCATCAATAATAGCATCGCTCTCACCACGTCATCCACATCTACATAAGCGGTAACACCCGTGGTATAATAAGGGATCCCTTTATATATTTTCTTAATCAAACTACTGCTGCCGCCACTGTTCCATAATCCTGGACCAATAATAATTCCAGGGTTTAAAATAACAGCGTCGAGCCCTTCCTGAGTACCTCTCCAAACTTCAATTTCAGCGCCATATTTAGTAATGGCATACACACTATTGTCATCATCTTGATTCCAATTGGTGTCTTCTGTAATTAATTTCTGCGGATCTTGATGATGGCCTATCGTGGCAATAGAGCTTACATAGCATAGCTTTTTCACCTGATGCGAGATGCATAAATTGACCACATTAGCAGTGCCTTCAATATTGATTTTGCGCAATTGATGGTATTTGTCAGGTTCAAAACTCACAAACGCCGCACAATGGTAAACATAATTTACATTTTTAAAAGCAATCTGCAATGAAGGAACATCCGTAATATCGGCGTTTATCCATTCAATTTTTTGGTAAAGCGACTCAAAATCGGCAGAATAATAGGCAAAGACCTTTTTTACCAATTCCAATTTGTGTTCTCTTCGGTAAATTGCTTTAACCTTCTCGTTGTTTTTTAGTAGTTTATAGAGCAAATGGGAACCCACCAAACCTGTACCTCCTGTGACTAATATCATGTGACTAAAATAAAGAATTATTAGATATTAAACCCGAAATCTCCTTTGATGTTTATCTTTGCAGAAAATTTATAATTTTAATTTCAAAATTCATGACAAACCCTTTTGTAGAAGATTTACGTTGGAGAGGAATGGTCCACGATATCATGCCTGGCACTGAAGAACAACTCAGTAAAGAAATGACCAGTGCTTATATTGGCTTTGACCCTACATCAGATTCGTTACATATTGGCAGTTTGGTGCCTATCATCCTTTTGGTCCATTTGGAAAAAGCTGGTCACAAACCTTATGCTTTGGTAGGCGGTGCTACGGGAATGATTGGCGATCCTTCAGGCAAAAGTGATGAGCGCAATTTGTTGGATGAGGCTGCTTTAGCGAAGAATGTGGCGGGCATAAAATCAGTATTGTCCCGATTTTTGGATTTCAATTCGACTGCCAAAAATGCTCCTGTTTTGGTAAATAACTACGATTGGATGAAAGATTTCTCATTCATCGATTTTGCAAGGGATGTGGGCAAGCGTATTACGGTCAATTATATGATGTCCAAAGATTCTGTAAAGAAACGTTTTTCAGGTGAAGAAGGCAGCGTTGGCATGTCCTTTACTGAATTTACCTACCAATTGATTCAAGGTTACGATTTTTATCATCTGCACAAACACCACAACATTCTTTTGCAAATGGGAGGCAGTGACCAATGGGGAAATATTACTACAGGGACAGAGTTGGTAAGACGTATGAATGTTGGCCAAGAGGCAAAAGCTTACGCGATGACCTGCCCACTGATTACCAAAGCAGACGGCACTAAGTTTGGCAAGAGTGAAGGTGGAAATATTTGGCTGGATACTGATAAAACTTCAGTCTATAAATTTTACCAATATTGGTTAAACACAAGTGATGAGGATGCCGTTAGATATATTAAAATCTTTACTTTTTTAGATCGAGAAACTATTGAAAAATTAATTGTTGAACACCAAGAAGCACCACATTTAAGAATTTTACAAAAGCGATTGGCTGAGGAAGTCACCACTTTTGTGCATTCTAAAGAGGATTTTGAAAATGCTGAGAGAGCTTCAAATATACTGTTCAGTGATAGTTTTAAACAGGATATAAGAACCTTAAATGAAGCGATGTTTTTAGAAGTTTTTGAAGGAGTACCACTGGCAGAAATCTCTAAAACTGAGTTTGACGAAGGTGTAGATATGATTGCTGCACTTGCAGCCAAGACCAATTTTTTAAGTTCAAATGGTGAGGCTCGTCGTGCACTAAAAGAAAATTCTATTTCTGTGAATAAGGAGAAAGTATCCGAAGATTATGTCTTGACTTCAGAGGATTTGATCAATGATAAATACATCATTTTAAATAGAGGTAAGAAAAACACCTATATCCTAAAAGTGAATTCTTAAATTAAGAGTGAACCTATTGATGTAAAAATGCCATGCCGTAAGTGTATGGCATTTTTTTTAGGTAACCACTTAGGAAGAATCTCCAGTGCTCAAATCTCTGATATAATTACTTTGTTAGTTTGCCTACTTTTCCAGTAAGAAGTAATGCAGTTCCGCCACCAATTAAAAGTCCGGTAAGAAAATCGATTCCGTCATTTTCAAATGAAAAGTGTAAAATGACTCCGATTATTAAGATAATTAAACCAAAAATTCTTATTCTATTCATAATTTATTTTTTCAATTAGAGTGCGATTTATAATGAATGCCAACTATGCGATAAACGTATTAATTATTCAATTTTTCGGTATAAAAGCCAAAGGTTCAAATGTTTTTTAAATTCCGAAAAAGCACTGATATAGGCCAATATAAAACCCTCTTTTCCATCAAGAACCGCCAGTTCGAATAGGTATTTATGCCAAAATCGAAAATTTGGTTTGAAGAGAAAATCATAAAGATTAGGTTTCTTTCCTTTCTCGTAAAGTGCATTGGCTTCAAGTTCACTTTTCAGGTGAAGCTCTCCAGTATATTCATCTAAACTTTTGTAGTGGAAGTACGGCAAGTTGTGGGTTAATGTTGAGGTTTTATCTTTGGAATCAATTGCTTGAATGTTGGCATCTGCGTTAACTTGACACCGATTTTTATTGAAGAAACGAATGACATAATCGTTTTGAAAGCCGCTATACTTTAATCTTTTCCCCATAAAGTAATGGCTCCGTTTTATAGAATAAGCAATTGCTTCTGGATTTGTGAAAACGCTTAAAATCTCATTCGCCACGGCTTCCGTGACCTCTTCATCCAGATCAAAAAAGGTTACCCAATCATTTTTTGATTTTGAAATTGCAAAGCTTTTTTGAGCGGAAACATCATCGAAGTCACGTTGATATACGGTGACTTTTTCGTTTTTGGAAGCTAAAGCTGCTGTTTGATCGCTACTAAAGGCATCCACGATTATAATCTCATCCACAAACCAAAGCCTTTCTAAATAAGGTTCAAAGTTTTGAGCTTTATTAATCGTTACAGCAAGAGCGGAGATTTTATAAGGAGTTTTCAAAAATGGGTAGTATTTAGGACGAAAATAGTGATTTTATCAATATAAAAATTGAACTTTTATGGCGAAGCTCTCAATACTAATGTCCTATGATGTTGATCTGGTACATGGAGAAAGTTTGAGTATTTCAATAAATATACTTGAAAAGGTGTGTAATCATACAACTGAAAGTGATTACAAAAGCTGTTTTCTAAAATAATATTATCGGATTCCTTTATCCAGAAGTATGAGTTTTGCGTAGCGTTGAAAAACGCCGTAGGCATCTACAGTAGCGACCGCTAATCCTGGAATGCCATCACGATAGCCGCCTTTCAAAACGATAGTACTGAAAAATCGATACCAGGGTTTGAAAAATAAATGGATCCAAGTTGTTCTTTTGTTTTTGGCAAAAAGATTTTCAGCCTGAAACCAAGCATAGCTTTCTTTTTTAGTGATATAGTTGTCCAAACCTTTGTAGGTAAAATGCAGCATCTTATTTTTTAACTTGCCAACGCTTCCAACACAATGCAGTTTTTCATGTACGGTACCCGTAAAATGGGCGCCTTCTCGTTTTACAAGACGCAAGACATTATCACTGTGATGATATAGAAAACGATTCATATAAAAATGCGGAAAATTTATTTTATATCCTGCGTGCTTTGGATTGTTAATGGTTGTCAGGATTTCTGCTTCTAAGGAATGCGTCACACGTTCATCAGCATCAAGAAATAAAACCCAATCGTGAGTAGCGTATTGAAGTGCATAGTTTTTCTGATTTGAAAAATTGTCAAATTGCCGATTTAGAAGTTTGGTAGCACCTGCTTGGGCTATCAATGGTGTTTTGTCGGTGCTAAAAGAATCAACTACAATGATTTCATGGGCAAAAGCAACGGAAAAGAGGGCATCTCCCAAATAGGCTTCTTCATTATAGGTGGGGATGATGACTGTTAGTTTTGGCATAATTATCGGCAACGAATTTAGGGATGTTTTTAAATTGAATTTTTTGTAAAGGTGATTTTTTTTATGATGGTGTTACTACTATTCATTTCGAAATTACAACTTTTTTAAATCCGAGACAACTCCGAAAATAATTTTATATTTGTAGCAATGAAACACCTAGATACTTCCATAATTATCAGTACTTATAATTCTCCGGAATGGCTAGAAAAAGTATTGTACGGTTATAATAATCAAACCTATAGACAGTTTGAAGTTATAATTGCTGATGATGGATCTACCGATGAAACGCGGCAGTTGCTCAAAAAAATGCAAGAACAGGTTTTTTATCCCATAATTCATGTTTGGCATGAAGACGACGGTTTTCAAAAAACTAAAATCCTCAATAAAGCCCTATTGAAATGTAACACGGAATATATTATAATGAGCGATGGGGATTGTATTCCGCGTAAGGATTTTGTGGAACAACATGTGAAATATAGAGAAGAGGGGTATTATTTGTCCGGAGGTTATTTTATGTTGTCCATGGTTATTTCAAAAGCCATAACAAAGACTGATATCTATACGGAAAACTGTTTTAATCTTTCCTGGTTAAAAAATCTGGGGTTAAAAACTTCTTTTAAAAACAATAAAATAGATTCTGGATTTATAAACCCAAAATACTTGAACTTTTTAACGACCACCAATGCGAGCTGGAATGGCCATAACTCATCAGGTTGGAAGAAAGATATTATAGATGTCAATGGTTTTGACGAACGTATGCAATACGGCGGAGAAGATCGTGAACTGGGAGAACGCTTGGTAAATAACGGAATTAAAGGCAAGCAAATTAGATATAGCGCGGTGGTTATACATCTTGATCATTCTCGTGGTTATGTAAATCAAGAAGCTCTGGATATAAATTTGGCTATTCGTAAACAAACCCAAGAACAGAAGAAGACGTGGACGGACTTCGGGATTGTAAAAGACTAAACCCTTAGCTGAAAGATTTGTTTTCAATTTGAAGACTTATAGTTGTTCTTCTGAAGTTTAATAGCATCTGTTTAGTAGCATTGCGATAAGTTACTATCCGAAAGCTATTTTGAAATCATAAAGTCAGAATCGATCTTTATATGAAGACCCGCGAAAAATCGGGAGGACGCCTTCATTAAAAAAACGCCTGAAGAAGTAAACTTCCCCAGACGTTAAAAACCAACCAATCAACTTAAAAACTTCTCTTTTTCAATTATAGAATACTTTTTTTTGGTTTCCCAAAAGTCAGTTTTTTAGAGTATGTATTTGGTCGTATAAAATGCTGTTTGATTACATGGATTCTATACTTTAACAAAAATTTACAATACCATTAGGTTGCAACCTCTAAGGTCGGAATTATCAAAACGTCCGATGATTTCGAAACGGTTATCAGATAAGGTCTTTCCTAAGTCTTGGGTAGCAATAAATGCACAGGAATTGATATTGGCCAGATCTATAACATTGATGCCGCCCGTTCTATATTTTGGAAGTATGGTTAACGCGTCTTCGGGATCTCTGGTAAGAACTTGCATCCACTTAGGACATTCAAAAATTCCCTGACCCTGGGAGTAGGCTTGGCTCAACAACTCGGTCATCCCATATTCGCTATGAATACTGTTCACTCCAAAACCTTGTTTGAGAATCTGATGCAGTTCTTCTCTCACCAACTCTTTTCGTCTGCCTTTCATGCCCCCAGTTTCCATGATAATGGTGTTTTTTAGTTCGAATTGATAAGACTCGACTAAATCCAATAAGGCGAAGGAAACGCCAATGAGCAGCACCTTTTTACCTTGATTATCCAAGGTTATTAAAATATCTTTTAATTCTGAAAGGTTGTGCAGGTAAAACCCACTTTCTACATGTCGTGATTGTTTAATCATGTCCTCCACCATATATATGAGTGAAGAACCTTCACGTTCTAAATAAGACGGTAATAGTGCCAAAACAACATAATCTTCAATGGCCCCGTAAAAATGGTTGAATGTCCGTCTGAAACTTTCCTCATAAATATTTATATCCGTAACAAGATGTTTGCTCGTTAAAGCGCCAGTAGTTCCTGAACTGGTAAACACCTGTTCTACGGGATGGGAATTGATCAAAACCTCATGGGATTTAAAGAACTGAATGGGAAAAAACGGGATGTCCTCAATGCGTTTAACGTCACTTGAATGGATATATAGCAAATCGCAAAAGGAACGATACACCCGATTGTTCTCAAATTGAAATTTAAAAACCTCTAAACTTGCAGATTCAAATTCGGCTTGGGTTTGAATGTTGAAAATAGTGTTCATCCTAATCATATTACAAAAATATAGAAAATAAAAAAAGCCTTACCCAAATACGATAAGGCTTTTCCAGTATTTTAAAAGGTTTGGTTCTTTAATCTTTAAGTTCTCAATTGATCTGGTGTAATCTCGACCAAAAACAATCGCTTTTGAACACTATATTTAGTTGCATAGTCAACCATGCCTCCTTGGGAATTAGATTGGAAAATTATATGGTATAACTAATAGAACCTAAATGACCAATTTGAGTTAAGAAAATGAATAAGGAAAGTATTGAGTTAGTGAGTATGAACTACCTTACAACCAGTTTTCTGGTGGCAGAATTGTTGCCTTCTTTGATCTTTAATATATAGATGCCAACAGTCAGTTTAGAAATGTTTAATTCTTTTCCAAAAAGTGATTCAGAAAGAATTTTTTTGCCCAAAACATCATAAATTTCAACGATTTTGGTCAAATTTTCTTTTGTAGTGATATAGATTTTACCATTGCTTACAGGATTTGGGTAGATTGATAAATCCACAATGCCTTCTGATGCAGACATGATTGTTTTAGTGGAATTCGTTTGTGCATACCCAGTCGTTACGCCCATGCCAAGTCCGAAGAATAATAAAAGAATGTAAATGTAGTTTTTCATCATGCAACAATAGTTTTTCATCAAATGAAATCAGTATTAAAGATACTAAATATTATGGCAAATCCCATACCAAAGGTATGTTAAACAATTAAAGTTTTCTTCAAAAGGTTAAAAGATTGTTTTCTGCAGGTTATCATAGTGTTATCAATGCCTAGCTTTTTTATAAGTTTCTGCTTATAACCTTATCTTTACATTATAATACTTGAATGAACCCTAATGAAAAAAAAGGATATAAAAATTCTATTGGTTGATGACGAACCAGACATATTGGAAATAATTGGTTACAATCTTTCCGAGGAAGGCTATCAAATCATCACGGCCGATAATGGTCTTAGAGCTATAAAAAAAGCGAGAAAGGAACGCCCGCAGCTTATCATTATGGATGTGATGATGCCAGAAATGGATGGTATTGAAGCCTGTGAGCAAATCCGTAAGATTCCCGAGCTAAGCAATACCATCATCACTTTTTTGACTGCGCGTGGGGAGGATTATTCCCAAATGGCTGGATTTGATGCTGGAGCCGATGATTATATTACAAAACCCATAAAACCCAAAGTGCTGACCAGTAAAGTCAAAGCGTTGCTCAGGCGATTAAACGAAGAGCGCCCTTCACAAAAAATACTTAAAATTGGTGGGCTGATCATCAATAGGGAAGAGTATAAAATATCGCATCATGGCAAAGAAATCATTCTGCCTAGAAAGGAATTCGAATTGCTATCTTTGTTAGCCACCAAGCCTAATAAAGTATTTGAACGCGAAGAGATTTTAAATAAAGTATGGGGTAACGACGTTGTTGTGGGCGGCCGCACCATTGACGTCCACATAAGAAAACTGCGCGAAAAAATTGGTGATGAGTCCTTTAAGACCGTAAAAGGGGTAGGCTATAAGTTTGTTGATTAATGCAAAAAAAAGAAATCAGAAAGTCCTATAAATTTGCTATTAAAACCGCACTATATATTACTATGGTTTTAACGGTTTTGATTATTGTATTTTCTTTGCTCACCAAATCTTTTAATATTTGGGCGATTTTAGGCTTTTCTGTCATTTCTTACATCATTTCATTTTTTATTATCCAATATCGTGTCGAGCGATTTATTTATAGGAGAGTCAAGAAAATCTATGACGATTTGACGTTATTGGAATCTGCCTCTTTACGTACACAGCCCATAACTACTGATATGGCAACCCTGACTCAGGAAATCGGGAAATTTGCCCAGGATAAAAAATTGGAGATAGAAACCCTAAAAGTTAGGGAAGAGTATCGCAAGGAATTTTTGGGGAATATCTCTCACGAATTAAAAACACCATTATTTACCGTTCAAGGTTATGTGTTGACCTTACTGGATGGCGCCATGGATAATGAAAATCTTAGAGAAAAATATCTTGAAAGAGCCAATAAAGGTGTAGAGCGCTTGATTTACATTGTGCAGGATCTGGATATGATTACCAAATTGGAGGTTGGCGATTTAAGTCTAAATATAGAACCATTTGACATTGTGGCAGTGGTGGAAAGTGTGTTTGATTTGCTCGAAATGAAATCTGCAAAGAAAAAAATCACCTTGACTTTTGATATGCAGTATCCCAACCCAATTATGGTAAAGGCCGATAAAGAACGGATCAGACAGGTGCTGACAAACCTGGTCGTCAATTCCATCAAATATGGAAGGATTAAGGGAACTACTGAAATCAGCATCGAGAATTTGATAAAAAACAAGGTTATTGTGCGCGTTACTGATAATGGCGAAGGCATTGCAAAAGCTAATATTCCCCGGCTCTTTGAACGTTTTTATAGAATTGATAAGAGCGGTTCACGTAAGGAAGGTGGTTCTGGACTGGGATTATCCATCGTAAAACATATCATTGAAGCTCACGATGAGAAAATTTATATTGAAAGTGAATTGAGCGTTGGCAGCGAATTCTCATTTACCCTCGAAAAGGTGAAATAGTTCTTTAAAATTGGATGCGTCATCAAAAGCTTCCAAGCCTTTAAAATTATCAATATCCTTAAGTTTTTCTAAACTGAAATCGTCCTGTTTGCAGAACGGCGCCAAATGGTTTTCTTGCATTCTTTTTGCTAAATAGCCTTGCTCAAATTGACCAGGCGTCGGAATGAAGAAGGCTTTTTTGCCCAATTTAGCCAAATCCATTATCGTGGTATATCCAGAACGTGCTATAATTAAGCGACTGGAATTTAATGACTTCTCCAATAAATCAGTAGTCATGAAATTATTAATAGTAAGATTTCCAGATTCCTGAACTGTTTGTTCGTCTTCTACAACTCCTTTTACAAATAGCACTTTTCCTTTATAATCTTTAAATTCCTCTAATAATTTTTTTTCTAGAATCTCCCGCTGTGGCTCTGGACCAGACAATAACACCATAATATCATAAGCTGATTTACTTGAGGTTTTTTGAAATCTACTTAAGGGACCGATGTATTTAATATTAAGCATTGGATTTTCAATATGCCCCATCCTTCCGCTTAAATTGGGTTGTCCAAAATTGTCAGGAACCCAGCACTCATCAAATCGTTTTATGGTTTTTTGATGAAGTTTTGTACTGAGCCAAGTTGTGTTTCCACTTAAAACCTTTAATTGATGGGTTATAAAAACCGAAGGCAAGTCTTTATGGTAAACCCCAAATCGGTTGTCTGAAATAATGCCGTCAATAGTATGCGTCTTTACGATAGATTTTATCTCATTTTGTTCGTCGCGTATCGTCTTCATAATTCTTGGTGAATCTTTCAAAAGCTTAAGCTTTAAAAAGTATCCTTTTTTGGAATAGGTAATATTGTATGAAGGCAACTCAAGCGCTTCCAAATCTGGAAATTCTTTTCTCAATAGTGAAAGCGCAGCACCATCACTGGCAAGAACGGGGATGAAATTGTGTTGTATTAAAGCGTTGATGATCGGGATGCAACGCGTGGCATGACCCAATCCCCAATTTAAAGGTGCAATTAATATCTTTTTTTTCATATTGATTTAGAGTGCGACCACTCCTTTTGACAAGCGCAAGGCAAATGGTCGGGTTTTCCGTTGTACCTACCCGTCCGGGTCTTTTTTTTCCAAACAAACATGAGGCTGTTATAAGTTTTTGGAGAGGCAAAAAAAGGATGCCGCTTCAACCCCTCGAGCAAATTTAGCAAACATTCAAAAAGAATCTTTTAACATTCAAAGATAAGGAACTAATGGCTTTCATATATTTGATTAATTTTGCCAATTATTAAAAGATTAGCGTGTTTATAGGCACGTAAACTTGAAACAACAAACAAGACTGCCCGTCAATAGCTTTGGCGGAGGTGGGAAAACAGAAACAATAAAAGTGGGAAGTAAAAATAAACTCAAAAGATTTAGGGAAAATGAAACCTTTTCAAACGTTTATCAACCAACGCGTGAAGAATTGGTGAGTGACAATTTTGATTTGAAAGGTCATTGGAATGCGGAGGTCTTTAAAAATGATCATCCTTTGGTTTTAGAATTGGGCTGTGGAAAGGGAGAATATACCCTTGGGTTGGCGGAAAGATATCCAAATAAAAATTTCATTGGCATTGATATTAAAGGCGCCCGATTTTGGAGAGGTGCGAAAACAGCCGTAGAAGATGGTGTCCCAAATGTGGCATTTTTACGAACACAAATAGAGCTTATTGACCACGCTTTCGGGAAAAATGAAGTTGATGAAATCTGGATCACATTCCCTGATCCTCAGATAAAATATAAACGCACCAAGCATCGAATGACGAATGCTGTCTTTTTGGAGCGCTATAAATCCATACTGAAACCAGAAGGAGTTGTTCACCTAAAAACGGATAGTGAATTTATGCATGGATACACTTTAGGCTTGCTTCATGGAGCCGGTCATGACGTGCTTTATGCCAACCATAACGTTTACAAACAAGAAGGAAGTCCTGCAGAAGTCACAGAAATTCAGACGTATTATGAAGGTCAGTATTTAGAAAAGAACAAAGCAATTACCTATATTAGATTTAAAATTAAATAAACTTGAACATTACCGTCATATTTTTACTTGGAATGGTTATCGCCCTTGTTGGCGTTATTCCTCCTGGATTATTGAATATGACAGCTGCCAAAATAAGCCTTAAAGAAGGCCATGTAAGAGGCATAATGTTTTCGATTGGGGTTTGTGTAGTCGTGTTTTTACAAACTTATATTGCGGCCATGTTTGCTCGATATTTATCTAATCATCTTGATGTGGTTAAAGTATTGCAACGTGTGGCCTTCGTTATATTTGTTTTGATCACTGTTTATTATCTCCTTATCGCAAAAGCGACTTCCAAAACTGAAGTGGAACCACAATCAAGAAGTAAACACAGTCGCTTCTTTCATGGCATGTTCTTATCTGCCATCAATGTGTTTCCAATTCCTTATCAAGCTTATATGACCGTTACGTTGGCTTCCTTTGGCTGGCTGGAATTTAATAGACCCATGATTATTTCCTATGTTGGCGGTGCGGTAATGGGCACTTTTGTTATGTTGTATATGTACATTTTCTTTTTTGATAAGATCAAGAACAAAAATCTCACCTCTCAAAAAAACATGAATTATACTATTGGTACTATAACAGGGATAATTGCCATAGTCACATTATTCAATATTGTAAGAGCGTTATGAAACCAGAAACGCTTAATTTTTTTGAAAAGGTATACGAGGTTGCAAAGCAAATTCCCTATGGTCGCGTGACCAGCTTTGGCGCCATTGCAAATTTTTTGGGCGCAGCACGAAGTGCAAGAATGGTAGGTTATGCATTAAATGGATCGGTGGGTAAAGATGTTCCCGCACATCGTGTGGTCAATAGAAATGGATTGCTTAGTGGCAAACATCATTTTGAAGGCACCAACTTAATGCAGCAACTCTTGGAAAGTGAAGGCGTTCTTGTAAAGGATAATCAAGTCCAGAACTTTGATAAGATATTTTGGGATCCACTTAAAGAGCTTTAGATCTCTGTCATCAAAGTTAAATTCAATCGAAAACTATACGAAAGAAGTTGATCTCATTATTTCCTAATTTATGTAAAATTTACAAATAATCACATTAGAATTAGTGATAGACCACTTCAATCCAGCCATTGAAATCTTCATGCTTCCAGCTTCCTTCTTCCAGCAATATTAATTATATTTGCACTTTAGAATGATTCTTAATAAAAATAAGTGAAGAATAAAAGATGAACTCGTGTAATTGTCTTTATTCTTTTTCTTTTAGCATCTCAATATAATGAAATTACATAAACAAGACATCCTTAAAGCGCTCGAGAGTATTACTGTTCCTGGTGAAGGTAAAAACATGGTGGAAAGTGGTGCAGTGAAAAACGTCGTTACTTTTGCTGACGAAGTCATCGTAGATATCACCATTTCTAATCCGACGCTTCAGGCGAAAAAGAAGACTGAAGTAGAAATTATGAAAGCCATTCATGATCAGGTTTACGAAAAAGCAAAAATCACCGTTAATATAAAAGTGGATGCACCGCCAAAAGCGTCGGCAAATACCATTAAAGGGAAAGCCATTCCTGGGATTCAGAATATTATAGCAGTCGCTTCGGGTAAAGGAGGAGTAGGTAAATCTACAGTTACAGCAAACCTAGCGGTTACTTTAGCTAAAATGGGTTTTAAAGTGGGTATTCTAGATGCTGATATTTATGGGCCATCTATTCCGATCATGTTTGATGTGGAGTTAGAAAAGCCGATAGCCGTTAACATCGATGGTAAATCCAAAATGAAACCGATAGAGAGTTATGGCGTTAAGATATTGTCCATCGGATTTTTCACCCAACCAAATCAAGCTGTGGTATGGCGTGGTCCAATGGCAGCAAAGGCATTAAATCAAATGATTTTTGATGCGCATTGGGGTGAGTTGGATTTCATGCTCATCGATTTGCCTCCAGGAACTGGAGATATCCATTTAAGTATCATGCAATCTTTACCTATCACAGGTGCTGTTATTGTAAGTACGCCACAAAACGTAGCTTTAGCTGATGCCAAGAAAGGTGTTTCCATGTTTCAACAAGAAAGCATAAACGTACCGGTGTTAGGAATTATTGAAAATATGGCCTATTTTACACCTGCTGAATTGCCGGAAAACAAGTACTATATTTTCGGAAAAGAAGGGGCTAGACACTTGGCTCAAGATTTAGATGTTCCATTTTTAGGCGAAATTCCATTGATACAAAGCATCCGTGAAGCCGGAGATGTGGGACGTCCTGCAGCTTTGCAAACCGCCACGCCTTTAGAAAAAGCCTTCGAAAAACTCACCCAGAACGTTGTGGAAGAAGTGGTAAGACGTAATGACGATTTACCGCCTACAGAAGCTATCAAAATTACAACGATGGCTGGATGTTCAGCAGTTAAAAAATAAATAACAATGCCTTTAAATGGAATTGAAAACACCCTTAAATAAGTAATATGACAACTGAAGAACTTAGATTAAATGTTGAGAAAGCACTTGATGAAATCCGTCCATTTCTACAAAGTGATGGTGGAGATATTGCTTTATTGTCCATAGAAAATGACAATTTGGTAAGAGTACAGCTTGAAGGTGCTTGTGTAGGATGTTCAGTCAATCAAATGACCTTAAAGTCAGGTGTTGAAATGACCATTAAGAAATATGCACCTCAAATTGAGCATGTCATCAATGTAGAGGGAGAAATAAAGTAGAGAATTGGTTAGGAATCGGAATGCTATACATAGGGTTCTATGCAGATATCTTAGCGATGAAATCTCCGAACGCCAGAACCGCATTCTTCGCGCAAATGACAAATGTCATAAAATTTAAGTTTTATTATTTGGATTTTTGCGTTATAAAATAAAGTTGAATTAAAGGAAATACCACTTCAGCCTGTCGTAAGACAGGATCGTGGCCATTATATGATTAAAACAGATATACTTATCATTGGCGCAGGACCAACAGGACTTTTTGCTGTGTTCGAAGCCGGATTATTAAAAATGAAATGCCACCTAATTGATGCCTTGCCACAGCCTGGCGGTCAATGCACAGAGCTTTATCCTAAAAAACCCATCTATGATATCCCTGGTTTTCCTGAGATATTAGCGGGCGATTTAACCAAAAATCTCTTGGAGCAGTGTAAGCAGTTCGAACCTGGATTTACTTTGGGCGAGCGGGCAGATACCATTGAAAAACAAGAGGACGGCACGTTCATTGTCACCACAAATAAAGGCACCCAACATCAAGCGCCAATAGTTGCAATTGCTGGAGGTTTAGGTAGTTTTGAACCACGTAAACCTTTGATTCCTAATATTAGCTACTTTGAAGATAAAGGGGTGGAGTACTTTATAAAAGACCCGGAAATTTATAGAAATAAACGTGTGGTCATTTCAGGTGGAGGAGACTCTGCTTTAGATTGGAGTATTTTTCTTTCCGACATCGCTTCTGAGGTTACTTTGATTCATAGACGTAATGAATTTAGAGGTGCTTTGGATTCTGTGGATAAAGTTCAAGAATTAAAGAATTCAGGAAAAATAAATCTGGTGACACCGGCTGAGGTCATCAATATTGTTGGTGATCATAAAGTTGAGGCGGTAGTGGTTTCTCAGGCTCTAAATATCGAAAAGGAATTTGAGATTGAGTGCGATCATTTTATTCCATTGTTTGGATTATCTCCTAAACTTGGACCTATTGCCAAATGGGGACTTGAAATCGAGAAAAACGCGATAGTGGTCAACAATGCTTTGGACTATCAAACCAATATCCCTGGCATTTTTGCCATAGGTGATGTGAATACCTATCCGGGTAAATTGAAACTTATCCTGTGTGGCTTCCATGAAGCAACCTTGATGTGCCAAGCTGCATATCAAATCATAAATCCTGGAAAGCGTTATGTTTTAAAATATACAACGGTTAGTGGTGTGGATGGTTTTGATGGTACGCGTAAGGAAGCTCCAAAACAAGTGGTAAAAGCGATAGATTAATAAATTGTATTAGACCTGTCAGGTTTTCAAAACCTGACAGGTTTGAATAAGAATAATAAATGGAACAAGATATCACCATAAAAATAACAGATAGAGAAGGTGTTACTCATGAGGTCATGGCACCTACAGATATGGCCATGAACTTAATGGAAGTGGTTAGAAGCTATGAGCTTGCGCCAGAAGGTACCATTGGCACCTGTGGCGGAATGGCCATGTGTGCCTCTTGTCAATGTTATGTCATAAATGGCACTCAGCTTCCAGAAATGCAAGACGAAGAAGAGGCCATGCTATCTGAAGCTTTTTATGTGAAAGATAACTCTCGATTGAGTTGCCAGATTCCTATTACCATTGAATTGGAAGGCTTGGAGGTGGAATTGGCGCCCGAGTCTTAATTAACGGGAGACCTCACAGGTATCTAAAACCTGTGAGGTCTAGCAATCTTTAAAATTTTCTTTATTTTTTTACTTAAAAACACAAAAAAATGCTTCTGTTAAAAGAAGCATTTTTTGTTTTGTAAATCGATTGAACGAAAATATCAACCAATCTCAAGGTTAACTAGGTTTCCTGCCTAGGCAGGAATTTTATTTGAAGGCGTTCAATCCTGTGATGTCCAATCCTGTAATCAGTAAGTGGATGTCGTGGGTACCTTCATAAGTGATGACACTTTCAAGGTTCATTGAGTGGCGCATGATGCTGTATTCGCCAGTTATTCCCATACCTCCTAAAATTTGACGTGCTTCACGAGCAATAGTAATGGCCATTTCCACATTATTGCGTTTTGCCATCGATATTTGTGCTGAGGTTGCCGTTCCGTTTTCTCTCATGACCCCAAGTCTCCAGGCTAATAGTTGAGCCTTGGTGATTTCAGTAATCATTTCAGCCAATTTCTTTTGCTGCAATTGGAATTGTCCGATAGGTTTTCCAAACTGCATGCGCTCTTTGCTATAGCGTAAGGCGGTGTCATAACAATCCATGGCAGCACCAATAGCGCCCCAAGCAATGCCGTAACGCGCAGAATCCAAACAGCCTAATGGCGCGCCTAACCCAGATTTATTGGGCAATAGGTGTTCTTTAGGAACTTTAACATTATCAAAAATAAGTTCTCCGGTAGCAGAAGCTCTCAAAGACCATTTGTTATGTGTTTCAGGGGTAGAGAATCCTTCCATTCCGCGCTCTACAATCAATCCGTGGATGCGGCCTTCTTCGTTTTTGGCCCAAACTACGGCTACTTGACAAAAAGGTGCATTTGAAATCCACATTTTGGCTCCATTTAAAAGATAATGATCACCCTTATCCTTGAAATTTGTGGTCATACCTGCCGGGTCGCTACCATGGTCAGGTTCCGTAAGTCCGAAACTTCCCATCCATTCGCCACTGGCAAGTTTGGGTAGAAATCTTTGACGTTGCTCTTCGTTCCCGTATTTCCATATAGGATACATCACTAATGAAGATTGTACAGAAGCTGTACTTCTCACGCCAGAATCACCACGTTCAATTTCTTGCATGATCAGACCATAAGAAATCTGATCTAGACCAGCACCGCCATATTCGGCAGGAATGTAAGGTCCAAAAGCACCAATTTCGGCTAGTCCGTTGATGATCTGTTTAGGAAACTCAGCTCTTTGGGCATAGTCTTCAATGATAGGAGAAACTTCACGTTTTACCCATTCTCTTGCGGCATCACGTACCAAACGATGTTCGTCATTTAATAACTCATCAATATTATAATAATCAGGGGCTTGAAACAAATCTGGCTTCATTCTTTTGGATTTAAATTATTGAAACACAAAAGTAACGAAAACGTTATCAGGGAACAATTTTAAACTACATTTTGAGATAGAAATCTTTGGTCAGCGCAATATAGTCATCGGTGTACTGATGTCTTGAGGTTTCGATAATAAGTTCCTTTGGATTTACTATAGTTTCCTGAAAAGAGAATTGGAGTAAACTTCGCTTGATTTCTGACGGTGGTGATCCTTTAACTCTTAGAATTCGGTTTGGAAAAAGATGTTCTTTGGAAGCTAACACGATAAACTCTTTTTCTTCCGAAAAAGGAATGACCACAGAAAATGTTCCTTGTGGAGATAGTAATTTTGATACACCTTCAATAAGCTGTCTAAACGGCATCGCATCCATAAATCGGGCTAAATCCCGTTGCTCATTGTCACTTTTGTAAGTGTTTAAATAAAATGGCGGATTTGAGATAATTAAGTCATATTTCTCATCGGTTTCTACTTCATCATCAGAGAGCTCTTCAACAAATTCCTCTAAAGAAGCATGGTAACAGAAAAGACGATCTCCCCAAGGTGAACTTTCGAAATTCTCTACACATTGTTCATAGGCTGCATCATCAATTTCAATGGCATCAATAAGTTGGGCATCGCTGCGTTGTGCTAATATCAAAGCTAGAACACCAGTGCCCGCGCCAATATCTAAAATAGAATACGGATTTGAATCTATCGAGGTCCAAGCACCTAGCAATACCGAATCCGTGCCAATTTTCATGGCGCAACGGTCTTGGTTAATTGTGAAGTGTTTGAATTCAAAAGGTTTCATATAAAGTACCAAGTTTTTAAAATTCCAAATTCCAAAGTGAAAACAATAAATTAGGTTTTGTTTATGATTGCAGATAGGATTTTCCTTAGTTCTTCTGCCTCATTTATAAGATGAGTTAATTCCAATTCAAACGATTCATTTAAATCTCTTAAAAGTTTCAGCCATAGTACTGAAAGTCCTTCCCTTTGGGAAGGATTTAGGATGGGATTACAGGTACAAATCAATCAATCCTTCCGGAGTGTCAACAATAATCAATTTCTTCTTTTTGTCGACTTTCTTAATAAACGCATCATTCATCGGAATCAGGATTTCAATCCCATCACGATCAATCTCAAAAAGCGCTTGGGCTGTGGAATCATTGATTGATTTGACAATGCCGACCATTCCAAAATTGACATCTTCAACCGTAAAACCGATGATCTCGTGAAAATAGAATTTATCGTCATCAAGTTTGGGAAGAAATTCTAAAGGAAGATAGAGGTCAGATTTTAACAAGGCATCCGCATCTTGCTCAGAGTCTACGTCTTCAAATTTTATGCGCAACAATTCTGACTTATGCAATTGAGACGATTCAATAAAAAACGGGACCAAATTATTGCGTAGATCTATGAAAACGGATTCCATATCTTCGAACATTTCGGGTTCATCCGTGTCTAATTTTATCAATAATTCACCTTTAAAACTGTATTTCTTTACAATTTTCCCAACGAAGAAGCAGTCTTTTTTTAGCATCGGTTCTTTTTTTATTTAATCTATAATTTAATCAATATAATAAGATCCTTCATCACAGATAAAATGTGCCCGGTGTATATAAGATCTCGTCAAAGGTAAAGTTTTACATGTAACCTGAGATTCCCTTTTGCAAGGGAATGTGCAAATATATGTGGGATCCCGCCAAAAAGCGAGATTTGTTCAATAACGCATTCTTTTTTCTGTAAAAAAGAACGCTATTTCACAAAAAAACTCCGATAGGTCATATCGGAGTTTAAAAGTATAAAAAATAAATTCTTTATTCTTCTGTTTTTGTTTCAGCATCTTCAGCAGGAGCTTCTTCAGTAGATGCTTCAACTTCGGCAGCTTCTTCTGCAGGCGCATTTGCAGCCGCTTCAGCAGCCTCTGCATCGGCGATAACCTGTGCAGCTTCAGCTTCACGCTTCGCATTTGTTTCTTTTTCAGCTTCAAGAGCTTTTGCTTTAGCATCAGCACCAGCTTTTGCTAAACCTTCTTTTTTGGCGTCAACTTTACCTGCTTTTTCTTCTAACCAGGCAGCGAATTTCTCTTCTGCTTGCTCTTCTGTTAAAGCACCTTTTCTAACACCACCTGCAAGATGATTTTTCAACATGGCACCTTTGTAAGACAAAATTCCTCTTGCCGTATCAGTAGGTTGTGCGCCATTTTGAAGCCAACTTACAGCCAAATCAACGTCTAATTCAATAGTTGCTGGATTGGTTGTTGGATTGTAAGCACCGATTTTCTCTAAGTACTTACCATCTCTTTTTGATCGTGCATCAGCTGCAACAATCCAGAAATAAGGTTTCCCTTTTTTTCCACGTCTTTGTAATCTAATTTTAACTGACATAAATAATTAATTAGTGAGGTTCGCGACCTCTATTATTAATAAGTCTGCAAAGATACCATAAATATTTTTTTATTGTCAAATTATTTCAAGTAAATAAAGTCAAGTCAAATAGATATGGCGTTTTAAGCCACAACCAGTTACTAGTTTTTCTAATATTTAGGTGATTTTCGTTTCTTATGAATGGATATGGATGCTAATTGACTCATTTTATATTAGTTGTGTTAGTGTTATTCGAGCGAATTGGTGAAATTAATGGCCAAGAAAATGTAATTTTGACTTTAATTGGTTTGCCCTTCAAATTAATACAGGTTTTAAATATCCTTTTTGATACTGCCAAAACCGTTATTTGTTGTTTATTTAGTTTCTAATACGTTGGTTAAATTTAATACAATGAGGAAAATTGTCTTGCTTATAATTACCATAACCGCATTCTATGGCTGTAGCGATGAGGTGAAATTCAATTCGCCTGCGCTTCAAGGAAATAAAAACTATCAACTTTGGAGCGCCACTTATTTTGATGCCGTGCTCGCTGAAAATGGCAGACTGACGATCAATGCTGGTGATAAATTCGAAAAAATGACCTTTAGGTTATCTTCACTTCAGGAAGGCACCTATGTTTTATCTGAAATGAGCGATTCGAGAATCGATTTTTTAGATCTTGAAAACATTTCTTATTCTACTATAAATCCACCAAGTCAGGAAGGTGCGTTGTATCCAGAAATAGGGCAGGTGGTAATTACTGAATTTGATGGAAAAACAGTTACTGGTACTTTTAGGTTTATTGCTTTTTCATCAGATGGTCTATATTCCGTAGGATTCAATCAAGGCGTGCTCTACAAAATACCTGTGAGATAAGATGAAATGCACATATAGATTTTAGAGGTGTTCTTCTTGACCTGCTTTTTCTTTGGTAACTTTTCATGACTTTCCCTTTAAAAAAACGTTATTAATGTGTAATTTTAAAAACTTATATTTCAAAGAACAAACCCAACAATTTCAACAGCCTTAAGCTCAAATATTCGTGAATTCGTAGTCAAAAACGACGTCATGACAAACAACTCTACACTACATGTATTTAATATTCGACACCGAAACTACAGGATTACCAAAACGTTGGGATGCGCCCATCAGTGATACTGACAACTGGCCGAGATGCATCCAAATTGCATGGCAATTGCACGATGGCATGGGGAATTGTATTGAACATGAGGATTATCTGGTGCAACCTGACGGATTTAATATCCCGTATGATGCCGAGAAAATCCACGGTATTTCAACTGAATTAGCCCAACAACAAGGTATTCCATTGGCTGAGGTATTGGAGAAGTTCAATGCAGCTTTGGCAAAAGCCAAATTTGTTGTGGGTCAGAATGTCGCCTTCGACTTGAATATTATGGGTGCGGAGTTCCACCGTGAAAGTGTTTTAAATAATTTGCAGGAACTTCCTGTTTTGGATACCTGTACCGAACATACCGCTACTTTATGTCAACTTCCTGGAGGACGTTATGGCAGATTCAAATTGCCAACTTTAACGGAGTTGCATGAGTTTCTATTTAACACGCCTTTTTCGGAAGCGCATAATGCTACTGCCGACGTTGAAGCAACAACACGTTGCTTTTTGGAGTTGATAAGACGTGAAGAATACACCCAGGAACAGTTGGATGTGCCTTCAGATTATTTCGAAAATTTTAAAGAGGCAAATCCGGCAACGATACAGCTTATCGGCTTAAAGCATATCAATCTGAAGGCTGAAAGTGCAAAAATTAAAAAACAGATTGAAGCTCTCCAAGAATCTGACGAGCCTACAAAAAAGGAGATTGCCCAAAATATAGAAGAACTTAAAGAGGTTGAGTTTGTGCATTTACACAACCACTCTCAATTTTCAGTATTGCAATCTACTATCAGCATCCCTCAGTTGGTGGCGGCAGCAGCGGAACAAAATATGTCTGCGGTGGCGCTTACGGATCATGCCAATATGATGGGTGCCTTTCACTTTATAAGAGCAGTAGGAAATCATAATAGAAACGTTGAAGCGAAGAACAAAGCCGCAGAAGTGCGCGGTGAAATGCCTACTGAAAAAATAATCAAACCCATTCTTGGATGTGAGTTTTTTGTATGTGAAGACCATAAAGATAAGTCGCGAAAGGATAACGGCTATCAGATTGTCATGTTGGCGAAAAATAAAAACGGTTACCATAATTTATCCAAATTATCATCACACGCCTTTGTGGATGGCTTTTATTATCTCCCACGAATTGATAAGAAGTTGATCCAACAGTACAAGGAAGATTTAATTGTATTGACGGGGAATCTTTATGGAGAAGTTCCGAGTAAAATCTTGAATATTGGTGAAAACCAAGCAGAGGAGGCCTTGCTTTGGTGGAAAGAAGAGTTTGGCGACGATCTTTATATTGAACTAATGCGCCATAATCAGGAAGATGAAAATCGTGTGAATCCTGTTCTGATAGATTTTGCCAGAAAACATGACATCAAGTTAGTGGCAACCAACAATACTTATTATTGTAAGAAGGAAGATGCCAATGCGCATGATATTTTGTTGTGTGTTAAAGATGGAGAAAAACAGGCAACACCTATAGGTCGCGGCAGAGGGTATCGTTTTGGGATGCCTAACCAAGAATATTATTTTAAGTCTTCAGAAGAGATGAAAAAGCTCTTTAAGGACATTCCGGAAGCCATATCCAATATTCAGGAAGTGGTGGATAAAGTTGAAGCTTTTGAATTGGCAAGAGATGTGCTTTTGCCTGCATTTGGAATTCCTGACGAATTCAAACATGAAGAGGATCTTATAGATAAAGGAAAGCGCGGCGAAAATGCTTATCTACGTTATATAACTTATGAAGGTGCCAAAAAACGGTATCCGGAACTCACAGATGAAATCAAGGAGCGGATAGACTTTGAGTTGAGCGTTATTGAAAATACGGGATATCCAGGCTATTTCTTGATTGTTGAAGATTTTATACGAGAGGCGCGGAATATGGATGTTTCCGTAGGTCCAGGTCGTGGATCTGCGGCAGGATCAGTGGTGGCTTATTGTTTGAAGATTACCAATATCGATCCGTTAAAGTACAACTTGCTTTTTGAGCGTTTCTTGAATCCGGATCGTGTTAGTATGCCAGATATTGATATTGATTTTGATGATGAAGGTCGGAGCAAGGTAATGGATTATGTCATCAATAAATATGGCAGCAATCAGGTGGCGCAAATTATTACTTATGGTACGATGGCGGCGAAATCTTCCATTAGAGATACCGCAAGAGTTTTAGATCTGCCGCTTTTTGATGCCGACAGGATTTCGAAACTCATCCCAACCATGTCAAAATTGAGTAAAATATTTGGTTATGATGAAAAACAACTCAGTAAAGCGTTCCGATCTGACGATTTAGAAAAGGTTAATGAGCTGCTTAATATCGCAGAAGGTTCAGGCTTGGAGGCAGAAACCCTTAATTTGGCACGAATTCTTGAAGGATCTGTCAGAAATACGGGAATCCACGCTTGTGGGGTGATTATTACACCTGATGATATTACAAAATTTGTCCCAGTGGCAACCGCTAAGGATTCTGATTTGTATGTGACCCAGTTTGACAACTCCGTGGTTGAGGATGCCGGATTGCTGAAAATGGATTTCTTGGGATTGAAAACCTTGACCTTAATAAAGGATACAGTGAAAATCGTGAAGGCGAAACACGATATTTTGCTCGATCCTGATAGTTTTCCTTTGGATGACGAATTGACTTACGAGCTGTTTCAAAAGGGTGAAACCGTTGGGGTGTTTCAGTATGAGTCGCCAGGGATGCAGAAACATCTTAAGGAATTGAAACCAACCGTTTTTGAGGATTTGATTGCAATGAATGCCTTGTACCGACCGGGACCAATGGAGTACATTCCGAGTTTTACCCGAAGAAAACATGGCGAAGAGGAAATAGACTATGACCTTCCTGCGATGGAAGAATACTTGAAGGAAACTTACGGGATTACCGTTTACCAGGAGCAGGTGATGTTGCTGTCTCAAAAACTAGCCGATTTCACCAAGGGTGAAGCCGACGTTTTACGTAAGGCAATGGGTAAAAAGCAGATCGCGGTTTTGGACAAAATGAAACCAAAATTTATTGCCCAAGCAGAAGCAAAAGGTCATGATGCTAAAAAACTGGAAAAAATTTGGAAGGACTGGGAAGCCTTTGCAAGTTATGCGTTTAACAAATCGCATTCTACCTGTTACGCGTGGATTGCTTACCAAACCGCCTATTTAAAAGCGCATTACCCTGCAGAGTATATGGCATCGGTATTAAGTAATAATATGAATGACATCAAACAGGTGACATTCTTTATGGAAGAATGCAAGCGCATGAAATTAAATGTACTTGGACCAGATGTCAATGAATCCTTTTACAAGTTCTCTGTAAATAAAGATTATGCCGTTCGGTTTGGAATGGGTGCCATCAAGGGCGTAGGACGAGGTGCGGTAATGACCATTGTAGAGCAGCGTAGAAAAGACGGGCAATATAAATCTATTTTCGATTTTGCAAAACGTGTGGATCTAAGAGCAGCCAACAAAAAAGCATTTGAAAATCTAGCACTGGCTGGCGGATTTGATTGCTTTACCGATACCCATAGGGCGCAATATTTTCAAGATGAGGGCGACGGGATCACCTTTTTGGAAAAGGCTATAAAGTATGGCAGTAAGCATCAGGAAAATGAAAATTCAGCACAAGTGAGTTTGTTTGGAGATGCCAGTGATGTCCAAATAGCAGAGCCATTGGTGCCGCCTTGTGAAGAATGGGGCACTATGGAAAAATTAGCGCAAGAGCGAGAAGTTGTCGGGATTTACATTTCCGGACATCCTCTTGATGATTTTAAGGTAGAAATGAAAACCTTTTGCAACGCTACTCTAGCACATTTTGCAGATCTGGAACCATTTGTTAACCGAGAAATGACTTTTGGTGGGGTCGTTACCGATGTTGAACACCGTGTGAGCAAACAAGGTAAAGGTTGGGCCATGTTTACCATTGAAGATTATACGGACAGTTTTGAATTCCGAATTTTTGGAGAAGAGTATCTAAGGTTTAGACACTTTTTGGTAAGAAGTTCATTTGTTTATATCAGGGTGTATGTCAAGGAGGGCTGGGTCAACAAAGAGACAGGTAAGAAAAGCGAGCCAAGGTTGCAGTTTTCCAGTTTTCAATTGTTGCATGATGTGATGGATACCTATGCTAAAAAATTGTCCATTCAATTGGAAATAAAGGATTTGAAAGAGAGCAAAATTAAGGCACTAGAGGATATTTTAAAAATGCACGAAGGTAATCACGCGTTAAATTTCTTGGTTTATGATACCGAAGAAAAGATGAAGTTGCACATGCCAAGTAGAAAGCAAAAGGTGAGAATTTCTCAAGAATTGCTTGACGAATTGAACAACCAAGATGTATATTATAAATTAAACTAATTAATGTTTGCGACTGTAGGCATCTCATGAAAAGAAGACGACGGTTATATGTTTTGTGTGTAGTTCAATACTATAATCGTTGAAAATAGTTTCGATTCTAGAAGCAATTCCATTTAAATAGCCCGAGTTTGCGCAAGGGATTGCAGTGGCATCCTTTTTATGCGGTGACTGAGCTGAGCGAAGCCACCGCATAAAAAGATATAACGAAAAGCCCGGTTTATGCGCCCTATAAATCGTTATAACAATCACGAATCCAGCTATAAGCAAAACAAATGTTAAGCGTATAAGGATTGGCGAAAATTTTGACTAATTTTGTTTCTTTAAGTTAAATAAAACAATTAAAGCATAGAAAATATGGCATTAGAAATAACAGATGCAAACTTTGAAGAAACGGTTTTGAAAAGTGATAAGCCGGTAGTAGTAGATTTTTGGGCCGCTTGGTGTGGACCATGTAGAATGGTTGGACCTATCATTGATCAAATTAGTGAAGAGTACGCAGGTAAGGCTGTAGTTGGTAAAGTGGACGTTGATGCAAATCAGGAGTTTGCTGCTAAATATGGTGTCCGTAACATTCCAACGGTATTAGTGTTCCAAAACGGAGAAGTTGTTGGAAGACAAGTTGGTGTGGCTCCAAAAAACGCATACACTGACGCTATCGATGCACTTTTGTAATCGATAAAAATAAGATAGGCATCTGCGTTTAAGTTGGAATTTAAATTTCAAAAGTGATGGTGTGATGTGCTATCTGTCAGGAATAAAACACAATATTCAGATAAATTGATAAAAGGTTTGCTTTAATGGTGAACCTTTTTTTATTTTAGATAAAAATTTAAGAAATGAGTGATAAAATAAAAATTCAAGATGCGATTGATCGCAAATTCATAGAAGAACGTAAAGTGTTCCTTTGGGGACAAGTGGATGATAAATCGGCAAAACATGTCATTGACCGCTTGATGTATTTGGACGCTTTGGAGACCAAGGATATCCAGTTATATATCAATAGTCCTGGAGGTTATGTGACTTCTGGATTTGCTGTTTATGATTGCATGAAATCTTTAAAAAGTGAGGTGTCAACAATTTGTACAGGATTCGCCGCTTCTATGGGATCCATTCTATTGTCAGCAGGAGAAAAAGGAAAGCGTTTTATCCAGCCTCACGCTCGTGTGATGATCCACCAACCAAGTGGCGGTGCACGCGGACCGGCAAGTGATATTGAAATTACTGCAATGGAAATTTTGAAAACCAAGGAATTGAGTGCAAGATTGTTGGCTGAGAATTGTGGCCAGACGATTGAAAAGGTAATGAAAGATTTTAACCGCGACCATTGGATGGGTGCAGAGGAATCTGTGGCTTATGGGATTGTGGATAAAATTGTGAAATAAGATCCCTCTAGGCCCCCGAAGGGGGAATTCTAACTGATGTGAATACTGCGTTTATGGGAAAAAAAAATACGATTAATTGCTCTGAAGGGGTTGGACTCTTCTAATACTGACGAAAATCATTTCAATTATTAACCAAGCTATTCCTCCCCTTTGGGGAGGTTAGGAGGGGATTAGATTATGAACTTACAAGCACAACTCAATAAAACAGGAGGTTTTAAAAACCTCGAACTCCTCGCCAAACAAGTGGTTGAGGGTTTTATTGCTGGGATGCATAAGAGTCCGTTTCATGGATTTTCGGCAGAATTTGCTGAGCATAAAATTTACAATCAAGGTGAAAGCACAAAACATATCGATTGGAAATTATATGCCAAAACAGATAAGCTTTTTACCAAACGCTATGATGAGGAAACCAATTTGCGTTGCCATTTGATTATTGATAACAGTAGCTCCATGCATTATCCAGAAATGACTGATTTCTCAATCAACAATCTGAATAAAATCGCATTTTCCGCATTGGCTTCAGCCAGTTTGATGCATATTCTTAAAAAACAGCGTGACGCGGTAGGCATGAGTATATACAGTGATGCTTACGATTATTACGCGCCCGAAAAAGGCAGTGAACGGCATCACCAAATGTTGTTGAGCGAGTTGAGCAAAACGGTGGTTTCAAAACCTGTTAACAAACAGACAGAAACTTATACCTATCTCCATCAAATTGCGGAAAAAATCCATCGGAGATCCTTGATTTTCTTTTTTACGGATATGTTTCAAACCACTACGGATCAAGAGAAATTGTTTGAAGCCTTACGGCATTTAAAACATAAAAAACACGAAGTGGTATTATTTCATGTATTCGATAGGGAAAAGGAACTGACTTTTGATTTTGAGAATACGCCAAAGCGTTTTATAGATGTTGAAACAGGCGAGCACATCAATTTGTACCCGGAAACTATTAAAGAAGCTTATGAACAGGCTGTAGGTTCCTATTTTGAGGAATTGCGGCTTAAATGTGGCCAATATCAAATTAAATATGTGGAGGCAGACATCACAAAAGATTTCGATAAAATCCTGACAACATACATGGTAGAGCGTGGGAAATTTAAGTAAATAATAATTTTGCAAAAAATGACCTAAATTGTTTGCGATATTGAAAATGCAGTGTATATTTGCACTCGCATTAACGCAACGGTCTGGTAGTTCAGTTGGTTAGAATGCCGCCCTGTCACGGCGGAGGTCGCGGGTTCGAGTCCCGTCCAGACCGCAATAATGCTAAGAAGCTCTAAAGGAATTTGGAGCTTTTTTTATTGCTTTAAAGAGGTTGTGTTGTTTCCGAAGCAATTCGGAACGTAGTGATACCAAAGTAATTTGGTATTCCAATGAGAAGCTTTCCTTTTCTGTTTTTAACAGAATCGGGATGCTTTTTTGTTTTGGGGTGGTTTGTGAATTCTTCGAGAATTCGGGGATTAAGTCAGAAAGTTGTGGGATTCTAGTATTAAGCATAAATTGTTGTCTTCTATATAGGAAGAATTATAAATACACAAAATCAAAACGATTGCAACAATTAAATGTTTCATGTCGTGCAATTTAATTGAATAATCAATTCAAGCTTAAATGCCATACAAGCAGATACACCATGGTGTATATCTCCCTTATACGTACACTGAATTTCGCTTTTTCCTCGGGACTTATTTGTTTTGTTGCCTTTAGTTTTTATACGTTTTGAAGGGATCAAAATCATGATGAAATCAGTGACCAGCACTATGTATTTCTTTAAATCAGGCTGTCTGCCCCACATTGAGATGTCCATCCGTAATTCCTTTCATCTTAGACCTTTTTAAATTCCTTTTCACAATTAAAAGGGTTAGTAAATCGCCATTAGGGGATTGCGCAGGCCTTGATAAATTGATAGGTCAGAGCTATTTTTACATATAAAAAGCGAAACGTGCACTTTAACGAATTAATTTTAAGGAAATCCAAAAATATTTATCTTTATAAAACCCTTATTGATTTTGTAACCAGGGTTATAGATGTTAGTCTGACCACTGATACTTAAACACTCAGGGGTTATGCGGTTTATTTGGGTGTGGTCTGTAAGCTTTTTAATAGTCCAAATAAACATGGGAAAAAAGTACGTAACCCTTCTGTTGTGCATAATAGTTACTATATATTCATATGGTCAATGTGCTCCTGATGTTACGCCGCCAACAATTACCTGCACAAATGTCGTGGCCGATTGCCAGCGCGGTGTGGGTTCGCTAGTGCCTACAACCTCCGATGGTTGCGGCTCCATTGTGTTGCAAACTTTTACCTTATCTGGCGCTACGGTAGGGTCAAGTACCAATACGGGTATCAATGATGCCAGTACGGTCAACTTTTTAGCTGGCATAACTACCGTTACCTATACTATTGAAGATGCCGCAGGCAATTCAGCAAGTTGTAGTTTTACGGTAACCCTTAATGATTACACGCAGCCTATAGTAATTTGCCCAGAGGATGTAGAAGTCAGCAATGACCCTGGGCAATGTAACGCCTACGTAGATCTGTATGCCTTAGGGATGTTCCCAACAGCTTTTGATAATTGTTCTGGGGTCTCAACGGTCCCTGTAGGGGTGCCTCCAGGAAGTCTTTTTCCTGTGGGTACCACTACCGTCATTTGGGTGATTACAGACTTGGCAGGCAACTTTGTGACCTGTACACAAAAGGTTACGGTTATTGATGTTGAGCCGCCTACCATCAGCTGTCCGCCACCCATAACCGTCAGCGCTACTTCGGGCCAATGTACTGCCAATGTGAATGTACCGCTTCCCATTACTACAGATAACTGCACGATAACTTCCATAACCAACAATTTTAATGGCGGCGGTGCCGATGCGAGCGGGGTGTATCCGTTAGGGACCACGACGGTCACGTTTCAGGCTACGGCCTCTGATGGCATCACCGTGAGCTGTTCTATTGATGTGATTGTGATCAATACCCAAGATCCTGAAATTACTTTGAATGGTGCCAACCCCATGACCATGGAAGCCTGCGGCACCTATACTGAATTTGGTGCGACCGGCTTTGATGCTTGCGCCGGGGATATTACCGGGAGGATTGTGATTGATGCTACTGCCGTTTTGACCAACGTGGTAGGAAGCTATGATGTGATCTACACCGTGACCAATGCTGCGGGTCAAAGCGCTACTCAAATCCGTACGGTCAATGTTGTAGATACCCAAGCGCCGTCCTTAAGCCTTAATGGTCCTAATCCGTTAACCGTTGGCGATTGTTCGCCCTATATTGAATTGGGGGCCCTAGCAATGGATCCCTGTTTTGGGGATATCTCTGGAACTGTGGTGATCGATAATTCAAATGTGGATACCAGTACTTTAGGGTTTTATGTGGTGACTTATACGCTTATGGATGCCTCAGGGAATGCCGCAACCCCAATAACACGAACGGTTGAGGTGATTGACACCAACGGTCCGGACATTGTGCTGCAAGGCCCCAATCCGCAAATTATTGAATTGTGTGCGCCTTATGCCGAATTGGGGGCCACAGCAATAGACTCTTGTTTTGATATAGATTATACAGGTGATATAGTCATAGATGCCTCTGCGGTTAACTTTGGCCTTGTGGGCAGCTATCCAGTAACCTATAATGTGATGGATAACTTTGGCAATTCGGGTGTTGAAGTGATTAGAACCATTGAGATTGTAGATACTGTAATGCCTACAATAACCTGCCCTGAAGATATGGTGCTGGAGACCGAGGTAGGTAGTTGTTCGGTAATTGTGAATTATGAGCTTATGGTTATAGACAATTGCACAGGCGAAATTATAGTGCAAACTTCTGGTTTGCCATCAGGAGCTGCTTTTCCGATTGGGATAACCACCAATACCTTTGAACTTACCGATGCCGAAGGCAATGTCGCCAGCTGTTCGTTTGAGGTTACTGTAAATGATTCGGAACTTCCGGTGGCACGCTGTCAGGATATCACAAGAGCCCTAGACCCTATAACGGGTTTGGTAACGATATCCGCTGCGGATATGGACAATGGGTCGAGTGATCATTGTAGTTTCACCTTGAGTATATCGCCGTCGATATTTGACTGTAGTGCTCTAGGCGAAAATGAAGTGACCTTAATCATTACTGATGCTTCTGGTAATATTGGTTCATGCACCAGCATCATCACGATAACAGATGTGAGTGAGAGCGCTCAGGTAAGCATTACCAGTACAGCAACCACCATTTGTCAGAGCGAACAGGTGATCTTCACAGCCACCCCAATTGATGGCGGTGCAACACCAACCTATCAATGGCAAATCAACGGCAGTGATGTGGTTGGGGAAACGGGTGAGGCCTTTACAACAACCCTCTTATCAGATGCCGATGTGGTTACTGTGGTCATGACCTCTAGTTTGTCTATTTGTGCCACAGCGCAACTAAGTAATGAGGTTGTTATTTCTGTTAATGATTATAATGCACCGGCCAATGCGGGTCCCGATATGATTAACATCATTTGCACTGAAACTACCGTTACTTTGGCAGGAAGTGCAGTCACTGGAAGTGGCGAAACAGGGTTATGGACGGTAACTTCGGGTCAGATTTCTGGCTTTTCGTTTTCGGATGTCACAAGTCCCACGTCAACCTTTAGTGGCGATATAGGTGAGGTTTATACCCTGACCTGGACCATTGATAATCCTGCACCTTGTTTGGATACCAGCGCCAGTACCACCATCACTTTTATCGGTTGTAATGCTTTAGATTTTGATGGGGTGGATGATAATATCAGCTTTAGGGATCATTATAATTTTGGGGGCGATTTTACCATTGAAATATGGATGAAATCGGATGTCACTACGGGCAATATCCAAACAATTTTATCCAAACGTGAAGCGAATAATATGGTAGATGGCTATGATTTGAGACTGGTAAATAACATTCTTTCTTTTAATTGGGATGATGACGCAGCGTTGGCATCACCCTTTCCAATAGCAATAAACCGATGGTACCATGTGGCACTGACCTTTGAGGGGGGCACTTACACCTTGTATGTGGATGGTGTGGTTGTTAATAGCAGTACAGGTACTTTGCCATTGCCTAATACGGTAGATTTTATTGTGGGTGCCATGGATCAGACTTTGGTATCGCCATTTAGGCCTTTACATTATTTCGATGGTGGTACAGATGAACTGCGTATTTGGAACCGCGCCTTATCCACAGAGCATATCCGTAGGATGATGAATCAAGAGATAGCGGATAACTTGGGCAACGTAAGGGGCACCGTGATGCAAATGGATATTGCTGGGTTGGCATGGACTGATTTGGAAGGGTATTACCAAATGAACCAAATTTCTGATATCGTATCCGGCAGTTTAACCTCCAGTAATGGTTCTGGAATTGATGGTGTGTTGAAGTATATGACCACCTTTCAACCAGATACGGCACCCATTCCGTATCAAACTACTGCCGACGGGTTCTGGGCGGATACCAACGTTTGGCTGCATGGCGCCTTTCAGACCATTCCGAACAGCCTAGGTATTGATGGGATCACGCCTATTGACTGGAATATTGTTAGAACTTCACATCATATCGCATCAGGAGATATTAATATTACGGTTGCAGGTTTAGATGTCGCAAGCCGTACACTGACCATTGCCAATGCTGATGCCAATGATGGACAGAGCCTTCGGGTGATGGACTATCTAATTCTCAATGGTGACTTACGTTTGGTGGGGGAGTCACAGTTGTTGCAAGATACCGGAAGTATTGTGGATTATGCTGGAGCAGGTGTGTTGAGACGCGACCAACAAGGCAGTGCCAATTTATTTAATTACAATTATTGGGGGTCTCCAGTAAGTTTTGATGGCGCTGCCTATGCCATAGGAAACGTGCTTTATGACGGAGCCGTGCCTGTACAATGGACTACTGGACATAGTGCTATTCCAAATACCACCCCAATAACGCTAAGTAGCCGATGGCTGTACTTGTATGAAAACTATCCTGAGAATACTTATGCCGCTTGGAATCGGATTAATGCGGCTTATCCAATTGCTGTGGGCTTGGGTTATATCATGAAAGGAAGTGGGGCTGCAGGTGCTACGCAGAACTACACCTTTGTGGGCAAACCAAACAATGGGGTCATAAGCACGCCAATTACAGTAGGTAATGAATCATTGGTGGGCAATCCGTACCCGTCAGCAATTGATGCAGATACGTTTATAAATGATAATTCAGGCAGCATTCAAGGGGCGCTTTACTTTTGGGAACATTACACCTCAAATGCCACGCACGTATTGGCCGATTACCAAGGGGGGTATTCATCCTATAATTTAGTTGGAGGCAACCCTGCAGTATCCCCACCGGAAGTCAGTGGCTTGGGCACCCCATCCAAACTCCCGGAAAGGTATGTTCCGGTTGCACAGGGGTTTATGGTAGTGGCCAATGCATTTGGTGGGAGTGTTGTTTTTGAAAATGATCAGCGTGTTTTTGTAAAGGAAGGCGTTACTGGTACATTAAACAATGGCTCGGTATTTATGAGATCTGCCACGGGCGATAGGCCAGCGGCTAAAAATAAGACTGCTGTTATTAAAAGAATACGGTTGGCATTTAAAACCCCACATGGAGCTACCAGACCATTGCTTTTAGGATTCGTACCCAACCATTTGGCAACTGACGGATTTGATTATGGCTATGACGCAATAAATACTGAGACACTACCCAATGATATGTCTTGGTTGATCGCCGACGAAAGGTACGTGATTCAAGGCATTGGTGATTTTGATGTTACTAAAAAAATACCCTTGGGAATCTTCTTAAAGCACGCAGGTAACATTGAGATTAAGCTCACTGCACTTGAAAATTTTGATTCTGATATTCCTGTTTTTATATATGATGCCCTAATGGACACTTATATGAAAATCAACAATACAGACTATCATATCAATTTGAAGGCAGACAGTTATGTAAATAGGTTCTATTTGGCATTTCAGCCTTCAGAAACCTTATCAGTCATTGAGGATCTTTTCAAAAGCATGACCGTCCAATATTTAAATAAAACACAAGAGATTTATATAGAAACCCCAAGCGCTATGGATATTGAGGGTATTGATTTGATCTCTGTCTTAGGGCAAAAAGTGAAATCTTGGGAGCTTGAAGGACAGCTGGAACAACGGATCATTAGAGTTCCTGTAAAGGGTGTTTCATCAGGGAATTATGTCCTAAAAATCAGGACGTCCACTGGGGTGTTCAGTAAAAAGATTATTGTTAATATCAATTAGTTAGGATTGGATTATTTGTATTTTTTTAATCACTTTAGCTATGATTTCTATCATAAGGACGAGTATTATTAAATAATTGTTATTTTATTAACAATTTAATTTATATTAGAACTCACAAGGTTAATAGCAAAGTTTTTAAGGACCTTTTTTTTGTTTTTAGAATATTCTTAATAATTAATATCTACATACATTTTGCTGTTATGACTATACACCTTGTTTTTTAAAATTACAATTTCTATATAAGTTTATCATACCCTTTTCTTAGTGTTGACCTACAACTAGATTGAAAACCCCGCTGCAGCACTGACCTGTTGTGGTTTTATTTAACTAAAATCCAACCTTATGAAAAAAGCATTACTTATTGCCGTTTTGGCATTCTCGTTTCACACTTTTTTTGCTCAAACTACCATTTGGTCTGAGAATTTTAATTCTTATTCCAACGGCACAATAGTAGGTTCTGGTACTCCACCTAAATGGACGAGAACCACAGCTAGTCAGTCAGGTCATTTTCTTGTACAATCTTACCAAATGGAAGGTTACAACTTGAAAGTTGAAAATGTCTGGGCATCACAGATCATAAATATCACTCAATTTTCAAATGTAAAATTGTCTTTAAATTATTCAGGTATAAGTACGACAGGTGATTATATTAACGTTTACTATAAGCTTGATAATGGATCAGAAATTCCATTTAGTTCTAACGGCATCACTACAGGGTCGGCTGGGACATTTACGAATAGAATTGCTTCACAGGTGGGTTTAAATGGTAATAACGTACAAATAATTATTAGATTAAAAAACGATAAAAAAGGAAATGCTGATGCGTACTACAGCTTTGACAATGTTCTTGTTGAAGGCATTATCCCTCCTTGCGCCAAGGTGTCTTCTTTCCCTTATCATCAGAACTTTGATAGTTGGACTGTAAGTAATACTGGTAGTAGATGTACAGCGGATGGTACTGTAGATCTGCAACAATGTTGGACAAACGCAACAGGAGATGATATTGATTGGGACATCAATAGTGGCACAACACCAACTAGTGGTACGGGGCCAAGTGGTGACCATACCACAGGTGGGGGCAAATACTTATATACCGAAGCCTCCGGTGGAGGAGTTTGTAATAATAGCTTAGGTATTGTGACAACGCCAATATTTGATTTTTCTGGGGTAGTCAATCCAGAACTAAGCTTTTGGTACCATATGAATGGGACGGACATGGGGACGCTTAATGTTCAAGTGTCAGCAAATGGTGGTGCTACCTGGTCTGGTAACCTTTGGAGCCTTAGTGGCAACCAGCCAAATGCTTGGCGGGAAGCCGCGGCAATATCCTTACTGTCCTATGCAGGCAATTCTAACGTACAAATAAGGTTTAGCGGACGGACCGGAAACGGATTCTCGTCAGATATAGCTTTAGATGATTTTTCTATAGTTGATGCGCCAATTCCATCGGTATTAACAGTGAGTGACTTGAATGATTTTGGGATGCATTGTGCAAATACAACTGCGGGCCCAGAGAGTTTTACAATAACTGGTTCACAACTCACCACGCAAAACGTAACTGTGGCTGCGCTAACAGGTTTCACTTATAGCACGACGGCAGGAGGTCCTTATGCAGCTTCATTAAGTCTGTCACAAATTGGTGGTACTTTTAGTCGGGTTATATACGTTAGGTTTAATCCTGTGGTCGCGGGGTCTCATAATGGTAACATCAGCGTCGGGGGCGGTGGTGCTCCTTCAGTTAATGTCGCTGCAACAGCTGGTGCTAATGCGGCGCCGAGTGCCGCAAGCTCTGCGTTTCCTTTAAACGGTGCCACCGGGGTTTGTTATGCAGGTGGGGGAGCGGTTTCTTCTATGGCCTGGGATGCGGTGCCGGGTGCCACCTCTTATGATGTTTATTTTAGCCCTGGCTCCATGCCAACTTCTGTAACGCAGAATGTAACAGGTACAGCCTACACAGCCATTCCGCTTGCTGCCAGTACAACTTATTACTGGAAAGTAGTTCCTAAAAACAGCTGTGGGGATGCCACAGGTGTTGCAAACTGGAGCTTTACAACAGCCAGTACCTCGTGTTCTGATAATTATTGTCCAATCACCTTTGCTGAGGTGCGCTCCATTACCCGTGTTGCGATTGGAACCATTGATAATTATAGCTCGCCTTTAACGGGTAGTCCATCTTATGAGAACTATACCTCATTAAGTACAGACCTATCAGCTGGTGGGGCTCAAACTATTACTTTGGAAGGCTTTACAAATGGGAATAATCAGTTTTATTATACGGTATTTTTTGATTGGAATCAGGATGGCGATTTTAACGATCCTGGTGAATCTTATAATATAGGAACCATCACCAATTCAACGGGAACTGATGGTAAAGTCACAACGGCTGTCATCAATGTGCCAACAAATGCGGTTGCAGGCCCTACAATAATGCGAGTAATAGGGAGCTATAACAGTTTTAATTCAGATCCTTGTGTTGCTTATAGCGCACAGGGGCAGATAGAGGATTATTCGGTTAATGTGATTCCGTGTGTGGCGGGCAATCCCTCTGTATTTGGTGACAACCAGTGGAATGTCTATGCTTATAATGGTAATAATCTTGACCTTTCTGGAATAATTTATGCAGGCTATTATACGGAACCCAATCTGACCTTCGATTCTAAAGATCGCTGGGGGGAGATGCTTTCACCTTCAAGTGCCTCTGGGTATCAGGGTTGTATCGTGGCTAATGACAATCATACGGTTGTGTACAAGCGCAGTAATTTTATTTGTGGTATTTATCAAATAGATGTGACATCGCATGAAGATGCAGCAAGATTATATATTGATGGGGTTCAGGTTTTTGAACATATTGGAGGGAGTGATTTCCATGATAACATTTGGACGGGAAAATTGGATGCTAATTCTACGGTAGAATTCCGGGTTGTAGAGCAAAGTGGTGCTTCTAATGGAGCCTTGACCTTTACTTTAATTCCTGCAATAGCTGAGTTTTCTTCAAACACCCAAGTAGTACAAAATGGAGGAGTGGTCAATTTTACCAATACTTCTTATGGGCAAAATGCTCCCTACCTATGGACTTTTACGCCATCAACCGTGACATTTCTTAATGGGACCAATGCAAGTTCATCAAATCCGCAGGTCCAGTTTAATGGTTTAGGCGCATATAATGTGGCGCTCCTTATTACAGACACTTGTGGTGCAACGTTTACTAAAAGTAGTCCCAATTATATATTGGTAAGCAATGAAACGGTGTTTGATGCTGATGGGACTTTTATTGTGCCTTGCGGAATCACCAGTATCAATGTGAAGGCATGGGGTGGTGGTGGAGCCGGTGGCGGCTCTAGAAGTACCGGGAATAGTTCGAATATAAATTCCGGTGCTGGTGGTAGTGGCGGTGCGTATGCAAGTAACTCAATAGCAGTGACACCTGGTGCGATATTAACTATTGATGTTGCGGGTTCAGTTAGTGGCGTCAATGATGGCAATGGCGCAAATGGTAACCATTCAACAATCTTGGGTTTTGAATCGCAAATATGGGCTGCAGGTGGTTTAGGTGGACTCGCAAATGCCACTACAACAAGTCCATCTGGTGCGGGCTTTGCCGGTGCCAATGGAGGTGGTTCAGGGGGTACTGGCGTTGTGCCGATTAGTGATGGGAATAATGGTATCGTTCCTGGAGGTGGAGGAAGTGGTTCTAGTACCAAGGGAGGACCCGGTACGCCCCCTTCAAGAACTGGTGGCCGTGGTGCTGGAGGACGAATCATTCTCTCTTGGGATTTAGAAATCATACCACCAACTGTTGTTACTAAAGATTTTAGCGTCCAATTGGATGCTTCTGGAAACGCTACTATATCAACTAGCAATATTGATGATGGGTCTTTTGACTCCTGTAGTGCGGTCACTTTAACACTTGACAATACAAGTTTTAATTGTTCGAATGTTGGTGCCAATACAGTCACTTTAACGGCTACAGATGCTGTGGGTAATGTGGCTTCGGCAACGGCACAAGTAACAGTAAATGAGGTAATCCCTGCACAAGTTATCACTCAAAATATCAGTATTGATCTTGATGCCAATGGCGACGCCAGTATTATTGCTGCACAAGTGGACAATGGTTCCAATGATGCCTGCGGTATTGCAAGCATGACGGTTGTTCCAAACACATTTGATTGTTCAAACATTGGTGCCAACACGGTTACCTTAACGCTAACAGATGTAAATGGTAATGTGAGTTCAGCAACGGCAACGGTCACAGTAAATGATGTGACCCTTGCACAGGTCATCACCCAAGATATAAGTATTGATCTCGATGCCAATGGCGACGCCAGTATTATTGCTGCACAAGTGGACAACGGTTCCAACGATGCCTGTGGTATTGCAAGCATGACGGTTGTTCCAATCACATTTGATTGTTCCAATATCGGTGCCAACACGGTTACCTTAACGGTGGTGGATAACAATGGCAATAGCAGTTCCGCAACTGCAACGGTTACGGTAAATGATGTGACTGTGGCGCAAGTCGTCACT
>NZ_SDDZ01000027.1 GCF_004115975.1 Gelidibacter gilvus | reverse complement strand
CATCTTCTAAATCGGCTTCAGTTTGCATAAATCCGTTTAACGGATTTTCGTTGGAAAAAACTTTAATGCTCAACTTGCCAGCTTGCAGTTGCGTAGAAATAATGCCGTACTCATTTTGATATTCGGAAAGTTTATTTTTATCGATGTGTTTCTTCCAAACTTTACCATTAATTTCAGCAATAAACTTTTCAGGGTTGCCAGTTACCAGTAATTCTCCTTTATTGATAATTGCCATTTGAGTGCAAAGATTTCTAACATCTTCCACCAAATGTGTTGATAGAATTACAACAATGTTTTCGCCAATTTCACTTAACAAATTGTTGAAACGGTTTCGTTCCACAGGGTCTAAACCAGCAGTTGGTTCATCTACAATAATAATTCTTGGATTGCCTAAAAGTGCTTGGGCTACACCAAAACGCTGACGCATTCCGCCACTATACGTACTAACTGCTTTGTTTTTTTGTTCAAGTA
Organism: Gelidibacter gilvus; assembly: GCF_004115975.1. Lineage (GTDB taxonomy): Bacteria > Bacteroidota > Bacteroidia > Flavobacteriales > Flavobacteriaceae > Gelidibacter > Gelidibacter gilvus. Next base: position 2,921 of record NZ_SDDZ01000027.1, on the reverse strand, counting down.
AATTAGTCTTTTCGAGTAGAGCCAATATTTGTTCTATTCGTGTGTCTTTATCATTTAACCCTTTTAATATTGCCAAGTGATTGAGCAAGTCATACCCTGATATATTTTGATAAACACCGAAATCTTGGGGCAAATAGCCCAATTGTTTCTTAATGAATGTTGGGTTTTCAACAATATTTTCATCATTGAATATAATTGAACCGCTATCAGGTTGTTGCAACCCAATAATAGTTTTCATTAAGGTCGATTTCCCTGCGCCATTTGGACCCAATAAGCCAAACATTCCGTTTTCGATTTCAAGCGAAATATTGCTCAACGCTTTTACGCCATTGGCATACGTTTTTGTGAGATTTTTGATTTTTAAACTGTTCATTATTTGATTGATTTGATGAATTATAATGATTGATTCACGCTAAAAATTAGACAAAGTATTACCTGACAACTTCAATTAAGTAGTTGATATTTAACTAAATAAATGATTGAAAATTATTCTTCTACAAACTCCATAACATCGCCTGGTTGACATTCCAATGCTTTGCAGATAGCTTCTAAAGTATCAAACCGAAATCCTTTGGCTTTACCCGTTTTTAAAATGGATAAATTAGCTGGGGTGATATTCAGAATTTCTGCCAATTCTTTGCTTTGCATCTTTCGTTTGGCAAGCATTACGTCTATGTTTACTACTATCGCCATAACTATATGTATAAATCCTGTTCGTTCTGTAAATTGACACCTTGCTTAAAAATAGCATAAAGGAAATATGCAAATACGCCCATAAAAAAGTGGATTACAGCAGCCCATTGTAATCCATCATCTAATTTATCCGTGAAAATTGAAGCTAATAAAATTATAAATGAAGGCACAAATATATTAGCCAAACAGAACCATTTTAATTGATTTATGCCATAGGAAGTAAACAGTTTTGGCTGTTTAAAAGCATTGAAAACATTACTTACTAAAAGAAAGAAAATACCATAGGCTCCAATTGGAATAAGAAATTCAAATGTTTTATAGCTCCAATTATTCTCCCCGAGCAAAAACCGAGTCTCTGTAAATGGATAACAGACCGCAAAATAGTTTCCGTTATCTTCAAGAATGTAACTCCATTCGGTTAGTAATGAAAAGAGCGAATAGATTGTTACCAAAATATATAATATGGCGACAATTCTTGTGATATAGAATAAAATTGTAGAAATAATTTTGACATTCTTCATCTGACTAAATTTAATTAATTACTGCAAATAAACAATTAATTATTGTAATACAATAATTAATTGTCAAAATAAATTGAATTAGTAAAGAGAATTATCTGATATTTAGATAAACTTTTTCAGGAAGATATTTTCGTCAGTTTTTTAAGTGAGCGTTGGTTTTTCTTTCCGCACGTTATGTTTTTCACGAAAGATTTTATTCCGAAGCTTTTGAAAAGTTAAATTTATTCAATTCCTTACGCAATTCCCTTTTTCAGTTCATTCCGTTGGATTTTTAAATGTTAGCTGGATTTTTTGTATTATACTGATATAGGTTGACCTTTTTTCGGGTCTGTTTTGCACGTCCAAAAGATTTTTTTTAGCCGTTTAGAAGGCAAAAAAATCCTTTGGACTAGGTTCGTTCTTAAATCGTAAGTTCAGGTAAATCTACTTTATTTTTTCGATATGATTTGTATTTAATGTTTGGGTTTAAATGCACTTCAGCTGGTTTTCTTAGATCCAGGCTGAAATGGGTTCTTAAATGGTTATAGATATATACAGCTTGCTGGGTCATTTTCTTGGCCAACTCTGTATTTTTTATAGTCTGTTTCAGACCATATTCATATTTCAAAGTTCTATTAATGCGTTCAGCAACAGCATTTTCGTATGGGTCATATTGCTCGGTCATGCTCATTGTAATGCCATTGCTTTCTGCAAATTCGGTGTATTTGGGATTGCAGTATTGGAACCCTCTGTCTGAGTGGTGAACAAGCTTTTGACTGGGATATTTTCTGTTTTTGATGGCCATGGCGAGCGCCTCTGTGCAGAGGGATGTTCTCATATGGTCGTCCAGGTTGTAGCCCATAATCTGCTTGGAATAGGCGTCTGTTACCAAGGCCAGATAATTGTGTCCATTTTCAGTTTTAATATATGTGATGTCGCTTACCCATAGTTGTTCCGGTCGGGTAGGAACGTGGTCTTTTACCAGGTTTTTATATTTCTTGAACATATGGTTAGAGTTTGTTGTGGTAATGTAATTTTTAGATTTGGGCACCAATAGCTTATGCAGCCTTAGGAACCGATAGAACTTATCTCTGCCCATTTTGATATCCGCATTTATAAAGTCTTGTCTAAGGGCATCATAGAGCTTTATGCCACCCGTTTTAGAGCCTACCTTTTTACGGTAGTCCTTGACCATTGCAATTAGTTTCTGATGGTCTATTAGTTCTTTTTGCTGGGTTTTGAGTCGTTTGTGGAAGGCTTGCTTAGTGATCCCAAAGCATTGATAGAGCCATTTTCTTTTAAACGGTTTTTCTTCTTTAGCTCTATCTCTTTTGCTAATGATTTGGGCAATGAGTTTTTTGACATATCAACGCCTGTAATAAGTTCCATTTCAGCGATAATGTCCTGCTGGAAGTCTTTTACAAACTCCAGCTCTTCAATGCGTTCCCTTAGTTTTTTAATTTCATCGTTTTTGCTCATGCCTGTGTTCTGTTGTACTAAGGTACTATATTTTCTGATCCAATAGCTAATGGTAGTTCTGGGAACGTCATACTTTTTAGAAGCGAAATTTTTGGATACTTGGCCGTTCAGGATTTGGTCAACGACTAAAAGTTTAGTCTCTAAAGTTACTTTTTGGTAGCTTTTTTTTAGCCAGTGTTCTTTTTGTGTTTTCATAAGTGACTGTAATTAATTGATTAATTTTTAGTCAACCTATTTCAGGAAAGTACA
>NZ_SDDZ01000026.1 GCF_004115975.1 Gelidibacter gilvus | reverse complement strand
CACCCTTGCGACTTACTAATGCTTCCAGACGTTACTCCAGCGCATGAGGGACTTGCACCCTCTAAATTAATATCTTACTTTGCAGTAAGGTAAAGATGCCCATACTGGGCACACACACCGTGTATAATTAATGGCTGGTTCTCGCCTACTTACGAAAACCCTCGCGGATTTTCTACTCGGTTTTTATTTGCTAAATTTAGTGCTTAAAACGCGCCACTAATCATACACAAAACCGTTATCTGTAACCCAAACAAAACGCAAGAGATTAGAATGAAGATAGAATTTTACAAACCAAGTAATAATACTCTAAGAAAATATATAGAAGGATACTACTTTATTGCGGAAGATAAAAATTCTAAACCGATACAATACTTTACGTTTCCTAATAATTATTGTATTCTTTCTGTAAGCCAAAATGTGAAACTTCAACTTGAAGAAAAGCATTTTTTTATTTCAAGTTCCGAAAACAAAAACACTATAGCAAATTTTGTTTCTCGTTATGCCGAACCTATTGAAATTGTTTATGAAAATACAGTTAATGAAATTACAATTTATTTTAAGCCATTAGGAATAAACCATTTTCTTGAGGCGCCCGAAATTTTCAAAAAAAATAAAATTGAAGATTTTAATCCATTTCCTGATTTTAAAGATGAAATGGAAAATATTTTTATTCTAAAAAACCGAGACAATCAAATCGAGAAATTAGAAAATTATTGGCTTTCAAAATTTTCAGAAAAGGACTTAACATTAGCAGGGAGATTACTTTGTGACATTGAAGCAGATTTGAAGATTGAAGAAATTGCTGAAAAACATAATTTTACCCGACAATACATCAATAAGCTGTTTTCTAAATCGGTAGGCAAAACGCCATCGGAATACCGTAAAATACATCGTTTCAGAAATTCACTTTTTAAACACCAAAAGAGTAAAAACCTGACCGAACTTTCACACGGCAATCTTTTCTACGACCAATCACATTTTAATAAAGATTTCAAAACATTTACCAATAAAAATCCAAGCGCATTTTTTAAAAATGTTGATACAGAAAAAGGGAATATCTGGTTTTTTATCTGATAGTTTCCATTTTTACAATTTAGTGAACAAAACATAAATTATTTTTGCAAGATAATTTTAATGATTTTGAAATGAAAAATCTATTGTACTTACTTCCGTTGTTTTTTACAACTCTATCTTTTGGACAGCAAAACTGCAATTGTGAAACTGCATTAACCAATTTGGTTTCTAAAATAGAAAATGAATATCCTGGATTTGCAGAAAAAACGAAAGACAGCTTGCTTTACAACAATCTAAAGAAAGAATTAGCTGTTAAATCTAAAAAAACAAATGGTGAGCAATGTCTGGACGTTCTTCAGCAATATACCAATTTTTTCAAGGACAGACATATTTGGATTTTGCCAAATGAGCAAGATAAATCTTTAGTTGCAGGCAAAATTGAAGCGCCAAAGCAATTGGACATAAATATTTCAGAATTTACGAAAAGAATAAAGAAGTCAAAAGATAAATTAGAAGGAATATGGAAAGATGAAAATTATACTGTAGGCATATCTAAAACTGGAGAAAATCAATACACAGGCTTTATTATAGAAACCAAAAATCAAAATTGGAAACCAAAAGAGATTAAATTTCAATTAAATGGAAAAGAGGATGTTACCTACTATCTTTCAGATCATTCGATGTTTAAAGACACTTTCAAAGTATATGAAGATTATCTTCTTTACATCAATAATTTAAAATCAACATTTATAAAACAAGACCCGAACAGAAAATTAGATTTAGTAGAAGTTACGAAAAGAATAAATGAATTGGATGGCTTTTACTTCGAGAAATTAACTGAAAAATCTTCATTAATTAGAATATCAAGCTTCAACTATCCCTACGTTGAACGTATTGAAAAACTAATTAAAGACAATAGAACAGCTATTGAGAATAGTGAAAACCTTATTATTGATATTAGAAATAATGGAGGCGGAACAGATGGTGCTTACACCGAGTTATTGCCATTCATAGCCACCAATCCTATAAAAAATGTTGGCATAGAACTTCTATCTACCCAAGGATTGATTGATGGCATTACTACTTATAAAAATGGTCTTGTAGCAAAAGACCCAGAAAAGAACAGAGATGAAATTATCGAAATGGAAAGGCGCCTTACTATTTATAAAAACAATTTGGGTAAATTTGTAAATCTGGAGAATAAAAATGTTAGCATAGATACTGTTCAAATAGCCTATAAAAGTCCAAAACAGATTATTGTTCTGGCAAACGACAAAGTAGCAAGTGCTGGCGAGAATTTTTTATTAAAAGCGAAGCAGAGCAAAAAAGTTAAGTTAATGGGAATACCAACCTCTGGAGTTTTAGATTATGCCAACTCTTATTTTTTCAAATTTGGGTGCGATAATTATCGTTTGCTTTTACCTACCTACAGATCCTTAAGATTACCAAATTATCCCATCGATAATATTGGAATTCAGCCTGATATTTATCTTGATAAAACTGTAACTGATTGGGTTAAATATGCTGTTGAGTATTTGGAAAACTAAAAGAAAAAAATGGGCTGCAGATAACATCGGTTTTGCGTAATGGCGGGTTTCGTGCTTCGTATGAAACTTTTTGCTAAATTGGAATTCGGTTCTTCGTATCAACATTTGTGCTAATAATCCGCCACTACGCAAAGCCGAAAAACGTTGTGCGTCATTTAAGAAAAATCGTACAGGTAATAAAATTAAGGACATAAAAGAAAAATTTTAAGAAAATGGAAAACGGAGATTTAGAAGTTTTATGTTGCTTTTGTGGTCAAGATTCAACATTTAATAAAGCGATTGAAATCACGATAGAATGTGATAAGAAAACAAAAGACGTTCAAGCAGTTTATGCTCACTCTAAATGTCTTGACAAGGTTTTACATAAAGATGTTCCAAGAATATTTGATTTATAATTTAGAATAAATATTTATAGAAATTTAATGAAAAAATCGATTTTAATAACTTTAGTAGCTTTTATGAGCATATTTAATTTATTTGGACAAGGAAAAAATAAAACTGAATTCAAATTTAGCGATGAGGAAAATAAAGCAGTATTTACTTGTAATCATATTCTTGATAATAAAAGCCCAATTTTATATGTAGAACACGACAGCGATGGAGATTGGCAATTCTTATGTGGGCAAAATGAACATACTGAAGAAAATGCGAAAATCATTTCATTAAAACAAGCTGTGGAAATTGATAAAACTCTGAATGAATTGTATGAAATGCCTGTTGGAATTGGAGCAGAACGAAATGAAATTGGCGAAAAATGGAAACCTTTTAAACTCTGAACCTAATAAAATGAAATTATGAGTAAATCAGAAAAGAAAACCAAAATTCGTGGAATTACAACAGCGCAATCAGAAAAAAAAATAAGCAAGACGCTAATAGAAAGTTTCGGAGAATAATTAAGCAAAAAGTTAAATCCAATGAATCTGAATTGCCTGACGTTCGTGAAATATCTAATATTTGGAGTTTTGACAAAGACGGAAAAATATACGATTCTGAAATGACAGAAAAAGATTTACGGAAATAAAAACGAACGCACAACAAAGAACTGAGGCAAAAAACAAGCCTTTTCTCCATTAAATTTTGACAATTGTCTTCCTGGCATTGTTGAAGTGGAATAAATCTCCTTCGTCGTTTTATTTCCAATCCAACAAGCAATAATCATCACCA
>NZ_SDDZ01000025.1:2500-5411 GCF_004115975.1 Gelidibacter gilvus | reverse complement strand
TCTAAAAAAGGCGACGACCTACTCTCCCACGAGATGCAGTACCATCGGCGCAAACGGGCTTAACTTCTCTGTTCGGAATGGTAAGAGGTGAGCCCCGTCGCTATAACCACCTTAAGTCATAGCTGCGGTGCAACAACAGTGTTGTTGCCTACAGCGTCATACAGTTGTATGACAAATATCGTGACATATTGAAAAAAGCACACCAAGGTGTGTACATACATAAAAAACTCTACTAAAAAACAGGCGTACAATAAGCCTATGGGCTATTAGTACCACTCGGCTATGACATTGCTGCCCTTACACCTATGGCCTATCAACGTGGTAATCTTCCACGGCCCTTTAAAGAAATCTCATCTTGTGGTGGGTTTCGCGCTTATATGCTTTCAGCGCTTATCCCTTCCGAACGTAGCTACCCAGCAATGCCACTGGCGTGACAACTGGTGCACCAGAGGTTCGTCCAACTCGGTCCTCTCGTACTAGAGTCAGATCCACTCAAATTTCTAACGCCCACAGTAGATAGAGACCGAACTGTCTCACGACGTTCTGAACCCAGCTCGCGTGCCACTTTAATGGGCGAACAGCCCAACCCTTGGGACCTTCTCCAGCCCCAGGATGTGACGAGCCGACATCGAGGTGCCAAACCCCCCCGTCGATATGAGCTCTTGGGGGAGATCAGCCTGTTATCCCCGGCGTACCTTTTATCCTTTGAGCGATGGCCCTTCCATGCGGAACCACCGGATCACTATGCTCTACTTTCGTACCTGATCGACCTGTTTGTCTCTCAGTCAAGCTCCCTTATGCCATTGCACTCTGCGCACGGTTACCAAGCGTGCTGAGGGAACCTTTAGAAGCCTCCGTTACTCTTTTGGAGGCGACCACCCCAGTCAAACTACCCACCAAGCACTGTCCCCTTTGTTCAAGGGTTAGACTCTAGACAAGCAAAGGGTGGTATTTCAACAATGACTAACCTACGCCTGGCGACGCAGGATCGAAGTCTCCCACCTATCCTACACATTACTTATCCAAAACCAATACTAAGCTATAGTAAAGGTGCACGGGGTCTTTTCGTCCCACTGCGGGTAATCGGCATCTTCACCGATACTACAATTTCACCGAGCTCATGGCTGAGACAGTGTCCAGATCGTTGCACCATTCGTGCAGGTCGGAACTTACCCGACAAGGAATTTCGCTACCTTAGGACCGTTATAGTTACGGCCGCCGTTTACTGGGGCTTCAATTCAGATCTTCGCCGAAGCTAAACCCTCCTCTTAACCTTCCAGCACCGGGCAGGTGTCAGGCCATATACGTCATCTTTCAATTTAGCATAGCCCTGTGTTTTTGATAAACAGTCGCCTGGACTCTTTCACTGCGGCCCCCCCGGAGGGGGGCGACGCTTCTCCCGAAGTTACGCGTCTATTTTGCCTAGTTCCTTAGCCATGAATCTCTCGAGCACCTTAGAATTCTCATCCCAACTACCTGTGTCGGTTTACGGTACGGGCTGCTTCACTCGCTTTTCTTGGAAGTCGCTTCTCTGGATTATCACCTCGGCCGTAGCCTCGGTGTACTATCGCGGCATTACTGCTCGCTTCAACGTGCTATTCCGTCAGCACGCACCAAATATACGCCTCCGTCACTTTTAACGTGAGCAGGTACGGGAATATTAACCCGTTGTCCATCCACTACCCCTTTCGGGTTCGCGTTAGGCCCCGACTAACCCTCAGCTGATTAGCATAGCTGAGGAAACCTTAGTCTTTCGGTGTGCGGGTTTCTCGCCCGCATTATCGTTACTTATGCCTACATTTTCTTTTGTAGCTTCTCCAGCATGACTCACATCACACCTTCGACGACACTACAATGCTCCCCTACCACTTATAAACTAAATTATAAATCCATAGCTTCGGTAATATGTTTATGCCCGATTATTATCCATGCCGAACCGCTCGACTAGTGAGCTGTTACGCACTCTTTAAATGAATGGCTGCTTCCAAGCCAACATCCTAGCTGTCTGTGCAGTTCAACCGCGTTCTTTCAACTTAACATATATTTGGGGACCTTAGCTGATGGTCTGGGTTCTTTCCCTCTCGGACTTGGACCTTAGCACCCAAGCCCTCACTGCTGATAAACATTCTGTAGCATTCGGAGTTTGTCAGGAATTGGTAGGCGGTGAAGCCCCCGCATCCAATCAGTAGCTCTACCTCTACAGAACTATAAATCAACGCTGCACCTAAATGCATTTCGGGGAGTACGAGCTATTTCCGAGTTTGATTGGCCTTTCACCCCTACCCACAGGTCATCCGAAGACTTTTCAACGTCTGGCGGTTCGGTCCTCCATTTAGTGTTACCTAAACTTCAACCTGCCCATGGGTAGATCACACGGTTTCGCGTCTACCGCTACCAACTAAAGCGCCCTGTTCAGACTCGCTTTCGCTACGGATCCGTGGCTTAACCACTTAACCTCGCTGGCAACGGTAACTCGTAGGCTCATTATGCAAAAGGCACGCCGTCACCCCCTAAAGGGCTCCGACCGCTTGTAAGCGTATGGTTTCAGGTTCTCTTTCACTCCCTTATTCAGGGTTCTTTTCACCTTTCCCTCACGGTACTGGTTCACTATCGGTCTCTCAGGAGTATTTAGCCTTAACGGATGGTCCCGCCAAATTCATACAGGGTTTCACGTGCCCCGCACTACTCAGGATACCACTATGTCCACATTTTTTACCTATACCGGGCTATCACCGTCTATGGCCTGTCTTTCCAAACAGTTCTAGTTCATCGTGCTTCTAATATCGTGGTCCTACAACCCCGACATTGCCGTAACAATGCCGGTTTGGGCTAATCCGCGTTCGCTCGCCACTACTTACGGAATCACTTTTGTTTTCTTCTCCTCCGGGTACTTAGATGTTTCAGTTCTCCG
>NZ_SDDZ01000024.1 GCF_004115975.1 Gelidibacter gilvus | reverse complement strand
ATAATGGTGACGGTACGTTCAACTTTGATACTTCGGTGGGAACACAGACCTTGACCTACACTTATTCCGATGGCGACAACTGTAGCAATAGTGCCACAGCGTCGTTAGAGGTCAATGAGCTTCCAACGGTGACCGTATCCGGTGGCTCTTGGTGTACAGATGCGGGACTTGTTCAAAACATCGCAGGTTCGGGCATGCCATTGGGCGGTACTTATAGTGGAACGGGCGTTACCGACAATGGTGACGGCACGTTTAACTTTGATACTTCGGTGGGCACACAGACCTTGACCTATACCTATAGTGATGGCGACAACTGTAGCAATAGTGCAACAGCGTCGTTGGAGGTCAATGACCTTCCAACAGTGACCGTATCCGGTGGCTCTTGGTGTACAGATGCGGGACTTGTGCAAAATATAGCAGGTTCGGGCATGCCATTGGGCGGTACTTATAGTGGAACGGGCGTTACCGACAATGGGGATGGCACGTTTAATTTTGATACTTCGGTGGGCACACAGACTTTGACCTATACCTATGGTGATGGTAATTCATGTGAAAACTCAGCCACAGCGTCGTTAGGGGTCAATGATCTTCCAACAGTGACTGTTTCGGGTGGCTCTTGGTGTACAGATGCGGGACTCGTTCAAAATATTGCAGGTTCGGGTATGCCATTGGGCGGTACCTATAGTGGAACGGGCGTTACCGACAATGGTGATGGGACGTTTAACTTTGATGCTTCGGTGGGCACTCAAGTGCTGACCTATACCTATAGTGATGGTAATTCGTGTGAAAACTCTGCAACAGCATCGTTAGAGGTCAATGAGCTTCCAACAGTGACCGTATCCGGTGGTTCTTGGTGTACAGATGCGGGACTTGTTCAAAACATCGCAGGTTCAGGAATGCCAACAGGTGGAACCTATAGTGGAACTGGCGTTACCGACAACGGGGACGGCACGTTTAACTTTGATACTTCGGTGGGCACTCAAGTGCTGACCTACACTTATTCCGATGGCGACAACTGTAGCAATAGTGCAACAGCTTCTTTAGAGGTCAATGAGCTTCCAACAGTGACCGTATCCGGTGGTTCTTGGTGTACAGATGTGGGACTTGTGCAAAATATAGCAGGTTCGGGCATGCCATTGGGCGGTACTTATAGTGGAACGGGCGTTACCGACAATGGTGACGGCACGTTTGACTTTGATACTTCGGTGGGCACTCAAGTACTGACCTACACTTATTCCGATGGCGACAACTGTAGCAATAGTGCAACAGCGTCTTTAGAGGTCAATGACCTTCCAACAGTGACCGTTTCCGGTGGCTCTTGGTGTACAGATGCGGGACTTGTTCAAAATATCGCAGGTTCAGGAATGCCAACAGGTGGTACCTATAGTGGAACGGGCGTTACCGACAATGGTGACGGCACGTTTGACTTTGATACTTCGGTGGGCACTCAAGTACTGGCCTACACTTATTCCGATGGCGACAACTGTAGCAATAGTGCCACAGCGTCGTTAGAAGTCAATGACCTTCCAACAGTGACCGTATCCGGTGGTTCTTGGTGTACAGATGCGGGACTTGTTCAAAATATCGCAGGTTCGGGTATGCCATTGGGCGGTACCTATAGTGGAACGGGCGTTACCGACAATGGTGATGGGACGTTTAACTTTGATACTTCGGTTGGCTCACAGACCTTGACCTACACTTATTCCGATGGCGACAACTGTAGCAATAGTGCAACAGCGTCGTTAGAGGTCAATGATCTTCCAACGGTGACCATATCCGGTGGCTCTTGGTGTACAGATGCGGGACTTGTTCAAAACATCGCAGGTTCAGGGATGCCAGCAGGTGGTACCTATAGTGGAACTGGCGTTACCGACAATGGTGATGGCACGTTTAATTTTGATACTTCGGTTGGAACACAGACCTTGACCTATACCTATAGTGATGGCGATAACTGTAGCAACAGTGCAACGGCAAAATTGGACGTCAATCCGTTGCCAACGGTTGGTATTACACCGCTGGATCCAATATGTATTGAGAATGGAGTAGTACAAATAAAAGCGAGTCCAGCGGGTGGAACATTTAGTGGTTCTACTGCAGTTAACGCTGATACAGGTTTATTTGATCCGATGATTGCGGGTAATGGAATACACTCAGTGACTTATTCCTACAAAGATCCAAATGGATGTGAAGGTAAAGCCACTATCAAAATTTCAGTGATCTCCTGTCAGGCAGAAGCATCCTGTGATACTGTCTTTGCCTATAATAATGATACCTCTATTTGTTTCTCTGAAATTCCAGAACTTAAAAATAATCGATGGGGATGGACAAATCAAATTACTGCTCCGGGAACTTATAATTTTACCTTATATGGTGGCGCAGCACATTGCGATATAGATAAAGGTCATAATTATGGTAATGCAAAAGTTGTTTACGCTAATAATGGTGATGTAACCGTTTATTATGAAATGACTGGAGGAAGTGTCTTGAGTGAAGCACATGTGTATATTGGATGTACCCCGGTACCAATGGTTACCAAAGGGAAGAAAACTCAAGCTACCGTAGCGCCTGGACAATACAACTTTAATCCTAATTTAGGTGGTGGCGTTCAAAACTATCAAGTAGGACCAGTTAAGGTGTCTGGTGGATCTTTCTATCTTATTGTGCATGGTGTAGCCTGTACAACTGGTATTGTTGATGGAGATAATAATGGCAAATCATTTGCTAATGGAGCTTCCGTAAAGTGCTCAACGCCTAGTGCATCTGTTAAAGAACCTGGAAGTTTGCAACAAGGTGGAGATTTTAATGTTTCACCAAACCCATTTGTGGATAAATTAGATGTTTCTTATAGCTACGATTACGACACTGATGTATCCATTGAGATTCGTGATATTAGAGGTATACTCGTAGATTCTTACCAGAACAAATCTTATAAAAAAGGTAAGAAAGTGAAAGTTAAGTTTGATTTGACGAAAGCTGTAAAACACATGATGTTTGTACAAATCACTACAAATAGAGGCGTTGAAACTAAGAAAGTAATTTCATCTGATGCAAAAAGATAAGTAATCGCTTTACTTAATTTAAAAGCGACCGTTTTAAAAAATGGTCGCTTTTTTTTTATACCAGTGCATCTAGGAGGCTTTTATGCACCACATGCCCACCTTCAAATGGAATAATTTGCAACTCACAATGTCCGAACAATTCAAATGCTCTATTTTTTTCTATGCTCAAACGATCCTCATCAAGATATTCATCTTTAGTACCATAAATTAAGGACACTTTTGTTAAGGGATTTAAAAACTCAAAATCAGCTGCAGTAAGTTCCTTCGGAATGCCACCGGACATCATCACAATTTGAGAACATTTCAATTGTCTTTTAGCTATATATCTCAAAGCCACCGAAACACCTTGGGAATAACCTAACATAATTAAGTTAACCTGTTCAGGAATCTGTTCGGCTTCAAAAACGGCATCTACATAACGCATTACATTTTCAGTTTCTTTGATAGTATTTTCTTTGGTCAACCAACTGGCACCAACATGCTTTAATCTTGACGAAACATAATATTTACTTTGGGCTTGAGGAGCAATAAAGTAGTTTTTTTCAGGATTTAAATCTGCAAAATATTTCAGAAAATACCGACTCAAATACCCCATGCCATGACAGACGAACCACACATTTTTGGTGGTTGCAGATAAGGTATTTAATGTGGAGTAGGAGTTGCTGGTTTTATAGTTGATTTCCTTTTCTGTTGGCTTCATTCGTTCAGATTTATTAATTTATAAAGATACTGAGATAAGAAGTGATAAAAAATTCAAAATTCCCAATTCTGTGTATCCAGACAGGATTTACGTATTGCAACTTAGATTCAAGAATATAGAAACAAGATCAGGTATATACTATTAAGTAACAAGAAGCGAGAAACAAGCTTGCCCGTCCGCAGCTTTTGCGGAGGCGGGAAACCACAAACCAAATAACTTCATCCTGAAAGATTGTTTTGTACCTTTACGTTTGATTTTTAAAACCCAATTTTTATATGCAATTATCTAAAGAAGATCTATTGGCAAAGGCGAATAGCGCCAGTAAAAACACCTTAATGGAGACCCTGAATATTGAAATGATCGACTACGGTCCCGATTTTTTGGTAGCAAGAATGCCTGTCAACTCGCGAGTTTATCAACCTGATGGTGTGCTTCATGGTGGTGCTACTGCAGCTTTAGCCGAAAGTGTCGGTAGTTTTGCCTCGCATATTTTTCTAGATACGGAGAATACATTCGTGCGCGGACTTGAGATTACCGCCAATCATTTAAAATCGGTTAAAGATGGATTTGTTTATGCCAAAGCCACCTTTCTTCACAAGGGCAGAACCACCCAACTTCTGGATATAAGAATTACAGATGATCATGACAACTTGGTCTCCATTTGCAGATTGTCTACCATTACCTTACCAAAAAACAAATAGGATGGCCTTGGATCAATTTTTTGAGCAGATCAAAAAACAATATCATGATCAGTTGCCTTTTGTGGTTTATAAAAAACCGAATGCGTTAGAATTGAAGCGCATGTTCCAACATAATGATGCCCTGCATACTGTTGTTGATTTCACTGAAAGCGGATTCGTGTTTGCTCCTTTTGATAGTAGGCAAGATGCCTTTATCCTTCCCATAGAACATGCTGACGTCATTTCTGTAGCATTTGATGAAAATGATTTTTATGAACTTATGATCAGGGATCATAAAACGTCTGCCATCATCAATAGTAATAAAGATTCGGAGAAATTATTGCATATAAAACACGTAGAAGATGGCATTGCAGCGATAAAATCCGGCTGTTTTTCGAAAGTGGTACTTTCAAGACGAGAACTAGTTGAAAATGTAGAAACCCATCCCATTGAAATTTTCAAACGCCTATTACAGCGTTACCCAACCGCATTTGTATATTGTTGGTACCATCCAAAAGTTGGTTTATGGTTAGGAGCAACGCCAGAAACCTTATTGAGCGTGAAAGGAAACCAATTAAAAACGATGTCTTTGGCGGGCACCCAAGCTTTTGAAGGCATCACGGAAGTGGTTTGGAAAGAAAAGGAAAAAGAAGAACAGCAAATTGTCACTGATTTTATTGTTGAAAGTCTCCGAGAATCAGTTGGCAATCGACTATCGTCTAGCGATTTCATGAAAGTTTCAGATCAGAAAACCGTAAGAGCTGGAAACCTCTTGCACCTTCAAACGGAAATCTCAATGCAGTTATCACCTGAAACAAGAAATTTGAAACCAATTTTGGAGGCGCTGCATCCCACCCCAGCAGTCTGTGGTTTTCCGAAAGACAAGGCTAAAGCATATATTATTGGAAATGAAGGCTACCCTCGGGAATTCTATGCCGGATTTATGGGCGAATTACATCTGAAGGAAACCATATCAAGAAACCCCAACCGGCGCAATGTGGAAAATAATGCCTACAGGGTTCAAAAATCGGTTTCTGACCTCTATGTGAATTTGCGTTGCATGCAGATGAAAGATCAAAATGTCTTTATTTATATTGGAGGAGGTATTACAAAAGATTCTGATCCCGTGGCGGAATGGCAAGAAACGGTACATAAGTCGCAGATTATTAAAAGTGTGCTTTAAAGACGTGAGAGGGATTTAATAGGTTTTAGGTGCTGTGGAAAGTAAGCATTTGAGGAATGAGGGTTTTACAAAATTGGGGGATTCTACGTGAGATTAATAGTTGTTACACAGAGTTCCACTAAGGAGGCACAAAGTTGCACAAAGAAAATGTTAAAGGTTGAATATTTTAGCATTCTGCGTAAATCTGAGTAATTTGCGGGAAATAATATTTGGGATATTGAGGCTTCATAAAGAGATTAAGAATTTTTTTAAAATTAAATAATCAACTAAAGTCATCTAGTTGAAGATTGGAAGGTTGGAATTTGGAATTTGGGATTTGAAATTTTAGTTTTTGGTTTTTTAAACTTTGTAGTTTTTCGAGCTATAATTTTTCACTTAGCTCACCTAAATTTGTATTTTTGTAACAAGATTATCCATGAATGAAATATCCTAAAATTCCGCTAGCACAGACCGTTATTCAGTTGTGTAAAGCAAAAAACATAAAACATATTGTCATCTCTCCAGGAAGCAGAAACGCGCCTTTGACGATTGGTTTTTCCAACGATCCATTTTTCAAATGTTATAGTATTGTAGATGAACGCTGCGCGGCTTTCTTTGCACTTGGTATTGCACAGCAGATTGAGGCGCCTGTTGCGGTCGTCTGCACGTCTGGAAGCGCATTACTCAATTATTATCCAGCGGTTGCGGAAGCATTTTACAGTGAAATTCCCTTAATCGTTCTCTCCGCCGATCGACCAAAGCACCTTCAAAATATTGGTGACGGGCAAACCATCAATCAGAAAAATGTCTTTGAGAATCATATTCTTCATTCCGCAAATTTAAAATTGGATTTAAAGGATGAACTGAATATTCCCGTCACTGAAGACATTCCCATTTTTAAGAATATTGAAGATAAACTGGAGCGTTTATTAGGCCTTCAAAAGGATATCCAAAAGTTTAATGAGCAAGAATTGAACGATGCCATTAACAAATCAATCTTCAAAAAAGGACCGGTTCATATTAACGTGCCGTTTGATGAGCCGCTTTATGAAATGGTTGATGCCTTAAAAGTGAAAC
This sequence comes from Gelidibacter gilvus, assembly GCF_004115975.1. Lineage (GTDB taxonomy): Bacteria > Bacteroidota > Bacteroidia > Flavobacteriales > Flavobacteriaceae > Gelidibacter > Gelidibacter gilvus. The sequence goes on along the minus strand of NZ_SDDZ01000024.1, from coordinate 4,813 downwards.
CCAAAAACATTCCCATCGAATTGGAAGAGCCCAAAATGGATTCATATATTTTGGATCAATGTTTGAATCATTGGCGAAAAGCAAAGCGAAAAATGGTATTGGTGGGCGAATATGCTCCTAATAAAATTGAGCAAAATTGGCTGAATTTATTGGCAAAGGATGACAGTGTGATTGTCCTCACGGAAACCACTTCCAATATAGATCATGGTGCATTTATTACGAGTATCGATAAGTTGATTGCGCCCTTACAAAAGGAAGATTTCATAAAGCTCCAACCCGAGATACTTATCACTTTTGGAGGCATGGTAGTTTCCAAAAAGATAAAAGCATTTTTAAGGGAATACCAACCCAAAGAGCATTGGCATATTAGTGAAACGAGAGCTTATGATACTTATTTTTGTATGACCCAGCACATCATAGAAACTCCAAATTATTTTTTCAGTGAGTTTCTACCAAAGGCCATACAAGTAAAAAGTTCCTATAGAAATTATTGGACGGGAATTAAAATGGAGCGAAATAAAAAGCACAACAGCTATTTGGAGGACATCTCGTTTTCCGACTTTAAAGTTTTTGACACCCTTTTTAAGACATTGCCAAATGACACTATTTTGCAGGTAGGGAATAGTTCAGCTATTAGATATGCGCAACTATTTGACATTCATAAATCGATTGAGGTTTACTGCAATAGAGGCACCAGTGGGATTGATGGGAGTACCTCAACTGCAATTGGGTGTGCAGTAGCCCATAAACGACAAACCAATTTTATTACAGGCGATTTGAGTTTCTTTTATGACAGCAACGCCCTTTGGAATAATTATATTCCGGATTCTTTCAGAATAATTGTAATCAATAATGGCGGTGGTGGTATTTTTAGAATTCTCCCAGGGCATAAAAACACTGAAAATTTCGATACTTTTTTTGAAACCAAGCACAAATTATCGGCGCAACATTTAGCCGAAATGTATAATTTTAAATATAAAAAAGTGTCCTCGCATAATGATTTGGGTATAGCGCTCAATTCTTTCTACAAAGAAAGTAAGGGACCAAAAATTCTTGAGATCAATACGGCAGAACAAGCGAACGATGAAGTTTTGCTAGCGTATTTTAAGTATCTTAAATAATCATTAAATCTGAGCGTTATTTTTTACAGATATGTTAAATTTTAGTATATTGAGACATTAATTAAGTAACTAAAAACTTTTCAATAATGAGTAAAAGAGATGAATTAATTACAAAGTATGCGGCAGACTTAAAAGAAAAATGTGGCGTAAATGCGGACATGGATTTATTGACCAAGGTAACCATTGGTTGTGGTCCATCAATTTACAATGCAGACTCGTCAACAGTTTCTGGTACTGATCCTAAAGAAATCGCAACCGTTAAAAACAACTTTTTAATCAAGAAACTTGGATTGAAAGATGGTCCAGAGTTAGACAAAGCCATTGATTCAGTTATGGAACTCTATGGTAAATCTAACAGAAATAAGTACAGAGCTGTAGTCTATTATTTATTGACAACTCACTTTAAAAAAGAAGCGGTTTACAAATAATAAGTACCAACCTTAAAATTGAAAAAGCGTTACTCCTGAAATTTCAGAACAGTATCGCTTTTTTTGTAGGATAAACACGAATATACTTACCTTTGCACCATGATACATATTGGAGAATATAATACGTTAGAAATAATTAGAGAGGCTGAACAAGGCGTCTATATTGCTGACACAGAAGGCAATGAGGTGTTGTTGCCAAATAGATATGTTCCTGAAACTTATAAGATTTGGGATAAAATTGAAGTATTTGTTTATTTGGATAATGAGGAACGTCTTGTTGCGGTAACTGACAAGCCCTATATAACTCGCGGTGAGTTTGCTATGCTGCGTTGCAATCAGGTCACTGATCATGGTGCATTCTTAGACTGGGGCATGGTAAAAGAACTGTTCTGTCCATTTAAAGAACAAGCTTTTAAAATGAAAGCCGGTGGATGGTATTTGGTGCATTGTTATTTGGATGAAAAAACGGGACGATTGGCAGCATCCAGTAAAACCAATCACTTTTTGGATAATAAAGATCTGACGGTGACTCAATTTGAAGAAGTGGACGTCATTATTTCGCATCCTTCAGAAATTGGTATGAATGTTATTGTCAATAATAAACATGCAGGATTGATTTTTCAAGATGATATTTATAAGGAATTGAGCGTTGGAGATCGCATGAGAGGTGTCGTTAAAAAAATTAGACCTGACAATAAATTAGACATCACTTTAGAGCAGATTGGTTATCGAAAAATCGAACCAAATGCAGATGCCATCATGCATGAATTGGAAGATAATAGCGGCTATCTCAATTTAACCGATAAATCAAATCCAGAGGACATTAAAGCGGTGCTTCAAATGAGTAAGAAGACCTTTAAAAAAGCCATTGGAACTTTATATAAACAACGATTAATAGAAATTAAGGAAGATGGGATCTATCTTATTTAATTCATTTTAAAAAACATAAAAAAATGAGTCAAATCAATTGGGAAACTGTAAAGGAATACCAAGATATCACCTATAAAAAGAGTAATGGAGTCGCACGAATAGCGTTCAACAGACCGGATGTTAGAAATGCATTTAGACCCAAAACAACCAGTGAGCTATACGATGCATTTTATGATGCCAACGAAGATGTGAATATTGGTGTGGTATTGTTATCTGCCGAAGGACCATCGTCTAAAGATGGTGTTTATTCCTTTTGTAGCGGTGGCGATCAAAAAGCCAGAGGAAAACAAGGGTACGTAGGCGAGGATGGTTATCACCGTTTAAATATCTTGGAAGTTCAACGTTTGATCCGTTTCATGCCAAAAGCAGTCATTGCCGTGGTTCCTGGATGGGCAGTTGGGGGCGGTCACAGTTTACATGTCGTGTGCGACCTTACTTTAGCGAGCAAAGAACACGCAATTTTTAAGCAGACAGATGCCGATGTAACCAGTTTTGATGGTGGCTATGGCTCTGCTTATTTAGCAAAAATGGTGGGGCAGAAAAGAGCTCGAGAAATCTTCTTCTTGGGAAGAGATTATTCTGCGCAAGAAGCCTATGAGATGGGGATGGTCAACGCTGTGATTCCGCACGACGAATTAGAAAGCACAGCCTACGAATGGGCACAGGAAATCTTAGGAAAGTCACCCACCTCTATAAAAATGTTGAAGTTTGCTATGAACTTGACCGATGACGGGATGGTAGGGCAGCAGGTTTTTGCAGGAGAAGCGACACGTTTGGCTTATATGACAGACGAAGCCATTGAGGGAAGAAATGCTTTTCTGGAAAAAAGAAAGCCCAATTTTGAAAAAAAATGGATTCCATAAACCACCCAAAATTTTAGAATGGAAAGATTAAAATTGTGGTTTTCTGCGTTCAGATTACGAACGTTGCCATTATCTATTTCTGGAATTGTAATAGGAAGTTGTTTTGCCGTTTATAACGGGTTCTTCAATCCTTTCATTTTTATAGTGGCTTTATTGGTAACGCTTGCATTGCAAATTCTCTCAAATTTGGCCAATGATTATGGTGATGGGACCAAAGGCACGGATAATGAAAATAGAGTAGGACCCATGCGTGCCGTCCAAAGCGGGAAAATCACCCCTGAACAAATGTTTGATGCGTTGAAAGTCAATGTCATGGTTGTGATATTCTTGACGGTACTCCTTATTTATACTGCTTTTGGTCATCGTTATTTTTTTTATTCCCTATTCTTTTTTGCACTTGGAGCAGTCTCAGTTTATGCAGCCATGAAATATACCATGGGAGATTCGGCGTATGGGTATAGAGGTTTAGGTGATATTTATGTGTTTGTTTTCTTCGGATTTGTGAGTGTTGTTGGAAGTTATTTCCTGTTTGCCAAACAATTGGATCATATTGTAGTGTTACCTGCAATTGCAGTGGGTCTGTTGAGTGTAGGTGTCCTTAATTTGAATAATATGAGAGATATCGCGTCAGATAAACTCTCAAATAAAATTACTACCGCAGTAAAATTAGGAAAGGAAAAATCTAAAATATACCATTTATTTCTGGTCATAAGCGCCATGGTTGTAGGCCTTGTATTTGCTCTTTTATATTATACTTCACTTTGGAACTTTCTCTTTCTTATAGCTTACCTACCGCTGGCACTTCACATTAAAAACATTGTAATAGCTCAGGCGTCTTCCGATTTCGATTCGCAATTAAAGGTGTTGTCATTATCTACATTTTTGTTTTCTCTGTTATTAGGGATCGGATATGTTTTGTAAAAAAAAGTCAGTTGATGTTTGGTGATCAGGGATTTATATAGTATCTTACATTGTAATTTAAGCCAACATTCATTTTCTTAATCAGTTGGTTATAAAATTTGGGGCTTTAAAACTCAGACACATTCTTAAATATGTCTGAGTTTTTTTTTAGTGAAACCCTATTTTGAAAAGCATGAAATGCGCATTCAAAATAGCTGGTTGAACTAACCCCGCTTTTTAGCGGGGTCTCAAACTTATAGATGCCATATTTCTGCACCCTATTTTGAAAAGCATGAAATGCGCATTCAAAATAGCTGGTTGAACTAACCCCGCTTTTTAGCGGGGTCTCAAGCTTATAGATGCAATATCTCTGCACCCTATTTTGAAAAGCATGAAATGCGCATTCAAAATAGCTGGTTGAACTAACCCCGCTTTTTAGCGGGATCTCAAGCTTATAGATGCAATATCTCTGCACCCTATTTTGAAAAGCATGAAATGCGCATTCAAAATAGCTGGTTGAACTAACCCCGCTTTTTAGCGGGGTCTCAAGCTTATAGATGCAATATTTCTG
>NZ_SDDZ01000023.1 GCF_004115975.1 Gelidibacter gilvus | reverse complement strand
TGCTTTCATTCCTGATTGCAATAGCTCTACTATTGTAAGCTTTAATTCATTGTTGTATTTTTTTGCCATAATTCAAATATATAATTTATGACCGTAAAAAGTCGTCCCAGCTAAACTAGACATTCCATACCCATAAAATGTCTCCAAAATAATTGATATGTCGAGAATATTTGAAAAACCCTTGCGTATATATTTTTCCTTTATTTGCAGGTTCTTTTTTCCATTTATTCCGTTGAATTTCTCCACCGCTGTTCAGGATACAACCTATTATAAATAATGCAATCGCAAAATAATCAAGTCCATCAATTGGTGCAGAAATCGGCAATACGAATAAAGGATAACCTATAAAATACAGAGCAAATGCAAAGGGTACACTGACACTTTCTTCCCACGGTATTTTTCTTTTTAAAAGGACAATCATCATATATGCAAGTCGAAGGAATATTAGGATGTTGAAAGTGAAAATTATTATTCTTCTATCAATGTTTTCAGTTGCATTGTGTATGTGTAAATGTCTTTGAAACCAAACTCCGCCACTTTGAAATAGAATCCAATATGATAGCCATAAAATCAAAATTTCAATAAGATGAATTACGATTTTCTGTGGAATGCTTTTGCTTTTTTGTCCATATAAGTCCATTTGAACTTTTATTAAGATGTATCAATTTATTCTAAATCCAACGCCTAACTTTTTTGCAATACTCTATATAATCAGTTCCGAAATTTCTGCCTAAATATTGCTCTTCTTTTAGTATTATGAATTTGGTAACAACCAAGATGACAAATGGAATAAATAGAAAGGTCCATAAATTGCCTTTAAAAAATGCTATTCCTGTATAAAGAGCCAAAAGCCCTAAATACATTGGATTTCTGGAGATGGCGTAGATACCAGAGGTTTGTAATGAGTTGGCTGGTTTAATAGTAATAAGTGTGTTTTTTGTTTTGAAGAATCTGACAAACGCTGGAAGTAGAAAAGCTAAACCAGTAATTACAAATATTGTCCCGGCTATAAAAGCAAAATTTGTTTCCCAAAAGGTCTTTGGAAGTGGGAATTGCCTTTGTGCGAAAATTGAAATAAAAAAAATCAATACATAGAAAAGTGGAGGCGGAAGATAAACACCTGGGTGGTCAATTTTTGTTTTCATATTTAAGTCAATTTATAGTTCTGAATTCATAATAGGCTGTCTGTTAATATGACCGTTAACGTATTGAAAATCTACTGTTAGCGGTTCCTACTACTTTATTATTTAGTTAATCAACTTTTAACGGTGCTCCAACGACTTGCATTTCGTGGTCGGCAAATACTTTTGCTATTTCTTCTTTCGTTGGAGGTGAAGTCCACTTGTCTTTAACAGCGAAGAACTCTTCCATTTTACCTGCAGGCAGATAAGAAACAATCATTTTTCCTTTCTCGGTGAGTTGAACAAAGGCGTGTTGAACATTTCGGGGAAGAAATATCGTGTCACCAGTTTTCATTTGATATTTATCCTCGCCAACTTGAAACAAATATTCGCCCTCAACCACATAAAACCATTCGTCTTGGTTGGGATGAATGTGTAAAGGAGGCCCTCCATTTGGTGTTAAGCCGGTTTGCTCAAAAACGGCTAAATCATTTTCGGTGTCCTTGCCCGATATTTTAATGTCCAACGTGTTTATTGTAACACCTTTCATTTTGTAGTGAATGCCAAACCTCGCTTCACCAGAATTAACTTTAAATCCTTTTTTTGTTCTCATCGTAACTATTGATTTTACTTTGGTAAACGCAAGCACAGGCAAAGCTGCAAGTGTTGTTAGTATAAAATGTCTACGTTTCATTGTTTTTTGCCAATTTCTGTGTTAATTGTGGGGTGGGTCTTTTTCAATTACTGGCAACGGTTAGTATATGAAAAGTAGGCGATTACGAAGCACTGAATTTTCGGTTAAGCACAACGTTAGATACGAGCCAAAAGACTTGAGTTTATTACTGTTTCGCATATTTTTTATATACATCTTTGTTAGCAACTGCTTTTATTTCGTTGATAATGGCTTAAATTTCTCAAATGTTTGTCCGCTAAATTTATATGCTCCATTTTCGTGTGTTCCAAGCCAAAGATCGCCATTGTTGTCTTTGTAAATGCTGAATAATGTGATGTCTTTTGAATTATCTTGAACTGGATAGTGATTTACTTTCGCTCCATCATATTTCCAAACACCATCAAGATATGTCACAAACCATAAATTATTATTGTTGTCTATTGCACTTGATAGATACTCGTTCAAATTGCTGGCCTTTTTCCCATCTAAACCACCTATGCTTTCGTGTCTTGAGTAAAATTTATTGCTTTTTAATGTTGCGCTGTCATAAACGCTATATCGATATTCGGTATTGAACCAGAAGTCGCCATTTTTGTCTTCCGTAATCGAACGCACTCCGTTTGCACCTTCGTTGCGAAATTCTGTTAAATCCTCTTCCGTAATCCATTCGAACGATTTTCCATCGTATCTACAAACCCCAACAGGGTTTGTACCAAACCAAATGTTTCCTTTCTTGTCTTTATAAATGCTGTAGATTCCAAAAGGATTGGGGATGTCGGGTGGTTTTGGTAACTGCAATTCATTTAAAGTAATACCATCATACCGATATGCTTTATTCTCAAATTCGTAAGAATGTCTAAACCACATATCTGTGGATTTAAGTTTCCAATCATTACTTGAGACTGGCGATAATGTCGTGAATGTATTTCCGTCATACTTAACTATAGTTGGTTTTGGGTGACAACTGGTGAAGTATATGTTGCCAGATTCATCTTCTTTTATTTCATCAATTCTGTTGTTTGGCAAACCGTCTTTTGTTGTGTAATTAGTCAATGTCTTTCCATCGTATTTATACACTCCTGTTTCCCAACTGCCAAACCAATAATTATTGTTCTTGTCTTGATGAATAACCATTATACTTTTACCAAGTTCTGTTACAGTATCGCCTTTTACAATGTTGTCTGTTTTAATCTGTTGTTTTGTGGTTTGTCCATTACAAGAGATTAACAGAGTGAAAATGTTCAGAAATAAAAGTATGCTTAGTTTCATTGTCGGTCTGTTTAATGTTTCTCGGGTTTGCTATAGTTGCTGCTAACGTTTTGTGTATGGACCGTTGCGTGTTAAAGCACGAACCCTTAAAGATACAAAACTACGCTGTAAAATTTCCAAGAATTTTCCAGATGAGCACAGACCCAGCAATGGTTTATGCACGGCTTACCTGCCGTTTTCATTCGCATCGCTTATTCAAAAATCCTTGTTTTAAATTCAGTCCGCAACTGTTCAAAATTTAATTTTGGGTCTTTGCAAATGTAAACGGTCTGCCACAAATCTTTATCGTCATCGGCATACGGATTATAAATTTGCTTTACCGCCACAACCGAATTAAAGAAGGACTGAAAAAAGTCAATTCCAGCCTCTCCGTTTGAAAACGCTATAATTGTTTTAGGTAATTCGCCTTTTTTTGGTGTCCAAAGGTAGAAACTCCCGTGGTATGAAAATGCTTTTGGTAAATCGTAATTTTCCCTAAAAAGGTTTACTCCTCCTGCTTGACTATAGTGTTTGCCCCAAATCAAATAATCCTTTCTCTCGTCTATTGGTAGGCTATCGTAAACGATTTGAAGTCCTTCCATGGTTTTTTCCCATTTTGATTTCGAGTAATACTCTTTATATTCTATTTGGTAACGATTGTCTTTCTTTTCTATACCCGCAAATTTTATAAATGTATCCAATGGCAGGATGGCTAACCCAAATGGTATCAGTACAATACCCGATAATACAAGGATAGCAGTTGTGGGATATAAAATCCATTGGCGTTTTGACAGGATTTTTTGTTCAAACCAGATACTCCCGAAGATTATCAAGGTAATCATTGCAGGATAAAAATAATATGCTTTGCTTTTATTAAGCGCCATTAGTGCTATGGAAATGACGATTGTAAGTGCAATTGGGCGATAACTAAAATTATTTTTTGTTCTAAGCATATAAATCAATCCACCCGCCCAAAAAAATAATGTTAATGGATTTAAGGATATAATTAAACTTTCGAGAACTCCAACTATTGTCAGTTTGTCCAATTGGGTTTCATAGAGACGTGAGAACATATCAAGTACTGGAAATCCTTGGTTGTATTGCCATAAAACATTTGGGGCTATAAGTACAAGGAACAAGAGCATGTATTTCCAAATATCTTTTTGCAAAATTGCTGTGCGTGTCCGCTTGCTCAACAGCAAACCAGTAAGTCCTGCAACAAAGAATAGTATATCATATTTTGTAAGGAAACCAAAACTGACACCGATTGTTAGATAAAGTAAATATTTTTTGTCAAGGGTTATTACATATCGTACCAATTGATAAAATGAAAAAAGCCAAAACAAGTGAGTAAAGACTACGGGTTGAAATAATTGATGTCCTCGGCCGAAAGCTGGTGCGGTCAAAATGCAAAGTAGTACAATAAAAACCGCTTTTGCTTTACCGCCCAGTTTAACAGTTGTAAGTGCGATGAGTATTAAAATCAATAATGAAGCAATGTGCGAAAAGATATGGTGTAGAAATACGGATTGGGAATGAAATTGATTTTGGATAAAAGCCAGCCAACCAATTACGGGCGGAAATTCCATATATCCCAAACTTGGATAGTTTCCCGTTTCTATGTGCAATAATTCATCGCCTTGAAATCCAGAATTTGCATCTGCAATCAAATGAAGTGTCAGCTTTAAAATACAAAAAAAGGCTATGATGAATAATATTTTTCTATTTGGCATCTTGGTTGGTCAAATGGCAGGTAACGTTTATCTTTAAGAATAGTTGCGTGGGTTAAACACCTAAAATAGTAAAAATTGACCGAGCCTGTGGAAATCCCGCAGGAATTTCCAAGTAGGCACAGACACAGCCATAACTTATACACACTGTGCGTGTTGCACAACTCTGTTGATAAAGTTAATCGAATAATGGATTATGGGTTAATTAAAATCATAAATTGTTGATATGCAAGGCAAAAAGACATATCAAGAGAAGTTGTTCACCCGATTTTTACTGAGTGAACGCGTTCCCGAGCAGAACTTCTACCGACAGCTCAAAAGTGTGTTGGATTTAAACTCTCTGTACAGAGCGACCGAACCCTTTTACGGTTCTACCGGTCAAAAAAGCATTGATCCCATCGTGTTCTTCAAACTGTGTTTGGTCGGTTATCTGGAGAACATCATCAGTGACAGAAAGTTTATCCAACATTGTAGTATGCGTTTGGATATCCTGTTTTTTATAGATTATGATCTGGAAGATGAACTTCCTTGGCATTCTACCATCAGCCGTACACGCCAACTTTTCCCAGAAGATGTATTCGAGGATGTCTTTACCAATGTTTTACAGATGTGCATTGAAAAGGGCATGGTAAGTGGGCATACGCAGGCCATAGATTCAGCGCCGATAAAGACCAATGCCTCAATGGACAGTCTGGAACTAAAAGTGCCCGAGGAAGATCTGGCCGCACATTTGTTGAAGATTCGGCACATCAGCGCAATGGATAAAGAGACGCCAATACGAAAGAGCAAAGAGAACAAGGCCAGCAAGGAGCTGCAGACCATCAGTGCCAGCAAACAAGAACTGGGAGCAATAAAGAGCCGTAACAAGAAGTGGGCAAAAGATCAGGATCAGCGTCAGGGAGCAGGCAACAAGGGTAGTAAGTACACTAGCAACAAAACGCATTATATCCCCACTGATCCCGATGCGCGCATCAGCGTCAAGCCCGGAAAAGCGAGAAAGCTCAATTACCTGAGCCAGCTCTGCGTGGACACGGGCCATCATGTCATCACGGATATCCATGCCTACCATGCCGATAAAAAGGACAATCAATATTTACAGGATATTGTTGGACGCTTAAAGCCACGATTGAACCAAGCGGGATTGATATGGCGGAACTGTGTGGCCGATACAGGCTATAGCAGCGGTGAGAACTATGAATTTCTGGAGCAGATCAATCTGGAAAGTTTTATACCGCCGCACGGCACCTATAAAGGTGGGCCGGATGGTTTTGAATATAATGAAGACCAGGATCACTATGTCTGTCCCCAGGGTGAGATTATTCCCTTTAAGAAGGTCTTCAGCGACACCCGAACCAAAACCTTAAAAAAGGAGTACCGCGGTTCTACATATCAATGTCGGGACTGCCCCATAAAGGCGAGTTGCCTGGGCAGGACGGCCAAAGAAAAGAAGTTCTCGGTCACGTACTTCAGGGAAGAGTATGAGCGCAATATTGAACGGGTAAACAGCCCGCGGGGCAGGTACATTAAGGGCAAACGTCAAAGCACCGTAGAACCCGTTTTTGGTACACTGACGCAGTTCATGGGACTGAGAAAGATAAACACGATAGGTATAGCGCAGGCAAACAAGGTCATGCACTTGTCTGCCATGGCCTATAACCTTAAAAAGTACTTGAAGTTCACACAAAAACTGACAAAAAGTGGTGCTAAAGCACTTGCTCTTTTATTTAATAAAATAAGGGCGCATCAGAACTTAATCAACTTGAATTTAAGTCATCCGGAATTTATCTAAACCTCCAAAATAAAAATAAAAAAGCCCTAAAAAGGGCTTAAATGCGTTCTGTTTTTATGAATTTATGGGGTTGTGCAACGATTACCACTGTTGTGCTTAGTTTTTTATTTTTTCAAATTTATGTTCATATATCCCATGGTTTCCGTTTCCAAAAAATAGAATTGCTCCTTCACTCTTGAATCCGTTAACCAAAATTAAATTTCCATCTTTATCATTTCCCAAAATTGTTTTCTGTTCGTCATGAATGTAATAAATAGGATAAAATGGTATAAGTTTCAAATCTCGGTCAATTGAGAAGTATTGATTTTTTATCTTTCCGTAAAGATTATATTCCTCTAAAATCGAATCTTGTCTAATAAGTTTAATGTTTAGTATTTGTTCTTTCAATAGCGTTATTTTGACATTTGAGTTGTCCGATTCTTTGTGTTTAGTTAGAGCGAACCATAGGTTATTTCCGTCAAACATTTTATTTACGTTACTGTATATCCCATTAAGTTTACTTTCCTTAAATTCAGATACTTCTGTTGAACTATTACGAATCAATTTATTAGTCGAAATACAACTCGAAGACAGTATTAAGGTCAATAATAGTAGTTTATATATATATTCGGATTTCATTTTTCAAATTTAGCACAACGGTTTTGTATATGAAAAGTTGCGTGTAGATAATCACGAACCTTTCGGATTAGCACAGACCTTAAATATATGAAAAAGCCAATGAATTAAGCTCTTACCAGCAATTTTTTATATACGTCTTAAGTTTACAATTCATTAAATTTAAGCATAATCAAGAAAAGACAAAAGAGAGGAATAAGGTTAATATATACGCAGAAGCCTAGACTTCGTCAACATTGAAAATCCCCTCTCTTTTCTACACAGATTTCGTACAGTTCTATGAGGCTTTGGACCTCGATTTTAAGTCGTTGAAACTCGCGTAGTTCGTCCTTTCAAAAATCATTTTCTTATGAATAAAGATATCAAATATTTTGGAATAGACATCAGCCATCTGGTTTTCGATGTCACAGACTCCAATGGCAATTATCATCAGTTCAAGAACACTCCCATGGGCTTTAAGAAGTTTGAAAAACTTTTGGATTTCAATAGTCATTGCGTGATGGAGGCAACAGGTTATTACCATTACCAGCTGGCGTATTTTCTACTGGAATCAGGCATCAAGGTATCCGTTGAAAATCCTCTGTCGGTAAAGCGGCTCATACAGATGAAGCTTTCGAAGATCAAGACCGACAAGAGCGATTCCAAACTTATCTGCGAGTATGCAGAACAGGTCGAAGTGAAACTTTGGAAAGGAAATTCCAAGCATCAGACAGAGTGTCTCCAGATGACCAGGCTCCTTTCTGTATATACAAAACAGAGCACCATGCTGAAAAATAAGTTACATGGCGAGAAGGTCCTTGGAGATCCAAGTAAATCAGTTTTGAGGTCCTTGAAACGAAGTCTGAAACACGTCCAGATAGAATTAATGGCCTTGGAAAAAGAACTGTTGGTAATGGTCAAACAAGTACACCAAGGAGTCCTTACGCGCCTAAAGAGCATACCTGGGGTCGGGAACAAAACAGCATTGATGTTGGTGGTTCTCACCGATGGGTTCGAGCGTTTTACTAGCGGAAGTGAGCTGTGCAGTTATGCCGGGCTGACACCAGTGATCAGAAAGAGTGGCAGCAGTGTAAATGGACGTAGCAGGATCAGTAAAATGGGCAATCAAAAACTTCGAAATTTATTGTTCATGTGCAGCTTTACAGCCTGCAAATACAACAAAGCATGTAGGGAAATTTATGAACGAATAGTAGCAAAGGGGAAGAGCAAAAAACTGGCGTTGATAGCAGTGTGCAACAAGCTCTTAAAACAGGCCTTTGCCATAGCCAAATCGGGATTGGTATATGATGGGGCTCATAGAAGTACTTTAGTTGAAAATTAATACATTTTTACTTGTTTTTTAGCACAGTACTTTGTTGTGCGTCGTTTTTCCTTTCCGCACGTTATGTTTTTCACGTCTGACTTGATTCCGACGTTTTTTCAATCCTTAAAGATGTCATCAAGTTTCTTGTAGTCTTCTTCTTTGGTAACCATTTTCAATTCTTCAATCAAGTCCAGAGTTGTTGCTGGTTGCAACGGAAATTTATGTTTGCTTAATAAACCTTCTAAGGCCAAATTAATTTTCTCTTCGCCAATCAACAAATACAATTCATACATTTTTACCAGACCTTTGTTGTATATGACATTTGCGTTAGTTGGATTTGAGTTATATAAAGCCTCTTCTCCACTAAAAGCTTTTTCGCTTTCATACATATTTTTATATAGGTTGACCATTTCTAACATTTTTGCTTTGCCATATTCATTTTTGAAGAGCATCAATTGCGTGTATTGTGCCAATGTTTCTGTAAGAACACCACTTCCTTCTCTATAATCGGGTTTTAGCATTGCATTTCCCCACCACTCGTGCGACAATTCGTGACCTGCCAATTCATTGATAACATCGTGCCCTTCGCCTTCTGATAAATTTGAATGAAATTGTGTCTCATTGATAAAAATGGTTGCAGGATAAGCAGTTGCTGCAAAACCTCTTGTAAAAGAACTTATTTCAGCAAATCGAATTGTTTTGTAAGGATATTTTCCAAAATTTGTTTCACAATATTGCAATGTTTTTTTTATGCTATTGATTAAATGCGAAATATTTTGATGGTGCTTGGGTTCGTAAAAAACTTCGATAGCATTATCATTATAGCTCGATTTTTGAATAGCATATTTTGCGGATGAAACTGCAAATCTGAACGGAATTTTATCAGCTTTATAATGAAAATAATTTCGATTGTTCTTCGAATATTTTTTTACTAATTCTCCAATCGAAATTGCTGTTTGGTCTATTGAAGTTGAAACAGTAGCATCAAGATTTATGAATTCATAATTATACGGATTTGCCAACGGTGCATCTACTCTTGTAAGCGCATCTTGCAATGGCATTTTTCGTTTATTCCTTTCTTCTTTGTCTTCAATTTCATTTTCGAAATTATAACCAATTAAGGGAAAGTAATTACTAATTCGCATAAAGGCACCATTGTCCACAATGGCGTTAAATGATTGATGCCCTTTTAAAGGTTCAATTTTATATTCAAAATTGAAACTAATCGAAATGCTGTCGTTCGGTAACATTTGTTGTTTTGTTTGAAACAAATACTGTCCAAATTTTTCATCTTTTTTTACCAAAGTTAAATCTGATGAAACAATCGAATTCCAAGTGATATCATTTGATGTAGCTATTAAGATTTCTGAAATTGCAGATGGCGTTTTGTTGACTAAAACGTATGTTCCTTGCACGTTATAACTATTTTCCTTTGGGAATAAGTCGATTTTTGTTTTTACATCGGTAATGCTTGGTTGCGGTTTGTTTTTATAGACTTTGTATTTTTCTTCATAATGCTGTTGCCAATTAAGTTGAGTTTCTTTAGAAGTTGTGTTACTACTTTTATCAATATAAATTCCAGAAAAAATCATTACTGAAAGTGGTAAAATCATAAAAGTCATTGATTTCCATTTTGTCTTTAAAACCGATTTGTTAAAGAAAAGAATGGCCAGGACTGAAAGTAGTATCGCAAAAGACAAACTATACAACATATTTACCAAAAATGCTTTTGGAAAATAACCGAAACCATTGATATCACTTAAAATATCGGGCATAAAATTGGCAAATCGGGAAAATGGATATTTAAACCCGAACGCTTTGCCTAAAGATGAATTTGTCAAAACCAAAAAGACGGCAGAAACAGAAAGTGCAATGTATTTGTATTTAATAATATATTGAAACGCAATAATAAGAAGACCACAAAGCGCTGCAGGGAAGCCAACAAAATAAAATAATGATAAATAAGAACTCCAATCAATAATTGGATACTGATATAAGATTTGAAATACTATTCCTAAAACAATACACGAAAATATCAAAATCAACGAAATAATTAATACTGTAACAAATTTTGAAATGAACAAAGCCGAATTTGAAAATGGTGTTGAATTCTCGATGCATAAAAAATTGACGCTTTTACTTTTCCAAACCAATTCACTTCCATAAAAAAGCATTGCCAATAACAATAGGAATGGAATTGTTGCCAAAATCGTATTGACCATTAAAGTTGTGGTAACGAAATTTTGTGGTAATCGAATACCTCCTTCTATTGCTCCATATATTTCCATACCAACTACAAAGAGGGTTATGATAATCAATAATACAAATGGAATACTTTTCAGGGTTGATTTTAAATCTATTTTTAAAAAAGATACAATTGTTGAGATGAAATATTTTTTTCCTTGTGGTTTTGTTGCTGTTTTGCTAAAAACATATTTTCTATTAGCTAATTCATCTACGTTTTCAACTTTCTTTTTTTGCTTGTTTGAGACTTTAAATTTGAACAGTTTAAATGAGGCATATAAAAATGCAAGAGCCAATAAAATAATCGCAATTCTATTGAACAACAAATTTCCTGAAAGTTGCAAAACCATTGTGTTTTTTTCTAATGCTGTCCAATATCGAGTTTGTTCAAAAAACGCAACCATTCCGAATGGGTCTAACTTTGCTGATAGGCTCATTGCACTATCAGAAACAGGCGAAGCACCAGCAAATAAAGGCGAATTTGAAAAAATAGAACCCACCATATACAACACGTAAATGCCTAATCCACTTAAATAAATAGAGATTTTATTTTTGCTATACCAAGCAGTGCAACAAACGATAGCGGTACATAAAAAGATGTTGGGAAGTACAATAACTAAAAAAGAATTTAGATAATAATTCAAATGAAAAACCCCCAAATTTTCGCTATTGTCCATTTTTATTAAATGTCCAAGGATATACCCAATAAGAAATAGAAAAAATGTAAACACAGCCATTACAAAAACCAATAAAAACCGGCTAACAAAATAGTTTCTGATTGTTATTGGTGTCGCATACAATATCTGTTCAAAATGATTATCCTTTTCTCTTAATAAGCTTTGTGAAGCCATTATTACAATGGGAAAAAGACTTACCAATGAAAATAATCCTAATATAAAATTGATGACATAAGGGGAATTATATTTGATATTTGGAAATGTAATTCCCGCAGAAGTTCCAACTAATACCCCAAATCCAAGAAAAGATAATAGCATCACATAAAATGAAATTTTACGACCAAAAAATTTCCATTCGAATAAAATTAAATGAGATAGCATCTTATTGTAGTTTTTGTAATGTTGAGAAATATACATCTTCTAAATCGGCTTCAGTTTGCATAAATCCGTTTAACGGATTTTCGTTGGAAAAAACTTTAATGCTCAACTTGCCAGCTTGCAGTTGCGTAGAAATAATGCCGTACTCATTTTGATATTCGGA
>NZ_SDDZ01000022.1 GCF_004115975.1 Gelidibacter gilvus | reverse complement strand
TGCCGCTGGGCACATTTTAAAATAAATTGGCTTTTAAACAGAAACATGAAGAGAAAGCCAATTCATTTTAAAACGGAAAAACTATATATTTGGATTAACAAACAGTTCTAAATTGGGGAAGCATACAATCCCATTCAATCAAATGATCAGCTGTATATAGAACCTGAATTGATTGTTACTAAAGATATGGATCATGCGGGTAAACTTAATTTCGGCTATAAGTTTTCTTCTAAGCAGCCTCAGATTAGTGATATTTATAGAGGTTTATTATTAACTTCTAATAGAGGATTCTCGCAAGGAGTCAATTCACTATTTAATCTCTATTTACATCGATCAAGATTTTCTTATTCCATTTCAGATTTCAGAAGAAATATATTCATTAGTTCTTCAATTAGTTATAGTTATAATCAAAATACCTATGGGTATAAATATATAAATTTACCAGATTTTGATATACTCATTAAAGAGAAAGCTGACAATAATAGCCTTGTTGTATCATCATTTAAAATTAATCAAAACATAAGTTCAATTAAGTCAGGTCTTTTTCTTGAATATGCCGGCATCTACCGACGTAGTTATGTCGATATTAATGATAATAAAGATGTAGCATTAAATAATATTAATAATTTTATATTTAGATATGGTAGTTATTTTAGAGGTAACCTAAATTTTAAGTCGGGAGTTAAACTTCAACTAGTAGACTACAAAACCTCTTTCATAAAGAATGGAAATGAGGAGTTCTCAAGTTTTTTTCAGATGATATATGAATTAAATGATGATTTAATTTTCAGTTTTGACACTAAACAGATTTATCCAAGTAAATCCAACAGTGTCGATAGAGTTTATAATTTTATTGACCTTGAATTAAAATATTTAGCAATAAAGAATAAATTGGACTTTAATATTTCAGGTCATAATCTGACGAATATTACCAACTTTCAAAATAGTTATGTCACTTTGATAAGTATGTCAACTACAAATGTATTTTTGTATAAAGCATTTGTTACGCTATCTGCGTCCTATCGTTTTTAAAATAATTTTAAAATGTTTAGATTAAGCTATAAAATACTCGAAGCGATATAATTTTTGTTTTTATATAGAGCGCTGACCTGCCCGTACGTTCAGGCTGGTGATTTTTTATGATCTGCAGGCAGGCAGATTTAAACCGATTGCTTTCGAGTGTAAACTAGCCTATTGCAATTTGATACTTATTTATAGGGATTTTTTTCTACTGCCAACTGAATACTGCCAACTGCCGACTGAAGACTGAACACTACCCACTAATACTGCTCCTCATCATTAGGAAAGTCCAGCGACTTCACATCTTTCACATATTGCGAAATAGAATTCGTCATATCTTCATAAAGGTTCATGTAGCGCCTTAAAAAACGCGGATTGAACTCATGGGTCATTCCCAACATATCATGCAATACAAGTACCTGTCCGTCCACACCGTTGCCAGCACCAATGCCAATGACAGGAATGGAAACACTTTCAGCAACTTCCTGAGCCAGTTTTGCAGGGATTTTTTCCAATACAATCGCAAAACAGCCTATTCTTTCCAACATCAACGCATCTTCCTTGAGTTTGTCAGCTTCTTCATCCTCTTTGGCTCTTACGGTATAAGTTCCAAATTTATAAATAGATTGTGGCGTCAAGCCCAAATGACCCATCACCGGAATTCCGGCATGTAAAATACGTTTGATGGATTCCTTGACTTCTTTGCCGCCTTCTAATTTTACAGCATGACCGCCGCTTTCTTTCATAATTCTGATAGCAGAGCGCAAAGCTTCCTTAGGATCACTCTGGTAGCTTCCAAAAGGTAAATCCACAACTACTAATGAGCGTTCAATGGCACGCACCACACCAGCAGCATGATAAATCATTTGATCTAAGGTAATCGGTAAGGTCGTTTCATGACCTGCCATGACATTACTTGCAGAATCGCCAACCAGGATCACATCCACACCAGCACCATCAACAATTTTTGCCATGGTAAAATCGTAAGCGGTGAGCATTGATATCTTTTCGCCATTGGTTTTCATATCCACCAAGGTCTTTACGGTGATTCTCTTATAATCTTTTTTCGCTACTGACATAGTTTTTTATTTTAATGATGTAAAAATAACAATTAAGTGGGAAGAATTCAGAACAAAGATGAGAGAATTAAGACATAGACTAGATAACATAGGACTTAAGACTTTCTAGTTTCGATTTTTTGTAGCCAAGGCGCAATTTTTCGTACTAAATATTAAAAAAAAGACCTATCGCACAGAGGCCTATTTAATGAACTAAACTTTATTATGTAGTTAAAGGTTAAAAGCCTGCTATTCGTTGTAGCTACTTTAGTTTCTATAAATGATTTAGCCACGAACCTGCTTAAAACTGGAAATAAATAAACGGCTGAAAATCTGTAGAAAATGCCTGATAACAAATGATCCCAACACTTGCAGCAATCAATACTTTGGCAAATGCGGGGCTGTTAGCATAAATGCCTTCTATTTTGTTTTTGACAGATTCCGGTAACCAATGTGTGATATATCCTAAAAGCATCACCCAGAATACCAGTTGATAATGGATTAAAATATCCAAAGCGTAATGCCAATCCATATGATAAGCGACCTGCTTATACCATCGTGCAATATGATCCATGCTTTCACCTCTAAAATAGATTCGTGTAAACGTGATAAAGGTCAGGGTGACCAAAATCTTCCACCAACGTACATACCATTGGTTGTTAGTTTCATACGGACTCACTTTTCGCCAAAATTTGTAAACTACAATTCCCAATCCATTGAGCCCGCCCCAAATCACGAATTTCCACGATGCACCATGCCAAAGACCGCCTATGAGCATCGTTAACATGAGGTTGATATTCGTGTTGATTTGATTTTTTACCGTAGTGTTATATAAAGAAAGAATAAAAATGAGAAGGGCAGAACCCAATACTATGGATACGACCAACATGTCTTGGTAGGCATATAAAACACCTAGCAGAATAATGCTCAAAATAATATAGGACGCTGCAGTACCTTTCCGATTGCCGCCTAGAGGAATATATAGATAATCGCGAAGCCAAGTAGAGAGGGAGATGTGCCATCGTTTCCAGAAATCGCCAGCATTGGTAGCTTTATAGGGCGAATTAAAGTTGATGGGCAGTTTGAAACCCATCAATAATGCCAATCCGATAGCAATATCCGTATACCCGGAAAAATCGCCATAAATCTGTAGCGAATACCCAATCATGGCCATAACGTTGGCAAAGCCTGAGAACATTTCGGGAGCGTCAAACACACGATCTAGAAAGTGCATCGCGATAAAATCGGCAAAGATCATTTTTTTGATCAATCCTTTTAAAATCATGAAGGTTCCTGTATCAAAATCAGATTTTGTAATGACGGTTGGTTTCGAAATTTGTGGGACAAAATTTTCTGCCCGCACAATAGGACCAGCAACCAACTGCGGAAAGAAACTGACATAAAATCCAAAATCCAGAACAGACTTTAAAGGCACTAATTTTCTTCTAAAAATATCCACGCTGTAACTGATGGTCTGAAACGTGTAAAAGGAAATTCCTACCGGAAGAATGATTTTATCTACCGTAAAATAGTTCTGATCATTAAAACTATTTCCCCAATGCGCCAGCCAATTGACCACTTCAAAGTTGGTGTGGAACAACATATTGAAAGAATCCGTAAAAAAGTAGGCGTATTTAAAATAGCAGAGCACCGTTAAATTGATAACGACACTTAAGGTCACTAAAATATAACGTTTGGTCTGGTGTTGGCTTTTATGAATGCCCTTACCGATGAAAAAATCGACGAGCGTACTGAAAATAAGAATACCAATAAAGAAGCCGCTGGTTTTGTAATAAAAGAATAACGAAATTAAAAAGAGATAGGAGTTTCGAAGTGTAATTTTCTTGTGCACAAGGGCGAACAAAAAATAGGCCACGGCAAAAAATATCCAAAAATTTGCTTGGGTAAAGATCAGTGGATAATCCTCAGAAAATTTAAAAATATCGTATAGCCTATTCATTCAATGTTTTATAGTGCTTTAACAATTCTTCTTTATCTCGATGGGTAGATTTTGCCCAGGCATCAATCAGCGCATCCATGAACAAATCGGCTTTAATGCTATATCCCAATTGCGTAAAGTGAATGCGATCACGAGGCATTAATTTATTTTGATACCATTTATTCGATGAACCCAAACCGCCCATAATTTCGTACAAATCCCAAACTGCCATCTGGTATTTTTCTGCCAACTCCATGATCACTTTTTGTTGAGTGGCTGTATTTGGATTAGGGATTTTTCGTTGGTAATAATCGTCATTTGGAACCATCAGTAAAATGGCACAATCGGGATTGACCCGTCGAATCATCTGTATAAAAGCGTCATAATACATTCGGAAATTTTCGGCATCAAATTCGCTTTTTGGCATATAGCCATCATTTGTTCCTAAAGCAATGATGAACAAATCGGGTTGATAAAGCTGGAACTGTTTTTCAAAATAGGCAGCGCGGTTATAATAGGCAAAACTACCGCCATTAACGCCTATGCTGGTGTATTCAATACCGTCGTTGTCATTCATGAATTCCATTCCCATCAACGCAAATTCCGGATTTTGAATGCTGTCATTTTTTAATTCCAAGCAAAAACTTACTTCATCAATCAGCTTATTAAATCGAAATTCCCGATACATTTTGTTCAAATTTAAAGTATCAGAAATCACGAGTTCAGGATCGAGAACAGTGAGATTGTAATCTGATTTCCAAGTATTATAAAAAACCCTTAATTTATTGAATTCATAAGGCTGATTGGTATAATTTCGATAGTTTGATTTCACAATAATCGTGTCCGATTTCTCTCTAAATGCAGCGGTGACACCTGACAAACCCCAAGCGATGCTATCTTTTCTGACCGAAGAACGATAGCCTTGCCATTTCGCTTTTGTGGCTTCAATCCGATAATTTGTCGGATTGTTGGTATGTGCCAAATGGTACGGAAATACAAAGCCGCGTTGGCCTTGAGAAACGGTATTGGTATTTTGAAGATAGGTTCTGATTTTATTGGAATATATATCGGCCTGAACATGCGACCCGCCGATGTGGAAAATATGCAGTTTTTGTTTTTCACCACTGTAAACCGAATCCAGTTTGGCGAAAAATTGATGGAATGTTGGTGAGGTTTCTGCCATTTTAAAGGTATTCGCCTGAAAGTTGATCAGATGGCCAAATTTTGGTTTGAGGCTGTCCAGAACATAATTCTGACTGAAAAGAGTGGTGGTAAATCCTATAAAAAGTAGTACTAAACGTTTTTTCATTTCTTGTTCTTTAAATCCAAATAGAGTGATAGGAAAAATAATTCGGAGATGATTTTTGTACCTGAGGGTGAAAAATGTGTATAATCATTTGCAGCCAAACCTTGATCAACCCAATGCTGCATAGAATTTTTTCCGCCCATAGCATCAAACATGCTCCAAAACGCAATGCCGTTTTCCGTACACATTTGTTGCAAGGTATTATTCAGATAGGGGAGCAAGGGGTAGGTCTTCATCTTTCCATTTTCATTGGTGGTCATGTCTGATGGGCCAATAAAAATAACATTGGCATTATTGCTTTTGCGCTTTACCCAATTGATATGGTTTTTTAGATAGCTTGCATATTCTTTAACCTCCAAAGAGTCTTTAATATAAGGAACCGAATTCCCGCCATACTGAAAAATCAATATTTTGGGTTGTAATTGCTGATACATTTTTTGAAAATTACCAGCATTAGTACCCGCGAAAATAGTTCCTGAAGAGCCTCTCATGGCCACGTTATCCAAAGAAATTCCGCTTTTGCCATCTAAGGTGAGCCCGTAAAAATCTGGACTTATTTTACTTTCCAATTCAATTTTCAGATGGGAAGGTGTATCGGCCAGGTTTATCGCTAATTTATGATAGGCGCCATCTGCAATTAATATTTCGGAAGTGATGAGTTGGCCGTCGTTATAAACTTTAACAGAAGTTGGTGCGAGGGCGTTTCCGTAGTGCAAACCAATAGTGTTGAAGGTTCTTAGTTTTCCATAAGATTTTGTTGGAATGCCGATAGTGATACTTGCTTTTTTTATTTTGAGGGAATCCAAAAGCAGACTGTCCACAGTTTCATAAGCTTCTGTAAATCTGGATAGCGATGAATAGGCACCATATTTTTTATGCGGAAATTTTTCTTGGGTAGGATCAAAGTAGGCGTGTCGCGTCCAATTATCAGAATGGGTGACATTGGCGCTAATTTGATCGTAAACTTGAACGATGGGAATAAAACCTGGACCTGTGCCGCCATATAAACCTTGAAGTCTGTTCCGTAAGTAGCCTGAAATCCGATCGCCCTCCAATTGCGAATCGCCATAGTGGATGATACGGCATTGGTCACTGTTCAAACTTTCTTTTAACTGTGCAATAAAAGCCGAGCGATCTTTGGGATAATTGATGCGCTGTACTTTTGACGTATCAATTTTAGTAAAATCAGGAATTTGAGGTATGGAAGTGGGTTCTGAAATGTCTTTATCAAGATCTTTAACCAAGCCTTCTATATTATCGACGATACTATCTAAACTCTTAATTTTGTAGGGATCGTGTCTTTGGTCTTCTAAAAAACTTTCGTGGGTGGGATATTTAATATGAGTATCACCCACAAAGAAACCTTCTTGTGTCATCCCATTGTCGAGCTGTCTTGAAGTGCTTAGATAAGTTACTCCTAATAGCACCAAAAGCGTAGCAACAAGATAAAGCAGTATTTTAAAAGGTGAATACCTCATTCGCGATTTGGGAAACTGGTTAGGCTTTGAAGTCTGAAATATAGCAACAAAATGATCTAAAAATCTGATGAAATTGAAAAAAACGTAGCTGTTGGGCTTGAAAACTTAAAATTGGAAGTTTAAAAAGATTAAAATTTTAGGGTTTTTAATAAATTCCGATTGAATCAGGAGAGGGGCTTCTTAACAATCTGATATATTCACACCAACTGCTAAACCACCTTCAGAGGTTTCTTTGTATTTGGAACTCATGTCCTTAGCGGTTTCCCACATGGTATTCACCACTTTATCAAAAGGAACCTTTACGTTTTTAGGATCTGTGCCCAGTGCCAATTCTGCCGCATTAATGGCTTTAATGGCACCCATGGCATTGCGTTCTATACACGGTATTTGCACCAAACCTCCAATAGGATCGCATGTCATCCCGAGATGATGTTCCATGGCAATTTCGGCCGCAATCAACACTTGGTCTGGAGTACCTCCAAGCAATTCGCATAATGCACCTGCCGCCATGGACGATGAGACCCCAATCTCTGCCTGACACCCACCCATAGCCGCTGAAATGGTTGCACCTTTCTTAAAAATACTGCCAATTTCACCAGCTACCAAAAGGAATTTCTTGATATCCTCAAAATCGGCATCGTGGTTTTCAATCACCAGATAATACATTAAAACCGACGGAATTACCCCAGCACTTCCATTGGTTGGTGCTGTTACAACACGACCCAATGCTGCATTCACTTCATTGACACTGAGTGCAAAACAGCTGACCCATTGCAGAATGTGTCTAAACTTTACTTCGGTTTTTCTAATGGTCTCTAACCATTCTTGCGGATTTTTATAAGGCAAATCACATTTCAATGCTTTATGCATGTCAAATGCGCGTCGTCTCACGTTCAATCCTCCAGGCAAATGACCTTCAGCATGACAGCCAATATACATGCATTCCAACATGGTGTCCCAAATGCGTTTCAACTCAAAATCGATAGTTTCCATATCTCTAATCGATTTTTCGTTTTCTAAGACCACTCCTGAAATTGGAAGGTTTAACTCGCTACAATAAGCAAGCAATTCCGTACCTAAACGAATGGGATAAGGAAATGTGTTTTCGAAAATTTCATCCTGTTTTTTTGAAACTGTTCGTTCTTCTTTCACTACAAATCCACCGCCGATCGAGTAGAAGGTGGAACTGGATTTCTGACCGTCGATAGTTGCTGTAAATATCATACCGTTGGCATGGTACGGAAGAAATTTTCTATTGAAAACAATGTCCGTTTTGGCATCAAATGCGATTGGAATCTCATTGTTAAATAACAACGAATTTGTCTTTTTGATAGTTTCAATAATAGTTTCAATGTCATCAATTGGAATATGTTCCGGATCGGCACCATATAATCCCAACATGACGGCATAATCCGTAGCATGACCTTTGCCAGTTAATGACAGGGAACCATAAAGATCCACCGTTATGCGCTCTACTTGGTTAAATTTTTTGCTTTCCTTTAATTCTTTTATCCAACGTTCGGCAGCACGCCAAGGACCTAAGGTGTGAGAACTTGATGGGCCCACTCCAATTTTCAACATATCAAATACAGAAATACACTCCATTGACGAAAACGATTTAGATGAACAAAGATAATCCCTTTTTAGATGAAAAAAGAAAGGAAAACGATGTGAACTTTTCCTCAACCAGTAGCATTAAGTATATTGCTGACAGTCAGGTTATGACTCAATTTCCTTGTGGAGAAGTCTTAATACTATTTAGTTGATACTGAGTAATTAAATTAAAAAAGGATGTCATTACTTCACAAATCAATGTCAGTAAGAATTTGTCTCATCTATGATAGTGCAAATTGAAACTGACAAGGGATTGTCGTAAAAACATCCTTGATAAAAAAACTTCGAAGTCTATTTCATCTCAAAATTTTCAATGTGATACGATTGCATGACTTCATTAATATTAGAGAAGTCAACACCCACATTATCTGCCGGAATGACGACCACTCTGAAAACTTGATTGGCGGTCCATTGTGCTGGTAAGATTGAGAAATCTACAGTACCATCCAAAAAGAAGCGGACATCTGTTTGAGTGAAATCAAAATTATAAGTGAGGTTTTTGCCCGTAGTAAAAGTCACTGTTTGAGGCAATAAACGCCAAGCAGTGCTCTCGTCACTATTGGTCCATAATCTGTAGACCAAGGTCACGTCCGACTCTAACACTTCAAAACCATAATCTTCAATGTATGAATAGTTATTGTCAGCGTTGAAAGTGACATCAATTTCAAAGGCGGAGGAAGCAATGATATTACCATCACTACCAGGGGTTCCTGTATTACCTGGAGGTCCGGGAGGTCCTGGAGGTCCTTGAGAGCCAGTGCATGCAGTAAAAAATAGAGCTGTTACAAATAATAAGGATGCAATCTTTTTCATGTGAATTTGTTTTTGGGTGATTTGTAAAATTACAAATCCTTTTTTTATCTGCAGCCATAACCACCATGAAGTTTTTTGTAAAATAAATGACACCTTGTCATATTTTCTGTCATGGCACAGTCATTGACATATACAAAGAGAAATAAAAAATTAATAATTCAACACAAAACATATATTATGAGTAAAATAATTGGAATCGATTTAGGTACAACCAACTCCTGTGTTTCGGTAATGGAAGGTAATGAGCCAGTTGTAATTCCTAATGCAGAAGGTAAAAGAACTACACCATCAGTTATTGCTTTCGTAGAAGGCGGTGAAATTAAAGTTGGTGACCCAGCCAAACGTCAAGCAGTTACAAACCCAACAAAAACTGTTTCTTCGATTAAACGTTTCATGGGAAACAAGTATTCTGAATCTAAAAATGAGGCAGAACGTGTACCATATAAAGTGGTAAAAGGTGATAACGATACACCAAGAGTAGATATTGATGGTCGTTTATATACACCACAAGAATTATCAGCAATGATTCTTCAAAAAATGAAGAAAACTGCTGAAGACTATTTAGGTCAAACAGTAACGGAAGCAGTTATTACTGTTCCTGCTTATTTTAATGACTCGCAACGACAAGCAACAAAAGAAGCTGGAGAGATTGCAGGTTTAAAAGTAAGACGTATCATCAACGAACCAACTGCCGCAGCTTTAGCTTACGGATTGGATAAAAAAGGAGTAGATCAAAAAATTGTGGTCTTTGACTTTGGAGGTGGAACACATGACGTTTCTATCTTAGAATTAGGTGATGGCGTTTTTGAAGTATTGTCAACAGAAGGAGATACCCATTTAGGTGGTGATGACGTAGACCAAAAAGTAATTGATTGGTTGGCTGACGAGTTCAAATCAGAAGAAGATATCGATTTGCGTAAAGATCCTATGGCACTTCAACGTTTGAAAGAAGCTGCTGAGAAAGCAAAAATTGAGTTGTCATCATCAGCTCAAACAGAAATCAACTTGCCATACGTTACGGCTACTGCAAGTGGTCCAAAACACTTAGTAAGAACATTGACACGTTCAAAATTTGAGCAATTGATTGACGATTTAGTAAAACGTACCATTGAACCATGTCAAAATGCAATGAAAGCTGCAGGTCTTTCAAAAGGAGATATCGATGAAGTTATTTTGGTTGGTGGATCTACACGTATCCCGGCTGTACAAGCTGCGGTTGAAAAATTCTTCGGAAAAGCGCCAAGTAAAGGTGTAAATGCTGATGAGGTTGTTGCCGTTGGTGCTGCAATTCAAGGTGGTGTTTTGTCAGGAGATGTAAAAGATGTATTGCTTCTTGATGTTACGCCGTTGTCTTTAGGTATTGAAACTATGGGTAATGTGATGACAAAGTTGATTGAAGCTAACACGACGATTCCTACTAAGAAATCGCAAGTATTCTCAACAGCTGCAGACAATCAACCTTCAGTGGAAATCCACGTATTACAAGGTGAGCGTACTATGGCTGCCGATAACAAAACCATTGGACGTTTCCATTTAGATGGTATTCCACCAGCAAAACGTGGAACGCCACAAATTGAAGTGACGTTTGATATTGATGCCAACGGGATCATTCACGTAACTGCAGGAGATAAAGCAACTGGAAAAACACAAGACATTCGTATCGAAGCGTCATCAGGATTGACTGAAGAAGAAATCCAAAAGATGAAAGCTGATGCTGAAGCAAATGCTGAAGCTGATAAATTAGCGAAAGAGAAAGTGGACAAATTAAATGCTGCTGATGCTATGATTTTCCAAACAGAAAGTCAATTAAAAGAGTTTGGTGATAAATTATCTGATGATAAGAAAAAACCAATCGAAGAAGCGTTAGAAGAATTGAAAACAGCTTTTGAATCTAAGGATATCGCAGTAATCGATCCAGCTCTTGAGAAAATCAATGAAGCTTGGAAAGTAGCTAGCGAAGAAATGTACAAAGCACAAGATACTCAGGGTGGTGCACAACCAGGACCTGACGCAAGTCAAGATGGACAGTCCAATGAAGGCAGTGATGTTGAGGATGTAGATTTTGAAGAAGTAAAGTAAGCAGAGAACCCAGTCCCGATTTTCCATCGGGACTGCGTGAATTGCTTAAGCTGAGCTTGCGTTGCCCTGAGCTTGTCGAAGGGTCGAAGCATCTCATGTGCGTGAAGCACAAAGCTTGAAGTTAAAAGTAAAAACGCAATCATTGACATGGTTGCGTTTTTTTGTTGCTATTTTTTTGATGATCTCACCTAATCACTGGAACGTAAGATGACGCCTTGGCAATCAATCTTTAGATTTACTTTTTCTCTATCTCTTTTCAGTTGAATGTTATATACTTTTTTAACATCTATCCCTTTAAAATAATTCACGCGATAGACGGTTGAATTTAGCGTCCAATCTGGATAAGTGTTCTTAAGAGTTAATCTCACGCTTTCTGGCAGTCGTGCATGTTCAAACTTCTCTACTGAATTTATCAGTTCACCATCCTTGTTGTAAACGGCAAGAATGCTTCCTTCAGTATTTTCGAACCATACTTTATAAGTTTCAATCGTATTGTCAAAAATCTTGGAGTTGGAGACGTCATAATTGCTTACATCAGACTCTAACATTATGACTTCTTTTGATGCGTATGGATTATACACTGAATTGTAATAACTCACATTTTTCATTGGCGACACTACAATTTCGTCCATATGCACATAGCTTACATTGTGTTTAAGATTTTGGGCGCTTGAGAGGTTGGTAAAACCTAAAATTGATAAACCGATTAACATTGCTTTCATAATTTATATTTGTTTTAATTGTTAACTTTTTTAAAAGGAAAGCGATTTGGGAAGCCAGGATTTATTGTATTAATAGTTCGTGTTGATACGTTCGTAGTGAGAAGTAAAACAAGAATAAAAGTAATAATTAAGCAGACTTAGTTTTGCTACTTTTGTAGCATTCACCAATTATTTAACAAGATAATATGAAGATAAAATGGTTCTTAAATGAAGCGATTTTGAAATTCATGACTTATTAAAATCAAGAATTCGAGCGGATATTCTCTTTCTGGGGATGAAACAGGAATAAAAGTAATTAACAAGCAAATTTTGCTTTGCTACTTTTATAGCATTCACTAATTGTTGACAAAAAATGAACTTAAATGTTTCTTAAATGAAGAGATTCTTAAGTTGCGATTTTTATGTTGAAATGGGAGGAATTAGAACTTGAAATTATGGATAATGTAAATGACCAATTTACTCGAAGTCAATTTGAAACTTCCTTGAATGACAATTAAATAATTGAATGGAGAGATGAAGCAGTAAAAATAAAAGACCTCCGTATTGAACCATCTTCTGGAATGATTGAACCGTAAAGCGTATCTACAAGATTAAAAACGCAACCGTATTATAGGGTCACGTTTTTTATAGATGAATTGTCAGCATTATTTTATCCATTTTTTGGATTTAAGATTACCCCCTTACAATCAATTTTTAAGTTCATTTTTTTGTTGCCCTTTGTAAGTTGTACTTCATACATTCGGATGACATCCTTATCTAAGTTATATTTTACCCAATATTCTGTTGAATTAAGTCTCCAATCGGGGTAAGTAATTCGGAGTGTTTCTATGACACTTTGTGGTAATAGAATGCCTTTAAATTCTTCTTTTGAATTTAATAATTCGCCATCATCGTTAAATTTGGCTAAGATATTTCCATATTCACATGTAAATAACACCTCATAACTATCATGATCTTCAGAATAAACGGTTGCATTTCTAATATCATATTTTCCAACTTCGGATTCTAACATCTTGGCTGACGAAGGCGCATTTGGTTCATACACTACATTATAGTATTCAATGTTTTTATAAGGAGATATAACTACCTCGTTTAATGCCACTTCGTCTACCAGTGAGGTAAAACTTTGTGCGTTCATTAGGCTGGTAAGACCTAGAAAGAGACCAACTAGAATTGTTTTCATGATTTTTAGTTTTTGGATTAATAGATTACTAAGGTATATTTTAGTTAACCGTTTGTCAATCACATATTAATGTGGTTTATAAATGACGAATAATCTCAACGCGACTCATAAATTAACTCTCTTATGTTATCAATGGCGACATTTTATTATTGAGGTAATGATGCAAAAAATACGACCGAGCTTCCTTTTTTTAAAATGACTATTAGAATCCTTAATTGGGATTGATTTGACTTGGGATGCCTAGAAAAGTATCTTGAAGTAAAGCGATGAAACCATTGAAGATCGTTTTGTTGCGAAAATAACATCCGCTAATTATCGAACAAAAGACATGATGTTTATAATTCTTAAACGAAGGGATCCTCTAAATGAGATCGATTGGTTAGGAGAGAAAGATCTAGAATTTGTATATGTTTTCGACTAACTTGAATAATTCCTGCTTTTTTAAATTCCTGAATATGACGATTGAAAACCGCTCTTGAAGTGCCAATCAATTGTGCCAATTCATCGTGGGTCAAATCGTTGATCCCTTCAATTTGATAAGTTTTGGGGTTGAAATATTTGAGCAATAATTTTGCCAATCGTGAAGCCACATTATTGGTTCCCATATCTAATATATGAGATTCCAATAATTCAAACTTTTGAATGGTATATTTAAAGAAAGCATTTAAGATTGTTGGATTGCTTTTAAGCCAATCTCTTAAAAAATCGATAGAGAAAACCAATAGTTCGAGATTTTCAAGGATTTCATAACATACATGATGTTGTGTGTTATTTATTAGCGTAAAAACATCAAAAACATCATTTTTAGATAGGATGAATAGTGTAAAGTGCTTATCTAAATTGTTTAGGTTAAATACTTTTACTTTTCCCTTTGTAATTAAATGAAAGGTGTAAAGATTTTTATCGTTATCAATACTATGCTCGCCTTTAATAAGATACTTTAATTTACAGTGGGCTGCCAACGCATAAATTGACTGATTGGAAGCTGTTTCAAAAAGTAAATTTTTTCTTAATAGGTGGTAATAGGAATCGTAATTACTTTGCTCGGTAACCATTTTAAACAATTATAAATACAATATATAATTGGTGATGACGAAAAAAAAATACTGATAAAAGTACATTTTTATAGTGAATTCACATAAATATTCACAGGCTAATTTTAAGACCTAAATAAAAGTACTATGCGTGCATAATAATTATTATATTTGTCAAAATTCAATTTTATAAAGATGCCAGCGCAACTCAACCAACTACTCAAAATCAAATATCCAATCATCCAAGCCCCAATGTTTTTGGTCTCCAATACCGCTATGGTCATTGAAGCAATGAAAGCAGGTATTGCAGGCTGCATTCCGGCATTGAATTATAGAACCTTGCCAGAACTCAAAGCTGCTATCCACGAGTTGAAAGCGGCGAAAGTAGAGGGCGGTTCCTTTGGATTCAATCTAATTGTCAACAAATCCAACATCAAATACAAAGAGCAACTGCGGGTCTTATGTGAAGAAGGTTGTGACTTTATCATCACCTCTTTGGGAAGTCCAGAAGAAACCATCAATCAGGCGCACAAAGTGGGCATTAAAGTGCTTTGCGATGTTACCGATTTGAAGTTTGCTCAAAAAGTAGAAGCTTTAGGAGGTGATGCCATTATTGCGGTCAATAATGAAGCGGGAGGTCATCGCGGTGAAATTTCACCAAAAGCATTGATTGAACTTTTAAAAAAGCATTGTACAATTCCCATAATTTCAGCTGGTGGCGTTGGTACAAAAGCTGAACTTGATGCCATGTTGAGTTATGGCGCCGATGGCGTTTCAATTGGCAGTCCGTTTATCGCTTCTGTAGAAGCTGGAGTCACAGATGAGTATAAACAGGCTTGTGTGGATTATGGCGCAGAAGATATTGTGATGACGCAACGTATTTCTGGTACACCTTGTACAGTTATCAATACGCCTTATGTTCAAAAGATTGGCACTAAAGAATCGTGGTTGGAATCGGTTTTGAACAGAAATAAAAAGCTCAAAAAATGGGTTAAAATGGTTCGCTTTTCAATTGGAATGAGAGCCACAGAAAAAGCGGCAAAAGAAGCGACCTATAAAACCGTTTGGGTGGCGGGACCAAGTATTGAGCATACTAAAGAAATTCTTCCTGTAAAAACGATCATAAAAAACTTGATCTCATAAAATAGGGGAATGGGTTATCAATTTTAGTAAAAGGATATTCGCAATGGGCTAACTTTGGATTAGAAAAACTTAGTTCTATGCGATTAACATCTGTTGAGCCTTTTTGGCTGGTAAAAAATGGAATTCTTCATTCCTATCCTTCACTAAATTCAGATATTGAAACTGATATTGTAATCGTTGGCGCCGGTATCACTGGAAGCTTAATTGCACATCAATGTATTGCAGATGGCTATAAAACAGTGATCGTTGACAAGCGCGAAGTATGCCATGGCAGTACCTCGGCAACAACCTCCATGTTACAATATGAAATTGATTTGCCATTCTTCGACCTTATCAAAAGATTTCAGGACCATCCTGCAAGCAATTCAAATTTGTTTTTAATATCTCCTTTCCACTAGTTTTATTTGAATTCAAATTCTTCTAATTTTTAGAAATTTGGACGTATACTTCTTTATTATTATTGTCAAATAGAATTTGTTTGATAAAAATTTAATTTATATAATATAGGAGATATCCGTGATAGGATATGGCGCCAATTATATTCTGTAATATTTATCCCACACCCAAAGTCGATGTCAGTACTTGTATTTCAGTCTTTTATGAAATTTAAAAATTGTAAATCAAATAATATTTTATATATTTGATTATTCCTCCTAGAATTTTTTTTTTCACATAAATTAATAGCAGATTTTTTGATTAATAGCATTTTCAAAAATTGGGTGTCCTGACTATGCCCTCTAAATATTGGTTGCCAACTCCAAATCTACTAGTATTCGACTTATTTATATGTTCATGTAGGTGAATCTATTAATTAAATCAAATGCTATGCTATTATTCTACGTTACCAAAACCGGTAGACTGGAAAAGTCTATTGTGAATCTGATTTGTTGCGCCCTAGTTTTGTTCTTTTCTGTTCAGTCAAGTCCAGAGCTTTTTGCACAAAATGACACACCTTGTGAAGGTGCTCAAAGATGGACAAGAGGAGCTTCTTGGAATCAAAATGGATCAATTAATGATTCTAATCAAGCACCTTCTCCCAATGGTATTATACGTTGTGGGAGTTCTGCTGAAACTCAAGCGCAACTAGTGCCCTTTAATAATTCTGTTTATAATTCCAATCAATTTGCCATTAATGTTGAAGGCTCAAATTCATGTATAGACCCAAGTAGCGGTCAGCCTGTCAATGTTAAAAACCCTACCAATGGACAACCTATCATTTGGTTGAATTTTGACGTTAGACCTAAAGCGGGCAGCTTCGAAATTCAGTTGAACGATAATTCAGGTGATAAAGTAGGGTGGGCTCTTTATGTATCTAATGTCCATCAAACGGGAACCTCTTTGGCTGCCAATGGAAATCAATTGAGTGGCGATTGTAGCAATTTAACAAAAGTAGCATGTGGAGTTGAAAGTTCAAGTACCTGGAATACGATACCCATTGATGGTACGGATTTTATTGAAGCTACCAATTTCTACCTTGCAATTTGGGACCAAAATGCAGATGGCAACTTAGCTATTAATAATTTTAAAGCACGGTATGGCTGTGGTGATGCAGATTTTGAAACCTGCTCATTAAGTAGCGGCACACCAGAAGAGGTATGTAATAATGACGGAACATTTACTATTAATGTGCCAATAGAAGGCATTAACGGAGAATATGTTGGGTATGACGCGAACGCTAAAAATGGCGGCTTGTCTAATAGAGTCTGTTTGACGAATTCAGGCGAGGCAGGCAGTACAACAGGTGTGATTTCCTTAACCTACGATCAAGGAGTAGATTATAATATTCAAATTTTTGAAACGACTAATTCAAATCCACCAATTCCTGTAACCCCAAGTGCAGGCTGTGATCATCCAGATCCTTATCCTGGAGATCCTAACAATGGAAACGCAGATAGTTGTGTGGCAACCGTTACAGGTACGGCACCTGAGTGTTGTGTAGAACCGACATTAGAAACAGTTAATGGGTCGGTTTGTGCAGAATCACAATCTGATATTGACTTAACGACATTGGTTACCTCAAATGGAATTGTTAGCTTTCATGAAACTCAAGCAGAGGCAAATACCAATACAAATCCAATAAATTCGACTGTAAGTCCATTAGCTGCCAAAACATATTACGTCAGAAGTGAGGTTGATGCTAATTGTTTTGTGACAGATAAAATAGAAATCAGTATTGATCCGTTACCAACAGTGACCGTTTCTGGCGGCTCTTGGTGTACAGATGCAGGACTAGTTCAAAATATTGCAGGATCAGGTATGCCATTGGGCGGTACCTATAGTGGAACGGGCGTTACCGATAATGGTGACGGTACATTCAACTTTGATACTTCGGTAGGCACACAAACGCTGACCTATACTTATTCGGATGGCGACAACTGTAGCAACAGTGCTACCGCTTCGTTAGAGGTCAATGACCTTCCAACAGTGACCGTTTCTGGCGGATCCTGGTGTACAGATGCGGGACTTGTGCAAAACATTGCAGGTTCAGGAATGCCAGCAGGTGGTACCTATAGTGGGACTGGGGTTACCGACAATGGTGACGGGACGTTTAACTTTGATACTTCGGTGGGCACACAAACACTGACCTACACTTATTCGGATGGCGACAACTGCAGCAACAGTGCAACCGCCTCGTTAGAGGTCAATGACCTTCCAACAGTGACCGTTTCCGGTGGCTCCTGGTGTACAGATGCTGGACTTGTTCAAAACATCCTAGGATCAGGAATGCCTACAAGTGGTACCTATAGTGGAACAGGCGTTACCGACAATGGTGACGGCACGTTCAACTTTGATACTTCAGTGGGCACTCAAGTGCTGACCTATACCTATAGTGATGGTAATTCCTGTGAAAACTCAGCCAC
>NZ_SDDZ01000021.1 GCF_004115975.1 Gelidibacter gilvus | reverse complement strand
AAGCCTCAACATTTGTTGAAGCTTATTTAATCTGTACAGGTGGGGAGACTCCCTTCGACCTAGCTCAGGGTAAACTTCTCGTCTCCCCAAAGCTATTATATAACGCTTTTGCATAAAAAAAGCCTCATATTTATTGAAGCTTATTTAATCTGTACAGGTGGGGAGACTCGAACTCCCACACCTCGCGGCATCACGCCCTAAAGCGTGACGTGGCTGCCAATTCCATCATAAAACAAAAAAAGCCCCTCTAAAAAGAGAAGCTTCAGTTTCTGTACAGGTGGGGAGACTCCCTTCGACCTAGCTCAGGGTAAACTTCTCGTCTCCCCAGTACGGATCATAACATATGTCCACAAAAAAAGCCTCAACATTTGTCGAAGCTTCTTTAATCTGTACAGGTGGGGAGACTCGAACTCCCACACCTCGCGGCATCACGCCCTTAAGCGTGACGTGGCTGCCAATTCCATCATAAAACAAAAAAAGCCCCTCTAAAAAGAGAAGCTTCAGTTTCTGTACAGGTGGGGAGGCTCCCTTCGACCTAGCTCAGGGTAAACTTCTCGTCTCCCCAAAGCTATTATATAACGTTTTTGCATAAAAAAAAGCCTCAATATTTATTGAAGCTTCTTTATCTGTACAGGTGGGGAGACTCGAACTCCCACACCTCGCGGCACTAGATCCTAAGTCTAGCGTGTCTACCAATTCCACCACACCTGCATAGGTTCCGATTATTATCGGGTTGCAAATATAAACATTCCATTGAATATACAAATAACTTTATCAAAGAAAAATTCATCTGATTTTTTGTATTTTTGGGTATTCTAAAAACAGATTTCCTCGACCTTTCAACAAGCTCAATAAAATTGGACAAACCCAAGGTAAATAGAGGAAACCACTTAAAACTTAATTATGAAAAACATAGACAGCTACGTAGAGAAAAACAAAGACCGATTTATAAATGAACTGATCGAACTTCTCAAAATCCCATCCGTTAGTGCCGACTCGGCATTTAAAAAGGACGTTTTAAAAACCGCTGACGAAGTCAAAAAAAGTCTAGAAAAAGCAGGCTGTGATCATGTGGAAATTTGTGAAACTGAAGGCTACCCAATTGTTTATGGTGAAAAAATAATCGATAAAAATTTACCAACAGTTTTGGTTTATGGCCATTACGACGTGCAACCAGCCGACCCAATCGAATTATGGACCTCACCGCCTTTTGAGCCGGTGATTAAAAAGACAGAACTCCATCCTGAAGGTGCCATTTATGCCAGAGGTGCCTGTGATGATAAAGGCCAAATGTACATGCACGTTAAAGCCTTAGAGTTTATGACTTCCACAAATCAGTTGCCGTGTAATGTCAAATTTATGATAGAAGGTGAAGAGGAAGTAGGCAGCGTCAACCTTGCGAAATTCGTAAAAGTCAATCAAGAAAAGCTCAAGAATGATGTCATCTTAATTTCGGATACGGGCATGATTTCAAAAGAAACCCCGTCAATCACCACGGGATTAAGAGGCTTGAGTTATGTGGAAGTTGAAGTTACAGGTCCTAACAGAGACTTGCACTCTGGTTTATATGGTGGCGCCGTGGCCAATCCGATCAACGTATTGACCAAGATGATTGCTGCGCTGCACGACGAAAACAACCATGTTACCATTCCAGGATTTTACGATAAAGTTGAAAACCTTTCAGACGAAGAGCGTGCACAAATGGCAAAAGCCCCATTTTCGTTGGAGGATTATAAAAAAGCATTGGATATTGAAGCTGTTTATGGCGAAAAAGGCTATACCACCAACGAACGTAATTCTATAAGACCCACATTGGACGTCAATGGCATTTGGGGAGGATATACCGGTGAAGGTGCCAAAACAGTCATCGCCAGCAAGGCATTTGCTAAAATCTCAATGCGATTGGTGCCACATCAAGATTGGGAAGAAATCACAGAGCTGTTCAAAAAACACTTTGAAAGTCTTGCGCCAAAAGGTGTGAAAGTATTGGTAAAACCTCATCATGGCGGTCAAGGCTACGTCACGCCTATCGATAGCCTTGGTTATCAAGCAGCTTCAAAAGCATATCAAGATACCTTTGGAAAAACACCAATCCCACAACGAAGTGGTGGCAGTATTCCTATTGTTGCCTTATTTGAACAGGAATTAAAGAGCAAAACTATTTTGATGGGCTTTGGATTGGACAGTGATGCCATCCACTCGCCTAACGAACATTTCGGAATCTGGAATTACCTGAAAGGAATTTCGACCATTCCTTTGTTTTATAAGTATTTTACAGAGTTGAGTAAATAAGTTTTTGTCTCTCGCAGAGATTTAAAGACGCAAAGTCTGAGTTAAAAATTGCCACGAATACACGAATGTTATCTAAACAAATTCGTGAATTTGTGGCTTTTTTTTTATTCTTCACCATAATAAAGTTGCATTTTTATTTGCTCATGTCAATTTTTGTTCTACATTTGTAGAACACATTCTAAACATGTAGAACAATGGAACTCACAAAAACAGAAGAAGACTTAATGAACCACCTTTGGAAAATGGAAAAAGCCTTTATGAAAGATATTCTTGAAGCTTATCC
Source organism: Gelidibacter gilvus (assembly GCF_004115975.1). GTDB lineage: Bacteria > Bacteroidota > Bacteroidia > Flavobacteriales > Flavobacteriaceae > Gelidibacter > Gelidibacter gilvus. Next base: position 53,961 of record NZ_SDDZ01000021.1, on the reverse strand, counting down.
CGACCCTAAGCCAGCACCTAGTACGGTGGCCACTTTATTGAAGCGCATGCATGACAAACATTTTGTGGGCTATACACTTTATGGAAAATCAAGAGAATATTATCCATTGGTAAAGAAGAAAGACTATTTCAGTAAGCATGTTAACGGCCTCATCAAAAGTTTTTTTAACGATAGTGCTAGCCAGTTTGCATCCTTTTTCACCAAATCGACAAATCTCACCAAAGCAGAATTGGAAGATTTAAAAGCACTCATCGACAGCGAAATTAAAAAGAAACCTTAACCATTCAATTTTTGAATGGTACCGAATTTTAGTTAACGCGAAATGAGACCCAATAACAATTAACAAACTCAAAAACAACACATCATGCTTATCTATCTCCTAAAATCTGGCGCATGCTTGGCGATTTTCATGGCCTTTTACACCATCTTATTAGAAAAGGAAAACATGCATGTGTTTAAACGTTACTACTTATTGGGGGCGCTCATCATCGCATTTGCCATACCAATGATCACTTTTACTCAATATATTGAGGTACCCGCTTCACCGATGGTCAATGAAACTTTTAAACCAGTTGGTTTTTATACCGAGAGTTTGTCACAAGTGGAAGAAACCAATTACTTACCCATTATTTTATGGAGCATTTATGCCTTGGGCATCCTGGTCTTTGGGTCGAAATTCTTGATGAACCTCGTTCAGATTGTTTTTAAGATCAAACGGAATCCGAAGCAAAAATCAAAACATGTTATCCATGTTCTTCTTTCTGATTTGGTCACGCCACATACATTTTTTAAATACATTTTTTTGAATAAGCAGAAATTTGAAAAACATGAAATTCCGAAAGAAGTATTTTGGCATGAAGAAGCACATGCCAACCAAAATCACAGTCTTGATGTGTTATTTATCGAATTACTTCAAGTCATCTTTTGGTTCAATCCACTCATTTATTTTACCACATACGCCATAAAAATGAACCACGAATTCTTGGCAGACCAAGCGGTTCTAAACAAAGGCATTTCATTACCAACCTACCAACACATTTTATTGGCATTCTCATCAAATGCGTCAGAGTCTCCGTTGGCAAACGCCATCAATTATTCATCCACCCGTCGCGCTACAAGCGTGATCAAAAAACGATTTACAGTTATGAAAACACACACCACAAAACAAAAAATATGGTTGAGAAGCCTTGTGCTTCTGCCATTACTAGCACTGACCCTGTATGGGTTTAGCGAGAAAAAGGAGGTTAATAAATTCTCCACAACTCAACATTTAAGTTCAGATACTATTCAGGACATCTTGATTTATATTGATGAGAACAATGTCATGACATTAAATGGAAATCATGTTGAATTCGAAGAATTAGAAACTGAAATCATCAAGTTTAATACGCATTTGACAAAGGAGCAAAAACAAAACTTTGTTTGGACAAGTATTCAATATGAAAGTGATGTAAACTTAAAAATAATAGAGAGCATTCAGCCAATTTTATTTAAATCCGGAACTTCTGGAATTGGTACTTCTAATGTGAATACACTAAAAAAATCAGGTTTACCAATAAAAACTTATAAGAATAAATACGCTGGCAAAACCATTGCAGAAGCAAATATTATCTATGAAGATGAGACCATCGATCTTTCACCACCTAAGCTAACCAATTCAAACTCGACATGGCAAGTAGGTTTCGAGGTTAGTGAAGTAGCTTTCGCAGAAACTGACGCTGTCCAAATAGTGGTCACGCCGCAAATGATTAAAGAATATAACTCAATTGCGAAAAACATCAATTCTAAACCTTTAGAAAACAGAGTTGTCAAATTGAAAGATTTTAATCGCCTATCTGAAATTTACGGTTATATGTCAGAAGCACAAAAACAAGTTTCAGAACCGTTTCCGTCACTTCCAAATTATGGCACCGTTGCAAGCAGTCAACAAAAAGCAACTCCTGAAGAAGTAGCAGAATACAATAAATTAGCCAAATACTACAATAATCAATCGGGAGACAGCTATGTCTTAAAATTAAAGGATATGAAGCGCGTAGTTGAGATTTACAAAAAAATGGATGAATCCCAAAAAGTAAACGCAGAGCCTTTACCAAATTTTCCGCCACCACCACCTCCAACCATAAAAGGCGAGGCTGATTTGAACAAGAACATTTTACCTCCTCCACCACCGCTAACTCCAAATGCAACTTCGGAACAAAAGAAAGCCTACAAAAAAGCTATGGAAGATTACCAAAGTTATTCTTATACGCACAAAAACAAATCAGGAGAAAAGGTGGCTATTAAGGTGGTTGGTGATAATGATGCATTGACACCGCCACCGCCACCTCCACCAATACCTACATTAGATCATATTGAGAACATGAAAAAGAAAGGCGCATTATTCTTTTTCAATGACAAAGAAATCTCTGCCGAAGAAGCTATGATTTACGTCAATAAAAACAAAGAATATGCCATCTGTACCACTGAAATAGACACTCAGAAACCAACAGTCACTATCACAACCGATCCTAAGAATCCAAAAAACAGCAAGCAGAGCAAAGAACTTGTCATGGTTAACGGAATGCAGCCCGTAAATGACGTCTTGACCATGAGTAGAACTGAATTAATAAATGCCAAACTAAGCATCAATGGCGGAGAAATTGTAAGTTTTAAACTTAAAATACCCGGAAAGCCAACGCAATCCATCAAAGGCAATATCATTGATGCCGAAACGAAGAGCATGATCAAAAATGCTTATGATAAGGATGCGATACAACTCTTTATGATTAAAAATTCGGACAATATTGAACATTCACCAATAATGGTGTACATAAAGGATACAAAAACTGATCTTAACCAATCAAATAATTACAGACAATACCTTTTAGAACGGGACAAAACCTTCAAACTTTTGAAGAACCCAGCAGAATATCCTGGTAGTTTTTTAGAAATGTCAGATGGTGAACAAAAAATATTTCAAGAGCAATACATGAAGATGATCCGAACGTATTCTAAGTTGACCGAATTAGAAAAGAATTCTGCTCCTAAAATGTTGCCACCTGCCCCTGATCCAAAATCATACATTTTGAAAAATGGTAAAATTGTAAAGAAAAAGCAATAGCCGTTTTATCCAAAAAAAATAATAGATTATATTTTATTTTCAAACCTCTCAGGTTTTCCTCCTTCGGCGGACAAGTTAAAACCTGAGAGGTTTTTTTAATAGCATTAATTTTTGATGGAAAATTGTCTAAATAAAATAAGCGCCAGAAGGACAATAAATACTGAGCGTCTATAAAGTCAAAAGCTCCCAGTAAAGTCCTGCATCTTAGACATTGATTACTAAGAGATTTCAAATGAAAACCTGACAGGTTTCCCTCCTTCGGCGGACAGGTAAAACTCTGTCAGGTCCTTCCGCATTATCTCTGTTGCTTATGTTTTCATTCAATTTAAATCTATATAGCAACCATGATGAAATCATAAAACAAAAAAACTCAATTTTCGATCTAACTAAAATTCAATTATATTAGCTATTGAAACTCTAAACCATGAGCTAAATGTAGTTGATAAACAATCACAACATTTCCTAAAAGCGCTCAACTTATAATTAAACTATAAATACCTATTAAATGGAAAAACCCAGACGATTATTTTTAAGAAATCTTGGCTTAGCAGGTGCTGCTGCAGTTCTGACACCTTCGGCCTTTGCCAAAACACCAGAAGCCATTAATTTTCTTGACAGACAGACTTTACCTTCCAGCAACCTTAAAAATTTAAAAATCGCCTTAATCGGTGCAGGCGGCATGGGTGTTGCCGACACCAATACAGCCTTGGAACATAAAAACATAGAGTTGGTTGCCGTTTGTGATCTATACGATGGAAGATTAACAGATGCCAAAAACACTTGGGGCAGCAATTTGATGGTTACCAAAAACTACAAAGACATTTTAAAACGCTCGGATATTGATGCCGTAATTATTGGCACACCCGATTTTTGGCACAAAAAAATCAGCATAGATGCTTTAAATGCCGGCAAACACGTGTATTGCGAAAAACCTATGGTGCACTCGGTCGATGAAGGCCATGAAATCATTGATGCCTGGAAGAAATCAGGAAAAGTTTATATCGTAGGCAGTCAGGGCATGTCTTCCTTAGGCAACGAAAAGGCAAAAGAACTATTGGCATCCGGTGCTATAGGAGAACTCAATTATGCCGAAGGATTTTGGGCACGGAACTCCCCAGTTGGCGCTTGGCAATACCCCATTCCAAAGGATGCTTCTACAAAAACGATAGATTGGAAGAATTATCTTTCCATCAGCAAAGATCTTCCATTCGATCCTTTACGATTTTTTAGATGGCGAAATTACCTCGACTACGGCACTGGAATGGCGGGCGATCTTTTCGTTCATCTATTCTCTAGTTTGCATTTTATAACAAATTCCCTAGGACCCAATAAAATTGCCGCAATGGGTGGTTTGCGCTATTGGAAAGATGGCAGGGAAGTACCGGATGTGCTTTTAGGTATGTTCGATTATCCCGATACCAAAGAACATCCAGCATTTAACCTTTCTTTACGTTGTAATTTTGTGGATGGCACCAGTGGCACCACGTATTTGAAACTTGTTGGGAGTAAAGGTTCAATGGATGTTGAATGGGATCGCGTTACGTTAAAACGCAATGCAGGTGGTGACAGTGATGATCCCTTCTTAGCGGCAAAAGCTAAAGAAGAAGGAGCAATCCAATCCGACAGAAAAACAATGGAACCGCCATTAACCACGGTTTATAATGCCCAAAGTGGCTATAAAGGGGCCCATTATGATCATTTTGCGAATTTCTTTGATGCCATCCGAAATAATGGAACAGTGGCGGAAGATCCTCTTTTTGGTTTTCGTGCGGCGGCTCCGGCATTGCTCTGTAACGAAAGTTATGAGAAAAACGCCTTTATAGGCTGGGATCCTCAGAACATGAAACAAATTTAATTTTAAAAATACAACTATGACAAAAATAGTAATGACTGTGTTATTGGCACTATCGATAATCGCCTGTAAAGATTCGAACAAACAACCCGCTGAAGAAGGATCTGTGACGCAAGAAAACAGCAAAAGCGACATCCAAAAAACTGAAGACGGATGGCAGTATCTGTTTGACGGCACTACTCTTGATGGCTGGAGAGGTTATAACGAAGATAAAATGCCTCCAGGCTGGGTCATCAACAACGGCGAACTTACTTATGACACTGAGCTTGGATTGGAACAAGATTATACAGGAGGACGGGACATTATTTATGGTGCAGAAGAGTTTGACAACTTTGAATTATACCTAGAATGGAAACTTCCCAAAGGCGGCAACAGCGGGATCTTTTACCATATTAAAGAAGGCTATAAAGCGCCCTACGATTCAGCTCCAGAATACCAACTCATAGATGACGAAAATTATGCACAAATCCATGACCTGACTGGGTATAATAAAAGCGTGGGTCACACCGAAAACCTTTCGGAATTAAAGCCCCTGAATAAAACAGCCGCAGATTATGCCATGCACGCTCCGGATCTTGAAAAGAAAAAACTAAATCCTGTAGGAGAATGGAATACCAGTAAAATTGTTTTCACACCCGAAAAAGTGGAACATTGGTTAAATGGCGAAAAAGTACTGTCATTCGTTCCGTGGGATGCTGAATGGGATCAGAAAAAGAATTCAGGAAAATGGAAAGACAGCCCAGATTACGGGAAATTCAAAACAGGTTATATTGGTTTGCAGGACCATGCCAGTCCCATCTGGTTTCGTAATATAAAAATTAAAAAACTATAAAATTTGTCAGCCTAAGAATTATTTAGGCTGACATTTTATTTTATAAATCAAAACATCTAAAATCCGAAAGTTGTCGAACTCTTAAATTTAAAACATGAAAAACATTAGTTTACTCGCGATATCGCTTATACTTTCACTCAGCAGTTGTCAATCTGGAAAAGAACTTTTCAATGGAAAAAACCTTGATGGGTGGCAAACCTATGGTACCGAAAAATGGTATGTAGAAGATGGTTTGTTGATCTCTGAAAGTGGCCCGGACAAACAATATGGCTACCTCGCTACTGAAGAAAATTACAAAGACTTTGAAATCAATTTAGAGTTTAAGCAAGAAGCCGATGGTAACAGCGGTGTCTTTATAAGGTCTGAAATTAAAGGCACCACAATAGCGGGGTGGCAGATAGAAGTAGCACCACCAAATCTTCACACTGGTGGTATTTATGAATCTTACGGTCGCGGTTGGTTGGTCAAGCCCTCTCCTGAAAAAGAAGCAGCTCTTAAATATGGCGAATGGAATAATTTAAAGATAAGAGTAAAAGGCAACCAAGTTATTAGTTGGTTAAATGGTGTGGAGATGGTTGATTTTTCTGATGAGAAAATAGGCGCAGCAAACGGCAAAATAGCTTTACAAATACACGATGGTGGCGGAATTAAAGTGTATTGGAGAAATATCCGATTGAAGGCGCTTTAATAATTTTCAAGATCGCTTAACATTCAAACCTGACGGCTTTCCTCCTTCGGCGGACAGGTTAAACCTGTCAGATTTTTTCAGCAACTAATTTTAAGAGGAAAATCCTACAATAAGTTCAAACGTCAAACGTTTCTCTACCATGAAAACCATTTACGCACTGCTGTTATTACTCGTATGTTCTTGCCATTCAAACGACAAAAACATTACGATTCCATCAGAAAACGAGGTGAAAGCTGCCATAAAAAAAACTATGGCCAATCAAGAAACGGCGTGGAATAATCATGATTTGGAAGGATTTATGCAAGGCTATTGGAAAAACGATTCTCTAAGGTTTTTCGGGAGCAAAGGTGTTACTTTCGGCTGGGATAAAACTTTGTCAAACTACAAAAATGCGTACCCAACGCCTAATGAGACAGGAACACTCAAGTTTGTCATCACTGATATTTCAAAAATTGAAAATGGTGCTTATTTGGTGTTTGGGGAATACCATTTGGAAAGAAACGTAGGCAACGCCAATGGCATTTTTACTATTGTATTTAAATACATTAATGGGCATTGGAAAATCATTGCGGATATGTCCTGTTGAACAGGCTAGAGTTTCTGCAGGCTTGAAATGCTCAATGCTTTAATTCCAATTTATTTCCACCGCACATCAATTGAAAACTACAACTGTTTTAAATTGGATATGACCTTTAAAATCAGCTGTACCTAAGCATCAACTATAGGTAAATGCCATATTGAGCATCCGTTTTAAATAATTGAAAGCGAATGGAAAATTATTGAAAATTGGGGCTGCTCTTCAAGCGGCATTTTCTTCCGATTTGAAATGCTCATACAAATCGTCACACCCCATTCCTATAATAGAGAGTTTTTTACGTTTAAGAAGAGATTCATTGTGCAATTGCGCCAAAGCATTCACACCATAACGGTCAATACTGGTCAACTTTTCAATATTAATGATCAGCGAATCCTGCTTATCAAAAACATTAGAAAATTCTTTTTTGAAGAGATGAAGATTGAATTTGGTCAATGTTCCTTTGACTTGAAAATAAGTAGCGTGTTTGATGATTTCTAAATCCATGGTAGCGTAAATTAGGTTCATAAAAAAAATAAATTCTGCGCTATTAATCATTGGGGGTGAGGCAAATATGATAAAAAATTTCAAAGCAACCCAATGTTTTCGACCAACGGTATTTTCATGCGATTAGTGAAAGACAATCTCAAAAATCTTCGATAAACCGGAGGAAATGAGAGTTCTATGGATTTGGAATAACTCAGATTCAAGGCCTTTATTTAATCATTTACGGAGTGAACCAAAGAACGATGTCGATTTATAGAAACAAAACTAGTAATGCTCTAAAAAAGATCAATCGCCATATGCTATTCGCATATTAAGTAGGTTAGTTGTCTTTAGCTTTAAGCTTCTTAATATAACTATTGACCCGTGCTTCCATAATTGCCAAGGTAACGGTTCCCTGTTCCAAGATGATTTCATGAAATGCCCGGATATCAAATTTTGAACCTAATTCCGTCTCTGCTTTTTGGCGCAGCTCCCTTATTTTTAATTCTCCAATTTTATAAGACAAAGCCTGTCCTGGCCAAGAGATATACCGATCGGTTTCCGTATTGACTTCGTGCAAGGACAAAGCCGTATTTGAAGACATATAATCCACCACTTGCTCACGCGTCCATCCTTTTGCATGAATTCCGGTATCGACTACCAATCGACAGGCGCGCCACATTTCGTAAGTCAATTTTCCAAACTGCTCATAAGGCGTGGTGTACATTCCCATTTCATCAGCTAGGAATTCGCAATACAATCCCCACCCTTCACCATACGCAGAGAGATATAAATTTTTACGAAATCGCGGAATACTGTCCCCCAATTCATTGTTCAAACTGGTCTGTAGATGATGTCCCGGGACGGCCTCGTGGACAGTTAGCGCTGGCAAGGTGTACAAAGTTCTGCTTGGCAAATCGTAGGTGTTTACCCAATAATATCCTGGCTCCGTACTTTCTTTAGAAGTTCCAATATACCGACCGGTCGTATATTTTGGTGCAATGGCATCAGGCACTGGCGCCACTCCGTAAGGTTTACGGGGCAAGGTTTTAAAATATCGTGGTAATTGCGCATCAGCCCGTTTTGCCATGTCACGGGCAAACATCAGCAATTGCTCGGGAGTTTCGGCATAAAACTGTTTGTCGGTTCTTAAAAAATGAAAGAAATCTTCAAAGCTTCCTTCAAACTTCAAATCTGTGATAATTTGCCCCATTTCCGACTTGATACGCGCCACTTCGTTCAATCCAATTTGGTGAATGTCTTCCGCCGTATATTGCGTACTCGTGGTGTAAAAATCAATTCTATTTTGATAGAAAGCCTTTCCGTTAGGCGTTTCAGAAACGCCTAAAGTGGTTCTCGTTTTTGGGAAATATTCTGTTTCGAAGAAGTTTTTGATCCGTTTAAATTCGGGAGTGACTTTCGTTTCGATGGTTATTTTAGCCGCTGTCAACACCGAATCTTTCTGAGCTTTGGTCAAATCATTCGGCAAATTCTTAAACGGCGAATAATAGAAACTGTCTTCAAAATCTTTCACAATATGATCGTTATAAGTCGATTCATAGCCTTTGAAGATGACCAGCGGCTGTGACACCCCTTTTTTCAATCCTTCTCTTATATTTTCAAGATTCTGACTTACAAAATGCGGAATGGCATTCAATCTTTCCAAATACCCTTTTACTTGAGCGTAATTGGCCAATGGACGTACCTGATAGGTCAGGTTGGTATGAAATCCGGTATCGGATAATAGCGGATTCAAATAGTGTTCAAATTTGTAGAAATCGATTTTATCTTGCAATGAAAACGCCAACAGCTCGGCTGAGATCTGTTCGGTTTCACTCAATCCTGTTATATCTACCTTATTCAGGTCATCCAATACGTTCTGGGCAAATTCAGCTTCAGCCTTAAAATAAGCTTTGGTGTACAATCCCAAAGGATAGGCTTTTCTATCGTAGCCTTTATGTTGCTCGTATTTATTAATCACACTGTCCAAGATAATGGAAGTGTTTTGTGCATTTGCCGTATCCATCCAAAAAAGGAAAAGCACTAGAGTGATGGCAATAGGTTTTAAGACTTTCATAACGTGTTTCTGATTATTTTATACTTGTTTTGGCAACAAATCCACGAGCTAATTCAATAGATTCCGCCTAACAAAACAAATTTAATCAAATCGTCGGAAAGGTCACAACATATTTCACTACCCTTAGGTCATAGACTATAATCAGATAAAATAATAGATGTATTTTTGGAAAGTTCTAAAGTGTTAGTGCTAAAACAGCAGAAATTTTAATGTATCACCTTTAAAGTACAGCTCAAAATGGCTTTGGACATGACCGTCTTAGTCTATAGAAAATCAACTACAAAATGAAAACAAAATACGTTTGGATACTTTTGACCGTTGCGGCCCTAATAACAATTTATGGCGTCCTTTCGGGGAAGTTTTTCTTTCTGTTCTTCATGTTGCCGCTTGGATTTGGGCTTTTTAAAAGAAAGGATAAAGAGGATTGACGCGTGACTTATAAAGTAGGAAAAGTTGAAATTCCTATAGAAAAACTCCAACCTTTCCTAATTGAAAAATTTAGCTCTTTTTCACATATTTTGTAATGATGACAATCTGCTGACCGTCAACGCGACCTTCAATAAATTCAGCATTTTCATGGTCTAAACGAATGTTCCTGACCGCTGTACCTTGTTTGGCGACCATACTTGAACCTTTGACCTTTAAATCTTTGATCAAAACAACAGAATCGCCAGCTTCCAATACAACACCATTCACATCACGATGGATGATCTTGTTAGCTTCGTCCTCATGTTCACCTGTCGCTCTTGCCAAAGCCAATGCTTCATCATCAAGATACATCATGTCCAATAAATCTTTTGGCCAACCTTCACCACGCAATCTTTGAAGCATGCGCCAGGCCATAATTTGAACGGCCACATGCTCACTCCACATGCTATCATTCAAACAACGCCAATGGTTGGAATCCATTTCCACTTTACCCTCTATTTGATCCAAACAAGTTTTGCAGACCAACACATCATTGGCTACATTTTCATTCAGCGATGGCGGAATAGTATATTGTGAAAGATTTTCTTTGGAACCACATAGTTCGCAGGTACTGTTGCTTCTATCTTGAAGCATTTGAATAACGCTCATATTGATTAACGATTGTAGATTAACGATTTATGAATTTTGAATTGCCCGAACATCATTTTCTAGTGCAGACAAATTGCAGAATTAAAATTTCTGCGGTGCGAAGATAACATTTTTATTGGAGAGCATCCCGCATCTTTTTAGGCATGCCTTTGACCACCATATCGTAGGAATGATCAATGAGTTCAACAAGGAATTTTGGAGAGACTTCATCGGAGGTCAGATCGATTGTGTTCCAGTGTTTTTTGCTCATGTGGTAACCAGGAGAGATGGCGGCATATTCTGCACGCAACTCTTCAGCATAATCAGGATCACATTTCAGATTGATGGTTTTTTGACCTGCTTCCCATTTCTCCAAACCTATTAATGCGAACATTTTTCCCAATACTTTAAATGCAAGGGTATCCGCATCAAAAGGAAAATCTTCAGTAACTCCTTTTTTTGAAACACAATAGTGGCGAAGTTGTTCGATGTTCATAAAAAAAGATATCCAGGTTTATAAGTTGAACACGTTTAAAAATACGAATTTTTTTAAGGTGTTTTAAAAGTATTTTCCAACCCATTTACAGTTAGGGATGCCTTCTACGGATATAATCGAGACTTTATCAGGAAAAGAAGCCATCACATTGGGATCTGTTTTATGGATGCTTTCTATTTTATATTCTATGAAGTTAAAACCAGCTTTTAAGTTCAGGTTAAAACTGTAGCTAATCTCCATATCCGGATCATCACTCATGCTCGAGCGTGTTTGTTTACATTCACCTTCATATTTAAAAGCAGAGGGCACATAAATCAATTCAAAATAAGAACCAAAAAGAGGTTCTTCATAACCAGGATCTTCAATCCATGGTATTAATGCTACATCTGAAACAGCCATTATCAAACCTGCATACGGATTATCACTAGTGGAAAGCGAAAGCACTCCTGCCTCAAAAGACGGAAGATTATCTTTATCAGAAATCATTCTTAAACCGTCATCGCAAACGCTAAAGACCGTGTAAACCAAATCTTGCATAAAGTTTTCTTCAGTCTCCTTAGAAATCTTTGGAAGTTCTTTAGGAAACTCGAAATTAATATCTCCTGATCGAGACATCGTTCCAATTATTATTGGATTTTCCATTCCAAAGGGAAATATGATGACATTGACATCCGATTTTCCAAATGGATAATCATCAACTTTTGGTTGTGTTTGAGAAAATCCGAGAGCAACCAAACTGATGCTGAATAGAATAATAAAGTATGTTTTCATAGAATTAGTTTTTAATGAACTTGATGGTTTCTGAACGCGCGTTTTCTGAAGAAACATTTAAAAAATAAAGGCCTTTTGACAGACTTGAAACATTTAATGAGGTTGACGATGCGTTTTGTTTTTTATATTAACATTAATTAAATATTTGAAATAATAAATCTATAAATTGAGCATACAGTGTGGGGGCAAAAACAGCAAAAACACCATAAATCACGACCATTCCTAATAGCGCAACACCTAAAAATGCACCGTCAATTCTTCCAGGTTCCAAGACGGCCTGTTTTGGTTTTTTGGGATTGTAGAATACGTCAACAATTTGGTGTTTACTATATTTTTTATCAAATTCTATCGCTAGACTAATGGAATAGGCATCAATATTTGAGTAAAAGACACGTCGGTTTCTATAGGTAGTTCCTCCAACTTCATATTCATATTCCATACTATATTTTCGAACTGTCGGCATATTGGGAATATTGATGATGGTACCATTAACTTTTGGCCAATTTTTTGACGCTTTTGAAAGCATAACGTTTCGGACAAAAAAAATAAAAAACGGTGTTGCCACCACCAAAGCAATGAGGCCCAGGATATCAATTTTTTGGTCTATAAAAGTGAAATGCTCCATGAGTTTTCATTTAATTATAAGGGTTTGAAGTTGCTTCTATAGATTCAATAAGTTGATTCAATCCAGGCATTTCTCCAAAGGCACTTCCTCCAAAAGAATAGAAAATAATATTGGCAACACTGCGAGCAAAATCTTTCAATGCTTCCGCAATTTTAGCATTCATTCCTCTAGCATCCATAAGGACAATAGTCTCACATACAATGGCATATAATCTTACTAAGGTCACACCATATACTGCTACAATAGCAAGTGACGTCCCGCCAATGGAATTAACCCCACCCATTTTTTGAATAACAGCTATGTACACACGCATCAACATCATAATCTGTGCTAACTCTTCCAAAATCTCTTCATCAGAACCACCACCAGTCCCATCTCTCAAAATCCCATAAAGCTCGCCTTGCGGGTTAATTTCCCAATAAGCCGTATTGACTTTTGAAGGATCAAATACTTTGAAATTATTATTGCCACGATACAAACGTTCATACCAATAGTAATAATCTACATTTTTTGTATCTAAATCTTTAAACCAGTCCTTAGAAATGGCATCCATTCTTTCAATAAGGGGTGTATTGCTTAAAGCTGCATACGTGCTATTTTTGAAAAGAAAAGCTTCACGAATAGCCAATTGGGCTGTTTTTTGAAGATTGATTTGAAAAGCATCTCCAGTGTCCCTAACAAAACTCTCATAATTTGAGGTTGGTAAAAAATCGAACGATTCAGTTGCCTTTTTGCCTTCAACATCAAGCTTTTGTTTATAGATACCAACCCGCATGCCTGATGCGAATGTGAACGAGCTCTTTGTGACGTGATCTTCTAGTGGCGCCAACAATGACATTGCTTTTGGATGATATTGATAAACCCCCTTTTCAAATTCGGTTTTAGCTGTTTCTATATCATCTTCCAAAAGCGCTTCTCCCCACCCGCGCGTTGAGAGTTTATATTTGAGTAAATCGACAATTGAAGTAGCAATGGTTGGCCCTTCGCCTTCAAAATAAAAGGTTGTTCCGCCCAACATCAAACTTTTGACATCTTGAAAATGCGCATTATTAGGTTTCTGATTTCTTCGAGTGATGGGATCCCAACCTGCCAAAACGCGTTTCACTCGAGTTTTTCCAACTAATAAATCCAGATAAATTCCGATGATACCGACATGAACATCAAGATCTTCATCTATTGACAATAAAAATTGAGCCTTAGCAGTCAGTCGTTTTTGATCGATCTGTAGCACAACCTCATGTTTTTCAACGGGAAGTGCGTAAAAGGAAAAGGTATATGGAGGAATCTCCAAACCGTTGACATAATTCGCAATTTTCTCCAAGGTTGCCGCTTGGTCTTTGGCATCAAGCACGAAACCATTGGTAACTTCCGCCATTTTCTCAAAGGTTTCTTTGATATGAACAGCTTCACTATTATTGACATTGAGAATAATTGCTGGCGAACCGTTAGTGTAAGATTGAAAATCCTCTTCGTTATAGACATCCTCGTTATCGCCATCTGTAGCAAAAATTATAAGATCACAACTCGTTTTTGAAGCCTTTAGCAACCATGTAAACAAGTTTGAGCTCGTTTCCCATTTTCGAATATAAGCTGCAGGAAAATTTGAAAGTATACTTTTTTCAAGGTTTTCAACAAAGCGGTCCATATTTTCGGAAAAATACTCCTTTGGCATACTGAAAGAACCATCGTATAAAATAAGTATCGAAGGCGCTTGCTGGTTGGACTCCATCAATACCTGAGTAGGTTGCTCATTATCTGCAAAAGTAAAATCACCGGCTTGCAAACCTTCCACGAATTTCCCTTCAGAATCAATCGGAGTTACCTCCAGTTTAACCAAAGCTTTATTTACCGGAATGGCTTTTAATGAAACTGCATTTATGGACTTCAGTAATTCTGGACTTGTAGTCTTAAAAATAATAGGTGCATTGGCGTTTTCTTCAGCATCTGCTAATTGAATTTTTTTGCCTTCCAATGTGAATGGATCTGCAATAAACGAACGTTCTTGCATCACTTCGAGCGTGGCATCAAAATCCTGAAAAGCCAAAGTTGGCGTGAAAATGCGTAAACTGCCAACTGGTGTGTAAGAGGATTGCTCTAAATTGAGGCCGTGGAGATTTGCAAAATGCACTTGACTTCCAATCAAATCTCTCGCGTTCCAGGAACCTGAAATCAGTTCCATTTCTTTATCAGGATGAATGGCTTCTCTATAAGTCAGTTTGATTTCGACCTTATCGTCATTCAATTTTACCGGTTCAGCATCATTCAATCGTCCATCATTCTTTAATTTTCCGAAGGGAATTTCAGAATCAAATAAGTGGGCATAGAAAGTTTCGCCATCCTTTTCAAATTGGACGGTGGGCGTTCGGTAATTATCCCATCTAAAATCGAAAGTAGCCGTTTTTAAATTTTCTTTATCCGGAATAAAACTCCAAAGTTTTTCCGCTAGTGCATTGGATTTTGAAAGATCTCGATCAAAGACTGGAATTTCACTTTTGAAATCAGCATCAACTTTGAGATCTTTCTTCCATTGTTTCCATTGTTTTTTAGAAACTTCCAAATCGTATTTTCTTTGGATGGGACGGAAAAAAAACGACATGGCTTCGTCAAGTCCAATATCGGTGCGCTCAAACATTACTTTAGAAGTAAATCCAGCCTCTGAAAGCATCTGATTTAGCAATTCTGCCTTTTCTCGGGGTGTTGCCATCCCATAACGCAAAACGCCTTTGATGCCCCATTTGAATTGTGATCCTGAGTAACCAATGGATTTATTGGAGGTTGGCATCAGGTAGATTTCATCCCTCACAAAATTAAATATGGCTTCAGGATCTTTAGCTGCAACCAATGCTTTCATACGACCATCCAAATAATCTGGACAGGTTTGCAAAGCCATGAGCATTTCCTCCCAAATTTTGTAGGGCGGTTTCCCTGATCCTACATAAGACTTCTCCTTATCGGCGCAACCAACAAATGACAATGGCAAATGTGCTGCCATATAGCATAAAGCCATTTGTTGCATAAATGCACGACGGGAGTTGTAGCTAGGCGTATAATGTTCTTGTTTGTTCATTGGAAATTTTAATAAAAAAAACAATTCGAAACTTTATTGGTTTTATTTGGCATCCAGCATTTTCATATCCGCCTGCTTCAAATAGCCCCAAAGCTCGTCAGCTTTTTCATGCCCTTCTACCGTAAGTTCGAAACGGTTATTATACAGCATTGAAATTTTATAAGTATTGTATTTTTCTCGAAGAAGGGCGACGGTTTTAAAACCGTCGCGCTCTTTACTGATATGTTCTGAACCATCCGACCACTTATGATTTGATTGATAAGCATCCTCAAAGTTTCTTATGGCAGCTGATCCTTTCCTATAGCCATCCGTAACATAATAGGTCATAAGATTGCCATAATCTTTTCCTTTTATGTAGGCTCCTGACGCAGAACCTAACACTTCTGATACGCCAATATTGATACGATTATAAGGGCCTAGCGTTTTTGGAAAAAAAGCTTCGAATTGCGCTTCTACAGGAAATTCTACTGATTTCACATCTTTAGGAATGTCCTTTTTTTGAGACGTTTTCTCTTTTCTTATTGTTGTGTCCAGATGCTCATCTTCTTTCTTGTTTTCTTGACAAGAAGACACCAGTATTAAAATAACGAGTATCCTTAAATAGGTTTTCATAAGTGTATTTTTAATTCTTGATAAACTTGAGAGTTTCTGAGGTTCTGCTTTCCGACGATACATTTAAAAAATACATGCCATTGGTTAAAGCTGAAACATCCAATTCTAGTGAAGACGCAGCATTTTTCTTCATTAAAACCACCTGACCCAAGGCATTCACTAGTTTTAAATTATAATTTTCTGAATCTGGAAATTGCAGATACAATCTGTTGGAAACCGGATTAGGATAAAGCTTGACAATTTGATTTTCAAACTGTGAAACAGATAAGGTGTAACTCACATTCACTCCAAATTCTGAGGTATTTCCATTAGCATCGGTGGCCGTTGCTACGATGTTATTATAATCATCAGGGTCATATCCACTTGGAAGATCTATGGATACTGTTTTTACTCCCGGCGCTGTATAACTATCGGAGCTTATAAAGAATTTACCCTGACCATTGACTGCTCCAAAGAATTCAATTACTAAAGGATAAGCAGAATTGGTTACCGCGCTTGTAACTTCATACTTGATTTCTATTTTATCAGACCCTAAGTATTTAATGCTGCTGACTTCAGGTGAGTTTTGAAGATTGTTGACTCCTGTATCGGCATCACCCACATCGTTTGCTGTGGTTCCTACCAAGTCAATGCCTATGACTGAATTGTTAAAGATGCTATTTTCCGATATAGCAATCTGGGTTGCAATACCTATAGTAGGATCTATCATTACTCCTCTTCTATTATTGGCTATTATATTATTAGTGATTGTACCACCCAAAATAGCTCCTGAAATATTTATTCCTACCCCAGCATTCCCTAGACTCGTACTACCATCTGCTCCAACACCTATTTTATTGTGACTAAAGATATTATTGCTACTTTCAAACAACATCAACACACCATCTTTAAGATGCCCCCCTATAATATTACCTTCAAGTGCTGTTTCCCCCCCGATGATATTATTCCTTGAATTATTGAGAAATAAGCCATGCGACATATTAGAAACTGATGTATTCCCATCTGGTAAGGTTCCTAATTTATTGCTATAAAAACTCACACCACGTCCCGCTCCAATGAAAACGTTACTTGCAAATGAGTTTGAAACTGTACCATTGCCTGAAATAACATTTTCGAAAACTCGAGTTCCCGTTAAATCCCCACCAAGTCCTAATCCATAAAGTCCATTGCTTATAACACTATTTCCACTTGGATTTAAGCCTATATAATTATTTCGAATAACATGTGATTCACCACCTAAAGCAATAATTCCAGCAGAACTGTTTCCAGAAATAATATTTCTCTCTAAAGGATTAGCACCTCCGATAATGTTTTTTGTTGAGGTACTGTATAATCGTACGCCATCTGCATTAGGTATCGATCCAGTTCCTGAAGCATTTAAACCTATATAATTGCCTATTATTTGGTTGTTCTCGCTGCTACGTATACTAATTCCATCATCCTTATTTCCAGAGATAATATTTCTAGAACTTGGTGTTGTTCCTCCAATAATATTATTGTTGCTTTCTATTTGTATATAAATCCCTGTCGAATTTGGCAATGCCACATTTCCAGTGGCATCAACACCTATATAGTTTCCTTTTATAGTATTAGATACAACATTGCCCTGAAAATAAATACCTCCGAAGAACGAAGCTCCTGAACTATAGAATCCGTTTCCTGAAATTACATTTCTCTCTCCAGCGCCCTCACCTCCAATAGTTATATTATTTGCGCCAAAGAGCAGCAATATGCCACCTCTGGTATTTGGTAAAGCTTTTGTTCCCGTAATATCTGTGCCAATATAGTTACCGATAATAGAGATGTTTTTTGAATTAACGCCACTGATGGACATACCTGTCCCATCTTCACTCGCACCTTCGACTACCCCAAACCGTGAATTCACACCAGCCGATATGACGTTTCTAGCCCCTGGCGAATTGCCTCCAACGATATTATTGGGCGCATCTATAAATTGAAGATTAAAATTGTTTCCTCTTGCTAATAGGCCGGTAGCATCTGTACCTAACAAATTTCCTTGAACAACATTATTAGAACATCCTATACCTTGAAATGTTACACCTCCAACATAATTACCTGAAACAACATTGCCTTCAAAAGCGCCTGTACCACCTACCTTATTATTTCCGCTATCTAAAAAAAACACACCCCATTCATTTCGATTTAAAGTAGTGCCATCTGGTTTCAGCCCAAGATAATTACTTTGAACAATAGTGTTTTGTGTTCTCACATCAATACCATAACCCCCAGTATAATATGGAGCTACAGCCGACCTTTGAAAACCACCAATGGATAAGCCATAAATTTCTGAATTATTAGATAACCCAAAAAGCCTCAGTCCAGAGTTATCTATTGGCAAAGTGGAGCCGTCGATCTCAATTAGAGGCATGTGTTTTATGGCATATCCTGTTTGTGTACGACCATCAATAATTATGGGATAAGTAATGGCTGGCAACTCACTCCCCGTAATTACAATCGTAAATGGCGCCGTTCCAGATATATTAAAAGCAATAATATCTTTAGTACTTGTTTTATTTGCATTTTCAATAGCTGCACGTAGCGTACAATTTCCATTGGCATCGGCACAGTCGGAATCGTCAATATTGGCGTCTGGTAAATCATCTGTAGTGTTTACAGTATATGTGGTTTGTGAAAATCCAACCAAAGTCAGATTTACAAACAAAGCAAAAAGTAGTAATTTTTTCATAATTTCATCAGTTTAGGTTAGTAATATGTTTTTAGCTTACATAAATTTATAGTCAGATTTGTTAACGATCTTTTGCACTTCCTCTAAACCAATACATTCCATTGTGGCACTTTGTTTTGGTTTTTTAAGATTTTTTATATCCATGGAAATCATCAAAACTTTATCATCAGGATTGAAGTAATCCTTAAGCGCATCAGGTATCTTGGTCTTGCTGTTTTTATAGATATCATCAAAACTCACCTCAGCGTCTGTAATAAAATACATCTCCATTTCATAACCATCATTGACCGCCCTAACACCCTTGCAGTCGAACCCGTTTATGGTTTTATCTGGCAATGTTTGAAAGTTGAAATTTTCCGATGTTTCATTGGCTTCCTCTAGATCAATATTTGGCATTTGATTGACCATGCCAATTTTGTTGCCATCTTGAGAATTCATGAACATCGCCATTATTTCACGCTCATTATCCATCACGGTCAAAATATTTTCCATCATTGGCGATGTAAAACCGAAGTACGTTGCACCTGGTTTGAGAAAATAATGAAAGATGATTTCTCCATCTTTGGTGCTCATCTTTAGAGAATAACTCCAAGTAAAATCATAACTCTCCGGAACTAATGACGAATCTGCTTTTTCTTTGTTTCCACCGCCAAATGGGCTGATATCAAACATCTTGTCCATTGACTGGGTTGCTTTCTCGGCTGCTTTATCGGCCGCTTTCTCAATAACAGCATTTTCAACTCTTTGTTCGACTCTTTTTTGCAGTTTTTTGAGAAATTGTGCGTGGGATGCTGGTATAATAAACAGCGAAAAAATAAGTACTACTGCAATTTGATAGGTTCGGTTTTTCATCTTGATTTGATTTAGATATTTATATTTAGTGTTAGAAAAAATCACATTGTTAACATTTTCATAAAAAAATTATTTTGTTTGAGCTTCCACATATAGATGTGCTAAAATGTGATGATAGAAACCCGACTAAAATAATTTTTTGGATTTTTCAATGACCACATTTAAAAGCTTAATCAAAACTAAATCAAAGGCTTAATAGAAGATGCCTGCTATGTAACATAATATAGAACTATTGTAACATCAGACGAAAAAGTGAAGTTAAATGCTACTTGTTAAGATACTCTAACGGCGTTAGACCATACATTTCCTTAAAACATTTTATAAAGTAAGATGGGGTACTGAAGCCTACCATATAGGCGACTTCATTAATAGTATATTGTGAAGATTTTAAAACAGAGGTGGCTTGTTTTAAACGTTGAGACCTAATAAAATGTGACGTAGAAAGTCCCGTATATGCCAACATTTTTCTGTGTAATTGCATTCTGCTCATGCCAACATGTTTGCTGAAAACTTCGGAAGTAAATTCTGGATTTGTTAAGTGTTGGTCTAATATTATTTGGACTTTCCCCAAAAACACTTCATCTGCTGAGGTCGCAGCAATTTCTTTTGGACTAAAAAGATTATCCTGTTTGAAACGTTGATGTATTTTATTTCTGTTTTGAATAATATTATTAACTCTTATTTGGAGCGTTTTTGGGTTAAATGGTTTCTTAATATAATCATCTGCACCCGTTTTTAATCCCGCTATTTCTGTTATATCATCTGTTTTCCCGGTGAGTATAATGATAGGAATGTGTGAGGTTTTATCATCACTTTTTAAAATTTCACAAAGTTCGATACCCGTCATTAAGGGCATAACCACATCAGAGATAATAATATCTGGAATGATTTTAAACGCCTTCTCAACACCTTCCCTTCCGTTTTTGGCCTCAACGATTTTAAAATTGTCGATCAACAACGATTTAACGAACTCTCTAATGTCTTGATTATCATCAACAACCAAAGCGATCGATTTGGCAGTGTTTTCAGTAACATTACTTTTTGCTATTTCAATTTGAGAGTCATCACTTTGAAAAACTGCAGAAGTATCTATTTCATTTTCTAAAAAGGCATTTTTTGTAATGGGCAAATTGATAACAAACTTCATTTTTGTAGCCTCTACATACGAAGCTTCAATGGTTCCATGACACAAGGTCGTCAACTCTTTAACCAAGGAAAGTCCGATGCCCGAACCTTCCGAGTCCTCATTTATTTGATAAAATCGATTAAATATTTTATATATGTCTTTTTCTACTATAACATCAATATCGTTTACGAAAGTCATTCGCAGTCTTTTGTCATCGGTTTTCTCTACATGAAAGTCAATAGAACCGCCTTTGGAAGTGTATTTTACGGCATTGGAAAACAGATTATTCACAATCCTTTCAATACTATCCGCATCAAACCATGCGTCTCCAATATCTGGAATTGTCGCTGTTAACTCTAGCTCATTTTGTTCGGCTAAAAACTGAAACGATTCAGTAAGCACTTTTAAATACAGGCCCAAATCGTTCTGTTTAACTTTCAACGCCATTCTACCCGATTCCAGTTTTGACAACTCCAACAACTGATTCACCAAACTCAACAACTGGTCAATGTTGCGCTCTGCTAATTGCAAATCATTTTTTGAATCTGATTTCAAATCGCTCGTTAACAATTGCTTTTTAATAGGGCCAGAAATAAGCGTTAATGGGGTTCTAAATTCATGAGCTAAATTGGTATATATTTTTGTTTTATATTCTCCTAGGCGTTTCAATCTTTCCGACTCTTGCTTTTCTTGCTTTAGGTTGAAGGTCATCTTCCATCTCCATTTAAAATAGTAATAGGTTAAGGCAGCAAGAATTAAGGCAAACAAGCTATAAACAAAAAACATCCAATTAGTTAAATACCATGGCTTTAAAATGGTAAACGAAAAACTATCTGATTTTTCATTCCAAACACCATCATAGTTACTGGATTTTACTAAAAAATTGTAAGACCCATGAGGTAAATTCGTATATCTGACTGAGTTCAAATTTTTCGATTCTATCCAATGATTGTCGTGATTTTCTAATTTATATCTGTATTCATTCTTCTTGGGAAGCGAAAACTGCAAACTTGAGAATGTAAATGATACCGTGTTTTGTTTATAGGTCAACTCAGTATTACTGACCAACGGAAAACTTTGTTGAAAAACTTGAAAATCGGTAATCACTGTTTTCGGTAGCACTTCATTTTTTTGGATTTCCGCTGGATTAAACCAATAATAGCCTTCTAAACCACCAAAATAAAAAGTATCATTATCAGTTTTAAAATGAGCTCCCGTATTAAATTCGGTAGCCAAACCATCATAATTATCATAATTAACAATAACTGGTGTGTTTTTAAAATCTACTGGAGGTGTGAGCATTGTGATGCCTCTGTTTGAACTTAGCCACAAATTGTTTTTTATATCGGGCAAAACAGCATAAATAACATTATTTGGCAGTCCATCATCTGTGGTGTAATTGTAAAATGTTTTATCATTTAAATTGAACACACTCAGCCCATGACCATTGGTGCCAACCCATAAAAACCCGCTATTATCGTAATAAAGCGATTTTATTTTGTTCAGATAATGAGCATCTTTTATCTTAAAGTCCTTCTGAAAATCGATTAAGGTTTTGGTTGTAGTATCGAACAAAAAGACACCATTTTCTTCTGTGCCAACCCAAAGGGTTTGATGGGGACCTTGCAGTATAACTCTTATGTTATTGCTTGGCAATCCGTGCGATTTATCATAAGTACCTAGAACGCCTTTAACTTTATCAAACAACAGCATTCCGTGGTCTCTTGTGGCCAACCAAGTATTATTGGAAGCATCTTTAAAAATATCCCAAATGGTTTCAGTAGGTAATGCAATTGGTGTGTTTTTGTTATAAACTTTTGTTTTTCCATCGGTTTGCATAATATTTAAACCATCGCCTTGAGTACCTATCCATAAATCATCATCTTCATCCATAAATAAACTAACCACTCTATTGGAGTTTAAACCGCCTTCATTTTCAGAATAGGTTTTCCATTGGTTCGTTTTAGGTGTATATCTTGACAGGCCTTTCCCACTGGTGCCAATCCAAACGTCTCCATTACTAGCTACTTGTATGGCTCTCACTAAATCTATACTGACTTCCTCAGGTATTTGAGCGTTATTAATAACGTTGAATTTCTCCAGATATTCATCATAGAAACTGATACCAGCACCATCTGTTCCAAACCATATAGTACCTGTGTAATCTTCAAAAATGCTAAGTATATCATTATGGTGCAAAGCGCGTGGATTGTGTTTTTTAACCTCAAAATGATCTGTTTTATAAGTATTTAGATTCATTTTATAAAGCCCGTTGCCAAATGTGCCAACCCATAATCGATTTTTTTTATCGATATGCATGGATAAAATATTCAAATTTTTGGGCAGCTCATTTTTTTCTTCAACTAAGGCAGGAACTCTTTTGAAAAGTGAAGATTTAGATGCCTTGATCCACAATCCATTTCCGTAAGACCCAAGCCACATATTCCCTAAAGCATCAAATAAGATGGAACTGTAATTTGTAACAGATTTGAAGTTATCATCAGGAAAAAGAGGTGCAAACCTGTTGTTTTCGATATTCACACTCACGATTTTACCTTGACTAGCAAGCCAAACATTTCCGATTTTATCTTCCGAAATGGAATAGATACAGCCTATTTTTTCTGAAGGTATAATGTGTGCTAGCTTTTGAGTAAAGCCATCCATTTTAAACAGCCCAGAAGAATAAGTACCAAACCAGTAATTATTTTTGCTATCCTGAAACACTGTACTGACATCTTCTAGATTTGAAAAGGGGCTGAAGTTGTCTTCTCCTTTATTATAAATCTGAGGTTTTCTAGAAATAGGAATGGTAATGATATTCCCTTCACGATCGGTATAAACCTTTCCTAAATGACTGTAAGTGGGCTTGGTTACATCTACAAAAAGCGAATTGTATTTTTGAAATTTATTGCCGTCAAACTTATTAAGACCATCTTGTGTCGCCAGCCAAAGATATCCAATACTATCTTGAGTAACGGAAACAACACTATTTTGTGAAAGTCCGTCGTTTACCGATAACTGTCTAAAGGACACTTGCGATTGACCGAAAGACTTAATTACAAATAAAGCGCTAAGGAGAAAACAGGCCTTTTTCATAAAGTGGTTTAAGCAACTTAAATTTAAGCAATTTAATTTAAGCAACTTAGCGAACCAGCCGACGTCATTAATTTTTTATTAAATACGTGATTTATAAGTATCGGCGACCAATTAAAAATCGGTTTATCTATTCTACCATAAAACGGTTTTGTGTCAAACATTTTTAGGTTTTTGTTCAACCCACCTTTTTATTTTTTATAAGCATTGTCATTGGTATGTTGTTTCAAAAGACGACGAAAAACGAATGTCATAAGTACCTGGGCACCTGACATTTTAAGTTTTTCATTTTGATTTTAATAAGATTAATTTATCTTTAATGTAAGAAAAAATCACATTGTTAACATTTTCCTGAAAAAACTCCAAATTCATATGGAAAACCAACATATAGATGCACTAAAATGTGATGACAACTCACGTACTAAAGAGCTTTATGGACGCTATCGTGATGAGTTTTTTGCGTTTTCAAGAAAATACAATATTGATAAAACGGATTGTGCCGATATCTACCAAGAGGCATTTATTGCCATCAGAAAACATGCAATTTCAGGTAAACTACATAGTGTTAACAGCAGTTTTAAAACGTATCTATTTGGCATTGGAAAACATTTAATTTATAACAAACTCAAAGATTACGCCACCAAAAGCTCATACAATCCGAAGCTCCATAATGCCGATTCTGAATATGATGTCATACAGGTTGAGGATGAAAAGGAATTAACCGAAGAGCAGAGATTATTACAGCATCATTTCAATCGGTTAGGAAAAAGTTGCCAGCAGATGTTAACATTAAGCTTTTATAGAGGACTAACTAACGAAGAAATAGCAAAACAATATGGTTACGAAAGTGAAGCCGTAGTGCGAAGTCATAAGTCGCGCTGCCTGAAAACACTAAAAGACCTCATCAAAACATCCCCAAGATGACAATTAACGAAACACTAATAGAAAAATATTTTTCTAAACAACTATCAGAAGTCGAACTTGTAGAATTTAAAAACCAGTATAAAACCGACCAAGATTTCAAGGCTGAAGTAGATTTTCTAAAAAACATACAATACGTCTCAGAGGCGGAAGATGATGCGCAATTTAAAAGCCAATTGGGATCCTACGAGTCTGAATTTAAGGATAATCAAAAATCAAAATCTCCCAGGCGTTTAAAACCCATGATTGCTGTGGCAGCACTATTACTTATTACATTAGGCATCACATTTTTATTAAACAAGGATCTCAATACTGAGCAATTGTTCAATACGTATTTTGAACCTTCAAAAAATGTCAGCGCACCTATTGTACGTTCAGAAAGTAATGACGAACTTCTAAACAATGCTTTCATTGCTTATAGCGCAGCCGAATATAATGAGGCCATTCCGCTTTTTGAAAATGCTTTTGAGAATACAAAGAATTCAGAATTATTGTTTTATGAAGGCAACGCACTTTTAGCATTAGATAAAACAGAAGATGCCATTGCGGTTTTCAAGAAGCATCTGTTTTATACTGATGCTTTAAGGCATCGAACACATTGGTACTTAGCTTTGGCTTATATTAAAATGGAAGAATTGGATAAAGCCAATCAGGAACTGAAGATATATATAGATTCCGGAGAATCCTTTAAGAAAAAAGAAGCACAGTTACTTCTTAAAAAATTGGAATAACTTTTTTCTAAAAAACCCGAGCATTACAAAAGGTATAATGGAGAGATAAATCCAATAGCTTTTTTTTTCAACAAGGGCATCCGTATTACCGGTTATGACAAATCCTGACCAATAATAAGGATGTCTTAATAAATCGTCGTCCGTATGTTTTAAATAATCCAATTTGGCATTTTTAAGCGCTTCATCCTTTGTTTCTCCTTTTTTCAAATGTTCATAAAAATAGGACATAATTTTAGCTGTGGCTTCATCATCCACTTTCCACAAGCTCATTACCGTACTTGGCACGCCAGCATAACTGAAAGCTCGCGACAAACTGATAACACCCTCGCCATTTTCATAAAACCCGCTACCCGTGTCACAAGCGCTCAGGACTGCCATATCAGCGTCTAAACTTTCATTATAAAGTTCAGAAATAAACAAGCGATTATCACTGTCGCCATAAAAGTTCAAAGATGAAAACTCAGGCTGTAACTCATCAATATTGGAATGCATTGCTAAATGTAGTACGTTAAATCCATCCAAGTTTTGAAGAAACTCTTGTTTTGAAGCATTTGGATAACTCTTCCCCTTAAAAACTTTAAGAATGGCGTTGATTTCGTCATACGTTCTTGGCAATTTGCGACTGTTGTTTGAAACTGAAAAGGCACCTATATGAAGTGCTTCATTACCTGGAGATTCAGACTTTTGTTCTTGATAAAGAAGTAATGACGAAGCATAGCTGATATCAGGCATTTTTTTATTTAGAATAAGTGCTTCAAACGGAAAATAATTTAAGGCACCATCTGGAATAATAATCAATTTTTTAAAAGCATTCAAATCGATTTGATCAAACAAAATCGTTTCTAAGCTTTTGAATGACTCTTGATAATTTGTTGTTCTATGTTTTAAATCCATCAGGCATATTTTTAAAGTTTCTAAAACTTTTCCTTTATCTGATTTAGATACTAATTGTATATTATTGTTTGAGATTAAGAAAGCGTAGAGATGATCATCAGTAAAGACATATTTTAAAATTACCTCAGCGTCTTTGAGTGATTTCTGTAACGACATCACATTAAAATCTTTGACATTCAACTGATAATAAGTATTGTTTTGATGCTTTATGGAGTCATGTAGTTTAGACAGGTCATTCTTTAAATCAAAAACCTTGTCTTTCCAAAGCGCAATTTTTTCTTCAGAATTCTCATCAGCATCCACAAGGGCATTCTGATAGAAATTGAGCTGTGCTTTTATATTTTCTTCTTGATCAATAAAACGTTCAGGAACAGCAAATTCTTGACGTCGGTTGTTAAATACGAACCGCGACCAAATCAATTTGGATCCATTATTTTCAATGCTGTTGATTATTTGTGACAATAACTTCTTATCATTTAATTGCTCAAAACCGATGTCCATCAAACGTTCATTGACGTCATTATAGGTCGTAAACAATCGCTCATTATAACGCTGCCCCAAATACAATTGATTGTAAATTTCAGAAGCCAAAAAGTAGCGATGGCTTGCCTTTTTTAAATCATTTTTATTGTTTTCTTCTTTATATAATTGTTTGTAAAAATCTCCCATGGCTAAGAAACCTTCAATGGTTTCAAAGGAAACTAACGGTATCAAATCTTGTAGTTTTACATCCTCAATCGATTTTTCAGAATCCTTTAAGACTGAAAAGGCATCATCAAAATAAATTTTAGCGTTTTTATTATCATGAAAACCTTGAGCCGTTTTCGCATTTAAAAGGGTAAGTTTAAATCGGTCGGAAATTTCTCGGATATCGCTAAGATCATTTAAATCTTCCAACACTATTTTAGCCTCAGCATATTTTTTAGACTTTAATAACAATTCGGCTTTATAAAGCTGAAAACCAAAAGCTTTAGTATAAAAAATATCTTTATACTTATGTTGAACTGCAATAGCTCTATCAACCATTAGTAGAGCTTCCTCCGGGTTTTCATTTTCTATAAATGACGCGTAAAACTTTAATGTAGAACTGAGTTGATAGGTTTCAAAATCAAATAATTTCCTATCAGAATTAATGGCTTTTAAAATAGTGTCCACATAAAAAACCATCTGAATAGTATCTTTTTTCCTAGAATAATGCAACATTAAATCATACCATTCCGATAATTTGTTTTTATACACCTCTTCTTTATTTCTAAATAAAAGGTCTGTACTCCTATTATTTGAAAGTGCTTTCAGCCTGTTTTTCTTTGAAATATATTCCTCAGCTTTATCAAAATCGCCGTAATAGGAATACCAATAGAATAAATTGCCATAACACGTATAAAGAAATCTTTGAACGCTTTCCTCATCAAGTTTCTCCCAAATATTTTGAGCTTTAAGAAGCGATTCCAACTCCAATTTCCTCAAGCCTAATTTACTATATTCAATGGCGAGATTATTGTAGGACAATCCGATATCAAAGTTATTGTCCCCAGTAACATTTAGATATAAATCTATGGAGCTTTGAAAATTTTCAACCGATTTAGAATAATCACCTAACTTGGAGTATATATATCCAAGGTCATAAATCCAATCCACAACAACTTTATCATTGTTTGTAAGCGTGTCTTTCAAGAATTCATAACCTAACTGCGCCTGTTCCAATGCATGTTTCCAATTCCCCAAATAGGCGGTTTGATGATAGATTCTACTCTGAACTTGAGATTGAAACATACGGTCTGGAACTTCCATTTTTATCAATAAATCTCTTGCCTTAATCGCTGATTGCAACCCACTATCTAAATAACGTTCACGTACCTCCTTTGTAATGTTTTTATCTGGATCATAATACGAGTAACTATCAAATTCATAATCACAGGATTTTGTATGGTGGTATTTTGCGTCTAAATAAACTCGATAATCTTTTGATGCTTTTTTTTGAGTTTTTATAGCCTCTTTTCTAAGGGAAATCGCGCGTTTATACAAACCTGTGTTAGATAGTGAATCTGCCAGAATTGTTAAGTCATCTTTATCGTAGATGGTCTGGGAAAAACCAAAAGATAACCAGAGTAGAGATAAGAAAATGAAAACATGTTGTTTCATAAGCAAGTTCAAAACAACTTAAATTTAAGCAATTAACTCAATTTATGATGTACTGAACTCATTTTTAATCACCTGAAGCCATTATTTCATTTTAATGGCTTCAAATGCGAATCGTTAAATGAAGTTTCGTATTTAAGTCCGTAGCCAAATACCCGATCCAAAGAAGCATGTGAGAATAAGATAATCCCAGCAAGTTGTACGATATCATTCGCAAAATAAATTCCCGCTAAATAAACCAAAATAGCTAATCCCTTATGGTGGAAAATATTATAGATAAGCGCACCAAATTTTGAGTTTATTAGGTATCCGAACATGCCAATATCTGGTGTGAGAATTAAAACCAAAAACTACCACCAGGCAAAATCTAATTGGTTAAAAGCAAAAATTCCCAATCCAAACATCGCCAATTCCTCCAACTATAAAGTTGATTTCATATCATTCTATGAGCTTATACAATAAAGGTTTGCTTGGTGTCGCATCATTTACAAAGGGAGCAATCTGTAAATTCAATAGAAAACTACCGTCCTCTATTTTATTTTTAACGTAGATGAGTTCAGTGATGGTGCAATCCATTCTTCGCTCGCCATCAAAATCCCAAAAAGCTTTGTGAGAGGTCAATTTTCCTCCATCATGCTCCCGATCCACACTAGGCAAGTCGATCAACAAATGTTTAACGCCAATCTCTCGGATAAACACCATCGCTTCTTCGGTTAAATAGGTCCAATTGGTCTCAGAATAATGCCGACTTTTTTTACCTTTTGTATTTGGCAGTGTCCTAATAACCAAAGCTTCAGGTGTTTTACCTTTCAACAACACCTCTATTTGTTGTCTGGAAATAACTGTATCCTTCATATAGTTTTCTGGAGCGACAGAAATCAATTCCGCGGTAAAGAAAAACTGCTTCAAATTTTTATTGATAGAATGGAATTCTTCCGTAATATGCCCAATACATTCCGTATGCGTGCCATGGGCGTGTGGATTGAAATAGATATTGTTAAAGTTCACCGCACCGCCTGCTTTCACGCTTCCAATCCATTCGCGTGTTTTAACAGGTTCAATTTTTGGTTCTCCAATATACCACGCATTCACGTTATTAATTGTGGCGCGCAAAGGAATGGAAATATCAAGAGGTTGAGATAAATCTATCACATAGGTATTTGACTGGTATTGTATGGTTGCTTTCATCTTTTTACTTGTATTTTAACTTTTTCATCACTTAGCCCTCTCAGGGTTTATAACCCTGAGAGGGTTAAAAATCACTCCAGAATTAAAGATTTAATATCTTCAAAATCTTGATTTTTGGAATGATATATTTTAAAATTTAGCAAATCATCAAACAATTCAATGACTTCATTTCTTAATATATAGGTTGGCATCGATGATAGGATTGAATGGTATGATGACCATTTATAATCTGAAATTGTATCAGCTAATCTGTGATGAACAGGATTATTATAAATATAAAAAATCAATTTTATAAAATAATCCTGAGAGGTTACTAATTTTCTTTTGAAAGGTTTTTCAAACACACTTCCTGTTCGATCATACTTTTTATTTACAGCTTGTGTGTAAGCATTGAAAAGATGTGAAAATTGCTTTGAGGGATTAACTTTTTCTATGTTTATTCTAATATTCGTAGAATCATTTAATTGGTCTATCTTGATTTCATCAAGTTCTTTAATCCTTATTAAAAAATGAAAATGGTTTTTTAGTAAGCACCAACAAAAAGTATCTGCTATAGGGTAAATATACTTTGGGTAAAGTGAGCGAAAATATCTGTAATTATCTTCGTCAAAGAAGATGGCATCTCCATTATTTCCTCTATTATAAATATGGTAATATTGACCGAATTCTATTTTATCTAATGACGCCATAATATTTATAAATCTCCAAAACTCCTTCTAAAACTCTCTCAGGGTTTGAAACCCTGAGAGAGTTAATTAATTTATTTTAAAAAGATCAGAAGCTATGCCATCACTCAAAAATTTGCCTTTTTTTGTGACCAGCAATTTGCCATCGTCAAGATACAATAATTGTCTAATAATATGTTTTTGGGATTGCTCCAAAAGATAATTTTTATAGAGTTCTCCAAATTCCTTCTCCACTTTTTCTATGGAAACGCCCCAAATGGTGCGTAGTCCAGTCATCACATATTCGTTGTATTTGTCAGTGGTGGAAAGGGTTTCAGTTTCAATGGGAATGACATTTTCGTTTAAAGATTGGATGTATTTTGAATTGTTTCGCACGTTCCAACCCCGATGTTTTCCGTCAAATGAATGTGCCGAAGGTCCAATACCTAAATACGGTTTCCCTTGCCAATAGGCTGAATTATTTCTGCTGAAATATCCGGGCTTTCCAAAATTAGAAAGTTCGTAATGTATAAAGCCAGCTGCTTCCAGCTTTTCAATCATGATGTGAAATTGCTCTTGTGCCAAATCATCATCAACATTTTTAATAATGCCTTTTTTAATAAAGGTAGCCAAAGCGGTTTTAGGCTCAACGGTTAAGGCATAACTTGAAATATGGGGAATATTGAAGGCCAATGCTATTTCTAAATTTTGAATCCAGCGCTCGTTGCTCATTCCGGGAATGCCGTAAATTAAATCGATGGAAATATTATCGAAGTGTTTGGTGGCCTCTTCCAAACATTTTTTTGCTTCATCTGAATTGTGTGCGCGATTCATGAGTTTTAAATCTTCTTCGAAAAAAGATTGAATGCCGATGGAAAGGCGGTTGATTGGAGAAGCTGCGTAGTCATTAAGTTTTTGATGCGTTAGATCGTCAGGATTGGCTTCTATGGTAATTTCTGGATTTTCGGAAACCTTATAATTTTTGTAAACTTCATCAATCAAAAACTGTAATTCTTCAATCGACAATAAACTCGGGGTTCCGCCTCCGAAATAGATGGTTTCAACGTTTTGGTTTTTGAATTCATCTTTTCGCAACACCAATTCTTTTGCCAAAGCATTGACCAATTCGTCTTTCTTCTTTAATGAGGTCGAAAAATGGAAGTCACAGTAGTGACAGGCTTGTTTGCAAAATGGGATGTGGATGTAGATGCCGAAATCCCCATCTACCTTCCCCGAAGGGGAAGAATTCTTAGTCGAATGGATATTATTTTTATTTGCCAAAATGGACTGCGTTTTTTACTGACGATATTTATCCAAGAAGGTGGTTAGCGTGTTTTACTAATCTATTTTAAAAATTCGCCAGATTTGATCAACGAAAGTAAAAAAGCTATTCGACAAATTTGCATAAGGGATGAACAAAATTGAAGAAGATCCTCTGAATACTATGACTGCCAACTGCCGACTGATGACTAAAAAAAGCTATTCCAAAAAGTTGCACAAAGGGCTCATTACTTTAGATGAAGAGCCTCACTGAAAACTGAGACTGAGACTGAGACTGCCAACTGCAGACTGAACAACTATCCTTTCTTCTTTCTCAAATCCACAATTGGATTATTTTTCACACCTCCTTTGGAAACTGGCGCACTATTCTGTTTCACAAAAGCTGCCCAGCCTGTATAGCTTTTACCAATCTCAATTTTACCTGAATTATAAAAATGACATACCGCAGCTGCCAAACCATCCATGGAATCCAGGTTTTTTGGTAAGGTTTTTAGTCCCAACAAACTTTGAAGCATTTTAGCAACTTGTTCTTTGCTGGCATTTCCATTGCCAGTAATCGCCATTTTAATTTTTTTTGGAGCATACTCGGTAATCGGAATCTCTCTGCTTAATCCTGCAGCCATAGCAACACCTTGAGCACGTCCCAATTTCAACATACTTTGCACGTTTTTTCCAAAAAACGGTGCTTCAATAGCTATTTCATCAGGATGATGCGTGTCAATAAGTTCAATGGTACGTTCAAAAATGAGTTTGAGTTTGAGATAATGATCGTCGTATTTTTTGAGATCAAGTTCGTTTAACTGCATAAACGACATGTTTTTTCCAACCACTTTAATAAGTCCAAAACCCATAATCGTGGTACCGGGATCAATTCCTAAAATAATTTTTTCTTTCAACATTTAAAAGCAATAGTTGTTTCCGCTCAGTGATAGGGAAAGACCAACGACGGCATACATTAAATCTCCTTTGAACGAAAAGCCATCTGAGACATCATATTTATTTTTACCCGCAAGAGAATAAACATAAGATCCGTCGACAAAAATTGAGAGTGATTTAGAGACTCTGTAGTGCAATTCCATTCCTCCCATAACATTAGGATAATTATAGGTGTTATTGACATACTTCCCTAAGGGTCTGGTCATGCTTACTCCTGGACCAGCATGGGCAACAAGACCAAATCGGTCCGGTAGAAAAGTAATTAAATCCTGAAAGTCATAAACTGCCTGAAGATTGATACGCGTATAATTCATCTTATAAGGCAACGAACCATCTGCTGAAGTCGCTCGGTTATAACCTAAGTCAAGTTTCGCCCCCCAATTCCTGGATACCATGTGCTGTAATCCGATATTGATGGTCGGAAAATTAATGTATTCAGAATAATAACCAACATTTTCCCCGTTGTCTATGGGATTGTTCACTCCCAAAGCCAACTGTAATTTCCATTTTTCAACATCCCTCTGTGCAACAGATACAGTGGTCGTCAAAATTGTTAGCAATAAAAGCAATCTGAAGTTTTGTAATTTTAGATTTGGGATCATAGCTAAATATCGTTTAATTTGTCATAATGATTTATTGTGCGTACAAAACTAAACAATTCTTGCTTGCACTTATAAAATTAAGTCTTGTTGTTGCTGCTTTTTACTTTATATATTCAAAACTATTTCAAAATGGTAATTTGAGTTTTGCCCAATTCATCCAAAATTTGATGAGTTTTAGCTCAATTTCCGTAAATGCATTACTGATTCTAGCGTTCTTGAGCATATTTAACTGGTTTTTGGAAATCCGAAAATGGCAAGCTTTGGTAAGTTCCATTTTGAAAATTTCATTTATTGAAGCGAAATCGCAAAGTTTGGGAGCACTTACCGCCTCTTTATTGACCCCGAACCGAATTGGCGATTATGGTGCTAAAGCGCTATACTATCCATCGCAGTTTCGAAAAAAAATAATGGTTCTGAATTTACTCGGAAATACTGCACAAATGGGCATTACCACTATTTTTGGAGCTGTTGGATTTATGTACTTCACACTTAGATTTCATCCCGAATTAAACTATAGTGCCACCTTCCTTTGGCTAGCTGGGATTGGCATCATAAGCCTGCTCTTAATTTGGACTTTTAAAACGAAGTGGCTAAATAATCAGAAGAAAACAATTTCCAACCTGTTGAATTTTGTGAGGCGAATTCCCAACAAAATCATTTTCAAAGTAGTTCTGTTTTCTTTGTTGCGGTATCTGATCTTTTCATTTCAGTTTTACTATCTACTGTTCTTATTTGGGGTTGAGATGAGTTATTTTGAAGCCATGATCGCCATCTCAAGCATGTATCTATTAGCGTCGATTATGCCCTCAATCTTTATTTTCGATGTGGTCATTAAAGGTGGTGTGGCGGTTTATTTGTTCGGATTACTTGGAGTTCCTGAGTTTATTATTTTATCCATTGTCACCTTAATGTGGATTTTAAATTTTGTATTCCCCAGCTTCATTGGCAGCTACCATGTGCTTAGGTTTAAACTTCCTAAAACCGTATCATGATTGTCATTAGTTTTGGTATCACTTTAATTTACTTCCTACTCATTGCGCGTTTTCTTTTGGGCTTTGACCGTATCAAAACTTTTGAGTTGAGGCAACTGAAACCTAAAACACGTTTTAGTGTTATTATTCCGTTTAGGAATGAAGAAAAAATGCTGCCTGCACTTTTGGAATCGATAAGAATGTTGAATTATCCAAAGGACTATTTCGAAATTATCTTTGTGGATGATGATTCTGATGACACTTCGGTAGATCTGATCAATTCCTTGTCGGCAAACACCAGTTATCCTCCAACCAATTTCAAAGTGATCAAGAATAAAAGAACCAGTAATTCACCTAAAAAAGATGCCATTACCTTGGCGATTTCACAGGCTAAATATGACTGGATTGTTACTACAGATGCGGATAGTGTGCTTCCAATATATTGGCTGAACAGCCTTGATGAGTTCATCCAAAAGCAACGACCTGACTTTATTGTTGCTCCAATAACCTACGTCAACACCCAAGGTTTTTTACAAAACTTCCAACTCTTGGATGTTCTAAGTTTGCAAGGCGCAACTATTGGAGGCTTCGGCGTAAACAAACCTTTTTTGTGCAATGGTGCTAATTTGGCTTATACAAAAGAGCTTTTTAAAACGCTTAATGGATTTGAAGGCAATTCGGAAATAGCAAGCGGTGACGATGTTTTTTTACTTGAAAAAGCCATACAACACGATAAAATGAAGGTTCAGTATTTAAAATGCGAACACACTGTTGTTTCCACTTTGGCATTAAACTCATGGTCTAATTTGATTGGGCAGCGCGTGCGTTGGGCAGCTAAATCCAGTGCATCTAAAAATCTGTTTGGGAAGTTTGTGGGACTTGTTGTTTTTTCTCAAAATGCACTTTTGGTTTGCTGTGTTTTATTAGTTCCCATCGGCATAATGGCACCTCAATACTTATTATTTATTTTTCTTATAAAGTTCAGTATTGATTTTCTGTTAATCTATAAAGCTGCCAATTTCTTCGATCAGAAAAACCATTTAAAACATTATTTTTTATCGTCGTTATGCTATCCTTTTTTTAGTGTTTACGTAGCGTTCATTGCTGTTTTCAAGGGTTTTACATGGAAAGATCGAAGCTATAGAAAGTAGTGTTCCTATCATTTATTTTTGTAGATTTACATGAATCCAACTCCTGTTTTATGAAAAAATCAATTCTCATTGCAATTTTTTTATTCAGCTACTCCTTGGTCGGTGCCCAAGAAACCTACACTGTTGATGGCAAATCTGTTCAATTAAAAACTGCCGCTGAAGGCACTTTGGGTTTACTTTGGAATATTATTGATGACCATTATCGTTATTTCATAAAAACTCAGGACAATCAACTATCAGAATTGATCAACACTAAAAATGCTGATCATATTTATCAAGAGCAGTATAAATCAACCTTAAAAGAACTCACCAACAACACCATAGATGTATCCAAAGTCAAGTTGAAATTACCAAGCTTAGCGCGTTTTATTGACCAATTTAATAGGGCTGTGAATCCGGATTATGTTTCTATGAACTCCAAGTTCAAACCCGACTTCCACTTGGGTGTTTTTGGAGGGATTACCAACAGTCCGTTTGTGAGGAATCCTCAGAATGAAAAGTCGGCTGTGTTTGGTGCAGAAATCGAAATGTTAGGTGGTGCCAACAATAGACATTCAGGTTATTTACAGTTGCGACATGTGACTGAAGCAGACGCATTCAAATATAAAACGACGGAGCTTTCCTTAGGATATCGTTATCGGTTTGTTCAAACTTCACGATTTAGTTTGTACGGTGATGCAAAGTTCGCCACCCTGAATTTCACCAAGGCCACTATCACTTATACAGACGATAATGACATGACCAAAACTGAATATCTTGATGAAACGGCTTTTGATCTACCGCTCATTATTGGATTGGGTGCGGACCTAAAGCTGAGCAATAGCATCTATGCCAATCTGAGTTACAATCAGATTTTCGCCGTCTTTTTTAAAAATCAAGGTAACTTCTCCTCGGATATCACTCTCGGACTAAAGTTTAAAGTCAATTAATTAATGTTGACGATAACCGGTAAACTAAATTCGGTAGCGACTTGCTGACTGCGTTTAATGGCGGGATAAATTTTTGGAAGTGAATCAAAACTATGCCTTAAAATGCTGTCCAATTGTGGAATTTGAGCTTTAGTTATGGAGTCCATATCAATGTTCCGGATTGAAAATTGTCCAGTTTTATCAATGTGAATTTTTAACAGCACCGTATCCGAAACATCTTCAGTAACTACAATTTTTTGATTTTCTAAATGAGACGTGAGCAATTCATGAAGGTGGTTTTCAAAACAGACTTTTTTTTCTTGATTGGTAGTTGCCGCATCACAATCAGAAAAGGTTGGGTACTCATCCACGTCATTCCAATTGATAGCTTGCATTTCCTCTTCCAAAAGTTGTTCGGTGGACACTTTTTTGGATTGAAAATAATCACAAGAGGTCAGTAGGATAAAAAAAACAAGTAATAATGGCTTCATTTCATAGAGTACTGAAGCTGAAAAGTACAATTTTTTTAGAGAATAAATTCACTCGATGTAGTTCCTTTACCTATTTTATTTCAAGAATCAAAAACCTCAGGGCAAGCCTATCAGGATTGCATAAGAAATTGTCTTTTAGATCGAAACAAATCTCGGGATATTAAACCCCACTGGTGGGAGCAAATGAGGCTCATTCAGATTTCATGAATTTCTCATCCTTTAACTCTCTCAAACGTCCATTGGCATAGGGAATATAAACACTTTTAGGAAACTTATCCTTAAACACTTCATAGACCTTAATTTTAGAATCCCTATCTGCATAGTATTCATCCTTAGTCCGCACCAAAAAGAACTGTGCCATCTCGTCTTGTGGATCCTCTTTAATTGCATTTTGTAGGGCGGCAATGGCTTCCTTATACTTTCCCTGCAAATTTAAAATG
The DNA here is from genome assembly GCF_004115975.1 of Gelidibacter gilvus. Classification (GTDB taxonomy): domain Bacteria; phylum Bacteroidota; class Bacteroidia; order Flavobacteriales; family Flavobacteriaceae; genus Gelidibacter; species Gelidibacter gilvus. Next base: position 16,629 of record NZ_SDDZ01000021.1, on the reverse strand, counting down.
GTGGCCAATTTGGTGTATTCGGCGTTTAATGGCTGATCCATGATGATCAAAGCCTCGGAAATCCACTTTTCCGCGGAAGCATAATCGTTAATATTTTCATACAACTGACCCAAAATATAAAGATTGGTCGCACTTTTTGGGTCAAAAGACACTGCCAAATTTGCATGATCAATCGCTTTTTTATATAGGGTTTGCTCTGCATAACAAAAGCTCAGTTTTTCATGTATAAACTGAGAGTTCTCACCCAAAGCCAATAATTGATCAAACCATACGGAAGCTTCTTTATAATCCTCTTTCCAATAATAATTCAGTGCTTTTAAGTTGATAAGTTCAACATTGTTGGCATAGCTTTCCAAACCCGTATTGATGTATCGAAGGGATGCCTCATGTTTTCGTTTCACTAAAAAATACCTGGCAATTTTGGCGATGGCCTTTTGATGGGTGGGATCGAGTTCATAAACCGATTGAAATCTGTCCATGGCGGTAGAATCGCCTTGTTTTTCAAAAACCAAACCCAACTCATAATGGTAATTTGGATTTCTATAATCGAGATACACCAATTCACTAAACAACACCGCAGCATCATTAAGTTTCTTGCTTCTGGAAAGCAGTTTGGCATAATCATACTTAATGAGCGCATCCTCTGGGAAAGCATTGAGTGCATGGTCATAATTTTTTAAAGCCAAATCATAATTGCCTAAAGCCAGATAAGCTTTAGCCATCTTTTCATAGACTAGGTCTTGTGGGGCATAGGTTTTATAGGCCTCAATGGCTTTAGAATAGTTACCATGGACATACAAGCTGTCCGCACGCTTTAAGAGAGCGTCCTGCGCTTGTGTGGACCATGTGAGCAACGCAATTATTAAAAAGGTACAGAATTTAATCATGAGGCTCTTAATTGGTATTGGGCACAATCTTTTTAGTGATTTTGCCATCAGTAATGTTCAAATAGGTAAAATATGGGTCTCGATTCAGTAAAATGATTAAGCCATCATAACGTTTTTGTTCGGCTTCGGTGAATTGTTCGTGATCACCCACCACCAATTTCAAAATGCCATCTTGGGTACTGTTCTCCCAGTGTTCCCTAGCTTTATCGGTTTTTCTGTAATTGACATATTCCTGATACGTCTTTTGATTTTTCAGTTTTTTAACCATTTCAAGATCGCTTGCAGGATCACCTCCATTTTGCATTTTCATGGCCAACATTTTATCTGCCATATAATTCAAATGAACCACAAATCGGTAATAAGCATCACGAGACATAATATATTGATCGGTCTCCACGATAAACTTTTCAAAAATCAATGGCGGTGTTGCGCCTCTACTTTCCATCTCCAACAGTTCCTTTTCAAGGGCGTATTGAAGTTGGTCATCGGACATACTTTCATAATCTATATGCTGAGCAAAAACACCTAAAGGAAAAAGAACAAACAGCACTATTTTAATCATATTGAGATCGAATTATTGTACTTGAAATAATATTGGAATGCTATAAGGAACCACTACTGCTTTACCTTTCTGTTTTCCAGGAATCATTTTGGGTAAGGCTTCAATCACACGAATGGCTTCTTTTTCCAATCCAGGGTGAGCGGCTCTTGCTTTAATATCAGTGATATAACCATCTTCTCCAATTTTGAAAATAACCGTAAGTCGTTGCATTCCAGTCAAACCTAATTCTTTGGCTAAGTTGGTATTGAAGTTTTTATTGACAAATTGCGACACCTTATCAGATGTACATTGTTTACGATCTTTATTCGACTCTAAACTTTCACAAGATGGAAATACAGGTACTTCATCCACAACGGCATATGGAACTTCAATATTTTCTTCTTGGGCATCAATAGATTTATTTTGGTCTGTTTCTAGAGTATCCCCAGGAACAACAAACAAAACTGGTAAACTATAAGAGACGCTAACGTCTTTCTCTTTTTGTTTTCCAAGTAAATTATCAGGCATGGCATTGATTACCCTTTTTATTTCTGTTTCCAAAGCTGCCTGTGGTGCTTTCGCCTGCACATCGGTGATCTTTCCGTTAGCATCAATTTTAAAAATTACATGGATACGTTGTTTTCCAGTCAAATTCTGCTCTTTAGCTATGCTAGTATTGAAGTTTTTAGTAACAAACTGAGACATTTTATAAGAAGAAGACTGTTTATCTGCTTGGTTGGATGAGGCAACTTTACCATCAGTATATAATACGATTTCGTTAAGGGCTACAAAAGGTTCACCACTATTATTTATATTCGTTCCGGGAGCATCATCTTGAACCTGAAACAAAATTGGCAAGCTATAAGGCACCGTCACGGTTTTTCCTCTTTGTTTACCTGGCGTAAAATCTGGCATGGATTTAATAACTCTAATAGCTTCTGCTTCCAAACCCGGATGAGGCGCTCTAGACATGACGTCTCTAACCTTACCGTCCTTACCAATTTTAAAAATAACGTTGATGCGTTGTCTGCCTGTCAATCCTAATGCAGTTGCTAAATCCACATTGAAGTTTTTATTAACAAACTGCGATATCATATTAGAGGTACATCTTTTATCATCATCCTTAGATCCAGATGCTTCACAACCTTCAAATAACGGCGGTTGGTCTATTACGGCATAAGGCACTTCAATGTCATTAGCCTCGGATGATGTTTTCTCTATCTTAATATTGTCGATGATCGTGGAAACATTTTTATCCATATCCAAATTAATAGTCGTTTTACCATCCGTCATTTTTAAATTATTATAAATGCCACCTTTAACAAGTAAGTCTGTTTTTTCAGCTCTGCGTTTTTTATCTGACTCAGTTAAATTCTTCATATCAGCAACCACCAAACGCAATTCTCCATCTCGCGATGAATTTTCCCAATTATTTTTCCCTTGAGCTGATTCTTTGTATGAAAGATACTCTTCATAGGTTGGTTGCTTTGATCCGTAATGCTCCAAGTTGCGCTCCTCATCCTCGTTTAATCCAACAGCTTTCTTTTTCTCAGTTAATTTTGTAAATTCATACTTTAATAAAGCCTGTGCTTTAGCAACCTCCTGTTCGCTTTGTATGTAATTCTCACCTATATCACCATAGTTTTTATAGGCTTTATAAAAGTCATCTGGTGCGTCCTCTAATCCTATAATTTCCTTGTAATATTTTTCCACTAACTCTGGAAATGTCAATTCCTGATTCAAAACTTCTTTTTGAAACACTGGAAAAGGATCTTTAATTTCACTCGCATAAGACGAAGTGTACATCAACATGCCCATAACCATAGGGACCAATAAGGCATATTTAATGAGATGGATCTGTTTTGATTTTGATTTACTTAACATGACGATTCGTTTTTTGATTAATGATTGTTTGAAAAAAGGATTGATGAAGGATATTTGCTGGGTCTCAAAAACCTGAGACAGCAAACTTTGATAATAGGCCGATTTGCCTTTGTACTTTACAGCTTTTGCATCGGCGATGAACTCGTGCAAATTGGAAAGCTTGTTTTGATACATATAAATTAACGGATTGAACCAAAACACGATTCTCAGGATTTCAAAGACCAATAAATCCCAACTGTGTTTTTCTTTGACATGCACCATTTCATGCTGCATGATATGTTCTTTCTTTTCAGCTGAAATATCAGTTCCCAAAAAGATATAATGGAAAAAAGAGAAGGCTGCGCTACTATTCATTAAAAACACAATCAGGGCATCACCTTGCCAACGATGCGGATTTTTATAAAACATTCTCCCGATCTTAATAATTTTGTAAGCTAAAATAAATGCCGCCAATACCATTCCAGCAATCCAAACATAGGTCCAAGAAAAACTTGCTGCTTGTTCTGTAATCTGTTCGGATCCCATTACCAATATAGTATTGTCAAATGTTGGCGAAACGTCTCCAATGATGACTTCTGGCAATCGGATGACCATAGGTTCTGGAACGATGGCTTTAATGCTCTCAAATTTCAGAAATGGCAAAATAAACGACAAGCATGCCGTACCGATCAGATACGCACGATTCCAATTAAAAAAGGTTTCGTTCTTTAAAAACAGATCGTAGATGATCAAAAAGAACACTTGAAACGCAACGGTTTGTAAAATGTAGTGTAACATAGCTAGGCGTCTTTTTTATTGATTTCCTTCAAAATCGATTCCATATCCTTTAAACTCAAATCATTTTTCTTAACGAAAAAAGACACCATACTCTTAAACGAGCCTTGAAAATAATCATTGACCAGCATATTGATACTTTGATTGCTATAGTCCGTTTTTGCCAGCAACGGAAAATATACATGTCCCTTGCCCTTTTTTTCATAATCCACAAAACCTTTGCTTTCCAAGATCCGCACAATGGTAGATACCGTATTATAGGCTGGTTTTGGTTCGGGCAATTCGTCAATGATTTGTTTGACGTTAGCTTTTTGCAATTGCCATAGCACTTGCATGATCTCTTCTTCGGCTTTTGTTAGTTGTTTCATATCTATTTCCTGCGAAGGCAGGAATCCTTTAGTTAAACGTGATTTTCATTATGATTAAGCAGATAGAAATTTTGTAATCTACTAACTTAATGATGCTAATATAACTAAAATATTAGTTCAAACTAATTATTTAGTTATAAAAGATTCTTGGAAGTTAAAAAAGAAATAAAAGGTTTGGAGTTTCGGCGCGCATCCAAAGGAAAAGATTTTTGACTTATAGATCCGTATGGGGGATTAAAATACAATGACCTCGCTATTGGGTTCTGGGTTTGGATCCCGAAAAAAAGCGGGATTAGTTAAACCAACAAATCTCAATGCGCTACGATTTTGGGATTTGCCTGCCTGTCGGCAGACAGGGGTTGAACTAATAAAACCTAATAATTTTCCAGACGGTCAATTATTAGGTTTTTTACTTTTTTTGCTATTAATTCAACAAATTACTTAGAGGGATTAATTAATTATTGTTGACATTTCAAATATAGAAAAGAGATTTGACATTTTGTTACGGTAAAACCGTAGACTTGTTGTGGTAAAACCGTAGAATTTAATTGCAGTAGGGTCTTGAAGAATTCTCGAAAGTGCAATAAAACCAAAAATTTAACATTTATTTTTAAATAAACCCCTTTTTTCTTGCTGTTTCAATAAGCGTTTCATCTTTTCCATCCTCTACGGAGAACAAAAGCTTGAGCTGCTTTTTGCGTTTTTCAATACCACTCATGGATAAATTGATATGTTCTCTTAAAGTCACCGTCCTAATACCTTGGGACAAAAGATGTAGAATCTTCCGATTGATATCATCAACATAAATATCAGTAGTAACCGATTTTTTCAAAAAATTACTAACGGTACTACTATAATAAGGTGGTGAAGATAAGATATGCTGAAAGGCCTCAGCCAATTCACTGGAGGTCATATCACTTTTAATTAAAAATCCGTCAGGATTAATTTGTTTGATAATGCTATGCACCCGATAAGACTCATTGAACATTGTTAAAATAACTATTTTGGCATTGGGCATGATATCGCGTGTCATTTTTGCGAGATCTTCTCCTGAAGTCATTTTACCATCAGAAGAACTGGGCAAACTGATATCAAAAAAGCAAATGTCATAATGCTTTTCATTGGCGGCACGCTGTAACAATTCATAAGCAGTGTCACAGTCATTTGCCGTATCGATTCGTAATATTTGATTTTCTTTCTTGGATGCCATCAAGGTATTCTGGTAACCTTCAATTATGATAGGATGGTCATCTACCATTAATATATGAATGTGCTGCATTGGTTTTTAGGTTGTATAGGGGATTTTTACTTTTATGGTTGTGCCTTGATTAAATTTTGAATGGAATGCCACCGTTCCATTGAGTTCCGTGACTCTTGTATTGATGTTTTTTATGCCGATGCCTTTTTTGCTCTTATTTGGATCAAAGCCAACACCATCATCAACGATGTTGAAGCAAATTACAGATTTTTTTAGTTTAAAGCTAATTTTGACGGTTTTAGCTTTTGCATGCTTGTAGATATTTTGGAGCGATTCCTGTACCATTCTGTAAATATTGATCTTAGTTTTATTAGAAACAAGGTCCCAATTGATATCGTCTGTATAATCAAAATCATATTCCAGCTGATAGGCTTCGGTTTGTTTCTCAATCAATTCTTTCAAAATATCCATAAATCCAGAACCCGATACAAAATCGGTGCTTAAATCGTGAGAAATTTTTCTAATGTCATTTTCAATGGTCTTTAGTTCGGAAATATATTTTGATCTCACCTTTACTGCTTCTTCTCCTTCATTAGCATTATAGCTATCCAAACTCAACCGCGTACCAAAAAGCCGACCTAAAACACCATCATGCAATTCCTGCGAAATACGTTTCTTCTCTTCAGCTCTTGCACCATCAACTTTATCCTGTTGCGATAACATTAAGTTATAAATTTCTTCATTGACCGCTTGCTGGTCTTGTTTAAATTTCAACGCTTTGTTTTTGTTGCGTTGTGTAAAAATAATATATACTAGTATAGCCGCTACCAAAAGCACAATGGAACTAATGGACCACCACATCTTCTCTGCGGCAATCCGCTCATTTTCCAATTCTATTTGATCGGTTTCAAACTCAATGCGCGCAAACTTGTTTCTGATGCTCCGTTCATAAGCCAAAAGACTATCACTTAATTTGATGTGCTCTTTTAAATAAACTTTACCTTCCTCTCCGGGTTTTAGTTCAGACAGCAGGACCATAGATTCTAAAAGGATGTCGTTAGATGAAATGTCATTTGCCAATTGGTAAGATTCTTCGGCATATTTTAACGCTTTGTCTTGCAGGCCACGAGCTTTATAAAAGTGTGAAAGATCAATAGTCACATTGAGCATATTCACAGGATCGTTGAGACTGTCAGAAATAAAATATGCTCTTTCAAACATCTGCTCCAATTGCTCAAAATTGTCACTTCCATTCAGGAACCTTGCGTAGGCCACATTGTCGAGAACTAAGGCATAAAACTCAGGCTCTAAATCAAATAATTCCTTATGGTCTAAAATACCTTCATAAAGCGCCAATGCCTTTTTATAATCGCCCATCTCCTTATATACATGAGCCATATTATTTTCTGAAGATAGCCATAATAAGACGCCGTCTTTCATACTTTTGGCAATCAACAGAGCTTTCTCATGATATTCAAGGGCCCTATCGAAAATCTTGATGATTCTAGCTCCTGTACCGAGCCTGGTATAGAGTAGCCATAAACTATCCATCATATACTCGTCTTTAGGAAGATGCTCAGCCAATTTTATGGCTTTGATCGCACTCTCTTCACTACCTATATAATCTTTTTCTATGCCTTGGATTTCAGAAATGTTTATTAATATCTCTACCTGACGCGACGTAAGCTCCAACTGTTCAGAAATCTTATAGGCTTTAGAGTAATAATAATAAGCACTGTCATTTTGAACCCTATTTTGATGATGGAACCACCCCAAATTATGATTGGCAATGGCCATAGCCAAAGAATCCTTGATTGACTCTGAAAGCTTTAGTGTTTTGAAGTTGATCCTTTTAAATTCGCCGAAATCACCGGTATAAATGCAGAGCAAAGAATAATTATGATTTGCTTTAATGGTGACGGAATCAACTTTCAAAGCATTTGCATACGTGACTGCCTTTTTCGCATAAGCAAATTGTTCCTCTAGAGACAATTTATTGCTTTTACTAAGCACTTGAAATTTTAGGATACTATGGTATTCGGGCGAGGCCAACTTTTTTTGTGAATACGTTTGTTCACCTAAAAAAAGTAAAAGAGCAATTAGAAGATTTAACCTGAACACGGTGGCATGATTTTTTGGAATGATTCCAAATTTATAATAATTTCCTCAATCTATACCGTTTAATTTAAGCCAACACGTAAAGCCCTTATTAATTAAAATAAGGGCTTATATTTTTAAAAGTGAACGAAATTATCCTTGGGTAGGAATTCGAATCCCATTTCTTGAGTGCGCCATCAAATCAAATTGTGTTTTGGACTGCTCGTACTTAGTTGCTTCAGATTTAGTTTGCGAAGGGGCTTGGTCAGTTTGGCTAGATACCATTAAAAATAAGGCAAGTAATAAAGTAATTTTTAAAGTTTTCATTTAATTACAATTTAGGGGGTTATTTACTATTCTAGTTAATTAATAATTGGGCATATAAAATGCCATTCGAGGGAAGAATGGATTATTAATTTCTGAGCAAAAAAAAGCTCTAGCATTGCAATTTAATGTCGAGGGAAAATAGGACTTGCAATAACTCCTTGTAAAAAATGGATTAAGATGTTCTTAGAAGAAGTTGGTTTAGGGGCTTATCTAAGAGTGACAAATATATTACAAAAAAGTTATGAACAAAATTATTAAGGGATAAAAGATCATTAAATCAGATGAACTGCATAAAATGATCTGATTTTTCGTTAAAAACAGGAGAAAATTAACGTAAACAACTGTAGTTGATGTGATTATTGAAATTCGCGAAAATAACAAACCACCCCAAAACAAAAAAGCATCCCGATCCTGTTAAAAACAGAAAAGGAAAGCTTCTCATCGGAATACCAAATTACTTTGGTATCACTACGTTCCGAATTGCTTCGGAAACAACACAACATCTTCTTGTTCCCATGACGATGGGAATCTTGCCAAAAAAAGCTCCAAATTTCTTTAGAGCTTCTTAGCATTATTGCGGTCTGGACGGGACTCGAACTTGAATCAATTATCCCAACCATATCAACACTCTTGATAAATCTCTTTGTCTATGTTGACGATTTTTGACCTTAAACACATGGGTTATGGTCCAATTTTATTCGTCTGCTGCAAAAATACTAAATAGTATCAATTAACAATGCTTAATATCAATAAAGTAGTTAAATATTTTCATGAAATTTATTAGTATTCCAATTTTGGATTATCATTATATCATCGGCGTTCATATCCAGACTGCTGTACTTCAAAACCAATTTTAATAATTTCAATCACTACTTGCGTTTTTTCCTTGCAGGCCATGAAAATTTAATGGTTTGAGATATGTGACAACTCTCAAAATAATGTAAATCAATAAGTTATTAAAGTTAGGCACGCTTTTTATAAACTCTTTCTTAAATTAATTATAAGGTGTCATCTTCCTAAAATTCCTTATATTATTCAATAATGACTCTATTTATAATCTCCTAAAAATGGAAATAGATATATGGATTTAGAACTATTATACGAAATTTAGAACAAGAATTACTGGAAATTGATGAAAATTCAACAACGATTATTCAACGTTCCAAACTATCCATCAAAGTGCTGGCCTTAATCGGAGCAGAATCTATGGTCTGCATATGGCCGCTGACCATCCCCTTTTCAAAAAAGACCTCCTCAATTATATACTCGGAAAAAAACTGGTACGTCCAGCCTATAATGGAATGCCAGGGTCGTTCATCTTCGATGACGTAACCTATAAAGAACAGAATGTCCAGACACATAATGCCGGATGAGCTTTCTGTCGGCGATGATGTTTTCCAAATAATAGACCAGGCACAGTTTAAAGAACACTACGGGATCATACTTTTCTGACCGCATCTTCCATAGAACGGCTCAGTCAGTCTGTAGAGGTGATCTAGATCAAGGACACTTTTGAGCTGTCGATAAAAGTTGTGCTGAGGAACTCGTTCACTCATTAAAAATGGGGTGAACAACTTTTCTTGACATGGCTCTTTGCCTCGCAAACCTAAAAATAAGGAAATCAACAATTTAACCTTATCAAAATTCTGTATATTCATTAATAAAATGGCTGATGTGCAACAGGCACAATAGCTATATACAATGCAGGCGTAAGTCCGCGAGACGGGGATTAAGGCGCCACATCGGGCACCTTAAAATCTTTTGAAATTTGCTTTTACGCGGGACAAGATAAAACCAAACAAAAAGATTATTACTGTTGCGTGCCGGAAAGACTTGTGGGTGCCGGCCCAGCACTGCGCATAGCCGAGCCGCTATGTTTAATTAAAAAATGAAAGACGGAGCTATTTTTCATATCGAAACCTGATAATATCAAACGGGAAATAGATTGGGTTGGACTGAATGAACTCAAAAAGGAGATTCTCTAGATTTTCGATGAAAATATTGGTCAAATAAATACTGGATTTGCGTCTTCTTATTCATTCAATTTTAAATATTGGGAATACTTCACCTTCGATGTTGACAAGGGGTTTTATGAAGAAGATTGAGTCTTATACAAAACTGATGTTCTTGTAATTCTACTTAGCTTATATGCTGAAAACAATCGAATATCAAGTGTGGCAGCGGGGATTTATACATTTCAAAAACAAAAAAACGGCGCATGAGAAAGCAACAAATATGGTCCTACCCATAAATACAAAATAAATGGAGTATTGTCCTTTTTATGATAAGGAAAATCAGGTCCTATATTTTACAAGCAGACAGGAACCGAGTACACCTAAAAAGTTTGAGAATATTTTAGATATTAAAAATTATGTTCAAAACAATCCAAACGGCTTGAGTAAAATTTATTCGACCCCTTTAAAAATTGTATGATTTAGGTACCTATTAACATCATACTAAGTGCCCCTTAAAATAGCCCAAAGCTATGGCATTTATAAAGCAGCCCAATATCCGTCAAGTATGCTATTCACTTAAATCGAGATTAGTGGCACCTGAAGTCTTAAAGATAACACATCAATACTATTAAAGTCTTCTGTTTTATCAATCCTACCCAAAGAAATGAATCTGTTACAGCCAACGCGCTCCAAATATAAAAACCTTTACCATACACCAATAAAAAGCCCTTCAATAATGAAGGGCTTTGGTTATTAAATGAATCTCCAATCTCTAAAACTTGATCACTCTTGTATAAGCATTACTTCCTGCCTGAGAGACTTTTACAATATAAACACCACTCTCAAGTTCATTACCAAATTGATAGACCGCTTCTGGTCGGAATGTACTTGAATGCACCAGTTTATTGTTCGAATCAAACACTAAAATAGACACAACATCCACTTGGTTTTCAGTTATCAATCTTAAGTTGAACACTGTATCTGATGGATTTGGCCACGCCTTAACGGAGATGAGTTCTATGCTCCTATTTCCAACTTCAGGAGCTACTGGAGCTTGAGCGGTTGGTGTTATTACAGGGCAAGGACTGCCTGAGGTATCTTTGTTCCAAAGGACGTCTTCATGGGCATGTACTTTTTTGGCTATAAACAAGCCTTTCATGCTCACAGGATCTGAACTACTACCATCTACCTTAATCTCATCATTGTAAGCATAAATACTGGCTACAACAACCGAACCTTTATCAATTTCGACATCATCATCTACATGGAAGACAACTTTATGCCCATCTGTCTCTGGGTTGATCACACCATAATCATCTAATTTAAACTCCTTCTTGATGAAGACGTTGGTGCATCCTGAGAATTTAATTGTAGCATATTTGCGTGTTTTCAACTCATTGATAAACACATTCGACTGAGCAAAGATAACTGTGGCTCCTTCTTTTAAATCCACTTTATCATAAACACTACCCGTTAAGGTTACTGTTTGTCCACTGTTGATCGTGGCATTTGGACTACTGCTATTGGAATACACGTTTTTAACAAACAACGGAATGATTGGATCCGCAGGCGAAAGAATGCGAGTACCTATAGAACTTCCTCCATTTACTTGAATTTGTGATGCTTTAGCGAATTCCGTTATATGGGAATCTTTATGCAATTTGATTTTCTTTTTATGTCTTGTAACACCCACACCGCCTGTTTGAACAATATTGTCACCATGCAAATGCACTTCATCAAAAGCAATGATGGTATAGTCAGTGATTGGTTCTGATCCACCATTATTTATCGGTGCTTCAATCGGACATGGATCACAGTACTGATCTGCATTCCAAACCACATTTTTATCAGCCTCAACCTTCTTACCAATAAACAACCCAGTCATATAAGTGGTACTACTATTATGCCCCTCAACTTCTATATCATGATTATTGGTGTGTACGCGACCTGTAAAATCAGAACCTTTCTTAACTTCAAAGTCATCATTAATATACACAGTAACCATATATCCGTTTGAATTAAACACCCCATTATCATCGAGCTTAAATTCTTTATTGAGGAAGACATTGGTACACCCATTAAATTCTATTGTCGCACTCTTTTTGGTCTTCAATTCATTGATATAAACGTTTGACGCAGTAAAAAGAACAGTCGCATTTTCTTCTAATTCAACCTTATTGTAAACGCCACCTGATAATGTCAGTGTTTGATTATTGTTCACGCGGACATCAGGGCTGCTACTGCTTGAATAACCATTGTAAACAAACGCAGGAATGGTTGGATTTGCAGGTTGATATACTGCAGTGCCTACTGAAGACCCTTGTTTGATTTCAATCTTATTTGCTTGACCCAAACCAACAATATGACTTGCTTTTTCAATTTTGATCTCTCCGCTAGCCTTCGTTACCCCAACACCACCAGTTTGCACGATAACATTGTTCTTTAACTCCACTTTTTCAGAAGCTATTATGGTGTATGAAGACACTAAAACACCTGCATTAAAGCCTGTTATGGTGATTTCAGCTTCGGTTGAACAGTTGGTCAATGAGGTTACGGTAACACCATAGGTGCCATTTCCTGGTATTTCTATGGATTGGGTGGTTTCACCTGTTGTCCATAAATACCCAAAATCCTCATCACTTTCAGCTGTTAACACGAGTACGGCCCCTTGGCAAAATTCAGGAAGTGGACCTTGTGAAATCGTGACCACCGGAACAATACCTGTTACCGTTACCGTTGCACTACAAGTAGAGACATTACCATTATTATCAGTTACGGTTAAGGTTACTGTATTGGCACCAATATCAGCACATCCAAATACGGAAGGCGATACGTCTAAGGACGCTATTCCACAAGCATCACTCGAACCATTATCAACATCGGCACCGGTTATGGTAGCCTCGCCGTTAATCCCCAATTCCACAGTGATATTCTTACAAATCGCTATTGGCGCTACATTATCTTCAACAGTTACTGTAGCAATTCCCGTAGAAACATTGCCACTGGTATCCGTTACAGTTAATGTTACTGTATTAACACCAACATTGGAACAATCAAACGAATTAGGTGTGACGGTTTGTGTTGCAATACCACAATTATCAATAGAACCATTATCTATGTCTGCCGGTGTAATACTTGCACTGCCATTAGCATCTAACTGAATGGTCAGATCTTGAGTCATCACAGTTGGATCAATGTTGTCTTCAACCGTTATGGTAGCCTCACAACTTGAGCTGTTACCATTATTGTCAGTAACCGTCAAGATGACGGTGTTATCGCCAAGATTTGCACAAGTGAAATCGGTTTGATCCAAAACTAAACTTGCAATACCACAGGCATCATTGGAACCATTATCAACTTCAGAAGCGGTGACACTTGCCACCCCATTGGCATCAAGTTGAATGGTTACACTTTGACACATGGCTACTGGCGCAATATTGTCAATCACCGTTACATTACCTTCACATGTGGAAACATTGCCACTGGTATCTGTTACCGTTAAGATGACATTCTTTGCCAAATCAGCGATTTCAATCTCATGTGATCCTAAATTAGAGGTGTTATTTTGGGCATATTGCGTCCATTCTGAACTAATACCTGAAATATCATTGATATTGCCATATAACACGTCCTTATTTCTGACCAAGGTAGTACCCGCAGTCGAATTAGAACCTACAGTCCATCCTGTTCCTGGATTCACACCAATTTGACCAATAACATCAATAGCGTTGCCCGCTTTAGTAAGCGCTATCGCATCATTACCATCAAAACCGAAATTACCAGTTTGATCGGCTTGCATGGCTCCTGGACCAAATGGATTACAAACAACATAAACTTCCCTATCTGCAACCGTACCCAATAATGGCACTTGAGTATAGGATGTGCTGCCATTGTAATAGAATCTAAGCGTATAGCCTTCAGCGTAAAGATTAATTGGATTGCCTGTGCCATTGTAGATCTCTATACAATCATTATTTCCAGTGCCATCACTATATTCTGAGATGATCAGTTCATCTAAATCCCCACCAATATCAGAACAGTCAAAACTGGTCTGTGATAACGTGATACTGGCAATACCACAATTGTCGGTAGAATTATTATTAATATCTGCTACAGTGATAGTTCCATTGCCAGAGGCATCCAACAGTACTTGTATGTTGATACAGTCAACAATTGGTGCTTCATTATCTTCAACGGTTATCGTAGTTGTGCAGGATGCTGTTTGTCCATGGCCATCGTCAACTATCCATGTGACCTCAGTCGCGCCTTGCATAAAGACTTCACCCGCTAAGGTTGCTGTCCCGTTGATACTATTGGTAATAACCCCAGAGCTGCAATTGTCTGTAAATATAGCATCAAACTCAGCACCTTGAATCGTATAGGTACATTGGCCTGGATCTGTATCTCTTGTGCCATCTGGCACACAAACAATGTCAGGAGCGGTGTTATCCGAAATAGAAACCACTGCGGTTGCCGAACTGATATTCCCATTCACATCCGTTACCGTTAAGGTAACTGTGTTCATTCCTAAATTAGAACAATCAAAGGTGTTTGGTGATACCGTCATGTTTGCGATACCGCAGGCATCATTGGAACCATTATCCACATCCGCAGGAACGATACTTGCATTGCCATTGGCATCAAGATCAATACTTGTGTTTTGGGTAATGACTATGGCCGGAGTAATATCATTTACGGTGACATTAGCCGTTGCTGAACTGACATTACCATTCACATCGGTTACCGTTAAAGTAACCGTGTTTGCGCCAACATTTGAACAATCAAACGTGTTTGGTGTTACCGTCATACTTGCAATACCGCATGCATCACTGGAACCATTATCCACATCTGCAGGAACAATACTTGCGCCACCATTGGCATCAAGATCTAAACTAATGTTTTGAGTGATGACTTGCGCCGCGATCACATCATTTACGGTTACCGTTGCCATTGCTGAATTACTATTGCCATTCAAGTCAACCACCGTTAAAGTAACCGTGTTTGCACCTATGTTTGAACAATCAAACGTATTTGGTGTTACTGTCATGCTTGCGATACCGCAGGCATCATTGGAACCATTATCCACATCTGCAGGAACGATACTTGCATTGCCATTGGCATCAAGATCAATACTTGTGTTTTGGGTGATGACTTGCGCCGCGGTCACATCATTTACTGTTACCGTTGCAGTTGCTGAACTACTATTGCCATTGTTATCCACCACCGTTAGAGTAACCGTGTTAGCACCGATATTGGAACAATCAAACGTGTTTGGAACAACCGTCATGCTTGCAATACCACAGGCATCGTTGGAACCATTGTCCACTTGTGCAGCAATAATACTGGCGTCGCCATTGGCATCAAGATCAATACTAATATCCTGAGTGATGACTTGTGCCGCAGTCACATCATTTACAGTAACCGTTGCAGTTGCTGAACTGCTATTACCATTGACATCCACCACCGTTAAGGTAACCGTGTTGGCACCGATATTGGAACAATCAAACGTGTTAGGAACAACCGTCATGCTTGCAATACCACAGGCATCGTTGGAACCGTCGTCCACTTGTGCAGCAATAATACTGGCGTCGCCACTGGCATCTAGATCAATACTAATATCCTGAGTGACGACTTGCGCCACAGTCACATCATTTACCGTAACCGTTGCAGTTGCGGAACTGCTATTGCCATTGTTATCCACCACCGTTAAGGTAACCGTGTTGGCACCGATATTGGAACAATCAAATGTGTTTGGAACCACTGTCATGCTTGCAATACCACAGGCATCGTTGGAACCATTGTCCACTTGTGCAGCAATAATACTGGCGTCGCCATTGGCATCGAGATCAATACTTATATCTTGGGTGATGACCTGTGCAAGGGTCACATCATTTACCGTAACCGTTGCAGTTGCTGAACTGCTATTGCCATTGACATCCACCACCGTTAAGGTAACCGTGTTGGCACCGATATTGGAACAATCAAACGTGTTAGGAACTACCGTCATGCTTGCAATACCGCAGGCATCGTTGGAACCGTTGTCCACTTGTGCAGCAATGATACTGGCGTCGCCATTGGCATCCAAATCAATACTAATATCCTGAGTGATGACTTGTGCCGCAGTCACATCATTTACAGTAACCGTTGCAGTTGCTGAACTACTATTGCCATTGTTATCCACCACCGTTAAAGTAACCGTGTTGGTACCGATATTGGAACAATCAAATGTGCTTGGAACCACTGTCATGCTTGCAATACCACAGGCATCATTGGAACCGTTGTCCACTTGTGCAGCAATAATACTGGCGTCGCCATTGGCATCCAAATCAATACTAATATCCTGAGTGATAACTTGCGCCACAGTAACATCATTTACCGTAACCGTTGCAGTTGCTGAACTGCTATTGCCATTGTTATCCACCACCGTTAAAGTAACCGTATTGGCACCGATATTGGAACAACTAAATGTGTTTGGAACCACTGTCATGCTTGCAATACCACAGGCATCGTTGGAACCGTTGTCCACTTGTGCAGCAATAATACTGGCGTCGCCATTGGCATCCAAATCAATACTAATATCCTGAGTGATAACTTGCGC
>NZ_SDDZ01000020.1 GCF_004115975.1 Gelidibacter gilvus | reverse complement strand
TCCAGCTGGAGCACAAGGTCCGAAAGGTGATACAGGAGATCAAGGTCCTCAAGGAGCAACAGGTCCACAAGGCCCAGCAGGTGCTGATGGAAATAATGGTGCCGATGGAGCACAGGGTCCACAAGGCAATCAAGGTCCTCAAGGAATACCTGGTGAAAAGGGAGACCAAGGTGATCAAGGAATTCAGGGGGCACAAGGCCCAGCCGGTGCAGTTGGAGCTACAGGTCCAGCAGGTCCACAAGGCCCAGCAGGTGCTGATGGTCAAGATGGTGCACAAGGCCCACAAGGTCTTCCAGGAGCAACCGGTCCAATCGGTCCAGTTGGAGCAACCGGAGCAACTGGAACTGCAGGTACCAACGGAATTGGAATTGACTCTATTGTTGATAATGGTGATGGTACATTTACTATTACCTATACCAATAATACAACCTATACCTCTTCAGATTTAACAGGTCCAACAGGCCCAGAAGGTCCACAAGGTCCACATGGCGTTGTAGACCCTAAAGACCTAACCGCGGGTGACACTTCCATTACCGTTACAGATGGTACAGGAGCAACACTATTAGATGCCAATATCAGGGTTGCAGACGCTGGTATCACCACGGTTAAGTTGGCGGATGCAGCAGTAACCCCTGCAAAAGTTCATGCTGATGTTGCTGGTGCTGGGATGGTGAAAAACACAACAACCAATGCTTTGGACGTTCAAGCCAACAACGGATTAAACGTTGATGCTACAGCAGATGCTGTTCAATTGGGTGGGACATTAATCAAGGCTACGGCAATCGCTACAAGCGCCACAGCTACTTTAGCGCTGACTGGATTGCAACCTGGCACTTTTCAGGATGACATTTTAGTGATAGATAGAACATCTGGCGTTATAAAGCAGTTAAAAGCGGCCATGCCTACGTTCTTTTATATGCCTTCTGTTGTTGTTTATACTGCTGCAGATCAAGTACCATCCGGTGATACTTTTGGAACTATCAACCTTTATGACAAATACAGTGATCAGTTTGGTTCACCAGCTGCGTGGAACCCAGGCGCTACGACGAGCTTACCAGTGTTGCCAGCCAGTGAGTTGGATTATTTTATCACGTGGTACGATACTACTGTTTTCGATAATGTAGTGGTCGACGATGGAGGAATATTGACCTACACCATCAGAGCTGGTGCAGATGTCACGATGGCTTCCTTTATGAACATTGTATTCTCTGTAAAACCTTAATTGACTATGTACTTTAAAACAAAACCTATCCTATTAGGTATAGCATTAATAATGCTTGCAACTTATAACAAGTTGCAAGCACAATGCTATCAAAATCGAGTAGTGACGGCCTCCTTTGCAACTGGTGGCTCTAGCCCGTATATCGATGATGTATTATGGTTGACTTGGGGGTCTAACAGCCAAGCTGACTTCCCTCATGGAAGACATGGTCAAGCGTTGGCCGTGGGTGCCAAATCTTATGCCTCCATTCCATTAGGACTTGACCAATGGCTATGTATCGAAGCTGAGATCACGGCTATATCAGGAGGGGGAATTATATCTTATGCACCAGGAAATTGGTCAGGAGATTATCTCGATGATTTGTATCATATTGGAGGAACTGGTACTGACAATAAGTTGGTGTCAGGAATTAGAAACGAGGTTGATGATAACACTATCACAATGAGTATTGTATGCAAAGCCTCGATAGATGGTGTGCCGGTAAGACTTGCAGGATTGGTTGTGGCTGATGCAGAGTCTTTAGCACAGGTTAATGGTCGAGAATATATTCATACAACTGCGGATGGCGATTGGACCTTAGTGGAAGTCAATAAAAATTTATCATCTGGTCCTTATACTGTTAGAAAAGAGATTGTAAATGTTGGAAGCGTAGCAACTTCAAGGAGAACCATGAAATTTCTTAGAGGAAATGATCAAGGAACCATGGCAGTATCCTTTTTAAAGTTCAATGAATCTGCCTATAATAAGGCTGCTACTAATCCCGATCTTTCTGTGACCGTTGATGCCATAATTAAAGGAGGTGGATTAACTGCCATAGCCTTGGGCTTATTGCCTCCCGATGTGGATGGCGGAGATGCACCGGAGTCTTATGGCTATCCAATGCACCTGATTCAAAGATTGAATTTTAGTGGGGATGGTATTGCACCAGTCCCTGCAGGAAGTAGTGCTGCGACCAATATCAACACTTTAGCTTACCAACCAGGAGGCTTAATCCCTAATGCTGAATTAAGTCATTTGGGCAGTACAGCACCTGATACGGAACGGGTTCCGTTATATTCAAACGATGCGATGGGCGATAATAACCATGGGGATGCAGGAACACTTGAAGAAGATGCTTGGCCAGAGGCACTTAAAACATACTCTTATAAGGTGTATGTGCCAAATTCCCTTATTACTGCAACCATCCCTTACAGTAGTCGTAGAGATGGTTATATTGCAGGATGGATTGACTTTGACCGAAGCGGTACTTTTGATCCCAGTGAAAAAATAGAGATTTTTGCGCCTTCAACCGGAGGTCTTCCAGGAAGTGTGGTCATGGAATGGACGGTTCCTCCTTCGCGCGTAGCGTATGGTACATTTATAAGACTGAGACTTTCAGAAACACCTAATATCAGTCCTACCGAAACGGTAAATACAGGAGAGGTAGAAGATCATAAGCTGAATATATTAATCCCTGCGGTAACCAACCCTATGATCCATAGTAGAGGAAAATTTAAAAATTAATGATGAAAAATTCTATATTCCATATCAGTTTTTTCCTGCTCATTACTTTTAATATGATGGCGCAGACCAGCAATGGAGGGATACTTTACGTCAGTGAAGCCACCCAGTTCTCAACAGTCGAGCGTTTTGACAACCTTGCCACGGGGTCGTATTTTAACGATGGGGATGCTTTCATCTACAATCACTTTAACAACGATGGCATCGTAGATTTTCACTTAAATACGGGACTTACCCGATTTATCGGAAGTTCTGACCAGATGCTCAGTGGTACAAAGATCAGTTACCTCTATAACGTTTATTTCAACAATTCCAGCCATGCGGTGCCATTCCAATTATTGGGGCACTTACATATTAGTGGTGAATCCGATTTTTATGATGGCATTGTGGACAACGACAATTTTGGTGGCGAAATAACTTTCAATACCAACGGTTACCATAGCAATACTTCAGACGGTAGTCACGTGGACGGTCCTGTAAATAAGGTGGGCGAAGGAGAATTCACCTTCCCGATCGGTGATGGTGGTTACTATCGTTTTGCGGGGATTTCCGATCCCGAGAACGCCGATGCTTTTTTTGAGGGCAAATACTTTTTTGAGAATTCCGATGCTCTTTACCCGCATGCACTCAAAGCTGGCGTGATCAAGGAAATTGACAACCAGGAATATTGGACCATAGAAAAAAACAGCAGCAGTACCGATAATGGCCTGATCACACTTTCTTGGAGAGATGTGACCACGCCGGCTTCAATGATCGCCGGTGCAGAACTGGGCGACTTGACCATTGTACGCTGGAACGCTGCCACAAACATGTGGGTGGACGAAGGTGGTGCCATCGATATCGATAACCAGACCGTTACAACGGCAGTCAACGATTATGGCGTCTTTACTTTTGCCCGTGTCAAATCCAATCTTGTGCTACCGTGTAACATTGTTGTATATAACTCGGTGACGCCCAATGGCGATGGCAAGAACGATTTTTTCCTGATCGATCTGTCCAACAGCAACCAGTGCGCCAATAACCTTAAGGTCCAGATTTTTAACCGCTGGGGGGTAAAGGTTTACGAGACCACCAATTATGGCGTCAGCGGCAACGTTTTTGATGGCTTTTCATCCGGTCGTCTGACATTTAAAAACTCTGAAAAATTACCTTTTGGTACCTACTATTATATCCTAGAATATCAATATGGTTTAGAAGCGGAACAAAATTTTCATAAGCAAGCTGGATTTTTATACCTAAGTTCTGAATAACATGAATCGAATTCCTATGACTATTAAAAAATCAAATTTACTTGTTCTCGTATTGTTCGGAAGTCTGCTGTTCATGTTACCTTCTGCCCAGGCACAACAGGACTCTCAGTATACCCAATACATGTACAATACCATAAGTGTCAATCCTGCCTATGTAGGTTCACGTGGCTCTTTAAGTATTCTTGGGGTCTATAGAAACCAATGGGTTGGCTTGGACGGTGCTCCAAAAACGCTTAATTTCTCAATGCACTCGCCAATAGGTGTGAAAGGTGTGGGACTGGGACTTGGTTTTACCAGCGATCAGATTGGTCCCTCATCGGAGAGCCTGGTCACTGCAGATTTTTCTTATACCATACCCATGGCAAACGACTTGAAACTGTCCTTTGGGATGAAGGGCGGGGTCTCCATTTGGGACTTGGATCCGAATAAATTGAATATCTACGATCCCAACGATTATGACCTTAGGCAACAGAACAACAGCTCTCCGGTAGTTGGGGTTGGACTTTATCTGCATACGGAAAAATGGTACGTGGGGCTTTCATCGCCTAATATGTTGGAGACCCAACATTACGACGATGTTCAAGTGTCCACCGCCACCGAAAAGACTCATATTTATCTCATAGGAGGCTATGTGTTCGATATCAATCCGAACTTTAAACTTAAACCGGCCATCTTGGCCAAAGCCGTCGTCGGAGCCCCCTTGGCGCTTGATTTTTCGGCGAATGCCCTGTTGAACGATAACCTAACTTTTGGTCTGGCTTATCGCTTGGACGCCGCAGTAAGTGCCCTGGCAGGATTCCAGATCTCAGACCATATCATGATTGGCTATTCCTATGATTACGATACCACTGCACTGGGGAATTATAATGATGGCTCGCACGAGATATTTCTTCGCTTTGAACTTGGCACAAGGATGAGAGCGAAAGTAAATCCAAGGTTCTTTTAATTGTATTTAAAAAAGATGTCATGAAAAATAGTATTACCATATATAGTTTCTTTTTGTTTTTTCTCGGTTTTTCAAGTATGGCCTTGGTTCAGGGACAGGATAAAAAATTGGAGAAAGCTGCAGAAAACTACGCGCAATTGGATTTTGTCAATGCCCAAAAGATCTATCTGGAAGTTGCCGAAAAAGGCCATCAATCTGACGAGCTTTTTACGAAACTGGCCAACAGTTATTATTTTAACGCGCAATATGACCAGGCTGTAAAATGGTACGGACGCTTGTTTGAACTGAACCCAGAACCTGAGAACGACATCGTTTATCTACGCTATTCCCAAGCTCTAAAAGCCACCGGGAACACTGTTGATGCTTCAAATTATTACGATACCTTCACGGCTAAAAGTGGTTTGAAATCTGGAAGAAATGCACGGAACTATGCCGATCTGATTCAACAGAACTCAGGAAGGTACGAGATGGAAGCCCTAGCAAAGGTCTATGATGAAGATAAGATCTCCTTTGGTTATTTCAAATCGGGGAACACCCTTTACTATGCATCAACGAGCGACACCAAAACGTTTTTGAACAAGAGGAGTGCTTGGGACGGTCTGAGTTTTTTATCACTTTACAGCATCGAAGTGGATTCCCTGAACCAGGCTCTTGGCCATTCTGAAAAACTTACGGGGACCTTGAACAGTAAATTCCACGAATCGTCACCTGTATTTACGGCAGATAACAATACCATGTATTTTACACGGAGCAATATCACCGCCAAGAACAGAAAGGACGATCAAAAATTAAAGATCTATAGGTCAGAAAAAATAAACAACAAATGGCAGGAAGCAGAAGAACTGTCCATCAACAGTGATCATTTTTCCAGCGCACACCCGGCATTGAGTCCAAATGGCACAAAGCTTTATTTTTCATCGGACCGTCCTGGAGGCTTTGGAGAGTCAGATCTCTATGTGTCCACTATCAATACCGATGGAAGCATTGGGGAACCAATTAATTTGGGACCGGAAATCAATACGAGAGGTAAGGAAACCTTCCCGTTTGTTTCTGCAGACCACGAACTGTATTTCTCATCTGATGGCCATTTTGGATTGGGCGGTCTAGATGTGTTCTATGTCAAGATCAAGGATGATGGCTTTGGCAACCTATTGAACGTTGGCGCTCCCATTAATACCTATGCCGATGATTTTGCCTTTGGTATAGATCAGTCGAGCCAAAGGGGTTTTATAAGTTCTAACCGTTCGGAAACTGGAAACACCTTTGTTTACGATAATATTTATACATTCTTGGAGACAGCTCCAATCATAGATCTCTATTTTGCACAAATCGATGGCTATGTCACTGACAAGCAGACCGAACTGCCTATTGGTGGCGCTACTATCGTGCTGACCGATTCCAACAATAAGATCTATAAACAGGTACAGACCAACGGCGAAGGCTTTTATACGGTTGAGACCGATAAATTCGAAACCTATTTTGTGAAAGTGTCCAAGAAAACTTACGATTCCGATGAGGTCCTGTCTAAACCAAATCTTGAGCACCAGCAGTTCAACTTCCAATTGCAGACCAACGAAGTTGCCTTGGTTCCTGGAACCGACTTGGCCAAGGTATTGAACATCCCGATCATCTATTTTGATTTTGATAAATCCGATATTAGAAATGACGCTCAAGTGGAACTGGAAAAAGTCTTGGCGGTTCTCAACCAATATCCAAACTTGAGATTGGAGATCCGTTCACATACTGATAGTAGAGGAAATGATGCCTATAATAAAGGGCTTTCACAACGTCGTGCGACCTCCACCTTAAAATATTTGGTTGAAAATGGCGTCCCAGAATCGAGATTGCAAGCCGTCGGATTTGGAGAGAGCAAACTAGTGAACAACTGTACCAATGGGGTTCCATGTTCTGCCGAAGAGCATCAGAAAAACAGACGTTCAGAATTTATTATTATAGATTAAAAGTCAGATGCAAAAATATAAACCCTAACTTATATCCAGTATCTAAAAAAAACCGAAGCTATGTCTTCGGTTTTTTGTTTTTGATCATGATGGTAGATTGGGTGTAATGAAAGAAATAACCATTCTCGGTCTCAAGCCTAATTGGTGGATGATGTTAGAAAGATTTAATCAAATATACTTTAAGAATAGGTTTCAATAATATCATATATCGTCAGTAAAAAGTTGATAGTCTCAATAAAAATGACCCACCTAAAGCACTAGGAATACTTCAGATTGAAATCTTGGGACACCCTCAATCACGAAACTTTTACTTGGCTATTTTAGGATCAACTAAAAACAATCCTAATTATATCGCTATCGGATGGATGCCCCAACGGTTTTTATTGGCATGGGCAAAATCCGATTTATATTTTTCTGGAATGACTCCATTAAGCATCGCTCCTGGTGTTATCGACGGGAAAAGTTCTTCATAAGTAATCATGGCATTTAGAGAAACACGTCGGTAAATATGAGAACGTGTCAAGTTTTTTGGTTCATCCAAACCGGTAGCGCCCAAAAGTTCAACAAAATTTTTAATAGTCTTTTCATGGTAATTGGCCACACGTATTTTTTTGTCTTCAACAACCAAGCCTATCGTCAGTCTCGGATCCTGAGTGGTGATTCCGGTGGGACATTTATTGGTATTGCACAATAAGGCTTGAATACAGCCCAAAGCCATTTTCATGGCGCGTGCCTGATAACAGCCGTCGGCACCCAAAGCAATGACTCGAGCAACGTGAAAAGCAGAAGTAATCTTGCCTGATGCAATAAGTTTTATGTGTTTTCTGATATCCAATCCGTTAAGAATATTATGGACAAAATCGAGACCGTCAATCAAGGGCGCACCCACATAATTACTGAATTCAGGCGGTGCCGCTCCAGTGCCACCTTCTCCACCATCTACGGCAATATAATCCGGATATATATCCAAGTCTATCATGGCTTGACAAATGGATATAAACTCACTTTTATAACCAATACACAATTTGAAGCCCACCGGTTTTCCGCCCGATAGATCTCTTAACTTTTGAATGAACTGCACCATTTCAAGAGGGGTGTCAAAAGCGGAGTGGTAGGGTGGGGAGTTGACCCTAGTATGTGGTGTAATATGCCTAATTCGAGCGATTTCCTCTGAGTTTTTCTCGGCTGGTAAAATACCACCATGCCCAGGTTTGGCACCTTGAGAAATTTTGAGTTCGATCATTTTTACATTCGGATGTTTTGCCTTTTCAGCAAAAAGATTTGGATTGAATTTTCCTTCCTCATCCCGGCATCCAAAATACGCCGTACCAATTTGCCAAATGAGATCGCCACCGTGTTTTAAATGATAATCGCTCAAGCCACCTTCTCCTGTATTATGCGCAAAATTCCCAATTTTGGCACCGGCATTCAAAGCTTCAACGGCGTTGGCACTAATGGCACCAAAACTCATGGCTGCAATATTCAAAATACTTGCGGAATATGGGTGTTTACAAGCCTTGTTTCCTATCAGAAATCGCGGATCATGATCTAAGCTCTCAAAAGGTCTTGGTGCGATGGAATGACAAATCCATTCGTAGCCTTCGGCATAGAGATCTAGCTGCGTACCAAACGGAATCGTGTCCCGTACGCCTTTTGCCCGTTGATATACTGTGGAGCGATCGACGCGATTAAAAGGACGACCATCAATATCAGATTCAATAAAATACTGATACATTTTTGGTCGTAAATCTTCCAATAAATAGCGGAGTCTCCCTAGTACCGGATAATTCCGCATAATGGTATGTCGGGTTTGAAAAACGTCGTAATATCCTAAAATGGTCAGGGCTAAGATAATTGCAAATAGCACATACCAATTTGGACTCAAAAAAATAGCTAATCCGAGGGTTATCAAGAGTGAAGCACTTGATATGATATAAAAGTTGATTCGCATAACAGAATTTTTTTAGGCTCACAGATATGTTTTGTGGATTGACATAGCCTTCTTGTGAATTTTTAATAATCCGTTTATTACTGAGTGTAAATTACTAAATATAAAGATGTAATTAAGAGAACTGAGCTTGTATTTTGAGGGAATGGAATTTATAATTGACAATGTGCTGTACTTGTCAGTCATTGGTGATTTAAATACGTTGTCAAGTTTTTCTTTTGGCTTCCAATCAATTACTTTATTAGATAGAATCAATTTTGCAATAAACCTTATATTAGCATATAAATCATTTTACCTTGAATACTGTTAGAGTTTTTATTTCCGAGAATGTTAAGGAACTGCTACAGTTTTTAAGAAGCATCAGTTTTTCAAAGGCCATAAGGGTGGGTATTGCAGTTACTTTGCCTGTACTCATAGGCATAGAGCTTGGATATCTTGAAATTGGATTGGCACTCAGCTTTGGTGCCTTTTGGAGCTCGCCCAGCGACGTCATTGGCAGTTTCCGTCATAAAAAGTTCGGGATTCTTTTTTCCGCGACATTGGTTATGATTGTGAGTTTCATAAAGGGCTATCTGCATTTTGAACTCTGGCTGCTGCTTCCGGTATTGGGGTTGATCACTTTTGCCATTGCTCAAATTTCAGTATATGGTTTTCGTGCCTCGCTCATCAGTTTTTCCGGTCTTATGGCCTTCGTATTGAGTTTCTCACTTGAATCAGAACTGGAAATCTATCAGTATGCTTTGTTGTTGGGAGCTGGTGGACTTTGGTATTTGCTCCTGTCCAAAGCTTGGTATCGCATCAACCCAAAGGCAGAAACCGAAGAGTTTTTATCCGAAACTTATTTGCTTACCGCAGAATTTATAGAAACACGAGGGAATTTGATGGACCCACATGAAGACCATGTGAAATTACAATCCCAATTACTTAAACTTCAAAGTGATCTTACCACGAACCATGAAACCCTGAGGGAGATTTTGATACTTTCCAGAAAGGCGTCTGGGTGGTCCAATTATCAGAATAAGCGCCTGTTGATATTTGCCCAACTGATAGAAATGCTGGAAACGGCAGTTGCAAATCCTGTCAATTATGATCGGATGGATGCACTCTTTAACGCCCATCCCCAATTCGTTAAAAGATTTCAGGATCTGATTTTTGAGATGTCTTCTCAATTACGGATGATTTCAGAAGCGGGAAATGATCCTAGGAAATTGCCCAAGAACACTGCTATGAGTGAATGTTTTGTAAACGTAAGACATGAGGTGACCTTACTTCGTGAAACCGAGTATTACGAGGAATATCTTATGCTTCAAAATCTGCTTGAATACCAAGAAACACAGTCTGAAAAACTTAAAATAATAAAAAGGCTTTTAGGGGAGCATACTATTGATGAAACCGATTTTATAGATAGAAAAAAAGCCAGACGCTTTATCGCACCCCAAGATTATGATCCTACGCTGTACTTTAGGAGCTTTAGTTTTAAGTCGACCATTTTTAGACATTCGGTGCGGTTGGCGGTTACAGTGATGATAGGTTATGCGCTGGGCTCGATCTTCGCCTTTCAGAATCCATATTCTATCTTGTTGATCATTGTCGTGATCATGCGCCCCAGCTACGGACTCACAAGAAATCGGGCGAAAGATCGTATGATCGGTACACTTATTGGCGGTGCGATTGCCTTTGGTGTGGTTTTTCTGATTCAGGATCCTTATGTGTACGGCATTATGGGCGTCATTTCTTTGGTAATTGCAATTTCCTTGGTACAAAAAAATTATAAGGCTTCAGCAACTTTTATTACATTAAGTGTGGTCTTTATTTATGCTATTCTTATCCCTGACGTCCTGGGCTTAATCAAATTCCGCATCTTGGATACTTTGGTCGGTGCTGGACTCTCTTATATGGCGATGTTGTGGCTTTGGCCCGCTTGGGAGTTTGTTGAAATGAAGGAAAGTATTGAGAAAAGTGTCCAGGCCAACAAGGATTTTCTCCAAAAAATTACCGAGTATTATCAGCGGAAGGGAAACATACCAACCTCCTACAATATAGCTCGTAAACAGGCATTTTTAGAAACGTCCAATCTCAGTTCGGCTTTTCAGCGGATGACACAAGAACCTAAATCGAAACAAAGGGAAATGGATAAAGTTTATGAATTGGTCGTCTTGAACCATAATTTTTTAGCTTCATTGGCTTCATTAAGCACCTACATAAAGCATTATGATACCACTGCGGCATCCGAACGATTTAAAACTGCAACAGAAAATATAGAGAAAAACCTGGAGCAGGTGCTCCAATGCTTAAAAGATAAGACCTGTGAGGTTGAGGGGCGCTCTGAAAACGATCTTCTTCTTGAGGAGCCGTTGCCGACTTTCAATTCTTTAGAAATTAGTAATTTGGGATCTACAGACAAAGAAACCGTACGCGGACTTCAAGAAACCCATTTGGTTTGGGAACAATTGGAATGGTTATTCTCAATAAGTCGGAAAATGCTGAAACTGGCAAAATCAGTCAATTTGGATTGATAACTAATGAAATCCGGTTCTTTTTTAATATAACAATTCACAAGTTAACATGTTTTAAAATAGCGTCTAGAAGCGAAATTAAAATGATTCTTTAATTAGTTTAGCTGACATCGGTATGAATCTTTTAATTTTGAAAATCATAACATTTTAGAAATGGTCAAAATTTTACAATCAAAAAAAATAAGGAATCTGTTAGTGCTGATTTTTTTTGCTGCATGGTCACAAGTAGTTTTTGCTCAGGAAAAAAAGCCAAAAGTTGCGTTGGTTTTGAGCGGAGGAGGAGCAAAGGGGATTGCGCATATCCGTACGCTTCAAGTATTGGATTCTTTACATATTGTTCCAGACTTAATAGTAGGCAACAGCATGGGGAGTATTGTTGGCGGACTTTATGCCATGGGATATTCTGGCGATAGTATTGCTAACCTCACAAAAAACGCCAATTGGGAAAAATTATTGGGCGGAAAAGTATCCCTTAATAATGTTGGTGCGGAAGAAAAGAGCGAGTACAATAAATATTTAATTGAATTGGATTTTAAAAATGGGAATATCAATACAGGTCTTTATATTCTTAATGATCAAAATTTGAGAGAGTTTATTGCTTTTTTAGCCGTTCCTAGCTATGAGATTGAGCAGTTTGATAATTTACCGATTCCTTTTAGGGCGGTTGCAACGGACATTATAAATGGAAAGGAGGTTATTTTAGACCAAGGTTCTCTAGCCATGGCAATGCGTGCCAGTATGTCCATACCAGGCGTCTTTTCACCAATACGATATAAGAATACACTTTTAGTAGATGGCGGATTGCTAAATAATTTCCCTGCAGATATTGCTAAAAATTTGGGCGCAGACATCATCATCGGGAGTGATGTGGGTGACGACCCAAAAACAATAGAAAGTTTAAACAGTATTAGTGCCTTACTGTTTCAAGGGAGTATGATGAATAGTAATACAAAACGACCGGCAAACCGTGAACTTTGTGATATTCTCATTGATCACGCCCCTTATCTAACCTATTCCTCGTCAGACTTTTTCAAAGCGAACGAGATTTATGAAGTGGGGAAGATTGCAACCCATCAACAAATTGATGCTTTGGTCGATTTAGGAAATAGCTTGAAAAATTTTGAACAAAGGAAGCACGAACTCCCTGTTGCGAGAACCGAATTTGTATTTGATACCATCGTTTATCAAGATATCAGTAAATCGAATTTGGCACTTGTTAAGGCAAGAACAGCAATTTATCCTCATCAAGAATATACGAAGCAAGACATTGAAGATGGATTAGGCAGAGCCATGGGCACAACAATCTTTAAAGATATCGAATTTGCACGTTTAAGAGAGGATGGTAAATTTGGTCTCAGTTTAAAAGGTGTTGAAAAATCGAAGCATCAACTTAAAGGCTCTTTGCACTTTGATGGCTATCGTGGCGCTGGGCTTATTGCTAATTATACAGGTCGGAATATTATTGGACAGGCAT
Organism: Gelidibacter gilvus; assembly: GCF_004115975.1. Classification (GTDB taxonomy): domain Bacteria; phylum Bacteroidota; class Bacteroidia; order Flavobacteriales; family Flavobacteriaceae; genus Gelidibacter; species Gelidibacter gilvus. Next base: position 46,052 of record NZ_SDDZ01000020.1, on the reverse strand, counting down.
CACGCTCTATCATTACCTTAGATATTGCAGAGCAGCCAAAAGCACGTGTGCAGTACCAGAAAAATTTTGGGGAGGACAGGGACTGGTGGTGGCGAACCGAAGTATTTGGACAACTTCTTGAACAAAAATTATTTATTGAAGGAAAAAATGTGGATAAGGCGAAGTTTCATTATTTTGAATTTGACAATCAGATCAATAGAAATCTAAGCGCTTTAAAGAGTCATGCCGGCTTTGGTTTGAAATATAAATACAGCAAATTAAAACCCACAATCGATCCCAACTTGTCCAACAATATTCTTAATTTAGAACAGTATAGTTTTGCAACTTATGAGCTTTATGCCCAGTTTAAATTCAGTAATTTAAATGATGTGCTCTATCCTACCAAAGGCACTCAAATTCAAGCCGTTTTGGCAAGATCATTACAAAACAAAGTTGAAACGATCTATGTTGACCCCAATATTGATGATATTTACGAAGTTGGCACCGAGTACACTAAATTGAGCCTTGATTTTGAAGAAATCGTTCCTTTTACCGCAAATTTAACTGGAATGATAAGTCTAAATTCTGGTTTTTTATTTGGAAATAGAACTGAAGAAAATGATTTTCTCTTTTCTACTTTTGGTTATGGTGCAAAATATTTCTTAGGAGGAGATATTATAGATCCAAGAACAGACAATTATACGTTTTCTGGCTTAACGGAAAGTGAATTGGCGGTCAGTCAATTTATAAAGTTGGGACTTGGTCTCCAAATAAAGACCTTTCGAAATTTCTATTTTATTCCACATATGGAAATCGCATCTGTAGGTTTTGGGAGTTTTCGTGATTATTTTCCCAATGCATTTTCTGCTAAAGGAAAATGGAAAAATTATGAAGACCCTAGTTTTCTGGCATCTGTTGGTGCTAAGGTTTCTTATAAATCACTTCTTGGCCCTGTGAATTTTGACGTCTCGTGGGTCAATAGTACCAATAAGCTTCGATTTTTTATTGGCATAGGATTTCCTTTAAATCGCTCAAATTAAGAGAGTCGTTGTACTAAACTATACGCTTAAGCGAAAATGTATTACTGATCAGTTACAGTATTGGATGCGTAGTGAGTTTTAAGATTTCGAAGTAAAGCTTTCAATCTAAAAATACTGTTTCTCCTAAAACTCAGTTTCTTGGCCCACTAATTTCCAACCAGCACGAGTAACTTCCAATTTCATGATCAGACTGGTCACCAAAGTTTCTAATAAATGTTCTTGATTGCCAATGGTTGCTACTTCCACTTGAATTATGACTTCATCTTGATTTGTTTCTAAAACATCTCTATTTACAGAACGCAGTAATAACTGATCATTAATTTCAATATGGCTTAACAACCAAAGCCTGACGTTAGATTCTATATTCAAAGAACATTGTATGGAGACCTTATAGTAAGTTTCTTTAACTACAGTTTTACGATATGCTGACAGTTTCGATAATCGAATGCTAACAGGTCTTAGAATTATATGCGACAAAACCACGGCCGTAGTAGTCACAAATGCTTCAACGAAAAATCCCATCCCCGCCAAGGCTCCAACCGCTGCAGAACACCAAATGGTGGCTGCTGTGTTAAGTCCTTTGACTCCAAATCCGTCCTTCATAATAACGCCAGCACCAATAAAACCGATACCTGTGACTATCTGAGCAGTAACTCTGCCAGGGTCTCCTCCTGCAAGACTATGGAGGTCTAAAGACAATAGTACATACGATGCAGCGCCGATGGCAACCAAGGTGTTTGTTCTTAATCCGGCATCTTTTTGCTGCCACTGTCTCTCAAATCCGATAATACCTCCTAGCAAAAATGCTGCGCCAATGCGAAAAATGTATTCGGTTATCTCCACAAATCCGTCCATAAAATAGTTTACTTATTCATCAAAATAGTTGACATGAAAAGAATTTGACGACATCATCCTTCCAAATTCAAACAGGAAAAACCAACTACAAACATAATCATAAGGTATCATAACTCAAATATCAACTTAACGACTTTCTAGCAAAAAATGAAATGATTATTCCCGGTATTGACAATGCAATGGCAAGGTAAATTAAACTCATTGGAGAGTAAATCCCGAGTAATAGTCCCGCAGCCGAAGATGCGATCATAATGGACAAGTTGAATACCGAAGACTGAACTGATGTGGCGACGTCTTTTGCCGTTTCTACCTGTCTGCTTACGGCTGCCTGTAACAAGGTGACCAATGGACCAAATGAAAGTCCCCATAAAAAGAAAGCAAAGTGACCCATGCCAGTTGTTCTTCCGAACATTAGAAAAATAACCATAGAAATGATCAACAACCCGAACATGGCAATGGTAAGCAGTCTCAAGTGTTTATCGGTGTATTTTATGGCCAACAATACGGAAATCAAAGAGCCGATTCCAAAAAATAATAAGGCACTTTCAACGCCTCCAGCCAGTTGAATTTCATCAACAAGACTTGTAATGTAAACGTAAACGCCATAGTGTGCGATAACGCCAAGTAGCGTAAGTAGTAAAACGATTAAAACTGCTGGTATTTTTAACAGTGCAAATGGTGATGAGCTTTTAGTCAATTTCTCTCCTGGAATTGAGGGTAGTGCAAAAAAACTAATTAATGCAATTACAATAATAAAGCCTCCAAGTCCAATAAATTCTGTTCTCCAACCATAATCATTTCCGATGGAGGTCATTATTGGCATTCCAATACTAATGCCCAATGTGGTTCCTGCCATAATTACTGCGATGGCTTTTCCGTGATCTTTTTCATCTACCAATCGCATGCCATAGGCGGCAATCATTGGCCACATAACTCCGGCACAAATTCCACCAATAACCCTCAAAACAATAATGACCGTATAATCGTGAACAAGTCCTGCGATAATATTGGAAATGGCGAATCCTCCAAGCAAAATCATCAACAGGTATTTACGGTTGAATTGCATGGTCAAAGAAATGAGCGGGATGGCAAATATTGCCGATGCGATGGCATAATAACCTACCAGATTTCCTGTTTGCACCTCGCTGATATTTAAATCGGCCATCATTAATGGGAGAACGCCTGAAGGCATCAACTCAGAAAGTATTCCTACAAAGGTGACTGAAGACATCAAGATCATAATCAGCCATGGAAAAGCACGTTTGGCTTGTGCCGTAATATGTTGTTTGCTCATAGTTTTATTTTTTAGACCTAATGAAAGTCGCCGTAACCATTTAGTTTTCTTCTGCTAAAGAAAGTTAATTTTCTAATAGGTTACGGCGACATTCTTTTTTAATTTTTTGCTGTTTTAATGACCAGTGAAATTAGCTTTAAAAGCTCAATGGAACATCATAAGCCATCTCCTTACGACGGAATAAGAAATCACCATTTCTAACCGATGCCAATACGTCTACTCTTTTACGAATCGCCTCATAAACAGTAGATTCATTAAGAACAATAAAGTTAGCTGCTTTGCCTACTTCCAAGCCATAACTGTCTTGAATGTTTAAACAACGAGCGCCGTTATAGGTAATCAAATCAAAAGCTGTTTTTATTTCTTCTGGAGACATCGTTTGGGCCAAGTGAATTCCGTTATCCAGAATATTCATCATATTTCCATTACCCATTGGATACCATGGATCGTTAATGGAATCTTGTGCGAAAGCCACATTAATTCCTGATTCTATAAATTCTTTCACTCTAGTCAATCCACGACGTTTTGGATAGGTGTCCTGACGACCTTGAAGATAAGCATTTTCAGTAGGACAGGAAATGAAGTTCATCTTACTTTTTTGGAATAAATCCATCATTCTAAATGCATAGGAATTATCAGCTGAACCAAACGAACACGTATGACTTGCCGTGGTTCTGGTACCATAATCTTCCATAAGGACCAGCGCATTTAATAACTCTACAAAACGCGAATGGGTGTCATCGGTTTCATCACAATGCACATCAATCATTTTGTCGTATTTCAAAGCAAGACGAACGATATCGTGAACAGATTTGTCTCCAAATTCTCGCGCAGGTTCGTAATGTGGAATGCCTCCCACAACATCAGCTCCCATTTTAAGCGCTTCCTCCACTAACTCAAGTCCGCCCTTATACATGTACATGCCTTCTTGCGGAAAGGCAACAATTTGAATATCAACTATGTCTTTTAACTCTTCCTTCATTTCCAACATCGCTTTCAATGCGGTAAAATTCGGATCTGTAACATCAATATGGGTTCGGATGTGTTGTACGCCTTGGGAAACTTCATCTTTAATGCCCTTCATTGCCAATCTTTTCACACTTTCTACAGTGAGCGTTTCTTTGAATTTTGGCCATAATTCAATCGCTTCAAACAAGGTTCCTGAACCAGCTCCGGCCTGTCCAAGTTCAGATAAGGTATAGACATAATCCAAATGCAAATGCGGATCTACATAAGGCGGTAAGACGAGCTTGCCACCAAGGTCAATCTCCTCATCACATTTTGGTAAATTGGTTCCGATTTGGGTGATTTTCCCATTTTCAACAATCATTTCGGTTGCTTTCTCGTTGCGATAGATTTTCGCATTAAAAAACTTTTTTTTCATGTTATTTAAATTTTATGATGTTACTGTTTTTTGTGATTATCTGAATTGTTAACCCAAGATTAGGTTCAATTATGAAACTTCAGATAGCTATCGATAATTTACAGCTATAATTTCAATCTTAAAATGATCTAGGTCAGTAAAACGGCAATTATTGAAAGAACGTGGGTGGTGCTATACAACACTAAAAATAAATAAGGAATACCCAAGATTTTGGAAACTCCAATCAAATGGTTATGGATCGCGCCAGAATTGAGGTAAAGTAGGTCGCTCAGAAAAAAAGTAGGAGAGATAAAAACGCCATCACTAGATTTCTAAAAACTAAGTAGTAGTGGGGATATATAAGCTGTGAGGAATTGAGATTCATCCTCACAGCTTTGAATATAGAGTGAATTGGGAATAGCTAACTGCCGTTTTAAAGCGTTATAAAAATGGATCTTCTTTCAATATTCTGGAGGTTTCTTGTTTTATGGCCTTTACCTTCGGTATCTTCCATTAACAAGATGTCACCGCCTTTGAACGTTCTTTTTTCGCCTAATGACGTTTCAATCTCAATTTCGCCATCCAGCAATATGATGTATTGCTTTTGTGGCGCATTGTGGAAATCGTAATCATAGTCAGGTTTTACGGTCCTAAAGATGATGTCTTTAGTTGGAATTTTATCAGAGAGAAAACCGATTTCACCATCATTCTTTAATGGCATGTCAATATCCTCAAAGTGACTCTCTCCGCTTTTATCGCTATAAACTCTGGTAATTCTTATCATGGTTTTAAATGGCTATTGACCTTATTTAAAAATCACGCGATTGGCTTCTTCCACTTCATCTGGAGAGATGGTATGTGGACGGCCTTCATGCACCTGTAGGTAAACTTTGGCATTCATTTCTGTCAAGATATGAACACTATCGTGGACGCGTTCTATTGGTACATGCGGATCTGGATTCCCGGTTCCGATAAAAATCGGGGTTCCGTTAAAGTCGCCAGAGTAATTTTCCAGGTTTATTTTATCGCCTATCAATCCGCCGGTAAATGCTGCAACTCCGCCAAATTTCTGGGCATGGCGTGTCACAAATTCCAAGGTCAAACAGGCACCCTGCGAAAAGCCCAAGAAGTAAATGTTTCCGGCAGGGATTCCTTGTTCAATGATATCATCTACCATGTCCTTCAGTAAGCCAAGAGCAGAAGAAAGCCAGGGCTCGTTTTCCTCAGGTTTGGCCAGAAATGAATAGGGATACCAAGTATTATTTGTGGCCTCAGGGGCAAGTAGCGCATATTCTGCCACTTTAAAATGAGAAGCAAGACCCAAGATATCACGGGCATCTGCGCCACGACCGTGGATCATAATTAAAGCTTTTTTGGCTTCTTTTAAAGATTTGCCCGCCGTTTGTATATTTTTCTTGTGCATACGTTTTCTTATTAAATGGTAAGTTTTGGAAGTGCCTTTTCAATTTTATCCCGCATCGTTTTATATTGATCGGGTAATTGAAGCGAACTTCCTAGATTCTCTACCGTTTCATCTGTTGCAAATCCAGGATTGTCCGTCGCAATTTCAAAAAGGACACCTCCCGGTTCACGGAAATAGAGTGAAAAGAAATAGTCTCTGTTTATTTTCTCGGTGATGTTCAATCCTCTTGCGACAATTTTCTCTCTAATGGCCATCAATGTGTCTTCATCTTTTACCCGAAAAGCCACATGATGATTGGTGCCGCCAGCATTTAAGCCTCTCTGGGCTTGTGACATTTCCAATAGATCCACCAAAGCTGCATTTTCTACAGCATCGGTTTGATAGCGGGTTAAATTGCCTTCGTTTGCTATTTTTTTATAGCCGAAAACTTCGGTCAGGATAGCGGCAGTTGCGGTGCTATTATTTAAAGTCAAGGTCACGGTATGAAATCCTTTGATGGCCACATCAGATTTAATGTCAGAGGTTTCATAACCTTTTCGATCATCGATGTGTTTCGCTTCAATCAAATTGAGCCATAAACCGTCTGGATCTTGAAAAGTCAGGTGTTTTTCTCCAAACCGTTCACTGATATCTTCGTGATGAATTTTAAGATTTTCAAAACGGGCTTTCCAAAAATCCAGGCTTCCTTTTGGTACGGAATAGCCTATTTCTGTAGCCATCCCAGCGCCGTTGTGTCCTTGCCTAACATTTGCCCAAGGGAAAAATGTTAGAATGGTGCCAGGATTGCCTACTTCGTCTCCAAAGTAGAAATGATAGGTCTGGGGATCGTCAAAATTGACGGTCCTTTTGACCAACCGAAATCCAAGGGTTTTTGTGTAAAAGTCGTAATTGCGTTGGGCATCGCCAGCAATGGCGGTAATGTGGTGTAGTCCTAATATGTCGTTCATAATTTTGAAATTTAATTTTCTTTACAAAATGAAACTCAGAGTAACTTATGCGTTTGGTGCCAACCAATTTAAATTCCTCATCATTTATTTTTTAAAAGGATGTATTTACAAAGATAACCACAAGGCTTTTTAGCAACAGCATAAAGTTTTTAAATTTTGGGTGGGGAATAGCAGAATTATTAAAAAATAAGGCTATAACAGGGCTTAAGAATTAAATTCTTGGGATAGCGTTCTTAATGAGCGTTTGGATATCATATAAAAACTGCCTATTTCATGCATTATGAACTAGGCACTTTTGACATTAGCTTAACATTCCTGAGCAGCTTTTATTGTCTCGAAAGCATACTCTTCTTTGGGAGGAGCCGAACGCTTAAAGCGACTGGAAGGTTTAAAACGAACTAAACGGATAGCATTAAGAATTACCAAAAGCACACTCAATTCGTGAATCAGCATTCCTGAGGCTAGGTTCACGTTTTTTGTCAGAACTCCTGCCAATAGCAGGGCAACTGTTCCAACTGCAATAAACATGTTTTGTTTCATATTTCGAACAGTGGCTTTGGAAAGCTTGAGCGCATGGGTCAATTTATCGAGATTATCGGCCATCAAAACCACATCTGCCGTTTCCATGGCGATATCGGTTCCTGCAACGCCCATTGCGATTCCCACATCTGCGGAAGCTATGGCAGGGGCATCGTTTACACCATCGCCAAGCATGGCGAGTTTTATACCTTTCCCCATACATGATTTAACTTTTAGTGCCTTATCCTCGGGAAGCAGTTCAGCATATATGCGATCCAGTCCCAGTTGCTCGCCCACAATACTGGCAGTATGTTTATTGTCGCCAGTAAGCATTACCAAGTGTTTAATGCCCGATGCCCTAAGATTATCGATGGTCTCCTTAGCTTTTTCCCTAATGGCATCAGCGATCGAGATAATTCCCAAAACCTTTTGATCATCGGCAATAAAGACGGCAGTATTTCCGGCTTTCTCTTGTTGCAAGGCATAGGATTCCACTTCAGTTTCGATATGAATTCCATTTCCTGAAAGTCCTTTTCGATTGCCGATATAGAGGGCTTTTCCATTTAAGTTGACTTCAATTCCACGGCCTTTAAGCACATTCACTTCTGTAGGTTTATTCAGAAGTTTTAATCCATTTCTTTCTGCTTCTTTTACAATGGCTCTGCCCAAGTGATGTTCTGAGATCACTTCTGCTTCGGCGGCCATGAGGAGTAAATCTTCTTCAGGAATACCAAATCCTTTTATGGCAGTAACTTCAGGTTTGCCTTTGGTTAATGTTCCCGTTTTGTCAAATACAAAAGCATTCAGTTTTGCCAGATTCTCCATGACCTCTCCGCCTTTGATCAAAATCCCATTACGGGCGGCATTCCCAATTCCAGCAACAATAGAAACCGGTGCGGAAATCACCAATGCTCCAGGGCAAGCGATGACTAGAAAGGTCAGCGCTAAATGGACATCCTGTGTAATCATCCAGACTAAAACAGAAAGAACCATAATTCCGGGCGTATAAATGGTGGCAAACTTCTCCAAAAAACGTTGGGTCTTTGCTTTTCCTTCCTGTGCCTCTTCCACCAATTCGATGATTTTGGCAAATGTAGTATCCTCTCCAACATGTTCGGCTATCACTTCAAGATAGCCGCTGTCCAAGATGCTCCCGCTGAATACTTGATCATCCATAACTTTACTTATGGGAATGGATTCGCCGGTAATTGCTGCTTCGTTCACAGAGGCGCTTCCTGAAATCACCCAGCCATCAATTGGAATTTTTTCTCCTGTCTGTATGAGGACCAAATCATTTTCAACAACCTCGTCGGCCATTATAAGGGAGCGCAATCCGTTGCGGACTACCGTCGCTTCCAACGGCGCCATTTCCATCAAGGATTTAAGTGATGCACGCGCTTTTTCCAAAGATCGCCCTTCCAAGAAAGCCCCAAAAAGGAACAGGAAAGTCACCGCTGCGGATTCTACATATTCTCCAATAATCAACGCACCAATAACTGCTATGGTCACCAAAAGTTCGATACTGAACATTTTTAGTCGTGACGCTTTCCAAGCTTTTATAAACGTTGGAACTCCGGCGACTATGGAAGCTGTAATTAAAAGGGCATCCAACAGTAGGCTGTTCCATTTGAACACATAGGTTGCTAATGCAGCAAGAAGCAATATTCCTGCTGCATACATTATTCTATTTACTTGTTTAGCTTTCATAATCTTCTATACCATTTATTAAGAGGTTATTATCGGGAAGCCTACTTTTTTTATCACTTCGGCCAAGCGATCGGAAGAAACTTTTTCTTCATCATATTCTATTTTCACCTTGCTGGAATTAAAAAGCACTTTTGATTTTTCTACCCCTGGCTCTTTGTTGAGAACGCCTTCTATCCTAGTAATACAACTAGGGCAGGTTAGGGTTTCCAATTGAAATCTTACGGTTTTCATATCTTTTATAGTTTTCATTTTTCTCGTTTTTAGAATTAATTATTTTTTTATTTCAACCCTTAGTGGGAAATATCTCCATGTAATATATGCTCTAAAGCTTCTAATGTATGTGTGTATTGCACATAAGCATGTACATACTCACGGCCTTGTTCAACCGAATTATCCTTTGTTTTACTGAGTTTTGCTACGGTGGAATAACGCTCTCTTAGCACTTGTTCCAAATGATTGGTGACGGTTTTAATGACATCCTCTACATTATTATTTGCGATTGAATTATCGGCCATTTCCACTAAAGGCGTCATCGATCCGGCGGGCTTTAAACCTGTAAAAGATGCACCTTCCATTTCTCTGTGTAATCTTACGAGGGTTTCCAAAAAATGTTTCTCAACGATGGTATAGACTTCTTTGTCTTCATTTTTTAAACGGTAGGTTTTATCGAACAAGGGAATGATTTCCTTTTCTTGTTGAGGTTCAATCCACTTTAAGACCAGTTGCACATTATTTTGATCCAATGCTTTTAATGCATCCTTTATAACGGGCCCGTCATAAGAGTCGCAATGTGCGAATCCTGAAATACTGGCCAACATAAATGTGAATGCCAGAAGAATGGATCGCATTTTAAATTTGAAACCTCTTTCTGTATTTAAAGAGCTTGTTGTTTTTACTTGAGTTTTCATAATATCTGTTTTAGAATTAATAATCTATTTTGATTTTCTATAAACAAAACTATGCATTGCTATAGACCTGTGCGACCTATCTTATAAGTTGGCACTGGTTTATATAGAAGTACACGTCCCACTTTATAAAGTAGGACTTGAGAAAGGTCATCTTAGGAAGGATGAAAGACTGATTCTGGGTTTATTTTTGAGAATCTCGAAATTCACTAGGTGTTTTTCTGGTGAACTTTTTAAAGACGCGGTTGAAGGCCGATTTAGAATTAAACCCACTTTCGAAAGCAATTCCGAGTAAGGAATAGTTGTGAAATTTTGGATCTACAATTTTGTTTTTCACCTCTTCAACGCGATATTTATTAATGAAATCGAAGAAGTTTTGACCATAGACGTCATTGATGACCTGAGACAGGTGATGATGGGGAACATTAAGGCTTTCGGCAAGTTTGGGTAAGGTGAGATCGGGTTGTAAGTAAGGTCTTTCTGCTTTAAAATAATCGTCAATTTTACAAAAACACTGTTCCAGTTCAACATCTACCAGTTTAGAAGTCGCATTAGGGGTTTCGATAAGAGGTTCGTTGGGTTCTTCGTCGGTGTCGCTGATAAAAATGCCTATCTGTTTGAGACCGAAATACCCAATCAAGATAATAAATGCCGAGAGTGACAACATGAGACCGTTGATACAAAAACTCATGGAAAACACATGGAAAATATGATGAATAATAGCGGTCACTATCAAAGCAGTCCATAGTATTCCAAATACCGGAATCAATTTTCCCAACCAATCCAACTCGATGTCCTTTGAGGAAAAATTTAGGATGGATTTTTTCGTCTTGTGAAACTGCTTTTGAGCCAGAACAAAATAAACTGGTCCGGAAAGAGCGGTAATAGCAAGAAAGAATAAAAACAGGATAGGGGGTTGGGTTGTTCCTTCAGTAACATGGTCAATTCTAATTCGCGCTGAATAACTAGGAAAACTTGACGCAATCAGCAAGTATAGAATAAATGCTGCAAAAGGTACAAAGTGCCAGAGGTTTTTGGTTTTAAATTGAATCTGGTTAAAAGTAATGGTAGAAACATACAAGTATAAAAAAGGCCCATGTAATAGAAACAATGCGATGATTCCGCTGGACATAAGAGGGGTTTGAAAAAAGGATTCCATCGTAAAGGCGTAAATCCCTGTGATACCACCCAAATACAAAAGCCAAAAACTAAAGATGCGGTCATGCAGTAATTTTGGCTTTTTCTGAAGGAGAAGCAACAAAAAGAAAAATGCGTTGAAAGAAGCTATAACTAATATATATTTCATCGTCCTGCAAGTGCTGTGATAAGTTTAATTTAGAAACCCGTAACCAATCCTTATTTAGATCAAAAAAAATTCACAAGAGTTCTATAGACATTTTTTAATGTTGTGGCATATTTTGAGCTGGTAACTGCTTAATCCATAATAAGTTTATTTTTTATTGTATGTTGGATACGGAATATACTCATCTTCTTCACCTTCAATTTTAGGGAATGATTGATTCTTCCATTTTTCCTTAGCTTCTTCAATGCGTTCTTTGCTTGAGGACACAAAATTCCAGTCAATAAACCGTTCTTCGGCAAAAGGCTCGCCACCAAAAATATAGATGGTGCTGTTTTCCTGAATTGTAAATTCACATAATGTACTGTCTTTTGCCACTAACAACTGTTTTGGCTCATAAACATTCCCGCCACTTTCAATGGCGCCATCAAGAATATACAAACCTGATTCGCCAAAAAGCTCATCACCAATATTAACGGTTTGTCGTGTTTTACTTTTTATCTCGAGCATAAACAGTTTACTAAAAACTGGCACTGGCGATTTCCTGCCAAAAGCTTCGCCTGCTACCAGTTTAAACTGAAGATCTCCTTCCATCCAGCTTGGGATGTCACTCTCCTCAATATGAGAAAACTGCGGATCCATCAGCTCAAATTCTTTTGGTAGAGCCACCCAAATCTGCAAGCCGTGCATAAACAATGGCGAGTCCCGCAAATAGTCGGGAGTGCGTTCGGAGTGAACAATTCCTTTTCCTGCGGTCATCCAATTGACTGCCCCTGGCTTTATTTCCACTGCATTACCAAGCGTGTCTCGGTGCATGATACTACCCTCAAATAAAAAAGTTAGGGTTGAAAGTCCGATGTGTGGATGCGCGAGCACGTCAAAATTTTCTCGTTCATTTAATTTAACAGGCCCCATGTGGTCTATATAAATAAATGGTCCCACCATTCTTTTTTGTCGGAACGGCAATAACCGCCCAACCATAAACTTCCCGATGTTGGCGGCTCTTTCCTCTATTATTAGTTTGATATTTGACATAGTGACTTTTTTAAATATTGAGGTAAGTAAGTGTTTATGATTATGGTTTCTCTAGTTTATAGATGGTAGGCAAATGCCAGTGATATCTGACCGATAATAATCGAAATAAAACGATGGAAACGAGACAAATAATTTCAACCGGCATTTTGGGAACATCCAACATAAGCAAAAGGAAAAAAATGATGCCTCCGAAAATACACGTGGTCGCATAAATTTCCTTCTGGAAAATAAGTGGGATGTTGCTTAAGGAAACATCCCTGATCACACCGCCAAAACACGCTGTAATTGTTCCGAGTGAGATACTGATTATGGGATGTAAGTCAAGCGCAATTCCTGTTTGAATACCGACCACAGTAAAAAAACCGAGGCCGATAGAATCAAAAAACAACAACACGTTATGGTAATTTTTTATCACACTTTTAAAAAAAAGGACTGCAATTGTACTGATCAGCACAACTACTGCCGAACTCAGGTCGAGCATCCAATTGACGGGAACTTTGCCAATTAGGACATCACGCAAAGTACCGCCGCCCAATGCGGTTATAAAAGCAATAATAAAAACCCCAAAAACATCCAGTCTTTTTTCCATAGCGGCAAATGCCCCAGCAATACTAAAAGCTGCAGTGCCAACAATTTCAATAATTCGGAGAGATTCCATTACTTAGTTGGTTTTTGAGTTAGGCAATCTATTATGTAAATATGGTAAAAATCCCGTTGTGTTCCAGATCTAAATCAAAAACAAATAGGAATAGACCTTGATGGATTCAATCTCCATTTTAGCTTATTTTATCTCCTTTCCAATTGTTTTTGCAGTTTATCTTCTACAGAGGTCAACAGCGCATGGAAATCATCGCCATAATCGGAAGCAAAGGGATCATTCCCAGGAATGCCTAATCGGATACTGACCTGCTTTTGTTTTGTACTTTTATCTTTTTTATCTTCCAAATAGATATCTGCCCATTCGATTCTGTCATAAAAACGACTAAGGCGCGTAATAACTTTACCTATGGTATCCCTTACATCGTCTCCAATGCTAATATCTACCGCTTCAATGTTAATTTTTATTCCGGAAATGTTATCTGTGTATTTCATAAATATGTTTTTTATAGTATTATTAAATTTAAAGAATTCCTGCAAAATCAACTCGCTGTCACATATGATTCTAAGACGCATGACATGGGACAATTTTTGCTTTGAGAAAAAGATGGTTATTTACACATCATTTTATCATGTCCCATGTCCGACATCTTACTACCATAAGTCTCATTTAGAATTCTAAACCGATGGTTAAATTGGTCTTTGCTATAATTGCTATTTGATTTGCCTTCAGAAAATTGTGAGAAGTTATAATAGCATTTCAACCAATTATTTCAAATAGGCGGAATACATCCAAACCAGTTTTTCTTGTTCGCTAATATAATCGCTCATTAATGCATTGGTTCCTTCGTCTTCTGCATCAGCCGAAAGATCCAAAATCTCTCGTTGTAGGATGATGATGATTTTGAAGGATTCAAGCGTATCTTTCATGTCCTGAATTCCGTCGGCCACTTCAGAACTTTCTTTGATTTTAGCTTCTTTCTGATAAATAGAAAACTTGTGATTTGGAGTGTGGCCAAGGGTCCGAATGCGTTCTGCTACTTCATCAATTTTTATAAATAAATCTTCGTAAAGTTCTTGGAACTTGTCGTGTAGCTCGAAGAATTTATCTCCTTTAATGTTCCAGTGATAGCCTCTAACGTTCTGATAAAAAATCGAATAATCAGCTAAGAGTTCATTGAGTTTCTCTGCAAGTACTTTGGATTTTTGTATGTCCAATCCAATTGAATTTAATTTTGCCATTTTTTTAAGTTTTAAAGTTTATAATTTAATTTATTAATCAACGGTTGATATCAACCTGTGTTTTTACTTCTGAAGGGTCCAAATTCTTCATTTCATTAATCAAGAATTTAGTGGATTTCATTCTTGATTTTCCAGATAGCGCCATTTTTAGTGGTATGCTTTTCTAAATTGCCTTTTTCGACCAGCTCATTTAATTGTTTTTCACTCTCGTTTCTTGGAGCACCCGAAAGTTCAGAAAACTCTTTTGCGGTGAGTGAGGGGTATATTGAGAAGAGATTTTCCCAATTTTTACTGTATTCACTTTTTGCAGCATTTGGATTCAATTTAAGAATGGCCATTTCGTAAAAAGCATAAGGTCTGGTGCCATAAACGATTTCTTTCTGACCAGTATTATCTACAAAGAATAGGGTAGGGAAGCCTCTAACGCCCAATTCTCTTCCTAATTTCAAGTCTTCTTCAAACAATGCTTTTGCATTATTTTCAAAATCGGTTTTGAGTTTTTCTGTATTTAATCCTACTTTTTTGGCGGCAACTTCTAAATGCTCCCACTTTGCAATATTTTTCTTGTGTAGAAAAACTAGTTCCTTCATTTCACGAAGAAACAGGAGTGCTTTTTCAGGGTCTTGCAGTTCTGCTGCTTTAAAAGCGATGGATGGGGGATAAGAAGAGTCTAAAGGGTCTTCCAACCATAGGTCGCCGTCAATGGGCATGTCGTAATGAACACTCACTTCATCCCAATGTCCTGCCACGTCTGATGGTTTCCCAATCCCACCGCTATTATAATTCCAATCCGGCAATAAGCCTCCCATTCTATATTCGAATTCAATGGCATTACCGTATTCCAATTTAAGCTTACGCAGTTGAGGTTCTATGCCCCAACATGATGAACAAATAGGATCCGTGTAATAAATGACCTTTACGGATTTTTTTGTTGATGGTTTCGTGTTTTTGGATGAAGTGTCTGTATTTTCATCAGTTATTTCGCACATTCCCGTTTCTATGTCACATAACAGCGGATTGTTTTTTATTGCTTCTTTATTCATGTTTTTTTATTTTTAACGGTTTTGTAGGGACCGAGATTCTTAATCAATGTGAGTAATATTCTAAGTTAGTCTGAGCCAATTGTATTCCACAATAGCCATTATAGAACATACGAACATACTGATTACCCAGCCCACTTAAACTTCTTCGGAAGTTGCCAACTCCTCAATTTTTCTAATCTAACCGTTTTCAAAGGTGTTTATTTGAACCCATTTTAGGTTTAATTCCCTTACGGATCTTTATACTCTTTGATGTTCTTTACCCAAAACCACCACTTTGTTTCCTTCAACGATATATTATTGTGGTTGAAAATTGACAATTTCAGTTCTTTCAAGACTATTGGTAAAAAAATATTACACCTTTTTACTTTTCAAGCTTTTCATAAACTCCAGAAGGTACAAGTGGCGTACAATGGTAAATCCAGACGGTGTCATCTGAGATGGTTGCCACGAGTTTTTCTATATCGCCACTGCTAAATGTAGAGCACCTATTTTCTACACCTTTTCTTGCTGGATTTTTCAGGTTTTATATTATTGTTTTGCAAGTTGTAAGTGTACAATGATGTTGACGTCTTTACCAACACCGGCCGCTGCTGGGTCGAAATTAATGTTGTAATCAAACCTATTGATAGTTGTTTGGGCCTTTACACCTATTTTCTGACCTTGATCGCTGGTGACTGATCCACCATAATGCAGGTCAAAGATCACGTCTTTTGTAACATCCTTTATGGTCAGTTTCCCGTACAGTAAATACTCATTTGGTTTTCCGGTGGCCAAAATTTTTGTGCTTTTAAAAGTCATATTTGGGAATTTTTCTACATCAAAAAAATCGGCGCTTCTCAAGTGTTTATCTCGGTTTTCTACACTTGTATCAACACTATTTACTTTGACATTGAAATCAAAATTGGCATCTTTAAGTGCTTCTCCATCTGTAGTTAAGTTTCCTGTATATTCCAAGAACTTCCCATTCACAATACTAATTCCAGAATGTGAGATATTGAAATTTAACGAGGAGTGGTATGGATCTACCTTCCATTGTGTTTGTGCAAAAGAACTTACTGTAAAGAATAGTACAGCTACTAATGTCATAAGATTTCTCATTGTATTTAATTTTTTAAATGTTAATTTTTAATTGTTTACTCTATTTAAGAGAATTTGCTGATAGCTTTCACCATCAACTGAAATTATGATGCCTTCTGATTCCTTTTGAACCGTCTGACATTATATTTTTAATTAGGAGCGTTATTTCTTAGTATCAAACCCACTCCCAATTATTAGTATCAACTTTAATGGATTGTGGTCTTTTGAGAATTATTAAAAAACTCACAATCTTTTTGACTAAGCTATTTAAACAGTCCTATTGCGACACATGGGTTTCAACCCATTTTTCAAAGGCCACCATAAAGCTCTTCAAAAAGTCTTTGGTAGAGTCGTTTATTAACTTTCCATCAGCGTCAAATAGGTCTGCAGCATTTCCAATATAGGCTTCTGGTTGTGCCATGGCCGGTACATTTACGAAAGTCAACGACTGTCTCAAGTGGTGATTGGCTCCAAAGCCACTGATTGCACCAATAGAAACACTCACAATAGCTGCCGGTTTTCCATCCCAAGAATTTTCTCCATATGGTCGAGAACCTACATCAATCGCGTTTTTTAAAACCCCTGGAACAGAGCGGTTGTATTCCGGTGTCGCGAAGAGAAGGCCGTCTGCAGCTCTAATTTTTTCACGTAAGGCTACCCATTCCTTTGGAGGAGTTGCTTCCAGATCTTCATTGAACATAGGAAGACCTGATATGTCTAGAAGTTCGAGTGATAAGGATTCTGGAGCCATTGCCATCAATTCTTTGGCCGTTTTTAGATTGAAGGATTCTTTCCGAAGACTTCCTACAATTACTGCGATTTTGTGTTTTTTCATAAATTTGATTTAAAGGTTCATGTGAACTATTTCCATCTTTTAATGTGAAGAAGAGTCACTTTTTAGACTTAATTAAAAAAATGATCGGTCAGCACCTGGTAGTAAATTTTACCTAATACATTTGTAATTTGTAAGCAGTAATGGGTCCTAAACAATACATTCTTGCCGCAACCCAAGCAGCTCTGCGCGGTAGAGTTTTCAGTTTGCCCCGAAAACCCACACAAAAAAAAGGGGCTGGTACTCGCCCCGACCATTCCGCCTTTCGGCTTAATCTTTTAGCTCTGTGAGCCAATTAATTTCTTGAATCTTACTGTCGATCTCTCTAAATGCTCTTCCAGCTTGATCCATTTCATTTTGTAACTTTTTAATATCAATAGTCGTTTTAAGATTGTTGTCACCGCTATTATCTACTTGCGCAGCATATCTTATATTTCTTAGTTTCTCAGAAAGCATTTTTAAGGAATCTCTTTTTGCCAGTGCTTCCATCAGAGAACCTTCCCCTTCAACCTGGGTTTCATTATTGGTTTTATTTATTCTAATGACTATAGATTCTAAATCCTGAATTGTTTTTCTCAGTTGCGCAAGTAATTTATCCGGGTCTTCCTGCGGAAGCTTATCATCCGAAACAATGAGCACAGGCCTGATCCTGTTTTGAAGATGTTCGATCTTCTTCATGAGATCCGCTCTAAGTAATAGCCCTTCTGCAAGTTTGATTTTTTTATTTTTTACGGGTGTTTCTGACATTTTATATTATATATTTTTACTCATAAAGGACCTCTTATCGGTTCTTTAGAGCGCGTTAAAACAATAGGATCTCAATTAAGAGATTCTGGACAGTCTTAAAAACTATCTCCTAAGTTAGCAGTGATAGTATCCTTCACATTACCATAAACACGCAAAATCCCATTATCTATGGCAATGTGTGATGCCTAACTTTAATTCAAAAAACTATCCGTTGGTAGGTCTTGGTGCCCATCTATCATAAGGTGTCATGTCGAAGCTGTTGACTTCGTCCATGGTTAAACCAAGTGCTTTTGCTACGCCTTGCCCATATTCTGGATCGGCTTTGAAACAGTTTCTGATATGACGGATTTGGATAAATTTTTCTGCACCACCTACTTGTGCCGCTGTATTGTTGAATAATAAGTTTTCTTTTCCATCAGCTTTAATGATGCGGAACAAATCGCCTGGCTGAGTGAAGTAATCTTCATCATCATCCCTGAAATTATGAGCATAAGCTGAGCCATCCAATTCTAAAGGCGGTTCTTTTGCTTCAGGTTGTTCTTGCCATTCTCCATAACTGTTAGGATTGTAATGCAATGTGCCACCGTGGTTGCCATCAACGCGCATGGTGCCATCTCTATGATTGGAATGATATGGACACGTTGGTTTGTTTACGGGAATTTGATAGTGGTTTACTCCCAATCTATAGCGTTGTGCATCTCCGTAAGAAAACAATCGCCCTTGGAGCATTTTGTCTGGTGAGAATCCAATTCCGGGAACAATATTTAGTGGATTGAAAGCCGCTTGCTCCACATCTTGAAAATAGTTTTCTGGGTTTCTGTTCAATTCAAATTCTCCAACAGGAATAAGTGGGAAATCTTTTTTGGACCAAACTTTGGTCAAGTCGAAAGGATGGAAGCGGTATGTTTTCGCTTGTTCTTCCGTCATAATCTGAACAAACATTTTCCATTTCGGGAAATCTTTTCTTTCAATAGCGTCAAATAGATCTCTTTGAGAAAATTCTCTATCCATTCCAACAACTTTTATAGCTTCTTCATCAGATAGATTTTCAATACCTTGTTGACTTACAAAATGAAATTTCACCCAATGTCTTACATTCTCTTTGTTGATAAAACTGAAGGTATGACTTCCAAAACCGTGCATGTTTCTATAGCCTTTTGGAATGCCACGATCACTCATTGTAATGGTAACTTGGTGTAAGGATTCAGGAAGTAAGGTCCAGAAATCCCAGTTGTTGTTGGCACTTCTTAAATTGGTCTTTGGATCACGTTTAACAGCACGGTTTAAGTCTGGAAATTTCATCGGATCGCGGAAGAAAAATACAGGTGTATTATTTCCCACTAAATCCCAGATGCCTTCATCGGTATAAAACTTCAGTGCAAAACCTCTAATATCTCTTTCGGTATCTGCGGCACCTCTTTCGCCAGCAACGGTAGAAAATCGGCCAAACATATCGGTCTTTTTACCTACTTCACTAAAAATCTTAGCCTTTGTGTATTGTGTAATATCATGCGTTACAGTAAAAGTTCCAAAAGCGCCTGACCCCTTGGCGTGCATTCTTCTCTCAGGAATAACTTCTCGGTCAAAGTTGGCCATTTTCTCGAGAAACCAAGCATCCTGCATTAACATCGGTCCGCGTGGTCCAGCAGTTTGAACGTTTTGATTATCTCCAACCGGCGCTCCAGTTTGTCGTGTTAGTTTTGGTTTTTTATCTTCCATTGGTTTTGGATTTTAAATTAGTTATAAAGTTTTCCATTAGTTATTTAGCGAATCAAGTTACAATATTTCCGCTACTTGTCCGAGAACTTTAAAAATTTTTAACACCAGTTAAACCTTAAGAAAGGATAGATTTTGCACAGTAAATTCTTGTTCATGCTCTAGAATGTATGTGGGTAAGTAAGTTGTCACCAACAACGGTCATTCTTTTTAGATAGCCGTATAACCTCCATCAATAACCAATTCACTTCCAGTTGTAAATTTAGATTCGTCCGATATCAGATATAGAATTCCGTAGGCAATATCTATAGCTTCGCCAATATGTCCAATAGGATGTAGACTGTCCAAGTGCTTTCGGAACCCTGGGTCGCCTTGAGCTAATTCTTCCACTAATGGCGTCCATATAAATCCTGGATGAACAGAGTTCACTCTAATCTTGTCTTTTGCATATTGAATGGCATCGGTTTTTGACATGACCCGAACGGCTCCTTTAGAAGCATGGTATGGTGGTAAATCTGCTGCACCAACGATTCCATATATGGAAGAAATATTGACAATACTTCCACCTCCTGCTTTTTTCATGTGTGGAACGGCGTGTTTGGTACAAAAGAAAACGCCTTTAACATTAATGTCCATAACGCGGTCCCATTCTTTTTCGGTTACTTCTGACGAAGGCTTGTCTGGACCAGCAATTCCGGCATTGTTCACAGTGGCATCTAGTCTGCCATATTCTTTGACCACTTCGGCATAAACGTTCTCAACTTCTTTTTCGTTAGACACATCAAGATGCCAGTATTTCGCTTTCCCACCTGCCTGTTTGATCTCTTCAACCAATGCCTGTCCTTCTTTGTCAAGAATATCAGTCACTGCTACTTTGGCTCCTTGTTTTGCTAACAAAAGACTCGTTTCACGACCTATTCCCAATGCACCACCAGTTACAATGACGACTTTATTTTCTGCTCTTTTCATAATTTTTATTTTTAAAGGTTAAACTCTATCTTCATATATCATTCTCATCATAATAAACTGATTCTCAGCTTATCTTCATTTCAAAGATAATTGGTTAAGGTGTCAAATGAAATGACCTAGGTCACTGGGTTGAAATATCTTTGTTAAGATTGATGGAAGAAGATCGGAGATGGGTCTTTGTTCAAAAGAGTTATCCAAAGAGTTATCCAAAGACGCCTTCTTTATTCCCACCATATGGTTTTAATACCCCGAGGTTCTTAATTCTTATCATAAGAAATGAGCATGTTTGTTTGGTATCATGATCAATAGCTTCATCCCTTTTTTAGGTCTGGAATTTATTGATGGGCTCAGCGGGGTAGGCGTTTCTGGAATAATCTTGCGGACTTTGTCATTGAATTCCTGAGTGGTATCCTTCTGAGGTCAGTAATGTATTAGAAGAGAAAGGAGTAGATTGTAACTTAAGGATGGCAATCAGATTTGAGGCAAAAATAAGATAGTCAAATGTAATGGTACAGGGCGCTTTGAGATTAAAAATATTTCATTACTTTAGCTGCAAACTGACCAAAACAATTCAAATCTTACGATAGAGCAGTTTTGGCAGAATAATTCAATCACCACAAATAAAATAAAAAATGCAAGGATCTAAAAGTAATCCGGGAGTCATTTCCACATCAGATGGGCAGATTACCCTGTTCTATAATTCCAGATCTCAAAGAGGCAAACAAACCTTGGTCTATGCCAAAACGCATGGTCTCCCTTTAGAAAAAATTGATCTCTTAAAAACCCCATTAACTGGGACTCAAATTACTGAATTGGCGAAGCGCTTGGGTCTTAACATCGAAGAATTGGTCAATCAGCAACATTATAAATACAGAAAAAAATTTACTGCTCAAAGTTTTACTTCTGAAGATTGGATTACCGTGATACAGAACCATCCTGAAATCATGAAACAGCCCATAGCATTGCGGGGCAATAAGACCATTTTGGTGGAAACGCCAACGGATATCATACGGATATGAGTTGAGGCTTATGGTGATGTATCCCTATTGGATATGCGACTAAGTAATTCTAATTTAACTGTGCTTATTTTATAATACTTCTAAGCTATTATTCGATCCATTGGTCAATTTTATAAGTGTTAGAGTCGTCCTTCGGACTGTGTCTAATGATCCCTGTTTTTATTCCTTAAAATTAAATAATGCTTGAGCAATGCTATTTACCGCATCGGTCATAATTTCAAAGTCTAAAGTTTCAATGGTATCTCTGGATGTATGGTAATGTGGATTTCCATGGCCTGCGGTGCCAATAACCATTACCGCAGGAATATCATAAGGCCAATAATTGCGATGATCCGAAGGGCCATTATTTAGGTCATTATCGGCAAGAGAAAAACGTTGGGAGTCCATTCTTCCTTCTGCTCTCAACAGCTCGGAGATTTTTAAGTTAAACTCATCATACCTTTTAATCCCAGAAACTATCAGTCGGTTTTTATAAAAAGAAATCGCGTTGGAAATCTGCTTTTCTTCGTGATAGTAACCTATCATTTCAAGTGCGATCATTCCTATGTATTCCTTGTCGGTATTTGCAATGGAATTTGCATGAATATAACTTCCCATGTTTTTTGTTTTAAAAAAAGGAGGTTCCTCCAAACAAAAAGAAACGAAATCAATTCCGTAGTCCAACGCCAATTTATTTTTATTTAGCATTCGTGTGATTTCCAATAAACCGGCTACACTACTAGCATTGTCATCTGCTCCAGATTGTTCTTTATATACATCATAATGAGCTCCAATAATAAAGCGTTTTGTTTTTTTGGGTTGATAAGCAGCGATAATGTTTTCGTAAATATTTCCTTTAACCTTCCAATGTTGTCTATGGGTTAGCAAGCCATTTTTCATCATTTCCTCCTGGATATAATCTGCCGATTTTCGAAGACTTTCAATGTTTTTATAATTTCGATATGGTTGTATAGAGGTCAAGAACTCTACATGCCTGTATAAATTTTCTATATTAGCTTCCATTTTTATTTACTTTATACGAGTGTTATGCCTAAACTTTTCATGGTTGGAAACATCAGATAATTCCTCTCAAATTTCTCCTCTTTTTATGGCGACCGATAATTTCAAGTTTATTTTTGATTAGGCAACTGCTTTACTTTTTCATGGCGGTTTTAACTTCTATTGCGCGATGTTCGCCATTAATATTCCAAGACAAAATAATATAAACCACATCCTTGTCGAATTTATCTTTTAATATGGTTGCAATTAATTCCCATATTTCAACTCTCGAATGGTCAGTTAAATATATTAATCCAAGTTGAAATAACAAGTTTGAGATCTTTCCTTTTTTCAGCTGTCATATAATCAATCAATATTTTTTCAAATATAAGTTACATTACCATCCGTTTAAAGAATAGTGATTGGTTTGTATTGCACCTGTTCCTAATGTTACTTTAGTTGTTCGTGTATGGTTAGGCAGCCCATTAATCAGAACGAAGATGCGGTAGGTTGGAAAAAATATAGAAGGAAATCCCTGTTAGCCGATCGCGAGCTGCGAGGTCCGAGCGAAGCCAACTGGAGAACCAATCTCCGTAATTCATTCGGCACTAATTTTGAATTTTAAGATTCGCGAAGTTAATTGTGTGCAATTTGGTGACACCTACTATCAACCTATTAAAGTAGATGGTAATTACATGTGTGTGATTGTTGAGGTTAAAGCAGAGTGATTGTAAATAACTTTAGCTTTTTTTGGCGGCAGAATATTTCTTAACCAAATGATCAACTGAAAACGTATCCCAATCTCTAGGTAATAGGAGCAAGGTCACTAATAGGACTGTCCGATACATTACATGAGATAAATCCCAAATGGGTTCAGCTAATCCATGTCCAAAAGTCACAATAACTAAAACAGATGCAAGTGCATATAAGGCATAGTTGGTTCTTAATCCTAATACTAAGAGAAAACCTCCAATCAACTCAAAATAGGATGTATAATAAGCGGTTGCATAAATTATAAATTCAGGTAATATGTCTTTGAAGGTTCCATGAAAGAAGTCTGCATTGATTACATTATCCATGCCCCAAGTAAATATTTTCCCAAAGCCTTGCATTAAAAAGATCAACCCTAAAATCAATCTCACTGTAAGTGTACTAACTGTTTTATTTAAATTCGTTATATTCATAATAATCTCTTTCTATAATATGGCTATAAGCTAAAATTAATTTAAGTTTCTAATTTATCCACTTGTCGGTCGCGCACATATGCCGTAATTGTTGTTTTAGAGTTTAAGATTCTATTTCTGTTGAAGACAATTCTTTTATCATATTAAAATTCCACAACTTTTCGATGCGAGCTTGATTTATACTAAAAACAAAAACCTTGCTAAAATAAATTAGCAAGGTTTTGTAGTATTGGTGCTTCCACCATGTGACCCGACTGGGGCTCGAACCCAGGACCCTAACATTAAAAGTGTTATGCTCTACCAACTGAGCTATCGAGTCATTTCTTCAATGAGGGTGCAAATATAAAAGGTTTTATTAATATTCAAACCCTTTCTTTGAAATATTTTTTGTTTTTTTGTTGTGCCGTTGGCTATGTTTTTAAGAATCAATTTATAAGCTGTTTTATGAGTATTGTTTTAATTGGATATATGGGGTCTGGAAAGTCCACTATTGGAAGGAAACTTGCAAAAATTGTCGATTTCGAATTTATCGACTTGGATGATTACATTCAAAAAAAAGAGAATTTGAGCATTCCACAGATTTTCGAAACGAAAGGTGAAATTTATTTCAGGAAAAAAGAACATCTGTATTTAAAGGAAGTTTTACAATTGAGCAATATAATCTTGTCGCTTGGAGGTGGAACACCATGTTACGGGAGCAATATGGACGCCATTTTGAATGCTGAGGGCGCGCATAGTATTTATTTGAAAAGTTCAATTCCTAGTCTTGTCAAAAGATTAACTCCTGAGAAAGCACAGCGGCCCTTGATTGCACATCTAAAAACTGAAGAAGAATTGACAGAGTTTATAGGGAAACATCTTTTTGAACGTTCTTTCTATTATAGCCAGAGCAATCAAACCGTGGTTACGGATGGTAAAAGTATAGCGGTTATCGCGGAAGAAATCGTAGCCAGCTTATTTTAAGAAGGCCTCATAGACTTTTCCTGTTAAAACGACCTCTACATGCTCATGTAACGATGTGGACAAGGAAATACCTTTAAAATCTGCTTTCACTGGGAATTTCTTGTGATTTCTATTCACAAGTACCGCTGTTTTGAATTGTTTCAATGGGACATCCAAAAAATGTTTCACGCCGTAAATGAGCGTGCTCCCAGAATTAAGAACGTCGTCAATAAGTACAATGGATTTGTTACTATAATCTGATGCAGCAACAGAAGTGGTAATAGGGGTCAGGGGATTTTTTTTATCAATGGTGACCCTGCACAACACCGATTTTAAATCGGAGATTTTATCGAGATTGGATTTCAGTTTCTCGGCCAGGATGTAGCCATTGGCATCTATTCCTGCTAAAATAACTTCTGTGCCATCCACATTACTTTCATAAATCTGATAGGCAATGCGTCTTATTTTATGATTGATCTCCTGATGGTTGAGAATGGTTTGTTTTGACGTGGTCATTTTTGGTTCTTGTTTTTTCAAAGATAAATAAAGTGTTCTTTTTAATCGTCATCATTGGTCTCATAATAATCGTCAATATCCCGACGGTCTTTTTTGGTTGGCCGTCCAGATCCTGTTTTACGATAATAATCTTTGGAGTATTTTAATAGTTCTTGAGCTTCAAAAGCTTCTTTTGGTGTGATGTCTTTTCTGTAAATATCAACAAGTTTGGCACCAACACGATTTGGCGGAATGTCGTTAACGATGAGTTGGTAGTTGATCTGGTCTTTGCGCAATTCTACCTTATCCGTAGCATAAACTTCCCGGCTGGGTTTGACTGCCTGACCGTTAATTTTGATATGCCCTTTTTTGCACGCTTCTGTGGCAATGGTGCGTGTTTTATAGTATCGAACACACCAAAGAAATTTATCGATTCGCATATTAAAAGATTTAAAACTACGTTAATGTTGTTGTGCAAACATATTATATTATTGTATCTTGCCGGCAAAAATAAGCAATATTGAAACATTCTTTGACAGCTCATTTTGTTTGCTCAATTTAATGATTTTAAGTGTATTGTGATTTGCCTTTGAAAATGAATAAAATTAAATTGATGAAATTAAAAACCTACGTCTTCTCAACTTTATGTTTTTTAGCCTTATTGTCCTCTTGTAAAAAAGACGATGACAATTCTTTCGAATTAGTTCCAGAACGTGACCGCACCGAGCAACAAGTGGCTGATTTTGATTCTTTACAGAATTATTTAAAAACCCATTATTACAACCGTGCTACCTTTGCAGAACCTGGAGATCACAGTATTTCTGAGATAATCATTAAGGAATTGCCAAAAGATGCCAGTGGTAATTATTTGGACATGCCAGACCCTGACAATAATCAAATGTTGAGTGTGGCTGTAGACATCGACAATCCGAAAACAACAAAATATTTAGATGTAGAATATCAGTTCTATGTTTTAGAGCTTAATAAAGGTGGTGGTGTAAATCCAAATTTTCCTGATAATGTGAGAATGAATTATGACGGATTTTTTCCCAATGGAACCACCTTCGACAATAGCGTGACACCAATAGAAATGGATCTTATGACCCTAATTCCTGGATGGAGAGAGGTCATTCCTAATTTTAAAACGGCTGAAGGTTATGTTGAAAATAGTGATGGTACTGTAACCTTTACTAATTATGGTCTTGGAGTCATGTTCTTACCTTCTGGATTGGGTTATTATGCTACTCCAAAAGGTAGCGTTCCTGCTTATGCCAATTTGAATTTTAAATTTGAATTGTACCAAACAGAAATCAATGACCATGATGGTGATGGCATCCCTTCTTATATGGAAGATTTGGATGGCAATAAGAATCTATATGACGTCGATACCGACGGTGATGGCGTCCCTAACTTTTTGGATCCAGATGATGATGGCGACCGTGTATTGACTAAAAATGAAATGACCAGACAGACGTATACAGTGGACACCAATATTGGCGAAGAAGAGCCGGTTTTGGCAGAAGGTGAGTTTCTAAGAAGTAGAAGCAATAACGCAGGCATCCTAAACATTAAAACTCTGAAGTATGTAGATTCTGACGAAGATGGCGTTTGGGATCATCTTCAAAAAGACGTTAAAAAAGATTACAGTCTAGATGAATAAATAATTCGTGTTCTTGCAACTCAGGACGAGATATAAAAAAGGCTATCATTTTATGTGATAGCCTTTTTTGTTATTATAGAGCAAACGATATGCCTAAGATCAGTTGTTCAGGTCTTGTGTCAATCCTGCTTTCAGGAACGCCAAAAGTCGCCATGTTCTCACTCAAGCCTTTCTCATATCTTAAATCAACACCAAAGCCGTTGAAATTAAGCCCAATTCCAAAATTAAGCCCAACGCTAAACTCATTCTCAATGTCCTTAATGGTAATGTCCTCAAACTTGGAGTCGATGATGTATTGAAAAGATGGACCTGCAAAGACACTCACGGGACCAATAATCTTTAACCCAAGCAACATTGGGGCATCGATTGTTTTCATTTTAAAATCGCTCTTGTCGTAGTCACTTTTGGTTTGAGAATAAACCACTTCCGGTTTAAAATAAAATCGATTTCCAATTTTTCCGTAGAGACCTACATGAAAACCTACATTTTTGTCAGGATTTTTGGCACTAGCTTCAATAGATTCAAAATACTTGCCATTGCCATTATAATTTAAACCTGCTTTAATTCCAAAGCCATCGCCATTCTGGGCCGTGGTGGAAAACGTAAAAGCCGCTAAGGCAAAAGTTGCCAAAAAGAAGTTCTTCCTACTTTTACTTTTGAAATGTTCTTGAAAGTTTTTTAAAATTTTCATAATTATCGTTTTTAAGTTTGATGTTCGATATAATCAAAAACGCTGCCAAACACAAATTATTTTGAGCTGGCCCTTTTTTTAGTGAAGCCCAAAACTTAAAAGCGTAGCGCATTAAGTTTTGTTGGCTGAACTAATCCCGCATTTCTGCGGGATCCAAGCCCCTGTCGGCCAACAGGCAGACAAAACTTAAAAGCGTAGCGCATTAAGTTTTGTTGGCTGAACTAACCCCGCATTTCTGCGGGATCCAAGCCCCTGTCTGCCAACAGGCAGGTAAAACTTAAAAGCGTAGCGCATTAAGTTTTGATGGCTCTAATGAAAGAGAATTAAAGAATTCTTTAGTTCGAACCTGTTTAAATTAAAAGATAAATTTTAATTCTCCTCCTTTCAAAGGAGGAGTGGCTTCTGCTTCCGTAGAGAAGCAGGAGTCGAGGTGGTTAAAAATCACAGAAACCAAATTCAATTTTACATCCCTAGTTTTCTGATTTAATTCGCTTTATTCCCACCAGTGGGTTTTAATACCTAGAGGCTTGACTCGATCGAAAAGACAATTCCTTATTCATACCTCGTGGGCTTGCCCGCCCGTGCCGGTCGGACGGGCCCCTTGGTTTTTGATTTATAGACTTTTATAGTTTTAAAAACCCTTCCGTCTTTAAGCTCTATGCTGAGCTTAAAGCCACCTTCCCTTAAAAAGGGAAGGAATTACTTGATCGTGACTTGTTTAAAAAGGAAGGTCTATAAAAAAAAGGCTTTCTTTATAAAAAGAAAGCCCAATTCTGATATTGAAATTCTATTAATGTGAAAAGTTAAAATATAGAACATCTAAATTATAATTCACTTACTTTTTTCTTTTAACCACTTTCTCTGCTGCTTTAATGATAGAAGCGCTGTTTAAGCCGTATTTGTCCATCAACTGTGCTGGCGTACCAGATTCTCCAAAAGTATCTTGTGTAGCCACAAACTCTTGAGGTGTTGGATGGTTCAATGATAAAACACGAGCAACGCTTTCTCCTAAACCACCAAGATAATTATGTTCTTCCGCCGTAACCACACATCCTGTTTTTTTAACCGATTTGATAATGGCTTCATCATCCAAAGGTTTGATGGTGTGGATGTTGATGACTTCTGCAGAAATACCTTTTTCGTTTAAGACTTTTGCAGCTTCAAGAGCTTCCCAAACCAAATGTCCGGTAGCAACGATAGTAACATCAGCTCCTTCTGTTAATTGTAACGCTTTTCCAATTTCGAATTTTTGGTCTTCTGCAGTGAAATTAGGCACTGAAGGACGACCAAAACGCAAATAAACCGGGCCTTGATGCTCAGCAATGGCAATAGTGGCCGCTTTTGTTTGGTTATAGTCGCAGGTATTGATGACCGTCATTCCCGGCAACATTTTCATCAAGCCGATATCTTCTAAAATCTGGTGGGTGGCACCATCTTCACCAAGTGTCAAACCAGCGTGCGAAGCACAAATTTTGACGTTTTTATCAGAATAGGCAACACTCTGTCTGATTTGATCGTAAACACGACCGGTTGAAAAGTTGGCGAAAGTTCCTGTAAAAGGAATTTTTCCACCGATGGTAAGTCCTGCAGCCATTCCAATCATATTGGCTTCGGCAATTCCTACTTGAAAGAAACGCTCTGGATGGTTCTTTTTAAAATCGTCCATTTTTAATGAGCCAATCAAATCGGCACAAAGCGCAACAACCTTTTCATTGGTTTGTCCCAACTCTGTCAATCCCGCTCCAAATCCTGAACGTGTATCTTTATTTCCTGTATTTGTGTATGTTTTCATAGTAATGCCCACGAAAGTGGGTATCTGTTTAATTAATTCTTTGATTTTTAATAGTCCTTTCCGTTTTGTGCTGAGCACAGTCGAAAGGGATTTTTATAGGTGATATTAAATTGTCAATCATTTGATTTGCTGCCAACTGTAAACTGCCGGCTGACGACTTTTTAATAATCCCCCAAAGTCTCCGCATTCTGTTCCAATCCGATAGCCAATTGCTCATCGTTTGGTGCTTTTCCATGCCAAGCATGTGTGTGCATCATAAAGTCAACACCGTTGCCCATGACCGTTTTTAAAAGAACACATACAGGTTTTCCTTTTCCTGTTTTTGATTTGGCAACCGCCATTCCTTCTAAAATCGCTTCTATATTGTTGCCTTGGTTGATTTCTACAACAGTCCATCCAAAGGCTTCAAATTTATCTTTAATACTGCCCATTGGCAATACGTCATCCGTTGCTCCGTCAATCTGCTGTCCGTTAAGATCAATGGTTGAGATTAAGTTGTCTACATTGTTTCCTGAGGCATACATGATCGCTTCCCAGTTTTGACCTTCCTGAAGTTCACCGTCACCGTGCAAACTGTAGATCAAATGCGTATCGTTGTTCAGTTTCTTCGCTTGTGCAGCACCGATGGCCACAGACATGCCTTGGCCTAAAGAACCTGAAGCCACACGAATACCAGGTAGGCCCTCATGCGTAGTTGGGTGTCCTTGTAAACGGGAATCAATTAATCTGAACGTGTTCAGTTCCTCTACCGGAAAATAGCCCGTTCTTGCCAATACGCTGTAAAATACAGGAGAGATGTGGCCGTTTGAAAGAAAGAATAAGTCTTCGCCTATACCGTCCATATCAAAAGTGTCCTTTCTGTCCATGATCTCTTTATAGAGCGCTACAAAAAATTCTGCGCATCCCAAAGAGCCTCCTGGATGTCCAGAATTCACCTTGTGTACCATACGGAGAATATCTCTACGTACTTGTGTTGTTAAATCTTCTAATTGTTGTGTGTTTGACATTTTATAAAAGTTAGTTTTACCGTGCAAAAGTAGCGTTTTAAACCCCCGAAACAAAGTTCAAATTCGTGCACTTATTAACGAATGTTGCTGTTTTGCTAACAATTACAAATCTGATTTTTGAAGTGTTTCTGAGACCAGGTTGGTTTTGAAAAATAATCAACAGAAAATAAATAGTCCATCTTTAACAGATTTTTTAAAGTTTTCTTAAGAGGTTCTTAACTTAATTGCAGCATTGTTTATCTTTGCCAACTATTCCCGTTTTTAAGGGCTTAGATATGATGCCTCAAGGGATCGACCGAGGCTAATGATTACAATTTTTAAAATTTAATATCATCTTGCTTCAACTTGATAATTATCAATTTGAATTAAAAAAGATGTAGGTTTGCCACGTATGAAATTTGAATTAAAAGGAAAAGACCCTCAAAGTAAGGCGAGGGCAGGAAAACTTACTACAGACCATGGTGTTATTGAAACACCTATTTTTATGCCAGTAGGTACGGTAGGTTCCGTCAAGGGCGTCCACCAAAGAGAACTTAAAAATGATATCAATGCAGATGTCATCTTAGGTAATACCTATCATCTTTATTTACGTCCACAAACAAGAATTTTGGAACAAGCTGGAGGCTTGCACAAATTCATGAATTGGGACCGTAATATTTTGACGGATTCCGGTGGCTATCAAGTCTATTCGCTTTCTGCTAATCGGAAAATCAAAGAAGAAGGCGTCAAGTTTAAATCGCATATTGATGGCAGTTACCATACGTTTACGCCAGAAAATGTCATGGAAATCCAACGTATTATCGGTGCGGACATAATTATGGCATTCGACGAATGTACGCCGTATCCATGTGATTATAATTATGCCAAAAGGTCCATGCACATGACCCACCGTTGGTTGGACAGATGTATCAACCATTTGGAAAAACTCCCATTCAAATATGGCTATGAGCAAAGCTTTTTTCCAATTGTTCAAGGCAGCACCTATAAAGATTTACGCGCGCAATCTGCTGAGTATATTGCAAATGCCGGTGCCGTAGGGAACGCCATTGGCGGACTGTCAGTAGGGGAGCCTGCAGACGAAATGTATGCCATGACAGAAGTGGTTTGTGAGATCCTTCCAGAAGATAAACCGCGCTATTTAATGGGTGTAGGTACGCCAATCAATATTCTTGAAAATATTGCGTTAGGTGTGGATATGTTTGACTGTGTCATGCCAACTCGAAATGCCAGAAACGGGATGCTGTTTACGGCACATGGTTCCATCAATATCAAAAATAAAAAATGGGAAGATGATTTTTCTCCTTTGGATGAAATGGCCATGACCTATGTAGATACAGAATATTCAAAAGCGTATTTACGTCATTTGTTTTCTGTCAATGAACGCTTGGCCATGCAGATTGCTACGATTCATAACCTCGGATTTTATATGTGGTTGGTCAGGGAAGCTAGAAAACATATCTTAGCAGGAGATTTTAGAACCTGGAAAGATATGATGGTGAAACAGATGGATAAGCGGTTGTAAGTTCAGTGTTCCCGCCTTCGCCAAAGCTCCGGACGGGCAGGCAGGGTTAACAATTTAACACTTAAAAAATTGTCTTTAGGAATAAAGAATAAACAATAAAAAGCTGGAAGCTAGAAGATGGAAGTTTGAAGTGAGCAGTTCAATAATAAGAATATAAAATAAATAATAACCAATAGTCCGCAGACTTTGAAAATCCTAGATTGGTACATATTAAAACGCTATCTCCTCACTTTCTTGATGATGTTGTTGCTGTTTATTCCTATTGGGATTACGGTCAATCTCGCGGAGAAAATCGGTAAGATCCTAGAGAATAAAGTGCCATTTTGGGAAGTGGCCTTATACTATCTCAATTTTACGATTTACTTTGCCAATTTATTGTTTCCGATATTTTTATTCCTTTCGGTTATATGGTTCACCTCCAAACTGGCCAATAACACTGAGATTGTGGCTTTTTTAAGTTCAGGAGTATCCTTTTCTCGCTTTCTTAGACCTTATATCATTGGCGCCACCATCATTTCTATCTTTGCTATGATCTTAGGGTTTTACTTGGCACCTATCGCAAGTCAGGGTTTCAACGAGTTTTCTTATAAATATCTGAAAAGTGGTAGGCATCAAGATCCGGGGCAAAATATTTTCCGGCAGATCAACGATACTGATTTTATTTATGTCAGTAGTTTTGATAAGGTCAAAAAGATGGGCTTTAATTTTACTTTGGAGCATATTGAGAATGGCGAAATGAAATATAAGATTTTTGCCAATTCCATTGTTTATTCTGAAGTAGATAGTACCTATAAATTATTCAACTATTTCAAGCGTACCATAACGGATAATGGCGATATCATTGAAACACAACGAAGGCTTGATACCGTTCTTCCTTTTGATTTGGAAGATTTAATGCCTGTCAATTACATTGCAGAAACAAAACCCTATACGGAATTGGTCGATTTTATAAACAAAGAAAAAGCTAGGGGCTCTTCAAATATTGGCCGTTATGAAATCGTGAAATATAAAAAATGGAGTTTGCCGGTAGCCGTTTTTATTCTGACCATAATAGCCGTTTCGGTTTCTTCAATAAAAAGAAGGGGAGGGATGGGCGTTAACTTGGCATTTGGTATTACAACAGCCATGGTGTATGTGTTTTTTGATAAGGTTTTTGGTGTATTGGCCGAACAATCTGACTTTTCCCCATTAATAGCCGCATGGCTTCCAAATGTAGTTTTCGGTATTTTAGCGATCATTCTCCTCTATAATGCAAAACGATAAGCTCAAGAATTATCTCCACCTTCATTTTTTAGTTTTTATTGCTGGCTTCACTGCTATTTTAGGACAGGTAATTACCATTGGCTCCATCCCATTAGTTTGGTATCGTATGCTAATGGCCGGATTGCTGATGTTTTGTTATATCAGGTTCATTAAATTGAAAATAAAGGTTGATAAACGCACCATGCTGAAATTTTTTGCGGCCGGTGTCATCATCGCCTTGCATTGGATCACCTTCTTTGAAGCCATTAAGCAATCCAATATCTCAATCACCCTCGCCATGTTTTCTACAGGCGCTTTTTTCGCTTCTTTTATTGAACCCCTGTTTTATAAACGGCGGATTATCTGGTATGAAATTCTCTTTGGTATTATTGTAGTAATCGGTGTGTTTCTCATCACGCATGGCGAGTTAAGATATATCAATGGAATCATTCTTGGAGTGGTTTCTGCACTTCTGTCCAGCCTTTTTGCAGTGATCAATGGTACTTTTATAAAGACACATTCTGCAACTGTCATTTCGTTTTATGAGTTTATTAGTGGGGTGGCGTTCTTGACGCTATTTATCCTGATTTTTAAAGGCGGATTTGACGCTGAGTTTTTCACGCTTTCTGCTGCCGACTGGATCTTCCTTTTTATTTTGGCTTCTATTTGTACGGCTTATGCGTTTATTGGAATCGTTAAAGTTATGCGGTTTATCAGTCCATACACCGTGGTACTTTCATATAATTTAGAACCTGTTTATGGGATTACTTTGGCAATACTATTATTTCCTGAAACGGAAAAAATGGGCCCTCAGTTTTATTATGGTGCTATTTTAGTCTTGCTATCAGTGGTGCTGGATGCCGTATTCAAGAATGTGATATCGCATCGGGCAAAAAAACGAAAGGCATACAAAGTCGATTAATTCTTAAGAGTTACTTTGATTATCCGTACCTTTGTATTGCCTTCCAATAAATACGTATTTTTTCATATTGTAGTTTTATCTTAACGGAAAAAAATACGTAGGTTTGTAGGCTAACTAATAATTAAAACTTAAATTTCTATGGAGTATTTAGAATTTGAGCTTCCCATAAAAGAACTAGAGGATCAATTGTCAAAATGCCGAGTGATTGGTGAAGAAAGTGATGTTGACGTGACCCAAACTTGTGAACAAATTGAGAAGAAGCTCCTGGCTACAAAGAAAGACATCTATAAAAATCTAACCGCATGGCAACGTGTTCAGTTATCGCGCCATCCAAATAGACCTTATACTTTAGATCATATCAGAGCCTTGTGCGGCGATACTTTTTTGGAATTGCACGGCGATAGAAATGTGAAAGATGATAAAGCCATGATTGGTGGATTGGGTAAAATTGGCAATCAGTCCTATATGTTTATTGGGCAGCAAAAAGGTTACAATACCAAAACCAGACAGTATCGTAACTTTGGGATGTCAAACCCTGAAGGCTATCGCAAAGCCTTGCGATTGATGAAATCTGCTGAGAAGTTCAATTTGCCTGTGGTCACTTTAATTGACACCCCAGGTGCCTATCCTGGATTGGAAGCTGAAGAACGCGGCCAAGGCGAGGCCATTGCAAGAAATATCCTAGAAATGACCCGTTTAAAAGTGCCAATTATCTGTGTGATTATTGGTGAAGGTGCCTCTGGTGGTGCTTTGGGAATTGGTGTTGGAGATCGTGTACTGATGATGGAAAACACCTGGTATTCCGTTATTTCTCCAGAATCTTGCTCGTCTATTCTATGGCGCAGTTGGGAATATAAGGAACAGGCTGCTGAAGCATTAAAACTTACGGCTCCCGATATGAAAAAAATGAAATTGGTGGATGATATTATCAAAGAACCACTTGGTGGCGCACACACCAACCGTGAGGAAGCTTTTTTAGCAGTTAAAAAGGCAATCGAAAAATCTTACGGCGAACTCAAAAACTTATCACCAAAAGAATTGGTACAAAAGCGTATGGATAAATATGCTGATATGGGGGTTTATAAATCATAATCCCCTAATACATTAACAAAACTCAAAACTGAAGTTAATGGCTTCGGTTTTTTTTGGCCTTATTAACAATATTATGAAGTTATCAACAGTTAGATTGTTGATGACCTGTTAAGATTGAGGAGCTATAAAATGGCTACTTTCCTTACAATTTATTTATTTTCGCATTCATGAAACAACCAAATCAAATACAAGGCTATAAGGTGGACAAAAGCACGATTATTAGCTTAGAAAAAGGAAAAATTCCACCACAAGCTCTTGATTTAGAAGAGGTTGTTCTCGGGGCAATGATGATTGACAAAAAAGGGGTTGATGAAGTTATCGATATTTTAAGTCCCGATGCGTTCTATAAAGACGCCCATAAACACATATTTGAGGCCATTTTCAAATTATTTGAAAACAGTGAACCAATCGATTTATTAACCGTTTCCAGTCAACTCAAAAAAGATGCAAAGCTTGATTTGGTGGGTGGCGATTTTTACCTGATTTCTTTGACCCAACGGGTGTCTTCTTCGGCGCATATCGAGTTTCATGCGCGTATTATTCTCCAGAAATTCATTCAGCGTAGTTTGATCAAGATTTCAAATGAGATTATTGAAGATGCCTACGATGAAACCAAAGATGTTTTTGATTTATTAGATCAAGCGGAGGCCAAACTTTATGAAGTGACCCAAGGTAATATCAAGAAATCTACGGAAACTGCCCAAAGTTTGGTGATTCAAGCGAAAAAGAAAATTGAGGACATCTCCAATAAAGAAGGCTTAAGCGGCATTCCGTCAGGCTTTGATAAGTTGGATAAATTGACCTCAGGATGGCAAGAAAGTGACTTGATCATTGTGGCGGCTCGTCCTGGGATGGGTAAAACAGCCTTGACCTTGTCTATGGCTCGAAATATTGCGGTCGAACATAACATCCCGGTAGCGTTTTTCTCGTTAGAGATGGCTTCCGTACAATTGATCACACGTTTGATTTCTAGTGAAACAGGCTTGTCTTCAGAGAAATTACGAACCGGAAAACTTGAGAAACACGAATGGGAACAATTAAACGTCAAAGTAAAGGCTTTAGAGAAAGCGCCTTTGTTTATTGACGATACCCCATCACTTTCTATTTTCGATTTACGTGCGAAAGCACGTCGTCTCGCGTCTCAATACGGCATTAAAATGATCATTGTGGATTATTTGCAATTGATGACTGCTGGTGGAAGCCAGAAAGGAGGCAACAGGGAACAGGAAATTTCTACGATTTCCCGTAACCTTAAGGCTTTGGCAAAAGAATTGAGCATTCCGGTAATTGCCTTATCGCAATTGTCCCGTGCGGTAGAAACCCGTGGTGGAAGTAAAAGACCATTGCTGTCGGATTTGCGTGAATCTGGTGCGATCGAGCAGGA
Organism: Gelidibacter gilvus; assembly: GCF_004115975.1. Taxonomy (GTDB): domain Bacteria; phylum Bacteroidota; class Bacteroidia; order Flavobacteriales; family Flavobacteriaceae; genus Gelidibacter; species Gelidibacter gilvus. The sequence continues at coordinate 9,532 of NZ_SDDZ01000020.1, read as the reverse complement.
TGCCGATATTGTATCGTTCATCTACAGACCGGAATACTATAAAATTGACGAGTGGGATGATGAAGAACGCTCTCCAACAGAAGGCCAAGCTGAATTTATTATCGCCAAACACAGAAATGGGGGCTTGGAGAATATCCGATTGAAATTTATCGGAAATCTTGGTAAGTTTGATAATCTTGATGATTTTGATACTCCTTTTGGCGAATTCCATTCTAAAATGAATGCTGCCGCCAATGATAATTCGTTTAATTCCAGTAACTTCCCGTCGGCATCAGATGCTTTTGATCCGCCTTCAATGGATGACGATGACGATAATGATGTGCCATTCTAAAATCTTAATTTTTTCTTTAATTTCTTATACAGTTTAAGATTATCTTTACAAGCTGTTAATTAGAATATACCCATGGATAAAAGACGTACAACAAATTTATTATTGCTTGTGATTGTTGTGCCACTTGTTTTTTACTTGTTGAAGATCTTATCGTTTATCTTCATTCCATTGGTTTTTTCCATGTTTATAGCGCTCTTGTTTTTGCCGCTGATGCGTTGGTTGGGAAAAAAGGGCGTTCCAAAATATCTCAGTATTTTCATCGTGATCCTTCTTATCTTAATGGGTCTGGGAATTACGGCAGAATTGATCCATCTATCCAGTAAACAGATTTTATCATCTGAAAGTACTTTTTTCTCTGAAGCTAACAGCAAAATCAGAGACTTAAAACATTCGTTGGAGTCTTTTTTTGGAGCGGAGCTTGGAAAGAACGGCAGTATTATGGCTCAATTGGCCGAGACTAAAAACATTGGATCTGTGGTTGGATTCTTGGGAAGTTTTATCAGTATGGCCTTAACAACAGCCTTCTTTACGGTGCTTTGGTTGGCAGAATCCATCAATGTCCAAAAACTATTACATGTCACTTTATTGAAGAGGAAACATACCGCGATCAAAACCTTCCTTAAAATTGAAAATAATTTGATCACTTTCATCAAGGTAAAGTTTTTGGTGAGTTTGGGAACGGGAATCTTTACAGGTCTCGCCTGTTTGTTTTTTGATGTGAGCTTTCCCATTTTCTGGGGTCTTTTTGCTTTTGTAATCAACTTTGTGCAAATGATCGGATCGTTTATTTCAGTGATCAGTTTGTCTATTTTTGCCTTTGTTGAGTTAGATCCCTCCAGCACATTGTTCTTCTTTATTTTGTCAATATCCATGGTCCAGATTATTTTTGGATCGATTTTAGAACCTATTTTTATGGGGAAATCTTTTTCCATCAATATTATAGCTGTTCTGGTCATGCTTATGTTCTGGGGCTATATCTGGGGAATAGCAGGGATGATTATGTCTATTCCAATTACCGTTTTCTTGAAAATTATTCTCGAGCAATTCCCGAGCACTAAAATTGTAGCTAGTCTGCTTTCTGGCAAGAATGAAGATTATTAAAAACAGAATTATTCAATATTTTCTTAAAGCATTTTAGGGACGCCTAATTTTTGTTTATCTTTCCATTGATGAATATACTTCCATAAAATAGAAGTGCATTAAGTCATCAGTAATCAATAGCCTTTACATCCTAATATAACCCCAAGTTATTTTGAAAAAAGCAGCACTTATTCTATTTTTTGTTCTTGCAAGTGTGCAATCTTTTGCTTCTTACATTCTTATTCCTATGGATGCTGAAGGGCAAAAAAACCATCTTAAAGCTTATGGAATGACCTATTGGGCGCTCGAAAAGCAATTAAAGGTAAAATGGTTGCTCAATTATAGAGGGGGCTCCTTTTTGTTACCAGATGTAGCAGAAATTCAGAGAGAATGTCAAATCAGAGGGATTTCTTTTGAGGTTATTTCCGATGCCAAGACCGAAGAAATTTTAGAGTTCATCAACAGTCCCTCCCAGAACATGGAATCGGTAGTACTTGAAAAAGCACCTAAAATAGCAGTCTATTCTCCCAAAAGTAACCCACCTTGGGATGATGCCGTTACCTTAGTATTGACTTATGCTGAAATTCCTTATGAAACCATTTATGACGAAGAAGTATTGGGCGATGGCCTTGTGCTTTACGATTGGTTACATCTCCACCACGAAGATTTTACGGGACAGTACGGCAAGTTTTACAGAACCTATAAATCTGCAGCCTGGTACATTGAAGAAAAAATGCAAGCTGAAGCATTAGCAGCCAAGTTGGGATACGCAAAGGTATCTGAACAAAAGTTAGCGGTTGCCTTAAAGATTCGTGATTATGTGGTTGGTGGCGGATTTATGTTTGCCATGTGCAGCGCTACCGATAGTTTTGATATTGCCTTGGCGGCAGAAGGTGTGGATATCTGTGAACCAATGTTTGATGGTGATGCCAGTGATCCCAACTACCAAAGTAAGATTGATTATAGTAAAACCTTCGCGTTTAAGGATTTTATTTTAGAAAGAAATCCAAATATCTACGAGTTTTCATCCATTGATATGACCTCTAAACGTCAAATTCCGATGTTGACGGATTATTTCACCCTCATGGATTTTTCTGCAAAATGGGATCCTATTCCTACCATGCTATGCCAAAATCATACAGCTTTAGTAAAAGGATTTATGGGACAGACCACATCATTCACTAGAGAAGAAATCAAATCGAACGTGCTCATTATGGGTGAAAATAAAACAAATGGTGAAGCAAAATATATCCATGGGATCAAAGGAAAAGGCTTTTTTACATTTTATGGAGGCCATGATCCTGAAGATTACACCCATAAAGTGGGCGATCCAAAAACAGAGTTGGAACTGCATCCTACCTCTCCAGGATACCGTTTGATCTTAAATAATGTCTTGTTTCCTGCCGCAAAAAAGAAAAAACAGAAGACTTAACAGCAAGTTGCAGATAAATTCCTTCTAAGACAGGGATCTAAACCTGTCGTTTTTGATCTTTTATCCAGAAACTCCAAAGTGAAACCAGGGCTTAACTATTACAGATTTACCGCGAAGACTGGCTAATTAATGCATCTTCCTTCGATCATGCTCTAATAAATTCTCACACGTGCAGCGCCTTTTGTTGTCAAATGAGCACTTATAGAACCGTAATATTTCTTATTTTTAGGTGCAAATAAAATCTCAAGTTATGTCCACTAAAGAAACTATTCTGAATAAAATTCAAATCCTTATCTCCAACAGTTTTAATTCCCCTGAACAAGCTTTTGCGTTTTTTGATAACGATAAAGATGGCAAGCTCTCCAAAAAAGAAATCGCCGATCTTCTTAAAAAAGCAGAAATCAGCGGACTCATAAGGGGTTTGGTGACCAATAAGCTTATTGATGGTTACGATAAGGATGGCGATGGATTGGTCGATTGGAACGAGTTTAAAGCAGCTATTGATGAAATTAAAGAATAACACTAACCTTCCCGTGGATGCTATATTATATTAAACAATTTTTTAAACTATTCGTTTCTTCGGTTTTATATTGGTCTTTTGCCTTTTGTTTTTTTATTCTCATTCGATATTTGGGAAGAGAGCAGGAGCAAGTCGACGCCGTACAGGCGAGTAAAGTTTATCCTGTTTCTGAATACCTTTTATTTGGGGTCGTTTTAGGACTAATGGTCGCCATTGTCTATACGATTGTAGAATATGTTTTTGATAAATTTCTATCCAAAGCCTTGAACTTGGGCCTCATCCTTCTTATCAAATCGCTTATATACCTGATATTTCTAATTTTCTCTCTAAGTGTTATGGCCTTTTTGGCCGAAGATTATCTAAATGTCGATTTTCCGAATCACAGGGGATGGTGGATTTCCAACAAAATATTTTGGATGGTCACCGCTTATTTTATTATATGTTCGTTACTGTTCTCATTTATACGACTGGCCAATGATAAGTTTGGAAAGGGTATCATCTTTAAAATGCTTATTGGCAGATATAAGAATCCACGTGAAGTAGACAGGATCTTCATGTTTTTGGATTTAAAATCTTCCACAACGCATGCTGAAGAATTGGGGCATTTAAGATACAGTCAGCTTATTCAGGATTGCTTTTTTTATCTCAATAAGATCATCAATAAATACGATGCTGAAATTTATCAATATGTTGGTGATGAAGCGGTATTGAGCTGGACTCCCAAAAGAGGAATAAGGGGATTGAACTGCATTGATCTGTTCTTTGATTTCGAAAGAAAGTTAAAGAGACATTCCAAATACTATCAAAAAAAATATGGAATTCAGCCAGAATTTAAGGCCGGTTTACATACTGGTAAAATCATTATTGCTGAAGTTGGCACCGTAAAAAAGGAATTGGCCTATCATGGTGATGTGATCAATTCCACCTCGCGAATTCAGGAGAAATGTAACGAGTATAATGAATCCTTGCTCATCTCCGATGATTTATTTCAAAAGCTCAATCTGGCCAATAAATACGAAGCGATTTCTTTGGGAGATGAATTGTTGGAAGGTAAAACAGAGGAACTAAAAATTTATGCGATCCATAAAAGATAGTTTTAAGAATTTATAGAAAGTCAATCAGGAAAATGAAAGTGTTCGAAACCAAAAGGTTAGTGGTTAGGAGTCTAGAAAGTAAAGACAAAAACAACTTTATTGAATTGCTTTCTGATCCAAAAATCATAGATCCAATTCCCCAATCGAGATTTTCTGAAACTCAGATATTAGATAAATTCCATGAGAATCTGAATCTGGAACGGAGTGATTTACATCGAGAAAAGTATACCTGTGGCATCTTTGAAAAAGCAAATCCTGAGATGATTGGCCTCTGTCTGTTTTTAACTAATGATGAAACTGATATAGAGTTTGGCTATCGTTTTAGATTTAATTCTTGGGGAAAAGGATACGGGACAGAAATTGCACGAGGAATGATAGATCATTACTTTAACACGATAAATGCTGAAAAGGTCGCAGCCGATGTCAACACGCACAATATTGGTTCGGTGAAAATCTTGGAAAAATTGATGGCCCCTGTGAGGGAGTTTTTTAATGAAGAACGTCGTTGTATGGTTAGACGATATAGCATTGAAAAGAACAACTGGCTACAATAAACTTTGCAAGCTTTTTCTTTCACACTTAAAAACCGGAAAGATGTAGGAAGTGGATGTACGTAGGATAATTTCGCATCGTTTGAAATAATACAGGGATTGTATTTAAATCGATAAGCTTTCGTCTGGTGCCATTACAACGCTTTATAGAACCGTTTAAGAAGTATTATAAAATATCACAAGGAAACCCTATCAACCGTCTTTCATTAAACAGGTCATAACTCCTGGATGGTTTCTAAATCTCCTCTTCGATATACAAACACGGTTTTTGTCCATGGTCAAAAAAAAATCCGATTCAATTAAGAATCGGATTTTTTATAAGCGAAATGTGTTTGTTATTTTGGCGAAACGCCTATTTTTTTATCTTTTGGGCAATGGCTTCAAAAGCATCTGGATGGTTCATTGCTAAATCGGCAAGGACCTTACGGTTCAATTCGATGTTGTTAGCTTTGATTCCTCCCATGAATTTTGAATAAGACATTCCGTGAATTCTGGCTGCTGCGTTAATACGCGTAATCCATAATGAGCGGAAATTTCTTTTCTTTACCCTACGGTCTCTGTACGAATATAACATCGCTTTGTCAACCGCGTTTTTGGCTACTGTCCAAACGTTTTTACGTCTTCCAAAGTATCCTTTTGCTTGTTTAAGAACCTTTTTTCTTCTGGCTCTTTTTGCTACTGAATTTACTGATCTTGGCATTTCTTAATTGTTTTTTGTAGTAGGCGGTCTGTTATACTGACACTTTGTCCTATTAACTCTGCAAATCAAAAATCATCAATCTGCACTCGTTAATCGTTTGAGCCTAACTCCAGGGTTTATATATTTGTTTTAACCGGTTAAACTCGTGTTACTTTAAACGCAACATGATTTTAACATTATTCATATCGGCCTCGTGAACTAACGTCCATTTAGTCAAGGCTTTCTTACGCTTTTTAGATTTTTTTGTCAAGATATGACTCTTAAAAGCGTGCTTTCTTTTAATCTTCCCAGTGCCCGTTACTTTAAAACGTTTCTTAGCACTAGATACTGTTTTCATTTTCGGCATTTTCTCCTAAATTTTAATTTACTTTTCGCTTATTATCTTCATACACCTTATCAAAGGCGTGATATTTACTCATTATATCTCCGTGGCTAAGCTTGGTAGCTGAACCTGTCGATTCGGCAGCTAAGCTTGTCGATTCGGCAGCTGAGCTTGTCGAAGCTACTTCTTTTTAGGTGCGATGAACATCGTCATACGCTTTCCTTCAAGTCTTGGCATTTGTTCAACTTTACCATATTCTTCAAGGTCTTGGGCTAATTTCAATAATAATATTTGCCCTTGTTCCTTAAACACAATAGAACGTCCTTTGAAAAACACAAAAGCTTTTAGTTTTGCACCTTCCTTTAGAAACTTCTCTGCGTGCTTCTTTTTGAATTCGTAATCGTGATCATCTGTTTGAGGACCAAAACGGATTTCTTTAACAATGACTTTGGTCGCTTTAGACTTCAATGACTTGTCGCGCTTCTTTTGCTCATAAAGAAACTTCTTGTAATCCATCACCTTACAAACGGGCGGATCAGCTTTTGGCGATATCTCAACCAAATCTACACCCTGTTCTTCAGCAATCGCTAAAGCTTGTTTAGTGGTGTAAACCCCAGTCTCAACATTATCTCCTACAAGTCTTACGTTCTCGGCTCTAATGCTTCTGTTAATTTTATGTTGCTCCTCTTTTTCAGTTCTTTTGAAGCTACCTCTGTTTCTACGAATTGCTATGGCTTATATATTTTTTAGTTAAACTTATTTTTTCTGTTTAAAGGTTTTTAAAGTCTTTTTCACTTCTTTTTCAACAACCTCCGTGAAGTCTATTGCACTAATCATGCCTAAATCTTCTCCGCCATGTTGTCGTACGGTAATCATGTTTTTACTCTCTTCTTGCTCACCAACGATAATCATATATGGGATTTTGGCCATTTCCGCTTCGCGAATCTTCTTGCCAATAGTCTCATTTCTGTTATCTGCGAGGGCGCGAATTTCGTTATTTTCTAGCACATTTAAAACTTTTTCGGCGTATTTTTCATATTTTTCACTAATTGACAACACTATGGCCTGAGTTGGCATGAGCCAAAGTGGGAAGTTTCCGCCTGTATGCTCTAACAAAATGGCCACAAAACGTTCCATGCTTCCAAAAGGAGCACGGTGGATCATAACAGGTCTGTGCAACTCATTATCACTCCCTTTATAGGTAAGGTCAAATCGTTCAGGTAAATTATAGTCTACTTGAATGGTCCCTAGTTGCCAGTTTCTTCCCAAAGCATCTTTTACCATAAAATCCAATTTCGGACCGTAAAAGGCGGCTTCGCCAGTTTCTACGACATAATCCAAACCTTTATCTATGGCTGCATTAAGGATGGCAGCTTCGGCTTTCTCCCAGTTTGCATCACTACCTATATATTTCTCAGGTGTATTAGGGTCTCTTAACGATACTTGCGCCTTAAAGTTTTCAAATCCTAAAGACCCAAATACGTAAAGTACCAAATCAATAACATCTTTAAACTCCTTATCCAATTGGTCGGGCGTACAAAAGATATGTGCATCATCTTGAGTAAAACCTCTTACGCGCGTCAAACCGTGAAGTTCGCCACTCTGTTCATAACGATAAACCGTTCCAAACTCCGCATAACGTATAGGAAGCTCTTTGTATGAAAATGGCTTGGCATTATAAATCTCACAGTGGTGAGGGCAATTCATTGGTTTTAATAAAAATTCTTCACCTTCGTTAGGGGTGAGAATGGGTTGAAAGCTATCAGCACCGTATTTTTCATAATGTCCAGAAGTCACATAGAGTTCTTTCTGTCCAATATGAGGTGTGACCACCATCTGATATCCAGCTTTCTTTTGTGCTTTCTTCAAAAAATCTTCCAGACGTTCACGCAAAGCGGCGCCTTTTGGTAACCATAAAGGTAAACCTTGGCCTACTTTAGCTGAAAAGGTAAACAATTCCAATTCCCTGCCCAGTTTTCTATGATCGCGTTTTTTCGCCTCTTCAAGTAAGTGAAGGTATTCGGTCAGTTCTTTCTGTTTTGGAAATGAAATTCCATAAACACGCGTCAATTGCTTATTGTTCTCATCACCTCTCCAGTAGGCTCCGGCAACCGACATTATTTTAACCGCTTTTATAATGGACGTATTCGGGATATGCCCACCTCTACATAAATCAGTAAAGGTCGAGTGATCACAAAAAGTAATCGTGCCATCCTCTAAATTTTCAATCAGCTCTACTTTGTATTCATTGTCTTGAGACTTGTATAGGGATAGGGCATCAGTTTTTGAAACTGACCGCAGGCTAAAGTCGTATTTTCCTCTGGCAATCTCCAACATCTTATCTTCAATAGTCTTAAAGTCTTTATCAGAAATTGTTTGTTCCCCTAAATCCACATCATAGTAGAATCCGTTTTCAATAGCCGGACCAATAGAAAGTTTGACGCCAGGATATAATTCTTCAAGTGCCTGCGCCAAAACGTGGGCAGAAGAATGCCAAAATGCTTTCTTGCCTTCTTTGTCATTCCAGGTGTACAATACCAATGCGCCATCTGTGGTCAATGGGGTGTGCGTTTCCACAGTTGTGCCATTGAAACTTGCAGAAATGACGTTTCTGGCCAACCCTTCACTTATACTTTTGGCAACATCCATTGGTGTTGCATTATTCTCAAACGGTTTTACACTTCCGTCTGGTAGCGTTATATCAATCATATATCTGTCTTGCTAATTTAGGATGACAAAGATAAGATGTAAAATACTTTCATACAATATATATATAGGTATAAATAATATCCTCAATAAAACAATGAGAAGAGCAGGGGAGGTTGAAGTAAAAGATGATTTGCTTCCTCATTATATATATGAGTATTATAAGTAACTACATAAGTAAGGTATGACACCTATTATATAAGAGCAACAATCTGTTTTGTTTGACCGATTGGTTGGCACATTTGTCAGGCTAGAGCTCCCTCTCGCCACAAACTCTGCGGTCTCCAGCAGGTCCACCGGAGCGCCCCGGCAGGCGTCCCACGGGCAACCCGCGCCCTCCCCACGCCACTCGCATAACTGGCAGCCCGATTTTCGTCCGCCTAAGGCGTTCATTTCCAGCTTGGAGAAAAATAGTTTAAAAAAAGAGCGATTTAATTTTGCGGGTAAAGGAAAAAGGGTTGTATATTTGCACCCCGCAAACGAGGGTCTTAGGGCCCGAGGGAACGGAAAAAAGTTCATTTACATCCTTAAGAAAAGAAAGCGAAATTTTTTAGACAAAAAGTTTTGCGGATCTAAAAAAGGTTGTATGTTTGCAGCCGCAAAAAACGGCAACGTTAACTGCGGATGGGTTCATTGAAAAGGTGTTTTATGTGGTCGATTTAAAGTGTGAAAAAAACTTTCAAAAAAACCTCAAAACATTTTGCAGAACCGAAAAAGGGTTGTATATTTGCACCCGCTTAGCGATTGAGTTCGCCGAGAGAAATAGAAACAAGTTCATTAACATATTGGATTGACA
>NZ_SDDZ01000019.1 GCF_004115975.1 Gelidibacter gilvus | reverse complement strand
TAACCAACAACACAATCCCAACATAAACTTATACGTACAATCCAGCTCCCCTCTTTAGTTAAAGAGGGGAATGAATTCACCGTAGTGCAACGAAGGTGAAGAAAGGGGAGTTTGGTCTTTTCTTGCGCCATTGTTGGTGTTTTAAACCAACAATTTCACACTGTCTTGTCAATCAAAATATAGCTATTAGGATAGTGGCAGGATAGAGGCAGGATAAAGGCAGGATAAAGGCACGTAACAGCCTTGTGGTTTAACCCACCTCAACATTAACAAAACAACTAACCAACAACACAATCCCAACATAAACTTATACGTACAATCCAGCTCCCCTCTTTAGTTAAAGAGGGGAATGAATTCACCGTAGTGCAACGAAGGTGAAGAAAGGGGAGTTTGGACTTTCTTGCGCCATTGTTGGTGTTTTCCACCAACAATTTCACACTGTCTTGTCAATCAAAATATAGCTATTAGGATAGTGGCAGGATAAAGGCAGGATAAAGGCAGGATAAAGGCACGTAACAGCCTTGTGTTTTAACTATTAATTGATCACTTTTAAAAAAGGTCAATACATTAGCCTTAATTGGTCTTTTTTTCAACCAGTTGGTATCCATAGGGGCTTTCCTTGTAGTCAAGAGGGTTTTAACCAATATGTTTTAAAAAAATGTTCAATGGGTGTATGCTACATAAGCATTATTATGGCTGTTTATGACGCTGATTATATGAAAAGAGAGCCAATAATTCAATCGATATCAGCTTTGGAGGTCCTGGCTACCTTCGCCGAGACGATAGCAGTCAATTATAAATTCTAAACTGTTTTTTAAACACAAAAGCACTAAAGCTTCTGTAGAAATAAAATTCATGAACACCGTTAAAAAGGAAATATAAAATTGTGAATAATCGTCTTGATGCGAAAATAAGATCTTTTAGGGTGCAGTTAAGCGTAATCTTAAAATCCCACAAGTTTTTGACTTGATCCCTTTCAAGCCGAAAAGGCTTGGGTCGTTGCACTAAATAAAAAACCCACAACTTTCGTTGTGGGTTTCCTTTTGCGGAGAAAGAGGGATTAATTTCATTGATCCCAATAAGAAATCCAGTGCAAGCATAGATACCCACGCATCGCCAGAAAAAGGCGATGCTGAGTTTTTTATTTAGTTCCACTCCTTTCAAGCCGAAGAGGCTTGAGTCGTTGCACTAAATAAAAAACCCACGACTTTCGTCGTGGGTTTCCTTTTGCGGAGAAAGAGGAACTATTTTTAATTAATCAAAGCGTTGAAAGTCAGGTTTTTATATTTATTTGTTTTGTATGCACGCACCGAATTACGCACCTCTATTTAAGGCTGTGATAGTTGTGTGTAATGATTATTATGTTAAGATTTTGATGTTCGCTTCTATTAGAAAGACTTTAGATAAGATTTCTAAATATAGACGAAGAGAAGCTCAGTAATTTTTCTTTAGGTTATATAGGGGCTTCAGCTACCATCAAAATTTAGTGACACTTAATAATCTCGTTTTAAAAGCATTTGAAATGATTTTTCTGATTTAATAAATCTTGGTTTTTATCTAGTTAAAATTATAATTTAGCTTTTCTTGTCCTTGAAGTAATTTTTTAATAGAAGGTATATGTGGCAAGCGATTAAAATCATCATCAAAATCCCAGAGACCACAATTGGAATAAGAGGTCAGGTCATCCCAATCAGGACGGTCAATAACTGGATAAATGCACATACCTCTCAAATCGACGCCTAATTGAATGGCTTTGGAACATTCTAGTATGACTTCTTCCAGCCATTGTGCTCTCAAATCGCCAAAATGACCCGTTTCCGTAATCAAAATAGGGTAATCATTATAACGCACGCTCACTTTATATAATAACTCTGAGAGCGGCGTTAATCGGTTATCGACATCCGGCCATGGTAAAATTTCGTGCACATCCGTCCATTGGTTATTGTAATAATAATTAAAACCTAGAATATCAATCAAGGTAGGATCTCCCTGAAGTTCTGGACACGTTCGTCCTAACAGGATATCCATCGCCTGATATTGGTAATTATTCATTTTTTTTACTTCCGAAAGATCGATTGTTTTAGCGCTAGCATGTACCTTAACCAAAGGTTCTACGATAAGAATAACCGCATCGGTTATGATCGCCTTAATCGCTTTGATGCCCATGATCGCGGCTTTGCATAAATGGTATTTTATATCCCAGCCGGAATGTACCGCAAAGGGAACCGTACCGCGCATATCTCCCGAATGCCATGATAAAAAACTGATTTCATTAATGGGCACAATCCAAGGCGGTTGCCTCAAATGTTCAAAATGAAAAATTGTAAATTGCTCGCAATAGGCAACAAAACGTTTTGTAAATAGGGGATGGGTAGGACTCAAATCATCTGGATAACCAAAATGGCACAAATCCCAAATGATTTGCATGTCCAGCTCTTGCGCAGCCTTAAAAAAAATTTCTAATCTCGAAAAATCAAAAGTATAAGGTGCAATTTCTACTTCACTCCAACAAACTCCTTCGCGTACCACCTTAATACCAATGGATTTTAGATTTTTGTAATCCTCTAGAATCTTATCATGATGTAAAGTTTCCGTTTGGAGATTAATGCGTTCGCCGGATCTGTTGATGTGGTCGGCACATTCAAAACCGCCCATAAAAAAACTCTTAAGCGCCAATTTATTCTGCATACTTCAACGTCTTTTTCTTCTCTAATTCATGAAATAAATCCAATGCATTTTTAAATGCCTGATCCATATTGAAATATTTATAATTTGCTAATCTCCCTACAAAATGAATATTGGGATGTTTGGCAGCCTCTTCTTTATATTTATTATAGATCTCCTGATTTTTTTTATTGAGCACGGGGTAATAGGGCTCGCCTTTATCAGTAGTATATTCTCTTACGATCGTCGTCTTATCACTTTGTTGATTTCCAAAATGTTTATATTCTATAATCCGAGTGAATTCCACTTCCATTCCTGGATAGTTGACTACAGAATTCTCCTGAAAATAAGGTTTATCAACCGTTTCTGATACAAAATTTATAGAGCGGTATTCCAATTGATCGTTTAGACTGTGCTTAAATTCGAAAAAGCGATCGATCGGTCCTGTGTAAAATATTTTTTCAAATGTGGAAAATTCATCTTTCACATCAAAATAGTCCGTATTGAGTTTTACCGTAATATTGGGATGACTTAATAGATTCTCAAATATTCTGGTGTAACCATGTTTAGGGAGCGCTTGGTATTTGTCCGAAAAATAACGGTCGTCCGTATTGGTTCTCACAGGAATTCTGTTCAAAACTGACGCATCCAATTCCTCAGGCCATTTATCCCATTGTTTCTTAGTATAATGTCTAAACATTTTCTCGTACAATACTGGACCGACCTTATTTAAAACCGCCTCTTTACCGTTCTCTGGATCTTCAATGTCTATGCGATTAGCTTCGAGCCACTCCGCCATTTCAGTTTCATTCTTCAAGTTTAAATTGAACAGAGTATTTACGGTAGTCATATTGACAGGAATTGGTACCGTGTGCTCATCCACTCGCGCAATGACTTTATGTTCCCATGGATACCATTCTGAGAATTTATTGACATAATTCCAAACTTCGTCATAATTGGTATGAAATAAATGTGCGCCGTATTTTGAAACTAAAATCCCGTTCTCATCAATATAGTCGTAGCAATTGCCAGCTATATGATCTCTTTTTTCTAAAACCAAGACGGTTTTTCCTTTTTTGGCGTAGCGTTCAGCTAATACTGAACCGGATATGCCCGCTCCAATGATAAGTATATCGTGCTTCATATGGATTTTACATTTATTAATTGTTTCATCTTTCTAACGGTGGTATCCCAGGAAGTTTTATTTAAAATGCTTTGATACCTTTCCGAATCATGAGTGCTCTCCGCCTGTAAAAGCCGGGAAATGGCGGCAGAAAATTCTTCCGCATTACTGATGACATCTAGGGCTTCAGAATAATCTCGAACCACATCTTTAATTGCCGTGGATATAATTGGTTTGTCAGCTGCCATATATTCCAGAGTTTTGGTAGGGCTAATAAATTCAGTAGATTCATTTAAGGCGAAGGGCATCATCGCAATATCAAAAGCCTTTAGATATCCTGGAAGTTCTTTATACTGTTTCATTCCCAGATAATAAATGTTCGAGGCTCTTGGAAGATCTTCATCACGAATTTTTGCCAATGGTCCAATCATCACAAAGGAAACCTGAGGCATAAGTTCAGCAGTTTTTTCAACTAATGGCAAATTAATCCGCTCATCAATAACGCCGATGTAACCAACAATAGGATTGCTAATATTTTTGATGTCCTCCGGAATCGTAATTAGACCGTTGGCCTTTTTAAAATGTGGGACATCTACAGAACTGGGAAAACAATGGGCATCTGCAGATAATTTGGCCTTTGCCTCATATAATGATTTACCGCCGGTAAACACAAGGTCGGCTTCTTGAATTAAGAGTTTTTCCTGAGCTCGAAGTTCCATGGAAGCGCCTTTAAATTGCGACAATTCGTCCATGCAATCGTAAATTATTGTATTCGTTTTCAAATAGGGTAGTAAATCCACAAATGCGGGTGAGTAAAACCATGCGATGTCAATATGATGAATATTGAGTAAGTCGAGCACATTTTTAATGTCCACAATTGACTTGACCTTCGGTTTCAAGATGCTGAGATTTGGATTAATTTCATGAAGATCATATGCAGAGTTGCCGTCGTTATGAATCGGTTCTTCAACTACTAATATTTTGTAATCTTCAGACATTCTACTGATAATATGTTGTGGGCGTTGGTATACGAAGTCCCATCTTAAATGACAGAATATAATCATGTCATAGTTTAATTTGGAGTTGAAACTCTCCTTGACTGTTGCGTTATCTTTTACTTTTATTTTCTTATCCATGATCAAAGATTTATTAATTCAAAATTAAGGAGGCAATCCAAAGCATATTAACCTAAAAACAAAATAATTGGATCTTAATGCATTGAACTTGATTAATTTAAAATTCTTTAAATTTTGTATTTCTATTTAATCATGGAAATATCTAGGTTAGACTATAGAAAAATAATTTCACGAGGTTTAAGTTCGATTATACAGTTTATCAAACGCATGGTTTTTTTAGTCTCAAATTATTTTTACAGAATTAATAATCTTTAAAATTGATATTATTGAAACAAGTAGCCATAAATAAGAAAAGTTGCCAAACCAATCGAAAAAGAAACCTTAAAGATACCTTCAGATCTTTTTCTTTGGGCAGCCGTTAGCGCCATGGGTGTCTCCAACCTTAAAGCTTTTAGCTAAAAAAAATACTGCATTATTTTTTGGTCAATGGGCATCGCCCATTTTATTGTAAGGGATATGACTTTAAAAAAATATTAGTCACAAATATTTATGATTTGCTCAGCGAGCCACTCCGGATCTTCCATCGGAATAAGATGTCCCAATTTATGATGCGAAATCACGTTAGCTGAAGGCAGAATATTTAAAAACCGCTCTTTAATGATTTTTGGAGTCATTACGGGATCATTTTTCGAATTGATAATGGTAATTGGTACTTTAATCTGCTTTACTGATGCGATTATGGATTCGTTCATCCCTGATTCAAGCCACCACTCCCAGGTTTTATTTTCAACCATTATATTGTTGTCCACGGCCAGATCATATTGAACATCGCTTAACGGTATTTTTGTAATATTATCCACCGTCTTTTTAGCTTCTGTAAGATCGGGATGAATAAGCATGCGTCGCTTTTCTTCTTCTGAAATCGGTTCAATTCCCGGAGGGGATGGGGCAATTAAAATTAGTCGCTCGATGTTTCCTTTTATATCATTGGCAGTCATTTGCAAGGCAATCTTAGCGCCCATAGAATGTCCTATGAGAATATAATTCGAAATTTCTGAATTCTTTAATTCCTGCTGAACGAATTCGGCAAAATTTACAATGGACGGTTCTTCTAAGGGAATGGTGTTTCCGAAACCCGGCAAATTAATCGCGATGCAATGATATTTTTTATCCAGTCGATTAATCACCCACTCCCAACTTTTTGCAGAGCCACCAAAATAGTGTATGAATACTAATACTTTATGATTGCTTTCAATTGCCATCTCTAATTTTTTAAATTGAAAATAGTAATCAGATCTAACGCTTTCAATGCCGTTCTCAATTTAAAGAAAACCAGCAATATCATCTGAATTGGAATATCTTGCTACCCATCTAATTATTTAAACCTCTACTTTCAAACTTGCGGGTCTGTCTGTAATTTCTAGCATTTCGCCGTACGGCACAATTGTAATTTGTCCAAATTCCTCGAGCAACATTTTGTAAGCACCAGCAACCGGATTTGGTTTTCTATTCATATTAAATAACCCACATTCATTGATCGTGCCCACTTTTTTAGAGAGGCCGATATCCCAATCGACCTGGTCAATCAAACTATACCAGGTGAAACCTAAAACAGGAGTGCCATCTTCTCTCATTCTTAAAATATTGAGCCATTGCTTCCATAGCCAAGAAGGCGCTTCTTCTTTATTAAATACATTGGTTTCCGTGTGCATGACCGGTTTTTTATATCGGTTATAATATTCTTTGGTAATTAAATACCATCCCCAAACATCGGGTGCGATCATAGTTTCGCCATTTTTTAAACGTATTTTTTCATTTCTTCCGTAATAGTCATTACCAGTAACTTGGTATCCTGGTGGCTCGCCCGCCATGAACCACTCATACTCTTTTCGGGTCATTCCATTGTCCATGAGGTACATATATATGTCAGCATCCGGATGATTGGCATATAAAAGATCTAAAGCAAGAAAACGTATTTTATTGGCAATCACAATTTCTGGAGATTTTTGCAAGTAAGCTTCGTGGATATATTCGGCCGATTCACTTTGCACAATCACACAATCTGGTCGATGCGCTGCAATTTGATGCGTGGCTAAGATACTTGCCGCCGTAACATTTTTTAGAGCGGTTACAAAAGCACGATCACTCTTGAGTTGTTCATTCCAAACGCCTTCTTTGGCGCTCATTTTAGCCGTGACGTAAATTTCATTGACCGGTGTGTAGTATTTTACCCATGGATATCGTTTCGCAACGGCAGCGGCGTAATTTGCAAAATGAATGGGTAATTCAGCATTTTGAAAATTGCCAATCCAATCGGGCACACCAAAATGCATCAAATCCAGAATCGGCGTAATCTCCAATCGCTTCATCTCATTCATGACTTTATCCGCAAAAGTCCAATCAAATTTGTTTTCAGCAATGTGTATGGCATAGTAAGGCAAGCCGTAGCGTAATACTTTTAAACCCATTTCCTTAACGAGTCCTAAATCTTCTTCCCAACGGTCGTAGTGATGACATTCTTTCAATAAATCACGTCTCGTTTTCCCTTTGTCAATAGTAGGGTAGGAACATTCAATACCTGTGGCAAACATGAAATTACCTGGATTATTTTGTGGCAGGCCACTACCATCTTTTCCACCAGCACCTCCATATTGATCGCCATCATAGGCCTCATGTCCATATTTCTTATCCACGTATTTTAAAAAGCTTTCGGCTGCCATGATGATTTAATTTTTTGAGGTTGAATATTCTTGTAAAAATTTATCGGCAATGCGCAGGGCAACCGCCATAATTGTAAGGGTGGGGTTTACGGTTAGGGAACTCGGAAATAGGGAATTGTCCGAAATATATAAATTAGGAATATCAAAAGATTTTCCCTGGGCATTTACCACAGCCTCAGTAGCATCATCTCCCATTCGGCAGGTGCCTATGATATGCGCATTGCGCGAAACCTTGAAAGTGTTTTTAGCTCCGGCAATGTCCCAGATTTTTTCCATAATTTTTTCGCCGTGAGCAGCCAAACGCTTTTCATTGGTGCCATTCGAAAAGAAAATACGAGGTTTAGGTAATCCCAATTCATCATTTTCATCAGAAAGTTCCACATAATTGTGTTCATATGGCAAACATTCGCCATGGATATTGATTCCTGCCACATGGTTATAAGCTGCCATCTTCTCTCGAAGTTCCTTTCCCCACATGCCAGTAGCTCTGCATAATTGCGAGGCATAAGTGATGGGCATGACGCCAATGGATTGTAACAAGTAACCACTAGCGAAATCGGCATCTTTTGGTCGATGTAAATCCTCAGAAATCAAACTCGCCGGAATACCTTTATAAGGATGCACTAATTCTTCAAATTCTCCCCAGATTTGTGTGCTAACGTTTGCCATAAAGTTTTTACCAACTTGGCCACTGCTGTTTGCCAATTGATTCATCAAAAGCAAACGCGGTGTTTCTATGGCACCGGCACAGATAAAAACAGTCTTACAAAACTGCGTTTCTTCCTGTCCGTTTTTGAGATAAGTAACTGAACTAATTTGGCCACTCTCATTTGTGTTTAGTCTGGTAACAAAACATTCTGTTCTTATTTCGGCTCCAAAATGGATGGCTTGCGGAATAAAAGTGACATCGGTGCTCGCTTTAGCACCAGTACTGCAACCCGCTTGGCAAAAACCTCTATTGATGCAAGCCTCTCTTTCGCCCACATGTTCTTGATGGTAGGGCGCCGATAAAATGGCATTTGCAGCTGGTACGGTTTTAATATTTAAAGGTTCGCAACCGATCTCCATCAATTGAGCTGCCCCATTGATTGGGTTTGGTGGAAGCGGATATCCCACATTTCTGTCTGGACCCCACGGATAGGGTGTTGGTCCAGATACTCCTAAAAAACTTTCCAATTCGTCAAAGTAGGGTTCCAAATCTTCATAGCTGATTGGCCAGTCTTTTCCTACTCCAAAATCGGTGTTAATAGTAAAATCGTCGGGATGGGGGCGGGGCGTATAGGCGGTATATGCAAGGGTGGAACCTCCTACGCCGAATCCAGAATTATTTTTGCCAAAAGGTATGGGATCATCGCCGGCAGATAAGCGCTCGTAATTCCAGATAATTTTATTTTGTTCACGTTCATCAGTGGCGAAATCTTTTTTCGGATTCCAGAATTTTCCGGCTTCCAAGGCGACCACTTTTAAACCTGCTTCTGCCAATCGGGCAATGATGGGTGCGCCGCCGGCTCCTGTACCTATAATGACCGCATCTACACTGTCTTTATTTGAATATTCTTGCATTAATTTTCCAAATTTTCTGATTGATTAAGTTTCAGTTTTGTCCAGCCTTTTGCATCAGCCATGCCGACATAGTTAATGCTGACTTGGACTGTGGGATGACTGAAAAAAATTTCAGCAGTTTCTGCTAATAATTCTTCAAAAAAGATTTTAGAATCCAGATTTTTCCAGATTCCATCTTTGACTTTACCACTTTGAACCGCGTTTAAAATTTCGATTTGCTGCTCCTTATGAAGATCTATGAATTTTTTATCAAAAAGTTGTGAAGCTGTTTCTTTGATTCCATTTAAACCTAATTGATACATTACAGGATCGGGAGGCATGCTATCATAACGCCAGCCATCACTTTTATCATGTAAAAGCCGTTCATCGATGGCGTAAGCGCTATTGACCATTCGATTTTCTGAATCCTGATCCATTAAAAGATCACAGACCACAGATAATAAACTAAAAGAGGCATCGTCAAAAAAACGATTGGTTCCAACCTTCTCAAATCTTTCCTGCAAAACTTTTCGGGTAGGCTCGGTCAGAAATTCGCTGTTTAACAGTGCATTGACTTCAGGCTGATTTTGGTGTGTTTTATTGTCCATTGAAAAAGATTTACTACAAGCGTCCACCTGTAACTTGAACTAAACTGCCCGTCATAAAACTACCGTCATCCGAGGCAAGAAGGATATAGGCCGGAGCTAATTCTTCGGGCTGACCTGGTCGTTCCAAGGCGACTTCATGACCAAAATTTGCGACTTCATCCATTGGCATGGTGCCTGGAATGTTCGGTGTCCAAACAGGACCAGGAATTACACAGTTAACACGAATGTTTCTTTTTCCCAACTGTAGGGCTAATGATTTCGTAAAGGAATGTATCGCGCCTTTGCTGGCTGTATAATCCAGGAGAATCGGAAGTCCGCTAATTCCAACGATACTACCGGTATTGATAATGGCATCGCCATCCTTTAAATGTGGGAGTGCTCCTTGAGCCATAAAGAAATAAGCTATAATGTTGGTGTCAAAGGTTCGTCTTAAATTCTCCTCCGTAATATCTTCTAAATTTTCTTCGACATGTTGGTAGGCTGCATTATTTACTAAAATATTGAGTTTTCCATAGGTGTCAACCGTTTGTTTTATAGCATCAAAACACGCGGCTTTTTGTCTGACATCTGCTTTAATGACTAAGCATTTTCGCCCTGTTTCCTCAACCATCTTTTTAGTGGTTTCGGCATCCGAATCGTTGACATTGTAAACAATGGCGACATCAGCGCCTTCTTTTGCAAAGCCGATGGCAACTGCTCTTCCTATTCCCGAATCCGCACCAGTAATAATAGCGACTCTATCCGTTAATTTTCCTGCCGCTTTATATTGCGATAGGTCAGTTTGAGGTTGAAGATCCATATCAGACTGTTTGGCCGGATAAGGTAATTTCTGACCTTTTATTTCGCTGGATTTTACTCTGTATTTTTTATTTGCCATTATATATAGGTGTTTAAATAATTAATTGTTGGAATTAATATTCCTTATTTTTCATTTCTAAAATCCGTTCATCCATTTTTCATCTGATAGAAATTCAGGATGAAACTTGAAGATTTCTGACCAAATTCAGATTTTGATATTGTGAAGTTAAAAATTATTTTTTGAAAAAATGACAATTATTAATGAAACAAAAGCTTTTCGTAAAACTTTTTAATGGTCTGAATATTAGTGTCTCAATCAATAAAAATAGGTGCTTAATAAATTTATGTATTAAAAATATATCATGAGAATTGTGGAAATAATTTAAAGAAAATTGTTTTTTGTTTATTTGATTTTCGAAACGAACCCAGATTTTTATATAGTCATGGGAAATAAATAAAGTCTTAAATGAACTTTTATCTAATGCAATAATTAATCTTCTAAAATATGTCTTCTGTATTTATAAACGTTAGAGGTTCTAACAAAGTGAAAACGAAAAATTTTTTCAGACCTAAAAAATCGCTTCACACTTGTAATTCAAATGTTACCACGAGTAGAAAATTTTAAACTTTATTTATTAAGGTTAATATTATTAGCGTTTGTGATTATTACAATGCGTGTCCTTAAGTAGTTTAGAGCAAAATTAAAATCTTAGAATATCTTAAAAAAGAAATATGATTTTCATGTTGCTCTTAGCTATTGGTCATTCAGAACTCTTTTAAAAAGATATAGATCTTAGTGATTTAATTATTATAATTCCATTTTTCATATTTCAATAAAATTCGATACTATGTGTGAATTAGTAGATTTGACCATTGTTCTTGATGCTATCGAAGACCATCCCAGAGTTTTCCCAAAAGGGGCTATAGAGGTTCTGCAAGATCTTAATTGGACTACGTTTTCTGAGTTTTCTGAAAAGATGTTTGATTTATTATTCCAAGTAGGCAAAGCAGATTTGTCGGTGGGCCGCATCTATGAAGGTCATGTTAATGCTTTAATTTTGATTAACACTTATGGTAGCTCACAACAAAAGCAACGCTACTTTAGTGAAGCTAGGGAAGGTAAGTTATTTGGCGTATGGAATACTGAAAATCCAGAAGATGGATTGAAAATTACTGCGAACTATAATAGTAAAGGTTTGTTTTTAAAAGGCAGCAAGACGTTCTGTTCTGGAGCATTACATATTGACCGTCCTATCGTGACTGCAAAAACTAAAGACGGAGTACAAATGCTGGTGCTCAATTTGGATGAACAAAACGCGTTGCAAGAAGACTGGTCACAATGGGATCCGATTGGGATGCGACCTTCTGTAAGTTGTCGCATTGATTTTACGTCTTTTGAAATATTTCGTGAGGAGTATTTAGGTAAAATCAATGATTATTATAAAGAACCTCATTTTTCATGGGGCGCGGTGCGTTTTTCCGCCGTGCAATTAGGAGGGGCTCAAAAAATTGCGGATACCATGCTCCAGCACTTACAAAAAACCCATCGAAGTAAGAATTCCATTCAACAAATGCGGATAGGAAAAGTCGCTATTTTGATGGAGACTGGAAGATTGTGGATGGAGCGCGCCAGTAATATTGAAAACGGCAGGGACATTAATTATTCTGATGATCACAGAGTCAACTTTTCAAATATGATGAGAACGATGGTTTTGGAACTTTGTGAAAAAGTGATCCTGCTCGCTGAAAAAGCGGTAGGCATTCAAGGGACTATGAAAAGCCATCCTTTAGAACGTCCCATCCGTGATCTGCGAGTTTATTTAAAACAAGCTGGGCCAGACGCCGCCTTAGCACAGGTGGGTAATTACACTGATAATCGCAAAACCTATGAATAACCAAATTTCTTCAATAATATCAAATTTATCCTCTGCTCCCTTGTTGGCTATTGACCAATTAGGCCGCCAATTGGGTCATTCACTTATAATTGCTCCACATCCCGATGATGAAGCTTTGGGATGTGGCGGAATGATTTCCTATTTACGTTCTCAAAATGTGCCGGTGTCGGTAGTATTCATGACGAGCGGGGGCGCATCACATCTTAATTCTTTAAAATATCCACCCAAACTATTAGCTGAAGTAAGAGAAGCGGAAGCGCTTAAATCGTGCGAAATTTTAGGTGTACATGCAGACCATGTCTTCTTCTACCGATATCCAGACGGCGTTTTATCAAGTTATGAAGATGAGAAAGTTAAAGAAATTGCCCAACAGATCTCACTTTTAATGGAAAAGCAAGAAATCAAAACCATCTTTTATCCATGGCGCAGAGATGTGCATCCTGATCATAAAATGTGCAATACCATTGGATTCTCAGCGGTTAATCAAAATAAGTCTTCGGTGCAAATTGTGGAATATCCCGTCTGGCTTTGGAACATTTCAGAAGAAAATGATTGGCCTGAGGAAGAAGAAATATCAGTATTCCGTTTAAACGTGACAGAGGTTTTGGAACAGAAGAAAGCAGCCATCTTCGCCCATAAATCGCAAACCTCAGAATTTATTGATGACGATCCTTCCGGGTTTAGGCTGACAGAAGATTTGCTCGCACCATTTTTAGGTGATTATGAGTTTTATTTCTTTACAAAGGATAAGATGGAATCCTTGGACCAGCAATTTTTTGATACACTTTACTCCGATAATGCGGATCCTTGGAATTTTAAGCATAGTGATTATGAGCTCGCAAAATATCAAAAAACTAACGAGATCTTAGGCGATTCACATTTTAAAAATGGTTTGGAAGTGGGGTGTTCTATAGGCATACAAACCCGATTTTTTGCCAAGCATTGTGATACATTACTAGCAATTGACATCAGTAAAGACGCGCTGGCCGAAGCCGAAAAAAATAATAATGATTTAGAGAATGTCACCTTTCAAGTTAAAGATATTGTTCAGGACTTTCCAGATGGGCAGTATGATTTTATAACTTTATGCGAGCTCGGGTATTATTTTGATCCACACACTTTGCAGGAAATATTTCAAAAAGTGAGTGAACACTTAAATACAGATGGCCAATTTTTAATGGTACATTGGACATCGTATGTGCGGGAATTTCCGTTAAATGGAAATCAGGTCAATCAAATTTTTAGAAAATTCAACACTATTGAAAATAAATTTTCTTGCCTGACGTCATACATCCATGACAATTATGAACTTTATATTTGGAGAAAGAACTAGGAAGTTGAGTTTTTTGGACTTGGATGCAGATGGGAATTTAGTTCTTGATAGGCATCCATGACGCAAATGTTTGGATAAAACGAATTCCAAATGCCACAGGATGTCAGATGTTGTTTCATATAAATCATCATTGTCTCGTACCTCTTAAACCGGGATAATAGTAAGGCAACTTCCTTTTTTTTCAGATGGCTTAATTTACTTATTTTTATCAAGGCTTCTTGTGAAGGATTTTCATAATACCGTTTTATCAAATCGTAAATTCCAAATCGCGATTTGAGCTTATTGAGGCCTTCAACGCGATAGGGAATGCCATCATTTTCTGTCCAGACCTTTAATTCTGCTCCGAAACCCTCATCACATCGCGAGTTAATGCGTACAGAGGTTTTAACAATAGTATCCATACAATGCTTTACGACAAATCCTTGTTCCACTACTCTATTAAATAGATCCACATCCTCCAAAAATGGCAGTGGTGTTATTCCCCCAACACTTTGATAAACGTATTTTTTAATTGCTAAATTGGGCCCCCAGTTATAGTTATGACGTGGCCAAGGATCATGCGGATCAGGAAACATTTGACTTTCTAATTTTGCTTGAAGCATCAGGTAATTATCCTTGGCTAATAAATAGGTCAATGGTTGGCCGCCGATCGAATTATAATCGACATTGATCAGACCGCAAATGAGGTCCACATTGGTTTGGATATAGGATTCCAACGAGCATAGCCAAAATGGATCTGGAATAGTATCTGCGTCCGTACTGGCTATGATACCATTACTATTTGGAAGTCGCGAGGAAGCAATATTCATAAGGACGCGTCTCGCCGCTCCAACAGTATTAGCGACCTCAGAATTGAGAGCTAAAACGTGAATGTTCGCGTATGGATGCGCAGTTGCAAATTTTTGACATTTGGAATACGTGTTATCATTGCAATTATGACAAAGTACAATTATTTCGTAAGTGCTGTGTGGGAGAATTTCCTTCTGACGGGTTTGTTGATTGATATGGGCCAATAAGGTTTTTTCAATTTCCTCAGCTTCATTTTTTGCTGGAATTATGACCGATATTTTTAAATCTTGATTGGGTGGTGGAAGTTCTTTCGATAGGCTGATGGAAATGCTATCCATGATCTTAATCGGATTTAAAACCGACGTTGCAATACCATTTAAAATTTCCATATGATGATCAATTTTTGAAAACCCTTGATCGTGTAATTCATAAGTATTTGATTTTTTATGTAAATTTTTCGCGATCAAGGTTATCTTAAATAAAAGTAGGAAGGTTCTCTCTCAGGAATTAACCTTAAAAAAATTTTATGTAACTCATTATCAAAATGTACTTAAAAGATTGAAGGCAATCAGCTATTTATACGTTGGAATGAGCAACTGGATTTAAATCGAAACGATTAGGGTATACTTCTAAGTTCAATTGAAAAACTCCAAAAGGGGAATTTGTTCTAATCTGATTAAATAGTCTATTGATTAAGTATTCCACTTCATACCTAAAGTTACTTCATTTTAAAGGAGTTTTTTTAAATATTATGAAGAGCAAAGGTCTTTAAATAACTTATGCTATCTTTCTTTTTAAAAGAAACGTATGAATTTTGATGATATTATCGGCACTGCGGCTGGGATCTTTACAACTATTGGTGTTTTGCCACAAATCATAAAAGCACTTAAAACACAGGAGGTAAAAGATATTAGTCCATACATGTTTATTATTTTATGTATTGGCGTTGGACTTTGGACAGTATATGGTTTCATTAAATCGGATTGGCCCATTATCCTTACCAATGGTATTTCATTTATTTTGAACGGGATAATGCTCAGCATTTTGATTATGCAAAAGAGGAAAATTAAATAGAATTCAGAAAAATAAGTTTTTGACTATATAGATTTAACTCAAAGAAATTTTCTAAAATTTATAAGTGTTCCGATTTTTAATAAGAACTCGTCGTTGCTTCAATGGAAGATGAATGTTTTGTTTTTGCCTGTATAGATTTCTCCATTCTTCCAGCGAAATTAAATTCGTAACACTTCAGGCCTGAACCTGGGAGCAGAGACGGCATCCGACCGTATCAAGACAATTGAGGTAAGTTTTTTTAAAGAATTAGCTTAGCCGAAACAGATAATCCATGCTTTAAGTCACTGGCTTGCAATTGTTAAAGTTTGTAATTATTACGATTCAAGATACTAATTCCATCAACAAGACAATGTATTGAGTTGAAATTTAGGACATTTGATACCTTTCTGACTATATAATTTATTAATTCTTGTACAATGAATTATTTGAGCAGTGTTGAAATTAACGAGAATCAAAGTGCTAATAAGCGCTGTTATGACGGTCATATTGAAAAATTCGTCTTCACAAATTCATTAGAATGCTATGGAATCAAATTAAAATCCCATCAAGATTCTAAGATCAATTTTCAGTCGCAATACAGTTCAGCAATCTACGTCTGTGTCAATCTTTCGTCGAATGTGTCGTTGCAATTATCTTGCGAAAAATCTCAAATTACAATCCCGCCATTTGCGAGTTTATTAGTGCCTTTTCAAGAAGCCGAAAATATTTCCTTTAAATGTAAATCTCTGGTAGATTATGATTTTTTGGTTCTCAAAGTCTATCAGTCCCACTTGGATGAAGACCATTTAAAATTGCTCCAAAACTTGCAGAAGGAGAATGTTTTCTTAAATCCGTTTACATCTCAAAAAAGATTGATTCCAAATTTAGCGATCTGCGAGATGGCAAGAAAGCTTAAACATTTGGATTATATATCATCTGAAAATAAATTCATGGCCAGGGGTTATATAAATATCATCATAGGGATGAAGTTTAAAGAAATTCTTTGTGAACAATCTTCAATTTCCAATCATCTTAGTGGTTATGAAATTCAGCAATTGGAAATGATCACAGCACAAATTAAGGAAAATCCTCAAGAGGATTATACCATAAATGATTTGTGTAAAAAAAGTGGATTGTCGGTCTCAAAATTACAAGCGGGCTTTAAAGAAAAACACGGGTGTACAGTAACTATACACATTAGAAACGTTCGTTTGGAAAAGGCCTTGACCATGTAACAGGACACAAATTTGAATATATCTGAAATTGTGTACTCTGTAGGATTAAGCAGTAGAAGTTACTTCTGTCGGATATTTAAAAAACGATTTAAATGTTCGCCAAAATTATATCAGCAGCGCTTAAAGCAGATTTTTCCTTCTGCTTCATAAAATTGATATGCACGCCTAGGAAATGATTTCTCAAGATTACAACTTTATATTTTACTTCTTTTTTTAAGACTTCGCAGTTCATGCTTAGAGATTTTCAGTTGTAAAATGTCTTTTTGATGGATTTCAAAGTTGACATCTAAAATATCCTCCAGAGATAATTCGCTATTTAGGTAGTTGTTATAATTTTCTTCTTTAATTATTATTGGTTTCGGATTTTTTAAAAGATACTTTGAATACCTATCGTATTGGGTCAAAATGCCACAGGAAATAAAACCGTCTTCGAGAATATTATATATGCCCGCAAAGCAAATTAGATTCTGATGTTTTGAAATATTATGAAACGTTTGGAGGTACTGGTGTTCAATTTCCGTAGTGAAATATCCTGTTGCTACTATTAAACATCTTCTGTGTTTTAAGGCATCGTATAGCCATGACAATTCAGTAATGGAATCAAATTCAATATCGAGTGTATTATAGGCAGATTGGAACTTTTTCCAGGTGTCTTTGTACCCTCCGGGAAGTACACCCCAAATGCCAAATTGGATACGATCAGTGTCCTTTGAAGTTATAATACATAATATGGACTCCTTCAAACCATTAATTTTAAACTGAGGTTTGTATAGATGGCCATAATCAAATTTTGCATGTAATTTTTGCTCGATGATCTCTTTGGTGGCCGTATTGGAAATTTGTGACAACATGTTTAAAATAACAGAAATTTTAAACTTAAAGTGGTTGCTAAAAATTATAATATTTGCCTTTTTTAATCTATTAATTTAATTGTTGAAACCTTTATTATTAGTGTTTTATTGAGCAAATTTTTAAAAGGATAGAGCCTATAAATATTCAAATGAAAGTGTAATTTAGAATTTCAAAATTATTTATTAATCCATAAATCTTGCATTATGAACACAGAAAACGACCGTCGCGACCCTGATCAGGGCCATTCTGGACAGAATCAAAGTAGAGATGACCAGCAGCGTAATAGTGATGAACAACGTGGTAATTATTTAAATGATGAAAAAGATGGACGTTCACAACACAATGATCAGAATGAAAATGATCATGATAGAGATCATCGTAGAAGTGATCAAAGTGAAAACCGTGATGATCAAAGTAAGAATTATGAAAATTCCCGTGACACCGATCCAAGCCGACGTGGTATGGACATGAATTCGGATCATTCATATAGAAACCTTGAAAGTCGTTGGAATGACATTGAAAGTGATTATCGTAAAAAACATCCGAATGTTACGGATGAAGATGTGGATTATCGAAGTGGCGAATTTGATAATATGACCGACAGGATTGCCAAAAGAACCAATAGAACTCGTAATGATGTGAACGATGAAATCAGAAATTGGGATTCTTGAAGTCATAATGGTGAAAGACTGAGTATTAACAAATCATATTTAAATTAGAACAGATGACTGACAAGAAAAATGAAGAATTTGATCCTGAAAAACATAAGGACATCAAAAAAGGCCCCTTAAAGCCAGAACATAAAAATCAGTACGGCGAAAAGCCAGGAGGCAAGGATCGAGATCTAGCGAAACGGGCAGAAGCTGAAGAGAAAAGGCACAAAAAATGAGTTAGAATTATTTAAAGTGCTTTAGGCATCAATGGTGCCTATTAAAATCCCGATAATAATTATCGGGATTTTCCTTTTTGATACGAGATCATTAAAATAATAACGTCAACAAGCTTAAGTTAAAATTTATAAATTGAAGTTCCTAAGGAGTTGTTTTTACATATTATGAAAATTTAGGTTCTAAAAAAAAACTTTAATCCGCTGATTTCATAATTTTCCATTTCTTGAATTGGGGTTTACAATCCATTAGGACTGCTTCAAATTGAAGGTTGGAGGTGAATTGGGTTTCTTTTAAAATCCGTTCTTCAATTGATAATTCAAATGCATCAACATCGAAAATCCAAGGGGAAATGATAAGCTCCTCATTTTCTGTTTTTTTTATGAAATATGTTTTTCCATCAATGGAGGTGTTGATTTCAAGTAATCTCCCACGTTCCGGTGTTTCATCTTTACATAAAATGAGCGACACCCGATCACAAAATCGCAAAAACTCGTAATAGGTTCTTGCTTTCTTATCTGATACTTTATAATCATCTAAAATAACCTTCCGTACTTTTTCTTGTTCGGCAAACAAAGAAGTAATTCTTTTGCTTTTTTCTTTCATTTCGGAATAGATGAATTCCAAATGATAGGAGATGAGTAATTTGATCCACAAGGATTTGTTTTCTGAAGCTTTTAAAATACGATGCATTCTTTCCACTATATCATGTACGGTAAACTCTTCCTCAGTAAAATCCAAAGGCACGCCTATGTCAGACAGATAGTTTTTCTCGGCAAAGTTCAACTGTCTGTCGTCGTGTTCGCATATGGCAATCAGGGTTTCGAACCAATGTATGGGTCGGTATTTTTCTGAGATTTCATTAGCTATTTTTCCGGCTAATAGGCCATGGGCTTCGTGAAAGATGATGTGGATGCCTTCTACCGATTTATTGACGATCATATGTAACTTTGTTAAAATTCTTTAAAGAATAGGCGCTGATGTTGATTTGAAAATTAAATGTGATTTATTTTCGATCTAAGTACTGTATCGCTTAGAACATTTGTGTATTTGATATTATTCTGACAAATACAGTTGAAAACGAAAAGTAATAAATCATAGCGTCATAGTCATCAATAGCGTCGGCCAAAACGGGATTTTTTGATTAACCAATCTTAATATCTTTGTTAGAACGACACACTCCACTATAATTCCAAAGATTATAATTCCACCTAAAAAAAACCCGATATATTCATTCCTTGAGATACATTTTCCAACTTAAAAATTAAAGTGATCAAAAGTGTTATAAATAAAACTCCGAACGTAATAGTTAAGTTGCGGTTTTTCATAAATATTTTTTAATTTTCTGGAAATTATAACGCATCAAAACTCTAATTAAAAGTATAAAAGAATGTCATTAATCAGTTGACATATCATAGACAAAATTATATTTATTGAGATTCGAATTATGGACTTCCCAGTTCTTCATTAATACTTCGTTTAATGTTTTCTTTATTTCATTGAAATTACTGGGTTTCTTTATATATAGATTTGCGCCAAAATCAAATGTCCTTTCCACGTACTCTTCATTGATATGCGATGCATAAATAATGACGTTGATATGCTTGAGTTTTTCATTTTGCTTTATTTCCTTCAGGCATTCAAACCCGCTCTTCACAGGCATGTTTAAATCTAAAAAGATGATGTCGGGTTTTTCTGGTGAGGTATCCAAATAGTTCATGAATTCCTGGCCGGTTTTAAATACTTTAAGGGTGCATTTAATTGGTAATTCATCTAATGCTTCTTCAAATAACCACTGGTCATCTTGATCATTATCTACAAACGCAATATTTAAACTTATGGAAGACATATATTACAGACTTAAAATTATACAGAGTTTAGCATTAATTTGGTTATATAGAGAAGTGGTGAGGTTAAAGTAAGATAATATATTTTATTGTGGTTTAAAATTTTGTGTTTATTATTTCCATGACAACTAATGTGCAGATAAAATACAGAAATTAGTTGATCATACATCATACTTTCAGAATTTTTTATTGACCAGATGAGACAGTGGATGCCAATAGTAGCAAAACTTATTAAACGACATTTTTGAGCAGTTAACAAACGAGAACACTACGAGAGAACTTGATCAAATTAATCTAAATTCAACTTCTAATGTCGTGTTGTCAATTGGGTCAAAAATACAAGGCATTGAGATCAGAAATAGGATTGAAATTGATTAATTTTATTCATGATTGATCCAATACTATTAAGTAATCACTTTTTGTGTTGAGGTCATATAATATTAATTTAAAATTCAAAGTTATGAGCACAGACGATGATAATCGTAATTACGACAGAGATAAAGAATTACAGGATAAAGATCGCGACCAGAAGCAGCAAGAATATGATCGTGACATTGAACAACAGAAAAAAGATCGCAGTACCGAGCAAATACAAACTGAAAATCCTGAACGTCTTCAAGATAATAACCACCGAATGGATCAACGGACAAATGAAGTTCAGGGGGAAGTGAGTTATGATCAGAATAGGCTGCAAGAGACTGAGCTGGTCAAGAGTGATAACGAGAGCCGTTGGAAAGACATCGAAGAAGATTATAGAAAGCGCTATCCCAATATCACAGATGAAGACGTCAATTACCGATTAGATGGGTTTGATGACATGACTGGGCGTATAGCCAAGCGTACCAACAGAAATCGAGAAGATGTGAATAATGAAATCAGAGATTGGCACTCCACTGGTGATAGTTAAAAATATAGTTATCTTTTAAACGTAAATTTTAGAATCCCTTCTTTTCAGATGGGATTTTTTGGTTTGCACATTTTGTAAGTTGTACAGGAATTATAGTAGAATCACCTGAGCTTTATTTTGTTCTTTTGCCAATCTAACTTCAAGAAAGTCTGCATTTTTTTTAACTCGAAATAGGGAATAATTTTTCTTTGGGCCCAGCGCCTTTGTTTTGCCTAACTCCCCTTCTGAGTTTGGATGCAAAATGATAACTATGCCTTATATTGCGTTTCCAATCGAATTTTTTATGTCCAACAAATACTTTTCCTTAAGTGGTTTAGCTAAAATATTTTTCACAAAGGGGTATAATTCTTTTTCTTTCTGAAAACTCTGAATAGCAGAAGTTAATATGTAAATTTCGAACTTATTTTTAATCTCACTTCTAAATTCTATAAAGTTATCCAGGAATTCCCAACCAGAAAGTGTAGGCATGTTTATGTCAAGAAAAAGTACTGTGAGACTGCCCACATAATTTTCAATAAAATGTAATCCCTCTTCCGGCTTGGAGAATAATTTAATTTCTGCATCTGGATCAAATTTTTTAATCATCAATCTGCATATTAAATTATTAGTGGGATCATCATCTACAACCATGTAATTGAAATTTGTGTCCATATCTTTCATAGTTATTTTTGCAGATTTATTATAAATTCAGCGCCTTCACCCTCCAGACTTTTAACCGTTATATGACCTCCCAACATTTCAATCTGTGATTTAACCATAAACAATCCCAATCCTTTTCCTTCGACATGATTGTGAAAACGCTTATAAAAACCGAAAATGAGATCTCCTTTTTTCTCTAAGTTTATTCCTAAACCATTATCCTTAAAATGAATGATTATTTCATCTTTATTTATCTCAGTACTTATGTGGATGACAGGCGGAACATTAGGTTTACGGTATTTAATACTGTTTGAGATGAGATTAAAAAAAGTACTGTATAGATAACTTTTAACCGTGTAAATTTCATCAATTGCCGTGAAATCTGTGATTATTATTACTTTTTCCGTATCTATTAAATTCTTGTTCGATTTTATAATGTTTTGGATTAAACTTTCAAATTTTACTTTTTCTAGGTTTTTTGGAAATTCAGTTTTTAATTTTAAAGTTTCATGTAAATCCTGCATAACATCATCTAAACGTCCAATATTAGAGAATAATTCATGGAGTAATAGTTCATGGATATCTTCAGGCTGAATATTATTATTTAATAAATCACCAATACCTAAGATGTTTGCAATGGGAGCTCTTAAATTATGAGAAACTATATAGGAAAACTGCTCTAATCCTTCATTAGCAGAAAATAGTTCTTTAGTGTACTCACTGAGTTCCTTGTTGAGTTTTTTCAATTTAATTTCAGATTTTTTCAATTTAGAAATATCTGATGAAATCCTAATCACTCCTAAAAAAGTCTCATTCTCGTCAAAAAGCGGTGATTTGGTAATCTGTGTTGGTAAAGTAGAACCATCTTTAAGTTTGGCTATTAATTCACCCGTCCAAATTTTTCCAGATTTAAGCAACCGTAGCGTGTCTTTATGCTTTTCATTATTACCATACAAAAGCTTAAAAATATTTTTACCTAAAACTTCATCTTGTTTCCACAGGTAAATTTCTTCTGCGGCTTTATTCCAGTAGGTTACCCTATCGTTAGAGTCCGTGGCCATTATTCCTTGCCCAATTTTATTTAATAGATTTGCTTGAAATTTGTTTTCACGTTCTACTTTCACGCGTTCTGAGATGTCGATTCCGACACCCTGGATTTCGCCGTCTTCGCTAATATCTGTTAAATAAATCATATCCCAAAGGGTCGTTTTAACGCCGCCGTCTTCCATGCGTTTATCAATTTCCATTTGGCAATTTTCATTGGGATTTGAAATGCAATGTTCTGCAGTTTCACGTAATTTTTGATGATGGTATGGCATAATATCTGTGAGTGAACTTTTCCCAATAGGATCATGATCTTTAAAAGCCCATCCAAATTCTTCGATGAATTTTTTGTTTGTGAAAGAATAATTACCGTCGATATCTATTCGTACAAAATAGTTTGTTTGAGATTGCACAAGGCCTTTATATCTGGATTCACTCTTGAGAAGTTTTTCATATGCAATTTTCTCTGAAGTGATGTCTTGGATAATTCCTTTTATACAATGTGTTTGGTGTTCGGACTTTTGGACACCTTTTGAACGGGAGTGTATCCATTTAACAGCCCCGTTTTCTAAAATTATTCTGAATTCAAACTCATTTCCTTTAATACCTAGCTGAAGCTCATTTAATTTTTTCGCATACTTTTTTTTATCAACAGGATGCATCATCTTTAAAAAGAGATCCATGGTGGGTTTAACATTTTTGTCTTGTATACCATATATATTAAAAATATAATCTGAACAGAAAAGGGAATTATCATTTAAATCTAACTCCCAATATCCGATTTTCGCTATTTTTTCAGCAACCTTTAATCTAATCGACGTATCGGTGAGTTTTTTAAGATTTCTTTCTTTTTCCGTAATATCAGTGCAGACCGCAACCACATATGGGATTCCGTCTATAATAAACCGATGAGAACTATTTTCTACTAAAATTTCACTTTTGTCTTTTTTCAAATGTGTGGAATAGGCATGAAATGAAGTTTCCGGGCTGTTTCTGAATTCCTCAACCAGTTTGTCTAAGTGCTTATTTTCTGTTTGATTTTGGAGATCTTTTAAATTCATGGTGAGAAATTCTTCTCTTGTAAATCCATAGTTTGTGCTACAACTTTTATTTACATCAACTATACTCAAATCGTTTTCGTTAAATACAAACGTGGGTAGAGGATTATTATTAAACAAGGATTTATAACGCTCTTCTGATTTTTTAAGTTTATGTTGGAATGCTTTCTTTTCTGAGTTATCTTTTATGACTAAAGAGGCGTAACCTTTATTTGTGTCAATAATTGTAGAGGTTAACTCACCAACGAAGGAACTCCCGTCTTTTCTGAACATATTAATTTCAGACTTGGTCTTACCAGTTAACTCTCTCTCTTTAATAGCTTGATGAAATCTGGGATCATTGAGGTCTACAATGCCGGAACGTCCTTTTTTGCAAATTTCATCTTCGGTCATCTGAAATATTTTACATGCAGCTGGATTGGCGGCATGTATAATACCATTAATGTTTGTAAGTAATATTCCATCTAAGCTGTTCTCGAAAAATGCACGGTATTTTTTTTCGTTTTCTAAAATTTTTATCTCATTTTGCCTTTCCAGTGTGACGTTTTTTAAACGTAGCACTATGCCATTAAGAGAGGAATCATCGAGATGGTTTGTGAAGTTAGCCTGTAGCCAAATTGATTGTTTATTTTTAGTTTTGACCTGGATTAAGACCGAGGTAGTGCATTTCTCAACACTTCCTATACTATTTGTGAAAGCATCAATGAAAATTTCAGGATCATCCAAATTAAGAAGGTCGACCAATTTTCTGTGATGAACTTTCTGGACTGATAAACCCAGTAACTGTTCTACGGAAGGTGAGATGTAATTAATTTCTCCGTCTGGTGTCAAAATTATGATGACATCAGAACTCGTTTTTATGAGGCCTTCGAATTTGCGTACACTTTCGGTATTTTTCTTATAGCTTTGAAGGTGTTCCTGTTCTAGATTATTTTTGTTAATCGCTTTTTCTATGAAAAAAGGAAGATTTTTAAGGTTGTCCTTTAAGATATAATCACTTACTCCATGTTTCAATATTTTAAGACCTAAATCAATGCTTATATTTTCTGAAAACAAGATAAATGGTACTTCTAATTTAGTAGCTTTTAGAAGTCTTAATGCCTCTTCATAATCCAAAAATGTAAATGAATGGTCAAATAGAATAATGTCTGGTTTATAACCGTCTAAAGCTTTTAAATACTCGGATTTTGAATTTAATACTAAAACTTCAAAGTCGGTTTCACGTTTCTTGATCCAACGTGAAGTGGACAATAAACTTCCTTCATCATTTTCTAGAAGAAGAATTTTAATATGCTTGGATTTTTGATTCATATAATTCACTTTTAAAAATTGGAACTAGAATTTATCAAAGTGCACTTGAAATAGGTAATTTACGAGCGGTAATGGGAGCAAATTCGAGCCTTGTTTGGTTATTAAGTATCGCGCTTTTTAAGATTTAAGCATGAATGCCATAAGATTTTCAAGGGTAATGAAAACAAGCTTTGGCTGCAGGTATCTATAGAGCAGAATATCCAGTGTTTACTGAAAGATAAATAATTATATTGACAGAAACAAATGTCATTTAATAGATTAATCTATGTGAATTCTTGTAAATTGATTATCAATTATTTCTAGGATCTGAAAGTATCGTCAGCTTATTGCTCCACACGATATTCATGCTATAGAAATCAAATCGATCTGTGATTTTACCGAAACAGGCATAAACTCCCAATCCGTTTACTGGATATTTATCGACAACATCAGTAAAGTGAACGGCGTCAAAATAATCCCCGTTCACATCTATAAAAGTGCTTAATCTCATGAGTTTACCTTGAGAAGTTTTATTAAATCTTGTCGTTACCAA
The DNA here is from genome assembly GCF_004115975.1 of Gelidibacter gilvus. Taxonomy (GTDB): domain Bacteria; phylum Bacteroidota; class Bacteroidia; order Flavobacteriales; family Flavobacteriaceae; genus Gelidibacter; species Gelidibacter gilvus. The sequence goes on along the minus strand of NZ_SDDZ01000019.1, from coordinate 48,074 downwards.
GCTGCCATAAATTAAAATCTCTTCATCGATAAAATCTTTCATCTGACTTGCTAAAACGCCATTTTTCATTTCTTCTTTAATCAAGCTAAAATAATTACACAGTGGAAAACCTAAGAGTTCCATTTCGTCATAGGCATTTTCAACCCAGTTATTATTCAGCTTTGGCAATTTAAATCCTTTGTGTTTAATTTTGAACAACTTGGCTTGCTGACTGTTGGTGCCATTGGCGTTTAATTTGAAAATAGCTTGCCAGAGCAATTCGGTTTTGGTCTGTTTTGTAAATCTAAAGGCATCCACCCTAATGAGGATGGTCAGTTGTTCAATACTGATTGTAACTCTATCTATAAAGTCATCTAATGAACTGTACGCTCCATGTAAACCTCTGTCTGTCAGCAATCTTTGGCAGGTATAGGTTTCCAGATTTTTCAAATAACCAAAACCTAAATAAATTGACGTGCCAACTAATTTATTTTGATGCTCACTCGTGTTGATACACGGCAAGCAAATTTCCGCTCCTTGTTTCTGCGCTTCATGTAAGTAATGTTCTACACTGTAAAAGCCACCTCCATTATTGAGTACGGCCGTCATAAACTCTAATGGATAATAGCATTTTAAAAATAAACTTTGATAACTCTCTACGGCATAGGAGGCTGAATGTCCTTTGGCAAAGGCATAACCGGCGAAACTTTTGATCTGATCCCAAACCTCGAAGATCAAATTGTCACTGAATTTTTTTTTTCGACAATTGGAAATAAACTTTTCTTCTACCGCAATAAATTCGGTTCGCGATCGAAACTTTCCGCTCATGCCGCGCCTTAAAACATCCGCCTCGCCCAATGTTAAATCGGCGAATTGATTGGCCACTTTCAATACATCTTCTTGATAGACCATCACGCCATAGGTTTCAGGCATGATTTTCATCAAAATAGGATGGGCGTTTTTTCGATGTTCGGGATATCGGTGGCGCTTTATAAATTCGTCCTTCATTCCAGAACCAGAAACGCCCGGTCGGATAATGGAACTGGCGGCCACCAATCCCAAATAATCCTGAGTTTGTAGTTTTTGCATCAACCCGCGCATCGCTGGAGATTCCACATAATAAGCTCCAATGGCGCCGCCAGATTTTAAAAGATTATTTATATTCTTATCTTTTTTGAAGGCTTCCACATTTGTAATATCGATCGGTGGTTCGTCAGGTCTGTTTTCTGCGATGATCTCCAATGCCTCCTTAATTTTGGCCAGTCCGCGCTGACCTAAAATATCAAATTTGAAGACGCCCACATCTTCCGCAATGATCATATCAAATTGTACGGTCGGAAATCCTTTGGGTGGCATGTCGGTGGCGGAGTAGTAATGCACAGGATTTTCTAAAATAAGGATGCCTGCAGAATGGACACTCAAATGATTGGGAAATCCCTCAATCAATTTTCCGTAACGCAACACCAGACTGGAGATGTCATCCAAATCAGAAGCTCGGTAATTGCCTTTGCTTAGTTTATCGATTTCTTCTTTTGGCAATCCAAAAACCTTACCCAATTCACGGACTACCGCTCTGTACTTAAACGTATTGTAGGTGGCCAATAAAGCGGTGTTCGGAAATCTTTTGAAAATATAATCCGTCACATCATCTCTGTCTTTCCAGGAGAAATCAATGTCAAAATCGGGTGGCGAGGCTCTAAACGGATTAATAAATCGTTCAAAATATAAGTCCAGCTCAATCGGATCAACATCGGTAATGCCAATGATATAGGCGACAATACTGTTGGCACCGCTACCTCGGCCCACATGAAAATACCCTTTGCTATTGGCATAGGAAACAATATCATAATTGATAAGGAAGAAAGCGACAAAATCCAGAGATTTGATTGTGTCCAACTCTGTTTTCAATCGGGCTAAAACAATGTCGTCCGGACATGAATAGCGTTTATGTAAATTCTCCTGACACAGTTTTTCTAAAAGTGCATAATCGTTTTCGGTCGAATCGGTGTACAATTTTAAATTTTGCGATTTCCGATCGGCGCCAAAATCAAATTCAATCTGACAATTACTTAAAAGTCTATTCGTGTTTTCAATAATATGTGGAAAATCTGTGAAAGCTTCCTGAATGTCTTTTAAGGAAGACATTTTATCCGTAAGTCGACACTCTTCGACTTTATCAAGTTTACTCAACAAAGTGTTTTTATCAATAGCCCTTAACAGTCGGTGTGCATTGAAATCTTTTTTTGATCGTATGGTAACCGTTTGTAAAATCACTAACTTACTTTCGAAAGTTTTTAATTTAGAGAACCGTAATTTTCTCAATTCCTCAATGGAAATACCAATAAATTCATGTTCAGAAAAATTTTCTTTTTCTAATTGCAAAACACGCTCAAAAGGATAGATGATATAACAATTATCAAATTGGGGCGCGAGTTCTGGTAAGTCTAATTTGTTTTCGGAATGATGGGATAAAAATTCATTGAGCTCTTGAAATCCTGCGTTGTTTTTAGCCAGGCCTACATACACTTGTTTTGGGCCATTTCTAAAATCAATCCCAATCACAGGATGGATGTCGTAGTCTTTCGCTTTTCTAATAAAATTTAAACAGGCCGAGGTATTGTTAATGTCGGTCAGTGCCAAAGTATGAATGTCATTATTTTTGGCAAGTTCCAACAGTTCAATTTCAGAAAAAGTACCGTATCGAAGAGAGTAATATGTGTGACAATTGAGGTACATTATTGATTTCTATGGGCTAATAAGGTTGGCGGTTCTCCGTTGAATGGGTTTTGAAATCTTCCGATAGTTTTGGCGCCCATTGAAGAAGCGCGCATGATGCTGGCCTCTCCATAACGGCCTCTAATATGATCCATGGCGTTATAAAGACTGAGCATTTCTTCGGTGTCATCAAATAAATTAATCTGATAGTGGCCGCTTACAATGTCGTTGAGTTTTACGCCCACCAATCGCACTAACAACCGGCGTTGGTACAAGTTTTCGAAAAGCTCCATCACTTTCGGAATAATGACGTGGTCGGCACTTGAATAGGGGATTTTTACTTGCTTGCTATAGGTATTAAAATCTGAATAACGGATTTTCACACTGATAACACCCGCTATTTTGTTCCCTCGTCGTAACTGAAAAGCCAAATTTTCGGCCATGGCAAAAATGGTGGTTCTCAACATCTTGACATCAATAGTATCTTTATTGTAAGTGCGTTCTGTTGAAATGGATTTGCGTTCGTGGAAAGGCACTAACGGCGGATTATCAACACCGTTAGCTCTTTTCCAAATGGTTGTTCCGTTGGCACCTAAGGCGCTGGTCATCATTTCAATTGGCATTTGCTGTACGACTTTGATCTTATCAACACCTAAATTTCGCAATACCTGATAGGTTTTTTCTCCTACCGAAGGTATTTTCCGAATCGATAAAGGCGCTAGAAATGATTTTTCATAACCTGCATCGATTTTCATTTGGTTATTAGGTTTCGCCTCTCCCGTGGCAACTTTGGAAACGATTTTATTTACCGATAAACCAAATGAAATTGGCAACCCACTATTTTTGATGATGCTTTGTCTCAGTTCTGAGGCATATTTATAACAACCATGAAATTTATCCATGCCTGATAAATCGGCATAAAATTCATCCACACTCGCTTTTTCAAATACGGGCACTTTTTCTTTGATGATCTCCGTAACCAAATGGGAATATTTAGTGTAAATGGAAGCATCTCCCCGTATCACAGTGGCTTCTGGACATAGGTTCCGTGCCACTTTCATGGACATTCCTGAATGCACCCCAAATCGGCGAGTTTCATAACTACAGGCCGCCACAACACCGCGATCTCCCGTGCCACCAACCAATAGAGGCCTATTAAGTAGACGACTATCAATCAATCTTTCGCACGATACGAAAAAGGTATCTAAGTCAAGATGCAATATGTTTTTTTCCATAAAGCAAAATTACTCATAAATGTAGCCGAGTGTTGCTATTATTTGTAGTATGTGCATAACTATATATACTTCCTTAGTTATGAGATGGATGGTACGGCGTTAAAAGTTTCTACCTATTTTGTAAATAAAAAGTGTAAAATAAACCAGTGTAGTTGACATTTATGTTGAAGGTCGGATGACATCTTCCCATTCCCATCCATCTTTACGGACGTAACCAAGCACTTTTTTTCGTCTTTCCGCAAATTGACTTATTTCCAACTTCGGATCCTCTAATAAGATTTTTGGAAAATCTTTGGGCAGATTATTTTTATAGTCAAAAGGAGGGACCTCTTCACCCTTAATAAGAACCACAGAATCTATGCGCTCATAGAAATTCTCCAAAGTGTCAGCCAAAATTTTCCAATGAAAACTGTTCTCTGAACTATCAATTTGGTAAATTTTCTGGATGATCATCGCTTCATCAAGCGCAGCCAAATTCAACGATAATGCATAAAGCTTTTTATTGGAGTGAAAATAATGTAGAATTGGATAGGCTAAATGTCTTTCACCATGCGTTATCAAAAGACTCTCTAAATTTGCAAAGCGTTGATAAACTGGATTAAAATTTTTGCCGGTATAACCATTTTGAATAATTTCTAGAGGTGTAGATCCTAACATCGCAATTTGGAGAGCAAGCGATCGTTTATCGATAACCGCTTGGAGTATAGGAAGGAGGTAAGATATTGCTAAACCAATAAAAACCATAGAGTTCACGATGTTAGAAAAAAGTTGCCAAGTGCCATCCGCAGGACTGTAGCCTCCATTACCCAGGGAAGTCAGTGTATATCCGACATAATAAATTTTACTAATTATAGATGCAGGGGCGCCTGTAGCAGTATTCAATACCGAATTGGGATCTGATATATAAATCAAACTATAGCCCAACCAAATTAGGGTAACCCACATAAAAAGAAGAAAAAGCAAAATAACGGGCCCGCACAAGTTAAGCCATTTGCTTTCTCCATTTCCATTTGCAGCCCAGAAAAAAAGACGCCAAATAGTTTTTGAAGCCCGACCAGATAAATAGCCAGCGCCATTAATATAGATGATAGTTTTGAAAAGATCTATTAAAACTATAACCTGAATTAAAATGCCTATAATCAATAAAGCTATATTCATAATAGTCAATGAGTTTCAGTGGAAATTTACACTAAAAATTCAATTTAACTGATCGCAATACCTTTATTTTTTACCTAATTTCACTAACCATCTCAAACTAATTTTAGGAAATATTACAAGACTAAAAAGTAAATTACAGCATCGTCAACTGATGAAATTTCAACATCATGAACCGAAAAAGTCAAGATATCACAAAAAATTGCGATCAATAATTATGAAAGATGTCAAATTTTATAGAACGTAATTATGGCTCGTTAATAATCGAATGGCTCAAGTAAACCACTGGTAAACCCCGTCCAATTTAAGCTGCCTATCCCAAACTTACTGCCAATGGCAACGGCCTTATTTCTGACAATATCCAAAAGAGGCGCATCTGACGTGTTTTCTATTTGATTTCTACCGTGCACTTCGACGTAAATACAAGTTCCGATTCTTCTTACAATAAAGGTGTTGGTGGATTCTTTATTATAAAAATGTGCTACCGTATCATCATTGGTGTCAGGAGCAGGACAGGGCTTGACGGTAAAAGAGAAGAATGGAAATTCGTGGCCTTCATTTCCTGTTTCAACGTTAGTGATTTCAGTCCAATCATATCCACTGCCACTTGGACTTCCCGGGCCAGGAATATCAATTCTTATCAGATTCCCTACTTTGAGTTCGTCAGTAGATTGGTCGTTAATTGGGTCGACCAAAACAAATTCTGCCTTTATCTTTTCAGAAAAAGTGTGCCATTCATTAACAGCTGTTAATCGACGTTGAAGTTCCTCGTAATTGTCTTGAGCCTTGTCCACTGTATTTGCACAGTGCATGCTCACAATGTCATGAGAACCACCTTTTAGTTGCTCGGGAATAATTGGATGTTTCATTTTTGATTCGGTAAGTGAACAGAAGAATGTGCTGTTTTAAATAATTTAAAATTTTCTAAAATTATATCTTGAAATTTAAGATATTTTGTAGAGATTTATAATATGAAATAGAAATTTCTTTGAACGATGTGCTATGCTTTCCTAAAGTTAAGAATAGCAATTATCAAATTTAGATAAGAGATTGCCATTATTATATCACCAATGATAAAAATCATTTTTTATAATATTTAAGTTTGTTTTTGATACATATGACTTCTAAAAAACCAATCCAAGACTCCCTAAAAGAATATGGTCGCGGTATCACGGGTGGACTGCTTTTTAGTTTGCCTATGCTATATACTATGGAATTGTGGTGGGCGGGTTTTATCGCCAATACGATGCAACTAGTCCTCTATTTTATTATTGGAATAGGGCTGCTGATGTTGTATAACCGCTATGTTGGCATTCGACGTGACAATGCTTTCGTGGAATGTTTACTGGAATCTTTTGAAGAAATGGGGTTGGCCATAATTCTTACGATTTTTATTTTATGGATTACAGGACGCATTTCAAATGTGATGTCGCTCAGCGAGATAAGTGGTAAAGTTATTGTGGAGGCGATAACAGTAGCTATTGGCATTTCGGTCGGAAAATCACAATTGGGTTCAGAAGAAAAGGACAAGGAAAAAGAGGAGGAGAAGCAGAAGGAAACGGAGAAATCTCAACGGCCAGATCTTATCCGTGAGATCAGTATTGCACTCTGTGGCACAATCCTGATTGCGTCAAACGTTGCTCCCACAGAAGAAGTAATTGTGATAGCCATGGAATCGGAAGTCTATAAAATTTTTATAATTGCTTTGCTTTCCATTGGGATTGGAGGTTCCGTATTATATTATATAAACTTTACGGGTACTGAGCAAATGATAGCAAAACCAGGTCAACATGGAAAAGCTTTAGCCGGTACTTTAATCATGTATGCCATTGCCTTATCGTCCTCCGCATTTATGTTATGGTTCTTTGGTCGTTTTGCAGGATTGGAACTTGGTGGTGTCCTTGCTCAAACTGTAGTATTAGGTTTTCCGGCCACTTTAGGAGCTTCAGCTGGTAGATTACTTATACAAACGTAATTATGAAAAAAAATAAAGATAAACAGGAAAAGAAAAACTGGCTGGAATGGACGATAACCATCATCTCAGGGATTCTTGTGGTTTTTACATTTGGTTTTTTATTGTATCAGATGATCGATGAAGAGCAAACGCCTCCCGATATTGTTGTGGTTTTAGGAGAAGTTTCAGAAAAAGACGGTGCATATTCAGTGCTTATTAAAGCCACAAATGCTGGCAATGAAACGGCAGAAAATGTCCTCATAGAAATTGTCCTAAGAGGAGAGCCAGAAGAAGAAAGATCCCAAATGAATTTTGCCTATTTGCCAAGGAAAGCCTCGGCCAATGGTTATGTAATATTTAGCAGAAAACCTGAAACAAAAGATCTTGAAACGCGCGTATTAGGGTACACCATTCCGTGATCAAAACGGATGTTTTTACCCTTAAATCTGGCGCGCCTTTTTTGTAATCTCGTTTAAAATTAGCTTATACTATCGGACAGCGTTGTCTTTATAACTAGTTAAAAACAACAGCAAAATACGTGCAGTCCGAGATTGACCACCAGACCTTTATTAAAAAAAAGAACATGATCAGTATTTTAAAAAGGGTGCATATTTCTAAAGCAATTAGAAAATCTTTTTAAATAACAAAAAGGTAATAATAGCGCCAACAATAAATATAAAAAATATAATCTTGGCAATGCCAGATGCAGCATCAGAAATTCCACCAAATCCAAAAATTCCTGCTATAATTGCAATAACGACACAAACAATAAACCATTTGAACATGATAGCTATATTTTAAAATTAATACTAAAAATTACGAATTATTAAGGAATTTAGAAAATTTATGTTGTAAATCTTTTGTGGTTTATTATTGGGACAAGAGATTCATTCCTTTAAAAAATCACAATCACATCTATTTTCCACTATTTTTATTATTTTTACCAGAGCACTGTCTGACGAATTCTTATCTAACCAAATTAAATTTCAATATCTGGATGGTTTGATTCTAATTTATTCTTATTCCTGAGCATCCGGAGGAATCATTTCTTCGTCACTAACGTTTTCTTCTGGAATGCTATTCATAAATTCATGAATGGAGTTATCAGCATTCGCACCATAGCTTGCCAGCATGGTTCCTTGGCTGCCATCCTTTGTTTTAATAACATATAATAAGGACATGTCTGAAGGATTACTCATGCCTTCGTAACGATGTTCTTTCATAAGTAGGACCTCTTCAGGAGCGTATCTCTTTTTTGAATTAAGGTTTTCTAATAGATCCTCCACTATGCGATATTGATCTGTATAACCCATGGCTTCATAACGTTTGATATAATCCAACTCGTGCTTTGCATATTCATTGTCCATCATAACTTTATACTTTTAACATTTAATATTTGCACTACAACTAATATTGAATGCATAACAAAGATTCATTTTAATTAGGGAGTAGATTGCCTCAATCGAAATTTAATTTGACTAATAAGTTTGAATATCAAAGTAAAAGTGGGTTTGAAGAAGACATTAAAAATAAGCCAACCTAATTAATTTGTAATGTTCATAATTGTTTGATTATTCATAATAGAAAAACTACGTCTTCTTAAATCTGATTTAACAATAGAAAAGTGAATCAGATGAAATTGTTTTCCTAACTTTAAATTCAGTTTGTTAAGTCTATATCAATTATAATGGGAGATTTTATCGGTTATATTTTTATTTTTTTTGGCATTCTGCTGATTCGCTATTTTGCGACCGCAGGAAGTTTTCATATGTATTACTTCCGACTTAAGAAAGATAGCACTTCACAAAAATTATTAAGTCGAAGACCTGCGAAAAAGAATCAGGTAAAAAAAGAAATATATTGGAGCATTATCTCTTCAGCGATTTTTGCATTTTTTGGAGCCGTAGTGTATTGGCTTTGGTTGCATGATTTGACCGCCATTTATTTAGAACCTTCGGCCTACGGATATTGGTATTTGCCGGTAAGTCTGCTCTTAATACTGCTCTGTCACGAAACCTATTATTATTGGTTGCATCGGGCCATGCATGTGCCCAAAATTTATAAAATTGTTCATAAAGTCCATCATCAGAGTTTAACGCCCACCCCTTGGACAGCGTTTTCATTTCATCCTTGGGAAAGTTTGTTGGAAGCAATAATAGTTCCCGTACTATTATTGCTTATTCCTATCAATATTTATGTGCTTTTATTATATCTGATATTTATGACATTTAGTAGTGTCATCAATCACTTGGACATTGAAATTTATCCCGAATTTTTCAGAAAAAGTGCTTTCGGAAAGTTGTGGATCGACGCCACCCATCATCATTTTCATCACAAAGAGTTCAATACCAATTATGGATTATATTTTACGTTTTGGGATAAGCTCATGGGAACGCAGAGCAGTAAAATGGAATAGAAAATCTTGCGTTTTGAAATTTCTTATAACCCTTCTTGCTCATTATCTTTCTTTAGCAATGCTTCTTTCAAGGAATATAATCTAAATTTCCTCAACTTAACTCGTTAAAAAAAGTTTAGGCCTCAACACAGCGCTTAAATTAAGCTTACAGAATGTGGAATATTTGTCAAATATAAGAATGAATTTTTAATTGAGTTGTTCAATATTATTAGAGAAATAGCAAACAAAATGAACTTCTTAATAATTTCAAAAGTTACATGCGGCTTACTTTATCAACGATGCTGATTTATTGTGTGCTGCGCATGATCGGCACTGTAGACTGGAGCAAACAAGACGATTTACGAGCATAACTGAGAGGTGGGCTTTCCTTTTCAGCAAAATTAACAATCACTAAATTAGAACCCAAACATATCCTTAGTAATCAATCCGTTATTAGCACACCCGAAAATAACTTCGATTTAAATTTAATTTCTACTTTTAAAAAAATATTCTGTAAAGCCGTTTAATTGTTGAGAATAGTCTTAAATTCAATCTTGGCAAGAAGAAGGCATTGTTCTAAAGAACCTTAGGTCGAAATTTAATTGGTCAACTGAAATTTTTCCCATTCACAAACATCAAATAATGAGGTCAAGGTTTAAAGTGCCGGATTAAGAGTTGCGAATAGGCCGGATGACTAAAATTATAAAGTCACAAAAGATAAAGACACGCCTATCATCAATAAAATAGTTATTTTACTGAATACTTTTCTTCGAGCGGGAAGGGTTCGTTAAATCCTATTTCCACAAAAACATTTAAAGAGCATTACAGAATCTAAAATAAAGAGCTATGAGTTCAATTGAATCCAAAATCACCGATGATCACGACATTATTAAAAAATGGACGGAAGAACGCTACGGAGAACCTGCTTTGGTGGAGGGCGTTGTTGACAAAGTAAAAGCAGGAGAAATGTTACGCATTCACTTTTCAGACAATGCCGATGAGACTCTAAAGGATATCTCTTGGGAACTATTCTATGAAATATTTGATGAGAATAATTTAGCTTTTTTATATCAAGAGAAAACTATAGATGGAGTTGAGAGTAAATTCTACAAATTTATTACTAGGACATAGAAAATGGAAAAAAAATAAATAAAAGTATAATGATATCTGGTGCTAATTATTTTTTGCCTCATCTCTGAACGAAAGATTTTCAGAATAAGTAAGTGAATCTACTTCTATAAGATAGGCACTTAAAGGAAAGCTCTGCTCAATAGACTGAAATGGAGAGCAGATGCATTCCTACTGTTATGTCTATGTTTTAATAGCGTTATTGTATAATTTCGTGTTAAGTAATTACAATTTAAAAATGAATAGTGGGGCTCGTGAGGGAATAAAAATAAGTCAAGTTGCAGGCAAATTGATCGAGATCATGCGGATAGAAATAATGAAGCTTTCACAATAATTAATTCATTAAAATGGAAACCCACTAATTAACCAACGCTCACTAAATTTTGGACGGTTTCCCAAGGATTTAATGGAATGACAGAACGATGATAATATTTGAACGAAAAGAGTATTTTTTACAGCTATTGTCGGAGCATATTCTGATCTCGTTTGGCGCACTTGCCATTACAACAATTGTCGGAATTTTGCTCGGTATTTGGGTCTTCTATTCATCAAAATCCAGAAAATTTGTTTTACCGTTAGTAAACTTTCTTTATACGATTCCATCGATTGCTATGTTCGGCTTATTAATCCCTTTGGTGGGCATTGGACTGAAAAATGCATTAATCGTTTTGGTGTTATATGGATTATTACCCATGGTAAGAAACACATCCACCGGTTTGAGTGAAGTGCGACCAGATATTGTGGAAGCTGCCAAAGGAATGGGGGCTACCAGATATCAGATTTTCAAAGACATATACTTTCCACTGGCGTTACCATCAATACTCTCTGGTTTACGCATTACAACAGTTATGCTCGTGGCGCTAACAGGTTTGGCTGCACTGATTGGAGCAGGAGGATTAGGACAGGCTATCTTCAGAGGACTTAATACAATGAATACGCCCATGATTGTTGCTGGATCCCTTGGGGTATCGCTATTGGCGGTTCTGAGCGACCAGTGGGTAGGTGTTTTTGAAAATAAATTAGTAAGATTAGTGAGTAAGAATGCTTCAAAAAAACAAAAGCTTGTAGTGTACTTAAACATGACATTGCTAGTTGTTGTAGTTATTGCCGCCACAGTCTACACAAGACCTCTTCAATCAAAAAATATAAATACAATAATTGTAGCTTCCAAACCAACAAGTGAGCAATTCATTTTAGGCGAAATAATAGCGCAGTTGATTGAAAACGAAACGGATCTGCAAGTAGTCAGGAAATTTGGTATTGGTGGAGGAACTACAAATATTCATCCAGCAATGACTAATGGAGAAGTGGACATGTATGTTGAGTATACCGGAACTGGATGGATGAATGTCTTGGAAAAGCCATTGCCAACTGATAATCATGTAGAATTTTCCCTTATACAAAAACAGTATGAAGAAAACTATCATCTAAAATGGTTAGGATTACTTGGTTTTAACAACACCTATACCCTGGCTATCCCTGACAGCCTGGCGCAAAAATTTAAGATTCACAATTTTTCAGATCTGGCTCGTTATAGCCCGCATTTTAAATTTGGTGCAGAGTTCGATTTTTTCGAACGCTCCGATGCGTACGAAGGCCTAGTGAAGACTTACGGGTTTAATTTTTCGTCCATTCACGAGATGGATATTAATTTGAGATATAATGCCATTGTAGAAGGAAAAGTGAATGCCATTGATGCTTTTACTACGGATGCAAAGATTGTAGCACTGAATTTAAAAGTGCTGGTCGACAATAAAAACTATTTCCCAAGCTACGAGGCCGGAATAATTGCTCGAATGGAAATACTGGAAAGATTCCCTCAATTAGAACCGCTGCTTATGGAGCTGAATCAACAGATAGGCACCGAAACAATGACCCAAATGAACTATGAAGTGGAAGTGCTAAAAAAAGACCCTCGGATAGTGGCAAAATTATTTCTCGAACACTTAAAAGAACAGCAGAAATGAGCAATTCAACTATCATACGTTTTACTGGGGTGGGTTTTTCATACGGAGAACAAAGTGTTCTGAATAATATCTCTTTTACTGTGGATAAAGGCGAGTTTATTTGCCTCACTGGAAAAAGTGGTTGTGGAAAATCAACATTGTTGCGGTTAATCAATGGCTTGCTACTACGACGCGAAGGAGAAATTGAAATTTTAAACAAAAGCATAGCCGATTGGGAATTGCATCAACTGAGACGTAAAATGGGGTATGTTCTTCAGGAAGGTGCCCTTTTTCCTCATTTAACGGCCTATCAAAACATGTGTTATTGCCTCAATCTGATTAAACGTGACGCCAAAGATAGTGAGGAGCGAATCAACGAGCTTCTACCACTCGTCAACTTAGACCGCAGCGTTTTAAAAAAGTTTCCTGACACACTAAGTGGAGGACAACGTCAGCGGGTGGGTATTCTCAGAGCCATTGCTCACAACCCTGAAATAGTATTAATGGATGAACCTTTTTCGGCGCTTGATGCCGAAACACGAATGAACCTGCAAGATTTAGTGAAAAACATTCATCAAAAGCTGAATACTACTTTTGTGATGGTCACTCATGATATCGACGAAGCCAAAAGACTATCTACCCGAATCATTCACATGGATGCGGGGAGAATTCAGACAACACTTAACGAATCTCCATCAGATTTATAAGAACATTGACAAATCCGCCTGTGTAATTAATCGAACCAAAGACTTACTAAAGTGCTACATTACCAACTCGAATAACCACCTTTAAAGATGGTTTTCGAATTGATCCGTACCGCAATAAACAAAGTTATTTTGTGCTTGTTTGATAATTTAGGTCAGATGGTAGGTGATTAAAATAAAGAGTTAATAACCATATAAATAAACCCCGGCCTATAATACGCGGTATAAGATATTTAGCTATTTAGAATTGAGTTTGTTATCAATAAATGCTATTTGTGGGTGGTCATCTTTTTAAAACGAAACCTATAATCTAAACAATACAGATTGATTTATCTATGTTTCTCCATCTCGTCCATAGCCAGGGTAGCATGGGCATAGGCTGCGCCTGCCCGCATTTCAGCCGCCACCCAGATGGCTTCCATAATTTCTTCTTTGCTCGCTCCTTTACGCATTGCTTGCGGAGTATGTGCTCTAATGCAATAAGGACATTGGGTAACGTGTGCCACGGCTACGGCGATAAGCTGTTTTGTTTTTTCGTCCAAGGCACCCGCCTTGAAGACCGTACTACTGAAATTACGCCAAGCCTCCACATTGTCTGGTGCTAAGGCAGCTTTTTTCTCATTAAGTTCTCTTGTGCTCTTGGGATAAAGTTTTTCATTTTCCATAATTACTATTTTTTAAGTTTACTTCTATTTTTCCAAAAATTGGCGCAATACGTACTGCAGTATTCCTCCGTTGCGATAGTATTCTATTTCGATAAGTGAATCGAGACGTGCAATGGCTTCGAATTCTATTTTCTCACCCTTGTCGTTCTCTGCGATGACCTGTACTTCCTTTAATGGTTTTATATCTTCAGAAATACCGGTTATCGTGAATATCTCATTGCCGTTGATTCCTAATTTTTCAGCAGTGTCTCCTTCCTTATATTGGAGTGGGAGTACGCCAAGGCCCACTAAATTACTACGATGAATACGCTCATAACTTTCGGCAAGCACACATTTGATTCCCAGGAGGAACGTGCCCTTAGCAGCCCAATCTCTGGACGATCCACTTCCATATTCCTTTCCAGCTAGGATCACTAGTGGCGTATTTTCTTGCATGTATTTTACGGAAGCTTCATAAACGCTCATTTCCTCTCCTGTAGGTAAAAAGCGGGTATATCCTCCTTCTTTATCGGCAAGTTTGTTCTTGATGCGAACGTTAGCAAAAGTACCGCGAACCATAACTTCATCGTTGCCTCGGCGACTACCATAGGAATTAAAATTTTCTTTTTTCACACCTTGTTCGATCAGATATTTTCCAGCTGAGGAGTGTTCATTAAAAGATCCTGCTGGAGATATGTGGTCGGTGGTTATGCTGTCGCCTAGAACCAATAATACGCGAGCATTTTCTATATTTCCCAAATCCGACGCGACAGTCGGGATATCCCTGAAAAATGGAATTTCCTTGATATACGTGGAGTTTTCGTCCCAGTGGTACAGTTTTCCTTCTGGAACTTGGAGGTCTCGCCATATCTCATCTCCCTCGAATATTTTGTCGTAGTTCTTTTTGAAGTCCTTTGGAGAAAGAACGCTTCCCAAAATCTCATTGATCTCGTCATCAGTAGGCCAAATGTCCTTTAGATACACCGGCTGAAGGTTTCTGTCGTAGCTGATGGGGTCATTGATAAGGTCGATATCTACCCGTCCAGCAATAGCGTAGGCGACCACTAACATTGGCGACATCAAAAAATTCATTTTTACTTGCGGATGTACCCTAGCCTCAAAATTCCGATTTCCCGAGAGTACCGAAGTTACAACGAGTTCGTATTCATCTACAGCCTGGGCAATGGCAGGGGGAAGGGGACCTGAATTGCCTATACAGGACGTACAACCATAACCTACCAAATGAAACTTCAGCGCCTCCAGATCCTTCATAAGGTCTGCTTTTTCCAGATAATCCGTAACGACTTTGGAACCTGGGGCAAGAGAGGTCTTTACCCAAGGCTTTACGTCTATGCCGTGCTCACGGGCTTTTCTTGCGACGAGTCCAGCTCCTATCATCACAAAGGGGTTTGAGGTATTGGTGCAAGAAGTGATCGCGGCTATGGCCACTGCTCCGTCTGAGAGCTTAAACTTATCCACACCTCTATCTATCCAAATTGTTTTTAGTCCGTCTTTTTCAATTGTTTCGACAGTACCAACATGGGCTGGTATCGGTAATTTATGTGTCGGTTGTCCTCCTCCTTCATCTATAAATTCTAAGATGGAGAGCATTGATTCACGTTTATTTTGTTCAATATAGTCTCGTCCAAAGGATTCTTTCAATAACTCAACGAATTTGGGTTTAAACTCCCGAAGCAATATCTTGTCTTGTGGACGTTTAGGGCCTGCTACTGTGGGTTCAATGGTAGATACGTCTAGCTCAACAACGGTAGTGTACTGAATCTTTTCCTCGTTCTCTCGCCATAACATGTTGGTCTTGCAATAGGTTTCCACCAAGTCAATTTGTTCTTTGGAACGATTGCTCAGATGCATATATTCCAACGTTTTATCATCTATTGGAAAATATGTAATTGTACATCCAAATTCTGGAGACATATTGCCAATCGTAGCTCTGTCTGGTACTGAAAGATGGCTACAGCCAGGACCGAAAACTTCTACAAATTTTCCAACTACGCCTTGTTTACGTAATAGATTGGCAATCGTAAGGACTAGATCAGTAGCGGTGGAACCCAAAGGAAGTTTTCCTGTAAGTTTAAGTCCTACTACCTCAGGCATTATAAAATACAATGGCTGTCCAAGAATGGCCGCTTCGGCCTCAATTCCCCCAACGCCCCAAGCCACTACACCAATGCCGTTTACCATGGGCGTATGGCTGTCGGTGCCAACTAATGTATCGGGGAATACTTCACCATCCCTCTCGATGACGCCTTTAGAGAAATATTCTAGGTTTATCTGATGGCAAATCCCCATTCCAGGAGGTACCACCCGAAAATTATCAAAAGATCGTTGCGCCCATTTTAAGAACTGATAACGCTCTATGTTGCGCTTGAATTCCTCGTCCATATTGCGACCATAAGAATAGTCCGTTCCAAAATAATCGACCTGTACGGAATGATCAATGACCAAATCGACTGGAACTAGCGGATTTATCGTGTCGGGATCTTTCCCTTTTCGAGCTACCTCTGCACGCAACGCGGCAAGGTCGACCACTGCGGGAACGCCGGTAAAATCCTGCATCAAAACACGTGCAGGCTTAAAGGGAATGTCTTTTTCTGATGCTTCAGGTCGCCAATTAAGCAAAGTCTCGATGTTTTCTTCAGTAACTGTAAATCCGTCATAATTCCGCAATGCATTTTCTAATAGGATACGAATGGAAAACGGAAGCTTACTTATTTCATAGCCTTGTTCTTCAAGCACTGAAAGACTATAATAACCAACTTCTTTGTCTAACAACGCTAATTTTTTTCTAACTTTAAAGGGATCTTTGTCCATAATATTTATTGTTATTTTTTTTTATTAATTTCTCCGAATTATCAGGATATTCGATCCTTCATGTTACCGGAAGATATATTTACTCGTTTAATTTCTTATACAATCCGTTCCATTAGATTTTAGATAATTTTCGCATAATGAAAATAATATCCAAATAGGTTAGAATTGATTTGCAACTACAATATTTTAGCCCTTCAGCTTTGCTTTTAAATGTTCTTGGTTCAATCGGGCAATACTTACTAACGTGATTCCTGCTGGGCATTCAACTTCGCATGCACCAGTGCTAGAACAACTTCCAAAACCTTCCTCATCCATTTGTGCCACCATTCTTAGAGCGCGCTCTGTAGCTTCGATCTTACCCTGGGGCAATGATGCAAATTGAGTTACTTTTGCAGAAACGAACAGGACCGCACTAGAGTTTATGCACGCGGCCACGCAGGCACCACAGCCAATACAAGTTGCGTTATTAAAGGCTGTTTCCGCATCATCATGGTTTATGGGAATGGTATTGGCATCGATAGTATTTCCCGAGGTGTTCACGGAAACATAACCTCCAGCCTGTTGGATCCTGTCGAATGAACTGCGGTCGATTACCAGATCTTTGATGACCGGAAAAGCATTGGCTCTAAAAGGTTCAATAACAATGATATCACCATCTGTAAATTTACGCATGTGCAATTGGCAAGTGGTCGTTAAGCGTTCTGGTCCATGCGGTCTCCCGTTGATCTGTAATGAACAGGTTCCACAAATGCCTTCGCGACAGTCGTGGTCAAATGCCACTGGTTCTTCGCCTTTGTCCATAAGTCCAGCATTGAGCACATCCAACATTTCAAGAAAGGACATATCACTCTCGATGCCCTCTACGAGATAGGTTTTAATCTCTCCTTTGGAAATGGCATTATTCTGTCTCCATATTTTTAAAGTAAATTTCATGATGTTTATTTTATTTTCCTGATGGATTCCATTGTAATAATGTTAAACGGATAGCTTGATATTCCTAAAAACTGATCTATGCAATAGTCATTAATTTTTTTTTAAAGATCAGCTGCGTTCGCGATCATTTCAGCAATGTCCATTACCTGTACTTCATCTTCTTTGTTCTTTGTCTTGAGACCATCGGTAAGCATGTTGGTACAGTACGGACATCCAGTGGCTATAATCTCTGGTTGGATTGCAATAGCCTCCTCGACACGATCAACATTTATTTCTTTATCCCCAGGTTCGGATTCCTTAAAGAATTGAGCTCCACCGGCGCCACAACAAAATCCTGTTGATTTGCTTCGCTTCATTTCGATCAGTTCAACCTCGAGTTTTTGTAATAAATTTCGGGGTGCATCATATTCTCTATTTCCTCGTCCTAAATAACAGGGGTCATGGAATGTAATACGCTTTCCCTTGAATTTTCCAGCATCTATCTTTAAACGCCCTTCTTCAACTAGAGAACGAAGTAGCTGGGTGTGGTGTACGACTTCAAAATGTCCTCCTAATTCGGGATACTCATTTTTGAGCGTATTAAAACCATGTGGGCAGGCTGTAACAATTTTTGTAATCCCGTAACCATTCAGGGTTTTGATATTTATCATGGCCTGCATCTGGAAGATAAATTCGTTACCGGCCCTTTTTGCAGGATCACCCGTACAGCTTTCCTCAGTTCCCAGAACGGCAAAAGCGATATTTGCCTGATTGAGCAGGCGTACAAAGGCTCTGGTAATCTTCTTTGACCTATCGTCAAAACTTCCAGCGCACCCGACCCAAAAAAGAATTTCTGGTCTTTTGCCCTCGGCTGCGTATTGGGCCATGGTGGGTACGTTTATTTTTTCTAAGGAATTATTCATTATGATCTGTGTTTTATTTCGTGCAAGTATCTGACATTGATTTTGAATGAACCCTTCTAGAACCAGTATCTAGGGATTGATGTTAGGGTGCTACCATCGTTCGTAAATACCTTAATATCATTCATAGTATTGATGAAGATGATATGACATGTTTATCTGGGACAAATCTATCCTTAAAAGTACAAAAATTTATTTCTATTTAACCATCCTATCATAGTTTGATCCCATTATTCTAATACAAGAATAAAAGTTGTACAATGATTAATAGATGACCGAGGAAAATTAGAAAGGAGAGCTGTTTCTGGATTTTCGATTCTTCAATAAGCATGGTTTTAGTTTTTTTTGGCTCTAAAACGCTTGACAGGTATTAATTTCGATAAAGATCTGTAACAGCCTTACTGAAGAAGTTTTCTGGTTGCAAGTGGGGATTGACACATTAATTAGTCTCAGATTATGGTAAAAATCGCCTGAATATAGTCCGACAGGATCATCAGAACGTTTGTCGTACGGGTATTACTTTAGCCCATAGTGATTGACTCGTATCTTCAATCTTTCCTTGGTAAATCCTCACATGACTGATAGGTTAATTTCGAAAGTGTAAAGGAAACTAATATTTAAACGTCTTTAGTATATGCCAGGGTCGCTATGCAGAACATACGCATTACATGAGACTACTACGGAGACTAGTTTATCCAGCTTTCTCTGCTTCTGGAACTCGCGATTTATTTTTCTCAAGGTCACTACTTCTGTATTTTTAGCACCAAACATTTTTGTGATATCAATCGCGACTGTTATTTATTCTCTGTATAAATTTATGTAACTTTAGCAGAAATAACAATGATCTTAGCAGTTAAATCAAGGCTATCTGTACGATTTGTTGTGTTAAGAAATAACTTATTATCTGGTAATTTAAATATATATGAAAGTTAAAAAGAATCCGAAAACCCAGCTTTTAAGCGAAGGAAAGGTTTTCAAAAACCTTAAAATGATGGCAGAGGCCAATACGATCGGACCAAAACATTTATCAGTGGAAGAGTCTGTCCTCGTAATTCTAAAAGGAAAAGCTGTCTTGAAAATAAACGATAAGGAGTACGCTTTGGAAGTAGGAGAAACAAAAATAATTCCAGGAGGCATAGAACATTACCTAGAAATTATAGAGGATACCGAAGCTATACACATTATGCCAGTGGATAACAAGATAAAAATACTTATTGAGTAAATATCAGAATATTTTTTGTGAGCTTAACTTAGAAATACTATTTAAAAAAAAGAGAGCAATCCAGCAAAAAGTGTTTTATGGAGCACTTAGAAAGAATAAATTTCAAAAACGGTCAATACAATTAAACATAAACAGAAATCATTAACTGTTCTTACTTTTCTTACTGTCATTACTTTAATCATTATAATTTCCTGATGTTTAACACTAGGAGTAGTAGAGAAATTTGAAAACTAAAGATTTTCATAAAAAGCCAAAACTTTTTTCTCGTTGAATATTTCAACGTTCTACCTTGGAGAATTATTTAATAATACTTTAATTATGCAAAAACAGTTTTTTATAATATCCACGGCTTCGCTTTTAATAACATTTGCGTTAGCCGTTTTTTTAAGTTCCAATTGGTTCGTGCTTTTTGGAATTGTTTTAATCCTGACCATTTTGGGATATTATGACGTTTTTCAAACAAAACATACCATTATGCGTAACTATCCTGTACTCGGGAGACTGCGTTATGTATTGGAAGACCTACGACCAAAAATGTACCAGTATTTTATTGAATCAGATATTGACGGACGTCCTTTTAATCGTGTAGATCGTTCTACAGTATACCAAAGAGCAAAAGGAGTTCGTGATACTATTCCCTACGGGACCCAGCTTGATGTTTATGCCGAAGGCTATGAATGGATTTGCCATTCCATCGCACCAAAGGCTTTTGATACTTTAAATCATGATCCGCGGATAATGATAGGTAATAAGGATTGTAAACAGCCTTATTCTGCCAGTATAATAAATATTTCAGCCATGAGTTTTGGAGCACTTAGTTCTGTTGCGGTTGAAGCTTTGAATGCTGGAGCAAAAATTGGCAACTTCGCTCATAATACCGGAGAAGGAGGTTTGAGTGATTATCATTTAAAACATGGGGGCGACTTGATTTGGCAAATTGGTACCGCTTATTTTGGATGCCGTACTGAGGATGGAAGGTTCAATCCTGAACTCTTTGCTGAAAAGTCGAAACATCCTAATGTAAAAATGATTGAACTTAAAATTTCCCAAGGTGCGAAGCCTGGACACGGCGGTATTCTGCCAGCAGAGAAAAACTCTGAAGAAATCGGTAGAATCCGTCACATTCAACCACATACTAAAGTGGTGTCACCCCCGTATCACTCTGCTTTTGATACCCCAATGGAGATGGTGAAATTCATTCAGAAATTAAGAGATTTATCTGGAGGGAAACCTGTTGGGTTTAAATTGTGTATTGGGTATAAAAGTGAATTTATTTCCATTTGTCAAGCGATGGTGGAACTCGATATATATCCTGATTATATTGCAGTAGACGGTGGTGAAGGCGGCACAGGGGCGGCACCTCCCGAATTCACCAATTATGTAGGCGCCCCCTTGATTGACGGTCTTGATTTTGTTCATAATATTCTTAGAGGCATGGGAATACGTCAACATATTAAAATTATTGCATCAGGTAAAATTACCGCTGCTTTTCATGTCGCCCGTGCTATTGCTTTGGGAGCTGATGCATGTTATCAAGCGCGAGGCATGATGTTAGCTTTGGGATGTATCCAAGCATTACTATGTAACACAAATAGATGTCCGACCGGAATTACAACTCAGGATCCTAAATTGACAGTAGGCTTGGTTCCTGAAGATAAAAAAGTCCGTGTGGCTAGATATCATGAATTAACAATTAAAAATTTTGTTGAACTTTTAGGAGCAACTGGTTTGGATGAACCTAAAAATATGACACGTTCTCATATTTATCGTCGTATTTCATTTAATGATATGATTACTTATGAAGAACTTTTTCCCTCAATAAAACCAGGTTCTATGCTTAATGGAAACATTCCAGAGAAATATAAAATGGATTTTGCCTTTGCTGATAAAACGCGTTGGGGAATCCATCCGGAAGTAGAATTCTAGATTACTGTATTTTTTGTTTTCATAATAAAGGATTTAATTTTATCAGGACGTCTTGGTCGAGGTTGGCTCTGATTTACAACAGGGAATGGCATGACTTCAGTTACAAATAACGAATGAAACAAACAATCATGAAAAAAAAATCACTTATTACGCTGACTTTAATTATTGTAACGCTTTTAATAGCAGTATTTATTACCGTTGTTTTTGGGGGTGTTTATAACGTAGGTGCTACAGATAAACACATTGCTCCTATCGAGTGGGTATTTAGAAAAACGATGGAAAGCTCTGTTCGTAGCCATTCGAAATATATTAACGTGCCTGAAGACATAAACCTTGAGGATAAAAAACTTGCTCGGAAATTTTATGGAGCCTACACCAAAGCCTGTCAAACGTGTCACGGAGCACCAGGTCGAAAATCAGATCCTTGGATGTATATTTATCCAGCTGCTCCTGATCTGACTGATAAAGCAGTTGTTGGAAAATGGACAGATGCCGAACTTTTTTGGATTATTAAAAATGGAATTAAAGATACAGGAATGCCTGGACTTGGACCAACTCATGGAGATGAGGAAATGTGGGGCGTTACGGCTTTCGTAAGACAATTGCCAAATATATCTCCAGAAGAGTATGAGATGATGGAAAAATGGTTTAAAGAAAATGGAGAAGGGAATGCGGACTTAGAAGATTATCAATCACGTAAAGGGGAATAATAACATCTACGTTAATGATAAAGTATTGCTCAATTAGACTTAAAATCTCTGTCTGAGTGAATAGTCTTGATTATAACGTAGTCAGTGAAAAAGACCGAATTACAAGGAGTTATGTTTGTTGTTTAAAATTAAATCCTAAAGTAATAAAAGAGGTCATTCCACAGTATCGATTGGAGCATGGTGCTATTACCGCATTAATGGTGCCTCCACCTACAGTGTCTTTAATAAATGTGATACGCTATATCTTAGAAAAACACAATCTAGCTGAAGAGGAACCCGGAGGATTGTATGATATTTGTGAAGCCTTAACACAAGGGCAAAACCAAGAGCTTTTAGAAGAACTTATGGCGACAAAAGAGGTTCCCGTTCATCCTCCAAATCCGGCACCTATTGCTATCCAAGTAGCCAAAAGAGCATTAACAAGGGCAGATTATGATTTTGACAACATTGTTCGTCTCACTCAAGAATAATAGAGAGACCCATTCTGCATTATAAAAAAATAGGGAGCCTTTTGTGCTCCCTTAAAAATATTATTACTTGGTCTTAATAACTCTAACTTTCCACTCATCGGGGCCTTTAATAATATATTCCCATTTAAACGGATCTTTACTTTCTGCTTCCATTTGATAGTAAAGAGGCAAAGGATCATGATCATTGATAAACTCAAACGCTTCACCAGGTTTTGTATCTGCAAAACCTTTATAAAACATTTCATGACGTTCTGTTGGAGGGAACGGTCGCAAATCAAATTCTTGAACTACAGCAAAACCATCATCTCCTAAACCACTTTTAACTTTTTTAGTGATGTGAATAACCACTTCATTAGTTTCTTGCTTTTTGTATATCCAAGAGTGTTGTCCTTCAAATTTATTTATAAAAATGCCATGAATGTCTTTAGGTTCTGTGGCAGCAATAAGTTCCATCGTATCTCCTTCTTCCATCATACCGTAACGATGAAATACAATTTGCTTCCATTCCTTTTCTTCTGCTTTCCGAAGATCAAGTAAGGTTGAGATGTCTGTAAATTCTCTGCCCTGCGAAGCCTCCGTACGCGTTACTTTGACCGTCCATTCTCTGCCGCCACGATTGAGGTATTCCCAGCCTACTACATCGCCATAAATAGAACGAAACTCATAATAAAGAGGAATAGGGTCATGATCATTGATAAAGATAAAGTTCTCATCTACAGGTAATTCTTTAAAGAGTTGTATTAATTTTTTATGTCTTTCAATTGGAACATGTATGCGCATATCCAGCGCTTCTGTTTGTGTTTTAGTATCCATAATAATGTATGCTATAAAGATGTTTTTATTTTTAAATGACAATTTTACTGATTTAATTTGAGATAACTTATCAAAAAACGTTTTATTAAAGAATAAAAGCACTTTAATACTTTTATTTAGAAAATATAATTAATTTTACAAAAAATCATCCCTAAAACTCATAAATCACATTTTATAAAACATGACAAAATGGAAACAACACTTGAAAATATCTTAAATGTTACTTTACTAGATCCTCAACTAAAACACCCTACTATATTTAATCGTTTTGATCAATTGGATGAAGGAGAGAGTTTGACCATACACAATGATCATGATCCCAAACCACTTTATTATCAGCTATTGGGTCAAAAAGGAAATATCTTTACTTGGGAATATTTGGAAGAAGGACCGCAATGGTGGAAAGTGAAAATCAAAAAACGAGTTTCTGGAGAAATTGAAGAAACGCTTGGAGAATTGGCCGCAAAAGATTTACGAAAAGCAGAGATTTTTAAAAAATATGGTCTGGATTTTAGTTGCGAAGGGAAGAAAACCATAAAAGAAGCTTGTGCTGAAAAAGGTCTGGATGTGACCAAAGTAGAGCAGGAGTTGCAACAGACAGATAAAGAACCGGCATCGCGCCCAATGTCTTATGACGAATGGGATTTAGATTTTCTTTCTGATTATATTGTAAATGTCCACCATCGTTATGTTAGAAAAAACTTGCCTGATATCACAGCTTATGCCCAAAAGGTAATGGAAGTCCATGGCGAACGTCATCCCGAATTGATTGAAATCAATAATCTGGTAAAAGCAGTTGGTGCAGATTTACTTGCCCACATGGAAAAAGAAGAAATAAGGTTATTCCCTTTATTGAAGACTTTTGTAAATAGAACAAAGGAAACGGCTTCTCAAAAAACGCTGACTTCAAATGAGTTTCAGCACTTCATAATGCAACACGAAGCGGAACATGCATTTGTCGGTAATGAAATGAATGACATCAGAAAACTCACTAACTATTACACGCTCCCTGAAGATGCATGTGCCAGTTACACGCTTCTGTACCGTATGTTGGATGAATTTGAAGATGACCTAGATTTACACATCCATTTAGAAAATAACATCCTTTTTCCTAAGGCGATCGAATTGGAAAATCAAATACAATAGGGCGATGAAATCCATTAATGCAAATACTAAAATCGCCTACCTAATTAATGCACATCCTGATGCATTGGAGGCAATCATAAGCATCAATCCAAAATTTGAAACGCTAAGAAACCTAGAACTCAGAAAAGAACTCGCAGGAAGAACAAGCATTGCTATGGCTTCTGAGATGGGAGGCTGTCAAGTAGATGACTTCTTTAGCAAGCTCCAGCCCTTAGGTTTCGAAATTGATACCGATACCAAAGCTGTTGTTGAAGATAAAAAAGAACTCCCTGAATTTATCACGACACTTAGAAAAAATCAAATTATCGATTTTGATGTCCGCGAATTATTAGCCTCAGGGAAGGACCCTTTGACTTTAATATTAGATAAAGTCAAATCTGTTCACGAGGGAGAAGCTTTAAAAGTGATCAATACTTTTGAGCCCGTTCCTTTAATAAAAATGTTAGAAAAACAAGGGTTTGATGTTTATGCAGATGTCATAAGTAATGATTTGGTAGAAACTTATTTCTATAAGAAATCTGATAAGACCGCGGTTGAAGCTCCAAAAACAGATAGTGCACACAGTGGATGGGATGGCATGATGCAACGGTTTATTGATAAGTTGGTCACTGTAGATGTGCGGCAATTAGAAATGCCCCAGCCGATGATGACCATATTAGAGGAACTTGATAAACTGCCAGCGGATGAAGCACTTTATGTGTATCATAAACGAATTCCAGTATTTTTGCTTCCTGAATTATCCGACAGAGATTTTGATTATCGCATAAAGGAAATGAGCGAAGGAGAAGTTCGACTTTTAATTTTTAGGAATTAAGATGTTTTTAGCCGGAAATAATAGTCCTATTAAAAACACGTCCTATAAAGTTGTGTTGCCTTTTTATGGTTATGCTGCACTTTCATTTCTAATAGCAACTATTTTAATGCTGATAAATACGTCGGCATTTACAGCGCATTATTTTAATCCGCATACGTTGGCTATTACGCATACTATGGCACTCGGCTGGGGAACTATGATCATTTTGGGCGCCAGTCATCAGTTGTTTCCTGTAATGATAGAAGGCAAATTGCACAGCAACATCCTTGCTTATTTGTCATTTATCTTTGCTGCTTTTGGGATTCCATTATTGGTTTTTGCTTTTTACGAGTTTAATATGGGATTGGTAGCAAAGGCTGGTAGTATACTTATCAATCTCGCGGTTATCAGTTACGTCCTCAATCTTTCGTTGAGCATATATCATAGCAAAAGCCGAAATGTACACGCTGTATTTGCATTCACTTCGGTTTTATGGCTATTCACAACGACTTTTTTAGGGCTTTTATTAGTCTGGAATTTCAGCTCAAATTTCTTATCAATAAATTCTATTAACTTCCTTTCACTCCATGCCCATTTAGGGATTATCGGGTGGTTTTTATTAATGATCTTTGGGGTAGGTTCCCGGTTGATACCTATGTTCCTCATTTCTAAATATGAAAACAAAAAGAGGTTATGGCTCATTTACGCACTAATCAATACGGGATTAATCAGTTTTATAATTATGTTTTTTCTTTCTGTCAAAGTAGAACTATATTTTATGCCCACCTTATTAATTGGAGTAAGTGTTCTACTATTCGGAAATCACATTTACCGATCTTATGCGAAACGTATTCGTAAAAAGGTAGATGAACAAGTGAAAATTTCTATGCTATCCGTGGCATTAACGATGGTTCCGGTAATTGTATTGATTGCCATCATTATCCTGTTTGCAAATGTAAATAGCTTGCAGTTAGTCATGTTATATGGATTCACTATTTTTTTCGGTTGGATAACCACCATCATATTGGGGATGACCTTTAAGACCTTGCCCTTTATTGTTTGGAATAGAGTATATAGTAGTATTGCTGGATTAGGAAAAACTCCAAATCCTAAAGAACTCTTTGACAATAAGATTTTTATTGTGAATGGCGTGGTCTACCTGTTTGGTTTTATAATCTTCGGTTTGGGGATTGTTCGAACGAATGTTCTATTTTTAAACATTGGTGCCGTATTTCTGTTAATTACTGCGGTGCTGTATAACTTTAATGTATTTAAAATTCTCTTTCATAAAGCAAAATTAAATGAATATAAAAACAAATAATCCCGATAAAAATGAAATTGCAATCGCAGCCTTATATCATGTCATGGATCCCGAGATCGATTTAAATATTGTAGATCTGGGTTTGGTTTATGAAACTGACTTCAAAGAAGACAGTGATGACATTATCGTTATCATGACTTTAACTACTCGTTTTTGTCCGATGGGAGAATCTATCGTAGAAGCGGCGACACAAGCGGTGCAACAACCTTTTCCGGATAATAACATACAGATTATGTTAACTTTTCAACCACCTTGGGATCAGAGTATGATTTCTGAAGCGGGCAATTTATTTTTATCCTCATAAAAATGATAAGCAATACGTGTAAAACGGCCATAAAAGCTGTTATTTATTTGGCTTCGAAAGAAGAAACTGGAGAAAAAATAGGTGTTAAGGATATTTCGCAATATATCAACGCTAGTGAACACACAGTGAGTAAAATCTTGCAGAATTTAGTACGTCAAAATATAATTAACAGTACCAGAGGGCCGTCTGGAGGGTTTTACATTACCAAGGAACAACAGCTGCAACCTATAATTACCATTGTGGACACCATCGATGGGAAGGATCTATTTGAGAAATGTGGCTTGGGTTTAAGCAAATGCTCATCGGAACATCCCTGTCCTATTCATGATGACTATAAAAAAGGAAGAGAAATTATACAAGACTTATTTGATACCAAAACTATTAGTGCGCTTTGCGGGCCAGTTGAAAATGGTTTGGCCTATCTGATCGGTTAATTATGGTCGAAAAAATGAAAGATATCTCATTTTTTATTAAAGGATAATTCTATCTTCTATGATAATCTACGTATCTTTATATCTGTAATTTTAAATTTCAAAACGATGGAAATGACAAAATGGAATATCGAACAAAAAAATAGTGAAGCCAGTTTTAAAGTACGAAAGCTTTTTATTACTAACGTTATTGGCCAAATGGAAGTCTTTGAAGGTCAGGTAGAAACTGAAACCGATGATTTTGAATCAGTCAACAAAATTAGTTTCAAGGCCTCAGTTAATTCAATTAAAACTGATGATGCCAAGCGCGACGAACATCTGAAATCATCTGATTTTTTCAATATGGAAAAATATCCGTACATCCGTTTTGTTGCAGAGGATTTTAATGCCAACGAAAAGAAAATACAAGCGGATTTAACCATTAAAGATATTACGAAATCAATAACTCTTGCAATAGATTCTGGTAAAACTAGTATTGGGAAAAATTCTGGAGACAGGGTGGAATTATCATTTTCAGGAAAGATCGATCGTAGAGATTTTGGGTTGACTTGGGATGGTAAAAATGCTGCAGGAGATCTTATTGTTGGCGATGAAATCAAATTAAGTGCGAAGATTCAATTCGTGAAACAAAGTCAAAATGCAACTGCGAAGGAAATCAAATAAAATCAAATTATGTGTTAGTTAAATCAAAGATATGGCAAAGAATGTAGCAGATTTATTAGTAGAAAATTTAGTCAACGCAGGTGTTAAAAGGTTGTACGCCGTTACTGGAGATAGTTTAAATCCCATCAATGATGCTGTACGACGAGATGGAAGACTGGAATGGATTCATGTACGCCATGAAGAAGCAGGAGCATATGCCGCTTCTATGGACGCCGAACTAGATGGTATTGGTTGTTGCATGGGTAGTAGTGGCCCGGGCCATATACATTTGATCAACGGACTATACGACGCGAACCGTTCGGGAAATCCTGTAATAGCCATCGCCACCACCATAAACTCCGATAGAATGGGGATGGATAATTTTCAGGAAACAAACGTCGTCAAACTATTTGACGATTGCAGTAAATATTGTGTTATGGCCAACACACCGCAACAGGCGGCTCAGGCATTTCAGGCCGCGATTCAACATGCTATTCAAGAGCGGGGAGTAGCGGTAGTTGGTTTGCCAGGCGATGTATCTCAGGCCGCTGTTGAGGAGATAAGTACTTCGCATAAAAATTACTACACTAACTCCAGACTTATCCCAGGAAAAGAAGAAATGGAACAATTGTCGGAAGTCATTAACTCCAATAAGAAAGTGATGTTATTCTGTGGTTATGGTTGTAAAGACGCTCAAGAAGAAGCGATGCTGCTTTCAGAAAAACTAGATGCTCCTATGGGTTTTAGTTTTCGCGGTAAAATATTTTTTGATAAAACCAGCAATCCTTATGCTGTAGGTTTAAACGGTTTATTAGGCAATCGATCCGGGTTTAAAGCTATGCACGAAGCTGATCTGGTAATTTTGTTGGGTACTGATTTTCCATACACCGACTTTTTGCCTGAGAAAAACACCATTATTCAAATCGATCATAAACCCGAACGCATCGGTCGCCGCGCCAAAGTAGATTATGGCTATGCTGGGGATATAAAAGATACAGTGCAAGCGTTATTACCCCTGCTTGATAAAAAATCTGACGATGAGTTTTTAAAAGAGATGCGGAAATTACATGCAGAGCAAGAAGAAAAATATGCGTCGTATGTAGACGAAAAATCCAAAGAAAAAATGATCCATCCTGAGTTTGTGGCGTCTGTGATTGATGAAGTCGCTGCGGATGATGCTATTTTCACTGTTGATACAGGGATGTCAGCCGTTTGGGCTGCTAGATACATAAAGGGAAAACGTAATCGTTACCTCACTGGATCCTTTAATCATGGCTCCATGGCAAATGCAATGCCCATGGCCATCGGCGCAGGCCTTTCCCGACCAGACCGTCAGATTATTGCTTTATGTGGCGACGGCGGCATTAGCATGCTTTTGGGGGACTTGATGACGATAAGCCAGTACAACATCCCAGCAAAAATTATTATTTTCAATAATCGTACTTTGGGAATGGTCAAACTGGAAATGCAAGTAGCTGGATATCCTCAATGGCAAACCGATATGAAAAACCCTGATTTTGCCAAGGTTGCAGAAGCCATGGACATTAAAGCATGGAGTGTAACCGAATGTCAAGACCTTAAAGGCGCCTTGCGAGAAGCGCTGGCGCACGATGGTCCTGCTCTTGTAAATGTTTTTACTGATCCTGATGCTTTGGCCATGCCTCCAAAAGTAGATTTCGATCAAATAAAGGGGTTTGCCACAAGTATGGGAAAATTAATGTTGAATGGTCATACTGGCGACGTGATTGATATTGCAAAGTCCAATATTAAATATCTGAAGGAATTGTTTTGAGGCCACAGTTAATTCGATTAAAACTGATGATGTCAAGCGCAACGAAGAACTAAAGTCAGTTGATTTTTTTGATATGGAGAAATATCCACACTTTTTTTGTTGCTGAGGAATTGAATATATCCGACAAGAGAATCCATGGGAAAATAAACTATTAAAAATATCACGAAATCTATGATTATTACAGTTGATTTTAGTAAAATAACTACTGGTTAAGATTCAGGAGAAAAAGTGGAACTATCATTTTCAGGAAAGATCGATCGTAGAGATTTTGGGTTGATTTGGAATGGAAAAAATGCAGAAGAGACCTTATCGTTGGAGATGAAATCAAATTAAGTGCTAAGATTCAATTTGTGAAACTACGGGAAAAATGCAGCTTGGAAGGAAATCAAAGAATGTATTATTTAATTTTGTCTTGGAAATAATCTAAACTTTGAATGTATTAAGCTAGGCGAGTTGGAAGATATTGTCAATGTCGCTCCTATGATTATTGGACCATTACTTAAAAAGACCTTTCCAAATTGGATCCTATTCGTCCAAAGATTATAGAGTACAGATTAATAAGAAATAATGGAATTGGCCATTCGCTTACGCCTTCGAAAAACGAAATGAGGGATTTTGGGTATCAGAGAGTTGATGCCATTATTGATTGTTTAAACAAAAAGTACGGCCCCCAATTCTGTGGACTATTTCTTTACTAATACTGTAATTTTATAAAAATTTCGTTCCACAACTACTTAACCAAAATCCATTCTTATGCAAGCTTCAAATCCAAATATAAAAATCCAGCAAGAACTTGTAAACAGCATTATTCATGGCTTCGGAATTATTTTTGGTATTGTAGGGGTTCCTATCCTGATAGCTTTAGCCATAAAAAGTGATAATACGCCAGGAGTTATCGGCGCAGCGATTTATGGCTTTTGCTTTTTACAACTTTTTACGTCGTCCACACTCTATCATGGCTTTCAACATGCCGAAGCAAAACGAGTTTTACAGATTCTTGACCACATCAGTATTTATTTTTTAATAGCTGGTACGTATACTCCATTTCTATTGATTTACATGAACAATACTTTTGGTATAACATTGTTGACTGTACTTTGGAGCCTGACCGCAGTGGGAATTATTTTTAAAATATTCTTTACGGGAAAATGGAATGTTATTTCTACACTCGCTTACATCGCGATGGGATGTATTATGGTGGTTGGAGGGCGTACTTTTTTTGATGCTATTCCAACAGGAGTATTGGCAATGATTCTTATAGGAAGTGTCCTTTATCTTTTGGGTGTTATATTTTACCTTTGGAAAAAATATCCCTATAATCATGCCGTCTGGCATTTCTTTGTTCTAGCGGCAGCGGTTTGTCATTATGTGGCAATTTTAATGGCGGTTTAAAGGTAAATAAAGTAACTCTATAGCTGACTTATTCCATTGTTCAATCTGAACGTTACTTTCCTTCTTTTATTGATGAGCACGATGTAATGATATGAAAGAAGAAACTTGGAGCGTTGGAATTATTATTACAATGATTACTTGAATGTGCGCTAATCTCTAAGATAAATCGTTAACATATAAAACTTTACTCGAGAGATTTAAGGGGGGACAGTAGTAAAAATTAAGTATTTGATTTTTCCGTTGTTAGTTTTATGGATAAAATAAATTTTTATTTCATTTTAAACATGCCCAAATTTTAAAAGAAAATAGCCGCTCCATATTTGTAACGGCTATTATCTTTTGTTTGAACCAATTTTAAACTGGCATTTCCATGAGTTCGTTATGGGGTCGTTCATAAGTAGTACAAGACTCACATCTAGAACGATCGGTTATGAGACGTACACCTCTTTTATGAGTGAAATAACTCCACATCCATGTCATAAAAACTCCAATTTTATTTCTGAATCCAATCAAGGAGAGTACGTGGATAAATGACCATAGGAACCAAGCAAAAAAGCCGCTGAACTCTAAACCATTAATATCCGCGACCGCCTTTGCACGGCCAATGGTAGCCATGGTTCCCTTGTCTATATAAACAAACTTAGCCTCGGATCTTCTTTCGCTTTTAGCAAGTAGTTTACCCACAAATTTGCCCTGTTGTGTAGCAACAGGAGCCAAGGCTGGCAATGGTATTCCATCTTTGTTTTCGCTATGTGCTGAATCTCCAATAATAAAAATATCAGGATATTTTGGAATGCTTAAATCTGATCCAACAAGTACACGACCAGAGTGATCCTGTTCCACTTTCAATGAATCTAAGAGAGGAGATGCCTTGATTCCAGCAGCCCAAATAATATTTGGGGTTTCTATCAATCCAACTTGAAGATGGACTTTATTCTTTTCAATATGGGTTACTGGCGTGTTCAATAAAACCTTTACACCCATTTTCTCTAGCATTTTCTTTGCTTTCTTTCCTAAAGATTCAGGAAAGGCGTTTAGAATTCGTGGGCCGGCTTCAATTAAGTAGATCTTGGCATCTTCCGGTTTAATGGTATGATAGCCATGCTTTGCCCCATTACCGGCAACTTCTGCAATGGCTCCTGCCATCTCAACACCTGTTGGGCCTCCGCCGATAATTACGTAGGTCAGAAGCGACTTTCTTCTATTGGAATCGTCTAATTGTTCGGCCTCTTCCATGGACATTAGAAGTTGCTCCCTAACTTTTAAGGCATCACTAACTGATTTCATTCCAGGGGCGAATTCTGCCCATTCTTCGTGACCAAAGTAATTGTATTGAGCACCGGTGGCCATTACCAGTTGATCAAAAGGGATAGAATGACCATTGTTTAAATATATAGTTTTTACTTTAGGATCAATTTTTTTCACCTCCCCCAAAATCACTTTTATATTAGGATCTTCATTCACGATGGCGCGAATGGGAGCAGCGATATCACCTGGAGACAGTTCCGCTGTAGCGACTTGGTATAAAAGTGGCTGAAATAGATGATGGTTTAGTCTGTCAATAATAGTAATATCAACATCTGCGTTTTTTAATGCTTTTGCAGTGGCTATTCCACCGAAACCACCACCTATAATTACGATATGTTTACGTTCGGATTTTATTTTGTCTTTTTTCATCGGGCTATGATTTTATTTGGGTTTCATTCATGAAATGAATGTTGTATCATTCTATAGTACAAAGATACATATATTCTAATAGAAGACAAATTTGTCTTCTATTAAAACAGCATTTTTTAGGGAAAGATATTACTTGTTCTTTATTTCGGGTTTTTAAGGAAGGCAATACCAGTGCTTAGGTTATCAGCCAAGCTTCGAATGGTAGTGTTTTTGAAGGAATGGTATATCTCATCGCGGTTCTTTGCATATTGGAAATGCATAGGGCAGGGGTGGGAATCAGAACATTGATGTAGACCAAAGATACAATCGGTAAACACGCCCATTCCATCAATGGTACGGACCACTTCAATAATTGGAGAATCAAGTTGAATTTCGTCACAATAAAATCCACCATAAGGTCCTTTGAGAGAAGTAACGATCTTATTTTTATTTAAGGTCTGTAAGATCTTTCCTGTAAAAGCGACAGGAGCCTCAATCTCTTCAGCAATTTCTTTAATGCTGACCTTGATGTTTTCTCTGGCTTTGGAAGCAATGAAAACGGTGGCACGGATGGCGTATTTGCAGGATTTTGAAATCATACTGTTATAGATTTGAAAGAATGCAATTAAGATTTCTTATCCTACAAATATACATAAAAGATGGACTTGTCTTTTGTAGCTATTAAATGATATCTTAATCAGACGTAATTATGGTTTAAAAACTAGGTTGATGGTAACTTAATTCTCCTTTATATCAGCGGAATCTATCAATGCCAAAATAAAGGTTTTTAAGGCGCAGTTCAGGGGTTTCAGACATGTAGAATTCCTTCTATTATAGATTAACGACAATTTTTGCATAATCTTAAAATTACACAACTTTTCGATTTGATCCATAAAATGATTGAAGACTACAGTGATAATAAGGATTACTGCATTTGAGGATCTAGGCATAGAGAATATCGGCACAAAATTCAGAAATGAGTTCGCTGGGGATAAGGATGTGGCCGATGCTTGGCAAATAGATTTTTACTTTTCAAACCCTTGTTGCTCTTGGAAATGTGTTGCAAATGAAAATTTCAGCGGTTTGATAAGGCAGTATTTTCCGAAGAAAACAGATTTTTCTTCTATTATGGATAAACGAGTTCCAGATATTATGGAAAAACTGAATAATGGACCGAGAAAAGATTTAGTTTTGAACACCATTGAAGTCGTGGTAAAACTTTTGCTTAACACAGAAGCTGCGTTTTTTTTATAGTAGTGGGACATAAAATGAGAATAGGTTTATTAGTCTTAAGTTTATTTAAAACTATATACTTTTGAGCATGCCGTTTTAGCTTCTAAAAATTTTTGACACGAATTTCACGAATTTCCACAAATTCGCTCGTTTCCTGACAATACTGGCGTAAGTTATTTACTCTAAATTTCACGAATTCAACCGACTTTCAGTCTGTTTTAAAAAACCTATGGCCATTTAGTCCATAGTGATTTAGTTATAATTGAATATTGCTAATTTTCAACTTTAGTATCATGCTTAAATAAATTAATATTATGAAACTAAACTTATTGTCTTGTGATGCCCCGAGACCTGATAGAAGAGCTATATCCAAATGTATTGTAGAGATTTCATTAAACATTAATGAATCCTTATCGAATGAACTTACAGATATACTTTTAGAGGGAGATGCTGTAGCTATCGAGGTGGAAGATAAAGACACGGGCTCTGCTTTAAGAGCTTTGCGAAAACTGTCTATTGACTACGAAATTATAGAATAAAACAAATTATCACTTTCGAATAATTTAGAATTTTAAAAACAGCTGCAAATGATTTACAGATTTATATTATTTTTAATACTAAACTTTGCTTCTATCGGACTTGGACGTTTACTAGGAGGGGAAGGTCCAAGGTCTGAATGGTATGTTGGGATTAACACGGCTCCTTGGACTCCCCCAGGATTAGTCATTGGCATATGTTGGACTCTATTACTGATTTGTTTCAGTATTTATCTGTCATATTTGTGGCCTTTGGTGGAAAATAAAAAACTCCTTCTTGGCCTATTAATAGTGTATTATATATTGAGCCTTGCCTGGAACCCTATATTCTTTCAATACCAACAAGTTTTAGCAGGATTTTTTCTTATAACTGCGCTTTCTGTGGTTGTCGGGTTCTTCATGTTTTTTTACTGGTCAAATGTGAAGCTTAAATCGCTTTTAGTGGTTCCCTATTTTCTTTGGTTAATCTTTGCCACATCCCTAAATGCTTATATTCTAATAAAAAACTAATAGCGTTACCCATTTAAGTGGTATTAATTTTGATTTTATGAAACGTCATTGATTTATGATTGAAACAACGTTCAATAATTTTAATCAAAATTAATTTTCTATGATTTTTTCCGTTAAATCTAAAGAAATATTCTTCTAAGTATTTCTAACATTCAACACAGACTTTCCGCGCTGGAAGACTGTTTTTATGCTTTTTTACAGTGGCGTGTTTATTTGAGCGGAAGGGTTTGTATTTAACCAATCTTATGGCATTTAAAATTACAAAGAGCACACTCAATTCGTGAATTAACATACCGGAAGCCAAGTTCACGTTTTTTGTAAGTACACCAGCCAATAATAAAGCGACCGTACCTACAGCAAAAAACATGTTTTGTTTCATATTGCGCACCGTAGCTTTAGAAAGTTTTAATGCATGAACCAATTTGTCGAGGTTATCCGCCATCAAAACAACATCTGCTGTTTCCATAGCTATATCAGTGCCTGCAACGCCCATTGCAATCCCAACATCGGCTGAAGCAATTGCAGGGGCATCATTTACGCCATCCCCGAGCATCGCGAGATGTATTCCTTTTCCCATACACGCTTTAACCTTTTGGGCCTTGTCTTCGGGAAGCAGTTCACCGTAAATACTATCCATCCCTAATTGCTCACCAACGATATGGGCTGTATGGTTATTATCACCCGTAAGCATTACCAAATGTTCAATACCTTCACGTTTAAGTTGCGCAATGGTTTCTTTCGCTTTTTCTCTTATGGTATCAGCAATAGAAATAATTCCAATAACTTTTTTATCATTAGTAATAAAGACAGCGGTATTCCCAGCTTTCTCTTGTTCTGTGGCATAGAATTCTACTTCTTTCTCAATATGGAGTTTATTCTGAAAAAGTCCTTTTCTATTTCCGATATAAAGCAGTTTTCCAGAGAGGTTTACTTCAATTCCGCGGCCTTTTAAGACAGTTACTTCAGTAGGTTTATTTAGAAGGTTTAATCCTTTTCTCTCAGCTTCTTTTACAATTGCTCTTCCTAAATGATGTTCTGAGATCACTTCTGCTTCTGCAGCCATTAATAGCAATTCGTTTTCGCTCAAGCCAAATCCCTTAATAGCGGTAACCGCAGGCTTCCCATTTGTTAGGGTACCGGTCTTATCAAACACAATGGCATTTAGTTTAGCGAGATTTTCCATGACCTCTCCGCCCTTGATCAAAATTCCATTGCGGGCAGCATTTCCAATTCCTGCAACAATAGAAACCGGTGCGGAAATAACCAAGGCACCTGGACAGGCGATGACCAAAAAGGTAAGTGATAAATGTACGTCTCTTGTTATGATCCAAACCAGAACGGAAAGAACCATAATACCCGGTGTATAAATGGCTGCGAATTTCTCTAAAAATCGTTGGGTTTTTGCTTTTCCTTCTTGAGCTTCCTCCACCAATTCAATAATCTTGGAGAACGTGGTTTCTTCACCAACCTTCTCTGCAATTACCTCAAGATAGCCGCTATCCAAAATGCTTCCACTAAACACTTGGTCATCTACAACTTTGCTAATGGGTACGGATTCGCCGGTAATTGCTGCCTCATTTACCGAGGCATTACCCGATGCCACACGCCCGTCGATTGGTATTTTCTGCCCCGTTTGAATAATTACCATATCGTTTTCAACCACGTCTTCCGCCTTTATTACCAAGCGTTTGCCATTGCGCAATACGGTGGCTTCTTGCGGTGCCATATCCATTAGAGATTTAATGGAAGCACGGGCTTTCTCCAAAGACCGTCCTTCTAAAAATGCCCCAAATAGAAATAAGAACGTTACAGCGGCCGATTCCATATATTCTCCAATGATCAATGCTCCAATTACTGCTATCGTAACCAAGAGATCAATACTGAACATTTTTAAACGAGCGGCTTTCCAAGCTTTTAGGAAAGTAGGATACCCCGCTAAAAGTGTGGCAATAATTAAAAATCTATTTAACACGGATTGGTTCCAATTGAATAAATAACTCATTAAGGCAGCTAAGAGCAAGATTCCTGCTGCATACATAATTCTGTTAATTTCTTTAGCTTTCATGGCTTATTGTGTTTAATGATAATAATCAGTTAGGCCGATAATATTCACGCTTCTCTTTTGAAAAAAAGATAGAACAAGGATATTTCCGGCCTTAGTATTTTTTAATTTATGATAAAACTGGATATCCAACTTTTTCTATGAGTTCCTTCAATCGATCGGAAGTCACTTCATCGCTATCATACTGTATCTTTACTTTACTGGAGTTAAAAAGTACTTTTGCTTCTTCCACCCCTTGTTCTTTGTTGAGAACGCCTTCTATTTTTTGACTACAGCTAGGGCAGGTAAGGGTCTCCAACTGAAATTTTACGGTTTTTATTTCTTTTATAGTTTTCATTTTTTTTGTTATTATTTGTTAATTATTTTCCGTCATCGTCATCGTCATCGTCATCGTCATCGTCATCATCATCCGTCATCGGTCATCTGTCATCCATTCTCCATCATCCGTCATCGAACTAAGTTTTCTTAATGTCCTGCATGTCCACCTCCCGAATGTGAAATAGGGGCGTGTATTAAATTTTCTAATGCTTCAAGCGTGTGCGTGTATTGTACGTAGGCCTCAACATAGTCTCTTCCTAGTTTTACGGATTGGTCTTTGGTTTTACTGAGTTTGGCTACCTTGGCATATCGCTTTCTTAATACTTGTTCCAAATGATTGGTTACAGTGGTTATTACTTCTTCCACACTATTTTTCGCTATTGAATTGTCGGCCATTGCTACCAATTTCGTCATTGATCCTGCAGGTTTTAAGCCGGTATATGGTTCGCCTTCGGTTTCTCTGTGCAAACGCACAAGGTTTTCCAAAAAATGTTTTTCAACAATCGCATAGACTTCCGTATCGCCTGATTTTAATTTGTAGGTCTTTTTAAACATGGATATGATTTCCTTTTCCTGCTGAGGTTCGATCCATTTCAAAACTAGTTCGACATTATTTTGATCTAAGGCTTTTAAAGCATCTTTAATGACGGGGCCGTCGTAGGAATCGCAATGTGCGTATCCAGAAATGCCGATAAACATAAATGCTAGTGCCAGTAAAACGGTAGACATCTTGGATTTAATTGTGCGGGCTTTTGTTCTTTCTTGAGTTTTCATAATACATCTGTTTTGAATTAATAATCAGTTTTTATTCTCTGTGTACAAATGTATTGATCATCTCCCTGCTGAGCGACCTGCATTGTAATTTGGCACCCATTATGGGCAAAGTAGACGTCCCAGTTTATAAACTGGGTCTTAAAACGTAGAAAAAATGGGATTTAGGCGGAAGGAAGGGAATCTCGGAATTCACTAGGAGTAATCCCGGTCAAATTCTTGAACACGCGATTAAAAGCAGATTTGGAATTGAACCCACTTTCAAACGCAATTCCTAGCAAGGAATAATTTTGAAAATTCTTATCTTGGATCTTTCTTTTTACTTCGTCCACTCGAAAGTGATTGATGAAATCAGAAAAATCGCTGCCGTGCATTTCATTGATAACTTGCGAAAGATGGTGCGAAGGTACATTTAGATTTTCTGCCAACTTTGGTAAGCTTAAATCGGGATCTAAATATGGTTTTTTAAGTTCCATATAACGGCCAACTTGATGGTAACATTTTTGCAATTCGGTACCTTCTAACCTTGAAGTACCATACTTCGTTTTATTTTCATCGCTTAGTGCTTTGGGTTCTTCTAATGAAAAACTGATAAACACTTCCTTTTGTTTTAATCCAAAATATCCTATCAAGATAATAAATACTGAAAGAGACAGAAATAGTCCATTTGTACAAAAAGCCATTGAAAACAAATTGAAAATGTGATGGATTACGGCGATAACGATTAAAGCGGTCCAAACAATTCCAAAAATCAGAATCAGTTTACCCAGCCAGTCGAAGTTCACTTCTTTAGAAGAAATATGACGGGAAGAATTCCTGCTTTGGTTAAACTTTTTATAGGCCATGAGAAAATACACAGGTCCTGAAATCGCGGTTATAATGAGGAAGAAAAGAAATAGCAAAGGCGTTTCTGCTTCATGGGAAACATGGTCCACTCTTATTCCCTTTACATATTCGGGGAAATTGGAAGCGATAAGCAAGTATGCTATAAATGCTACGAACGGTATAAAATGCCAAATCTTTTTAATGCGAAAGTGCTTGCGTCCTGATGTAAGTGCGGAGACATATAAGTATAAGAAAGGTCCATGCAATAAAAATAGAGCGATAATTCCACTGGATAAGAATGGCGCATTAGGGAAAAAGTCAATGGTTAAAGCATAAGTGGCCGTGGCAATTCCCATATATAAAAGCCAAAAAATCAAGATGCGATCATGAAGTAATTTTGATCTTTTATGAAGCAATAAAGCAAGAAAGAAAAATGCATTAAATGAAG
Organism: Gelidibacter gilvus; assembly: GCF_004115975.1. GTDB lineage: Bacteria > Bacteroidota > Bacteroidia > Flavobacteriales > Flavobacteriaceae > Gelidibacter > Gelidibacter gilvus. Next base: position 8,234 of record NZ_SDDZ01000019.1, on the reverse strand, counting down.
CTATGAAAAATAGATAGGTCATCGTCTTATCGTTGCTATTATATGATTTCTGAAGAATTATTGGTCTCTTGCAAAACAGACTTCATTTTAATCAAAACTATGATAATTTATCTAAATATCTCTGTTATTTCAGCAGCTTCTTTATCCATTTAATAAATTTTGTTTTTAGAAAATTGAATAATAAAAAGTTTTTTGATTTGGATTACGGCGATTTTCTGTGTTTTAAAAATGAGGGTAGCTAAATAAATGAACACACAATACTACAATCATTTTGGAATATTCGCAGAGAGATATCTCTTGTTTTTCTTGTATTCCTTTTTATAAAATGGTAAATTACAAGAACACTTAAAAAAGTAAAAATCATGGATATTGTAAAAACAATTGTAGAGTTTTTTAAACAACCCGAAGAAGAAACTGTTAATGAAGCGCCAGAAGGTGTTTGTAATTTATGTTGGGGTTTTCAGGAATACGATGGTAAAATAAGAGATTTATATAAGGATAAACAAGTTGACGTCAACAATCACAAAGATTCATATATGCTTGTGCAAGGTTTCGTTAAGAAACATATTGATGGGTATCATATTAAAGACGGCATCGTTCACGTGTGTCCAAATTGCCAAGAACTGGAAGAAGGAAAGGACAGAATCGAAAAATATGATCTCGAAGAGGCGCAGAAGTAAGGATGTCATTTCAGAAATGTCGGCTAGTTGAAATTTACTCTCAAAATACCCGATAAAATTTAATCTTTTAATTTTATATGGATTGACTGCTTAAGGATAATATCAGTTATTATTTTTCTGAAGCGATCTCTATATAAATTTGTTCGTATGCATCTACCATCCTAAGATGAGAGCAAAAGTTCTCGGCCCTTTCACGACAGTTGACACGATCCAATGTATTTAGGCCTGCGATTGCCCTGACAAATGTTTCAGGTTTGTTTATATCGAATAGAATACCACAGTCGTCTGTAATAATTTCGCTTGCTGCGCCTATATCATTCGCGATAACTGGTGTTCCAGAAGCAAGCGCTTCTGCTATAACCATCCCATACGGCTCCTGCCAGATACTTGAAAATAAAAACGCTTTGGACTGCGCGTATAATTGATTGACCTGTTTCTGGTTTAAATGACCCAAGTATTCACAATGATCATATTTTTCAAGTCTTGGAGTAATGAATTCCTCAAAATAACTCCGGTCGGAAATCGGTCCAGCAATTTTAAGGTTCAAATTATTAACATGACATAAATCCATGATTTCCATGAGTCCTTTTTCTTTACATATCCGTCCACACCATGAGAAATAATCTTCTTTTGGAGCGTAGATTTCCCATGCATTTAGATCAATACCATTATATACAGTGCGAACATTTAGTAAATGTTTTTGAAAGTCAACCTTTAAGTGGTTACTAACGGTTGTGAAAATTTGATTTGGCCGATTTTTTATTGCATTTATAGCCACATAAATGTTATCAAATATCGGACAGTGAAACGAAGTTACGAAAGGTATGTCAATCACGCTACCCAACACAATGGCATGATGACTGATAGAGTGATTGTGAATGACATCAAAATTAATTGCCAAAAAAGTATTGATGGAACTATAAAATTCCCCGAATTTATTCAATTCAGAATCTACCGGATCATCATTTAGATTTTGATCCAATTCCGTATAAAAAACCATTTCGCCGCTTAGTTGAGATCCGCGATTGCAAAGGGTGTAAACCTCATAATCACGCTTAACCAATTCATTTACCAACAAAGAGGTAAACATCTCTAAACCGCCTTGAAAAGGTTCGAAAATGGGATGATCATTGTGGGCAATAATACCAATTTTCATAACATCAAAATATTTTAAAAAATTAAAAATTTTTCTTTCGGGCAAGGTAATTAGTCAATTCTTCATCAAATTTTTTAAAAATCGCTTTTCAAAAATTTGGTTTAGTTTAAGTTTTAGTCGCTAACCAAGAATCCTTAACCCCTTTTTAAAGAAGTTAGTAAGATGAGTAGCTTTCAGGGTTTCATAGATGTTTTTCTTTAGAAGTGTTTTCGAAACCTTATTCATATTAACTCCACACCAGCTCTAACTTGTTTTTTGAGTTGCTCGTTTTTTTTTTAAACAGATCAGAATATCTCATTCAGTTTTATTTTTTTTCTCATGTAATATTGTTTTTTCAATATTTGCTTTTATGTTTTCTTTTTTCATTTCCACTCGAATTAACCTAAATAGGCTCATATAAACATTTGCAATCCAGACGAGCGAAAAACCTCCAATAATATATCCTCGCCAGTCCGGAAATAACAAATGGAACTGAGTCATAATTACAAACGCGAGAGTCACGTAATGACTAAAACAATATTCGCAGGTAAAAACATAAAAGAATTTGCGCTGCAACAGGGTTTTACAGGATTCAGATTTTCGAGTACAGATATCTCTAGGCTCTTTAAATAATTCTTCTTGCGTTATGGTCCAAGATATACACGCTATGGGAATTGCTAGTAAAAAAAGATGAGCCACTTGTTCTGATACTTGCATCGAGTTGGAAATTAAAGTAGTAAAAGCGTTTTGTTTATCCCGCTTATAAGTCATATAAAATTAAGAAACATATTGATGTTCTTACAGAAAAAGTGGACGATTTTTTATTGTTGGTGGACTTTTAGAAGGATTAATATGAAAGAGTTCGATTCTTGATAATATAACTTCTCATTTGCGTTTTTCAGACAACGAAACTTGTGCACCGTTCTTACACTTTACTCTTTTTCAAGTTAGGACTTACTTAAGAAATTTGGTGTTTTAATAAATAAAATAACAAGAGAAGGATGCGTATTGAGTTCAAATTTTTATTTAAAGAATTAAATCAGCCTTTGAAAAAATCATAATTTTACATTTCAAACGCTGTTAAAGATCAAAGAATTTTCTCAAAATGTCAAGTTTCTATTTTTCCATAAAGGTAGCAGTCGGATCCAATGCCGGGATGTAGTCGTAATACATAATGATAGTAGGGAATTTGTCCGACAATGGATACTTGAAAATGTCCAAGTATAATTAAAAAGTAAGTTATGGATTTGGTTGAAGATAATGAAATAGAAGAAAAATATAAAAATTTTATAGTTAAACAAAAGCATCCTTGTATCATGGCAAATGCGGTTTTTGCAATGAACAAATATCATTTGAAGATTTATGGTAAATTATCGTCAGCTGAAAATACGGCGTCCGTTCTTAAGGATATAGAAGCCTACATTGAACATTATGATTTTGATTCCAATGAATTTGAATCCCTTATATTCTGTTTTAAATATGAGAATATTCAAACTGAAGAAGAATTTGAGGAAAAGCTTTGGCAGTTTTTACAGAGACTTCACGATAATGATACTACAGCATGGGATCCTCGCGTAAGTGAAGACCCGAATAATTCAAAATTTAGTTTCAGTTTAAAAGGCAGAGCTTTTTATATTGTGGGAATGCATCCCAAAAGTTCTAGGCTTGCAAGGCGTGCACCTTACTGTACGATAGTATTAAACTTACATTGGCAATTTGAGAAATTAAGGGAAATGGGGACTTATCAGACCATTAAAAAAAGAATCAGACAACGGGATAAAAGGTTTCAGGGTACCATAAATCCTGTTTTGCGCGATTTCGGTAAAGACACGGAGGCTAAACAGTACAGTGGACGTGCAGTTGAAAATAACTGGAAATGTCCATTTCATCAAAAAACTTTGGAATCATGAATTATACACACACAATACCACCACAAACTGGTGCAGCTTTTGAACTGAAAAAAGGAAATACACTGACTGTTCTAGATCCCCGTGGTCAACAGGTAAGCGACATGGTTCTTTTTAATAAACATGATTTAAAGGAGAAAATATCTTCCGGTAAGACCATGGACTTTGAAGAAAGTATTCTCCTGAGCACAGGTAATTTTCTCTGGAGTAATCGGTCAAACAAAATGATGGAAATCAAGGCAGATACAAACGGTCGCAATGATTTTCTTTTAGCACCCTGCAGTCCAGAAACATTTCAAATTATGTATAACGAATCTGGATACCATCCGAGTTGTTTAGAAAATTTGCACCTCAATTTGAAATCTTTTGGGATTGAAATCGATGATATTCCTACCGCATTCAATATTTTCATGAACGTCCAGTTTGATGAAAAAGGTAGATTAAAAGTTTTGCCGCCGACTTCAAAACCTGGAGATCTGGTAAGATTTACTGCTGAAATGGATCTCATTGTCGGGCTTACCGCCTGTTCAGCAGAAGATTCAAATGGTGGAACTTTCAAACCAATTCATTATGTAATTACTGAGGGAGATGGTTTTTAGTTCGAGTAAATTATATAAAATTATCTATTCCCAATTTGCTAGACGGTCTCTTGGAATTATAATATTGCGTTCTGAATAAAATTGTAAGAGAAACTGCTCTGTACTTTATAATCAAAGTACGGAATAACTCCTTTTATTATCGACGTGATGTAAGCAATCGATATTTTACGAAAAAGTTCATTAATTTATCTCATTGTCATAATTTTGAGCAAATAAATTTCTTAGTTCTATTTGTTCAAATATTTTTCCAGTCCCGTCACGCCATTGCTTCCAGAATTTTTTATAGCAATCTTAAGCTCGTTTATTGTAATGTTCCGTTTTTTTGACCATTATTCAACTTCATAGGTTTCGCTCGAGCTTATCTTTGAACGATCTCTATAGTCTTTTTTGTCTTTGTTATCTGTCAAGATTTTAAATATTAGTTATATTAAATATTATTAAAAATGTACTTCCAATTTTCAAAAAGTCAAACTAGATTTTAGATCTGAAGAATAAATCGAATATATTTCAAGAGTTTTCTTTCAAAAACTTTAAATCGGTTTGTTTTCTCAATTTATAATTGAGAGTTTGCGTTTTCAAGGGCAGCCTCCATATTGATGCCCTTTTTTAAAGTTCCCTGAAAAATATCTCCTTGGTCTCTAATTCTGGCAATCGAATTTTTTATTGTAAAATCTTGCATTGTCAATCCTTTCTTAACTTCATCCCAATGCAATGGCATAGAGACTGTTGCCCCTATTTTAGGTCGTAAGGAATAGGGGGCGGCGATAGTAGCTCCGGGTCGATTTTGAAGATAATCGAGATACATTTTACCATCTCTATTTTTAATATAGCGTTCCAAACTAGTAAATTCTGAGAGTCGCTTTTGTACAATACTGACAATTAATTTAGCGAACATTTGAGACTCATCATAAGAATGTTTTCCTCCCAAAGGAATATAAATATGGATCCCCGTTGAACCAGATGTTTTAGCGAATCCCTGAATTTTCATTTCATCCAGTACTTTTTTAATTTCTTGCGCTGCTATGATAACTTGATCGAAAGTTGTTTGATCGGCAGGATCCAAATCAATGACACAATAATCTGGATTATCCGGATTATGGATTGTGCTTAACCAAGGGTTCATCTCAATGCAACCTAATGAAGCCGCCCACAACAGAGTATCTTCATTATTACCCACCAGAAACTCTTTCTTCTCACCGTCACTTGTACTGTATGGATAAGTCACTGCCCAGTCCGGAGCCTTTCCCTTTACATCTTTCTGATAAAAACTCTTACCGTGTATGCCGCCAGGAAATCGGTTTAGAGATAGTGGCCTATCCTTCAAATAGGGGAGGATATATTCTGCGACCTGATAGTAGTAATTGAACATATCTCGCTTAGTATAACCGTCCTCGGGCCAATAGATTTTACTGAGTTTCGTGAACTTTAAATCGTGTTTATTTATTTTCTTAACTTGCGTTTCCTCAGTAGGATTTAGTAAAGTTTTCCTATTCTTATCAGCAGGAGATTTTATTATTTTGTTCTTTTTCTTAGAAGGATTGTCTTTTTCGTCTTTTACAACTTTTGATGTGTCTGTTGCGGTTTCGCGTACCACTTCAGATGCTTTTTTGTCTGAACGCAATCCTTGAAATGATGGATGGCGGAAAACACCATCTTCTGTAACTTCCGTAAAACTCACTTCACAGACCAAAGAAGGTTTAAGCCAAATGACTTCTGCATTGGGAGGGTTTGGTCTGAATCGCGAAGGTTTGTTTACGTCGGGCGTTGTAGAAAAAGGAATTTTCGAGGTAATTAATGGTTTAAAAGTTTCGAGCATCTCCTTTTGTAGTTTGACGGAAAATCCAGTACCTACTTTCCCGACATATTGTAAATGCTTTTTTTCGTATACTCCTAAAAGCAAAGAACTGAAAGGTTTAGGAGAGCCCGCATTTTTCGTATATCCACCTATAACAACTTCCTGTCTTAAATTTACTTTTACTTTTAACCATTCCTTCGAACGACTACCTTCAAAATATTTTCCGCTCATACGTTTTGCCATGATACCTTCGAGTTGCATCTCCTTGGCAGTTTCAAAAAACTCGATGCCGTTGGTTATAAATGCCTCACTGTTACGAACATGGTCATCTTCCGTTGGCAGAATATCTTTTAAAATCGCCTGACGCTCTGACAAAGGTAGATCCATTGTATTTTTGCCGTTGAACCATAAAAGATCAAAAACGTAATAAACCAAATTTCCATCTGCTTCACTTCGCCAATTCTGCAAAGCACTAAAATTTGCCTTGCCGTCTTTTCCAATTACAACTATTTCGCCATCTAATACGGCATCCAGCTTCCATTGTTCCATAGCAGATGCAATGGGATAATATTTTTCGGTAAAGGATTTATTGTTTCTTGACGATAACCTTACCTTTCCTTTATTGACGTACCCCAGCGTACGAAAACCATCCCATTTAACTTCATAGCTCCAATCCGGATCATCAAAGGGTTCGTTTACTAATGTGGCAAGCATCGGTTTAATCGCATGGGGAAATTTAGCTTTCTTAGCCTTTTTTAAAATACTATCGATATCCATCGCTGAACTGTCTGCATTTTCGTCCTTGTCTTCCTGTTTTTTTGAGGTTTGTTTAGAGGGCTTTTCTTTTTTGGATTTCGTTTCATCCTCTTTTTTGTCTTTACCAAGGATGTTAGAACTCGTTTTTGCAACTTGCTCAATGGTTTTTTTAGAAACCACAGATTTGTCTTTTTTAGTTATATCTTCCTTTGATGCATATTTGTCTTTCAATTTCATCAAAAGCCATTCGTTCTCTCCACGGCCATGAACTTTTACAAGTGCAAATTCACCTTTTAATTTCTTGCCTTTTAATATAAATTTTAATTTGCCTCCTTCAAGTTCCTTTAACAGATGCTTGTCTTTCTCGTTTTTAGTTTCTCCGTCAAAATCAACAGGTTCATAGGTGCCTTCATCCCAAACAATGACAGTTCCTCCACCGTATTCGCCTTGGGGAATAATTCCTTCAAAGCTGCGATAGTCATAGGGATGATCCTCAACCATTATTGCAAGACGCTTTATTTGTGGATCAGTTGATGGACCTTTCGGCACTGCCCAACTTTTGAGCACACCTTCCATTTCCAATCGGAAATCATAATGTAAATGAGAGGCATCATGTTTTTGGATTACAAAATTCAGGATCTGTTTATCGCTTTTGCCACCAAAAGGTTCTGGAGTTACCTTTGGATCTCTTTTCTTGTTATATTTATCTAAAGCCATAATAATCTCTATTGTTATTTTGATATTCTTAGTTCAAACTTAGTTTTCTGTACATCTACTATAATAACCGCACACTTCCATTATCTCTTTCTTAATTTTAACGCCTCTACTAAACCCAGACCTATACATAGAGAATAAAAGTTACAGATTTAATCAATCGCCATATCTGAACGCTAAGGGCAGAGGTTCAATAACGACGAAATTAGATTTTATAATATCTGAGCTAATTTTAATATTGGTTTCTCAACCTCTTCGATTTTAAATTCTATTACACGGTCCACGCATTAACTGATATTTTTAAATACGGTGTGCATATTGTTGTAAGTATTAGCTATGTTATTAACAAAATGTGTGTTATGACAACTAAATTAAACGCAATACTATGCTGAGGAGAACTTTTTCAAATTAAAAAGTAACACAATAAATATAATTTTAAACGTGTTTTTAAGGGTAACGAATGGATAATGAAATAAATATAATTCGACTAAAATGAAACTATTAAGGTTCTATTTAGATTATGGACTACCTAATAAAAATGGGACTAATTTTTTAGGCCGCATTTTTGATAATGTGTTTTAATTTAAGTTCCATTTCAAGTGGTGTTAAATAATCCAAGCTTGAATGGATTCTTTTTGTATTATACCA
>NZ_SDDZ01000018.1 GCF_004115975.1 Gelidibacter gilvus | reverse complement strand
TGCCGCTGGGCACATTTTAAAATAAATTGGCTTTTAAACAGAAACATGAAGAGAAAGCCAATTCATTTTAAAACGGAAAAACTATATATTTGGATTAACAAACAGTTCTAAATTGGGGAAGCATACAAAAGCAATGATATCACTATTTACTTTTTCTTTATTTTTCAATATTTTGATGGGGCAAAACGGGACAGCAAACAATGAGCTAATTGTCGAAATAAATAATATTTTACAAGACAAAGTAAATAAATCTGAAATTCCAGGAGCAGTCATTCTGATCAAAAAAGGAAATGAAGAACTTGTTAAAAAAGCCTATGGATATGCGTCTCTCATGGATTACAACCAACAAATGCTTGATAGCCCAGAACAAACCACAGTGGATCATCTTTATGATATTGCATCATTGACAAAAGTAATTGGTACAACTACTTCTATCATGTTGTTGGTCGATGCAGGGCTTATAAATGTGGAGGATCCAGTGGCAAAATATATTAAAGGCTTTGATACTCCAGAAAAAAACAGAATAACCATTAGGCACTTGTTGTCCCATACCTCTGGTCTTTATGAATGGTTCCCTTTATATTATTATTGCGAAAACAAACAGGAAGTTTATAGGCTTATTGAAAAATTACCTTTAAAGTACTCAGTAGGAAGTAGTAGGCATTATAGCGATTTAGGATTTATATTATTAGGAGAGATTGTTGAAATTGTTTCAGAACTTTCACTAGAGGAATTTATGGATCAAAATATATTTAAACCGCTCCATATGGAGCATACCATGTACAATCCACAAAAAAATAGATCTGAGCTAAAAATAGCTGCGACATCCTATGGCAATCCGTACGAAAAAAGGATGGTATCTGATCCGGTTCTAGGATTTACTATTGATAGCATCAGTCCAACTCAATGGAATGGGTGGCGCGATTACCCTCTAAAAGGAGAAGTAAATGATGGTAATACTTGGTATGCCAGCAATGGTGTTTCGGGACATGCTGGGCTCTTTTCAACCGTTACTGACTTGCAAAAATTAATAAATGTCTTAAAGCAAAATGGAAAAGCCGAGAATTTCCAATTTATCTCTGAAAAGACGATCAACTTATTTTTAACCCAAGATAAATTTAAAAACGGTTTGGGATGGGTAATGGACGCTTCCAATTCTTTTATGAAAAATGCACCAAAAGGCAGTTTTGGACATACGGGTTTCACAGGGACCAGTATTGTCGTCATTCCACAATGCGATATATCCATTGTTATCTTAATTAACCGTCAAAACTTGGGAATGTTACCTAATCAGACTTATTTTAATGTCAACGCCATTAGAGAACAGATTTTTGGAGCGGTAATGAGCCATTGTTCTCAAAAAGCGGATTGATGTTTCTGATTTTGCCTCTTTCATCTAAATTTATCTGTTTATTTTATAGTAAGCACCTCAAGTCAGTAACATAACAATCACTAAAATTGATGTATTAATATCACTGATGTTTTATCTAATATGATGAAGAACAATTTAATGATCTCTGTAGAAAATCAGCGAATAGGAGAGCAATTGGATTATATAAATTAAAGATGAAAATGATGATAGGTCGGATTGCAACCGTTACTTTTTATATAAGAAATAAAAATTAAATAGTATGACGAAATACGTGCGTGATCAAATCCCTTGATCTCAATAAATAACCATCATTAAATTAATATATTTCTACACCTTCCGTAGTAAAGGAAAACGACTTATTTCCCAAACCACCAATCATGACGGCCTGAAAAATCGGATTTAATTTTTCATTTCCATACCATTCAATTACAAAATTGGCGCCTGATCCACCAGTTTTGTCTTCTTCATCTACTACATATTCCAAAGTTTCAAATGTCGTTAGAAAGATGGTTGATTCTATATATTTCCTAACCAATTTCCCTTCCGTATTATAATAATCAATGCGACTAAGATATAAAGTGTCTGTTTCGCTGGTGTTATGAATGCTTAGGGTTGACGTGAGCAATGTTCTTTCATTGCGGGTGCGTTGGTAGATGTCAGAATAAACGGGAACATAGACTTTTTTTGTTTTATAAAGACTGTCCGTTTTTCCTATTGGTTTTTCTAATTTATGATCGGTTGAGATTAATTCTCTTTGCTCTTTGGGAGTCGTTTCTTGGCAGGCAAATATCAAAAGAAAAAAGACAGAAAAGAGGAGTCTATAATTGTTCATATAAGTCGGTTTATGATGGAGTTGCCTGAAGCTGTGGCTAAACAAATATAATAAACAATTCAGTAGCATCTTGAATAAAATAGAGCTCGCTATCGAAAATACTGATGTAGCTTTCCTTGATTTCTACACCAGTATGTTCCGTCTGGCAGCACAGATAATACTAAAGTTAAAAAGTAGATGACTTATACAAAATCCGTTAAAATAGCGCACTTCTCATGAGCATTATATATGCAATCGAAATTTCGTTAAATCTGTTATTTCAGAATTAGGTGCTGTATGAAAAACTCCATCATCCTGTTGAAATTCACCGCGGTATGCCCTTGGTCAGGGCCCACTTGCACTTCAAAGCTTTTTTCTGCTTTCTGCAAAGCCTGTATTAATTGTAAGGAATTTGCTGGATGCACATTATTGTCGTTGGTACCATAAAAGATCATTAATTCCCCTTCTAAATTGTCGGCATAGTTCATTAAATTAGAAGCGTCGTAGCCTTCAGGATTGTTTTCCAATAAATTCATAAAACGCTCGGTATAGATGTTGTCATAGTTTCTCCAGTCTGTTACCGCCGAATTGGCTACAGCCACATGATATACCTCTGGAAATCTCAATATACTCATAGCGGCAACTGTACCACCATAAGATGTGCCATACACCCCAACTCGCGTTTTATCAAAATACGGACGATCGTATAAAGATCTGATTCCCGCAGCAAAATCGTCCATTTCAACAATACCCAAGTTCCCATATAATTTATCGAGCATTTTTTTCCCACGTCCTCCAACATTCCTGCCGTCGATATTAACGACTAAAAACCCAAATTCAGTTATAGAGCTTGGGAGACGGAACGATTCTGTAAATGCGTTAACCCCTGGGCCACCATAATTGCTCAAAATCAATGGGTATTTTTTGGACGAATCAAAATCTGATGGAAAGTGAATCATGCCATGGAGTTTAGTTTCGCCATCAGCAGATGTAAATTCAAAGGCCTCTACGGTTTTGAATCCTAACTCGTTAAATTTTGTCAAATCGGTTTTTAAGAGTTCTGAAACCACTTTTCCTTTGACATCCACAAGATTCATGAAAGGAGGGATGTTGTGAGTTTGTGCAATATCAATAAAATGGTTTCCGGTAGGGGATAAGATGACATTGTGATTGTAAGCAGGATTGGTTAATCGGACATCCTTTGTGCCATCAAGTTTAACCCGATGGAGTTGCATCTTCATGTGGTTATCGCCACTGGCCGCCATATAGTATAGAAGCTTATTGGCTTCGTCAACCTCAATAATTCGCTGAACTTCAAAATCATGGTTGGTAATGGTATTCACAAGTTTTCCGTTGAAATTGTAGAGGTAATAATTCTTAAAACCATTTCGTTCTGAAGCCCAAATAAAATGTTGTTGGTCTTTGAGCTTATAGATTTCTGGAGAATTTATCGTAAAACTCGGAAGCCATTCTTCCCTGACTACAACTCTTGTTTTTCCAGTTATAGGATCGGCAGCTTTAAACTCCATAATATCTTGCTTCCGATTAGTACTGTGAAAAAGCAATTCTTTGCCATTGGGAGACCATTCAATATCATATAAATAAGTGCCAATAGCGCCATCATTGAAAGGTTTGCCATCACGCGTATCGAGCGTAACGGTTTTTTTTGTTTCTAAATCGTAGACCAATAAATCGACAGGTAAGTTTTTGGCACCCACTTTTGGATAGGCTTCAACTTCGACAGAGTCCTGTATTTTAGTTTGATGATAAAGCACATAATACTTCTTGGCATCTTTTTCTTCAAAACGATAAAAAGCGACTTTCTTACTGTCTGGAGACCACCACATGGCTGTATTTTGATTTAATTCTTCGCCATAAACCCAGGTTGCAATTCCATATTTTATTTGATTTTCCTCATTTCCGTCAGTGGAAATAGCCACTACTTCTGAACCATCAAGATTACTGAGGTACATGTTTCTGTCTTTTGTAAACGCCTTTAAGGTAGAGTCTGGCGAGATCGTAGAGGCGTATTGTCTACCTCTTTCTGGTCTTCCTTGTCGAGAAAATGGAACTCTTGGAGGTGCTTGATAGTCTTCAGATTTAATAATCTTCTTTTTTCCAATATCAAACGTATGCTGGGTATTGTTTTCAATATAAGTGAATGTTTTCCCGTCTGCGCTCCAATTGATATTAGGTGATATTCTTTGTACCGAACTATACAATTGCGACGACATTTTTTGATGCTGTTCGTATCCCGGCATGTTTTTTATTTTGCCTTGAGCGTTGCTTGTGTATGCGGACATTAAAAATAAGGATACGAGAAACAAGGACAAAGATTTTATTGAAAGTCTACAAGTCATTTACATTGAATTAAAGATTGAAAAATATGTGAAAATCGTAATGTTTTATTGGTAATATAATTAAAGTGTTTCTTTTAGCCACTTAAAAAACTCATGTTGCCAAACCAATGCGTTTTGAGGTTTCAAGACCCAGTGGTTTTCCTCAGGGAAATAGATCAGTTTGCTTTTGATCCCTAACAACTGAGCGGCTTGATAGGCGCTCAAACTTTGCTCAATAGGCACACGGAAATCTTTTCCGCCTTGAATGATTAAAATAGGCGTATCCCATGCTGACACTTTGTAGATAGGATTAAACTCGTTATAGGCTTTCTGTGTGGTGTTGTTTTTCTCCCAATATGGACCTCCGAAATCGTGGTTGACGAAAAACAATTCTTCAGTCGTGCCGTACATCGTTCTGGTATCAAAAACACCATCATGAGAGATAAAGGTCTTGAAACGCTTATTGTGGATTCCAGCAAGATAAAACACGGAGTAGCCGCCATAACTCGCACCGACGGCACCTAAGCGGTCCTTATCTACATAAGGTTCTTTGGCAATCTCGTCAATGGCAGATAGATAATCGTCCATAACCTGACCACCCCAATCCTTGCTAATGGCTTCATTCCATTCCACACCATGACCTGGCATGCCACGACGATTTGGAGCGACAATAATATAACCCTGAGATGCCATCAATTGGAAATTCCAACGGAAAGAATAGAACTGTGATAAAGCAGATTGCGGACCTCCTTGTGCGTATAATAAGGTTGGATATTTTTTGGATGCGTCAAAATTTGGCGGTAAAATAACCCACACCAACATTTGTTTGCCATCCGTAGTGGTGACATAACGTTTTTCGACTTTTGGAAGATCAAGGCCATTATATAATTTTTGGTTGATAGTGGTCAATTCTTTAAAACTCTTGTTCTTTAAGTTGAAACTAAAAATTTCAGCGGCATGGTTCATATCGGTCCTGGTGACCAAGAGCGTGTTGTCTTTTTGTGCGATGATGCTCGTGACATCAAATTGACCTTCTGAAAGTTGTTCGACCAACGGTGCAATTCGTTTTCTACCCAGATAATTCACTTTAAAAAGTTGAATGGTGCCATCTACAGGTGCCGTAAAATAAATTGTGTTACCATCATTACTCCATAAAAAGCTGTTGACTGTACCATCCCATCTGTCGGTTAAGTTTTGTTTAACGCCATTGTTCAACACGACAATATTATTTTTATCGGCTTCATAACCATCGGTTTTCATTTGTAACCAGGCCAAAGCGCCTCCAGGAGAAAAAACAGGATTGGTATCATAACCCTTATTGTCTTCCGTTATGTTTTCGGTGGTTTTGGATTCCAGATTGTATTTGTAGATGTCCGTATTGGTACTGGTGGCATAAGCTTTTCCTTTCAGTTTTTTGCTTACATAATAAATGTTTTTGCTGTCTGGAGACCAAATATAATCTTCATCGCCACCAAAGGGACGTTGTGGGGTATGATGAGGTTCATTGGGCATGATATCGATTCCGGTATCATCGTCGGTTCCTGCGGCTTTATAAAACAAGTGATTATAGCTGCCATCTTGCCACGTATCCCAATGGCGGATATCCAAATCTGAAAAAACATACACATCGGATTTTCCTAAATCTTTATAGATGTCCGTTCCTTTAATGTCTTCAATATGAACTTCCTTATGAAACAATTTGTGTTTTCCATCTGGCGACGTGTTTTTGTCGGTCGTAGCAGCATCATCTTTTTTGATTTCGACTAAATCACCTCCCATAATGGGCATTTTATAATATTTGGAGTCGAAGTTATTTTCTTCAATATTCGGAGTTTTAACCTGTATAAAAATGGTTGATCCTTCTTTGTCGATACCCATCACGCTTAGGCGTTCGACCTTCCATAATAATTCGGGTGTCATTTTTTGTTGGGCTATCATTAAACTACTGCTCACTATTAAACTCATAAATAAGAGTGATTTTTTCATAACTGTTCATTTTTATAAATGGAATATTTTTTCTCAAGGTTTTAATTAAGATGTGCATCAGCGCATAAAATTATAAAAAACCTATTGCTTAGGTGCTAAAGCTACAATTAATTAATAAAAGTCTATCGCCTTTCAAATATTTACGAGGCATAAGGCCATCGGGATTAAACTCTTTATCCCATAAATTAGGCTTTTTGTTCATTGAAATTTAAGACCATAAAAATAAGGCTTTATCATTTTGTATGGTTATCTGAAAACTTTGACAAAGTGGAAAAAAAGAAAACCTAAAAAATCATAGATTCTTTAGGCTTTTTTTCCGGGTAGTAAACATTATCTGTAACGCCCTTAGTTTCGAATCAACGAAAATTGATTCTCTTTTGTTTTAGTAATCGGGATTTTGTTGATTCCCAATTTCAGGATTAGCATTGATCTCTTCTTGAGAAATAGGTAAAATAGTTTTATAAAATGAGCGATCAATTGTTTTTGTTCTAGTCGAAATTGGAACTCCTCCAAGATCGTCATTAAAAACGATTTCCTTATTTAATCTCAGCAAATCAAAGTATCGCTGCCCTTCAGTGAACAATTCTTTACTTTTTTCATCCAAAATCATGTCAATACTAATGGTTCCGTCCGTTGCAGGCGCTAAATCAGGTGCTCTTTTTCGAACCGCGTTAAGATAAGTGGCGGCCAGATCTTTGTCTGAATGAAACGCTGCTTCGGCTGCAATAAGGTAAATTTCTGATAATCGAATAACTTTGATGTTTACTGCCGTCACCGTAGACTTCCCATCTCCAGCTAAAGCAATATCTCCACTATACTTGTAACTTGCCCCCAGATGGGTTGCGCCCACCTCATCGTAATCAAGGATTCCCCATCTCACATCATTGGGATCTTCGCCTAAACGGTTCAAATAATAGTCACTGGCTATAAATTGACCAATTGCACTTGCAGATCCATGGCCCGATCTTCTCAAATAAACACTTAGACTCGAGTTGCCTAAATCAGCTTCACTTGGAAGGATTGCCAATTCAAATATGGATTCCTTTCCAAACTGTTGCGTCCAGGAATTAACCCATTCACTGTTAGAATACAAAGAATAAACTCCAGAATCAATAATTTCTTGAGCGGCAGTAAGAGCGGCAGGATATTGTTCCATATTAAGGTATACCCTTGCTTGCAGAGCGAGATTGGCATAATAATTTAAATAACCGCTAGTCTTGCTTTTTGAAAGAAGTGGTTGTGCCGCTATCAGATCCGTTATGATTTGATTATAATTTGTTGCGACACTCGCTCTTAAAGGTTGCTCTAAGGCATCTAAAGGCACGAGGATATTTGGAACCCCATAAGATTCCTTGTCGTAAGAGTATGGCTTTCCATAAATTCGAACCAAGTCAAAATACATTAATGCTCTTGCTGTTAAAGCTTGCCCCTTGACATCGTCAAAATTAGCTTCCACACCGGCTGCTTGCAACTTTTCAATATTAACAATGAGATTATTGGTTTGAAGGATGCTATTGTAAATGCTATTCCAGAATCCAGAATATGATCCAGAAGTAGGAGAGTGGTTAAAGGAGTAAAGTCCATCTAGCCCTCTTCCCATAGAGAATGTTGTAAGATCTCCTCCTTTAGCGTCACCATATAAAATGAAATTACGACCATAATAATTTGAGGAAGTCATGTTGCTCATAATTCCGGTAAGCATCACTTTTGCGTCAGCAAGCGTTTGAATAGATGTAGAAGCATCTCCGGAATTGCTTGGGGTAACATCAAGAAAATCATCATCGCATGAGCTTAACCCAAGGAATAGAATAATAATTATGACAGATTTTATCTTGTTCATTTTTCAGTTGTTTTTAATTAATTATAATGATAATTCAATACCAAAGGTGTAATTCTTCATAAAAGGCGTTTCCCAGCCTCTTGCTGCATATTGATTTACTTCAGGGTCTGCATTTTTATACTTGGAGAACGTGAGTAAGTTTGTTCCTATGACATATAATCTTACGTTTTCAAACCCAATTGGATTAATCAATTTGGTCGGTAGATCATAGTTTAATCGAATATTCTTCAATCTAAGAAAACTTGCATCATAAATATGTCTTCCACTTTTCTGAATGGCATCGGTTAGGTCAGTTCCTCTTACTTTTGGCAAACTGCCATTGGGGTTTTGCTCAGTCCACATGTCATCAATAGCATATTGCGAACGGATTCGCTCCCAGTAATAACCATCATCTGCGACATCCTTTTCTGCTCCGTCATAAAGTTTTCCGCCCAATTTGTAGATAAAATCTAAACCTAAGGAAACTCCTTTATATTTAACTTGAGTACTTAAGCCTCCAAAAACATCAGGAACACCGTCACCTATGATGGTGTAATTTGCGTCTTTGAAATCATAGGTAGCGCCTCTTCCATTAAGAAGAAAGCTACCAGCTTGAGGGTTATCTTTATCATTTACATAATATCTGCTCAAACCATTTGCAGGATCTACCCCAGCATATTCATAACCATAAAAAGCTAATGTCGATTGGCCTTCACGGTAAATGTATTGGGCTGTAGCATCTCCATCATTAACCCATATAATATCTGCTCCTTCACTTAACTCAAGTACTTTTGAATCAACAAAAGATGCATTTACGGAAGCACTCCAAGTGACATCGTTTGTGCGAATAATATCACCTCCTAACGATAACTCCAAGCCCTTATTTCTAATAGATCCAATATTTTTTAGGGTAGAACTAAAACCTGTGACTCGTGAAATTGGTACACTCTGCAATAAATCCTTGGAATCCCGAGTGAAATATTCGATAGTTCCATAAATTCTATTTTTTAACAGTCCAAATTCCAAAGCAATGTCTGTTGAATAATTGGTCTCCCAGGACAAGTTTTCATCAGCAACATTACTCAGCGTCCCACCAGCAGACTCCATATATTGTGCGCCGTATCCGGTAAGCGATCTCCAACCAAAATTAGAAGGAGGCAAAGTACCGTTAACCCCATAAGAAGCTCTCAAGCTTAAATTACTGATGGCTTCAACATCGGTTAAGAAAGCCTCTTTGCTGATATTCCAAGAAGCGCCTACCGACCAGAAGTTACCCCAGCGTGAATCTGGACCAAGTTTTGAGCTCCCATCACGTCTGAAAGATCCAGAAACATAATACTTCTTATCAAAACTATATTCCAATCGAGAAAGTATAGACATCATATTATTGCCCCAGTAGTAAGCGGTAGCATCTTTTTCGCCTGCAGTAGCCACAGTGTGCAAATTACTTGAAGGCAGGTCTTTACCAGAAGCCCGTATATAATCCGTTTGATTTTTTTCAACTTCGTAACCCGCTAGAAAGTCTAAATGATGTGCACCAAAATCTTTAGCATAATTTAAAGTAGTTGAAGAAACTAAACTTCTAGTATTAGTAGACATTTCATCAACTGTTCCCAACCCTTGTCCATTATAATGTAATCGGCTGTAATACAAGTGATCTTTAGTTTCAATATTGTCATAAGAAAAAAGAGTTTGCACATTCAGTTCCGGTAGAATATTAACTTTCAGGCCTTCTATTGCACTCACTCTTAAAGTTCTTGAAGAGTTTTCCCATTCATTATCATAATACACGTTATTCTGTGCTAAACTTCCAAAACGCGCCTTCCAGGGCTCTCCAGTTTTATAATCCGTAGGATGGTATAAGCCCCAAAGGAGATTCCTTGTTTGCTCATAGTAGTTAGTGCTAAGATTTCGTGTATCATTGAACCCAGTTAATTCAGTTTGTGCAACGTTTACTTTAGCCGTAAATTCAATGTACTTCCCAATTTTCTGTTCTAAATTGACTCTTCCTGAAATTCGTTCATTCCCATTAATTTTCACTCTGCCTTCATCTTTGGTATAAGAAAAAGAAGAATAATAATTTGTTTTGTCATCTCCACCACTTACTGAAATATCTTGGCTCTGATTGACCGCAGTTCTGAAATAAGCCTTCTCCCAGTCATAATATTGACCTTCTCTATTGACTAACCCGTCGGTCATACCTTTAATCATTAGGCTTTCTCCTACGCCCGTACCGTTACTTTCAAAATAATACCCATGTTTATTGAACTTTACGTTTAAACGTCTTATAGCGTCTGCATTTGCGACCGCGTCAGTTTTTCCACTTGAAGTATTATAATCATGGAAGACACGATATAAATAATCTACGTTCTCTTGAGTACTGCCAGCTTCATAATTGTCGGTTGCCCAAGATGGACTAAAACCGGTTGAAGATTTAATCGTAATTCGTGGCTCTCCAGTTTTTCCTCGTTTGGTCGTAATCATAACCACACCGTTAGCAGCTCTAGAACCATACAAGGCAGATGCTGCTGCATCCTTTAGTATGGTGATAGAAGCAATGTCACTTGGATTCAAGGTATTCATGATATTATTGCTAACCTGAATTTGATCGGATAGTTGTCCTGAATTCCCAGAAGAAACAGGAACACCATCAATTACATAAAGTGGTTGTGTAGATGCGTTCATCGAACCAATTCCACGAATTTGAATACTAGTTGAGGATCCTACCTGTCCTGATCCTTTGGTAACATTTACTCCTGCAGCTTTACCTGCTAACGCGTCTTGAAAAGAAGCTGTCGGCACGTCTTGAATGTCAGTGCTTGTTACAACAGAAGCCGATCCTGTATACGTTTCTTTTGTAGCGGTTCCATACGCTACCACAAAAACTTCGTCCAGAGCCGTTGCTGATTCTCTTAAAGAAACATCAATAATATTGGATGCGCCCACTCTTATCAATTGATCTTCAAATCCCATACTGGTAAATTGTAAGGTTTGTCCCTCAGCGACTTCCAATGAATATTTTCCATCAAAATCTGTAACCGCTCCTTTGGAGGCGCCTTGAATGAGTACGTTTACACCAGGCAATGGCATTTTTTGTTCATCGGTCACTGTTCCAGTAACTATTTTTCCTTGTGCAAAACTCATCTGCGCAAGAAAAAGCATTAACAGTGTTAAAAATCCAGTTAATCTTACTTTCATAATTTAAGTAAATAATTAATTAATATTCATTTATTTTAGTCTTTAATTAACAAAACGTTAGGTTGACCTTAACAAATATAGATTTTTTTTTCTGAAATCCAAATGTGGTCAGGAAGGTAAATCAGACAAATCTTTTAATGTTCTATTTTTTTTGTCAGAGAAGAGAATGCTTAATATTTGAGAGAGTTAAATACAAAACTCACATATCCATTCTTATGATTAACTTGCCAATACGGTTAGGAGCGGTGTAAGTTGCTCATTTGTAATCCTTTTCCTATAAAATTATTTCTAGATTATATTTTAGTTACACACTGTAAATATTACTTAAATAAGGAATGGCATCCCTATGAAGTCCAGAACAGCTCACTGGATAACTAGCATCCAAATATGAAAAATTTATTTTAATTAAATATTTTCAAGTATAGAAAAAATCTGATAAAACCACGAATAATGATTCAATAACAAAATGCTGGAGAAATTTTGGCGGCGATAGAAAGTCTGAAATTAAATCAATAAGAGTTAATTTGAAACCACAATTCAAAATGTGTTGCACTGTCACTTCAATTTAAGAATTGTAGATTGTTCATCAGATCATGATGGACAGTGCTATATATGTAGAAAGCCTAACATATCATGGATTTATTAGGCTTTTCTCATTCGGAGCGGCAACTTAACTGCCTACTCGGATATATTCTAAATAGCAAAACATTATATTTTGTTTTTTGATGTTGGTAATCAATATTTACAATGCTTATATCAATGTTAAAGTGATAGGTCTCACAGCTTAGTGCTTAAAATTTTATTCTGAAAAGCTGTCAAACATTTTCCAACGTCCATTTGATGACCTAATTCTGATAAAGCACGTTCAAGCGCACTTAATACGGCAATAAGGTCATTAGCTGAAACCGATCCCATATGACCTACCCTGAAATAAGTGGCTTTTAGATCTGGGAGAAGTCCACCCGCAACGATCACGTTATTTTTCGCCATTTTAGATAGCATTGCTGCACCATCAATTCCTTTTGGATAATAAGCTGCGGTCAGTGTATTGGCTGCCAATTGATCCGTTTTCGGTAAAATCTCAAGATTTAAGGCGGTTATTCCAGCCCTAAATGCGTTCCCCAACACTTGATGCCTTTTTACCCGTTCACTCATACCTTCTTTACAGATGATTTTCAAGCTCGTTTCTAAAGCCACAATTAAATTGACTGGCGGTGTGCCAAAATATGATGGACGTCGCTCTTCATAGGCACGCATGATGGGCAACCAATTATGCCAATCTGAATAGTAGTTGGCTACTGGGGTTTTTCTTTTATTCCAAACCTTCATTGCTTTTTCTGATACCATTAAAAGTGCAAGTCCAGGAGGAACTCCAATAGCTTTTTGAGAGCCGGTTAAGACCACATCCAGTCCCCATTTCTCTTGAAGAATAGTTTCGCCGGCCACCGAGCATACACCGTCCAAAATACTTAAGGTATTATATTTTGTGGCTAATTTTGCGATAGGTTCTGGATCTACCAATATCCCAGTAGAGGTATCAACATGGGTTATGGTCAGCGCTTTGTAAGGTTTGGTTCTGAGCTCTTTTTCAATAGCTTCAAGACTAACAGCTTCGCCTAAAGGAGCTTCTAAAATAGTAGTATTGGCACCATAGCGTTCCATAATATCTTTAAAACGTTTGCCAAAGTATCCCGTGGAGATCACCAATACCGCATCGTCTTTTTCTATAAGATTACAGGCTGCCATGTCCATGGCCAAGGTTCCAGTTCCCGACACGATAAAAGGCTGCCCTTTTGGAGCCTTCCACACCTCTCTCATAAGTTCAAGACTTTTGCCAAAGACCTCAATAAAATCTGGCGCCACATGACTCGTCGTAGCCATGCCCATTGCCTGTAAGACGTCCGGTTCAAACTCTATAGGACCAGGAATCATCAGTAACTTTCTACCTTTCATTTAATATTTTATTTTAAAAATTTATATTCTGTAAACATTAGATATCTGCATTCCGATAAATATAGGCATCTAGAAGGGAAACCTAAAATCTAAAGAAGAGTTGTATTAACAAAAATCTGTAGCTGAAAGCCCACTTACATTTTTAATACCGTGTATTTGAGAAAACAACAATGTTAATTGCGATAGCGCACTTATCGCAATTAACAACATTGACTTATTTGTCCATTACCAGTTCTGGTTTTGCAACATTTCTTTTGAATTCAAACTGATTGCTGGTATTCTTTTCTCCGCCTGCTTTTAGGGCATTATCTCCCGCAAAAAAGGTTTTGTGGCTGTCTCCAAGATCTGAGCCGGCCATACGTTGGTGTTTTACACAAGAAACACCTTTTCGGATTTCCTGTCTTTGAACCCCTCTTACATAGGCCAACATGGCATCATCTCCAAAATACCCTTCAGTTAAATCATTCATATGAAGTGCGGTGGTGTGGTAGGTTGGCAAGGTGATTAAATGATGGAAAATTCCAGCGTCTCTTGCAGCATCCCTTTGGAAGGTCCTGATTTTCTCGTCAGCACGATAGCAAAGTTCAGAAGCGTCATAATCGGCATCCATTAAGTTGTTTCGATTATAACCCGTCATGTTTTCACCTTCCTCAAGCATTTCATCATAAGCTTGATGACGGAAATTTAAAGTCCAATTAAAAGATGGCGAATTATTATAAACCAGTTTGGCGTTTGGTACTACTTTTTTAATTCGGTTTACCATATGTGCAATTTGCTTGACGTTTGGAGTTGGCGTTTCTATCCACAACAAATCGGCTCCATTTTGTAAACTAGTAATACAGTCCAAAACAACGCGATCTATATTTGAACCTTCTTTAAATTGATATAAACCATTAGCTAATCTTATAGGCCGAAAAAGTTTGCCGTCTCTTTTCAACATCACATCATCATCTTTTGCCTCATCGATAGTTATTTCTTCTGCATCTACAAAGGCTAGATATTGAGAAGCCAGATCGCCCGACACTTTGCTCACTGGTAACTTTTGAGTAAGACTCGCGCCTTCAGAATCTGTTCTTGCCACAATGATGCCTTCGGGTATTCCCAGTTCTATAAAGGCATACCGAATCGCGTTTAGTTTTGCGATAAAATCCTCATGGGGTACAGTTACCTTTCCGTCTTGATGCCCACATTGTTTGGCATCCGAAACTTGATTTTCAACTTGAATGGCACAGGCGCCGGCTTCTATCATTTTTTTTGTCAATAAATAGGTCGCCTCTTCATTTCCAAAACCAGCGTCAATATCGGCTATAATAGGAACAATGTGGGTTTCGAAATTATCGATTTGATCTTGTACATCTTCACCCTTTTCAAGTCTCGCAAATAAATCGTTAAGCTCGATGGCATCTGCTTGACGCAAGAAATCATAAATTTCCTTTATCAAATTAGGAACTGTGGTTTTTTCATGCATGGATTGATCTGGCAACGGCCCAAATTCAGAACGTAAAGCGGCCACCATCCAACCGGATAGGTAGAGGTATTTCTTGCTTGTGGTTTTATGGTGCTTTTTAACAGCGATCATTTTCTGCTGTGCCACAAAACCATGCCAGCAACCTAAAGATTGTGTGTAGTTTGAATGGTCTGCATCATATTCTACCATGTCCTTTCTCATAATGGCAGCGGTGTATTTAGCGATATCCAAACCTGTTTTAAACCGATTTTGAACCACCATGCGGGCGGCACCTTCAGGGTTGATGGCATTCCAAGTAGCTCCATACTTGGCTTTAAGGTCTCTTACAGTTTGCAATGCAGAACTATAACTACTTTGTTCTAAATTTTTCATAATTTTGTGATAAGTTATTTATTAGTAATAATGAGATCCTGTTGATTGTGGCCGCAATCGCAGGATTGTTTTTTTATAGGTATTTATATGCCGGCAATGTTAAAAACTCTTCAAACTCTTCAGATTTCACGAGGTTGTCAAAGAGCTCAATTGCCAACTGGAATTTTGAATTTTTCATGTGATCTGTACCAAACTCCTTAATAATTTTTTCTACTTCATTATCTAAAAGTTCTTTGTAGAGTTCCATGTCGAAGGTTCTCCCATCTTCCAATTTGACTTTGTTTTTTAGCCATTGCCAGACTTGAGTCCGCGATATTTCGGCAGTAGCTGCGTCTTCCATTAAATTATAGAGTGCCACAGCGCCATGTCCTCTTAGCCAGGCTTCGGTATATAAAATACCAACGTTGATGTTTTTTCTAACTCCAGCTTCGGAAATTGTACCTAGCGGGAGTTCAACCAGATCTTGTGCTGTGATGTTGACATCATTTCTTAAAACATGTAATTGGTTTGCTCCGGGCATATGCTTGTCAAATTCTTGCATGGCCACGGCGACCAGTCCGGGATGTGCAACCCATGTGCCATCATGTCCATTTTTTACTTCACGTTCTTTATCTTTTCTAACTTTTTCCAAAGCGGCACTATTGGCTTTTTCATCATTTTTAATTGGAATCTGAGCCGCCATTCCGCCTATGGCATGGATGCCTCTTTTATGACAGCGTTGGATGACCAACTTTGAATAGGCATCCATAAATGGTGTGGTCATAGTGACTTGATCGCGGTTTGGAACTATAAAATTGGGATGGTTTCTGAATTTTTTTATATAGGAGAAAATATAATCCCAACGACCACAGTTCAAGCCAACAATATGATCTTTCAATTCGTAAATAATTTCGTCCAACTGAAAACTAGCTGTGATTGTTTCTATTAAAACAGTCGCTTTAAAAGTTCCTTTTGGGACTTCCAAATAGTCTTGGGCAAACGTGAAAACATCATTCCACCAACGGGCCTCTAGAGAATGTTCTAATTTTGGCAGATAGAAATAAGGCGCTGTCTGGTTATTTAATAGGGTAGTGGTATTGTGAAACACATACAATCCAAAATCAACCAAACTGCCCGAAGCTTCTTCATCATTAATTAAGAGGTGTCTTTCGTTTAAATGCAAGCCTCTCGGTCTGACCATTAGAACGGCGGTTTCTTGATTTAGTGCATACGACTTATTGCGCTTTTTGTCCACTAAAGAGATTGTTTTTCTGTTGGCATCTCTTAAGTTTTGTTGGCCTTCCATGGTGTTTTTCCAAGTAGGCGCATTGCTGTCCTCTAAATCTGCCATAAATGTTTTGGCGCCAGAATTTAAAGCATTGATAATCATTTTTCTGTCCACTGGGCCTGTAATTTCTACACGTCTATCTTGTAAATCCTGTGGTATCTTACCGGCAGTCAACTCATTATTTCTGATATGCATGGTTTCTCTTGAGAATTCTGGGAATTTCCCTTCATCAAAAATCGTTTGCTGTTGAACACGTTTTTCTAAAAGTGCTAACCTTTCAGAATTGAACCGTTCGTGCAAGGCAATGAGAAATGCAACAGCATCTGGCGACAGAATGTCGGGGTAGTGATCTTCAACGTTTTTAGAGAATTTTAGTATAGCTGATTTTAAAATTGTGTTTTCCATGGTATTGAGATGTTTGTGAGGACAATGATAAAATAAATATTTTTAAAAAACAAGCGAACGTTCGCTAAATAATTTATTCCGCTCAAATTAGCTTGTTCGCAAAAATCATTATATTTGTTCTATGGAAGAAGATTATATCAAAATTATATTTGGCTTAAAGCTAAAGCAGATAAGGACTGAAAAGAATTTATCACTGTTTGGCCTGTCCAAACTCTCAGGCTTGTCAAAGTCTTATTTAAATGAAATTGAAAACGGAAAAAAATATCCAAAACCTGATAAGATTATGGCACTTGCAGAAAAATTGGATGTGCCTTATGATCAAATGGTGTCTTTGAAGTTGGATAAGAATCTGGCGCCAATTGGTGATTTGCTAAGCTCTAAAATACTTAAGGAAATTCCGTTGGACCTCTTTGGGATAAAGGAAAGTGATTTAATAGATATTGTTGCCAATGCACCATCTAAAGTCAATGCATTTATCAGCACCATTATCAAAATTGCGCAAAACTATAATTTTAGTAGGGAGAGTTTTTTCTTGGCCTCTGTGCGTTCTTTTCAAGAAGCCAACAATAATTATTTTGAAGATTTGGAACAGGGCGTTTTAAAGTTTGCCAAAGCTTACCAAATCAATTTAAAGCTGCCCATCACTTCTAGGGATTTGGGAGAAATCTTGGTTGAAGAATTTGGCTATACGTTGGTTGAAGATGAATTGAATAAGTTTGAAGCTTTAGATAATTTGAGATCGGTGTTTGTTCCAAAAACCAAAACACTTTTGTTGGCCAACGAGATTGATGAGGCGCAACGGACGTTTATTTATGCGAAGGAACTGGCCTATAATTTCCTTGAAATAGAGGAGCGTTTGTACACGTTTCCATGGATTAAGTTTAAAACATTTGATCAGGTATTGAACAATTTTTACGCTTCTTATTTTGCTGGTGCGCTCATCATCCCAAAGGCTAAAATTAAAGTACTCTTGAATGAGATTTTTGTAAAAGAAACTTTAGACAGAGGCTTATTTTTAAAAGCGATAGAAAGCTTCAATGCGTCAGCCGAATCTTTTTATCAACGTTTGACCAATGTTTTGCCTGAAGAATTTAATCTTCAGAATTTGTTCTTTTTGAGATTTACGCATAAAGCAGGGAGTGATAAATTTTATCTCAAAAAAGAATTGCATTTATCCCATCACCATTCGCCTCATGCCAATGAAGCTGGTGAACACTATTGTAGACGTTGGGTGTCCATAAAAATGTTGGAAGATATCAGCAAAAGTGAAAAGGAACACGAATTCGATCTTCAAATTTCCAATTACCCTGATGATGGGATGAAGTACTTGGTGTTGTCTTCAGCAACCAAAGATCCTTTCAAAGAGAACCATTACCGGAGTATTAGTGTTGGTTTGCTCATTAATAAACAGTTACAGAGAAAAATTAATTTCCTTTCCGACCATAAGATTATCACCCAAAACGTTGGTGTGACCTGTGAGCGCTGTCCTATTCAGGATTGTGAGGTCAGGCAAAAGCCCGCTATTTATTTAGAGCGCGCCGCTAAAAACAAAAAAGTCGAACATATTGTGGAAGAATTGAACGCTAAGTTTCAAGCGTAGAGAGGCTAACCACGTTAAGGTGCTAAAAAAATAAAAGCTTGACAAATTGTAGATTTATCAAGCTTTTTTAATAATGGCGATAGGGTAATCAAAAAAACACGACTTATTTTCAGTCTAAATAAACTCCATAAAAGTAGTTTATTTATAACTCGCAGATAAAATTACCGCTGTTTTAAGGCTATCTTACGGTAAGGTTGAGAGAAAGTGTCTCCATATTTCCTATGCCGGAATTACGCTCCGCCCAAACTTCTATATATTCACCTTTTTTCAATTCGACTGATCCTATTATTGGCAAGGCTAAAATATCCGAAGATGTAAATATGCTGGAAGAGCCACGACCATATACTTTTGTTTGCTCAATTACTTCCCCATTTTTTGCGATATAAAGTATTGCAGTGAAAGAATCACTAGAGGTCTGAAAAGATATTGATGCACCTAATTGAAAGAATCTTGGTTTATTCCCTCGGTAGGTAATTTTGTTATCTCCATCCTTAGTAAATCGAAAAAGATTATATGAGTTGGTCGTCCCAGAGATTTTTTTTCTACTTCCCTTTCCCGTGCCAGTAAATGTGGTTGTTGCCCCACTGCCAACCAGCGCTGATAAATTAATATCCCCAATAGCCACATCGTCACTTTCCCTTGGAATGCCAGGTGCAGCAACAGACCACGCATTGCTGAAATTATGTCCTGGATAAGTAAGTTCAGGGGCATAACCTTTAACGTATGGAGCACTAGAAGTGCCTGAAAATACAGTGCTTTGCAAAACGCCAGTCACTAAAGTCAGACCAGGGGTACTGACATCTAGTGCTACAGCTGAACCTTTTACGGTGCTAAACCCACTGACTTTCTCTATCAATCCGAAAGTGCCAGTAAATGTTTCATAAGTGCCACTATTGTTATCCATCCATGCTTGATTATTCAGTAATAAATTACCAATACTAGAATAGGTAATGCCATTGTTGTTATTAACAAAATTAACAATATTGCTAAAGACCAAGCCTAAGCTTCCTATGTTTCCAACGCTGCCTGACATTCCTTCGATAATTGTATTTTGAATCAATAGAGAGGAGTTGCTTGCCGTGCCTGGACCAGTAATGTCAAAAGCTTTAGTTCCTCTTAAAGTAACATTTTTTATGGTTCCCCCTTTATTTCCTTTAAATACAGTTCCAGTTGCTGAGAGCACATCTTCGTTGGCGTCCAACCCAGAAACATACGCATCGTTCAACTCAATGGGATGTGCTAGGTTTATCGTGCCATTAATTTCATAATAGGTTTTTTGGTCTAATTTATAGCTAGATCCACCTCCGGCAATTAATTCTGTGGCTAAATCTGTTGCCGATTTGATCAACTTGTAATTATTTCTCTTAGCGGACAGATCATTTCCTAGCTTTGCCCAAGAACTTGTTGTTGTATTAAAAAAGTAAAACGCTTTTTCATTTGTATCAAAAACCAATAAACTTTCTGCAGGACTCACAATTGCCTGCCGTTCTGCTGTTGTCATGCGCGGCGCTAAAAGTCCTTGAGAATTAGAGTTAAGATCCAGTAAGGATGACGGATCTGGGTCTGCAGTACCAATCCCTACTTGTGATAAGGCAATTGTACCCGTTAACAGGCAAAGTGCTAAGGCAATTTCTTTAATTTTAAATTTCTGAATGTTCATAACCTTTAGGTTTTAATTTATTTTTTTATTGAGGATTTGGGTTTCATGGCTTCAGCGGTTTATGGACTGCTGAACTTAGTATATTTTAATGGTGAAATTTTGATTTATTAAACTATTTAATGATCACCTTCTTGGTTTGGGATTGCTTTTCATTATCCAACTTCACCACGTAAATGCCGCTGTTTAAATTTGTAGTCTTTATGGTGTTTCTTTCAGAACCTTCGTTTAAATTGGAAGTCAAAACCAAACGTCCTTGAATGTCATATATTGAGATCTTCGTGTCCGCCAGAAGTTGCCCATTTATATAAATGGTCTGATCGTTTACATACAATCTTATGCTACTGCTGTCTATATCAATGGTAGAAAGCGTCGTGTTGCCAATCCTTAAGAAAAACCGTCCACTTCCAGAAATTGCAGCATCAGGGGTAAATGTGTAATTGTTGGTGTTTAATAAAGTGAAGGTGTTGGCTGCTTTATCTTCTAAATAAACTTGAGTTTCTACTGGTAATGTAGAGCTTTGAATATTGAATGTCACCTGTCTTCCTTGCGCGACTTTTAAACCTAACGGAATGATTACATCATTTAAATCAGCTAATCCCAGACTTTGGATGGCCATATTCCGACCAAGGTTATTTTCGACTAAATGGGAAAACAACATGAGATTTGAACTTGTGCCACTAAAGATTTCAGCATCATATCCTGGATCTAGACCTAATGTGGAATTTTCATGGAAGTAGATTTCGGTCGCAAAATTATCAGTCTTGTCCCCAGCCTGTATTCGCAGCATTTGATGTGGACTAGGTTGACGTCCAAGAATGAAATCATCTGTTCCCGTAAGAGTTCTCATAGCTGTGGTAAATGAAATTTGATTGGTAGAGGAGCTACGGTTTTTGGCGATGAAGAAGCCTTGGCCTGGAGCGATATTTACAGTACTGTTGGTCAAATTATTAATAATAGTAAAATTCCCGATGGTACCTACACTTGGCGCTTTGCCACTGTTGTAGCCATATATTGCTGTTGCGTTTGGGTCTAAAAATTCTCCGTTTTTATTTAAAAATGCTTGCGAGTCAATATATGTTGGGTAGGGATTCCCTATAAGGTTCCAGTAATTTTTGCCGTTTGCAGTGATCTCAACCGTTTCAGTGTTGCTCGATACTTTACCAGTGAATCGTACGGTCTGACCACTTTTTGATGCGGCTCTATAACCAATTCCTCTTTTTAATTGGGTTGTCCCATTTGTATTTACATCATAGTTTACGTAAACGTGAGCTGAATTACTATAAGGACCAAAGGCATAAGTTGTAGGTGTTTTAGGAGAATGTGGTAGGATGTCTGAATTTTTTACCATCTCGCCGTTCGGACTATAATTCAGGAATTCCTCAAAAGTCACGTCCCCTGTTTCTTTCACGGGCAGGGAAATTAAATCATTTCCGCCATTTACACCAGAAGTGCCAACAACATTGACATAGCGGTCGTAGTTAACCACAGTATTGGTTGCCAATTCGCCATGCAGTAAGAGGCAGGCGTATTTGTCTGATGTTGATTTTAGGTCAATGTTTGGAGCGTTCAGGGTTGTTCCATATGCTACCAAGACTGAAGTGCCAGCATTTACTGTGATGGTCTTTTCTAAACTTTGGGCACTAGAAGTAAAACAGATCTCAAATAAAAGAGCGCATGATAAGAGTAGTTTTTTATTCATGGTAAGAGTATTTTGAAAACAGGAGTTTGAGTGGCATTATAATTTCTAATAATTGCAATTAATGGGTGATAGTTAGAGTGTGTTCAATTTTAACCCTTTAGTTCGGGTTTTAAATTTCCCAAGGAAGGTTGAAATAAAAATTGTTGATGTAAGTACCAGTGTTCATACTGGCAATTATTCTAATGTGTAAGGCGTTAGACCTGTTTTATACCAGTCCGAGGGAATGAGAAGTGATTGGAAACCCAATTAAGGGTAAGTAGGTATAGTTTTTTCATAATACGTAGGTATGATAATAATCGTTATTGGGTTAACTATGATGATTTTTGAGATGGTAGACTATAATTTGGGGACTAACGCTAACAAGCTACAAATTTATAACTATTATCGACAAAAACGACCGCTTTGTCGGATAATTTATTTTTTAACATTTTATTGTTGTAATGAAAAGAATCTCTCTTGTGAATATCGAACAGATTTTTTGTAAGTAGGCTAATTTAAAATCACCTCTATGGCTTTGTCTAAAAATTCGTCTTTCTCTAATTTAACTCCATTAATGGTTTTACTGACATAGATATCTGGTAATATGCCTATTCCATGATGTTGAGAGCCATCATGTTTAACCACTTTTCTGCCGGTCCAATTAATAATGATATTCCCCAATAGCGTAAACGGATTAATATTACCATTGGTACCTGCTGTGGGTTGTCCCACTATGGTTGCTAATTGATATTCTTTAATGAAACTCATATAGCTCTCGGCATAACTTATAGATCTTCCATCGACAATAAAGACAATTTTTTTATGACCTAAATAGGGTTTTTTTGTTCCCATTTCCCAAGCTTCATTCTCATAGCCAACTACTTTTTCATGATCTGGATAAATTATTTTAGGGATTCTCATCCAGGCTTTAGAGGTGTCTTTTTCTTTCAAGAGATGTGAAATCAAGTCGTGGTTGCCGTTAGGGTAACCTCTTAAATCACAAATAATACCTTTTGCCTCCTGTAATTGTGGCAAAAGCGCAGTAATAGTGTCCATTTTAATAGTAGAGAGATTTAGATAATATATATTCTCATCCAGTACTTTATAATTATATTCTTGCATGCGAATATTATTATCGGATCGATCTAATTTTTGATCACGATTCAAAACGAAATTTTTATTATTAATCTCTATGAGAAGTGTCTCGTCTTTTTCACCTGATAAACTCAAGTTCTGCGCGCTATAATTTAACCACCCTGTGGTCCCTGCCGAAATTCGAGAATTAATTTCTTTAAAATAGTTTTCTGATAATTGGTTGTTTACTTTGGTGACGACATCGCCAATTTTTATTCCTGAATTTTTATCTTTAACCCTAGTGATAACCAATTCATCTTCAATCCACTCCCATTTAATAGCGGGCACAAATACTTCAGAGTTAGACCTATGAACAGAGATGTGACCGTCTTTTAATGGTGCGGTAAATTTTTGTAATGTTATTATATGGTCTTTCTCTGTTTGATCCTTTAAACTTCTGTGTAGAGCGGTTTCCAATTCTTTATCCCAATCCATATCCACTTCATTAAAGTAAGGATAAAAATGCTGAAACACATTGTAGGTATTTATGACATTGCCTAAGTACATGGCCGTTGTATTTAACTCATTGAAACTATTTAAACGACTGAGGAAGGGGTGGAATGTTTCACTTTTGGGAAAGGTGTGTTCAATGTTTCCGTATAGATTTATAGGAATTTGACAAAAGATGCTCTCCCCGATTTCTTTTTCTATGAGCTCCCCAAATTTTGGAAAGGAATCGTACTGGGGTTCGACTTTTACTTTCTTGAATTGTCCTTCGTAGGTGATTACGGCGCAATTTTCAGCTGCTTTGTTTTCGGTATTTGAAAGAGAATATGAATAGCCTATACTTTTTCCTGTCCAGTTTGTATCCTGGTTTTTGACCCCAATAGTTTGCGCTTCAAAATCACTGTTTTTAATAGGAATCTCTACCCATTCATTCTGCTCTTTATAATAGAGATGGACTTCATCTAAAACAAAGTGCAGTCGCCAATTAAAAGAGCTCCCATAAAAAGCTCTGATGCGAGATCATCTATTTCCCCAATAATTTCATATTCGTTCCATTCAGTGCTTGTAATGGGATTATAGAGCATATTTTCAAAGAAGCCAACTGTTTTGTCAGACTTGTCCACACGTACCCATAAATGTCCCGAACCTTCGGAACCCTCCTTAAGTTTTACCCAACCTGTATATTTTATTTCCTTTCCTTTATACTTTTCAGGATCTATGGATAAGGTTAGACTGCCGAAGCCTCTTGATTCATCAATTTCATTGTAACTATTAACTCTAATGCTGCTGTAGCGTTGATCTTGGTGAATCATGTCTTTTGAAACGCCCTTGTGTTGCCAATAAATGGGTTCATAGGATTCAGTGTTGCTGGGTGTGATTGCCCTGATATCGTAGTTTTGCTTCGTATTAGAAAATATGACACTTGGTGCCATAGGTTGGAATAGGTTGTTTAGTGTAGCTATGACCTCTGTTTGATTCTGACATTTTAAAATCTCGTGAGCCCCGAATGCTGCAAAGCTATTCCAGTCTGTTTCAGATGCTTCATCACTGGGATGAAAATATTTTACATAGCCATAGGCTTTGGCAAACGTTTTTAAATAGTTTATTTTTTCTTGCTGTTGGGAATGGCTTGCACTAACAAATAAAATGGCGCATACGAGTGTCATCGTTTTTTTCATAGAATTAAATTGGCAGCTGGATGTACAAATGGAATTAGTGGCACATAATAATGTAAATATAGTTCTTTTAATAGTTGAGAACTTTCGTAATACTAAAAGGATTGACCGGTGGGGGAGCAATATTTGTATTGCATAATAGTGTAGGATCTGAATGAAAGAGTAAAGATTGTTTGCGTTATTTCTGGGTTAGTTCGCGATATTTAAAGTGCAGTTCCGTTCCGATGACCTGTAAAACGGTATATGAAATTCCTATTTTCGAAAAAAAAGGCACCGCAATGGCATTTTGGTAAGTTATAGGATTGTCTTCTTTATCTGAGTCGAAAAAAATACCCTGAAGACCAATGCATTTTGAGCTCTCCACTTCAATTAAAACGACTTCGCCATAACATCCGCCGGTAATGGCGATAATTTTTCCTTTGGCTTGGTTGGGTTAACTCGTCATTTTTATCACAGCGGAGACTATATCCTACTAACGGATCAAGTCAAAGAGTTGAGGAATATCAAATTTATTAAAATCTATTATGGGTAGGTATGAATTTTCGTTCCTATCATTTTCACACATTACAAAACAATTACCTTACTTTAACTCATTTCGATTCTCCATTCACTATCCATTCACTATCCATACACTATCCATGGAGTATCTATGGAGTATATACGCTATACCTTTTTGTCATTGGTTCGAGTCCGGTTCCCGATACTAGCAAAAACAAGCCTTTCAAGAAATTGAGAGGCTTTTTTTATGGTGATGGGTACAGAATAACACTAACTTCAAAATATCTTTTTCTTTGTTGGCAAATGCGATCATTCAATAGTAGAATGTGTTATTTTTTTCGCCCAAGTTATCTTAAAAATTTCTCGCCAAGAATTAAAGGAGAAGCACCAACTATTCTAAACTTAGTTCAATTTGAAAAAATGTAGCAATAAGATGATTTGGAGTGATTTCTAAGATTTTGCATAACCAATCTACAAGATGATTATATAACATATTTCTAAAAAATGTAATACATCTCAAATTATATGGGTTAAATTTACATAAAACATTTTAAATTTAAATTAAATGGTATCTAAGAAAAACGACCTTTCAAATAGAAAACTGCTAATGATTGTGGATGATGATAAAGAGGACCGTTTTTTTTTCTCAAGCGCCATACGTAAATACAATCCATCTTTTAAATGTGTTGAAGCCGAGAACGGTGTGGATGCACTTGAACAATTGAGAAAGGGATCGGAGCTGCCTGATTTTATTTTTCTCGATTTGAATATGCCGAAGATGGATGGCAAGGAATGTCTCATAGAGTTAAAAAAAGATAATGCCTTAAAAAATATTCCAGTTATTATTTACAGCACCTCAGATTATAAAGTAGATAAAGAAATATCCAAAGAGCTTGGAGCTGACTATTTTCTTACCAAATTATCCGATATTTATCCATTGCCCGAAGAATTAGTAAAAGCAATGGAAAAAGTAGGACAAGACTAGTCAGACCCAATTGTTGCGAACACTTTTTAGCCACACTAAGTTCCGTATTAATACCTCCAAAGGTTAGAATCATTAAATACTTTTTGTTATTGCTTTGTGATAAGAAAACACAATAGCATGGCTAGGTTTTAAAGTTTTCGTGAAGGGCATGGACTTTAATTTTACCTATTGCCTGCTCCGAAGGAGGTACAGCATTGTACCGAACAGAAAAGAACTAAACAGCGCCAATTTGTTTCTGTTCCAAAGCTTGCCTAATCATAATTGAATTTATAATTACCGAAATCCAATGAGAGCATATAAAACTATAATCCAAATTCTCGAATATAAAATTTACGTGTTTAATACGTAAGATTGAGAGTACGGGCAAAAATAATTTAAAAATCATTTACATTAATGGCAACAGAAAAGAAAATAAAGAAGCAACCCCCTGCCACCTTGCAGAACTTTCCCGTTATAGGTATTGGCGCGAGTGCTGGAGGTCTTGAGGCCTTCAAGAAGTTACTTGCAGCGATACCAGAAAGTTCTGGAATGGCGTATGTGTTGGTGCAGCATCTTGATCCAGAGCACGAAAGTATGTTGCCAGAAATCTTACAACGCGTCACAAAAATCCCTGTGCATGAAATTACTGAAGACATCCATCTTGCGCCCGACCATATTTACACCATTCCGTCCAATAAAATTTTAACCTCAACAAATGGTGTGTTGCAACTCACGCCACGAGATAATAAGATTCTAAATTTGTCCATCGATATTTTCTTTACCTCACTTGCTGAAGTTCATAAAGAATTTGCAGTTGGTGTGATTTTATCTGGAACCGGTAAAGATGGAACTAAGGGCTTGAAATCCATCAAAGAATATGGCGGAATTAGCATTGCGCAAGACATGGAATCGGCAGCTTATGATGGGATGCCAGAAAATGCCATCAACGCTGGAGTGGTTGATTTTATTTTAGCTCCCGAGGAGATTCCCGAACATCTTTTGCAAATAAACAGTACAGAAAAAAAAATTAAGGTAAAAGAGAAGGAAGATCCAGATGCCAAAGATGATGGGTCAGTTTTCAAACAGATTCTTTCGGTGCTTCGACAGCGCTGTGGCGTAGACTTTACCCATTACAAAGAGCCTACTTTACGCAGGCGTTTGGCGCGACGAATTGCCATTGTAAAAAAGAAAAATCTTACTAATTATCTAGAATTTTTGCGCACTGATGACGCCGAACAGGATGCACTTTTTCAGGATATGCTTATTCCGGTAACATCGTTTTTTAGAGACCCAAAAGCTTTTGAAACCTTGTCGGAAAAAGTTTTGCCATCCATACTTAAAAATAAAAATCCAGATGGACTCATTCGTTTATGGGTTGCGGGGTGCTCCACAGGCGAAGAAGCCTATTCGATTGCCATCTGCCTACAGGAGTTTTTGAAAGCGAATCCGGATAAAGATCGCGAGCAGCCAAAAATTCAAATCTTCGCCTCCGATATTTCTGAAAAAGCAATTAAGAAAGCCCGTTCAGGAATCTACACTAGGGCTGAAATAGAAACGGTTGCTGCAGCACATATAGAAAATTATTTTACGAAAATAAATGGCGGATATGAAGTAAACAAACTCATACGTGATATGTGCGTGTTTGCAACTCACAATTTTTTAAAAGATCCTCCATTTGCAAAAATGGATTTAATCAGTTGCCGTAATGTACTTATATACATGGATTCTTTTTTACAACAGAAAGCATTCGGCACATTTCATTACGCACTTAAAGAAAATGGATTTCTGTTTCTGGGTAAATCTGAATCCATAGGGGCATCTTCCGATTTATTTGCATCAGTGGCCAAGAAAGAGAAAATTTATTCGCGTAAGCCAGTTAAAGGTCGTTTTAGGCATATTGCCACAGAATTAAAGGAAAAAGCATCAAAAAGGAAATTTAAATCCATAATCAAACCGGAGGCCACACAAACAGATTTTCGCAAAAGTGCGGAGGCCATAATGATTTCCAAATCACCTGCAAGTGTTGTGGTTAATGAACAAATGGATATTGTGCACATCCACGGAGATGTCACAGATTTTCTTCAGTCACCACAGGGAAAACCCACGCATAACCTTTTGTTAATGGCCCGCGAAGGTTTAGGTTTTGAATTGCGAAACGCCATTCACAAAGCTTCCAAGAATCAGGCGGCAGTAATCAAAGAGAATATTCCGATGGGCAGAAATTCTCAGACTGAGGAAGATGCTAAAGGAAAACAGTTTTCGGTTACGATAGAAATTATTCCCATTACGGATACCGTTGAACGGCATTACCTCATCCGTTTTGAGAAAATAGCAATTCCCAATGAAAAAGAAGAAAAGTTATCTTCAATAGGAAAAACTAAAGCAGCCGAAGCAGCAAAGCGAATTGAGCAACTAGAAAAGGAATTGGCTTTCAATCGTGAAGATATGCGCTCCATCACCGAAGAGATGGAAGCTGCTAATGAGGAACTACAAAGTGCTAATGAAGAATTACAGAGTAGCAATGAGGAGATGCAAAGTTTGAATGAGGAAATGGAAACATCCAAAGAGGAACTGCAATCTACAAATGAAGAGTTAATCATCGTAAACCATGAGTTGTATGAGAAGCAAGAGCAACTGAGTGCTGCCAGGATTTATTCAGACAGTATCGTTAGCACGATGCGCCATCCCCTAATTGTTCTGGATAAAAATCTAAATATTAAAACCGCGAATGCTGCCTTTTATAAAAAATTTAAAGTGGATGAATCGGAGACAGAAAATAAGTGGTTTTATGAAATTCAGCACCATCAGTTTGATGATTTTAAACTTCGCTCTATGCTTGTAAAGGTTCTGTCTCAAAAAAATCATATTGATGATTTTGAAATCATCCTTAACCTTCCTGAATTGGGTAATCGTAACCTGTTGATGAACGCTCGACAGATTAAGAATGAAAAAACATCAGAGCAATTAATATTGCTGGCTATTGAAGACGTTACGGAGAGAAGATTAGCAGAACAAAAACTTAAGACCTTTGCTGAAGAATTAGAAACTAAAGTAAAAAAACGAACCGCTGATCTTAAAAAATCAAACGAAGAATTAAAGCAAACCAATACGCAGTTAGACCAGTTTGCACATATTGCCAGCCATGATTTACAGGAACCACTTCGGAAAATCTTAACCTTTTCCAAGTTGTTACAGAACTATCATAAAGAGGAATTGAGCTTAGAAGCACAATCTTATCTCGACAAAATCGAAAATGCATCTTCTCGAATGACAACGCTTATCCGTGATTTACTCAATTATTCGAGCTTGCTTGAACACGAGAAAGTACACGTGAAAACAGACTTGAATGAAACTGTAAAAAATGTTTTAACCGATTTTGAACTGCTAATTAATGAAAGGAAAGCCAAAATAACATGTGATGATCTCCCAACCATCGATGCCATCCCGTTGCAAATGACTCAGCTTTTTTACAACCTCATTGGCAACGCACTTAAATTTTCAAGAGCCGATGTACCTTCAGTTATCACAATTACAGCGCGCACGCTCACAGAAAAACAAATTAAGAAATATCCAAGTTTGAATCCATTACTATCTTATGCGGAAATTATTGTAAAGGACAATGGCATTGGCTTTGATCAAAAATATGTTAAGAAAATTTTTACCATATTCCAAAAACTTCACAATAATGAAAATTTTGCCGGTACTGGCATTGGACTAGCGCTTACAAAAAAAATCATAAAAAACCACCAAGGAGTCACCTTTGCTATTGGCGAAGAAAATAAAGGGGCATCATTTCATGTCATCCTTCCCTTTAAGCAATCGAAAAAACCAAATCAGTAACAGATTATGGATACCACTTATTTTATGATTATTGATGATGATGCCGATGATCGGTTTTTCTTTAAAGAGGGCTTAACGAAAATACTTGGTTCTATAGCATGTATAGAGGCCGAGGGTTGTGAAGAGGGCATTGAGATTTTAAGAACAGCAGTACAATTACCACACTATATTTTTCTTGACATCAACATGCCGCGTTTAGATGGTCGTGACTGTTTAAAGCAATTAAAAAAAGATGCGAGTCTCAAACATATTCCTGTCATCATGTATTCCA
The DNA here is from genome assembly GCF_004115975.1 of Gelidibacter gilvus. Lineage (GTDB taxonomy): Bacteria > Bacteroidota > Bacteroidia > Flavobacteriales > Flavobacteriaceae > Gelidibacter > Gelidibacter gilvus. The sequence goes on along the minus strand of NZ_SDDZ01000018.1, from coordinate 44,777 downwards.
CTTATTTTTCGAAAGAAACCATTAAGGAATTTCGAACTCTTGGCGCATCGAGTTATCTCAATAAACCAACGGATATATCTAAACTTTCTGCTCAAATTCTTGAAGTGGTAAAAGATTTGTAAAAACATCTTTTCTGATTTTCAAATTAAGCAAATTCCTGAAAACATGGATAATTATGAATTGTAAGTTCCAAAAGGTTCGTGTTACTTATAGACTTCACTTATTTTAATTGCGCATAAAAAAGGACCGCATTTTATGATGCGGTCCTTTTTAACTCCGATATATTTTAAATAAATCATGCTGTTTCAATAACGTCTTTATAAACGTTTTTCAAAATACCAATCACTTGATCTGGGGTTTTGCCCAATCGGGTTTCTATTCTTTTAAAGAGCTCTTCTTCTTTACCTATTTCAAATTTCACATCTTCGCTGGAAAGTGTGGGATATTTAGTTCTTAGTGCACTTGCCTGTTTGTCCCAATCATCTTTTATCTTGAAAGATTCCGTTGTGCTTCTCTCATTTAATTTATTTTTTATTGCCATTTTAAAAGGTGTTGTCCAATGCTTAATTGCATTCCTATAAATATCAGAGATTCCATTTGTTATAGGTTACAAAAGAGGAATTAAAAATTACAAGTGTTACAGGTTCTCGAGATTAACTTTTCTCTTTTCACCAATCAACTTATAATAAGTAGGCGTATGGCCTGTGACTTTTTTAAACTGGCTGGATAAGTGAGCCACGCTACTATAATGTAGTATATGAGATATTTCTGTAAGGTTCAATTCATCATATAGAATTAACTCTTTGGCTCTTTCTATTTTATGATTGATGATAAACTGTTGTATTGTAACACCCTGAACTTCAGAAAACAAAACTGAAAGATATTTATAATCATAACCCAGCATGTCGCTTATATAATCCGAATAATTGACTTTAGGTACTTCATCAGAAAAATGAACCATCACAATAATCAGATTTTTTATTTTATCTACGAGAATGCTTTTTTTGTCGTCCAATAATTCCAGACCAGACACCGCTAAATTAACTTTTAGTTGTTGTTTCACTTCATCAGTAATTCTTTCTTTGAGTTCGATAACACCAAGATCGATATGAGAATAATTGACACCTAGTTTTTCCAATTCGTACTTTACCATAAGCTTGCATCTTAAGCTCACCATGTATTTAATGTATAACTTCATTTATGTAGAATTAGTAAGGGCTGATACTACTTTTACAACCCATCAATATTATAATAAAAGAAAATATTTGTACAACCATTTTAGTTCATTTGGCGTGTTGATGTACCGTTATGAGTGGCAGTTATTGCAATTACCATGAAAAAAAGCAGAACTGACCATTAGCTTTTTAGTATCTCCTTTCATGCGGCATGACATATCTAATATAATAGTTGATAATAGAAAAGCAAAATCTGAATACTCTTTAATTAAATTTTTAAAAATCTATAGTTTTATTCTATTCAATTAAAGAGGAATATAAAATGTTATTCAAGGAATTTACGAAATATATACAACTTATTAACCAATTTGTGTAATACATTTCTTCGATAAACGGTTAATCTTTGCAGTATAGTTTTTTTATAGGAATTCTTGTGTAGAACTTTAAATTATTTTTTTGTCATGAACCGTGAAAAATTTTCAAATAGAAAGCCGAGTAATGAAGACCATGAAACTATTTTAATGGACAAGAATGTAATGCCAAAACTTATTAGTAATGCATTGCAATTTAATAAGGAACGACAATCAGTTATACTTCAGAGTATTGGTGATGGGGTAATTGCAACAGATACGAAGGGAAATATTATACTTATGAACACCGTCGCAGAGAAACTGACTGGATGGAAATTTGAAGATGCGGAAAACAAACCAATATCTGAGGTGTTTCGCATCGTCGATAGCATTTCCAGGGAAGAAGGTGATAACCTGGTGAAAAAAGTTCTTAAAACTGGTGAATCTTTAGAATTAGACCCAGATACAATATTGATTTCGCGCAATCAGAAAAAAGAATATTCTATTAACGACAGTTGTGCACCTATTCTTGATTTAAAAGGAAATATCATGGGGGTGGTACTTGTTTTTAGAGATGTTACAAAACAAAAGAAAGAGGTAGCCATTAAAGAAAAAATTACGGCAGATTTAGTCCAGCGTAATAAAGATCATGAACAGTTTTCTGATATTATTTCTCATGACTTGAGATCACCAGTTGGAAATATTATTAGTTTGATTGCATTGCTTAATGATAACGATCTCAAAGAAGACGAAAGAGAATTTATCATGAATGCGTTATCTACCTCTGCGGAAAGATTAGATGAGGTAATTATTGATTTGAATGTCATCTTAAGTTTGGGAAGACAATTAAACGATAAAAAGGAGCACCTATTTTTCTCAAAAATTGTCAGAGATATTCAAGATAGCATCGCAAATATTCTAGAAAAAGAACAGGTAAACTTTAAAATAGATTTCAGTGAAGTAGATGAAATGTTCACGATTAAAAGTTATATGTATAGCATTTTCTATAACCTCATTTCAAACAGTATCAAATACAGGAGGCCGGACGTGCCTTTGGAAATTACTGTTAAAAGTGAATTGGTCAAAGAAAAAACGATTCTCACCTTTAGAGATAATGGGTTGGGGGTAGATCTTAATAAAAGTGGTGTTGACATGTTCGGATTATACAAACGCTTTCATACCAACCATGCGGAAGGGAAAGGAATGGGACTTTATATGGTGAAAATGCAAGTGGAAAAATTAGGTGGATCAATCAGCGTGAAGAGTGAAGTAAATAAAGGAACAGAATTTATAGTAGTGTTTCATCCATAATTTTTTTTAATGCGCAATAACTCTTCATAAAAATGTAACGATACACTCATTTCAGTAAAATCATTTTAGCTATAATAAGTTCTTTGAGAAATTATCCAAGTGGAGGATTTTAGTTGGTTTCTTGAAATCACTTAAGTCTTTCAAATAATTTGTTTGGGTAGAGATTAAAGGCATTTGTTAAGAGATATGTAACGCTTATCCGGACTAAAGTATAAACAATAAAATAATATAATGGAATCTTTTGAAGCTTTCAAACCATTGAAAGATTTTAATTGAATTGACCTTATTAAAATAATAATTAAAAAAATAATGACATGAAGAAAATAATTACTTATTGTGTTTTAGCACTTTTGGGAACTAATGTACACGCCCAGATGAAAGATGTGACAGTAACCTTACAACCTACTGCCAGCTATAACTGGTTTGACAAAAATACCGCCATCGAAGATGGCGTGATGTTTGGAGGGAGAGTGGGCTTCGGATTTGGAGAAGCCATTGAATTAAGAGGAGTTTACGAAATATCTAACGACCTTAATAATACAGTTGAAGGTTTTGATATTTTTTCAGATGATTTCGTAAATAATTTTAACACAAGAAAAGTAGACGTGGAACGAATAGGTGGCGAGTTTAAAGCCAATATTCCTACACGCGGTACATTTGTTCCTTATTTAACACTTGGTGCTGGGGTACAAAAACTGAAAGTAGATATTGCTGCAGTGGGTGCACCTACAAACGTGCAAAAATCAGAACAGATTTATGCTAACATAGGTTTAGGGACCCAGATTAAGTTAGGCAATAGGTTATTCTTGAATTTAGAGGCTAAAAATACGGTCTTTAATATGAATCCATCTTCTGTGCTATACCAGGAGGGGCAAGATCAAAGCACTATTGAAGGTTGGTTGAATGACAACAACAACACTAGAATGTACAACTGGTCAGTATTGGCTGGATTACAACTGTATCTAGGCGGCCGAAGTCCAGAAGAGTTTAGTGCATTGGACAGAGCTTATTACAGAAAGTTTTCTGGAGGATTAGGTGGTTTCAAATTAATTTTAGAACCAGGTGGAGCTTATGTTAATTTTGATAATGATTCCAATCTGTCAGATTCTTATTTTCTGGGAGGAAAAATTGGTTTTGATCTGAATCAATATGTAGGTATTAGAGGTTTCTACTATCAAGCTACCAATAATGAGAAGATATCTACTGACTGGGACGATTTAGCCATGTATGGTGGTGAATTTATTGCAAAACTGAATGTTTCTCGAGGTTTGGTGCCTTACCTAACAGTTGGTGGAGGTTATTTAAACGCCTATAAAGGAAGCTATATTGGAAAAGATGAGCTTATGGGTGCCTCTTCTGGCTATTTTGCAAAAGGTGGTTTAGGTTTAAATATTCCTGTTGCCCGAAATGTTGAATTATATGGAGATGCAAGTTTGTTATTTACATCCGATCGTGCAAACAATGATTTGGAAAATACGATTGCTCCAAGTGAGTTAAAACAACATACAATGTACACTGCGGGGATCCGTTTTCAATTAGGTAAAACAGGTAGTAATACCGATCGAATTTTACAAGATGAAATTGATGACAGAGTAGAGGATAGAACACAGCTATATCAAGACCGAATTGATGAGCTTGAATCTGAACTTTCTGACGCCTATAAAAATAATGATACCAAGAAGGCAGTAGCGATCATCGAAGAGAAAAAAGCTTTAGAACGCGAACAGGACGGTCGTCAAGAACCAATAACTACGCCTAAGAAAACTGAAAAAGAAGTAAAAGGATCGAGAGTTGAAATGACTCCAAAAGAACTTGAAGATTTGATTGAAAAAGTGATTCAAGGTGTTGATGAAGAATCACGTAAGCCACAAACCATTGAGGATAGAATGGATCGTCTAGAACGCTTGTTACTCGAGATAAACACAGGAGTATATAGAGAAAATCTTACGCCAGCGCGTCAAGAAGACGCTTCCCAAAAAATTCTGGACAAATTAAATGAGCTCGATAGAAAAATCGATAGAAACACAGACAGAATCAATAATCTGGGTGATAATTTGCAGAATCAAAATCAAAATCAGGACAAAACTTTAATAATTGCACCAGGTCAACAGACCACCGCGCCTGCACCACAGATGGTACGTCCATCAGAGACTAAAGTGGTAACAGATCAAGATGGTAATACGATCGTGCAATCTGAACCTGAAGATACAGGTGTTGCAACTGGCTGGGTCGTAAATGAAGGTATGTCGGTCTTTACAGGTGTTGTTATAGCTGATGATGTGTCAATGATTATTGGTATAAGAGGCAACTATGCCTTTACTAATTCGCCATTTAAATTTATGCCAGACCTATACTTGGCTCCAGGTAAAAATACGGGATTTGGAATAAACGCCAATGTCGTGATTCCTTTCAAAGTAGATGCAGGTATTATTTTAGAACCTTATGCAGGACTAGGACTTGGATATAATGATGCTGTCGGAAAAAGTACGTTTAGTCCTAACTTGGTGTTAGGGACTTCTTTTAATGTATTTGGTGGCAAATTGTTTGCAGATTACACCGCTCACAATTTTGTCGATATACACAGAATATCTGTTGGCTATAAATTAAAATTTTAAAAAGATGTTACAGTTAAATACACATAAATTGAAAACGATTGTTCTTTCTGTATGTATATTATTTTCAGTGAGTCTTTTCGCCCAAAGCGAAAAGACTGCTGATAAAAGTATTATTGTAATGACAGAAGCGGAACTGAGCTCATTTTTAAGCACGATAGCAGATGCGAGACGTGCGCAACTTAAAGAAAGAGAAACGAGACAGCGGAAACAAGATTTAGCAGATCTAAGATTAAAATACGAACGGCGTACGGAACAAGAGCGTCAAGGAATACAATCTGGTGGTTATGATCAAATTTCGAATCAGCAAATCCTAAGTGAATTACGTTATTTGAACCAAAGAATCGACAATCTAAGTTATGGTAACAATGCGTTACCGTCCAGGAGTAGAGATAATTCGACGATTATCATGCCGAGTAATGCAGCCCCTAGTGCGATTTATCCGTCAAATGATAGAAGTACAGCAACCATCATACCTTCGAACAACACAAAGATTAAAGAGTTACAATATCAAATTGATTCTTTAAAAAGTGTTGAAGCGTATAAAGCGAGTTTTCAAAAGGAAAATTCTTTTGGAGATAGCCTTACTGATATGAAAGGCAGGCTGAACGATGTAAGACGTCAGATGGATTGTTTAGAATCAAAAATGATTGCTGCTGATAAATTGACTAAAGCCGAAGATTCCGGCGAAATCAAGTCGTATTTCAAACAACAAGTTTATTTCGACAACAATTCAGAAACGTTGCGAGCCGATTATTTTCCATACATTCAAGATTTGACCCAGATTTTAAATCAATTTCCTGAGGCAAAAGTGATGCTAGAAGGATGGGCAAGCACCGTAGGAAAGGCGAATTATAATAAACAACTTTCTATGCGTAGAGCAGAAGCTGTCGAACAAGCTTTTATCAATAATAGAATAGACGCCAGTCGAATCATTGTCTCTTTTAGAGGAGAAGATAAATTGTCCTCAGAACAGCATGCACGTCGTGTGGATATGTCTATTATTGTGAGATAAAAATTATTATTAATCGCAATTCAAAATACCTTGTACTGTTTTACTATCATAGTGCAAAAATAGGCGTGGAATTTAAGTTTTTGGAAACTCATAACCTTACATAACAAGATTTACAAATTATGTCATTTCTGATGTTGATCAGCAGAGATACCATACCTTATGTTCCTGTCCAAAAACATTCCAATGCAGAGTTCATAAATTTAGAATTAGGATGTTAGAACAGGAAAATTAAAATAACAGATAAACATTTAACTAAAAACTTACTTCAGTTAAACAACATGCCTCTAAAATTAGAATTACCTTTGGTCGAGAATAAAAATTAGCGAATTAGACCTACTTAATTCCGAAAAACCTTATGAAAAAGAAAATACAATCTGCTGTATATCAATTTGTCAACGGGCCTTTTGGAACTGTGATTACTGAAACCTCTGGACATTTGTTGGTGCTTCTTAGACCTAAAAGAGCGATAGAACTATCTGAAGGCGGAATGACAATAGTGTTTAAGAATACCATGAGTATCCCGGAACGTCTGATGAGAAATGCGATTCTTAAAAAACTTGAAAAGAACCAAGATTATAATGGCTTGGTCAAATTGCATAAAAATTATTGGACCAATAAGGGCACCGAACTTTTTATAAAAACCAAAGATGCCTTTGAAAATGTATTTATACCCAATTGGACATTTATATTTGACGAACTAGAGCAGAAACTTTTGAATTCAACAGTGCCGTTTCATACCATGGTAGAAATTGGCACCGGTAACGGGAGTGTATTACACTATCTCAGTAAAAAGTTTCCAAATATAGAAAAGTTTATTGGTTTAGATCTCAGTGGACCCCAAATGGATCTTAATCGGGAGAAATACAAAACACATTCTTCACTAAATTTTGTGGCAGGTGATGCAATTGAATGGGTCAGACAATATGGACAAAGCCACACTATTTTTATAACTTCCGGAGGGGTTTTGGAATATTTTACGGAGTTGCAACTTCAAGTATTTTTAGCTGAAATTAATAAATTAGGGGCAACCATCTTCGTCGCCATTGAACCCAATGATGTCCATCATAACTTTGCTTTAAATCCTAATTTCCAAGTTTATGGATATGAGCGTTCGTTTTCACATAATTATGAAAAGATCTTTACGAATGCATATTTTAAAATATGGCACTTGTCCAGAAGACCTTCACCTGAAGATTGGTATAATCTAACCTTTATAGGTGCAGAAAATTAGGAATAACTAGCATTGGCAACGCCACAAATGTAAAAAGCCTAATAAATTTTTAATTTATTAGGCTTTTTATGGTCGGGGTGGCAGGATTATCTTCATTGATCCTTATAATGGAGTCGTTGCTCATCAAAGCCTAAAACCGCGAAGGGCGGTTTTCACGGCTTTTTTCATTTGTTAACTTATGCTCAACTGCGTTGGCAACGCCACAAATGAAAAAAGCCTACAAAATCTATGATTTTGTAGGCTTTTACTGGTCGGGGTGGCAGGATTCGAACCTGCGACCTCCGCGTCCCAAACGCGGCGCGATAACCGGGCTACGCTACACCCCGAATTGGTTATCTTCAATATATCTTTTGGCTCCTCGTTTTTTTATCTTCTTTTCTAACATTAGTGCATTGGATCTCGTGTTTACTTTTTCTGTAAAAATCAATTCCCATGGTGCACCTGATTTAGTTGAATCTACTAAGCCCTTATTGTGTCGTATCAATCTTTTTTCGATATTGTCGGTTTGGCCAACATAATATCTTGAACGTTTTTGGCTATACAATATGTAAACCGTATAATCCATAATTTACTGTTTGGGTGGTCACGCCCCAAGCGTGACGACCTCCGCGTCCCAAACGCGGCGCGATAACCATGCCTTCGGCTTGGCAGACCGGGTGAGACTTGTCACGCCTTAGCGTGATACACCCCGAATTGGTTATCTTCAATATATCTTTTGGCTACTCGTTTTTTTATCTTCTTTTCTAACATTAGTGCATTGGATCTCGTGTTTACTTTTTCTGTAAAAATCAATTCCCATGGTGCACCTGATTTAGTTGAATCTACTAAGCCCTTATTGTGTCTTATTAATCTCTCATTGATATTATCTGTTTGACCAACATAATATCTTGAACGTTTTTGGCTATACAATATGTAAACCGTATAATCCATAGTTTTTCAGTTTCGGTGGTCACGCCTCAAGCGTGACGACCTTCACGCCCTGGGCGTGACGCGATAACCTGGGTAGACTTGTCACGCCTTAGCGTGATACACCCCGAATTGGTTATCTTCAAAATTTCAAAACACCTTGATTCCTCAAAATCGAGGTGCAAATATATACCTTTTCTTTAAATAGTAACAATAATTATTTCTAAATTTAGACTTTAAAGACTAATTGTATGAAAATCAAGAATTATTTTGTTGTAGTATTTGCATTTATTGGTTTTATATCCTGTGCTCAGGATAAGAATCCCATTAATAATGACCATGGTTATGAAGTGGTTGTTTCGGACCTAACCATTCCCTGGGGCTTTGTGTTTTTACCCGACGGCTCCATGTTGATCAATGAGAAAGAGGGTAAGATGCTTCATTATAAAGAAGGTAATAAAACCGAAGTTCAAGGACTTCCAAAGATATCCAATCGAGGCCAGGGCGGATTGTTGGATATTGCATTACATCCTAATTATGAGGAAAACGGATGGCTCTACATTACTTACGCTTCTCCTGAAGGTGAAGGTAATGGTGGCAACACCGCATTAATGCGCGCTAAATTTGAAAACAATTCCCTTACCAATAAAGAACTACTTTATAAAGCCACTCCAAATACGACAAAAGGGCAGCATTTTGGTTCACGTATCGTTTTTGATAACGCTGGTTATCTTTATTTTACTATTGGAGATCGGGGAGATAGAGACGTAAATCCACAGGATATCACCAGAGATGGTGGAAAAGTCTATCGTTTAAATGATGATGGCTCGATTCCAGGTGATAATCCGTTTTTGAGTAAACCCAATGCCAAAAAAGCTATATATTCTTACGGGCATCGGAATCCTCAGGGTATGGTGTTGCATCCTGAAACCGGTGAGGTTTGGACGCACGAACACGGCCCTCAAGGAGGTGACGAAATCAATATTGTAAAGAAAGGCGCCAATTATGGGTGGCCGGTCATTAGCTACGGTATCAACTATGATGGTACAACACTTACAAGTATTACCGAAAAGGAAGGTATGGAGCAACCGCTTCATTATTGGGATCCTTCCATTGCACCAAGTGGGATGGCGTTTATAACCAGTGACATTTATCCGGAATGGAAAGGCGATTTGTTAGTCGGTTCATTGAAATTTAATTATATGGACAAAGTGGTTTTAAAAGACGGAAAAGTAGTTAAGGAGGAACGTTTCTTAGATGGCTTGGGACGTGTAAGAACCATCAACCAAGGTCCTGATGGTTATATTTATGTAGGTATTGAAAATTTGGGAATTGTTAAACTATTGTCTAAATAAGAATGAAAAAAACGAACCTATTGCTTCTATTTTTAGTTTTTATTTTTTCCTGTAATACTGCTCCGGCACAAACGCCTGAACTCAAGGAGAGTATGGCAAGAGGTGCTGCTATATATGACGATTTTTGCATGAGTTGCCATTTGCCAAATGGTAAAGGCGTGCCAGACGTTTACCCTCCCTTAGCCGATTCTGATTACTTAATGAAAAAGCGTCAAGAAAGCATCAAGGCGGTGAAGTATGGACTGTCTGGAGAAATTACGGTAAATGGAGTGAAATATAATAGTGCCATGGCTGCTTTAGGGCTTTATGATGAGGAAGTTGCCGATGTGATGAACTATATTTTAAACTCCTGGGGAAATGCAGATGGTAAAATAGTAACCGTTGATGAAGTTTCCAAAATAGAGCGATAGGAGTTCTTTATATTTGGTTAAATTTGCCTTGAAATCTAAAAAACAAGAGATGCTCATTATTGGAATAGCTGGGGGTACAGGATGCGGTAAAACCACCGTGGTCAATCAAATTTTAAATGAATTACCTGAGGGTGAAGTGGGCGTAATTTCGCAAGATTCCTATTATATGGATACCACACATTTAAGTTTTGATGAGCGGGAAAAAATTAATTTTGACCATCCACGTTCCATCGATTTTGACTTGTTGGAAAGTCACTTGAGGGATTTGCGTGATGGTAAGGATGTCCACCAACCGGTATATTCATTCCTTAAACACAACAGAACAGGGGATACCATTCTAACCCATCCTCGAAAAGTAATGATTGTGGAAGGCATTTTAATTTTGACCAATCCAGAATTGCGGAAGCTATTTGACATCAAGATATTTGTGCATGCCGATAGTGATGAACGCTTGATCAGAAGGTTAAAACGTGACATTTCTGAACGTGGACGGGATTTGGATGAGGTTTTGGCACGTTACAAAAATACCCTGAAGCCGATGCATCAGCAGTTTATTGAGCCTATGAAAGAATATGCAGATATCATCATTCCCAACAACAAATACAACACTGTGGCGGTTGATATCGTAAAATCCATTATTAACCAACGTTTAGTATAACTTGAAAATCAATCGTAAACATATCAATCGCTTTAAAAATCTATACGTGATCATATTTGTAGGATTCGCCATATGGATGCTGTTTTTTGACGCCAATTCCTTTTTGATCCATCACGAATTGAATTCAGAAATGAACGCTTTGGAAAATGAGCGCGATTACTATAAAAAGGAGATCCTAAAGGATAAAAAGGGGATCAAGGCCTTGAGCACGGAAGAGGGTCTGGAACGCTTAGCGCGAGAAAAATATTATATGAAGAAGGAGAATGAAGAAATTTATATTATCGAATATGAGGATAGTATAGAAAATCAAAATGACCATGAGTAAAACGCTGTTTGAAGATTTTTCTGAAGTGTCTTCCAAACAATGGAAGCAACTCATTCAATATGATCTAAAAGGCGCCGATTATAATGAAACGCTGATTTGGAAGACGGACGAGGGCATCCATGTGAAACCTTTCTATCATGCTGACGAATTTCAGAAACTCCCAAATATTTCTGATACCAAAGCTACGGAATGGCAGATCTGTCAAACCATTTTTGTGGCCAATACTGAAAAATCAAATCGTAAGGCCGTCAATGCCATTGCCCGTGGTGCAGAAAGCATCAAATTTGTTTTGCCTTCTGAAGACATCGCAGTAAAAGATCTTTTGGTCAATATCAATTTGACTAAAACCCCTATTTTTTTTGAATGTCAATTTCTATCTGCACAGTTTATTGATCAATTTGCATTCACACCAAATTTGGCCAACATCCATATTGCATCGGATATTATTGGCAACCTTACAAAAACCGGCAACTGGTTCAAAAATCTGAAAGCAGACCACGCTGAGTTGGAAGCCATTGTAAAAGACACAAATGCCTTTACGGTTCATTTGGATCTGTATCAAAATGCTGGCGCTAATATGGTGCAGCAATTGGCCTATGCACTAGCGCATGTCAATGAATACTTAAATCATTTTGACGCTATCCTTTCAGATAAAGAAAAGCAAACTTTTATAGTGACTTTCAATGTTGCAGTGGGCAGTAATTATTTCTTTGAAATTGCTAAACTTCGTGCTTTAAGAACATTATGGCCAACCTTGGCGGAAGCTTACGGATTTAACACCGAGTGCTTCATTTTTGTAAATCCAACCAAGCGCAACAAAACGCTCTACGATTATAATACCAATATGTTGCGAACCACTACAGAATGTATGAGTGCCATTTTAGGCGGCGCCAATATGATCTGTAATTTGCCATACGATGCTATTTACCATAAAGACAATGAATTTGGAGAACGGATTGCGCGAAATCAATTATTGGTTTTAAAACATGAAAGTTATTTTGATAAGGTCAACAACCCTGCAGATGGCGCTTACTATATAGAAAGTCTGACTCAACAGCTCGCTGAAAAGTCCTTGGAGTTATTTAAGGAAATCGAGGTGAACGGTGGGTTTTTACATCAACTCAAAGAAGGGATCATCCAAAAGAAGATTAAGGAAAGTGCTGCAAAGGAGCAAGAACAATTCGATAAAGGCCAATTGATTTTATTGGGCACCAACAAACATCCCAATCCAGATGATAAAATGAAGCATGAATTGGAACTGTATCCTTTCGTTAAAAAGAATCCAATAAAAACCTTAATTGAGCCTATTATTGAAAAGCGTTTAGCCGAAGCTATGGAACAAAAGCGATTGGAAGATGAGTAGAAAGAATTTACAACATATCAGGTTAGCCAGAAGACCGAAGACCGATGACGGAGGAACATCTGTAAACAATTCCCAACCTGAAGCTTTAAACCAGAAACCTGAAACTTTCCATACTGCTGAAGATATTGAAATCAAATCCACCTATACCAAAGCGGATTTAAAAAATGTAGAGCATCTCAATTTTATCGCTGGAATAGCGCCAAATCTTCGTGGTCCATACTCCACCATGTATGTGCGCCGACCTTGGACCATTCGTCAGTACGCTGGGTTTTCGACTGCAGAAGAAAGTAATGCGTTTTACCGACGCAATTTAGCCGCGGGTCAAAAGGGACTATCGGTAGCTTTTGACTTGGCGACCCATAGAGGCTATGATTCCGATCATCCTCGTGTGGTGGGCGATGTTGGTAAAGCAGGCGTTGCCATCGATTCGGTGGAGGATATGAAAATCCTCTTTGATCAAATTCCTTTGGATAAAATGTCGGTTTCCATGACCATGAATGGCGCGGTATTGCCCATTATGGCATTTTATATTGTGGCTGCTGAAGAGCAAGGCGTGAAACCCGAACAGCTGGAAGGCACCATTCAGAATGATATATTAAAGGAGTTTATGGTGCGGAACACCTATATCTATCCGCCCACACCATCCATGAAAATAGTGGCTGATATTTTTGAATATACCAGCAAACACATGCCTAAATTCAACAGCATCAGTATTTCAGGATACCATATGCAGGAAGCTGGAGCCACAGCCGATATCGAATTGGCATATACGCTGGCAGACGGCTTGCAATACATCAAAACCGGACTTGAAGCGGGCATGGACATTGATACCTTTGCCCCACGTCTATCCTTCTTTTGGGCCATTGGCATGAACCATTTTATGGAAATCGCCAAAATGCGTGCGGCCCGAATGCTTTGGGCGAAAATAGTGAAACAGTTTAATCCTAAAAACGACAAATCGCTTTCTTTACGTACCCATAGTCAAACTTCAGGGTGGAGTTTGACCGAGCAAGATCCTTTTAATAACGTGGCACGAACCACTATTGAAGCAGCTGCGGCGGCTTTTGGTGGCACACAGAGTTTACATACCAATGCCTTGGATGAAGCCATTGCTTTGCCAACGGACTTTTCAGCACGAATAGCGCGCAACACGCAATTGTACTTACAGGATGAGACCAAAATCACAAAAACAGTCGATCCGTGGGCAGGAAGTTACTATGTTGAAAAATTGACCCATGACATCGCCCAAAAAGCTTGGGAGCTGATTGAAGAAGTTGAAGAACTTGGAGGCATGACCAAAGCGATTGAAGCGGGCATTCCAAAATTGAGAATTGAAGAAGCTGCCGCCCGAAAACAGGCGCGGATTGATTCAGGACAGGATATTATCGTTGGGGTCAATAATTACAGGTTGGATAAAGAAGATCCGATTACCACGTTAGAAGTCGACAATCAAACGGTTAGACTTTCACAGATAGAGCGGTTGAATAGTGTGAGGACGGAACGTGATGCCGATAAAGTAGCCAAAGCTTTGGCCAATTTAACGGCAGCGGCAAAAAACATCTTAAATTCGAATGCAAACTCGGAGGTTGATTCAAAAGATTCCCATCTTCGACGGAATGAGAATCTATTGGCTCTAGCCGTAGAAGCAGCAAGATTACGCGCTACTTTGGGAGAGATCAGTGATGCTCTTGAAGTGGAATTCGGACGTTATAAAGCTCAAATTAAATCCTTTTCAGGCGTGTACAGTAAAGAAATTAAAGACGATAGCTCCTTTAAAAAAGCAAGAGAACTTGCCGATAAATTTGCGGAACAAGATGGGCGCAGACCGCGTATCATGATTGCAAAAATGGGACAGGATGGACATGACAGAGGCGCTAAAGTTGTTGCTACTGGTTATGCCGATGTCGGTTTTGATGTGGATATTGGTCCGTTATTCCAAACACCGGAAGAGGCTGCAAAACAAGCCGTGGAAAATGATGTCCATATTTTGGGTATCTCCTCCTTGGCTGCAGGACATAAAACTCTGGTGCCACAGGTCATCGAAGCCTTGAAAAACTACGGCAGGGATGATATTATGGTTATTGTTGGTGGCGTGATTCCTAAACAAGATTACCAATATCTATTTGATGCAGGTGCGATTGCCATCTTTGGACCTGGTACGAGAATCAGTGAAACAGCGATTCAGATTCTTGAGATTTTATTGGATTAATGCGCTTTTTAAAGGTTGCTACAATTCATTTTTTTTCATTTCAGATCATTTTCTTTTTTACTGATAGTCTTTTTATCAGCAATTTTAAAAACACAACAACAATTTGTTTGACAGAGCGTCCTTATTGAAACAGGTTGAGGATAATAAGGACTGGGATGTCATTGTTATTGGTGGTGGTGCCACCGGTCTGGGAGTGGCATTGGATAGTGCTTCCCGCGGCTACAAAACACTGCTTTTGGAGCAGTCCGATTTCGCTAAGGGAACCTCCAGCCGAAGTACCAAATTGATTCATGGCGGTGTGCGCTATTTGGCTCAGGGCAATATCGACTTGGTCAAGGAAGCCTTATATGAAAGAGGATTGCTATTGAAAAACGCCTCGCACTTGGTAAATAACCAATCGTTTATCATCCCTACTTATAATTGGTGGGATACTTTCCTATATACGGTTGGTTTGAAAATATACGATGTATTGGCTGGTAAATTAAGTTTTGGTAAATCGGTCAGGATTTCTAAAAAGGATACGGCTTCACGACTTTCAACTATTAAAACAGAACATCTCAAAGGTGGCGTTGTCTATCATGACGGTCAATTTGATGATGCACGACTGGCGGTCAATATGGCTCAAACTGCTATTGAGCAAGGCGCAACGGTTTTAAATCATTTTAAGGTAAGCCAACTACATAAAGATGTCAACGGCAAAATTAATGGGCTTAGTGCGGTAGATAACGAAACACATAAATCATACGTTTTCAATGCCAACGTAGTCATAAACGCTACAGGTGTGTTTACTGATGAGATTTTACAAATGGACAATGTGGATGCTAAAAACACCGTGCGCCCGAGTCAGGGGATTCATTTAGTGTTGGATCGCAGCTTTATGCCAGGTAATGACGCCATCATGATTCCCAAAACTGCCGATGGTAGGGTTCTTTTTCTGGTGCCGTGGCATAATAGAGTAGTGGTTGGAACTACAGATACGGTATTGGATAGCCATAGCTTGGAACCAAAGCCGCTGGAGAGTGAAATCGATTTTATTTTGGAAACTGCAAATTCCTATCTGAAGAAAAGTGTTTCACGAGCGGATGTGTTGAGTGTATTTGCTGGATTACGACCCTTGGCAGCTCCTAAAGATGCATCAGAAAAGACGAAGGAGATTTCAAGAAGTCATAAGGTTATTGTTTCTAAATCTGAATTGATCACGATCACCGGTGGTAAATGGACCACGTATCGACGGATGGCTCAAGATACCATCAACAAGGCGATTGCT
Source organism: Gelidibacter gilvus (assembly GCF_004115975.1). Lineage (GTDB taxonomy): Bacteria > Bacteroidota > Bacteroidia > Flavobacteriales > Flavobacteriaceae > Gelidibacter > Gelidibacter gilvus. Next base: position 28,590 of record NZ_SDDZ01000018.1, on the reverse strand, counting down.
TTGAAAAAATTACCGTATAAGAAGTGCCAGACAAAAAACCTAAGTATTCATGGTGCGGATGGTTCTGCGGATGATACCGATCATCTTTATATTTATGGAACCGATCAAAAAGCCATTGAAGAATTGATTAAAACAGCTCCTGAATTAGGTGAGAAACTGCATCCAAGATTGGAGTTTTTAAAGGCTGAAGTGGTCTGGGCAGTAAAAAACGAAATGGCACGAACTGTAGAAGATGTATTGGCAAGACGTGTGCGCATCTTGTTTTTGGATGCCAATGCAGCAAAAGAAGTGGCGCCCGAAGTTGCTGAGCTCATCGCGACATTTCTAAATAAGGATGACGCTTGGAAACAGTCGCAGATTGCTGAATTAACCCAATTGGCAAATCAATATATCCTGTCTTAAAGTAATTTCTGCTTTCTTAAACTCATAATGAAAAACGATTGGTCATAAAACTATATGCAATAAAAACAGTTTTATTTACTGCAAACATATTCCTAGGAATAAAGAAACTATAGTATAACAAGGATTGTTCTGTGAAATCCCTTATTTTTATAAGTCTTAAAGATCATATTATGCGCTTGATAATCCTTGTTCTGACCTTTATAAGTCTTAATTCATGTAAATCGACTATGATGGAAAGCAGCGGTGTCATTGCAAATAATCCCGTAATTGCCCACAGAGGGGCATGGAAAGCTGAGAATTTGCCACAAAACTCTATAGCCTCTTTAAAACATGCCATTGCGTTAGGTTGTGCAGGTTCGGAATTTGATGTGCGTATGACCGCCGACCATGTTTTGGTGGTCAATCATGATCCTGACTACATGGGTTTGTTTATTGAAAATCACACCTACTCCGAATTGTCAAAACATAAATTATCCAATGGCGAACTATTACCTACTTTAAAAGATTATTTACTGGCTGGAATGGAGAATAATCCCAACACAGGATTGGTCTGTGAAATTAAGTCTTCAAAAACTGAAGGTCGAAATGTGCTGATGGCAGAAAATGTCATGGCCTTGGTGGACGAGCTAAAAGCTGAAAGTTATATGTCTTATTATATCAGTTTTAGTTATGAGATTCTGGAGAAGATCATAGAAATAAACCCTGATGCCCAAACGCAACTCTTAGATGGTTCCATGTCGCCAGAAGCTTTAAAGGAAGCAGGGATTTCTGGGTTGGATTATGCAGCTAACGTTTTTAGAAAAAATCCAGAATGGATTAAAAGTGCCAAGGAGCATCACTTAAAACTGAACGTTTGGACGGTTAATAAAGAAAAAGATATGGATTGGTTTTTGAATAGTGGGTTCGATTATATCACGACCGATGAACCTGAATTACTATTTGAGCGCATCAAAAATTGAGAATTTAAATAATTCGGAAATAAGATAATTTACGGCTTTTTGAAGTTCGGTATTATAACTCAACGTCCTTCAAAAACTGAGATTTGTCATGAGTCATCATTGATATAAAGTAATTTAATTATGATAATAAGAGTTTTTTGTCTGTTAGTCTGTTTGATGATTTTTGGGAGTTCCAAAAGTCAACATCTTAGCGCTATGACCTATAACTTGCGTTTGGATATAGCATCTGATAATGAAAACGCTTGGGCACACAGAAAAGAGTTCTTAAGCTCGCAAGTTTTGTTCCTTGAACCCGATATTCTTGGGGTGCAAGAGGCAAGACCCAATCAGGTTGAAGATTTAAAAAAAGCTCTAAAAGATTATAAATTTATTGGGAATGGACGAGATGGCGGCCAAGAAGGGGAACATTCAGGAATTTTTTATAATACTAATAAAATTAAGCTTGAACAAACCCATACGTTTTGGCTTTCAGAGACTCCGGATATGGTATCCAAAGGTTGGGATGCGGCGTACCCACGGGTGTGTACTTATGGTTTGTTTACAATGAAAGAAAGTAGTCAGAAAATATGGGTGTTTAATACGCATTTGGACCATGTCGGGACCACTGCCCAAAGAGAAGGGATGCTACTCATTTTAAATAAAATTAAAACGGTAAATACGCAAAATCTTCCAGTGTTGATTATGGGCGATTTTAATGTAGAACCAGATTCTGAAGTGGTGACGCATTTGAAAACGAAATATTCAGACTCCCGAGAGAAAGCTAAACTGATTTTTGGTCCTGAGGGCACGTTTAATGCCTTTAAATATAATGAAGCCGTAACCCAGCGCATCGATTATATTATGGTTTCTGATCAGTTTGAAGTCGTTAAATACGCCACCTTTTCAAGCGCGATAGATTTCAAGTTTCCATCCGATCATTTTCCAGTTTACGTGGACTTGCTATTGAACTAAAATCATATTCCTGAAAATGCTCTGTTATTCAATCCGTTTGTAGTTTTCAGAATAAAGACGATTGCCTTCATCATCCACTTCAATTTGGCTGAATCTGTTTTTCTCTAACACGAGTTCGTACTTGAATTCATGTTTCTCTTCTATAATCCTACGCATCATTTCTGAGCCGTATTCTAAAGTTTCGGTAAGTTCATCGTTGTCTTGCTTATAGCTTCCATAACCAAACCATTCCGAGGAGTCTGAAGGAACATTCTTGCTCCACATGACTTTTTGGTCGGTGTACATTTTTACTTGCCTATAACCAAGGTTGGGTTGAAATGAATCGGTAATCTTATTATTGACATAATTATAATAGCCAACCATTTCCCAGGTGCCATTAAGTTTCAGGGCTAGGTCTTGTTGTGCCTCTTGTTCAGTGACGGTATCTGAGCTTTTGCCTTCGTTACAAGCACTTAATGTGACCAACAATAGAAAAAATAGTGGAAGTTTCATAAGTTTCAGATTTTGATGGTTAAAAATATTGTCTTTCTAATCTACGAAAATTATACGACTTCTCTAAAATAAGTTGTACTTAAATGATGCCTGAGGATGCAATATAATTAATTGGACAAGTGGTCTAAGGTATTGAAATCAAGCCTTAAACCTATTTAAATATAAATTATTATGGAATTGCTCCAGCAAGCTATTAGTGATTTATGAACACCGTTTTTCGGTTGACAAATTCATGGATGCCTTCTTTTGAAAGCTCTCGTCCATAACCCGAAGCTTTGGTGCCACCAAAGGGCAGACGTGCATCAGATTTTACCAGCTCATTTACAAAGTACGCACCATCTTCTATGCTGTCAATATAGCCTTGGGCGGTGTCAATAGATTGGGTAAATACCATAGTGCCCAAACCAAATCTCGTTTCAGAAGCCACCTTAAAAGCGGTTTCGGCATCTTTGACCTTCATGATGGGAGCAACAGGACCAAAGGTTTCTTCCTTAAAAACTGGCATGTCCGAAGTGATCTCAGTTAATATGGTCGGTTCAAAAAAAGCGTGGTCTTGTTTGTTGCCCGATACTACGGTGGCCCCCAATGCCACGGAATCATCAATCTGCTTTTTTAAAATATCTGCCAAGTCGGCTCTGGCCAAAGTTCCAATGGTCGTCTGATTATTCATGGGGTCACCAAACTTTAGTGCGGCCACCTTGTCTTTGAATCGCTTTAAAAATTCGTCATAAATATTTTCAGTTACAATAAATCGTTTGGCGGCAATACAACTCTGTCCGGCATTTTGCATCCTGGCATTGACAATAGTATCCATATATTTATCTAAGTCGGCATCATCCAAAACAACACACGCATTGCTGCCACCCAATTCCAGTACGGTTTTCTTTAAATGTTTACCTGCAGTAGAAGCAATGGCTTTGCCAGCCTGTTCACTTCCGGTTAATGTGACTGCTTTAATAAGGTCGTTGGCTATAAGTTTTTCAACCGCGTCATGGTTGACTAAAATAGTAGTAAAGCACCCTTGAGGATAACCCGCTCTTTCAAAGAGCTTTTCTATAGCTAAGGCACACCCCGTAACATTGCTGGCGTGTTTTAGAAGGGCCGTATTGCCAGCGGTCAAGGTTGGAATGGCAAACCGGAGGACTTGCCAAAAAGGATAGTTCCAAGGCATGATGGCTAAGATGATGCCTAGCGGATCATAACTTATAAAGCTCTCCGTGGCATCGGTGTCAATCAGTTCATCTGCTAAAAAATCATCGGCATTGGTAGCATAGAAATCGCATAAAGTCACGCATTTTTCAATTTCCGATAGACTTTCTGCAAGGGGTTTGCCCATTTCTAAGGTGATGAGTTTGGCAAGATCCTCTTTGTCATCTTCTAAAATTTGGGCCATGTTGATCAAAAGCCTGCAGCGCTCTTTAATGGCCGTTTGTCGCCATGTATGGAATGCTTTTTTGGAGTTTTCCAAAATCCGGGTTAACTGTTCAGAAGTATGGGTTTCATACTCTTTAATAGGTTTGTTGTTGAATGGGTTAACGGTTTTAATGATTGTGCTCATAATGGACGTTTTTAATGTTAAATTCATTATAAATGACCTTAACATTTAGGTTTTCAGACTTACTTTTGTTATCTTATGTAAGAGTCAACATCTAAATTATACCAAAATTTTAAAGACTCCAAGAGGAATAGTGTAATAGTTAAAATTTTATTGTTTTGAGACAATAGAAGTTTGATTTGTACTATACTTTTGATTAAACTCGAAAAATCAATATTAACAATTTAAAATTAAAACGATATTATGGGAAATAACAGTAATAATACGCTTATCGGTCTTTTGGCTGGTACAGCAATTGGAGCAACTTTAGGAATTTTATTCGCACCAGATAAAGGGGTGAATACTAGACAGAGAATTTCAGATGAAGCGTTAGCAGCAAAAGAAAGAATCGCAGAAGGCGCTATGGCGGCAAGAGATACTATTGCTACTAAAGCCTCACATTTTGCCGATAAAGCATCTCATTTAAAGGATAGTTTTGTTGAATCAGTTCAAGCGAAAAAAATGACTTTGGATGAAAAAGTTGAGTATATTGTATCTGATGCAAGCCATAAAACTGAAGATGTCATCACGACATTAGAAAATCAATTGGCAACATTAAAAGAGAAAAACAAGAAATTCCAAAAGTCATAATTCTGTCCTATGAATATTTTTGAATCTATAAATAATACATCCAATAAAGCTTCGGATATTGGAGAGAGATATGTTGATAAATCTTTCGAATATTTCAAATTAAAAATTTTTCAGCAATTAACCTATACCATTAGCATGGCGGGAAAAGCGCTAATTATTGGTGCTGTATTATTTATAGGTTTGATTTTATTGGCCATAGCAGGAGCCATCGCCATTGGTCAGGCTCTTGAGAATGTGGCATTGGGTTATCTCATTGTTGGAGCGTTGTTTTTTATCATCGCAATTATTATTTACAAAGTGAGGTACCTGATTGATGGAAAGATCATCAGTAAAATTTATGTCAAATTCTATAAAGCTTAATCCATGAAAAACTATAAATCTTTTGATGAAATTGACTTCGACTTACATAAGATCAACCTTGAAAGACAAATTGCCTGGGAAGAAATAAAAGGTCTCAAGCATAGTTTTTCGGAGGAGATGAAACCTCTCAATTGGGTAAGCACCGGTATAAAATATGCGGGAAAATATGGTCTCTTGGTTTTGTTAAGAAGACTGATAAGAAGATAAAAATTAAATGAAAAAACGGAATTAACTTTCCGTTTTTTCATTTTCCTCATTTAACACTACTACTTGTTTTCTGAATTCGTGAGGCGTCATATCATATTTTTCCTTGAATATTTTCGAGAAATAACTTCGGCTTGTAAAGCCAATAGTATAGACAATCTGAGAGATATTCAAATCTGTAGTATTCATTAGATCTCGCGCAGCCTCCAAACGCACATGTCTTATATATTCAGTGACAGTGCGCGCATATAAAAACTTAAATCCTTCTTGTAATTTGGCTTGAGATAGGCCCGAATCTCTAGAGATTTGATCTAAATTATAACCTAATGACGGATCATCTAGTATTTTCTTGGCGTGTCGTCTAATAATTTTTAATTCGTCATTTAAAAGAGAATTTGGAATAGCCTCATTATTTTGATACCTGTCGTGCCGTACAATATGCATAGATAGCAAATGATAGACCTCACCTTCAATGTACAACACACGGGCCATCCCTTCAGTTTTTAAATCGCGCAATGTTTTTACGTAATCCTCCATCCTCAAATGGATGGGGCTGTAATAAGCAAACGCAGTTTCATCTTTATCATCTACAAAAACGCGATAAAGATTTTCATTGAGCTCTGAAAGTTGGTTGTTGCGTTTTTTCAAGAACTCTGTCCTCACTATACGGATGTCATTAAGAATGATATGAATTTCCTTTGGGAAAAGTGTGTAAAGTTTCAGACCTGTTTTCGAAACGATAATGGATGAATGGAATTGCTCTACGGTATGGAATTCGGTTTCATTTTCGAAGCGATTTTTATAACAGCCTTGAGAACAATAGGCAAAATGGATGGGATTGGAATTCCCGTTGCCACTGATTAATAAAATGTCCTGAAAAAAAAGTGCATCAATCTCCAATAAACTCACTCCCCAATCAAATGTTATACATCTGACACAGCCTTTTGCAATTTCATTATCAAAAGTTAAGGTGTATTCGCCCCATCGCTCAGAAATCTCTCCACCAAAATAATTCTGCATTTGTTTAACGGCACCTTCGGTACTTTCTGCACTAAGGATTACTTCTATCATAAATTCTCAAAATATTTAAACAGGTTGAAATTTTAAAAACTTAGAAATGATGAATACTAGATCGGGAACTTCTTGTTAAACAAATATAAATAATGTTCGTCAAGTAAAACAATGACTCTAACATTCCATAGACAAATTTAGAACAATTTTGATGTTTGAAACGTGAAATCGCATACAGTTAACTATTTTTTGGATTGAGTTCTTTCAATCGGCCATACCTCTGTAAATTTGAAGTATACAAATAGAGTCTAGTACTCTATACACTGGTTGGTTAGTTAGGAAGGACGACCTCAGCAACACTACAAATATGCTGAGGTTTTCTTTTGTCTATAAGTTAAACTTTTACACTAGTTTTCAATTCTGAAATTTCATACGACGATAGCAGGGATTATTAGGTAAAATAATCTTAACCCTACCAAAATCCGTCGTAATCAATCACGCCTTAAATTTTCAAATAACTCTTTTTACCTCTACGTTTTTTTTATTAAACCAATGAAAAGTTAAATATTGGTGATCGATTAAAAGCGTTAATCATTATGTGGAATGAATTAATGGATGAAGGCTTTGTTGGGTAACTTTAAATAAACTTTAAAACAGATATTATGAGTAATTACACAGATAAATTAGGAAACAGATTAAATGACTTGTTAGAAAAAAATTATGATGCTGAAAAGGGTTTCAAAATGGCTGCGGAGAATGCGAAACACGGTGGCCTAAAAACGTACTTTTCCGGTAAAGCCCAAGAGCGTTATAATTTTGGTCACGAATTAAAGACAGAGTTAAAAAACTTTGGTCAAGAACCTGATAAAGGAGGCAGTGTAACAGGCGCAGCCCACCGCACATGGATGGAGGTCAAATCGTGGTTTTCTACTGATGATGACGAAGCCATGCTTGAAGAAGCTATCCGAGGTGAGAAAGCGTCAGTTGCAGAATATAAAGATGTCTTAAATGAAACTGCGCTTCCAGGTTCTATCCAGCAACTATTGGAAACACAAAAAAATGCCATCGAGCACGGATTGGTCAATATTAAAAGATTGGAAGATCTGGCCTAATTCCTGCGAAATAAAAATGGATAAGAAGACACCGATTTCAGGTGTCTTTTTTTTGATAATAAGATTAAAGCGACGTGTTAAATTTAATCTCTTAAATTATTTGGGTCATTAATTGATGCGTTCAAGTCAAAAAACGCAGTGAAATATGAGTTACTTACCTATTGAAAATTGATGCAATGTTTTATAAAATCTCCAATATCGCAAATAGGGAATCAATTGAAGAAAAATTTCGTGTTAACTTTGAGTTTCCAAACCTATATAAGCCTCAAGGAGTGATTGATGGGTTAAAGGAATCCACCATTTCGGTGATCACCATTTCTGATCCAAAGAAAGCATCCTATGCCATTTGGGGACTTCTGCCAGAAAATTTTGAGGATAACTGGAGTGTTTTTCAAGATGTTTTCAATACCCTGAATGTTAATATTGAGACCCTAGAAAACGGCAATGGTCTATATTCCAATCTCCTTCAAGACAGAAGGTGCGTTATTATTGCCACAGGGTTTTTTACCACTTGGTTAACCAATGGCACTGTTGAGCGTTGCCACGTACATCTTCCAAATTACGAGCCATTTGCCATTGCAGGAGTGTTCAATGAGCTTAATGATGGCTTTATTACCTGTTCACTAGTGGTGACCAAAATCAGCGAATCCTTTAAAGACGTTCCAAATATCTCCAATTTAAAACCACTTGTTCTTAATGAAATCGAGTTGAAACAATGGTTTGACACTTCAACCTCCCTAGATGAGATAAAAAAAATATTTGATGATCATAACTCCTTAGATTTTGATTATGAGGTGTTTGAAGTGGGGAATTCCATAATAAAATCTTAAAAAATGGCGTTTGTTAAAAGTCTATGCTTTATGAGTTAAATTCTAATTTAATAGCGTTAAGTGCTTGCAGGATTATCGTTTACCTTTATCATACATTAACTTAAAAACTCGAAATTATGTTACGTTGGACGATCATTTTTATAGTAATTGCTATTATTGCCGGTATTTTAGGATTCGGTGGAGTAGCAGGAGCTTCAGCAGGAATAGCTAAAGTTTTCTTTTTTATCTTTATAGTGCTATTTATTTTATCTCTTTTGAGAGGCGGATTAAAAAAATAAAAAACTATCTTTTACCTTTAATAACTTAAAACCAATTTAAAATTATGAAAAAACTAATGATGACTTTTGTGGTTCTATTTTCTTTAGGAACCGTAATGACAACTTTTACAAGTTGTAGAGACACAAATAAGAGCGGTATTGAAAAAGCTGCGGATGATGTTGGAGATGCCATTGATGATGTTGTTGACGATGTTGAAGATGCTGTAAATTAATACAAAGTATATTTAATAGCAAAGGCCATTACTCACGTGATGGTCTTTTTTTTTGTGAAATCCTTGTCTGCCGACAGTCAGGCAAAACCCAAAAGCGAAGCGCATTAAGTTGAACTAATCACGTCTTTTTAACAACATCTAACCCCAGAACTTATGAGGAGAATGCATTTCGTTCTGATGGTTGTCTAGACAAGCTCTTTGGATTATCTTTCTTTTTTAGTGTGATCGGAACCCTAAACCTAAAGAAACTTGACGCGATGATATTTATTCAATACCCTTGCTGTCAGGTTCTATATATTTGATAAAGTCAGAAGGCGATTGAAGCTGCACATAGCGTTCACCAATAATCGCAATGGCTGTTGTGAGCACTTCAGGTTTTTTGTCAAGTATTTTTAGCCAATCTTCATCGTCCAAATCGGGGTGGTCCCCATAATTTTTTATAAAATCTGGGTGTTCCTGATTGATAAGACTTGAGATAGGAAGCCCTAAGCCTATCGCCAATTCTGTCCATTGTGTTCCAGTGACTTTGGTTTTTGAAACATCTATTGCCAAAAGTTTTCTTTCAGAAGCCATAACATAAGCTTCTATTTGTTTACCAATCGAGTTTTCAGAGTTGAAATATAATTTTATTTCATTTTTATCTGTTGAAATCACACCCATAAAGTTTTATAGTTAAAGTTATTGTCTTCCTAAGTTTGGTATTTGCTTATTTTCTTATAAACTGTGGTACAGATAGTTGTGAGAGTTGGGCAACAGTTTTTGCAGAAACTTAAATATATAAAAAAAAGATGAGATAAGGTATTGTCAAAACCAATTGTTTGATAATAACTTTTAATGAAATTAATGGCAGTTCCGGCACAAAATCTCTATTTTTGTAAGTTCTAAATTTATTCCAATTATGTCAGATGCAATCGAGAAAGTAAAATGCCTAATTATAGGTTCAGGACCAGCAGGTTATACGGCCGCTATTTATGCAGCAAGAGCAAATATGTTTCCAGTACTTTATCAAGGAGAACAACCAGGAGGACAATTGACAACAACTAATGATGTTGAGAATTTCCCAGGATATCCAGATGGTATTACTGGACCAGAAATGATGATTGAGTTACAAAAACAAGCAGAACGTTTTGGCACTGAAATTAGAGATGGATGGATAACCAAGGTAGATTTCTCTGGAGATGTACATAAAGTATGGGTGCATGACGGTAAGGAAATCCATTGTGAGACGGTAATTATCTCCACAGGAGCAACAGCCATGTATTTAGGAATTCCTTCAGAACAAAAATATTTAAAATTAGGTGGTGGTGTTTCCGCTTGTGCAGTTTGTGACGGATTCTTCTATAGAAATCAAGAAGTTGTCATTGTAGGAGCTGGAGATTCAGCTTGTGAAGAAGCACATTACTTATCAAAACTTTGTAAGAAAGTAACGATGTTGGTAAGACGTGATGAGTTTAGAGCCTCACAGATTATGCAGGACCGAGTAAAGAATACTAAGAATATTGAAATTATTTACAATACAAATACCGAAGAGGTACTGGGCGACGGACAGCTTGTTACTGGTGTGAGAGCGAAGAATAATATCACAGGTGAGGTGTTTGATATTCCTGCCACAGGATTTTTCGTGGCTATTGGACACAAACCCAATACAGATATTTTTAAGGACTTTTTGGAATTGGATCCAACCGGTTATATCATCAACATCCCAGGCACTTCCAAAACAAGTATAGATGGTGTGTTTGTTTCTGGAGATGCAGCTGATAATGTATACAGACAGGCCGTTACCGCTGCAGGTACAGGATGTATGGCAGCATTGGATGCTGAACGTTATTTGGCATCAATTGATTCGTCATTTGAAGTCAACACCGCTACTAACTATTAAGTTATAAAGTATTTGGAGTTTTAAGTACTTGAAGTTATAAGTACTTACAGTTTTCAATGTCTAAAGTTATAAGTGCCTAAAGTTTAGTTTAAAAACTCAGCTTTAGGCTTTTTTTGTAAACCCCTTTCTGCCGACAGGCAGGCAAAACTTGAAAGCGTAATGCATCGGGTTTTGATGTTTGGCCCGACGCTATTTTGTTCTCTAAAATCCATATAAATTTAAAGTGCCTGACGTATTAGGATTAACTAATTCTTCAGGCACTTTAATAATTGAAATGCTCAAGGCAAGACCTACTAGCGCTCTTTCATTTGTAGTTTTGAATTTCCTCCGAATTTAGTGAGTGTAATTTTCGGCTCATTGTACAAATAGACTTCACTATTTCCAGTAGCTTCAATAGTAATGCTCTCGTTCACCCGAATGGTTGCAGAACCACTCATATCCGCAATAAGGTTGCAAGTTTTGGTCAGGAATTCCTTTCCACTGAATACAGATGAGTTGTCTACGCGCAATTGCGTGGTCTCCAATGTTCCTTCCAACTTTGCATTAGCACGTTGGTAAAGGTCTATTTTCGCCGATTTAGAATTGAGCAAGGCTTCCATTCTCACGTTATCACTAAGCACAATTACTACATTTGTAGCATTAACATTCAATTTTACCCTAGCCTTATCTGATGCGGTGTAATTGAATTCGTTCGTCTTTATATTGAGATACGCTCGTGATGATCCTGTGGTTTTTAAGATCGTATTTTTCAGTTCCAAAGAGGTCAAAGAACGGATTTCTCCATTTTCAATCACTTCAATATTCTCCAGACCATCCGTGTAATTAACTTTAATATTCATCCGTTTACTGGAGGTGATCATTTTTTCAGTCTTAAATGTTAGGGTGCCGTCAACTACTTCAAAAAGAACGTATTCGTGAAGGTTGCTGTCTGTTTCCACTTCGACTGAAGCTTTGCTATTATAGATGATTTCGACTGTAAAATCTTCGCCTACAACAATCGAATTAAACGGATCAACATAGGTTTGCTTTATGGTTACATTTCTATCACCTTTAATTTTTTCATCAACTTGAGCGGAAATAAAAGTAGTGGAGACTAATGCCAATAAAAATGCAAAAATGATTTTATTCATTTTAACGAGTTAGAGTTTATACTAACAAATATAAACAAAAACCATCCCAAACTTTTAATAAGGTTTGAAATGGTTCTAAAAGTGCGTTAGTAAATTGCTGGTTTCTTCTTGTTATTGCTGCTTTTGTCTCGCAGAAACCCCATCAGATTTATTGATTGTTTCCGGATTTCCGAAATAGGTAATATCGCCGCCGCTTGCTGTTTTGGCAGTTAATTCTCTTGAAACATTGACATGAATATCTGCGCCACTAGAAGCCTTTGCATCGGTAATGGCCGTTAGCAAGTTTTCTGCCTTGATATCACTGCCACTCGAGGCTTTAGCAACCAAGTTGTTAGCCGTTCCTTTAACTTTGAGGTCACTGCCGCTAGACGCCTCACAATGTAGGTTGTTCACCTTTACTTCTAAATCCATGTCGCTTCCACTAGAGCTGCTAAGTTCTAAGGTTTCGGCGGAAATAATGCCTGTGCTATAAACTTCGCTCCCGCTTGAAGAGGAAACTTTAGAAATGTTTTTAAAGTTGACCATTACTTTTTTTGCTGAAGAATGACTAATGTTTTCATCGGCATAGATTTTAAGTGTATTGCCTTCAACCTTGACGATGATGATGTCATGCAAATTCTCATCTGCCTGAACGGTGACACTTTCCACATCGCTTTGGCTAAGATAAACGTCGATGCCCCGGCTGGCCTCAATCTGATCGAAATTTCCAGAGATAGTGCGTTCTTTGGTAAGCACATTGCCATTTCCCATAACGCCCAAGCCGAAATTGCAGGAACTTAATAATGTACTTAAAATGCCAGTGACAATGATTTTGATGAGTGTGCTCATGACTGTTTGTTTTTTAAAGTGTTATCAAATATCTACTAAATCTGCGTCCAACGTAAATACAATCGTCTGAACTGTTGATTTAGGGTGACCAATCGTTAATTATCGTCTGTTGTAATTTCTATGCCATTGCTATCAATATTTACTTTCACACGCTCGCTTTTGGATTTGATACCATCCTGGTTGATTTCAACTGAGTTAGTGCTGTTTTTAATTTTAATACCGTTTTCATCGATTTTAAACTCTGAAGTAGTGTCATTGGGATCACTCTCCAATTCAAGATCCTCCGGGCAATCCAGACATTTGATTTCGTTATTAATGATCTGTAAATACTGGCCTTCCATTCCATCCATCATGATATTACCATTGTTGATATTTCTGGTGTTGTCGAGATTCTTGTTTCTAAAAGAAGATCGGCTGTAGTGATTTCTATGAAAGGAATACGTGTTTTGATCGGCAAATAAGACGGTGCCTTCAGGAAGATATAAGGTAATATCAACCTCTTGATCTCTGTACTTATTTTCAAAATCGGTGGTTAGAAAACCATTAAGTTGCAAGGTGTTTTCTGATATATTATAACTGTAATTGATTTTTTCTGCTCTCTTTTTAGCATTTTGATAAGTATTACCTCTCGAACTTTTCTCAATTTTGATAGAAGCAACCGAATCTCTGGTTGATTTTAAAGTCAGTTGAACATCCGTCAAATAAATCAGTTTTTTATCGTTCTGGTCATAAACCGGTTTCCATTGATTGCTATGTTTCCCAAATTGTTTGCTGTAGAGACTATTGTTTACCATACTTAAATACAGTGTGTCTTTTGCTGTAATATTTAAGTTTTCAGATTGTTGAACAATGGCGTCTTCGGCGTATTCATTGGCTTGTTTGAGTCCAACAACGACCAAACCGATAATAGACATCAACCAGAGCCCAAGTAGTGAGAATTTGGCAACCTGTCCGATCGATTTTAAATTATTGATCAATATTTTCAATCCTAAATAGAAAATAAAGAAGAAAGGAATCCCGATGACAAAAAGCAGTAGAAGAGACATGGTCCAGATTGGAATGTTGGCCGCATTGGTGGCTTCCAGGAAATCAATTCCAGGAATGCGGATAGCCTCAGCAACGCCAATTGAAAACAGACCGATGATAAGCGCGATCAACGTAGAAGCACCAATAATTATGAGAATAATTCCGATGAATTTCCCTATGACCTTCAGGAAAAACAGAATGATCTCACCAAGCGTGTCAAAAAATGTTTTTGAACTTGCTTTTATTTTATTGCCCTGTTTTGGCAAATCCATGTTTTTTACGGCATCGGAGACGTTTTGTGAGACATTTTCAAGTCCGTCCTTGATCTTTTTTTCGATGTTGCTGATGTTGACAGGTTCTCCCGTCATGGTCAATTTTTCAGCAGTCGTCATCGCTTCTGGAACCAAAATCCAAAATAGAACATAGATGAAAATAAATGTACCTCCAGAGCCGAAGGCCAACAAGATCCAAATCAGCCGTACCCAAATGGCGTCAATGCCTAAATAATGTCCTATCCCTGAGGCAACACCCCCAATATAGGAATTGTCCTTGTCTCTAAATAACTTTTTGGAAAAGGTGCTTTTACTTTTTTGTTGGAAATCGCTGTGCGGTTCATCCTCAAAAATCTCATCGTCCACCAAATAATCTTCTGGTTGGCCCATAATGGAAATCACTTCATCCACTTCCTTTAATCTGATCACCTGTTTGTCGTTTTGAACCCGCTCATTAAAAAGTTCAGCAATACGCGCTTCAATATCAGCAATGATTTCAGATCGGCCTTGCGTGTCTGTAAATGAACGTTTGATGGCCTCCAAATAGCGTTGTAACTTTAGGTAAGCATCTTCATCAATATGAAAAAATATCCCTGCTAAATTTATGTTGACTGTCTTATTCATTTCTTGATTGTTTTTTGGTGGTCACTAAGTTAACTGCGTTTTTTAATTCATTCCAAGTGGTGGTTAATTCCTGGAGGAATAATTTGCCCTTTTCCGTAAGGTTATAATATTTGCGGGGTGGTCCGGAGGTCGATTCTTCCCATCTGTAATCTAAAAGACCTGCATTTTTAAGCCGCGTCAATAGCGGATAAATGGTGCCTTCCACGACAAGCATTTTCGCGTCTTTTAAGGTCGCAAGAATTTCCGCAACGTAGGCATCTTCATCTTTGAGGACGGAGAGGATGCAATATTCTAGAACACCTTTGCGCATTTGCGCTTTTGTATTTTCAATTTTCATATATCTTTTCTGTGTTTTAAATGTCTTATGCTCCTGATCAGTAGCATAGAAATATAATGTGTTCGATTGATGCTTTTTTGGCAATTTTTATATGCTGCCCTCATACGATTAAATAAAATAAAACTGTTCGTTTTTTGACATTTTTGTCGTGACTTGCCCTAACGTGCCTTTTCTGTACGTGCGAGTTGATTGATTGATTGATTGACTTCCCCGAACGTACCTTTTCAGTATGGGCGGGTTGATGATAAAATATTATATAGACCGCCTTGTTATTTTAAAAAGTTAATAGTCAAAGGGTATTTGTAAAGCTCCCCATCTCTGGCTTTTAAACTTGCAATGACAATAAACACCAATTCCAATAAAAAACCAGTAATGGCCAAAAAGCCAAATCCACCAGCAATAAACAGGAGTGGAGAGGCTCTGTGAAAATCGAAATGGAAATTGTCAAATGCGTTAAGGTTGAGAAAGTCTATATGTCCTAGGAGTCCGAAAATAAAAAACGGAATCGTCAAGGCGCCCAAGATAATGGCGTACAATAAAATACTAATCTGAAAATTAATAGCTTGTTTGCCGTGTGCATCAATAAACTCAGATTTATCTTTATTGGTAATCCATAAGATGAGTGGTCCTATGAAATTTCCAAAAGGAACGATGAATCTTGCGAAGGTTGATAAATGGATGAAGGTGGCGATATTTTTTTGGTGAGTGTCTAACATTTTTATTTGTGTATAATAGTGGCTTATGCAAATATATATCTTAAGGAAGGTATTATGCAAAGCCTAGTACTATAATTTAACAAAAGATTAACAAATTGTAGTGTGGAATAAAATTGATAAATTAGCGCAAATCAAATTTTCATAATGGACATATCTCCCAGAAAACTCAATGCTTTTTTAAGTTTCAAACTCCCTTCCGCGTTTTTATGCGGCGTCAGAGCAACTTATATTGATCATGAACAGTGCAAAGTAAGAGTCAAGCATAGATGGATCAATCAGAACCCATTCAATTCCATGTTTTGGGCGGTTCAAGGCATGGCGGCAGAATTGACTACCGGTGCGTTGGTGATGTCAAAAATCAAATCCAGCGGCAAACCAATTTCCATGTTGGTGGCCACCAACAATGCTGCATTTACAAAAAAAGCAACCGGACGAATTTATTTTATATGTACCGATGGTCATAAAGTGGATGACGCCATTAAAAAAACGATTGCAACCGGGGAAGGCCAAACGTTTTGGATGAATTCTGTTGGAACCAATGAAGAAGGGATTGAGGTTTCAAATTTTAATTTTGAATGGACGGTGAAGGTGAGGAAATAAAGTTGGAAGCTCGGAGCTTGAAGCGTGAAGTGGGCATTTGGGGGTGAGGAATTAGGCATTAGGGATTAGTGGTGAGTGGTGAGTGGTGAGTGGTGAGAGGTGAGACTGTTGTAAGTTCAGAGTTTTGGGTGGGACAAACTAGTTCAGGGTTATGAGTTCAGAGTTTTGGTTGGGACAAACTAGAAACAAGAAACTTGAAACATTTTTGAGATAAAGTTGCCACTAATGCACGAATGGTTTTACTGAAGTTTGAAGCGCAGAGCTTGAAGCACGAAGTGGCATTAGGGATGAGTGCGTAGGAAGTTATGAGTTCAGAGTCTACGGAAGACTGCCAACTGAAGACTGCCAACTGAAGACTGCCAACTGAAGACTGCCAACTGAAGACTGCCAACTGAAGACTGCCAACTGAAGACTGCGAACTGAAGACTGCCAACTGAAAACCTAATTCCTCTCGTCACTTTCAATCATGCCATCTCGCAAACGGATCACACGTGCTGCTCTTTTCGCCACATCTTCTTCGTGGGTCACAACAATTACGGTATTTCCTGCCAAGTGGATGTCGTCAAATAATTGGAGAATTTCCAAAGAGGTTTTTGAATCTAAATTTCCCGTCGGCTCATCGGCAAGAATGATGGAGGGTCTATTGACCAAAGCACGGCCTACCGCCACACGTTGCCGTTGTCCTCCAGAAAGTTCATTCGGTTTATGATGGATCCGATCGGCCAAACCAACATCGGTCAATACTTCAGTGGCACGAGCCTGACGATCTGCTTTTGAGGCGCCAGCATAAATCATAGGTAAAGCCACGTTGTCCAATGCTGTGGTTCTTGGCAACAAGTTGAAGGTTTGAAAAACAAAACCGATTTCTTTGTTTCGGATTTCTGCCAACTGATCATCACTCAACTGACTCACATCTTTATCATTCAGAATGTATTTGCCCGAAGTTGGCGTATCCAAACAGCCCAGCAAGTTCATTAATGTCGATTTCCCAGAACCCGAAGGTCCCATAATGGCTACGTAGTCGCCGCGTACTATGTCTAGGTCAATGCCTTTTAATACATAAACGGTTTCTGATCCTAATTGGAAGTTTCTGACGATGTTTCTAATATGAATGACGTTTCCCATGGGTGTTTTTAATGTTTAAAATTCCCTGTCTCCCGACAGGTAGGCAAATTCCAAATTCCAAATTCTGAACTCTGAACTTTGACCTTTTCAAGATTGCAAGATAATTGATTTACGATTGGTATGACGTTCAAATCGGTGAGTTGTTACACTCTAATCTTAAAATGTTCTTTTACTTGCTCTTTTCTGAAGAAAACTAGTCCCCAGTTATAGGTGTCAACAGTAACGGTGACCTGCGGATGGTTTTTAATGATTTCCCAAGCTTCTGTCATCCCTTTAGACCAATAAATATCATCAAAAATAAACACAGAATCGTTATGTGCCGTGGGCAATAGCATTTCAAAATAGCTCAAGGTGGCCTCTTTTGAATGGTGACCATCAAAAAATATCAGATCCCAGTTTTTTTGTGTCAGCTCTTGAATTCTTGATTTAAAATCTCCTTGAACGGTGGTGATGTTTGATAGCTTATTGGTGGAGAACTGCTGCTCTGCAACTTTCAAAATTGCAGTACAGCCTTCAATTGTACTTATTTCAGCTTTAGGATGTGCCAAAGCCATAGCGTGTGTGGCAATGCCAAGATTGGTACCCAATTCTAAAATGGACGCCGATTGAAAATACCGTACGATCCGAAATAGTAATTTGCTGTTTTTTAAGGAGGTTCCCGAAGTTTTTGCAATGCCATTTATGGCGCGTTCATCAGATTTAAAAACTTTAGAACCCGATCCGAAATCGGTGATGGTGATTTTTTCAGTATTTTGAAGTAATTCTGAACGATAGGTTGTTAGTGCTGCGTATTCAGGATGTTCTGTGCGATCATAAAAACATTTGGTGACCAAGTCATAAATAAATGGGGAATGCACGCCATGTTGGTTGCTTGATTTGAGGAGGAATTTTATGTAGGAGAGGATTTGATGCAATGTTTAAGAGTTTCTTGTTTCTATTGTTTAATGTTTCTAGTTTCCCATCTTCACTCATCTGTCAACCTTTAATAGAACGCTGATGACACGGATCTTTACTGATTTGCACTGATTTATTTGGGCAATAATTAATACTAAAAATAACAAGCCGTCTTCGGTCTTCGGTCACCCGTCACCCGTCATCAGTCACCCTTTAATGGAACGCTGATGGCACCGATTTTTGTTGATTTTCACTGATTTATATGTGCAATAATTATAATAAATAATAATCCGTCTTCGGTCTTCGGTCACCCGTCATCGGTCACTCTTTAATGGAACGCTGATGACACGGATCTTTACTGATTTTCACTGATTTATCTGGGCATTAATTAATACTAAAAATAACACGCCCTCTTCAGTCTTCGGTCACCCGTCATCGGTCACTCTTTAATGGAACGCTGATGACACGGATCTTTACTGATTTTCACTGATTTATATGTGCAATAATTATAATAAACAATAATCCGTCTTCGGTCTTCGGTCACCCGTCACCCGTCACCCGTCCTCGGTCACCCGTCAATCTTCTAGTTTCTCCGACAACTCAAACCATCGCGCTTCCTTTGTCGCTAACTCGTCAATTATTTTCTCTAAGTCCAATGATAATTTATTGATTTTATCCTTGCTTAAAGTCGTGTCATGAAATTTCTCCTCAAAGGCTTTTTTGTCCAATTCCAAAGATCTGATTTTGCTTTCCAAAGATTTTAGCTCTTTTTTTTCATTATAAGAAAGTTTCTTGGCTTCATTCTTTGTTTGATCCACTGTGCCAGGTTCAGCTTTTGCGATTTCCACGACTGGTGCGGACGCTTCATAATCGCGATAATCGGAATAATTACCAGGGAAATTCTCTACCTCACCTTCGCCTTTAAAAACAAATAAATGATCGACAATTTTATCCATGAAATAACGGTCGTGCGATACGACGAGCAGACATCCTGGGAAATCCAATAGGAAATCCTCAAGCACGTTTAAGGTGACAATGTCCAAATCGTTGGTAGGTTCATCCAGAATCAAAAAGTTGGGGTTTTGGATCAATACGGTACAGAGGTACAGACGTTTTTGTTCGCCACCACTCAATTTTTCGACAAAATCATATTGTTTTTTTCTATCGAATAGAAAACGTTCCAAGAGCTGCGAAGCGCTAATCTGACGGCCTTTGGTCAGCGGGATGTACTCGCCAAACTCCTTGATGACCTCAATGACCTTTTGGCCTTCCTTTATTTTGATACCACTTTGGGTGTAATACCCGAACTTAACGGTGTCACCAATAATTACTTTTCCAGCATCCGGGACGATGGATTCGGTGAGCATATTTAAAAAGGTCGATTTTCCAGTTCCGTTTTTTCCGATAATGCCAATCCGTTCGCCTCTTTTGAACACATATTCAAAATTCTTTAAGATCACCTTATCTCCAAAGGCTTTTGAGACTTTATGGAATTCCACGATTTTGCTTCCCAATCGCTCCATATTGATTTCCAATTGCACCTGATGGTCATTCCGACGTTGGTGGGCTTTGGCCTTGATATCCTGAAAATCGTCAATACGTGATTTCGACTTGGTGGTTCGTGCTTTCGGCTGACGGCGCATCCATTCCAATTCTTTTTTAAAGAGTTGCTTGGCCTTTCCGGTTTCAACAGTTTCATTGCTCACCCGTGCTTCCTTTTGTTCTAAATAATAGGAATAATTACCTTTATAAGTAAAGAGTTTACCGTGGTCGAGTTCGATGATTTCATTACAGACACGCTCCAAAAAGTAACGGTCGTGCGTGACCATAAACAAGGTCATTTGTGCTTTTGCAAAATACTGCTCCAACCATTCAATCATTTCCAGATCGAGGTGGTTGGTAGGTTCATCTAAAATTAAAAGATCAGGTTCGTTGATCAATGCGGTGGCCAGCGCCAAACGTTTTTTCTGACCTCCAGACAAGGTTTTGATCTTCTGACTGAGGTCTTCCAATTTCAATTGTGAGAGAATCTGCTTAAACCGCAACTCAAATTCCCAAGCGTTATGGCGTTCCATGCCCTCAAAGGCTTTTTGATAGGCATCGGCGTCTTCTGGATCTAGAAGCGCCTTTTCATAACTTTCAATGATTTTCAAGATGGGCAAATCGGAATTGAAAATCGTATCTTCTATCGTGAGTTCGTCTTCAAATTGAGGGGATTGCGATAAAAAAGACAGGCGCAGGCCTTTTCTGATCACCACTTGTCCGTTGTCAGGCTGATCCGCTCCTGAGATGATATTTAAGATGGACGTTTTTCCACTTCCATTTTTAGCCACAAAGGCAATTTTATCGTCTTTATGGATACTAAAAGACAGGTCTTCAAATAGCGATACTTCGCCATATGATTTTGAGATCGATTCAACAGTTAGGTAATTCAAAGTCTATTTTTTTGCAAATAACGTGAATAAATATCAAGGGAGAGAAAATCTTCAATTATTAAAGCATTTCTGGAGCATAGAAATACTTAAAAAGTATTTAAACCGAACTTAAATGAAATCAAATACTTACTATCCCTTGTGACTAAAATACAAAAGGAAGCTCATTACAATTAGCCACCTAATGCTTGGATTGTAGGTTTAATTTGCCAATAAACCAAAAAAATTGATAATAGTTTTGATATTCCTAGTGATAACTTATATTTGTCGAAACACATGTGCCGCTTTATGAAACGATTTTTATTGGTTATGGGATTAATTCTCAGTAGTTTGTTGACGTCCTGTATTCCTCATAAAGATATTGTGTACCTCCAAAATAAGGATATGGCCGCTGATACGCTGCAGATGATGGTGGAGCAGCAAAAACCATATCGCGTTCAGATCAATGATATTTTGAATATTAGGGTGAAATCTATTGACCAAAAATCAGTAAGTATTCTCAACCCTATTGGCGAAGGAAATTTAAATGCGACTTCTAGTGAACGCGCCTATTTTGATGGCTTTACGGTTGACGTTCATGGCAATATCAGAATCCCTTCTTTAGGTCAAATTAATGTTTTGGGTTTTTCAACCGAGGAGATTGAAAAAATGATTGAAACCAAATTGCTGGATGAACAATTTAAAGAGACAGCGAACATATTTGTAACCGTTAAATTGGCGGGACTGCGCTACAGTGCCAATGGGGAGGTGGGAAGTCCTGGAACTCAGGTGCTGTTTCAAGAACGTGTCAATATCTTTCAAGCTATTGCCAATGTGGGAGAAATTCCGGTGACTGGAGATCGTAAGGATGTGATGATCATACGTCAATATCCACAAGGACAACAAATTCATCATTTAGATTTAACAGATATTCATGTTATGAATTCGCCTTATTATTATATCCAACCCAATGATATGATCTATGTTAAACCACTCAAGCAAAAAACTTGGGGGACAGGTGTAACGGGCAGGGAGTCATTAGCTACGATTGTTTCTGTTTTAGGTCTTATTACCACAACCATTGTATTAATTACAAGGTAGATTATTAATATGGAAGACCACGAAAATGATTATTCAGGACCAAGAGGTGTCCACTTTGATTTTAGAGGATTTTTATTCAAGGCGCTAAATCTCTGGAAGCTTGTGCTTTTGAGTGTAGGTATCGCATTGATAGTTGCTTATCTCATTAATGTAAGAAAACAAAACATTTATCGTCTGGATTCCCTAATATCTATAGAGACTGAACAAAATCCTTTTTTTACCGCCAATACAAGTATTTCTTTTAACTGGGGTGGAGTTTCCGGCAAAGTAGGGAAAATCATGACTTCCGTTAAGACGAGGACTCATAATGAATTTGTTGTGGATTCTCTTGAATTTTATATGCAATATTTGAGACAGGGGAAATACCGAATGGAAGACATTTATAAGAATGCGCCATTTATTGTAAAACTTGATAAAACCAAGGGCCAGGTTTTGGGTCCACCAATTAGGATTCGTTTTTTAAATGACAATCAGTTTGAGCTTTCTATTGACTTTGGAGGTAAGGTGGCTAATGTGCAGCGACCTGAAGATAAAGAACGATTACAGGTTAAGGTCACTAAAGGTGCATTTAAAGAAACCTATAGTTTTGGGCAACCCATTAATCTACCATTTTTCCATGCGACCATAGTTCCTAGACCAAATAGAATCGCGCAAACCGACTCGGAATATTTTGTGAGATTTCTGAATTTTGATGGCGTCGTAAGTGGTTTTCAAAATGGCGTTCAAATTGCACCTTTTTCGAAGGAGTCTGCTTCGGTATTGAAATTATCCTTAACGGGAACAAACAAGTCTAAAATTGTAGACTACCTCAATGCCACGAGTGCTATTTTAAGTAAAATGGAATTAGAGCGAAAGAACTTGTATGCCACCAATACCATTAAATTTATTGACAGTAGCTTAAGTGCGGTAAATGATGATTTGAAGGGGGTTACTGATGAAATGAATTCATTTCGTAAAAAGAACAAGGTATTTGACGTGAGTGATGAAATGCAGATTATTTCTGAAAAATTAAAAGGTCTTGATATCCAGAAAGAGCAAGAGCAATCCAAATTGAATTACCTCAATGCTTTAGATACCTACTTGAGAACAAAAACAGATTACACTAAAATTGCAGCACCAACTTCTGTGGGCATAGAAGAGGGGAATATTTTGTCAAGCGTCTCAAAAATCACAGCATTGGCCATTGAGCGTCAAAATTTGGAATATACGACTAAAGAAGGAAGTGTCTTGTTCAAGGATATTGATAATCAGTTAGATTCTGAAAAGAATGTCCTTTTGGAAACCATAAATGCTACAAATAGTACCATCAGGTCTCAATTGAATACGCTTACCAAAAACATAAGCAAACTAGAGGCGCAATTAAGCGGATTGCCTGAAGACCAGCAGGAGTTTCTAAAAATTCAGCGGAAGATGAACATCAGTCAACAGGCCTATGATGTGTATTTGTCAAAACGTGGAGAAGCAGCAATAGTAAAGGCTGCCAATGTTTCGGATATCACAACTATTGATGAAGCCAAGGATATCGGAGGTGGGCTTATAGGTCCGAATAAATCCCTCAACTACATGATGGCGTTGATGGTTGGTTTTTTCGCACCAATGTTTTTGATTTTTGTGATTTTCTTATTGGACAGTACCATTCACGGCTCTGATGAAGTGGAGCGCTTGTCGAGTATTCCGATACTTGGATTGATAGGGAAATACAATTATAAAAATAACCTGGTGGTTTTTGAAAAGCCTAAATCTGCTGTGGCAGAATCATTCCGATCCATCCGGTCGAGTTTACAGTTCATTTATAAAAAACAAGGCAAGGAAGAAGGTCGTGGCAAGACCATTATGATTACCTCTTCGGTAAGTGGTGAAGGAAAAACCTTCTGCTCTATTAATATCGCTACCGTCTATGCTTTATCTGGCAAGAAAACTTTGCTATTGGGCATGGATTTAAGAAAACCTAAAATTTTCGGAGATTTTGGAATGAACAATGATAAAGGCGTGGTTAATTATTTAATTGGAGAATGCAGCTTTGATGAATTGAATAGGGAGTCGTTCATTGAAAATCTCGACGTTATACCTTCTGGTCCAGTACCGCCAAATCCGTCGGAATTGCTAATGGGGCCACAAATGAAGTCGCTTATGGAGCATGCGCGCCAACATTATGATATGATTGTTTTAGACACGCCACCTTTAGGTTTGGTAACAGACGCTTTAGAACTCACGCAATATGCCGATGCTACCCTGTTTATGGTGCGTTTGGATTTTACCAAAAAAGGAATGTTGGCCTTAATCAACGCCAAATATAAAATGGGTGAAGTCAAGAATATTAGTATTGTACTTAACTTTTACAAACATAAGACCAATCACAATTATGGTTACGGCTATGGCTACGGCTATGGCTACGGCTATGGTTATGGCGTATATGGCAATGCCTATCATGAAGGTAACGGCAGACGTCCACTCTTATATCGGATCAAGAAATTTCTAAAAATGAACACCTAATCTGCTTCCTTTGATTTCCTCTAAACAAGTCCTTGTAAAGCGTTTATTTGACCTGTTCTTTGGGGTGTTTCTGTTTCCATTTCTTATAATGCCTATCGTGCTCCTGATGTTATTGGCGACCATTGATACAGGACAATGGGGGGTGTTTTCTCAGCTTCGTATAGGACAATTTGGAAAGCCTTTTAAAATATACAAAATCCGCACATTAAAACAAGAGGGCCATCGCTTGGGACATTTGGATGCCAGTGCAACACGCTTCGGTAAATTTTTAAGATGTCATAAGTTAGATGAATTGCCGCAGCTCTTTAACGTATTAAAAGGCGATATGAGTTTTGTTGGCCCCCGCCCAGACCTTGCAGGTTTTGCAGACCGATTAGAAGGTGAAGACCGCATTGTTTTGAACGTCAAACCTGGCATTACAGGACCAGCTACCTTAAAATATAAAGACGAAGAACTTATTTTAGCACAACAGGTAGACCCCGAAAACTACAATAGAACGATAATCTGGGTCGATAAGGTTGAAATCAATAAAAAATACGTTCGAAATTGGAGATTTTCTGTAGATTTGCTCTTTATTTTAAAATCCATAAAAAACGCATCATGACAAGTCACCCCAAAATTACAATATTAGGATTAGGATATGTAGGATTACCCCTTGCTGTAGAATTTGCTAAGCAGTTTTTGGTTATCGGTTTTGACATCAACCAACAACGGATTGACGAACTTAATCAGGGTATCGATAGAACTTTAGAAGTTGATAACACCTTTCTTAAGTCTATTTTGGTGACAGACCCTAAGGCCAAAACTGGTCTGTTTGTCTCCAATAAGCCTTCAGATATTGAAGATTCCGATTTTTATATCGTTACCGTGCCAACCCCAACAGATGCCCTCAACAAGCCGATTTTTACCCCATTGATAAAAGCGAGTGAAACGGTAGGCAAAGTATTAAAGAAGGATGCTATCGTTATTTACGAATCTACGGTGTATCCAGGAGTCACAGAAGACATCTGTGTACCCATTTTGGAGAAGGAATCCGGATTGACATTTAACGTCGATTTCTTTGCAGGCTATTCTCCGGAGCGTATCAATCCAGGAGATAAAGTCCATACGGTCACTCAAATTTTAAAGGTCACTTCAGGTTCAACCCCTGAGATTGCGGTTAAAGTTGATAATCTTTATAAAACCATTATTACTGCAGGCACCCATATGGCACCGTCCATTAAAGTTGCCGAAGCAGCGAAAGTGATTGAGAATTCACAGCGCGATATCAATATTGCCTTTGTGAACGAACTCTCTAAAATCTTCAGATTGTTGGACATCGATACCAAAGCGGTGTTGGAAGCAGCGGGTACCAAATGGAACTTCATTAAAATGTCTCCAGGATTGGTGGGCGGCCACTGTATTGGTGTGGATCCGTACTATTTAGCCCAAAAAGCGATTGAGTCGGGTTACAATCCTGAAATTATTTTGGCAGGCCGT
This sequence comes from Gelidibacter gilvus, assembly GCF_004115975.1. GTDB lineage: Bacteria > Bacteroidota > Bacteroidia > Flavobacteriales > Flavobacteriaceae > Gelidibacter > Gelidibacter gilvus. The sequence continues at coordinate 2,679 of NZ_SDDZ01000018.1, read as the reverse complement.
AAGATGAATGACAGTATGGGCAGTTATGTAGCTCAAGAAACTGTTAAAATGATGATCAAAAAAGGGGCTACGATTAAAGGTTCTAAAGCCCTGGTGTTAGGGGTGACCTTTAAAGAGAATTGTCCAGACATCAGAAACTCCCGAGTAATTGATATCATCAACGAGTTTAAAAGTTATGATGTAGAGGTTGATGTTTATGATCCTTGGGCTTCTTCAGCGGAAGTAAAACACGAGTACGACTTCGACTTGATCTGTACCGATACCAAATTGGCTTCTAAATACGACGCGATTGTCGTCGCGGTTGCCCACGATAAGTTTTTAAAGTTGGATCTGGAGAATTTAAAATCAGACATCGGCGTTATTTTTGACGTCAAATGCTTATTTCCACAAGAATCCGTAGACTCTAGATTATAATGTACACGCACCCTTATCATACCGAAGATTTATCGACCTATAATTTTTTAATCACTGGTGGTGCAGGCTTTATTGGATCCAATCTGGTGCAATACCTCCTGCAGCACGGCGCTAAAAAAGTCCGTGTGCTCGATAATTTCTCCAATGGCTATCGCGAAAACCTGACCGAATTTATGGCGAATCCCGCTTTTGAATTGATGGAAGGTGATATCCGGGATATCGACACCTGCCACCGCGCGGTAAAAGATATGGATTATGTATCCCATCAAGCCGCGTTGGGTTCTGTGCCAAGGTCGATCAACGATCCAGCCACTACAAACGAGGTCAATATTTCAGGATTTTTGAATATGATGATTGCCATCAAAGACAATCCAAAAGTCAAGCGCATGGTTTACGCCGCCTCCAGTTCTACTTATGGCGATAGTAAGGCCTTGCCAAAAGTGGAAGACACTATTGGGAGGCCTTTATCACCCTATGCGGTGACCAAATATGTCAATGAACTCTATGCAGATGTGTTCGGTAAAACTTATGGCACGGATGTTATAGGTTTTAGATACTTTAATGTGTTTGGACCAAAGCAAAGTCCCAATGGCGCCTATGCTGCGGTAATTCCGTTGTTTATGCAAGCCTTAAAAGATGATGTTTCACCAAAAATCAATGGTGATGGCGGTCAAACAAGAGATTTTACCTTTATTGATAATGTGATTCAAGCCAATGTCAAAGGTATGTTTGCTTCAAAAGCCGCCGCCAATCAGGTATTCAACGTTGCCTGTGGCGAACGCATTGATATCAATTATTTATGGGATTCCCTAAAAACGGCTGCCAACTCTCAGTTAAAAGCAGAATACGGTCCAGAACGTCAAGGTGATGTCCGCGATTCATTAGCAGATATTTCAAAGGCCCAGGAGTTATTGGGGTATTCACCTCGGTATACGGTTAGAGAAGGGTTGAAGATTACTTGGGATGCGTTTGTTTAGAGAGAGGTGAGAGGTGAGAGGTGTGAGAGGTGAGAGAGTCCCTTTCTTTAACTTCGATTCTCTACGGTAAATTCATACTTTTTTTAGTAGTACAAACTCCCCTTTCTTTACCTTCATTACACTACGGTAAATACATTCTTTTTTTAGTAGTACAAACTCCCCTTTCTTTACCTTCGTTTCTCTACGGTAAATTCATTCCCCAGTTCTTATTCAAACTCCATTTCAAACTTTTGCCAGCGCCCGTTTTTTTGTTTGTTTTAACAAGAATTTATTTAGTATAAGTTCAAACTCCCCTTTCTTTACCTCCGTTTCACTACGGTAAATTCATTCCCCTCTTTGACTAAAGAGGGGAGCGGCATGGTGAGTTTTAATTGAGATTGGGGAATTTGTTGCGGGATTTTATTTTTTAGTAAGCTGAACATGGGAATTTTGGCTTGTAATTTTGCCCACACGTCATGAACATTAAACCTGTGGCTCCTCCCTTTGGAAAAAGGGAGGTGGCTCTATTGACGGTAGGAGATAGAGGCGGAGGGTTTGAAGTTCTACTCACAAGTTTTTTTAAAACAATCCCGTATTTCCTTTATAACAGATGGCAAACAATCAAAAACCATCTTATTTTCAAACCGGATAACTTTATATCCAAAGCTCTCTAAATAAATCGTTCTTTTTCTGTCGTACTCCTGTCCTTCGGGAGTGAAGTGTCCTTGTCCATCCAATTCAATAATTAATCTTTCAGAAGCACAATAAAAATCAACTATATAATAGCCGATGCTGTGTTGTTTGGTAAAGCGTTTGTTGTCTAATTTTCTAGCTTTTAATTGTGTCCAAAGAAAAGCTTCTGCAGGTGTCAACTTTTTACGCAGTTCTTTTCTGTAGCCTTGCAATTCTGTTTTGGTATGTATGTGTTGTTTGGACATGTATTAAAAATAGGTAATATTTGGATAGGTTGTAATAAAACTATTTTCAACTGTTCAAACTTCCCTTTCTTTACCTTCGTTTCACTCTGGTAAAATCATTCCTAGTTCTTGTTCAAACTCCATTTCAAACTCCCCTTTCTTTACCTTCGTTGCACTACGGTAAATTCATTCTCCAGTTCTTATTCAAACTCCATTTCAAACTCCCCTTTCTTTACATTCGTTGCACTACGGTAAATTCATTCCCCAGTTCTTATTCAAACTCCATTTCAAACTCCCCTTTCTTTACCTTCGTTGCACTACGGTAAATTCATTCCTCAGTTCTTATTCAAACTCCATTTCAAACTCCCCTTTCTTTACCTTCGTTGCACTAC
>NZ_SDDZ01000017.1 GCF_004115975.1 Gelidibacter gilvus | reverse complement strand
CTACATAGTTGCCCTTTTGGTATTAGTGGGGCGTTACAATGGTGTGGTTGCTTACCCAAGTAACTATGCCTCTGTATACGGTTCCTGTTCGTCAGTACCGAGTTTTGTAGTCTCGCTTTCTTCAGATGTAACCTCGCGGTTACCACCCTTACGACTTACTAATGCTTCCAGACGTTACTCCAGCGCATGAGGGACTTGCACCCTCTAAATTAATATCTTACTTTGCAGTAAGGTAAAGATGCCCATACTGGGCACACACACCGTGTAAAAATAATAGCCGAAACAGTAGTAAATCCAAGGGTTACAGCTCGCTTCAATTTTTTCGTAACTTGACAGAGAAGTGCTACGCAGTCGGCTACTATTCTTATACTTAACGTTGGCAACAAGCTAAAATCCGTGAAATCAAGAAATATTCGAACTGAATTTTATAATTTAGTATCTTTGATAAAATGCAGATCAAAATGAATATAGAAGCTCGAAAAATAGAATTTATTCAAGAATTTTTAAAAGTTCAAAGTGAGGACGTCATTTCCCGTCTTGAAAAAATTTTGAGAAAGGAAAATAACACTTCAGACGAAAACAAATTTGAGCCAATGAATGAAGAGGAATTGAATAAGAGAATTGACCAATCGGAATCGGATTTCCGCAATAAACGATTCAAAAGCAGTTCGGAGCTTTTATCCAAATACGAATAATGGGATTAAAAATAATTTGGTCTGCATTTGCCGAATCTCAACTTGACGAAATTTATGATTATTACGAAAAGAAAGCAAGCTCAACAGTTGCTACAAAACTTGTAAAGGGCATTATCAACGAACCAAAGAAATTGATTAAATCTCCTTTCATCGGACAAGAAGAAGAATTGCTCAAGGATAGAAAAATCAAATATCACTATCTGGTTTTTAAAAACTACAAACTTTTATATTCGGTTGACGAACAAAACGGATTTATAAAAATTGCTGATGTTTTTGACACTCGACAAAATCCGCCGAAAATGAAACGAACGGAATAAAGCCAGTTGCCAACAAGCCGTATCTAATTAATTGACTGGTTCTCGCATACTTTCGAAAATCCTCAACGCCCAAAAGCGTTGCAGGACGGATTGGCTTTTAACCAGTTCGCTTGGCTCGTGTTCCAATGGGAAGTTCCTGTTTGGAATTTTCCGTATTGCACCACACCATAACTCATACATGAAATGACATTGTCAATAATTTGAAAAACATTCAACATTGAAGAAAATACTTGCAAAAAAAGACATGAGCATCCTATTGATAGGTTTCATGTTTACACTTATAATTTTATCCTGTGTTCAAGAAAAAGAATCAAAATCAATTCTTAAAAATCCTAAAAAAACTACCGAATATTTTAAATTGAATTTTCCAGATACAATTTTAGAAAATTCAATGTTTGGTAAATTGGAATACTTTTATGAACTGCCTGATAGTGTTATAGCCGATAAAAACGATTATCGCATTATGACAGTTTACGCACAACTCACTAAAGATGAAAGAGATCCTAATAAAATAAAAACAAAGGAAACGGATTCATTCTTTGCAGAAAGTAAGAATTTTAAAGACACATTAGTAAGTCCGATATTTTTTGAAACAAAAGGGTTGAAAGGAAATTATTTTTTATCAGGAAAAGCAATTATTAAGTCCTTACCTGCCAATAACGGACGAAAAGATACCATAAGTGACCTAACTATGTATATTAGAGAGTTCGACTTTGTATTACCCAAACCAATTAAGATAAATGAATAAATAAACAGTTGACCATACAGTATAAGCTATGGTGTGTCTTAGCCTACATGAGAAATCAACAGGGCTTTAAAACAGGAACTCAAAGAAATTAATTTAAACGGCTGATTTTGAGTTGATAAACCATCTTTAATAAGCGCTCTGTTCTCAAAAAAATGCTCTAGTTGACCGTGCCTCGCTTTAGTGTGACTTCAAAAGTCTCTCCGGATCGGTAGCTTATGGGCTTTCCAGGAGCTTCAGAAAACAACTGAAACCGTTTTGATCGTAATTTAACAGTGCTTCCGTCCACAGCTTCCACCTGCTGGATGACAAAGCCAATTAAGGCTTTCTTTCTGTTGTGTGACGAGGGGATGACGTCCACAATCTTTCCTGTTACCGCTGCACCTTTACGTATGATAATCCTATCGTCAGCAACCACATTTTCATTACAAATCAGTCGAACAAGCTTTCCGTCCCGTTCAATTTCCTCCGAACTAAGATTCTCCATTAAGGTCACGAAAATTGATTTTCCTGCAGGCACTTCGGCAGGACTGTTTGAAACCGTGGTCTTTTCAGCCCTATTTTCACTGCTTGCACTTGGCTCCTCGCGTTCACTTGGCTCCGTATCCGACGGCTTACTATCCAATCCGTCGTTTATAGTCGTTTTCATCTTGGTGTTGGAGGTGGTATTTTTGCTGTAGGTCTTCTTCTCTTGAGGTTTTACCTTTTCCACCGGTTGCTCAGCAATACGATGGTACATCTCACTTGGTGTCTCCTTAAAATCACCAGTAGTTTGCTTAACGACATCCCGCAGCGGCTCATCCGCAGGTTCTTCCCAGGTAACCATAACAGGGGTTTCAGGGATTTCTTCAATCGCGCTGACATCTGCTCCGCCACTCCAAATCAATAGGATTGCAGACAATAGCACTGAGACACCAAGGATCACCAAAGACCAATTAACCTTACTAACAGTAGGAATTTTAAACCTTCCCGAAATCGATTTTGCCTGGGACAAAATTTTGTTGACAGAGATGATTTCATTTCCTTTTTGTGGCTCTGTAAAAACCTGTGACGCTTGAAGCACTTTGGCAAGTGTGGACTGATCGAGAAGTTCGCCACCTAGGCATTTCTCAATGGCATTTTTCATTTCCAAGGCTGACGGATATCTCCTGTTTGGGTTGCGCTGAAGTGCTTTGAAGATGATCTTTTCAAATGCATCAGGAACCGTGGGATTTTCCCGTAGGATAGATTCTGGCTGCTTCTCAAGCTTATCCTTCATCAATCGATAATCAGTATCACTTTGAAAAGGTGTGGTACCACAAAGCATTTCGTACAGAATATTGCCCACAGCATAAACGTCTGTGCGCTCATCACCTTCCTGACCTTGGATTTGTTCTGGAGCCATATACTCAAGCGTCCCAACCGATTTACCGTGACTTGTAATTCGCTGTGCATTACGCATTCTAGCAATACCAAAATCCATAACCTTTACTTCGCCATCTTCATTAATCATCACATTGGCTGGTTTGATATCGCGGTGAATAATGCCCTTACGATGAGCGTGATGCAACCCATCAAGTATTTGTACTGCAATGCTTGCAGCAAGCTGATGTGTGATTTTTTTATGGACAAAGAGCCAATCTTCGAGCGTCTTTCCTTCCACGTATTCCATGATCATCCAATACGTATTTTCCTGAGGTATAAACGAATAAAGATGGGTAACATTGGGGTGATTCAGTTTAGCTAAAGCAAGTGCTTCTGCCTGAAAACGTTCTCCCAAACTCTCTTCTTCCGATCCTGTATTTCTGTGAAGTTGTTTTATGGCGACAAATCTGTTAATCATGGTATCTTTTGCGAGATACACCGTTCCCATTCCACCTTCTCCAAGTTTTTGGATAATTTCATATTGGCTACCTTGTCTGCTCATGATATTATATTTTGTTCTTTTGTTACCGAAGGCATCGATTGAACGCCCGATGAAATATCTATCAGCAAAGCGGAGAAGTTGTCAGAGACATTGCGAGATATTGCCGTCGAACTGAGACATTCCAACACAAATTCAGGTTGTTCCATCAAAAGTAAATCCTTGATATCTTCCTCACTTAGCGCATCGTACACTCCATCGGAACAGAGCAATAAACGATCACCTTCACTTATCTCCCATCCTTCAGACGAAATCTGGGGCTGTATCGTTGGTGTGGTGCCCAATGCCTGTAATAAGACGTTTTTCATTGGATGATGATCTCGTTCTTTTTGTGTAATCTCACCACCTTCAAACATTTGATTGACCAGCGTATGGTCTGCACTCAATTGGATGAGGCTACCATTTTGTAACAGGTAAGCACGACTGTCGCCTATGTGTCCAAGATAACAAACGCCGTCGTGTATAATCACAGAAGTAGCCGTGGTGCCCATTCCATTTTGCTCGGGGTTTGACTCACCAGCCGCTAAGATCTTTTGGTGCGCTTCTAAAAATGCTTTTTCAAGGAGGATTTCTGGAGCGTGCTGTTTCCAGCTATTTAAACAATAGTCAAGCAATAGATCGCAGGCCATCTTACTGGCCACTTCACCTGCATTATGACCTCCCATACCATCTGCAACCACAGCAATGAGATTTTGGGTGTTATTTTCTGGAAAAGAAAATGCGAAGGCGTCTTCGTTGTGGTCGCGTACCGGACCAGTTTCTGATATGGCATAGACCGCACAAAAACGTCCTTTGCTACTAGGAAAACTTTGAGTTGAATTTACTGCCTTATTATTTTTTGAAAATAAAAACCTCATAATGATTAGTGTTAATTACGTTGTTACTGTCATCCACCAGCATAACAATTAGAACTGGTGGAAAATGACCGTATTCATTTCAAAACTGATAGTTGTAAAAGCCGTTATTTAATAACCTGCTGACGCCCCATTAATTCCATGACGTATTTAATTGGAACAGCAAAACTAATGGCATTTCCTCTTCCATCGGTAGTACCGGCACTGTACACACCAACAGCACGCCCCTTGTCATCAAACATAGGTCCACCGCTATTGCCACCCCCTGAAGAATTGATGGTAAGTTGATAATAATCCCCAAAGGAAGATCTATAATCATCAATTCGGTCATTTTTTTCGCTACCGCGAACCATTCGTCCAACATTTCCTGTGCTAATAGTGGGCACCGGAACACTTGTAATATTTGGATTGGTATTAAAATAATCTTGTGAACGCTTAAGCACAACTTGCCCCGGTGACATCCCTGGATACCCCATAACAATTGCAGCATCTCCTGGTTGAATGTCATTATAACTGTCATGAAGTTCAACTTTAGGTAGCGACTCAGGTAAATCAATTTTAATCATCGCTATGTCATGAGTAGACGAAACCCGTACAATCTGAGCTGGTGTCCGTTGTGAATTACCGGCAAAGGTCACATCTAGAAACGTATTCACTCCGGTGTACTTTTCATCATTGCCAGGCACCCAATTGCCTACCATAGCCTGTGATACTTCTTTATCCCATGCCGGTGCGAATTGGCCGTTTTGATTAGGTTCTACAAGCACACCTGGAAAAGCATATTGTTGAAATTGAAAGGAAGTAAACCAACTTGTAGCTACGTGCCGATTTGTAGCAATAAAACCACGCTCGTCTATCACAAAGCCACTACCAGTCCCTTTACTTGCTATAAGGTCTAATTCTATGCCTTGTGTATTACCAAGCGACCTGAGATAGTCACCCTTTGTAACTAATAAAGGCTCAATTTGTCCCTGCTGATTTTGAAAATAGGCACCTCTGTGTCCAACAATTTGTTTATCATTTACTATAGGATAATAAACATGATACATTTCCTCACTAGATGCCGTATTTGTGAGTTTCCAAGCCACCTCTATATAGACTACTTTCTCATTATTCGCCTTCGCTATTTCAGTAGGAGTAAAGGTGGTTTTAGCTTCCCTTACATGAACAACCTCCTTTATACCCTGTTTTTTATACAATAAATAGCCTCCTGTTGAAACTAGCAGTAAGATCGCAATGATTGTAATCACGAGACCGGTCTTACCTTCCTTTTCTGATTCGCGAATCATGTGCTGCATGGTATTCTTTCCAATCCCTTCTTTTGCCGTAGGTATTCTCTCTGAAGTACCCTTTGGTAAATCAGTAGCGGTATGTACCTTAGTTTCTTTTACTGGAACTGCATCGATAACCCGGGTTTTCTTAATATGCGACTGCGGGCGCGGATCAAGATCAAATTCAAAGGAAGGTCCCTCCTTCCCAAGCTTTACGATGTCACCAGCAAAAAGCTCGGTCTTACTGGTCGTATGCACATCATTTACAAAGGTTCCGTTTTTGCTCTGGCAATCGAAGATGAAAAAACGCTCAGCACTATTGCTATCTTGAACAATACGGCAATGATCACGACTGATGGTATCTTCCTTAACAGGGTCAAAACTTATATTGTTTTCCGATCCACGACCTATCCGTATTTCAGGATTGTTTGCAACAGAAAGCTTTTCCACTTGTCCCTTTTTGGAACCTGTAATGTGACGAATTAACATAGAAATTTCTTGCTCTTTCATTGTATTTGATTTAATTGGTTAAAATAAATTAGTGAAAAGTTGGTCGTGATATTCCATCATTCCCATTCTATAATTTAGACATCGGGCAATTGAAAAAATGTCATCATACAAATCAAAATTATTTTTGAATTATATGATTCGGAGGGTTGTCAAGAGTAAAAGAAACAGGTGGTTTGCGACAGGATAAAATAGTTTTGAAGAAGTTTTTGGTGGGATAATTGAAAACTCGGAAAAACGGGAAGGGTTTTCTTTCTATATAGACTAGCAACAATTTATGCGTAATCTTAAAATCCCACAACTTTTTGACTTGATCCTAAAAACGCCCGGGGAAAAAAGGGAGCCATCGTGGCCATGGTCAAGGGGACCAAGGCAGAGGACGTTATAAAAGTATTGCTTCAGATCCCCCTAAAGCAAAGAAGAACGGTCAAGGAAGTGACTTTGGATATGGCCGGTAATATGGGGCTGATCGTTAGAAGATCGTTCCCCGAGGCCACCTTGGTCATAGACCGTTTCCATGTTCAGAAACTGGTACTGGACGCACTACAGGAAATTAGGATCAAGCACAGGTGGGAAGCATTAGATGCTGAAAACGACGCCATAGAAAACGCCAGGGACAAATCCATAAAATATACCCCAGAGTTACTGTCCAATGAAGATACCTTAAAACAATTATTGGCCAGAAGCAGATATCTACTCTATAAACCAAGTAGTAAGTGGACTGAAAATCAATCTAAAAGAGCGGTAATACTTTTTGAACATTATCCGGATCTGGAAAAAGCATATAAATTGTGCCAGAACCTATCTTGGATATTTAACAATACAAAGGACAAGACATCAGCCCTGATAAGGTTGGCAAAATGGGATGAAAAAGTTAGACAGGCAGCATTCAAGAGCTTCAGCACCATATCCAGAACGATGTCAATCCATTATCAGAACATACTGAACTACTTTGACAACAGAAGCACAAATGCATCAGCAGAATCTTTCAATGCAAAAATAAAAGCTTTTAGGGCGCAGTTCAGAGGGGTCAGGAACGTAGAATTCTTTCTATATAGACTGACAACAATTTATGCGTAATCTTAAAATCCCACAAGTTTTTGACTTGATCCCGTTTTTATTGGTCACGATGGTGTACAGTTCGCCATTGGAAAAAGCGGTTTCATCAAGAGATAGGTAGCCTCCAAGGTTTTGTGGGAACAGGAGCCACTGCTTTGCGTGCGCTTTCTGGTCCCAGGTCTTAAAATCGCTTAAATAATCCTTGTACTGCCGTTGCAGGCTTCTGGGGCTGACACCATAGAACTTGGCAACAAGCGATGTGCTGGAAGCATTATTACTGACGGATCTCTTTTAAAAAAGTAGCAAACTCACCAGTGATCCTAGTTCCTTTTGCTACCAACTGCCAATCTCTTGTGACCAATGTGCCTGTGTCCTGATCCACCCATCTGCGACGTATGATGTGGAGATAGACGTTCTTTCCACGTATCGGAAAATCCTGAACTATAGCCTCTGGAAAGAAACCTTTGGAATGGAGCTTCACGTCACTATGCCCATCGGGAGCGTTGTTTAGTTCTGTAAAATAAAAGTGGAGCTCTTCACCTTTGACCTCATGTTTTTTAAGATCGAAATAGGTTACGAGCACTTCGGGAAGCAATAAGTTGGCAATGGATAAAAGTGAATCTGAGGACATGGAAATTTTTGCTCCAAAGTTCTTTCGTTTTTAGTTACTCCACAACTTTTTGTGTTGATCCCAAAATCCGAGGACAAGACCATACTTGATGATTTAGAATAAAAAAAGCCCCTGAAAATTTCAAGGGCTTACTTTGTAGCGGGAACAGGACTCGAACCTGTGACCTTTGGGTTATGAGCCCAACGAGCTACCTACTGCTCTATCCCGCGATATAAATTAAAATGATTCTCTTAGCTTTTAACTCTCGGTTCATAATACCGACTGCCTCATTTTAGGACTGCAAATATAATAGCTTTTTTCTGATTATAAAAACTTTATTTCATAAAAAACTCCCAACAAATCAATGTTGGGAGTCGATACTATTGTGACTTTAATGCTAATCCTCTGTATCTAAAGTAGCAAGCACGCCACCAGGCTTCGTATTTTGATAATCAAACTCGATTAAATTTGGAAACTTTTTTCCTAATTGTGCCAATTCGCCTTTAAAACTATTGTTTCCTATAAGAAGAATCTTAAGCTTGCTCAACTTTACCATTTGAGTAGGTAAATCTCCATAAAAAGCATTGTTAGACAACACCAATTCTTCCAGACTTGCTAATTCTCCAATCGAATCAGGAATTGTCCCCAATAATTGGTTATCAAAGACACTTAGTGATTTCAACTTTTTAAGTTGTGACAAGTTGGAAGGCAGTTTTCCTGTTAAGGTATTACTACTGATGACAAGTATTTGCAAATTTGTAAGATTTTCTACGGATTGTGGAATGGAACCACTTAGGTTATTATTGTATAATTCTAAGATTTTCAGTTTTGACAAATTGCCAATCGTTGTTGGAATCTGACCTGACAATTCGTTCATGAATAATTGTAATGATTCCAAAGAGGCCAATGTGGTCAGCTCAGCAGGAATAGCACCTTGTAGCTTATTGAACGCTAAGTTGATCTCTTTCAAGGCTTGTAACTTACCTATACTCGTTGGGATAGTCCCCGAAATCGCATTTCTAAATAGGCTTAAATGTTCAAGGTGAACCAAATTTCCAATTTCATTTGGCAAAGTGCCATCTAAATTATTGAAATCTAAATCAAGTGAAACCACTTTGTTATCCACAACCTTTACACCATGCCATGTATCCACAGGACTATTGAGATCCCAAGGCTTAAGCCATGAGTCGCCTTTGGTGGCATTAGAAAGTGAAATAAGTGCGTTTTTTTCCTGAATAGATATTTGACCAAAAGAAAGGATGGTCATTAAAAAAAACAATTGTGTAAGTCTGAGAGTTTTCATGAAATTATATTTGGTTGGGACATCTACATGACGAATGTATAATAATATCGATGAATAACCAATTATTTTCGATGAACTGCATCTTTCTTGAAAACACAAAACATTAACATACTGACAAACAGACGATTGTATGAATAAAGTTTTTTAAGAGTTTGGCAAGAAAACAATCCCAATCAAAACGATGAAATCTAAAGTTTCACTCCGTAATTTTTACTTCTTAGGCGCAGGTGGATAGCCAGATAACACCTTTTCAACAATGGCTTTAAACTGAGATTCTTTGACTTCTGGTTTGGCGTTTGGTTGATATGCACTTTCGCTAATGGCTTGCCAAAACAGTCCGGATTTGTTTTCATCAACAAATTCAAATACTATCTCTCTGTTCGCCTTTGCTTGTCCAACGGGAATACCTATGGAAATCCCTCCGCCAACATTACCACCGCCACCACCAACACCTACGCCCATATTACTGCGTTGTGGTTCCTGATAGGTACTGCTTTTAACATTAATAAGAAAGTCAGGAGAATCTGACTGGCTCATCCCTTTTGCCTGCAAACTCGCGTCTAAAGCATCCAAAAGTCTTCTAGAATCCAATTCGCTCATCCCCATATTCATATCACTATAATAATTATAGGTTTTGTAAGTATTGAAGTCTGTGGCTTTTTCATAATCGTAATTGACGCGCACAGCGGCACAGGAGATAACAATAAGGGAAAGCCCAAATAGGAGGAGTAATTTTTTCATAGTTTTTTATTTTAAAGGTAATAAAAAAAATGCCTCTTCAACATATCTCAATATCAAAAGACATGAAATAGCAAGAGGCATTTTACATGAATATTTAATAAACCAGCACTATTTACTTGGTGGCATGGTTGGCCTTACCTCAATTTTACTCGGTAAGGTGCGCTCATTCATTTTTAAAAGATCAACAACCAACTCACCAATATCCTCACTTTGGATTTTCCAAGCGTCGCTAGGGTCTGGCTCATTTCCATTAAAATGTGTTGAAACCGATCCTGGCATAATAGTACTCACCTTAATATTATGTTGTCTCAAATCTAACATCACCGATTGCGTAAATCCGGTAACTCCAAATTTGCTGGCATTATAAGCTGAACCGCCGGCAAAAAAGTTGGTTCCTGCTAAACTGGAGATACTAATAAAATACCCTTTGGATTTTTTTAGCGCCTCAACACTCGATTTAATTGTGTAGAACACACCTGAAAGGTTCGTGTCAATAGTTTCCTGCCATTGCTCTGGTGTCAGATCTTCAATGGAAGCGAAATGTCCCAATCCTGCATTTGCCACTACAATATCAAGCTGTCCAAATTCTGACAACACTTGCTTTACCGCATTTTGTTGGCTATCATATTTTCTGACATCGGCCTCGACACCTATTGCTTTTGCTGATGTTTTTGAATTCTTTGTGAGTTCTGCTGCTGCTTTCTTTGCACTGGCCTCATCGCGACTTGTTATGGCCACATTCACACCTTCATTCAACAAACTCAATGCTACGCCGTAGCCAATTCCTTTACTCCCACCCGTAATTAAGGCGACTTTATCTTTTAAATTTTTCATTTTATATGGTTTTATCCAAAGTTACGAAAGGAAAAATTCAAGACTAAATTAGAATTACTAAAATTGTATTAAATGTTTTTAGTACAAAATCCTATTCAAGGTATTGTCAATGGGAAAAAAAGAAAGGAATTAATAGGAAGAATTTGAAGAGACGGATTTCCGTCATGTGAATAAGATGACTTAGAAGCACATCTAAAATCTCACATTCACAGGAAATATTCAAAATTCACTTTAAAAAGATCAAGAAGAAAATGAAGGCAATGTAACTATATCGTTAAGCATTCAACATCTTCCAAAGTCTGTCCTTCAATTCAGTGATTCCCTTTTGGGCCACAGAGGAGATGAACATATAATCTATTGGCAAGGTTTTGTCGAGTTCAATTTTAAGTTCTGCTTCAAGTTCAGCATCAAGAAGATCACTTTTTGAAATGGCGATCAGACGCTCTTTATCCAACATTTCCGGATTGTAACGACGTAATTCATCCAACAGAATCTCATATTGTTTTAGGATATCGTCGGCATCTGCAGGAACTAAGAATAACAGAATTGAATTGCGCTCAATATGTCTTAAAAAGTAATGTCCAAGTCCTTTCCCTTCGGCAGCTCCTTCAATAATTCCAGGAATATCTGCCATAACAAAGGTTTGAAAATCACGATATTCTACAATCCCTAAGTTGGGCTTAAGTGTCGTAAATTCATAATCGGCAATCTTTGGTTTTGCTGAAGTAACTACCGACAATAAGGTCGATTTTCCAGCGTTCGGGAAGCCAACCAGACCAACATCAGCAAGGATTTTAAGCTCTAAAAGAATGTCACGCTCTTGTAATGGAATACCGGGTTGAGAATAGCGCGGCGTTTGGTTTGTAGAGGTTCTAAAATGCCAGTTTCCGAGCCCACCTTTTCCACCTTCTGCGATAATTCTCTCTTCGCCATGTTCGGTAATTTCAAAAATCACGTCATTGGTCTCAGCATCTCTTACAACAGTTCCCAAGGGCACATCAACATAAATATCTTCACCATCAGCGCCAGTACTTCTCGATCCACTCCCGTGTCCGCCATGTTCGGCTCTAATGTGTTTTTTAAACTTTAAATGATATAAAGTCCATTGGTTTTCATTGCCTCTTATAATCACATGACCACCACGACCACCATCACCACCATCAGGGCCTCCTTTGGTGATAAATTTTTCACGATGCAAATGCATAGAACCTTTCCCTCCGTTTCCGGATTGGACGTTCATTTTAATATAGTCAACAAAATTTCCTTCGGTCATAATCACTTCCCATGAAAATGGGAGTCTTTTTAATTAAAATCTAATCTATAGAAGTGCCAGATAAGAATAAGTCCTAGAATTCAACATAAGTCAAACGCCTAAAGTCCTGGAACACTTTACTCAGAATTCTTTTTACAATGAATCGATCACTTTATTCAATCGCTCCGTAATTTCTGAGATACTTCCAACCCCATCTACACCACAATATTTATCCTGAGCTGAATAATACTCCTTTAAAATAGCTGTTTTTTTGTAATATTCATTGATACGGTTTCTGATAATTTGCTCATCCGCATCGTCTGGTCGTCCACTGGTTTTTCCACGGCCTAACAAACGTTGCACCAAAACCTCATCATCCACTTCAAGAGCAATCATGGCATTAATTTGCGAGTCTTTGGCTTCCATCAATTCATCCAAAGCTTTTGCTTGAGCATTGGTTCTTGGAAAACCATCGAAAATAAAGCCATTGGCATCGGCATTTTTCTCAACTTCTGTATTTAACATATCAATAGTGACCTGATCTGGAACCAATTCGCCTTTATCCATAAAAGATTTGGCGAGCATTCCCAAAGCCGTTTCGTTTTTGATATTATATCGAAACACATCACCGGTAGAAATATGTACTAGATTATAGGTCTCCTTTAAAAAATCGGCTTGTGTTCCCTTCCCTGCGCCTGGAGGCCCAAATAGCACAAAATTTGTCATATGTTGAGTCGTTTTTAATTGATATACTTCAGGTAAATCCCTCCCTAATCCGTCGTAATCCAATCCGTATCCGACAATGAATTTCTTAGGAACATCAATACCAATATAATGTAGTTTAAAATCTTTTTTGTAAGCTTCTGACTTATGAAACAGTGTTGCAATCTTCAACTCCTTGACTTTTTCATTCTTGAAAATACGATGGATTTCTTCCAAAGTATTGCCAGTATCGATAATGTCTTCAAGAATCACAACAGTTCTGCCGGTCAAATCCTGCGTCAATCCGATAAGACGTTCAATATCTTCAGTTGATTTGACACCTTCATAAGACGCTAATTTTATGAATGTAACCTCACATGGTCTTGGATATTTTTTAACAAAATCACTCACAAACATGAATGAGCCGTTTAAAACGCCAACAAATACAGGAATATCGTCTTTTATATCATTCGCTACCTCGTCCACCATTCTTTGGACAACAGTATCGATTTCCTTTTCAGATATAAAGGGTTTAAAATATAAATCGTGAAGCTTGATCAATGTCATTGGATTTTAAAAGATGCAAATATACACTTTTGATTTAAAAATTACTCCCGAAATTTCAGGATTTCATTCACAACTTTCAGAGTTTAAGCGTATTTTTGCGGTATTAACGACATAAATTTAACTGATTTTCCCCTGTAAGAACCTTAAACATGAATTATTTTTCGTCAAACTTTAAACTCGGTATACTTGGTGGAGGCCAATTGGGCAAAATGCTGCTTACAGAAACACGCAAATTCGATATTTACACCTGTGTCCTTGACCCCAGTGATGAAGCGCCGTCTAAAATTGCCTGCAATGAATTTACCCAAGGTGATTTAATGGATTATGATACGGTGGTCAATTTTGGAAAAAATGTAGATGTGCTCACCATTGAAATCGAAAATGTTAATGCCAATGCTCTAGAAACTTTAGAAAAACAAGGCGTTAAAGTATTTCCGTCGTCAAAAACTTTAAAAATCATTCAAAATAAGGCCACTCAAAAGTTGTTTTATGTGGACAACAACATTCCAACGGCCACTTTCACACGTTTTGCCTACCTCTCGCAAATTGAAGATGCTATTGACAATGGCGGACTTCATTTACCTTTTGTTTGGAAAGCCGCACAGTTTGGATATGATGGTAACGGGGTGAAAATAGTGCGAAGTAAAGCCGACTTAAAAGACCTTCAAGACGGTGAGTGTATTGCAGAAACCTTGATTCCATTTAAAAATGAACTTGCGGTTATTGTTAGTAGGAATGTAAAAGGAGAAGTAAAAACCTATCCGGTTGTAGAGATGGAATTTCATCCAGAAGCCAATCAAGTAGAGTATGTCATTTGTCCCGCAAGAATTGGCACTAAAATCGCCCATAAAGCACAAGACATCGCTTTAAAAGTTTCAAAATCCTTTAATCATGTTGGTTTGTTAGCGGTAGAAATGTTTCAAACTCAAGATGACGAGATTCTTGTAAATGAAGTTGCCCCCAGACCACACAACTCCGGACATCATACTATTGAATCCAGCTACACCTCTCAATTTGAGCAACATTTAAGAGCCATCCTAGATTTACCTTTAGGAAGAACAGATAATAAAGTTGCAGCCGTGATGGTCAATTTGGTGGGTGCCGAAGGCCATTCTGGCGATGTGATTTATGAAAACATTGAAGCTATCATGGCTATGGATGGTGTGACACCTCATATCTATGGTAAAAAACAGACCAGACCATTCCGAAAGATGGGCCATGTAACGATTGTCAATGAAGATTTGAATGAAGCGCGACAAGTTGCGGAGGATGCGAAGAATTTAATAAAAGTTATTAGCCAGTAAATACTTTACAAATCAATAATCTTTCTTCCTCTTAACCGAGAACATAAATATTTATAGTTTATAAAATTATGAGCAAAATAGGAATCATCATGGGAAGCAAAAGCGACCTTCCAGTCATGCAAGACGCTATTGACATTTTAAAACAGTTTAATATTGAAGTTGAAGTTGATATTGTATCAGCCCACAGGACTCCAGAAAAATTATTTGATTATGGAAAAAACGCCCATACACGCGGATTTTCAGTAATCATTGCAGGTGCTGGAGGCGCTGCGCATCTTCCAGGAATGATTGCTTCGTTATCGCCACTACCGGTAATAGGTGTTCCTGTAAAAAGCACCAATTCTATTGATGGTTGGGATTCCATTCTTTCCATTCTTCAAATGCCTGGCGGTGTTCCAGTTGCTACAGTAGCCTTAAATGGCGCAAAAAATGCCGGCATTCTGGCAGCTCAAATTATAGGAAGTTCGGACGCTCAGGTTCAGAAAACAATAATTGCCTACAAGGAAGACTTAAAAGCTCAAGTTATTGCTTCTTCTCAAGACTTAAAATAGAAAACCCCCGACAAGTGCCAGGGATCTCATGCTATTAATCAACTATAAAAGGGTCTTTATCTAAACTTATTTACAATTGCTAAACAAAGGTAAATATATAACGGATAAATCTATGATAAAAATAAGTTAATTATCAGAATCACAATAATTTAGCAGGATAAATCGCACAACACATTTTAAAAATCGAATCTTTCATTCTATGAATATCTTAGACACTCATTTCAACACTCCTTACAATACGGCACCTTTTTCAAAAATAAAGGACACTGATTATCTGCCCGCTTTCAAGGCTGCAATTGACAGCGCGAAATTGGAAATTGATGCTATAACAAATACGGATGAGGAACCGTCCTTTGAAAATACAATTGAAGCATTAGAATTTACTGGTCAACAATTAGATCGGATTTCGAATATTTTTTTTAATCTCAATTCTGCAGAAACCAGCGACATCATTCAAAAAATTGCCCA
Organism: Gelidibacter gilvus; assembly: GCF_004115975.1. Classification (GTDB taxonomy): domain Bacteria; phylum Bacteroidota; class Bacteroidia; order Flavobacteriales; family Flavobacteriaceae; genus Gelidibacter; species Gelidibacter gilvus. Next base: position 64,934 of record NZ_SDDZ01000017.1, on the reverse strand, counting down.
AGAAGTCTCTCCTTTGATCACTGAATTCGGCAATGATATAACTCTGAACGAGGCGTTGTTCAAAAAGGTCAAAGCTGTTTACGATCGGAAGGACACTTTAGAACTGACTACGGAGCAGCACACGCTTTTGGACAAAAAATATAAGAGTTTTGCACGGAATGGCGCCAATCTTTCCGATGATAAAAAGCAAGAACTTAGAGCCATTGACAAACAATTGAGCCAGCTAAAACTGACCTTTGGCGAAAACGTTTTGGCAGAAACCAATAACTTTGAGATGTTGGTCAGCAATGAAGACGAACTTTCCGGATTGCCAGAAGGCGTTTTGGAAGCTGCTAAGCAATTGGCAGAAAGCAAAGACAAAGAAGGCTGGTTATTTACTTTGGATTACCCAAGCTATATCCCTTTCATGACTTATGCAGACAATAGAGCGCTCAGAAAAAAGTTAGCCATTGCCGCAGGAAAGAAAGCATTTAAAGGTGATGCCTTGGACAACCAAAATAATGTGTTGCAGATTGCAAAATTACGCTTTGAACGCGCCCAGCTTTTAGGTTATAAAACCCATGCGCATTTTGTACTTGAGGAACGAATGGCCAAAACACCACAAAAAGTCGAAGATTTTTTAGAAGAACTTTTAGTCAAAGCAAAACCAGCGGCACTGCGGGAATTTAAAGAACTTCAGGAGTTTGCTCATACTTTGGATGGCATTGACCAATTGGAAAAATGGGATTCGGCATATTACGCGGAAAAGTTAAAACAAGAACGTTTTGATTTGGATGATGAAAAGCTAAAACCGTATTTTAAGCTTGAAAATGTTATTGATGGGTCTTTTAAGGTCGCGCAAAAATTATTCGGATTGGCCTTTGAAGAAATCACGACCATCGATAAATATCACAAAGACGTTTTAACCTATAAAGTAACCGACGCCAACGGCGAATTGGTTGCCATTTTTTACGCCGACTTTTTTCCAAGAGCAGGAAAACGCAACGGTGCTTGGATGACTAGCTACAAACCTCAATTCGTAAAAGGTGATAAACATGAACGTCCACACATTTCCATCGTCTGTAATTTCACAAAACCGACCAAAACCAAACCGTCATTATTGACTTTTAATGAAGTCACAACCTTATTCCATGAATTTGGTCATGCTCTTCACGGCATGTTGGCAAACACGACTTATCCAAGTTTATCGGGCACCAGTGTGTTCTGGGACTTCGTGGAATTGCCAAGTCAAATATTTGAGAATTGGTGTTATGAAAAAGAGGCTTTGGAACTGTTTGCCACCCATTACCAAACCGGTGAATTGATCCCAATGGATTTGGTTCAAAAAATAAAGGATTCTGCTGCTTTTCATGAAGGGATGCAAACCTTGCGTCAATTGAGTTTTGGACTTTTGGACATGAGCTGGCACGGGATTGATCCAACATCAATAACCGATGTAAAAGCGCATGAATTAAAAGCTTTTGAAGGCAGTCAATTATTTCCAGATGTGAAAGAAAACTGCATGAGCACCTCATTTTCCCATATTTTTCAAGGCGGCTATTCGTCGGGATATTACAGTTATAAATGGGCTGAAGTTCTGGATGCCGATGCTTTTGAATTCTTTAAGGAAAAAGGCATTTTCAACAAAGAAGTTGCCACAAAATTCATGGAGCATGTCCTTTCACAAGGTGGCATTGAAGACCCCATGGTACTGTACAAGCGCTTTAGAGGAAAAGAACCTCAACCTGATGCGCTATTGAAACGTGCGGGACTTCTAGAAAGATAATCGATTTCAATTATAATCATCAAAACACCATTCAAAAACTATCGCAGGATTTAATGGTGTTTTTTTATTGGTACCGAATCATTAGCGAATCAATCTCAAAAATTAAAACATCGAAAACGCTTTAGTTAATTTGATCAAATAATAGGAATTATTTACTTAATTTTGATGTAAATTGCTATAAAACAGATGTCAAATCATCACATCAACCCCAGTAGGTGGATTGAACTTTATTCGGATTATCTCTTTAATTACACGATCAGCAGGGTCAATGACCGCGAAATTGCTAAAGACATCATCCAGGATACTTTTTTTGCCGGCTTAAAGTCCATGAAAAATTTCAAAGGCGAAGCGAGCGAACGGACTTGGCTTATTTCTATCTTAAAGAGAAAAATCATCGATTATTATCGGAAAATAAATTCCAGGAAAGGTCAGGCTGAAGTCCGAATGACGTATAATACTGATGAAAATGAAGGCGATTGGCTGGAAGAGCGCGTGGAAGATGAAGGCTATTTAAATGCTCAGGAAACTCTTGAAAACACCGAGCTTGGCAATGCCATTTACGATTGCATGGACAAACTCTCTGAACGACAAGCCACCGTATTCAAAATGAAAACAATTTTAAATTATGAAACTGAAGCTATTTGTAATGAACTAAACATCACTGCGTCTAACTTATGGGTCATTATTCATCGTGCACGTACAGCTTTGGCGGAATGCATGGAGAAACACTGGTTTAAATCATAGCAATGTTAAAATTATTTTTAATTTCAAAAGAAGAGGCATTTCATATTTGTGACAAATCACAATATCAGGAATCGACTCTAGGGGAAAAGTTCAAACTGAGATTTAGATATCTTTGGTGCAGCACCACAAGAGTCTATGTCAACCGTAACTGTAAATTGACAAAAACCTTGAAATCTTCCAACTTGGAATGCTTGGAGCACAACGAACGTAAACTTATGGAAGACCGTTTAAACGAGCAGTTAAAAAACCAAATGTAAGATCAGCCAAAGTATCGGCACGCTTTCTACCCAAAAAGAACTGTAATAATCGCTCCTTTTTTTAGTGGCGAACACTATAAAAAGCAGGGTTATCAAGGCAATAGCCAAGGTTAACGCAATCAGTTTTAGGCTCAATTCGTCTTTTAAAAATTCTAAAACAAAAAAGACGATGCCCACCAAAACTCCCATCACCTTCGTGTTCTTGACCCCTATTTTTTGAGGAACCGTAGCCAACTTCAAACTGTCATATTTTAAATCTCTTATTTCAAACGGCAACATTAACAGCATAACCAACAAAAAACGTTGAATGGTCATGATCCAAGCATCCGTAGTAATTACGTCATTTTCATCAAATATGGGAAGCAAAACCGTAACTCCAGCCCAAACCAGAGCAATCACATACACTTTCAAACCACCTATGTTCCTTAGGTTATTTTGTCGGTTCATAAAATATCGTTTCGGCAAAAAAGGAATGGCATACAAAAATGTAACCACTCCAAAAACCCCGATATAGATAATGGTTTTTGGCTTTAATTGGAATAAAAACCAGAGCATCAAAAGAAAACAAATCAATGAAAATATCTGAATAACTTTCAACCATCTTGCCAACCGCCGATGATGAAACTTTACCATTCCAAAATACTTCACAAAATTATAACCTGTAATTGTAGAGAAGAAGACAAATAAAAACAAGGGCCAATCTATTGGTAAATTGAGTTCCAACAGCGTCACATAAGTCATGGAAAACACAGCCAATGCTACGTGAATGCTACTATTGATATAAAAATCAAACAAAGGCTTTAACCTCTTCATCTTACAAAAATAAGCATTGTGTTAATAAGACGTTCAATTGGTTAAAAACTTTAGTTTTCCTTAACGAAAAATGGCCAATATTTCCGTAAATTCGCGGTTGCAAAAAACGCCTAATTCCAAAGAGTTTAGCGTTTAATAAATTGACTTTCATGCACAGTCGGGAATCTAACACAACACCTATATTAATGAATACAAACAGTTTTGCTCTTCGCCATATTGGTCCAGACGAAAATGACCAAAATCTAATGCTCAAAGCCATTGGAGCCGATAGTATGGATCAATTGATCTATGAAACAGTTCCAGATAATATCCGATTAAAAAAAGGATTGAACCTTGATGCACCAATGTCTGAGTATGAATACAACAATCATATTCATGAACTTTCAAAAAAGAATAAAATTTTTAAATCCTATATTGGTTTAGGCTATCACCCTACCATCGTTCCTGCGGTTATTCAGCGGAACGTTCTGGAAAATCCGGGTTGGTATACCGCCTATACACCTTATCAAGCTGAAATTGCACAAGGGAGATTGGAAGCGCTTTTAAATTTCCAAACCATGGTGACCGACTTGACCGGGATGGAAATTGCCAATGCTTCTTTACTTGACGAAAGTACGGCCGCCGCAGAAGCTATGAGCTTGTTGTTTGCTGTTCGTGAGCGTGATCAAAAGAAAGATGACGTCAATAAGTTTTTTGTTTCTGATGCGATTTTACCTCAAACCTTGTCTTTATTGCAAACCAGGTCTGCACCTATTGGCATTGAATTGGTAGTTGGAAATGAAGCTGAATTTGATTTTTCATCAGAGTTTTTCGGTGCTATCTTACAGTATCCAGGAAAAGACGGGTTGGTAAGCGATATCAAATCGTTCATTGAAAAAGCAAATGCGAATCAGATAAAAGTAGCAGTTGCTGCGGATATTTTAAGTTTGGTGAAATTGGAAGCTCCAGGTAAATTTGGCGCCGACGTAGTTGTTGGAACCACCCAGCGCTTCGGAATCCCAATGGGATATGGAGGTCCACATGCCGCCTATTTTGCAACCAAGGATGAATACAAACGCGATTTGCCAGGACGTATTATTGGGGTGACCAAGGATATGAATGGGAATAGAGCCTTGCGTATGGCATTACAGACCCGTGAGCAACACATTAAACGCGATAGAGCGACGTCTAATATTTGTACCGCACAAGTATTATTGGCTGTTATGGCAGCCATGTACGCTGTTTATCACGGTCCTAAAGGTCTAAACTTTATTGCCTCTAGAGTTCATAACACGGCTTCAAGCGTCGCAAAAGCATTGAGTCAATTGGGCTACACCCAAAAGAACACATCATTCTTTGATACGATAAACATTGAAGCGAATGGTGATAAAATCAAAAAAATAGCGGAACGTCACGAAGTGAATTTCAACTATCCAAATGCAGATACCGTAACGATTTCCATCAATGAAACGACCTCTTTAAAGGATGCCAACGAAATCATCGCGATTTTCGCTGAAAATATTCAAAAAGATACGGTGGTCCTAACAAAAATTGAGGATGCCAATAATATTGACAAGAACTTACAGCGTCAGTCGGAGTTTATGACCATGGAGGTGTTCAATAAGCACCATTCTGAAACAGAGTTGATGCGCTATATCAAAATGTTGGAGCGTAAAGATTTATCACTAAATCATTCCATGATCCCATTGGGTTCTTGTACAATGAAACTTAATGCTGCCGCAGAAATGCTGCCATTGAGTTGGCCAAATTGGGGCACGATCCATCCGTTCTGCCCAGTTGAACAAGCAGAAGGCTATCACATCGTTTTAAAAGCTTTGGAAGACCAACTGACTGAAATCACAGGTTTTGCTGGCACATCTTTACAACCAAATTCTGGTGCGCAAGGTGAGTTTGCAGGTTTAATGGTAATCAAAGCATATCACGAATCCCGCAATGAAGGCCATCGTAACATTTGTTTGATACCATCTTCTGCACATGGTACGAATCCTGCAAGTGCAGTGATGGCAGGAATGAAAGTGGTTGTGACCAAATCTACAGAAGAAGGCAATATTGACGTTGACGATTTACGCGAAAAAGCGCTTAAGCATAAAGATAATTTATCCTGCTTGATGGTGACTTATCCATCAACCCACGGCGTTTATGAATCTGCCATTAAGGAAATCACTCAAATTATTCATGATAATGGCGGTCAGGTCTATATGGATGGCGCCAACATGAATGCACAAGTTGGATTGACCAATCCAGGAAACATTGGCGCAGACGTTTGTCATCTCAATTTGCACAAAACCTTTGCCATTCCCCATGGAGGTGGTGGTCCGGGTGTTGGTCCTATTTGTGTTGCAGAGCAGTTGGTACCTTTTTTACCAGGAAATCCAATCATCAAAACTGGTGGAGAAAAAGCCATCACGGCTATTTCTGGAGCGCCTTTTGGTTCTTCATTGGTGTGCTTGATCTCTTATGGATATATCAAGATGTTAGGTGCTGAAGGATTGACCAAAGCGACCCAAACAGCCATTTTAAATGCCAACTATATCAAACAGCGTTTGCAAGGACAGTTTGATACTTTATATTCTGGAGAACGCGGACGCGCAGCCCACGAAATGATTGTGGATTGCCGACCTTTCAAAGACAATGGCATTGAAGTTAGCGACATTGCCAAACGCTTGATGGACTATGGATTCCACGCACCAACCGTATCCTTCCCAGTTGCAGGAACGTTGATGATTGAACCAACCGAAAGTGAAAGCAAGGACGAAATGGATCGTTTTTGTGATGCCATGATTTCTATCAGAAAAGAAATTGACAATGCCTCAAAAGATGATCCAAATAATGTGCTTAAAAACGCTCCACATACGTTAGCAATGCTTACTTCAGATCAGTGGGATTTCCCATACTCAAGAGAAGCGGCGGCATATCCATTGGATTATATCAGAGACAATAAGTTTTGGCCGTCCGTAAGACGTGTAGACGATGCTTATGGCGACAGGAACCTCATTTGTACCTGTGCACCTATTGAAGAATACATGGATGCTTAATTTTTAAGTCATTTAAATCAGTACCTAAAGCGTTCATTTAAAAATTATTTGAGCGCTTTTTTATTGATTTTTATTTGCACTTGCCATATTTTTGATAATTTGGCAAAAATTCCTAATAAAGGATACATTTAACGACAAACAAAACGAATATTAAGTACATTAGTCAATTGAATAAAACTTCAAATAAAATGGCAATAAAGATTACAGGCACTGGTAGCTACATACCAACTAGCATTGAGAAAAATGAAAGTTTCGGGCAACACCATTTTCTAAATGCCGATGGCTCCAGTTTGCCACATCCCAATTCGGTAATCATTGAAAAATTCAAAGCGATTACTGGTATTGATGAACGCCGTTATGCCTTTGACCATTTAACCTCTTCGGACCTTGCTTTTTTCGCAGCTGAAAAGGCTATTGCTGATGCCAAGATTGATCCTGAAGAATTAGATTATATCATCATGGCCCATAACTTTGGCGACGTCAAACACAATACCATCCAAACCGATGTTTTACCCTGTTTAGCATCACGTGTGAAACACAGTTTACGAATTAAAAGCTCGAAATGCGTCGCCTATGATATCCTCTTTGGCTGTCCAGGATGGATTGAAGGCGTCATACAGGCCAATGCTTTTATAAAGGCAGGGATTGCCAAAAAATGTTTGGTTATTGGATCTGAAACACTTTCCAGAGTGGTGGACAAGCACGATCGTGACTCCATGATTTATAGTGATGGTGCTGGTGCAACAATCGTCCAGGAGACAGATGAAGAAGGTGGTATTTTAGCCCACGAAACTGGAAGTTTCACTTATGATGAAGCCTATTATTTGTATTTTGGAAGTTCAAATAATAAGGATTTGTGTGCTGATACGCGTTACCTTAAAATGGACGGCCGAAAAATCTATGAATTTGCATTAAATAATGTGCCTTTGGCAATGAAGACCTGTTTGGATAAAAGCGGCAGGGACATTAAAGAGGTTAAAAAAATATTCATACATCAGGCCAACGAAAAAATGGATGAAGCTATATTAAAGCGTTTCTACAAACTTTATAACACTGAAATCCCTGAGGGAATTATGCCGATGAGCATTCAGGAATTGGGAAACAGTTCTGTAGCCACCATTCCTACCTTATTTGATTTGGTCAGAAATAACAAATTAGAAAACCATTCCCTCTCCAAAGGCGACATCATTATGTTTGCCAGCGTGGGCGGTGGAATGCATATCAATGCGATAGTTTATCAGTATTAAAATGAACATTGGCGTTGTTGTAGACAATGAGTTTGATCATGACCATCGTGTTCAAAAGGAAATCCGTTTACTTCAAGATGAAGGCCATACCATTTTTGTACTCTGTTTTGATTTCAAAAATACTTATAAAACCTATCCTGATTTAACAGTAAATAGAGTCCGGATCCATAGGAAACTTAGAGATTTATTTGTGTTATTAAGTACGAATTTCAAGTTTTATGAACGGCTATGGAAAAATAACATCACCCAATTCATCACAAATAATAATTTAGATGCGCTTCATGTCCATGATTTATATTTAGCCAAAGCTGCTAAGAAAGGCATTCAAAAATCAACGCGAAATATCCCTCTCACCTTAGATTTGCACGAAAACTATCCTGCAGCCATAAACTCATATGAATGGGCCGTTAAAGGCTGGCGAAAATATGTGGTTCAACCACAAAAATGGTATAAAAAAGAGGGCGAGTATTTAAATTATGCTGACCGTGTTATCGTATTGAGCACTTCTTTTAAGCAAAATCTGCTTGAGAGATTTGCATTTCTAAAGTCGGAATCCATTTATGTGCATCCCAATATGCCCGATTTTGAAAGTTTTCAGACCTTTGAAAAAAATGACTATGACGTTGAATTTGATTCTAAACTACCCACCCTATTTTATTTTGGCGTCGTCGCCAAACGTCGGGGAATTATGGACATTTTGCCATGGATGATTGAACTTTTAGAAGAAGGAAATCAATTCCACACCCTCATTATCGGTCCGACAGATAAAGCAGATAAAACCCTATTTCAGAGTTATATTGACCACCCAATTTTAAAAGACCATCTCACCTATATTCCTTGGGCAGATGTAAAATACCTTCCCGCCTATCTTAAAAAAATAACCATTGGCTTGGCACCATTTCAAGTCAATGCCCAACACGATTCTGGCGTTGCCAATAAGTTATTTCAGTATATGTATGGCGAAATTCCAATTTTGGCCACAAAATGTAAAGCACAACAAGAACTTATTGAAAGCGCAGAATGTGGGTTACTCTATGAAACAAAAGAAGAGTTTAAAACCGAATTAAAACGATTGATTGCCAACCCAAACTTACGACAGAAATTAGGTGAAAACGGCAAGAAAAAATTGCTAGAGCTTTATGAAAATCGAGCGGATCGAGAGTTTTTGGAGATTTATCGGGAGTGAGATTTTAAATAAGAATCAAGACCGCTGCGCTTTTAGAATCAAGACTTTGGACGGCATGAAAGACTAAGTGTCGTTCGATTGAATCTAAATTATTAAAAAAAAGAATCAAGACCGCTGCGCTTTTATAATCAAGCCTGCCCGTCCGTAAATTTTTTGAAGGCGGGAATCAAGACTTGGGATGGCATTGGAGATGAAATCTTTTTATATCCTGGAGTCTAGAATCTAGGTTCTTGGATCTTGAATCTTGAATCTTGAACCTATTTCATCAATTTAAACCCCAGTTCCTATAACTGTCCATAGCTTCCAATTTATCTTCGAGTTCATCTTCAAGTTCTGGGAAAAAATCAATTCCAGTAAGTACTTCGACCGAATCCACAGACACCACAAAATTATATAAAGGTTCTTTCGAATCTTTATTCGGCATCACAAAAGCGATCATCTTTTGATTATCGGGATCATAAATAATCTTATAAAACAGTTCTGGAACTGCAACTTTTTCGTTTCCTATCGTTTTCAGATTGCCTTTGAGGACACCACCGGTCACCACAAAAACACCATCATATTTCTTTGCCCAATAACGAACTTGTTGTTCTAATGTATTCCAAATCCCAGCGTTGAAATCGCGGTCTTGCGGACTGATATTACTGGTCAGAAAAGTTTCATCATAGGCTTCCTTATCGTAGGTTCTATCTCCCGCGGGAATCAAATGCCCGCGATCATATCCCGAGTTCTTATAATTCCGCCAACTTGCGGCACCAGTTTTGACAGCGTGATCAATTTCAAAATAAGGCCGCTTGAAGTTGGATCTTCCAAGATGTGACTTATTTAGTTCATACGCCACCCATTCGGCCTGTTCATGAGGCTCACTATATGAAAGTGAGTAGCCTTGATGATGTATCACTTGTCCGGTTGTACTTATAGGCAAAAAGAAGGCTCTCGTATCAGATTTGATACGAGAGCCTTCCTTTATATAACCGGAAGATTCTTCTTCCTTTAAAAAATACTCATAGCCATAAACTCCTAAAACAAGCAGGATGGCAATTAGACTATATAGATTTCTTTTACTCAATGGACTACTCTAAAACAAATTCTAAAGGTTGACCGGTGGCAGCATTTGGGAAGCTAATCCCCAAAATTGCAGACATGGTTGGAGCAATATCGGTGATATGCGTTTTTTTCAAAGTCTGACCGTGTTTTATCCCGTTTCCGAAAAGCAAAAGGGGCACGTGTGTATCATAGTTGAATGAAGACCCATGAGAGGACCCCGTTAAACTATAAGATAGAAAGGCAGGGTCAAAAACATAAATAACATCTCCTGATCGTCTTTGGTTGTATCCGTTTTGGATCAATCCTTCAATTCCTGTAGTAAAGGAGGTTTGCGTCATTGACACTCCCGTATATGCCTTATCGATATGTTCGTAGGTGATGATTTCATTGATGATGGCTTGCTGAACGTCTTCAAGCTTTAGACCCATTTCATATAATTTCGTCCTATTTAAGAAAATCTGATTATTACTGATGTTTTCTACAAGGTCATCGGCTTTATATGCTGTATTTAAAAAGGCACGGACTTTTTCCCTGAATGTTTTGTTGTCAACATAACCTGCAGGAATCTTTAAACTTTTCAAGTAAGATGGCACTTCAACAGCCGCATGATCTGCCGTTAAGAAAACCGTGTAATTTCCTTTTCCAACCTTAGCATCCAAGCCCTTGAACAATCGCTCCAGGTCTTTATCAAGACGCAAATAAGTATCTTGGACTTCTTTAGAACTTACCCCAAAATTATGTCCTACATAATCTGGACTTGAGTAACTTATCGCCAAAACATCTGTAAATTCATCTTTCCCCAAGCCTTCACCGTCAATAGCAGCCAATGCAAAGTCAGTTGTCAAATTATTACCATAAGGCGTTGCTTTAAGAATTTCAAATCCGCCGTTCTTGTCTTTCAATGCCATCAAGTCGTAAGGAAAGGTTGCGGTCTCCTTACCTTTAAATCCGCCTTCAAACGTGTTGTCATCAGGAGCACTTTCGGTATAGGTTGATATATCATATAAGGTATTCCATTCTTTAAAATAGGAGTTTGCTTGATTGGAATTATTGAAATCTTGAACCCATTTTGGTAATTCAGTCATATAAAATGTACTTGAAATCCAGCGTCCTTCATCTGCGCCATGGAACCAATAGGCTGCATTTGCGGTATGGCCGGCAGGAAGAATTGCGCCTCTATCTTTAAGTGCGATTCCAATGGTCTTTCCTCGCATTTGCGTAAATAATCGATTTTCATCAGCAAAAGTTGTCGTTTTCATTCGGTGTGGCGACATCTTACCAGCGGCATGTGTTGTACCAATAGATTGTACACTAGCATCACCAGCGCAGTATACAGATGATTTGATTTCTTTATCGTACCAATCATTGCCTATAATGCCATGATATTTTGGAGGAGTTCCGGTATACACAGAAGCATGACCTGGACCTGTATAGGTGGGCACATAGTCAAAATGATGATTTTTACAATTGAATCCTTCATTCATCATACGTTTAAAACCACCATCGCCATATTTATCGTAAAAACGGGTCAAATAATCATAACGCATTTGGTCTACAACAATGCCAACAATTAATTTTGGTTGCGTTTGAATAGTATTATCTTTGTTGGTCTTGTTTTTGGAATTCGCTTGTTGTGCTTGAAAGGTGGATACAAAAAACATCGCGAGAAGAATACTGGTAATTAAATTTTTCATAATAATAAAGTTGGATATAAATATCAAAAATACAGCTTTTTAAAGAATGAAAAATTTAAAATGAGGTTAAATAAGTCACAGTTTTCTTTACTTTAGCAGTAACAAAATATCATATGAGCTACCTACATAATATTGGTCAATATTTTTTGATGATAAAAGAAATGTTCCGCAAACCTACCAAATGGTCGGTTATGCGGCATTTAATTTTTAAGGATATTGATGATTTAATCATTAATTCTCTCGGGATTGTCGCTTTTATCGCATTTTTTGTTGGAGGTGTTGTAACCATCCAAACGGCGTTGAACATGACCAGTCCACTCATTCCAAAAACCTTGGTAGGATTTGCCACTCGACAGTCGGTCATTTTAGAGTTTGCACCAACCTTCATTTCCATTATTATGGCAGGAAAGGTTGGGTCTTTTATCACCTCAAGTATCGGAACCATGCGCGTTACCGAGCAAATTGATGCCTTAGAAGTGATGGGAATCAATGCCATAAACTACTTGGTGTTTCCTAAATTTGTTGCACTGATGTTATATCCGTTTTTAATTTCTATTGCTATGTTTTTAGGAATTCTTGGGGGATTGGCCGCTTCTGTTATTGGAGGATTTGTTTCTTTAGATGATTATATCGCGGGTATCCAAATGGACTTTATTCCGTTTCATATGACCTATGCATTTATTAAGACTTTCGTTTTTGCTTTTTTATTGGCAACTATTCCATCCTATTATGGCTACTATATGAAAGGTGGCGCTTTGGAAGTTGGTAAAGCAAGTACCACCTCTTTCGTCTGGACGAGTGTGGCAATTATTCTACTCAACTATATATTAACCCAAATGATGTTAAGCTAATGATTGAAGTCAACAATATCCATAAATCTTTTGGTGATTCCGAAATTCTAAAAGGCATCAGTACCAAGTTTGAAAAAGGAAAAACCAACCTGGTCATTGGACAAAGTGGCTCCGGAAAGACCGTTTTTCTTAAAACATTATTAGGTTTATTCACTCCTGATCAAGGCTCCATTATTTATGATGGCACAGATTATTCAGATTTAACTCCCGACGAAAAAAGTGACCTAAGATCAAAAATGGGGATGGTATTTCAAGGAAGTGCACTTTTTGACTCCATGACCATTGCCGAGAACGTCAAATTCCCGTTGCGAATGTTTACAAAACAAAGCAAAAGTGAAATGAATGATCGGGTAGATCTCGTCCTGAAAAGAGTCAACCTTGATGATGCTCACAATAAACTACCAAGTGAAGCTTCTGGCGGAATGCAAAAGCGTGTAGCTATTGCCAGAGCTATTGTCAATCAACCTAGATATTTATTTTGTGATGAACCCAATTCCGGATTGGACCCTAGAACGGCCACGGTTATCGATAACTTGATTCAAGAAATTACGCACGAATACGATATTACCACAATTATCAACACCCACGACATGAATTCCGTTATGGAAATTGGCGAAAAAATCATCTTTTTAAAAGACGGCCTTAAAGAATGGGAAGGGTCAAATAAAAACATATTTAAGACTGATAACGAAGCCGTTACGGATTTTGTTTATTCCTCAGATTTATTCAAACGGGTACAAAAGATGTATTTGGATGAAGATCAGTAGGTTTCAGTAGGCAGTCTTCAGTTAGCAGTGCTCAGTAGGCAGCCTTCAGTTGGAAGTGCTCAGCAATATGGTTCAGATAGAATTCCATCCTAAACCCTAAACTCTGAACCCAGTCATCCGCTTTAAGTCATCCGTCACCCGTCATCCGTCACTCTCAAACGCAAAACTCATAACTCTGAACTCATAACTGTTTCTTCATCTGTCTTCCAACCTCAATCAACAACCATCGTAAATCTTATTGACGTCTCACAACCAAAGTATCCAATTTGTATTTTTGTTTGAGCCAACGTTTCAACTTTTCCTGCTCTTTATCAATAACAGCGTCTTTTACCTTATCATTCCATTTTACAGTAAATTCTGCAATGGTGTCCAACTTTTCAAAATTGGATGATATCACACTCGAATATGATAATCGTTCAATATCCTCATAGTTAATTTTAACCTCTTTGGTCAATTCTACAAAAGGAATTTGTAGGGCTTCGTATTTTCCCAATCTTCTCACCCGGTCCTCAAGAAACGTAATCTTTTCTGCTTGAGATAATAAATCTAAAGAATCACGGAAACGCAATTGCGACATGTATCTAATGTTATCTAAATTTTTAGAACGATTTTGATTAATGATCAGTCTTGTATTTGCAAGAGCAGGATAATCATTCAATCGACCTCTAAGAACGGAGATAGTATTCTCAGGAATTTGATCCAATCCAAAAGTATTCAATTCCAAAGTAGACGGTTCTCCTTTTGTAGTAGAATAAGTAGCTATCGCATTTGCTTTCATAAAATCAGGATGTGGCAGTTGATCAAGCTCCTTATTAATAAATGCTTGGGCGCCATTCTCAAATTTGCTCTGCCCCCAGACGTCAATAAACGTAAATATTGCCGGAATCATTACAATCACGGCAACCGCCGTTGCAATTCTGGAGATCCGTTTTCTCTTTGCTGAATTGGCATATTTAAGCATTGGAAAACCCAAGATTTTTACCACGATAAACGTTGCCAAGGCTATAAAAATAGTATTGATAGTGAACAAGTACATGGCTCCTGAAAAGTATTCCATGTTACCTTTTGCCAAGCCATACCCTGCTGTACACAAAGGCGGCATCAATGCAGTGGCAATGGCCACACCAAAGATTACTGAAGCGATGGTACCTTTTTTGGTTCGGGCAATAATCAAGGCCAAACCACCAAAAAAGGCAATCAGTACGTCACGAATATCTGGTTTTACACGCCCTAACAATTCAGATGTATCTTCACTTAGCGGGAAGAATTTAAAGAATAGAAAGGCCGTTGCCAAACTCAATACAATCATAATGACCAAATTGATCAAAGATCGTTTTAAGGTATCAATATCATTAATGGCAATAGAAAGACCAACCCCTAAAATCGGGCCCATTAATGGAGAAATTAACATGGCACCAATCACTACCGCCGCAGAGTTGGCATTCAATCCAATAGACGCCACAAAAATTGAACAGATGAGAATCCAAGCCGTCGCACCTTTAAACGGGATGTCGCCTTGAATGGCTGCCACAGTCGCATCTCTATCGGTATCTTCACGGAAATCCAACAGATCACTAAAGAATGTTTTAATACTTTCCCACAGGCCTTTGGCTTCTTTCTTTACAGCCTCTTTTGACGCTTCTACAGCCTTATCTTGCCGACTCGCTGTTTCTTCTTCAGAAAAATTGAATTTGTTTTCTTGTTCGTTATCCATAATTTTCTCCAAACTTATCTTTGACCTTTTGCAGAGTCTGCTTGATGTCTTGTTCTTTTGACTTCGGAAATATAAGCAAAACTTCGTCTTTGTCTACAATAATATAATCTTTGAGGCCGTCCACAACCACGATTTTATTGTCTTTCGTCATGATCATATTTCCCGAGGCGTCCTCAGTCAATGTTCGTGCATTGACCACTGCGTTATGGTCTTGGTCTTTCTCAAGTTTATCGTATAAACTTCCCCAGGTTCCCAAGTCGTTCCAATCAAATTCGGCGGGCAGAACATAGACATTTTTGGAGGCCTCCATAATGGCATAATCGACTGAAATGTTTTCTGATTTTCCATAGTTTTCTGCTATAAAAAGATCTTCATCATCTGTATTATAAATCGCGATTCCTTTTTCAAACAGCTCAAACAATTGAGGTTGATGAAACTGAAATGCCTTCACAACACTTTTGACACTCCACATAAAAATCCCAGCATTCCATAAAAAATTCCCTTGCTTGATAAAGGATTTTGCGGTTTCGTAATCGGGTTTTTCCCTAAACTGCTGAACAGGTTTTATGGCTTCATTTGAAGATTGGTCATATTCAATATACCCAAAACCGGTATTTGGGAAGGTGGGCTGAATGCCAAGGGTCATTAGTGCGTCATTGGTTTCACAAAAATCAAAAGCTTGTTGTACGTTTTGGGCGAATTTAGCTTCGTCCTCAATCCAATGATCACTAGGTGCCACAATCATTACAGCATCTGGGTTTTCTTTTTGAATCTTTAATGAGGCATATAAAATACATGGTGCCGTATTGCGCATGGCAGGCTCCAGCAACACTTGTCTTTTGGTAATTGTAGGTAATTGCTGAAACACCAAATCTTCATAAATAGCATTGGTCAGAATGAAAATATTCTCTTTGGGAATCAACTGTGCAAGTCGGTTAAAGGTTTTTTGAATGAGCGTATCGCCAGTTCCCAACATATCATGGAATTGCTTTGGAAAACCTTGGGTGCTCACTGGCCAAAATCGTGATCCTACTCCTCCTGCCATCAATATGGCGTAGTAATTACTATTCATTATTTATATTTTTTATTATTTACTCCTGTGATTGTAGTCCCAAAAACACGGGATTGTAAACGCATATTTGAAACTCTACTTAAACTAAAGCGATTCTCGAGATGAAAAAAAAATTGAAATTTCCTCCAAAATTACATTTAAATCATAAGATTCCTGCCTTCGCAGGAATAAGTTCCACCTCAGCATTCGGATTGAAAAGATACAACTTTCCTGATGCAACTTCTACACCTTCATGACGTGTACGTCTTTTAACGCCTTTTCTAAAAACACGGCCATTATAAAGTCTAAATTCACTTCCCAATGGCACTTCAAAAATATAAGTTTTATCGTTTGGTGGATCAAATTGTTTTAAGGCCAATGCCAATTTTACGTCGGTATCACTACTCGCCTTAGGATTCTTAAAATGTTTTGCCAGAAGCGGCAATAATTCATTAGGAAATATGCTTGGATTCAGAAAGGGCAACATCAATTTCTGAAAGGTATGTTTCCATTCTTTTCCATGTGGTTTTATATATCTCCCATAGCTTTTATAAGCTTCAAAATGAGCAATCTCATGAATTAATGTCACCAAAAACCGATAGTGGTTCAAATTTGAATTGATGGTAATTTGGTGCTTGTTATTTGGTAATTTTCGATAATCTCCATGACGAGTTTTGCGTTCGTTCTTGATTTTAACGACTAAATTATCATGATTTAAAAGTTCTATCACATCAGGAATTGCCTGATGCGGAATGTATTCTTGAAGTGTATTGTGCATAGACGCAAAAATAAGAGATTTGATGAGATTGTTTAAAGATTTTCGTAAATTTAGGAAACAAAATATTATGACTTAGCCGATGTTAATAGGAGTTTAGGTCTTATATTACAATAAACGAACTAACCGAAAAGTTGGAACAAAAAAACCATTCAAATTAAATAGTGCAAAACTCAAATCTCTTAAAATAGAATAGCAACACATGGCATTTATAGACTATTACAAAGTATTGGGCCTTAATAAATCTGCCACAACCGCAGAGATCAAAAAAGCATATCGCAAATTGGCACGAAAACATCATCCAGACGTCAATCCGAATGATAAAACTGCCGAACATAAATTCAAGGAAATCAATGAAGCCAATGAAGTATTGAGCGATCCTGAAAAGCGAAAAAAATATGATAAGTATGGAAAAGATTGGCAACATGGCGAAGCTTATGATCAAGCGCAACGCCAACAACAATCTCAAAGACAATATCAGCAACAAGGAGCAGGTGGTTTTGGTGGCGGCAATTTCTCAGAAGGTGATTTCTCCGATTTTTTTGAATCGATGTTTGGAGGTGGAGGTGCCTCAAGAGGTCGCGGCAGATCAGCAGGATTTAGAGGACAAGATTTTAATGCAGAATTACAATTAGATCTTAGAGATGTATTTGTAACCCATAAAAGAGTCCTGACCGTTAATGGTAAAAATATAAGATTGACCATTCCTGCGGGGGTTGAAAACGGTCAGGTCATCAAGATTACAGGCAAAGGTGGACCCGGCGCCAATGGAGGTCCACACGGCGATTTGTTGATTCAATTCAATATTAGCAACAGTACAAAATTTAAACGCGATGGATCAGATTTATTTGTCAACGAAACTATTGACCTGTATACGGCTATTTTAGGAGGTGAAATTACAGTGGATACGTTTGACGGCAAAGTGAAGTTAAATATAAAACCTGAAACCCAAAACGGCACTAAAGTGAAGTTGACAGGAAAAGGTTTCCCAGTTTATAAGAAGGAAGGGCATTTTGGTGATCTTTATATTACCTACGACATTCAAATGCCAACGAAACTTTCTGATAAAGAGATAGAACTGTTCAATGAACTTAAAAATTTAAAATCATGAGTACAGAAACTTACATCCCAATAGAAACCTTATGCACCTATTATAAAGTGGAAACTTCATTTTTTCAAGGTTTGAACGACTATGGATTAATTGAAATAACAACCATTGAAAAGTCGCCTTTCATACATCATAAACAGATCAAAAACCTGGAATCGATAGTTCGTTTACATCAAGATTTACATATCAACTTTGAAGGCATTGACACGGTATTGAATCTTTTGGAAAAAATTCATGATCTACAGAGTGAATTGGTAGCTGCAAAAAACAGATTGCGGGTTTTTGAGGATTAGATTCTATTGGAACGCAGACCTGCCCGTTCTTTAAGGCGGGTGACGCGGATGGAGAAGATTTATGCTGTTTTTTCCTGAGTATCCAAAAAAACCCGAATCCTGTTTATCGTTTTTTCTGGTAATATATGTGTGGGCAAGCTCTCATCCTTCAAATTAAACACAAAACTGAAAACCTGCGAATTTCCGAAGAATTATGTAAGCGCAGAGAGTCACTTATAACCATTCACATCAATTATTTAAATATTCTTTTGTCCAATGGAAAATGCGCTATATCTAATATTTTTATTTTTTTGAAATCTTTATGATATGGATTTATCAAATAGTTATAATCTCCTTGCACTACGGCAGAAGGAACTTTTAAAACACAAACATCAATAGAGGCAATAAATTCATCTCCAATTTTCTGAGTGCTAATATTTGGTGGATGCGTATTCCAATTATCTGGAAGTTCTTCTAATTCCAATTCTTTTATTTGAATATCATCAGGTATATCTATTTCAATCATTACATAATCACTTGGTAAAGTAGCAATAGTTAAATGCACTGCTACTTCTGCCATGGCTAACGCTCTGCTTTCTGCCGTATAAGTAACTTCTGTTCCTTTTGAGTTCCATCTATTGCCTGATTTAGAAGCTCCTTTTCCATTAAGTTCTTTAGAGTATTTTTTCTTTGATAACCTAAAAACTCTCATTATGCAAAAATACCTTGGTCAATACGGTTCAATTCATCCATTACTAGCTCTTTGCCATAAGAGTCATTTAAAAGTTCAGCAGGTTTCAAGTTACCCAAAGCAAATGATGGGGTATTAAGCCATAAATAAAATTGTTTTGTAGAATCAAACACCACTTTACCAAAATTCGTGACTTCTGCCAATTCTATTATTTTCTCCGTATGTATAGGTTTAAACAGATAATTGGGATCATTGCTATATCTCTGTAAAGTTTTTTTAGATAAGTTCAAGTATGCTGCCCAATCATCTTCTGAAAAAGGGGTAATATCCCTTATTTTACGAAATAACTTATAAGGCAATCCATACTTTATTGCATGAATTATCAGCATTTTATTTTCGAAGAAATCAGAATAAGTAAACTCTTCCGTTTTAATCTTCATTCCTAAAGACTTATCTACTTTTCGGACGTAAACCCTAATCTCCTCATTTACAGCGGTCAAATCCACAGTATTCTCTTTATGTTTTTCCGTAATCATGATTTAGACATTTACTCCTAAAAATAAGACATTTGTCCATGAAAACAAAGTGATGAGGCTTTTTTAAGTTTTAATCCGTCTGTATTTCTTAATTTCAACTGCTGTTTATATCGAATAAAAATCAGTTTCTTTCCTAACCACTAGCAAACCAGAGCTCTCCGATTCTCTTCTTTCCATTCCATCTCTTCTGACATTTCTTCAATTTGGAGACAAGAATTTCGTAAAATTCCAGTCATGATATTTATCATAATCTAAGGATAATATATTCCTCAACTTTGCATCATAATACTAAAACATACTATTATGATTACTACTAAAAACATCACCAAAACTCTTTTGAGCCTCTTGTTTGTGTTCATTTTATCAACGCCACAAGTTTTTTCACAAACTTATAACTTGAACAATCAAGCTTCAAAACTTACTGTATCTGGTACTTCAAGTTTACATGATTGGGATATTGATGCCGAACAGCAAAAAGGTCAAATTGTGCTGAATACTTCAAATGAGTTGAAGATTGAAAAACTGACTCTCGATGTGACTTCAGAAAGCCTTAAAAGCGGAAAAGGTGGAATGGACAAAAACACCTACAAAGCATTAAATACAGGCAAACATAAATCTATCACCTTTCAGCTTACTGAAGTGAAAGACATTAAGTCATCAGGAAATGACAATTATAAAACCGAAGTCGTTGGAAACTTAACCATTGCTGGTGTCACCAAAAAGATGACCCTAAATTTAGATATGGCAGTATCTTCCAGCAAGGTGACCTTAAATGGTAAAAAAGCCTTTAAAATGACCGATTTTGGCATCACTCCTCCTAAAGCTCTTTTGGGTACTATTACCACTGGAGATGAAATAACGATCACATTCAGTACCGTTCTAAATAAATAAAAAGAAATAAAATTAAACTTACACTAATGAAAAAATTAATCAGAAATTCAGGAATTGCATTATTACTTCTTGTAGGAGTGAATATGAATGCACAAAAAAACAACAGAAGTATTGATAATTATAGAGAGCCAGACAAAGGAGGCATTAATGTTTTTGAGGCTCCTAAAGACACCATCTCTACTTTTGAAAATGTTAAAGTAAGAATTGGAGGGTCATCTACGCTTCAGTTTCAAGCGGTTGACCATGAAAACTCTGGAGCCATCGAGCTGATTAAAATCGGTTCTAACTTCAACTTAGCAACAGCAAACCTTGATTTGGATGTTTTCCTTTATGACGGTATTAGAATGCACTTACGCACTTATTTATCTTCACGTCACCATCCGGAACCTTATGTAAAAGGAGGTTATTTCCAAATTGATAAACTTGAGTTTATAAAGCCAGGTTTTATGGAAGATATTATGAAATATGCTACTATTAAAGTTGGACATATGGAAAACAACTACGGTGATGCACATTTCAGAAGAAGTGATAATGCCCAGGCAATGTACAATCCATTCGTAGGAAACTTGATCATGGACGCATTTACTACAGAAGTTGGTGCTGAAGTATACTACCAAAGAGATGGATTCCTTGGAATGGTAGGTTTCACAAACGGAAAATTGAATCAATCTGTTGACAAACCTGATACTGGCGGAGCTTCATTTTTAGCTAAGCTAGGTTATGACAAGCAACTTGACGATGATTTACGTTTGAGATTGACAGGATCTATTTACAACACAGGTAAAGTTGCTAACTCATACCTTTACAGTGCAGATAGAGCAGGTTCTAGATATTATTTAGTTCTTGAGCCTACAACTGCTACAACTGCAGGCAACTTTAGATCTGGACGTTATGATCCAAGATTGAGCAATCAAATTACTGCTATCATGATCAACCCTTTCATCAAGTATCAAGGCTTGGAGTTCTTTGGAACATTTGAAACATCCAAAGGTAAAGGTTCTGCTGAGCTAGAAAAAAGAGTTGCAAAACAGTATGCTGGTGAGTTGATTTACAGATTTGGTAACACAGAAAACTTTTATGTAGGTGGTCGTTATAACAAAGTTGACTCTGAGGATATTAGTGGAAGTGATGTAGATATTTCAAGATTCCAACTTGCTGCAGGTTGGTTTATGACCAGAAACATTCTTCTTAAAGCGGAATACGTGAATCAGAAATATGATGGTTTCAACCCTGGAAGCATCTTTAATGAAGGTAAATTTAACGGACTAATGGCTGAGGCTGTAATTAGTTTCTAACTAACAAATTAGTGTTTATAGTAGCTAACCTCATTTATTTAGTCGTCCACTAAATGAATGGGGTTAGTTTTTTTTTAAATATATTGTAGCCGCATAATAAATAGAACCATGAAAAGATTTCTCTTTATTTTACCGTTTCTAATTTTGGTTTCTTTTTCCAAAATAAATACTGTAAAAAACAGTAAAACCATACGCATTACTCCCAAAAGTGAATTACAGATCAATGGCACTAGTAATGTTAAGGATTTTACTTGCGCATACGAAATACAGAACCTAAATAAACCTATTCAGATCCATTATGAAAAAGAACACGATATTATCAAATTTGAAAAGTCGGTGCTCATTTTAGAGAACAATGGATTTGATTGCGGAGGAAAGGGAATTAACAAAGATTTTCACGGGTTATTACAATCAGACATCTACCCTAGAATTTCTCTGACCTTAAAACAAATTAATTTGAAATCGCACAAAAAAAATATGGCGGATGCTTTAATTGATATTGAAATCGCTGGTTTGACACGATCTTATCACATGGAAACAACATATCAGAATTTAGAAAATTGGTTGATTTCCGGAAAACTTAAATTGAACATTAAAGACTTCAAATTGGAAGCACCTAAAAAAATGTTTGGTTTGGTCGTAGTTTCAGATGAAATTGAAATTAGTTTCAAACTGGTCGTTGAAGAGAGTTAAATACTCCTCTTTCAGAAATAATCCAAACAGATGGAAACGAGACATTTTACCTCTAACCAATCATTTCCTTTATATTTTCTCCCCATACATTAATACGCCAATCCACCAAAGTAAGATTGTAGCTATCGGATAGAACCAGGAATTTTAAACTCTAGCTTTGATCGTATTTTCTGACAATTTAGCCAATGAAAATGCACCTATCGCCATTACAATATCTCTAACGGCTACATCTAAATAGATCCCGCTAAATATTAAACTCAAGGCAATCAGCACCAACCATATTGAAACGAGATAAGCGCCAAACTTGGTTCTTGTGAGGACTAAAAAACCCGCTACAATTTCAATAACACCAATAATCATCATAAAAACTGAAGGCTCAAAAGGAAGGATTTCTACCATCCCATCCCCTAGGTACTGCGTCCAATTGGTCAAGATATTAGTGAATTTATCTAATCCTGCCACAATTGGTACAAGACCAAAAGTGTATTTCAAAATGTTTCTTACTAACTGTACATTTGAATCCATGATTTAATGTTTTTTAAAGTTTGTTACCATCTTTTGATGGAAAATCATAAAAAAGGATACAAAATTTTGTAACTTTTTATCGTTTTATCTATCTAAAACAAAAATCATGTCAAGATGGAAGCCATAAATATTAACAATTTTAACCGACAAAAATTAGAAGAACCAGAAATTATCAGACGAATTCTTTCTGGAGAAAAAGAACTCTATGAGATTTTAGTAAGACGAAACAACCAAAAACTGTATCGCATTATAAGAAGCTATCTCAATGATGAAGCCGAAATCGAGGACATCATGCAAAACAGTTATATCAAAGGATTTACCAAGCTCTATCAATTCAAACTGGAGGCATCATTTTCAACATGGCTCATTCGCATTGCCATTAACGAAGCATTGGCGAGATTAAAAGAAAAAGGAAAGTTATTTCACATTAATCAGCATGCTGAGCATGTTAAGCAAGATAGCCTTTTAGAAATACCAGATCACAAGCAATTGAATCCGCAGGAAAAAATGATACAAAAGGAAGCAAGACAAGTGTTGGAAAACGCGATAGACCACCTAGACGCCAAGTATAAAATTGTTTATATGATGAAGGAGGTTGAAGGCATGAGTTCAAATGAAATCGCGGTAGCCTTAGATTTATCACTGTCCAATGTTAAAGTGCGTTTGCACCGTTCAAAAGAAATGCTAAAAGATAAACTTTTTGAACTCTCTCATGATAACAATATTTATGAATTCGGTTTTAGCAGATGTGATAGGATTACGGAAAATGTAATGAAAAACATATAGAAAAGAAATAAGACTGCTTTTAGAAAAGACTTTTTCGCTGTTAGAATCAAGACTTAGGTCGTGAAAAACCGTGACTACTTATAAAAACACATATTTAAAAATCGCTAATTCACAAGGATTATGACAAATTTTAAAGTTGGAGATCATGTCAAATGGAATTCCGAGGCTGGACATGTCTCAGGAAAAATCATAAAAGTGCACCATTCCGATTTTGATTATAAGGGCTACACGCATCATGCCAGCAAAGATGAGCCACAGTATGAAATTAAAAGTGACAAAACCGATCATATTGCGGCGCATAAGGGCTCAGCACTAACCAAGATCAAATAGGTTTGAGAAACGCTCTGGATTGAAAAAACACACTTGGGAATAGGCTCTATTTCCCACAAGGAGAATATTTTACTTCATCAACTTTAAGAGTTGTGACATCTCATTAAAAGTTAATGTGGCGTTTCCTTCGAGTTCGTTATTATAATCATGTGCTGTAAACCCAAAGACATCAAAACCTCCATTTAAAGCTGCATTTACCCCACTCATACTGTCTTCAATGACCAAGCATTCACTGGGATGAAAACCCATAGTTTCTGCAGCCCAGAGAAAAACAGCGGGATCTGGCTTCCATTTTCTTATGGTAAAGCAACTGAAAATATTGCCTTCAAAATGAGGCAATAACCCTGTTAACTCTAAATTAAGCCGAATCTTATTTTCTGGTCCGCTTGAGGCCACGCAGAATGGCATGTCCAGGCTTTCAATAACCTCAGTGACACCCTCTACCGGTTGAATATTTTTTCTAAAGGATTCAAAACTACGTTCCCTGAAATTTGGCATAAAATCATCTGGTAATCTTTGTGTGGCCAACTCCGCAACTTGGGCATAACAGTTCTGCATGGACGTGCCTTTAAAATTTCGCAAAGCATAATCCAAATCGATATTAGCGCCATATTCATTGGCCATTTCAACCAACACTTGATTAGCGATCGGCTCACTATCTACCAAAACACCGTCACAATCAAAAATAACACACTTATACTTAGACATAATTATGGGGTCGAATTGGAAACTTGAAGTAATTTTCCGTTATAAAATTTTTGCCCTTTTAATGAAAAATCAACAATATATTCCGCTATTTCTTCAGGTGTTATCGGGGCTTTATAACCTGGAAAAGCTTCTTCCAACATTTCAGTCTGAACCGCACCCAACGCCAATACATTGAAGGAAATACCAGAATCCTTATATTCTTCTGCAAGCAATTCCGTTAAGGTAATTACTGCAGCTTTACTAGAACTATAGGCGGCAAGTCCTGGAAATTTCATACTACCCTGAACACCTCCCATGGAACTCATGGTAACCACATGACTGTTCTTTGCCATATAGGGAATAAGGACTCTTGTCAACTCTGCCATCCCAAAAACATTGGTACGGTAGACTTCTTCAAAATCGCTGACCGTTGTCTTTTCAAAAGGCTTATTGAGCACGTGTCCGGCGTTGTTGATCAATGCGTCCACATGTTGCCAATGTTCAGTAATATAATCTTGCACTTTCAAATAAGCTTCAGCATCTCCCAAATCAAAACAAAAGGCCTTTACATTCTTCAATTTCAAGGCTTTTACAGGGCCATCATTTCTGGACAATGCCAAAACCTGATGTCCTTGTTTGGCGAATAATTTCACCAATTCATAGCCAATTCCTCTACTAGTTCCTGTGATAACGATATTTTTACTCATTCATTTTTATTTCTTGGGTTGTTGTATTGCTCATGGCTTCAAATGCTGGAATTAATTTATTCACCAAATCAGCCATAAATTCATAATCCATTAATTCCGCTTCATCTCCCACTTGATGGTAATGGTCAAAATTAGTAAAATCAAAAGTGGAAATGGCATGGGCAGGTTTATTGAAAACTTTAAAAAACGAATAATTATCCGAACGGTAAAAAAGTTGAAACTCCTTGGCTTTCGGCAATTCATCCAAAAGCTTATAATTCACATAATCATTCATCTTTGTAGCCATGTTTGACAGATCAAAGCCGGTAAAGTAAGCCTCATAATCCTTGTCGACCATGGGCACACCAATCATTTCAAAATTGATCATGGTGTAAAGATTAATGTTCTCCTCTTTTAAGCGTTCTGCTAAATGTTTTGACCCCATCAGGCCTATTTCTTCACCAGAGTAAAGCGTAAATAAAATGCTTCTTTTATTGTTTTTATTAGTAGCAAAATAACGCGCCATGGCCAAAACAGTTGCCACGCCTGATGCATCGTCATTGGCACCGTTGGCAATAGAATCGCCATCAACAGCATTCACAACTCCAATATGGTCATAGTGCGCACCTAGAATGATAAATTCCTTCTTCAATTCTGGATCGTTACCTTCTATATATCCCACAACATTGGTCGCATCCATTCCTTGCGCCTTATAATGATCCCGATAGGTTTCAAAATACGGGGCAACATGATATGATTTGAATTTGTCCTCGATATAAACGGCTGCTTTCTCAATGCCTTCTGAGCCTGTCGCACGGCCACGAAGCTCGTCTGACGCCAAATAAAATACGGTTTCTTTAAGTTCCGCACTGGTCACGAAATCTAAGGTCTTGCTTACTGAAGCATTTTCAGCTAAATCCATATCGTTTGTGCCATTTTCAGGAGATTCCTGAACTTTTGTTTTACACGAGGCAAAAATTAAAATAACACCAAGTAAATAAATCTTTTTCATAATAATCTATAGTTCGTCTCATATAGAAAAACCTGCTTCTTACAATGAAACAGGTTTTTTCTATTTATATTAATACATGTATATATGTCTCAACTGATCATGTCTTGAGTATAATTAAATACTCATTCACACAAGATTACAAAATTCGTACTTAAACTAACATCGAAATTGGATTTTCAACAAAGCCTTTTAAAGTTTGCAAAAACTCCGCTCCAGTAGCTCCATCAACCGTTCTATGATCACATGCCAAAGAAAGTTTCATGGTATGGCCTACAACAATCTGTCCGTCTCTAACAACTGGCTTTTCAAGAATGGCGCCCACAGATAATATCGCTGAATTAGGCTGATTGATAATGGACGTAAAACTTTCAATACCAAACATTCCTAAATTAGAAATGGTAAACGTACTCCCTTCCATTTCTTGAGGAGTCAATTTTTTTGTTCTAGAACGTCCTGCATAGTCTTTAACCTTCGCACCAATTTCCGACAAACTTAATGCATCTGCAAATCGAACCACTGGCACCACCAATCCGTCTTCAACTGCCACCGCGACGCCAATATGTACGTGATTGTTCAATCGGATCTTATCGTCAAACCATTGCGAGTTGACTTGTGGAAACTGTTTCAATGCTAAGGCACAAGCCTTAACTATCATATCATTGAACGATATTTTTGTATCTGGAATAGCATTAACCTGTGTTCTAAAAGCAATGGCCTTATCCATATCAAACTCCACGTTTAGATAATAATGAGGCGCAGTAAATTTAGATTCCGCCAAACGTTTCGCAATTATTTTACGCATTTGCGAGTTTGGTTTCTCAATAAAATCTTCTTGTCCGGAGGCGGCAACTTGTCCAACTGCGGCTGGCGCGGCGCTTACCTCTGGGGTATAATTTTCAATATCACGTTTGATAACGCGTCCATTTTCTCCAGAACCTTTTACGTGAGATAAGTTGATCCCTTTTTCTTCAGCCATTTTCCGGGCCAAAGGCGATACGAACACGCGACTACCATCTGAAGTTGATGAACTTGAAGTTGAAACTTCCTTTTTTTCTTCCTTAGCAGTTGCTTTAGAGGTTTCTTTTTTATCAGAATCGGCACTTTTCTTTTTAGGAGCGTCTTCTTTCTTAGCAGATCCTTTCGATTGGTGATTTTTAGCAATCGCAGCGGCATCAGTTCCTTCAGGACCAATAATTGCCAATAAAGAATCTACTTTTGCTGTTTCACCTTCATCTAATCCTATAAATAGTAAGGTACCCGATTGGAAAGATTCAAATTCCATCGTTGCCTTATCCGTTTCGATTTCCGCAAGGATATCTCCTTCTTCAACCTTATCACCTACTTTTTTAAGCCATGTTGCTACAGTACCTTCTTCCATCGTATCACTCAATCGCGGCATGGTCACAACTGTAACGCCTTCCGGTAATTCTCCAGAAGGATCTTTCTCTTCAGAAGTTTCTTCATCAGAATCACTTTCTGAATCATCCTCTTCTTTTTCTTTAGATTCTTTTTCAGACGATTTATCCTCTGACTTTTCTTCTTTTTTATCCGAAGAACCGCCATCAATCAAATCAGAAATATCTTCACCTTCTTCACCAATAATTGCCAATAACTCGTCCACCTTAGTGGTCTCTCCTTCTTGAATACCAATATAAAGTAATGTGCCTTCATGAAAAGATTCAAACTCCATCGTCGCCTTATCGGTTTCAATTTCAGCCAAAATATCGCCTTCCACTATCTTATCTCCTACTTTTTTTAACCACGTTGCCACGGTTCCTTCTTCCATGGTGTCACTCAAACGCGGCATATTTATTACTTCTGCCATAGCTTATATTTTGTGTTGTATAAATGGATAATCTTCCTGCTCATAAACGGCATCATACATGACGCTTTTTTCTGGATATGGAGATTCATCAGCGAATTTCTCACATTCCGTCACGAGATCCTTCACACGCTGATCAATTACTTTCAGATCCTCTTCCGTGGCGTATTTTTTCTCAAGAATAACCTCTTTCACTTGTGTGATTGGATCTATTTTTTGATATTCCTTAACCTCATCTTTGGTTCTATAACTCTGGGCATCACTCATGGAGTGGCCTCTGTATCGGTATGTTTTCAACTCCAAAAATGTTGGTCCATCACCACGTCGTGCGCGTTGGATAGCTTCATCAAAAGCTTCTGCCACTTTTACTGGGTTCATTCCGTCAACAGGTCCGCAAGGCATTTCATAGCCTAAACCTAATTTCCATATTTCTGTATGATTGGCAGAACGTGCTACTGACGTTCCCATGGCATAGCCGTTGTTTTCACAAACAAACACCACTGGAAGTTTCCATAACATAGCCATATTAAAGGCTTCATGCAAAGACCCTTGACGGGCTGCACCATCACCAAAACAGCATAAAGTAACGGCGTCAATACCGTGATATTTATCACCAAAAGCAATCCCAGCACCTAATGGAATTTGACCTCCTACAATACCGTGACCGCCATAAAAACGATGTTCCTTTGAAAAGATATGCATGGATCCTCCAAGACCTTGGGAAGTTCCTGTGGCTTTACCATATAACTCTGCCATCACGCGTTTTGGATCCTCGCCCATACCAATTGGCTGGACATGGTTACGATAAGCAGTAATCATTTTATCCTTTGTCAAGTCCATAGCGTGCAATGCTCCAGCTAAAATAGCTTCTTGCCCATTATATAAATGAAGAAAACCTCTTACTTTCTGTTGAATATAAACTGCAGCAAGTTTGTCTTCAAACTTTCTCCAGAACAACATGTCTTCATACCATTTGAGGTAAACCTCCTTAGTTATCTTTTGCATCCGAAATAATTTCTAAAAAATTAAATACATAATATAGTTTCGAGTTTAGAGAGCTGAAGATCCCAATCGAATCGGGACTAGTTCAACTATCAATTTTTGGTTCGTTTTTTAAACCTCCAAAAGTTGTGCTTCACTAAACGGATAACAAAAGTAACACATTAACCATTAATGAAAAAGCTGAAAATCGTAAAACTTCTACGAAATCGTTATAGAACTGTTTTATCAAACACCAATGGAAGAAGATTTGCTAAAGAATGTGATCGAACTACCTTTCCCTTCTCCCCCATAAAGTAGATTTCAATAGGCGAATCTTGCTTTATTTCATATTCAGCTATAGATTGACGACATGCGCCACATGGTGGAATTGGTTTGTCTGTAATCTTCAATCTTGAACCTGCAATAATTGCCATTCTTTTGATGACCACATCGGGGAATTGCGCTCCTGCATAAAAAATTGCTGTTCTTTCGGCACATAATCCTGATGGATAGGACGCGTTTTCTTGATTGCTACCGGTGATGATTTCATTATTTTCAAGCAGAAGTGCTGTACCTACGCTAAATTTGGAATATGGCGAATAGGACTTATCCCTTGCTTCCATGGCCCTTTTCATCAAATCAACAACATCTTTGGGAAGCTCATCTAAAGTTTCATAAACGTTAAGCAGGGTTTCAATTTTAATTTCCTTCATAGGTTTTTCATCTATTTTTAAAAATACGACACTTTTTTAGACAAAAAAACTATTGCTTTATAATAGCAATAGTTTTTCTATAATTTATTTGAAATGACTTCTAGTATTCTCTGTACGTTTTATCTCCAAAATTGAAGGTCAGGGAAAAACGCAAGGTGTTTTCCAACGGACTTTGAACTTTTGAAGCTGAGAACAAATAAGACATGTCAATATTGATCGTGGTGTATTTGAAGCCTGCCCCTAGAGCAAAAAACTTACGAGCGCCTTTCTCATCGCTTTCATTAAAGTAACCTGCTCTGAAAGCAAAAGAATCTTGGTATTGGTATTCTGCTCCCAAAGCCCAAGTAAATTCTTTCAACTCTTCCCTGAAACCTCCTGGGGCATCACTGAATGATTGAAACATCCCTTTAAGAAAATTCACATCTTGAGATTTGCCTTCTACAATAATTGTTGGCTCACTTCCATCTGTAGCTTGTTTTTGATTACCATCCAAATCAACATAACCCAAAACTGGCGGTGATGGCACTAATAATTTAGTCACCTCTCCAGTTAACGCCAAGGTATTGTACTCATCAAAAATAAAATCGAAGCCTCCTCCAAGTCTTAAAGTTGTTGGTAAAAAGCTTTCTCTTCCAGCATCGTCATACTTAATCTTTGGTCCTATATTTTGAATGGCAAAACCTAAACGGGTCCGTCCATTAAAACTGTCATAGGCTTGTTCTTCGCTTTGATAAAATCCAGAAATATCGGCGGCTACTGAACTTGCGGCCTCTGCAGAATTATCCAAAGCCTGAATTTTTAAATCAGAACGCAAATAACGCAACCCAACTGCCATAGAAAACTGAGTGCCCAATCTTAAGGCATACGAAGCGTCAATAGTCATTTCATTAGGCTGGGCAATTAATGGACTAGAGTTTTCATCCTGCACCAATTCAATTTCACCCAAACTGAAGTATTTGAAACTCACCGCAAAGGCACTTCCTTCATTGATTCTATTGAAATAGCTGACATTTCCTAAGAAAATATCATTGACCAACTTACTTAGATAAGGTGTGTAACTCACCGCAATTCCTGATTTGGTTTCAGAAAACGCATATTTTGATTGGTTCCATTGTTGGGAAAAAGCATCTACGGAAGTGGCCACGCCTATATCTCCCATCCCGGCGGCCCGTGCGTCGGCAGCAATTAATAAAAATGGAACTCCGGTAGTAATAACTTTCGACTGATTATCAAATATGATCGTTTCCTGTGCAGAAGAAAGATTATAAATGGTTAACGTGATAATGGCTAGTGCGTATTTTCTCATAAGGTTGTTGGTATTATACACAGTGCCTCGGCACACATGTATTTAGCAAAGATAAATTATTATTAATTATTACAATATTACTAGTTTCTGGATCTTCTCAACCTGCTTGTTAAGTTGATTGGATCTAACTTTTAGTTTATAAACATAAACCCCTTTTCCGATTTTATCTCCAAAATCATCACGACCGTCCCAAACAATATCTCTTGATAGTGCCGAAGCACCTTCATTGCAACATCCGCCGGCATTGGTTTGACTATTTATGGTTTTAACAAGTTTACCTGAGATGGTGAATATTTGTATAGAAACGTCTAAAGGTTGCGAACTATTGTGATTGAACCAAAATTCTGTGTAATTAATGAATGGATTGGGATAATTTAGAACGTTTTCAATCTTCAGTTCTTCATCTTTATCGTGCACCACAAACTGAATCTCAGCAATGCCAGAGTTATTATATACATCCCAAGCTTTAAGGGTCAACGTATGTAGTCCTGGCTCTAAATCACGAAACGGATAAGTTACCTCTCCTTTGGTATAATCATCTACCTGAGCTCTATAATAATCATTCAATACAAACGGATTGGTTTCATCACCATCAATAATGGCAACGATATCATGACCTATACCACTTGCGGTATTGATACCATTACTGTCTTCCAGTTTTGCCAAAAGCGTGGGTGCTTCGTTGGTAATACCTCCAGAAACAAAACTTTCGTCGTTCATATAGAGCTTTACAATTGGTCCGGTAATATCTGTTTCGGCATTTTCATTGATCCCTCCAACTAAGATATCAAAACTTGAACCTGCTTGATCTTGCAATGGGGTATCTGATTTTGCATAAAAACTGACTTTACCTTTTCCAACAGGAACCCCAATATCTCTTGGAACCACAAATTCAAAATCAAAATGACCATTCGTTACAGTAGCTTGGCCTATAAATATTTTTTCACCCAAGGTTGTGAAATCCATTTTAATCAATTGTCCATTTTGGCTTATATTGTTATTGGCCAAGGTTTGACGTTGAATATCCTTATCAAAAATTGTTGCAGTGAGCACACCATTGTAACCTGCCATTAAATTCCCTGAAGGATCCAAAACTTCTCCGGACATTTTAATTTTACTAAGTGCTTTTAAAGTATCATTAGTTTGTCCTAATGGGATATCGTTTATTTTTGTCAACTGAATACTTGGTTTTGCGAAAGCCAACTTCATGGCAGGATCCCCTATAAAAAACACCAAACGTCTTTGTTGGATTCCAGAAATGGAAGGGTCGATTTTTGTCAGACGTAAAGCTTCGGCCATGGTAGGATAGTCGTTTGAACCAAAACCAAAAAGATATTTCTCTAATTGAATATTAAAGGTCACACCCACACTCACAAAAATTTGGCGTGTGGTGGTAATCAATGCGATGGCACCTCCTTGTGTATTCCAATAGGTATATTCGCCCGCAGTTGGACGAAAAGGGTTGTCAAAACGGGTATATTCGCAAGTAACCGTCACAAAACAATTAAACTTGCAGGTATTTCTTATTTCTTGTGAATCGTTTTTATCGAAAATACGTTCTGAGGCCAATCCGTCCTCACCGCCATGACCAAAATAATTAACCACCAAGGCGCCAACTTCAACAGCATCCTTGATTGCTTTATTTACTGCCGGATAACGTTCGCCACTCGCTGAGGCTTCTTGTTGGAAAGCATCGGAATGGATTTTCACCACGTTTAAAAATGGTTTTTCAGCTGTAATGTTCCTGCCTATTTCATCGGTAGTTTCCTGAAGCACACTTTCCCAAGCCACATCTACATCATCAGACACGACTACGACGTTATTCCGCCAACTTCCATAAGATTCATCTTGATAATACAATTCAATTTTATCCACCATTTCTTTGGCGCGTTGCGGTGTTTCTGCCAAAATTCTTCCAACGGCAATATCCAATTTATTTGAAGTGCCCATATCACCTTCATTAAAATCCATCATCCCGAAGAAATCATCAGAGACGAACGCGTTGGTCAAACTAAAACTATCCAGTGAATGCCAGGACGGAACAATATTGGTATTGTTTGGAATTCTATCTTTATAATCAAAGGAGGCATCTCCGAAAAGACATAAGTATTTTAACCGCTTATCCGGTGCACTCGCATTATGGTAGACATACCGCACCAAATTCCGGATCGCAGAGACATCCTGATTGCCCGAACTGAACTCGGTGTAGATTTCGTTTAGGGTCACTACTTTTACATTAAGATCGTTTTGTGTTCTGTTGATTTGTGCCAATCGCTCTGCTTGTGAAACTAAATTGATCGGGGTGATGATGATATAGTCGACATCTTGAAATTGTCCTTGTTCATCTTTAAAAATGCTGCCTTTAATATTTTGATTGCTAACACTTGTTTTGCTATCTCTTTTAGGCTCATAATAATCGGAAGGCGTTACCGCCAAGTATTTTTTTGAAATTCCGGAAATCGATTTAAAAGTCATCACCGAATTCCCATCAGTATTGGCAGCAGCGGTGACCTCATATTTATTACTGATATCCCAAATTTCTGAAACAGAAGCAGCATTAGACAAGCTATACTCTACAATTCCAGGTGTATTTGCCACCTGATTGTTCTTAAATATAAACTGCTCACCTTCAAAAATCAGGCCGCGTGTAGCCTCAATAGATATATAATCTAAATACCCATGAGACGTTGGGTTTCCTGAATTGTTATAATTGAGATTGACCACAACGCTTGGCGTAGTTAGCATAACATTATTATTAAAAAACTTTCCATCTGCCAGGATTGGTGAACTAATTGGAGAAAACGCAAAATTTGCCACCACATTAGCATTGACCTTTACCGCCATGCTCGTTGACACTTGAGATGTTGAGGCTGCAAAAACTTTAACCCGTGCCGGTTCTGACGTAACAAGATTAGGAAAATTAAACTCAAACTGCTTTTCGTTTTCAATATCAAACCGCTCGCCAAACCATCGTCTTCCGACGCGTACAATATTAATCTCATCAACTTCATGAAACTGATAATCCTGAAAGGTATTCACCACATATGTTGAAGCGCTTGCAGGTTGTGACATATTTTGGATCCGTTTCCCCAAACCACCACTCACATTGACATAATAATAACTCTTATCCGTAAAAATATTGTTATTGGTATTACTTTCTGCGTTGTAACCCGTAACCCCTTCGGCATAGAACAAAATATAGTCGTCGCCATTAAATTCCCCATCCTCTTCCCCAACAAACTTTATGGCGTTTTCGGTAAGGTCGAGTGGATAAGGTTCTGAATTGGACAATGGCAACATGGCGCCACCATTTCCAAAAATTTTAATCGTTCGCGGATCTACCGAGTTTGTATTCACACCTAGCGAATTTAAAAAGCTCCTGGTCAATTTAAAAACTCCGGATTTTTCCACATAAAATCGGTACCAATTTCCTGAGCTGAGGACAGAATTACTTAGAATATGGGTTTGATTGGGATAAGCACTGGAAGATCTGCTGGCTGAAATATTATAAGATATTGTAAACGAAGTAATTTTCTTATAAACGCCATTCTCCTTTATAATAGGCGTTAATTCGAGGTAGGCATGTGTTTTATCTCTTGCCGTTGTATTTTCAAAATGCAATTTTGGAATTGTCGGGATCGTTTCAATAGGAATGGATCGCAATTCATCGGCAGAAATAATAGCATAAGAGACGTTGGTAAGCGTCACTGAGTTTTTATTGATTTTTCCCTCGGATATCCATTCTGCAAAGAACTTGATCCCGGTATTGGTGTCAAAACTAAAATTGTCTTTATTAAAATAGGGCACTGTTATGGCGGAAGATTCTGTTTCAAGAACAATATTGCCATTCCATATAATGTCGAAACGCTTTTCTTGCGAAAAACCTAGAGATGATATTAAAACAAAAAATAATAGTAGCTTTATTCTCATTAGTCTGTATAAATCTTTTTCAAAAAACACCTGCAATCTAATACTATTCTCACCAACTGAAACAGCCAATTATATAGAAAGAATAACGTTTGCTGGAATTTGTTAGTATAAAGTCTCCAATTTATATTCAAATTTACAACAATAATTACTTTCTTATAGCGTTCTTGAAATACTGAAAACACCGATAAAATCGCCAAAAATCCGATGTCGTGTTCGAAAAAAGGGATGAAATGCAACTTTTTTCAATCTATTTGATAAAAACGCTTGTTACTTTCTCTTTAATTACTATATTGCGTCACTAAATTTAATCAGCTTACTTAAAAAGTATGGATATGAAAAACATCATTAATATAAGGATTGCATTTGCCCTAATGCTCTCTTTAGCAATGGTTGGATGTAAAAGATCTTCATCGTCAAACCAATCCAGAGCTACTGGATGGAAAATAAACGACAAGAATGGAGGTTTTCAATACAACACCAATTTTAAAGAACAGGAAACTTCCCCAGGTTTAGTTTTTGTTGAAGGTGGAACCTTTACCATGGGAAAAGTGCAGGATGACCCTATGCACGATTGGAACAACACACCTAATCAACAACACGTTCAATCCTTTTATATGGATGAAAGTGAGGTGACCAACAAAATGTATTTAGAATATCTAGATTGGCTCAAACGCGTATATCCGCCAGATGATCCTAATTTCAAATTGATTTATCAAAGCGCTTTACCAGACACTTTAGTTTGGAGAAACCGACTTGGTTATAGTGAAATGATGACTGAGAACTATTTACGTCACCCAGGTTATGGTGAATACCCTGTGGTTGGTGTAAGCTGGATTCAGGCCGTCGATTTTGCCAACTGGCGAACAGACAGAGTCAACGAACTGTATTTAGAAAAAGCTGGATTCTTAAAGAGAGATGCACGTGTAACCGATGTGAATGCTGATGCCAATTTCAACACAGATACTTATATCAATTCTCCAAGTTCTACCTATGGTGGCAACGCAGAGATTCTTGAAGGAGGAAAAAGAAGACAACAAACTGATGCAGATGGCAACCCTATTAATGTCTATGCCAAAAGAGAATCAGGAATTATATCTCCAGAATACCGCTTACCTTCTGAAGTAGAATGGGAATATGCAGCACTAGGTTTGAATGAACTTAGAAACTACAACGCCATTCGTGGTAGAAAAAAATATCCTTGGAGTGGTCAATACACACGTTCTGGAAAAAGAAAAACTAGAGGTGACCAATTAGCTAACTTTAAACAAGGAAAAGGTGATTACGGTGGAATTGCTGGATGGTCTGATGATGGTGCTGATATTACTAACAAAGTAAAATCATACTTGCCAAACGATTTCGGAATTTATGATATGGCGGGCAACGTTGCCGAATGGGTAGCTGATGTTTACAGACCTATTGTAGATGATGAGTTTAATGATTTCAACTACTACCGTGGTAACGTCTATACCAAAAATGCCATAAATGAAGATGGGACCGTAAAAGTTGTTACTTCTGAAGATATTGTTTATGACACTTTAAGTAATGGACAAATTGTACCTAGAAACCTACCTGGTACCATATTACAAGTACCTATCAGCGGTGATGACGCTTACTTAAAAACAAACTTTGACGCCAGTGATAACCGAAACTTTAGAGATGGCGATAGAAGATCATCACGTTATTATACAGATAACTTTAGTGATGGTGAGAATGGAGCTGAAACAAAACAGATGTACAACTCTCCAAGACATGAAGTTACTACGGATTCAACAGGTGCGATTGTAAAGACAATCGACAAATCGAATAACAGAACGTCTTTAATTAATGACAACGTAAGAGTTTACAAAGGAGGTTCATGGAAAGACAGAGCGTATTGGATTGATCCTGCACAACGTCGTTATTTCCCACAAGACATGGCAACTGACTATATCGGTTTCAGATGTGCAATGTCAAGAGTTGGTTCAAAATCAAAAGGAAGCAACAAAACAAGAAACTAGTTTTTAATTCATTAAAAATCATAAAAGTCCTAACCTTGAGTTAGGACTTTTTTATTACATTTATTTCATGAAAATAGAACAACTCTATCAGCGTTTTGATACGTGTACAGGCGTATGCACCGATACTCGAAAAATCGAAAAAAACGACCTTTTCTTCGCATTAAAAGGAGACAATTTTGACGGAAATAAATTTGCGAGTCAAGCATTGGCATCTGGTGCTAAATACTGCGTCGTAGATGAAAAATCTTATGCCATTGACGATCGCTATATATTGGTAGAAAACGTTTTGGAAACATTACAGAATCTTGCGACATTTCACAGAGACACATTAGGCATTCTCATCATTGCACTTACTGGGAGTAATGGAAAAACTACCACCAAGGAATTGATCAATGCCGTGTTGTTAAAGAAATATAAGACTACGGCAACACTGGGCAATTTGAACAACCACATAGGCGTCCCTTTGACCCTTTTGCGGATGGATGAAACTACGGAGATAGGAATTGTTGAAATGGGTGCCAATCACCCTAAAGAAATTGCCTTGTTGTGCGAGATTGCCCATCCAGACTACGGATTGATTACCAATTTTGGCAAAGCACATCTTGAAGGTTTTGGAAGTATTGAAGGCGTGATCAAAGCAAAATCGGAGTTATATGATTATCTCATGGCGCATAAGAAAACAGTTTTTGTAAATGAAAATGATCCCATTCAAGTTAAACAGACCCAAAACTATGATCAGGTCTATAAATTTGGATTGAACTCCTCTACAGATACTAGGTTGGAGATTATCAATACGCAACCTTACGTCACCCTAAATTATAATGGCTCTGAAATTAAAAGCCAACTTACCGGCACCTACAATTTCAACAACATTGCTGTAGCTATTGCTATTGGGTCTTACTTTAAAGTTGCTCCTGAGGACATCCTTAATGCCATTGAAGCATACACGCCAACCAATAGTCGCTCTCAAATTCTCAAAAAAGACAGCAATAATATTATTATGGATGCCTATAATGCCAATCCAACAAGTATGATGGCCGCTTTAGAGAATTTTAAGCAACTCCATCAAGAAAGAAAATTAGTTTTTTTAGGTGATATGTTCGAATTGGGAAACACTGCAGAAACCGAACATCAATCCATTGTGGATTATCTTGAAGCAAACAACCTGGGAGAAATCTATTTAATTGGTGAGAATTTCTTTAAAACGAAGGTCAATCATAACAGCATTAAAAAGTTTCAAACTTTTGATGCTTTGAAATTACATCTTCAAGACCATCCTATTAAAGATTCTTTTTTATTGATCAAAGGATCGCGAGGCATGGCGTTGGAACGCATTTTAGAGCTTTTGTAAATTGATCTGGATGCTGCTAGCTTCCGACTGCTTACTGCCTACTGACGACTGATCACCTTCTGTCATAAAGTTTTTAAACAGTACCAAACCATTACAACTTCGATTTTTTAATAATAGCCTTAAGACGTTCCTTTCGAAGTACTTTTTCAGCTTTTTGCTTATTTATTTTTCTATTAAGCAGTTTGGTGTGTTTGGCCTTATTTTTAGTGTTTTTTTGACCTTTAGGTTTTGCCATAATAAGGTATTTATGAAATTATTTTAAAGGGTTCTTTTTCAATTGAAACAAGATTACGGTTTTTTACCGAATATGAATGCGAAGTGCTTAGCCCATTCTACATAATATAAAAGATTTATAAATTATATTCGGTAATTGTAAAATCAAAAATTGCCATTGTTGGTGTTTTTCACCAACAATTTCCTTCTCGAATTAAATCCATAGACTTTAAACTTAGGAACGTAATGTACAAAACTTTGAGTTTTTGATTTGGTTTGTCTCAATGGATTAACTGCGTCGATCCAGATTAAGCCCACTTCTGCAAAACTGCCCGCAGCAGGCGAGTACAATCCCGCGCGCATAGCAGCGCACTTTGGATTTATGCGTAATCTTAAAATCCCACAAGTTTTTGACTTGACCCGTTTAAACTTAGCAACGTAATGTGCCAAACATTAAATCTTTGATTTCGTTTGTTTCAATGGATTAACTGCGTTGATCCAGAACAAAACAACTACTGCAAATATAATCCCGCGCGCTTGGCAGCGCACTTTGGATTTTTGTTTCCTCCAAACCTTCAAGTCTTCGACTTGGGTTTTCCGGAAACAAAAATCCCGATGCTCTCGCATCGGGATTTTGCTTGATGTGGTCCATACTGGATTCGAACCAGTGACTTCCACGTTGTCGACGTGACACTCTGAACCAGCTGAGTTAATGGACCTGCTGTTTATAAAAAAAGTCCATACGATGTATGAACTTTAGTGGGCGATGAGGGGTTCGAACCCCCGACCCCCTCGGTGTAAACGAGGTGCTCTGAACCAGCTGAGCTAATCGCCCTGTTACGGGTCTGCAAATATAGATTAGTTTTTGATATCCCAAAAGCTTTTTTTGAAAAATATTTAAATTATTTCAGCGACCACAAAAGTACTGCCCCCGACATAAATAACATCAGATTCAGTAGCTACCTGTTTTGCAGCACTTAATGCCTCTTGGACACTGTTATAAGCATTTCCCTCAAAGCCATTTGTGATGAAAACATCGCGTAAGACTTCAGCATCTAGACCACGTGGAATATTGGGCCTGCAAAAATAATATAGGGCATTCTTAGGCAATAATGGCAATATGGACTTCACATCCTTATCATTGACAACACCAAAGACCATATGGAGCGTTTTATACGGCTCTCTTAATAATTGCGCCATGGCATAATGTAAGCCTTCTTTGTTGTGGGCCGTATCACAAATAATCTTCGGATGCTCTTGAAGGATTTGCCAGCGTCCATTTAAACCTGTATTCTTAACTGCATTCCTAATACCATTCTCGACAGCCTTTTCTGAAACCACAAACCCTTTGCTTCGGACAATTTCTATGGCACAAAGTACGGTCGCTTTATTTTTTTTCTGATAATCGCCTTTTAGATCACTTTCATAATCTTTTATACCCACTTGCTGATCTGCAAAATGAATCTCAGAATTACGGGAATCTGCAAGTTGCTTAAAGACTTCTTTGGTTTCAGCTTGGGTTTCTCCGATCACCACAGGTACATTAGGCTTTATAATACCTCCTTTTTCAAAAGCAATGGCTTCTAAAGTGGTTCCTAAAAACTGGGTATGGTCTAAACCTATATTGGTGATTATTGACAATTCTGGCGTAATAATGTTGGTCGAATCCAAACGCCCGCCCATACCTACTTCAATAATTGCAATGTCTACTTTTTCTCTGGAGAAATAATCAAATGCCATTCCTACAGTCATTTCAAAAAATGATAACGAATGCGCTTCAAAAAAAGATTTATGCTTTTCAATAAATTCAACTACAAAGGCTTCACTTATTTCCTTCCCGTTGATTTTAATGCGTTCTCGAAAATCTTTTAAATGTGGGGATGTATAAAGACCAACCTTGTAGCCAGCTTCCTGTAAAATGGATGCCAACATGTGGCTTGTGGAACCTTTTCCGTTGGTTCCAGCGACATGTATACTTTTAAATTTATTTTCTGG
The DNA here is from genome assembly GCF_004115975.1 of Gelidibacter gilvus. Classification (GTDB taxonomy): domain Bacteria; phylum Bacteroidota; class Bacteroidia; order Flavobacteriales; family Flavobacteriaceae; genus Gelidibacter; species Gelidibacter gilvus. Next base: position 24,168 of record NZ_SDDZ01000017.1, on the reverse strand, counting down.
ATGTTGGAGCTGCTTAGCGAATTGCAGCGTATTGTCCAAATCGGCTTTATAAGCAGTCTTACCTTGGTTTTGATACATTGGTAACTGCTGAAACATCCAGTTGACAGTATCTTGATAGGTCATTTATTGAGTAACGCTAAAATCGATTTTCACAAACCCTACTTGTGTAGATGGCGCTTTTGGATCGGCAGGCCATTTATAGGTAAGCGCCGTTTTTCGTGCGGCTTCATAGAGACATATATTACCCGTAGTGCCTTTTTTACCAGGAATGGCGTTGACCACACGCCCCTCTCTGTTGACATGGATTTCAACTACAACCCTACCTTCTTCATCACAATCAGGAACAACTTTACTATTGGAAGGTCTTCCCCGTCCTTTCAATCCATAGCCACTTCCGCCACCGCCACTTCCTGTGCCTGGTTGCCCAAAATAGCTTGGCGCATACGGATCACCATCCAATTGGCCTTTATCTCCCGGTTTACCGTCGTCGCCTTGACCTCCGGTAGTTGTTCCCTCAGATTTCTTAACTCCTCCTATCAAAGCGTCTAACTTCGCCTTCTTATCGGCTTCTTCTTGACGTTGTTTGGCTTCGGCTGCCTCCTTTGCTTTTTGGGCACGTTCCACATCTGCCTTAGCTTTAGCATCGGCTTTTGCTTTAGCGTCTGCAGCTTCCTTTTGCTTTTTCATGGCAATGGCTTCGGAATTATCTTCTGTCAACACTTTTTCAGCAGGTTGCTCTGATTTAGTGGGTTCTGTCTTCTCTTCTGCAACTTTTGTTTCCTTAACAATAGGCTCACTCACTACCTCTTTTGGTTCAGACTTAACAGGTTTTAGTGGCTGTACATCGCCACTACCCACATCTGAATCACCAAAATTAACAGCTACCCCATATTCTAATGGAGGATCCATATAGGGAGGACCAATCACAAATAACAACAATAGCAGAATAACCACAATAAGTGTGGTGATTTTTGCTGAATCGCGTTCATGTTTGGTTTGAAGATATTTCATATTAATTAGGCTTTACCGCCAAAATCACTTTAAATTTATTTCTATTCGCAATATCCATTACTTTGACCACATTATCTACAGGTACTGATTTTTCTGCCCGAAGAACGATGGTGGGCTGGTCCATGTTTGTGAGCATGTTCTTTAATTCCAGTTCCAAAACACTTTCTCCAACCAACTTCTCATCGATATAATAATTCAAATCTTTTGTAATACTAACGGCAACCGATTTCTTGTTCTCCGTTTTCCCATCTGCTTTAGGCAACAGGATGTCAATAGCACTAGTGGTTACCAAAGTTGATGCCAACATAAAAAATATCAATAACAAAAAGACAATATCCGTCATCGACGACATATTGAACTCTGGTGTTACTTTATTTCTTCCTCTTATATTCATAGTTAAGAATTACTCAAAATTATCATTATTCTGCGATTTTGAAACACGTCCGACAGGTTTCACTGTTTAAAACGTCAGCACCCATCTTCCAAAACCGAATACTGAGACTGCCTACTGAAGACTGAATTAAATCGGTTCGTTCAAGTGATCTAAAAATTCTAAAGAATTGGCTTCCATTTGATGAACCACTTTATCGGTTTTAACCACTAAGTGATTATAAGCCATATAGGCAACAATACCAACAATCAAACCTCCAACGGTTGTGGTCATTGCGGTATAAAGTCCGTCTGCCAGCAATTTAATGTCAATTTGCCCACCAGCATTTGCGATTTCAAAGATGGATAGAATCATCCCAATAACAGTTCCTAAAAACCCAATCATTGGTCCCACCCCAGATATAGTAGCAAGAACACTCACATTTCTTTCCAATTCATAAACTTCCAATCGTCCTGCGCTTTCAAGAGCTGTGCTAATATCTTCCAACGGCTTACCAATGCGACTGATTCCTTTATTGATCAAGCGAGAAACTGGCGTATTTACTTGGGCACATAAAATTTGAGCCGAATCTATTTTTCCGTTAGTGACATGATCCTTTATTTGATTCATGAAATTAGAATCTATTTTTGATGCTGCTTTTACAGCAAATAATCTTTCGAAATAAATATAAATCGCAAAAACCAACAACACAAACAAAATGGCAATGATGACCATCCCAGCAGTTCCCCCACTTCCTATCAATTCAATAATTGATAATGTCTTTTGAACTGATTCTGTTTCCGGAACAAGTTCCACGCCATCTTGAATAGTACTCTGTAATATCATATTAAAATTTATTAAAATTGATGTAATTAGTGTGTAAACGTACAAAACTAAACTTAAGTATATTTTAAAATCGTGTTCTTGAAATCATAAATATCAAAGCTCCTTAGTTGTCTTGTGTTTTGAGCTCAAGAAGCCAATGCTTTCCAGTCTGATTTTTCACCGCAAATATAAAAAATAAGCATCGCTTAGAATCATATTAACACTATTTTTAAGGATAATAAATTTTGCCGGAACTATGATCATTTCTTGCGCCAGTAACGCTACTCAAACAGTTGTTTTCATTACGGAGTTTAAGTACGCCTAAAAAAGCAAAGATGAGTGCTTCTTTGTAGTTTATTATTGATTTATCAGGGATAATAATGTAATTCTGGGTATTACTAGATAAACATGCCATCAAAAACTCATTAAATGCACCACCGCCAGTGGTTAGTACTGATGCGTTACTTTTAAAATTAATTTCATTGGCGATTTGTACGGCAATATGTTCAACGAAGGTTCTCAAAACATCTTTCTCGCTTAAAGAATACGAATCTATTATCGGAAAAATCGATTCTTTCACCCATTCCAATCCCAAAGACTTTGGATAAGGGGATTTATAAAAACTTAAAGCGTTCAATTGTTGCAACAATGTTTCATTAATAGCACCCGAAGCTGCAATCTTGCCACCATCGTCATAATCTAATCCCAAAACATTGGCATAAAGATTAAGCACAATGTTAACTGGACAAATATCATAAGCAATCCGCTGTCCATGAATCTCGGAGGAGATATTAGCAAACCCACCCAAATTCAAACAAAAATCATATTGAGAAAATAAAAGCTTATCACCAATAGGCACCAATGGCGCACCCTGACCGCCCAAAGCTACATCTGCAACCCTAAAATCACACACCACCGTTTCATTTAATTGCGTAGCCAATTTCGGCAAATTACCAATTTGATAGGTCAATTCATTGTGTGGTTGGTGTAATGCAGTATGCCCATGAGAACAAACGGCATCCAAACTGGAAAGTTTATTCTTTTGAATAAATAGTCGGATCGCATTGCCTAAAAAACTTGTATAATCTTCATCCAATTGCAATAATTCAGATGCGGTCAAGGTTACCAGATTTTTTAATTTTTCGACCCAAACAGATGGATATTCGTAGGTCTCTGCCACTAATATTTCAAAATTCCATCGGTCTTGATGCGTGAAAGTACAATGGGCTATGTCAATCCCATCCAAGGATGTACCTGACATCACCCCTATAACGTTGTAGTGATTTTTAATCATAGACGTAAAAATAGTTATTCAAATTGATAAAATAGCAGTAAAAACTTATCTTTGCGTTCGCTTTCTAATAAACCAACAATTATCTTACAACATGGATTTTACACTAACCGAAGAACATAAATTAATACGTGACGCTGCTCGCGATTTCGCCAATACGGAACTCCTTCCTGGTGTTATTGAACGTGACAACAAACAAAAATTCCCAAAGGAATTGGTTAAAAAAATGGGAGATCTTGGCTTTTTAGGCCTTATGGTCGACCCTAAATATGGTGGAAGCGGCATGGATACTATTTCTTACGTGTTGGTGATGGAGGAATTGTCTAAGATAGATGCTTCAGCTTCCGTAATAGTCTCTGTAAATAACTCGTTGGTCTGTTATGGTTTGGAGGCGTTTGCCAGCGAAGAGCAAAAACAAAAGTATTTGACAAAGCTTGCTACTGGCGAGTTTGTAGGTGCTTTTTGTTTAAGCGAGCCAGAAGCTGGAAGTGACGCGACATCTCAAAGAACAACGGCTATTGATAAAGGTGACCATTACCTGCTTAATGGCACAAAAAACTGGATTACTAGTGGAGGACGTGCAGACGTGTATTTGGTGATTGCCCAAACGGATAAGCATAAAGGATCTCACGGGATCAATGCCTTTATTGTTGAAAAAGGAACCCCAGGATTTGATATTGGCCCTAAAGAAGATAAATTAGGAATTAGAGGAAGTGATACGCACACCCTTCAATTTAACGACGTCAAAGTCCCAAAAGAAAACAGAATTGGTGATGACGGTTCAGGATTCCGTTTTGCAATGAAAACCCTTTCTGGTGGACGCATTGGTATTGCAGCACAAGCTTTGGGGATTGCCGGTGGTGCTTATGAATTAGCTTTGAAATATTCAAAAGTACGTAAAGCATTTGGCACAGAAATCTGCAACCACCAAGCTATTGCATTTAAACTGGCAGATATGTATGTAGATATTGAAGCAGCCCGCCATTTGGTGATGAAAGCAGCCTGGGATAAAGACCAAGGCAATAACTACGATGTATCGAGCGCTGTGGCAAAGTTATTCGCCTCTAAAGTGGCGATGGAGCATACGGTGGAAGCAGTACAGATTCACGGTGGAAATGGTTTCGTTAAAGAATATCACGTAGAAAGATTGATGCGTGATGCAAAAATCACACAGATTTACGAAGGCACTTCGGAGATTCAGAAGATTGTGATTTCGAGGAATCTGATTAAGGAATAAACATTTTAAAAGTGTTTTTATATTTGAGACTGTCTTAAAGACAGTCTCTTTTTTTTTATGTCAATTAAAGGGTTCCAAATGCGACGAAATCTCAACGATAAATTGGAGATCATCTATATATAGACCAATCCAATCCATAATTTCTTCGAGCAATCTTGAGAAGGTTTTTAATATATCCTGTCTATTTCATAAGATAATTGTCGTAACTTAATAGCAATCAAAACCTGGATACTAACAAGTTAAACACTCCTAGAATGTTTGAAACTTATTCTCCTTCCATAATTCTTCAACCTTATATCGCATTTTTTTATACCATAAAATGTCACCGTTCGGATTATAAAAACAGTATTAGTGAGTTTTGCATGCCAAGTGGCTATGCACACATGGGATTCCACTTAAGAGGATTATTCTATGTGGTACAAAATAATAAAAAACAAAAACTATCAAGATACTATGCCGTTGGTCAACAAACCGAACGTTATTATATCAATTCGGACTCCAATGATGTCGAATTTTATGGGGTCACATTTCAACCTACGGGATTATGGCATCTTTTCAAACCTAATATGCCCCTTATCACAAATAAGGCTGTTGCAACGAACTCCGTTCTTTCATGCAACCTTAATGAATTCACAGAAAATTTTGAAGCAGAACAATCCACAAAATCAAGAATACAACTTATTGAGAATATTTTTACTGAGCGGCTTTCATCCACGCAACCACAGCAAAATGTTATAGACTCTGCTTTCCAACTTATTAAAGAAAATTATGGCTGCTGCTCCATCAAGTCTCTTATAGGACAACTGGGAATAAGTGAGCGTTATTTAGAAAAGAAATTTAAGACCATGGTGGGTATCACACCTACAACGTATAAGCGCATAGTACGGTTCAATTTTATGTTGGCCGAAATTAAGGCAGATACGATCACAGATTATCAATTATTGAGCGCCTTGTTTAATTATTACGATTTCCCACATTTCTCCAACGATTTCAAAAAATATTGTGGGGTAAGTCCCTCAAAATTCCAGGTGGATAGGTTTGATTTTCTACAAGAAGTTATGGCTTCAAAAGCGTTGCTGAATAGAAATCAGCAAAACCCTTCCTAGCTCACTATAAGCTCCTCATATTCAATTCCTAAAGGGCGGTTTTATACAAGCACAAGCAAGTTAGTATCACTATCTTAACTTGAATTTCTGAAAGACACACATTTTTCCCCACAAAAGTTTTTAGGCATGTTAACCATTGCTGTGATTTAATATTAAGTAAAAAACAAGGGTTTAACTATTTTAATTCGAAAATCTGAATACTCGATGTTAGTTGTTGAGTACTTGGTGGTGCCTTTATCATCTCGTGTTTGTTAACCGGCACCTGTTATACACCAATTTCATATAAACCAAAAACAAATACTATTATGAAAACTCTACTCTCTTCAATCTTCGGATTATTTATGATGATCTCAATGAGCGCTCAAGTAGGCGTCAACAACCCAACACCAGAACAGGCACTGGATGTCAACGGGAAAGTGAAAATCACCAATGATGACACTGCACCAACGGCAGGTACTATGCGCTATGATGCGACATCAAGTGACTTTGAGGGGTACAATGGAAGTCAGTGGAATTCGTTTACGCAGAGTAGGTCTTCTGGGTTGCCTTCTAATCCGGTTCCTATTCATGGATTTTCAGACACATCTTCAGCTAATGGTGGTAGAAGTAGTATAGAATTTCGTCGTTGGGATAATCCTTTGTCTGTCTTTACCGACGTTCCAAGTGGCAAATATTTAATTATAACATCTATCGATTTTCATGCAGGTAGTTATGCTGAAGATAATGCTATATACTCTGTCCAAGTGCAACCTCTTAATCCAACTGGTATTCCAAATTTCTATAGCGATGGAGGCATGTGGTTGTCGTCCAAAGGTGATTTAAACGCAATGAGTAGGAGTAGTGCTCAATCTCCTTTATTTATATTGAGCCCTGAACAACGTTTTAGTGTTGCTAACTCTACTTCATATCCTATATATATGTCAGTCCGTGGTTTCATTGTAGATGATCTTAACTATTAATATCAATAACCATGAGACTTATATATCTATTGATAACACTCGCATCCTGCCAAATTTCATTGGGTCAGAAAGGACTTTATATTGCACCAGAAGCTTATCTCAACACTGAAAATAGTGTCATTACTATTGTCGATGGCGACTTCGTCAATGCGAGCAATAGCACTTTAAATGGTGGCTTTTTACAAATGAAAGGTTTGGACACCCAACCGCATCGCCTAATATTGAAAGATGAAAACACCCTTGACTATTTACAGCTGTACGACACCTCTGTGGTGGAGCTTGATGGCCAATTGGTCCTCAACAAGGAAATCCTTTTTTTAGATACGTCAAAGTTTGAAATGACATCAGACAGTCATGTTACTCTCGGGCCAACTGCAGAAATTGTGGGAGAATTTGACGATAACACTATAATCGGAGCAGATGGTACCTATATAAAAACCACCAGAAACCATACCGCAGGTGTAGGCAATGATTTTGGGCTTATTGGTGTCCATGTTACCAATGGCACCACCTCCATGGAAAGTACAGAAATCTATAGACGCTATGGCATTTTTGACATTAATGGCAATCCAACCGTGAAACGGTATTACGAAATCAATCCCACCGTGAATGAGGCATTGGATATTAATGCACGCTTCTACCTTTCGGATGTGGACCTAAATGGTTTGGAGCGTACCAGTCTGGCGGCTTTTAGAAGTACGGACAATGGCACAACTTTCACCAATGAAGGTGGCACACCGTCAACTTATTTTCATTTGGTTGAACATATAGATTCTTTTTCACTGTGGACTTTTGCGGATGCGTCAACATTAGCAATCGAAAGCATTGGGGATCTGAACAACAGCATTACCATCGCTCCAAATCCTGCAAATTATACGGTGAACATCACTTCTAACCTTGGCAATGTTATCAACGCCATTGAATTGTTTACGCTATCGGGACAGAAGATGGATACAAACTTAAATACTGACAACACTTTTGACGTCCGCAGTTTAGCGGATGGGATTTACATTTTAAAGATCATTTCTCAACATGGATTGGTGACTAAAAAGTTAATTGTAAAAAGATAGATTACAAACTAAAATTTAAATAAGATGAAAAAACTACTCTTATTGCTATGCCTAATGGTCGGTCATGGCATCCACGCACAGACCATTGAAAATCACACGTTCGCTACGGCGGGAGGCGCTTTGACTACGGATAGTTCAAATTTGCAGTTTACCATTGGCGAACCCATAATTGGACTTACTGGTTCTACCCCGTCACTGGATCAAGGATTTTGGGCCATTTTTAGTGCGCAACATACCTTGGGTACTAATATCATAACATTAAAAAGCTCGGAAATAACGGTGTATCCCAATCCCGTATCAAATTATCTTAACATCAGAATGAACCACACCTATCCATATAAAGTAACCTTACTCAATATGCTGGGCCAAAAAATCATGAAAATGGATATGACCAATGGCGCATCCAATGCTCAAATAAATTTAAGCACACTCGATAGCGGAAACTATATCATGTTGCTTTCTATTGCAGAACTTAAAATCTATAAGTCAATTAAAATCATTAAAAACTAAACTTATGAAAGCATATAAAAAACTCCAAAATATTTTAGCAATAGCTGCCATACTGCTATCAAGCTTTGCTTTTGGTCAAGCTCAGACGGAATATATCAACTATCAAGGCGTTGCAAGGGATGCCAGCAATGAAATTTTGGCTAATCAATCTATCCAAATAGGAATTTCCTTAAGATTTGGTTTACCAACCGCAACAGTTTTATACTCGGAAAATCACACCATCACCTCTGATATCAGTGGCGTTTTTAGTTTGCAGATTGGCACAGGAGACGTTACCGCAGGAATCTATAAAGACTTAGAATGGGGCAAACTTGCACCTTATGCCAGCATTTCCCTGAACGGTAGCGACGTTGGCACCGTAGCCTTACAATCTGTTCCTTACGCCAATAGCAGTGGAAAAGCGGTAAATATGCAACTTAATGATCTGACGGATATAGAAGGAACACCAATAAACAATCAAGTATTAAAATGGAATGGTACTTCCTGGATTCCAGGTGACATTTCAGGTAGCAGTTCAATATGGAAAAAAGGAACTGGGAATAATATTTTTTATAATAGTGGAAATGTAGGAATTGGTACTATACAACCTATGCATCCATTAGAAATTAGTTCAAGCACCAGTGAATCTATAAAAATTCAATCAACAAGCCCAAACAATTGGATTGGATTTCACAATAATGAAGGATTTCAAGGATATATGGGAATTAATTGGGACGATAAGGATATTGTTCTTGGAACTGCACTCTTTAATACTACCGGTAAAGTTCATTTAGCAACAAATTCTATTCCTAAATTAACCGTGGCTAGGAATGGTAATGTAGGCATTGGAACTGTGTCTCCCGAAGTAAAACTTGACGTTAGAGGTGGCGATGGTAATCTAATTTCATATGAAGGCGATTTCCGCATAGGCAATAGCACTCACAGATTAAAAATGGGCGTGTTTACTGACGGTCCAGATCTCGGAAGAGCAAGTATTAGAGCGGTTGGTGGCAAAAACGAGTTATACTTAGGCGCTGGACCTGGTCTTGAAACATTAAGGATTAAAGAGGATGCAGTGGAAATTACAAAGAAACTAAAACGGCCAAGTACAGGAAATGCAGATTTGATACCTGTAGCTTATGGTACAATATCTGCTGACGGTACAATTAAAAGTGGGACTGGCAATTTTAGAGTGGAAAGACCTGGGCCGATTGGATACACGCTCGTAATTATTGATTTTGTAAATTTTTCCTCTGCTCACACATCTATAGTTACATTGCAAGGATCTGTGGAGCGTGCATTTATTAGTGCAGGTTCAGAATTTGTGGCTGGGGGATATGCGTTGGCTGTAAAAACTTCTGTACTTAATGACAATGGTCAACCGAATGGAAGAAGTTTTCAGAATTTTTCTTTCGTGGTTTATAAACAATGATTTTGACATCGTTGGTATTTTCCACCAATCAAAACAGTTGGACATGACGCAGGTTGACCGGTCAGTACATGTTTATTGAATTGTCTGAGTGAAAATTGATTAAGCAAGAAAGTATAATTTGCTCCGATAAAAATAAGTATTCAAATGGGCTTAAAGCATTAGGATTAGAATTTTCTAAGCCTCTTAATCACATTCATTTAATATAAATCGAAACCCTCCAAATCTCATAAACCTAAATCGTTAGCCTACATTATTATTAACGTCTAAACCAAAGAAAAATGAAAATTAAACTTCTTTTCGCTCTGGTAGTTTCCTTCGTAACTACCACTTCCGTACAAACACAAAAAATAGAAACCCAAATTGCATGGGATACCTGGGGTGTTCCACATATTACGTCAAATACGGTTGAAGACTTATTTTTTGCTCAAGGTTGGGCCCAAATGCATAATCATGCTAACCTTATTTTAGAGCTTTATGGAAGTTCCAGAGGTAAAGGCGCCGAATATTGGGGACATACTAAATTCGATAATGACATGCTCATCCATACATTGGGATTTGACGCATTGGCCGACGAGTGGGAAATAAATCAAGACCCTTTAGCAAAAAGTATCTACAGCTCTTTTGTAAAAGGAATGAATGCCTATGTAGAAGCACATCCCGAAGCCGTAGATGATAAAAATAAGGTCGTGTTACCGTTAACTACAAAAGACGCAAACATGCATAGTATGTACGTTATTTTCTCTCGTTTTATTGCAGGGAGTGATCTAGGACGTGTGCAACAATGGCCGGATTTAGGATCAAACGCCTGGGCCATTTCACCAAAGCGGTCGGCTTCTGGTAACGCATTGTTACTTCAAAATCCTCATTTGCCATGGTTTAATGAATTTTTGTTTTTTGAATCCCATTTAAATTTAAATGGAAAAAATATGTACGGTTCAACACTGGTCGGAATCCCTGGAATTGTTGTTGGTTTTAATGAAGACCTTGGCTGGAGCCATACCGTTAATACCATTGACAACGCAGACACTTACGAATTAGAACTGAAAGATGGTGGCTATCTCCTGGATGGCGAGCGAAAGGAATTTGAAGCCTCAACAACCACTATCAGAGTGAAGCAGGAGGATGGCACTATCATTGACAAAGAAATTCCCGTCATGAAATCGGTTCATGGCCCAATCGTTAAGAAAACCGAAGATAAAGTTCTAGCCTTGCGAATTGCGGGCTTGGATAGACCTAATATGGTATTGCAATGGTGGCAAATGATCAACAGCTCTACGTTCAATGAATTTGAGGATGCTTTAAAAATGGCACAGATTCCTTTTTTTAATGTCATTTACGCCGATAAGCAAGGTGAAATTTTCTATTTGTTTAATGGATTGGTACCAAAGCGAAGTTCAGGTGACTGGGCGTATTGGGATCGAGTAATTCCTGGTGGAAAATCTGCCGATGTATGGGCCGATGTTCATGATTATACCGACTTGCCCAAAGTTAAAAATCCAAAAAGCGGATGGCTTCAAAATGCCAACGATCCACCTTGGACATGCACCATACCAATGGTCTTAAATCCTAAAGATTATCCCGCATATATGTCTCCTATAAGTATGTCGTTCAGACCCCAACGTTCCGCAAGAATGCTTATGGAAGATGAATCTATAACCTTTGACGAGTTGGTAGATTACACGTTTTCTACACGTCTGGAATTCGCAGACAGGATTTTAGATGATTTGTTTGCTGCGGTTGATGCTTCAGATTCAGAAAAAGCAAACCAAGCCAAAATAGTATTGGAAAACTGGGACAGAGAAGCGAATGCAGACAGTAAAGGCATGCTTTTGTTCTATAATTGGGCAAGTAAATTTAAGGTTTGGAAGGATTCCAATTACGCCGTACAATGGAATATTGAAGCACCAAATACCACTCCCGACGGTCTAGCTGACCCTAAAGCAGCAGTTCAATTACTAGAACAAGCGGCTACGGAAATAGAAACCAAATTTGGAAATTTAGAAAGTCCTTGGGGTGATTACTATAGAATTAAATATAATGGCAAAAATCTACCTGCAAACGGCATTGATGGTTCATTAGGAGTATTTAATGTGGCATGGCCAGGAGGCGCTGATGACAACAACATGTATGTTGGTGGCGGAGATTCTTGGATAGGGGTCATTGAGTTTGGCGATGAAGTCAAAGCAAAAGTTTTACTAACCTATGGTAATGCCACTCAAAAAGATTCTCCTCATAATGGTGATCAGTTAGAATTATTCTCTAAAAAAGAGATGCGTGACGCTTGGCTTACGAAAGATGACATTGAATCGAATACTGAAAGGATTGAGGTGTTGAATGGGAACGGGTTTAGGGTGAGGGAATGATTTAATTGGTGATTTTGTTATTTGTCCATTGTTGGTGTTTTCCACCAACAATTTTAAATGGGTAATAGTTCTGTACAACGGATTGAGCAATAGAAGCCGATCTGATTAGAACCGTATATGCAAGTTGGTTTGAAACTTTAAGCTTACAAAATTGTATGCCATCAATAAACCGAATAAATAGTTGATCTTATGAAACTAAATCATTATACATTTCGAGTTTACTTCCTTCTTTTTATTTTCTTACAGGCAAGTCCTTTTTTTAGTCAAGAAAAAGAATCCATAATCCCGACCTCAATACCTGAATTACAAAGTGCCATAGAAGCAGTTTTGAGAGAAACAAACACACCTGCTGTAGGACTGACATTGGTAAATGAAAACGGGGTAGTTTGGACAAAATCCTTGGGCACAGCAGATATTGAGAATGACATAGATGCAGATGAAAAGACGATGTTCCGCATCGGTTCAGTTTCTAAAATGTTTGTTTCGCTTGCTATACTTAAGCTACAGGAAGAAGGCTTGCTAAGCCTAAAAGACAAAGTTAGAGACCTCGTACCAGAAGTTGAGTTTGAGAATGCATGGCAAGAGACTTCCCCCATTTTGGTAGAACACTTGCTGGAACACACCACAGGTTGGGATGACTACCATGATGTTGAAATAGCTACAGATGGCTTGAAGTTAAGCCTCAAAGAAGCCATCGATTTTCATCCCCATTCTCGCATTTCTCGTTGGGTACCGGGCACACGCTTTGCCTATTCCAATTCAGGACCAGGCGTTGCGGCATACATCGTAGAGAAAATTACTGGTAAAACTTTTGAAGATTATATTCGAGAGACCTTTTTTGACCCGATGGGTATGGAGAGTATGACTTATTTTACTGATTCGGAAGCATACAAACAACATGGCGCAAAACTTTATATAGATGGAAAACAGGCAAATATCTGGAATGTATTAATGAGACCTTCGGGTACGATCAATACTAAGCCAACAGACATGGCCAATATGGTGTCGTTCTTTATAAATAGAGGAAAAATTGACAGTGTGCAGCTTATTAGCGAAGCCTCACTGCAACGCATGGAAACACCCTCTACAACTATTGGCGCCCAAGCTGGATTAGAAGTTGGCTACGGATTGTCTAACTCTTCTTCACCATACAAAAACGTGGTTTACAGGAAACACGCGGGCAGCGTTATGGGCGCTCTGGCCGATTTATCTTACTTACCGGAATATAACCTTGGCTATGCAGTCATGACCAATTCAAGTGATAGACAAGCAATGCAACGTATCATCAACCTCATACGGGCTTTCCAATTGAAAGACATTATAGACGAAAGTTCGAAAGGCCCAAACCTAACAGCAAACAATGAAGCAGATGTGACAGGATACTATATAAATATAAATCCAAGAAGCCAGCTATTTTATTTTTTGGAACGTCTTTCTAATGCACAAAAAATGACCTATAAAAAAGATACACTGATTATCAATAATGCTTTTGATGGAGAGGACTTAAGAGCCTATATTCAGATCAACGAAAATCAATTTGTATCGCCAGAAACAGGTAAAATATCCATGGTGAGGGCGCAAGACCCACTTGCGGGAGAAGTTTATCAAGAGGGTGTCCAAGTCTTAAAACCTGTTTCAGCACTCATAGTTTTTGGTCAACTCATTATTTTAGTCTTGTGGCTGTTAGGAATTATAACAGCCATTCTTTTTGGGACAGTTTGGTCAATTCGTCTCTGGATGGGTAAGTTGACTGGAGGCGAAAATATTTGGATTCGATTATGGCCACTTATTTCTAGTGCATTTGTGGTGGTAGCCTATATTACAATCTTTTCAGAGTATTCAAATTTTTCTGAGGTTTTTGGTAATGTAACCTTACCTTCAATTACGGTTTTAATATCATTGATTGGTTTTGCCTTGGTATCAATATGGTCGGTGTATTACCTTTTTAAAGTGCGCAAAGCGAAAATTAAAAAACTAACCTATTGGTATTCTGCAACTTTAATCTGTTTGCACTTTTTGGCTACTTGCTATTTTTTATGGTGGGGAGCTATAGTACCAACATGGAATTAAAAGTAATACACTAAAAATATTCAGTAATCAATAAAAGTAAAAATCTATAAATAGGCCATTGATGGTATTTTCCACCAACAATTTCTAATGTCTTAAATTAAAGATCATGAAAAAATTAATCACTCTATTAACAATTGGCATTATTTCAATACACTATGCAACAGCACAGGACATCGGCAAAATAACCAAATCAGATTGCTTTTTAAAGGATTGCACCCTGTTGGATAACGGCCCCAAGATTGAATTTGGATATATCACGGTGCCGGAAAATTATTCTAATCCAACTAATAAAACCTACCAAATTGCCTTCATCATTATTAAAGCAAGAAATGGTAACAATAAGCCAGACCCAATCCTTCAATTCATTGGAGGTTGGGGAGCTGCTTCCATCGAAAGAATGCGGTCATGGACAAATCATAAATTGACTGAAGACCGAGACATGATCTTATATGATTATAGAGGCCTGGGCTATTCAGAACCCGATTTGAGCAAAATTACATCAGATTATGAGGAAGGGGAAATACCATACAACTCACAGGAGGCAGAAAAATATATGACTCGTAAAATCAACAAAACTTTAGATGCGCTGGAAGAAAATAATATTGATATCAATATGTTTGGCACAGACACCAACGCTAAAGACGGTCTTCTATTGGCAGAAAATTTGAGTTATGAAAGTTATAATCTTTTAGGGATTTCAAACGGAACTTTAGTCGTTCAAAATTTTATCCGCCTTGCAGAAAACTCAAGTGTCAACATACGTTCGGCGATTTTAGATTCAAATGTTCCAGTCGCTTATCCACTCCACCCCGAGTTATCTCCAAATTTCAGTAACAGTCTCAACCATATTCTGACGGACTGCGCCCAAGACCCTGATTGTAACGCTAAATATCCCAATTTGAAGTCACGCTATAAAACTTTTCTCCAAAGCTTAGATGAACATCCTTTAGAAATGACCACGGCAAAGGGTGACAACATTCATTTTGGAAAATTTCGAGCGAATGAAATATTATTTGTGATGTTATATAGAAGAGATCTCTATCCCTATATTCCTTTGGTTATTGAGAGTATGATTAACAAAGACCAAAGTGCCATTCTAAAATATTACGCATTTGCAAAAACTATGAGTGCAGATACTTCAGGTGCATTAGTATCTCCCATTATTTATACCTACGATGCAAAATTGATCCGCGATACATCCAAGACGCTTTTAGAAACTGTTATCTCTGAAGATGCCGAGTTTGTACTCGAAGAAAACTATAGCGATTTCTATTATACTGATCAGCGGATAGTACAAGATAGCTCCGCAATTTTAGCAATTCAAACAGACATCCCATCACTTATTTTGGCTGGGAGTTATGATCCGATAACGCCTCCATCGTGGAGTGAAAAGATACGACCCAATTTTAAAAACCACTATTATTATAATATTCCGAAAATCGGTCATGGCGTTGTTATGCAACCCTGTGGGGCAGATATCGGATTGGCATTTTTAAATAATCAAAAACCCGAAAACACTTGCGAAGAGGAATTGGGGGACAACACCATCGATTTTGTGGCTGGATATTACAAAAACTTAAAAATTGAAAAATTACTGACGCATTTATTTACGTTAAACTGGTTTTTAATTATCGCACTCTCATTGGTCATTCTAATAAGCCTCGTCAGCTTTGTAATTGGACTCATAAAAATAGTTCGAAAGAGAAGCTCTAACGTCGGCAATTGGGTGACCGTAAATTCATTTTTAATTTTAGCCACCCTTAGTGGATTAACATTAATAATATTACAAACGATAGAAGAGAAGCCAGTCTTGATAGTTGTGGGTTTGATAAAGTCCGCCAATTATATCTTATGGCTAGTTCCGTTAATAGTATTAATAAGCGTTATCCTGGTTATAAAACTAATAAAGAAAGAACGATTTTTAGTCATTCAAAAAATTGCATTTGTAGCATGTATTGTATTTTGTGTGATTGCTTTAAATTACGCATTGTTTCCTAATTTTTCATAGGGCAAATAAGTATTCCACAATCAACGATGTGCAAGATTATTATCATATCCAGAAGAATAAAAATAGACCCCATAAATTAATTCATGGGGTCTGTATGGTTTTATAGTTTTATTTATACTCTTTAGAATTGAACGATCACTCGCTAATTTGCCTATATAACTGAGCATATGAGTATACTTTTATAAAAAATAATGGAGCCCTAATCATAAACTCGTTTCTTATGCGTGATGCGAAGATTACTCAGATTTATGAAGGGACTTCCGAGATTCAGAAAATTGTGATTTCCAGAAACCTTATTAAAGAATAATATTTTTAAATTTAGATACGAAAGACTCAACTTAGGTTGGGTCTTTTTTTTTGATTAATTTCTTTAATTATTAATGGTCTAAAAAACAATTTTAAACATATCAAATACACGTTTAAAATTACCGATTGTAATATAATAACTTCTATTGCCACATTATCCTACAATTTATTGAGCTTTAGACTCCTCATACTAAGATATAATTTACAGATTCTCAATCGTCTGACACATAGCAACTAATATCTCCATGTTACATCTGTTGCACACTTTGTTACAATAGTGCAATCCCTACTTACAGACAATAAGTAATTTTAAAAAAAAAATAATCTTAAAAACCAATACACATGAAAACAAAGGTTAAGCTAATTATTGCAAGCCTGTTTTATTTCACTTCCTATACTAATAACATTAAAGTCAGTGGCGTTTTCCGTAGGCGGTGCTAATGGTGATGAAGCTGGTAAATTTTATAGTGGCTCTTCTACAGTATCTTCTACTATTGCATCAGAAAAAGGAGTGGTGACCAAAAAATTGATTGTAAAAAATAACTAATTAAAACAAATAATATTATGAAAACACTATTAACAACATTTTTCGGATTTATAATTATGATATCCATGAACGCCCAAGTTGGCGTAAACAACTCCAGCCCAGAACAGGCACTTGACGTTAATGGTAAAATCAAGTTGACCGATGATGCTACAACACCAACTAAAGGCACCATGCGTTATAATGACTCAGAAGGTTCTTTTGAAGGACATAACGGTACGCAATGGAATTCTTTTTCGGCAAAACCTACAGCATCACTACCTACAAATCCAGTTCCAGTATATGGATATTCTTCTGGGATTGGAAAAAATGAAAGAGAATCTTTATCATTCAGTTCATGGACGAGTGTTGTTAACTACAAAACGCCCCCTAGTGGCAAACTTTTGGTTGTTACAGGTATTTATCCGCGCCCAAATGGACTTTCAAAGGATGCTAATTTCCAGTTCTCGATTGGAGTTTCGTCAAGTTTAAATGGTAGCCCCATAATTTCAACTTCCATGGTCATTTTTGTTGAAACCAATGTAACTATGCCCATTGTGGGAGATAGTGCTCCCTTATTTGTTTTAAATCCCGGGCAATATTTAACTGTAATCCACGAAAGCTCCTCATCAATTAACTTTATTAATATGAACATTCGCGGTTTTCTGGTAGATGATCTAAACTATTAAAACAAAGCATTATGAAAACTTTATACTTATTAGCAACGTTGGCAATATGCCAAATCTCACTATGCCAAAATGGACTATATATTTCCTCGGGAGGAGCTCTCCATAATGAAAATAGTGTCATTACCGTTGTAGATGGCGACTTTGTAAACGAAAGCGCTACCGTATTGAATGGCGGAACGCTCCAAATGAAAGGTTTGGATGGCAACCCTCACGATATTGAGTTAAGCCACCCAAATACCATTGATTATTTAGAGCTTTATGGCACATCCCCTGTTGCGCTAAAAGGTCAAGTAACCCTTAACAGGGAACTTTTTTTTAATGACACTTCAAGTTTTAATCTAACCACGGCCAGTCATGTAACCCTTGGGCCAACCGCAGAGATTGTTGGCGAATCAAATACGAATCCAATAACCGGAGCAGACGGCACTTACATTAAAACCACAAGAAACCATACCGCCGGCATTACCAATGATTTTGGACTTATAGGAGTGGTGACCTATAATGGAAGTGCATCCATGGGAAGTACGGAGATTTACAGACGCTACGGCGCTCTTGACATTAACGGAAACGCTACGGTTAAACGGTATTACGAAATTAACCCAACTGTTAACTCAGGTTTAAATATCGAGACACATTTTTATATTTCGGATGTTGATTTAAACGGATTGGAACGATCAAAACTTGCGGCCTATAGAAGTACTGACAATGGTGTAACGTTTACTAATGAAGGTGGCACTCCAGAAACCTTCCTCCATGCTGTAACCAATATAGATGCTTTTTCTATATGGGCCTTTGCGGATGCTTCCACATTAAGCATCAATCCGAGTGATTTAGAACATAGCATTTGGCTATTTCCGAACCCTGCCAATAACCAGGTTAATATCACATCCCAATTTGGAACCATCGTATATGCTATCGAATTATTTTACGTTACAGGTCAAAAGATTAGCACACCCGTCTTGAAAAACAATACATTTGATGTAGGCAATCTATCTGATGGAATTTATTATATAAAAATTCAATCTCAATATGGCGCAACGACTAAAAAATTGATGGTCAAGAAATAGATTAAAAATACATCCATACTTTTAAAAGACTCAACTTAGGTTGGGTCTTTTTTTTCGGATAAAAAGTTTAGTGGGGCGTTGTCAATGCTTTCAGACTTTTAGTGGCATGCATTATATTTTTACTTCCGCTCCATTGGTTATTTTCATCAGAAATAAAAGTCTCATAGCCGTATTACTGAATATAATGAGTAACTTTAATTACTATAGTTTTGGAAATCAATAAAGTACCACAGTTATGTTGAATGTTTATGAAGCCTTTCAGGAAGACCCCGAGTATTTTAAAACTTTACGGGTAAACGACAACCTACTGATTAACTATAATTGTCCTCAAATGGAGACTTGGGCTAATTTAATGACTAGTTTGAATCATATAATCTATACCGTTGAAGGAGAAAGAAGATTAGTTAGACCTGAGAAACGTATAGATGTTAAAAAAGGCTCATTGATTTTTTTAAGGAAGGGAGCTTTTCAGCAAGGTAAGTTCCATAAAGAAGATTGGCAGGTAGTCGTTTTTGCCGTTCATGACCGCTATATCAGTAGTTTCATCAATGAATTCCGTGACAGACTGAAGCCACAACCTATTGTAGCAGAGTCAAAAAAGGAGTTACTTTTTACTATCGGTACAAATGAAATCACTCACGCTTATTTTAATGGCCTATTACCCTATTTTATAAAGCATCCACCGCCTCAAGAAAGTGTTTTGGAGCTGAAACTTCGTGAGCTATTATTTAGTATCTTTTTCGATAAAGCAAATTCCAGGTTATTATCGTATCTCGATAATGTAGTCAATGACGACAAGTCTGCTTTTATCGATATCATGGAATCTAATTATATGTTTAATCTTTCCTTATCCGATTTTTCTAAACTCACTGCTCGCAGTCTAACAACCTTCAAAACCACTTTCTTTAAACTATTTAATACAAGTCCGGGGAAATGGTTAATTCAAAAACGCTTAGAGTTAGCCTGCCAAATGTTACACAATTTAAATAAACCAATCAATGATATCGCCTTCGAAAGTGGCTTTAAAAGTGTCACTCATTTTAATCGCATCTTTAAAGTTAAGTTTAAAAAAACACCTTCAGATTATAGAAAACAATTGAAAAATAGGCCTGATTAATAAATTTGACTTCAAGGATAAATCTTACGCCTTTACAGATAATTGCTGAAGTAGACTTTCATATACATTTGTATCATACTGTTAATAAACAATTTAAATCTTAAAAGCTATGATACTTCGTAAACTCTCTTTTTTATTTCTGTCCTTCGTATATCTATTTACATTTGGCTCATGTGATAGTGGATCTGAAATTCCAGAGGCCATTCCAAACAATGTTAATGCTCATTCATCCGATATGGTCATTAAATGGCTTGACATTCAACTTAACATGTTGCGAATACCATTGGCAGAAGGTACAGGCTCACAAGCTTCTGGAAGAGCACAGGCTTATTGTGGAATAGCCTTATATGAATCTTTAGTTCAAGCCATGCCCTCGCATGTATCAATGCAGGGTCAATTGACCGATTTTCCTACAATGCCTAAGCTAGAACCAGACAAAATATATTATTGGCCAGCAGTAGCGAATGCCACTTTAGCTGAAATGAACAGAAAATTATTCTCGCTTACTTCCGATGCTAATAAATCAAGAATTGATAGTCTGGAAAATTCCATGAATTCAATCTATTCACAAGAAGTTGATGCCGATATTTTAGAACGTTCTATTGGTTTCGGAAAAGAAATAGCATTAAAAGTATATGAGTGGGCAGCTACAGATGGATTTGCTAATACCAACCCTCCATACGTCCCAACTGGCGAGGTCGGAACTTGGGTTAGCACTCCCCCAAATTTTCCAAAGCCTGCAAATCCTTACGCTTCCCAGCATAGGTTGCTTACGCCAGGTGTAAGCATCGGGGTAGCTTTGGATCCACCATCTCCATATTCTTCTGAACCTGAATCGGCTTTTTATAATATGGTAAAAGAGGTATACGACATATCGCAAGTACTTACACCTGATCAAAAAGCCATGGCTCTTTATCATAGAGATGTTCCCGGGTATCCTGGGGGAGGCCATTTTATTGCGATTTTGTCGCAGGTATTAAGTACCGCAAACCCTAAACTGGATCAGGCTGCTATTGCTTATGTTAAATGTGGAATAACTCAATATGACGCAGGTGAGATGTGTTTTACGGATAAGTATGCCTACAAAGTTGTACGACCCATTACCTATATTCGTGATGTGATGGGGCACACTTCTTGGAACGCTTTATTTAATACACCTGGCCATCCCGAATTCCCCGCAGCGCACGCTTATGTAAGTGCAGCGTTTGCAGGGGCGCTCACCAGCGTATTTGGAGATAATTTTCAATTCACACTTAACACCTACGAGTATTTGGATTTGCCTGCAAGATCTTATAATTCCTTTGCAGAGATGTCTAAGGAAATGGCAGATAGCCGAGTTTTTGGAGGTATTCATTATCAAGCATCTTGTGACAAAGCAAGGATTGCCGGCAATAAAGTAGCCCAGAATATATTATCACAAATAAACTTTTAAAACAAGAAAATGCTTTGCTATACTTCTTATGGACATATAATAAACTAACAAGAGTTTCGAATATTTTCGAAACTTTTGTTTTTATTCAGAAATAAAATTTAGCACTAAACGAATATCATTATAACTGTATTTATCATTAAGCTGACGTTTCAAATCAGATAGATTCTCGAATTTATGCTTTGGGATGAGTTCTGTCAACTCTTTAAAATGTTCTTCTGAAATTAAATCGGTCAATTTCACTTCTCCTGAATCCAAAAATTTAGATAAATGACCAAAGATGGTGCCTGTAGTCAATTCCCGTTCTTTGGCAATTTCAAAAATCGATTTTCCTGCTTGAAATAATGCGAATGATATTTCAGCCGATTCGCCCACGCCGACCTTTTCCCTTGTTGCGGGCTTAACTTTAACAGGAGGGGTATCATCGGTTTCAATATCATTTTCGTCACAGTAAGCTTTGATGACCTCCAAAATTTGATCCCCATATTTCTCAACCCGCACTTTTCCCATATCAACTATTTCCAAAAGCTGTTTTTTAGTTACCGGTAGCACTTCACAGATCTCATAAAGAGCTTTTTGAGTAAAAACCTGATAGTGGATCAAGTCATTTTCATTCGCAATTTCATTCCGCAATTCACGTAACAGCTCAAATAATTCGATATTGACCGTCCCATCAATAACTGAAGCTCTTGACTTTTTAGGTTTATCTTTGGTTAGGAATACCGATTTGGCTCTTAATTCCAGAAATTTCTGAGTAGAAAATCCTTCGGCCAATCCATTGAAATAGGAGAGTTTAGCGGCCAAAAGTTCTTCAATGACATCTAGACTTTTAATTAAATCATTTTCAATTGCCTTATTATCTGTAGAATAATTGAAGGCTTTTAAGGCATCTACAATACATTTTTCAGTTTCGGTTTTGAAATAGTCAATTGCCTTTTTAAATCGCTCTTGAATCGAACTATTGGTTTCAGGTAAACTCTCATCATCCAAAATTTGTTTCAATTGGTTATTGAAACTATTACTCAGCTTTAAGAAATTGGTAATTCCATCCTTCATCATGGTTAATGGTGATTCCACATTTCCTTGGATACTGCCCCTATTTTTATAAAATATATCTAACAACCGATTAATAGGATATAAGAATTCATAAAAATTAAATATCTCATGAATGGATTCAAGTTGAAATGCATTTTTAGCCAATTCTAAAGCTTCCTCGTCAGGTTGATTCTCAGATGTTGATTTGGTAAATGAGCTGACCTGATGGTCATTAATAATTTGGCTTGAATCAATTTTACTTTTTAACACAAGACCTTCCAAAGATTTACATCTGCTTAATGCCACATAGGTTTGTCCATGTGCAAAAGCACCTTGCGCATCCACAATGGCTTTTTCGAAGGTCAGACCTTGGCTTTTATGTATAGTAATGGCCCAAGCCAAGCGCAACGGAATCTGAGTAAAAGACCCGATTTTATCTTCCGTTATCGCTTTGGTTTCAGCATTTACTGAGTAATTGATGTTTTCCCATTCTTCCCGAGTTGTATTGATATTATAATCATCATCAGGGCATTTGACAACCACTTCATCTTTATCCAAAAAAATGACCTTACCAATCTTACCATTAAAATAGCGTTTTTCAGGTGAGCTGTCATTCTTAATAAACATTACTTGTGCACCGACTTTTAATTGGAGTTCTTCTTTATTTGGGAAGGCATAATCCGGAAATTTCCCAGACACTTTCGCCTTATACGTATATTCTTTTGTGGTTAAAGCTTCCAATTCCGTGGCATTGACCATTTCTGCTCTATTGTTATGAGTGGTCAGTGCGATATAACCTTCCTTAGGATCAGGTTTAAAGTCCTTAATATAGCGTTTGTTCAACTCATCCGCTGAAGCTTGTGACAAGGTGTTGTTTCTGATTTCATTTAGAATTTCAATAAACTTAGGATTTTCCTGTCTGTAGATATGCCTAAGCTCAATGGTTATGGCATGGCAATTTTGATACGCATGACTACTAAAGAAATAGCCGGTTTGGTAATATGTTTTTAAGAGTTGCCATTCGTTTTCTCTAATTACTGGCGATAGTTGCTGCAAATCTCCAATCATCAAAACCTGAACCCCTCCAAAGACTTTATTTCTATCTCTAAAGCGTTTTAAGGTTTTATCAATACCGTCCAATACATCAGCGCGAACCATACTTATCTCGTCGATAATCAGTAGATCCATGGACTTAATAATATCAATTTTGGTTTTACTGAATTTTCTATTGAAACCAGAGGAATTATGGAAATCAGAATCGGGCAAGATAGGCCCAAACGGAAGTTGAAAAAAAGAATGGATCGTCACGCCTTTGGCATTAATTGCAGCAACACCAGTTGGTGCGACCACAACAATACGCTTTAATGAGTTATGCTTTAAATTATGTAAAAATGTAGTCTTTCCAGTACCAGCCTTACCCGTTAGGAAAACGCTTTGATTGGTAGTGTTCACAAAATTCCAAGCTAATTCAATATCTTTATTTGTCTCCATTTTAAGCTATTTGGTCAGAGCAATTGAAAATACAAAAATTGCCCAATATTTGAATGTCTAACGGAGTAAAATTAAGCTATTTCTAAGAAGTTAAGCCAGGGAACCTTGACCTATATAAACAAAAAAAGTCCCCAACATTTCTGTTGGGGACTCTCTAAAAAAGGCGACGACCTACTCTCCCACGAGATGCAGTACCATCGGCGCAAACGGGCTTAACTTCTCTGTTCGGAATGGTAAGAGGTGAGCCCCGTCGCTATAACCACCTTAAGTCATAGCTGCG
>NZ_SDDZ01000016.1 GCF_004115975.1 Gelidibacter gilvus | reverse complement strand
TGTCAATCCAATATGTTAATGAACTTGTTTCTATTTCTCTCGGCGAACTCAATCGCTAAGCGGGTGCAAATATACAACCCTTTTTCGGTTCTGCAAAATGTTTTGAGGTTTTTTTGAAAGTTTTTTTTCACACTTTAAATCGACCACATAAAACACCTTTTCAATGAACCTATCCGCAGTTAACGTTGCCGTTTTTTGCGGCTGCAAACATACAACCTTTTTTAGATCCGCAAAACTTTTTGTTTAAAAAATTTCGCTTTCTTTTTGTAAGGATGTAAATGAACTTTTTTCCGTTCCCTTGGGCCCGAAGACCCTCGTTTGCGGGGTGCAAATATACAACCCTTTTTCCTTTACCCGCAAAATTAAATCGCTCTTTTTTTAAACTATTTTTCTCCATGCTGGAAATGAACGCCTTAGGCAGATGGAAATTGGGCCGTCAGTTGCGCCGGTGGCGTGGGGAGGGCGCGGGTTGGCGGTGGGACGCCTGCCGGGGCGCTCCGGTGGACCTGCTGGAGACCGCAGAATTTGTGGCGAGAGGGAGCTCTAGCCTGACAAATGTGCCAACCAATCGGTCAAACAAAACAGATTGTTGCTCCTATATAATAGGTGTCATACCTTACTTATATACTTTCCTGTAAAGTCTATCTATTATAATGTATAAGTAGCATTCTCTTTTTAAAGCCATTTAAGTAATCAGAGATCTTATATTTTGGATAAAAACTATTAGCTATCTCTTTAAAACTATCGCCAGGTTAACGATAAGAACCAAAAATTAAGATTAAGAAGCCCTCATACAGAAAAAGAACATCTAGAAATTAAGAGAAACGATGTCTTCAATACGACCGAAGTTTGGGGAAGTAACATTAAAATCTCTGAGATTGGGCACCCAACCTTATAAGATGGTGATGAAATTGGAATGACATGTTAGCTTACACAAGCTTTCAACTGAGAAGCAACACAACCCTCTTATGCCCAACCATAAAAAAATGGTCCAGAAAGCAATGAGGAAGACTAACAGATTTAGGTATTATCTAAAATTAAAGGAAGAAGTTCCATACGAGACCAAAACGGATGCTGAAATCTCTGTAGGGATTATTTGGTGCCGAAAAATAATTGTAGCCGGTGAATGCCGAATTGAAATGTTCGGCCATAAGATATATTCGCGTTTGCCTGACTTTCGCATTAATAAAGAAATCCAATCTTGGAAAATCACCGACCTTAATTTGATTTTGAGTGTAGAACTCACCCAACAAAGGATCATAACCATCCATAGTATACTCCGTGAAATAATTAAACGTGATTCCTGTTTGTAAAAAGAGCGCTTTCTTAAATAGATGGTCAGAAAAATAAAGTGTGTTGCGCGTGATGATTTGTGGTACATTTAATATGGCATCACCATCGATCACATTTTGATACATGACCCTATTATCCAAAGCAAACTTGCCAAAACGGAATTCCTTTGATACCTGAAGCTTCAGATAGTTCAATGAATTCTCAGCTTGGGTTGCTTTGACATTATTGTTTAGGTCCTTTGTAAAATACGCGTGATTGTTTATGGTGGTGTATTCTATTTCGGCGGTGGCTATTTTATCGGACTGGACCTTAAATGCCAAATTTTGGGTTTGTACGTTTTTAAAGGACGAGCCATTGTCCCAGTTGTAGTTGAGATAATCACTTTGATAGAGCAACATATTGTAATTTGGCATTTTGGAATTTGAATTCAAACGCGCCAAAACCTTAAGATCAGGGTTCAATTTATAAGATGCGTTCAGATCTAAGAAATTGCCATTAAAGTCACCTGATAGATTCAGACCAAATTCACCATTCAAATTAAATCCGCCTATTTGGTTTTTATAGGCACCTCCTATTCCAAAGATGTTACCCTTTAATCGGTTTGCAATTCTTACACCATCTATAACGGCTATGGCGTCATAGCCATAATTATAGGTATTATAATCTGCATGGAATTGAAGTTCACCTAAAATACCATTCTCATACTTGACAAAAAATTGATTTGAAAAATCTTCAAGGGTAACTTTATCTTCAATATTGGAATTCAAAAATGCCTCTCCAAAAAAATCATTACGGGTTGCCTGATTAAATTGATAATACTTATCCTCAAATGAGATGACTTGACCAATACTTAAATTATTACTCAAACTATCTGAGGCTTGGAGAAGATTATATTGGTGATTAAGATAAAATCGTTTGCCTTCGAGCATATTCTCGGCATCCTCAAAATTAGGAGAAAAGACCGATCTATTAATAAACTCAGGATCGCCAGATTGGAAGAGTGCGACGTCTTCATCTGTAAGGCCACCATTTTCTTGGTTAAGAATGTCCTGCATTACAATATGGGCACGAGCTTGATATTTATTGTTTTCTGTCGTATAATTTGTGGTAAACCTAAAATTACCCGTACTGGTTAAAATATGCTGATATTTTCCTAACGATCGGAGTCCTTTGTATGCTATTGAAAAGTTAAACTGCTTTGACATATTGATTGTGAAGAAAGCGTCCACCAACTGGCCTTGTTGAAAGGCTGTTTTGTAGAATAGCTCGGTAAGCGGTGTAGGAACGTGAAAATAATTAATATCTTCTCTCTCCATATAATTAAAATGTTTGGCACGCGCGCCAAACAACGGTAAAGAACGCTTGTTCTTAAAATCATGCAGGAGACTATTATAGGTTTGGCCTAGATTAGAAAAAGGCAGCAAACCAAAGTCATCTTTTCTCAAGTAATTGAATTTGTAATGTTTCTTGATTGATAAAGTTGTATCCACGGCAATTGAATCCAAAGCATCATTAAATTGAACATACATATCTATAGTAGCCAATTTATCCTTTCCTTTAATACCATCTGATGACGTGGAATCTTTTTGTCTATCGGGAGATGTCCTACCTCTTAACTTAACTTGAGCATTAAGGCCGACAGTAAAAAGGAGAAATAAAAGTATGGAGAAATATCTTATATACATTTAAGGCAGTGTCATTTTCGAACAAAGTAAATGATAATTTATGATTTACGTAGATAAAAAATTAATTTACTTTATATAAAAAAGACCAACAGATAGGATCGTTGGTCTTTAAAATAACAAAAATAAAATGAAAGTTTATTTTATTACAATTTTATGTGTGGTGTTACTATCCCCTTTGGAAATATTAGCGATGTACACACCAGGTCTTGCATGATCTAATTTTATAGTTTCCGTAAACCTAACGGAGTTATTTACAAAACTGTTGGCATAAATTTTACGTCCACTCGTATCATACACAGAGATTTTCACATCTTCGTTAGTATTTAAATGGGCATCAAAACTTATTGTAAACTCACCTTGGGAAGGATTTGGAAAAACGACCAAATTATTAGACAACACATTCTCCTTTGTATTAAGAACAAGATTTCCTCCAGTGACTATTAATGCGAAATCCTGAGTCTG
This sequence comes from Gelidibacter gilvus, assembly GCF_004115975.1. Classification (GTDB taxonomy): domain Bacteria; phylum Bacteroidota; class Bacteroidia; order Flavobacteriales; family Flavobacteriaceae; genus Gelidibacter; species Gelidibacter gilvus. The sequence continues at coordinate 78,791 of NZ_SDDZ01000016.1, read as the reverse complement.
TGGCGTAAAAACATTCCCTACATTTCCTCTCAAGGTTCCTTTATGACTTACTGTCAAAGTGTATTCGCCAGAAGATGGCGCCTCTATTTCAACAATTTCAATATTATCTGCGGTATTATCGCCTTTGGAATTCGAAAAACCAGTAGCTGAATCAAAATTAAGTTTCCAAGGGAAAAATACTTCTCCATCTTTAGATATTCTCAAATCTAAATCATTCACTAATCTTGCAGTAGGATCATTCAATTCTCCTTGAGAAATATCTCCAGGCATGTCGGTCCAAGATATGGTAGCTTTTAACTTATCGCCGGCTATTGCAGAGAATTTCATGGTGTAAGTTTTACCTTGCGCCAAGTTCAATTCATTTAATATGGCAGTATTAGTAGTTGCATTATAAATAGCTTCTGCAGATGCCCTGGCATCTAAAAACCCCCAACCAAAAGCAGGATCCGGGCCGGGAGCCGCAATATCATCAACCGCAGTATGACATACCAATCCTTTTAAAGTAGAAGAATTCATGTATCCTCCATGCAATTGCATATAGTATTGTTGTAATAAGGCAAGCGTTCCAGTGGCATTGGGAGCCGACATTGAAGTACCCGAAAAAGTAGCATAGGTACCATCTAAAGTAGTTGAATATACATCTGTTCCATCTGCAGCGATATCCGGTTTCACCCTTAAGTCATCCGTCGGTCCTTGACTGCTCGATCTATTAATAATTAAGGTTTTAAAATTTGAAGAAAATGGTTGTAAAACTGGATTTGCATTCGCAATGACCAAATTGTTCTTGGCATTTTTATCTGTCGTTAATTTATCAAAATCGGCATACATTCCACCAGTGTAGCTAGTTCTACCGTCATTACCAGCAGAAGTAACGATTAAATATTTAGGATTATTTCTGGATATTTCATCCATATCTCTTGCGTCCTTTGTATAAGCGCCCATATACCATGCTGGCAACTTTTCTTTATCTTCTCCAACAAGCGGCACTCCATAGGAATGATTAGAAATGATAATTGGATTGGTAGCTGAATTGACAGCCGCAAGCATTTCAACTTTGTCATTGGTCCAATTATAGGTATGAATATTAATATTGGTTGCCATTCCCCTAGCATTTGCATCTACTCCTTTAGCACCTATAGTACCAGAAATATGTGTGGCATGATCATTAAATCCTGTTTCAGAACCAACCGAAGTATTGTCAACATTAATAACACGGGATCCTGTATTTGTTTTATTTTGAAATTCAGGATGCCCAGTCTCAATAGGACCAAAATCCCAAACACCCAAAGTCATTCCGCTACCGTCAAGGTTCAAACCAAGGCTACCCCCTACTTGAAGATCAGAGGTTTTTGTAGCGTTTGCCGACCCAAGATTGTGAGTGGTTTTATATAAAGCTACACCATCAATAACATCATAAAGATGCATATAATTTAAACTATCTTTTGAGGTCATTATCACCTTACGATTGGATTTCGTGTAGGCGTTAACACGCGATATTCGTTGTTGTTCTTCGCTTTTGAAAGATTTCAATAACTCAAGATTTTCATTGGACACATTTGCTTTTAATGTATTCTGACTATAGCCAACGCTAATTGCAAATAAAAAGGTAATTAAGAGTAAAAATTTTTTCATATTTAATTTTAATAGTTACATGCACAATATACTGCAATTATATTTTGCAAACTTAAAATCAAAAAAAAAGCCACCATAAAATATGGTGGCTTTAAATAAAAGAGAGAATATGTTACTTAATAGTAAACCTTGCAGAAGATTCTGCAGATGTTGAAGCAGTCTTTGGAACATAAACTGTAGTTCCTGAAGTAACTTCATATGAAGTTCCTCCATCACCAAACACATCATATATTACGATACCATATTCACCTGCAGACAAACAGAACCTAAAAGGTAAAACTTTCTTACGGTTTGCAGCACCAGGATAAGGACCACCAGAATGAATGACAGTTGGTTCAGCACCAGACAAATCATACAACTCCCATGTTGTTTCTTCTGGCCAATCATCAGTAGTAATACTTAATAATACCAAAGTTTCTAAACATTCCTCAGCGAAATTAACCTTTACCGGATTACCGAAGTTAAGACCCGCTTCCGCTTGAAATCTTACGATTAAAGATTGGTCAACAAAACCTAAAGTATCATCGTCAGTAACTGAGATTGAAAAAGTTCCAACCTTAGAATTCGCAGGAATAGTAACCGTTCCAGGAACGACATATTTAGCTTTCAAAGTTGAAGCAGGATCAACCTGTATTGAATACGTACGCTCAGTCGAAGCTTCCTCACTAGCATATACATTAACCTCCTTAGTAGTTGAAGCATTCTTAGGAACAGTTGTTGACAAAGGCCCTATTTCAAATCCAACATAGTCGCTTAACGTGGTAGGATCATCTGCTTCACAATTAAACATTAATGCGGCAGTGACTATAGCAAAATACTTAAAATATTTTTTCATAATTTATATCCTGTTTTTAGTTTTGACTATCAATTGATGGGTTGTTATCTATCTCAGATCTTGGGATTAAGAAAGACATTTCGTTTGCGTTGTAAGGAAACGATGAACCAGCACGGAACACATGATTTGTTCCTCTCGTAGCAGTTTTCTTGTTTCTCTTCATTGCTAGGTATGCTTTACCTTCTCCCCACATTTCAATTCTTGTTTGAAGATAGATAGCATCAATAAGCGAAGCACCAGATAACGGATTAACGTATGCTTCAGCTTCAGCAACTCCCCCCATACGGATAGTCAAAAGTTCAATTAGTGTTGCTTTAGCATCACCTTCATTACCTGTTTTGGCCGCAGCCTCTGCACTTAACAAATAGAACTCTTCAACGCGCATGAAAATCAAATCGGTAGTAATGATGTATTGCTCCATTTCTGTTCTTGCAGGATCAAAAAACTTATTAATTGGCATTAAAGGCGCGTTACCAGTACCAAACTGTGTTTTTCTAATATCATTTGCAGGAATTTGAGCAAATAACCCATCATCAATGGCTTTTGAATCTCCAGCAGCAGCATAACTGTAAGTGAAATAATCTATTTGGCCCCACCAGTCAACTAATTGATGACCTAAATCTTCAGTCAAATCAAAGCCCCACATCCATGAAGGTGTGTTGATATTATTAAATCCAGATCCTACACCTGGGTAAGCAAGTTGGCCCGTAGTTGTAAGCGGGAACTTTCCACTATCAATAATCGCATCAGCATGTAATTTAGCATCAGGATAATTTCCCATAGCTGCATAAGTATACGCTAACAACCCATGAACAATAGATTGATCAATTTGATTTTTTTGACTTCTTGTATAGCCATCCAACAACTCTAAAGAATGAGTTAAGTCTCTAAGGATTAAATCATAAATCTGGGAAGCCGGAACTTTTGCAGTTTCAGTAGTTTCACCGTCATAATAAGGTAAAATTTCCTGTGTTAAATCAAATTCTCTCTGATATGTCTGCGTTAAATAAAAGTACGCATACGCACGAGATGCTTTAGCTTGCGCCAAGATACGACCCAATTCAGGTGTTTCAGGCTCAGCATCATTACCTCCAGAATTCATAATAACACTATTAGATAAACTAATAATTTTATAGTAATAATTCCAAATAATCTTATTCTCGTCCTGAGTTTCATCTACAGTAGATACTAAGTTGGCTACACCATTGTACCAGCCGTAACCACTGGTAGCTAAAGCCATATCTCCTACTAAAATATCTAACCAGATATCCACACCTTTTTGACCGAAGTCATAATGCTGGGTGGTAATGCCTTGAGGCTGTATCATAAAACTTGCGATACCATCTAATGTACCGACAATTAAATCAGGGTTGATTTCAGAATATTCATTGAAATCGGCGTCGGTAAGGACATTTGTGTTTCTTTCAGGATCTAAAAAATCCTCACTACACCCCACTAAAAACAATGAGGCGAATATAATTGAATAAAAAATGCTTTTTTTCATATTGATTTTTTTTTAAAATTCGATTTTTGCACCAAGCGAGAATGTAGTCATTGGCATATAAATACCTGAATTACCACTACTGATCATCGTTGATGGATTTAGTCCATCTCTCTTACTGAACATTAGCAAGTTATCACCTGAAACAAAAAACTTAACTCTTGTAAGATTCATATCTTCAGCATACTGCTTAGGCAATGTATAGCCAAGGTTCACGTTGTTTAATGATAAGTAGTCCGCTTTTGTTAAGAAACGTGTCGATTGATTTTGAAACGATACATCGTCTGCAAATGCAGCAGACATTCTTGGCACATTAGTAATGTCACCTGGCTCTTTCCATGCATTTCTCATGTCTGTATGCCAGTTATCATTACCAATTAAACTTCTGTTGTACATCAATACAGAATAACCTCCATCATAAACATAGCCACCTAAACTATAGCTGAACTGTGCTGATAAATCAAAGCCTTTGTATCCAGTACTCAAACGGAAACCACCTCTCACTTTAGGAATAGCAGATTTACCAGAATACTTTGTGGTTGCATTAGCATACACACTAGTAGTTGTGCTTTGAACGTTAGCATCAGGATTGTCATGCATATATCTTGTCATACTAGAAATCCTTTCATCACCAGCATTAAATATCCCGTCATTGTTGACGTCATTAAAATACATGTTCCATAATGCAGCTCCATTACCTGGATCTACTCCAGCCCACTCACGCATGTACCAATCGTACATTGATTTTCCTTTTGAATAACTTCCGTCCAACACTTTAGGTTCACCAGTCAAGAAATCATTTGGCATTTCTGTGATTTCGTTATCAAATATTTCTCCGTTGACACCAACAGACAATCTGAAATCGCCATCCTTAACAACTTTTACCAAAGCATTAAACTCTAAACCGCTATTTCTTAAAGTACCATCGTTGTATTGAATGTTAGCAAAACCATTTGATCCTGGTAAACTCTGGTTGAAAAATAAATTGGTTGTGTTTTTAACATAATAATCCACATCAAGATTAAATCTATCATCAAACCAAGTACTTTCAAATCCAACTTGTGCAATTTTTGAAGTCTCCCAAGTCAGGTCTGGATTAGCACGTGTAGCGCCTTGAGTAAAAGAATAACTACCGTCAGCAGTATCATTAATGTTATACAATTGCCATCCGTACAATAAGTTAGTACCTTGATCTCCAATGACACCGTAACTAGCTTTCAGTTTGAAGTAATCCATAAAACTCACATTTGAAAAGAAGTTTTCTTTAGAGACTACCCAACCTAAACCTGCAGAACCAAATGTTCCCCACTTATCTTTTAAGAAACGTGAAGAACCGTCACGTCTAACCGATGCTGTGACAAAATATTTGTGTGCAAAACTATAGTTCAATTGAGAAAAGTAACTATCTAATGTCCACCCTTGTGTATAGGAATTTGCCTTACCGAAAGGTGTGGTGTATTGAGATAAATCGAATGTGTTAGGCAAAATTGCTTTTTGAGCGCCAGCACTCATTCTTTGGAATTTATTTTCAGTTGATTCGTGTGCCACAAATGCTTCTAAACTGTGCTCTCCAAAAGTTTTGTTGAAACGCAACAACTGTAAGAAGTTTTGGTTGACATTTAAATCTTTTGTTTTAAACAACGTTCCACCTGATCCTTTAGCACCACCATAATATGGATTCGCTCTTGAAGCATCATCAGAGAAGTTATACTGACCACTGTAACGCAATTCCAATTTCAAGTAATCTGTGAAATCAACACCAACGTTGAAGTTACCAAGAAGTGTATTCACATCTGTTCTTTGTACATCATATTTAGCATCGGCTATACCGTTGGTAGAGTTCCAAGCTCTTCTTCCAAATGACCCACCATAATCATACTGGAATCCACCAAAAATAGGATCCTCAACACGATTTCCATTAGCATCTCTAAGAAATACGTCATAGATAGCAGGGGTTGTATTGGTAAGTGCAAAAATATTTCCTGAAGAACCAGCATCACCTTCAGATGATGAAGAGTTATTGTATCGAGCTCCAGTAAAAGCCATATTACCACCAATACTCAACCAATCTTTTGCTTTGTGATCAAGATTTAATCTTGTTGAATATCTAGTATATCGTGAATTAACTGTATACCCTTGATCATCTACGTAACCAAATGAAGTAGAAAATCTTGTTTTTTCGTTACCACCACTAAATTGAACGTTAGCTTCTTGTCTGTATCCAGTACCAAAGGCTTCGTCATCCCATCTTTTTGGAGTGTATCTACGATTGACACCTTGATTAAACTTACCAGTTGCTGGGTCAATTAAACTAGCACCCGGAGCATCCCAAATATTGTAGTGATTGTTGATCCCTTCAACTGTACCATAGATATTAGCACTTGCCCATGCCGCTGGATTAGCCTGACCTAATAGAGCACCTTTGTTTCTAAGGGACATCCAAGCCAATTCCATATATTCTTCTGGAGAATTAACAACACTATAATTAGGTAAAATGTGCGTATTGATACTTGTTTGAAAATCCACAGAAATTACAGAAGTATTAGATTTCCCCTGTTTAGTAGTTATCAAGATAACACCATTGGCACCTCTTGAACCATAAATAGAAGTAGCCGCTGCATCTTTCAAAACCGTTGTGCTTTCAATGTCAGCGACATTAATTGCAGAAATATCACTTTGAAATGGCGCACCATCTACTACATACAATGGATTCTGGTTACCATTTACAGAACCAAATCCACGAATACGAATCGTTGCATTGGAACCTGGAGCACCAGAACCAGTAATAACGTTCACACCTGCAACTTCACCTTTCAACGCTTGAGAAATGTTTGAAACAGTTTTCGCTTCAATGTTTTCAGAAGAAATTTTTGTTGCGGTACCAGTAAAAGCGTCTTTCGTCGTAGTACCATAACCAACAATTATTACTTCATCAAGAGCAGCAATGTCTTCTTCCATTGTAACATTATAAGTATTACTTGCACCTACTACAACTTCAGTACTTTTCATACTTACAAAAGAAAACGCTAACGTTTCTCCTGCACGGACGCTAATGGAATAATTTCCATCAAAATCTGTTTGGACGCCACGAGTGGTACCCTTTACAATAATACTTACACCAGGCAACGGAAAACCATCCGATAAAGATGTGACCGTACCTGAAACAGTTTTCTCTTGTGCAAAAGAAAACTGCATCACAAACGCCATGAAAAGCGTCATTAACCATGTTAATTTTAATTTCATAAAACAATTATTTGAGTTAGTCTTGCGCAAACATCATAATAATATATTAAAAAAACAAACTTTACACATAATAATATGTTAACGTCAATAGTGCGCCAAACAAAGGTTTTACCACGTAAAACGCTAATCCTTAAGACTAATTAGATCTATATTTATAAGAAAGCTTGCGTTAAAATTTTAACAATTAAAAATGATTTACTCAAGACGCAAAACATAATGCAATCTTTATGTATTTTCTTGATGAATAAATGATTTTATTTGTTAAAATAGAACCGATATGATTTGTCTTCCTGTAAATAAAGCGCTATAAATCGTCTTTGCTTTTAATTTCTTATCCATTGTAATATTAAAAGTTGGATTTAGAGAAAATAATAGCGGGCATCTTTATAGTCATAAAATTTACGGATCTTTTAATTATTGAAGTTGTGAAGACCACTCGATTTCAATTTTTATTGCAAGCACTCATAACTACACTACAAGTGAACAATCAAAACCTTGACGCCAATTTGAGAAAATCATATCTACCAAGCTTTCCTGTTAACGTATTAAATAAGATGGTAGACATGAATGACAGATTTACTTCACATCCTAACATAAATGATGATTCTAGAGTTTCTCGCATAGATTTTCTACACCATATTATATATACACTATTTTTTATGAATCGCACTTCGAAATAAAAAGAAAAACCAATTCGCTATGATGGATAAATCTTCTTATATTCTAGATGTGACTTTATTGTTTTAAATTTGTTGAAATTTCCAATACTTGATACTTAAACTTTCTTTCACCTTAGATCCTTTTGAATGTGGCACAGATGAGGCCGGTCGTGGTTGCTTGGCGGGTCCAGTTACGGCCGCAGCAGTTATTTTACCTGAAAAATTTGAGAATCTGATTCTGAATGATTCAAAGCAGCTTTCACAGGCTAAACGTGATTTTTTAAAACCTATCATTGAAAGAGACGCCGTATCATTTGCTTTTGCGCATGTCTATCCTGAAGAAATTGACGAGATTAACATTTTGAACGCTTCTATTTTGGCGATGCACAAAGCCATTGCCAGATTACAAACGGCACCAAAATTTATAAGTGTTGATGGCAATAGATTTAAACCTTTTGCGGACATCCCACATGAAACTATTATTAAAGGCGATAGCAAACTCCTTAATATTGCGGCAGCTTCAATTTTGGCAAAAACCAATAGAGATGCGTATATGTGTCAGATCCACGAGGAATTCCCCATGTACAATTGGAGACAAAACAAGGGGTATCCAACAAAAGAACATCGCGATGCGATAAAAAAGTATGGTATCACACCATATCACAGGAAAACTTTCAGATTAATGCCCCAACAATTACACCTGCCACTCTAACTTTTTATATTTACAAAAAAAACCAACATGCGAAATATTTGTTTTCTGTTAACATTTATATTAATCATAAGTTGTAAAAACGACACGCCTAAGTATTCCAATCTCATGACATTGGTTCCAAATCATGCGACAGTGGTTATAAAAACGACTTCAATTGAAGGTCTGAAAAGCGTGTTTAAAAACAACAGTCTGCTGAATCAGTTTTCTGGTAAAACTCCAATTGGGCACTTCAATAAAAAGCTTGATTTTCTCAATCACTTAAAACCCTCAGATGATCTCCTGATTGCCTTTGGACACGACCAAAAAGACAGTCTCCAAATTTCAGTCATCACAAAATATCATAAGGATCTTTTCAATTTCGCTTCGACACCTAATTATTCGGTAGAAACCATCACCTTAAAAAACGGCTCCTTAACCAAAACAACCATTGAGAAAGAAATTATTTATAGCATGGTCAAGGACAGCATAGTCTTCGCTTCCAATGACCGGACACTAACAGAAGCCGCATTTAATAAAAAGGACCCTAATCCGTTGTTGAAAGAATTATACCAGACCACGTCCAATGGCGAATCCTTGTCTCTTTTCATGAATACGAAAGGCAAATCATTTCAACCCGAATTATTCTTTGATCAACACCTCAACAAAGCTCAACTCTCCAATTACTTCCTTTTAGATGCCGATTTAACCCAGGACCAACTCAGATTTGATGGGATAACCGTCGCAAAGGATTCTTCTAAAAGCTTGATCAATATTTTCAAAAACACCTTTCCTCAAGAAAATAGATTGCCAAAAATATGTCCACCAGATAGTGATGGGTTTTTGAGCTTTACATTTCATAGTTTTAAGACCTTTCACGAAAACCTTTCTAAATTCAGAAAACAAGATTCCATAGTTAGCGAATCGCTCTTTGAAAGTATTTTGGAAGCTGGTGTAATCTATAAAAACGATCAACAGGCGGTCGTTTTGAATAGTATTGATGCCACAAATATGAACACCTTTTTTGGCGCTCAAAACAGTATTGACACCTATAGAGACATTTCCATTTACACCTTTGATAAACCTGAATTTTTCTCCGATTTGTTTTCACCATTGATCACCTATACAAAAGCAACGAAATTCATTAATATTGAAGATTTTTTCGTGTTTTCAGATGATATGGAACTCTTAAAAGAAGTCATTGCCAGTTATCAAAATAATGCGACACTTTCTACATCTCATGCTTTTGAAGACATGATGGACGATTTAAGCGACGAATCGTCATTGCTTGCATACGCCAATTCCAATCATCTAAAACAAATTCTCAATTCAAATTTCGAAACTGCAAACACCATCAACGCTGATGGCTTCAATGCATCGGCTATACAGTTTGTATATGAAACTGATTTCGCGCACGTTCACGCTATCCTACACAAAAACAAGAAAAAATCGGCGTCAAATACGGTTTATGAAGATGTTAGTGTGACTTTGGATGCTGATGTTTTGACCAATCCTCAATTTGTAAACAACCACACCAACAACCAAATGGAAGTGGCAGTACAGGACATTAGCAACAATTTATATCTTATTTCCAAAGATGGCAAAGTGCAATGGAAAAAGCAATTGGATAGCAAGATCTTAGGAAGGATTGAACAAATAGACATCAATAAAAATGGGCGGCTCCAATTGGCTTTTGCTACACAACATCAGGTCTATGTTTTAGACCGTAACGGAAAGGATGTTGGCTCTTTTCCTTTAAAGTTTAGGGATCAAATTACACAGCCATTATCGGTCTTTGACTATGATAAAAACAGAGATTACCGATTGATGGTTACCCAAGGCGCTTCGGTTTTATTGTATAACAAGCAAGGTAAAATTGTAAGAGGATTTAACTTCAAAAAAGCAGAAAACACCATCAATACCCAGCCTCAACATTTCAGAATTGACAGAAAGGATTATATTGTTTTTGTCCAAGGCAACGAGCTCGAAATATTAAATAGGGTGGGTAAAACACGGGTCAACGTGAAAAACAATATCAGCTTTAGCGACAGTGGCATTTATCTGTATGACAACAAGTTCACGACCACCACCGCTAAAGGTGACCTCGTTCAAATTGACGAAAACGGAAAAATGAGCAGTAGCAATTTAAGCCTGGGAGAGAAACACAGCATCACTGCAACCAGTAAAACATTAGTCACGCTTTCTGAGAATATTCTGCACATTAAAACCAATAAAGTAGAGCTGGATTTTGGAGATTATACACCACCAAAAATATTCTACGTCAACGATAAGATTTACGTTTCCGTTACCGATTTACAGGCCAAGAAAGTTTATCTTTTTGATAGCTTAGGAAAAGCGATTGACAACTTCCCCGTTTATGGCAATTCCACCATTGATCTTGACAATATTGACAAGGGAAAAAATCCAGAGTTTGTTACAAAAGGCGATCAAAACGGCATCATCATTTATCAAATAAACTAATTTTTTCTACCATCCACACATAAAGCACTACCAACCATACAGTTTCCTATCGTTGAGATGTGGTTATTCTCTATATTAAGAATTGATTTTAACGATTAATTCAAACTGTATAGAAATGAACATCTCTTTGAAATTTAAAAACATCGTCGGCACGGCGCTTATTGGTCTTTTTATGATGCCATCAGCAAATGCCCAAATATGGAAAAAATTACAAAAAAGTGCAGAACGCACCGTGGAACGAAAACTAGAACAGAAAACAGAAAAGGAAACCGGTAAAATGATGGATTCCATTTTAGAACCGAGTCAAAAATCATCGCCACAAAAAGGCCCTTCAAACGATCCAAATAACGCACCTAACAATCAATCTTCAACAACTGATGATGGCCCTAAAACTTCTGCCGCGACAGTAAGAAATAATGTTTCAGACAATTTAGAAGTGTACAGCAAATACGATTTTGTCCCTGGAGATAAGGTGTTGTTTTATGATGATTTTTCACAAGATTTCATAGGCGATTTCCCATCAAAATGGAATACCAATGGATCAGGTGAAGTGGTGAAAATAAATAATGTTGAAGGCAATTGGTTTGAACTAAAACCCGGGCATTCCGTATTCTATATGCCCGACGTAAAAGACCTTCCGGAAGATTACACTATAGAATTTGATATCCTAACCCAGGGCTTGGATAAGGGTACTTCCTCCAGTTCCTACCTGCAATTCACTTTAACTGATTCAGACGTTTTAAAAAAATACTCAGACAATTACATTCAAAGCTCATTATCACTATGTCAATATAATTCGTATGGCATCCACTCCACTAATATTTTCAAAAGTAAAAGTGGCGGTATCGACAGTCAAGTTGCAGCAGATATAAGAGAAGCATTACTCAATCAACCTCATATCGCGATTGCAGTCACCAGAAATCGCTACCGACTTTGGATCAATGAAACCAAATATTTGGACATCCCAAGGATGGTTGCGGAATTGAACGTTCTAAAGCATCTTAAATTCAATGTGATTGGGCTTAAAGAAGGCCAAGAGCGTATATTTATAACTAACCTTAGAGTTGCAGATGGTGGTGAAGACTTACGCAGAAAATTATTGTCTGAAGGCAAAATCTCTACCAATGGCATTCTCTTCGACTCTGGATCCGCTAATATAAAACCACAGTCTCTGGGGATTGTTTTACAAATTTCGCAAGTATTACTACAAGATGAAAATATAAAACTCAATATTGTTGGTCATACTGATGCTGACGGCAATAGTGATGCAAATATCGCCTTGTCAAAACAGCGTGCAGAGTCTGTAAAAAATGCCTTGATCAATCTTTACAACATTCCTGCTGGCAGACTTCAAACGGACGGAAAAGGCGCGGGTGTGCCAGTTGCCGATAACACCACTCCCGATGGAAAGGCCCAAAATAGACGTGTTGAATTTATAAAAATTTAGCATTTAGTACATCTCCATATTTTTTTAAACGCCAAGGATTTTCTTTGGCGTTTTCCATTTAATTTCAGTCAATTTTATGTAGTATTGCAGACTCCAAAATGCAAATCTTCTGTTATGATCAAACGTACCAAAACCTCCATTTCAAAAGCTATCCTCCATAAGGTTGGCAATAAGTTTAACAGCACTAAAAACGCGTTTTCCGAACAGGAATTGGACTTTGACGAAATAAGCTACGACTTGATGTTGGGCTATTTACTTCGCCCTTTTGGCAGTTTGGTTGAGAGCTACCGGTTCAATCACCACTCTAACATCAACCTTAACGAAATTAACACCTACGCCACCCAGTTATTTGCTGACGAAAGCAATTTTATAGACATCTCAAAACACGTGGTCACCCATTTGTTTGAACAGAGCAATTCTGCACAAATAAAAACTGGAGATGTGTTGGTTTGTATTTTTGAAGACATTCAATATGACGACATGTTCGTCAAGGCAATTGGCATTTTTAAAATTGAAAATAGAGCAGAATTCTTCCAAACTTATTTGGAAAATAACAGTTATGACCTCATCACCCAGAAGGGCATCCCTACCAAGAAAGTGGACAAAGGTGTTCTCATTCTAAATACTTCAGACACAGAGGGCAATATCATATTGAGCGTTGACAACAATTCATACGACACCCAATATTGGATAAAACACTTTCTCAACATTAAGTATCCAGATGACTATAACCAACATACTAAAAATTACATTGAACTCTGCAAAAATTTCTCTGAAGACGTATTAAAACCAAGTTTAGGACTTCAGGAAAAAAGTTCGTTTTTAGCAAAGACCGTTGATTATTTCAAGGAAAATGAAGTGATCAACGTCGAAAATTTCAAAGATGATGTTTTTGATGACGACAAGTATAAAGAGCTTTTTGACGATTATAAAAAAGGCTTTGAAACCGATCATGCCGTCATCATCCGCAATCAGTTTGATGTTTCTGAAAGTGTCCTGAAAAAGCAAAAACAGAAGATTAAAACGGAAATTAAGTTAGACACTAATATCCAGATCAAATTAGATGTTGACGCACCTGATGCTTCCGCTGAATATTTGGAACGTGGCTACGATGATGTTAAGAAAATGCACTATTACAAGGTGTTTTTTAATGAGGAAAGCTAGAGGGATTGATGATTTACGATTTACGATTGTCGATTGATGATTGATGATTGATGATTGAAAATTCAGAATTCAAGATTCTAGACTTTAAAAAAAACGAATTTCTGAAAACTCCTCTATTCTGTCGCATTTCCTTTAATATCTTCAATCTCAGAATGTCGATGGGCATATTTATGGATTCGGATTAACTTATTGAGATAGAAAGCTTCAAAAACCGTCCACGCGCCTGCTATGAACATTGGTACAATAACTATCAATAAAATAAGTGGTCCTTTTTTAGTTGGAAACGTGTACACGAGGTAGATAAAATAAAAAGAGAGCAGGACGTAAGCGATTCCAAAAGCGATATCAAGAATCCAAAACAACAGATCTACACTTGGTAAATCCTTTTCCTTTTTCAGCAGTTTATAAAATCCTTTGGTTTTAAAATGAAAAATAAAACTACAAATTCCCAAAACTGTCATCGCAATTGGAATCCACATTGATGTTTCAAATTTCAGTTCTTCAAACATCAATATATAAGAAATTAGTCCTCCAGGAAACAGCGCCAAAGGCACGATTAAAACCATCAAAATGATCTTTTGGAGGTGTCCCATATTTAAAATACGCTCTTTTTATGACGAGGCACGGCATCAAACAGGTTCATAAAATGCTTTAAGAGTTTCGCCTTTAATTCGGATTCGTCTACCTTATCAACACCTAATTCCACATTCAGGGTTGTAACGGCTTTACCCCTAATTCCACAAGGAATGATATTATCAAAATAGCCTAAATCGGCATTTACGTTCAATGCAAATCCATGCATCGTCACCCATCTGCTTGCCCTGACACCCATAGCACATATTTTCCGTGCAAATGGCGTTCCCACACCTAACCAAACACCTGTTTCTCCCGGACTTCGTTCGGCTTTAAGTCCGTATTCCATTAAGGTCAAAATGATCATTTCTTCCAGTAATCGTAAATATTTATGAATATCCGTAAAAAAGTTCTCCAAATCAAGGATTGGGTAGCCCACAATTTGTCCCGGACCGTGATAGGTAATGTCTCCTCCCCTATTTATTTTATAAAAGGTGGCACCTTTTTGGGTGAGCTGTTCTTCATTCAATAAAAGATGTGAAAAATCGCCACTTTTACCCAAGGTATACACATGTGGATGCTCCACAAACAGAAAATAATTCTGTGTTTCTAAATTAGCCTCTTCTCTTCTGTTCTTGATTTTCGTATCTATAACAGACTTGAATAATCCTTCCTGATAATCCCAAGTTGCTTTATAATCATTGTGACCTAAATCCTGAACTTCAACTATTTTATTCATGCCAACAAATTTAAACTATTTTGGATGGATGAAGGGAATGGGATGTCAAAAAAGTTGTTTCACAGAGTTACACATGAGGACCACAGAGATCCAAGGAGAAATAGCTCGAAGACGGATGCCTAAAGACAACTTCCCGATGAAGTATTATACACTTTCACTGAATACTGCTGACTGCGGACTGCCAACTAAAAACTACCGCTTTGGATTGTTCAAAATGACCAATGCCGCTATAACTCCAGGAACCCATCCACAAAGCCACAATAAAAAGACAATAATGATAGAGCCACACCCTCGGTCAAGGACAGCTAAAGGTGGACAAAAAATAGAAAGAATGACCCTCCAGATACTCATGATTTTGAAGATTTTTGATGATTGATAAACCTCCCGTTAAGTTGGTGTGCTATATATGACGTATCAAGGCTCAATTTGTTACACTATCCTCCCTAAAAAAGAAGCCTTCTTATGACCTGAACATAGTGCAAAAATCATTAAAATAGGGAAAGGCAACTCCAAAAACCTAGAAATTCAACTTTAAAGAAAAGCTTTCCTTCAATAATCCATCAAAAACCCAATCTATCCTTGAAACTTGGCCGTTTATTTTTCAAAAAAGTGTAATTTTGCACATTAAAATTTATCAGCATGCAACTTTCAGAACAAGAACTCATTAGAAGAGAAAAATTAGTCACATTACGTGAGATGGGTATTAATCCGTATCCAGCCGATTTATATCCTGTGGACCACACCTCCAAACAGGTAAAAGAGCAATTTGAAGAAGGCAAGAAGGTAGTTATTGCTGGCCGATTGATGTCCATGAGAGTTCAGGGAAAGGCAAGTTTTGCCCAGATACAAGATTCTGAAGGAAAAATCCAAGTGTATTTCAACCGCGATGAAATTTGTCCTGGTGATGATAAAACCTTATACAACGAGGTATTTAAAAAACTATTGGATTTTGGTGATTTCATTGGTATTGAAGGTGAGTTATTTACTACTCAAGTTGGCGAAAAAACGGTAAAAGTTAAAAACTTCACTTTACTGAGCAAGTCTTTAAAACCGTTGCCATTGCCGAAGGAAAAAGACGGTGTAATATATGACGCCTTTACAGATCCTGAACAGCGTTACAGACAACGTTATGCCGATTTGGTGGTCAACCCAAACGTTAAAAAGGTATTTATAAAACGTACCAAGCTATACACTGCCATGCGTGAATTTTTCAACGATGCTGGCTACTTTGAGGTGGAAACTCCGGTTTTGCAACCCATTCCGGGCGGCGCAGCGGCACGCCCTTTTGTAACGCACCACAACAGTTTGGACATTCCGTTATACATGCGAATTGCCAACGAACTTTACCTAAAACGTCTTATTGTTGGTGGATTTGATGGGGTTTATGAGTTCTCTAAAAACTTCAGAAATGAAGGCATGGACCGCACACACAACCCAGAGTTTACAGCGATGGAGATTTATGTGTCCTACAAAGATTACAATTGGATGATGCACTTTTGTGAGGAATTGCTGGAACATTGCGCCATTGCCGTAAACGGTACAACTGAAGCAACTTTTGGTGAACATCAGATTGACTTTAAAGCGCCTTATGCTCGTGTCACGATGACCGATTCCATTAAGCATTTTACAGGTTTTGATATCACCGGAAAATCCGAAGATGAGATTAGAAAAGCAGCTCAAGATATGGGCATTGCTGTAGATAATACTATGGGTAAAGGCAAATTGATAGATGAAATCTTTGGTGAAAAGTGCGAAGGCAATTATATCCAACCGACATTCATCACAGATTACCCAAAAGAAATGAGCCCTTTATGCAAAGAGCATCGTGAAAACCCAGAACTCACAGAGCGTTTTGAGTTGATGGTCTGCGGTAAGGAAATTGCGAACGCTTATTCTGAATTGAACGACCCTATTGACCAACGTGAACGTTTTGAACATCAAATGGAATTGGCTCAAAAAGGAGATGACGAAGCCACTGAGATGATTGATTATGATTTCTTACGTGCCTTAGAATACGGAATGCCTCCAACTTCAGGAATGGGGATTGGTATGGACCGTTTGATCATGTTTTTAACCAATAATCAATCCATACAAGAAGTATTGTTCTTCCCTCAAATGAAACCGGAAAAGAAAGCCGTAGCCATGACGGATGAAGAAAAAGCCGTACTAAGCATTCTAAAATCAAACGCTCCGATGGATTTAAATATGCTAAAAGACCAATCAGGATTGAGCAACAAAAAATGGGACGTAACCATAAAAGGTTTGACAAAAAACAAGTTGGCTAAAGTGGAAAAAACTGAAGCTGGTTTATTTGTGGATACCATCTAACAGCACCATGAAAATTTTTAGAATATTTAGAGCGTGTGCATTGATTGCATACGCTCTTTTATTATTAATCCATTTCATTTTAAAGGATCATTTTCAATCTCTTCAGATATTTTTTTATGCTTTTCCACTTCCAATCATAATTTTAATTGGATGCCTTATTACGATTTTCTTTTACAGGCGAAAAACATACTTCATTTTTTTCATTTGGCTAACTGTAGCTCTCACCGGTATTTGGCTGAACAATTCCTATGTTTTTCCGCGGGTGGTTGAAATCCCTGATGATGCAAATTCAGTTATATTCTGGAATGCCGCCAATAGAGCGACAATTCCTATGTCTATCCTTACAGAAAACATCAAAAAAATCCAGCCTGACATCATCGCCCTTTCTGAAACTGAAAACGCATCCGAAAAAGATATTCTTCAGTTCTCAAAAGAGTTCCCTGCTTACGAATTTCAAATACTTCAAGGCGACATGATGATTGGTGTTAAAGGTCATATCAAAAACATAACTTATGTAGTTGAAGAATATAGCCACGACATAAATTTTGTGGAGATGCAACTACATAATGGCCCATTATTACTTGCTTTTACCGATACGTTTCAAAGTCCAACAATGGATAAGCGAAAAACTTTAGGAACGGTATTAGAGTTAATTTCAGAAAGAAATTCAGATCTTATTGTTGGTGATTTCAACACGCCTTATGAAAGCGTTCATTTCAGGAATTTTGAAACCGATTATATAAGCTTTCATGATTATGGACAAGGGTTTAGTGCGACATGGCCTTTTGGCATTCCTTTACTAGAAATTGATCAAATGTATACAGCCAAAAGGCTAACCCCAATCTTACTTCAGAAATTTTATTATAAGGTATCTGATCACGCCATGCTTGTGGGTTATTTTTTCAGATAGAAAAGTCGGTTGATTAACTTTTGAAGGGTATCCTCAAAATTGAAGTTTTTTCCGTTAACAGTAGATTTACAAAGTTTTAATTCTCAGAACTTTATAAACACGTTTTAGGAACCCTCGTTTTAATACCAAAAAGTGCTCACTTCAATAGTTAAATAAATATTAAAGTTTTTTGCAATACCCTATGAATGTTACGTATTCCGTATTTTCACTTTTTAAATTTTAAAACTCCTAACATTTTGAAAAAACTTTCCTTAAGTGTGATGTTTTTGGCGTCGCTCTTCTTTGTTGTGTCTTGTTCAACTACTAAGAAAGCATCCAAATCATCAACTCCCGTTAGCGCCAGTTCGGATGCCGCAAAAAAACCTGGAAAAAATGACATCCAGCCGTATAGCAAAGTCATTACCAAAGATGCTGTAAGCGATCCAGGATTGTTTACCGTCCACAAAATAGATGAAGCCTATTTTTATGAAATTCCCGATTCTTTATTCGAACGTGAAATGCTCATGGTAACCCGTATTGCCAAAACAGCCAGTGGTTTAGGCTTTGGTGGCGGTAAACAGGGTGAGCAAGTCTTGCGTTGGCAAAAAAAGGATAAAAGAGTATTACTCCGTATGGTTTCTCACAGTGTAGTCGCCAGTGACACTCTTCCTGTACATGAAGCGGTTGTGAATTCCAATTTTGAACCTGTTCTATTCAGCTTTCCTATAAAAGCTTTTGGCAAGGATTCGTTGACCACGGTAATTGATGTCACCGATTTATACAATAAAGATGTAAAACCCTTAGGTTTACCTGATAGAAGCAGAAAACAATATAAAGTGACACGTTTGGATACGGATCTCTCGTATATTGAAAGTATAAAAAGTTACCCATTGAATATTGAAACACGCCACGTAAAAACTTACAATGCGAGTGAACCTCCTTCCAATGCGACAAGTGGTGCTATTTCTATAGAACTCAGTAACTCCATGGTCCTTTTACCAAAAGAACCAATGAAACGCAGAATTTTTGATCAACGCGTTGGTTGGTTTACAAGCGGACAAATAGATTACGGATTGGATGCCCATGAAAGCAAACGAGTCACCTATTTGGACAGATGGCGTCTTGAGGTGAAGGATGAAGATATTGAGAAATTCAAGCGCGGCGAATTGGTTGAGCCTAAAAAACAGATTGTCTATTATATAGATAGAGCGACTCCTGAACAATGGCGTAAATATATCAAACAAGGTATTGAAGACTGGCAAGTGGCCTTTGAAGCCGCCGGATTTAAAAATGCTATTATCGCAAAAGATCCCCCAACAGTTGAAGAGGATCCAGATTGGAGCCCAGAGGATATTCGTTATTCTGTAGTGCGCTATTTAGCCTCTCCTATCCCAAATGCCAATGGTCCTCACGTAAGTGACCCAAGAAGTGGTGAGATTTTAGAAAGTGATATCAACTGGTATCATAATGTCATGACCTTATTGCGCAATTGGTTCTTTGTACAAACAGCAGCCATCAATCCGGAAGCACAGAGTGTGAGATTTAAGGATGAAATCATGGGAAGATTGATTCGTTTTGTGTCTTCGCACGAAGTTGGGCACACCATAGGTCTACCTCATAATATGGGAAGTAGTGCAGCTTATAAAGTGGACGATTTACGTAACCCAGAATTCACTAAAAAGTATGGAACTGCACCATCCATCATGGATTACGCACGTTTCAATTACGTGGCACAACCAGGGGATGAAGGTGTTGCTTTAATGCCAAACATTGGTATTTATGATAAATACGCTATTGAGTGGGGTTACCGTCCAATTTTGGATGCAGCTACTCCAGAAGATGAAAAGAAAACTTTAGACAGTTGGATTCTTAAGCATGCTGGAGATCCAATGTACCGTTTTGGAAGACAACAAAGTGGCGGTGTCATTGACCCTAGCTCTCAAACTGAAGATTTAGGTGATGATGCCATGAAAGCGAGTGCTTACGGCATTGCCAACTTAAAACGCATCGTTCCAAACCTTATCAAATGGACTGCAGAAGATGGGAAGGATTATGACGATTTAGGAACCATGTATGGCGAAGTTTTAGGCCAATACAACCGTTATATGGGACACGTTACTGCGAACATTGGTGGTGTTTATGAAATTTACAAAACCTATGATCAAGAAGGCGCTGTATACACACCAGTTGATAAAGCCAAACAAAAAGAAGCGTTGCAATTCCTTCAAAAAGAATTGTTCACAACTCCAGAATGGCTTTTGGACAATGATATTTTCAATAGAATTGAATTTGATGGTAGCTTAGAGCGTATCCGCAGCACGCAGACCAGAACACTTGATAACATTCTTGATTTTGGAAGAATGCAACGTATGAGTGAAAATGAAACCATCAACGGAAATGATGCTTATGGATTATTGGCCATGATGCAAGATTTACGCAAAGGTATTTTCAGTGAGCTGAACACAGGGAAGTCGATAGATACTTACAGAAGGAACCTTCAACGTGGCTATATTGATCGTATGAACTACTTAATGACTAAAGAACAAACGCCGATCCCAGCAAATTTCAGACGCTTTGTTTCAAGAACGAATGTAGATGTAAGTCAATCAGATATCAGAGCCATCGCAAGAGCAGAACTGAAAACTTTAGAAGGCACTATCAGATCTGGATTGGCCAGAACAAATGACACCATGAGTAGAATCCATTTAACGGACGCTCTACAACGGATTGATGCCATATTAAATCCGAAGAGTTAAACTCTTCTATATTAGTAATAAATATAAAAAATGCTTCAGGAAGTTCTTGAAGCATTTTTTTATTTCAAAACCTTTTCAATACCATTTCTGTAGGCTTCAAAATCAATCAGGTTATTATGTCCTCCACCTGCAATTTCAAAAAATGTAGCTTGTGATTTAGGCAAGATTCCGAAAAGTTTCTTACCAGATTTAAATGGCACAATACCGTCATCCGTACCATGGAAAATAACTATCGGACATACGACAGAAACGATAAATTCATTGGTAGGAAATTTATACTGCAATATAGATCTTACCGGAAGAAATGAAAATCGCGACTTAGCCATATCCACCATACTATAATAAGGAGTTTCCAGAATCAGTAATTTGACTTGGTTTTTAGAAGCGATATAGGCTGCAATTCCTGTTCCCAATGACCTTCCGTAAAGTGTAATTTCAGAATCAGAATAGCTTTGTTTTAAGTAATTGTAGCCATATTGGGCGTCTTTGTAAAAGACGGCTTCACTTAATTTCCCTGTACTTTTTCCATAGCTGCGATAATCCATAATAAACACATCGTAGTCCATTTTTACAAAGAACTCAGCAATGGTTCCCCATCCGGACAAATCGCCCGCATTGCCATGAAAATAGAAAATCACCCCTTTGGAATGTTCAGCTTTAAAATGAAGGGCATTAATCACAGCATCATCGGCCGTTTCCAAAAACACTTCCTCAAATGGATGATTGAATTCATATTGATAATCCTGCGGTAAAACCGTTGGCATAAAAAGAATTCTCTCTTGTAGAAAATATAAGGATGCTCCAATCATAATATATAAAGTAACTATAACGAGTAGCATTTTTTTAAGTTTTTGTTTGATATGAGACTTAGTTTTCAAAGTTCAAATTTCAGGTTTTAGGCTTTTAAACGTTGACAATTCATTAGGTTATTAATCGTAATCCTTTGTTTAATAGACATGAATCCTCTAGCAAATCTACTTTAAATTATTTAGGTTTTAAACTATTCATCCTATTGTCAGTCATACTACTACAAACCTTTAAAACAAGTAGACATGAAAAAGCTAATAATGATTCTGATTGCAGTTGCAACACTACAGGTTTCTGCACAAGACCAAAAAAGAGAAATGAAAAAACAGCGCATGACTTCCAAAATGGATTATTCTCCTGAAGAAATGGCGCAACTCCAATCTAAGAAATTGACATTAAAACTCGATTTGGACGCCAAACAACAAAATGAAGTATCCGCTTTACTTTTGGAACAAGCAAAATTAAGACAAAGTAAAAAAGAAGCGTATTTAAAATCTAAAGACAAAGAAGAGACTAAGACGTTTTCAAAAGAGGAGCGCTTTAAAATGGCAAACGCCAGGTTGGACCAACAAATTGAAATGAAGAAAAAAATGAAAGGTATTTTATCTACAGAACAATATGAAAAATGGGGTAAAATGACCGAAGAACGCAGCCGTCATGGCAAAAAATACCATATGCATTCCATGCATAAAAAAGATGGGATGCCTCAACAAAAAGCAAAGCAGTAATTTATAATCATAATTTACAAAAACAAAAAAGGGAGTTTCTAATTAGAAATTCCCTTTTTTTTTACCTATACGCCAATGAGATTTAAAAATCTTTACTGACGATTTCAACCGCTTTTATAGTCGCATCCAAGTCCTCATAACTCAAGGCATCAGATATAAACCACGTTTCAAAAGCACTTGGAGCAATATAAATGCCTTCTTTAAGCATGCCATGAAAGAAACGTTTAAAGGTCTCATTATTAGCCTTTGCAGCAGTTTCAAAATCATACACCTCATGCTCTTCAAAATGGATAGAAATCATGGACCCCATTCTATTGATGGTATGCTTCACATTGTTGTTTTGAAGCGCCTTCGCAATCCCGTGATGCAAGTATTCTGTTTTCTCTGCTAAACGGTCAAAAACCGTTCTATCGTTATTCAAATATTGCAACATGGCCAATCCTGCAGCCATGGCCAACGGATTACCACTTAAAGTCCCTGCTTGATAAACAGGACCAAGTGGTGCCAAATAATCCATGATTTCATTTCTTGCGGCAAAAGCGCCAACAGGTAAGCCACCACCGATAACTTTTCCAAAACAAACGATATCTGCATTGACACTATATAACTCTTGTGCGCCACCTGCAGCCAATCTAAATCCGGTCATGACCTCATCAAAAATCAACAGTATATCATGTTGATCACATAAGGTTCTTAACTTCTGTAAAAAATCATCTTTCGGCGGAATACAGCCCATATTTCCTGCAACGGGTTCAATGATGATACAGGCTATTTCACCTTTGTTCGCTTCCACTAATTCGGTTACATTAGCAATATCATTGAATTTAGCTAAAAGTGTATCTTTTGCAGTGCCTTGTGTCACTCCTGGACTATTTGGTGTGCCAAATGTAATGGCACCAGAACCCGCAGCAATTAAAAACGCATCACTATGTCCGTGATAACACCCTGCAAATTTGATGATTTTATCCTTTTTGGTAAACCCTCGTGCCAATCTTACCGCGCTCATACAAGCTTCAGTTCCTGAATTTACGAATCTTATCTTATCGATGTTGGGTACCATAGAAATTGCCAATTCAGCAATCTCCGTTTCTATGGCTGTGGGCATTCCAAACGAAGTCCCTTGTTTCGCCTTTTCAATAACAGCATCCACTACTGGATCAAAAGCATGGCCAAGAATCATCGGTCCCCATGAGTTGATATAATCGATATACGTATTTCCGTCTTCATCATGGACATAGGCCCCTTTTGCCGATTTTGCAAAAATCGGGGTGCCACCTACGGCTCCAAATGCTCTTACTGGCGAGTTGACACCACCTGGAATAACTTTCTCTGCTTCTTTAAATAAACTACTACTGCGTTGATATAACATGAACTAATTAGCTTTTATTATGAGTATTTGACCTACTTGTAAATCATTGTTGCGCATTCCGTTCAATTTTTGTAATTCGTTAACGGAAAGATTATAGCGTTTTGAAAGGGAATACATCGTATCTCCCTGAACTACCTTATGGGTCACTTGAGATGCAACTTCTGTTCTTCTCGGTTTTGATGTGGTTGTTCCTAGAACTTCTTGGTCAAATTTATATAACTGAAATCGCTCAATCAAAGTGATCAATTTATCTGGATATTTTCTATCGGTAGCATAACCTGCCGCTCTTAAGCCTTTTGCCCAACCCTGATAATCATCAAGATCCAGTTCAAATAATTTTGAATAACGCCCGCGGGATGTCAAAAACTCAGAGTGGTCTTCAAAAGATTGTTCGGCATATTTATATTTTCTAAAGCATTCTTGCGAGGCATCGTCATCATGATGGATTTTATCACCTGCCCAACCATGACATTTAATTCCAAAATGATTATTGCCCTCAACAGCCAATCTCCCTCTTCCAGAACCCGATTCTAAAATGCCTTGTGCCAAAGTGATACTCGCAGGGATTTTGTGCGTTCGCATATTATTCTTGGCAATTTCACTGTAAGTAGCAATATAGATTTCGTTGACATTTAAATTTCCGGACGGCTTAGGAGTCGTCACCACAGGCCTCCCATCTCGAGACTTATCATCTGATGGACTGGTAGTACGTCCATCTCTAACAACCCGTTCGGTTTTTGCTTTAGCATGTTTCTTTTTAGTAACAATACGTTTCTTTCCCCCACAACTTGCAAGGGTCAACGCCAGTATCAAAACCATTAATAATCTCAGACTAAATTTCATAGATAATTTAAATAATTAAAGGCCATTTCTTTTTTCTCAATAGTTCATTCATTCCAGAAATCCCCTGTAAACCACCAGTATGAATGACCAGTATTTTGGATTTCTCAGGAAAGAACCCATGGTTCAATAAATCCATTACGCCAAACAGCAACTTCCCAGTATAAACAGGATCCAACGGGATGTTATGAGCGCTCTTAAACTGATTCATAAAACCGATTAATTCGGGATTTATTTTAGCATAGCCACCAAAATGATAATCAGTGATAAGTTGCCAGTTTGAATTTTCAGCAAACTTACTAATTTCTTCTTGCAAAAAATCACCTTTTAATGCAGGAAAGCCCAGAATCTTCTGATGTGGTTTAGAGGCATTAATGATTCCAGAAATCGTTCCTCCAGTCCCGACGGAACAACAGATATAATCAAATTCAGAATCTGCATCTAACAAAATTTCCTCACAGCCTTTAATGGCCAAATCATTGGTGCCGCCTTCAGGAATTAAATAGAAATCGCCAAACTCACTTTTTAAATTCTTAATGAATTCTGCAGAAATTTTATTCCTAAATTCCTCTCGGGTGACAAATTTAAACATCATGCCACAATTTTTTGCGAATTTCAAGGTGTGATTAGCCTCTATTTTATCCACCAACTCCTCGCCTCTTATCACACCAATCGTCTTGAAACCCAATTCTTTTCCCACCGCAGCAACCGCAGCAATATGATTTGAAAAAGCACCGCCAAAAGTCAATAAGATATTACTTCCTTCAGCTTTTGCTTGCGCCAAATTGTATTTTAATTTACGGTATTTGTTACCTGAAATATAGGGATGGATGAGATCCTCCCTTTTGATACTAACAAGATGCTTATAATTTGAGCCTAAGTTTAAGCTTTGGTTTTTTGAAAGATGTACTTGAAAATTCATGGGTTCAAAGATATTTCAAAAAGTTCCAAAATGGACGTTTTTTAAGATATTCTAAGTCATTTTCATTTTGATATGCCTCACGTTCAAAAGATATATTGTGATACGCCTCATGCCAATTCTTAAAATAAACATAGCGCACTAAAAATTCAAGACCATACCAGATAAAAAAAGGGAGGATTAAAAGTTCTAACTGTTGTTTCAGATGAATCCGTTCATGGTTTACAAAAACTTTATTAAGTTTGAGGTAAGCGTGCTTTACAAACACAAAAGGAAACAGGGCAATACCTGTAAACCCTTTAGGAACGATATATTTTGAGACTAATATCATGAATAGAGTTTAAAAAACCGTGAGACTATCTATATTTTGGGTCTGAAAACTTGGATCTTGAGTCACGGAATTTTTTCTCGAATTTACACTATCTTTGTAATACTATGAAGAAAATTGTGCCTCTTGAAGAAGGCGATTATTATTTGACCCCAGAAGGTTACCGCTGTTTTACTGCTCAATATTTACTCAAGCGTGGTTATTGTTGCGAAAGTGGCTGTAGACACTGTCCTTATGGTTTTGATCCTTCGACCCAGCTCAGGACTGGCAAAAATAAATTAAAGAAAAACTAATGCAAAGTACTTCCATTTCTTTTAAAGATCAAATTTTAGAAGGCATCCCAAGCGTTTTACCCCCAGCAAAACCTTATGATGAGGCCATCAATCATGCGCCAAAACGCAAAGACATTTTATCTGATGAAGAAAAAAAATTGGCCTTACAAAATGCTTTACGGTATTTTGATCCAAGTCAGCACGCGGAATTACTTCCAGAATTTAAACATGAATTAGAGACCTACGGCAGAATTTATATGTACCGGTTGCGTCCGGACTACAAAATGTACGCCAGACCGTTAGATGACTATCCTGCAAAATCAAAACAAGCAGCGGCCATCATGCTGATGATTCAGAATAATTTAGATTATGCCGTTGCGCAACATCCACATGAACTCATTACTTATGGCGGCAATGGGGCTGTGTTTTCAAATTGGGCACAGTACCGATTGACCATGAAGTATTTGGCGGAAATGAATGATGAACAAACCTTGACCATGTACTCCGGACATCCTATGGGCTTGTTTCCAAGTCATAAAGAAGCACCAAGAGTTGTGGTTACAAATGGCATGATGATCCCGAATTACTCAAAACCCGACGACTGGGAGAAATTCAATGCTTTGGGCGTTACGCAATACGGACAGATGACTGCTGGAAGTTATATGTATATCGGTCCGCAAGGCATTGTCCACGGCACTACCATAACTGTTCTGAACGGATTTCGAAAAATAAATAAAATGCCAAAAGGAAACCTGTTCGTCACCTCTGGTTTGGGAGGCATGTCTGGTGCACAACCAAAAGCTGGAACAATTGCCGGCTGTATTACGGTTTGTGCCGAAGTCAACCCAAAAATCACACAAGTAAGGTTAGATCAAGGTTGGATTGATGAGAAATTTTCAGATTTAGATCAATTGGTGCATAGAGTAAAACAAGCGAAAGCAGATCAGGAAACCGTTTCTATTGCCTATTTGGGGAATATCGTTGATGTCTGGGAGAAATTTGATCAAGAGCAAATCCATATCGATTTAGGCAGTGACCAAACCTCATTACATAACCCTTGGGCGGGAGGCTATTATCCTGTTGATATCTCTTTTGAAGATGCCAACGAGATGATGGCGAACAATCCGAAGCTCTTCAAGGAAAAAGTTCAGGAAACCTTGCGTCGTCATGCGAGAGCAATAAATAAACATACTGAGAAAGGTACTTATTTCTTCGATTATGGAAATGCTTTTCTATTGGAAGCGTCACGCGCAGGCGCCGATGTAATGGCCGATAATTCCACTTTAGGACGTGAATTTAAATTCCCAAGTTATGTGCAAGATATTATGGGACCTATGTGTTTTGATTTTGGCTTTGGACCATTCCGCTGGGTTTGCACCTCAGGAAAGCCCGAAGATTTAGCCAAAACCGATGAAATAGCTTGTAAGGTTTTAGAAGATATAAAGACCAATTCTCCTGAAGAAATCCAGCAACAAATGGCGGATAACATTCAATGGATTAAAGGCGCACAAGAGAATAAGTTAGTGGTGGGCTCACAGGCCAGAATCCTATATGCAGATGCTGAAGGACGCACAAAAATCGCTCAAGCTTTCAATGATGCCATTGCGAAAGGTGAAATCGGTTATGTGGTTTTAGGACGCGATCACCATGATGTTTCAGGTACGGATTCCCCCTATCGGGAAACTTCAAATATTTATGATGGATCTCGATTTACCGCAGATATGGCCATCCAAAATGTGATAGGCGATAGTTTTAGAGGAGCCACTTGGGTAAGCATACACAACGGCGGTGGCGTTGGTTGGGGCGAGGTTATTAATGGTGGATTTGGTATGGTTCTTGATGGTAGTAAGGACGCGGAAAGACGTCTAAAGTCCATGCTTTTTTGGGATGTTAACAATGGTATTTCAAGACGTAGTTGGGCTAGGAATGATGAAGCAATATTTGCCATAAAGCGAGCTATGGAAGCTGAGCCAAATTTAAAAGTCACACTTCCAAACCTAGTGGACACTGATTTATTGAACTCTATATAACCTAAATAAAAATGCTATGAACAAAATATTAACAACAGTAACAATGGCTCTGCTCCTAGTAGTAGCAACCTCCTGTAGCTCAGTAAAAGTTGCGGCAGATTATGACAAGAATGCAGATTTCAACCAGTTCAAAACCTTTGCTTTTTTTAAAACGGGCATTGACAAGGCGGAAATTAGTGACCTTGACAAACGTCGTATTTTAAGAGCCATAGAAAGTGAACTTATGGCCAAAGGCTATACGAAATCTGAAAATCCAGATCTCTTGGTCAGCATTTTCACAAAATCCCGTGACAAAGTGAATGTTTATAATAACGCTTACGGTTACGGACCATACGGTTATGGTTGGGGATGGAGCCCATATTATTGGAACTCTGGATATAGTTCAGTTTCTACTTCAACAGAAGGCACACTATATGTCGATCTGATTGACGCCAATAAAAAAGAGTTGGTATGGCAAGGCATGGGTGTGGGATATTTGGCAGATCGCATGGATAAAAAAGAAGAACGTATCAAAGAATTTGTTGCAAAAATCATGGAGAAATATCCTCCGGGAGCACAAAAATAATATTAAGGATTAATAAACTTCAAAGCATCAATTTTAATAATTGATGCTTTTTTTATGCATAAAAACTACGAGCGAAAGTAGCCTTCCTTTCTAAAACCCTATCTTTGCCCCCTTTAAAGTGCAAAAATCATGATGTTTAGCCAAACAAGAAAAAATTTCACCCAAAACCCGAAAAATGACATCCTCGCAGGCATTACCGTATCATTAGCCATGATTCCTGAGGTTGTCGCTTTTGCTTTTGTGGCACAAATAGATCCTTTGGTGGCATTGTCAGGCGCATTTATTGTGGGATTAATTGCCGCAATTTTTGGAGGCAGACCTGGATTAATTACGGGTGCTGCCGGTGCTGTAGCCGTTATTTTTGTAAACCTTATTTCTGAAGGACATTCTAAAGGGATGTTGTTTGATACCCCTATTGAAAATATGGGCTACTTTTATTTATTGGCAGCTGTTATATTAATGGGACTCATTCAAATAGGCGCTGGCGTTTTAAAATTAGGACGTTTTGTGCGTTTGATTCCCCACTCAGTGATGATGGGGTTTGTCAACGGGTTAGCAATTGTAATATTTTTGGCACAAGTGCGCATGTTCTCTCACAAAGAATTAGAAATAGGTGCGGACGGTTTAAAAACGTATATAAACATTCCGATGCAAGGTTCTGAATTATACATCATGCTAGGTCTTGTGGGGCTAACAATGGCTATAATTTGGTTACTTCCTAAATTAACCACAAAAATACCTTCAGCTTTAATTGCAATTATCGTTACAAGTGGTGTTGTTATTTTTGGAGGTCTTGATGTAAGCACCGTTGGCTCGTATATTATAGAAGGTGGTGGCGAAGGTTTGAAGGGCGAATTTCCAACTCCCAATACCGAACTATGGCAAAACCTACCGATCAATTTCGCTACACTTAAGTTCATCCTTCCTTATGCGTTTTTAGCTGCTTCTGTAGGACTTATCGAATCTCTAATGACCATGAACTTAGTAGATGAACTAACAGACACTCGCGGGAATGGAAATCGAGAATGTGTAGCACAAGGCGCAGGAAATATGGTAAGTGGCTTATTTGGAGGTACTGGAGGTTGTGGTATGATCGGTCAAACCGTTATCAATATTAATGCCGGTGGTAGAGGGCGTTTATCCGGAATTGCAATGGCGTTGACTTTATTAACTTTTATTTTATTTACCGCTCAATATATTGAACAAGTTCCCATTGCCGCTTTGGTAGGCGTCATGTTTATGATGGTTATTGAAACATTTGCCTGGTCCAGTTTCAGGATCATTAGAAAAATTCCGGTTGCAGATGCATTTGTACTTGTAACTGTATCAGCAGTAACGGTCATTTATGATCTTGCAATTGCTGTATTTATTGGGGTTATTTTGTCTGCTCTTGTATTCGCATGGAAAAATGCAACAATGATTAGAGCACGCAAACGCGTAAGCGAAGACGGTACAAAAATTTATGAAATATGGGGCCCTTTATTTTTCGGTTCTGTTCAGAATTTCAACAATAAATTTGATGCCAAGAACGATCCTCAAAATGTAGTCATTGATTTTGTAGAATCACGTGTCAGCGACCATTCAGCGTTGGAAGCTATTTTTAATTTGGTAAAAAAATATGAAGCGGAAGGCAAAACAATTAAACTCAAACATTTAAGCGAAGATTGCAAAACCTTGATGTATAAAGCGAGTCCTAAATTTAAGGAAGTCATTATTGATGCCATCGACGATCCCCGTTATCATTTGGCGGCAGATCCAGAAAAATTTACAAAACCACTTTCTGAATATAACTTATAAAAAAAAGGCGACTCAAATGAGCCGCCTTTTTTTTACATGATCGAAATGATTAATTATCTTTTTTATCCTTTATTTTGACGTCGCCATCATCATCAGTTTTGATTTTGACCTTTCTATTTTCAGTTTCCATTTTAATTTTGTCACCATCTCTACTAACTTCAATATCAGCACCCTCATCCTTCATTTCGTTTATTATTTTCTCTTTTTCCGTCTCTTCTCTACAAGATGTCAATGAGATGGTCATAAACAATGACATGAATGTCATAAAAATTACTTTTTTCATAATACTAGGTTTTAATGTTTGATGTGAAATTACCAAGTATTAGCGGCTCAAGTTGACTCTAATCAGTAATTAAGTAACTCATTTATTTTAGCCTTAACCTTTTCCGTACTCGGAATCATTGTCTCCTCCAATATGGAATTAAGGGGAATGGCGGGCATATTTTCACTTCCAATGGTCATCACTGGGGCATCCAAAAACTTAAAACACTCTTCCTGAATTTTTCCTGCCAAAGCTCTCGCAAAAGAATTATTTGAAGGTTCTTCAGTAACAACAAGACATTTCCCTGTTTTTCTGACGGATTTCATAATGGTTTCTTCATCCAAAGGAAACAAGGTTCTCAAATCAATGATTTCGATTTGATCTCGCATTCCCATTTCTCCAGACGCATTATACGCCCAATGCACGCCCATTCCGTAAGTGACAATTGTGATGGTCTCTTTTCCTTCTTGCTTCCAAATTTCTTGAAGTACCCAAGCTTTCCCAAAGGGCAATATATAGTCCTCCGCAGGCTCAACAGAAGTGGCTCCTTTAGTCCCTGGAACCTTGCTCCAGTACAAACCCTTATGTTCTAAAATAACGACTGGATTTGGATCGTAATAAGCCGCTTTCATCAGCCCTTTTAAATCGGCGCCGTTGCTTGGATAAGCAATTTTAATTCCTCTAATATTGGTCACGATACTTTCAACGGACGACGAATGGTATGGACCTCCACTCCCATAAGCACCAATTGGCACGCGCAAAATCATGCTTACAGGCCACTTTCCATTGGATAGGTAGCAACTTCTACTCACTTCAGTAAATAATTGATTCAAACCTGGCCAAATATAATCAGCAAATTGAACCTCAACAATGGGTTTTAGTCCAACAGCACTCATTCCAACGGTTGATCCCACTATAAAAGCTTCTTGAATTGGGGTGTTAAACACCCGTTCGTCTCCAAATTTTTGAGCCAAGGTTGCCGCCTCTCTAAACACGCCGCCAAGTCTCGCTCCGACGTCCTGTCCATATAACAGACATTCTTTATGCTTTCTCATCAATTCTTCCACAGCAAACAGGGCACAATCGACCATAACGACTTTCTCCGCACCTTTCGGCGAACGCTCGCCGGTTTCTTCGGTAATTGGGGTTGGTGCAAAGTCGTGCGTAAATAAATCTTCTGGCTTGGGGTCTTCGGCTTTTAGAGCCAGATGAAAATCTGCCGCTACAGCCTCTTTTGCATCATTTTCTATGAGTTCTAAATCATCGTTTGTAAATCCGCGATCCAACAATTGTTGTTTCAACACTGGGTAAGGATCCCTTGACCTAGCTTCTTCCAAATCATCACGATACCATTCCATCCGCACACCAGACGTATGATGATTCAGTAAAGGTACTTTAGCATGTACTAAAAATGGCCGACGCTCTTTGCGAATGGTCGTTATAACTTCTCCAAGAGCTTCATAACTTTCTATGAAATTAGCACCATCAATCGTTATGGCTTCCAAACCTTTAAATCCTTTAGCATATTCAAAGGCATCTTGTGCCCTGATTTCTGCTGCAATGGCAGAAATATCCCATTCATTATCTTGTACCAGATATAAGATGGGCAACTTTTTCAAGACAGCCATTTGGAACGCTTCTGCAACTTCACCTTCAGTCACGGAAGCATCACCCAAAGAACAGACAACAATTGGGGACGTCCCATGAAGGCGAGAATACTCTGAATGCACTGAAGGGTTATAATCGCTTGAGGATTTTTCCCCCGAATGATGCAAAGTTGTCGCTGTTTCGTTTTCTTCTTGAAAGAGCGTACCGCTTTCGCGATACTTAAAGCCCATCGCAACGCCAGTCGCTGGAATGGCTTGCATTCCCGTAGCAGACGATTGGTGCGGTATTTTTGGTTTATCGATATCTCTTAAACTGGGATGTGCGTAATAGGTACGACCTCCAGAAAATGGATCGTCTTTTTTAGCCAACAATTGCAACATCAAATCGTATGGTCTCAATCCAAAAGATAGCAGCATGGCATCATCCCTGTAATATGGAAACGCATAGTCTTGCGGCAACAATTGCATTCCGAGAGCTATTTGAATGGCTTCGTGCCCTCTTGAAGTGGCGTGTACGTATTTGGAAACTTGTTTGAAATTAGCTTCGTACAATTCTGACATCGCCTTCGCGGTACAAAGGTTTGTAAAAGCTTTACGAAATATTTCTTTTGGAATATTGTGGGTCATTTTGATTTATTCTCTTTTATTTATAGCAAAGTTTGCTAAAGTTTTGAACTCTTTAATTCGGAGGGTTTTATAAATTATTTACTATTCTATGAATTCCTTCTTTCAATAACCTAGAATTAAAATTCATCAGTAATCCTAATTTCAAATCTGATAATTTCAGATAAGTCAATAGTTGTGCGTAATGAACAGGTGCCAAATTTTCGACAGATTTTATTTCAATAATTATTTTATTTTCAACCAATAAATCTAATCTATATCCAATATCCATTTTTACTTCTTTGTATATGAATGGCATTGGAACTTGCTGCTGAACCGAAAGACCTCTTTCTCTCAAATCATAAGCTAATGCATTTTCATAAGTTGATTCTAGTTAACCAGGACCAATACTCTTATGCAATTCTAAAGCAATTCCAATAACTTTAAAAGAAAGTTCATTCTCTGTCATCATCTAATTATTTCACGCAAAGCAATATAAGAAATTCGCAAAGCACGCAAAACATCTTGGCGTTAAAATCTTTGCGTGGAAATTGAGAGTCATTGATGGATAAAAAAGGATTTCACGCAAAGTAAAATAAGGAATTCGCAAAGCACGCAAAATCTTTGCGTTAAAATCTTCGCGGTCTTTGCGTGGAAATTGGGATGCATTTATATTTTTCTATTAACATCAAATTGCTCGAAATAATCGGCAACGCGGCGCACAAAACTGCCGCCTAAAAAACCATCAACCACACGATGGTCGAAGGACAGAGACAAATACATCATGCTTCTGATGGCAATCTCATCACCCTTTTCAGTTTCCATGACTTCTGCTCTTTTTTTGATAATCCCCAAAGCTAAGATGGCCACTTCAGGTTGGTTGATAATGGGGGTTCCCATCACACTTCCAAACGTCCCAACGTTGGAAATAGTAAAGGTGCTGCCTTTGATATCGTCACCTCCCAATTTATTTTCCCTGGCTTTGTTCGCCATCTCATTGACATTTTCTGCCAATGTT
The DNA here is from genome assembly GCF_004115975.1 of Gelidibacter gilvus. GTDB lineage: Bacteria > Bacteroidota > Bacteroidia > Flavobacteriales > Flavobacteriaceae > Gelidibacter > Gelidibacter gilvus. The sequence goes on along the minus strand of NZ_SDDZ01000016.1, from coordinate 44,711 downwards.
TTCAAATCTTTTGTATCTGCATTCTTCACAACTGGGACAATCAAATTCCCACTTGGTAAGGCTGTTGCCATTCCGATATTGATATCTTCTTTCACGATGATGTCACTACCATCCACAGAGGCATTGATGTTTGGAAAATCCTTGACCGCTTTTGCAACCGCTTCAACAAACAAGGGCGTAAATGTTAAACGTTCGCCATATTTTTTTTGAAAAGCCTCTTTATTGGCATTTCGCCAATTGACCATATTGGTCATGTCGGCTTCCACATAAGCGGTGACGTGGGGCGACGTGTGTTTTGAATAGACCATATGATCAGCAATCATTTGCCGCATCCGGTCCATTTTTATGATTTTACCTTTCCCTTTATCGAAATTCAATTGTGGAATGCGGTAAGCGGTGGGGTCTTGCGCTACGGCTTGTGTAAACTTATAGGGCCTTCCCTCTCCTATATAATTGAAGACATCGCTTTTTCGTAATCGTCCCTCATGTCCAGTGGCTGGAATTCTCGCCAACTCCTCATAGCTAATATGTTGTTCTTTCGCTATTTTTTGGATTAAAGGGGAAAAGAAATCCCCTCCTGGCCTCCCCGAAGAGGAGGAAATATTTGAAGTTGAACTTGAAGTAATTGGTCTTGAAGTAGATCTCGTCGCTTCAGGTTTTTTTGGCGTTTGCTTTGTTTTTTCTTCAGAAACTTCAGAATTAGAAGGAAGAACAACTTTTTCAATTGAAGTTATATCTTCCGAAGCCTCAAAAATTGCAATAATTTCTCCAACTGGAACCACGTCCTTTGCCTGAAATAGTGTTTGTATCAGTTTTCCAGATTGAGGTGCTGGGACTTCATTATCTACCTTATCGGTGGCGACCTCCAAAATGATATCACCCTCTTCAAAGGAATCGCCTTCATTGATGAGCCAACTGATTATGGTTCCCTCCGTGATACTTTCGCCCATTTTGGGCATCTTTAATTCCCACGAAAGTGGGAATCTCTTTTCTTTACTCATTTTATCTAATTTTCAAACCGACTTAAATTCAAACCTATAAGGTTTTAAAACTTGCGGGTTAACCTATTTTATTTCTACTACAATACTTTCTTATTATTATCGACATTGCGTTAGCGATTGAACGGTTTGTTTGAGCTCTCCCGACTTTTCGTCGGGAAGCGAGTAGTGAAAGCGCGACCCTTGGGTAACGCCCAACTATTTCAAACTATAATCTTGCTCCGCTTATGATATGTTATCCGTCATAGCATTGTAATTAATGCCAGGAACTGAATATGGTATCAACCCCTTGTCGTTCTGCGTTTAATCAGAGGATTCCTGCTTGCGCAGAAAGTGTTCACGAAGTGTTTTATATACATCTTCCTGTATTTTCATATTCTTTGGAACTTCTCTTAAAGGTTCAACTTCTCTTAAACTCTCATGACAATCGGCTGGTAATTGCTGATAGAGTTGGGTGCCTTTAGTTTTCCAAGCGATCATCTCATCGCTTACTTGTTTAATTACTTTTGCCGGATTACCGACCACCAGACTTCGTTTTGGAATAATGGTTTCTGCTTTTATAAAACTCATAGCTCCAACGATACTTTCATCGCCTATGTCAGCATCATCCATAATCACTGAGTTCATCCCAATCAGGCAATTTCTACCCAAATTAGCGCCGTGAATTATGGCACCATGACCAACGTGCGCACTTTCTTTTAAGGTGATGGACTTACCCGGAAACATGTGTACCGTACAATTTTCTTGTACGTTGACACCATCCTCTAAGATAATTTGTCCCCAATCGCCACGAATAGCTGCGCCCGGACCGATATAACAATTCTTACCGATAATCACATTACCTGTGACCGCAGCTAAAGGATGTACGAAACTGCTTTCGTGAACAACGGGGGTGTAACCTTTGAATGAGTAGATCATAGTAATCCCCTTTTAATTTCCCCGAAGGGGAAAAACTGTTGTGTAATTATTCTAATGTTATTATACATCATATTTGAATTGGCATTACTCGCTCCTGCCCTTCGGGAAGGCCGGGATGGGATTTACTCATACTCCTTTAACTTCTCTTTCGTAAACTCTGAAAGAACCAATCGTCCACTTATCTTTGCACGTTGTAGCAATAGTTGGTCCCAGTCTTCGGTGCCTCTCCAAAACATGGTTTTCATTTCAGACATGGCTTTTGGGTTGTAACTGCACATGTTTTCTGCGAATGTTTTTATCGCGTCATCTAGTTCTTCAACTGTGTCGAATACGTGGGTATATAATCCTTTTTGCCTCGCCCATTCCGCTGTATAAAATGTGTTGGCGTCCATGGCAATCTGTGACATCCCGCTCAATCCCAATTTACGTTGAACTGCGGGACCAACCACAAACGGACCAATGCCAACATTGAGTTCACTTAGCTTAATTTCCGCATATTTGGTTGCCATACAATAGTCGGTGGCTGATGCCAATCCAACACCGCCACCAACAGTCTTCCCATGAATACGTCCGATGATGAATTTTGGACATTTTCGCATGGCATTGATGACGTTCGCGAAACCTGAAAAGAATATCTTCCCAGTTTCCTCATCGTTTATATCTACAAGTTCGTTGAAACTTGCGCCCGCGCAAAACGTTCTATCGCCTCCGCTTTGTAGGACTATAACTTTGATATGCTCGTCTTCACCTGCAGCATAAATAGTTCTTGCCAATTCTGACAATAGATTTCCTGGTAAGGAATTTTGCGCAGGATGGAAAAATTCAATATATCCTACTCCGTTTTTGTTTTTTAGTTTTACGTATTCTTCCATCACGCTTGCGTGTTCCCGTGAAAACGGAAAACTCTTTTAATTATTAATTATAAACTCTTGTATAAATCCAACCAATTTGGATTCATTTTTTCTATCAATTCAATTTTCCAAGCTCTATTCCATTTCTTCAATTGAATTTCTCTTAATTTTGCATCATCTTCTATGTTGTAATTCTCAAAATATACGAGTTTATCCAAATTATATCTCGCTGAAAAAGTACTTGGATGAACTTTGTTTTTATGCTAATATATTCTCTTCTTTAATCGTTTCGATTCTCCTATGTACAATACGCCATTTGGTTTATTCGTAATAATATAAACGCTCCATGTTATATTTATTTCCATAAAAACAGAAAATCATTAATTAGGCCTATATTTAAGGGACACCCGATTTCTCGGGTGCTTTGAGCAGTTTGGGCTACAAAAGCCCAAACTGTTCAAAGTGATGGTTAAGGTGCTTTCTTTCCAACAAATAAGATTCATATTTGTTCAATTCACCAAAAACCAAGTTTTTCAATTTTGCTTCTGGATGCTCCTTAAAAAACTCCAAATACTTTTCTCTTTGCTCTTGGAACTTTTGTTTCGCAGTCTCTAAATCTGGATATTTTAAAGCTTCCAACTTATCTTTTTCGAGCAACGGGAAATATGTATTTCTTGGAAACTTATCATAGGTATAAAGACTTGCGTGAACCTTTTCTAATATCTTTTCTGGTGTTGCCACTTCAAAATCCTGTATCTCACCTGAAGCAATTTTATAAGTGTATTCCAAGTGTTCCAACATATGTTGTGGCGTCATGATTCCCCATTTTGGTTTCATGCCTGGAGTTAGCTTTGAAAGAAGCTCTTGAATTTTATTATCGGTCAATTCAACAAATACTTCTTGTTTCTTTTGAACCATGGTTAAAATTGTAGCGACGGCCACCAATTCATCTTCCGCATCAAAAACCTCAACAAACCATTTGACAATTCCACTTGGATGTTCTGCGGAAGCGACATCTCTATCCACTTTTTGCTTACAGGTCAATCGCACATAAATTGTATCGTTATGATATAATGGGCGTAAGAATCGACAGTCCTCCAATCCATAATTAGCAGCTACAGGGCCTTTATTTGGATACACGAACAATCCAGCGGCCGCTGCGATGATAAAATAGCCATGGGCAGTTCGCTTCTCAAAAATGCTCCCGTCTAAGGAAGTGATATCTGTATGCGCGTAAAAGTGATCCCATGTGAGATTGGAGAAATTGATTATATCCGTATCCGTAAGTGTCCGTTTGTGGGTTTTTAACGACATTCCAGGTTGAATGTCTTCCCAATGGTATTTAAACGGATGCTGATCGGCTTCTTTATATTTTGCGTTGGCTTGATAAATTCCGGTAATTTCCGTCAGTGTTGTTGGTGAGCCTTGAATTGCGGTTCGTTGTAAGTAATGCTTAATACCTCTCACGCCTCCCATTTCTTCGCCTCCTCCTGCACGTCCTGGACCTCCGTGCACTAAGTTTGGCAATGGTGAACCATGACCTGTGCTTTCCTTTGCCATTTCTCGATTGATGACTAAAATCCGTCCGTGGTGACTTGCAGCATTAACGACATATTCTTTGGCAATTTTATCGTCAAATGTTGCAATAGAAGATACTAAAGAACCTTTCCCCATTTGCGCCAAGGTAATAGCTTCATCTATATTTTTATAGGGCATGATGGTACTTACTGGACCAAAAGCTTCGGTTTCGTGAACTGATAAATTTTTAAATGGATGGTCTTCGCGAAGCAAAATCGGACTTAAAAACGCTCCTTTTTTGGCATCGGCACCAATGGTTTCTATTTTATCCAAATCGCCATAAACGATGCTGGCAGTTTTAGCCAATTCCTCAACTCGATTTCTAACTTCTAAAACCTGATCTTTACTTATCAAAGCGCCCATTCTGACTTCTTTAAGTCTTGGATCGCCAATAGTGACTTTGTCCAAGGCTTTTCCTAAGGCAATCTGAACATCTTCGACCAGATCTTGCGGTACAATAATTCTACGGATTGCCGTACATTTCTGTCCGCATTTGACCGTCATTTCATTCCTGACTTCTTTGATAAACAAATCAAATTCTGGTGTTCCCGGAACAGCATCTTCACCTAAAACAGAAGCGTTTAAAGAATCTGCTTCCATATTAAATGGGACGGATTCTTCAATAATACGTTTATGCGATTTTAAGAGGCGACCAGTGGTTGCAGATCCCGTGAAAGTCACCACATCTTGAGATTGGACCGTATCTAAAATTGTTCTTGCTGATCCTGTAATTAATTGTAATGCGCCTTCTGGTAAAATGCGTGATGCTATAATTTCACGCACCACAGCTTCCGTTAAAAACGAGCCATTTGTTGCAGGTTTCACCACTGCAGGAACGCCTGCCATCCAATTTGATGCGCATTTCTCCAGCATGCCCCATACCGGAAAATTAAAGGCGTTGATATGAACAGCCACCCCACGTTTTGGTACCATAATATGATGTGCCATAAAGCGTCCACCGCGTGATAAATCGATAGGCTCTCCTTCGACGTGATAGGATTGGTTAGGGAATAATTTTCTTAAGGACGCATTGGCAAAAAGATTACCAAATCCACCTTCAATATCAATCCAACTATCCACTCTGGTCGCGCCAGTTCTATAACTCAATTCGTAAAAAGCCTCTTTCCTTTTGGTAAGATATAATGCGAGACTTTTCAACATGTTCCCACGTTCTTGAAAGGTCATTTTACGAAGCACTTCGCCGCCTTTGGTTCTTCCATAGTGAAGAATTTCGGCAAAATCCAGTCCTTGAGTATCTGAAAGAGCTACGACTTCGCCTGTTATGGCATCAAACATCGGCACTCCTTCTCCTTTACCTTCTATCCATTGTCCTGTGACGTAATTTTGTATTTTTTTCATCCTATCCCAACCCTTTCCAAAGGCAAGGGCTTTTTATTAATTAAACTTCTAATCCTAATTCATTCCTGCATAAACCTCACAGGTTTTTGAAACCTTTGAGGTCTGCGTTAGCGATTACTCATTCATTCTTATTTGATAATTAAGAAATCGTGAATGCTCCGCATTTGAGCGGTCTGTTTGAGCTCTCCCACCCTTTCGTTGGGAAGCGAGTAGTGAAAGGGCGACCCTTTTCGGGTAACGCCCAAATACTACAAATTCACATTTTCAATTATTGCCGCATAACCTTGTCCAACCCCAATACACATGGTAACCAAGGCATATCGTTTTCTTGTTTCTTGCAACTCTAAAGCAGCAGAATAGGCTACTCGTGTTCCCGTTACACCGAGCGGATGACCAATGGCAATGGCACCTCCGTTAGGGTTCAATCTTGGATCGTCATCTGCCAATCCCCAAGCTCTTGTGCATGCCAAAGCTTGTGCTGCGAAGGCTTCGTTGAGCTCGATGATGTCCATATCGTCCATGGTCAGTCCTGCTTTTTCCAATGCTTTATTAGAGGCTTCCACTGGACCGATCCCCATAATTCTTGGTTCGACACCAACCACTGCTGAACTTACAATTCTTGCCAATGGTTTTAAATTGTATTTTTTTACAGCTGCTTCAGAAGCAATAATTGTTGCCGCTGCTCCATCATTCAATCCTGAGGAATTTCCAGCGGTGACGCTTCCTCCTTCAGCTTTGAATGCCCCGCGCAATTTCCCTAAAACCTCTAAAGAGGTATTCGGTTTTACAAATTCATCTTTTGAAAACAGAATGGGATCTTTCTTTCGTTGTGGAATTTCAACAGTCATAATTTCTTTTGACAATCTTCCATTTTCCTGCGCTTTTGCCGCTTTCATCTGACTCCAATAGGCAAACTTATCTTGATCTTCTCGAGAGATCTTATATTTCTCCACGAGATTTTCTGCAGTTTGCCCCATACCATCGGTTCCATATAATTTTTCCATTTTCGGATTGACAAAGCGCCATCCAAAACTCGAATCGTACATTTTAGCATCGGTTCCAAATGCACTGGATGGTTTGGCAACTACATATGGTCCACGGGTCATATGCTCCACACCTCCAGCAATAAAAACGTCACCATCATCAGCTTTTATGGCGCGATTAGCGTGAATAATTGCGGATAATCCCGAGCTGCATAAGCGGTTGACCGTTTCACCTGGAACGGTAAATGGCAATCCTGCTAAAAGTAAAGCCATACGCGCCACATTTCGGTTGTCCTCGCCCGCTTGATTAGCACAACCTAAAATGACATCGTCATACGCCTCTTTTGGAATGTTCGGATTTCGTTTGACAATTTCTTCTATGACCAAAGCTGCTAAATCATCTGATCTTACTGCAGATAAAGTGCCTTGATAACTTCCTATAGGCGTTCTGATTCCGTCTATGATATATGCTTCTTTCATTCCTATCCCTAACCCTTTCCGAAGGAAAGGGAACTTGTTTAGTTATTATTTAAAAATATTATCTTTCAAAACTACAAGGTTTTGGAAGCCTTGCAGGTTCAATTATTAATCGTTTGTTTAATTCAATAATTCCGAAAACGTATCGCCTTGTCTGATATCGCCAGATTTATAGCCTTTCATAAACCAATGCATGCGTTGTTCAGAGGTTCCATGGGTAAAGCTATCTGGTTGCACACTGCCTTGCGTTCTTTTTTGAATGGCATCATCACCAACTGCATTAGCAGCACTTAAGGCTTCTTCAATATCCCCTTCTTCCAAATACTCTTTGTTATAGTATGCCCAAACACCTGCATAAAAGTCGGCTTGAAGTTCTTGTGCTACCGAAAGTTGATTGGCTTGTGCTGTACTGGATTGTTGTTGCATCTGCCTTACTTTTTGAGACGTCCCAAGCACGGTTTGAATATGATGACCAATTTCGTGAGCGGTTACATATGCCATGGCAAAATCACCACCCTTTGCTCCAAATCGAGATTGCAGCTCATCAAAAAAAGCTAAATCCATATATACTTTCTGATCTGCAGGACAATAGAACGGTCCTGAAGCTGCGCTTGCATTTCCACACCCTGTTCTGACAGCGTCCGTGAACAATACCATTCCTGGTTTGTCATACTTTCCAAGGTTATTTTCACTGAAAATTTGATTCCAGGTATCTTCCGTACTTGCTAGAATTCTTTTAAAAAGAACACCTGACTCCTTTTCTCGTTCGGTCAATTCGCGCTGTTCAGTCGGCTGTGAACTTGACTGTGTTACACCTTCAAGAATTGGTGCCAATACTTGTCCGGTATCACCACCAAACATTTGTAGCAAAACTACTACAACTGCAATTAAGCCACCACCAGCAGCCATTTTCCCTTTATTGGACATTCCGCGTCGGTCTTCCAAATTACCACTTTCTCTTCTACCTTGCCATTTCATATTTTTTAGTGTTTAAAATTATTAGTTATTAAATTTAAAACATTCTTTTTTAATTTTCCCAATCTTTATTGGTTCTATATACAACTCCTTTAAAAAGAGCTACTAATTCCTCGCCTCGTTTTACCTCGATAATATTGAATCCTAATTTATTTTTCACTTTCTCAATTACGGATTCCGCCACTATATAATCACCTTCATTTAAAGCTTCAATGTGATTGATGCTCGTTTCAATGGAAACCGCATATTTACCATGCGTATTTGCTGCAAAACCGAAAGCGGTATCTGCCAATGAATAACTGATGCCGCCGTGGGCCTTTCCCATGCTATTTAGCATATCTTTTCTGATGGTCATCCCAACTTTACAACGACCAATCTCGCATTCTAAAATTTCAATGCCGAGGTAGGTGCTGTAGGCGTCGAGTGAGAGCATTTTGTAGGGGATGAGGTTTCCTTTTAAAGGCATTTGGAATTAGGGATTAGGGATTAGTTATTTTTGCGTTTCTTTCTAAAATCTTATTTCTTAAGGAAGACATCATTTTCGTCAATTCTGAAATCAACTTTCTATTTTCTTCATCTTCATCAAAATCAATATATTGTCTTCGTTTAGCTTTCGTACTGCAACTAACACACTCATTCGCGCTATAAATAGCATAATTTATGTGCTTAACAAATTGTGCATCAGAACCGGGATAGCCTTCTGCAATATTCAACGCAATTGAATCAGCTGCTCTTCTGAACTGTGATGATAATGCATACAATTCGTATGCTGGAAATTTTTTCACTATTGCATCCACAACTTCCCCAAAGTCCATCGCCTTTTGATAAACTTGTAAATCTTCAAACTTAAAATGAAATTCACTTTTCATACTAATTCCAAATGCCTAATACCTAATCCCATTATGACTCCAAAAATGATCTCTATGGCTCTGCCTTGTCATACCTCAAACCTCAAACCACCTATATTCATCCTCCTCAACAACGGGCTACACCGATATCTATCCTCATGATATTCATTATATAATTCATCCATTTTTGAAACGCACCAATCGATTCCTTTTTCATTTGCCCACGCTAATAATCCTTTTGGGTAGTTGACCCCTTTGGTCATAGCCTCATCAATAGCTTCCGCGGTTGCGATATTCCAGAACAAAGCATCGACAGCTTCGTTGATAAGCATGACGAGAACACGATCGAATATGTGTTGCGATAGTTTTTTATCATGAGAGTCCTTCTCCCGATAGTAATCGCGTTCAGGAATGATTATACCACCACTTTTATCATAGTTATAATACCCTTTACCTGATTTTCTGCCCAAATAACCAGCTTCAGCCAAACGTTTTTGGGTAAAGGCTGGCTTGTATCTCGGGTCGAAATAAAAAGCAGTAAAAACAGTTTCTGTTACTGTATAATTAACATCATTTCCTATGAAATCCATTAATTCGAAAGGCCCCATTTTGAAACCCCCTAAAGTTTTCAGGCTTTCATCTATGGTTATAAAATCGGCAATACCTTCTTCGTATATTCTTAAGGCTTCACCATAAAAAGGTCTTGCCACCCGATTGACTATAAATCCAGGCGTGTCTTTTGCAACGGCAACAATTTTTTTCCAATCGGATATGATTTTCACAGATTTCTCCAAAACTTCTTTTGAGGTTTGAATGGCTGGAATCACTTCTACTAGTTGCATCAATGGCGCTGGATTGAAAAAATGAATTCCTATACAACGTTCTGGCCTTTTTAAGGAGGCTGCAATGGAAGCAATCGAAAGACTTGACGTATTGGAGGCAATGATACAGTGTTCTGAAACATAGGTTTCCAATTCTGAAAACACCTTTTTCTTGATGTCCAGGTTTTCAACAATCGCTTCAATGGTCAAATCGGAGTCTGATAGGTCTTTTAAATCATCGACGTAGGAAATGTTGCTTTGGATTCGGATCTTTTCGTCACCGTCAATGCGATCTTTTTCAATCAATCGTGATAATATTTTATCCAAAGCTGCTTTTGCCTTGTCCAATGCGGATTGATTGGTGTCGAATAATTTTACTTTGCAACCCGCTGTAGCAGCTACTTGTGCGATGCCGCTTCCCATGGTTCCTGAGCCGATAATTCCTATTTTCATGAATAACGAATATTGAATTTTGAATACCGAATATCGAAGTTTAGTTTAGTCATACTATTCATATATTTAGCTTTTGTTCTTATTTTGTGATGTGCGAATACTTGAAACGAAAATCGCAATTAGTTCATTATTTTCTTTCATTAACAGATCCAATCGTTCAATGTCTTTTATTAAATCTGCCCCTTTTTGAATCTTGAGATTGACTAAGGACTCTCTCAATTCTTTTAGGCATAACCTCATTTTATGAAGAAAATCTTTCGCAGACTCAGCACTTTGCGCTTCTCCGTAATTAAGAGCGGCGGAAGTTGCTGAACGAATTAACTGTTTTGACAAATGTTGTGAGGCGAAACTACCGTCAATTTTCCCACAGATTAAAATAACATCCACAGCAAACTGAATTAGACGTTCTTCCAAATCATACTTATAAATTGCCATTTTAAACTTCGTTATTCATTATTAATCAGTTCGATATTCGATATTCATTTACCTTTAAACTCCGGTTTTCTTTTTTCAACAAATGCCGCAACTCCTTCCGTATAATCTTCTGTTTGTGCTGCTGCGATTTGAAATTTAGATTCCAATGCTAACTGAGCTTCCAAATCGTTGGTCATAGATTCATTGAATAATTCCTTGATCATTCCTAATGCTTTTGTGGGCATATTGGCAAGTTTCAATGCCAACTGATTGACATCTTCTTCGAAACTTTCTAACGGCAGAACTTTATAAATCATGCCCATTTTTTCAGCTTCTGCTGCGGATACTTTATCGCCAAGCATAGCCAATGCCAATGCTTTTTGAAATCCGATAAGTCTTGGCAAGAAGAAAGTTCCTGCACTATCTGGCACCAAACCAATGAGGCTAAATGCCTGTATAAAACTGACCTTTTCATGAGCAACTACTATATCGCAAGCCAAAGCAATATTTGCTCCTGCTCCAGCGGCTACGCCGTTGATGGCACCAATGATTGGTTTTTTAATCGAGCGGATTCTTGTGATTATCGGATTATAATGTTCTTCCAAGATTTTCTTAAAACCTGGATTTAATTCTGGAGATGTCACTTCTTTTAAATCTTGACCCGCACAGAATGCCTTTCCGTTTCCAGTCAAAACGATGGCGCGAACTGCATCATTTTTTTCACAAGCATCAAGTGTGTCCTGTAACCGTAACGCCATTTCGCGATTAAAACTATTGAACACCTCTGGGCGGTTGAGCGTGATATACGCAATCTTGTTTTCTATTTTTAATAAGATACTTTCGTTCATTCTTTCTATTCAAAAACCTACAAGGTTTTGAAAACCTTGCAGGTTATTATATTCTACTTAAGACATTTAAAATAATCAAACGGCTCCAAACAGTCATCGCACTGAAACTGTGCTTTACATGCTGTTGAACCAAACTGGCTCACCATTTTTGTGTTTGTTGAACCACATTGTGGACATTTTACAAGGCGTTTCCCGTGTAGTAAAACATCTTTGTCGGCTTCGACTCCCAAAGGCGCTGCAATGCCATAATCTTCCAATGCTTTCCTGCCTCTTGGTGTTATCCAATCGGTGGTCCAAGCTGGGGATAAAATCAACTCTACTTCCGACTTATATCCCGCATCTTTTAAAGCTTTTTTTATATCGTCACCAATGACATCCATGGCAGGGCATCCACTATATGTTGGAGTGATTTGAACTTTTACAATGCTATTTTCAAAAACAGCAGAACGCACCACACCCATATCCATAATAGAGAGGACTGGGATTTCCGGGTCGGAAACTTGCTCCAATATTGGAATTAAAATGTCATCGATATGTTGTTCTGTTGTAATCATTAGAGATTTCATTATCTAAGAGATTCCTGCTTTCGCCGGAATATATTGCTTCACTTTCATGAGATTCCTGCCTTCGCAGGAATTGGTTACCATTCCATATTAGGGTAAGTGCGCTGCATGTATTGCAATTCTGATAGCAAAAAACCCATATGTTCTGTATGAATCCCCATTTTCCCTCCTTTTTGGAAATATTTAGATTCTGGAATAGTTAAGGTTGATTCTTCTAAAATCGTATTTACTTTTTCGTAATAAGCTTCTTTTAATTTGGTGACATCTACGCCAATGCCTTCTGAAACCATGGCTTTATCAGCTTCGGTTTGATGGAACAATTCATCGGTATAGGTCCATAAATCGTTAATTGCTGCTTGCATTCGGTTTTGACTTTCTTCAGTGCCGTCGCCTAAACGTCTGATCCAATCCGATGAGAAACGCTGATGGTATCTTACCTCTTTAATGCATTTTGTAGCGATTGCCGCCAAGGTCATATCCTTACTTTTTTTTAATTCTGTCAAGAATAATAAGTGATATACATCAAATAAAAAATGGCGAGCCATGGTATAAGCAAAATCGGTGTTGGGTTGTTCTACCAAAAGCACGTTGACATACTCACGTTCTTTACGAAGCATGGCAATATCATCCTCTGTACGCCCATCACCTGCAATTTTGGCCGCGTATTGGTAATAACTACGCACCTGCCCAAATAAATCTAAAGAAATATTGGTACAGGCGATATCGGTTTCCAAACTCGGTCCGTGGCCGCAGAGTTCACCCATGCGTTGACCGAGGATTAGGGAGTTGTCGGCGATGCCGAGGATGTAATTGTATAGGGACTTTTTCATCTCTTAAATTGAAATTGAAGTCGAAAATGAAATTGAAAGGCTGAAATTCATAATTTCATCTCTTCTATTACAATTCGATCTCAAGTTTGTTTTATATTCTTAATTCTTGTTACCATTATTCGAATCAATTGCTCATTTTCATCTTTTAATGGTGTTAAATTTTCATTTGAAAATAGTTTTGCTTTTGTCTGAATATTAAGATTTCTGTGACACTCTCTTAATTCTTTTAAACAAATTCGCAACTTGTTTATTTTATCTTTGTCCGTGCCAGCACCTAAAACTTCTCCATAATTCAAAGCTGAAGAACACGAAGAACGAATGAGTTGTTTAGCCAAATAATCACCAGCATAAGACAACGGCTTTTTATCATATAACAAAATGATAGTTGCTGCAAAGTCTTCTAACCGATCACTCAAATCAAATTTATTCTCACTCATTTTTTCAATTTGAATTTCAATTTCAACTTCAGCTTATACGCTACATATATTTCACCTCATCAGGTAACTCATAAAAAGTGGGATGGCGATATACTTTATCTTTTGCTGGTTCAAACATTTCGCCATTGTGTTCCGGATTGGATGCGGTGATGTTTTTGGATTCCACGACCCAAATGCTGACGCCCTCATTTCTTCGGGTGTAAACATCGCGCGCATTCTCAAGTGCCATGTCGGCATCTGCTGCGTGCAGACTTCCAAAATGACGATGCTCCAAGCCGTTTTTGCTTCTTACGAAGACTTCCCAAAGTGGCCATTGTTTAGTTGACATAATTTTATGAATTAAATTGAAATCGAGTTTGAAATCAAATTCGAAGTTAATTGGTCTTCAATTTCAAATTCATCCTCAATTTCAAGTTCTTATTATACTGCTTCTTTTTCTTTTCTTTCGGCTTTCTTTTCTGCGTGCGCCATGGCTGCATCTCGCACCCATTCGCCGCGTTCCCATGCACCAACTCTGGCTTTCATTCGCTCCTTATTCATTGGGCCATGACCTTTGACCACTTGCCAAAACTCATCCCAATCGATTTCTCCAAAGTCATAACTTCCACGTTCTTCGTTCCATTTTAAATCGGCGTCAGGAATGGTCAATCCTATTAAATCTGCTTGTGGAACGGTTTGATCAATGAATTGCTGACGTAATTCGTCATTGGATTTACGTTTCAGTTTCCATTTCATGGATTGTTCGGTATGGACAGATTCGGCATCTGTTGGTCCCAACATCATTAAACTTGGCCACCACCATCGGTTTAAAGCATCCTGTGCCATTTCTTTTTGTTCAGGTGTGCCATTTGCCAACTTGATCATGATTTCATAACCTTGCCGCTGATGAAAGCTTTCTTCCTTACAAACCCTTACCATAGCTCTTGCATAAGGACCAAAAGAAGTGCTACATAATGGCACTTGATTGATGATAGCTGCGCCATCGACCAACCATCCAATAGCACCCATATCGGCCCAAGTAACGGTAGGATAGTTGAAAATACTTGAGTATTTTGCCTTTCCAGTATGCAATTGCTCATACATTTCTTCACGTGTAATACCTAAAGTTTCTGTTGCAGAATAGAGATACAGGCCATGACCTGCTTCGTCCTGGACTTTTGCCAACAAAGCTACTTTTCGTCTTAAAGAAGGTGCTCTGGTAATCCAATTCCCTTCTGGAAGCATCCCTACGACTTCTGAATGCGCATGCTGTGACATCTGACGAATATGCGTCTGACGGTACTTTTCTGGCATCCAATCCTTCGGTTCGATTTTTTCGTCTCTTGCGATACGTTCTTCGAATTGCTTTTCTAAATTTCTTATTTGCTCTTCACTCATAAGCCTCACCCCAGCCCTCTCCGAAGGAGAGGGAGCTTATAGGGACTTTGATTTTAAGTTTTTATATTTAATACCAACTAAACATTCAAAATCTAATTGGTATAACGCCATTTTTGCGTCTTATTTTTTTTCTTATTTAAACCTACAAGGTTTTAGAAACCTTGCAGGTTAATGCCTGCTACACATCAAAATCGACCACAACTTTATCGCTTGTTGGGACGGCTTGACAACTCAATACATAATTCTGTGCCACTTCCTTATCGGCGAGTGCGTAATTCTTTTTCATTTTGACCGAACCTTCTATGACTTGACATTTGCAGGTACTACAAACGCCACCTTTACAGGCAAAAGGCAAATCGGCTCCAGCAGCCAATGCACCATCAAGAATGGTATCAAAATCATCATCCATAATGAAATGGAATTCTTTTCCGCCATCAATAATGGTCACACGTGTGCCATCAATTCTTTGTTCAAGGACTTCTGCAATATGTTTATTCTCTTCTTCAGAACTGCCTGTAAAAAACAATTCGAAATGAATATTATCCTTAGGCATTCCTGCAGCTTGTAACTCATCGCGAATCAAGTAAATCATATCTTGTGGTCCGCAGATGAACGCATGTTGCGTATCTGGAATATCAATAAAGGTTTTGGTCAGCACTGCTAATTTCTCCTTGTCAAATCGTCCGTTCAAAAACGGAATATCGCGCTGTTCTTTTGTTAAAAAATAAAATACTTGAAACCTTTCAAAGAACTCATTTTTAAGCTGTTCGATTTCTTCTTTAAAGATAATGGATTTTACGGTTCGGTTCAAGTAAAACAACTTAAAGGTGCTGTTTGGCTCCTGATGTAAGTGTGTCTTAATTATGGATAACAATGGTGTAATACCACTTCCTGCCGCAAATGCGATGTAATTGTTACGCGCCGAAACATCCACATCAACCGTAAATTCACCGTGTGGCACCATCACTTCCAGAGTGTCCCCTTTTTTTAATTCGTTAAAGGCATAATTTGAAAAGACTCCGTCCCGTATGGTTTTGACAGCGACTTTCCATTCGCCATCCAACGGACTTGAACACAACGAATAATTCCGTCGGATGTCCTCGCCATTTAACTCCTTACGCAAAGTCAAATGTTGACCTTGTCGGTATTTGAATTTTTCCTTTAGCTCATCAGGAACATCAAAAGCAATGACTACGCAATCTTTTGTTTCCTTGTAAATATCTGCCACTTTGAGGTTGTGGAATTCTGCCATAATCCTATCCCTAACCCTTTCCAAAGGAAAGGGAATTTTTGTTTTATTAAATTCAGTTTAACTACAAATACCTAATCTCGAGGATAGGAAAACTTGCAGACATCAAACTAACACTTGTTAGTTTGAGTGACAAATTTACAAAATTAATTGTAAACTATTTGTTAATTCCGTTGATGAGAACGTCGCTCAAGTTTTGAGCCAAGGCTTTTGCATTAATTTCTTCTTTTCGAGGGATCCATAAATACAAGGAGCGAAGTGTTGAAAGTATTGAAAACATCACTACTTCAGGATTTGTATCGACAATTTCATTTGAAGAAATACCGCTCTTGATAATCGATACAAAATCTTTCTCATAGCGCTCTCGTAATCCCAAATAATACTCGAGTTGACCTTCCAAATGCATCCAATCATTGTTGAGGGACGCCATTCCGTATGGGTTCTTTGTTGTAATATCGACGTGAAGTGCAACAATCAGATTTAACTTTTCGATAGCCGTTTGATCGGATTTTTTAATGATATCCATGCCTTGTGTGAATTCTTCAGCCAAAGAAATGATGATGGCTTTGAGGATTTCTTGCTTGGAGTTGATGTGATTGTAAAGACTTGCCGCTTTCATGCCCATAGCCGTTGCCAAATCTCGCATGGTCACCGCACTATAGCCCTTTTCTTTAAAAAGTTTTGTGGCTGTGTTTATAATTTCGTCTCTACGTGTGCCTTCGGTATTCACGATTCAAAGTTTAAAATTCAAAGTGTATGGCTCAAAATTTGTCCAATATTTTGTAAATTTAAACAAAAGAAAACTATGGGAATTTTCGATTTTATATTCGGTATCAAAAAAAGGCAAATAAATGACCTTTTAGAAAAAGGCGCTATCATTTTGGATGTGAGGACTCAAAGGGAATGGGATAATGGTCATATTAAAAATTCAAAACACATTCCATTGGATGAGTTAAAAAATCGGGTTGGGGAACTCAAGAAATTAAACAAACCAGTAATTACATGTTGTGCCAGTGGTGCACGCTCAGCAAAGGCAGCTGAATATTTAAATTTGAATAATATTATCGCCACAAATGGTGGTGGTTGGCTGAGTTTGAAGAGCAAGATTCCCTCCTAATCTCCCACCTGAATCCTCCTGAAGGGTGGACTTTTAATTCGTGTTGGCTTAAAAAAATGATCGATTAAAACTTACAGTTTGATATTCTGCAAATCATCAGAAGACTTGATGTTGTTGCCTTCATATTGAAGTGTCCAACCTAAAGAACTGGTCAGGATATAGAATTTCGACAATTCGCTGATCAAGCGATTTTCCGCATTGCTTTTTAAGTTGGAAGCTTCAATCTTCTTCATCAACTGCGCTCTTACTTTATCTTTGATTTTATTATAATCTTCCGCTTTAAATGGATTTAAATAGTCAGCCGTGATATCATAATACTCAAAATCTGGACTGATATTGATCTCTTCTTTTGGAATGCTTAAAATTCTGAGTGTTTTGGAGGCTTCATCCAATTCGTATTCAATCAGGCTTAAATCGTAGGACACGGTCACATCTGCATTAACCACTACCAGTGCTTTCTTTTCGACATTGACAAGGTTGGCAAAAATGGCTTTTGAGTTCTTATAGGTGAACACCTGACTGAAATGTCCTTCAGTCACTACCAACTTGCTGACGTTCCTAATCTGTTCTTGAATTAGTGCAGAATTTTCCTGTAGAATCGTTTTGTCCTTATCATTAAAAATATAGCGATAGCCGAACATGACGACCATCACTAAAATTAAAACGTACAGGAGTTTGCGCATTGTTTATTTGTTATTTATATAAACCTTCCAGGTTTTGTAAACCTTGCAGGTTAATAGATCTTACTTATTGAGTTCTAACTTTTCGGCAAAATAATCGCAGAAATCCTTCATGGTTGCGGACATTTTTTCATCTTCAGTGGCGCGATGAAAGGTGTTGCTCATTTCGACCAAGGTTTGATGGAAAAAAATCTTCATTTCATCCACTGGCATATCTTTCGTCCAAAGGTCGATACGCAAAGTTTCTTGTGCTTCACTATCCCAAACAGATAGCATCATGGCTTTAGCTTCTTCATTATTGATTCCACCATCTGGTGCCGTCCAACTTAGTTTTTCAGGCACACGATTTTCATCCAATTCAACGTGCAATTCGATGGTTGATTTTATGGTTTTAGACATTATTTACGTGGTTTAAATTTAGATTTATTAAAAATTTCGTCAGCGTCCATTCGTAACATCTCCAAAAATGGAACATCATTGTTCTTCATATAAGATCTTACGATTTCCCAACCTAAGTACTGACCTATTTTATCTGGAGACTCACTGTCCAGTTCCAAATAAAATTTAGAAAACGGTGCATCAGCAATAAATCGACCAGCCAAACTATTGTCCGTACTGAACAACAATTCCCGCTCGATAAAATAGCGCCAAATTTCACTTTCATTTGCTTTAGCCCATTCTATTTGCTCTTCAGAATAGCCGATTTTTTCAGCATCCGATTTAAATGGAATCATTTTATCCTTAAAATATAATTGTTTTCCAAAATAGATCATATCATCCAAAAGGGTTTTTGGTTTATTTTGAAAAATATAACCCTCTGAATAGTTTGCTGCCAAATCGCTTACAATTTGAGAGCGCTTCATATTTAAGGTCAAAAACCTTTGGATACCTTCGTAAAAGTGGTGATCAGAACCTAAATAAGTGTCTAAGGAAATCAACACAATTGTATCGGTTACAATCGTTTTATTTCTGTAATCCACATCAGAAGTTACCGTAATCACTCTTGGTACTTTAAAGGTTTTATCATAATATTTCAAATGTTGAAAAAGTGATTCGATCTCCTCATAAACATCATCAAAATTGGAAAATGTTCTTTTAACTTCGTTTGACAGTTCTTGTTGAAGTGAATCATTAATCCGCTCAATCCAGATAGAATCATTGATACGCTCCGAAAACAAAAAAGGATAGGCCTTTTTCAACTCAGGTAAGTCTTCAGATTTAGCATTTGCG
The DNA here is from genome assembly GCF_004115975.1 of Gelidibacter gilvus. Taxonomy (GTDB): domain Bacteria; phylum Bacteroidota; class Bacteroidia; order Flavobacteriales; family Flavobacteriaceae; genus Gelidibacter; species Gelidibacter gilvus. The sequence continues at coordinate 25,705 of NZ_SDDZ01000016.1, read as the reverse complement.
AAATCCAAATCAAAACGCTCCACTCTAAAGTCGATATCAACTTTAGAAATTTCACTTTCTATCTGATTATTTTCTTTACAAGCGTTAAAAACAAACAGTAGAATTAACAAAAAACCAACATTCTTCATAGAATTATTATAACCTCTTTAATTTTTATTACTTAGGCGATTACTTTATTTTTGTGGTACAAAGGTAGTATTCTTTGTGTTAAATCCTCCAAAAAATGCAAACTGAAAAAGTTATTGACCACATCGTAAATTGGTTAAAAGATTATGCCAACAATGCCAAAGTAAATGGTTTTGTAATTGGTATTTCAGGCGGAATTGATTCGGCTGTCACTTCCATCCTATGTGCCAAAACCGGACTGGAGGTATTGTGCATTGAAATGCCAATCCATCAGCCAAAAAGCCACGTATCAAGAGGACAAGAGCATATAAAACAATTAAAGAAGGATTTTCCTAACGTGAAGAACTCATTAGTGGATCTCACTCCTGTTTTTGATCAATTTAAAGCTGAAGTTTCCATAATTGAAAAGCAAGCTACCGTTGACATGGCGCTTGCGAACACAAGGGCAAGATTAAGAATGACCACACTGTATTATTACGCTGGATTACATGGTTTATTGGTAGCGGGTACTGGCAATAAAATCGAGGATTTCGGCATTGGATTCTATACAAAATATGGCGATGGTGGTGTAGATTTGAACCCCATTGCCGATTTAATGAAGTCTGAAATTTATGACCTTGCCAAGGTATTGGGTGTTTCCAATTCTATTATTAAAGCTGCGCCAAGTGATGGATTGTTTGGTGATGAAAGAAGTGATGAAACCCAGATTGGCGCATCCTATCCTGAGCTGGAATGGGCAATGACAATGAAAGAAAACGGAAACACAGCCAAGGATTTTGAAGGCAGAAAACGCGAGGTTTTTGAACTCTTTTCAAAACTTAACCGGAATAACCAACATAAAATGATTCCAATTCCGATATGCGAAATACCTAAAAGCTTAAAATAATCTGACTTTTTTTTCGTGCAATTCACTGAATGTTGTCAAAACCAACTGAGTTTCATGTTTTTTTTCTTACATTTACGTAGCAAATCTCCACAATCTAAAACTTACCTTCTTAAGTGTATAGACTAACTTAATTAACTAACAAACAATAAATTATGATTAAGGTATTGGTTGTAGACTACCATCCCATTGTAAGAAAAGGCTTAAAACTGCTTTTTGAATCAGATCCAGAAATTGAAGTGGTCGGAACTGTAGGTACAGGCATCGAAATCTTTGAATTTATAAGACGCTATCCCGTAGATGTGATCATTTCTGAAATTGATCTTCCCGAACTTAATGGCATCACCGCATTAAGAGCCATTAAAAAAGAACACGAAAATTTAAGAGTGATCATGTTCAGTTATCACCCTGAAGAAATCTATGCCATCAGCAGTATAAAGGCTGGAGCATCTGGATATCTTTCAAAAACGGTCGACACAAAAACCATTAGGGACGCCATCATTAAGGTACATAACGGCGGTATATATTTGAGTGCCAATATGGAGAAACATTTGCACTTTGATGACACCCGCAATACGAAAAGCAAACTTTACAAACGCTTATCCACAAGGGAAGTTGAAGTTTTGAAATTGCTGTCTACGGGTAAGAAAAACAAAGAAATTGCTTTGGAACTCGATATCAACGAAAAAACGGTCAGTACCTATAAAGCTCGACTTTTCAAGAAATTGAATGTCACCAATTTAGTAGATCTGATCCATCAAGCGCAGCATATGGGCACCGTTTAAATTTTACTGCCAACTACTTTCCCCAATTTTTTGGATAAGAGGGTTTTTAATCTAAGATAATCTCGGACGTCTTCCAGGATTCCCATGCTATTGTTTTGGGGCTGGGCTATTTCCATTTTGTATTCCATCACCTTTTGGTCGATTAAAAAGCACCTTAAACTCAAGATTGTTTGAGTGACTAATTGTGAAATGGATTTATCTTTGTCTTTCGGAATAATATGGTTACGCTCCCAATCGTGTAGGCTATAACGTTCATCATTCATCAAAATAGAAGTGACCTCATTGGCCATTTTCTGATCCAGTTTGTTAATGAAATCTTTCAATTGAAACTCTTTAGACTGATGAAGCGCCTCAATAATCACATAATAAAGATTTTGAAATTGCTCATCAGAAAACTGCATTTCATCTTCCTGTAAATCCAGATAAATTTTCTCAAACACTTTTGCCTGATGGATTACCGGTTCCATTTTTAAGTCGCCAGCATCGTCTTCTTTCATAACCAAGTCTTCAAATTCTTCTGTTTCATTGCCATAAAGCAATAAAATTTCGATGATTTTCTGCTCCAATATATATTGGTGATTCACTTTTTTGGCAGGCTGTTCTGAGCGGACTACCTCAAAAGCCGTTTGCTCCGTTCTGTGCTGTCTACTGGCTTCTTGGGTTTCCTTTTTACCAATTTGCGCCAAGGTACTAAACAAAACTGCCTCACTAATGTCCATAATATTGGAACATTCTTTTACATAGATCTCCCGTTTTATTGGATCAGGAATCTTAGAAATACTATTGACAATTTCCCGAATGGTATCTGCCTTTTTTATAGGGTCATTTTTGGCATCTTCAACCAACAAAGACGCTTTAAACTGAATAAAATCTTTCGCATGATCCTCAAGATAAGTGGCCAGCTCTTCAGGGGTATTTTGTCTCGCAAAACTATCCGGATCGGCACCGTTTGGAAAGGAACATACTTTAACATTCATGCCTTGTTCCAAAATCAAATCAATCCCTCTAACCGCCGCTCTAATACCTGCTGCATCACCATCAAAAAGAACGGTGATGTTTTTGGTCAACCGATTGATCAAACGAATCTGTTCTGGTGACAACGCAGTTCCTGAGGATGACACCACATTCTTAACACCCGATTGGTGGAACTGGATGACGTCGGTATAACCTTCTACCAAAAAGCAATTGTCTTCTTTGGCGATGGATTGTTTGGCATGAAACAAACCATACAGAATTTTACTTTTATGGTAGACATCACTTTCTGGAGAATTCAGATATTTTGCAGCCTTTTTATCGGCACCCAAAATTCGACCTCCAAAACCCAATATTCTTCCACTCATACTGTGGATGGGGAACATGACCCGACCCTTAAACCGATCAAAACGCTTCTCTTCTTTGACAATGGTCAATCCAGTCTTTTCAAGAAACTCCAATTGATAGCCTTTCTTCAAGGCTTCGTCAGTAAAGCCCTGCCATTCATCTAAGGAGTACCCCAAACTGAAGGTGTTGATGGTATCCATAGTAAATCCGCGTTCCTTGAAATAACTCAGTCCAATCGATTTTCCTTGATCTGTTTTATGGAGTGTTCTTTGAAAATAGGTATTGGCAAACTCATTGACCAAATAGAGGCTTTCCCGCTCATTGGCAACTTCCTTTTGCTCATTGGTCTGCTCAGTTTTCTCAATCTCAATATTGTATTTTCTGGCGAGGTACTTAAGAGCTTCAGGATAGGTAAAATGCTCGTGTTCCATAAGAAAAGTCACCGCATTTCCGCCTTTACCACTACTAAAATCCTTCCAGATCTGCTTTACGGGACTTACCATAAAACTTGGTGAACGTTCATCGCTAAACGGACTCAGTCCTTTGAAATTACTCCCGGATTTTTTAAGATTGACGAAATCGCCAATCACCTCCTCAACCCGGGCGGTTTCAAATATTTGGTCTATAGTGGATCTTGAAATCAAAGTTGTAGATGTAATTTTTTGTAAAAATACTATAAAGAAATTAAATAAAAGGTTAATGTTACGTTTTGGGGTGTTCGGGAATTAGTCGATATTCGTTTATGCTCTGATTAGCATATGCGCCCCGAGTTTACCCAAGCTAATACTATTTAAAACATTCTGGTTGGGACTAACAATTAAATTTAAACCTATGAGAAAAATACCGCGTTTTACAAGTAGATTACGAACTAACATCGTAGAAGTGCCAGAAATCATTAATACATGTTCAGGAATTCAAGTTTTTGGACAGCTATTAAAATCTTTTTTATTCAGCACTGATGTGGCTATTATCCGCAATACAAACGCGAACGCCATTATTGCAGTTTATCCATTTACACCACAACCTTTAATCTCGCATTCCCTAATTTTAGCAGCAGACAAGCCTATATTTTGTGGTGTAGGTGGCGGCATTACTACAGGAAACCGGTCGATTGACCTTGCCATAGACGCAGAATTTCAAGGGGCATTGGGAGTCGTATTAAACAAACCAACGCCTAATGATTTGATAAAAAAATTAAAAGATAAAATAGATATCCCTATAGTCATCACGGTAGTTTCCGAAAAGGACGATATCAAGGGACGTATTTTGGCCGGTGTGGATATTTTTAATGTTTCAGGTGCTGAAAAAACTGCAGATATTATCAAAAAAATACGAGACATTGATAATGATGTGGCCATTATAGCTACTAGCGGTAAAACCGACGACACGATTCAGCTAGCAATTGAATCGGGCGCAAATGCCATTTCTTATACCCCACCAACTACCGCAGAATTATTTAAAGATATTATGATAAAATATAGGAACGAATAAATCAGCATTTTCAAAATTGGAGCGAACATTAATTAAGCAAAAAACATCAAAAAAAGAGTTTGAATAGATAAGACCAAAGTTGCTCAAAATGAAAAAAGGCATTGAAGAACTTCAATACCTCTTTTGACTAACACAAATTTATTAAGTTCTATTTACCAGACTTTTATTGGAAATCCCAACGTAACCCCAATGACACATTATTCTGAGCAATAGCTTGATCTTTGAATAAATCGTTGAGATTATATTTAGCGTAAATACTAAAATCACCAACACCAATGTATCCACTTACACCATAAACAAGATTGGTGGTATTGTAATCTGATTTAAATTTATCCTTTTGATTATTTCCATTTTCTTTATATTTCAGTTTTTGCTTTGTCGCTAAGTTGACTCCTGCAAATCCACCTAGACCTATTTTGAATTGTTTATGGGTTTGATATCTAATACGGTCATTAAAACCCAGTAGCTTTGATGGACCAAACTCAAAATGAACTGGAACAACTAAACTGGTGGTTCTGAATTTGGATTTTTTCAAATTCAAATGGAAGGTTTCCAAGGTGGTTTCGTCGCCGTTCGCAACAAAGTATTGGTTGTCTTTTATAGATAATTTATTCCATTGAAAGGACAGCCCATAATTGACCCTTACGAAATTCGAGTTCTTTAAAAGTCTGGTTTTCCATAGCCAACCCAACTCCACAAACCCAGAACCCCCCAATTGATAAGGTGAATCGTCTAAACTTTCACCATCAATTATGGTGTTATTGAAGCCGATGGCAAATAGCAATTGATTGCTAGTTCTAATGTCATATTTAGGCGGCTCGTTCTTACTTTTAATATACAATCCCTTTTTCTTTCCAATGGAGATAATAACTTCATTTTCCGGAGATTGTGTAGATGGATAATAGCCGGGATTACGTGTAATAAGTTCAATCTGGCTGTCAATAATAGCGATACGATTTTCGATGTTCAAAGCTCTTTTTTTAGCCATCTCTTGTTTTAAAACCTCGGCTTCCACTTGGGTAATTTCTTTGTTTTCAAGACGTTGATTAATCGTCTCTACTTCAGTTTTTAGAAATGCTTTTTCCTCTTGGGTAATAACTTCTTTATACTCCTGTAAACTTTCAATTTTTAATTGACTTTTTGTTTTCTGGAGCGTGTCCTGAGCATGTGATGTGCCTGTAATTAAGCATAAGGAGATCAGCACAACGAGTTTTGTGATTGTGTTCATAATGTTCGATTTTTGATTGATGATTAATTTTGACTGTTGGGATTCCTGCCTTCGCAGGAATTGGTTTAATTATTTCGTTCCGCAACTGCAGTTTTTACGGTTTCATAACTATTTTTCAAAGCTTCAAAGATTTTATTTCTGAATGATTGCTGCAAATCAGCTTCAACATCCTGTAACAGCGCATTTGCATCTACAATTAAGGTACCGCCCTGTGTCATGGTTTGATACCTAATTTCCTTCTGAGCCTGGACTAACAACGCATCAATATCAGCATCTGTTATCGTTTGACCCTTACTTTTTAAATCCTGAATTTGAGCAACAATTTCCGTGACTTTTTTATCTTCTAAAATTTCATTTTGAAGATTTGTATCTAATGGCTCAATTATTTCTTTCTCGATTTTAGCAACGGAACTGTTCTGCTTTATTGTTGGCGTTAAATCGTTCTGTTTTTTTACAAGCTCTTTATTAGTGGTGGTTTTATCGATTTGCTCTGGACTTTCATCAGCTTGTTGAGCTTCTGCTATTTGTATTTCCACTGGCAATTTCTCCATCGGAATGAGTTGATCATCTATCTGTTCTTGTGTATCTACTATAACTGGGGCTTGAATCTCGTTTCCATTCCCGTTAAAAAAAACAGTCGCCGTAAATAGTATCGCTGCAACACTTGCTGCCATACCCATCCACCAATAGATTTTTTTACTCTTGTTTCTGTCGGAGGCATCCAGTTTACTTGCCAAGGCATCCCATGATTTATGAGTGGGCTTAATCGTTCTTTTCTCAAGCGTTTCCTTTATATTATCTTCCCATTTCATCTGTTCCATTATTTACAATGTTAGACATGTTAATCTTTTGTTGCAAAAGTTGACGCGCTTTAAACAATTGCGATTTTGAGGTACCTTCATTGATGTTCAGCAAGTTTGCGATTTCATGATGTTTGTAGCCTTCAATGGCATACATGACAAAAACCATTTTATAACCTTCAGGCAATGCGTCAATATGCTGTTGGATCTCATTCACTTCAATTGCCGTTTCAATGTTATTGGTTTGCTGATGATCCATATCAAAGGTTTCTACTGAAAACTCAATCTTCTTTTCTTGCCTTAAAAATGAGATGGCTTCCCTGACCATGATTCTTCTGAGCCAACCTTCAAAACTACCTTCATTTTTAAAGTTCTTTAAGTTGACAAAAGCTTTGAAAAATCCGTTGAGCATGACCTCTTCCGCTTTTTGAATATCCTTTACATAATATCTACAAATACTCAACATTTTTGGCGCATGCACTTCATAAAGCACATGTTGCGCCTCACGATTGTTTTTTGCTGCTTTTTTTATGAGCTCGATATTGTTGTTATGTAATTGAATGACTTTCAAAAATTGGTTCTATTAGGTCTTCTATTTATAAAGACGCAAAAATCAAGTAAAAGGTTGCCTAAGCGAGTTGTTTTTTTATTGAATTATTTAAAAACAAATCGAACATGACTGATTTTAAGTAGGTTATAGCGATGAATTAAATATTTTTTATTTTGAAAAAGTGAAGTACTTCGCAATTCAAGCTCAAAACCTATTTCTTCCTGTCAATCACATAATTGACCATGAGTAGCAAAGACGATTTAAATTGTGATTCCGGATAAGCATTTAAAAGTAATAACGCTTCGTCCTGAAATTCAAGCATTTTAGAAACAGCATACTCCAATCCGCCTTTGCTTTTCACAAATGCAATAACTTCTTTAACACGCTTTCTGTCTTTATTGTGGTTTTTGACCGAATTGATCAACCAAGACTTTTCTTTTTTTGTAGAATTATTAATGGCATAAATAAGTGGGAGGGTCATTTTACGTTCCTTAATATCAATACCAGTAGGCTTTCCGATGGCTTCATTGCCATAGTCGAATAGATCATCTTTAATTTGAAATGCCATCCCGATGAGTTCACCAAATTTGCGCATGGTTTCCACATCCGGAGCGTTAGGCTTTACAGAAGCCGCACCAAGACTACAACAGGCAGCTATGAGCGTCGCAGTTTTTTGTCGAATGATTTCGTAGTAAACATCTTCGGTGATGTCCAATTGACGTGCTTTTTCAATTTGCAGCAACTCACCTTCGCTCATTTCCCTGACGGCTACGGAAATTATTTTAAGCAAATCAAAATCGTTATTATCAATGGAAAGCAGTAAACCTTTAGACAATAGATAATCGCCAATAAGCACGGCAATTTTGTTTTTCCATAAGGCATTGACGGAGAAGAAACCACGCCTTCTGTTACTATCGTCTACCACATCATCATGTACCAAGGTGGCTGTATGAATCAACTCTATGACTGCAGCACCTCTGTAGGTCCGTTCGCTGACATTGCCATTATTGACCATTTTAGCGACAAGAAACACAAACATTGGTCGCATTTGCTTGCCTTTTCTATTGACGATAAAGGTGGTAATTCTATTTAAAAGCGCCACTTTAGAAGACATGGAAAGTAGGAACTTTTGTTCGAAAAGTTCCATTTCATAGGCAATGGGCTGCTTTATTTGTTCGTCAATTTTCAAATGGAGGTCGTCATGCGGATTTCTATAACAAACGTACTAAAAATGGGAATGATATACTATCTAAAATTTCAGAAAGCTGAATTTTATGTGATAATTTCAACATATAAAATAGGAATAAGCTCTTTTAAGACTTATTTGCCAACTGGCCACAAGCGGCATCAATGTCCTTGCCTCTTGAGCGTCTTACCGTAACGGTAATATTGTTTGCTTCCAACATCGAGATGTACATATCAATTGCAGCGTTATCCGCTTGTCGGAATTCGCCATCATCAATAGGGTTGTATTCAATTAAATTGACTTTGCTGGGGGCGAATTTACAGAATTCTATTAAGGCTTCCACATCTTTTTTAGTGTCATTGATGCCATCCCAAACCACATACTCATAGGTAATGAGGTTTTTTGTCTTGGCATACCAATGCTCTAAAGCCTCTCTTAAATCGGCCAGTGGAAATGTTGCATTAAATGGCATAATAGAGGTACGGATCTCATCAATTGCAGAATGCAAAGAAACGGCAAGACCAAATTTAACCTCATCATCGGCCATTTTCTTGATCATTTTAGGAACGCCCGAAGTTGAAACGATAATTCGCTTAGGAGACATGCCAAGACCTTCTGGAGAGGTAATCTTGTCAATAGCCTTCAATACGTTATTATAGTTCATGAGAGGTTCTCCCATACCCATAAATACGATGTTCGTCAAAGGTTTATTGAAATACAATCTACTTTGTTTGTCAATAGCCACAACTTGATCAAAGATCTCATCAGGATTCAGGTTCCGCATACGTTTAAGTCGCGAGGTAGCGCAGAATTTACAGTCGAGACTACAACCAACTTGCGAGGACACACAGGCGGTGGTACGTTTCTTTGTTGGAATCAAAACAGATTCGACTATTAAACCATCATGCAGGCGTACTGCATTTTTAATGGTGCCGTCATTGCTGCGTTGCATCTGGTCCACTTCAATATGGTTGATGACAAAATTTTCTTCCAACATCTGTCGTGTTTCTTTAGAGATGTTGGTCATGTCCTCAAACTTGTGGGCGCCTTTGTTCCACAGCCATTCATAGACCTGATTACCTCTAAAATCCTTATCGCCTTGTGAGACGAAAAATTCACGAAGTTGCTCTTTCGATAATGCGCGTATGTCTTTTTTAATTGTTTCCATTGCTGATGCAAAAATAATGAAAGGATTGACGATATGAGACAAGGTCAGGGTATAATTTGAGAAAGTCTGGTTGAAATTGAAGTTGAATTCGAAATTGAAATTGAATTTCAAATTTCAACTGACTGTCAAACTGCTGACTGCCTACTGCCTACTGCAGACTGCCGACTAAAAAAAAAGCCCCATCCAAAAAGATGAGGCCGTATTTCTATCAATCTGCTAATTAAATAATCAACATCGCGTCCCCATAAGTATAGAAACGGTATTTTTCCTTAATAGCCTCATCGTAAGCCTTCTTGATGAAATCATGGCCTGCAAAAGCAGAAGCCATCATCAATAAAGTAGATTTTGGTGTATGAAAATTCGTAATCATGCAGTTGGCAATGCTAAACTCATAAGGTGGAAAAATGAATTTATTGGTCCAGCCTGAAAACTCATTCAGCGTTCCACTTGATGATACTGAACTTTCAATAGCTCTCATGGCAGTTGTACCTACAGCACACACTCTTTTTTTACGAGTTTTGGCATCATTAACAATATCCGCAGCTTGTTGGGTAACAAAAGCTTCTTCACTGTCCATTTTATGCTTAGACAAATCTTCTACTTCAACTGGATTAAAAGTTCCCAAGCCAACATGAAGTGTGACCTCAGCAAACTCGATACCCTTAATTTCCAAACGTTTTAATAGATGTTTAGAAAAATGCAAACCTGCGGTTGGAGCAGCAACTGCGCCTTCGTTTTTTGCGAAAATAGTTTGGTAGCGCTCCTCATCTTCTGGCTCTACCTCTCTTTTGATATATTTAGGAAGTGGTGTTTCTCCAAGTAATGTCAATTTTTGACGAAATTCTTTATAAGACCCGTCGTAAAGAAAACGCAAAGTACGTCCTCTGGATGTTGTATTGTCAATCACCTCAGCCACTAAAGTTTCATCATCTCCAAAATACAGCTTGTTACCAATTCGTATTTTTCGGGCCGGATCAACCAAAACATCCCATAAACGTTGTTCTTCATTAAGTTCTCTTAATAAAAAGACTTCAATTCTTGCTCCTGTTTTTTCTTTATTACCGTATAAACGGGCTGGAAAAACCTTTGTGTTATTAAGAACCATGACGTCTCCTTCATCAAAATAGTCAATGATATCCTTAAAAGTTTTGTGCTCAATAGTTTGTTTTTTTCGATCCAAAACCATCAAACGGGATTCATCTCTAATTTCTGTTGGATGCTCAGCCAATAATTCTTCAGGAAGTTTAAAATTAAAGTGGGATAATTTCATGTATTTATGTGTTTTTAATGATCAGATCTGTTTGCCAACAAATCTTAAGAATACCCTTTTCTATCAAATCATTCCTTTAAAACCTAGTTATAAGTGTTTCATAGCTCGATTTGTATAGATTTTTGCAGGCTGCAAAGATACAATCTCAAAGTAGGCCTTGTCAAGTAAATGACCGTTTATTATTTTGTTATTTTAAATCCTACAGTTTTGAGGTCATCCCAGAAGGTGGGATAGGATTTTGAAACCACCATCGCATCTTCAATCTGGAGATTTGTTTTGAGCCCTAAAGGGGCAAATGCCATGGCCATTCTGTGATCATGATAAGTAGCTATAACCTCTCCCAACCCTTTATTTGACTGGGCTTTAGCTTCAGACGAAAACAATTGATTAGGTTCTAGCGACAAACTGTTTTCAGTTATGGAAACCTGTGCGCCTAACTTTTCAAGTTCCGTTTTTAGAGCTACAAGTCTGTCCGTTTCTTTTATTTTTAGCGTATGTAAACCTGTTAAAAAACAGCCTATTCCGAGTCCAAAAGAGGTTACGGCAATGGTTTGAGCAATATCTGGCGCGTTTTTAAGCTCGCAAGTGATAGTTTTCAGCTGGCATTCAGCTTTCTTTAAAAGAGTTATGGCATTCTCGCCAAATTTAGTTTCTACACCAAAATCCGTATAGATTTCTGACAGAACTGAATCGCCCTGCAAACTATCTTTTTTGTAGGAGGATAAGGTGATTTCAGTTCCCACGGGACTTAATGCCACAATACTGTAAAAATAAGATGCCGAAGACCAATCGCTTTCTACCGTTAACGGTTGTTGATGCGCGTTCAGGGTTTCAAGCGGACTAATATTTATTTTATTATTCTCGAAACTGGTTTTAACTCCAATTTGATCGAGTAAATCCAAGGTCATATTAATATAAGGTACGGATGTGATTTCACCCTCTAAGGTCAATTCCAATCCGTTTTTTAATTTTGGGGCAATCAATAATAACGCAGAAATATATTGACTGCTCACATTGGCTTTTAAAGACACGTGTTCTTTTGACAACAACTTCCCGTTGATTTTTAAAGGTGGACAACCTTCCGTTTCCAAATAGGAAATATCGGCTCCTAAGGCATTTAAGGCCTCAACCAACACTTGTATTGGTCGCTCCTTCATTCTGTCAGAACCTGTAATAGTTATTTCCCTTCCTTCTTGTGTGGCAAAAAAAGCGGTTAAAAAACGCATGGCAGTACCTGCATGAGAGATATCAATAAGGTTTGAAGTTGATTTTAATGCTTTTTGCATCACTTCGGAATCGTCGGAATTGGAGACATTTAGAATCTGTAATTCCGGATAAAGTGCTTGCAACAATAACAATCTATTCGACTCACTTTTTGAACCTGTGATGACTATTTTTGGAGGATTTTCTACGATGGTAGATTTGTGAAGAGCTAACAACATGGGATTGACGATTGATGATTTTTGATTTACGATTTTTGCCTGCCCGTCCGCAGCTTTTGCGAAGGCGGGATTTACGATTTTTGCCTGCCCGTCCGCAGCTTTTGCGAAAGCGGGATTTGCGATTTGCGAAAATAGAAAAGCTATTCCACAAAGTGACACAAAGAAGCACGAAGTTTCACAAAGGAAACCTTAGAACGATTTACGATTGTGGATTGTGGATTGTGGATTGACGATTGATGAAAAGAATAATTTACATCTTCAAAAACTCATCACTCATCACTCATAACTCCTAACTCCTAACTCATAACTCATAATTCATAAAAATCATTTCAACTTCTCATTCCCATGATGCCTGTCGTGATCCCGCTTTGTTTTTAAGTCCATTTTTTTGTCAAAAGCAGCCTGAAGATCAATTCCCGTTTGGTTGGCCAAGCACAGAACGACGAAGACTACATCTGCCAATTCCTCACCAAGATCCTTGTCTTTGTCACTTTCTTTTTCACTCTGTTCGCCATATCGACGCGCAATAATCCTGGCAACTTCACCTACTTCTTCGGTAAGCTGTGCCATGTTGGTCAACTCATTAAAATATCGGACGCCATGTGTTTTGATCCAATCATCTACTATCTTTTGTGAGTTTTTAAGTTCCATTTTATATTTTTTTAAGTACTACTTTCTCTGTTTGCTTTTCTGTGATGCCCTGATAGAATTGCTTGAAATTAGCATATTCATCCGGAAGAATGAAGGACTGATTCAAATCTAAGGAAATTAAAAACTGTAACATCTTACCATTTACCTTTGCAACATACTTAAACTCTCCTGCATTTCCTTGGAATTGAACCACGTAACTCTCCGGGATGGACTCCACAGCATAGCCGTCAGGAACGATCACATTAATAATGTATCTATCGTTAAATGCATATATAAAATCAATTGGATATTCTCTTTTATCTTCCTTAAACGGATTTTCCTTTGGCGCAAAAAACAGCATTGGGGTTAGAAATACTTTATCGCCTATTTGCTCTAGGCCATTCTTCAGATTATAATCATAAACATACATGATCGGTTTATCTATTACCTCCATATCAGTAACTTCATAATTCGACACTTCTATCTCGCCCTTATCCTTTTCAAGAGCCTTCAATTTTTCTTCGGTATTGAAATTCTCATATTTACTCCTAAAATTCTTAGCCGCAAATGAGGTCATTTGTCCTCTGACCTTACCCTCAATAGAAAGATCCTCATTAATTTTCGCATTTAAGGACGTATTCTCTTTGACTGTTTCTTTAGGACTAAGATCGAACCAAGCTGATGTGCCCGCCTCTCTAATGATTCTACCTTGCCAATTAATTGCTCTTACTGGAAGCACATTGGGGGTTGAAAACTTATCGGTGGCGTCCAAAATAATGACATCGTTAAGTACTTCTACGGCAGAAACAACATAATTAAAGCCACCAGTAGCAGGAAATACCGGAATGTCATTACTTCTTGTACTGACCAACATGGGATTAGCATTTATTTTGGCATAACGCAACATGGCAGTGAGCATTAGATTGATGTCCGCTACGTTGCCAACACCTTCTTTATAGGCCTTTTTCACACCATTATCTGTCGTATAACCATTATAGTCATTCCACTTCACTTTCGATTTTACAAAATTATAAATAAGGTTGATTTTTTCAGAATCATTGGCAACACCTTTGATCAACGCTGAAATATCCTCTTCAAAATAATTGGTCTGTTTTAACTGCCCTCCAAAGCCGCTGTCATCAAAAATTGTTTTTGTAACCTGATCCCAAGTGGACGCATAATTTGTAATTAGGCCATTTGCTTCCTTAGAAAATGCATATTCCCATATTAATTTGGTCCTATAGGTATTTAGATTGCTGACATAATTCTCGATTTTAAGCGCAGGTGCATTCTTAAGTTTTATTTCCGTTTTGTTTTCTTTGAACTCCCAATTTTCACTTGAATTGTTCGATTTAACAAATCCGTTAGCCCCAATTCCAGTGTTTTTAAGATGAAGCACCTCCGTCCTCATTACCTCTGAATTAGTAATATTTGGGATGTATGTTGCTCTTGGATTCACATATTTATTAAAATTAAAATATTCAGGAATTCTGACGTACATATCCAATTCCTTTATTGGAATGCCATATTGCAAATTAATATCGCGTATGCTTATGTATGGAGAAGTAATCTTATATTCAAATTCTAACACACATCCATCTTTAATATTTGGCATGGTAAACTTTGAGGTTTTCCAATATTTATTGTTTTTTTCGTCAAACATGCCATCCTTCTTCAATTTGGTCGCCTCTATCTTCCCATTCTCCAAGGTGTAGGTTACCGCTTTTAAACTCACCACAGATTCTCGTTTAGAACCGTCATCTCTTAATTCGATCTCTTCAGTAGCCCAATCAAAACCATCTTTATTATAGATTTTTATGCGCTTATAGACTTCTGTAATTTGTACAAAACCTTCATTTTGCACGTAATTGTAATATGTTTTTTGATTCAGGTATAGAATTGCGGCATTTGCTTCAGGATCTCCGGGATATGCGGATTCTTGAAGTTCATCCTTGGACACCTTTCCGAATCGGTAATCTTGGGCGTTGGTCCAGTTAAAAGCGATAAAAATAAACAGGTAGGCGATTTTTTTCATGAGGCTAAGATTTTTTAATAAGGATAATTCTTGATTGGTCTTGTTTAACAACTTCTAAATAAAAATTCCTGAAATCCTCATAATCGGTGTTGACATAATGACCTTTATTCAAAATAAAACTGCGTTTGAACAGTAAGGTATGGTCGTCCATTTTAGAAATGGAATAGTTGTATTTTCCGAATTTATTTTCAATAAGGACGTCATTTTGAAGTGCTTCAACTTCAAAGTTTTCTGGGATGGAAATAACATATTCATCCATATCATGAAAACCGCGTTCTATTTCAAACGGCAGTTTTCTTTCTCTGTAACGCGTTGGCACATTGGAAAGCACATTGAAGAAATTTGGACTCAACAGCAAGCGATCACCTGTTTTTGAGGCATATTTTTTTGCAGTCAGTTCAATGTTTTCAGTAAACATTATCGTGTCTTTATCGTTGTTGTAATTCATTGAAAGAATATCTACATTATGGATATAGCTCCAATAATCTTTATAATGAAGTGTTTGATCTTTTAAGGTTCTGTATTGAATCCCCACGTGATGGCCATATTGGGTACCGTAGGAATTTAGATTGATTTTAGCTTCAATATCACCATCTTCTGTCAAGACGATATTTGCTTTGGTATCCAATAGATTTTCTGCAGCAGTATAAATTTTGGTTCGGATAACTTCACCGCCATCAGGCCTGATCACAAAAACATTTCGGTCGTCCGTAAAATTGGCACTATATCCAAAGGGTGAGGTTTGACTTGTGCATTCCAACCAGATATTTGTTCCTTGATAAGGAAGATTTAAAATGACATGATTTGATTGCCCAAGAAAAGAGACAAAATCCTTATTGATATCCACTAAATTATCGGGTGACGCAAAAACTCTTGTATAATAGGATTCAACACCAACAAGATCCAATAGGGCTTTGGTATAGTTGGAAAGTCCTTTGCAATCGCCATATTTTACCTCATCAACTTTTAGTGCATCAATAGGTTGGATGCCCCCAATACCTTCTTGAACACTGATATATCTTGTGTTATTCTGAACATATTGATACACCACTTTCGCCTTGTCTAGCGGATCATCCAGACCTGCCACCAAAGCGTTTATTTCATTTTTGGTCTTATCAGAAACGCGAGTTCTTCCCAACAGCAATTGTTCATGCATCCATTTCCCTAAACCTTCCCAATCATTTGAACTGCCAAAATAACCTTCATAGGAGAAGTTTTTTAAATTGAGCATGGCGTAGGGAGTTATATCTTTGAGGTTGGGGCTGTACGCTTCATATACAATAGCTTTAAGATTGTTGGCTTCATAATGGATTTCGCCAGGCTTGGATTGATTTATAACGCCAAAGCTCTCAAAGTTGGTCTCAGATTTATTTAATTCGTTGGAAGCATCATAACGAAACACGTAGCGGCTGTTTTCAGTACTGGTGGCAAACCCTTCTATAGGTTTCCATCTTCTTATGTAAGCCGTATAACTGTATTCAACCTCGGTCTCAAAAAGCACGGTGTAAGGATAGTCAATTGGGGTATATCTTAGATATTTAACGCGACTGTCTGAATAAAGTGTGCCGCCATCAACTGCGCTGACATCTTCAAAATCGTTCCTCTTTATTTTTTTGATCTCTTTTCCTTGGGCATCAAAAATCCGTGCTTCCATTTTTTTGATGGAAATTCCTTTATCATATCCCAAATAAGCGTTGACTTTAGAGTTTCCGGAAGAATTCAAAATGGTCACAATCCGTTTGTTGGTATGGACCATTTTATTGGGAGCCTTAACTTCAATTTGTGAATCATCCCATCTCACGACGGCATTCGCATTTTCCCTTAAAGTAGAAGGGATGGTTTGGGAGTTCAATAGTTTATCCTCCTGTGCAAAACAGAGTATAGGAAAAACCAGAACAAAAATTAAGCGGTAAATTTTGATCATGGGGTCATGTTAATAGGCTAAAGTAGTCTTTTTTAGGACATGTCAAAATGATTACTCAACATTCTTGGAATCGATAATTATGGTTACTGGACCATCGTTTATGAGTTGCACTTTCATGTCTGCACCAAATTGACCTGTTTGCACTTTCTTACTGAGATCTTCTTGCATCTGTTTTATGAAACTTTCATATAAGGGAATTGCGACATCGGGTTTTGCCGCTTTGATATAACTTGGCCTGTTGCCCTTTTTAGTGGAGGCGTGGAGTGTAAACTGGCTGACGACAATGGCATCACCATCAACTTCAATTAGCGAGCGATTCATCACCCCATTTTCATCTTCAAAAATACGAAGATTGGCAATTTTTCTGGTCAGCCATTGAATGTCTTCTTGAGTATCTTCATTGACGATACCCAACAAAATCAGTAAACCCGAATTAATGGATGCCACTTGTTTATGGTCAATGGTGACACTTGCATTAGAAACTCTTTGGATAACTGCTTTCATAAAAACCTATATTCTTGTTGGGTGGTTTAGATCTAAAATGATGATTGCTCTTTTGAAACCTTGCAGGTTATTTGGTTAACTATATACTGAGAAAAGAGGACTGCCAACTGATTACTACCAACTCATTTCATCCATTCCTCAGTACGATAATGTTCATCATCTCCTTCTAAAATCTGAAGATAACTTCTATAGCGAGAGAAAGAGATGTCATCTTTGTCCAATGCCTCTTTTACAGCGCATTGTGGCTCTTCAATATGTAAACAATTATTAAATCGACACTGATGCTTTAAAGCGAAAAACTCTGGAAAATAATCGCCAATTTCCTCTTTGTCCATATCTACAACTCCAAATCCTTTGATGCCAGGTGTGTCGATTATTTTTGCGCCGAAACTCAAATCAAACATCTCAGCAAACGTTGTGGTGTGCTGTCCCTGCATGTGCTGCATGGATATTTCCTTTGTTTTCAGATTTAAACCTGGCTCTATTGCATTGACCAAAGTCGATTTCCCAACCCCTGAATGCCCAGCAAACATGCTCGTTTTATTCTTCATCAACCCTTTTAAATGGTCGATGTTTTTTCCGGTGAGTGCTGAGACTTCAATACATTCATAGCCAATTTTTTTATAGATAGAAGATAGGTACTTTACCTCCATTACATTCTCCTCGTCATAAGCATCCATTTTATTGAACACCAGAACTGTTTTTATGCGATAAGCTTGTGTGGTAACCAAAAACCGATCTATAAAACTGGTTAATGTTGGCGGATTATTTATGGTGATGAGCAAAAACACCTGATCGATATTGGCGGCAATAATATGGGTTTGTCTAGATAGGTTAACCGATTTGCGCACAATATAATTCTCCCGATCATGAATGGTGTGGATGATGCCGGTAGTCTTATTGTCCAAGGTCTCCACGTCAAAACCCACAACATCGCCTACAGCAATCGGATTGGTGCTTTTGATATCCTTGATTCTGAACTTTCCTTTAATACGGCAATCATAAAATGCACCGAGTTCTGTTTTTACGGTGTACCAACTTCCTGTGGACTTATAAACGGTTCCTGTCATGCATCAAATTTAGTAAACAAAATAACGATTTTAAAATTAAAGAAAAATGTATATTAGCTACTTAATTTTTAAACCAAACTACTTATTATGAAAAATTTTTACGTTCCAATTTTATTATTTGCATTTCTCATTAATGTCAATGCCCAAACCAATCTCTATGAAAATCCTGAATTTGACGATATTGCTAAATCACATCGAATCATAGCTATAGTACCATTTAAAACTAAGGTAAAATTAAGACCCAAGCAAATGAAGGATATGACAAGTGAACAATTAGATCGCTTGGAAAAAGCTGAAGGCGAAGGCATTCAAACTGCATTGTACTCTTGGTTCTTGAAACGAAAAAAAAGAGGTGACATGAAGACCGTAGACATTCAAGACGTGCGAACCACTACTGCAATATTAAATAAAAAAGACATCAATTATGATAATATATTGGACTACACTCCACAAGAACTAGCTCAAATTCTTGGTGTTGACTCCGTAATTTCTGGTGATTTTGAAACTAACAAACCTATGTCAGAAGGAGCCTCGTTGGCATTAGGTCTGCTTGTGGGTTTTGGTGGCGCCACAAATAGTGCATTAATAAACATGAGTGTTCATAATGCTGAAAACGGCACATTATTATGGAATTATAACAAAAAGGTAAACGGAGGTTTGGGAAGCAGCTCAGAGGATTTAATTAATGTCCTTATGAGAAAAGCTTCGCGAAGATTAAGTTATACTAAAAATTAATTTTAAGTTCTTTCAGAGATCTATTAAAATAAAACAGAAGGTGTCTTAAAATTAAGACACCCTCTGTTTTTTAAAAACTAACCATTAATAATTTTCTCTTGGTGATTAATGGATTCCTGATGGATCGCTTTAAACATCTTAAGGATAAACTCTTCGCTCAATCCATTTTGTTCACCTTCCAAGACCATATTTCCCAAAATCTCGTTCCAACGTTTACTTTGCAAAACCGCAACGTTTTTTTGTTTTTTAAGGGCGCCAATCCCATCAGAAAACTTCATTCGCTTGCCCAACATTTCAATAAGTTGGTTATCGACCACATCAATTTGTGCTCTCAAATTACTCAATTCGGCATTGAACTCTTTTTCCGGATCCGATTCTTTTCTGATACGTAAATCTCTCATAATTTGAATCAAAGTTTCTGGCGTTACCTGTTGCGAAGCATCACTCCAAGCAGCATCCGGATTGGTATGCGTCTCAATCATGAGGCCGTCAAAATTCAAATCTAAGGCCGTTTGTGACACATCAAAAATCATGTCACGCTTTCCTGTGATGTGCGACGGATCATTGATCAGCGGTAAATCAGGGAATCGTGTTTGCAATTCGATGGCCAATTGCCATTCTGGATTATTTCTATACTTTGTTTTTTCATAGGTTGAAAACCCTCTGTGGATAGCACCCAGCCTTTTGATATCTGCCGACGCCAAACGCTCAATCGCACCCAGCCAAAGTGGTAAATCTGGGTTTACAGGGTTCTTCACCAATACAATCTTATCTGTTCCTTTTAATGCATCTGCAATTTCTTGAACAATAAATGGGCTCACCGTAGAACGTGCACCAATCCATAACAGATCGATATCATGCTCCAATGCCAATTCAACATGCGCTCTATTGGCAACTTCAGTAGCGGTTTTAAGACCTGTCTCTTCCTTAACTTTTTGCAGCCATTTCAAACCTAACGCACCAACCCCTTCAAACATTCCAGGACGTGTACGTGGTTTCCAAATTCCAGCTCTAAAATAACTAACATCTGTATCTTTCAATTCATGGGCGATACCCAATACTTGCTCTTCTGTTTCTGCACTGCATGGCCCTGCAATGACCAAGGGATGATCCAATTTCAAATCATCTAACCATGTTCTTAATTCTTTCGTGTTTTCCATAATTGTTTAAAATTTCAATGTTTAAAATTCCCTGTCTGCTGACAGGTAGAAAAATTCCAAGTCTTTTAATACCGTTCGACTTATTTTTGGAATTTGGTGCTTTATTTTTTGGTATTTAATATTACTGTATGCCGTTTAATATGTCTTTGATGTGATTCGTGTTTTTCATTTCTGAATAAATAGCCTCAAAATCATCTTCATGCATGAACTCCCTGAATTTTTGGAGGTTGATGATGAATTCATCCAAAGTTTCGAGGACGTTGGCTTTGTTCTGTTTGAAAATTGGCGTCCACATTTCAGGGGAGCTCTTTGCCAATCGAACGGTAGAGGCAAATCCACTTCCCGCCATATCGAAAATATCACGTTCATTCCGTTCTTTATCAATCACCGTTTTACCCAACATAAATGAGCTGATGTGCGATAAATGTGACACATAGGCAATATGCTTATCGTGAGCTTCAGGATTCATATAACGGATGCGCATCCCCAAATCTGAAAACAACTTCAGTGCTTGTTCCTGAAGTTTGAAAGCCGTTTTCTCAACCTCACAAATGATATTGGTCTTATTTTGGTACAATCCCAAGATTGCTGCTTTTGGCCCAGAAAATTCCGTTCCTGCTATGGGATGGCTGGCCAAGAAATTTCTACGTTTTGGATGTTCCTCTATGGCTTTGCAAATTTCAGCTTTTGTAGAACCGACGTCTACCACTAAGGCATCGTCTGAAACCAAATCCAATACTTTCCTGATTTCATTCACCGCCGCATCAACGGGTATTGATAAAATGACCAAATCGGCATTTTTCAGGTCTTCATAAGTGGCTTTGGCATCAATAACATTCAGCTGAATGGCCTCCTCCAAATGGTTTTCATTATGATCAATCCCGAAAACCTTTACCTTATGATCGTGTTTTTTAATATCAAGGGCCAAACTTCCACCTATCAATCCCACACCTATGATGTATATATTTTTCATTACTAATATGTCGCCCCTTTGGGACATTATTTACGATAATTAATTTTCTACAAAGAGCTACAATACCTAATGTCAATTGCAACCTGCAAACTGAATACTGAATACTGAACACTGCCTGCCCGTCCGTAGCATTTGCGTAGGCGGGAACACTGCCTGCTCGTCCGAAGCTTTTGCGGAGGCGGGATCACCGAACACTAACCCCTAACCTCACCCTTGAAATTGCCTCTTGTAATTCCTCAATCGGTGCACATAGTGAAAACCGAATATAACCTTCGCCATTGCTTCCAAAAATGGTTCCGGGAGCAATAAAAATGGAATGCTCTTTCAGGACCATATCAATATAGGCTTCGGCTTTAAGGTGTAGCGGTAATTTTGCCCAAACGAAAAGTCCGGTGGCATTTTCATCATAGGTACAATTTAACGCGGTTGCCAATTTCCATACTTTTTGACGGCGTTCTTCATAAACGCTATTCAAACTTGTAAACCACATTTTCGAACATTTTAAAGCTTCAATCGCACCTTTCTGAATGCCATAAAACATTCCAGAATCCATATTACTTTTCACTTTTAAAATAGCATTGATGTATTCTGTTTTTCCTAATACCATTCCAACACGCCATCCTGCCATATTAAAAGTTTTACTAAGCGAATTAAGCTCCAAACACACCTCTTTCGCACCTTTATATTTTAAGATGCTACGCGGATAGTCGTTCAGCACAAAACTGTATGGGTTATCATTGACCACCAAAATATTGTGTCGTTTTGCAAAAGCAATGATATCCTCAAAAACTTTATTGCTAGCGGTCGCTCCAGTTGGCATATGTGGATAGCTCACCCACATTAATTTTACTTTAGATAAATCACTTCTTTCTAAAGTTAGAAAATCAGGACACCAATCATTTTCAGCTAACAAATCGTAGAAAACAGGTTTTGCGCCTAGGAGTTTTGTCACAGATTCATAAGTTGGATAGCCTGGATTTGGAATCAACACCTCATCGCCTTCGTTCAAAAACGCCATGGAAATGTGCATGATGCCTTCCTTACTTCCCATTAAGGGCAACACTTCAGTCAACGGACTCAAAGAAACACCATAATGTTCCTTGTAAAAACCTACCATGGCTTCCCTAAGTTCTGGCAGACCTTGATAACTTTGGTATTTGTGTGCCACAGCGTCGTTCATGCTTTCCGTGATGGCATCAATGACGCGAGATGGTGGCTCTAAATCTGGACTTCCAATTCCTAAATTGATAATAGGTTTCCCTTGGGATTTCAGTAAGTTCACTTCCCTCAATTTTTTTGAGAAGTAGTACTCTTCTACCGTGTTTAATCTATCTGCAAAAGTGATCATTGTCGTGCATTTTTATATTCGCCTAAAACCTTAAAGTTATAGGCCATTATTTCCATTATTGATTTCGCTTTTTGATAATCCTGATACGCATCGAATGTGATATCCACAAAAAACGCATACTTCCATGGGGTTTCAATTATTGGTAAGGATTGGATCTTGGTGAGGTTCATTCTACAGTCGCTCATCACATTCAAAATGGATGCTAAACTGCCGCGTTTATGGTCCACGTCAAATTTTAAAGACGCCTTATTGATATGGACTTCTTGAGCTTCAGAATTATTGGTTACTGCAATCACAAATCGCGTTTCATTCTGTTTTATGGATTGGATACTTTCAGCAACAATTTCCAATTCAAACAATTCTGAAGCTAATTGACTGGCAATAGCGCCTACATTTTTGAGTTGTTTTTGCTGAATCCGTTGCGCCACTTCGGCTGTATCTTTATCCTCCACCAATTTGATATGGGGATGTTTTTTGAAAAATTGTTTGCACTGCAACAAGGCCATTGGATGCGAATACACTTCGTGGATATCTTCAATACGCTGACCTGGCAAGGCCATTAAATGATGCTGAATATCCAAATAATGTTCGCCAATAATATGAAGTTGATTATCATCAATCAACGCATAATTAGGAATGATGGAACCAGCAATCGAATTTTCGATGGCCATAATAACCGCATCGGTTTTCTTGCTCAAAACACTTTGTACGGCGCCATCAAATGTCATGCACTCATCAATATATTGTATTGAACTGTCAAAATATTGTAAAGCGACAATATGGTGGAAGGACCCTTTAATCCCTTGTATGGCAACAGATTTAATCATGAGTTGAATAAATTAAATGTAACATTTTTCATCATTTTAGCTAAGTTTCAAAACTTTTTAAAACAAAAAAGTCCCGATTTTCATCGAGACCTTTATATTAAATTTATTGTTCATAAATTACACATACGAAGTCTCGTCCCTTTTGCTAAAAAAGAAATAAAACCAGTTTTGATATGTGTAAGTTGTTGTTTTCATCATTTGATTTCGCTAAAGTAGAGAATAAATTTTATAAACAAAATGTTTTTTCAATTCTTTTTATAATACATCGATTTCGTTAAATCATTACATATCTAAAATGCTTATTTTTGAGCAAATAATTTGAATCATGTCCATTGAAGTCAATAATATCACCAAACTATACGCCGATCAGAAGGCACTGAACAATGTTTCCTTTAAAGTAGATAAAGGTGAAATTGTAGGGTTTTTAGGTCCGAACGGCGCTGGTAAATCTACGATGATGAAAATCCTGACCACCTATATTGATGCTTCTGAAGGAGAAGCAAAAGTAAACGACTTTGATGTTCAGACCCAAGCTCGCGAGGTTCAAAAACGCGTCGGATACTTACCAGAGCACAATCCGCTCTACTTAGATATGTATGTCAAGGAGTATTTGGCATTCAATGCCGATGTGTATCAGGTTTCAAAATCGCGGATTGCAGACGTTATTGAGCTTACCGGACTAACACCAGAAGCCCACAAAAAGATAGGTCAACTTTCAAAAGGGTACAGACAACGTGTCGGATTGGCAAATGCCCTGTTGCACGATCCGGAAGTATTAATTTTGGATGAACCTACTACGGGATTGGATCCAAATCAATTGGTCGAAATCAGACATTTGATCAAATCCTTAGGCGAAGAAAAAACAGTGTTTCTCTCCACCCACATTATGCAAGAAGTGGAGGCCATATGCGACCGCGTCATCATCATCAATAAAGGTGAGATTGTGGCCGATAAAAAACTTTCCGATTTAAAAGCCGACCAAGAACAAATTATTGAAGTGGAATTTGACTATCGTGTTGAAGATGTCCTGATGAATCGTTTACAACATATCCAAAATGTCAAAAATACACACGACTTTATATACGAATTAACCTTTTCTACAAAAAAAGATATGCGTCCAATGGTATTTGATTTTGCCCATGATAACGGCCTAAAAATCTTACAGCTCAACCAAAAGAACAAAAATCTAGAAAGTCTTTTTAGGGAGCTGACTATCGAATAATATGTCATTCAATAATCAAACGGCCTTTATAATAGGTTTGGACATCCACAACAGGAGGCTTATTGACTACAATAACATTGCCCGTACTTCTTATTTCTCCACGCAAAGACGCCTGAGGATTAAGGATCATGTCATTGCTACTGCGTTGAAAAATACTGATGTTTTGCGCCACTAAGTTCCTGCCTTCAAAACGGGAATCACCGGAATAAAAACCGATTTCCAAATTCTCGACCGTTCCGTTTAGATAGATATGTGATAAGTTGTTGGTCACCACCTGCAGATTGGTGCAATTGACCTCCAATCTGAAATCGCCAACCGTATGATATTCGCCTTCCGCATCAAAGTCTTCTGAAAGTAAAGTCAAATTCGGGTAGTTTAAAATACCATCACTTAAAATAGGTAACCCGCTACTCGATCGGAGATCTGTAATATTGGGTGCACTGACGTAAATTTTAGTAATGCCATAATCTCTTGTGATATTACAAGCGTTATGATCTTTTAATAGCAAGACATCATCTTCGATTTTCACTTCAATATCATCCCTCAAATATTCGCCGGTCTCTACGATTACTTTATACTCTGGCGCTTCTTTAAGGATGAGTTGCACACGTTCAAAAACGATGATTTTATTGAACGTTGACACAGGAATCTCCATTTGAATTATGGGCCCAGCATTCTGTAAACAATCCGGCATCACCTTGGCGTTGCATGATAGCAACACTATTGTAAACAGGATGTAAATATATTTTTTCATTTTAATTCTTTCCGAATAACTACTATTAATCAATCTATTTTTCTTCACGCTTCCCGCTTCGTTATTCCTATAATACTTATTTTTTATTTTTATTAGTCATTACAACCCCATCTACCATCTGAGTATCATCTATTAACCACCACATTCTGTCGATGCCTGAAATACGTTGACCGTTTAGGGTTAGATAATTCTAATCAAAAATGGCAAATTTAAATGGATTGAAAAAAGGTTTTGAGACAAATTACAATCGGACATTTGGCGAAAAGTTCAAGAA
>NZ_SDDZ01000015.1 GCF_004115975.1 Gelidibacter gilvus | reverse complement strand
ACCTATGATAGATTATATAAATAAAACGCAAACTTCGATTTGGTGAACCGCCGTATACGAGACCCGTACGTACGGTGGTGTGAGAGGCGCAGTGGCGACCTTTAGGTCGTCACCCGTCTACTCGATTCTATGTCGTTTTTCATTCAAAAGGTTTCCCTAGATACATTAATTCCCAAACAGCAGTTTTACTATCAAACTCTTCTATCAGTGTATTACCTTTGTATACTTTTAATTCAGCTTTTCCTAGAAATCTATAATAAGCTCCATCAAAACCTGTGAAAATTTTTGCAAGTCCATATTTTAAGCCCTTTCCACCAACCGCATTTTCTAATAAATCAGCAGCTTGTATTGTTTTTTCTCTGAATAAGTATAGTTCATATCGATACTCATCATTTGGGTCATCATACATAAAGACTAAATCATCACTAATGTCTTTTTTAAATTCTTTGTCTAGTAAAGGAATACTTCTATAAACAGTAAGATAATCCTCATTATCTGCTACTATCTTACCATTCTTTGAGATGTTAATAACTTTAAGTACCGAGTTACCATACTCGTTATTGTATTTAGATTGATTGGCAATTACGTTATAAGGACCAATATCTACTCTTCCCCAATACCAATGGTTGAGTACTTCTGCTAAGCTTATAGTTCCCCAATTATGGTCGTGATAGCAAGAGCCTTTTGCCTGAGTTTTTTCTCCCTTGTAAGTGTAGGTTATTTCAGCTTCTCCTTTTGGAACTGCTACTACCCACGCAAAATATTTTTCTCCTTTGCTATCAAAAAGATCTGTCGCCGTACCAGGTCGCCAACTTTCTGAAGTTCTATGTATTTTTGCAGTTAATTCAAGGTCTTCATCTTTAAAGTAAATTTCATACTCTTTTAAATTGCCTCTAAAATAATTACCATCAATTATGACATCACACGAGTCTTTTGATGCAAAAAACTTTTCTTTGTCGTATTCATATGCTTTTGTAATATTAGAACCGTCTTTTTTGTCAATAGTAACTATAATGTAAGGTGTAAGTGGCTTGTCTGCTTTTGTCATAGATTTTGTGTGAAACAAAATAACAACCGTAGAGCCGTCATCCAGATGAGCATCAAAATACCACCATTCAAAAGTTCCTTTTTCTCCAGTGGTTCTTAAGCCATCTTCCCATACTTCAGGTTTATTCGTTTTTTTTAAACCTAACATTTCATAATCAGTGCTTCTTCGAGCGATGTTTCCAGTTTTCATTTTCATTTTGTTTAAATTTAAGTTTATTCAGTTATTTATTTTTGATTGACATTTCAAACTAGTATTCTTCAATATTCATAGAGTTTGCTGATTTTTATGGTGACAATTTTTCTTATTTTAAATGACATACAACAATTGTATCATGAACATATGTTCGTTATACTGCCAATTTAAGAAATGTTCAACATATGTTCAATTTATCTTTTATATATGTTTTCTTGAAAATCTATCGGATTCTTTATCTTTTTAAAGGTGGTGGTAAGATGTATGTAAATTTCTTTTGTTTGGAAAGTACTATCGCGAATAAATTTCTTTCTTTACAAAACAAAATAGAGGGTATGCTCCGTTATATTTCTACTACGCTCAGTTCAAACTACAGTTTGCGAATAGGGATGACAATGGTCATATAATTTTATTCATTGAAACTTTACCTTTATCTACTTTTAATAAAACATTGATCTTATGACCGAAATACAGATTGCACAAAGCGTTACGCCTAAACATATCAAAGAAATCGCAGCAAAATTGGCTATTCCTGAAGAAAAGCTGGAGTACTACGGTAATGATAAAGCAAAACTTCCATTAAATATCATTGATGATGAAAAAGTAAAAACGAACAATCTTATATTAGTCACTGCCATTACGCCAACACCTCCCGGTGAGGGCAAAACCACAACGTCCATTGGTTTGGTTGATGCGCTCAATATTTTAGAAAAGAAGGCTGTTGCGGTAATTCGCGAACCTAGTTTAGGCCCCGTATTTGGGATTAAAGGTGGTGCCGCTGGTGGAGGATGGAGCCAGGTAATTCCTATGGTGGACATTAACCTGCATTTTACGGGCGATTTTCACGCGATTGAAAAAGCTAATAACCTGCTTTCTGCCCTCATAGAAAATAACATTCAAAGTAAATCGAGGAGCTTAGGGATTGATCCAAGAACAGTAGTCTGGAAACGGTGTATGGATATGAATGATCGGGGATTGAGAACTATCGTGGCAGCACTTGGTGGAAAAGCGGGCGGAGTTCCTAGAGAAACCGGATTTAATATTACCGCAGCATCGGAGATTATGGCGATATTGTGCTTGGCCACCGATTTAGAAGACCTAAAAGAAAAATGTGGAACTATTTATATTGGTGACACTTGGCAAGGGAAACCGGTTTTTGCTAAAGACTTGAATGCAGAAGGTGCCATGGCTGTCCTTTTGAAGGATGCTATAAAACCTAATTTGGTCCAAACCCTGGAAGGAAATCCCGCAATTATCCATGGCGGGCCATTTGCAAATATTGCACAAGGTACCAACTCTATTGTGGCCACAAAAATGGGGATGAGCTTAAGTGATTATACGATAACAGAGGCAGGATTTGGATCGGACTTAGGTGCAGAAAAATTCATGAACATTAAGTGTCGCGCCGCTGGTATTTCTCCAAAAGCGGTGGTTTTGGTGGCGACTATTAGAGCATTAAAATACCATGGCGGCAAATCCTTAAAAGAAATTACCCAAGAGGATGTGGAAGCGCTCGTTAAAGGCCTTCCCAATTTGGATGGGCATATTGCCAGTCTGAAAAGTTTTGGAATTCCGATCGTTATTTCTATAAATGCCTTTCAATCGGATACGGAAGCTGAAATACAAGTCTTAAAAGACCATTGTGAAAAATTGGGCAATCCTGTTGCCTTGAGCTATGGTTGGGAAAAAGGGGGTAAGGGCTGTTTAGATCTCGCTGAAAAAGTGATTAAGGCAGCGGACTCTTGTACTAGCCAATTTCACCCTACCTACAACCTCGAAGACAATGTACACAACAAAATGGAAAAGATCTGCCAAACTATTTATGGCGGTGAACATGTTGTTTTAAGCGATATAGCGAGATCGCAATTGGTGAAATATGAAGTGATGGGCTTTGGTAATTTACCGATTTGTATGGCAAAAACAGAAAAAAGTTTTAGTGACGATCAGAAGCGATTGGGGCGTCCAAAGAATTTTGATATTCATATTAGGGAATTTGAAATTGCCGCAGGGGCTGGGTTTATTGTTCCCATCGCTGGGAATATGTTACGGATGCCAGGATTACCGGCTACGCCTGCTGCCGAGAGAATCACCATTGACAAAAATGGTGTTATTGAAGGCTTGTTTTAAACCGTTCACAATTCATGACGTTATGGCTTTGTTATAAGATGTCGGTATTGGATATATACAACTCATGTGGCTGTCGCCAATAAATGTTCAGGTATGAGCATCTATCCATAAGGCGGACTGAGGAATGTTTTTGTGTCGGTCACCACGCAACCGTAGTTTAGTCTTTGGTAGTGTGCGTATTTATTGCTGTTTCTCGAGTTCCTTTAAGATATTGAGGTTCCAAAAGTCGGGGATCGATAGGTTTGATAAAAGAATTATGGTTAATTCCGTGTCAGGACAACGGATCATTCTGCTACTGTAGCCAGGATGCCCGCCCGAATGCGTTTGGACGCTTCCAAAGTTTTCTGAATTGTATAAAAACCACCCGAATCCATATCGCGTACCCCAGGCATCGGCTAAATTTCCATCGTTAAGTTTGGTTGGCGTCATGGCTTTTTTCAAACTTGAGGGGTGGACAATTGTACCTTCATACAAGGTCTTGTCCCACTTTAATAAGTCTTCAACAGTACTCACCACAGAGCCATCGCCATAAAATCCTCCCAACCAATAAATGAAACTATGTTCTGGCAATTCATAAGCAATCTTTTTTGTGTTATTCGTGGCATCATAGACATACCCCATGGCCATATCAGGGTCATTAATGGTCCGATAATCAGTAGAGAACTCGGCGGATGTATTGGTCATTCCGGCAGGTTTAAAAATACGTTCTTCCATAAACTCTTTAAAATTCATTCCGCTCGCTTTTTCGATGACATTCGCCAATGTGCAATAACCGATATCGCTGTATTCCCATCTAGAACCTGGAGACCACTGCAATGGATATTTGTTGGATTCTAGCATCAACAACATTTCTTTATTGCCATTCACTATGGTGGTGTCAAGGTCTTTCCACATCGCGCCAACAAAATTTGTAAGTCCCGAAGTGTGGTTCATCAGATGTTTGATTTTAATCTCTTTAAACGGAAATTTTGGCAGGTACTGATACACATAATCCTCTGTGTTGAGTTTGTTTTCTTGCTCTAATATTAAAATGCCAAAGGCGGTAAACTGTTTCGATAATGAAGCAATCTGAAATTTGGTAGCTAAGTTAAATGGCGTCTTCAATTCATTGTTTGCATAGCCAATAGTCTTGCTATAAAGGATTGAATCTTTGTAAGCAACCAATGTAATGCCATCAAATTGGTGCTTGTCGTGATAGGTGTTTAAATACTGACTCAATTGTGTCGAGTCCATCTTGAATTCTTGACCAAAGGATTGAAAACTGATTAGGCAGAGTGTCCAAACTAGATTAAGAAGTTGCTTTATCATTATTTGGGTTTAATTACTAAAGGTTAGAAATGATATGATACTTTACACAGTTAAGAAAATGAACTAGGAGATTTGAAGATTTTTAAATTCAAACAAAAATTTAATTCAGTGTTCGAAAATAAGGTTAATAATCTAATTTTTATTTATATTTTTTCTTTTAATCAATCTAAGTTTATAGATTGTAATTCGCTATCGCTGCCACATTCTATTTATGAAACCATGTGCTTTGATTGGGATCATTAGTCAAAAAAAATGTTTTCAAAGGACTATATGCGCCTTTAATGGTAGAAGTTCCTTCAAAAGAATAATATTTTTTACTACAGTTTATCATCGCTTTTTTTTGAGCGGGAATTTAATATAGTATTAGCATATTATAATATTTTTTATATATTTACAAACCGACCCGTCGGTTTTTATAGAATTATGCATCTATTTCAGAGTTAATTTATGAATAAGATAATGGATCAGGAAAGTGTTGAAAAAAAGATTTCCAACAAGGAGTTGATCCTAAGAAAAGCTTACGGACTTTTTCTAAAAAAAGGCTACCAGTCAGTTTCCATCAAAGACATTATGGAAGCTAGTAACTTGTCAAAAGGCGGGATTTATCATCATTTCGAGAATAAAGAAGGCATTTTACGCGAAGTTTTGGATCAATACTTTTTCAAAACATTAAGTATTGATAAATCCATATTTGAAGGGCTCTCATTCAAAGATCGCATAGAAATGATCTATAAGTTAGGCGTGGGACTTTTTGCCATGGTCGAATCGATGGGTAAGAACGGTATAAAATATCCTATCCAACGCTTGTTTCATTTTCAATTGGAATGTGAAAATTTTCCTGAAATGAGAAAAGAATTCAGTAATACGTCCATAGCCTATGCCAAAATTGTACAGGATATTGTTTATGAAGGTATTCAAAATGGTGAGGTCAAGTCGGAATTGGATCCTGAAATCCTAAGTTACCAGATTATTGGAATGATAGAGGGAATTGCCATTCATAATTCTACAGTTAAACAGGATATAGAAAATATGTTGATGCGGAAATATGAAAAAGTGTTTAACAGTTATTTCAACTTTATATGTCCTAAAAGTAAAGCCTAAATGGAAAATAAAAGCACCCTCTTGAAGCTAAGTATCATCGGTCTTCTATTTAGTGGGCTTTTGTTGTTTTTCTTTAGTTCTGACAGCTCTGAAAGCTATACCGATCTAGCTGCACTTAATTGCCATTGTCCTCCCGGTTTTAAGCTTAATGAAGATAACAAGTGTATTTCCAAAAACCTATATCAACAATACGATTCCCCAAATAATCAAGGTGTGGGCGGCCTCCAAACGGGATTGCCAGTAGTTCGCGACGGTTTTACACCACAAGAGATCGATTTAGGGAGGTATTTGTTTTTTGACCCTGTCATGTCCATTGACGGTTCTATGTCTTGCGCCACCTGTCATGAACCCAACAAAGGCTTTAGTGATGGTTTGCCCACCAGTATTGGCAAGGACAATTTGAAGCTCGATCGTGCAGCTCCAACACTTTGGAATGTAGGCTATTTGAAACGTCTTTTTTGGGATGGTCGTGCAGCTACTTTAGAGGAACAAATGGAGATGACCTTGTTTTCAGAAGTAGAAATGGCAAACAATCCTGAAAATCTATTAAACACCTTAAATAATATTGATAATTACAGGAAATTATTTGCTGAAGCCTATCCGGAAAGGGACAAGAAAGAAGACATAGAACTACCTGAAATCTTTAAGGCCCTTGCCGCTTTCCAATCGTCTTTAATTTCACTGAACAGTAAATACGATCAATATGCCCATGGCTATCACGCGGCTTTAAATGAAAAGGAAATTGAAGGGATGAATGTGTTCCGTTCTTTTGTGGCCAGATGTGCAGAATGTCATACACCACCACTATTTACCAATCAGCAGTTTGCAGTTATAGGAAGTCCAGAACCAGATGGTTTGCCATTAGATCCCGGTGCTGAAATTCCTTTTGCTGATAAATCCATGCGCGGCGCTTTTAAAGTGCCTACCCTCAGAAACATTGATCTTACCGCACCTTATATGCACTCGGGAAAGTTTGAAACCTTAAGAGAGGCTGTGGAGTTTTATACTAAAGGGCGGGGCCATGCGGTGCCTAAAGATGAGAAGCTCTATATCCATTGGCATATTTGGGAGCCTGAATTATCGGATTATGAGTTGGACCGCCTCGTGGATTTTCTTAAAACATTGAACGATGAATCCTTTATGCCAAAAATGCCTGAAACCTTGCCTTCTGGAATAAAACTAACTAATCAACAAACCTAAATACCATAAAACAATGAAATCAACCTTATTTAAAATTATTGGCGGTATCCTATTGCTCGCCATAGGCGTGTTTTTAGGAAGAACACTGCTGGGAACTTCTGGCGAAAGTACCGTGCCCATGCCCTCAACAATGCAATATCGGAATGTAGGTCATTCAGGTGATACCACACAAGTTGCGCAAAGGAAGGAATTTACCGGTCAAATTATCGAAGTCAAAAAAGGAGGCTCCATCCAAGAGGCTGTAAAAGCAGCTAATCCTGGCGATTTAATTCGGGTTTTTCCAGGCACCTATTCAGAGAATGTCTATATAGACAAAGATGACATTAGTTTGCAAGGAGTTATTATTAAAGGAGAATGGCCAACTTTAGATGGAAAACATAAAATAAACGATGGGTTTTTATATTCTGGGAATGGCATTTTAATTGAAAATTTCAAAATCATCAATTATAAAGGCAACGGCATCATGGGCCAAGCCGGAAATAATTTTATCATCCGAAACAACTGGATTATTGATACCGGCGTCTACGGCATCTTCCCTCAGTTTGGTAAAAACGGATTGATAGAGCATAACGTATTGAGTGTTATTGCCGATGCGGCTATTTATGTGGGGATGTGCGATAATATTGACGTCCGTCATAATGAAGTGTTTGATAGTGTGGCCGGTATCGAAATTGAAAACTCTAGACATTGTTTGGTCGAAAATAATTATGTCCATAATAATACAGGAGGTCTGTTGGCTTTTATTACGCCTGGACTTCCTATTAAAACGGCCTTTAACATCATCTTCAGAAACAACTTTGTGGTCAATAATAACCATCCCAATTTTGGAGCACCTGGATCTACAGTGGCCAGCATTCCTCCAGGAACAGGTATTCTAATCATGGCAGCAGATGACGTGATTGTTGAGAATAATATCATTACCGGAAATAAGAACACAGGAATCACCATCGTGGATTTAGCAACCGGTGATCCAAAGGCAAACGACCCAAATTCAGAAGGAAATCCTGACCGCGTGGTTATTTTGGATAATATCATGTTTGGCAATGGCGACGATCCAACTGGAGAAATAAAAGCCATTATGCTGACCCAATTGGAAACCAAAGGTCCGGATATTTTTGCCTATGGCGGCGGAATTGGAAGTACCATCAGGGATAAAAATAGATATAGAACCTTTGGTTTGGGTGATTATGGTCCTGCGCAAATAGAGGATACAAAAGATATAAAAACGATGATGTTGGGAGCTCCTGTGCCACCAAGATCTGTTACAGACCAAGAATTGGGTGAGATTACCTACTATGGTGTTTGTGCCGGATGTCATGCTTTAGGAACCACATTGATTGGCGTGGACACTCAAATTATTAAAGACATTTATGTTGATAATCCACAGGGCATTGTGAATTACATCACTAAACCTCTCAACCTTAGAGACGATTATCCTGAAATGCCACCACAAGATTATTTATCTGATGAGGCTAAAATGGCAGTGGCCAAATACATCTTACAAATGACTAACTAACAGAATCAATGCTAACTAATCAAATCAAAACTACATGAACAAATTTTTCTTAATTGTGATGGTGTTGGGATTTTCAATCACATCATTGGCACAAAAATCCGTTTCTGGTCAAGTGCTGGAAAAAGAAACAAACATGCCGCTCATTGGCGTTACCATCATGGTGAAAAACAGTACTAAGGGTACTACCACAGACTTTGACGGGAACTATCAAATGAATGGTATCACCGACACTGATATTCTCGTATTTTCCTATTTGGGCTATAAATCAGAAGACGTATTGGTAAGCGGCCAGACAAACATTAATGTTTCGCTTGAAGCCGACGCCCAAGAAATGGATGAGGTGGTGATTACCGCTTTAAATATTCAGAGAGACAAAGAATCGCTCGGCTATTCTGTGTCACAGGTTTCTGCGGAAGAAGTCAATGTGGCCAAAGAGAATAACGTGATGAACTCGCTATCGGGAAAAGTTTCCGGACTTCAAATTACTCAAGCCAATACGGGAGTTGATGGATCAAGCCGAATTTTACTGAGAGGCGTCACCACGATTAATGGATCAAACCGACCATTAGTAGTAGTTGATGGCATCCCAATTAGTGGTGATGCTGGCGGAGGATCGCAATGGGGTGGTGTGGACCGTGGGGATGCCCTATCGGATATTAATCCAGATGATGTGGAATCTATCAGTGTGCTAAAAGGTGCCGGTGCGGCCGCGGCCTACGGATCGTTGGGGATGCATGGCGTCATTTTGGTCACTACCAAATCAGGTGGTAAAAAGAAAGGGATTGGTGTCTCAATAAACTCGTCGTTCACTTTTACGGAAGTGGCCTTAACCCCAGATTTACAAAATGAATATGGTACAGGAGCTTTTGGCGATTTTTCGCCCGTTGGAGGAGATGGAAGACCTATTTTAGATTACCCTTTTTCATGGAGCTGGGGTCCTAAAATGGAAGGACAACCGTACACCAATTGGTTAGGAAAGCCTGATAGTTTTACATCACATGGCAATCCATACGATCAATTTTACCAAAACGGATATTCTGCTTCCAATTCTGTCGCTTTTGAAGGCCAATCAGAAAAAGGATCTTTTAGAATCTCAATTACCGACGAAAACGCTCGAGGTATTAATGCAGACAACACCTTGGCGAAAAAGACTTTCAACATTAGAGGAAAGTCCTACTTGACCGATAATTTTAGCATTGATGGTAAAATGACCTATTTAACATCCAAAGTCAAAAACAGGCCGGCTTTGGCTGAAGATGGTGCTAACACCGCTTTGCAATTGTCATTGATGCCAAGAGATATCCGATTGAGCGATGTGAGAAATAATACGGTAAATGCCAATGGTGAAGAAATTAAATGGAATTTAGATAACACCTTTAATAACCCGTATTGGTCACAGGACAATGTCAAAAATAGTGATGAAAAAGACCGTTTCCAAGGTGTTATTTCTGCAAACTGGGACGTTGCCCACAACTTTAAAGTCACCGGAAAAACGGGTATGGATTATATCATCTATGATTATACTCAATACGCCGCAAGAGGATCGCAATTCCAAAGTAACGGTCTTGGTAATTACGGACATGACACCGGTAAAAGTCGCGTTTGGAATTCAGACGTTCTAGCCACCTACAATACTAATATTTCAGATGTCAGAATGACCCTCAGTTTAGGTTCGAGCTACAGAAATGAATACAGTAGTTATGTGAACATCTCAGGAAATGATGCTAAGGTGCCAAATTTACATCGCATTAGTAATTATAAGAATTCGTATAGCTCAGAAGGGACGTCTGAAAAGGGTGTGTATTCTTTTTATGGCTTGGGACAGTTTAGTTATAGGGGCTTCCTCTATTTTGATGCCACTTTGAGAAATGACAACTCCTCGGCCTTGCCTAAAGAAAACAACTCCTATTGGTACCACTCCGAAAACATGAGTTTATTGTTCTCAAAATTGTTGGGCATAGAGTCCAGCACCTTTAACAAGGGTAAATTGAGAGGCTCATTTGCAGTGGTCGGTAATGATACCAGTCCGTACAGGACCCAATCGGTTTATAATGTGGACCAAACCGTTACTTTGCCGTACACGGTAGGATCAATTCCATCCAGCTTGCCTTCTTTTGATCTAAGGCCTGAATCGTCGGAGTCGTGGGAAGTAGGAGCAGAACTCGGGTTTTTTAATAACCGTCTGCAACTTGATTTTACCTATTATGAAACCAAGACAAAAGATCAAATTATGGCAGTGCCTATTTCGGGCTCTACAGGTTATGAATCTACAGTCATCAACGCTGGTGTCATTGCCAACAAAGGTTATGAGTTTCAATTGAACGCCATACCCTTGGAATTTGACTATTTTTCATGGGATCTCGGATTTAATTTCACGAAAAGTAATTCTAAGGTAGAGTCCTTAAATGACGGTTTGGAAAGTATTACGTTGAACACACTTCAGGCGGTTTCCGTTGAAGCCAGACCAGGTGAAGAATTTGGTAGTATTTATGGCTATGATTTTTTAAGGGATAATTTTGGTAGAAAATTGATTACCAATGATGGGTTTGCACAAAAAGGCGAGCGTGTGAAGTTGGGCAGCATCACTCCAGATTGGTATGGTGGTATCACCAATAAATTTAGGTACAAGAATTTCTCCATAAGTACATTGATTACGATCCAAGAGGGCGGCGAATTTTATTCTTACGGCCGCGCCTACAGAATGTTTTTTGGAACAGATGCCCGTAGTTTAGAAGGTAGGGAAACAGGAATCATTGTAGATGGAATAAATGAAAACACCGGGTTTGTTAACGCAGCACCTGCTCCGGCCATGTTAACGCACTATTCAGATATTTTCACCAATGAAGTTGCTACCAATCAAATTTTGGATGCGAGTAACGTCAAGTTCAAGGAGTTGATTTTAACTTATGATCTGCCGAGTTCATTGTTGAGAAATTCATTCATCCAATCTGGAAGTATCTCAGCCATCGGTAGAAACTTATTCTATTTTTATAACGCTGCAGGCGATATTGATCCAGAAGCTGGATACAGTAGCGGTCCAACAGGGACGGCACTTGAGCATTCCTCATTGCCATCTACCAGAAGTTATGGTCTTAATTTAAAAATCAACTTTTAATCCTGATGATTATGAAAAATATACAAAATAAAATGAAAAACATATTAGTCGTAATGGTCATGTTGGGGATGTCTTTTTCGTGCCAGGATCATTTAGACGATTTAAGGGATAACCCCAATGCCGTTACCTCTATTGATGATGCGGCCTTATTTACAAAAGCAGTGAGAAGTCTTTTTCAAGGCACAACCGATGCGTCGGTATCTCGATTTTCTGGGCATTATGGCCATTACTTTGTGGCAGGAAGTACAGCACGACTTCCAGATCAATATGGTGATGGTTTCGACGTCCTTTACAACAGCATGTTCTCAGACATGTATGGGGGCGTCATTAGGCATATAGAAGAAGTTTTAGAAATTACCTCTGCGGAAGATACCAAAAATGAGGTCCGCCATGCCATGGCCAACGTGATTGCTGTGTTGGGATATGCTAAGCTTACAGACGCATTTGGAGAAATACCTTATATAGAAGGTGGCAAAGGAAAAACGGAAGGTATTATTCATCCAAAATACGATACGCAACAATTGATCTATGAAGACATGATTTCACGTTTGTCCTCAAGTATTACCATTTTGAAAAATGCCGATCCAGCTATGGGTTACCCAAATTCAGATCCTATTTTTAATAATGATATGAACAAATGGGTGCGTTTTGCCAATAGTGTGCGTCTCCGATTGGCCATGCGGATTCGGGATGCCGATAACACCCTATCCCGACAAACGGTCACGCAGAGTTTAGCGGAACCTTTAATGGAAACTAACGATCATAATGCTTTTATGATTGAAACAGAAGGCAACGGAAACGCTTGGTTCACAATGCGTACAGGATTTCCATCCATTAAAATGTCCACCATGTTGATAGATCAATTACAAGGTACTGATGATCCTCGATTAGCGGTTTATGTCAGTAAAGATGGCAATGGTGCGTATAATGGAATGACGAATGGCTTAGACGATACGGCATTTGGAAATTCCAATTTTGCGGCACGATCAGATATGGGGCTTGCGCTTTCTTCAAAAGAGAGTAAGCTCTATGTGATGACCGCATCAGAAGTTTGGCTGTTAAGAGCCGAAGCGGCTTTGGCCTATGCGAATGATCCAGCGCAAGCAAATACCTTATATAGAAAAGGGATTGAAGTCTCGTTAAATCAGTGGGACGTCGATGCTTCAGACATTGTAGACTTTATGGCAAGTCCAGAGGCTTCATTAACAGGTAGCAATGACGAACTGCAGATCGGTACCCAAATGTGGGTTGCACTAGTGCCAAACTACTTTGAAGGCTGGTCGCACATCAGACGTACAGGATATCCGGTAATCGCCGATAGAACAGCTGCTAATTTAGCTCCGGGCGTCACCAACGGTGTGTTGCCAAAGCGATTTTTATATTCAAGTTTTGAATTGAGTTCAAATAATGACAATGTTTTGGAAGCCATTTCAAGACAGGGCGCAAACAAAATTAACACCCCAGTTTGGTGGGATAAAAATTAAATTTCAATAATATATCCTATTAGACACACTAAATACACCCATATGAAAAATATAAAAATATTGAGCGTAGTATTGCTCACCATGCTATTCTTCACCTGCAGTTCAGATGATGACAATAACAGTCCTTTAGCCGATTTTCAGTTTTTAGTAGAGGGCACACAAGTGACTTTTAATGGAACCGTGCAAAACGCTACCTCAATTTCTTGGGATTTTGGCGATGGTGCCACAAGTTCTGAAGAAGATCCGGTATATGCCTATGCCGCGGCCGGCGATTATACAGTCGTGATGATGGTTACAGGACCCAATGGCACATTCACGGAAACAAAGACCGTTACCGTTGAAGAAACCATAGATATTTTATTGACGGGAGGCCAAGCCAAGCCAAACGGAAAATCATGGCGACTTAAAAAAGCCTACACTTCTGGTAAAGAAGGTGCGGGTCCGGTAGATAATAAATTGAATCTTTTTCTGCCCGCCTTTGATAATCTTTTAGATGCCGTGGGTTTGGGAGCTTCTTATGAAGACACCTTTACCTTTGTACATGACGGGACTTATAAAGTGGATAACAAAGATGGACAAAGTCTCATGGGATTGGTTTATGCCAGCATCATGCACGGCGAAAATATTACTGCCGTTTCCTATGATCCACAAAGCGTTCCGTTAGCTACCGTAATTTATACCCCGGAAGCAAATGCTACTTGGGAACTTTTTGAAGGCGACTTTACCGTTGATGCCGCCGAAGGACCAGTCAATTTTACAAATAAAAAACGACTGATTTTAGGTGAATATCTTGGATTTAAGGATATGGAAGTTTTGGTGATTTTAAAAGAAATTACAGCGAAAAGCATGAACATAGCTATAGGCATTCACACAGAACCTTCCGTTTATGACAAACCGACATTATTGTTTCATTTGTCATTGGAAGCACAGTAAATTTCAGCTATAGCAGAATAGATTATTTTAAGAATAATAGGTTTCATAATTAAATCCCCTGAGGTCAAGTGGTTTTCGATTGCACCATTTATTTGGGAATGTCGGGAGCCACTTTCTTAAAAGGAAAATTCAATTTACGAATTTATTGACAAAAGCTAATTGTATAATTCATTAGCGTGAATCTATTGATAAATTAAAAAAAATAAACGAATGTAAAATGGTCAAGGAAATAATACAACAACAAGTCGATTTTTTTCAAACCCAACAAACAAAGGAGGTGTCGTTTCGGAAGAAAGCATTAAAATGCTTACAGGAAGAAATCGTAAGACGTGAAGATGCTATTTGCGATGCCTTATATGCCGATTTCAAAAAGCCAAAGTTTGAAACCTTGGCGGCTGAAACGCAATTTGTATTGGCCGAAATAAAACATGTCCCCAATAATATCGAGAGTTGGGCAAGTCCAGAACGAGTTTCTGGCAGCTGGATGAATTGGCCGTCCTCAGATTATATTTATAAGGAACCCTATGGAGCCGTACTGGTGATTGCACCTTGGAATTATCCTTTTCAATTGGCTATCGCACCGCTTATCGGCGCTGTAGCTGCTGGGAATACAGTTGTTGTAAAGCCATCGGAAATCACAACACATACGGCTGCTATTATTTCGGAAATCATAAAAGCTGTTTTTGATCCCGCCCATGTTACGGTGGTAGAAGGTGGTGTAGAAGTTTCCCAAGAATTGTTGGCTGAAAAATGGGATTATATCTTTTTCACCGGAAGTCCTGGTGTCGGAAAAATAGTGTACCAGAGTGCGGCCAAGCATTTAACTCCAGTGACCTTAGAATTGGGAGGTAAAAATCCGTGTATTGTAGATGACACAGCAGCTATAGCATTGGCAGCAAAAAGGATTGTTTGGGGAAAATTCTTAAATGCCGGTCAAACCTGTATTGCCTCAGATTATATTTTGGTGCATGAAAACGTCAAAGACAAACTGATTGCTGCATTAAAGGAAAATATCACAAAGTCCTATGGCGAAAACATGGAAGCATCGCCAGATTTCTCTAGAACCGTGAGCCAAAAACATTATCAGGGTTTAAAAGACATGTTGGTAGGGGAAGAAATTCTTTTTGGAGGTCAGAGCAATGATGAAGACAATTTCTTGTCACCAACCTTGGTCAATGAACCTAAATTGGACAGTAAGTTAATGGCAGGTGAAATTTTTGGACCAATTCTGCCCATTATTTCCTATAAAACGGATGCCGATATTGATCGGCATATGATGAATTATGGCAAACCGCTGGCAACCTATGTGTTTTCCAACAATAAGAAATTTCAGAATAAGATTATCAATACCTATAGTTTTGGAGGAGGTGCCATCAACGATACCGTCATTCAAATTACCAACAAAAGATTACCGTTTGGAGGTGTAGGTCAAAGTGGGATAGGAGCCTATCACGG
This sequence comes from Gelidibacter gilvus, assembly GCF_004115975.1. Taxonomy (GTDB): domain Bacteria; phylum Bacteroidota; class Bacteroidia; order Flavobacteriales; family Flavobacteriaceae; genus Gelidibacter; species Gelidibacter gilvus. The sequence goes on along the minus strand of NZ_SDDZ01000015.1, from coordinate 71,510 downwards.
TAAATTATCCTTTGATATTTTCTCACATCATAAAGCAATCATTAAAAAAGCCAATTGGTTTGAAGCGCCTGTGCGATACCCGCCTTATAATGTACCGATGAATCTTGTAAAGAAAATTAAACACCTTTTTTAAAACGACAGTTTTAATCAATTAACTAGAATTAAATAAATGATAAAATTTCAAAAAGTATTCGTTTTATTGTTGACAGCGACCGTGTTTTTAAGTTGCGAAAACGATAAAAAACCCACAGTTAATGATGCAATTTTACCAACTACAATTACGGTAAAAGGAGATCGGTTTGTGGATGATTTGGGACGACAGGTGATTTTAAATGGCGTTAATTTGGGCAGCAAAAATAAAGAGGAAGGCTATATTTTTCAAAGCGGTCCAGAACTTTATGCCAAGCTAAAAAAGCAGGGTGTCAACACCATTCGGTTTCTCATTATTTGGGACGGATTGGAACCTGAACCAGGAGTTTATAACGAAGCCTATCTCAAGGAAATAGACCAAAGAATCCAATGGGCTGCAGACAATAATATATTTGTGGTATTGGACATGCACCAAGATCTTTACAGTGTAAAGTATAGTGATGGCGCCCCAAAATGGGCAACTTTAGACGAAGGAAAACTGCACACTACTGGAGCTATTTGGAGCGATGCTTATCTGTTGAGCGAAGCCGTGCAAACCTCTTTTGACAACTTTTGGCTTAATAAGCCTGCCGCTGATGGTGTTGGCATTCAAGACCGATATATCGCCTTATGGCAGCATATTGCAAAACGCTATGCCAATAACAAAACAGTCATTGGCTACGACATTATGAACGAACCTTTTCCTGGCTCTTCAGGAGTGCAATCCACAATGATATTATTGGGCGCATATGGTCAACTACATTATAAATTGACTGGCGAAGTGCTTACAGAAGAACAATTGGGTGCCATGTGGTCTGATGAAGAGAGCAGGATGCAAGCCCTTGAAGTGATTTCTACCACTGAGAATTATGATTTTGTGATCAGTCAGCTTTTTGATTTGGTTAAAGAATTTGAATCCACGCATTTACAAGCCATGTATCAAAAGGTGAGTGATGCCATTCGACAAGTGGATACCAATCACATTTTGTTTTTAGAGCATAGTTATTATGGCAATACTGGTGTTGCAAGCAGTATAGAACGTGTGACTTTGGCAGATGGAACTCCCGATCCTTTGGTGGCTTATGCCGCACATGGCTATGATTTGGTAGTAGATACCAAAGCCGCTGCTTTAGCTGCAGACGCACGGGTGGGCTATATATTTAATCAAATCAAGAAAAAGGGCGAACAGTTGAAAATGCCGGTTTGGGTTGGAGAGTGGGGTGCTTATTATGACAATTCAGAAACGGTCATTCCAACCGCCATAAGCTCTGTTGGCCTAATTGAAGACTATTTATTTGGCAATGCCTATTGGTCTTATTCCAATGAGCTTGACACAATGGAGTTCTTCAAAAAAGTATTACTGAGAGCTTATCCTGCCTATACAAATGGTGAATTGTTAAGTTATCATAATGATTTTGAAGCCAACACTTTTACGATGGAATGGGATGAAGTTAAGGATCATAATTCGCCTACTGTTGTTTATATTCCCAATCTTTCTAAATTAAATAAAGAAGAGATTAAAGACTTTACAACTGATGAAATTAAGGATTCAGATGCTGGGTATTTAATTATTCCTACTTCCGAAATGGGTGGAAAAAGAAGCTTAAACTTAACTTTCAAATAGAAATAACGATAAACTCGAGAACCATCGGTGAAACTTCCCGAATAGGCTGGAGTCCAACCACGATCATTGAAAAACCCAGATGGAAGTCTGGGTTTTCTTTTTGGTTGGTTGTCTGATTTATTATAAAGTGCTATTTTTTGATGCGTTTTGTCAGCTCCAGCGGAGCGGTATTTGTGTAGTAGATAAAGATATGAAATTTGATAGAGCTCCAGAGGCCTGCCTGCCTGCCTGCCTGCCTGCCTGCCGGAGCGACATCTCATCTGGTCATATTGGTCTAAATCAGCAGTGTTAATGTATGCTAATAACCAGCCAATCTTTATAGCACCTACAACTCCAACAATTCAATGTTTCTGAATTCCGTTGGATGGCTTTCACTTTGCAATGAGAAATAGCCTCCCTTTATGGCTTGTCCTATTTTCGATTTATATTCGGCACTATAGTCGTCCATATCTGCACCACCATATTGGGGTTTTGAATATCTAAGCACTTCTTTGCCATTTATTTTATGGATGATTAAAGAATCACTATGAACTTCCACTTCCAGATTCACCCATTCATCGCCATAATAAGTTTCAGAATTTGAATTGGTACAATGGTCTGTAATCAGCTCGCCATCCATGACCACATTGGTGCCAGGCGTACATAAGTTTGCCGTTGATCTACTGACACCTTCAGTAATGCCACCTAACATTTGAACCTCAATACTCAGTGGGAAACTTTGGTCTTTAGCCATGTTTTTAGGGTCTTCAGAATGAATCATGACCCCGCTGTTTCTAGTGGCCCATCCAGCGCCATCTTCAATTTGATCCCCTGTAAAACGGTACTGTATTTTCAATATATAATTTGAATATGGCGTTTTATAGAAAAGGTGGCCATACCTATCTTTGAACATGCCGTCGTAACCATCATAGGAAACTTTTATCACACCATCTTCCACGCGAAATGTGTTGTGAATATTATCCCCAAAATCGTAGCCTTTTATTTTGGGTGTCCATCCGTCTAAATCCTTGCCATTAAATAGGGAGATCCAGTTTTCGGACACTTTTTCCTCAACCTCTAAATCAGTAATTTCAGCTTCAGGTTTTTTTTTGCAACTGACAATTAATAATAGAACTAAAGCAATTGTAAGAAGGTTGATTCTTTTATACATAGGATTGAATTTTACGTGATTTTAGTAATCATTTATTTTATCTCTAAAGGTTTGTTGCCAGAGAGGTATTGACGTGCTTATGTATGGTAATTTGCATGGTTAAGCGATTAAGTTAGCAAATAATTCATCGATAGAAAATCCGCGAGAATTTTCTTATGTAAGCACGGATCTGTTGTGCAACTTATTTTTTATCTTTTAAAATCCGTAATAATTTTTGCTTGTCTTGACGATTGTCCCAAAAAGCAGTAATTATTATTTCTTTGTCGGATGCTTTATAGAAAATGCTGAAATTGCCTATTGATGCAACTCTTGTGTCTTTAAATTCCGTTGATTTGTAGATAAAAGGTGTTTCCGCAATTTGTTTAGTGCGTTTCGCTACGATTTTAATCAGCTTTTTGGAATATGCGTTTGATTTGTTTCGTTTGACCCAATATTCAAGCACTCCAATATATTGGATATCCGCTGTCCGTGTCCATCTTACAGTCCGTCTAGCCATTCGAGATTTCGTTTATCCATCGCTTCTTGGGAAATTAATCTTCCATTTTTGATGTCTGCGTCGCTCATTTCGAGCATCTCTTTTTGTTCAGCGGTCAGTTCTACAATCTCATTATCTGCTGAGCTTGAAGAAATCAGATTATCAAGTGCTAAAAGGAAATCTTTATTTCTTATCGACAAGATTTTATCAATCAATCCGCTACGTATTTTATCAACTGTTGCCATGATTTTTCAATTTATTTTTCAATTTCGGAAAATTTTGCGAGGTTTCATAATGTTGCACGCTGTTTCGTGTATGAGCAGTGGCGTGGCTCGTCACTTAGAATTGCAAACAGGTACTTGCCAGAGAAAAACCTGCCGTGCAAAGCTTTTAGCGTTGAGGATTTTCCAAGTAGGCGAGGACAATCTAACAATTATGAAAGGATTACTTTAATGAATATTATTATTATCTTTTCTCATTTTGCCAGCTCCACTAAATTACAGGATTGACATACAGTCTTATAATGCCCAAGCTCTTCCTCCAGTTGCTTCTTCTACAGAAACACATCCTTTTTGTCTCCCTGGAATTGGATCGTAAACCAGCACCTTCGTTCCAATCTCCTTACTTGTTTTATAGGCCCAAACAGATTGGTCGCGTATTCTTAATAGCGTCATGAAAACTAAATGTTCTTCTTTAATATAAGCTAGTCTTTGCTCCTTTGAAATTCGTAAGTATTTTGATAAAATGGCGTCAAAATCCTCAGTCTTTAAAGTGATGGGTTGTTCAGGATCTAAAGGCTCGTTTGAAATGCCCAACTCGGCCATCACAGCGTCTAAACCTAGTTTGTAAATTTCTTTGTCTTCGTCGGTAAATGATTTTGAAGCATATAAATCGATAAACTTCGGTACATTAACATCTAAAGCACCTGGAGTGTCTTTCGTTTTCGGTAAAATCAAGTCCACTAAATTTTCTAAGACAAAAGCCTGTTTGTCGGAGTGGAATATGGGGATCCATTTTTCTGCTTTCGTACTACAACTTTGAAGCATACTTAATATGGTAGGCGTTGCAATAATATAGCCCAAAGATAAACCTAAGCCTTTAAGTGCGTCTCTTCTATTCATAATTACGCTTTATTTGATTTGAATTGTTCAATTGCATGGTGTGCAGCTCTGGCAGTTAATGCCATATAAGTCAATGATGGATTTTGACATCCCGCTGAGGTCATACAAGCCCCGTCGGTAACATAAACATTAGGTACGCCATGTACTTGATTGTTGCCATTAAGTACAGAAGTCTTTGGGTCTCTGCCCATACGTGCGGTGCCCATCTCATGAATGCCGATACCTGGCGCATGTCTCACATCATAAGTCGTGATATCTTTAAAGCCTGCCTTTTCCAGCATTTCTGCGGCTTGCTGTTTAATGTCTTCACGCATGGCCAATTCGTTTTCTTTCCACTCGGCATCAAAGGTAATGGTTGGTAAACCCCAATCGTCCAACTTATCATAATCCAAGGTCATTTTATTGGTGTGATATGGCAAACATTCACCAAACCCCATAATTCCCATGGTCCATTCTCCCGGATTTAAAATGGCTTCCTTAAATTTTTCGCCATAGCCTATTTCCGCAACGTGCTCTGCAAGTCCGCCTCTTCCACCGCCACCTTGATAGCCATAGCCTCTAACAAAATCTTTTCTTTCGGTGGCTTTATCACCTAAATTTCTAAATCTCGGAATATAAACGCCGTTTGGTCGTCTTCCCGTATAGTATTGATCTTCGTAACCTTCTACTCTGGCGTTGGCACCGGCTCCTAAATGGTGGTCCATAATATTATGTCCTAACTCACCCGAATCGTTGCCCAATCCATTTGGAAAACGTTCTGATTTTGATTGCATTAATATGGACGCTGATGGTATTGCAGATGCACAACAAAAGATGATATCAGCATTAAAAATGAATGTTTCTTTAGTTTCAGCATCGATAACTTTAACGCCAGTTGCCTTTTTTAGTTGGTCGTCATAAATAATTTCATGGACAATGGAATTTGGTCTTAACGTCATATTGCCGGTATCTTCGGCAGCTGGTAAGGTTGAAGCATTACTACTAAAATAGGCGCCATAAGGACAGCCTCGGATGCATCTATTTCTATATTGACAATTACTTCTGCCTTTATGTGTATGGTCGCCAGTAAGATGGGCAACTCTTCCGATGGTCAATAACCGATCGTCATAATTACTCGCAAGTTTAGCTTTAAATTCTGTCTCAACACAAGTCAATTCCATTGGCGGTGTGAAGATGCTATCTGGCAAATGTGAAAGCCCAAGCGCTTCGCCACTGATGCCTACATGCTTTTCAACATAATCATACCATGGTGCCAGATCGTTATAACGTATTGGCCAATCCACACCATGACCATCCTTAATATTGGCCGTAAAGTCTAAATCGCTTAAACGGTAGCTCTGACGTCCCCAAGTAAGAGACCGTCCTCCAACGTGATACCCGCGCATCCAATCAAAACGCTTGGTTTCGTTATAGGGATGTTTGATGTCGTCCACAAACCAATGTTTGCTTTCTGCAGAGGTAGTATAACCTGTTCTGGCCTGTTTTTCCTGTCTTTTTTTATCTTCTGCGGTTGTGCCGCCACGTAATTCCAAATCCCAAGCATCATCGTGCATTGTGGGATAATCGCCATGTTTCACCATTCGTCCTCGCTCAAGTACTAAGGTTTTTAAGCCGTTTTCACATAATTCTTTGGCTGCCCAACCCCCGCTAATTCCTGTTCCGATGACTATAGCGTCATAATGATCATTTATCATAGTGTATTTTTATTTTTCAAACTATTACAGCCTACTAAAATAGGCAAATAGTCACAATTAATCTGCTGCTGAATATTAATAAGGCCTAAACTTAATCAAATTAGTAAATTTCTGAAGAAACTTTAGTAAATTCATCCTTCTTTATTTTTTTAACATAAAACTTTTAAAACCAAAAATCATTATGACCACTAAATTTCTTATCCCTTTGTTTTTTCTTGTAACCACGGTTTTCGTTGGATGTAAAGAAAGCACAACTAAGACAGACACCGCAGAAGTGTTGACTGTAGAAAAAGAGCCATTTTTTAGACTATCATTAGCGCAGTGGTCTTTACACAGAGCTATTGGAAGCGATAAATTAGACCCATTGGACTTTGCGGAAAAAGCTAAGGAAATGGGATTTGAAGGTATTGAATACGTATCCGGACTTTATAACAAAAAACTGGAATCTATGGGGATGGAAGCGCTTTTGGATACCTTAAAAGCGAAAAGTAAGGAACATGGCGTTGAGAATGTATTAATAATGATTGATGGTGAAGGGGATTTAGCGGCATCCGATGAAAAAGAAAGAAATCAGGCTGTTGAAAACCACAAAAAATGGGTAGATGCTGCCGATTTTTTGGGCTGTCATTCCATCCGTGTCAATTTATTTGGCTCTAGCAATGCAGAGGAATGGACTACAAATGCCACCATAGGTCTTAAAAAATTGGCAGAATACGGTCAGTCTAAAGGCATTAATGTTATTGTAGAAAATCACGGTGGTTTTTCCTCAAATGCGGAACTTTTGACTCGGGTGATCAAAAATATAGACATGGATAATTGTGGGACGTTGCCTGACTTTGGTAATTTTTGCGTGAAACGTGATAGTGGTGGTAATTGGGGAGGAAATTGTGTTGAGGAGTATGATAAATATAAGGGAACCGAAGAAATGATGCCATATGCTAAAGGAGTTAGTGCAAAGTCCTATGATTTTGATGATCAAGGAAATGAAACCACACTTGACTATCCGCGTTTTATGAAAATTGTAAAAGATGCTGGTTACACTGGTTTTGTAGGTGTAGAATTTGAAGGCAGCAATGTGAGTGAGGAAAAAGGAATTGAATTAACAAGAGATCTCTTAATAAGAATAGGAAAAGACCTCTCTAAATAAATAGAATTTAATCTACTCAAAACCGAATAAATTATGAGCAAAACGAATAAAGAGCGTACCATCTCACGAAGAAAGTTTGTAGGAATGTCTATGGCTGCCACTGCGGCATTTTCCATAGTGCCTTCTTTCGCGGTAAGTGGTTTGGGCCATGTAGCACCAAGTGACAAATTGAATATTGCAGGGATTGGCGTTGGCGGTATGGGCCTGGCTAACCTCAAGAATTTAGCATCACAGAATATTGTAGCACTTTGTGATGTGGATTGGAGATATGCCGCGGGCGCGGCAACTACTTTCCCTAATGCCAAGAAATACTGGGATTGGCGCAAGATGTTTGACGAAATGGGCAAGGACATAGATGCCGTTGTGATTGCAACAGCAGACCATACCCACGCTATTATCGCCGCACATGCCATGACTTTGGGCAAACATGTATTTTTACAAAAACCTTTGACCCACTCCGTGTATGAATCGAGATTATTGACAAAACTGGCAGAAAAACATAAGGTAGCTACACAAATGGGCAATCAAGGTGCTTCTGGAGAGGGCGTTGCAAAAACCTGCGAAATCCTTTGGAGCGGTGCTATTGGAGATGTGCAAAGAGTAGAGTCCTTTACGGATCGGCCTATTTGGCCACAGGGATTAAATACTCCTGAAAGAGGCGATTGGGTTCCAGATACCTTAGACTGGGACTTGTTTACAGGCCCTGCTAAAATGAGGCCTTATAATGAAGTGTATCATCCATGGAATTGGCGTGGTTGGTGGGATTATGGAACAGGGGCCTTAGGCGATATGGCATGTCATGTTTTACATCCGGTATTTGAAGGTTTGCAATTAGGTTATCCAAGTAAAGTGCAAGCGAGCTCATCATTACTATTGAATGATTCTGCTCCCGTATCCCAGGCTGTTAAATTGTCCTTTCCTTCAAGAGGGAGAAAAGGTAAAATAAAATTGGATGCTGTAGATGTGCATTGGTATGATGGAGGGATCCAGCCTATGTTGCCCGATAATTGGCCTGCAGGAAAGAATCCTAATAAATCAGGTGGAGGTACCTTCTTTTATGGTACGAAAGACATACTTCATGTGGGATGTTATGGAATTGAACCTGAATTGCTGTCAGGAAAACCTATAAATGTTCCTAAAACAGAAAGAAGGGTAGAAGAGGAAATAGGATTGACTTGGACAAACGGTGCCCACGAAATGGATTGGGTGCGGGCATGTAAGGAAAATCCGGAAAGCAGAAAACCTACAACATCTGATTTCGCTGAGGCCGGACCTTTTAATGAAATGGTTGTTATGGGCGTATTGGCCGTAAGACTTCAGGCATTAAATAAAATCTTGGAATGGGATGGGGAGAACATGCAGTTTACAAACATTGGTGCCAACGAAGAAATTAGAACCGTCATTAAAGACGGATTTATGATCAAAGACGGGCATCCTACATTTGCTAAGGACTGGACTGAGCCCATGAATGCCGTTGCATATTCTCAAGAGCTTATTAAACATACCTATAGAGAAGGCTGGACCTTACCGGATATGCCATCTTAAATCATTAATCCACTCATCAATACACTTTTATGAAATTTAAAATCGCTATCCTTTGTGTAGTTGTCTTACAAATGACCTCTTGCGCGCTTAAGCCGACAACTTCTGAATACACGTTTATCAAAACAGACCTTGAAAAAGTTGATCTTGACCACTTGGGAGATGGCACCGTATTAATTTACAACGGCGCTAACATGTTGCATAAAATGGATAACACGGCGCGATTAAATATCTGGATTGACGGTAAATCATTAGGGCAAATTAGACCAAGTGAATATGTTATTATCAACCTTGAATATGGAAAACACCATTTCAAAGCCTTGCATATTGACGTTGTAAACATGAGAAGTGAACACGATGTGGAAATTGATAAAAACACCAAAGTAATCAATATTAAGCCGAATATAACCTCCAACCGATTGATAGTAACCAATGAATTTCCAGAGACATTTGAAAAGTTCAAATATGCCGAAAGAAGATAATTAAAATCAATTCCTGCCAGCTTAAAATAGATACAAAAGTTGTCAAATACAGCTTTTGAGCTAATAGATTGGAATAGCTGGCCAATAATAAAAGTAATATATAAATCTAAAATAGTAAACCAATGAAAAAAGTAAGTGTGATTATAATTTTAAGTTTTGTGCTCTTTCCTTTCTTATCAAGCTGCAAGGAAAACGCCAAAGAAACAACCAAAATAGAAAAAGAAACAGACAAGGAACCTATGGATAAAATTGATGACAGTGATGATTGGATCGTTCTTTTTGATGGCACCACTTCCGATGGATGGCGCGGTTATAAAAAGGACCACTTTCCTGAAGCATGGAAAATTGAAGATGGGACCATTCGTTGTATCGGATCGGGACGAGGTGAAGCTGGCCATAAGGATGGTGGCGACATTATCTATGATAAAAAATTCAAGAATTTCACATTAAGTTTGGAATGGAAAATTTCCGAAGGAGGAAATTCGGGTATATTTTATCTTGGACAGGAAGATTTAGATTATATCTGGAAAACTGCTCCTGAAATGCAAGTATTGGACAATGACAAGCATCCTGATGCCAAATTGGGTGTAGATGGTAACAGACAAGCGGGGTCACTGTATGACTTGATTCCGGCAAAACCACAAAATGCCAAACCAGTAGGCGAGTGGAACCAAGTGGAAATTACCGTTTATAATGGTACGGTTGTTCATAAGCAGAATGGCGTAAACGTTGTGGAATACCACTTGTGGACACCTGAATGGAACGCTTTGGTTGCTGGAAGTAAATTCCCGAGCCTTAACAAAGATTGGGCTGATGTAGCCAACGAAGGTTATATTGGTTTACAGGATCACGGCGACGATGTTTGGTTCAGAAATATTAAGGTTAAAGAATTGTAATCCTCCCCCTGCCCCTCCGAAGGAGGGGTGTGGTTTGGGATGATTATTTAAAATCATGAGATAGAATTAAATTCTTGCTATCGATCATTGTAGGAGAATGGCATTATGATTTTGTGACTCCATATGATGAGTATTTTCTTTTATCTAAACCACTATATTCAAAGTGAAACTTCAAAATATATTTTAAAAACATGAGAAAATTAAGAATGGGAATGATCGGTGGAGGCATCGGCTCTTTTATTGGTGATGTGCACAGGAAAGCATCAGGTCTTGATGGCATGATTGAACTGGTATGTGGTGCATTCAGCAGCACGGCGGAAAAATCAAAAGCCTCAGGTAAAGAATTGCTACTCCCTGAAGAACGATGCTATGCTAATTATGAAGACATGATTCTTAAAGAAAAAGAATTACCTGAAGATAGCCGCATGGACTTTGTAAGCATTGTCACACCAAACCACATGCACTTTGCACCTGCAAAATTTGCTTTGGAAAATGGTTTCCATGTGGTGTGCGATAAACCTATGACCTTAACTGTAGAGGAAGCGAAAATTTTAGAAAATCTGGTGACATCCACTGGGTTACTTTTTGCATTGACCCATAATTATCCGGGAAGTCCAATGGTTAAGCAAGCTAAAGCCATGGTTGAAAATGGCGATCTTGGAAAAATTAGAAAGGTACAAGTCCACTATTTACAAGGATGGATGGCCACTTCAGTTGAAGATTCAGGCAACAAACAGGCCTCTTGGCGCGTGGATCCTTCAAAATCTGGTGTTGGTGGTGCTTTAGGTGATATTGGCACCCACGCCCACAATTTGGTGGAATATATAACCGGATTACAGGTAACGGAAATTGCAGCAGATTTAGGTAAATTTGGTAAAGGCCGCATTCTAGACGATGATGGCAATATCTTGCTTCGCTTAGAAAATGACGCTAAAGGGACAATGTCATTTTCTCAGATTGCCGTGGGCGAAGAAAATAATTTCACGATCAGAGTTTATGGAGAAAAAGGCAGTTTGGAATGGCATCAGGAAAATCCAAATGAGCTGACCACACGTTGGATTGACCGACCTAAAATGGTTTATACACCTAACGGACATGAGCTTTATCCACTTTCGTTGGCTGCATCTCGAATTCCTGCTGGGCATCCAGAAGGCTATTTGGAAGCGTTTGCCAATGTCTATAAGAACTTCGCCACACATTTAAACGCATCTCTAACGGATAAGAAAATTGAAACACCTGACTATCCTACAGTGTCCGATGGCATAAAAGGCGTACAATTTATTCATGCTGCGGTTGAAAGTGACAGACAAAATGCAGCGTGGGTAAGCCTGAAATAAAATAATAAAACCAGATTTTAACTACAAATAAAGCGACGGTTTAGTGAGATCTAAACCGTTTTTTTATGCCGTGTAAAATTTTCTATGATAAATTCTCTACCCTAAAATTTTTCGCTTCACCGCTCTGCCAATAAATCGGACTTTATCATTAAATGGAAAATTCCCTAAAACTGTTTTGACCACACCTTGTGTAAATCGGGTGCGTTTTTTATAATCGATATGGACGTCAACTATGACCGTTTTATTTAATTGTGCCGCTTTCAGTGCTGTACTAATTACGTCGTCAATCTGCGCGTCATTTTCTATCACCAAATAATCTGCGCCAACAGCATGGGCAATGCCATCGATGTTGAAGTCGCCCAACACCGTAGCAGTTTTTCTATTATAAGGGATTTCTTGGCCTTGGGATATTTGGGAAAGTTCTCCATCATGGAACACGAAAATTGCAATTCCCAATTCATTTCTTTTTGCGGTCATCAATTCGAGTGCGGTCATCAAAAAAGCGCCATCACCTACAATTCCGACCACTTGTTTATTGGGATTGGCAAATTTGGCCCCAATAGCTGCTGGTACACAATAGCCCATGCAATTGAAGTCGGTGGGACTAATTAGATGTTTGCTCTTTAAATTCTGAAATAACTCTACCGTTAAGAAGGTGTGATTGCCATCATCTAAAACAGTTATGGCATCATCGTCAAGATGCGCTCTTAAACTCTTGAAAAAATGGTAAGGATTGACCCGGTCGAATTTAAAATCAGACCATTCCTTATAATACGCTTGTTTATCCTTGGCAATAGCACTAATTAAATTAGCATTGGTTTTTTCTATATGCTTATTGTTAAGTTCTTCCAATAAACTTCCCAAAACTAACTTGGCATCGCCTTGTATGGCCAGTTTGCTTTTATAATTCTTATCGAACACATTTTTATCGATGTCAATATGGATCAGGTTTTCAGGGACTTTCGCACCAAAACTTCCGGTCGGTATTTCTGCAAACCGTGTACCTACGGCAATTAAACAATCCACATCCTTAAACGCATTTTCTGAAGCAGGAACAGATGCAGGACCAAAACCCATTCCTGTGAACAATTCGTGATCGCCAGGAAACACGCTAAATCCTTGTAGGGTTGTGGATACAGGAGCATTAAGTCGCTCGGCAATTTTTACACTTATGGCCGTCGCCTCTTTGGCACCCCATCCTAAAAACAGGCCAACTTTTTTAGATTCAGAAATGATCCGAATGGCCTCATCCAATTGAGCTGCAGTGACGGTTGGTTTAAGTTCGGGTTTTTTATACGATAGAATCTCTGAAACTTCACCTTTGAACATTTGAATGTTTGTGGGTATTTCGATAAAAACAGGACCGGGATTTCCAGAAATTGCGATATTATAAGCTTCAAAAACACTGGGCATGATCTCCTGATGGTTTTTTATATGATAGGTCTTTTTGGTAATCCCACTCAAAACCGAATGCATATCCCATTCATGGAGCTGATAACTTTTATCAACATCAGTACGAATGCCACCGGAGATAACAAGCATAGGAATCCCGTCTAAAAAGGCTTCGCCAATCCCGCTTAACGCATGCGTCACTCCAGCTGCTGGTACAATCACCATGGTGCCGATAGTATCTGAAGTTCTACTGACGGCATCGGCCATAAACGAACCGCCACCTTCATGAGTGACCAGAATAGGCTTGATTTTTGAGGACTTGTTCAACTCATCATAAATTTCGGTATTGTGCACCCCTGGAATCCCAAATGTATGCGATATCGGTAATTGCTCTAATGCATTGACAAGTAACCACGCGCCTGTTTTTTTCATAATAAATTATCGTTTTAAAGTGTTGTTCCTGCTATATGTGCTCCGGCAACTCTGCCTGTTAAAATACATGATCCTAAAAAAGTCCCTTCCAAAGATCTATCTCCATGAATCCCTCCACCACCAAAACCGGCAGATTCGCCTACCGCGTATAATCCGGAGATCACATCGCCGTTCTTATCAATCACTTGTGAGTTGAGGTTTGTTGGAATACCTCCCAGACTTTTCCTACTTAATATATATTGTTTTACGGCAATCAATGGCCCTGCTTTTGGATCTAAAATCTTTTGAAATTTTGAAGTTCTGATTTTATCGCCTCTGTACAATCTGAAATTCACCAACCGTCGCAATTGTTCATCGTTAAAGTATTTTTTCCCTCGGTCAATTTCGTCGTCATAGGCTTTCAAATCCTTTTTAAGAATCTCTAAGTCCACGATATTATTTTGGTCTTGCTGATTCATTTTCTTTACCAAGTCGTCAAGAGTATCGGCAACAATAAAGCAGTCCGATTCTTCAATCAATCTACTTACCAAGGCCTTGTTTCCGAAGAGGACATCTTTTATCAATCTCAATTTATCCCGATTTCTAAAAGCTGTCATATAATCAGAACCTGAAACGGCCAATTCCTTAATGGCAATTTTCCAATTCATAATACTCCACGAATACTGCTCCTTCGTTTTTAGGATGTGCTCAACAAAATACGAAGTATCTGTATAAGCAACAAGAGGTGGCGTAAACCTTTTCCCTGTAGCATCGACCCAAATGGCCGATCGGGCCGGAACTAAACTTAAGCCATCTTTAAATTTGCCTTCTTCTGGATGTGGTGCGGGAATTCCGGCAGCATAATGCCATTGTTTATTAAGATGTGTTGAAGGAATGCCTTTTTTTTCTAAATCCAAATGTATGGCTCCATCCGCGTATTTATGCGAGCCGTTCAATAAGCTATCTGGTGGTGTACTGAGATTGGGATGCCAATGGCTTTTGACCAATTTTAAATCGCCGCCCATAATCCCACCGGAGGCGATGATGATATTTTCTGAGGTCATGCTGAATTTTTCATTTGTCAACACATTTAAAACTTCAACGCCTACGGCTTTTTTGTTTTCGATGATAATGGATTGAACTTTATGTCGAAACTTTATTTCTAGAAGTTCTTTTTTTGGGTGATGCAATAAATAATTGGTCACTTTATGCGAGAGATCATAGCCCGTTCCCCAAGTAATATGCCATCTCGGCACCGAATTTCCTTTGACATCCATGCCGCGTTCTGGCCAATTGACCACAGGAAGAAAGTCTACTTTTTTAGATACCAGCCAATTGTAAATTATGGAAATGGAATGCTCTGAGTAAAACTTGGCCCACTGTGCACCTAAACTTTCTGTTTCGGTGAATGCGCCATAACGCATCCAGTCCTCGTAAAGTAGTTGGGGGGAATCTTTAATCCCCGCTTTTTGTTGTTGAGGTGTGCCAGAAAATAAAATGCCTCCGAATGATTTTTTTGCCAATCCACCAAAGTTTTCCTCAATATCCCGCTCAATAATAAGCACTTTTTTATGGTTATCTAAAAGCTCAATGGCTGCCGATATTCCTGCCAAACCACCGCCAACGATGATGTTTTCGTATGTCAGAACCTTCATGAATTATAGTGTAAAATCATCAAAAAATTATTTTTATTAATATGATCATCTGACAACGTGTTACTGCACTTTGGAATACGGGTCGGTTTTAAAAAGCCCCAATCGTTTCTTTTTCTAAAAGAAGGTGAATGTATTGTGTTTGTGAAATTCTTCAATGGATAGCGGTAGTCGATAGAATGATAATAATCAGTCACTAAACTAAGCAATTTTTTAGATTATATAGGTCTCCAAATTGCATTAAAATCGTTTGTTTCTGTTTATCATTTCTGAGTTGAGCAATTCAGTTGAATGTTATTTATTTTGAAATGAATCGGTTTTAAGGTTCATAAGATTCCTGAAGAAAAGTTTGGCTGATTGTTTAGATTTGCCAGCGCAAGTTTCGCAAGAGGTGAAATAAACCATTAATCCATTTGTTTTTTTAATATGAATGTTCAGCTAAAAAGTGTTTTATATGTTGCTATTGGCGCAACCAGCTACGGTGTTTTGGCAACCTTCGTAAAATATGCCAATAATCAGGGCATTGGTACGGCTGGTCTTGCTTTTTCCCAATACTTGTTTGGAGCTATTGTGTTGAGTGTGTTGGTTTTTTTGTTTTCCAAAAAATCGGAAACCCCTCAATCTGAAAACAAGTCACTTCATCCCAAAATTCAATTGATGCTGTTTGGAGGTTTCTCTGGGTTAACCAGTAGTTTTTATTATTTATCCATTCAATATGTGCCCGTATCTGTCGGAATTATACTGTTGATGCAGACGATTTGGATGGGGGTGGTATTGGAGTTTTTTACCGCACGTGCGTTGGTCAATAAAGGAAAAATACTTGGTGCGTTTGTGGCTATTGTGGGAACCGTGTTGGCCGCGAAAATCTTTGAGACCGACATGGAGCTTAATTTTAAAGGCATCGGCTTTGGTCTGTTGGCGGCCATGTCATTTACAGGAATGATGTACGGCACGAGTCGGGTCGGGCTGCAGTTGTCTAATCTTGTACGGAGCCAATACCTGGTGTATGGAGGGCTCATTGTCATTGTACTATTTTGGAATGTTCAAATTCTGCAAGAATTTAATTGGACTATTTTGATAACCTGGGGCGTTTTTCTGGGCTGTTTCGGAACTATTCTACCACCAGTTTTATTCAATAAAGGGTTTCCAGTAATAGGAACAGGTCTGGGAAGTATTATTGCCGCTTTGGAAATACCTATTTCTGTCCTTAGTGCGTATTGGGTCTTAAATGAGGAGATTAGCAACTTACAGTGGCTGGGAATTGTTATTATTTTATTTGCAGTAGTCATGATCAATTTTCGAAAAAAAAGTAAGCCATTAAAATCTTGATTTTCAGCTATTTTCAAAGAATAATTTCGTCTTAAAGCCATACCTGGAAATGTTCGTTTTATTTCTTGTTTGTAATAAGTCTAAATAAGATTACCTTTGCAAATCAAATCAAAACACTAAACATAATGAGTAATTTCCTAAAACTCGGATTTATAATTTGCCTGATGACTTTAATCGTGGCATGTGGTGATTCTTCAACAAAAACACAAGAGGTCAATGTCTATACACATAGACATTATAAGGCCGATGACGAACTTTTTAACAAATTTACCGAAGAGACCGGTATTAAGGTCAATATCGTAAATGCCAGTGCCGACGAATTGATTCAACGTCTTGAAACGGAAGGAGAAAATTCTAGTGCGGACATCCTTATTACTGTTGATGCGGGACGACTTTATCGCGCGCAATCAAAAGACTTATTACAGCCTGTTCGATCTGAAATACTCGAAGCCAATATCGCACCTGAGTTTCGGGAAAAACAAGGCTATTGGTACGGGATGACTTACCGCGCAAGAATTATTGCATATGCGAAAGACCGGGTAAATCCGGAAGACATTAAAACCTATGAAGATTTAGCAGATCCAAAGTGGAAAGGTAAAATTGTGATTCGTTCTTCAGAAAATGTTTATAACCAATCATTGTTGGCTTCCATAATCTTGGCCGATGGCGAAGAAAAGGCCAGGGAGTGGGCAGAAGGTGTTGTAGCTAATATGGCTAGAAACCCAAAAGGGAGTGATCGTGACCAAGTCAAGGCAGTAGCTTCTGGTGAAGGTGATATTGCCGTGGTAAATACCTATTATATAGGATTGATGCTCAACGATGAGAATGTTGAAGAGCGTAAAGCAGGCGAGAGTGTGGGCATTATTTTTCCAAATCAAGATGGAAGAGGCACACACGTCAATGTGAGTGGCATAGGCGTGACTAAATACGCACCAAATAAGGATAATGCCATTAAGCTCATGGAGTTTCTTTCAGGGGCAGAGGCACAGCAAGTCTTGGCCAATATTAACTATGAATACCCAATCAATCCGAAAGCTACCAAAGCATCGATTTTAAAAACCTGGGGAGATTTTAAGGCAGATCCTGTGGAGCTTTATAAGCTTGGAGAAAATAACAGCAAGGCAGTTAAGATTTTTGATGAGGCTGGCTGGAAATAAAAATTATATTAAATTTTGACCTTCGTACAGAAGATCAAATCATTGATTAGCACAATTAAATGGCAAAAAAAACCACCTACTGGTGGAATAAGTGGACGGGTGGGGCAATTGTAATACTACTTTTAGTATTAACTCCCGTCTTCACTATTGTGATCAAGCTTTTCGATAAGCCTGGAGAGCATTGGGGACATATTGCGTCCACATTATTGCCTTCTTATTTTACCAATTCTTTTCTTTTGCTGCTCGGCGTAGGTATCTTTACCTTTCTTATTGGTGTCAGTATGGCCTGGTTAGTTTCAGTGTATGATTTTCCAGGTCGTAAGTATTTTGAGTGGCTTTTAATTCTGCCGCTCGCTTTTCCATCGTATATGATGGCGTACAGTTATGTGGGCATTTTGGAATATACTGGACCGGTTCAGGCGTTTTTGCGGAATAATTTTGACATCCATTTTAAAGGCGCCATTGTCGATATCATGAATATGCCCGGAGCAATTTTTATACTTTCCATAAGTTTGTTTCCTTATGTATATGTGATCTGTAGGACGTCTTTTACACGACAATCCGGCGCCATGCAAGAAGCTGCTTTTCTTTTGGGAAGCAATCGGATGCGCATGTTCACCAAGATTGCGTTGCCTATGGCGAGACCGGCAGTTGCTGGAGGCATTGCACTGGTGGGCATGGAAGTTCTGAATGATTACGGCACGGTAAAATACTTTGGAGTAGATACGTTTACGTCTGGGATTTTTAGAGCCTGGTTTTCTTTTGGAGATATCAATACGGCAATTTATCTTTCTGCAATCTTGACGTTGATTGTTTTAGCGTTGATCTGGTTGGAAAATATCCAAAGAGGGAGTCGGAATTGGAATGCAGGCAGTGGAAGTTCTAAACCAGCACTAAGAATCAGACCTAAGCGGAAAAGTACACGACGGTTATATATGGTACTTTGCCTAACCGTTTTGCTGATCAGCTTTATTTTTCCGCTCTTGCAACTTTTTTATTGGGTTTCCCTGACTTGGCGTAATGTTGTGGATTCTGAATTTGGAATTTTAATTTTTAGGAGTTTTTCTCTAGCGATTGGTTCTGCGGTGGCCATTGCGGTGATCTCTATATTTCTGTTGTATGCCATTCGCCTAAGTCCGCTGAAATGGACCAAACATATTGCTAGAACAGCGTCGTTGGGTTATGCTATCCCTGGTGCGGTTATTGCAGTAGGAGTGATGATTCCGATGATGGGCCTCGATCGCAAGATCAATTGGGCGCTTTCCAATAATATTGGGATGATTTTGTCAGGAACATTGTTTATCTTAGTGGTGGCGTATATTGTTCGGTTTATGGCTGTTGGCTATAATGCTATTGACGCAGGATTTCAGAAAACGGGAGCCTCGGTAAATGAGGTGGCACGATCCTTGGGTGCTTCGCCTTTAAGGACCTTATGGAAAATAGACTTACCTTTGATAAGGAACAGTATAGCGGGAGCAGTTTTGTTGGCCTTTGTAGACATTTTAAAGGAACTGCCGCTGACCTTGATCTTGCGACCTTTCAACTTCCATACCTTGGCGACCAAAGCCTTTGATATGGCAACCAATGAGATGATAGCGGAATCGGCAAACGCTTCCCTAGTAGTAGTTTTAACTGGGGTGATACCAATTATAGTGTTGAATAATATGATCAGTAGAAAAAAATGAGGAGTGATATATGAAGATCAATAGCTTTTGAAGTCAAACGGTAAGATAGAGCACGTCTTATCAAACGCAAAAGCAGAAAAAATGAATGAACATGGCGATTATTGAATTAAATAATATTAGTAAACGATATCGGAATGCCGACACCTATGCGGTGGATGGGGTGTCTTTTTCATTGGAAAAAGGTGAGATATTGGCACTTGTTGGCGAAAGCGGTTCAGGGAAAACAACCTTGTTGCGCTTAATCGCAGGATTGGAGCATCCTAATTCGGGATCTATTGAATTGGGTGGTGAAGTGATTGTGAGCGGACGAAAATCCTTGCCGACCAATAAACGGAAAACCGGAATGGTTTTTCAGGATTATGCATTGTTTCCACATCTGACCATTTTTGAAAATGTTGCTTTTGGATTAAAAGGGCTAAATAAAAAAGAGACCGAGCAACGTGTTCATGAAACTATAAAACTGACCGGATTAAAAGAAGACGTTAAAAAATACCCGCATCAACTTTCTGGTGGACAACAGCAGCGCGTGGCACTGGCCAGAGCACTTGCACCACGACCAGAGCTGTTATTGATGGACGAACCTTTCAGTAATTTAGATACCATCCTGCGTGACCAAGTGCGTGAGGAGGTAAGACAGATCATCAAAGCCATGGGGATTACGGCCATTTTGGTGACACACGATACCAAGGATGCTTTTTCTACTGCAGATAAAATTGCCGTTATGCTTAACGGGAAATTATTACAGCTGGATACTCCTGATAATTTATACAATAATCCAAACTCTTCCTATGTTGCTGAGCTTTTTGGAAAATCGAATAACGTTGTGGCTACGGTGGCACCAGGCGGATTTAAAACGCCATTCGGATTTGTATCCGGTCCCAAGGATTGTCCATTATCCGTAAATCGCGATAAGGTGAATCTCTTTTTCAGAGCCGAGGAAACCGATTTTTGTAATGCCGAAGAGCCACATCTCTGTGGGATGGTGGAACAATGTATGTACCTAGGCGATCATATGCAATTAAAAGTGTGTTGTAATCGATGTACAAGTTGTATCAAAGACTGTAAGGGAGAAGCGATGGATGATACGCAGACTATTTTATTGAAATCTTCAGTTCAAACGTGGAAACCAGGTGATATTGTTCGGTTTAAACTCAAAAACTTTAAAGTCAAAGAAACCGATTCTGACTAGGAATACCAATTTAAGATGGATGAGTGAACATGACTACAAAGTGAACTCTTCCATGGTGCTTGTTGTTATTTTTTAAATTACCGTCTTGGGACTAAAAATATTCAAAAATAAAAATATTCAAAAAAGTTAAATCACCTCATTAAGTGATTACGTTTGAACAAATTTAAGTTTGAACCTTCTTTATCTTGCAAGATCATGAAGCTGTCTTATAGCATCTATTTTGTGATATCAAGTGTCACCGAAAATTGAGAATCGGTTAAAATAAATATCTGTTTACGCCATAATTTTAACTTCCTAGAATGGCTTACGCACATTCTGAACTACAAACCACAAGAATTTCATCTTCTGCACAAAAACCTTAAGAGGGGCAATGTTCCTTTTAAGTATCGGTGCTTACCACCTGTAACCCAATTACGGAAATGACTAGGGTGCTAATAAAGAACATACGCCAAAACGTCACAGGTTCCTTGAACAGCAAAATACCTGCTATGACTGTGCCTACGGCTCCAATGGCGCCCCATACGGCATAGGCCGTGCCAACAGGGATGGGATTCTCACCGCCCATGGCCTTGAATAACAGATACATGCTTATGCCTACGCACACGATAAAAGAAAGTAACCATAGCCACATCTCCTTACCAGAAGTGTGTTGTGCCTTTCCTAAGCTTACTGCAAATCCGGTCTCGAATATGCCGCCAATGATCAATATAATCCAGTTGATGTTCATGTTGGTTTTAATTTATTATAAATAATTTGGTGAATGTCATTTCTAAAAATACAATTGTTCAATTTAACACACTAATAATAGTTCTATTTTTTATAGAACGTCTTTCTGCAATAGCCAAATTTTATGTAATTCGAAACAAATGTTATGATCCAAAACATTTTATTTCCACCAGTGGTTTAATCCATCAAAGCTTACCTCAATCGAAAAAGCAGTTTCTTATACATATTTCGTGAGCTTGCCCGCCCGTGCCGGTCGGACGGGTCTCGAGGTTCTTGATTTGGAGGATGATCTTTATTTGTAATTCCACAACCGATTTGGTATTAGGATAAATGGATAAGCTTATTCATCTTTAACATGACATTAATTGAAAGTGGCTTTGATTTTCTTAACTTAGCCATAAAAACAAATGAAAAATATTCTAGTCGTTTTAACCTTCTTTTTCTCTATTAATTTAATCTCACAAACTTCTGTAGCCATGCAAAATAATTCCATTCATCAATTTAAGGTCCAATCGCTTTCTGGTGGTGAGATCGATTTTTCGAATTTCAAAGGAAAGAAAATACTGATTGTAAATACTGCTTCAAAATGCGGATACACACCGCAATACGAGGGCTTGGAGAATTTATATAATGAGCATAAGGACAAGTTGGTCATCGTAGGATTTCCGGCCAATAATTTTGGAGCTCAGGAACCTGGGAGCAATGATGAGATTTCAACATTTTGCGAACAGAATTATGGGGTGACTTTCCCAATGGCCGCTAAAGTATCGGTAAAAGGACAGGATATGGCTCCCATTTTTGAGTGGCTGACTTCTAAAGCTGAAAATGGCGTTATGGATGTGGATGTGAAATGGAATTTTACTAAATTTCTCCTTGACGAAAACGGACAACTTATCACTTCATTTGAAAGCAAAATTAAGCCAAAAGACGGAGAGATTTTGGCAGTGCTGGAAAGATAAAATTTAAATGGTTTATTCTTTAAAAGAGTTATCAACCTATTCATCATTAATATAAATTCCAGAACCTGTGCAAAAATTTTATATCTTTGCCACTATATGAAATCATTTTTCCATAAAATGTTATCGGTTACCTTAGCGACTTTAGTATTATTTACTACAATGTCGTTCACTGTGGATATGCATTATTGTGGAGATCATTTAGTTGATTTTTCTTTGTTCGATAAGGTTAAGACTTGTGGAATGGAGAAACAAGTGCCGACTAAAGAATGTGGTAATGAACTTACAGAAAAATCATGTTGTTCAGAACTACAGATCGTTATGGAAGGTCAAGATGATCTGAAATTAACATTTGACACTTTAAATTTAGAGCAACAAGTTTTTGTTGCCGCCTTCTTCTATTCGTATATCAATCTTTTTGAAGGATTGGATGAAAACATCATTCCTTTTAAAGATTACAATCCCCCCTTTCTCATACGGGATATACAAAAGCTACACGAGACTTATTTAATTTGATTTTAAACAGTTCCGATCCGATACTTATCGGAACGGAAAATTAGCCCTTTGGTGACAACCCAATTGGGCTCATTTTGTTGACTTTAATTTTCTGATTTTATCAGGGTTTTATTCAATG
Source organism: Gelidibacter gilvus (assembly GCF_004115975.1). Taxonomy (GTDB): domain Bacteria; phylum Bacteroidota; class Bacteroidia; order Flavobacteriales; family Flavobacteriaceae; genus Gelidibacter; species Gelidibacter gilvus. The sequence goes on along the minus strand of NZ_SDDZ01000015.1, from coordinate 48,782 downwards.
TTTAACTGTTTAACAATCCAAATCAATGCTAAATAAAAGCATAAAATTTCTTATAGAGAATAAGCTGGTAGCGGTTTTATTGCTCACCCTCTTCGTAGGCATGGGCGTGGTCAATGCTCCTTTCAATTGGGATACTGGCTTTCTTCCCACCAATCCTGTTGCTGTAGATGCCATTCCTGATATTGGTGAAAACCAACAAATTGTTTACACACAATGGGAAGGGCGCTCCCCTCAGGATATAGAAGACCAAATAAGCTATCCGCTTACCACGACGTTATTGGGAATTCCAGGGGTGAAGACCATCCGTAGTTCCTCAATGTTCGGCTTCTCGAGCATCTATATTATTTTTGAAGAAGATATCGAGTTCTATTGGAGCCGCAGCCGTATTTTGGAAAAGCTCAACTCCTTGCCTTCCGGTTTACTTCCTGATGGTGTCAACCCATCCTTAGGTCCTGATGCTACAGGATTAGGGCAAATTTATTGGTACACTTTAGAAGGTCGCGATAAAGATGGCAATGTCACCGGAGGTTGGGATCTGCACGAATTACGAAGTATCCAGGACTATTATGTGAAATATGCACTGTCTTCAGCAAGTGGTGTTTCTGAAGTGGCATCGATAGGAGGTTATGTACAGGAATATCAAATTGACGTAAAACCAGAGCTGATGCGCCAATATAATATTGGTCTATCGGAAATTGTCAAAGCGGTAAAAGAAAGCAATAAGGATATTGGCGCACAAACCATGGAAATCAACCAAGTGGAATACTTGGTGCGGGGTCTGGGCTATATAAAATCTGTTGCGGATATTGAAGATGCGGTTGTAACCTCTGAAAATTATACGGCCATTCGGATTAAAGATATCGCAAAAGTAAGTTTGGGGCCTGCTCCGCGACGAGGGATTTTGGACAAAGAAGGTGCTGAGGTTGTAGGCGGCGTGATTACCGCACGTTATGGTGCCAACCCGATGGCCGTGATCACTAATGTCAAGGAAAAGATAGAAGAGCTTAAGGCTGGTCTGCCTTCCAAAGAGCTTTCAGATGGCACGATATCGCAACTCACCGTCGTTCCTTTTTATGATCGATCGGTACTTATTCAGGAAACTTTAGATACACTTGACGAGGCCTTAAGCTTGGAAATTCTTATCACGATCTTAGTCATTATTGTCATGGTTTTCAATCTAAGAGCTTCCATACTGATTTCAGGATTATTGCCCGTGGCGGTCTTGATGGTCTTCATTGCGATGAAGCTCTTTAATGTGGATGCCAATATTGTTGCCCTATCCGGAATTGCTATTGCCATCGGTACGATGGTGGATATTGGGGTCATACTTTCTGAAAACATCATCCGACATCTGGATGAGGAAAAAGAACGCTATACTCTGACTGGGATTAAACAATCGATCAATCATGTGGTCTATGAGGCTAGTGCTGAAGTTTCAGGCGCTATTCTTACCGCGGTATTGACAACCATCATCAGTTTTATTCCAGTGTTTACGATGATCGGTGCGGAAGGTAAATTATTCAGACCCTTGGCGTTTACAAAAACCATGGCCATTACTGCTTCGTTTATTGTAGCGCTATTTCTGATTCCGCCGTTTGCAGCCTACTTGTTCCGTAGAAAAAGCCTTAGAAAAGTTACTGCAAATCTCATCCATATCATATTAATCCTTCTTGGAATTACGGCCATCGTTTATGGGTATTGGTTGGGCCTTATTTTAATAGGATTCGGCATCACCGGCTTGTTAAAAGACGAGAACATAACTTCTAAACTATCCGATAGGTTAACTCTGTCCGATAAACGCGCCAATAGCATAAATATATTAATCTCTGCCTTGGCGGTTGTCTTCCTCTTGGCAGAATTCTGGCGTCCACTTGGCGTGGATAAAAGTATTTTTTGGAACTTGTTGTTTGTAGGTTTTATCTGTTTTGGTCTCTTAGGGTTGTTCTGGTTGTTTCAATATTACTATACTCGGATTCTTGGCTGGGCACTTCGAAATAAAATATTATTTCTTTCTTTGCCTACACTTATCGTTGTTTTTGGAGTCTTGATCTGGCAAAATACGGGTAAGGAATTTATGCCCTCACTTAATGAAGGCGCTTTCCTATTAATGCCAACCTCTATGCCTCACTCTGGGGTTGAAGAGAATAAACGTGTGCTACAGCAATTGGATATGGCCGTGGCGAGTATTCCAGAAATCAGCACTGTGGTTGGAAAAGCTGGGCGCACGGAGTCGGCTTTAGATCCAGCACCATTATCAATGTATGAAAATATCATTCTGTATAAATCGGAATACGCGTTAAATGAAGATGGAAAGCGCCAACGGTTTAAAGTGGATAAAAATGGATTGTTTGTTCTTAAAAATGGTAGCCTTGTTCTGAATCCGAATGGTGATGCTGCGAAGAATGGCGATGCTGAAACTACAGAAACACAAGATTCATTTTTTGTAAAAGAGCAAGATCTTGTTCCCGATAATGACGGCGAATTTTATAGAAATTGGCGACCGGAAATAAAGTCTCCGGACGATATTTGGAATGAAATAGTCCGAGTGACCAAACTTCCTGGGGTCACCTCCGCCCCAAAATTACAGCCTATTGAAACCCGATTGGTCATGTTGCAAACCGGAATGCGCGCCCCGATGGGAATTAAAGTTTTGGGACAAGATCTTGGTAAGATTGAAGCTTTCGGAATAGAATTGGAAGAAATTTTAAAACACGCAGAAGGCGTAAAAGTAGAAGCAGTGTTTGCTGATCGAATAGTTGGAAAACCCTATCTCTTAATAGACATTAAAAGAGATCGATTGGCGAGATACGGTGTTACCATTGAAGAGGTTCAGCAAATTCTACAGGTAGCTGTGGGAGGCATGGCGTTGACACAAACGGTGGAAGGAAGAGAACGTTACGACGTTAGGGTGCGTTATCCGCGCGAGTTACGGGCGGATCCAGAAGACCTGAAAAATATTTACGTGCCAGTAGAAAATGGCAATCCTGTACCCTTGGGCGAACTTGTTGAAGTGCGCTATGAGCAGGGACCCCAGATGATCAATAGTGAGGATACGTTTCTGGTAGGTCATGTGTTATTTGACAAACTCGACGGCTACGCGGAAGTCAATGTGGTAGAAAATGCACAGGCCTTGATCAAAGAGAAGATTGCCAGTGGAGAGCTCACCGTTCCAAAGGGGATCAATTACAAATTTACGGGAACCTATGAAAACCAATTGCGCGCCGAAAAAACCCTTTCTATAATTGTGCCTTTGGCTTTGGTGATCATCTTTTTCATCCTGTATTTCCAATTCCGTTCGGTATTTACGTCCCTAATGGTATTCTCAGGAATTGCAGTTGCGTTTGCTGGCGGATTTTTGATGATCTGGTTTTACGGTCAGGATTGGTTCTTAAATTTCACCTTTTTTGGCGAAAACTTACGGGAAATGTTCCAAATGCATCCCATAAACTTAAGTGTCGCTGTTTGGGTCGGATTTATTGCGCTCTTTGGGATTGCCACCGATGACGGCGTCGTCATGGCTACTTACCTCACCCAAACTTTTGATAAAAACGAACCAGAAAATGTCAAGGAAATCCGTGCCTCCGTTGTAGAAGCCGGAATGAAGCGGATCCGCCCATGTTTGATGACTACAGCCACCACACTTTTGGCTTTGTTGCCCATATTGACATCTACAGGTCGCGGAAGTGATATCATGATCCCAATGGCCATTCCAAGTTTTGGTGGGATGTTGATTGCATTGATCACACTCTTTGTTGTGCCTGTATTATTCAGTTGGAGACGGGAGGCAAAATTGAAAAGACGACTAAGAATTCTTAAAAACCAATAGAAATAATGAATCTTAACTTAAATACAATCATTCGTTGGCCTAGGTCGCAGTTCCGCTTTGTAGGGATATTTCTTGTGACGCTGCTGTTTTTTGGAGGACCTTCACACGGGCAGGAACTGGCAACTTATATTGAAGAAGCCATAACTAACAATCCCAATATTCAAGCTGTTGAAAAGCAACATGCCATTTCGCTGGAAAAAATTTCGGAGACCAACACGCTTCCTGATACTGAGATTTCAGCCGGATATATGGTTGGAACCGAAATGCCCATGATGCAGCAAGGGGAGTTTTCGGTGATGCAAATGTTGCCTTGGTTTGGAACTATCCCTGCCCGTGGCGATTATGCTTCAGCATTAGCTGATGCCGATTTTTTGGAAATTGAAATCGCCAAAAGAAAAATCGCCATGGTTTTGTCGCAATCCTATTACCGGCTTTATCAAATTGCTAAAAAACAAGAAGTGTTGGAATCCAATATTCAATTGCTACAAGTTTATGAGCGGATGGCATTGACCTCGGTGGAGGTGGGACAGGCCTCAGCGGTATCGGTGTTGCGGCTTCAGATGCGGCAAAACGATCTGATGGAACGAAAATTAGTGCTGGAGCAAGATTATGCCGCAGAACTGACAGCGTTCAATAAGATTATGAACCGTAGCGAAATCGCCGAAATTTCAATTGCAGATAGCTTGATAATGCCTGAGACCGACGTTGAAATTGATTTTGCCAACCTTTCACTCCACCCTGAATTGCGGAAATTCGAGGAGCTGAACAAGGTCGTTTCCCAAGCGGATGCGCTCAATAAAAAAGAGAGTGCGCCTGGTTTTGGAGTAGGACTGGAGTATATGCTGTACAACGAAGCACCCAATATGTTGATGCCGATGGTGTCACTTTCTATTCCCATTTTTAATAAGAAATATAAATCCATCGCAAAACAGAACAAGCTCCAACATGAAGCTTTGGACATTCAAAAACAAGCTTCGGAAAACTCCTTGATAGCAGAATTGCAAACCGCAGTTAGAAACAGAAATGCAGCGCGAATCAGTTTTGATACCCAGGAGAAGAACCTTATTCAAGCGCAGAATGCCAACGAGATTTTGTTGAAGAATTATGAAACCGGAACCATCGATTTTAGGGAGGTTTTGGATGTACAGGAATTGCAGTTGAATTTTCAAATAAATCGCATTGAAGCGATTGTTGCTTATTTTAATCAAGTGAGCATTATCGATTATTTTACGGGAACAAATTGATAACTAATGATTAGTGAAATCAGTTACCCAATAATTTAAAACTAATAACAATGAACCATCTAAGATTCTTTACAATATTGCTTTTAATAGGCTGTGGACAAGTAACTGCACAAACAGTGGAAGGTAATCCTGATAATCTTCCGGTTCGTGAATACACTTTGGTAATCAAAGAGGAATTGATCAATAAAACTGGGAAAGAGGTTAAGGGAATGACCGTAAATGGATCCATTCCGGGACCAACCTTGGAGTTTACGGAAGGTGAATATGCGGTGATTTATGTAAAAAACGAAATGAGCGTTGAAACCTCAATTCACTGGCATGGTCTTTTATTGCCCAATTTTTTTGACGGCGTACCTTATTTGACAACGCCTCCAATTAAAGCTGGTACAACTTTTAAATATGAATTTCCCATCAGACAGTCGGGTACGTATTGGTACCACTCCCACACCATGCTTCAGGAGCAAAGTGGCGTTTTTGGTTCTTTGTTGATCCATCCAAAGGAAAAAATATTGGACTATGATCATGATTTAATTGTCATGTTATCTGATTGGACCAATGAGAATCCGCACAGCATAATGCAAAATCTCAAACGCGGGAACGAGTGGTATCAAATGAAGAAGGGAACGGCAACACCTTTGAATAAGGTTATTGCCCGAGGAGCCTTCGGTTCACAGCTCGATTTCTGGAGACAACGGATGGGAGGCGCAGACATTGCCGATGTTTATTATCCTGCATTTTTGGTCAATGGAGAGAAATCAGTAGAATACTCCGATTACAAACCCGGAGAGAAGGTCCGATTACGAGTCATTAATGGCTCCGCTTCTTCACAATTTTGGATGACATTTGGTGGGGAAGCTCCTATGTTGGTGGCTGCAGATGGCATGGACGTTGTTCCTTTGCTACAGAGTAAAACCTTTATAGCTACGGCTGAGACTTATGATTTTATAATCACTATTCCCCATCATGGGAAGATTGAGTTACGGGCAATGGCACAGGATGGTTCTGGCATAACTACGGCATACTTTGGAAAAGGAGAAGTTCTTCCTGCGGAAGTTATAGCAAAACCCGATAAGATTGAGATGATGCAGGAGATGGCAAATATGGATATGAAAATGGGGGCACACGCCTTGAAATTTCGTCCAAAAAAAGATGAGCGTTATGAAATGAAGAAAGAATACGGAATGCAAATGGATGATATGAATATGCCTAAAGATTCTGATATGAATGAAAAAATGGATCACTCAAAAATGAGCCATGGCAGTACTGAATTGAATATTGACTCAACTAAATCTAAGGAAGTGATAGACATGGATTATTCAAAGATGGATCATTCAAAAATGGTAATGAAAAAAGATTCTACTGAAACTATGGATGTAATGAAAATGGATCATTCAAACCTGCCTGCCGGCAAGGCAGGGATGGATGGTATGGGCATGTTTTCTGAATACAATTATGATTATCTCAAATCTCCAGAACCTACTACCTGCGATAAAGATCTTCCTGTAAAGGACATCCTTTTGAACCTCACTGGAAATATGAACCGTTACATCTGGAGTATGAACGGTGTTCCATTAAGCGAGACAGATCATATAAAAATAAATGGAAAAGAAGTCACCCGGATTACTTTTAACAACCTTACCATGATGCATCATCCCATGCACTTGCATGGTCATTTTTTTAGGGTTATCAATAAAAACGGAGAATATTCGCCTTTAAAACATACGGTCAATGTTGCACCGATGCAAGAAGTGACAATAGAGTTTAGCGGAAATGATGGCGATGAACATGGTGATTGGTTTTTCCATTGTCATATATTATATCATATGATGAGCGGAATGGCACGAGTAGTAAGCTATGAGACACCGCGTGATCCAAGAATGGAAAAATATCCAGTAAAGCATTTAATTAAGGAGGCAGACGAGTTTTATACGTGGTCAACACTTGAAGCAGCTTCACATATGGCGTCATTTAATTTTGTTGCATCCAATATTCGAAACCAATTTAATATTTCTGCAGAATACGGCTGGAACCAAAACTTAGAAGCCGAAGTGACCTATGAACGTTATCTACACGATTATCTCAGAGTGTTCGGTGGGGTGAAAGCTGAAAATGAAATGGCAGACAGTATGGAGGATATTTCGACCACAGCAATCGCAGGGATTCGATTTTTAACACCGTATCTGTTCAATCTTGATGTCCGTATCGACAGCAAATTGAGACCACAAATTAGCTTAACCCGTGAAGTATTGATTTTTCCAAGAACAGCCATTTTTGGAAGATATGAATACCAAGCCGATTTTGGATGGGTTGATAAGCTTTCAATGGGAAATAATTATGCGGACGAAGTTACCTGGAATGCAGGAATAGAATATTATTTATCACGAGACTTTTCATTGATGGCAAGCTACGACAACCGTTTTGGTGCAGGTGGTGGACTGTCAGTGAGATTCTAACAAACCTTTATAAATCAGTTAAAATCAAGTATTAATTTAAATCAAAATCAAAAATGAAGAATTTACGAGTAACAACAACAATTATCGCAATGGCTTTTGTAGGCCTTACAGCAATGTCTTGTAAAGACGGTCAGAAGGAAGAATCAAGTGCTACAATGGACTCTGAAGTGAGCCAAGAGCAAGGAAGTACCTCTACGTCTGATGCACAAAATCCTGAATCTCAACAAGTATTGGCTGATTATATGTCTTTAAAAGACGCTTTAGTTGCAACCGATGAAAAAGCTGCGGCAGATGCTGGAAAGAAACTTGAAAGCACATTAAAAAGTATTAAATTAGATAGCTATACTTCTGAAGAGCAAAAAGAGCTAAAAGAAATTATTGAATCAGCAACAGAGCATGCAGAGCATATTGGTAGAAGTGACATGGCCCACCAACGTGAACATTTTCAGATGTTAAATCAGGATGTAACAGATATGGTGGCAATTACCGGGACAGCAAACACGCTTTACCAGCAATTTTGCCCAATGTATGGTGAAGGTGGTGCTTGGTTGAGTATGGAAAAGGAGATAAGAAATCCTTACTTCGGCAGCAAAATGATGAAATGCGGAGAAGTACAAAAAGAAATTAATTAAGTAATAAACATGCAGGGTATTCCCCGCTTTTTAGCGGGGGTCCCTGTAGGTTTAAGGCAAGGGACTTAATGAGAATACTGAAAGTCATATTATTTGTTTTATTGGTAGTCTTTATAGGCATTCAGTTTATGCCTACAAAACGCAACCAGAGCGACCTTGTACCAAAAACTGATTTTTTAGTGGTTAACAATACCCCAGAAACTATTGGTAAATTATTGCAGGTGTCCTGTTATGATTGTCACAGTAACAATACAGCTTATCCGTGGTATAATGGAATTCAACCCATTGCTTGGTTCTTAGAGGATCATATCATGGAAGGGAAAAAAGAATTAAATTTCAGTGAATGGGACGCGTATTCAAATCGTAGAAAAAACAGTAAACTAAAATCTATCATGAGCCAAATTAGAGATGATGAGATGCCTCTTTTCACTTACACATTAATTCATAGGGATGCCATTTTATCAGACGTTGAAAAGCAGAGTATAATTGAATATATGAAGAGCGTTCAGGATAGCTTATAATTAAGTTGAACATGGATGGATGATAATCCGAAAATGTAATGTTCTAATCCATAGGTTTTTTCATATTTATAGGAACTATAAGAATCTAAAATTTAAAATTATGACACACATATACAGCATAGAGGGAATGACCTGCAATGGTTGCAGAAGCCACGTTGAAAAAATACTTTCCAATATAGAAGGCGTCTCCAGTGCCACCGTTAATTTGGAGAAAAAAGAAGCGACCATCGAAATGGAAAACCATATCCCGCTCGAAAAATTTCAAAAGGTTTTAAAGGATGATGGAGGGACTTATAGTATTCATAATTTGGGAGAGGATTTCAAATTGAAAGATATGGATGAGGAGATTCCTGCCTCCGCAGGAATTATGACACACACTTACAGCATAGAGGGAATGACCTGCACTGGTTGCAGAAGCCACGTTGAAAAAATACTTTCCAATATAGAAGGCGTCTCCAGTGCCACCGTTAATTTGGAGAAAAAAGAAGCGACCATCGAAATGGAAAACCATATCCCGCTCGAAAAATTTCAAAAGGTTTTAAAGGATGATGGAGGGACTTATAGTATTCATAATTTGGGAGAGGATTCAAAATTGAAAGATAGGAATGAGGAGATTTCTGCCTTCCTGCCTGCTGGTCAGGCGGGCGCAGGAATTATGACACACACTTACAGCATAGAGGGAATGACCTGCACTGGTTGCAGAAGTCACGTTGAAAAAACACTTTCGAATGTAGAAGGCGTCTCAAGTGCCACCGTGAATTTAGAGAAAAAAGCGGCGACTATTGAAATGGAAAAACATATCCCGCTCGAAACGTTTCAAAAGGCTTTAAAAGATGATGGTGGAACTTATAGTATATATAATGTAGGCGAAGCGCCTGATCCCTCCGAAATGAAGAAAGAAAAACTTCCAAAAGGTGTTGGTACGGGCGTCTTTTATTGCCCAATGCATTGTGAAGGCGACAAAACCTACGATAAACCAGGGGATTGTCCGGTTTGTGGGATGGATTTGGTCGAAGAGCAAAATTTATCAGCTATAGCTTCAGAACAGTGGACTTGTCCGATGCATCCGGAAATTGTACAAGATGAAGCAGGTTCCTGCCCAATCTGCGGAATGGATTTAGTCCCGATGGAACCCGATCTTTCATCCGAGGAAAAAACCTATAAAAAATTATTGAAGAAGTTTTGGATTGCCATGGCGTTTACGTTGCCAATCTTCATCATTGCGATGAGCGAAATGCTCACTACGAATCCATTGTACGATATTATGGCCCAGCAAAGTTGGAATTGGGTTCAATTTGCACTTTCCGTTCCCGTAGTGTTTTATGCCACTTGGATGTTCTTTGAACGTGCTTATAGAAGCATCAAAACATGGAACCTCAATATGTTCACACTTATAGGTATTGGTGCTGGAGTTGCTTGGTTATTCAGTCTGGTAGCGCTGTTTTTTCCGAATGTTTTTCCTGATCAGTTCAGATCGGATTCTGGTGCGGTTCACGTCTATTTTGAAGCCGCAACCGTTATTCTAACACTGGTACTTTTAGGCCAACTTTTAGAAGCACGTGCCCATAGCAAGACCAATTCCGCGGTAAAAGAGTTACTGAAATTGGCACCCAACAAAGCCGTCAAAATGGTAGATGGTGAAGAGGTAATTGTCAGCATCGATAAAATTGCGTTGAATGATATTCTCAAAGTAAAACCCGGAGAAAAAATTCCTGTGGATGGGGTCATTACTGAAGGTGAAACCAGTATCGATGAATCGATGATTACTGGAGAACCAATACCTGTGTCTAAAACTAAAGACGACAAAGTCAGCAGTGGCACGATTAACGGCAATCAAATGTTTTTGATGAAGGCGGAAAAAGTGGGCAGTGATACCTTACTGTCCCAAATCATTAAGATGGTGAATGATGCGAGTAGAAGTCGTGCGCCAATCCAAAATTTAGCCGATAAAGTTTCTGGCTATTTTGTGCCGGTAGTAGTGATCATATCCGTAATTACTTTTGCAGTTTGGGCCATTTGGGGTCCGGAACCAGCGTATGTTTATGCGTTGGTCAATGGTATTGCGGTGTTGATTATCGCTTGTCCATGTGCTTTAGGATTGGCTACACCAATGTCCGTGATGGTGGGTGTTGGAAAAGGTGCTCAAAATGGTGTATTGATCAGGAATGCTGAAGCTCTTGAAAAAATGGATAAAGTGGATGTTTTAATTATTGATAAAACTGGAACCATTACCGAAGGCAAACCAACGGTTGAAAAAGTAGGTTCATTTAATCCTGAATTCCCTGACAAGAAGGTATTGGAATACATTGTTTCACTAAATAGCAACAGTGAGCATCCGTTGGCAGACGCCACAGTAAAATATGGTAAAGAACAAAAAGCCGAAATTCTCAAATCAGAGGCCTTTAGCGCAGTTACTGGGAAGGGCGTTGAAGCGACTGTTAACAGTCAAAAAGTAGCTTTAGGTAATCCTAAAATGATGGAATATGCCAATGCGAAGATCAATTCAGAAATGGAGAATGAGGCAAAATCCTTTCAGCAACAAGGTAAAACCGTTTCCTATTTAGCCGTTGACAAAAAGGTTGTAGGCTATGTGGTGATAGGTGATAAAATTAAACCGACAAGTGCAAAAGCCATTAAAGAACTTCAAGAAAGAGGTATTGAAGTCATCATGCTGACTGGAGATAATCATAACACCGCACAAGCTGTGGCTACAGAGCTTCACTTAACAGATTTTAAAGCAAGCATGTTGCCAGAAGACAAACTCAAGGAAGTAGAAAAACTGCAAAAACTTGGAAAGGTAGTTGCCATGGCAGGTGACGGCATCAATGATGCGCCAGCATTGGCAAAAAGCGACGTGGGTATTGCTATGGGTACAGGTACAGATGTAGCGATTGAAAGCGCAATGATCACCTTGGTGAAAGGCGATTTGCACGGCATCGTTAAAGCTCGAAAGCTAAGTCATGCCGTGATGAAAAATATCAAGCAAAACCTCTTTTTTGCCCTTGTTTATAACACTTTAGGGGTGCCGATTGCAGCAGGTGTTTTGTTTCCGGTATTCGGGATTTTATTATCGCCAATGATTGCTGCTTTGGCGATGAGTTTTAGCTCGGTATCTGTTATAGGGAATGCCTTGAGATTAAGAGCGGCTAAGATTTAACTAAAAACAAATCATTATGGAAAAAAATAAAGAACACTCCAAAAACAATACCTATACAACCTTCATTTTGATGCTTGCTGCATCGTTTGTGGCAATGTATATCACCATGTATTTAAACACCTATGCCATAGACCATGTGTATTTTAGCCTGACTCGGTTTTATATGACCTGTTTGGGAATTTCAGCCATGGCGGTCATTATGTGGGTTTTTATGCGCAAAATGTATCAAAATAGGAAAAAGAACATTGCTATTCTATTGGGTAGCTTCATTCTATTTGTTGGAGCACTTGGCTTGGTAAGAGCCCAAAGCCCTATTGTTGGTGATTTACTGTGGTTGAAAGCTATGATTCCGCATCATTCCATCGCTATTTTGACGAGTTCACGAGCAGATATCAAGGATCCTGAAGTAAGAAAATTAGCCGATGATATTATTGAAGCACAAGAAAAAGAAATAGCCGAAATGAAGGCCATTATTAAACGTTTGGAAAGTACTAAATAAAAAAGATAAATTAAATGAAAAAGAATATCATTTACACGGCTGTTGCATTGATTGTGGGTTTGTTGGTAGGATTTTTACTGTTTGGTAGAGATTCTGGAAACAAGTCAACAAATTCAGACACCCATGAGCATTCAGAAGCAGCTGCACAAATGTGGACCTGCTCCATGCACCCACAAATTATGCAACCCGAACCAGGAGATTGCCCACTTTGTGGGATGGATTTAATTCCTGCAGATGCAGGTGGGGAAGGTCTCGCATTGAACGAAATAAAAATGACCAATAATGCTATGGCTTTGGCAAATGTCCAGACGATGGTGGTTGGCAATACATCGGAAACAGAAGAAAATGCCTTGGTGCTTTCTGGAAAAATTATGCCCAATGAAGAGGCCAATGCAGTGCAAGCCAGTTATTTTGAAGGGCGAATTGAAAAATTGAACGTCAATTTTACTGGTGAAAATGTACGTAAAGGACAATTGCTGGCTACAATTTACGCGCCAGCGCTTGTGGCGGCACAACAGGAACTATTGACCGCAGCATCAATGAAAGCATCCCAACCTGCATTGTACAACGCTGTGCGCAACAAACTGAAACTGTGGAAACTGTCCGAAGAGCAGATCAGTCAAATTGAGACCTCGGGAAAAGTTAGAGAGAATTTCCCGATATATGCGACGGTTTCCGGTACGGTTTCAGAAAAACTGACTGAAGAAGGCGATTATGTCACACAAGGACAGCCCATCGTAAGAGTTAGTAACTTAGCTACAGTATGGGCAATGTTTGACGCTTATGAAAATCAGATTTCACAGTTAAAGGAAGGTCAAAAAATATCGGTGACCTCCAATGCCTATCCAAACAAGGAATTTGAAGCCACGATATCTTTTATTGACCCAAGTTTGAACACCCAATCCCGAACGGTTTCGGTTAGAGCAACCTTGAATAATAAAGAGGGGATTTTAAAACCCGGAATGTTCGTGACATCGAAGGTTCAGGTCGCTAAAAGCACAGACCAACAATCGCTAATTAGTATTCCTGCTACTGCGGTGCTTTGGACAGGAAATAGATCTTTAGTTTATGTAAAAACCAATCCAGACGAGCCTGTTTTTAAAATGCGCGAAGTTGATTTAGGACCAAAGAACGGCGACATGTACATCATTCTTGACGGTTTATCCAACGGCGAAGAAGTCGTGGTTAATGGCACGTTTACCGTGGACGCTGCCGCACAGCTTCAAGGTAAAAGAAGCATGATGAACACCGATGGACAGTCGGAGATGGATCCTACAGACCATCTTGCAGGCATTGAAAGGTTGGAAGTGCCATCTAAGTTTCAAGACCAGCTAAAAGCAGTGTTTGATGATTATATGGTCATCGAGAAAGCTTTGGTCAAGGACAATTCAGAAACACCAAAAAAGGCAGCTGGAGATTTACTTAAAAGTCTTCAAAAAGTGGATATGAAGTTAGTTAAAGAGGAGCCAGGACATAGCCATTGGATGTTGTTGGATAAAGAACTGCAGCAATCTGCGCTCGCAATTTCCAAAACATCCGATATCAATGAACAAAGAGATCACTTTATCCATCTTTCTGCACATTTAATAAATGCGGTGAAAACTTTTGGCATCAATCAAAAAGTATATGTGGATTATTGTCCAATGGTGAAAGACGATCTTGGCGCGTTTTGGCTGAGTACTGAGAAGGAAATCCTGAATCCGTATTTTGGCGCAAGTATGTTGCGATGTGGTGAGATCACGGATGAAATCAACTAATATATAATAGTGTTGGAAGTTTATTGTTTATCATTAAACCTTGTCGTGTATTTTTGATGGTGCCTTCATACTAAACAAAAAGAATGAAAAATCCAAATGACAAAGGACTTGTTAGATCGCTGACGTTAATCGATGCAGTAGGCATTGGTTTGGGCGCTATAATCGGGGCAGGGATTTTTGTGGTCACGGGAATTGCCGCTGGAGTTTCTGGTCCTGCCTTTATAATTGGCCTCTTAATCGCTGGAGTTATTGCCACATGTAATGCTTTGAGTTCTGCGCAATTGGCAGCCATATATCCAGAATCGGGCGGCACTTACGAATATGGCTATATTTTGGTAAATCCGACCGTTGGTTTTTCTGCGGGCTGGATGTTTCTCATCAGCAAACTTGCAGCCGCGGGCGTGGTGGCAATAGGGTTTGGCAGCTATTTTTATCAGCTAGTGCCGATCGCCTCGCCAATGAGCTTCTCTGTTTTGGCCATCATAGGCTTAACTCTTGCCAATTATTTCGGCATAAAAAAGGCAGGAATCTTAAATCTTGTGATTGTTTCAGTCACGTTGGTTTCACTTTTATATTTGGTTTTTAGCGGGCTTCCTCAAGTGAAGGCGGAGAATTTTAAACCTTTCGCGCCATTCGGTATAACAGGAATTGCAGAAGCTGCCGCACTTTTGTTTTTTGCTTTTACAGGTTATGCACGAATTGCCACCCTTGCAGAAGAAGTATCAGAACCCAAGAAAACGATTCCGAAGGCGATTATTATCACCATTATAACCGCAATAGTCCTTTACGTCGCTATTTCCATTGTAGCCATAGGAGTGATAGGTACAGAGCATATGGCAAGCAGTACTTCCCCGTTGCAAGTTGTAGCAGATGCACTATCTGCCCCTGCTATTAGTACTGTAATTACCATTGGTGCTTCCACGGCGATGTTGGGGGTGTTGTTGAGTCAAATCTTAGGAATAAGTAGGATGATGTTGGCCATGGGCAGAAGACATGATTTGCCTCCAGTTTTCCAAAGGGTTCACAGCCGCTACAGAATTCCGCATATCGGGATCTTGCTAACAGGTATCGTAATTTTGTTGCTGACTCTTCTGGGATCCTTTGAATTTATAGTAAGGGCAGCCACTTTTACGATTTTGCTTTATTACAGTATTACCAACATTGCGGCAATTAAACAGCCTAAAAAAGATCGTATGTATGGGAAGTTAATTCCGATAGTTGGTTTGATAGGCTGCTTGGCAATGTCCATTTCATTACCTTTAAATGTTATAATTTCAGGTATTGGATTGTTGGTGGTAGGTTTTATTATAAGATTTGTTATCCATAAAATATATAGCAATCCAAAATAGTCGTTTTTCTTATCCGTCTATAGTGCATGATGTGTAACCTTAATAAATAAATGAACAACGAAAAAACCGCCATACGAACTGTTTACTTCAGTATTATTGGGAACACGTGTTTGGCCATCATAAAAGGCTTGGCCGGGTTTTTCGGGAACTCTTATGCGCTCATTGCAGATGCGATAGAATCTACAACAGATATTTTTGCTTCTTTTTTAGTGTTATTAGGTTTTAAATATGCCAAGCGGCCAGCAGATGAAAACCATCCTTATGGTCATGGAAAAATAGAACCGTTGATTACGTTCGCAGTGGTTGCTTTTCTGGTTATTTCAGCGACTATAATTGCTACTACAAGTATTCAAAATATCCAAACGCCTCAAGAAACGCCAAAAGGATGGACTTTAATTGTATTGGCATTGATCATTATTTGGAAAGAAATCTCCTTTCAAATTGTCATCAGGAAAAGTAAGCAAACCAATAGTTCTTCTCTTAAAGCTGAAGCTTGGCACCATCGGAGTGATGCCATAACTTCTATCATGGCGTTTATTGGAATTACAATCGCCATCATATTTGGAGAAGGTTATGAGAATGCCGATGACTGGGCGGCCTTATTTGCATCGGTTTTTATTTTATACAATAGCTATTTGATTTTCAGACCCGCATTGGGTGAAATTATGGACGAGCAACTTTACGATGATCTTATCTTGGAAATCAGAGCGCGTTCTATTGAAGTGCCTGGAGTTTTGGGAACTGAGAAATGTATGGTGCGAAAATCAGGTATGAAATTTCACGTGGATTTACATGCCATTGTGGATGGGGAAATCCCCGTTAAAGTAGGACATGAAATATCGCATCAACTCAAAGATTATTTACATGAAAAGCTGCCGAATTTAGGGGAAATACTCATTCATATTGAACCAAATCATTATGGTTGAAAGTCATTAATCATGTTCTAAGGTTCATAATTGAAAAAGGATCAAACTGTCAGCAGAAATCATTTTATTGATCTTCTAAAAATTTTGAAACGAATTTCAAAGATTCTTTCTTGAAAATTGTGAGAAAATATTTCGCTATCTATTTCACGAATGCAAAAGACTTTTAGTTTGTTTTAAAAATCTACGCCAGAATGACTGTCGGGCTGGAATTGCACTTTAGGTCTTAATAGTTTAGTTGTAAAAACCATAGTAGCACTATCGTCCATCGTCTATATGTTTTCAAAAACAGAGATGATTGTCTTATTTTCTTCAGATAGGATTATATTTGCCATTTGAAACATATCACCTAAAATGAACTTTAAATTTCTACTTCTCTTCGCTGGCTTTCTTATCTCACTAGGTGTGGTATCTCAAAACGATACTTTAGTGCTGACTAATGGCGATCGGATTGTGGGAGAGATCAAAAAAATGGATCGCGGCGTTTTGATTGTAAAAACACCCTACAGTAGCAGCGATTTCAAAGTGAAATGGAAAAATGTCAAATCGATAACAAGCGCCGAAAGTTTTCTGGTCACCTCAACGGAGGGCAATCGGTATAAAGTTGAAGGTCTAAACACTGAAAATGATACCCTTGCTTTAAATGGTGATGCCATTGGCATCAATAATGTTGTTTTCATCAAACCAGTTAAAGATGATTTCGTTTCGCGTTTAAATGCGACCATGGCATTTGGATTTAATTTATCAAAAGCCAGCAACCTAAGCCAACTTACTTTGGATGCCACTTTAGGCTACACTTCCGACTTCTACAGTATTGGCACCACATTTAACGCAGTGAGAAGTAATCAGGATAACGTTGAGGAAATCCAACGCACCTACGGTGAACTGTCCTTTAACTATTTTTTAAATCGTGACAAGTTTTTGATTTTCCAATCGGAGTATCTGTCCAATAGCGAGCAGAAGTTAAAGATGCGTTTGACCAATAAATTGGGTTTTGGTAAGTACTTTATCCATAGTAATCAAATGTTCCTTGCGGGCGCTTTGGGTGTTGCCTATAATATTGAAGACTATACGGATACCCTAGATGATAACAGAAATAGTGGAGAGGCTTTCGCGGCGTTGGAAGTTAATCTATTTGATTTTAACGATTTGAGCTTGATTTCGGGTGTGACGGTATATCCGAGTTTAACAGAGAAAAAACGGATAAGAACCGATTTTAAAATAGATCTAAAATATGATTTGCCACTGGATTTATTTGTGAAGTTGGGCTTTAATTATAATTATGATAACAAGCCCGTAGAAGGTGCGTCTTACGATGATTATGTTTTTCGAACCACTATCGGTTGGGAACTATAACAAATAGGAAGAGGACTAATTTGTGTTGCTTGATTAATCAGTTGATTGTGTTTTCAAGATTGCAAAACTTTGATAGGTTTCTCAATGTGTGTGATATTGGTGTAAATCATAGTAATATCTTCTCTTAAAAAATCTAACGGTATGAATACATCCTCTCAAATTAGTATCTTCGCAATCTTATTTTAATTAAAAATCTTCAATTATGACGTACTTTAAAAGCAGCATCTTAGGGCTGTTTGCTTTCCTTCTTCCGCTTTCAATCCTTGCGCAAGAAGCAAATTATGGCAATCAACATTTATTCGACGATTTTACTTACCGTCAAGGGAATGTCTACAGAACGGCTTCAGGAAAACCCGGTCCAGAATATTGGCAAAATGCCGCCAATTATAATTTGGAAGTGGCCTTGGACGAAAAAAACCACATGGTTTCTGGAAATGTCACCATCCATTACACCAATAACAGTCCCGAAACTTTAGATTTTATTTGGATTTATTTGGAGCAGAATCGTTTTACCGAAAATTCTCGCGGAACATTGACCACCTCAGTTCTTGGAAGTCGTTACAGTGGTGATGTTGAAGGCGGATTTGAGTTGTCTAATATTTCGGCAAAAACAGAAACCGGTACCTCTTCAAAGCATATTATTACCGATACCAGAATGCAGCTTTTTTTGGATAAGCCGTTAGCTGCCAAAGGTGGAAATGCGACCATCACCATGAATTTTAAATTCAAGGTTCCTGTTGAAGGCATGGACCGTATGGGCCGACTGGAAACTGAAGTTGGGACCGTTTACGCCATTGCGCAATGGTATCCTCGTGTGGCCGTATTTGATGATGTGGTAGGTTGGAATACAGAACCTTATTTGGGTGCTGGTGAATTTTATTGTGAATATGGAACTTTCGACGTAAAAATAACAGCGGCAGCAGATCAAACCGTGGTCTGTTCTGGAATTTTACAAAATCCGAAAGAAGTGCTTACCAAAACCCAACAAGAGCGTTTTGCAGAAGCCGCAAAAAGCGATAAAACCGTTTACATTATCAAACCAGATGAAGTAGGAAAGCCAACATCACAAGCTAAAGCGAATGGCACATTGACCTGGCATTTTAAAATGGAAAACACACGCGACGTGGCGTGGGCTTCGTCAAAATCATTTATTTGGGATGCCGCTCGTATGAATCTTGGTGAAGGCAAAACCGGAATGGCACAATCTGTATATCCTAAGGAAAGTGATGGCACTCATGCTTGGACCCGTTCAACCGAATACACTAAAGCATCTGTAGAGTTTTACTCAAACACCTATTATCCTTATCCTTATCATAATGCCATAAATGTTGCTGCAAGTGTGGGCGGCATGGAATATCCAGGCGTGAGTTTCTGCCATTATCAAAGCATTGGTGAAGATTTATGGGGCGTTACGGACCACGAATTTGGCCACAATTGGTTTCCGATGATTGTTGGTAGCAACGAACGTCGTTACCCATGGATGGACGAAGGTTTTAATACCTTTATCAACCATTACAGTACAATAGCTTTCAACAATAATGAATACCCGTCTTCTACAGATCAACCTCGGAGCTTGGTGAGATACCTCACTTTTGAAAACCGCGAAGGTATTGATACGTCTCCTGAAGTGGCCAATGCACGGAATTTGGGCTACACAGCTTATTTCAAACCAGCAGCAGGTCTTTTTATGCTTCGTGAATACATATTGGGTCCTGAGCGTTTTGATACGGCCTTTAAAAGCTATATCCGCAACTGGGCATACAAACACCCACAACCAAACGATTTTTTCAACCATATGGAAAATGTCGCTGGAGAGGATCTGTCCTATTTTTGGAAAGGTTGGTTTTTCGGCAATGGCAATATCGATATGGGCATTGCTTCTGTAGAACCTTATCAAGGTAATTATCTTATTACTGTTGAAAACAATGGGCAAATTCCAATGCCGGTAGAACTTCAGGTAATCTATACGGATGATACCACAGAAAATGTCAGACTTCCTGTCGAAATTTGGCAGCGAGGTAATAGCTGGACTCATCTTTTGAAAACAACAAAAGAAGTACAGCGTGTTGTCATGGATCCGAACAAGATGTTGGCAGATGTCAACATGCTAAATGATACATGGAATAAATTATAATCTCATCAGGAAAGCCTCTAAATCGAAATAGTTTAGAGGCTTTTTCTTTTTTAAGCCTGCCAACTTTGGAAGACTTAATAAAAGGGAATATCTTTCAGAATTCAATCCATTTCCAATGGGATAGGGCGTGTAAAGTCATAATGGAAAACTAATATCACATACAATGAGCAATAAAAATAACAGAAGGAATTTTTTAAAATTAAGTGGACTTGCAGGACTTGGGATTGCCACTGGAGGTTTGGTCAGTTGTGGTACGACGTCAGGAATTGT
This sequence comes from Gelidibacter gilvus, assembly GCF_004115975.1. Lineage (GTDB taxonomy): Bacteria > Bacteroidota > Bacteroidia > Flavobacteriales > Flavobacteriaceae > Gelidibacter > Gelidibacter gilvus. The sequence continues at coordinate 28,661 of NZ_SDDZ01000015.1, read as the reverse complement.
TTCACCACCTAATTTTGGCACCTCCCGATTTAATATGTCTGGATATGCCGCACCTAAAATAGAGACGGTTAAAATTGGTTTTATTGGCTTGGGCATGCGAGGACCATCTGCAGTACAACGCATAAGTTATATTGAGGGTGTCGAAATAAAGGCATTATGTGATTTGAGACCTAAGCAAGCCGAAAGTGCCAAGAAATTACTGGATGGCACAGCACACAACCCAAAAGTTTATAGCGGAAGTGAAGATGCGTGGAAGGACATGATTGATACGGAAGATTTAGATCTAATTTATATCGCAACGCCATGGGATTTACATGTGCCAATGGCTGTTTATGGAATGAACGCGGGAAGGCATGTGGCGGTTGAGGTGCCTGCGGCCAAAACGACTGATGAATGTTGGGAATTGGTGGAAACTTCTGAAAAGACCAAAATGCATTGCATGATGCTCGAAAATTGTTGTTATGACTTTTTTGAATTGCTCACACTCAATATGGCAAGACAAGGCTATTTTGGCGATATCATCCACGGTGAAGGTGCGTATATTCACGATCTGGTCGATTTGAATTTTAATAAAAACGCTTTTCAGGACATGTGGCGCCTCAAGGAAAATATAGGACGCGATGGAAATCTCTATGCGACTCATGGGTTAGGACCAATTTGTCAGATTATGAATGTCAATAGAGGCGATCAGATGGATTACTTGACTTCACTTTCAAGTGCCGATTTTTCAATGAATCCGATGGCTAAAAGTTTGGCAGCCAAAGATGATTTCTTTAAGCCTTATGTGAATGCCGATTTTAGAGGAAATATGAACACCACCATGATCAAAACTAAAAATGGCCGCAGCATTATGATTCAGCATGATGTCAGTTCTCCTAGACCCTATTCTCGAATCCACTTGGTAAGTGGCACCGAAGCTATTGCCCGAAAATGGCCAGAAGCCAAAATAGGTAAAGGTCATTCTTGGTTGAATGATGAAGAATTTAAAGCTGTGGAAGAAAAGTACACTCCGGAAATTGTTCAAAAAGTGGGCGATTTGGCAAAACAGGTTGGCGGTCATGGCGGTATGGATTTTATGATGGATTGGCGATTGATCGATTGTTTGCGTAACGGACTTCCTTTAGATCAGGATGTTTATGATGCCGCTTTATGGAGTGCCATTTCACCATTGAGTGAGCAGTCCGTAGCCAACAGATCGACATCCATTGATGTGCCTGATTTCACTCGTGGGAATTGGAAATCCAATAAACCTGTAGATGTGAGTTTAGCGGGTGGCGGTACGACCAATGTACTTTATGGTAAATAAAATTAAGTAATTTATGCCATTGTTGGTGGTTAGGCCATTGTCGGTGTTTTCCACCAAGAATTTTTTATGCAATTGTTGGTGTTTTTCACCAACAATCTTTAATTAGTTCCTAAAATCCACTGTTTTATTGGTGTTGTATTTTAGTGCCTATATATAAATGACCTTCCTGATTCAGTTGAAATCGGGGAGGTTTTTTGATTTAAAGGTGATGAATATGCCATTGTTGGGATTTTATGCCATCGTTGGTGTTTTCCACCAACAATCTCTAACTAGGTTTTAATATCCAGTATTTAATTGAAATTGGGAAGGTGTGGTGATATAAAGTAACTAAACAGCCTTCTCTAATCTCTTCTTTCATCACCTTCTTTGCACTACTAATATTAATTCACATCATACAACTGTGTAAAACTTGTGTAAAATCCCCTAATACGTGTAAATGTTACACACTTTTGATTCCCTTAAATACCATATATGCCCTAAATACAGGGGATTTTGAGATGGCACAGGTGTTGCTTATACTATGATGAAAGCGAATCATTAAAACAAATAACAATTCGGGATTATCATCTATGGACACAAAAATTAAAAATTTAAATCAAAAGCAAATTTCAAAAGGAGATAAGGTATCTAACGGAACTTTGAAAAAAGGTTCCTTTTTTAATGGTTTATCTTCAACAAAATCGATTAATCCTTGGGGCGTAGTCGTTCTGGTCAGTACTTTTATACTGATGATTGGTTCTGTATTTTTGGTATTTGATTTACAAAATGATTTTGCACAATTTAGAGCAGAGCGTATGAGTTCTACTTTTGGACTCATCTTTTTAACCGTAGCCACTGGATTATTTGTTTTTAAGGCGGGTTTTTTCATCTATAATCTTTTTCTGTACTATAAATATAAAGCAATTAAGTCTGTAACTAATGAAGAGTTGCCTACGTGTACAGTAATTGTTCCTGCATATAATGAAGGGAAGCAAGTTTGGGATACCTTGATGAGTTTAGCAGACAGTGAATACCCAGAAGGCAAATTGGAAATATTGGCGATTGATGATGGTAGTAAGGACGATACTTGGTATTGGATGCAACAAGCAAAAAAGAAGTTGGGGGATCGTTTATCGATTTATCAGCAACCAAAAAATAAAGGAAAACGTCATGCACTATACCGTGGATTTAACTTAGGTAAAGGCGAAGTATTTGTGACTGTAGATAGTGATTCTGTAGTTAAATCCGATACGCTTAGAAACCTTGTTAGTCCGTTTGTGGTCAATGAGAACTGTGGTGCTGTAGCTGGTAATATTCGAGTGCTTAATAACGAAAGAGCCTTATTGCCTAAAATGCTTAACGTGAGTTTTGTTTTGAGTTTTGAATTTGTACGTTCTGCAGAAAGTACTTTGAATTCAGTGCTTTGTACTCCAGGAGCTTTGGCAGCATACCGTAGATCGGCAGTTTTTGCTTGTCTTGAAGATTGGATCAACCAAACTTTTATGGGACAACCTTCAGATATTGGAGAAGATCGTGCCATGACCAATATGATTTTAAAACAAGGTAAGCATGTGCTTTTCCAAAGAAATGCATACTGTTATACCAATGTGCCTGAACAATACAAAGGTCTGTACAAAATGTTTATCAGATGGGGGAGAAGTAATGTACGTGAGAATATTCAGATGTCTAAATACGTATTCACGAATTTTAGAGAAGGTTCAAAATTGGGGACGCGATTGTTATTTATCAGTCAATCTTCAAAAATAATTATGAGCTATCCGTTTTTAGTGTTTATGTTGTTTTTCATTTTGATGCACCCAATATTATTTATAACGTCAACTTTTGCAAGTATCTTGATTCTTTCAAGTTTCCCAGTATTGTTTTATGCAAAACGTTATAGTTTTACAGAGTCATTTTGGGCGTATTCTTACAGTGTGCTTTACACCTTCGGCTTGTTTTGGATTACTCCTTACGCTATTGCAACAGCAAGTAGAAGAGGATGGTTGACCCGTGAATTGTCAGAAAAGAAATAAAGGAACTTCTTCGGAAGAATCAAAAATATATTAAGGGATTGCGGCTTACGAATGTAAGTCGCGATCCTTTTTCATTTTAGGACATATGAGATTTAGGATGTGCGATTGGTGATTTACGATTTACTCCTTCAACATCGCCACCGTCGCGACCGTTCTAAATCCAGAATGGTCAGAGCCAGAATCCCAACTGGTACCCATCCGCGCAGAGATCCTGAAACTTGCACAATACGAGGCATGGCATAAAAAAGAGCCGCCTTTAATCACGTGCTCTTTTGCATAAGGATTACCAGGAGTATACGTGTGGTCTGCACCTTTTGGATTGATCAAGGGTTTTGAAGTGTCCAATTGTCTATAAGCATCGACATTAAACCAATCGTTAGTTAATTCCCAAACGTTTCCGAGCATATCATAAAGTCCAATACTATTGGGAGGATAAGATTTAACTGGTGCGATTAACGCAAACCCATCCGTACTTTCATTTTTCACAGGAAACGTTCCTTGCCATGTGTTTGCCGATGCATTCAATTGTGAAGGGTCATTGCCCCAAGTGTATATTTCCTTTGTCTCTGTACCTTGTGCTGCAGATTCCCATTCGGCCTCAGTTGGTAGGCGTCGGTTGGCCCATTTGCAATACGCAATAGCGTCTTCATAGGCCATATGGACTACAGGATAATCATCTTTGCCCGCAATAGTACTATTTGGGCCTTCAGGATGTTTCCAATTGGCGCCAGTTTCCCAGACCCACCATTGCGCATAGTTGTTCATATTGGCCACAGCATTTAAGTTCTTGTTAAAGATCAAACTTCCAGGTTGCAGAGCGCTGTCGGCTGGCTTAGGTGTCCCTTCTGGGACATCTTTTTTCATGACTTCCCAATCAATTGGGCGTTCTGCTACTGTGATATAATTGGTGGCATCCACAAATGCTTTGTATTGTTTATTCGTCACTTCTGTGACATCAATAAAAAAACCATCTACCGTAACTTCATGTGCAGGCTTTTCTCTAGGCATGGCAAACTGATCGGCTTGCTTGGCACCTTGTACAAAGGTTTTTCCTTCTACCCAAACCATGCCGTAGGGTGTCGGAACATCTTTGGGCTGTTCTTTTAATAAGATATGTTTTGGAGTTTCAACATTAGCTGCTTTTTTTTCGGCTGAAGGATTCTTGCAGCTCATCAAAGTAAAGAGAGAAATGACGAAAAGTAGAACGAGTTTATAAGTGTGATTTGACATGGAAAAAGAATTTAAAATTTGAAAAGTATAATTTACTCAAATAAATGTGTTTGACTATGGACTTACTGCATAAGCTCATCAATTGCCTTTTCAATCTTGTTTTGTCCTTCAAAATACCCATCGGTGTATAAGACTACAATGCCGTTTTTGTCAATTAAAAAATTCATTGGTGATCCTGTAACTTCATATTTCATGAGGTTTTCGCCTTTCAATCCTTTTAAATCTGAAATATCCAACCAATTGGCATGCTCTTTCTCAACCAGTTTTTCCCAATCTTTTTTTCTTCGTCAATAAAATAACTGATGATGATAAAATCTTCAGGATTGTATTTTTCAATTAAAGTTGGAAACTCTTTTTCATTTTGTTGACTGGAATAAGGACATTCTGGGCTCCAGAAAATTTAAGAGAATGATTTTACCATAATAATTAGATAATTTATGTTCAACGCCTTTAAAGTCATTTCCTGTAATATCTCTAAACTGATCGCCAATTTTAAGGCTGATGGTTTTTGAATAAGCCAATAGTTCTTGCCCTTTTGGTGAATTTGAATTCATGGCGTCTAATTTTTTGTAAAACAAAAATAAGCTGTCTTTTGAAATTTGTTTTTTCTTGTACAACAATTCATTTAATGCCATTTGATTATTTGCATTTGAATACAGAAATTCAAGTTGCTTGGAAGCTATTGTGGTGCTATCGTTATTTTGAGATAGAGAATGATATTCATCCAGTAATCTCGTTTGATCTGAACCTTTTACTTGGGCATTAAAAAAATCTGAATATTCTCCGACAATTGAAATGGCTTTGTTTTCTACAAATAAGTATTTATAGTGTTCTATTGGTTTATTTTCACCATCATAAAAAAATAAGTAAGAAAGTGAGGGTAAATCCACTTTTCCAGAAAGCTTAAAACGTTCATTTATGACATAAGTAGAATCTATATTTTTGTCAATCTCTCTATTGTAAAGAACTACTTTAGTACTGTCAGGAAAATTTTTTGCAATGACGTTTAGTTCAAAACGATCGTTATTGGTCTTTTTATTTTCTTTTTCACAAGAAGCAAATAATAAAATGAGAGCTAATAATGTAATTGTGTTTTTCATAGCACACGTTTTTAAAATTCTGAAGACCGTTGATATAAATGCCATTTATAAAACAAACGCCTTAAACAAGCCTTCCAATTCCTCTTGTGGATCTGTACACAATCCTGAATGTGTTTTGGAACTTTGAATGATGGTGCTTCTTGAAGCCGCCAACCATCTGAATCTATCTGATACTTCAAAGTCGCCAATGCAGCCTCCTTTCGGGTTTCCTTTGCAAACCTCTTCCCAAGCTTTTAAGTGATCGTTCAACATGGTGAGATCCAAATCCTCCGAAAATGCTTCCAATTTCTTTTTGTCGATTTTATATTTGATCCCCAAAAAGTGTTTTCGTTTAGAAAAAAGAAGCACGCCAACGTTAAAGAATTCTCCCCGCTCTACTTTGGGAACAATCCTGATAATGGCATATTCGTAAGTCACTTTATCTTGCATCTTGAGCTTCTTTTGCTAATACATCAATCATTGAAAGTTTGGTAGTAAGATAAAGGATATAAGCAGCTCGCATCTCATCTGGAGAGAGCGTATCACCTTCATTAATCAACCAATCTTCGGGAATGTTTGCTATAATGTCCACGATTTTTTCAGGAAGAAGAGACAATTCTATACTCTTTGCTGCTGCAGGTAATTGTGTGGCCTGAGCCAATAATACGTGATCTTTGATCAGTGGAAAGGAACGGGTGAGATGGTTCTCCCAGGTGGACCAATTGTGATGGAAATAAAAACTGGCACCGTTGTCAATGATCCAAAGTTCTTTGTTCCAAATTAGCAGATTTGGGTTTTTTGGCGTCCGGTCAATATTACTGATGATACTGTCCAATAATACTAATTTTGAAGCAAGAAGACCATCTATTTGATTCACCAAAGGGTCAAAAGTAATGGCTCCAGATAAAAAGTGCAGACCAAGATTGAGGCCAACGCTAAACTTTAATAAATCCTGGATTTCTTCATCAGGTTCAGTTTTGCTGAAAGAATCGTCGAGGTTCATAAAAACTACTTCTGGGACTTTTAAGCCAATGGCTCGGGCAAATTCACCACCAATAAATTCAGCAATAAGTGCTTTTTTGCCCTGTCCGGCACCTCTGAATTTAAGCACATACATAAATCCATCGTTAGCTTTTACAATTGCAGGAAGTGAGCCGCCTTCGCGTAATGGAGTAACATATTGTACCACATCAACGGTGCGAATATCGAGTGTATTCATAGAAACGAAGGTAGTAAAAAAGAAAATTGCTCAGGCATCAAAAAAATACATTATTAAGATCAGACATGATTTTTAGTCACCCGAGCAATTTGATTGTTTTTAATTAGCAACAGCCCGTATCCGGCGAGCAAGATAGACCTTCTGAAATCTCAGAGAGGATCAATTTCGGCTTTTCCGTAGTTTTGCCTTCTTTTTCAGCGTAAACAGTAATACTGAAAATCCCTGTGGCGTCCTTATTAAAGTTGTTTATTTCATCCGGTGAAAGATATTTCGAAAGGATATCATCAGGAATCGTAATCGGTTTTTCTTTTTGGATGGTGACGTTTTGAAAACCTCTGTCTGTGATCAATTGCAGGTAGTCCGATTTTTGAATGGCGCCTGCAACACAGCCCGCATACATTTCAGCATCTTCTTTTAATGCATCAGGGAGATTGCCTACCAAGACAATATCTGAGATACTAAAGTGACCTCCTGGTTTTAAGACCCTGTGGATTTCTCCAATCACTTTTTGCTTATCTGGCACAAGGTTGAGCACACAATTACTGACAATCACATCGGCAACAGTATCGCCTACGGGCATGGCGTCAATATCGCCTTCTCTAAATTCCACGTTATTGTAACCTAATTTTTCGGCATTGGCACGTGCTTTTTCTATCATGATTGGGGTGAAGTCGATACCTATGACCTTACCTTCTGCGCCAGTTTCATGTCGGGCAACAAAACAATCGTTTCCAGCTCCCGATCCTAAATCGATCACCGTATCACCTTTCTTGATTTTTGCAAACTGTGTTGGAAGGCCACATCCTAAACCTAAATCGGCAGCTTCGTTGTAGCCCTCAGTTTCAGAATAGTCGTCCATCATAATATTGTAAATCTTGTTGGAAGGCGTAGTAGCGCCACAACATGAGGCGGCATTTTCCGCTTTTCCTTGCTCGGCAATTCGCGTGTAACGTTCTTTGACGAGGTCTTTTAATTCTTGTTCCTTTTTCATGGTGATGAATTTTTTATAATGATTATATAATCAGTGATTTTAGCAGCATTCTTCCTTTATAGAAATGTCTTGATCTAAAAATTCGGACATAATGCGTTTCATTTTAATCCAATTTTTTGGGTCTATGCAGTAGCAAACCCGAGTGCCTTCAATACTTCCCTGAATTAAACCCAGATTTTTCAACTCTTTCAGATGTTGTGAAATGGTGGGTTGTGCAAGACCAATCTCATTGACCAAATCGCCGCAAACACAGGTTTCAATTTTGAAGAGGTGTTGTAAGATCGCGACCCTGGCAGGATGACCAAAGGCTTTGGCGAAACGTGCAATTTCGTTTTGCTGGTCGGTAAATATTTCTGTTTTGGATAGTCCCATAATTTGTTAGAATACTTCATTGCAATATTACGATGAATGCGATTCTTATCAAACATATTTTTTATTTATTTTTCTTAAGTTGTGCAGAAATATCTGCTGATAACACATCAGTATCAATTATTACGTGCAAAGTCTAAAAGCAGTTGCTTTTTAAAACCTTGCGTTTCTTGCGATTTTTCTTTGTGTTTTTGTGGTTAAGTTTTGGTTTTAGACTTCTACTCTTAATAGAGAATTAGGTACTGATCAGTTACTGCTACTAAAGAAATAAAAATACTTATTGAATTTAATAAGATCAAAAATTAGGGTTTCTTACGGTAGAAATTGAGTCTTGCGCGCTTACGGATGATGTTGGAGTATTTTCGCATCCGCCTTTGTCGTCGTTTTACTTTAATGAATTTCAATCTCATATCGTCATAATAGAGACTTAATAATAAGATGGCTACTCCTAGAAGAAGTGTGTTTAATTTCAGTTCAAGTGTTGAGTAAAAAAATCCTGCGGATAATCCACCAAGGAAGAAGAAGGCAATGATGTACAATCGGAGTTTTATGGTCGATTTTATTTCTTTTCTGTTGGGGTGGGTTTTTGGAAAAAATAAATGTGAAAGCTCAATGCCTAAATCCGTGAACAATCCTGTAAGATGCGTTGTTCTCACAACGGCATTTGAAAGTTTGGTGACGAACGAGTTCTGTAAGCCCATAGCAAATAACAACAAGCACACCATAAGTTCAGGATTGAATTGTGAGGTATTGCTCATGATGGCCACTCCAGATAAAATCACACATTCAATGAGTGTTGGTATCACGAAAACATTTAATTTTTTGTTTTCTTTAAAAGTTTCTATGAGAATGTTTGATGAAAATGAGCCAAAGAGGAATGAGAAAATATAAAGAAAATAAATGGTTCCCTTCCAAACTTTGAAATCTGCAACATCCCTTATAAATAGTGCAAAATGACCTGTGACGTTTGTGGTCAATTCGTTGAATGCCAAAATGCCTGAAACGTTTACAATTCCGGCAACAAAAGATAGGACGATAGCAATCCGAAGATTGTGCTGTACTGTTCTCTTTTTTCCTTGATGTTTAAACATTCAGATTGCTATGATTTGGTTGCGTTATAACTTACGATTTTATATCGAAACAAGATTATTTCAATACTGAATTTTTCATATCGAATACCAATCCAATATAAGTATTGTTATTAAATTCGAATTCATCTATTTTTTTCCAGCCCAATTTCTTGGTGTGTGCCTTTTCAGAAATGACATTGATTTTATTTATGAAGGTAATTGAAATGGGATATTTCTTTAAAAATTCAATTCTCATTTCTTCAAAAAGTTGGTTCAATAGTCCTTTTCCTCTATATTTTTCATCAATACACACCGGGCCATATTGAAAACTATTTTCGGTTGTAATGGGCGTTCCATGAAACGATAATTTCGGAAAGCGAGAGACCATATAATTGAAAATTTCCCATTGCTCAAAATACGTCCAACTTCCCGCAAAGGCATAGGCGACAATCTCATCGTTTTCATTCTCGGCGATAAAAATGCCGTTTTGTAGAATGATGTCTTCAATTTGGGGAATTGTAAAGGGCGTGGTCACAAATCCCTTTTGCCGTTCAAGATCATTTAAATTTTTATATAAATATTTTTCCTGAAGTAAGAGAATGCCGGGAATGTCATTCTTATGTCCGATTCGTGTTTTTATCATTGGGAGGAAACTTTATAAATACCAACATTTTGGATGCGGTTATCCAAACCATTAGAGTGACAAATTTAGCAAATAAATGTGGATGGTTAATCGCAGGGATTAACTATTTGGACGAGGCCATTATCTTAACAAATATCTGTATTAGGTTGACATTACGATATAATTGAAAAGTAAACAACAGCTCTGGCATTTACCATTTGACAGTTATGGTTCTGGCTTTATTTGAAGGTGTTGCATGCGCTTTCCTACCAATATTTTTTGCCCAGCTGGCTTAAAGCCCAGTTTTAAATATAATTTTTTGGCTTTTGGGTTTTCTTCATCTACCAATAGCCCAATAGTCTGTCCGTTTTGGGTAACATAATAATTGATTAAGAATTGCAAAAGTGTGGCGCCAATGCCTTTGCCTTGTTGGTTAGGATTAACGCCTAACGAATCTATATAATATTCCCCGGTTTGCGTTTCATCTTCTGGATTGAAATCCGTTTTGAATTTTGCTTTTATATATTGACTAATGGGAATTCTCAACGCCTTTAAGTGTGATCCGTCGTAGATGTTGACGGCCGCAATAATCTGATGTTCATCTTCCGCTACAAAGCAGTTTTGATATGAATATTGATTCTGTTCTTGTTGTATAAAATGGATCAAAAAAGCTTTCGCTTTGTTTGCATCTTTTTGACCGATAAACTCACACACAATATCTTCCATGGCCAACAATAGGTATGTGGCGATGGCTTCTGAATCTTCTCTATTCGCTTTTCTTATCTTTATTTGGGTCATATTTTTTTGCTGAGGTTTTAATGGGGTAGGAGATCGATTTTTACGATATTTTCTATCTCATATAATAGATATAAACGGCAAATTTTATAATTTGAACCATATCGCCTTCGTTGATTTTAGTGTAGGTTTCTAAATAATCCGAGGTCATTTTTTCGATGTTAAAATCGGATACATCGGTATATTTGGAATCTGACTTATGATAATATTTCGATTGTGATTGAAGTGAAATTTCTCTGCGCAGATCATCTTTTAAAATTCTGATATAGTCAACACGCTCTTGGTCATAAGCGGTTAAATTGTGATACTTTAATCGGCGTTTTATCTTCTTTTCAACGTCTTTAGAATCTCTAGAGTCACGTTCGTAAGCTAAATCGCTAAAACAGATATAATCATAGGTCTGAACTGATTTTTGTGCCATCACAACTTTTTTTAGTGATCGGATTTTAAGATTTTATCCGCTATTGAAAATAAGACATCCGTTTTCGAGGGTATCAAAAACGGATGTCTTTCTGGGTAAACATTTTCAGATAACTGGATCTATCGATACTTATGACGGATCCACACTAATTTCCTCAGAAGTTCCTTTGTTTTTAAGCGCTCTCTTTTCACAGGTTTTACAAAGTTCTGAAATACCTTTCTGTTCCCATGATTCCTTTACGGTGCCGTTGGATATGCCTTCTCGGCCTTTAATGTGTTGACAGTCTTCAAAAATATGATATTTATTTCCGGCAGTCGTCCAATAGACATTATCGTTATCAAAATTTAAATCTTTTAATGTGGTGGTTTGTTCGTTGATTTCCTTAGTGTATTGTTCTACCGAAGGCGGATTGAAATCAACTCCAGAAATACCCGCAATGAGCATCGCAACTACGGCGATACCACCCGCAATTCCTTTAGTTTTTCCGTCGACATCTTTGTTCATGAAAATGAGAATCACCAATGGCAAGAATGCCAATACGCCCATAATGGCGCCCAACTGATTTTGAACAAAGAATCGGGTCTTGTCCTTTTCAGATGCAGGATCTAACCGATTTGCCTTTTTCCATAGCATGGATCCCGTAATGGATAAGGCTAAAATTACTACAATAACAACAATTAGCCAGACAAGGGTTTCGTTGTGGATTAATTTAAAAATGGCAAAGATCTGTCCCGCAATGGCAATGATCCAGGCCAACATTGCAAAAAGTCGCAATTGTTTTGCTTTTCCTTTGCTTTCAGGACTTGCTTCAAATACTTTTTGATCTGACATAGTTATGGTTTTAATAGTTAGGTTTTTTTGGATGCCCTGTACATGTTTAGATGCTATAAATAGCGTCTGGTCAGCACGTTTCACTAGGTATCTCAATAGGCAAATATAGGATAAGTTTAACTCTTTTGAAATACCGTCCTTTCATTTATTGGAAAAGTACTTTGAGTTTTTAAATCCTGACTGTCGTTATTATGAGTTACTGTTTTTGATGAGATGGTTTAATGGTGGATTTTTTTAAACCTTTATAAAATCTTATCTTCAAAAAAGACACTGTTTTTGGAAGAACCGCCGGAGAATTTTCGGATGGAAAGGCAGTGTTAATTTAAATAGAAGTATTAATTTCACCTGTCAAAGAAAAAATTTATATGAAAATTCAGAAAGACAAACCTTGGATTGTAATTTATTCGGTCATGGCACTAATGTTCATTGTCTTGCACTATTTGTTAGAACTGAAGATTTTTGAGCCATGGGCAGAGTACATTCCGGTTTTCAAAAAGTTGAGCATCAGCCTGTTTTTGATATCATTGATTCTTCTGATAAGTAAAATTATTTCAAGAATTGTTGATAGCCAAAACTACCTCGAAGGCAATCGCTATAATTTATTGCGAATCATAAGATTTCTTACCATTGTATTGAATCTTATTGTCGTTGTGGCTTTTTTATTTCAGAATATCTATGCGGCAGCGGTTAGTTTTGGTTTAATTTCTCTGGTTTTAGGTTTCGCGTTACAGGCGCCTATTGCTTCATTTATAGCTTGGGTCTATTTGATTTTTCGTCGCTCTTATTTGGTGGGTGATCGTATTCAGATCAACGGACTCCGTGGTGATGTGGTGGAGATCAGTTATCTGGATACTTCAATTTTGGAATGTAGCGGCGATTATTTAGGAAATGATCGCTCAAGTGGACGCGTCATCCGGTTTCCTAACAGTCTGATTTTAAGAGAAGAAATAATTAATTATTCAGGGCCGCAAGTTCCATTTATATGGAATGAAACTGCGATTCAGGTGGCCTATACCAGCGACTTACAATTTGTGGAAGATTGCCTGTTAGAAGCTACCAGAGCAGATTTTAAAGAACGCTATCCACAGCCTCAGACCTACAACAATGAGCAATGGGATCCAGCCGTCTATTTTAGGATCAACACATTTGCGTGGATGGAGGCCGTGATTTCTTATCCTGTAGAACCACAAGATACTACGGGGCGTCGTAACCGAATTTTGAGAGCGGCATTACCAATGTTAAATGCTGCACCGGATAAGGTTAGGTTTCCTGAAGGTGCGTTACGCTAAAACCAGTTTGTTTTTAAATGCATTTTCTTCGTCTTAAAATGACCAAGAATTGTCTGTTCAATTAAAACAATGCCTTTCTTATAGCTATAAAAACAAAGACCATAAGGGTATAGGCTAAAAAGAACGGCAAAATAATATCTTTTAGACCCAATACGAGCATGGTAGCAATGATGAGTAATTGGAACCCCAACCCAAAGGTTGAGACGGCGGTCATAAACCAATTGGGGAATGTTTTTGCTTTCTTGGCATTTCCATCTAAAAGATAAATGCACTTATCAAAAGCACCATAAAGAAGTTTATACAACCCGAAAAGTATATTTACATGGTTTTGTTTTTCACCTTCCATGGCTTTAGGTGTTTTGTTTTCAAACACACGACTCGTGGTATCGCCATCAAATTTATTTCTTAAAATCACATGGTAATAGTTGTAAAGCGTGCCTTGTAATTGCAAACCTAAAAATGCCAAAACACAAACCCAAAGCTGTGAGTTGCTAATTAACCAAATAGAAATGAAAATTAAGGCATTTAATAAAATGTCTGCTACAGAATCTAAATAGCGACCTGTATAAGATGGCGTTTCCTTTACACGGGCCAATTCGCCGTCGACAGCGTCCAAAATGGACTTAAGAATTAAAAAGAATGCTGCTAACCAGTAATGGCCTACAAGAACACAATAGACAGCCAAAAGTCCGGAAATTATAAAAGCAAGCGTCACGTGAATTGGTGTAAAAATAGTATTCTTTAAGGCGTTTGCAATAATTCTTGCAATAGGTCTTCCGTAGTCTGAAAGATCAAGAAAGTTATGTTCTTTGGGTAATTTAGACATGCAATAACATCGAGAGCTTTATTGTGGAATAACACTAGGTAATAGTGCAAAGATAAGGTTAAAATAGCCCATGTTGACGCGTTTTAGAATGGAATTAAAGTGACAGCTCTACAGCTTTCTGTTCATGGTAAATAATTTCCGTTCCTATTCTGAATATTCGATCTGCTATTTAAAATCAAAACAGTAATATTGTTCAGTTGCCTGACCATTCTAAGTTTTGTAGTCCGTCTTTGGTGTTGCAAGCTTTCCCCAAGCAATTACTTTTACACCTTTGGAGTATTGGATGCTATGAGGTTTGCCTTTGATGAGTTGGTTAAATCGCGGGTAATTAATTTCTAACTTTTTCAATTCTATCGTGTTAATTGGCCATTCCAAATGGTGAATTTCAAATTCATTGATCGACTTTTCTGTATCTTGAAACAGAGCATATCGTTCTGTCAGCCAGATTTCCAATGCCGTTTTCTTGGTGATGGCATTCCCAATCGAAAACTGAATATCCAAGGTGTCATTAAAATGGGTGTTAGTGGATATGTATCGGTTTTCAGTGCGGTTGATTTTTGAAAATCGATATGGAAGTTGCGATATACTTTTAGCAACTTTACAGGATAATTTTTTACCGCCTTCCATGCTAAGAAAATAGACCCCAGTTTTATGGTTTGATTTTACATACGTACGGATATTAATTTCATCAAAATCTGAGATTGGTGGAAAGGAAGGTAGGTTTTTAGGCCTTATCTTTTCCATTGTAAATGCCACTACTGAAATCCAAGGTTTTCCTTCAAAAAGATCAATTTCTAATTCATGTGGCACAAAATCTTTCAAGTCGTTCAAATCCACTTGCCAGTTAAGGAAGATGGCATTGTTCCACTCTTGATAAAATTTCCAGGGTTGTGCTGGCATTTTCCAAGGTCTGTGTTCGGTTGTATCTATGAGTTCACGAATGGTCATTTCTTATTTTCATTTGATAGAGGTGAAAATCCTTGGCCCAAAAATCCTGTTCCACTTTTTCAAGTTCAAACCCAAATTTGGCATAAAACTTATAGGCGTGTTGACTTGTTCTGACCATTACGATGTCAATATCTTGATTTTTGCTCAAAAGGTTCAGTCTGTATTGGATTAATGTTCTTCCGATTCCTTTTCCATGCGATTTAAGGTCAATAATATCCCAGGAAATCCGAGCCAATTTTTCTTCTGGAAGATAGTTAATACCTCCAGCTCCGATAATCTCGGAGTTTTCCTCAAAAATAAAATAGTCCTCCAATTCATGAGTAAGATAGTTTTCAAGATATTGCTCTTCTGAAGGATCAAAATACTTCGGCGTATTTCGTCTGAGTAAATCGATGACCTTAATTTTATCTTTTTGTGAATAGCGTCTAATCATGCGATAGATTAAGAGGATTTTTAAAATGGCTGTATTTATTATAAATCGATGTTTTATGAAAATGACCTAATTTAATGAGTTTTGGATCATTTAAAATCATATTTTATTATTTTTTAAAACCATAAAAATGTATTTTCGTTTGTCTTAAATTATTTTGAATGTCAGAAGCCAAGTTTAAACCCCTCATAAATGCTAGTGCAGAAGCATATGAAATTCCACAATTTCAATGTAAAACTAATACTTACGGAATGGCTCTAACAGAACAATCTGGCACTAAATACACTTTTTCTCAAATCAATTCTTAGACCTGACTCCTGTATGAAACAACTATTTAACCTCACTTCCATTGGTCTGATTGCTGGCTTTGTGCTGATATTGATATTGAAAATTGTGATGGTCCTTACCGGTAATACGGCCTATGTGCTATTATTTAATTTTGATTATATTCCTGTAGTTAACGACTTGAAACCGGTTTGGTTATTTGGACAGGTTTTTCATTATTTAACCTGTATTATCAGCGTCATTGCACTTTTTTATATTTTAAAAACTTGGACAATGCAGAAGGCGATATGGCCTTATATTCTGGTTTATACCTTAGGTGGTGGCGCACTATTTTTTCTAACGGCATTGTCTGAACAACCTCCAGCAGCAAATGATATTATGGCCTGGATTTACTGGACTGTCGCCCATGCGATATTTGGTTATACTGTTGGAGCAATGGTGAAAAAATGGATGTAATGAAAACACGAAGTTGAATAATTGTTTGTTCAACATTCACTGTTACTGCATTCTCAACAGAGTTAAGAAGGCTCAAAATAGTTCTACTTTTTCAAAACACGCAAAGCGCTGGTTTTTTTAAAAAAGAACAAAGCATCGTAGCGCAATGGGATTATGGTGGGCACAAACTGTCGGCTATCTCCCCGCGGATTATAGACCACGCCCACAGCTCTATTGCCAAGTGCCTTTAGGTTTTTTTCCTTGCGATCCTCTTCATCAAAAATCAGATAAAAACGATCCTGATCAACTTGATTCAATATGTATTCAATACTATTGGGAATGGCCGGTGGAATGGTCATTTCCTTCATGGGAGCACCCCATCTGGAGCCTGCCATTACTTTCCCTTCATAAGTGGTAAAGCCAATCAAGAAAACATTGGCATCACCCAATCCTTCTCGGGTGAGCTGACCAATATTTTTCTGGCCGGCGTTTCGCATGCTTGTGTACTCCGCATCGCCAATATGGGTATTGTGTGCCCAGACAATTCCCTTGGAGTTCTCACCGTAAAGATTCAATAAATCATTGACGGTGCCATGCATGTGATGGACCCGCGAATTCCATGAACTAGGTCCTGTTGAAGCGACACTTTCTCTATAAAATTCTTCAGCATTCTGCACGACGATGGTGTTTTGTAAAAGATAAAAATAAGTATCATCGGAAAGTCCCGATAACTTACTCCGATTGGATCTGATATACTCTACCACATTTCTTGTAGCCGTTGTACAGGCATCTTTGCCAGCGTTAACGGCATGAGCATAGCTCCAGCTATCTCCCTTATGCGGATCGAAACATTTATATTGGTCTTTTACATAAGCGTAGGCAGTCTGATCTGTTGTTTTGAGTAAATCCAAAACCACTTTTTTGGAATTCCATTCGTCATAGACATCCATCCCGTAAAATCCTACTTTCTTATGTTGAGGTAATTTGTCATTATGATTGCGGAGCCATTCCGCCAAGGCCACAACCTCTTCGTTGGCCCACATCCAGGTTGGCCATCTATGGAGCTTTAGCAAAACCTCTTTGGCAGAATTTGCCGCACCATCCAGATTTTTGACATAGAGATTGAGATGGTATAAACTCGCAAAATCACCTTCTACGGCAATAAAATTAAAGTCTTGCTCAGATATCAGCCGTCTGCTGATCTTATCCCGCCATAAGTAGTATTCGTGGGTGCCATGACTAGCTTCTCCCAACAATACCAATTCCTTATCGGCAGCTGCGGAAATGAGTCTGTCCAAGCTCGTATCTCCTTCAAGAGGAATTGCTTTTTGTTTCATATTTTGTGCTGAAGAAAGCATAGTGCCAAATAATAATATAAATCCTAAAAAATAGTTCATGAGTAATTGATTCATAAGAGAATCAAGATAACCATTATTCGTGTGTTTATCAAGTAATTGATAACTCATTCGCAGGTCATTGGCGATTAAAAGCGTAAAATCTCATCTAGAAAATCTATACGTCGTTATACTTCGAGATGTGTCAGTAAGGTAGAAACAACTATTAAATTATTTGCGACTTTGTTGGGCGGTATATTCTTCTTCAGTTCTATTTCCGAAGAACCACATGAGGATGCCACCAGTTATAAACATCCATATGGCGTATGCTGCTGTTGGAATGCTCATTTCAAAATTGTTTAATATTGAGGTGGCAATAACAATGGCCAGGGTTCCGTTTTGTATGCCGCTCTCTACGGTGATGGAAATGGCACTCTTTAAATTCAATTTAAATAATCGAGCCGTTAGATACCCCAATCCCATAGTTAAGATATTTAATAGTAAAGTAGGCAGTCCTACTTCTTTCATTGCTTTACCCAGAATATTATAATTTGCAGCTAACACAGCAATAAAGACGATGATGAAAATTACTGTAGACGCAGTTCGCATTGGTTTTTCCATTCGTCTGGCAAAGTCTGGTTTCAATCTGCGAATGAACATGCCTATTGAAATTGGAAGAATAGTGATTCCCATTATTTGAATGATCGTATTTAATATGGGGAGTTTGATTGTGGCACCGGTTTCAGTGCCGAAATAGTCTAATGCATATGACAAAATGAAAGGAATTGTAAAAACACATATAATACTTGAGATAGCAGTTAAGGTCACTGATAATGCAATGTTGCCTCTACAAACCTGTGATATTAAATTGCTGGTTGCACCTCCGGGACAAGTTGCCAGAATCATTAATCCTACGGCCATAACAGGATGTAAATTAAAAGCTATGGCTAAGGAAAAACCAATAATTGGCAAAAAAACAAGTTGATTGGTAAGACCAATTAAAATGGCTTTAGGTTTTTTTAAGATTCTACTGAAATCGGAAAGGATTAAAGTCATTCCCATGCCAAGCATAATAATGGCAAGAGATATGGGTAAAAATATGTTGCTTATGATTTCAGCTATTGTCATAGGTAGATTAATTAGTCATTCATCTTGGCCATTCGCGTTATGGGTAACGTTTGTCTTTAAGGATAATTTTGCGCACAAGAGGCTAACATACTAAAAATAGAATGAATTAGTGAAAATTCTGACTTCCCGCGCTCTTGGCCATGGCCGATTTTTTAATGAGGATATGTCAAGACTTAAATCGTGTGTTAAAATTTGGTTATTAATTTTCTTTTAATTTTTTAGTGCTACGAAACAAACCTTGATCTCAAAAAGCCAATGTTTTTTGCTGATATAGACGACTGGTATTTACTGCATGATTTTTACATACAAAACCAGTAAGCCTGAAAAATAGAATGATCCTACCTCATATCTGCCGCACATTTCAGCATGGCAGAAAAGTAGACAGATCAGATGTGGGTTTTATTAAAAAACGACTTGCTGTTTCATCTAATGTAGTGATGCAATGGTTTTTAGGAATTAATTTTTAATTGCTTTTACTTGATAAAGGTCTTTGGAAGCCTCTTCATATTTATCACCTTCATTCCATACAGGTGTTTGTTTGTCATTTGCTATATTACGACCTGCCAGCACGTAAGCTTGAAAGAATTTTAGCAAATAGTCATAATCTAAAGTATCAGCCTCGTCTCCTGGTTGGTGGTAATATTTGGTAACGTCACCATCAAAAGAAGTAAAGCCTAGAGAGAATGTAGGCGCAGGAATTCCTTTTTTTGCAAAATTAACGTTATCACTTCTATCAAATAAGCCTTGTTCTTTGGCGGGATCTTCAATTGCTTTTAATCCGAAGGCTTGAGCGGCCTTAATGATATTAGCTTCGGCAGACGTTCTGGTCAGTCCTATAACAGATATCACGGAAGTATCGTTATAACCTGCATTGTCACTATTAAAGCAATACACCATTTGGTTTAAAGGCAATACTGGGTTTTCAACATAATAACTACTTCCTAAAAGACCTTTTTCTTCTCCAGTAAAGAGAATAAATAATGCAGAGCGTTTTGTCGGATATTTGGCTAAGTTTTTGGCCATGCTCAACACTGTAGTTGTGCCAACGGCATTGTCTCTAGCGCCGTTATAAATGGAGTCTCCAATTGCGTCTGGTTCACCAATACCAACATGATCATAATGTGCAGAATAAATAATGTATTCATTTTTAAGCTTTGCATCGGTGCCTTCAACGATACCAATAACATTTTGTGAGATCACCGTTTCCTCTTGTTTTTCGCCAATAGCAATGGCTGAACTGATTTTTTTGGCGGCACTAAATTGGTCAGCCATTTTTCCTTCTTTATCTAAAACCCAAACATAGGCGATATCATTATTGCCACTTTTATCAGTATCCTCTAAATCAACGCTCAGGGTTGGTCCATTAAAATTATGTCCAATAGAACTCCACATACCGTCGTCAACTTTTAACAACTCAATAATAGCAGTGACGCCGTGGTCTTTGGCTAATTTCTCTTTGGTGCGACGCAATGTAAATGCGGCTCTACCTTCGGTAGTTTCAGGACTTCCAGCCTTTACAATAACAACTTTGCCTTTTACATCCTTTCCTTTATAATCATCAGTTAAACCATAATTTAAAAATATGGCGTCTTCGTATGATGCCATTGAAATAGCATTTATAATGACGTAATCAGTAATGGCTTGGTCATTTATTACTATGGATACATCCTTTGGAGGGGATTTGCGTTTAAGTTTTACCTCTTGATAATAGGTTCCTGTTTTTGGGTTAGGTTGTACACCATAACTACGAAAGCTATTGGCCAAATATGAAGCTGCAATTTTGAGTTCAGGAGAACCCGTTTCTCGTCCTTTTAAAAGATCGTCAGCCAAAAAATAAATATGACCTTCAATTTCAGATTTGCTAATGGTTTCTGATACTTTTTCAATTTCGGTTTGTGCAGTTAAGGTGAAAATGCATCCAAGCGCTAGTAATAATGCCAATTTTTTCATTTTAATAGTTTAATGTTAGTTATTGTTTTATACTGTTTTACCCTTACGACCAATGTTTTATCCAATTGATACTCAGATTTCATTGAGCGGGTAGACAACTAATTTAGTAAAAACAAACCGAATAGAAAATCAGACCTGTCAAGCATCTGGACGTGGAAGGTTTTATAAGTAGGCTAGGATTGAGCAGTTGTTTTTATACAGTTTTATTCAACATGTTTATTCTATAAGGTTCTGCGGATAGATTTTCTTAACTTCCGCTAGCTGCTCTTGAGTAAGATGATCTAATTCTGTTTTATAGTTTTCTTTTGAAAATTGTTCCCTTAACGATCGTATTTCTCCAACAATTATGTTCTGGATTTCAATGTAAGTTTTATACATTGTTTGTCGGTCATTTTTCAAAGAGATGACTGATTCAGATTTATTTTCAGACACATAATCTCGAATTGTTTTTCTAAGTTCCTTATGAGTGACTTTTTGGTTATTTGCGAAAACCTGACTTTCTCCGTCAAGATATATATTTAGTGCTTTGGTGACGTCATAGTCTATAATGTCTTCTTTTGACTCTGGTAATTGTCTTTTTATTCCATCGGCATTGATCATACTGATGACGTCAAATAAGGAAAACATATTCATTTTATAATAATCCAATTCAAAGTCATTTTCATTGAGAACAGATAAAATTCCGATGGCAACTTGTGATGGGGTTAATTCTCCGGTATTTTTAAGGGAATCTAAAACTGCATTTAATTTGGTTTCCTTTGTCAGGTCGATATTTGCGTTCTTCCTTAATTCAGTTTGACAAGTTTTGTAAGATTCATTTTGGGGCAATCCAATCTCACGAATATTATCGAAAAAGGATTCGGATGGATTATAGTCAAAGTCATCATCAACTACAATCTTTTCAAGAATAGATCTATAGCTTTTTCCAGATTGGTCTTTCAATATTTTTTGACCAATCAGTAATTGCTCGAAATCTGTAATCGCTTTTTTGAACTCTGTTCCATGGTCATCGTAGTTTTCATAAATACAGTTCATTAACCTTATTTCAATTCGCTCATTTTGTCCTTTACAAGACATTATGCACAATCCAAAAGTTATTATGGTGTATATGAGTTTTTTCATAAGATGCCTAAAGTTTAATGACATGAGTTGTGGCGATTGCCTGCCAGGAAGTGTGTGAAACAGGCTTTGGAAAATCCGTCCTGCAACGCTTTTGGCGTTGAGGATTTTCCAAGTAGGCGAGAACAAGCCATTGCTTATACACGGCTTAGCACACGTATTTTATTACTGATTATTTGCAAATTCTTGTACTAATTGACAATCGAACAATAAATGATTCATTAAATCTTTTAAAAATTTGTCCACACTTTGCTCAAAAGGCATTTCGTAAATTTCCATTGTTTTTTCGGCAAACTCGGCAGATGTGGTTGAGACAATCGTATTAAAACTTTCCATAGTTAATTTATCAGTTCCAAATTCAGCAAGTTTTTCACATGATTTATTTGAAACAGACTCAATCAAGTCACGTTTTTTCTTCTGTTTTTTCCTTTCTTTTTTGGATAAAGATTTTAACAAGTCGATATTAATTTCTGCAATTAAGCTTTGGCTTAAATAATTTTTTTGTTCAGTTGTTAATTCGTTTTGTCGCAGATAAAGTCCACCAGCATCACAATTTCGTAAAGCGATAACTTTGGTCAAATTATTTTCCACTCCAATTCGACCAATTATTTTTGCGATGTCGTTTTGATTTATTAGGTCGTCAATATTATTGACAATAATAATTCCTTCGCTGAATTCAAAGCTTTCTTCTCCGTATTTCTTTTGCGAATAAATTAATTTATAATCAACTTGTGGTTTGGATTCGAGTTCTGTTTGTATTTTTTTAAATCCAGTTTCGCAATCCAAATCCACCAAATTTTGAGCAGATATTATTGTGGATAGAAGGCAACTTAAAATGAATATAGATTTTCTCAATGTGTTTCGTTTATATGTGTGCTAACGTTTATGTGTAAGAATAGTCGCGGTGGCAAACACCTAAAATAATAAAAATTGACCGAGCCTGTGGAAATTCCGAAGGAATTCCCAAGTAGGCGAGAACTAGCAATTATTTGTACGCGGTGTTGAACTAAACCTAAAGGTAGCTTCTCATGACTGTTAGATCACGATTCACTACCTTTAGGATAGGATTAATCTAATACTCAATATTATGAAAAAAAAATGACACCCTTATCCAAAGGGCCTGTATTTCAGTTCCGGAATTCGCAACCCTCTACCAAAAATTAAAGCGTTCCGTTGAGCTCGCCGGCAAGAGCCAGAGTACCCTTACCAACTATGCCCGCTGTCTTGCTCACCTTGCACTCCATTTTAACTGTAGTCCACTTGACCTAGATGAGGAACAGATCTTGGATTATCTACACTTTTTAAAGTCACAGCACAAGACTCCATCCGACAGTTTTTTCAAGCACACCGTTTATGGACTTCGCTATGCCTATCGTGTCTTTGGGATGAAAGAAATGCGAGTGGTTCTTCCTTCCATTGAACGCCCCAAGACACTCCCCGTGGTATTGAACCAAAGGGAGATAAAACAACTGTTGAAGACCCCTAAATTGCTCAAGCACCGCTTGGTCCTGGCCATGCTCTATGGCTGTGGTCTCCGCAATTTTGAACTGCGCAACCTACAGCGGAAGGACTTGGATTTTGACAGGATGATGCTGCACGTGCGCCAGGGGAAAGGGCGCAAGGATCGGTATGTTCCCCTTTCCAAAATGCAGGTCCGTGGCCTACAGAGATACTTCCTGGCAGAAAACCCGTATACGTGGTGTTTTACGGGCAATGACAAATCGGGCATACCGTGCCGGATCTCTTCCCAGGGCGTGCAGTGGATCGTGCGCGAGGCCCGCAAGCACAGTGGCATCCAAAAGGAGATTACCGCCCATATCCTGCGGCACAGCTATGCCACCCATTTACTGGAAATGGGTCTGGACATTATGAGCGTGAAGGACCTTTTGGGACACGCGGATATCCAGACCACCCTAATCTACCTGCATGTGGCACAATCGGGTAGGCAAAAGCCGTTCAGTCCGCTGGACAGGCTTTATGGCCAATAGGGATGTCCATCCCTGTCCATGAAGTAGCCCATATCTTGGAGCGAAACAGGGAACACCTTGCCGATCATTGTGCCAACAGTTGGCAAGTTCGCACCCTGCATGCCCTACGCAAGTGCCGCACCGCGGCCCTTGGCGGTCACATTGATCGTTGCAATAATCCTGCCTGTCATAAGCTCCATCTTAGCTACAACAGTTGCCGCAACCGTCATTGCCCCAAGTGCCAGGGCCATAAAAAGGAGGAATGGATCCGGGCAAGGGAGGCCGATCTGTTGGAGGTTCCGTATTTCCATGTGGTCTTTACCATGCCCACGGAGCTGAACCGGTTATGTCTGTACGAACCAAAGTTGGTGTACGGTCTTTTGTTCAAAACAGCTTGGGGCATTATCCGGGATTTTGGTGGCAATCCCAAGTTTTTGGGTGGCCAGATGGGAATGATCGCTATCCTGCACACTTGGGGGCAGAACCTTTCGCTGCACCCACACCTGCACTGTATAGTTCCTGGGGGTGGCATTGCCAGATCGGGCAAATGGAAACCTACCAGGAGTAAGGGAAAGTATCTGTTCCCAGTAAAGGCAATGAGTCAGGTCTTCAGGGCCCGATTTGTGGCCGGATTGCGCAAAGAACTGGGGAAGCAGCAACCTCCCTCTTTTTACCAAAGCCTGTTCCAACATCATTGGGTGGTCTATTGCAAGCGTCCATTTTATGGACCCTCGCAGGTAGTGGAATACTTGGGCCGCTATACCCATAAGATCGCCATCAGCAACCATCGGATAAAAAGCCACGGAGATGGAAACGTACGGTTCATGGTAAAGGACTATCGGCACGGGGGCAAGAAATCTGTGCTCGGGCTGCCCGATGCTGAGTTTATCAGACGGTTCGCACTACATATCCTGCCCAAGGGATTTACACGGATCAGGCATTATGGTATTTTGAGCAGTTATTACAAAAGAACTATGATCCCACAGCTCCAGAAAGACCTGGGAATGCCAAAACTTGCGGAGACAGGGCCATTGATGCACCGAAAGTGTCCAATATGCAAAAAAGGAAACCTTGTTACCGTTGCGACTTTTACCGCTCGGGGACCACCAGAGCACTGGCTGGAGCAGATCAATAATCAGATGAAAACACCAACATAAAGAAGCGCAAGTCACGCGCAATAGGATATCTATGGACAAAAATGAAGAAAACTGAGTGAAAAACGTTGAAAAACAGGGAAGAGGAACTGAAAGTCTATCTTGTACTTCTAATCTGCAATAGTAAAGCAGTCAAATACTCCCAAGCAGGAAAAACCAACCCTTAAAAACCCATCTTAAATCCAATCAATCCCCATAGTAGGCAAACCGACCAACATCGGTTCAGTCAACACGGCATTCATGTTGGGTCGTACCGACCACACGAATGCTTAGTTATTGGCAACAGTATTTATTCGGTTACTATTTTGAAATATTTCATATTATGTGTAATTGATTCTCCAATTTCTACTTTCTCTCCATTGTATGTTGCTCGTCCATTTTCGCAAAGGTTTTTACTGACTTTTAAAATTAAATTATATCCACCTTTTTTTTTATTTTTTTCAATAATTTTCCCGGTTATTAGACAGCCAAAATCAGTTCCATTTGTATATGCTGACCAAGTTTGAGTCGGAACTTTTATAATATCTCCGATTTTCAGTTCTTTAAATTTTGTCTTAATCTTTTTCTTGGTCAATTTATGTTGTCGGCGAATTTCGTCAAGTTCTGGGAAGTTAGGTTCAAACTTTCGGCTAACACAGGGCTTTTCTGTTATGAAAAGTCCTTTTCGGAATGCTTGAGAGTGTAATTCGGTGAGTTTTTTAAATTCTTTTTCGCGAAGTCTGTCAACTTTTTTAGGTGACATAAAATCGTAGGTAGAAGCCAAAAAAAGTATTATTTCTATATTTTCACATTTCTTTGGAACTGTAATTTTTGCCCATTCATAACCAACTCCAGCAAAAATTAATGTATCCGTTTCTTTTTGTAATTCAATTTGGAAATATCCTTTCAAGTCAGACTGTCCGATTTGGATTGTGTCTTTGTCGAATATTGTAATTCCTATGGCACTTTCCGAAAATTGGTCGATAGTTTTTCCGCTAAAATTCCGTTGTCCAAATGCGGAAAAAATGTAAAAAAAGAATGATATGAAAAATGTTATTTTAAATCTCAATGTTTTCGGTTTTCATATTGTTGCCAACGGTTTTGTGTAAGAATAGCTGCGTGGGATAAACACCTAAAATAACAAAAATTGAACGAGCCTGTGGAAATTCCGTCCTGCAACGCTTTTGGCGTTTAGGAATTTCCAAGTAGGCGAGAACCAAGCAATTATTTTTACACGGCTTAAGTTTGATTTTTAATAAATCAGTTAACTTTAAGCATTAATCAGAAAGAACAAAAGAGCGGAGTAAGGTTACTATACACGGCTTGTGCCCAGTTATTTTAGACGATAAATTGTTTTATTCTTTTCTCCAATTTTGTCAAATAAATTTAATTCCACGCCTTTCTTTAAATCTCGACTTGCCGTAGCTGAAGATATATCTTTAAAAATTACCATATAGTCTTTTCTGTTAAATTCAATTTTATTCATTGATACGAAATATTCTAATCTGTCTTCCTCATTTAATGTTCTGTTATTGAAATTCAAAAGTTCACTAATAGAAGTGTTAATAACGTTAAGCATATATTCTATGAACTTTGTAGACTGTCCAGATTTATCACTTTCAGATAATGCTTTATAATATTTCTCTTGATCATTGCTAATTAGCGTTTCAAAAGGTAAAAACTCAAAAAGAGGATATTTCTCCATCAATATTAAGGTTTGCCATAACCTTCCCATTCTGCCATTTCCATCAATAAATGGATGGATAAACTCCATTTCGTAATGAAAAACACAACTTTTTATTAGCTCTATTTCATCCCCTTTTTTTAGGTATTCAAATAGATCTTTCATTAAAAACGGAACATTATTAAAAGGTGGAGCCATATGTTCTACTTTTGAACCTTTTACAATTCCAACCCCTTGTTTCCTATACTTTCCTGGGTTTTCAATTAATCCATTCATTAACTTTAAATGAGCTTTCAGAAATGATTGTTCGTTGTCTGGATCGTATTTACCTAAGTTCTCATAAATCTCAATGGCGTTAAGCACTTCAACAACATCCTTTTTGGGACCGATTACTCTTTTGTTCTCCAAAAGTGCCGTAATTTGTTCTTCGGTTAAATGATTTCCCTCGATTTTCAAAGAGGAATGAATAGTTTTTATGCGATTTTGTTTTCTTAATTTTGGAGAAGGTCTATTTAAAAAGTTGGCATTAACCTCCCCGATTTTTTCTGAAATGGAAGTGATTAACCTTAATATTTCGGGTGTTATTTCGTATGGTGGCTTCATTCTTGATACTATCATTTGATACTATCAAAGATACAAATCAAATAGCTGGTTTTTTGGAATTATTACGAATTTTTTAATTGGGCACAACGTTACCTTTAATTTATCTCTTAATTAAGTAGTTATTACTTTTACTAAGAGACAAGAGGAGAACTAAAACGTTTATTAGAATTTATAGATCCTCTACACGTATCAGTCCTCTTGTCTTTCTTAGGTTGCTATAGGACCATTTGGAATACCAGGAATCACTTCCTATTAAAGGTGATAGTCACTGCAACATTTATTAATCATTCCTTTATGAGAAGGAATAAAATTTAAAAATATGAATAATTATGTAGATGTTATCGGTATCGATGTATCTAAATTAACAATCGATGCACAAATTCACGTTAGGGCAGTACACCGAGTGTTTTCGAATACTCCCAAAGGTTATAGAGCACTTTTGTCTTGGGTAGAAACATATCTAGAAGAACAAGTCTATTTTTTCTGTTTTGAAAATACAGGGCATTACTCCACAAACCTTAGTGTTTATCTGTCAGAAAACGATATAGATTATGTTGAAGAAAGTCCCTTGGCGATTAAAAGATCAGCAGGAATCGTCAGGGGAAAAACAGATAAACTTGATTCAGCTATGATTGCGAGATATGCCTGGCTGTATAAAGAAGAACTTGTTTTAAGCAGTCCAAAAGAACAGGACATCCAAGAGCTGGGACGCCTGTTGTCCTTTAGGGATCAGCTGGTAAGGGATCGTACAGGTAAAATGAGCAGTCTCAAAGAAATACTGAACCTGCTCAGTAGTCCATCGACTGATGACTGCTGCAGGATCATCAAAAAGACGATTCATTATCTCACAAAACAAATTGTGGCACTAGAGGATCACATTAAAAAACTTATGGAGAAAGAGGAGTCGTTACAGAGGAATTATGAGCTCTTAAACACTTTAAAGGGAGTTGGACTAATACTGTCCTGCCAAATCCTATATCACACGGGCAACTTTAAACGTTTTGACAATTGGCGACAGTTTTCAAGTTATTGTGGCGTTGCACCTTTTGAACACAGTTCTGGGACCAGTATCCATCGAAAAAACAGAATTCATCATATAGGCGACAGGAAAATGAAAACACTGTTAACACTTGCCAGTGTTAGTGCCATACAATACGACAGAGAACTAAACCAATATTATAAGAAAAAAGTTGCAGAGGGAAAACCGAAAATGGTGGCCTTAAATAACGTAAGGAATAAGATTATATCAAGAGCTTTTGCAGTGGTAAGAAGAGGAACACCGTATGTAGAGCTCCAAAGATTTGTAGCTTAAAAACAATTAATGATTTATTAGGAATTCATCTTGGAGTTTATGTGTATGGACCGTTGCGTGTGAAAGCACGAACCATTAAAGATACAAAACTACGCTGGAAAATTCCCAAGAATTTTCCAGAAGAGCACAGACCCAGCAATGGTTTATACACGGTGTGTGTGCCCAGTATGGGCATCTTTACCTTACTGCAAAGTAAGATATTAATTTAGAGGGTGCAAGTCCCTCATGCGCTGGAGTAACGTCTGGAAGCATTAGTAAGTCGCAAGGGTGGTA
>NZ_SDDZ01000014.1 GCF_004115975.1 Gelidibacter gilvus | reverse complement strand
CTTGTGGACCCTGTGCTCCATCGGCACCATTATTTCCATCAGCACCTGCTGGGCCTTGTGGACCTGTTGCTCCTTGAGGACCTTGATCTCCTGTATCACCTTTCGGACCTTGTGCTCCAGCTGGACCCTGTGGACCTGCTGGGCCTTGAATACCTTGTGGACCCTCAGGACCTATTGGACCTGTAGCACCATCGGCACCGTCATTTCCATCAGCACCTGCTGGGCCTTGTGGACCTGCTGGACCTGCAGCACCATCGGCACCGTCATTTCCATCAGCACCTGCTGGGCCTTGTGGACCTGCTGGACCTGCAGCACCATCGGCACCATCATTTCCATCAGCACCTACTGGGCCTTGTGGACCTGCTGGACCTGCAGCACCATCGGCACCGTCATTTCCATCAGCACCTGCTGGGCCTTGTGGACCTGCTGGACCTGCAGCACCATCGGCACCGTCATTTCCATCAGCACCTGCTGGGCCTTGTGGACCTGCTGGACCTGCAGCACCATCGGCACCATCATTTCCATCAGCACCTACTGGGCCTTGTGGACCTGCTGGACCTGCAGCACCATCGGCACCGTCATTTCCATCAGCACCTGCTGGGCCTTGTGGACCTGCTGGACCTGCAGTACCATCGGCACCGTCATTTCCATCAGCACCTGCTGGGCCTTGTGGACCTGCTGGACCTGCAGCACCTGTAGGGCCTTGAGCAGCGATTCCCGTGTCAACGCCACCAATTTCCCAGTTACCATTTCCTCCGATTACGGGAGTTTCTCCATCTACTCCCTTAGATATAACGACACTATTTGTACCATCAGTAATTGTGACTGTATCATCGCCATTATCTGTTACGGTAACAGAAGCACCAGTGGCACCTATCTCACCTTGTGGACCAGTTAAGTTTGGTGAAGTATAAGTTGAATTGTCAGTATAAGTAATTGTAAATATTCCACTTCCGTTATCAGTAATAGAAGCAATGCCTATGCCGTCTTCACCTTGGATTCCTTGTGGTCCAGTAGCAGCAATTCCTGTATCAACACCACCGATTTCCCAGTTACCGTTTGTTCCGATTACTGGCGTATCACCAGCATCACCTCTATCTCCTTGAACTCCTTGAATTCCTTGATCTCCTTGTGGTCCAGTAGCAGCGATTCCTGTGTCAACGCCACCAATTTCCCAATTGCCATTTGTTCCGATTACTGGCGTATTACCAGCATCACCTTTTTCTCCTTGAACACCTTGAACACCTTGAACACCTTGAACACCTTGATCTCCTTGTGGTCCCATAGCAGCGATTCCTGTGTCAACACCACCAATTTCCCAGTTACCGTTTGTTCCGATTACTGGAGTGTCTCCATTCTGTCCATCCGCTCCATCTTGTCCATCAGCACCGTCTTGCCCATCAACACCTGTTGCAGCGACTCCTGTATCAACACCACCGATTTCCCAGTTACCGTTTGTTCCGATTACTGGCGTATCTCCATCCTCACCATCAACTCCCTTAGATATCGTTACACTATTTGTACCATCACTAATTGTGACTGTATCGTCACCATTATCTGTTACGGTTACAGAGACACCATGAGCACCATCATCACCTTTTTCTCCTTTTAAGGAAGCAATAAAATCTGCTTCGTCTCCAGTATTTCCTAAATCCAACCACTCTTGATAAGCAGATGTTCCATCATCACCTTTTGGACCTGTTAGATCTGAGGATGTGAAACTTCCACCATCGGTATAATTAACTGTAAATGTTCCGTTAGAATTATCGACTATTGATAAAATACCATTTCCTGCAACGCCGGTAGCGCCAATCAACGAATCCAAGAAACCTTGTTCAGAACCTATATTTCCAGCGGCAATCCACTGATCATAAGCAGAGGCGCCATCAGCACCATCAGCACCATTAGTGCCATTAGTTCCATCGTCGCCATCAGTTCCGTCAACACCATTAGTTCCGTCTTGACCAGCAGCACCAATCAATGAATCCAAGAAGTCTTGTAAAGAACCTGTATTGCCAGCTGCGATCCACACTTCGTATGAAGAAGCTCCATTAATACCGTCAGCTCCCTTAGATATAATGACATCATTTGCGCCATCACTAACCGTTACAGTGCCGTCACCATTATCAGTTACAGTAACAGAAATACCATCATCACCTTTGTCTCCTTTTAAAGAATCTAAAAAGTCTTGAATAGAGCCTGTATTGCCATCGGCTATCCACTCATCATAAGCAGAAGCTCCACCAGCTCCTTTTAAAGAAGCAATAAAATCCGCTTCGTCTCCAATGTTTCCTAAATCTAACCATTCTTGATAAGCAGATTTTCCGTCAGCACCTTGCGGACCTCTTAGGTCTGAAGTTGTAAAGCTTCCACCGTTAGTATAATCAATTGTATAGGTTCCATCGCCATTATCAACAATAGATAAAATTCCATTTCCGTCATCCCCGATTAATGAGTCCAAGAAATCTTGTTCTGATCCTGTATTGCCAGCAGCAGTCCACGAATCGAAAGCAGAAGCACCGTCTACGCCATCAACTCCATCGATACCGTCAGCACCATCATTTCCATCGTCACCTTGATCGCCTTTTAAAGAATCAATAAAATCCTGTTCTGTTCCGGTGTTTCCTAAGTCTAACCAAACTTGGTAAGCAGAATCTCCATCGTCACCTTTTGGACCATTGGCTAAGTTAATAACGGTTTCAACATTATTTTCATCCGTAAAGGTCATTGTCCCGTCACCGTTATCCACTAGTGTGGTCAAGGTTTCAAGATTTTTTATATCAATAACTGTAGTAATTCCAGCTTCATCCGTAAATGTGAATGTGCCATCGATATTTTCGACTACGGTTGTAAGTGTCTCTAAATTCTTAACAATCTGCGTGAAATCCAATTGAGTGACCAAACCGTTTTCATCCGTATAATCAATATGTAAATTGTCTGCATTGAGAGCAATAGTAGTTAGCGTTTCAAGATTGCTTACATTTATTATAGTTTCAACCCCAGCTTCATCCGTAAAAGTGAATGTGCCATCGGCGTTAGTCACAATAGTAGTTAAGGTCTCTAAGTTTTTAACAATCTGCGAGAAATCCAATTGAGTGACCACACCGTTTTCATCCGTATAATCAATATGGATATTGTCTGCATTGAGAGCAATAGTAGTTAGCGTTTCAAGATTACTTACATTTATTATAGTTTCAACCCCAGCTTCATCTGTAAAAGTGAATGTGCCATCGGCGTTAGTCACAATAGTTGTTAAGGTCTCTAAGTTTTTAACAATCTGCGTGAAGTCCAATTGGGTGACCACACCATTTTCATCCGTATAATCGATGTGGATATTGTCTGCATTGAGAGCTATAGTAGTTAGCGTTTCTAGATTGTTTACATTTATTATAGTTTCAACCCCAGCTTCATCCGTAAAAGTGAATGTGCCATCGATATTTTCAACTACGGTTGTAAGCGTCTCTAAATTCTTAACAATCTGTGTAAAATCCAATTGAGTAATCACACCATTTTCATCCGTATAATCGATGTGGATATTGTCTGGATTGAGAGCGATAGACGTTAGCGTTTCAAGACTGCTCACATTTATTATCGTTTCAACCCCAGCTTCATCTGTAAACGTAAACGTACCATCGGCGTTAGCCACAATAGTTGTTAAGGTCTCTAAGTTTTTAACAATTTGCGTCAAATCCAATTGCGTAGTGACGTTATTTTCATCCGTATAATCGATGTGGATATTGTCTGCATTGAGAGCGATAGACGTTAACGTTTCAAGACTGCTCACATTTATTATCGTTTCAACCCCAGCTTCATCTGTAAAAGTGAATGTGCCATCGGCGTTAGTCACAATAGTTGTTAAGGTCTCTAAATTTTTAACAATCTGGGTCATATCCAATTGAGTAACCACGCCTTTTTCATCCGTATAATCAATGTTTGCATTGTCCGGATTGAGAGCGATAGAAGTTAAGGTCTCTAGACTGCTGATGTCTACTATGGTTGCAACTCCGGATTCATCTGTGAAAGTGAACGTGCCATCAGCGTTAGCTACTATGGTCGTTAGGGTTTCAAAATTCTTAATGACGTTTTCAAGATCAATACTAGCCAAGTCTCCATTTTCGTCAACATAATCCAGCGTATGGCCATCGGCGTTCAGCTTAAGAGACGTTAATGTCTGAAAATCGGATGGATTAATGACTTGCACATCGCCATTCTGGTCGATATAAGTAAACTGATTATTAGCAAAATCCCATAAAACAATATGTTCTGGCAGATCACTTTCCGTTGTCAATCTATTCCAACTGCCTTGATACCAATAGTAGTATCCAGGAGTGAGGGTCGCATTGGTATTGGTATTGTAAACCAATAGACTTTCCAAGTTTCCAGCACTAATGGTAGCTTGGTCAGTATTGCCAGTTAAGGGTACCTGCGGTATCAAAACACCTCGATTGGAGGATTTTATTTCCAATTGCGTGGAAGGATTTGGCATATCTGTGCCTATTCCCACCTGAGCAAAAAGGGAAGTACCTGTAATTAAGATAAGTAACAGTAATAGTTTTTTCATAGTGGTTGGTTATTGTGATGGAAATTTTGAAACTGTATTTATATAAACGTGTATTCTTTATGGATAAAAATTTAAGCTATCTACTCCGTGTGGTTCATTTTCCTTATAGGTTAACCCTGAAACACGCATCGATGAAGTGCTGATATCATCGACAAGCAACGCAAATATAATATTTATTCTGAAATAAACACGATAAAAGGTAAATATTATCGTTAATCTGTAAAAGTGGATTTTATTTTCAATCTGAACAATAGAACGCTAATTTCGTCGTTGGGAATCACAAACATAATATTTATTTTAATATTAACATCTTTTTAAGACAAATCATCAGTCTAATACTTAAACTTCATATCTGCTATTAAGTGATTAATTTTGTAAGAAATCTTAATGCCGCCGCGGTCTTAAAATTATAGGATTAAGTTTCAAATTGAAGGATTACGAACATTCTGTGATTTTGTTGAGTCAATATCGTCAGGTTTCAACATAAGAATTACACCAGTTTTTCAACCCTCTGAAATTTACACTAAAAAGCCATCCGATAATCGGTCAGCATCTCTTTATAGGTCACTCTATATTATTTTTGAA
This sequence comes from Gelidibacter gilvus, assembly GCF_004115975.1. Lineage (GTDB taxonomy): Bacteria > Bacteroidota > Bacteroidia > Flavobacteriales > Flavobacteriaceae > Gelidibacter > Gelidibacter gilvus. The sequence continues at coordinate 88,829 of NZ_SDDZ01000014.1, read as the reverse complement.
AGAAATACTATCGCCGCAATCCTTCTAGGAATCGAATGGAAATAACTTTGTCATTCTGATACAATTCCTGAGGAGATTAACTTAATACTGTTGTTAACCCCGAAAACTCGGAAGGAATTATTTGGATAGCATTCGAGAGAACAGGACTCAATGCGCTTAGCCTTTTGAGTTTTGCCTGCCTGTCGGCAGAGAGGGGTTTAGATCCCGCTAAAGAGCGGGATGAGTTCAACCTGCATATTCCAATGCGAATTTGGCTTTTGGAATATGGATTTAGATCCCGCTAAAGAGCGGGATTAGTTCAACCAGCATATCCCAATGCGCCTCCGGCTTTTGGAATATGGGTTTAGATCCCGCTAAAGAGCGGGATTAGTTCAACCAGCATATTCCAATGCGAATTTGGCTTTTGGAATATGGATTTAGATCCCGCTAAAGAGCGGGATTAGTTCAACCAGCATATTCCAATGCGCCTCCGGCTTTTGGAATATGGGTTTCACTAAAAAAAAAGAGAACCCACCATTGGTGCGTTCTCTTTATCTATTTTCTGTACTGTTTTTAATATTTATAATCCTGGCGTGCGCTTTTTTAAACGCTTATCTTCGAACACCTTACGTTCGTAAAATTTGTCATCATCATAGACATCGTCATTCGATCGTCTTTGACTCAATTCCAGGTTTTCATCGATCAACACATCGTCATCGATACTACGTCTGGATGAATCATATGATTCTGTCGAGCCATAAGTTGTATTTTTATCCAAGTCATGATGGTACTTTCTAATTTCATCACGGATAATTTCACGAAGTCGATTTTCATCTTTAAATACATTTAAACCTGTACCATCGGCATTTTCTTTGTGCCTACGTTGATAGGAGCCCAAAACTTGGTTTTCATAACTTCTATTGATGTCCGCACCCTTTTGGTACCTCTTGGTTTCTGCAAATGTGCGATGGTCAATGATATCTGTGTAAACATAATTTGAATCTTCATTCAAGTCGACCAATCCAATAGGAATAATGATATGGTTCTCCCCATCCTTATTCACAAACTCCCTGACTTCTATTTGATTTGGTCTTCCGTAGGGATCATATTTGGCATCTATAATGCTTTTGTCCACTTCAACATCAAGGTAAACCACGCGTTGAGCATCTTTATTTACTAAAAGATCATCCACTTTACCAATGACCCGGTTGTCTATATCCTTTACATCCCACCCTCTAACATCAGGATAGCCATCTGAAATTTTATAATCAGAAAGTTCATTTATATAATAGAGGTGTTTATTTTGTTCTGCCATAATATTCTTATTTTAATTGTTCATTGCCTTTAAGACATCACGACTTTTTTGTAAAAACTCTGTGATGTTCGCTTGTTGTTTATCCATACTGATAGAGCCATCCATTTTTGAGGTCACTTGTTTTAAATCGGCGATTTGAGATTGCAGTTCCGGATAACTCTTAACTTGAATATCTTCCAGTACTTTTGCAACCTTATCACTCGCTGTTTTAAAGTTTTTAGCCGACTCCGAACTACTTAGCGGACTGGAAACCTTGGTGATCAGCATCGAGAAATCCTGCAAATCAGTTAAGGCTTGAGAATTTTCTACGTTATTTTCTTCAGCTTTTTTAGCAACCGCCTTGGACAAATTGTAGTAGGCCTTTTTAGTATACGATGAATCTAGTGCAATACGCGTAGAATCTCTAATTGAGCCTTCATAAGCGGCATACTGATCGTAGGAACTACCCACTTGATAATCCCTTCTTGTGCCCACTGTGTCCAATGGTCTGCTCTCACTTTCCATGACCTGCTCGTTGGTAGTATCATCATCAAAGTCATCCGTTAAATTATCACGGTCTGGATTCTCATAAATGAAATAAGCAATAATGCCTAAGATGACCAGGATTGCTAGAATCCAAGGCCAAACGGGTTTTTTCTTTTCAATTTTTATCTCTGCCATAATTTTGTTTTTAAGTTAATTGGAGTTTATATGTAACCACCTCATGGTGTGTTATTCAAGTTACCATTACCCTATCGAGTAGCTATGCTCATTCAATAAAAGTTTTGACCCGAAAAGCTTATTTTATATATAGTTTAAATCTTAGACGCCAGTTTCCTAGAATGTGCAAAATTCTAAAAAGGTGATCTCATGAAAACTTTTATCGTCTCAAGTCATTGTCCTTCGACCATTCCTTATAGCGTTTGTATTGGGCGTCGTTTAAAATATCCTTTAAAATTTTATCTTCCTCTTTAATTTTTGCATTGGCAGATAGCAATTTAAAAGCATCAGCCTTATCAGATTCTTTCCAATTTTGTAAGGCATTTTCATACTTCTGAATTTGATCTTCCGTCATATCAAAAGTTGCATACAAGTTTTCCTTTCGTTTCGGATTGTCCAAATTCCAATTCTCGCTTAAGCTATCGGTAACTTTATCGGTGCCGATGGAATTTTCATCCATTGCATCAAAATTGCCCGTGTTTTTATAATTGGTGGTATTGGTTATATCTTTATTTTCAGGAACGGTCCTTCCTGTGGTACTGTGATCTGGAGAATTATTTTTACCAAAATCACAGGACATTAGTAACGTCAAAAATAAGATGACGGTTAATTTGTTATGATTTTTCATGAGATCTGTTTTATGGTTCAACGTGAAATTACACCTAAGAAACGATGTTCTTTTTCTCAATTGCAAAAAAAGTTATCTGTAAAAGAATTTTTGGAGGATAGAGGATAGAAAAGAAAGAGAAGAGAGAATATATAATAGAGGATGGACAGTTGAGAAGTTTAATAAGAACAAAATGAGATTATAATGAACTCACCTGAAAAGTAAATTGAAAATATCGCTAATAAAATAATTGATTTTTTATATTTGCAGCGCTAAAGTTCTTTTGGATTTAGTTTTGGAAACCAAACAAAACACAGAAAATCGGGCAATTGCCTGACATTCATATCCATTGATTACTATTTAATGCGCACGTGGCGGAATTGGTAGACGTGCCAGCTTGAGGGGCTGGTGACCATTAGGTCGTGGAAGTTCGAGTCTTCTCGTGCGCACAATGCATCATCCATTAATTTATAATGGAATTAGTTTCGATATCTATATAAAGGATAGCGAATATCACTCTGTAAAGTGACCTTATAAACGGATTCCCATTTCTCAGTCCATTCTTTCATATTTCACCAATTAAATGCATTCCTTCTCCACCATATCATAAATTAGCTTAATTTTGTTTTATATTTTTGAAAAAAGGATGAACAACATTAAGACGATCTTCAGCATTAAGGATCTAGAAAACCTGACTGGAATAAAAGCGCATACCATCCGTATTTGGGAAAAACGTTATGAATTACTCGAACCCGAACGCACCGATACCAATATTAGATTCTACAATTTAGGCCATCTACAGAAATTACTGAACATTAGCTTTCTAAACAATAATGGACTTAAGATTTCAAAGATTGCGTCCTTAAAGACTTCAGAAATACATGACCAAGTGCGCGAATTGGCTAGTAAAGGCCATGTAAAAAATCACGCCATAAACACTTTAAAATTGGCGATGTTGGATTTTGACCAAGATCTCTTTTACGAAACTTATAACGGACTCAATAAAAACAAAACATTTAGAGACATTTGCTATGACGTCTTTATACCTTTTCTATCAGAAATAGGCATGCTGTGGCAAACAGATACGATCACCCCGGCGCATGAACATTTTATATCGTCGCTCATCAAACAAAAAATATTGGTCAATACCGAGCTGTTACAATCCCAAATCAAAATAAACCACAACAATGCCTTCGTTCTTTTCCTTCCAGATAATGAAATCCATGAGATAGGTCTTATGTTTATCAATTATGAACTTGTGGCGAAAGGTCAACGTTCCATATTTCTAGGCTCCAGTGTTCCCATAATAAGTTTGACAGATGTGTTGGCTTATTATGAACAGGTGACCTTTATTTCCTATTTTACGGTCAGACCTTCAAAAGATGAACTCTCTAGCTATCTTGAAGATTTCAACTCACAACTTCTATCGGGAAAAAGTCACGAATTGTGGGTTCTTGGATATATGACGCAATTCATTGATACTAAGAACCTACCGGAAAAAATTAAAACATTTAATACAATAGACAGTTTAATTGCAACGATTTAATGCTTTAGAATTGTTTTTTGTTTAACTTTTATTTACTTTTGTTAAACAATGAGATTAGATATAGCTATTATAGGTTCCGGGTTCTCTGCATTATCTGCAGCGTGCTATCTTGCAAAAGATGGTCATGACGTTACCATTTTTGAAAAAAACAAGACTATCGGCGGTAGGGCAAGACAACTTAAAAAAGAGGGGTTTACTTTTGATATTGGTCCCACTTGGTATTGGATGCCTGACGTATTTGAACGCTTTTTTGCCGATTTTGGAAAACAGCCCTCAGATTATTATCTATTGGAGAAACTAAATCCTGCCTACAGCGTTTATTTTGGAAAAGATGACTTCATTACCATTGAAGACACTTTGGAAAAAATTTGTAAAACCTTCGAAAAAGAAGAACCAGGAAGTTCTCAAAAACTAAAAAAATTCATTGCCAACGCCCAACATAATTATGATGTGGCCATAAAGGATCTCGTTTACAGACCCGGCGTCTCTCCATTTGAGTTGATGACTCCTGTGACCATAAAAAAATTAGATCAATTTTTCAGCACCATAAAAAAAGATGTTCGCAAAGAATTTAAAAACGACCGTCTGGCAAAAATCTTAGAATTTCCTGTATTGTTTCTCGGTGCCAAACCTGATAACACGCCATCCTTTTATAGTTTTATGAATTATGCCGATTTTGGAATTGGTACTTTTCATCCAAAAAAAGGCATGTATGAAGTTATTTTGGCCATGGAGAAACTCGCCAAAAGCCTGGGTGTAAACATTAAAACCGAAACCTCAGTCGATAAAATTCTCATCACTGATGGTAAAGCAACTGGAATCGTTTCCAAAGGAGACACCTATACTTGTGATATTGTATTGAGTGGCGCAGATTACCACCATTCAGAAACCTTATTGGATAAAAAATACCGTCAGTATTCCGAAGCGTATTGGGAAAAGAAGGTTTTCGCTCCATCTTCCCTCCTTTTTTATGTGGCCTTTGACAAGAAGTTAAAAAACGTCAACCATCATACCTTGTTCTTTGATGTTGATTTTGAGGTCCATGCCAAAGAGATTTATGACACCCCAAAATGGCCGGAAAACCCGTTGTTCTATGCCAGCTTTCCATCTTTAACCGATAAAAGCGTGGCGCCCGTAGGTCAGGAAGCGGGAATATTTTTAATTCCGCTCGCACCCGGTTTAGAGGATACTGAAGAACTAAGAACCCTATATTTCGATAAAATAATTCAACGTTTTGAAAATTTAACTTCACAAAACGTGAAAAATAATATTATATTTAAGGAGTCCTTTTGCGTTAAGGACTTTATAGAAGATTATAATTCTTACAAAGGCAACGCATATGGAATGGCAAACACGCTCATGCAAACGGCCTTTTTAAGACCAAAATTAAAGAGTAAAAAAGTAAACAACCTATATTTCACGGGCCAGCTTACGGTTCCCGGTCCTGGAGTACCGCCCTCCTTGATCTCCGGAAAACTGGTTGCAGAACTTATAAAAAAACATCATACCCTCAAAGCTCATGAAAGCGCTATTTGACATCGTTTCACATCAATGCAGTAAGGCAGTTACAAACTCTTACAGCACGTCATTTTCTTTGGCAACCAAAATGTTGGCGCAAAGTATAAGACAGGATATTTACAATATCTATGGTTTTGTGCGATTTGCAGATGAGATTGTCGATTCTTTTCATGACTATGATAAAGATGCCCTTTTCAATCGTTTTGAAGAAGACCTAGAACTCGCGCTTCAGCATAAAATCAGTTTAAATCCGATTTTGAATGCCTTTCAGGAAACCTATCACAAATACGATATTGACAAACATTTGGTGGTTTCCTTTATGAAAAGCATGCGGCTGGATTTACATAAATGTGATTACTTGACGGAAGCCGATTACAAAATGTATATTTATGGCTCTGCTGATGTGGTTGGACTGATGTGTCTAAAGGTTTTTGTAAAAGGTGACCGAGAAAAGTACGAACATTTGAAGGAAAGCGCCATGAGTTTAGGTTCTGCATTTCAAAAAGTGAATTTTCTTAGGGATTTAAAAGCCGATTACGAAGATCTGAGCAGAACCTATTTTCCCAACACCAATTTGAATCACTTGGATGAAAAATCAAAGCAACGCATTATTGAAGATATCGAAACTGATTTTGCTTTGGGATTTCAAGGGATAAAAGAACTCCCAATTGAGGCAAAATTCGGCGTCTTCATGGCCTATCGCTATTATTACCAACTCCTCAAAAAGTTAAAAATCACACCGGCATTGGACATTAAGTCAACACGTATACGCGTGCCCAATTACAAAAAATTCGAACTTTTGACTCGGAGTTACGTCAAATATCAACTCAATTTAATGTAAGTTTGATCATGCAAATTTTTCTTTGGATACTCATATTTTTTGGCACCTTCGCCATCATGGAATTTAATGCTTGGTTTACCCATAAGTACATTATGCATGGTTTTTTATGGAGCCTTCATAAAGACCATCATAAAAAAGACCATAAAAGTTGGTTTGAACGTAATGATGCCTTTTTTATCTTCTACGCAATTGTGAGCATGACCTTATTTTATCTTTGGAGTTATGAAGATCTCTGGTACTGCCTTCCGCTTGCTCTTGGCATTTTGGCTTACGGCATTGCGTATTTTACCGTTCATGATATTTTCATCCATCAACGTTTTAAAATCTTTAGAAATGCCAATAATCGCTATGCCAAAGGTGTGAGGCGCGCCCATAAAATGCATCACAAACATTTGGGGAAAGAAGATGGCGAATGTTTTGGAATGCTCGTTGTCCCATTTAAATACTTCAAAAAATAATCGATCAGTCAGATATGCAGAACGATAACCATTTTGATTATCTCATTATTGGAAATGGTCTTGCCGGATTGCAATTAGCCTTAGAACTGTCAAAAGATCCTTTTTTCGCGACTTATACGATAGGTCTTATTGATCCTTCTGAAAAATCTGAAAACGATAAAACCTGGAGCTTTTGGGAACAAGGCCGAGGAAAGTTTGACGCAGTCGTGGAAAAGGTTTGGCATACTGCGAAATTTGAATCTCCTAAGATATCACTGACGCTTCTTCTCAAAGCATACGATTATAAAACCATCAGAGCCATTGATTTTTACAACTGGGCAAAAAATGAGCTGTCATCAAAAGAAAATTTCAAGTTCATTTTAGATACTGTTCAGGAAATCAAAGATTCGGAAATTGTAGAAGTTATTGGCGAACACCAAAGCTATTCAGCCAAACATGTGTTCGATAGTAGAGTGCCCAAGGAATTTTACTCTGAGCAATCCCATTACACTTTAATCCATCAGCATTTTAAAGGTTGGGTTATTGAAACTGAATCCGCTTGCTTTCAACCTGAAGTCTTTACCATGATGGATTACAGGTTTCAATATAAAGATTCTACAAGCTTTATTTATGTCTTGCCATTTTCTGAAACGAAGGCTTTGGTGGAATACACTTTTTTTACGCCTTTTCTTGTGGAAGATGACGTTTATGAAACGGCTTTGAAAACCTATCTTAAAAGTGAATACAATTTAAGCCGATTTAAAATTTTGGAAACTGAGGTTGGCAATATCCCGATGACCGATTTCCCGTTTTGGAAGTATCACACAGAACATGTTACTAAAATCGGCACTGGAGGCGGATGGGTAAAAGGGTCTACGGGCTATTCTTTTAAACATACTGAAAAGAATGTTTCCAAAGTGATCGCCAATATTAAAGCAGGAAAAAAACCTTCACATCGACTGTTCAAGAAGAAATTCAAGTTTTACGATAAGATTTTCCTAAAAGTTCTCCATGATGAAAACGAAAAAGGCGTGTGGATTTTTGAAAGTTTCTATTCCAAAAATACGATTAGAACCATGTTCCGATTTTTGGATGAAGAGACGGCGTTCTCAGAAGACCTCGCCATTATGAAGTCTCTTTTTTCAATGGCATTCATAAAGGCTTTTTTTAAAGTATTATTCAAGCCTTAACAAATCATCCAATAATTTCCTCACGCTTTTACTGTTCCAATCTGCCGCACCCGATTTATCAATAATGATGTGCCCTTGTTGGTCTATGACAAAAGTCCGCGGAATGGAAGACGTTTCCAATTGCTCCGGATTTGCTGTTAGAGAAGCATGCGCTAAAAATTCATAGGCATGTTTTTTCTTGAATTTGGAAATGACCTCTTGTGTTTCATTTGAAACAAAAAGGAAAACAACATCGTCCTTATAATCTTGATATAGTTTTTCCATACTTGGCATCTCAGCAATACATGGCGGACACCAGGTCGCCCAGAAATTTATAAATACGATCTTTCCTTTAGCCTCATTGAAGTTATAAGACCTACCGTTCTCATCTACAAGTTGCCAGTTATAATCGGTCAAGACCATACGTTTCTTTTCGTCAATAACCGACGGACTGAACATTGCCAAACCTTTCTGCAAAAAAACTTGAATAGGATGTCGCGTTTGCGGAATGACGAGTAGCAAAATGATCACAAGAAAAATAATGTTACTACGTTGACTTTTTGATATTTTCATTGTTATAAAATCAAGAACCTCAAGGCAAGTCCAAGAGGTATGAATAAGAACTTGTCTTTTTCGATCAAGACAAGCCTCAAGATATTAAAACCCATTGGTGGGAATAAAAAACTCCCAATGATCATCGGGAGTTTTTATTAAATTAGTAAGCTTATAAACTTAAGATACGCTTTGCTTTTTAATCAAGTTCAAAGCAGACCCTTCATTGTACCAATCAATTTGTTGTTGATTGTACGTATGGTTGACTTTGATAACATCTTTACTGCCATCTGCATGCACAAACTCTATATGGAGCGGCTTATCCGGTGCAAATTGATCTAAGTCCAAGAAATTGATCGTATCATCTTCCTGAATTAAATCGTAATCACTTTCATTAGCGAAAGTCAAACCTAACATCCCTTGTTTTTTAAGGTTTGTTTCATGTATACGTGCAAAAGATTTCACCAATACTGCCGCAACACCCAAGTGTCTTGGTTCCATGGCAGCATGCTCACGTGAAGAGCCTTCACCGTAGTTATGGTCGCCCACAACAATAGTAAGAATCCCTTTCGCTTTGTAATCTCTCGCCACATCAGGAACACCGCCAAATTCACCAGTCAATTGGTTTTTAATAAAGTTTGTTTTCTTACCAAAAGCATTTACGGCTCCAATAAGCATATTGTTGGAGATATTATCTAAATGTCCTCTGTAACGCAGCCATGGACCAGCCATTGAAATATGGTCTGTGGTACATTTTCCAAAAGCTTTGATCAATAATTTTGCTCCAGTAATTTTATTTCCTAAAGGTGTAAAAGGTTCTAGTAATTGCAAACGCTCAGATGTTGGACTAACCGATACATCCACTTTGCTACCATCTTCAACTGGCTCTACATATCCTGCATCTTCCACGTCAAAACCTCTTGGTGGCAATTCAATACCTTTTGGTGGATCCAATTTCACTTGTTCCCCATCTTCATTGATCAAGAAGTCATTCATCGGATCAAAATCCAAACGTCCCGAAATAGCAATTGCAGCCACCATTTCTGGAGATCCTACAAAGGCGTGTGTATTTGGGTTACCATCCGCACGTTTTGAGAAGTTACGGTTAAACGAATGTACAATCGTATTTTTCTCATCTCCTTTCATATCACTTCGATCCCACTGCCCAATACAAGGACCACAAGCATTCGTGAAAATAGTGGCATCTAAATCTTCAAATATTTTTAAAATACCGTCACGCTCTGCGGTATAACGTATTTGTTCAGAACCTGGATTGATTCCAAAGTCTGATTTTGCTTTTATATTTTTATCAACGGCCTGTTTCGCAATGGAAGCAGCACGAGTCAAATCTTCATAAGACGAGTTGGTACATGATCCTATCAACCCCCACTCTACTTTAAGTGGCCATCCTTTTTCTCTTGCAAGTTTCCCAAGCTGTCCAACGGGAGTAGCTAAATCTGGTGTAAAAGGTCCGTTTAGGTGCGGACGCAACGTATCCAAATTAATTTCAATAACTTGATCAAAATAGGCCTCAGGGTTTTCGTAAACCTCAGGATCACCAGTCAAATACTCACGGATTTTATTAGCTTCATCAGCAACGTCATTACGATCTGTCGCTCTTAAGAAACGCTCCATAGAATCGTCATAACCAAAAGTAGAAGTAGTAGCGCCAATTTCAGCACCCATATTACAAATGGTTCCTTTTCCTGTACATGATAAATTCAAGGCACCAGGTCCAAAATATTCAACAATGGCACCAGTTCCACCTTTCACGGTTAATATACCGGCCACTTTTAAGATCACATCTTTAGAAGCCGTCCATCCGTTTAGGTTTCCAGTCAATTTCACCCCAATAAGCTTAGGAAATCTTAATTCCCATGCCATCCCGGCCATCACGTCAACAGCATCTGCGCCACCAACACCAATAGCCACCATTCCCAATCCACCTGCATTTACTGTATGTGAATCGGTACCGATCATCATTCCGCCTGGAAATGCATAATTTTCTAAAACGACTTGGTGAATGATACCAGCACCTGGTTTCCAGAAGCCAATACCATACTTATTAGATACTGACGCTAAAAAATCAAAAACTTCACTGCTCGTTTCATTAGCCCGTTTTAAATCGGGAGCTGCACCTTGCTTTGCTTGAATTAAGTGGTCACAATGTGTTGTTGTAGGAACTGCAACTTTAGGTTTTCCTGCTTGCATAAACTGCAACAGTGCCATTTGCGCTGTAGCATCTTGCAATGCAATCCGGTCAGGAGCAAAATCTACATAATCCTTTCCTCTTTTAAAAGCGGTTGTTGGATTGCCGTCCCAAAGGTGGGCGTATAAGATCTTTTCAGATAAAGTTAAAGGCTTACCAACAATCTGACGCGCTTTGTCCACACGTTCAGGCATAGTTTTGTAAACTTTTTTAATCATGTCAATATCGAATGCCATAGAGTATATTTTAAGGTTGATGTTTATTTCATTTTCCGAGGTCTCGGAGTGCAAATTTACAAAATTTAAGAGACTTTAAAAAATATGTAGTGAAATCCTAAAAGCAATGCGCATTATTCAATAAATCTCTTTATGGTCTCGCTCAAATAGCCTATTTCGTAATTATTGTAGCATTATAATATTAAATTAACAATTTGATGTATGAAGAAAATTGAACTGGAATAAGGTTTCTATATAATCATCGAACATTTCTATCACGATAATCCAATATTGGTTTCTCAAAATAGGTGTAAACCAGATTTGAAATGCCCATGGTTAAGATCAAATACAAGGTACATATGCCAATTTTAAAAACGAGAGATGCCGATTTAAAATCGACTAAATAATAGAAACACAATAAAATAGCAGAGAAATTAATTAAATAAATGGCATAGGACCTCGTACTCACAAAATAAACAAGTCCGCCAAAAGTTGCATTACGTTTCATCCCAACAGCATATGGAAATGACAATGCACAGCTTATCGAAATTAACGGGAGATACAAAAAGACATAGAAATACAAATGGGTCTCTGGTTGTACTTTCAATATATAAATCAGAAGGTGCATCCCAACGAAGATACTGGCCCCCAAAAATAAAAGTCCGTTTTTAAACCTTTGAAAAAAAGTGGGCAAATGCCGCATCAAATACACCAGCACAAACCCAACATAAATGGAATCCAATCTGTAAATCACTACTTTTCTGAACATAGAGCTCCAACTCTTCCGGATTAATGCGTCGGCATTGAGATAGAAGTGCAGTTTCAATAAAAATCCGATAAAAATAATTATGAGGGTAGCCCATATAAAAACAGAGTAGTCTCGGTTTTTAAAAACAAGGAACCCACAAAATATAAAAAAAGGCAAAACCAAATACGCATATTCTTCAATAGACAAACTCCAGGATTCTGTAAAAAAGCCGGCTTGAGCAGTTGAAAAATTTTGAAGGAAAATAAAAAATGAGCCGATAGTTTCTGGTAAGTCTTTTGAAAAGACATAAAAAATAGAAATGTTTATAAGGAGCATCAAGAAATAATTGGGTAAAGTTCTCCACCAGCGACGTTTCCAAAATGTCAATAGATCTGCGAATTTGGTGTGTTTTTTATCAATTTGTTTTAGTAATATGCCTCCGATTAAAAATCCACTCAAGACAAAAAACAAATCAACCCCCACTGCGCCCATAGTTCGCATCAAAATAACAACTACATTATCAGTATGCCTAGTAAAAAGAAATGTTGAATGGGATGCCACGACCAAGGTTATTGCAATGGCTCTAACTAAATCCAATCCAAAATTACGCTCTTTTTGCATCTAAGAGATTTAAGGGTGCATCTAAAATGACTTTCAGGAATTTAAAACAAGCTCTTTATAATTTGTTCGTCTGATATACCTTCAGCTTCTGCCTTATAGTTTTTGATGATCCTATGTCTGAGGATACCACTCGCCACAGCTTGAACATCTTCAATGTCTGGAGAAAATTTACCTTTAATAACGGCATGCGTTTTGGCTGCCAAGATCAGATTTTGGGAAGCTCTAGGTCCCGCACCCCAATCGACAAACTCTTTTACCAATCCTGAGGCAGAGGCGTCTTTCGGACGTGTTTTACCAACCATGGCCACTGCATATTCAATGACATTATCTGCGACTGGAATACGACGGATCAAACATTGGAAATCACTAATTTCTTGTGCTGAGAATAACGGGTTGACCGTTGGTTTAAAATCGGTGGTGGTTGACTTCACCACTTGTACTTCTTCGTCAAAAGAAGGGTATTCTAAGTGAATGGCAAACATAAATCGATCCAACTGCGCTTCTGGCAAAGGATAGGTTCCTTCTTGCTCAATTGGGTTTTGTGTTGCCAACACAAAATAAGGCAAACTTAACTGGTAATGGTGTCCTGCTACCGTTACAGAACGCTCTTGCATAGCTTCAAGTAATGCGGCCTGTGTTTTAGGTGGGGTTCTATTGATCTCATCTGCCAGAATGATATTTGCAAATATGGGACCTTTGATAAACTTAAACTGTCTATTCTCGTCCAAGATCTCACTTCCAAGAATATCACTAGGCATTAAATCTGGCGTGAATTGGATGCGTTTGAAATCAAGTCCCAAAGCTTGGGCAATGGTATTCACCATTAATGTTTTCGCCAACCCGGGAACGCCAATCAACAATGCATGACCGCCAGAAAAGATTGAAATCAGGATTTGGTTGACCACCTCATCCTGCCCTACAATTACTTTGGCAACTTCAATTCTTAAAGCTTTATATTTTTTAACAAACTGTTCTACCGCAGCAACGTCCGACATACTATCACTTTTTTAACCAATTACTTTCAAACTCACAGTTTCTGTATTCGCCATTAATATTGATATAGGTGTCCATCACTTTCTCATCAACCCATTTTTCAACGGCCTTGAATTGCTTGTCTTGTTCTGTCAAGTTTTTGATCTTCAGATAGTCTTTTGCAAAATCTGCCTCATGTTCATTTATTCTGTCCGTAACGGTCAAAATTTTGAATTTTATCGGATTGATTCGGTCTTCATCCTGAAGCACTAAACTAATTTCATCATCCTTTAAACTTTCAATTTGCGTATAGAGTTCTGGATCCATTTTGGTCAACTCAAAACTGTAGTCCTGAGTACGTGGATTTATTAACTGTCCGCCATCATTACGAGTCTCATCTTCATTACTAAACTCTCTTGCCGCTTGAGCAAACGTGATTTCACCATCCACAATACGTTTACGGATCAAATCAATCTTTTCCTTAGCTTCCTTGATGGCCACCTGGGTAACTTCTGGACGTAGCAAAACGTGACGTACATCGTATTCCTGACCTCTTATTTTTTCCAAATAAATAATATGGTATCCAAAATCAGTTTCAAAAGGATCAGAAATTTCACCTTCCTGCATAGAGAATGCCACATCCCTGAATTCCTTCACCATCTGCGGACGCTTTCTGTTTAAGGTGTATAAACCTCCCGTTTTACGTGACGCTACATCATCAGAATATAACACGACTTTAGAAGTAAAACTCGCACCCCTTTCAAGGACATCTGCCTTAAATTCTTTCAGTCTTTCTACCACGACTTGTTTTTCAGCATCTGAAATTTTAGGAATAATTACAATTTGAGCCACTTTTAATTCCGTACCAAAAAACGGACGCTCTTCTTTGGGGATCTCATTAAAATACTGTCTTACTTCTTCTGGAGTGACCTCAATATCCTTAACAATCTTCTCTTGCATTCTATTTGCAAGCTGCTGACTTTTGTTGATTTCAAACATCTCATCACGTAAGCTTTCTTCAGTGTCTTTGTTGTAAAAATTGAGCATTCTTGGCAAACTCCCATCCATTTGCTCCAAGATATAGCTAAACTGCTGATCAACCTGAGAGCGAATCTCCAAGTCGTTGACTACAATACTATCTTGAACAGCGTGATGTGCATATAGTTTATCTTCAAGCAACTTACCAAATAATTGGCAGCGGTTAGGCATCTCGGATTTAGAAACCCCAGAGGCTTCCAACTGTGCAAACTGTTTGTCAAGATCTGAATCCAGAACAATATAATCGCCTACAACAGCAACTACACCATCAATTTTAACGCGTTCATGGGTAACCGTATCCTTAACTACTTCCTTTTTTTCTACAACTCCTTCTTCAATAACTTCTTGAGCAGAAGCAAACGTATAGGATAATAGGACAACGAATGTTAATGCAAACTTAAGATTAGTTGTAAATTTCAAATTGATTGTTTTTAATGGCATCTTTTGTAATATCTTTTTCAAATTGCTTGATGAGTTCTAGTTTTCTACGATTGAGTATGATCTGATTGACCGTAGGTTTCACATATTCTAATGGGGCATAATCATTTTGCTGTAGGACCTCATTAATTTGGATCAAATATAGTCCTAATGAATCTTTGAGCTGTATATAATTAGATTTTTTTAACAGTTCTTTTTTGTTGTCGGCATTCACAACCGGAATTTTTTCAGCGACCTGAGCAGCATTGATCCAGACGGAATCATTTAAGAAATAAGATTTGAATTGAATGCTCAAAGAATCAAGATAGCGTTTATCCCTTTCATCAAATCTTTTGAAACGTTTTTCAATGTCTTCTTTATTAATGTCATTTTGGGAGATATTGATATACCTCAACCTAATTAATTCTTCATTAAGTTTAAAGGACTCCTTGTTACTTTCATAAACCTTAAGTGCTTCAGATTTAGAAACGGCGGTATCAATATTTCGTTTTACCAAGGTTTCTACATAGGCTTTTGTGTACAGGTCATTCCGATATTGATTGACCAATTTGCCGTATTCGTTCTGTGTCTTTTCTGGTAGATTTCTTTTGGCACCATCAACCAACAATAATTGGGTTGCCCATCGGGTGATATAGCCATTCACCAAGAGAGTACTGTCTTCTACAGAAGTTCCTTCTGCCACCAAACCCTCAACGTCTTCTTGATAAAGATAAGATTCTCCAACTCTTGCAATAGGAATCCTGTTATCGGTCGGCTTGAAAAACTGGCAAGAGACCAAAAAACAACAAGTTACAAGTATAAAAACTGCTCTTTTAATCAATTTTGGGTTGGATTTGAGATTTTACTTTTCGTAAAACATCAGTATTTACCTTAACCTCGTAACGCTCATTAAGCGCCTCCATCCAATTGGCTTCCAATGTGTTTTGATAATCACTAATAATTTTACCTTTCGCCTCGTCAAAGGTCTTATTGGTTTTAGGTAATAATGCATTGACTTTTACCACGTGATACGCATTATTGTAATGATAAATTTTAGAAAGTCCTGTTCTTAAAATCCCATCATGAGGTAAACTCTGATCATTTGAAGGTCTGATTCCTTTGGTAAATATAACTTTCTGTTCCTTATCTGTGTTTAGTTCTTTACTGATATCATCTGCAGACTGACCTCTTCTTAAAAGACGTGCCACTGTTTTAATATCATTTTCCTTGGCTGAAGTTGCAATCTCAACATCCACACGATCTTCCCAAAAATAATCGTCTTTATGCATCTTGTAATAATTTTGTAGTCCGATAGTATCAGAAGCCGCGGCATTCCACACTTCCTTTTCCATAAGATCAAACAACAGCAAACCATCTCTATATTCCTTCAAGATATGGGCAAACTCTTCGTTTTCAAATTCCAAATTCTCTTTGTGATATTTTAAGATGGCATCTTCTTCAAAGTTTTTATATTCCTTTTCAATCACCGTTTTAAACGGCATCTTTTGGTCGGCATACACTTTTTGGATGTTCAGGAGACGCTTCCCAAAATCGTCGTATGTTAAAGTGTCCGCTTCAATTATGAACAAAGTTTGGTCTTTTTCAAAGTTTTTGGGCAATGTCCAAGAACGAGAAAAGAAATTAGAATTCAGAATGGATTCAAAATAGCCTTTTGCGTTCGGATTAGTCGTAATGTTATAATTTGCCTTTAAATCATTTGCCAAAGACGTATTGATCAGGCTGGAGCGTGAATCGCGCTGAATTTTATTTTCGATATCAAATTTCACATCATCATAGGCAGGCGTCCCTTTTTTATCCAATAATTTAATAATATGCCAGCCGTAATTCGTTTTGAATGGTTCCGAAATATCTCCAATCTTAGTCATCCCAAACGCCACTTTCTCAAATTCCGGAGCGCTCAATTGTCCGCCAGTAAAAGGCGCTAATACCCCACCGTTATCTGCAGAACTTTTATCGTCAGAAAACTGTTTTGCCAAGGACTCAAAGTCCTCACCTTGTTTGATCTTCTTATAAATCTCACGAATTCGTTTTTCAGGATCTGATAAACTATCTTTTTCATTTGCAGTAACCATGATGTGAGCTACCGTAACCTCGCCAAGTGAAGCCCTTTTATCTTCTACATTGACAATGTGGTAACCAAAACGGGTTCTAAAAGGCATAGAAACATCGCCAACCTTAGTGTTATAAGCAGCATTTTCAAATTCATAGACCATTTTAAAGGCTGAAAAATACCCCAACTCTTCAGCAAAAACGGTCTTGCCATCGTGAACCTCCGATTTCACTTTTTCAAAACCTTCCTTTTTGACACGATCGCGTAATTTCAATAAGTCTTGATATACCTTTAATGTATCTGTTTCGTTTTCATCCAAACGGATTAAGATATGGGACGCTTTTATATCGTAACCCATCCTGTCATAAGCTTCTTTCATCAAAGCCTCTGTAACCTTTGAATCGGATAGGTAATTTTTAACCAACTGATCTTTATACGACGAAAACTCCCTAATATATTTAGTGTCCTCATCCAATCCCATCCGTTTGGCTTCTTTGACCTTTAATTGATAGTTCACAAAAAGATTGAGATACCCATCAATATCCTTTTGGCTTTCATCTTTTACCAAATCGAGGTTTTTATTGTAAACTCTTATAAATTCTTCTGCCTTGATTGGTTCGTCATCAACGGTAAATAACACGTCTGTAGCAGACACTTGCGCATTTGCAAAGGCAGTTAGCCAAAGCAGCAATAAACTGATATATAATTTCATTATGCTAATTTGAGATCTTTATTTTAAATACGGCAGTTCTAACATCTTTTGAAAGGACAGCACTATTTTTTTGTTAAAAACAGATTGACAATGGTTGCAAAAATAACACAATTAGTGCATTAAACAAGTTGCTTTTTTCAAACGAAGTACATCGTCGTTTAGTATATCAATACCTGTATAATAATTATGGATTCCGAGGATTGCTCCATTGCATATTTATTATGAATCACAATTTCCGTACAATCAAGTAACATTTCATCAGTGTTTTTAAGCTATTGGACTTCAAGACATCCAATCTTTGAGCAATGCACGTATCTTTATAAAAACATGACCATTCTTTCCTATTAATGAAATATTCGTTTGACATCATAATTAAAGCTCCTTTGGACATTTGTGCCAAAAAGTTTAACTCAACTGAAAACATGAAACACTGGCAACGTGGATTGGTTGCCGTTGAACACATCTCTGGAATACCCGGTGAATTTGGCGCAAAAATGAAAATCTTTTTCAAGATGGGGAATCGTCAATTGTCATTAATTGAAACCATTACCCATAAGAACTTTCCTCATGAATTTCATGGCATATATGCTGCTGAAAACATAGACAACCATCAAGAAAATCATTTTAGCGCTACCTCTGGGAATCACACCAAATGGACCTGTACCAATGAATTTATTCCATTGAGCTTTAAGATGCGCCTTATGCTTTGGCTCATGCCGAATACATTTAAGAAGCAAACCTTGCGATACATGAGAGATTTTAAGAGCTTTGCCGAAAAAGAAATTTCCGTATGCGTAAACTAAAATTAATCTGGGATTTTAAAGGTCCTGAAGGCATAAAGATCGCAGAACACCATGCCATCCATTTAAATGAATTCATTAAAGCAGAAAATCACGAGGATATGACTACTGGTTTTGAAGCACTCCATGAATTCCACGCCATTGCATTTTTAATTACACCTGAAGATCAGATGAAACCGATAAGAGATGCTTTAAAACCTCATCGTGGGCAGGTGTACACTGAATAATTGACTATATTATTGAGTTCTTAAGCGCTACAAAACAAATCCAATAAACGATCTGAATTTCTAATAACTTCAGAATCGCTATAGTGGGTTAATCTCTATGTTTCGTGAAAGCTACCACAAATTTCTTTGCAGATTTATTTTTCGGAATCAGTTTATACGCGTTTTTAGAATATATTAGGATAGGTTGACAAACTATCATCCGGTTATTTTTGGTGAGGATATCTATAAAAGAAGTCCCATTATATAATGAGACTTTTCTTTATAACATTCTATTACTAGGTTGTAAAAACGTAATAATCGACGCGCTCAGCATAAGCGATTCACACAACTTTTAAACAAAAGTTGGTTCTCTGAGATACTTCGACACGCTCAGCATAAGCGATTCACACAACTTTTAAACAAAAGCTGGTTCTCTGAGATACTTCGACGCGCTCAGTATAAGCGATTCACACAACTTTTAAACAAAAGTTGGTTCTCTGGGATACTTCGACTCGCTCAGCATAAGCGATTCACGCATTCCCGATGAAAAATCGGGAATGGTTCTCTGAGATACTTCGACGTGCTCAGCATAAGCGATTCACACAACTTTTAAACAAAAGTTGGTTCTCTGAGATACTTCGACATGCTCAGCATAAGCGATTCACACAACTTTTACACAAAAGTTGGTTCTCTGAGATACTTCGACATGCTCAGCATAAGCGATTCACACAACTTTTACACAAAAGTTGGTTCTCTGCTTACTTAACGTCCATCAATTCAACGTCAAAAACCAAGATGGCATTTGGAGGAATGACACCACCGGCACCTTGTGCACCATAGCCTAAGTCGCTTGGAATCACCAAACGCGCCTTATCACCAACTTGCAACAAGCAAATGCCTTCGTCCCACCCTGAGATGACCTGACCTACACCAACTTGAAAATCTAAAGGTTGATTGCGTTTGTATGAAGAATCAAAAACAGTTCCATCGGCCAATTGTCCTTTGTAATGTACTGAAACCATTTTGCCCTTTTCAGCAGCCTTTCCGCTACCTTTATTGATTATTTTATAGCGCAACCCGCTTTCTGTCTGTTCAAATCCAGCTGCCAATTTATCAAGTTCAGCAGATTTTGCTTCACGTTCTTCTGCAATGCGTTTCTCTCTTGAACCTTCAAAAGTCCTAAAAGCCTCAATAGCATTAAAATCTTGGGCGTCTTGACCTTTTCTGACAATATCTAATTTCTCAAGGACATCGCCTTGCGCAATAGCATCAACCACGTCCTGACCTTCAACAACATTTCCAAAAACAGTGTGCTTATCATCTAACCAAGGCGTAGCAATATGTGTAATAAAAAACTGGCTGCCGTTAGACCCTGGACCTGAATTGGCCATGGATAAAACGCCTGGAGCGTCATGTCGTAAATCTTGATGAAACTCATCGTCAAATTTGTATCCTGGATCTCCGGTCCCTGTTCCTTTAGGACAGCCTCCTTGGATCATAAAATCAGGAATCACACGATGAAATTTCAAACCATCATAATAAGGTTTGCCTTGTGGTTTAACAGAGTTCTCTAAATTCCCTTCTGCCAACGCCACGAAATTACCTACCGTTCCTGGTGTTCTTTTGTATTCTAAATTCACCAAAATCTCACCTTTATTGGTGATGAATTTTGCATATAAACCGTCTTGCATTATTTTTTGTTTTTATTTGAAGCTGCAAAGATACAAATTGATTTGGAAATTTTGGAGATGAGCGATGAGCGATTAGGGATTAGGGATGAGGGATGAGGGATGAGGAATTAGGAATTGTGGTGAGTAGTTAGAGGTAAGAGGTGTGGTGCTTGGTTAATGAGAAGAAGACGGATGACAGATGACGGGTGACCGATGTGTTAAGAATGATTAACGACCCGGCCGAACGTGCCATTTCGGTACGGGCGGGTTGAAGAATGTTGATTTTTGATAACGAATAACGGTCAACACTAATCAGGTAAGTTCACATCAAACTCTGAACACTGAACACTGAACACTGAATACTGAACACTGACACTGAACACTGAACACTGAACACTGAGGACTGAAGACTGAAGACTGAAGACTACCTGCCCGTCCGCCTTGCCCACCCGTAGGTGGGTAGCATTAGCGAAGGCGGGACAACTGAAAAAACTACCAAATAATATGAAATTACCAGTGTTTTAGAAAAAAAATGATACGAATGATTTTGCTATCGTATAAATAGCACTTAATTTTGTATTTAATTAAATTAATTTAAATTCTAAATAACAATGAAAAAGTTAATCTTAGTATTTTTAGTAGCCCTTGCATTTAGCTGTGGCGACAAGAAAAAAGAAACACCTGTAACAACAACGGATACTAAAGTTGAAAAGAAAGCACCTGTTGAAGATCCAAATGTGGCTGTTTTAACCATAGAGGGCAATGACCAAATGCAATTTAACAAAAAAGAACTTCGAGTTAAAGCAGGTCAAAAAATTAAACTTACTTTAAAACACGTTGGTAAAATGGACATGGCAGTCATGGGTCATAACTGGGCTTTACTTACCCAAGATGCTGATGTTGCTACAGTAGGAAATGCTGCTGCAATGGCAAAAGACAACGATTATATCCCTGCGGATATGACAGACAAGATAATTGTTCACACAAAAATGATTGGCGGTGGTCAAACTACTACTATTGAGTTTGATGCTCCAGCTGCAGGAACATACACTTATATGTGTACTTTCCCAGGGCACTACGCTTTGATGCAAGGTAAACTTATCGTGGAATAATTAAACACGTGTGACGAAGGATAACAATTTGAAGTCCTGCGACCAAATTAAAACGGAAGTGCAAATCACTGCACTTTAATAAAAAAGCTGCAAATTTATTGCGGCTTTTTTTGTGCTTTGTACTGGGTCTTATTCCCCGCAGATCTCGCAAATTCTCGCAAAAAAAGCTCTTACAAAAAGTTACCTGCTCCTCAATGCCATTAGATAAGACATGAAATCGAAGTTGAAATTGCCCGCCTGTCGTCCGCCTGAATAACTTTGTCGGGCAGGGACGGGCAGGAAGTTGAAATTGAAGTGGAAACTTTGAACTTTAACCACTAACTGCCAACTGCTGACTGCCAACTGAATACTGAGGACTGCTCACTGAACACTGCCTACTGAACACTACCCCTCATCCTCCCCATAAATCAATTCAACAAAATCCTCTTTTGGAATATCTCCAAAGTATTCTTTTACCTCAATAGCTTTCAATAATTCTGAAATATCCGATCGATCATAACGAGCGCCAATAAGGAGCTGTTCAATATTTTCAACTGGCTCTTTTCCAAAGAAATCGCCAAAAACCTTAAAATCGATGATATGACCTTTCTCAACAAATATCCGCAGATCGATTTCTCCAATAGGAAAACGTTTGCTGCGCTGAATGTTGAATTTCGGAGAACGACCATAGTTCCAATCCCAAGTGTCATATTTTTCCTCTTTCAATTGATGGACCGCTTTCCATTCTTCGGCCGTTAGATGGTAGCTTTCAAAAGCTTCACTTTCGTCGTAGAGACCTTCCAATAGTAATTGCCGGAATTCCTCAATTTTCAATGGCTCTTTTAAAAACTCGGAGATATTAGCAACGCGACTTCGCACCGATTTGTGTCCTTTAGATTGGATTTTACTCATCTTTACGTTTAAAGCATTGACAACTTCACCCAAATCGGTGTCATATAAAAGAGTACCGTGGCTGACCATACGCTTGCCTGTAGAAAATTGGGCCGTTCCAGAAATTTTCTTGTCATCCACCTCAATGTCATTCCGTCCTTTCAATTCTGCATTAAGTCCCAAGCTGTTCAAAACCTTGATGACAGGTGCCGTGAATTTTTTAAAATTACTCAAACTTTTAACATCGTGATTGGTGATAAAACTGAAGTTGAGATTCCCAAAATCATGATATACCGCCCCACCACCAGACACACGTCTTACAATATGAATATTATTTTCCTCAACATAACTGAGGTTGATCTCTTCCAATGTGTTTTGATTCCGACCGATAATAATGGAAGGCTCGTTGATATAAAACAGCAGATAATCATTCTCCGCACTAAAGTTTCTTAGTGCATATTCCTCCAATGCAAGATTTAGCCTCGGATTGGTGTTGCCTTCGTTTTCTATAAAAATCATGGTATGGGTTTGTTTTATACAAAGATAATTAATTGTTGGTAGGAATTAGGGACCTGCCCGAACGTACTTTTTCTACCTCGATTTAAATTCGCTCAAGCAGATGGTACGGGCGGGTTAGGGATTAGTAGGAAAAAATATTAAAACTATAAGCAGTGAATAGTCATTAAACTGGGATCCCCGTTCGCTTGATTTCCATAACTTCTTTGGAGTAGGACATCTTTTGTTAAAGCGGAAAACTTGGAATTTCAATCTGATAAGTTTAGTTTTACAAAAATTCAATTCCATGAAATTTGCGATTACAAAGTTGAAAGCCGCTTTCGGCAATAATAAAATTGTTGATGAACAACTTAACAGCACTTACACAGAAGCTATTATCAATGATGTTGAAGGGGTCCCTTTTGCTTTATCAGACACCAATGTCATGTATGCCGGAATGAGCGAACTGGCCGGCTATCATTATTTTAAAACCATTATTATTGGCACTTTTAAGATTAAAACCTTCAAAGGCGCAAAACTGATTTTAAATGGCGACGATTTTAAATTGGAACTAAAATCGGATATGCTGGAATTGCTATCGGAATCTTCCGCTGTCCCCAACCGAAATGTTACGGCCATAGATTTTGAAATTGACGAAAAAGACCTTCCAAAAATTGTGAGATCTAAAATTCAATCCCTTCAACTTTCAGCTAAAAAAGAGAAGGTGGTTTTTAATATGATTGAGATGGCAAAAGATGAGGAAGAATAAAAGTTATTTAACGAAGGCATACAGAGTTTTACGGAGCTCCACAGAGAGAAAAAGATAATAACAGTTTACACCTCCAATGTTTTCCTGACGATTGTTAACTCATCCCTATTTCAAAAACTGACTGCCTACTGAAAACAGCTTACTTCCTACTGAAAACTGCAGACTGAAAACCGCCTACTGCAGACTGAAAACTGCCCACTGCATACTAAAAATCGCCACTCAATTCGCCACTTCACTAATAAATTTAATTCGGTATAAACGTAATTCCTCATCGTCATAATCGCCATCAAATTCATCTATCGCCACATCAATTTTATCGGTTTTTGATTCCATAAAATAATCATGGATTTCTTCTTGCTGCTCTTCATCCAAAATATCATCAATCCAATAACTAATGTTCAATTTCGTCCCTGAATAGACAATGGCTTCCAATTCCTTGATAAAATCCTTCATAGTCATCCCTTTGGCTGAAGCAATATCATCCAACGGTAATTTACGGTCCACATTCTGTATGATGTAGAGTTTTAAAGCCGAATTGCTACCTGTGCTCTTAACCACCAAATCGTCTGGTCTGATGATATCATTTTCCTCAACATATTCGGCGATAAGGTCAATAAAATCCTTACCGTATTTTTTTGCTTTCCCATCGCCTACCCCATGCACATTACTCAATTCCTCTAAAGTCATCGGATATTTTAGAGCCATATCTTCCAAAGAAGGATCCTGAAAAATAACAAACGGAGGTACACCTAATTTTTTAGCATTCCGTTTCCTTAAATCCTTCAGCATCGCCATCAATTGTTCATCAGCCACAGCACCTTCACCTTTTAAAGCCGTAGTGATCCCCTCATCCGTGGTTTCGTCAAACACGTGGTCTTCAGACATCATGAACGATGTGGGCGATTTCAAGAAATCCCGACCACTATCCATTAACCGCAGTACGCCATAGGTTTCGATATCTTTTTTCAACATTCCCGCCACCAATACCTGACGGATCAATGCCATCCAATACCGTTTATCCTTGTCTTTTCCAACGCCAAAAAATGGCATGGCGTCAGTTCTATGGGAGGCAATCAGGGCATTCGATTTCCCTGTGATAACGTGCACCAAATCTTTTGATTTATATTTATCATTGGTCAGATCCACAGTTTCCAACAAAGTCACCACATCATCCTGAGCTTCAAATTGCTTTTTAGGATAGCGTACATTGTCGTCCATATCGCCACCATCGCCAGTTTCGTTGTCAAACTCTTCCCCGAAATAATGAAGAATAAATTTTCTTCTCGACATAGAGCTTTCGGCAAAAGCAACTACTTCCTGAAGTAAAGCGTGTCCAATCTCTTGTTCTGCAACCGGTTTACCAGCCATGAACTTCTCTAGTTTCTCAATATCTTTATAGGCATAAAAGGCCAAACAATGACCTTCGCCACCATCACGTCCCGCACGACCTGTTTCTTGATAATAACTTTCTATACTTTTAGGAATATCATGATGGATCACAAAACGAACGTCCGGTTTATCGATGCCCATTCCAAATGCAATAGTGGCAACCACCACATCCACATCTTCCATCAAGAACATATCCTGATGCCTGACTCGGGTTTTCGCATCCAATCCGGCGTGATAAGGCACAGCCTTAATCCCGTTAACTTGCAGCACCTGAGCCAATTCTTCAACACGTTTGCGACTCAAACAATAGATGATTCCTGACTTTCCATCATTTTGTTTCACAAATCTGATAATATCAGAATCTACATTTTTTGTTTTTGGGCGGACCTCATAGTAAAGATTCGGTCTATTAAACGACGCTTTAAATGTATTGGCTCCAGTAATGTCCAAACTTTTAAGAATGTCTTCCTGAACCTTGGGCGTGGCAGTGGCAGTCAGCCCAATGATGGGAATATTGTCACCGATACGCTTTATGATATGTCTGAGATTTCTATATTCGGGTCTAAAATCATGTCCCCACTCACTAATACAATGTGCCTCATCTACAGCCATAAACGAAATGGTCACCGACCTTAAAAACTCAACGTTCTCTTCCTTGGTCAATGATTCTGGAGCCACGTAAAGCAGTTTTGTAATCCCACTTTTAATGTCCTCCTTAACCTGTTTGATTTCGGTTTTGTTCAATGATGAATTCAACACATGGGCAACACCCTCATGTTGAGATACAGCTCTAATGGCATCAACCTGATTTTTCATTAATGCAATTAAAGGTGATACTATAATTGCGGTGCCTTCTTTTATCAATGCCGGCAATTGATAGCACATCGATTTTCCTCCTCCTGTTGGCATAATAACAAAAGTATCGTCTCCTCTAACTAAACTCTTAATAACGCTTTCCTGAAGACCTTTGAATTTGGAAAATCCAAAGTATTTTTTTAGTGCTGCATGTAAGTCAATTTCTTCTTTACTCATTAATCCCTATTAGTATTTTATATACATTTGCATTGGATTAAAGATACTAAAATTCTTTAGATGCATCAAACCCAAAAATCATTAAATTTTGAATATTAAAAATTCTATCCTAAGCACTGCAAAAAAAACCATTGACTTAGAGAGTTCGGCAATCGCCAATCTGGTCAATTTATTGACGGAAGACTTTGCCGATGCTGTAGAACTTATTTACAACTCGAAAGGACGGGTGATTATTACAGGCATAGGAAAAAGTGCCATTATTGCCAATAAAATCGTAGCCACATTAAACTCCACAGGTACTCCAGCTGTTTTTATGCATGCCGCGGATGCCATTCATGGCGATTTAGGACTTGTTCTACAGGATGATGTGGTGATTTGCATCTCCAAAAGCGGAAACACCCCAGAAATCAAGGTTTTGATTCCTCTATTGAAAAGCTCAAATAACAAAATGATTGCCATAACAGGAAACATAACCTCCTATTTAGGACAACAAGCAGATTATGTTTTAAACACGTTTGTAGAGCAGGAAGCCTGCCCTAATAACTTAGCGCCCACAACCAGCACTACCGCACAATTGGTTATGGGGGATGCACTTGCGATTTGTCTGGTCGAATTAAGAGGGTTTTCCAGTAAGGATTTTGCCAAATACCATCCCGGTGGTGCCTTGGGCAAACGCCTCTATTTGCGAGTGAGCGATCTCTCCTCCGTTAACCACAAACCACAAGTAGGTTTGGATACCAATGTGAAACAGGTCATTGTTGAAATTTCTGAAAAAATGTTGGGCGTGACCGCTGTTGTAGAAGATGGAAAGATTATGGGAATCATTACTGATGGCGATTTAAGACGAATGCTTACCAAGAGCGATTCGTTCATTCACCTGACTGCAAAAGATATCATGAGCTCCAACCCTAAACTCATTGATGAAAATGCCATGGCCGTAGCTGCCATGGAGCTTATGGAAAACAATAAAATTACCCAACTTTTGGTTGAACATGAAGGTAAATATGCGGGTGTAGTGCATATTCAGGACCTTATCAAAGAAGGCATCATCTAATGGCAAAACCAACTTCCAATGAGATGTCTTTTTTAGACCATCTCGAAGACTTACGCTGGCATCTCATCCGGATCACTTTAAGCATTGTCATTGCGGGAACGGTGGCATTCATTTTTTCGAAATGGATTTTTGACGTCATTATTTTCGGTCCGAAAAGCATGGATTTTCCAACCTATAAATACCTGTGCAAACTATCAACATTTTTAAATGTCGATTCCACTTTCTGCGCAGAGGCATTCCCGTTTACCATTCAAAGTAGAACGATGGGAGGCCAGTTTTCTGCAGACATTTGGACGTCCATTTATGCTGGTTTCATAATTGCCTTCCCTTATATCATTTATCAGCTTTGGAGCTTTATAAGCCCTGGACTTTTGGATAACGAACGCAAAAGCTCCCGTGGTTTTATAATTGTATCCTCTTTATTATTCTTTCTAGGCGTGCTATTCGGCTATTATGTCATCACCCCGCTGTCCATCAACTTCTTAGGCACCTATTCCGTAAGTAGTGAGATTACCAACCAATTTGATATCAGTTCCTATATCAGCCTGGTACGGTCCTCATCCATTGCGGCAGGTTTGGTCTTTGAGTTGCCGATCATTATTTATTTCTTGACGAAAGTTGGCGTAGTGACCCCACAGATTCTTAAAAAATACAGAAAATATGCCCTGGTGGGTGTATTGATCATTTCTGCGGTCATCACACCTCCAGATGTAGCAAGTCAGGTGATTGTCGCTATTCCTATTTTAATATTGTATCAAGTAAGCATCTATATTTCTGCCATAGTGGTGAGAAATCAAAACAGAGCTGCCAGAAAAAACAAGAAACATGTCTGATATTGTAAAAGATTTCAATGACTATCGCACCAAGATGAACGACAAAATTTTGGGAGATGGCAACAACAAAATCATCAAACGAATTTTCAATCTTGACACTAACGCTTACGCGGAAGGTGCGCTGGACGTGAAAACCAAAGAACTCCTAGGTTTGGTGGCCTCTACGGTTTTGCGATGTGATGATTGCATTAAATACCACCTAGAAACAAGCTACAATCAAGGCCTTACCAAAGCAGAAATAAACGAAGCCCTAGGTATTGCAATGTTGGTGGGTGGCACCATCGTCATTCCGCATCTTCGTAAAGCCTATGAATTTTGGGAAGCCTTGGAGGCCCAAGGTTAAACTTTTTATAAAAAGGAATAGAATTATTAGGTGTCCCCTATGATTTTACTATTTTTAGTCCTACAATTCATGCTATGAAATTAAGCGCAACAAATTTAATGAAGTCCTATGGTGGACGCCAAGTGGTCAAGGATGTTTCTTTAGAAGTCAATCAAGGAGAGATCGTGGGCCTTCTCGGTCCTAATGGAGCTGGTAAAACCACATCATTTTATATGATTGTTGGCTTAATTAAACCGAATGGCGGTAAAATCTTTTTGGATGATAAGGAAATCACCAAATACCCAATGTATAAACGCGCCCAACATGGGATTGGCTATTTGGCTCAGGAAGCTTCTGTTTTTAGAAAACTGAGTATCGAGGACAATATTTTAAGCGTGTTGCAAATGACAAAACTATCTAAAAAAGAGCAGCTCGATAAAATGGAATCTCTAATTGACGAATTTGGATTGGGACATATCCGAAAAAGTAGAGGCGATTTATTATCAGGAGGCGAACGCCGCCGAACTGAAATTGCGCGTGCCCTAGCAACAAATCCCAATTTCATTTTATTGGATGAGCCATTTGCCGGTGTGGACCCTGTAGCTGTGGAAGACATTCAACGGATCGTAGCACAACTGACCAAAAAGAATATTGGAATCTTAATCACCGATCACAACGTTCAGGAAACACTTGCCATTACGGACAGGACCTATTTAATGTTTGAAGGAAATATCCTCAAAGCGGGTAAGCCTGAAGAATTGGCAGCCGATGAAATGGTAAGAAAGGTATACTTAGGCCAGAATTTTGAATTGCGTAAGAAGAAGATTTTGTTTTGATAGCCTACCTAAGCCATCAAAACGCAACCGTTAGCAAACTATAAAAAATATAAAAAGCCAATTCTGAAAGAATCGGCTTTTTTAATGACCTAAGTTTAAAAAGAGTGCTTACTGTTTTACTAAAATGATTTGACCTACATGCGCACCTTTACAATCAGTGCCAGTAATGTCTACAACTAAAGCATTGTCTCCTTCTCTAAGCGTCCCAGTTCCTGTAAAAACAGCTTCACAATCTCTTTGGATATCATCTAAACGAAATGACTTGACGACTTTTCCATCTATTTTGGCCGTAAATGTACCGTCATATTCGGCATCACTACAACAAACACTAAAGTTTCTGGTGTAAAAAAATGTTCCGGTCAATTCATTATTGTCTGAAGTTAAAACACGTGCTGAAATTGGATAATCCACATAATCTTTAATAGGAGTTTTCGAATTCCAAGTGCCCACATAATTTCCTTTTAAATAGGTAAGATCTTGATCAACGATCTTGTTTTCATCGTCGCTGCTACAGCCCATGACCCCAAGCAATAAGAAGGGTAAAATAAGTGCAAAAACATGGTAGCCTTTTCTAGTAATTTTCTTTTGTTTCATCTTTTTCAAATTTGTAGGTTAAATTTTAATTAAACACGAGCCAAAGATAATAAGTAATTAAATTATTAAGGTCTTTATCAAGGGAAATTGTAGTTCATAAGTGAATTTCCTTTTCGATATCCGCATCAAACTATGGCCAATGCTGGCTTTACTTGCGAGGTTGATGTGCTTGTAAAAATTGAATAAAGAAGATAATCCCACTCAAGCGCTTATTTTTGTAAAACAACTCCTACTGCATGAGTATACACCTGCAATTATTATACACTAAATCGTTTTTCTCAAGAACCAATTTACACCGTCTTTGTTGGTATTATGACGTTGTTGGTGTTTTTCACCAACAAACACTACTTCTTCAACAAACCAACCAACTTTTTTATCCCATTAAAAATCAACAAGGCCACAAAGCCAAAAATGACCCCCACAATAAACTCTCGAAGAAGTGAAGGCCAAGTTTCTAAAAAGTGATGGAAGAAGTCCAAATTATGTACAAAAATCCCACCGGCCACAAGCAATAAGGCAATAGTACCAATAACCCCCAAACTCTTGATAACCCAAGGCAAGGCGTTTACGAGAAGATGACCGAAGAAGTCGGAGATACTTTTATCCTTATCATTAAAGTTAATCAAACTATAACCAAAATCGTCCATTCTAACAATGAGTGCCACAATCCCATACACACCCACGGTTGCAATAAGAGCGACAATGGAAACCACCAAAATCTGGTTGAGAAGCGGGAGACCCATAACGGTACCCAAAGCAATAATGACGATTTCTACCGATAAAATAAAGTCGGTAACGATGGCCGATTTAATCTTGGATTTCTCAAGTTCTACAATTTCCGTGGCACTCAAACCGCCTTTATCTTCTACAGCAGGCCCATGGTGATGTGGCACTAAATACTCATACACCTTCTCTGCCCCTTCGTATGCCAAATAAATGCCGCCTAATACCAGTACCACAGTTACGGCAACTGGGAAAAAAGCACTTAATAAAAAAGCAACAGGTAAAATAATAAGTTTGTTGACAAAAGAACCTTTTGTAATGGCCCATAATACGGGGATTTCCCGCGAGGCGACAAATCCAGAAGCTTTTTCGGCATTCACCGCCAAATCATCGCCTAAAATGCCAGCGGTTTTTCGAGTTGAAATCTTGGCCATGGAAGCGACATCATCCATTAGGGCGCCAATATCATCTAAAAGTGCAAAAAAACCTGATCCCATGTGTTTTGAAAGAATTAGTTAAGTTTCTACTTGTGTATTAAATAAACCATCATATGGTAAGACGGAAAGCCTGCTTTGTAAAATTAAAAGTATTGAATTTGTAAAAACATAAAATTATTCGTGGCTAAAATATTTACAGAAAACAAAGTCAAGGTTTAAGTGCTTATCGATTTCGAAAATAAAGACAGTAACACATAAAAAACAATGATCAACGGAATGGCCAAAAACTTGAAAAGAACGATAAATATGATGCTCAAAATAATAAAAACATAACGTACCGCATTCGATTTAAAGCTCCAATCCTTAAATTTCAATGCAAAGAGAGGTATTCCTGAATTCAGTAAATAGCAACTTAAAACAGTCACCACAATCAAAAACCACGGATTCAAGATGATGGCATTAATGGTATCACTGTTTTGGAATTCCATGATCAAAGGCAAGGAAATAATAAGCAGCGCATTTGCAGGAGTTGGCAATCCCTTAAAAGAAGCTTGCTGCTCTTCATCAAGATTAAATGTTGCCAAACGGTATGCCGAAGCCAAGGTAATAAAAAAGCCAATAAAGGCCAATGGTGCATAGTGATGTAGTCCTTCAAAGATACTTGAAGAATCCCAAAGCGTATCGGTGTTTTCTACAATGGGATGACCAACGGCCCAGTTGAGCAATTTGAACATCACAACCCCAGGCACCAACCCACTCGTCACCATATCCGCCAAAGAGTCCAACTGAAGTCCCAATTCGCTTTGCACATTCAATTTTCTGGCCACAAGACCATCAAAGAAATCGAAAAAGATCCCTAAAAACATAAATAAGGCGGCCGATACAAAATAGTTTTGCACGGCTAATACAACGGCAATGCTACCAGAAAACAAGTTGAGTAGCGTAATGATATTGGGAAGATGTCTTTTTATGGCCATGAGATAAGTTTGTGTAAAAATAGGAAACTATTTTTATAAGAATATGCTCATAAGCGATAATTGAAAACTTAAATGCGTAATTCTTCCGCCAGCATTGAAATTAATACGGGATACGTTTGCATTTCTCCGTCTTTTCTAAAATTGGTCGTCATTCCTTCACACCTAAAGTTTAGGCTCTTGATTCCAGTTTCTATCAGCACAGCTGTCCAAAATCCAACAGCCATTTCTATCAAACCTAGCCGTCTTGATTCTTGGTTCTATCAGCGCAGCGGGGGCTACTGAGCTTGTCGAAGTATCTTGACTCCAACAGCAACTTGTATGGGAGCAAGCCGTCTTGACTCCTGGTTCCATCAGCGCAGCGGGGCTACTGTGCTTGTCGAAGTATCTATACCACTAACAACTATTTGTCACTATTTTGAACTTATGATCCCACCTAAAAACTAAGATTAATTCAACTTTTTGTGCATCTTTGTAAAAATCTTACGTTTGAAAACGAATATCGTTGTTGCGTTCTTCCTGTTGACCCTATTTGCTTACGGTCAAACCACGCGTAAATACTCCAATGAGTTTATGAATATTGGGGTTGACGCCGCTGCCTTAGGAATGAGTAATGCTGTCGTATCACAATCTGCCGATGTCAACTCAGGCTACTGGAATCCTGCAGGATTGGTCGAACTTGAAGACAATCAAATTGCATTAATGCACTCCAGTTATTTCGCCAATATTGCCAATTATAATTATGCCGCCTTTGCCATGCCTCTTGATGATAGAAGTGCTGTGGGGATTTCATTGATCCGATTTGGAGTGGATGACATTCTGGATACCACCCAATTAATTGATGCACAAGGGAATATTAATTACGATCGGATCAGTCTTTTTTCTGCTGCCGATTATGGTCTGATGTTTTCCTATGCCCGAAAAATCCCTTTGGATGGCTTTAGCTATGGGGTCAATGCGAAGGTTATTCGCAGGATTATTGGCGATTTTGCATCGTCTTGGGGATTTGGTCTCGATTTGGGCGTCCAATTCCAATCGCAAAACAACTGGAAATTCGGATTGATGGCCAGGGATATTACCACCACTTTTAATGCTTGGACTTTTGACAAGGACAAACTGGCAACCATTAAAGATGCTGTGGCCGGTCAAAATCAGGAAGTTCCAGAGTCCACAGAGTTGACCATCCCTAAACTACAAGTCGGTATGTCCAAAAAGTTCATTTTCAATTATGACTATTCTTTGGTAACCGCTTTGGATCTTAATGTGCGCTTTGAGCAAAACAATGATATCCTGAGTACGTCTTTTGCAAGTGTAACCCCTTCCCTCGGATTTGAATTTGGCTATAACGATCTGGTTTTTTTAAGAGCAGGCGTAGGCAATTTTCAAAATGAGCTCCAGCTCGACAACTCCGAAAACCTCACTTTTCAACCTAATTTTGGGGTCGGTTTTAAATACCGTGGCATCCAAATCGATTATGCTTTTACGGATATCGGCGATCAAAGTGCTGCGCTGTATTCCAACGTGTTTTCCTTAAAATTGGATTTCAGTATTTTCAGATAAGCGAGGTTTCTTGTTTCTTGTTCCTTGTTCCTTGTTTCTCGTTTCTCGTTTCAGTTGTGAGTTTCTACCACACTGAACTTCCCTGATTAGTGTTGACCGCTATTCGATATCAAAAATCAACATTCTTCAACCCGCACGTACTGAAACCAGCCCGACAAGTCATTCTGGCGGGAGGCACGTTCGGGCGGTCGTTAATAAGTCTAGCACATCGGTCACCCGTCATCTATCATCCGTCTTCTTCTCATTAGCCACAAGCACCACATCTCTCACCACTCACCTCTCACCACTAATCCCCAATTCCGAACTCTGATCTTTGAATCTTGTTTCTTTATACTTTGTACTTAATTCATATTCATTAAATTTGTTCGTAAATTTCCCCAATGAAACACATCATTTTCGCCATTCTCTCAGGTTTGCTCTTAGCATTTGGTTGGCCCACCTACGGATTTCCAGTCTTGCTTTTCATAGGATTTGTCCCGCTATTATTAGTGGAGCGCCATATCCGACTATCCGATATCAAATGGAAAAAATGGTCAATTTTTGCGTATAGTTACCTGAGCTTTGTCATCTGGAACTTCATCACCACCAATTGGTTGCAATATGCCGATGTCTTTGGTGCCAGCTTTGCCATCTTGGTGAATTCCATGCTCATGGCAATATTAGTGGTCACTTACCACAGCATTGCAAAACGTGCTACCGTAAACATCAGTCTGTTATTTTTGATGTGTTTATGGATGGCTTTTGAAAAGCTGCATTTGGGATGGGACTTTTCTTGGCCATGGCTAAATCTAGGCAATGGGTTTTCAGAATATTTCACCTGGATCCAATGGTATGAATACACTGGAACTTTTGGAGGCACCTTATGGGTCTGGCTCGTGAACATTCTGGTGTATAAATTAATGGTGAAATATCAACATCAGAAATCTGTAAAAGATCTTAAATCGTCAGGTATCGTCATCTTAGCCGTCCTCATTTTGCCGATTATCATCTCCTTAACCATCTATCACACCTACACTATCAAAGGTGAACAAGTGAACGTGATAGCATTACAGCCCAATATCGATCCGTATTCCGAAAAATACAATGTCCCCAATGAAGATATCGCCGATATGTTACTCAGGCTGGCAGACACTAAAATCAATGCACAAACAGATCTTCTCGTCGCTCCGGAAACCGTATTTGCAGACAATGTCAAAATCAAAGAGTTGGAAAACGCCTATTTTAAGAGAAAACTGGATGTGTATGTTTCAGAACATCCCAATTTAAATTTCCTAACGGGGATTTCATTTATCAATTTTATCACGGATAAAGAACTGGTCAAAAAACAATCCAATTACCACAACAGCGGATTTTGGTATGACGATTACAACTCGGCCATGATGCTCAACGCCAGCGACGAGGTGCAACTCTATCACAAATCGAAATTGGTCGTTGGTGTAGAGACCCTGCCGTATCAAACCATTATAAAACCTCTAATAGGCGATTTCATGATTGACCTAGGCGGTACTTTGGCCATGAAAACCACGCAAGAAGAGCGCACGGCTTTCCATACCACCAATCCTAACCTAAGGGTTGGCCCCATTATTTGTTATGAATCGGTTTATGGTGAGTTTGTAACAGGATATATCAGAAATGGCGCCAACGTACTGGCCATCATCACCAATGACGCTTGGTGGGGCGACACACAAGGTCATAAACAACACTTAAGTTATGCCAGGTTAAGAGCCATTGAAACCCGTAGAGATATTGTGAGAAGTGCCAATACAGGCATCTCTGCACTGATCAATGCCAAAGGCGACATCATGTCGTCCTTGCCCTATGATACTCAAGGTGCTTTGTCAGGAACCCTCACAACCAACGAAAAAATGACCTTTTACACCTGGGCTGGTGATTATATCGCGAGAATAGCCATCTTCATTGCGCTGTTTGTGTTTTTGATTACGATGTTTAGGAAGGCAAGAGTTTGAGGGGAAATAGGCATGGGGCATTAGGCATGAGGGATTTGGGATTAGGGATTAGGGATTAGTGGTGAGAGGTGAGAGTGTTGTCAGTTCAGTTCAACTCAAACTTCATGATTGAGTATTCGATATTAAGTATTCGATATTCAATATTCCAACATACATTCCATTCTATTCCGCAGAGATTCACTGAGCAATCACAGAGTTTCACAGAGAAGGTTCTCATAAATATTCACTACAAAATCAGTAAAAATCCGTATAATCAGCGTCATCCGCGTGCCGTCCTTCCATTATTCAAAACCCAAACTTCATGATTCAGTTGGTAGTCTTCCCGCCTACGCAAAAGCTATCCACCTACCGGCGGGCGGGCAGGCAGTCGGCAGCCAAAGTTTTCCTTTTCAACTTCGATTTCAACTTCGCTTTCAACTTCAATTTCCTCATCTACCAATCATTCCAAATCTAAACCTTAAAAATCATTAATCTTCAATCGCTAATCAACTACTTATCTAGCTAAATTGAAAACTTCATCATTCGGTGTTCCAAAATTCGATATTCGATATTCAGTTGGCGGTATTCCCGCCTCCGCAAAAGCTACCAGCCTTCGCAAAAACTTTGGACTGGCAGGCGGACGGGCAAGCAGTTGGCAGCCGGCAGCTGGCAGCCAAAGTTTTCCTTTTCAACTTCGATTTCCCGCCTACGGACGGGCAAGCAACTTCAATTTCAACTTCAATTTCATTTTCAACCTCCTCATCTACCAATCATTCCAAATCTAAACTTCAAAAATCAAAAATCGTTAACCCGCCCGTACCGAAGCCAGCCCGACAGGTCATTCTGGCGGGAGGCACGTTCGGGCGGGTCAAAAATCGCTAATCAAACACTCCTCTAGCCAAATTTAAAACTTCATTATTCGGTGTTCAAAATTCGATATTCAGTATTCAATTGGTAGTCTTCCCGCCTACGCAAAATCTACCAGCCTTCGCAAAAGCTTCGGACTGGCAGGCAGAAGGGCAGACAATCGGCAGCCAAAGTTTTCCTTTTCAACTTCCATTTCAACTTCCCCCCTACGGACGGGCAAGCAACTTCAACTTCAATTTCAACTTCAATTTCATTTTCAACCTCCTCATCTAACAATCATTCCAAATCTAAACTTCAAAAATCAAAAATCGTTAATCTTCAATCGCTAATCAACTACTCATCTAACCAAATTTAAAACTGAATGTCTTCAGTCTTCAGTCATCGGTCATCGGTCATCAATCCCCAATCTTAAATCACTAATCTTCAATAAAAATCACATTCTACCACCTCCTATCCACAACCTAATACCTAATGCCAAATACCTAATACCTCCCCCTACTGTCCTCTATAAAAAACCACCGTACTCAAGGTCTTCACCATAATATTCAAATCGAGAAATACACTGCGATGCTTAATATAGAATAAATCATATTGCAACTTCACGAGGCTTTCATCAACAGACCCGCCATACCGTGTTTTCACCTGTGCCCACCCCGTCAAACCAGGTTTAACAATGTGTCGGGTTTCATAAAAGGGAATGGTTCGGGCGAGTTCTTCCACAAAAAACGGGCGTTCCGGCCGGGGACCGATGACACTCATCTCGCCTTTAAGGATATTAAAAAACTGGGGGATTTCGTCTAGTCTACTGCGTCGTAAAAACATCCCGAATTTGGTAATCCGCACATCATTCACTTCCGCCCATTTGGCGCCATTGGTCTCGGCATTAACCACCATACTCCTTAGTTTGACAATGTTAAAAAGTCTCCCGTTTTTCCCAACCCGCTCCTGTCGGTAAAACAAAGGTCCCTTGTTTCCGCAAAGATTCCCAATCAAGAGAAATGGCAAAATTATAATCCCCACTAGCAATCCCAAAACTGAAAAGAGGATGTCAAAGATGCGATGAAAAAACTGGTATAAGGTATTTTGATTGCTTCGGCTAAAAGGGAAGTATTTATAAAAATCCTTGCCAACAAATTGAATGGGCACCCGATGGGTTATTTCCTCATAAACCTGGGTATATTCCCTAATGGTAAATCCCCGTTCCAAGAGCTGCATGAGATCACTGTAGATTCCCGCAGTAATCGTCTCCGTATTAAAGCTGGCCACCACCACTTCAGAAATTTGATGATCAATAAGAGTCTGCATCAAGTTGTCCGCCTCAAATTCCGGAATTCCCATATACTTTACAGGATGTTCCTTTGGAAGTTCACAATCGATAAACCCCACAATTTTATAATTTGGATCGGATTGGCGCAGAGCATTGACAAAAGCTTCCACATAGCTAACCTCCCCCACCAACAATACTCTTTTATAAAAGCGGGGTGAAGCAATCAAACGCGTATAGGCCACCCGCCATAAAAATATAAAAACGATTATGGTCAGATAAAAATAAACAATTTGCAGACGCTTTTCCGGCAAGAAAGGCGTTAAAATTGGCGTCAGGAAATAGAACAGCACACTTGTAGAGACCATGAGAACAATGGTTCGAAACGTCACATCCAGCTGACTCGATTTCTGCAAATCATAAATTTCAAAAACCGTCCCGAATATAGCCAAATACACCAAAAGTAGAATTACGGCTACGCTATTTTCCCAGGAAACTTCAAGGTAAGTGTAGTCAAAAAAAAGGCCAAGCAAGTATAACCCCAAAACCACCATCACCAAATCCATTCCACGGAGTAACAGTTTGCGCTCTGAAACTTGAAAATGGATGCCTTTTTTAGCCATTTGTTAAAATAATCTTAAAGCGAAGATACTAAGTCTGCACAATTCTACAAATGTTTATTGGTTTTATAATGGACACCAACGGATTAAAGGTTTCTTGTTCCTTGTTCCTTGTTCCTTGTTTCTCGTTTCTCGTTTCAGTTGAGTTTCTACCACACTGAACTTCCTTGATTAGTGTTGACCGTTATTCGTTATCAAAAATCAACATTCTTCAACCCGCCCGTACCGAAACCAGCCCGACAGGTCATTCTGGCGGGAGGCACGTTCGCGAGGGTCGTTAATCGTCAATCGTTAATCCTCAATCTTACTAATCCCAAATCCCTAATACCTTTTTAATCACAAATCATCAATCATCAATCATCAATCATCAATCGTTAATCGTTAATCATCAATCATCAATCACTAATCAAAAATCTTCAATCCTCCCTCTCTCAACAACTCCTCCCAAAGCCCTCTCACCTTCTCCCAATCAAACTCCTCCACCTTCTCCCTCGCCTTAGCAGCCATTGCCTCCGTCCGATCCACATCCTCAAAAACCGAACAAATCGCATCCGACATAGCCACCTTATCATTAGGAGCCACCAAAACCCCATCAACCCCATGTTCAATCAAATACGGCATCCCACCAACATTGGTCGATACCACAGGCAGTCCCAGCGCCATAGCTTCAATCACACTTACTGGCATATTATCAAAATTAGTGGTATTGATAAATACATTATAGTCTTTGCTAAGTGCAATCCATTCTGTCTTTTTGAGTTTTCCAGTAAAAGTAACACTCACATTTAGCCGTTCAGTCAAGGCTTTAACCTCAGCCAAGCTGCCATCTGTATCCGGACCCACCATACACAAACTGGCATCAACCCCTCGTAGCCTAAGCTCCTGCAACACCTTGACCGCCAAGGCAGGATTATATATTTCAGAAAAAGAGCGCACCCATAAAAGTCGGGGCGTATCATAGTTTTTTTTGTGTAATGGATAATTCTCTAGACTAATAGTATTGGGAATATAAACCACATTCTGATACCCAAACGCTTCAAAGCTTTCCTTTAAATACAAAGACGGAGACACATTCGCGTAAGCATGTTCAAAAAGCCTTTTAGACAATTTAGGTGAATTTTTTAACCGGTTTGGTAAATTCCCGCCATGAAGAATCGGAACATATCGCAGCTTCAATACCCGACATAATGAACTGACTAAAACTGCATAATAAAAATTCTGGGTGCTGTAGGTATCTATTAAAACAAGATCTGTGCGTTTACAAACTCTAAACGTTGTCCATAACATGTCCAAAAGCCGAAAAAATTTATTGATCTTGCTGGAAGTATAACACACCGAATAGCCACTTTGCTCCAACAAAGGCCCTAAAACAGCACTGTAACTAAGATTAGTCTGTGAGTTTTGGAGATGGTTTCCGACGTAGAGGAGGTTTTTCATTGGTGACGTGTAAAAGTGATAATCCATATAAAAAAGCGGGTGCGGCAATACGCATGGCTGAGTGATTGATGGTGGCAAACCAAAAGGCCAGAAACGAATAAAAAAAGATATTGTTCCGATTTCTGCTTCTAAAATCCAAAGGTTTTAAAATAAGGATCATTAATATAATAACCCCAAGCATCCCGTGTTCAGAAAGCAAACGGCTGATTTCATTGTGGGATGCGATAACCGTGCCCTCTGATATAAGCCGTTCCTGTTTCATCCCACTGGCCCCAACCCCGACAAACGGATGCTCTTGAAAGCCGGCAAACTCATGGACAAAGAGCTCCACACGACCAGTGGACATATCGGCCTTTTCACGGCCTATCGCATCTTCATTGGCATAACGGTTTCCCACTAGACCACTCGATTGATTCAAACTGATTCCCCATGTAATGAATCCTACAAAAACCAACAATAAAACGGAAACAATAATCTGTTGTTTCTGTCGGTATTTGGCACTGCCATAATAAACCACCAAGAACGCAAAAATCATTATTATGGCTCCAAATACGCCACCTCTACTTAAAGTAACCAAGGCCCTAAACGATATGGCCACCAAGAGGAATAAATTAAAAAGTTTTAAAAACAAACCGGGCGATTTCATAAAAAACCGTACGGTTAAGGCAAACATCCCCAAGCCCAACAGAGTGGAAACCTGATTAGGGCCAAATCCTCCAGAAGTGGCAAAACTCGATCCTGTTGATGTTAGCACCTCCCTAACACTTGGGTTGTATAAGAAAATATGGGTGGTCATGGCGATAATGGGGTAACTAATACACGCTACAATCTGCAACAAGACCTCTTTACTGACTTTTTTATCGTAACAATAGAGTGCGGAAACCCCTAAGCACACGGGGCCGCTTAATACAAAAGCGACACTGGTCCTAAAATTAAGGTCATAACCCAAAGTAGTCGAAGCCACCAATACCGCTGGAACCAAGAGAATGAGATAGATAAAATAGGGATAGCCTTTTCCAGAAAGGCCATCATAAAACATCCCCATCCCCATCAATAAAATGACAAAATACTTAGAGAATTCATAAAACAGACCGCCTCCGGTCATTCTAAAAAGAGATTCTGAAGCGACAATATAAGTGGCACCAAATAACACCCAAATCACCTTCTCATGTTTTGGAGCCACAATAATTTTGAAGATGAAAAACAAACAAACCACAGTAAAATACAATTTTGAAAAATCCGGGATCACGTTAATAAAAATGCCCATAATGATGTGCAACACGATCAAGGCCACATAGGCATCATTGGTAAACCGGTAACGATAGCGTTGTTTGGCGCTCATAGGACTAAAGTGTCAAGGGCTTGCAAAATAGAGTTTTTTTTAGAGTTGGGAGTAATACGACATCAATTTATCATTAACCGCCATTGCCGAGAAATGCTCCAATACATGCTGGTTAATCACCTTCCCAGTTGTTTCTCGCAAATAGTCGTCAGAAATCAAAACCATTATTCGTTCCGCCAAATGTTCAGGATGGTTTGGCGCTACTAAAAACTCACGGCAGGCTTCAGGTAACACACTCGTACTATCCCCCACATTGGTAGCTACAATAGGCAACTGGCCCAGTCCGTATTCCAATAATGCTAAAGGTAAGCCCTCTGAGGAAGACGATAAAACGCCAATATCAGCTTGTTTGATAATAGCACTTGAATCTGGACAGC
The DNA here is from genome assembly GCF_004115975.1 of Gelidibacter gilvus. Lineage (GTDB taxonomy): Bacteria > Bacteroidota > Bacteroidia > Flavobacteriales > Flavobacteriaceae > Gelidibacter > Gelidibacter gilvus. Next base: position 47,634 of record NZ_SDDZ01000014.1, on the reverse strand, counting down.
TGCCGTAAAAAAAGACCTGTTCTTCTAAATCCAATTCCGTTACCAGTTGATACACCGACTCAGAATAGGCATCTTTAAAATCCTGACCCACACAGTGCAAAGTCCAATCAGAGTGATGATTACCAACCAATTTAAAAGCTTGTAAAAGATTATGATGATCCTTTTGTTCTCTTAAATTTGCCAAACACAGGATTCGTTTTCCTGCGACACCTTTCAATTCGGTTACTTGAGATATTACCGTTTCCTGAATGGCAAAATTAGGCAAATAAGCCACCTCGTCGCCGTTCAAATTAGTTTTTGCCCAAGTTTCCAGTACGCTATTCACACTTAAAATCAGTGAAAAAGACCTTGAGCATAATTTGAGCACACCATACTTCCGTTCTTCCAAATAGCTACTGTTTCCATAATGGTCGTGCCAAACTATTTTTAGTCCAGGAATTAGCCACTTCATAAGCGTCGCCATAAAAAAGGAGGTAGAATGGGCATGGATAATGTCAATTTTTTCTTTGAGAATATACCGCCTCAACTTGATCATAGCAGGCCAGTCCAACTTACGTTGCTTATCCAAAAACAAATATGAAACGTTCGATGCGATTGCGTCTTTCAATAACCCTTCCCGTCGTGTTGCACATAGGTAAGAACGTTCAACAGATTCAGACAGCACGTTGGCAATATTGACCGCCATCCGCTCCGCCCCACCCGCATCTAAACTATCTATCAATTGCAGTACACGCATTTACCTTTTCTTTATTGTTATTTATTATTGTTTATTGGGCGATTGGCTTGTAAGCAAGAGACATCATTGCGAGCTCTCCACCCGAGCGTCATTCCGAGCCCAACCCAATAGCGTCATTGCGAGGACGCAGGACGAAGCAATCTTTAGGTTCGAACAAGGAATCAAGTTAAGTAGACCATCAGACACTACTCAAAACTTCGCTCAACAACCAAGTCTCGGACTCACAATCAAAAGATTGCCACGGTCGATAGCTTTGCTATGTACATTCAATAAAGCAGTGCTTCCTTTCATGTAACCCTCGCAATGACCAATCGCAGCATGCGGAATCCTCCAGCAACTCACATTCCAAAAGTCCCCTTCGGGCAAGTTATACTTCCCTGTTTAGCGTTGACCATTTTTAATTAATTTCCATTGTCAAAAACAGTCATCAACTTTTGTAATTAGCACTCATCAATCAAAAATCAACAATCACACATCGTAAATCTAAAATCGTATATCGTATATTTTCAATGCTTAATTATACTTCCCTGTTTAGCGTTGACCGTTTTTAATTAATTTTCATTGTCAAAAATAGTCATCAACTTTTGTAATTAACAGTCATCCAATCATCAATCAAAAATCAACAATCACACCTCGTAAATCTAAAATCGTATATCGTAAATTTTCAATGCTTAATTATACTTCCCTGTTTAGAGTTGACCGTTTTTAGTTAATTAATTCATTGTCAAAATTAGGAATGATTTTTTTATTTCCACTTTCTACCGACTGTTGTCATCAATCATCCGCCAGATTTATTATAGAACGCTGAACTGCCCGTCCGTTCAAGGCGGGTGACGCTGATCTTGCTGACCTGAAAGCCGGGAAGCTGGATTTCACTGATCTATTTATGGCTTTTATTTTAATCTATGAAATCTGATAGTCTGTCGTCTGACCAATTTCATTGAAGCATTAAATTTCAAAAATCATCAATCATCAATCATCAATCGTCAATCAGCAATCATCAATCTCCCTAATTCTTAATCCGTCATCAACCAAAAGTCCCCTTCGGGGATTTAGGGGATAACACCTCCTTAATATCCTCCTCCAAACGATCAAACGTGTACTGTTGCGACCAATCCAATGCTGCCTTCGCCATGACATCCAAATCGGCGTTTTTTAAAGCAGTCACAATCTGGGACACTGCGGTTTCCAAATCGGGTTCAATTAAGATACCTCGCGTACCTTCGCCAAGCATCCAACCAACACAGGAAACCGGGGTAGCAATGGGAATGCATCCAAAAAACATCCCTTCAGCCACCGCTTTTGGCCAGCCCTCACTTTTGGATGGCAAAATATTGAAATGAGCGTCCATTAATGTGGCTTTGACCACACTTTTGTCCTGGTTGCCGTATAAGGAAACTACCGATTCCAATCTGTTCCTCGTAATATAATCTTGCAGTTCTGGCATTAACGGTCCATCTCCGTACATATGCAATATTACTGGAATTCCTTTTTGATGCAAGGCTTCAATAATCTGAATGGTCAATAAAGGACGCTTGCCTACAACTAAGGCTCCCGCAAAAACAAAACTTAAAGGCTGGGTATAATCTTTAGGCTGAAACGCTATTTTTTCACTTTCATAATAAGTAGCAGAGATAAAAGGTTGAATGTTCTTAGTTTCGTTAGGCCATTCACCATACACTAATACCTGCATATTCCGAGTTAAAAAGGTGTTACGTAAAATGGCCTGTTGCAAACGGTAGGTCCATGGTTGATTGCTATTCGGATCCCAATTGCCGGCATATTTGGTCGATTTCCTTTTGCTTGGGAAAAAGATTTGGGCAAAACAAGCCACCAAACTTACATTGGCAGGACATCTTAAATGGATATGATCAGCTTGACGCATCACCTGCACACATTTTATAAAAATATAGGGTACTTTAATTAGTGTTTTAAAAACGGATGCCATCCCTAAAATATTAAAATTTGGTACTGGAACAAATTTTAACTTTGGATGATGATAAGCGGTTTCTATGCCATCCACCTCATTAGATGGCTTTTTAATGCCTAGTACAATTACCTCGTCAGCGTAATTGCCCCATAGGTTCATTTCATTGATATAAGGTGCATAGCCATAATACTGACCCTCTTTAAAACTGTGCTGAACTAATGTAAAAATGGCGAGTTTCATAAAGTCATTATTTCATAAGAATTATGTGTTTTCTATGGTACCAAACTAACCATCTTTTTGCCTTTATCTCAGCATATTTTTTAAATCCAGCCTTTTCAATACCTTTTATCGAGCTGAAATTATTAGAATTTACAATAATAAAAACATCCTTTTTAGTTGCTTCAATGACGTCATTGGCAATATAATTAATGACGAATGGATAAATAGATTGTCCTCTATATTTTATATTTGTATAGCAATCACCAATCACTGGGCCTGATATTTTTAATAACCTCAACAAAAAAGTACGTTGGTATAAATAGCTTTCATGTATCGTTAAATTCTCATTTGCTATGTAATATTTAGTTTTATTTCTCGAAACCTTTATCTTTTCGACTACATAAGGAAAGTTTTCATATTGAAAATGTTCAGGACACTGCATCCTATAAACATATACGTCTATCAATTTAAATTTAAATAATTTAGAGATTTTCCTCATTTTTTAAATTTAGATAATACTCTTGAGATTTGAGACTTATACGGTTTCATGTATTTCTCAAATTTAAGATAAACATTGAACATCAATGGCTTTAATATGACATAGAAGTGTGGATCTTCATAAAACATAGCATCAGCACCAAAACGTTTTTTAAATTCCTTTACACCTTCAGAACCACCCATGGAGATATTATACCCCTTATATCCCAAATCAAATGACTTTTTTACAGCCTCCCATTGTAGCATATATCCCAATTTTAAATCTGGTTTTTCTTTTATGACACCAGCCAGCACATTGGTTATATGGCCTCCAGCCAGTATATAAAATCCGGATGCTTTAACCTCCCCATCCACATAAATATTAAGAAAAAACCCTCGTTTTGAATCAATCAATCCTAAAATAGAATCCTTAATATCCTTAAATGCACGAATCTTATAACCAAGTTCATTTGCGTTAAATTCAAAAACATTATATCCTTTTTTCAGTTCAATTTGACTCGTTACATTTATAATTTCAGTATTTTTTTTGTAAGGTAATCGAACGTATTGTCTCACCTTTGAAGACAATGTTTTTAAGTAGCTGTCTGTATTCGGATGCTCTGTAAAGTCCATCCAATTTAGTCCGTAGGAACAATACACATAATTAAATAGTTTCCCTGATTTAAAATTGTTTCGAATAAATTTTACTTCAGCAGGATTAAAAACATGATCCTTTATTTTATTAGTACTAGAAATTGGTAAACTAATTTGGGCATAACAACAACGCAGTTCTTTTGCTCTAAGATACAAGTCTTTTAAGAGCGCTTCTACATAGTATTCATATCCTTTATTTACTATTGGCCCATGAGGAATAATATAAAATTTAAAAAATAGTACCTTTGGTATAACAGATCCAAAACCTCCAATAATCTTGTTATTTTCTATCACAATACCTACCTCATAGTCGAACCCATACGAACTGTACGACTTCAACCAATCTGTCGTCATCAAGTGGCTTGCGCGAGGCTTTTCTGCCACATAAGTATCCCATTTATCAAGCCATTCCTTATCTTTTGTATAGATCACTTCCATTATGATACAACTTTTCTTGAGCAAATGTTAGTTTCATGCTTTACAAATATCATCCCTTTTTCATCACAATCAAACTCCACTTTCTTATATTGTTCCATATACATTTGAAATTCTGACAAGGTCGGGTTCCAAATACTACCATCAGTAATTTTCTCTGATAAGTATCTAAAATTAATCTCTACTTCTGGATTAATATTATTCTGATCTATAAATAACCTTCCATAATGGTATAGCAATGGTACAGAAAAATAGGTATGGGCTATAAACAGTCCGTTTTCTTCACATAATAAATCGATATTTTCTTTGCACAGTGACGCTTTAAGATCAACCATTTCCAAAGTTTGAAATATGTTAAAATACTGATTTCCAATTTTATGATTAAAAAACACTGGACTGTATTTTGCTAAAGGATAGGGTTCTTTCTTTTTCGAATTCCAAAAGAACAAAACAGACATGAATGCTGGCACAATGGCTGTCGTATTTCTTAATAAACTTCCTAAAACACTGACTTTTTTATTTATAAAAAACCCCTTAACATCAACCGCCAAAAATTTATAGGACTGAGTCTTTTGTTCGTCATTGAAGTAATGGAAGAGAACATTTTTGGTCATTAAGCTTATTGCTTTTTTAAAACCTAAACCCTTAACACCTTTCCAAAAGCTTTTTAAAGTAAAATGATCTGAATTTAACTGATTGATAACTCCTTTGGCAGTTGTGCCTGTATCAATATAATTCCAGAGTGTTTTAATATTTTGAGAAGATAATTGGTTCGAAAACTCACTTTCTGTTAGCCCACTTTTCTTATAAAGTGTAAAGTTGTACGGTTGATAGCCGTGATCAATCCAAACTCTTATGCCATTTAAGGGGGCTTTAAAATTAAAGAAATCATTTAAGCTTTCTGAATCTGATTTTATTGATTGGGATAAGGAATGGTAGGCCATCTCGTGACCATCTGCTATCCATCTTTTTAATTCTTCTGAATGCAACTCCCAAGAAGCGTTATCCTTTCGTGTAGAAAATTGGTTTATGAAAAACCCTTTAGTGATTTTTATTTGATGTGTTTTAAAAAACTGTCGTTGTATTTTGAGATTTTCTAAAGTATCAAAATCACAGTGGTCTGTAAAACACACGATGGGCTTAAAAGGGAATTCAGATCTACTGAGTTCTAATCCAGTATCGGGCGAAAGCAACAATGCAAGTGGAATGCTGAAATCCATACTATTTATTGCTGATTCTATTTGTTTCAAGTTCTCAGGCCCAGTATAATTGACCATAGGTTGTGATAAGTCTGGATTAAAATGCCAATACAATGTCATAGGAGATTTTGGAATAACTTCCCATATTCCAATGTTTTGATTGGCTTGAATAATTTGACCATTTTCCATCTTTATAATCTTAGGAGAAAGTTCCGTGGCAATCAATCGTGAGTCGATCTTCTTCCATTTGTAATCATGATCCCTAAAACCTATAATTTTTTGAGTAAAGCATATTTTTAAGCTAAAACTTTCATGTAATAAAGTTTCAGTGGCAATCTCATATTTAAAATCATGTACCCTACGAAAAGCTATGTCCTCCTGACCTTGTGTTAATACAATATTGATAGATCTAATCATTTAGGTTTTATTTTATCTTTCTATTTTGGGTCTATCGATAATTAAACTTAACCACCCCACAAACCGTCCGAAACCTTCATTAAATGCTTCTGATTTCTTTTTATTGGTTATCACACCTAAGAAAGTGAGCTTTAAAAGTAAAATAGCCGTCAAATGCCACTTGATCTGTGCTTTTAAATTAGGCTTTGGATATTTTACTTTCCAAATATACCATCCATTTCTAATAACCATTTTTCCGTATTTGTATTTATTTGGACGTCCTTGCTGATCATGATGATGTTCTAATCGTGCAGCCGTGTTCACATACAACTCGCCCTTTTTAGCTAATCTCAAACAAAAATCAGTGTCTTCGTATAAACCATAACCCTCAAAATAGGTAGAAAAATGTAGAGCGTCAAAAACTGAGGTTCTATAAGAAGACACTCCTCCCATAAATTGCTCAACAGGATATACTTTTCCCGATGGTGGTAAAAAACTCACAGAACGCCCATGCGAAAAGCTCGGCAAGTAACAAGGTGGTGTGTCTGGAGCCAATCCAAACCATTTTCTAACTCTGAATCTTAAAGGTTCCTTGCGCATCCAGCCATCATAATAAAAGCGTTTGGAGCTTGAAGAACCGTCAGTATTTTGCCATTGCACTTCATTGTTAATATAGCCACCCACACCCAATGCATTTGGATATTGGTCATAAGTGCTTAACAACTGTTTAAAATAATCAGCATGCAAAATTGTATCGTCATCTAAAAAACAAACTACTTCAGAAGTTGGAGATACTTTTGAAATGCCGAAGTTGCGTTGTTTGGTCAAACCTCTGTGTTGGTCATCAACTTTATGATAGACTAAATTATTAAAAGTATGTTGTTTTAAAATTTGCTCGGTCTCATCGTCTGTTGAGCCATCAATAATTAAGATTTCATTTGGATAAAGTGTTTGAGATTGAACAGACTTCGCTAATTTTAATATAGCTTTTGGACGCATATAAGTGCATATAATCAAAGAAAATCTCACGTGTTCGAATTTTTTAATTTATTGGCCCAAAATACACTTTGATTCCATTCCTTTATGAAAAACTTATAATACCTAATCGGATTCTTAATTTCTTGCGAAAAATAATAATTGAGGCACAATATAGTTTTATATCCCAATAATTGCTTTTCTGAGGTATTGGTCATTCTATTAAACATCACTGTAGGCGTAGGCTTTGGCTGTATCTTATCTTCCAACCATGGCTGCTTAAAAGTTGTTCTAAAGCCGCCAATAGGCGCTTTGAGATGCAGTATTTGAATGCTTGGAAAATAAATGATATCAGCCCCAACATTTCTCAACTGCATGCCAAAATCAACATCTTCGCCATATCCAAATTCTAACACCTCATTGAACGACACATTAGCCAAAAACTTTGATTTGAGAACACTACTTCCAGCGCCAAAAGTCCCCCATTGTAACGGGAACTTCCGCTTTTCTCTTTCATTTTTCTGCAAATAAGACATAGAAATGACATCTAAATCAAATTTTAGCATTTTTATTAGTACAGTTTCAATTAAACCTTCATCAAATTTGTTATCATCATCCGCTAAATAAACAAATTCCGAAACCACTTGTTGTAAGGCAATATTTCTTGCATTACAGACTCCCGTTTGGTGTATGAAATGGTGATCAACCTTATAAGGCCACGATTCGGAATAAATAAAATCTAAAGAAGTCTTACTGCCTTCTTCTGGGTTTTGTTCAACAATGATCACTTTGTTGGGAAGATGTGTTTGCCCTGTCAGATCCTTTAAAACGTTTTTTAAATAATTAGGTCGTCCGATAGTTGGAATGATGACATCTATGGAAGGTAATTCTATAGTTTCACATTCAACATTAGCTTCAAGGTTAATAGCAGTATTAAAAGAACGTCTCTTGTACAAAAGACTATTTAAAAGCGGTAACAATGTGACTTTACTCTCATGCCACCAAAAATTCAAGGCGAGCAAAAACACCCAACGGGCTCTGTAATGCTGTTTTACAAAACGGAATAAAGTATAAACTCCAGCACGCTTTTCTACAGTTTCAATTGTAGATAAAATCAATTTGGGTTCAGAATAACAAAATAGCCCATGTGGCATTCCCAATTTTGCTATGGAGTTGAGCGCGAACGCAAAGTCATTAGGAAAATTACATCTCCTAAATTTCAATAAGGTTTCACTGTGAATAGCACCAACAGTGCTAGACATTAAAAAAGTACCATATTTTACTGAGGGATTTACCTTTATAAATGGAGAATCCTCGACATAACCAATAGCTTCAGGTATATAAAACCCTTTACCATAAGACAACATGATATTTTTTATCTTAAAGCTATTCGAAATAACTACATGATTTAGTTGTTCTTTACAATCTAATCGGCACCAAACCAAAATTCTATTATTATGTAAAGTAGCAAGATGCATCAATGTTTTCAAGATATGATTTTCTTCTACTAGAATATCCTCTTGAAGTTGATGATCAAAAATGGAAGCTACCTTATTGTTATGATGGTAAACAATAATCATTTTTTAATAATAGTGTTATAGAGTGCCATATTCTTTTTTACAATAATCGATGTTGAAAAATGATTGATGACATGTTCCCGACCTGCCTTGCCAAACTCAACACATTTATCGGAATCATTCAGTAAGCCAATAATGTTTTCAGCATACAGTTCATGGTCTTTAGGGTCTACCGTAAATCCCGTAACCCCATCCACCATCAATTCCTTGGCCCATCCAATATTGGAGCTTACCAAAGCTTTCTCCATGGCTAAGGTTTCTAACCAAGTCATGGGAAAGGCCTCAGCAAAACTCGGTAATACCACCACTTGGGAACTTGCAATATGGGCTTTAATCTCAGCATAAGGCACCTCATCCAAGTGTATCATTCTTTGTTTAGCCTCTTCGGATAACAAGGCCATAAAAAGTGATACCGTTGACGTGTTCTCAAAAACATCATTAGCATCTTTCCCAATAAGCAAGAGTGTACAATGTGGCACTCTCTCAACAACTCTATTGAAAATTTCAGCTAATTCCAATACACCCTTCTTTCTAATAAGCGTTCCAAAATACAACAATTGACCTTGATTGATTGCTATGTCAAGAGGTTTAAAATCATCAGTGTTGATGCCATTAGGAATGGTAGCAATTGTTTTATTTAATCCAAAAATTTGTTTTGTTAGATCAGCCGTAAATTTGCTGACTGAGACTATAGCATCAGCTCCTTTTAACGCTCTTTTTTCCAAAAATTGATGCTTCCTTTTTTGTTTTCTGCTATCCAAATGACAAAAATAACCATCACTGCCGTGCAGTCGAATAATTAGTGGTACTGTAAATTTCATAAAAGCCGAAATTCCCGTCCAATCTGGTGCCTCAATGAGGTCTATGCCTTCTTTATCAATGTGTTTTTGAATGATTTTTTGGTAACGCTTACGTTCCAAGTACCATTTGAACGCCATATGATTTTTGGTGGCAACACTTATAATATGAATGTCTTCACTTTTAAAGTTAGAGTCTTCTTGTTGCCCTACAACAAACACAGTTACTGTAACACCTTGAGCAACTAATCCTCTGGCTAGATTTTTAATACTGGTACCTAAGCCGCCCGACCTACTGAGATTGGAATCTGGAAATTCTGGTGTAAGAAAAGCAATATGCATGGTGACGCTTAAGTGGTTTCTTTTTTAATAATAGCTTCTATACTGTTCCAAATCCGAGTTGAAGCACTATTGGCAGGAGGTTCATTGATTTTTTCATACCATAAATTAGCGGCACTAATGGTCGGGCTTGGATGTTCTAAAACTGCCTCAATGGACTTCGCAATATCATTTGGATGGTTTAACCATATCACAACGTCTTCACAAGGCTTAGATCGAAAATGAACATAATCATAAACGTACACCCCCTGTTCCGGAAGATTCGCTTCGTTAAAATAATTATAATTCATGTACAAACAAGGTTTCTGATGAATGACGAAATCAAATACCATCGAAGATCCCAAGTTAATTACGGCAGCAGTATGCAAAGCCAAATTACTCAACAAGGTCACATCTTCTGGCAAGGGCAAGATTGTGTCCCATGCGCCTCCCATTTTCTTCCAAATAGGCTGGATGGGTACTATCACATCAGCGTATTCCTCAATAACGGAATCGTAACGATCAGAAAAATCGACAGGACAGCGTCTAAAGATTAAACCCAAACTATGACCTTTGTTTTTTAGAGACCTAATTGCTTTAGCAACATCTCTTAGATACATCGGATCTTTTGGAGAGGTTGTCACGTCATCTCCACTATAGCAAAGATAGGTGATATCCAAATTCAAGTTATTTTCCTCAAAAAACCGCTCCTTTGGTTGTAATAATTCCTTAATATAATGGGGTTCAAATTGCGGTGTACCCGTAACGTGAACTTGTGACTCATTAATAAAGTGATGGTAATGTAAAAGCTCATGCTTCATATGTTGACTCCAAACGTTATAATAGTCTGCAGTGACATCCAAAGTGGCTTTTGGCAAATTATCCCATGAATACACAAAACAAACTGTAGGAATTTCTAATTTAGCGGCTGCGAGTAGCGGCGCTATAGCTAACACATTACGTTGACTGGTACAATAAACCACATCTGGCCGATGCTCTTCAAGCACTGCTAAACAATGTTTATAATAGGAGGTTTGCCCTTCAAGCTTTTGTATGGTCCTTCGGACTGATCTTAATCCTTTTTCGGAATCAAAAACAAAAGTTAGCAAATTTGTCAAAAGGCTTCTGACGCTAGCTTTTAAGGTTTTATAGGAAAGTGGAAAAACATAGCTATTATAAATGACATCCTCTTCTCGTTTGGCAAAACGAGAAAGCTCCACGCGTTTTCTAACATTTTTTAAAACGGTGGTCAACCAATGCAGTTTAGGTTGTTCTATAGCCAAATGACTAAAACCTAAACTGTCAAAATCAAAAGGTGTATGATGCCAAAACACAATCGTAAAGCCTCTTTCATAAGCTTTATTGTAAAACTTAGTGTAAGCGAAATTTTTCAGACTTACACCGTCTGGCACCAATATAAAGGCTTTCTTCTTTTTAAATGACATGAATTAATCTTTAGTAAAGGTTTTCACAATGTGTTCAGCCTTTTTCCAATCTTCAATGGTATCAATATTAACATAGCCTTCAGTAGGAGATTCTATAAACCCTATGGCACTGCCATAAAGAGACTGCTTTTCCATAAGTGTTTTTGTGGAGGTTAAATAAATAGCCCCATCCCGGTGATAAGCATCAGGTAATTCTTGCCGTCTACTAATAATTTCAGATTCACCAGTCGCTAAATATAAATTGCCCTTATTGTTTGCCTCAAAAACCCAATGCGGATTATAGACATGTGGCACCTTTTGAACTGAAATAAGCGAGTCAAAATCACTGGAACTAAATTTTTGAATCGCCTCATTCAAAAAAGTAAGCGTTCTGAATGGATAGGTCACTTGCAATAAGCAGACCGCATCAAAATGAATATTTTGATCTTCATACCATTTTAAGGCATGGAAAATGACCTCTATCGTTGGGGTATCATCTTGGGCTAGTTCAGCAGGTCTTTTAAACGGCACTTTAACGCCTAATTTTTTGACAACGTTCATAATATCATCGTCGTCGGTGGACACTATGACTTCTGAAAGCAACCTTGACTGTAAGGCAACCTCAGTGGTATAGGCCAACAATGGCTTACCATTTAATAATTTGATGTTTTTTTTAGAAATGCCTTTCGATCCACCTCTTGCCGGAATGATCCCTAATATTTTCATCAATACATAATAGTTTTATGAAAGCGCAATTCAATGGTCGCTAAAATATCGGCAATCTTTTGACCACTATTCCCATCGCCATATATCGTACTGCGTTTATTTTTAGGATTTTTAAGTTGCTCTAAAATGGCCTGTTTAATTTGAGCCCCATCATAAGTCACGTCAATAGTGTTCTGTCCGCGTTGTCTCCGATGTTGTCGAGTACCGATATTCACCACAGGAACACCCAAGAAAGAACATTCCCGAATTCCAACACTACTATTCCCGATTAGACATTGGCTATGGTACAGCAATTTTAAAAAATCAATAGCATCCATATTCTTAAAAAACCGAATGTGCTTTGGATCATGCTTCTCCCTGTAAGAGCGAATCCCATTGGACGTACCATCAGATCCGGCATCTACATTGGGCCAAAACCAAAAGGTCGAAATTCCCAATTCGTTAATAACATTAAGTGTTGTTGTGATATCTGATTTTGCTTGATCATATTCATTGGTGACTGGATGTTGCAACACCACTAAATAGTTTTCGGGCATCACGGTCAAGCCACCAACACCGCCATATTTCTTAATAGGATTAAAATCCAATTCAGTCTGATCTATTAATCCTTGGGCAATATCAATCGACGGACACCCGGTATTAAAAACAAATTCAGCATCCTCTCCTAATTTTATCACACGTGCTTTGGCATCTTCTGAAGCGACAAAATGAATATCCGCCAACTTGGTATTCGCATGCCGTACTTTTTCATCAATATTCCCCGTAACCTCACCGCCTTGCAAATGGACCAAAGGAATATTCTGATAAGCCGCAGCAATGGATGTAGCAATGGTTTCAAACCGATCGGCAATGGTGATCACCGCATCGGGTTTTAAATTATAAAACACATTGGCAAGTTCCATCACCCCCAAACCTGTGGTTTTGGCCATGGCGGTTTTATTCTCGCCTTCCAGCACCATAAAAACCCGTTCATCAATCTTAAATCCGTCACGCTCAATATAATCAGCGGCGTTACCATAACGGTCCAATAAAGCAGATCCAGCCACTACCAACTGTAATTGGAGATCAGGATGCTCATTGATTGCCCTTAAAGCCGTTTTGATTCTACTATATGAAGGTCGCGCGGTAATAACAGCACATATTTTTCTAACTCTACCCATTTAAACGATGTCTTTTGTATTTAAAAACTCCCATGCTGCCAATCCTCGGCTCAATTGTTTCCCAATTACCTTTTCAAATTCAAATGCATTGATTCCAAAACCTTTAGGCTTTTTAGCTTCTAAGTCGGCAAAGGACAAATAATGACCTTTGGGTAATGATTTATTAACCGCTAAGGATTTCTCAAAGATTTGTTTTAATTCAGTAAACGAACTCGAATCGGTTTTAGTGATGGGATGCTGTAAGGCTTTATGAATATAGCGTGCATCATGATTGAGTTGTTTTGCATGTGCTATGGTTAGTGAGGCACTGGCATCTGGACCAGTTTCATTGGCATCCAAGATCACATGAAATTCTAAAAACTCAGCCCCTGATGCCACTGCGGCCACCCCGGTAGCTGATTGTGCAGAATGATCTGAAAACCCAACAGGCACTTGATATCTTTCTTTAAGTTCTTGTATGACATTTAAGCCAAATTGTTCAACGCTTGTTGGATATGCTGTGGTACATTGCATCACCGAATAGGACACATTTCTGTTCTTCAAAAAAGATACGGCTGCATCCAGTTCTTGATAGGAGCTCATCCCTGACGATAGAATCACAGGTTTGTTGGTTTTCGAAAGCTTTTCCAATAATAAAAAATTGCTGACCTCACCTGACCCAATCTTATAACGCTTTACCCCTACCTCTTCTAATAAATCAACTGCAGCGTTACTAAAAGGCGAACTTATAAACTCCAATCCTGCAGCGTCACAATGTGCTTTTAATTCCTTCCACGCGTCAATGGTAAACTCCATGGCCTTCCAATAGTCAAACCGGGTGGCAAAAGCATCCGTAAACTTGACTCTAAACGGCTCATGAATACTGCTTTCTGCATCCGCAATATGGGTTTGAAATTTAATGGCGTCCACACCTGTAGTTGCAACAGCATCAATATAGTCATGGGCTTTTTGCAAACTTCCATTGTGAGCTTGGGCTATTTCGGCGATAAGGAAAAGCGGTTTCATTAACGAACTATTTTCTTTAGTCAAATATATAAAAGTTTATGGGATGGGTTTTAGAATATTAATGTACTTCTAATTTATAAATCAATAGCAAAAAAACATGGGCTATACGAATAAGTAATATTTTACAGTTTAAACGTAATTATGTATAGTGGTAAAATCAATCATTAAATTCCTGAGATTATCTTTTGAGGCTTTGGATATAGTTCATTTTATCCGTAATCTTTGTAAGCATTTTTTTACGTTCTTCAGATGCTATTATATCTTTGTTATCGAAGATATTATTATGGACGATAATGCATTTATTCATACGTTCTCGATAATCCTCATCTGACATATTTTGTATAAAAGTAAATAATGCTTCGGGTGATGAGAATTCAGCATAATCTATAAAACTGTCCTTTGGAAATAATTCATATGCGGTAGTACCCCTTCCATAATAAATTGGGAGACAATAATTCTCAATGCTATCCCATATTTTCTCTGTCATATAATTTTTTGCTACAGTATTTTCAAAACATAAATTAAAACTATAATCATTCATTAATTTCCGCTTTCTCTGTTTCCAATTGCCAGTTCGAGAGTCTTCCTTTGAAATATTATGTGGCCAACCTTTACCAAATACATCCAACACTCCTAATTGGTGCCCTTCAAGAGCAATTTCAGCTCTTAACTTCAGCAAATCAAGATCAACCCCGCCTCTATATATGGGTGGGGATTCAATGCCTTTGAAATAAGACATCAACGCAATAGTTTTCTTGGTCTTCAACTCAAATTCTTCAGGCAAAAGCTCTAAGCTCTTATTGAAATTATTACTACTTACTGAAAGATTGGTCACAAACACATCTTGAGTATAAACATTCATAATGTGACATTTAAAAAGACCAAAAAACACCTTTTTCACTTTAGCAAAATGTAAATCAAACCTTGGTTCAAGTGTCCAGACCAAAAAGGATTTTCCAAAACAGCCCAACCAAAAATACTTTTTTAAGTGCTTATAATTTTGGGAAATTATAACGTCCGAATGCCATGGAGAATCAACTATTTCAATTCCATTCATTTTGAGGAATGATAAATCGCCTTCAACAAAATCGTTAAATGGTGTGTAACTGAAATTAGATGCTTTAAAAATTTTCATATATATTTATCCTTATACTATCTAATTAGTGATTTTTAAAAGGGCAAACCACTAACAAACCATCCTGCAATGACTCAATTTGATTAGTTTCGGGCAGATTAGGATAGGAATCAAAGTTTTCTAATACATTTTGTAAATCAGACCAATTGGACACTTTTTCCGGGACATAACAATCCAAATTTACAGATTCAACATAATCTTGAAACTTTATCCCATCTCCAAATAACTTGTCAGAAAACTCCACCCATACGGCAGGGATTTGATAAGCATGCGCAATAATGACACCATGCAAAGAAGAGGAGACAATGTGTTCACATTGCAAAAACAAATCGGTTGTTAACTCAATATCGTTCGTCATTAAATCTATAACTAATAAATCTGGATGTGCTTTGTACATTGCATAAACCTCCTTGTAATCATTATAATGTGGCACAATGCCATAACGAAATGCCTTTTCAATTTTTGGCATATAATATCTTGGCATTAACAATGCAGGATCACCATAAACTTCTGGCACGTCATAACCTTGAGCTAATAGATTCTTTCGGGTTTGAGGACCTCTTACCGCCAAAAATTTTGCTGATTTAACTACTTGATCTTTATTAATAATACCGCTTCCCCAGACGATACATTTAGAGTTTACATGAGCTAAAACACTTCCCGAAGTCAGATAAATAGGCTGGAAGAAATCTCTAATATGTCTCCTTTTAGGATGCGTCCAGATAACACGTTTATTAGAAATTTTTTCAACGAGATACACCCCTATTAAGTCGCCATAATTCTCCTTAGCTTTACCCATTAGGCGAGGCTCGCTCCACCAAAATAAGCGTATTGTTCTAATTAATATCATTGTTACTAATATCGAGATTGATTGTAAATTTCACCTGCTTCAAATCTTCTGAAACCTCATAAGCATAGTTATGGTCACGATAGTGAAACATGATTTCTTTCAAAATAAGATCATTTATGGTTTTCATGGTCATATAGGGTTGGGACTGTTTTCCCATGGCTTTTTTTATCTGGTACTTTAGTGATTTAAAATATGGTGCTTCTGTTATTACAACTTGAATAACCGAACCTGAATAGGTGTAAATTGCTGCACCAAAGAAATGTTCTACATGCGATGAAATGTTGTATAGATGAATTTTGAATGTTGGATCTTCAAGAATGATGGCATCATCTTTTCGATAGCAACATCCCCATGTTTTAGGATTGGGGTGGATGATTTTTTGATCCTTATGCCATAAAAAATGACGTTGGTTAATGCGCAATACATTCCTCAATCTTGGCATTACTGTAAGTTGACGGTCTTTCTCCTGAGGATAGCGTTCATGCCATTGATGATAAAGCAAAAGCTCGTTACAGTTATTTAGTGTGGCTCCGAATAATAATACCCTATAATTTAAGTCTTCGTCCTCAGAGCCATAAAAGTGGTAAAACTCATCCAAGCCTCCAACGGCTTCTAAAGTAGATTTCGGAAATAAACCAATTCCAAAGGTATCGCCAATATGAGTGGTTTTAATTGCTTTTAAATTAAGATGTTTTTGCTGCTCCTCTGTAACTTGCTGAGAGAGGTAGCCTATTTTAAAAAGTGAAAAAGAATTTGGATTCGATAACTTTAAAGCAATTTCCACAAAATTTTCCGTAAACAAGACATCAACATCCGCGGTAATAATAAAATCACTGTGTGCTTTTCTTAATCCATAATTTATAGCTTTACTTTTGTTCCATAGTAGGCCGGGGTGACCAACATAGTAATAGGTGACAAATGTAAATCTACTGACTATTTCTTTTACTTTCTGTGCGTAACTGTCTTGGCTGCCATAATCAATAAAAATTACATTAAAACTATTTTGAGTTTGTGACTTTAAAGATGTTAGCGATAATTTTACACGGTCAACATCGCGATCTCTGAAAGCAAATATGATTTGTATTGGAATGGACAAAATGTATCTATTAGATTTTTTGAGTTATAAATTTCAATTTCAAAAAAAACTTTAATCTTTTAAAAAACAAAATCCGTTAAGTTTTAATTCTCGTTTTCTCTCAATATAATTGAGTCATATGCTTTTAAAACTTCGTTTCTTATATATTCATATTCTAAAGTTTCTCTCAGTTCTTTATTATAAAAACGCGCTTTGTTCAACAAGTTTTCATTTGATAAAGCAAACAAAACTTTTTCTTGAATGTCTTCAATGGATTCTGGATTCTCAATTAAAAATCCATTAACATTATCTTGGATAATTTCTTCAGTCGCTCCGCCCGGATTAGATTGTATTGGAAATGCTCCCATTATAATGGCCTCAAGCAAGGTGTTTGGCATGCCATCAGAAATACTATTTCCTATATAAATTAAACTTTCCCCCATTAGAGAGAGCACATCGTTATGGTTCATATGCTGTTTAATTTCAATAAAATCAATATTTTCCATTTTGCTAAAAGCCTTGTTAAAGGGATCATCTGCTCCAAAAACGATTACTTTAAAATCTTGTAATTGATCTTGGATGTTTTTTAAAGCTAACACAACATTAATGGCTTTTCCAAATCGTTGTTCATATCCTTTTATTAAGATTATATTTCGCTGATCAATAGGTAAATTCAACCTGTCATATCTTTCTATGTCATAACCTCCTCCTCCTGGAAACACTCCTAAAACCCCACCTTTAAAACCCATTTCTTTGGCTATTTGAATATCACGATGACAGTCAGCAAACATATAATTTAAATGTGGCAAAGCTTTTAGAATATCTTTTTTATATGTTTCAATGTTTCTGTAATAATACAAATCATTACCCCAAGCTGAATAAATCCACTTAATATGTTTATTTTTCTTCATTGTCGTAATTAGCGGTACCGTGCAGTTATACATGACAAAGCTATGGACAACATCTGGCTGAATCTCATCTAATAGATCATTGAATTTTTGTTCAGCACTATTCTCAAATAATCGATGGAACCTTGGAATATATCTTTTTATAAAATAGCGTCCTTTAAAATTTCCAAATTTATAGCGCCAATTCGTATGTTGAGTTACCCACTCCCATTCTGGGATGTACCCACCATTCAAAATATCAAACCAGTGTACATCATGACCACTATCCTTCAGTTGGGATACCCATCTAATGGTATGGATGGATCGCATAGCAATAATTAATATTTTCATCTCATTCTCAAACTATCTATTAACATACATTATCATTCGTTAAGGTTTTTTTTAAATATGGACTGATAAGATACTCAATAAGGTCTGGTCTGTTTAAAATCAAATGGTCTGGATTAAATTTCCATTTTTCATATAATTCTGAAAAAGCAGTTGCTATCATCTGGCTATCCTCAAAGTCAAACACATAAGGATATTCTTTCCCTAACAACCTCTTACATTCACTATAATACGGACCAATATAAACAATGGGCTTATTGGCTGCCACACAATGTGGAAATTTCCCTGGCAAAAAAGGGCTGATCTCTGACTTGGCTTCCAATATAAGATTAACTGATGTTTCCTGCTGCATTCTATAAACTTGAGCAAAGGGAACATAGCCATCACTTACATATAGAGAAGGCATGCTTTTCTGTTGATTTAATAAATAAGTGTCATATTTAGATGGCCCTCCTAAAAAAATGAGAGTAGAGTTTTCTTTGGAATCTGGGTATGCATTTAGAAACAAACGATAAGCTTCAACAATAGGTTTCGGGTCTCTTAAATCTAATAAGTTGCCCGCGAATAAAATATTGAATTTCTCTTTTTTAAAATAAATAGGCAGATCCATTTTGTGAACTTCATCCTGTAAAAGCTGGTGCGGTACAATCAAACTTTTACCATTTATTACTTCATAATAACTCTGCATCCACTCCTTTAGCTTTAAACTAGGAAATACGAGTCGCTTGGCTTTTATTGCGATCTCTCTGAAAAAATAACGTTGTTTTTTATATCCATAAGGCACGTAATTATATGGGCGAGGATACAACTGTTGTGGAAAAGGATCGTGTACATAGGCATACCATTTGTCGTGCCACTGCGGCAGCTCAAGAACTGCCTTGTGAGATCGATAACTGTTCCCTTTACTCAACGTCCAAACCATATCATATTTAACAGGATCGTATTTTCCAATGGCTTTCTCCAAACTTTTGGCATCATTAAAAAAACCAAATGAAAAACCAAAAAGAGTATCCACGTATTTAGAAATATCAATACTGAACCACCTGTTCAATAGTCGCTGTACTCGACTTAATAAATAGATAATGTTATATTTTCTTTCATTAATGGCATAACAGTCGATACCCTCAAGTTGAATTTCTTTTTGTGTAAAATGCAAAACAGTTAACTTATAACCTGCATTAACTAAACTATGAATTAAGGCGATACGCCCCTTAGTGCCACTACTATCATCAATATCAATTGATTCTACAACAACTAATATGTTATTCGAACAACTATTCATTATTGCGTCCTATTTTCTTAATTACAGCTCTTTTAGCTTTATATAACGGCCTTATTAAAAAATTAAAATGATATCGAATATTCAATTTCATTTTTTGAATAAAGCCTAAATGTTCAATATTCTCAATTAATACACTATAAACCTTCTTATCTTTTAAAAATAAAGACGATCCAATGAAATATCGCGCCATTTTGTAATTTAATAAGTCTTTATCTTTTAAATTCTCAATAACCAATTCATTAGCTTTAACTTTAGAATTTCTTCTTATCTTATCATTGCTCCAAAACTCACCTGTCGTCGAGTTTTCATGTTTTCTAACATAATATAATACGGAATCAATTGATATTCCTTCGAGACCGTTGGACAATAACCTTGAAAAAAACTCCCATTCATCTCCGTAAAGAATCACTTCACTAAACCGCTCTTTACCAATTACCTCTCTATTCCATAAAACCGTACAGGTATTAAAAGGGATGGTATTGCTTATCATATCATAGAGGTTATCTATATCTAATGGAATTACTGCATTTACAACTGGTTCTGAAATCAAATAATTATGATTAGATCCAAAAAAAACGGCCTTACTAAATCGACAAAAATCTGAAGAATGCTCATTTATCAATCTAAAACAAATTTCCAAACATTTAGGATGCATGATATCGTCACTATCTGCCCATATTATAAAATCTCCCGTACTTAATTCAAGGCCGTAGTTCCGGCATGCATTAGCACCCTTAGGTCTATTTTTGGGACGTTCAAAGAACTTTATCCGCTTATCGGCTTGAGTATACTCTGTGACTACATTAATTGTATCATCCTTGGATCCATCATCGACAATAATAAATTCCAAATTATTATAGGATTGATTTATTATAGCATCTATGCTCTCTGAAATTAAATCACCCCTATCATATGTAGGCATTATTATAGAAATTAATGGAGTTTTCATATACTAAATTTTGGAACTTTTAAATCAATTATTCTATTTAAAATTTAAAACCTTTTGCTTCAGATTTAGTAATACATTTCTTCTAAAGAAAATGATATTGGGCAAAATAAGCGATGGATATTTGCTTTTAACAAGACTGTAAATTCGGGATTTAGCACTTGACACATACAAGATATCCGCATTATAATAAGGCTTCAAATGCTTCTCTATTAATATCCAGCTTTCAATTAATCCTTGTATATTATTTATAGTAGAGCTACTAATATTGGCAAAGCCTGGATCGGATCTTCTATACAATACAAATCCATTGTTTACATATTTTATTTTTTGACATCCAATTAAGACACGAGTTAAATACTCCCCATCTTGATTTACAATTAAATCTTCATTCCAAAATCCTGCTTGGTTTATTAACTCCCTTTTTATTAAATAAGCATGAACGGGTAAATAGGTTGAGTATTTACCTAAATCATCAAGAAATTTTAAACCGCTGCTATAATTTTTATAAATTTCAAATTCCCGCAACTTATGTCTGGAATCGTTCTCAAGAAAACCCCAAGTGCATGTTGTAATATCAATTTCAGGCATTAGTAATTCAGAAACTTGCGCTTCCAGTTTGTTATTCGAAAATAGATCATCACTATCCAACCAGTTTATAAACTCCCCTATACTTTGCTCGAAGCCATAATTTCGACACACATTCGCGCCTTTTGGCCTCTCTTTTGGCCGATGATGATATTGAAATCTTGGATCCTTAGCACAGTAGGCTTCCATGAGTTGTGAAGTTCCATCCGTACTGCCATCATCCACTACAATACATTCCCAATTGGTGTAGGTTTGTGCCAACACAGAATCCAGCGTTTCGCCTATTAAGTGAGCGCGGTTAAAGGTGGGGATGATAATGGAAACGAGGGATTGTTTTGGCATGTTTACTATTTTCGGCACTAATCTACAAAGTTGTATATAACAGAAATATGAATAAAATCATGAATTTAGACATATAATCCAAAAAACTCTGAACTTAAAGTTTTTCTATTAAAATTGTTGGATGCAAAGTGTTTGGCTGAAATACTCATCTTTTTATACAAAACGGGGTTTTCTACTAATTTCATTATAGCAGCGGCATACTTTTCTATGTTCTTTTCATCGATCAAGTATCCTGTTTTATTTTCTAAAATAGTATATGGCACACCTCCACTACGAAACGCAACTACAGGAAGTCCCATGGCTTGTGCTTCTGCCGTTACAACACCTTGTGCTTCTGCCCTATTAGCACTATCAGTAATAGAACTCATTAAAAAAATATTGTTTTCTATTAAAAGCTCTTTTATTTCATTTTGGTTTTTAGCACCAACTATAAAAACGAATTCTTCTATATTCAATTTAGAAACTAATTGCTGTAAAATCTCTTTATCTTGGCCTTCTCCAACTATTGTATACTTAATATTGTAACCATTTTCAACAAGAAGCTTAATACTTCTTATGGCATATTCAAATCCTTTAAGTTCAATTAAACGACCAACAGATATCAATTTTATAGATAGATTTTTTAATATTTTTTTTTCTTCAGAATGTTGAAAAAAGTTTAAATCAACACCCATGGGAATGATTCGCAATTTTCTGTAATCACATCCCATTAATTTCACTTTATTAGCCAAATAAGGCGTATTTACCGTAACATGACCTGATTCTTCCATTAGCCTCTTATACCTCATTATCAATGACCTAAGCTCTTCTGAATTATGGAAATGAGCATCGTAACCATGAAAAGTAGTTATGATTTGTCCTGATAACAAACCTATAGACTTCATGAGAGCAATGTCAAAACCAGCCAATCCAAATTGGATATGAAAAACAGATATTTTTTTAAGTTGATTATAAAAGTTAAGCTTAAAGGGTAAAGTTGAGAATCGTTCTCTTATTGAAATATCTTTTGTACGTTTCCAATATTTAAAGAATTTCAATATTAAAATTAATGATTGAAAGCGCCTTTTAGTTTTATTTCTCGGGATTTTAAAGTCAATGATAAAGGTATTGTCTAATATGCGGTGCTCCGCTAAAAGCTCTTGTTGAGATGATGCTTCAAGGCCTAATTTATTTTTGGTAAGAACATTAACCCTATAACCCTTTATCTTGGCTTGTATAATATGGTTAGTAACAAAGGTTTCGGTTACAGAAGGAAAACTTGGTACAACAAAACAAATAGTCTTCATATATTAGGGATACCTTGCAGTTAAGGTTTTACTGGATCTTAATTAAACAAAATAACTTTAAAACTAAACTTTATGAATTCAGGTTCAGGCCAAAAAATAAATCTTTCGAAATAGCTGAATAATGATAGCTTTGAAAACAATAAATATTATCGTGCTTTGGTAATTCAGATTTGTCGTTTATTTTAATTAATTGTGATACATGACCTTTACCCTTTATTGATTTGAACACATCATAACCCAATTGAACATTCAGCAAATTATATAAAAATTTTATCTTATTTAAGCTTTCAACATCCTCACTATATTCAAGACAAATAATAGGTTTAAATTTTGATTTGAGCATATTTAAACCTCCTTCAAGAACATCATACTCCGATCCCTCAACATCTATCTTCATGAAATTTATCAGTTCAATAGCGTTAGTCGAAACAAATCTATCTAATGTTGATATTATTACATTTTCACCTATTTCATTTATTGATTTTTTTAACGACGCGGCCCCCCTATTTATATGCAAGTTTTTGTAAATTAATCCTACACCTTCATGATTACTTAAAGCTATATTATATGTTTTAACATTTGTTAACCGATTTACTTTTATATTTCTTTTTAAAATTTCGAAAGTGGACGTTAAAGGTTCAAACACGTGCACTGTACCATTTCTTCCAACTAATTTACTCGCATAAATTGAAGTTAAGCCAATGTTTGCACCAATATCAAATACAACGTCATTTTTTTTTAAAATCTTTTGAAAACACCATAAAGTTCCTTCCTCATAAATACCTGTTTTGTAAATTTGAGTTTCTATTCCCTTATCATAATTGGGATTAATTTCGAGTTTAAAACCATACAAAGTTTTAACAATCATACCACACTTAACTTTTGGTTTGATGATCGTTATTAACTTAGTTAGATATTTCTTACCGCGTAAAGATTTATTTTTAAGAAATCTTGATAAGCAAATGGCTAAATAAAATCTATATATATTCACCATCGATTATTACTTTACTATTCGTCCTATTTAACTTCCCTTTATTCCAGTAATCACTAGGCAAAACATTAAAAATCATTGCCTTGTCTATAACATCGCAAAAATTGTTTTGAGCAGTTGTTTTATAGGATGAAAATAACCAAATTGAATATTGTCCACCCCGCAACAATAATTTGCTTATAAAAAGAGTGATGTCATTCAAATTTTTATCCAATTTATAGCCCATTTCATCAGAAGCCCAAAAACATATTAATTCATCATTAATGTCTTTTATTCCAACAGTAAAAATAATATCTTCAACATTTATTTCATTCGATTGAAATTTAATTTCAATTCTACAACTTAATCCAGACATTAATGATCCAACTGAATTACCCAACTGATCCTTCAAATGAATGCTTGTAAATTTAAATTTTGAATTATCACCAATTCTATCTGTTCTATCTTCCAATAAAGAATTAAAAGTTTGAGAATTTGATAAGTAATAAGAAACAGCATCATCTGTATTTCCATTAAAAACAACAACACCATGTTCCAAAACAATCGCTCGCGTGCACAAACTTTTCACCGCCGCCATATTATGACTCACAAACAACACCGTCCGTCCTTCACCTCTACTAATATCCTGCATCTTCCCAACCGCCTTCTTTTGGAACTCGGCATCCCCAACCGCTAACACCTCATCAATCACCAAAATATCTGGTTCTAAATGCGCCGCCACGGCAAATGCCAAGCGTACACGCATCCCGCTACTGTAGCGCTTAACTGGCGTGTCAATATAACGCTCACATCCAGAAAACGCAATAATTTCTTCTTCCTTAGCTTTTATTTCCTTTTTGGTCATCCCCAAAATGGCTCCATTCAAATACACATTTTCACGCCCTGTCATTTCAGGATGAAAGCCTGTGCCTACTTCCAATAAAGATGCAATCCGGCCTTTAGTTTTAATTTCGCCAGTAGTTGGGCTGGTCACACGGGATAAAATTTTCAATAAGGTGGATTTACCTGCGCCGTTTTTCCCGATAATGCCTAAGACTTCACCACGTTGCACTTCAAAGTTGATGTCTTGTAAAGCCCACACGTATTCTGAATTTCCTTTTGTGTTGCGGTCATTAGATTCTCCTACTTTCAAAAATGGATCATCCTTACCACGCACCTTATGCCACCAACGGTTCAGGTCATGACTGATGGTGCCCGTACCCACAGTACCTAATCGGTATTGCTTGCTGATGTTTTCGGCTTTTAAAATGATCATGTTCGTATTAGTTCTTGTTTATTTATTATTCTTTCGTCAATGTGAGCGTCTTAATTTTGCCGTCATTGCGAGGAGTGACGCAGGAACGACGCGGCAAATGCGAAGCATTCACTAACACCTAAATATTAAAACAGTTATGCGTTAGTAATCTCAAAGTTACGGCTTCCCATTGATGAGATTGCTTCGTCCTGCGTCCTCGCAATGACGCTTGGGTGGGAGTCCTCGCAATGAAGCTATTGTGGGGAGCCCTCGCAATGACGCTTGGGTGGAGCGGCTCCTCAATGAAAGCTCGTTATTGTTTGTTTTGCCTTCTTTATTCTTTACTCTATTTTCTATCCTCTACCAACTCACCTCTCACTCTCTCCTCATTGAACATCCCTGATTAGAGTTGACCGTTATTTGTTATTCGTTATTCAACAATCTTCAATCGTTAATCGTTAATCGTCACCTCTCACCTCTCACCTCTCACCTCTCACAACTAATCCCTAACTCGCCCGAACCGCCCGCCTGAACGAAATCATTCGGGCAGGAAAAGGTACGTTCGGGGCGGGTCCCAAATGCCTACTACACCGTATCTATAAATGTTTTCTCCGTTTTGTTAAATATAACCAATCCTATTAAAAACAGGACCAAACTAATGATTAAGGTATAACTAAATCCAAACCAGCTAAAAGAACCCGTATTTAAAAGCATGACTCTAAAGCCTTCTATAATTTGGGTCAACGGATTATACTCAACAATGAGCGCCACAGTACTCGGAAATTTGGCTTTTGCCTCACTTACCGGATAAGGCACCGCAGAGACATACATCAACAATTGCACGCCAAAACCAACCAACACGGTTAAATCTCTATATTTAGTGGTCATGGAGGAGATGATCATCCCCAGGCCCAAGCCCAATAAGGCCATCATTATAATATATACAGGAAGTAAAAAGATATGGCTGTTAAACCCAAAAGTCTGCCCTTGAAACGCGTAATAAATATAAAAACCGATAAAAATCCCTAATTGAATTCCAAACTTTAAAAGATTGGAAATCGTGATGGACATGGGCATAATCACCCTTGGAAAATAGACTTTTCCAAAAATACCTTGATTGGACGTAAAGGTACTTGAGGTCCCCGTGAGGCATTCCCTAAAATAGTTCCAGGCCGTAATTCCTGCTAAATTAAAAAGAAACGGCGGCACACCTCCGGTTTGGATATTCCCAAGATTATTAAAAATCAAGGTAAAAATAACCGAAGTGAACAAGGGCTGAATCACATACCACAAAGGGCCTAAAATAGTTTGTTTGTAGACCGTGACGATATCTCTTTTTACAAAAAGGATCAGCAAATCTCTATAACGCCAAATTTCCTTAAAATTAAGGTCAATAAGTTTATGTTTTGAAGAAATGGTGTACAACCATTGATCCTGTGGTGTCATGAGATGAGTTGCATTTTTAACTGGGCAAATATAATAGAAAATATGGAGTTAAACCTTATTATTTAGAGGCGTTTCGGCACATTATATTTACATAATTTAGGCGTCTAATTTTTTATAGCAACTAAATTTACATATGGGTAACGCATCTTTTTTGTTTCCACTATCAACCTATTATTTACTATTCTGTGCCATTGATACCCCCAATCTTGCATAATGTCAAAAATTTCTTGAACAGGATAACCGGCATTAAAAGTGTTCTCTTCCGTAAATTCGACCATCACAACAGGATTATATTTGGTAAAAAACTCTATACCGCCACTGAGCACAAACTTTTCCCATCCTTCAACATCTATTTTAACTAAACTAATTTGCTCTTTATCAATTTTGCGAAGTTCATGGTCTAAGGTTGAAACTTGAACCATTATTGCATCTTCTAATTTATTGTCAGTACTAGGGGCAAAAGAATTCCATGCGTCATGTCCATTCTCTGAAATATAAAAGCTTAATTCATCCTTCTTATTTGATAAGCCTATGTTTCTACAATCAATATTGTCAAAATTGTTCAATTTTACATTTTCCTTAAGACGCTCAAATGTCACTGGAGAAGGTTCAAAACAGATGACTTTTCCTTTCTCTCCGACAATATGCGAAGCTATCAAAGAAAACAATCCAATGTTACTTCCGATGTCGATAAAAATATCATCTTTTTTTAATGTGGACATAATGAAGTCTATTTCATCTTTTTCAAATCCATTGTAAATGATTCTCGATAATATGCTGTCTTTATATAAATTCATAAAAATATTATGCAGCTCAAATTTAAAACAGGCGTCTCCTTTAAATAAATCATTCCACAGTTTATCCTCTTTCAGTTTTATTTTTTTGTCCTGAGATATTTGAAAATTTCTTAAAATCTTAGACGCTCTACCAGCGAGATGATAAAACGGTCTTTTGAAATAGTGTTTATTCATTATGTGCAATTACTTTCATTAACTTTAAATTTTAAAATTCACAAAAAATTAATCGAGCTTGTAGTATTGAATCATTTTATTCAAACCCTCGTCCAAGCTCGTCAACTCCCGATGTAAAATGGCTTTCATTTTGGTCACATCAGGACAACGGCGGCGCATATCGCCTTCAATTAGAGCAGGTAAATGGATAATTTCCGAATTGGAGCCAGTGACCTTGATAATTTCCTGGGCGAGTTCCAAAACACTCATTTCACGATCATTTCCAACATTTAGGACACTGTTTTCATAATGGCGGTGTAGGGTTTTGATGCAGGTGGCAATGGTATCCTCAATATAACAGAATGATCGGGTCTGCAGGCCATCCCCATGGATCTCAATAGGTTTGTCAGCCATAGCAGCCTTCAAAAACTTAGGGACGACAAAGTCTTGGCTTTGATGCGGCCCGTAGGTGTTGAAGAATCGAAAAATAGTATAAGGTAGTCCGTATTCCTTTTCATAAGATCTAAAAAAGGCTTCGCCAACATTTTTTACTATGGCGTAAGGCAGTCGTGAGTTTAATGGGGTGGTGTTTTCGTTCTGTGGGATTTCAAAGGGTTCGCCGTACACTTCCGATGAACTGGAAAAGAACACCCGCTTAACCCCTGAACTTTTTGAAAGCGCCAAAACATTTTTGATGCCTTCAATATCCTCCAATACCCCAATGGGATGTTCTAAAGTGCGTTGTACACCGACCACGGCAGCAAAGTGAAAGACATAATCAAAATCAAAACGACCAAACACAGGGAGGATATCCTTGTAGATATTGACATCAGCATTGATAAAGATCACATTGTCAGATTTCGGCATTTTATGGATATGGCCTGTGGACAGATTATCGACAATGACAATCTTATAGTTCTCAGTTTCGGCCAATTTTGCGGCCAAGGCACTTCCAATATTACCGGCACCACCAGTGATCAAGAAATTTGTCATATCATATGTTAAGCATTAAAAAAGTCATACGCTGGCAGAATGACGAGATTCTACTTTAGGAATGTTCAGAATATATCTCGCCATGAATCAAAAAACTAATATAAAAAAATTGAGCGAACTATGGGGATTAATAGTTGTAAAATTGGGGTGGGTTTATTTGATGTAGTTAATTAACATGAATAACAGGTGATTGAAGTTAGGATTCGCAAACCCTCCGTCTAAACCTCCTACCGTCGGTTTAGCCACCTCCCTTTGACTAAAGGGAGGAGCAACAGGTTTAGTTTTAATATCTTGTGATAATTTCCCTGACTAAGCCATCATATTCACTTTATTGAAAGAAGAGGTTTATAAAAAACTCACAAAACAAAATGAAAACTCACAATCCAGCTCCCCTCTTCAGATGAAGAGGGGAATGAATTTACCGTAGTGCAACGAAGGTAAAGAAAGGGGAGTTTGAAATGGAGTTTGAACAAGAACTGGGAAATGATTTTACCGTAGTGAAACGAAGGTAAAGAAAGAGGTGTTTGAAAAGCCTTAATTAATCTGCGCCATTGTTGGTGTTTTCCACCAACACTTCAATTTATAGTCCAGATAAAACGGATGGCAATGTAGATATAACTAGAGGTAATTATTTTATCCTACCCATGATGGTCTCATTCCAAAAAAACAAAATACAATAATATACAAATGTCCGAAAAGAACTAAGGGCTCCAACACTTCTGGTTTAAAACACCAACATGGTGAGAAGCGCTTGATCTTTAAAAGCGGCGCAAGAGCGACGTAGCAAATGCAAAGCATATACTTACACCTAAATATAAAAATAATAAGTTGTTAGTAATCTGTCAAATGAGGCTGATCAACCTAGAGTTTGCCGATTCCCTACTCGTATCAACACGTTTAAATAGTTTCTTCACAATCCCCAAACATTTCTCTAACCTCTTAATGCAAATCAGCCCATTCAGAGTTTAATTCAAGGCTTTAAGTACTGCATGGTTTACATAATAATTGGTACGTCCTATTTTATGTTTTACCAAATGGCCATCAGTAGCCAACTGATTTAAATAATTGGCCGCCGTGATACGAGATATATGTAGCTCATTTTGTAAAAACTCTATTTTGGTGTATGGCTGCTTAAACAAATGATTCAACAAATCTTGACTGTAAAATTTATAATTTTCACGCAAGAGCATCTTATAGTCTGCCATGGCTTTTTTGATGTTCCTCACTTTCTCCAAAGTGTCTTTTGACGTTTCGGTAATAGCAGTAAGCATATAACACAGATAGTCTTCCCATTCTCCTGTGTCGCGCACCTTTTGCAGCAACTGGTAATACTGGTTTTTATGCTGGATAATATATTTGCTCAAATACAAAATAGGAGTATCCAACAATTGATATTGTATAAGGTATAAAATATTTAAAATTCTTCCCGTACGCCCATTCCCATCATAAAATGGATGAATACTTTCAAATTGAAAATGAAACAGCGCCATTTTAATAAGATGATCTATAGGTAAATTTTCTTCTACATTAATAAAGACCTCCAAGTTTTGCATGAGTTTTACAATATCCTCATGGCTTTGGGGCGGCGTATAAACAATAGCATCAGTATTTTTGTTTTTAAGTGTGGTGCCAGGTACCCTTCTAAATCCCGCATTATTATTTTCTAGTATTTGCTGAATTTGCTTAATGTGATTTATGGATAAAAAATGATTCTTCGCTACGGTAGCAAAACCTGTTTTCATGGCCACTATGTAGTTCTGCACTTCTTTGGCCTGACTAGAGGTCACACTCTCTATACCCATACTGGCTTTGTAAATCTCATCGTGGGTCGTTACAATATTTTCTACTTCCGAACTATCTTTCGCCTCCTGTATGGCCAATGTGTTTATTAAAATATCTTGTCGAGGAATTGATTGTGCAACTCCTTTTAATTCGGCTAAAGCCCTGTGTGCTTCCGGTAAAAGCTTAAGCACCTTTAGAGTTTCTAAGTCAACGGAATATGGCAGATTTTGGAGTTTCCAATTCATTGTTTATTATTTTGCATACCTATACGTGTAAAGATAATTGGATTTTCTATACATATCTCACTTATGTGTAACAAAAAGTAACATATCTATACACATTTGTATATTTCTAACATTGCTGCTGGTTTCTACGCAGCCATTGTTGGTGTTTCCGCCAGTGTTGGTGTTTTTCACCAACATCTTCAAAGCATTAAATTATTGCAGTATTCATTAATTCTCCTCCTTCCCAAGGAGGAGTGGATGCAATTTCAGAAAAGAAATTGCAGACGAGGTGGTTTATTTCAGCTATTGTTAGTGTTTGTTACCAACAATTTAAATCCATCGAACAATTACAAAGGAATAAATCTGCCATAGCCCAACGAAAGTATATAATAAATAATTTATACTATTCTGCCTTTGCTGATGGCTCCAAAAACAACCCAACAAACTAGCCTACAAATGCCCCAGAAAGACTAAATAACCAAACACTGCTGGCGTAAAACGCCAACATAGTGAGAAACACTTGATCTTTCAAATCGGCGCAAGAGTTACTTAGCAAATGCAAAGCATACACGCCGGCCCGCCCTTAACCTTAGCGACAGCTGGAACACCTAATTACATAATAATAGTCATCTGTTTGTTGGACTACCCAACCATGAGATTGCTTCGTCCTGCGTCCTCGCAATGACGCCAGGGTTGTGGGTTTGCTCCCCGCAATGCTCCTTGGGTGGGAGTGCAAGCCCGTTGATTCCGTCATTGCGAGGAGCGACAAAGGAGCGACGCGGCAATCTTTAGGTAACAACCTTCCAATTAATAAATGACGTCCCCATTCTCAATAAAAGACTAACGTCGTTGGTGGAAAGCAACAGAAGCGGCAAAATAAAATATGTTCAATTACTTCCTCACGGAAACCAGAGGACCGTCCGCGTTATCAAGTAAACAAAAAATATCACTTATAGTAATGATAATTCCTTGACCCGACTTTGCTTTTCTTAAGTAGCCCATCCTTCACAAAGTCTAATAATGCCTGACTAACCGCAGAACTTTCCAATTTAATAGAATAATCATTTGAAATACGATTGCGAACTTCACCTGTCTTTTTAGGCATATCAAAAAATGAAGTCTCCTCTATCAACCTTCTTATTGCTGCAACTATTGTAAAACTCTTTTCGTTGAATTTTTCATATTCAGAGGGATTGTAAGTTCTAACATTATTCCAAAAGCTTCGAATAAGTGTGGTTTTATCAATCAGCCATTGTTGGTGTTTTCTACCATCAACTTTAAAGCGTCTAATTCAATTAAAGTATAATTCATTAATTCTCCTCCTTCATAAGGAGGAGTGGATGCAATTTCAGAAAAGAAATTGCAGACGAGGTGGTTTACTCAATCCTGACCCATCGGGAACCTAATACTTAATCAACAAAGGAGCTATCTTTTTCGCCAATACATCGGTGATTCTCGATGTTTCAATGTTGTCTCATATTTTTTGAGGCAACAATTACTTCCTTTCTTTCAGAACGTTAACTAATTCTTTTCTTAGTAAATCAAGTTGTCTTTCGAACATTTCGATAGTTTCCTTAATTGGATTATTTATGTTTTCAACATTTGCATTTATACTTGATGCTGTTACTCCACAGTTCTCGTAAAAATTATTCGTATTGTTAAGTACTTTTTCCTCACTAAAGTTCTTTAATCCTTCATAAGTTACCCCCAACGCACCAGCAAACTCTTTGAGCTTTTCGTCTCCAATATTAATCGATTGTTCAATTTTAGAAACAGCTTGTTTAGAAACCCCCAGTTTATCACCTAATTCTGATTGTGTCCAACCTCTGAGTTTTCTTATCTGCTCAACTTTTCTTCCTTTGTGATGTGATACTGAACTTGTTATTGTGTCCATAATTTAAATCTATTTTTTTGTCAACTGTTTTAACATTTCTAACTTTTCTCTTTCACTTGCAAGTAGCCTTTCATACAATTCCACCACTTTATCAATAGGACTAAAAACCTGATGAATACCTTGTCCATTTTCATGTATTGTTACATTCTCCAATTTATTATCAATACTATAAAAGGCATGATTTTCATTGAATTCTTTGATAATCTCAGGAGTTAAATTTAAAATTTCTGCTATCTTTATTATTACTACATCATCAATTATTTCTGAATTTTCAATAAAAGAAAATTCAGATTGTGACATACCAAGCTCTTTTGCTAAAGTCTCTTGCTTGAAGCCTTTCAATATTCTAAGTTTTTGAATATTCTTTCCTATATGAGACGTAACGTTTTTCTCCATACTTTCTAATTTTTACTGTAAATCTATAATAATTATCAACCCAAAACAAATAAAAGTCAACCTGATTATTTGTTTTTTGTTCAAGTTAATAGTTTCATTTGTTATTCAGATTTAAAAGAGCGTAAACATTATTAATAATATGAAGAAATTAATATTTAAATAATCTAAATCTACACCCCTAAGTTTTAGTAACAAACAATTAATTTTAGTCTATGGGAAAGGGCTATTGCCACGGTTAGATTTGGTTATTAAGCACTAGCCCATCTTCCCTAATAAACACAAATTGCCTATGACAAAATAACAACGCACAAAACCTTAATGCCATGCCATTTGGTATAGCATTAAAAAAGCCCTCTATCTCGTCGGCAAACTTCATAGAGGACTCAAGAATACAAAACTAATGTTTCATTTTAAAACTAATCAAATTTATGAAGAATATTCTACTCTTCAAAAGTAATAGCAGGTTTTGCTGTCTTTTAATCATACAGCTTTTGTGCCTGCCTATTTTTGCTTTTCAACAACAATCCATTACGGGGATTATATCTGATGTCTCAGGAGCTTTACCCGGAGCAAGCGTCCTTATAAAAGGCACAACCACGGGAACACTTTCCGATGAAAAAGGCTATTATGCCATACAAGCAAATTCTGGTGATGTACTGGTGTTTTCGCATTTAGGATATAAAACAGTAGAAATAAAGCTCATCAACCAGCCTAACATAGATGTCCTTTTAAAAGAAGATATTGAGCAATTGGCAGCTGTAGAGATTACGGGAGGTTATTATGCTCTTGCCGAGCGCACCAAAACAGGTAATGTCACTAAAATAGGCACTGACCAACTCCAACAGCAAGTGATCCACTCCCCTATGGAAGCCTTACAAGGCAGAGTGACGGGGATAGAAATTGAAGCAAGATCAGGATTGCGTGGACATGCCCCTATTGTAACTATAAGAGGACAAAGTAGTTTAAGAGGGATAGTAGTCAATTCCCCACTTTATATAATTGATGGAATTCAAATAGATAATTCTGAAATAATCTCTCTAACTCAATTATACTCAGGCACTGGCGTAGATCCTTTGGCTTCTTTAGACCCATCGCTAATCGAAAGCATAGAAATTTTAAAAGATGCCGATGCTACCGCTATTTACGGTTCTCGCGGTGCAAATGGCGTAATTATCATCAATACGAAAAGAGGACAAGCTGGCAAGACCAAGTTTGAGTTACAATCAGAAACGGGAGTATCTTGGGTGGGGAAGTTTTTGAAGCTTATGAATACCCAACAGTATTTAGAAATGCGTCGCGAAGCTTTTGAAAACGATGAAGTTACTCCCACACCAGCCAATGCCCCTGACTTGTTGTTATGGGGTCAAAACGGATATACCGACTGGCAAAAAGAACTCATAGGCGGAAAGGCTGAATTCCAAAAATATCAAGCTACCATAAGTGGCGGAA
Source organism: Gelidibacter gilvus (assembly GCF_004115975.1). Taxonomy (GTDB): domain Bacteria; phylum Bacteroidota; class Bacteroidia; order Flavobacteriales; family Flavobacteriaceae; genus Gelidibacter; species Gelidibacter gilvus. The sequence goes on along the minus strand of NZ_SDDZ01000014.1, from coordinate 13,508 downwards.
GTGATCAGACTTCCTTTTTGCTCTCTGGAGGTATTCAAAAAGAGGGAACGGTATTTCCTGGAGATTTTGGTTTTCACAATAATAATCTTTTAGCAAATATTAACCATAGATCACAAGACAAACGTTTACAACTGAACACCTCGATTAACTATGGGTATCGAAAAAGCAACTTGTTTGATGCGGGTATTTTTGTAAACAATGGTATTCGTTTAGCCCCAAATGCGCCAGCGTTATTTGACGAGAAAGGCAATGTCAACTGGGAAGTAGATGAGCATGGAAATCCCACATTTGATAATCCAATAACTGGATTGGTAAATCCCAATGTTAACAGAATTCTATCTTTTCATTGGAATGGACAAATTCGTTATAATTTATTTAAAGACTTATATGTCGGTGTTAATTTAGGATTCAATCATGCTGAGAATGATGACAAGCAATTGTTGTATAAAAAATCCTCTAATCCATTGTATATGTCAAGTTCACGTTCTACAACAAATCAAAGGTTAGTAAATAGAAGGAATTTATCAATTGAACCTCTGGTTAAGTATAGTTTAAACTTTAAAAAACATAAAATAAGTAGTTTAATAGGTACAACTTTTCAAAAGAACAAAAACACTAATAAACATCTAAGAGGTGTGGATTATTTTTCTGAATCCCAAGTAGGTAATATAGCTCTAGCAAGAGAAAAAAATATATCTACTCATAATCTAATAAAGTATCACTATGCAGCTTTATTTGCTCGTATTGGATATTCTTATGCCGACAAGTACTATTTGAACTTAACTGGTCGCAGGGATGGTTCTTCAAGATTTGGGGAAAATAATCGTTTTGGAAACTTTGGGGCTATTGCGGTTGCATGGGAATTCTATAAAGAAAGCCTCGCAGAGGAAACCATGTCTTGGTTAAGTTATGGAAAACTTAGAGGCAGCTATGGCACCACAGGCAGTGATAATGTAGGGGATTACCAATATCGAAATACATATTCTCAAATTCGTTTACAATCTGGCTCTTTGAGTAGTGGAGGTCTTGTTTCTAGTCGTTTGCACAATCCTTATTATCAATGGGAGAAAAACACAAAGTTGGAATTAAACTTTGATTGGGGCTTATGGAAGGATAAAGTGATTTTATCTACGAGCTGGTATAGGAATCGCTCCGATAATCAATTAATCGGTATGTCTTTACCTAGTACTACAGGTTTTAATAGCGTACCAGGGAATTTCCCTGCAACTGTTGAAAACACAGGTTGGGAAATTGTATTGCAAACCACACCTATTCAAACTTCTAGTTTCGTTTGGAATTCTAATTTAAATTTAACTATCCCTAAAAATAGATTGGTAGATTTTCCTGGATTAGAAAGTTCAAGTTATGCGCCTATTTATGAAATAGGTAAGTCATTAAATATTCGTAAACACTATCATTATACAGGTATCAATTCAGGTACCGGAAAAAACACATATCAAGATATAAACAGTGATGGAATAATAAACTATGAAGACCAACAGGTCATCACCGACCTCTCTAATAAGTTTTATGGTGGATGGAATAATACATTTCAATATAAAAACTGGAGTTTTTCTTTTCTCTTGGAGTTTACAAAACAAAAAGGGACTGATCCACTTGTGTTTTTTGGTACATCAGGGAGTTCACATAATATGCCGATTGAGATATTGGATCGTTGGCATATTTCTAATCCAATAGGAAAACACCCTGCTTACACCCAAAATTTTGATGCTGATTATTACGATTATATCGCGAGTGATGCTATTATAGTGGATGCTTCTTTTGTACGTATGAAATCCTTGTCTTTACACTACCAACTCCCAGTCAATATCTTACACAATTTAAAGTTACAACAAGCTCAGATTTATCTGAATGCACAAAATTTATTTACGCTTACGCCTTATAAAGGCTATGATGCTCAAAGTCCAGATGGACTAAATTTACCTACTCTTACTAGTGTTCATTTAGGAATAAAACTAGTCCTATAAAAAATATAATATTATGAAACGAATTTTATTTTACCTAGTGTTTTTAGTAGTATTAACCTCGTGTGATGACTTCTTAGAAGTGGGTTTCAATACAAGTGAATTAGATACTGAATTGGTATTTGAAAATGATAATACTGCCCTTGCAGCTTTAGAAGGAATATACCATGAATTACAAAGTAGTGGTTTTGCTAGTGGGAACATCCAAAGTGTTACCTTTCTAGGGAATGTTTTAGCAGATGATGCTATAGATTATAATAATACCAACGATAGATATGATTTTTATACCAACAGCCTCCGTGCAGATAACAGCACTAATTATAATATCTGGAGTTCTGCCTATAAACAGCTTTATAATACAAATGTTTTGCTGGAAGGAATTAAAGAAAATGTAGATTTATCCGAAGCTACCAAAAATCGAATAAAAGGCGAAGCAAAGTTTCTGAGAGCTTTTATCTATTACTATTTGGTGCATCTGTACGATGGGGTACCATTGGTATTGACTACAGATTATCATATTAATCAGAACTTAGCTTGTGCGTCTACCAGTGAGGCACATACACAGATTCAAAAAGATTTGGAAGAGGCTTTAATTTACCTTCCCGAAGATTATGTGTACAGTAACAACGAGCATATTCGTCCGACCAAATATGCTGCTCATACTTTATTGGCTCGTTTAGCCTTATGGAACGAAGAGTATACTCAGGCTGTTAATTATGCTAGCAAGGTCATTGATTCTGGAAAATATAGTTTGACTGAGCTTGATGATGTATTTAAAGCCAATAGTTCAGAAAGCATCTGGCAATTAGTTCCTGTTATGCCAAATACAGGTGCTAATGAAGGAAATTTATTTATACTACAAAACAATCCTAATGCTTTGAATAATCGATCATCTCAATCTTTAACCAAAGATTTTCTATCAATATGGGAAGCAAATGATTTTCGTTACCAGAATTGGATAGCAATTTATACTGAAGGCAATGACGATTATTACTATCCATATAAATATAAGTTTAAAGTTAAGGGAGGTTCGGAAGAGTATTCTATGGTACTCCGTCTGGCAGAACTTTACTTAATCCGTGCCGAGGGCTATGCTAAAAATGGTAATCCAGAACTAGCTTTGAATGATTTGAATAGCATCCGAAATCGTGCAGGATTAGCCAATCGGATGATCACAGAGGTTACGGATATCGAACAAACTGTCTTGGATGAAAGACGCAGAGAACTCTTTAGCGAATGGGGACACCGCTGGTTAGATCTTAGACGCTTTGGGAAATCCGATGAAGTGCTAGGACAGAAGAAACCGACTTGGCAACCACATGCAAAACTGCTTCCAATTCCAGAGCAGGATATACTTAGAAATCCTTTCTTAACTCAAAACTCAGGTTACTAAAGCTATGAACAAATTAATTTATTGGAACCTATGTCTAGCTATTTGGCTAGGCATAGCTAGCCAAGGCTGTGCCCAAAATAAAACTACTTTGAAGTTAGCTGATGATGAAAAACTTATAGAGTTTACTACAGATAGGTTCACCTTACCGAATTTATACGTCACTCCTGATGGCAAAAATATCATTTTTGATGTACTAGGAGACATTTACCAAGTGCCAATAAAGGGAGGAAAAGCAGAGGTATTGCTTCAAGATAATAATTGGAAACGAGCGGGAAAACTTTCTCCAGATGGAAAAAAATTAGCATATGTCAGTGATGAAACAGGAGTGTTCCAGGTTTGGACTATAGATTTAGAATCAAAAATAAAGAGAGTTTATCCTATTACAGAGTCAAGACATCTCCCTATGTATGCCTACTGGAAAGATGAGAAACACTTATTAATTCCTAGTAAAGAAGGTTTACAAAGTTTTGATATTACTACAGGGAAAGGTCAAATAACACGTCCTGCGTTAGAAGAGGAGAAGGTTGTAATGCATACTGTAAATAGAACAATGAGTGTTGATAAATTATGCAACTATGCTTTTTTCCAAAAGAATGGTGATTTATGGGCGTATGATGTAGATAAAAATATCGATTTGTTCATAGAATCAATTCCCGATAAAGTTCTTTTAAAATCTGTTAGGGGCTCTGAAAATGGACGGAATCTTTTATTTTATAAAGTGAATCCCCAAGATAATACAAAGCAAGATTTAGTACATTGGAATCTAGCTACGAACAATTTAATCATTTTAAATACGATACAAACTTTAGGAATTTCCACCTCTTTAAATTACAGTTTTGACTTTATAGATGGTACCACTATTATTCTAGACAAAGAAGGTGAAATCGTTCGGATGGACATCGAAACAGGAGAGTATGAACCGATTCCGATAGAACTGGAGGTAAGGAAGGTAATTAAAAAACCTTTACGTAGAAAACCGCAATATATCAAGGATTCAATCATTACCGCGAGTGTTTTGCGCAATCCAGTTACTCAGCCAGACTTAGATACCATCTATTTTGGAGCTTTTGGGAAATTACATTCTTATGCAAAAACCACCGGAAATATTAAAGAGATGTATCCAGATGAAGATAGGCTTGAAGTATCTCCAAGTTTATCGCCAGATGGGAAATATCTAGCTTATACTACTTGGAACGATACTGAAATGGGGCATTTATACACAAGAAAAATAAAAACGGGAGAAGAATATCAATTAACTCAAACACCAGGTAGATATATTAATCCAGCATGGTCACCCGATGGTTCAGAAATTGTATTTGTGGCCGATGAAACCGAAGCTAAAATGGGGATTCCTAATCAAATCTCTGGATCTAATAGCATAGAGTATCAGTTATCTATAAAGACAGTTGGAGTTATTGGTAATTATTTTAGTAATGATATTATTGAGGTTTACCCAAAAACTAATTTTCCTAATCGATTTTATCCTATCCCTATATATTATCCAAATGGGAAGGGTTTGTACATTACAACAAGGAATCGTGACAAAAATTTACCTGTTTTAATAGAAATTGACTTAGAAACAAAAGATGTAGTGAAAGAACTATTAATTCCTTTTAATATAGACGAAGTAGTGGTTTCACCAAATGCAAATTATATTGCCTTTATTTTTGATGAACAAGTTTGGGTCGATAGATTTCCTTATTCGTTGAAATTTGAATTTGCAGAAAATTCAGAATCTACACGTAAGAAATATCATTATAACGGTGGGTATATAACTAATATTTTATTACCAGCAGCAAAGTCCGTTTATGAGGTTGCGCCTAGTTATTTATCTTGGCAGGATGAAAATATATTAATGTGGGGTTCAGCCGAAGAGATTTACACCTATGATGTGCGTATAGGAAAGACCGAGAAAATAACGGACATCAAAGTACAAAGGTATAGAGACATTCCCAAAGCTCAATATGCACTTACTAATGCTCGAATCATCACCATGAATAAGGAAGATAAAATCATAAAGAAAGGAACTATTTTAGTAAAGGACAATCGAATTGAAAAAGTAGGAGATGTAGATAAAATTATGATTCCAAAAAATTATAAAGTTTTTAACTTAGAAGGAAAAACGATTATACCAGGACTTATTGATGTACATAGTCACTTACATTTCTATCCTTCTGAATTTGTAAATCAGCAAGAAGCACAATATATAGGTTCTCTCGCATACGGTATAACTACAGTATATGACCCATCTCAAAAAGTTTTAAATTATAGAGAACAGGCACAAATGTTGGAAACAGGAAAACTTTTAGGGCCGAGGATTTTTGCATCGGGAAATATAAATATAGGTGCCTCTAGAAGGATGTCAGAACATTACAAAAATATAAGCTCAATAAATGATGCTCGCAGAATTGTTAAAAGCAATAAAAAAATTGGAGTTTCAGGCCCAATTAAAGATTATAATATAGAAGATAAAAAAATTAGAAGTCTATTATTAGAGGCTTGTAAAGAATTTGGAATAAATATTACAGCGCATCAAGACATTTTTACAACAGCAATAAGTCGAATTACTCAAGGGTATACTGCAATAGAGCATGAGATTGGAAATTATCCAATGCAAAAAGATATAATACAACTAATTAGCCATAGTGGTTTTTATTATACACCAACATATATAGTTAGTCCTGGGGTTACTGACATTTTTACAGAGATAACTAGTAAAGAAAGAAACAAACTTATAAACTTTAACGGTGACGTTATGTATGACAATAAGTATGCTAATATTTATGAAAACAATGATCCAAATAAACAAATATTTATTAATCAATGGAGGAAAATTGGTGATTATGAGCAATTAAGAGCGATTAAAACACTGGGTAATATAGTAGATTCAGGTGGTAAGGTAACCGCTGGAGGCCATGGTGACCCACTACCAGGTATCGGAATGCATTGGGAAATATGGTTTATGGCAGAAGGTATATCAAATTATGAGGCCTTACAAATAGCTACTATAAATGGCGCGGAAAAACTCGATCTACAAGACGAAATAGGAACAATAGAAAGCAATAAACTTGCCGATCTGGTTATCTTAAATTCAGATCCTCTAAAAAGAATATTTAATACCACAGATATTTTATATACTATTCAAAATGGAAATATTTTTGAAGCCGAAACAATGAGGCAAATCTATCCGTTCGAAAGAAAATTAAAACCATGGGGATGGGATATTAATAGATAGACTAATGATAGGGAACGAGAATTCGCTCCCTATCTAATTGAGTAATAGTGCTTACAGACTATTTCCATTCTACTGGTGAACTATTATTGTGTTTGAGATTGATTTCGCAATCAAAATCAAATACAGGCATGGTTTTTCCATTTACCAATATCTGACAAACTACACCAGAAGATAGTTTAGAACATCTAGCTTCAATATTAGTACATCCATTCTCGCTATCGAGATAATAAGCCTCTGTGAATGGTGGTGTTTGTTGTCTATTAGTCCCACCAAACGCAAAAGCTCCAAAAGCCGCCATAGCCACTACGGCAGTTTTTAAAATTAGTTGTGTTTTCATCTTCTTGTTTTTTTAGATGCTTACTGTGAGGTTTGCAGTCCCTCTGCAACCTCGGGTTATCTGGCCAGATAAAATCGCTAATGTCCATACACCACTACTTGAGTAACGTAATGGACAATTATATGCTCGTCAGTGATATAAAAATCACTAATTCTTTCTTTGTTTTTATTTGGGATTCGTATACTTTCTAAATAATTGTTGTCATAAATATCTATGGTTGAATTTTTAGTAAAGACGTCCAAGCTTTCGTTAGCTCCCATAACATCGGATAAGACGTAATACTTGTTGTTCCATATTCTTAACTTAATATGAAAAGGGCTATACGTTGTTTCCCGTAAATATGTTCCATCCCTGCCTTGACGTGTACGAATATTTATGGTTAGGTTATATAATAGCGTAGTAGTTTGCGGATTGCTGAAATCTCTATTCCAATGGTTAATTAGATTTTTATAGAAATACAAATAGGTTATTTGTTCCTGTGCTACATCCCAAACCAAAGTGCCATCCGCCTGCAAAAGATTGCCTGAATCTTGGTCTAAAACATCTTGTATTTGAACGTAAGGCTCTCTATTAACATAAGTAGCCAATACGTTCTTTTGGGTACTGGCCTGCCTAGCGCGGATGATAAATTCTGTGGTGTCTATTGCTACTATATCACTATAATAGGGAACTGCAGGCATAAATTTCTGAGCGATCCAATCGCTTGTTTTGCCACGATATAAACTAGGGCCAACACCTTCACCGATAAAGAAATAATCTCCATAAACCTGCCATTTAGGTGAGGAAACAAAACTGCCGGGTGCATCAGGTAGTTGTACACTAATGTGCGTTGTATCGCCCGTTTTATAATTCCAAACCAATCCATGCGTAAATCCAGTGCTATTCCCCAAATAAACTAGAGAATCGTTTACACCAGCCAAGTAATAAGAGTTGAAAGCTAGTTTTTGACTGGCTATTTCTTCTAAAACCCCTTTTTGATATGTGCGAGTAAAGCTTTCATCTTGTAAAATCTGAGATTGGGGCTGGGTAAAGAAAAGTGTCAAAACCAACGCAAGCATTCCAAAATCTCCTATCAGTAATAAAGTGTCATTACGCTTGTTGCCACTTTTTAAATACCACGCCCAAGTAGCAAGTAGGGTAAATCCCAAATTAAAGTACAGATGCGTTTCCCAGTCCATTGCTTCCAACAGTCCGCCACAAGAACACGGCAATGAAGGACTATAGGACCAAATCAAATAAACATAAATAGTAAACCCGAACATAAGTACAGCACTGCCCAATAACCCCCAGACTCGTGTATAAGAAATAAACAGCAATACAGCCAGCAATAATTCTATAATAGGAACAAGCCAAGCCAATGCTTTTGCATAAGGAGCCAACATTGCCGACTGGGCAATCTGCGACTGGAAAATACCCAAATCCAACAATTTGCTTACCGCAGCATACACAAATAATAAAATGAACAGTAAACTGACAAACTCTAAAGTATAGTGTTTCAATATGTCCCATCTCAATCTCATAACAGAATCTTAAGTAGGAATAAAATTCGTGAATTGTAATGTTTTCAAAAGGATAACCGATAGTCTCTAAGGGATTTTCATAAGTACTATATATAACATTTAGTATATATACAATAAAGCGGCTCACTCTAATTAGAAATTGTTGGTGGAAAACACCAACAATGGCAAAGGCTCTCAAAGATTTTTAAGACACGATCCTCGCTCTCGTTCTTCTGTCGACAGGCTCCATCGAGACAAATGGTAATTCATGATTCGCTATTCAAAAATCTTCAAACCCTCAATCTACAATCAACAATCAACAATCGCAAATCGTAAATCCATTTGTCATTCGTTATTCATTATTCATTATTCGTTATTCGTTATTCAAATCCTCAATCTACAATCAACAATCAAAAATCGTAAATCGTTATTTGTTTTTTTGCTATTCGCTATTCAAAAATCTTCAATCCTCAATCTTCAATCAAAAATCGTAAACCCCAAATCACCCCTCCCTCATCTTCCTCAAAGTCATCGGTGTGACGCCATATTGCTTTTTAAATGCTTTCGAAAAATGGGACATGTTCTTAAACCCAGTCATTTGAGCAATTCCTTTCACCGGTAGGCTGGTATTCTGCAGAAGCATATTAGCTCGTTTTAAGCGCTCTTGGGTTAAAAAACGGTAAACAGAAGTGCCGTACAATTGCTTAAAGCCATTTTTTAATTTGTGCTCATTGGTACCAAATTCATGGGCCAAAACCCGTAATCCGGGAAGCGGTTGTGAAATGTTTTGAAGAATACGATCCCGGACGCCCTGAATAATTCGAACATCCTTTTCATTGGAAAGATTAAAGGGAGAATTTGATTTCACACGCGATCGCAAATCTCGGGAGGCTAATAGCGCCTTGATTCTATCTTCTATAAACAATCTGTTCAGTGAAGTCTCAAAGGTGGTCACCAAAATAAAAGATACAGACCATTCCTTTATGAAAACGGTACTAAAAGCACAAGTGCACCTTTTGGTTAACGCCCCCGGAACCTTAAAAGAAAGGTCATGTATCCCGTGATAATGGTCTTCATAAAGCAGGCCTCGCGTAATCAATTGCCAGCTTGACAAAGAGTCTGCCGTTAACAAATCAGAAAAAGAAGCTCCAAGTAATGCATCTGATTCCTGTCCCAATAATGTGTGAACGGTGTTGTTGACATACCGCACCTGAAAACTGGTATCCAGAACAAATATCATGTTTACATATTCCTTGATGGCTTCCGGCGAATCCAAATACCCCACATACCGCAAAGTATCAGCCAGCTCCTCCACCAACAGGTTGGCCATCATAAGCACCAATTCAATATCGTCATCTTCCTCTGAACGTTCTATTAGATAATTTCCCCCTCCCATAATCAATGTCATGAGCAACCGTTGGATTTGCTGTAGTCGATGTGTATTGAACGGACTTTGCATCAGCGATAGGATTTTAGAAAATGCATAGCCTCATATTGATTTTCAAACAACTGCGTCGGAATTAGCGGTTTGCTTCGGTGGATATAAACACGCAATAGCGCCTCCATAATCGCTCTTGTGTCAACCATTGCTACAGCTTTTAATAAAAACGAACCTTCATTCGCAAGATAATCCCTTGCCGATTTATCAGCATCCTTTATACCTTGAAGATCGCACAATACCGGATAGGAAACGTCTTGCTGATAATGAAGTCGTTCATTTACCACAATTTTTGCCGTGCTATAATCAAGGACAGGAAGTGGTTTATATACAAAAATAAGAATGCCATCTGCCATCCAAATTTTAGAGTAAGTAGTCTCTTTCATAAGTATGAAGATTGATTGGAGCCTCTAACATAGGAAAAAAACTAATCCGTTTAACGCAAAAACAACTCGTAACACTTTTTTAATCAAAGATTTACAAGAATTTAAGCTAATTTTTTGCTCTAAGGGAGATTTTCTATTCCCAAAAGGATTAACAAGGAAAAATGATATCTCATAATTATGAACATCGCATATTATTTTATAGTTTCCACTACATAATAAAAGGATTAAATCACAACAACAAACAGTCAGTCAGATATTTACCTTTAAAACCGATCTTAAAACCCCAAAATATATACCTTAGATCTCTAAAAAACTTAACCTAAAATCGCTTCCATGAACACATCCATCCTTACTCTTCCGACAACATGTGCTATTCGCCCTGAATTGGGGTATAGCCAAAATTAAATATGGCCAAAGGTGTCTTTTTGTGAATAAAGACAGACAGATCAATATAACGATCTGACCAGCCATAATCACCGCTCATTTCCTACATAATAAGGCATATACATAATATTGCCGATGGGATGTATTGATTTCTTTAACTTTTTCACTTTAAAAACAATCTTCTGATGCAAAGAATTTGTATATACAGTAAGGATATTTGTTGGATAACGGGAAAGAGCGAACGTTATGCTAGAGATATTTTGCGCGACATCCGGCTATTGCACAAAAAAAAGAAGCACCAATTGATCACCATTGCCGAAGCATGCGATTATTTGGGGTTACCCTATGATCAGGTCTGCGAATTGCTCAACCGAAGAACATAATGAAGCAGTGAGTGACAAACCAGCGACACCCCCCCGATCGTCATTGCGAGCCTGCCTACCAGAGCAGGGAGCAACAAAGCAGCGACGCCACCCGAGCGTCATTGCGAGGAGTGACGCAGGAACGACGCGGCAACCTCATAGTTGGAAGCCTAATACACAGACTCCCATGCTGCTATTGGTATTTTCCCTCCAACACCTTAAAACAGCAAATACCTCATTTTCTTGCGACTACCTCCCAAGCGTCGGTGCAAGGAGCGTCAAAGGAAAGACGCGGCCAATGCAAAGCACTCACGCCTGCCCGTCCGCAGTTAAGCGTAGGCGGGTAGCCTTAGCGATGACGGGAACACCTATTTATAAAAATAATAAAGTGTTAGTAATCTGTTTGTTGACGGCTCCCCATTGATGAGATTGCTTCGTCCTGCGTCCTCGCAATGACGCTTGGGTGGAGAGGCTTCTCAATGACAGCTCGTTATTGTTTGTTTCGGCTTCTTTTTTCTTTACTCTCTTTTTCTTTTCTATCCTCATCTCTCACACCTCAAACCTACATTATTCGTTATTCGTTATTCAAAAATCAACATTCATCAATCGTTAATCGTTAATGAATAATTCTCACCTCTCTCTAATAGTTACCCCATAGATACTCCATAGATACTCCATGGATAAAGCATGACATAGGCACTTCGGCAAAAATGGTTATAAACGGCAGAAAAGGAAATTCAGGCAGAAAGCTCATAAAGGAAAATAAACCTGCAAATCAAAGTAAAAATGGCGCAATAATGAAGAACCATTCCATTTCAGAAACAAAGCATCAAAGCGGCAACAACGACAAACCACCACTAAGTATTCCCTATAATTTAGCATCAGATCCAAACCTGGATATATAAAAACAGCGGCCGATGTTTTGCGCGCCCAGGACTGGTTCTAAAATAAACAAATTGTATAATCCGAGGACAAGTAGATAATGTCCTCACAAATTTAAGAATTATGGCAAAATTAAAAAGCTTAATCAAGGTCGAAGGAACTCTGGACGACCTTACCTTTTACAAGGGCAGAGAAGGGTATTTAGTACGCACCAAAGGTGGCATAAGCAAATCACGTATGGCTAAAGATCCAGCATTCGCAAGAACCCGTGAAAATGGGTCAGAATTTGGATTGGCGGCAACCAGTGGCAAAATGCTGAGACGTGCTATTTTGGATCTGATGGTCGACGCAAAGGATGGCTTGGTAACTTCAAGACTGACACGTGTAATGACATTGGTCAAAAACGAAGATGCCATCAGTCCCCGCGGCGAACGTAATGTGGCTGTGGGAATTACAACCCCACAAGGACAATTGGCCTTAAAAGGCTTTAATTTCAACAACAGGGCCATCATGAGCGCTGTAGTATTGTCGGATATCAATTTAGACACAGCAACGGGCGAAATAGTAATCGCCGCTTTTACACCTGCTCAAAGATTGTATATTCCGCAAGGAGCCACCCACGTAAGTCTAATCTCAGGATTCCTGAATTTAGACTTCACAACGGGCGATAAGGACCTACAGTTAAGTCCAATAACAAACCTGCCTATTGATAATACCACGGCAACAGTAACTTTGACACCTCCCGCGGTTCCTGCTGGAGCCGGAGCTCAATGTTACTTCCTAAAAGTGGCTTTTTATCAAGAAGTCAACGGTATCCAGTACCCATTGAACAATGGTGCTTATAATGCCCTCCAATTATTGGAAGTATTATAACAACCGGAATACCAAAACTAAGCGGACCCCAAAAAGGTCCGCTTTTTTATTGGACTTATTTTATATCTGTTTAAAAAATAACTATTTCCTAAAAAACTACGCATGACTACACCACAACCTATATTTAACTGAAAAAGACAGGCTAGTAATAAAATCACAAATTAACATGAATATTCACAATCCAGCTCCCCTCTTCAGTTGAAGAGGGGTGGACAAACGCAGTTTGGACGGGGAGTTTGAATAAGAACTGAGGAATGAATTTACCGTAGTGCAACGAAGGTAAAGAAAGGGGAGTTTGAAATGGAGTTTGAATAAGAACTGGGGAATGAATTTACCGTAGTGCAACGAATGTAAAGAAAGGGGAGTTTGAAATGGAGTTTGAATAAGAACTGAGGAATGAATTTACCGTAGTGCAACGAAGGTAAAGAAAGGGGAGTTTGAAATGGAGTTTGAATAAGAACTGAGGAATGAATTTACCGTAGTGCAACGAAGGTAAAGAAAGGGGAGTTTGAAATGGAGTTTGAATAAGAACTGGGGAATGAATTTACCGTAGTGCAACGAATGTAAAGAAAGGGGAGTTTGAAATGGAGTTTGAATAAGAACTGGAGAATGAATTTACCGTAGTGCAACGAAGGTAAAGAAAGGGGAGTTTGAAATGGAGTTTGAACAAGAACTAGGAATGATTTTACCAGAGTGAAACGAAGGTAAAGAAAGGGAAGTTTGAACAGTTGAAA
>NZ_SDDZ01000013.1 GCF_004115975.1 Gelidibacter gilvus | reverse complement strand
TGTGTTTCATCACCGTATTATTGCACAACGCCTTGGGATGACCTGCAGGATAGAGATTAGATAGATAACCTTGGAAATCGGTTAAAAACTCGTAGTTGATTTCTTTTAGGTAAACGTCTGTGGTTTTGCGGTGTTTCTTTAGAAACTTTTCCACGTGGGATTCGGTAACCCCAAAGAGCCGGATGGAACCTTTCGCCAATGTATTGGCTGTTTTGGCTTTGTGATAATTGATAATATCAAATAGTGATTTTCCTTGATCTTCCCCTACTCCAGTGTAATGAGCTTTTACAAGTTGGGCGGTGACGAGCTTGCCTTTAAATTTGAGGTCTTGATAGATTTGGAAGATTTGGGAATTGACTTCTTCGAGATAAAAATTAATTTGGCGTGACAACGCCGAAGTTCCTTTAGCTTTCTTTCTTGTAGAATTCCATAAATCTATAGGCATTCTCCTTTTTAAACTAAGGTTTACTCTTTTTCCATCAACAGTAATTCTGATGTAGATTAATGCTTCATTATTAATTGCTCTAGTGGATTGTATCCAAAAGAGTGTCGAGAAAGTTTGTTTTGTGCGCATGGTTGTCGTCTTTAAGATTAAACATTCATAGGACGAAAGTCAAATCAACCATACTCATTCAATATACTGTTTTTATTCAAAGTGTCTGCTGAGCAGACACTTTGAATTAGTGGTAACCGAATAGCAGACATTTTAATTGAATTGATATCAAATTAAATGTTTGACTAAAAACAGAAAAACCATGCTAAACATAGTGTTTGCATGGTTTTGATGCTATTTCTAATAGCTTTTAGTGACCTCGACTGGATTCAAACCAGTAACCTCTTGAGCCGTAATCAAGTGCGCTATTCAGTTGCGCCACGAGGCCTAATTTTACTCTAAATAACCTTTAGTGCGCCCATACCGGAAGGTACATTCGGACATACACGAGGCCTTTTAAAGTGGGTGCAAATATAACACTTTTATTAAATTAGTACCAAACAATTTATTTCAAATTTGTAAATGTTTATTTGCCAACTCTGATTCATGTAGAATTAGGAGGTTTTTTCTAACATCAATTTGGCACATTTACCTTCTAGAACATGTCTAAGCACGACTTCATTAAGCATTTTAATCAAGAGTAGACAGTATCATAGTTTCCGAACATGACCTGAAGCAGGTATTGTATTTTTTGAGGAACAATCCTTACAAATCTAACTTAGTACACTTACATTTGCAAAAAAAATAATTCAATGGAATACATTTTACAACCTTGGCCTTGGTACGTTTCAGGTCCCTTGCTAGCCATGATCATGTTTACACTTATTTATTTTGGGAAGACTTTTGGAATGTCCTCCAATCTGAGAACCTTTTGCGCCATTGCTGGGGCAGGTAGAAAAACTGCTTTTTTTGACTTCGATTGGAAGTCGCAAAAATGGAATTTGGTTGTCGTTTTGGGCGCGGTGATTGGCGGATTTATCGCTCATTTTTTATTATCCAATCCGGTTGACATCGATTTGAATCCTGTAACTGTTGAAAGCCTATCACAATTAGGGTTTGAAAATGCAGGAAAAAGCTTATTACCAGCCGAATTATTTAGTTGGGATGCCGCTTTCAGCCTGAAAGGTTTATCCACTTTAATTATTGGAGGCTTCTTGGTTGGCTTCGGAACCCGCTATGCCGGCGGATGTACATCTGGGCATGCCATTACTGGTTTAAGTAACTTACAACTGCCATCTTTAATCGCTGTAGTTGGCTTTTTTCTTGGTGGATTGATTATGATTCACTTACTATTCCCTTTAATTTTTGGTTAACATGAAATGTCCTTTTGCGAATTTTAAATTAGCTTAAAAGTTAACTTGGACCTTGCAGCTGACATTCAAAAAACAATAAATATATACAGATGAAATTTTTAAAATTTTTACTCGTTGGAGTTGTCTTCGGAATCATTTTAGTGAAATCTGAGGCGGTATCATGGTATCGCATCTATGAAATGTTCCGCTTTGAATCCTTCCACATGTACGGGATTATAGGTACTGCAATTGCCACAGGAGTGATTTTACTTCTGATCACTAAAAAATTCAAGTTCAAAAATATAGAAGGTGGCTTAATGAGCGTCCCTGATAAAGAGAAAGGCTTTACACGCTATATTTTAGGTGGCACGCTTTTCGGCTTGGGATGGGCATTATCTGGGGCTTGCCCAGGACCAATGTACATCTTGGTTGGCACGGGAGTTTTCACGATGCTCATTGTTATTTTAGCAGCGATTCTTGGCACTTACGTTTATGGGGTGTTGAAAGATAAGCTTCCGCATTAAATTCGGGTAAGTGACTGCTTCGGTTACGGAGAGTTTCTTGCAGAGGCGCAGGAGGCGCCAAGAAAGAAAAAAGACCTCTCAGATTCTAAAAACCTGAGAGGTTTTCTTTTTAATTATATTATTTCTGCACTCAAACCCGCCTCCAAAAGCATGGAGCAACGTGGTTTAAGATCTTCATAAGATCCTGTTTTTACAGTACACTTTCCTTTATAATGGACTAATATGGAACATTGCTCTGCTTGTTCAGGGGTATGGTCGCACGCATAAATAAGCGTATCAATGACGTAATCAAAAGTATTGACATCGTCATTATACAACACAATCTCGTTCTGATTTTGCTCTAGGGTATCAACGAGAAGGTCTTCTTTAATTTTCTCTTTAGTACTCATTTTTTTTGTCTTCAGTATGCAGTATTCAGTCTGCACAGTTTATCACTTTTATTAGGTTTCTCTTTTATCCTCTATCCTCTAGCTAATTTACGAATTTTAAAGCCACCCAATTATTTCTTTCCAAACTTTCAACGTAGGTCAACCCCTGTTTATTGCATTCTTCTTGAATGGCGGGAATATCGTGATTGTAAAATCCGCTCAAAAAAATCGTTCCCTTTGGGTTGAGACATTTGGCATAAGAATCGAGATCATTCAGTAGTATATTTCGGTTAATGTTGGCAATGATGGTATCATATTTTCGATTTTCCAATAAACTGGCATCACCTTCCAAAACTGTAATGTGTTTACAGTTATTTCGTTCCACATTTTCCAAACTGTTCAAATAACACCAATTGTCATAATCGATGGCATCTATAGGCTTGGCTCCTTTCATCTCAGCAAGAATCGCCAAAACACCTGTACCACAGCCCATATCCAATACCGATTTATCCTTGAAATCATTTTTCAGAATATGCTGAATCATCATATGCGTCGTCTCATGATGCCCAGTACCAAAACTCATTTTAGGCTCAATAACAATGTCGTATTCGGTTTCTGGTTTGGCGTGAAATGGCGCACGAACGGAACAGATATCATCAACAATAATAGGATTGAAATTCTTTTCCCATTCTTCATTCCAATTGACCTGGTCAATATCCTCAAAAGTATAAGAAAACTCAAATTCATCAGATTTCAAAATTTGAATATCCTCTAAAATATTCTCATTCCATTCGTCCTTCTGGATATACGCGGTAACACCTTCGTCAGTTTCCACAAAACTCTCAAAACCAGCATAACCCAATTCAGCAATCAGGATTTCTGTTCCTGGTTGTAGCGGTTCTACCTTAAATTGATAACCTATATAAATTGTGTTGGACATTTTTGATTTCTAATTTCCGTCGTGCAGAGTTCCATAAAGGAACTCAAGACGGGGTTTGTATTTATAATTAAAATGAATTTACAATGGCAAAAAAATCGTCTGCATTAAGTGCAGCTCCACCAATTAATCCGCCATCAACGTCTGGTTTAGAGAAAATCTCTTTAGCATTTGATGGTTTACAGCTGCCACCATAAAGAATAGACATATTATCGGCTAAATCCTTTCCGTATTTATCTGCCAATGTTTTTCTAATAAACGCGTGCATATCCTGAGCCTGCTCCGGGCTTGCGGTTTCACCTGTACCAATCGCCCAAACAGGTTCATAAGCCAAAACGATGTTCTTAAATGCTGATGCATCTAAATGAAATAAGGCATTTTTGATTTGATCTTCAACAATATGCTCCTGATTTTCAGATTTCCGATCTTTCAACTCTTCACCAAAACAGAAAATAACACGCATCTCGTTTTTTAGGGCTGCATCCACTTTTTTAGCCAGCAGCTCATCCGTTTCATTAAAATAAGCTCGGCGCTCACTATGTCCTAAAATGACCGTTTTAACACCAAGACTTTTTATCATCGTGGCACTGACCTCTCCAGTGTAGGCACCAGATTCTGCGAAATGCATATTTTGTGCAATCACCTCAATAGAACTGTCTTTTAGCGAATTAAAAGCTTGCCAAAGGTTAGTGAATGATGGTGCGATCATCACCTCAACATCGCCAATCTTGTTTTGCGATTTAAGCTCTCTAATCAATGTTTCCGTTTCCGACAAACCATTGTTCATTTTCCAGTTTCCTGCTACGATATTTTTTCTCATATGCTATCTTCAAATTCCTTTCAAAAAAGAACTTATTTTTTAGTTAATATTCTATTTTATAATTTTAATTCCTCAATATCATTCCAATGTTTCTTTTGCATCACCGTTCCTTTGTTTAAAATGACCACTCCCGGATTTGAACGCACAATGGTTTTTAAAACTTTTTCATCACACAGATAAAATTCAAAATCGAGGTTGTAAACAGACTTGATATTTTGCTTTGTGGCTTCATCAGATGTGGTCATTCCAATAACAGTGTACCCCTTTTTGAGCGCTTCATCTGCCAAGGATTTCAATTTCAGCATCCCATCTTTTTCAGCGGATTTTAAATCATATGCCACAATCATTAATAATTTATCCTTTTCCAAGAAATAATCGGTCAAGTCTTCGTCTTCAGATTCTATTGAGAAATCCTGTATTCTAGGCAAGTCAGCCGCCTGTATTTCTTTGGTTTCTACGCCAATAATCTCATCGTACTCCGCTGGTCCTTGTCCACGGTCAGTCACCGTTTTCTCTTCGCCATTAAGTGTATAGGTCCATACATAATCGATAATGGCTTTTTTTGCATCTGGTCCAAGCGTCATGTTTTCCTGCAGATTATCACCAATCTTATAAGCTCTAAAATCGATGGCTGGTAAATGCATCAGCACGTAATATCCAAATGACAATGAGGCAAGAAAACCAACAAGCGCTATAACGGTTGTACCGAGCTTACTGAAAATTGGTTTAATATGTTTCACTCCAAGAAAGAGAATTAGAATAAAGACCAATAAAACAATATCTTTAGTAAAACTCTGCCACGGTGTCAACGGCATCGCATCACCAAAACATCCACAATCCTTTACCTTATCAAAATAGGCAGAATAAAATGTCAAAAAGGTGAAGAAGATAATCATGAGCAACAAGCTCCACACGGTGAATTTCGGCTTATAACCAATAAGCAGAAAGATACCCAATACCACTTCAAAAACAACTACCATCACGGCAATTCCCAAAGCATAAGGTTCCAAAAACGGAAGGTTTAAAACATCAGTTCCAAAATACTCCTGAAGTTTATAAGAAAAACCCAAAGGATCATTAAGCTTTACAAATCCCGATATAATAAAAAGGATGCCTACAAATATTCTACTGATAGCTACTATAAATTTCATAAAATTACAAAGTTAAAAATTCCAAACCCCAATAAAGAAGTTTGTAAAGACTACTATACTTATATGTTTTGACTCAAATGAATCAGGGCAAAAACCGAATAATTGATCATATCCTGATAATTAGCGTCAATACCTTCACTTACCAACGTTTTACCTGCGTTATCTTCTATTTGTTTTACTCTTAACAGCTTTTGCAAGATAAGGTCTGTTAAACTGCTGACCCTCATTTCCCGCCATGCTTCACCATAATCGTGGTTCTTGTTCATCATGAGTTCTTTGGTCAAAGCTATTTTTTCATCGTAAAGTTTGGTGGCTACTGTCACGGACATATCTGGTTTTTCAGCCACACCTTTATCCAACTGAATCAATGCCATTGTGCAATAATTGATGATGCCTATAAATTCGCTTTCCTCACCTTCATCCACCTTACGCTCAGCATTTTGCTGCAAACCTCGAATACGTTGTGCTTTTATAAAAATTTGATCGGTTAAGGACGGAAGCCTCAAAATACGCCACGCACTTCCATAATCGGACATTTTATTAACAAAGAGATTTCTGCATTTTTCAATAACAGCATCGTATTGTTTTGAGGTATCTTGCATAGAAAATTGGTAATTTTGCGTAAATTTCGCCTAAATAGTTCAGAGTTCAAAGTTCAGGGTTCAAAGTTTTCCAGATATAAAATTATAATTTAGTGAATATCCATAAATTTGACTTTTGCGCCATCAATACTTTGAATTTCAAACTTAAAAATCGGAATCAACCTCATGACCATAAATTGTAAAGGGCAGCTTATTGATTTGACCATTCCTAAAGTTATGGGCATCTTAAATCTGACTCCAGATTCTTTTTATGATGGTGGCGTTTACAAAAATAATGCTGATATTTTAAAGCAAGTGGACAAAATGCTGAATGAAGGTGCCGATTTTATTGATATTGGCGCCTATAGTTCAAGACCAAATGCCGCCCATATTACTGAGAAAGAAGAATTGCAACGATTGCTTCCAATTATAAAGTTGTTGACAGATGCTTTTCCTGATGTTTTAATCTCTGTGGATACGTTTAGGAGTGAAATTGCCAAACAATCAATCAACGCGGGAGCTTGTATGATCAATGACATATCGGCTGGAAAAATGGACGAAAACATGTTAACCACCATTGCAGAACTAAAAATTCCTTATATTATGATGCATATGAAGGGTACACCTCAAAACATGCAACAAAACGTTAGATATGAGCATTTGATGAAGGAAATACTCTTTTACTTTTCTGAACGCATTGCTGCAGCAAGAACTTTAGGCATTGTGGATGTGATTGTGGATCCTGGTTTTGGATTTTCAAAAACGACTGCTCAAAATTATGAGCTATTAAAAAATTTGGAACTATTTAAAATGTTGGAGAAACCTCTTTTGGTTGGATTTTCCAGAAAATCGATGATCTATAAACCACTTCATACGTCGGCAGCTCAGGCACTGAATGGTACTACCGTCTTAAACACGCTTGCCCTGCAGAAAAACGCGACTATTTTAAGAGTCCATGATGTTAAAGAAGCTAAGGAATGTATTGAACTGACACAGCAATTAAACTTATAATCCATGAAATATCTATCCCTCCTATTACTTCTTTTGACTTTTTCCTGTAACAACGAAAAAACTATTTTACTTCCTGAAATAGAGAATGCTGAGATTACTGAAGTTCATGATATTTCTCCAATCTATATTTTTTATGATGAAACAAAAACAGACAGCCTTGAACTCAATAGAAACAATATTATCAGTACGACTAACTGGCTTGTCAACATCGATAAAAGACTGACATTAGGTCAAGTTATTCCGAAGATCGTCCTGTTACAAGATAAAAAACGCAATGCTGAAGTTCATAAAAATGAAAATTCTAAAAATTATTATACTTGTAATGACACCAGTATTCAGAACCTAGGATTTTTAGAGTTTACACAAATCATTTACAAGATGAAATCTATCCTCCCCAACGTCTCGTCAGATTATTACAATTCTAAAGAAAAACGGTTAATCTTAGATTTCAAGGCTCCAAATGACATTAAATTTGTGACACTTTATAACGATTCCATTATCAAAAAATCGACGATAAAGACGCTTAAAAATGATCTTGAAACACTGCCTAAGGAGACAGTTTACGATTTAGTGCTGAGTATCAATGATCAATTAACCTTTCAGGATTATATTACTTTCAAATCAACACTTTCAAAAGTAAAATCGCCTAATTTGACTATAAATGAAAACGAGTTCATTTATTAACCCTATTTTTTTAATTTTATAAAAACATTTCTGGATTGGACGAGCTTAAATTTTGGGATTTTGGGATTATAGATTTTATTGATGTCTTCCTCGTTGCCATACTTTTATATTATGTCTATAAGCTTATAAAAGGTACTGTTGCCATCAATATATTTATTGGTATCATCATCATCTATTTTGTATGGAAATTGACCGCATTCCTCAAAATGGGTCTCCTAAGCTCGATCTTTAGCGGTTTTATGGACGTTGGAATTATCGCGTTAATTGTAGTCTTTCAACCTGAAATAAGAAAATTCCTATTGATGGTTGGCTCTACAAACTTTGGAAATAAACGGAAGTTCCTAAGACATCTTAATTTTCTAAAAACTGAAGGACAAGTACAAACGGATGTTGACGAAATTATTTCTGCATGCAAAAAAATGGCATCCACCAGAACAGGAGCACTAATTGTCCTGGAACGGAATAACAATCTCGATTTTTTGACAAGCTCTGGTGATGCAATGAATATTGCCGTAACACAACCCATCATTGAAAGTATTTTTTTCAAAAATAGTCCACTGCATGATGGTGCTATAGTCATTGCAAATAATACAGTAAAAGCCACGCGGGTGATTCTTCCAGTTAGTAATGAAAGAAACATTCCACAACGTTTTGGATTGCGACATCGAGCAGCTGTTGGGATTACTGAAAAAACCGATGCCTTAGCCATTGCCGTTAGTGAAGAGACGGGACAGATTTCTTATATAAAAAATGGGGAATTTGTGATGTTTAAAGATAATGCAGAACTGATTGAAATGATCAAAAAGGATTTGGCCTAATAAAACATCACCCTACATCACCGTTAGAAATCAATCTAGAGCCTAAACCGCTTCATTCTTTAAAAACTGTACTTCATATAAATTTCTGTAGTAACCATTTTCATTTTGAAGTAATTTCTTATGAGTTCCCTCTTCGACAATTTGTCCAGCATCCATAACAATAATTTTGTCAGCTTTTTGAATCGTAGCCAAGCGGTGTGCGATGACGATAGAGGTTCTATCTTTTGTGATTTTCTCCGTAGCCACTTGCATCAACTGCTCCGAATAGGAATCTACAGAAGATGTTGCTTCGTCCAAAATCAAAATACTTGGATTGGTCACGTAAGCCCTTAAAAAAGAAATCAGTTGTCTCTGTCCCGAAGACAGCATCACGCCACGTTCTTTAACGTTATAATGATACCCGTTTGGTAAACTCATGATAAACTCGTGAAGCCCAATATCCTTGGCAGCCTTTTGAACTTGTGCTTCTGTAATCTCTGGATTATTGAGCGTAATATTATTTAAAATGGTGTCGGCAAAAAGGAATACATCTTGGAGTACCACGGCAATTTGAGCTCTTAACGAGGTCAAGGTCATTTCCTTTATATCCACTTCGTCAATATAAATTTTCCCTTTTTGGATATCGTAAAAACGGTTCAACAAATTGATAATGGTCGATTTCCCTGCTCCAGTGGCTCCAACAATCGCAATGGTTTGCCCTGATTTGACCTCAAAAGAAATATCTTTTAAAACCTCTTCATTATCAATATATGAAAAGTGTACATTTTCAAACTTAATATTGCCCATAAAAGGTGCCGCTTCAATTTTGCCGGCGTCATCAATTTGCGATGTGGTATCCAGTACCGCAAAAACACGATTGGCGGCTACAATTCCCATTTGCAGCGTATTGAACCTGTTTGCAATTTGATTTAAAGGTCTGAATAACATTGGAATCATCATGATGAAAGCGAACAAATCACCTTGAGAAGCCAATTCGTCAGAAATAATATTGAGTCCGCCGTACCATACAACCATCCCTAAAGTCAATGACGATAAAAACTCAGCAATCGGGAAAAAGACGGAGTTGTACCAAACTGTTTTTAACCAGCCTTTTTTATGGCGTGCGTTGATTTCTTTAAACTTTCTGTATTCTGTTTCTTCGCGAGTAAAAAGCTGCAAGATTTTCATTCCAGTGACCCGCTCTTGAACAAAGGAATTGAGATTTGAAACTTCATTACGTACATCTTCAAAGGCAATTTTCATAT
Organism: Gelidibacter gilvus; assembly: GCF_004115975.1. Classification (GTDB taxonomy): domain Bacteria; phylum Bacteroidota; class Bacteroidia; order Flavobacteriales; family Flavobacteriaceae; genus Gelidibacter; species Gelidibacter gilvus. The sequence goes on along the minus strand of NZ_SDDZ01000013.1, from coordinate 96,500 downwards.
ACTTCTGAAAGATCTTGGTCGCAAAAAGAACAATGGGCAAAGTTGTAAATACCAAAAGACTGAGTTTCCAGTTCATAAAGAGCATGACGCCACCAACCACCAACATTTTCAAGACATCGCTGAAAATCATGAAAAGACCTTCTCCAAAAATATCCGAAATACGTTCCATATCCGTAACCGTTCTTGTAATCAACACGCCTACAGAAGAGTTATCAAAATATTTCATTCGGAAACTCATAATGTGTTTGAACAGTTTCACTCTAATGTCTTTAACAACAGACTGTCCTAGCCAACTGGAATTGTAGATAAAGAGTAATTGACAGATGACTTCCAAGAGCAATAGGACAATCATAATGATGATATAGTACATAAAACCATCATACTTTTGAACCTCAATTTGATTATCGATGGCTTGCTGCAGCACATAAGGTCTCAAAGCCCCAAAAATCGCCAATCCTGTTACAAATAATAAAGTCATTGCAAAAACAAGCTTATAAGGCTTGATGTATTGCATCAATCTTTTGAAGAGGCTCACGTCGTAAACTATAGTTTTCTTTTTGGCACTCATATTATATAGCGTTAAAAATAGTATCAGGATACTGAATATCCATTAAAAATAATCCTTGAGCAGGAACCGAAAACCCTGCTTCATTCCTGTCTTTAGATTTTATTATGGCGTGCAATTGCTCAACCTCAAGTTTGCCCAAACCAATATTGACCATCGTTCCCACAATGGCACGAACCATATTTCTTAAAAAACGATCGGCGGTAATGACAAAAGTCAATTCCGTATCCTTTAAAACCCAATACGCTTCTTTAATGTCACAAAAATACGTTTTCACGTCCGTATTACTTTTAGAAAAAGATTGAAACTCTTTATATTGCATTAATATTTTGCAAGCTTCATTCATTTTATCCAGATTTAAAGGCAAATGGATTTTATAGGCGAAATCATGTGTAAAGACATTCTTGGTATTGGAAATACGATAGTGGTAAGTCCTACTTAGCGCATTAAATCGTGCATGTGCTTTATCTCGAACTTCAAAAACACGATGGACAGCAATGTCGTGAGGCAAAAACCAATTGATCTTATAAATTAATACCTCAATATCAAAAGGTTCTTCCATATCAAAGTGCGCATACATTTGAGCAGCATGAACACCAGCATCGGTTCTACCTGCGCCCATAACTTTTATTGGCGCCCTCAATAAGGTGGTCAATGCGTGTTCCAAAACCTGTTGCACTGAAATGGCATTGGGCTGTTTCTGCCAGCCATGATAGGCTTTTCCATTATATGAAAATTCGATAAAATATCTCAAGGCGACTTTGATAGATTTGAAAGTTTATTAGATGTAAGGACTATAAACCCATTGCTCAAACAAACTAAAATTTGAAAAATAGGATTATACATTACTTACCGATAGTTTAATGCCTTTATCACTATTTTTGTGAGTTGCAAAGTTAGTTATTTATGATTGATGATTTAAAGATTGTTGATTTAAGAATTCAAAAACACAGAAATTCCTATTTTGAAAAAGATTTTACTCCTATCCGACACCCATAGTTATATTGATGAAGATATTCTAAAATATGTAAAACAAGCAGATGAAGTATGGCATGCTGGCGATATTGGCGATTTAAAAGTTACGGATACCATAAAAAAATTAAAACCTCTTAGAGCAGTTTACGGTAATATTGACGATACAAAAGCCCGAATGGAATTCCCGGAAAACAACCGATTTATGTGCGAAGGCGTGGACGTTTTCATCACTCATATTGGCGGCTACCCTGGCAAGTACACCCAACGTGTGCGGGAATTGCTTTACCAAAATCCGCCCAAGCTTTTTATTTGTGGACATTCACACATTCTTAAAGTCATGCCAGATAAAAAATTGAATCTACTCCATATGAACCCTGGTGCCATTGGGAAACACGGTTTTCAACAAGTGAGAACGATGTTGCGCTTTACCATTGACGGCCATAAGATTGATAATTTAGAAGTGATTGAATTTAAGAAATGAGATTGTTCAATAGAGTGGAACACTAATGATACAGATTGAGCAGATTGTGACTGATTTCTATGAAGATATTAGCAAAAATCATAAAAAATTAGCGTCATCAGTGTTCCATTTAAAGGATTTCAAAAACCTCAGTGGATTTTTTCGTGAATGATTATTGCAAAAATTTGGTTTTAGCACTGCGCAACAGTTTCCCTCCTTCGGAGGGATTAAGGGAGGAGTATATTCCAATGCGCCTTCGGCTTTGCTACAAGATATATAGTCAGGAATAACTTAGAGATCCCGCAAAGGGCCGGGATTAATTCAACCAGCATCTTCCAATGCGCCTTCGGCTTTGCAACAAGATATATAGTGAGAAATAACTTAGAGATCCCGCCAAGGGGCGGGATTAGTTCAACCAACATATTCCAATGCGCCTATGGCTTTTGGAAGATGGGTTTCACTAAAAAAACCCGAGATCTTCACCTCGGGTTTACGCACTAAAAAAATTAAGATAATAGGTTTATCGCAATCGATCAACAGATTTTACAAGATCCTCATCCTTTTTTATGGCCTTATTGGCTAACACCAAAAACACGATAGAGAAAATAGGAATGAAAATCCCAACGCCTTTCTCTGAGATTTCACTCTCTCCAGGCGCCATTAGCAATAGATATAGAAATAATCCTAATAAAATAAAGTTCAATATGATATTCAGTCGTCCCAAAACAAATTGGAACTTCCTGTGTTTATAATTAAAAATAGAAATCAAAGATAAGGCAGCAGATCCAAAAAACATAGCCAAATACAACATTTCATCTTGGGCATATACGGGAACATCTTGGGCATTGGTCCATAAATGGAATACAAATATCAAGCCGCAAGAAAAAATGGCTGCTATAAGTAAATAAACGGTTTGAATGCGCTGTAACATGATTTGATCAAAAAAATTAAAAACCAAAATTAACAGTTTCTTTTTGATTCATGCAGCAATTTTTAAAATAAAATTGTATTATTGCATTAACATTCTGTTACTCTCAGAGTAATAAGCTGTTAAATCTTCAAAATTACATTCGGTTTTTTCCTCTTCTTAATCTTGAAAAAAGATTCGGATCAAATCCAATTTCAATTTTTATACTAAATATTCATAAACATACATGTTTGAAATTTCGCAATTAAAAGAAAAGAAGCTTTCTGACTTACAGGAAATAGCTCAAAAGTTAAATGTACCTAAGTACCGCACGCTTAAAAAATTAGATCTGGTTTACCAAATCTTAGATTTACAAGCAGCAAATCCGGAGGTAGTGAAAACTGAAATCGCGGCCATCACTGATACTAAAGCCGATATCAAGGTCGAAACTCCAAAAGCGTCAACACCACCTCAAAAGAAAAAAAGAGAGCGTGTTGAGAAAAAGCCAACTCCAGATAAGGCGCAACAAACAATGGAGTTGCCAGTCGACAAAGTTGAAGTAAAAACACCTGAAGCAAAAACGCCTGAAGTAAAAAAACCAGAAGCTAAGAGACCAGAAATAAAAAGAACTGAACCTAAAAAGGCAGAACCTAAAGCGGTTTCGGCGAGCGATGCTTCAGACAGCTCTAGAAAGGAATCACCGAACCCTAAAAACGTAGAGGTTCGCGAGAAAAAACAACACACTCCTAAAGAAAAAGATTCTGCCAACAAACCACAAGCTAAGGACAACAGACCTCAACGCTCGAGTGAGCCTAACGGCAACAAATCTAGTTCTAAAGATCACAACCATAACCGTGACAGCAGCAATCACGCAGCCTCCAAAGTAAACAACGGCAACAAAGACAATAGAAATCGTTACAGAGAACCTGATTTTGAGTTCGATGCAATTATTGAAAGTGAAGGCGTATTGGACATCATGCAAGATGGCTACGGATTTTTACGATCATCAGATTATAATTACCTCTCCTCCCCTGACGACATTTATGTATCCCAATCTCAAATCAGATTGTTTGGTTTAAAAACCGGAGATACAGTTCTTGGACATGTAAGACCTCCAAAGGAAGGTGAGAAATATTTCCCTTTAATAAAGGTGAGTAAAATTAACGGTCAACGACCAGAAGTTGTTAGAGACCGCGTGTCTTTTGAACACTTGACACCTTTATTTCCTCAGGAGAAATTCAATATCGCTGAAAGACAGAGCACAATATCTACCCGAATCATGGATTTGTTTTCACCTATCGGAAAAGGACAACGTGGTATGATCGTTTCACAACCAAAAACAGGTAAAACAATGCTTTTAAAGGATGTTGCAAATGCTATTGCTGCCAACCATCCTGAGGTGTACCAAATGATTTTACTCATAGATGAACGCCCAGAAGAGGTTACAGATATGCAACGTAACGTCCGTGGTGAAGTTATTGCGTCAACCTTTGATAAGGAAGCCCATGAACACGTTAAAATTGCCAATATCGTATTAGAAAAAGCAAAACGTTTGGTAGAATGCGGACATGATGTGGTGATTCTTTTGGATTCCATCACCCGTTTGGCAAGAGCTTATAATACAGTACAGCCTGCCTCTGGAAAGATATTGAGTGGAGGTGTTGATGCCAACGCCTTACACAAACCAAAACGTTTCTTTGGAGCGGCTCGTAATATTGAAAATGGCGGATCCTTGACCATTATCGCTACAGCCTTAACAGAAACAGGTTCTAAAATGGACGAAGTGATCTTTGAGGAATTTAAAGGAACCGGTAATATGGAATTACAGTTGGATAGAAAAATATCTAACCGTCGTATTTTCCCTGCTATCGATCTAACGTCTTCAAGCACGCGTAGAGACGATCTCTTATTAGATGAGAATACCATCCAAAGAATGTGGGTGATGCGTAAATACCTTGCCGACATGAATCCTGTGGAAGCTATGGAATTTATCAACGACAGATTTAAAAAGACCAAAAACAATGAAGAGTTTTTAGTGTCAATGAATGGATAGAAAGTCCTTCAGAATATAAAACGAAAAAAGCCCTAAATTTTAATTTAGGGCTTTTTTATATTCCAATAATTCGATTTAAAGCACAAAAAAATCCATTCAGCTCGAATGGATTTTCTTATATAGAAATTAAATTTCTTGTTTCTTACAAAGAAGCAACATGCTTAGCCAAACCAGACTTCAAGTTAGCAGCTTTATTATTATGAATAATATCTTTCTTAGCTAACTTATCAATCATAGCAGATACTGTAGGTAACAACGCTTGTGCTTCCTGTGCATTCTCCATTTCACGTAACTTTTTAATAGCGTTACGGGTAGTTCTGTGTTTATACCTGTTGGTTAAACGTTTTGACTCACTACTTCTGATTCTTTTTAATGCTGACTTATGATTTGCCATTTTCTTTCTTTCTTTTTAAAAAATTGTAGCCCGTAGGGGAATCGAACCCCTCTTACCAGGATGAAAACCTGGCGTCCTAACCGATAGACGAACGGGCCATTTGTTTATTCAAGGTGCAAATTAATAACATTTTTTATTAATATGCAAACTTTTCAAATGAACTCACAATGTTTCATTGCGGATGCAAAAATACAACTATTTTTAAGTGTTGCAAGGCCTATGCAAACTATTTTTTAAAATTTTTAATAAGCCTTTGCAAATAACACTCTTCCATTAGATGTTTTCCCAGTAAATACGCAGCTTCCGACTTCCTTTTTCTGATCCAATGGTACGCATCTTATCGTTGCTTTTGTGAGTTCCTTGATCTTCTCTTCTGTTTCTGCAGTACCGTCCCAATGCGCTGAAACAAAGCCTGTTTTCGTCTCAAGAACAGTTTTAAAGTCCTCAAAATTATCTACTTCAGTAATATGCGAATTTCTAAAATCCAATGCTTTTTTAAATAAAGTGTCTTGAATTTCCACGAGCAAATCGTCAATTTTATCAACTAATCCTTCGAGAGAAACATTTTCTTTTGACAAAGTATCTCTTCTGGCCAACTCGACAGTTTTATTTTCTAAGTCCTTTGGGCCAATGGCAATCCTCAAAGGCACACCTTGCAATTCATATTGGGCAAATTTCGCGCCTGGACGATGAGTTGTACGATCATCGTACTTATAACTGATGCCTTTTTTCTTAAATTCACTTATTAAATTGTTTGCCACAACACCAATCTGCTCCAATTGCTCATCGGTTTTATGGATAGGAACAATCACGACATGAATTGGTGCCAAATTAGGAGGCAAAACCAGACCCTTATCATCACTGTGCGTCATAATCAAGGCACCGACCAAACGCGTAGAAACACCCCAAGAAGTCGCCCAAACATAATCGAGCTTACCTTCATTGTTTGTAAATTTCACATCAAAAGCCTTGGCGAAATTTTGTCCTAAGAAATGAGAGGTTCCTGCTTGTAATGCTTTGCCATCTTGCATCAAGGCCTCGATACAATAGGTTTCTTCGGCACCTGCAAAACGCTCACTCTCAGTTTTCACACCTTGAATTACAGGAATGGCCATGAAATTTTCAGCAAAATCGGCATACACCTGATTCATTAATTGCGCTTCTGCCACAGCTTCTGCCTTAGTTGCATGCGCTGTATGGCCTTCTTGCCATAAAAACTCAGCCGTTCTCAAAAACAAACGGGTTCGCATTTCCCAACGCACCACATTGGCCCATTGGTTGATCAATATTGGTAAATCTCTATAACTTTGAATCCATCCTTTATAGGTACTCCAAATAATGGCTTCACTAGTTGGACGTACCACAAGCTCTTCTTCCAATTTTGCCTCCGGATCCACGCGCAACTTTCCTGGATTGTCAGGATCATTTTGTAAACGGTAATGGGTGACCACCGCGCACTCTTTAGCAAACCCTTCGGCATTCTTCTCTTCGGCCTCAAACAAGCTTTTCGGCACAAAAAGTGGGAAATAGGCATTTTGATGTCCGGTTTCCTTAAACTTCCTGTCCAGTTCTGCCTGCATTTTTTCCCAAATAGCATAGCCATAAGGTTTAATCACCATACAGCCTCTAACTGCCGAGTTCTCAGCCAAATCAGCCTTTACAACCAATTCATTGTACCATTTGGAATAGTCTTCCGCTCTACTTGTAAGATTTTTACTCATTACCTGGGTTTTGGCACAAAAGTTGTGCTTATGTTAAATAAATAAATAGTTCGACAAAACTAACTATTTTTGTAATGTTCAACAATAAAAACAAATAGATATGCCATTTAATTCTTACTTATATCGCAGGTTGCCATTTTTTGTTGCACTAAGCTTATTTTTCGTATTAGCTTCTTGTGGATCATACCAGTACGCTGGGTATGAAAACGATGGTATTTACAGTTCTGAAGTCCCTCAGTATGAAGTCTACTATGAAGATGCTCCAGTTAATAACAATAGTTACTACAAAGAGTTTTTCGGAGAGAAATCACAACAATTTGGGCAAATAGCACAAAACGACAATGTTATATTTACCAATATTGACGATTATCAAGGAAATTATTCTGACGATGGCGACATCCAATATGAAGATGGTTACGCTGGATGGGGTCAAAACAGTCAAAACGTAGATATAAACGTCTATTATAATAACAACAGTTGGTATCCATACAGTTATGGCTATTACAGCCCATACCGTGGATGGGGTTATGCAGGTTGGGGTTATTCAGGCTTCTACGCTCCTTTTTATTCTTATGGCTACTACCCAGGATATTATCCTTACTACGGATACGGTTATGGATATGGTTACGGCTACGGTTATAATTACGGCTATGGTAATTACACATATTACGGCAATTATTATCGCAACAGTAGAGATGTATCGTATACCCAAGGAAGACGTGGAAGTGCATACACCAATTCGAGTCGTTCATCAACGTTAAACAGAAACAACTCCAATTTGAATAATTCAAATATTGGAAGACGAAGCACGATTAACTCTTCAAATAGAAGTTCAAGAGAAAATTCAGTGAACTCCACTATCAATAGAAGAAGTTCTACTACAGACACTAGAGTTAGAACCAGTACAAATAGAAATGCTCAACCGGCTACAAGAACCAATACTAATACGAATACCAATAGAAGAAACGTTCAACCAGCTACAAGAACTAACACCAATAGAAACGTTCAGCCTGCTACACGAACCAGAACCAATAACTCTGGAACTAGAAGAAGTGGTGGGAACACAAGAGGTGGTGGGAACAATGTTTCTACACCAAGTTCAAGGAGCAATTCAAATTACTCCGCACCAGCACGCTCTAGCTCTTCACCAGCTCCGGCAGTAAGAAGTAGCGCTCCATCAAGGTCTTCTTCTCCCGCTCCCGCAAGAAGTTCTGGCGGTGGATCATCAAGACGTGGTGGCAGTTAGAAAATTTCCAAATCAAATAAATTAAAATTATGAAAAAGTTAAATTTACTGTTCATAGCTGCCCTTTCTATGTCTAGTATTATGGCTCAGGATATTACTGATGCCGTTAGATATTCACAAGATGAAGTCCAGGGAACTGCAAGATTTAGAAGCATGAGTGGCGCATTTGGAGCACTTGGTGGCGATATGTCTGCCGTGAGCATCAATCCTGCGGGATCGTCAATTTTCACTACAAGTCATGCTTCAATTTCCATATCAAATTTAGGTACTAAAAATAATCTCAATTATTTCAATGGTGCAAGTTCATCATCAGATTCTAAATTTGATCTCAATCAAACAGGAGCAGCATTCGTCTTTAATAATACAAATTCTAATTCTCCTTGGAAAAAGTTTTCGCTTGGTGTTGCCTACGATAAAATATCCAATTTTGAGAATTCCTGGAATGTTAGAGGCGTCAATCCTACCAATTCTATTGGCGAGTATTTTCTTAGTCATGCACAAGGTGTAAGACTGGATCAGATGTCCGCTCTTGATAATGAAAGTTTATCCACCGCGTATTCCGAAATCAACAGATTGTACGGATTTGGGAATCAACAAGCCTTTTTGGGTTACGAATCCTATATTCTTGAACCTGGAATGGACGCAGATGATAACACATCATACGCTTCCAATATTGTTGGAAATAACTTTGACCAAGGATACATCTATGCCGCTTCAGGTTATAACGGTAAATTCAGCTTTAATGCATCCACGCAATACGGTGAAAATTTTTATTTTGGACTGAATCTGAATTCTCATTTCATCAATTACGATAAGTTTACTGACATTCACGAAACCAACAACAATTCTGGTTCTTTGGTAAGAGATGTGAGGTTTCAAAATGCACTGTCAACAATAGGGAGTGGATTTTCATTCCAGTTGGGTGCGATTGCAAAAATAAATGAAGAGTTCCGGGCTGGATTGTCTTACAACTCCCCTACTTGGTACACCATATCAGAAGAGACCACACAATATCTTGGAACCATCATGAATGATGCGAGCTCTGTAATTATCGATCCTTATGTTGTCAACGTTTATCCAGATTATAAACTGCAAACCCCAGGAAAAGTCACTGGAAGTTTAGCTTATATTTTTGGCGATCAAGGATTGATCAGTTTTGATTATTCGTTAAAGAATTACGGCAACACAAAATTCAAACCGACATCTGATCCTTATTTTTCAGTTCAGAACGGCATTATCAGCAACACCTTAAAAAATGCTTCCACCTACAGGATTGGTGGTGAGTATAGAATTAAACAAGTCAGCCTTAGAGGAGGTTACAGATTAGAGGAAAGCCCATATGAAAATAATTCTTTTTATGGCGATTTAAACGGATACTCTTTTGGCTTGGGCTTTAATTTTGGGAATGTCAAATTAGACCTTGCCTATGATCACGCTCAAAGAGATTATAATCAACAGTTATACGCCGTAGGTTTAACAGACGCCGCTCATATTGATTCCAAAAATTCAAATTTCACTCTAACTTTAGGTTTTAGCCTTTAAGACCCTTAAATATATTGATAAAAGCATTCTCCAACCGAGGATGCTTTTTCTATTTGACACCTCTTGGAATTCTGAACAATTAAATAATTAAACAGCGAGTTTCCTATTAAAATTATAGGCTTTAAAATTCAAGAATATGCAAAAGCAATTATGTGGGCAACCTAATGTTATGGTTTTATTTTTGTTTATCTTTGCACCTTATTTCATCTAAAATTGCTCCTTTAACAGAGTTTGTGACGTTGATCGATTTACAAAACGACTATGAAAACAGATAAGAACATTCAAGATATTGATGCCTTTGGTGATGACCATGTAGGCAGCTCAGCAGACACTCCTTTGCGAAGTGACGCTTTTAAACTATCTCCTGACGAGAAAATAGACATTATCAAGGACGATGTAAGGCATATCCTAGAAACATTAGGTCTCGATCTTAATGACGACAGTCTTAAAGGAACGCCTTTACGTGTTGCAAAAATGTTTGTTAAAGAAATATTTGGCGGCTTGAGTCCTGATAAAAAACCAAATGCATCCACCTTTGATAACAAATATAAATATGGTGAAATGTTGGTTGAAAAAAATATCACCGTATACTCCACTTGTGAACACCATTTACTACCAATAGTAGGCAAGGCACATGTGGCATATATTAGCAATGGTACCGTAATAGGACTTTCTAAAATGAATAGAATTGTTGACTATTACGCCAAACGACCTCAGGTTCAAGAGCGCCTCACAATTCAAATTGTGAAAGAATTACAAGAAGCACTTGGCACTGAAGATGTAGCCTGCGTCATGGATGCCAAACATTTATGCGTCAACTCACGTGGGATTAGAGATGTGGCAAGCAGCACAGTCACTTCAGAATTTGGTGGCCAGTTTAAAAATCCAGAAACCCGTCGTGAATTTTTAGATTATATCAAATTAGACACTGATTTTTAATTTGAATGCTTTAAAGTTACCAGTTGTCAATCTGATTTTATTTTTTAATTCTGATACAATAAACTACTTTTAGTAAAACAATTCAAGCATTTAAAATCATGCCTATAGTTTCCTATGAAAAACTTTAGATTTGGAAACAAGTTTCCAATTAGCGGTAAAAATCTAAAGTACCGATTGATTTTCATCTGAAGAAAACTATTTAAGCGCAATAAAAGCTATTGAATCCATAATAAACAACCACATCAAACACCTTACATCAATGCCACTTTACAAAGACAATCACATAAAAATATACAATTCATTATCAGGAGAAAAAGAGACGTTCACACCTATAAGCGAAGGCTATGTAGGGATGTACGTTTGTGGACCTACTGTATATAGTAATGTGCATTTGGGAAATGTGAGGACATTTATGTCTTTTGATGTGATTTTTAGATATCTAAAGCATTTGGGATATAAAGTCCGATTTGTAAGAAATATTACAGATGCTGGACATTTGGAAAATGATGCCGACGTTGGTGAAGACCGCATCGCAAAAAGAGCACGTTTAGAGGAAATTGAACCTATGGAAGTTGTGCAGCGCTATACTGTGGATTTTCATAATGTTCTCAATAAGTTCAATTTTTTACCACCAAGCATTGAGCCTACAGCTACAGGTCATATTATAGAGCAAATTGAAATCATCAAAGTCATTCTTGAAAAAGGCTTGGCTTATGAGGTTAATGGATCTGTTTATTTTGATGTTATAAAATATAACGAAACCAAGCCTTACGGAATTTTAAGCAAGAGAAATATTGAAGATCTGATGCACAATTCCCGTGATCTTGACGGTCAGAGTGATAAGAAAAACCCACAGGACTTTGCACTTTGGAAAAAAGCCGAACCATTGCATATTATGCGCTGGCCATCGCCATGGAGTGATGGTTTCCCAGGCTGGCATTTAGAGTGTACCGCAATGAGTACAAAATATTTGGGCGAACAGTTCGATATTCATGGTGGTGGAATGGATTTGAAATTCCCGCATCACGAGTGTGAAATTGCCCAAGCCGAAGCCTGTAATGATAAAGCGCCCGTTAATTATTGGATGCATGCCAATATGTTGATTATGAATGGCAAGAAAATGGCAAAATCCACTGGGAATTTTATTTTGCCAACGGAAATCTTCTCAGGAGACAATCCCCACATCACAAAAGCGTTTACGCCAAGTGTTGCGAGATTTTTCATGCTTCAGGCGCATTATAGAAGCATCTTGGATTTCACCAATAACGGACTTTTAGCAAGCGAGAAAGGTTTTTTCAGATTGATGGACGCCATTGATGCTTTGGAAGAATTGACCTCATCAACCACCTCAACATTCAATATTGAGGAATGGCGACAAAAGTGCTACGATGCGATGAATGACGATTTCAATACGCCAATACTCATCGCGAATTTGTTTGAAGCGGTTAAATTCATCAATCAAATAAAAGAAGGTATTGCCACGATTACGCAAGATGATTTAACATTACTAAAGAAAACGGTTCACACCTTCGCATTTGATGTCTTAGGATTGGTCAACGCCACGTCATCGGAAAGTGGAACAGAGAAACTTTCAGGTGCTGTAGAACTTTTGATCCAATTGAGACAGGAAGCCAGGGCTAATAAAGATTTTGCCACCTCCGACAAGATCCGTGATGAACTCGCTGCTGCAGGCATTCAATTGAACGACGGAAAGGAAGGAACGACGTTCACGACTAATTAAAAATCGTTTCCATAGGATAAGACCTTGCGCACTGTGATGAAGAAAGTATTGACATATCCGTTTTTGTTGCTCATTAAGGTGTACCAAACCTTTATTTCACCATGGACTCCAGCTAGTTGCCGGTTTCAACCTACCTGCTCGGCTTACACCAAGGAAGCTCTTGAAAAACACGGGCTCTTTAAAGGTGGCTGGTTGGCTACAAAACGAATTTTCAGTTGTCATCCTTGGGGAAAATCTGGTTATGACCCTGTGCCAGATAGTGAGGACAAATAAGAGCACGTACTATTTAGTCATCTTAAAACTTATAAATCACTAAAGTTTTACCACTCAAAAAAAATTTGGATCAATCTCACAGGTCGGGTATCTCTACGACCAAAATTCACTTCTTATTATTAGTAATAATTGTCTCCGTTTACTAAAGCTTTTGTAAAATTCAATAGCATTGGCGCTTATTACTTTTCAAAATATTATATTTACCCTTCTAATTAAATTTTACTTCATGCACGCACTTAAAATTGTCTGGGATCCTACAAAAGGTATCGATATTCTTGGTTTTACATTACACTTTTATAGTGTGATGTGGATTGTAGCCTTCGTTTTGGGTTTTTTAATCATGAAGCGGATTTATAAAAATGAAAGCCAATCTGAAGAATCCTTAGACTCCTTATTTATCTATTCGGTAATAGGCATTATGCTTGGCGCTCGTTTGGGTCATGTACTTTTTTACCAACGCGAATTGATTTCCGAAGATTTCTTCAGCATATTTTTACCTTTTAAATTTAAGGGAGGATTTGAATTCACCGGATTTCAAGGTTTGGCGAGTCATGGCGCAGCTATTGGTATGATTATCTCCATGTACCTTTACAACAAGAAAGTGTTGCGTAAATCAGTTCTTTGGATCTTGGACAGGGTAGTCATTCCTGTGGCTGCAGGTGCTGTTTTTGTAAGACTTGGAAATTTTATCAATTCTGAAATTGTAGGCAAACCGACTGGAACTGATTTTGGAGTTGTATTCGTGCAGAATGGGGAAGCTTTTCCAAGACACGCGGCACAACTTTATGAGGCATTCTGTTATATTTTTGTATTTATTGCACTTTGGCTTTTTTATTGGAAAAGTAAAAAGAGTGAGCAACAAGGGTTTCTTTTTGGTCTCTTTTTAGTCCTGCTTTGGGTGGTGCGGTTTTTTGTGGAATTCGTCAAAGAACCCCAAAGTGAACATGAATATATAGCAACTTCAGCACTCAATACGGGTCAGATGCTTAGTATTCCTTTTATCTTAATTGGTTTGTATTTTATGTTCTTTTATAAACCAAAAAAACAACTTGCATCATGAAAAATCCTGCGTTAAAATTCGTAGTGATGATTGCTTTAAGCGTTTCCTGCTTACAGTTTCAAAGTTGTAAAGAGGAGCAAAAAACGATCAAGCCGTTGGTCATCGAATTTAAAAAAGAAGCAGAGCTCGTGCTAAAAACTGCCAATGACAGCATCATAAAGATTTTAGATATAGAAATTGCCGATGACGAGTACAAAACCCAAACAGGTCTTATGTACCGTGATGAAATGGGACAACTCCAAGGCATGCTATTTGTATTTCCTGATGAGGATTTACGCTCATTTTATATGAAAAACACCAACATTCCGTTGGATATCATTTATATCAATGCCGATAAATCAATAGTGAGTTTCCAAAAGAATGCTCAGCCCAATAACGAAAGTTCATTGCCATCAAATGTTCCTGCCAAATATGTTCTGGAAATCAATGCGGGGTTGGCAGATCAATGGCAATTGGCTGTAGGAGATAAAATTGAGTATAGAAAGGTTGAGTGAAGTTGAAGATGATGAAATTGAAGTTGAAGTTGAAGTTGAAATTGAAATTGAAACTAGTTTAAAGATTAAATAAGCAACTTAAATAACCTTCTTCGTCTTTAGTTCTTGATTAATCCCTCGAGATGTTTTGCACCCAGGTCAATCGAATCAATCGAATCATTCAAATACTTCAAATTCCTTTGAGAGCACTTCCTATCTACAAAAAGGAGATTTCATAAGTATAACACGTCTTTTTTTAAGCCTTTGTGCATTTTCTAATCAAAATTCATTCCGTTGGCACGAAATAAACTACAACTTTCAACTGTCCGCTGGGTAGTTTAAATAGTACTTAAGAGTTGTAGTCTGATCACTTTAAAACATAAAAAAATGCCACTCTAGGAGCGGCATTTTTCAATTTTAATACTTTATAATGAACTTATATTTTTGAATTTTCATCAATCACTTCACCCTTATTTTTTAAGGTATCATACATTAATGGAGTTGCTATAAAGATGGATGAGTAGGTTCCTACCACAATACCAACTATAATAGCAAATAGTAATCCTCTTAATGAATCCGCTCCTAATAGGAACATCGCCAGTAATACCACCAAAGTTGTTAATGAGGTATTTAACGTTCTACTAATGGTACTGTTAATTGCAAAATTGATATTACGTCCACCTGCAAAGCCACCACGTTCTAAAACGGTCTCTCTAACCCGGTCAAAGATGATTACCGTATCGTTCAACGAATATCCAATCACCGTCAAAATTGCCGCGATAAATGCTTGATCAATTTCCATTGAGAAAGGCATAAATGTATACGCAAATGAGAAGATACCCAATACAATAATAACGTCATGGAATACTGCCGCAACCGCACCAAGTGAGAATTGCCATCTTTTGAATCGCAATAAGATATATAAGAATACTACCACCAATGATCCGATGACTGCCCAGAACGACTCCGTTTTGATATCATCAGCAATTGTTGGACTCACTTTACTTGAGAACATCTTCCCTATCTTCTGATCTCCTGAGCCTACTTTAAAGTCTTCATAGGTCATTCCTTTTGGAAGGTATGGGATTAAGGTTTCAAAAAGTTCTGATTGTACTTGTTCATCCGCTTCTGCAGTATTGACATCTACCAAATATTTAGTAGATATTTTTAACTGGTGAGAGCTTCCAATTGTTTTTACCTCAGCACTTCCAAAAACCTTCAAAACGTCATCTTTTACTTCTTCAGGATTCACCTCTTGAGCAAAACGTATTTGAAAAGTTCTACCTCCAACAAAGTCAATACCTTGATCCAAGTTTTTAGTAAATAATGAAAACAAGCTCAAAAGAATTGCTATGGCAGATACAATATAGGATACTTTTCTTTTACTGATGAAATCGATATTCATATTTTGGAAAAGCCCCTTGGTAACTACTGTCGTAAAAGTTAAATTCTTACCCTTATCAACATACCAATCTACCAATAATCTTGTGATAAAAATTGCAGTAAACAATGAAGTTACAATACCAATAATTAAGGTGGTTGCGAAACCTTTGATAGGACCTGTACCAAACACAAATAAGATAATTGCCGTTAATAAGGTGGTGATGTTGGCGTCCAAAATTGAAGACAACGCATTACTAAAGCCATCTTTTACGGCTTCACGCTGACTTTTTCCTTTGGCTAACTCTTCCTTAATACGCTCGAAGATAATGACGTTCGCATCTACCGACATACCAATTGTCAATACGATACCAGCTAAACCGGGAAGTGTTAAAACTGCTCCTAATCCAGACAGGACACCAAAAATCAATAAGATGTTCAACAATAATGCAATATCAGCAAACAGACCACCTTTACCGTAGTAAATGATCATCCAAACCAATACTAATGATAATGCAATCAAGAAGGAAGACGTACCACTTTCAATAGCTTCTTGTCCTAATGATGCACCAACCTCGTCAGCTTGAACAATATCAGCTTTTGCAGGTAATTTACCAGCTCTTAAAACGTTTGCCAAGTCAATAGCTTCGTTAAGGGTAAATGATCCAGAGATCTCAGAATTTCCACCAGAGATAGGACCTGTAGTCACACCTGGAGCAGAATACACAATATCATCAAGAACAATCGCAATTTGACTTTGTTGCGTGTAGGCTTTGCCGGTCATTTCTTCCCAGATTTTGGCACCTTTACTGTTCATCTGCATGCTTACCGTAGGTTGATTCCTTTGGTTATAGGCTTGACGCGCATCAGTAACAACCGCACCACTCAATTCAGGAGTGTTTTCTCTGTTCCCTTTAATAGCATATAAATCAACAAACTCGCTGTTTTTAGCTTGAATGCCCCATGCGAATTTCACATAACGCTGATCTGCTGGCAATAAAGAACGCACTTGTGGCATGTTCAAATAATCCATGATCAAGTCCTTATCTTTCGCCTCAAAGGTTGCCACAACTGGACCGCCAGAACCGTAACCTCTTAATAGATCTAAAATTGGATTTTCTCCAACGTCGGTAGAATCTGTATCAATAACACCAGTTAATTCTTTAATTCTGCTATCGGCATCATCAATGGTGTCCGTTACAATTTCAGAATCAGCAATTTCAGTTTTAGCATCTTTATTAACTAAAGGCTTAAGAGCTTCATTGGCTTGTGCTAAGAAAGGAAGGAATTCTTCTCCTTTATACACGTCCCAAAACTCCAATTGTGCAGTACTTTGCAATAGGTTTTTGATACGCTCTACATCTTTTGCACCCGGAAGCTCAACAAGAATTCGTCCTGTGTTTCCTAAACGTTGAATGTTTGGAGAAGTCACTCCAAATTTGTCAATACGTTTACGCAATACCTCAAATGCAGAGATAATGGATTCGTCTACTTTTTGTCTGATGATAGGCTGTACAGCACGATCTGACATATCAAAAGTGATTTCCTCACTTAAGGTTCTGTTGGCAAAAACATCAGGAGACGCCAATTTTTGATCACCTTTTATTTTGTCAAAAGCGATAAAAAAGTCGTCAACATAAGCATTCTGACTTGTTTTCTGAAGCTCAGATGCATCATCTAAAGCTTTGTTGAAAACAGGATCTTTACTGTTGTTTGAAAGACCTTTTAAAATGTCTTTTACAGAGATTTCAAGAATAACGTTGATCCCACCTTTAAGGTCAAGACCCAAATTCATGGCTTTGTCTTTTACCTCATTATAGGTATAGTTTGCAATACCAAGATTAAATACCTCTTGATTTGATAACGAATCTAAATAGTTTGTTTCATCTGCTGCCCTTTGTATTGGGTCGTCAGATTTACGTGCGGCAATTTCTTCGGCACGATTTTCAATTTGGTTAGCTTTGAATGTAAATGATAGCTGATAGATACTTACCAACCCAAATAACACAGCAAACAGCTTTACTAATCCTTTGTTTTGCATTATTTTAATTTTTTTTAAGTCAAATTTTTAAACGCGCAAATATAGAGTTTACGGACGATTTGACAATTGTTTTTTATGATTATGTACGAATTGTTTAAAGCTTAAGCAGCTTAATAGGAATGAGATCTGCTTTTTGAACATCTCATTGTTGGATTCGGATACAAAAAGGGAAGTAATAAAAAGCCTAAAGAAACTTTAAACCCCTTAAGATAAAGGACCTGCCCTGACCTCTGGGATTTTATGAGAACGATATTCCTTTGCAATGGCAGTGTACCTTTGAAAGCTAAAATTGACTTTTAAAGTGTGCTCATTGATCGCAGGATATGCGTCGGAAGAAGGGATGTAAAAATTATAATTTACGAAGCGATGGTGCTTCGTTTTTAATTCTAAGGCATGCTTTCCGCCTAGATCTGAAACTGAATTCTGACCTTGTTGAATTTCATAAACATCAAGATTATAAGCGATACTACCTTTTTTGGAAGGAAATTGTAGTGGCTTTTCATTTTTATCAGAGGAAACAAAACCCAGAGCCAATTCCTTTTGCTCAGAAAGCATTTTTTTAATGCCCTCAACATTTGTCTCACTATAATAACTGATGACCAACCTGCCATCTTCCTGTTCACTTATTTGAATATGAGAAACACCAATGCGCTGCAGTTCATGTTCAACAATAGCAACGGTATGTATGGCATCATCTAAAGAGATATTCTCATTGGCAAACTGAACTACAATTTCCTGATTTGGAACCGTTGACTTCTGCTGACCTAAAACACCACCTAACACAGCAATAAAAATTAGTGCTGCACTGATGAACCATTTTGGTTGTAATTTTATGTCTTTAAGATGTTTCAATAGTTATATTTTGAGTCCAATCGGAAATTTCAAAAATCGAAATTTGCCGGTGAATACCAGTCGGCAAATATATAAAAAAATAAAGACTGTATTTCTACAGTCTTTAGGTATTATTATTTCATTTCAAATGACTTACATTCCTGGTAGATTCTCAGTTTTTGAATAACCTTCAGGTGGCGTCATACTGAATTTGTCATCAGAAACTTTTTCAGCTTTCACTTCAGTAACTTCAATGACCATATTCATTTTTACGCCTTGCTGCTCTATAGCCATGTTCATATACATTGGAAAACCCGAAAAGTCTTTTCCAAAAGCCGTGGCTTGTTGAGAAATAGCTTTTAATTTATCAGTGGCATAAATTTCCATTTTTACCTCTGCCCCATCTTTATTCATGACCACATTGTATTTTGTGCATTCATAGCCAAGAATCGTCTTTGTCTCGTTTGTTTTCTCAACTGAAACGTTTTCTAAGTCCTCTTCTGAAGCTGAAATATCAGATTCCATATATTTCTTACCAATCATGGCATTGTCCATAAGCACTAATGACTTTTTGGAATTATTGTCTGCAATAAACACAGTGTTTCCAGTCATTGGATTGCTTAATTCAGAACGTGATTTGTCATTCTTGAAATATGTGGTTGTAATCATATCGCCCAACATGGCCAACTGAGCATTCATTTGCTCATTATCACTGGACATGGTTTGCTTTGAAATGACAACACCTTCATCAATCTGTTGTTGAGCGAACATCGTTACACTCAAGGTTACGGCTACTATAAATAATATTTTTTTCATATGTTTTGTTTTAATTTTAGGTGAAATGTATTACAGTTAACTAAAATAGTGCCAACTCTTAAGTTTAGACACTTATAACTTCAATACTTGCAACTTCCTACAATAAATCATTGGTTTTACGAACCCCATCTGCACTTTCTTGCATGTGTGCTTTTTCAGCATCGTTCAATTCAATTTCGACTATTTTCTCAATACCGTTGCGTCCTAAAATTACTGGAGCACCAATACAGATATCATTCAATCCGTATTCGCCTTCCAACAATACTGAACATGGGAACATTTTCTTTTGGTCGCAAGCAATCGCCTGAACCAATGCACTAACCGCTGCTCCTGGCGCATACCACGCTGAAGTACCCAACAATTTAGTAAGTGTAGCACCACCTACTTTGGTATCTTCCAAAACTTGGGCCAATCTTTCTTCAGATAAAAACTCAGTAACCGGCACACTGTTTCGAGTCGCCATACGTGTTAATGGCACCATTCCTGTGTCACTGTGTCCGCCAATAACCATTCCGTCAACATCACTGATTGGAGCTTCCAAAGCTTCTGCCAATCTGTATTTGAAACGTGCAGAATCTAAAGCGCCGCCCATACCAATGATTCTATGCTTTGGAAGGTCGGTTGATTTATGAACCAAATATGTCATCGTGTCCATTGGATTACTGACCACAATAATGATGGTGTTTGGCGAATGCTTAATTAAGTTTGAAGACACGTCTTTAACAATTCCTGCATTGATCCCGATCAACTCTTCACGAGTCATTCCCGGTTTACGTGGAATTCCAGAAGTTATGACACAAATATCACTCTTGGCAGTTACAGAATAATCGTTAGTGATTCCTGTTATTTTAGTATCGAAACCGTTTAAAGAAGCGGTTTGCATTAAATCCATAGCTTTACCTTCGGCAAAACCTTCTTTAATGTCCAACAAAACAACTTCACTTGCAAAATTTTTAATGGCGATATACTCTGCGCAGCTTGCCCCAACGGCTCCTGCTCCAACTACTGTGATTTTCATAATTATATATGGTTTTTAATGTGAAACTTCAGGTTTAAAATGATTGCAAAATTACAAATAAAATCGCTGTTAATAAAGAAAGCGCAAGATTTCCTCTTGCGCTTTTCAATCATTATGCTAACAATTCCGTTTACCTTCCCGCAAACGGAGATAGGATCAAAAAAAAAACACCCAAGAATTAGGTGTTTTTTAGTTAACGTATTTTAATCACTAGGATTTATGCATCAATCTTAGCATAAATCGCGTTTTTCTCAATAAACTCTCTACGTGGTGGAACTTCATCGCCCATCAACATTGAAAAAATTCGGTCTGCCTCTCCTCCATTATCAATTTGAACTTGACGTAAAGTACGGTATGCAGGATTCATGGTGGTATCCCAAAGTTGTTCTGCATTCATCTCCCCAAGACCTTTATAACGTTGGATGCCTACACTTCCACCAAATTTCTCAGATATTTCATCACGCTCTCTATCACTCCACGCATATTCTTTACGCTGTCCTTTTTTGACCAAATACAATGGTGGCGTTGCAATATAAATATGTCCGTTTTCAATCAACTCCTTCATATATCTAAAGAAGAACGTCAGAATTAAAGTAGCAATGTGACTCCCATCAATATCAGCATCACACATAATCACCACTTTATGATAGCGTAATTTTGAAAGATTCAATGCTTTACTGTCTTCTTCGGTACCAATTGTAACACCCAAAGCAGTGTAAATATTTCTGATCTCTTCGTTTTCAAAAACACGATGTGACATTGCTTTTTCGACGTTCAAAATCTTACCTCTTAATGGCAAAATAGCTTGAAACGCTCTATCACGACCTTGTTTTGCCGTTCCACCTGCCGAATCACCCTCCACTAAAAACACTTCACATAACGTAGGATCTTGCTCTGAACAATCACTCAGTTTCCCAGGTAAACCGCCAATACTCATGACCGTTTTACGCTGCACCATTTCACGAGCTTTTTGGGCTGCGTGACGTGCTTGTGCCGCCAACATTACTTTTTGAACAATGATTTTTGCATCATCTGGATTTTCTTCCAAATAATTGGTCAACATTTCAGAAACTGCTTGACTTACGGAAGCAGAAACTTCACGGTTACCTAATTTAGTTTTTGTTTGGCCCTCAAACTGTGGTTCTTGAACTTTTACCGATATAATGGCAGTTAAACCTTCACGGAAATCATCACCTGCAATTTCAAATTTTAGATTTTTGAGCATTCCAGAATCATCGGCGTACTTTTTAAGTGTGTGCGTCAAACCACGTCTGAATCCAGATAAATGCGTTCCGCCCTCATGCGTATTAATGTTGTTGACATACGAATGCAAGTTTTCTGCATAACTCGTATTGTAAATCATGGCCACCTCTACCGGAACCCCATTTTTTTCACCTTCAAAAGCAATGACTTCACTTATTAATGGTTCACGATTTCCATCTAAAAACTTGATAAATTCCTTAAGACCTTCTTCTGAATGAAAAGTTTCTCCTTCAAAAGAGCCGTCGTCTTTTTTATGACGTTTATCAATTAAATGAATCGTAATACCTTTATTAAGATAAGCCAACTCTCTCATTCGGCTTGCTAAAGTATCGTAGCTATATTCTGTAATATGGGTAAAAATAGTAGGGTCAGGTTTAAAAGTAATAGCCGTTCCTCTTTTATCGGTTTCGCCAACTTTTTTAACAGGATACATCGGTTTCCCTTTTTCGTATTCCTGTTCCCAAACTTCACCGTTTCTATAGACTACTGCTGTTAAATGTTCAGACAAGGCGTTCACACAACTCACACCAACACCGTGCAATCCACCTGAGACCTTATAGGAATCCTTGTCGAATTTCCCACCGGCACCAATCTTGGTCATAACGACCTCTAACGCAGAAACGCCTTCCTTTTTGTGTAAATCAATTGGAATACCACGTCCATCATCTTCCGTGGTAACAGAATTGTCCTCATTGATGGTTACGGTAATATTATTACAATGCCCAGCCATTGCTTCATCAATGGAGTTATCCACCACCTCATAAACCAAATGGTGCAAACCTCGCGTTCCCGTATCTCCAATATACATGGACGGACGCAAGCGCACGTGCTCCATGCCTTCTAAGGCTTGAATGCTGTCTGCAGAATAATTGTCCTTATTAAACTCTTCTTTCATAATATTATATTGCTTATTCTTTATTACTATTTTTTAAGATTTCAAACACTATTTCGATCGTTCTTATTAATGTCGAATAACACGAAAAACCATTAGAAAACTATATGTTATCTGATTGAACCCCATAAAAAAAATGACACTTGCGCATCATTTTGGGATACTCACAAAGATACGAAATAAGGAGGCATTTTGAAAGTATTTCACCGATTAACTGCTATAATTATCAACATTTGTTAATTACTCGAAAGTCTCTTAAATGGCTTAAAAAACACCTTTAAATTGATTTTGACAGATTTTAACATCTTTAGAAAAGAGCAAAACCAACAAAATCCCGCTAAGACGAGATTTTGTTGTTTTAAAATTTATGTTGATACAGTATTTAAGCTTTCACATAAGCATCAGTATGCACCTTTGAAACCGCACGTCCACTTGGATCGTTCATGTTCTTAAAGCTTTCATCCCATTCCAAAGCGATTTTGGTGCTACAAGCTACAGAAGCCTCCTGTGGCACACTCAACGCAGCAGCGTCACTTGGAAAGTGTTCTGCAAAAATGGAACGGTAATAAAACTCTTCCTTACTTGTTGGTGTTTGTATTGGAAACTTGTATTTGGCATTTGCCAATTGCTCATCGCTCACTTCATTGCCAACCATTACTTTTAAGGTATCAATCCAGCTGTAACCTACACCATCACTGAATTGTTCTTTTTGTCTCCATGCTACACTTGCTGGCAACATATCTTCAAATGCTTTTCTGACCACCCATTTTTCCATGCGTTCGCCGTTGATCATTTTATCTTGTGGGTTGATGCGCATTGCAACGTCCATAAATTCTTTATCTAAAAACGGTACGCGACCTTCAATGCCCCAAGCCGCCAAGCTTTTGTTCGCACGTAAACAATCGTACATATGAAGTTTGCTTAATTTTCTAACCGTTTCCTCATGAAACTCCTTGGCATTTGGCGCTTTGTGGAAATAGAGGTAGCCGCCAAATAATTCGTCTGCTCCTTCTCCTGATAAGACCATTTTAATACCCATCGATTTGATGACACGCGCCATTAAATACATAGGTGTGCTGGCGCGAATGGTGGTCACATCATAAGTTTCAAGCTTATATATAACATCCCTAAGTGCATCCAAGCCTTCCTGAATGGTGAATTTTATTTCGTGATGAATTGTTCCAATATGATCCGCAACTTTTCGGGCTGCTGCCAAATCTGGTGAGCCTTCCAATCCTACAGAAAAACTGTGCAACTGTGGATACCAAGCGGTCTGTGTGTCATCAGATTCAATCCGTCTTTCAGCATATTTTTTAGCAACGGCAGAAGTAATGGACGAATCCAACCCACCTGAAAGCAACACGCCATAAGGCACATCACTCATCAATTGCCTGTGTACAGCAGCTTGTAACGCCTCTCTTATGGCTGTTATGCTGGTTTCGTTATCTTTAACGGCATCATATTCTGTCCATTCACGTTTGTACCATTGAACGAACTTCCCATCTTTACTGGACATATAATGTCCTGGAGGAAATAATTCAATTTTAGTGCAATAGCCTTCCAGAGCTTTCAATTCTGAAGCCACATAAAAAGTTCCGTTTTGATCCCAACCAATATAAAGCGGAATAATCCCCATATGATCGCGAGCGATGAAATATTCATCTTTCTCCACATCATAAATGGCAAATCCAAAAATCCCGTTCATTTCATCTATAAAGTCAACACCCTTTTCTTTATAAAGAGCCAAAATAACTTCACAATCACTTTCAGTTTGAAACTTATAATCTGGAAACTGTTTTCTTAAATCTCGGTGATTGTATATTTCGCCATTGGCTGCCAAGATCAACTGCTTATCTTCACTAAGTAAAGGTTGTTTTCCTGAAGCCGGATCAACGATCGCCAAACGTTCGTGCACCATAATAGCTTTGTCGTTATTATAGATTCCACTCCAGTCTGGTCCGCGATGACGGATTCTTTTCGCCATTTCCAACAATTGAGGTCGTAAATCTTCAGCTTTCTGTTTTAAATCAAAGGCACATACAATTCCACACATGATACTATACTTTATTATTTATTATTATTTCTATTGTAAAACTTAGGCAAATATGCGTCTATCATTTCAAATATGAAACCAATTTAGTAAAAATGGTTACATATTAACACTAAACAGCGCTCTATATATTAAATCTCAAAGCTTGTTTGTTCAAAATGGTATAATTTTTGAATAATTGTAAACTTTGATAAGGCCTCCTTAACTTTATAATTACTTTAAGATAAAATATCTTAAATTTAACCCTAAAATTAAATTCTATGAAAACAGTTATCAAAACATTAGTATTCACGCTGGCATTGGTATTTTCCCATACCAGCAATGCACAAAAATTTTCAGATTTAGATCCAAGTCCGATGGATGCTGCAACCTATCCAAGCAATTATAAAATATCTGACAAGGCAATAAAAGTCATCTATAGCCGACCTCAATTAAAAGGACGGGATGTCGCAAAATTAGCACCTAATTATGAAGTCTGGAGAACAGGTGCAAACGAGGCTACCGAAATAACATTCTACAAACCCGTCACGTTTGGAGACGTTAAAGTTAAAGCGGGCACCTACACGTTATTCACAATTCCCAATGACAAAGAATGGACGGTTATTTTAAGTTCAGACATTAACGTTTGGGGTGCCTATACTTATAAACAAGATAATGATGTTGCTCGCATAAAGGTTCCCGTAGCCCAAGGCAAAGATATTTTGGAAGCGTTTTCAATTACATTTGAAGAATCAAAATCGGGTGCAGACATGTATATGGGCTGGGGAACACTTAGAGTAAAGGTTCCTTTCACTTTATAATCCATCACTTTAAATCAAAAAAAAAGAGTTTAGCGATCCTAAACTCTTTTTTTTATGGAATATTAAGATATTTATGTGTTTGAAGAGAAACTTTCCACTGCGGATTTGCCATAACGTATTCCACAATTTCCGGAATCACTTTATCGCGTTTGCTCCACTCTGGCTGAAGAAATAAAATGCAATCTTTATTGACTTTTGCAGCTTGCTCTTCAGCAAATCTAAAATCGTCATTATTGTAAATAATCACTTTTAGCTCATTCGCCTGATCGTAAACCGCCTGAGTAGGAAGTTTTAATTTTTTTGGCGACAGACAGATCCAATCCCAAGTGCCAGTCAAGTTGTAGGCACCAGAAGTTTCAATATGTATCTGTAAACCTTTGTCCTTTAACTTAGACGTTAGCGGACCCATATTCCACATGAGCGGTTCACCACCAGTAATAACAATGGTTTTACTGAATTTTGCAGCATTTTCAACAATAGCGTCTGCCATTGTTGGTGGATGCAGTTCTGCATTCCAACTTTCCTTGACATCACACCAGTGACACCCCACATCGCAACCGCCCAATCTTATAAAATAAGCAGCTGTTCCTTTATGGAATCCTTCGCCTTGAATGGTATAAAACTCCTCCATTAATGGCAACAACAGACCTTGATCTATCAATTCTTGTTTTTCACTTTTTGTCATAGCGTGCAAAGATACTTGATAATCTTAGAAGATGGAGATCAGATAATAGAAGTTTTTATCTAGTGGCAACCACTTCAATTTCTATGCTGGCATTGAGTGCCAATCCACTTGCTGCAAAGGTTGTACGTGCCGGCTTATTAGGAAAGTAATCTTTGTAGATCTGATTGAATATCGCAAAATCGTCCATACTCTTTAACACGACGGTGCACTTTACAACGTTGTCTAAAGATAATTGGTGATGTTCCAAAACGGATTTTATATTCTCAATGCATTGTCTGGTTTCTGCCTCAATTCCGCCTTCAACCAAAGTGCGCGTTTTGTGGTCAATGCCCAGTTGGCCGCTTAAAAACAAAAAGCCATTTGCCTCCACCGCATCGCTAAATGGTGAATCTTGTTTTTGGGTCTCATGCGACTTATGAAAAATAATCGAATGCGATGGTTTTTTGCATCCGAAGGTAAAGACCGTGAGTAAAATGATGGACAATACAGATTTAAGTTTCATTTTTTATCTTTTAAACTTGAATAAAATTACACTATTTTTATGCAAAATTTAGAATTTATGGCCAGAAAGGATGATTTCCTCAAGCATATACAAGATGGAAACACCAACAAAGGCGAGTTTATTACCTTAGGTGCTGCCATGTTGGATGGCGAAACCATTACCAATGCCTTTGTAAATGTACCATTAAAGACGTTAAACAGACACGGGCTTATTGCTGGTGCCACAGGAACTGGTAAAACAAAAACTTTACAAGTGTTGGCGGAAGGCTTGTCAGAAAAAGGCATTCCTGTATTATTAATGGACATTAAGGGTGATTTGAGCGGATTGGCAGTAGCGGGTTCTGAAAATGCTAAAATTGATGAACGTCACGCCAAAATTGGCATTCCACATGAAGCAAAAGGATTTCCCGTTGAAATTTTAACCTTATCTGAACAAGATGGCGTCCGATTGAGAGCGACAGTAAGCGAATTTGGTCCTGTACTCTTGTCGCGAATTCTGGATTTATCAGAAACGCAATCCGGCATTGTATCCGTGATTTTTAAATATTGTGATGATAACAAAATGCCACTTTTGGACATCAAGGATTTTAAAAAGATATTACAATATGCAACCCAAGAAGGGAAAAATGAATTTGAAGCAGAATACGGTCGGATTTCAACCGCTTCTACGGGTGCCATTCTTCGAAAGATGGTAGAATTGGAACAGCAAGGCGCCGATTTGTTTTTTGGAGAAACCTCCTTCGAGGTGGACGACTTGCTAAGGGTCGACGAAAATGGCCGAGGCTATATCAACATCCTCCGATTGACGGATATACAAGACCGTCCAAAATTGTTTTCTACATTCATGTTGACGCTATTGGCAGAAATCTATTCTACATTTCCTGAAAGAGGTGATACCGACCGACCGGAACTTGTGTTATTTATTGAAGAAGCACATCTCATTTTTAACGAAGCTTCAAAAGCGCTCTTGAACCAAATTGAGAGTATTGTGAAGTTGATTCGGAGTAAAGGGGTAGGAATTTATTTCGTTACCCAAAACCCGACAGATATTCCTGAAGCTGTCCTAAGTCAATTAGGATTGAAAGTTCAACATGCCCTACGTGCTTTTACCGCCAAAGATCGAAAAGCAATCAAATTGGCCGCACAAAACTATCCTGACACCATTTATTATGATACTGCAAGTATTTTAACTTCTTTAGGAACTGGTGAAGCTTTGGTAAGTGCACTGGATGAAAAAGGCCGACCTACACCATTAGCCGCAACCATGATGCGTGCACCAATGAGCCGAATGGATATCCTGAGCGACGGCGAATTGTCAAACTTACTGTCTAAGTCAAAACTTATCAAGAAATACAATGAGACGATTGACAGGGACAGCGCTTATGAAATGCTGAACAGAAAGATTGAAAAAGCACAAGCTGAGGATGAAAAAGAAAAGGTAAAAAAAGAATTGGAAGACTTAAAAAAAGCACAATCCAAACAGCGCACCACGACCACACGTCGCAGTTCAGCAATGAATCCTATTGTTAAAGTGCTCACCAGCGCCACATTTATAAGAAGTGTTTTTGGCATCCTCTCAAAAGCCATGAAAAAGAAATAAAAAAACATTAACCAATTATTTACCTAAAACAAAATCACCATTAAAATGCAGAAACCTTTTATTTACATTGCCTTATTTTCAATTTTATTGACCAGTTGTGGAAAGGACCAAGATCCTTTTTTAATTCAAAATCATAATATCGGAAACTTGACGGATTCTACGCAGGTCAAGGATTTAAAGACGGTTTTTGAAAAGGATTCCGTTGCCGACTATATTGGGAAAGATGAGTTTACGAGAAACATCAATACTATAGAAATTTATGATAAGGATGGTTCAGTATTGTTGAGTATTTCGCCACAAAAAAGGGCAGATTCAACGACTGTAATCAACAGTGTTCGGATCTTGGATTCGCGCTATAAAACCGAAAAAGGCATTTCGACCATGAGCACCTTCAAGGATATCCAAAATGCTTACGAAATTTCAAAAATTGATAACCTCATCAATTCCATTGTTGTGAGTGTTAAAGAGATTAATGCCTCATTCACGATTGACAAAAAAGAGTTGCCATCAAACTTACGTTTTGATAGAAGTATAACTATTGAAGCGTCTCAGATTCCAGATAATGCTAAAGTAAAATACTTTTTCATCCATTGGAACTAAAATAAAATTAACCTAAAAGATGAGTTCATTTTTCTCAAAATTATTAGTTACGATTGCTCGGAAAAAACTTGAGTATGAACATTCATCTGCAAAAATCAACAACCGACAGGTAATTCCTTTAGCGCGCCAGATTCGGATAGAAGTCAAGCATTTTATCAAGGATTATACTTATGTGCTCATTGGGGTATTTTCAGCCGGTTTCGGATTAAAGGGATTCTTATTGCCCAACCGATTTATCGATGGAGGCGCTACAGGTATTTCACTGCTTTTAGAGAATATCACCCAAATTGACTTGAGTTTTCTATTGATTTTAGTCAACGTCCCATTTTTAATTCTTGCGGCAAAAACCTTCAGTGTGAAATTTGCGGTAAGGAGTATTATTACCATTGCCATATTAGCGTTGGTGGTTCACTATGTGGAGTATCCAACCATCACCGAAGACCGGTTATTGATTGCGGTATTTGGAGGTTTCTTTCTCGGTTTGGGAATAGGAATGGCCATGCGTGGAGGTAGTGTAATTGATGGCACTGAAGTCTTGGCCATTTGGCTCAGTAAGAAACTGTCAATAACCATTGGAGATGTATTACTTTTGATCAACATTATCATTTTTTCTTTTGGTGCTTATATTTTATCAATAGAAATTGCACTCTATGCGATATTAACCTATTTATCTGCGGCAAAAACAGTCGATTTTGTTGTGGATGGTGTTGAAGAATATGTTGGAGTGACAATTATCTCAGAACAGCACCAAGAATTGAGAAAAATGATTGTTGAAAAACTGAGACGCGCCTGCACCATTTATGCTGGGAAAGGTGGCTACGGAGGAAATGGCGAAAGCTACGATAAAGACATTATTTACACGGTAGTAACGAGGCTCGAACTCGCAAAACTGCATACAGAAATAGATAAAATTGACGAAAAAGCGTTTATTATCATGGGCCTTGTAAAAGATATTAGAGGTGGTATGATAAAGAAGAAACCTTTGAAGTGAGAAGAAGTCATGAGTTATGAGTGCTTCAGGTGACGGATGACCGAAGACGGATGACGGATGACGGATGACCGAAGACGGATGACCGAGGACGGATGACCGAGGACGGATGACGGATGACGGATGACGGATAATTAATACTAAAACATAGAATTAATGGCAAATAAACCATATAAAGTACAAAAGTCTCCATTTGTGGTACCAACAACGGATGGGAAAATTATAAAGGAACATTTTGGAAGGGCTACAGATGGCAACACCCAATTAAGTGTTGCGCACATGATTGCGCCAGCTGGCTGGAGCGAACCGTTTCAAACACCAGAATTTGATGAATACACATTTATCATAAGTGGCAAAAAACAATTTATTATTGGGGAGGATACGGTAATTTTATCCGCAGGTGAGTCCATAAAAATAGAAAAGAACACACGTGTCCAATATTCAAATCCCTATACAGAACCTTGCATATACATTGCCATTTGTCTCCCAGCATTCTCAATGGATCTTGTGAATAGAGAGCCATAACCCCATATCTAAATGTTCATGAAGGAAGTTCTTATTAAATTAATTGGGTCGTATTACAATATGCTGAGCTATGTTTCTAAACCATATGCTGCAGATAAGGCCATGTACCTGTTTACCACACCCCGAGGTGGAAGGATTAATGAGGAACAATCTGATTTTTTACATACAGCCTTTCAAGAAGAACTTAAATATGAGCACTATCCTATAATGACCTACAGATGGTTGGGGAAAAAACAAACCATTCTATTGACCCATGGTTGGGAAAGTAATTCTGCCCGATGGAAAAAACTGATCTTAGAACTCAAAAAGAAAGGTTTTAATGTCATTGCTCTTGATGCTCCTGCTCATGGAAAATCGGGAGGTAGCGCATTTGACGCCATGTTATATGCTGAGTTCATTAATGTTGTTGCTAAAAGATTCTCTCCAGACATCATTATCGGACATTCTGTTGGCGGAATGGCCTCTGCTTTTTTTCAGCATAAATATCAATTCGTCAAATTAAAGAAAATCATTTTGTTGGGCGCACCTTCTGAATTTCAGGATGTCATGAAACGCTATACAGACATGTTAGGATATAATCATCGGATTGTTTCGCAATTGGAACAGACCATAATTGACCGTTTCGGCAGTCCGTCTGACACCTTATCAACGGCTAAATTTCTTGCGACCATTGAGTCTGAAGGCTTGATTATTCATGATCAAGACGATCATATTATTCCTTATAACGATGCCCTACTCATAAAAAATAGTTTTAAAAACAGTCAGCTCATTACCACCAAAGGTTTAGGCCATTCTTTACTTGATGCCTCTGTTGCCGAACATATTTACGCGTTTATTGAAGCCTAAAACCATTATCTTTGTACTATGGAAGAGAATCTCAAACGTATCAACAAATTTTTAAGTGAAGTTGGCTATTGCTCACGCAGGGAAGCCGATAAACTCATTGAAGCAGGTCGCGTGACCATCAACGGAAAAGTTCCTGAAATGGGAACAAAAATCTCGAAAGATGATGTAGTTCACGTTGATGGTAAACCGATTAAGGACACCAACGAAGGTTTTGTTTATTTAGCCTTCAACAAGCCTATTGGCATTGTATGTACAACAGATACGCGTGTTGAAAAAGATAATATCATTGATTATATCAACTATCACAAACGTATTTTTCCGATAGGGCGGTTAGACAAACCCAGTGAAGGATTGATCCTGCTTACCGATGATGGTGATATTGTCAACAAAATTTTGAGAGCGGGTTATAATAATGAAAAGGAATATCTTGTAACGGTCAATAAGCCCATTTCGCAAACATTTATTGAGCGTATGTCAAACGGCGTACCTATTTTAGATACCATCTCCAAGAAATGTACGGTTGAAAAATTGGGCACCAACGAGTTCAGAATTATTCTTACTCAAGGCCTTAACCGACAAATCCGTAGAATGTGTGAGTACTTAGATTATGAGGTGGAGACTTTAAAACGCATCCGAATCATGAACATCAAATTGGATATGCCAGTGGGCACCTATCGGGAATTAACTGAAGCAGAATTTAAGGAGATGAATGCCCTTTTGGACAGTTCGGCAAAACAGATGGCAGAAGAAAAAAAGACGAATGACACCAATCCAACTTCACGTAGAAAAATCAAACCATAAGTCTGAAACGAAATCTCAAAAGTTATAAAATTTACAACATCTTAAACAAAAACATATGATTAGAATCTTAGCATTAATTTTGACCATTGGAGGAATGATTGCCCTAATCTTAGGCGTATTGGGCATCTTCGGAAATAACTTCACGTCATTAAGCCCTTGGGCATTGACTATATTGGGAGGTGTTTTTTTTATCGCCGGCGTTTCCATGTTAAAATATAGAAAAGACGAACCAACAACTTAAGTCATGACTACAGTATTATCACCATTTCATATTGCCATTCCCGTATATAATCTTGAGGAATGTAGAATTTTTTATAGGGATATTTTAAACTGTGAAGAAGGTCGAAGTTCTGATCATTGGGTGGACTTCAATTTCTTTGGCCATCAATTGGTCATTCATTACAAACCAAAATCGACAGAAGATTCACACACCAATAGTGTAGATGGGAAAAATGTTCCGGTACCACATTATGGCGTTGTTTTGCCATGGCAGTCATTTCAGGATTTCGCAAAAGATCTATCCGCTAAAGGTATTGCCTTCGTCATAGAACCTTATATCCGATTTGAAGGTCAAGTTGGAGAACAGGCCACTATGTTTTTTATGGATCCTTCTGGGAATGCTTTGGAATTTAAAGCCTTTAAGGATATGGACCAATTATTCGCCAAATAAATCAAGATTCTTATTGATTATTTCGCTTTCCTTTCATTTGAAATAAATAAAATGGAAGGTAGATGATTAAAAAATATGGCACTAAAATAAGTTGGACGACGATAATATAAATTGGCCAATCTCCAAAGTAATCCAATAAAGAGGCGGATTGCGGCTTCTGACTCAGATAGAAATAGTTGGCGTTCAACAGATAATTCACCGCTAGGACCATCAAAAAATAGAGTTGCAAGGCGAAAAATGATTTGAACACACTTTTGAAATTGGGAGTCATTTTAAATATGACAGTAGCATAACTTATAACTAGCAATAGCCCCAAGTGGACCACCCAATATCTAACATAATCGAATGTTGGAAAACCTGATGCAATATCTGGTGTTATTACAGCTTGTAAGGTGCCAGCGATAATCCAAAAAACCAAGATTTCATACATCCAATATTTACGATAGAACGTAAACACTGGAATCAAAATAGCCAGCAGACTACATAGATACAAGGGCAAATCTTTTTGGATATTATAGTCCCCAAACATCATCTTATGAAGATGAAAGCTTAGGACTGTCAACGAGACGCCAATGGCAATGAAGTGAATAAAGCGGTATTGGTTGTTTACATTTAGATTTCTCTTGGCATAACGTATTGCCGCAAGTCCTAATAATATGGCAATGAGAATAGGAACAAAATGCTCCCAGCTCCCCATCACAACACGTTGCATTAAGAAGGACACTGTGGAATATAAAATGTGCATAATGCCCTATCGGTTTTTTTTGACGTTTACATTTGACGTTCTCTTGCCAAAAGTGTGTTTTTAAGTAACATCGCTATAGTCATTGGACCGACACCACCAGGAACTGGCGTTATATAGCTTGCTTTTTTACTAACGTTTTCAAAATCGACATCTCCAGTAATACGATAGCCTTTTTCAGTTGTATCATCAGGAACACGGGTGATTCCAACATCAATAATTACGGCATCATCTTTTACCATTTCTGCTTTTAAGAAATTTGGAACCCCAAGAGCTGAAATAATAATATCTGCTTGAGAAGTGATTTGTGTGATGTTTTTGGTGTGACTATGGGTTAAAGTAACCGTAGAATTCCCTGGAAATCCTTTTCTTCCCATTAAAATACTCATTGGTCTTCCCACAATGTGACTTCTACCAATTACTACTGTATGTTTTCCTTGAGTATCTACCCCATATCTATCTAAGAGCTCTAATATCCCAAACGGTGTTGCAGGAATAAACGTAGACATATCCAAAGCCATTTTACCAAAGTTCATAGGGTGAAAACCATCTACATCCTTATCTGGATTTACGGCTAAAAGTACTTTTTGCGTATCAATCTGCTTTGGCAACGGCAATTGAATGATGAATCCGTCAATATCTGGGTTTTCATTCAATTCCTTAATCTTATCCAATAATTCAACTTGGCTAGTAGTGTTGGAAAGACGCACCATGGTGGATTCAAATCCCACACGTTCGCAGGCCTTTACCTTACTGGCAACATAGGTCAGACTTGCGCCATCATTACCTACTATAATTGCAGCAAGATGAGGCACTTTTTCGCCATTGGCTTTCATTTTCTTTACCTGTTCGGCAATTTCATTCTTAATGTCATTGCTTACTTTTTTTCCGTCGAGTAGAATCATTATTTTATTAGTTTTCAGTCGCAGTCGCAGTCTTCAGTTTAATTTTGACAAAAATATTACTCTGGCTTAACTCCGAATTTATCTGGATTATTGATCATAAAATTTATTAGTTTTCCTATTTCTAAAGATTTGATGTTTAAATCCTGAAATGTAGAACCATCTATATATTTGCAAGCCAAAGCAAATTCCAACCATGTGAAGGTTTCAGAGTTTTCGGCATCTGCATCGGTAAGCTTACTTACAAAGTGTCGCGGATACAAGCGCTTTCTATAAGATTCAGAAATGTTAGCCGAGACTGAACGAGAACTTCTTCTTATCTGACTAATTAGCGAATACGTTTCCTCTTTAGGAAAACTTTTAGAGACTTCAAAAATATCCATAGCCAAATCAAATGACTTTTGATACGCTAACAACTTCTTGAAATCCATATCACAATTGTTTAGTAATTATTGCAAAACTTATCTGAGACTGCGACTGTAAACTGCCAACTTGATGACTGAACACTACTTCATCCCCTTCATCGCTTGCATGATCGCTTTTCCTTTTCCACCTTGCATCATCTTCATCATCTTGCTCATCTGGTCGAATTGCTTTAACAGCTGATTGACTTCTTGCACCGAAGTTCCAGAGCCTTTACCAATACGTTTCTTTCTACTGGCATTGATAACTGATGGGTTTGTTCTTTCTAACGGGGTCATGGAATGTATAATAGCTTCAATACCTTTAAAAGCATCATCATCAATATCAACGTCTTTCATCATTTTTCCAGCGCCTGGGATCATACCTATCAGGTCCTTCATGTTCCCCATCTTTTTGATCTGCTGAATCTGCTTCAAGAAATCATCAAAACCAAATTGATTTTTGGCGATTTTCTTCTGAATTTTCCGCGCTTCCTCTTCATCAAACTGCTCTTGGGCACGTTCAACAAGAGACACAACATCTCCCATCCCCAGAATACGATCTGCCATACGTGATGGATAGAACACGTCAATGGCTTCCAT
Organism: Gelidibacter gilvus; assembly: GCF_004115975.1. Taxonomy (GTDB): domain Bacteria; phylum Bacteroidota; class Bacteroidia; order Flavobacteriales; family Flavobacteriaceae; genus Gelidibacter; species Gelidibacter gilvus. Next base: position 61,197 of record NZ_SDDZ01000013.1, on the reverse strand, counting down.
TTTTTCACCTGTACCAATAAACTTAATGGGTTTATTAACTACCGATTTAATTGAAATGGCCGCACCCCCACGAGTATCACCATCTAATTTGGTAAGGATAACACCGTCAAAATTTAAGACATCGTTAAAGGCTTTTGCCGTATTAACCGCATCCTGACCAGTCATGGCATCTACCACAAATAAAATTTCCTGTGGCTGAATGGCATCACGGATATCAGAAATCTCCGTCATCATCGCTTCATCCACAGCCAAACGACCAGCGGTATCAATAATGACCACATTATGTCCGTTTGCTTTTGCATGTGCAATACCTGCCTTTGCAATGGCAACAGGATCGGTGTTTCCTTTATCACTATAAACCTCAACATTAATTTGATCTCCAACAACGTGTAGTTGGTCAACCGCAGCAGGACGATAAACGTCACAGGCTACCAATAAAGGTTTCTTTGTTTTTTTGTTTTTAAGATAGTTGGCAAGTTTTCCGGAAAAGGTCGTTTTACCAGAACCTTGTAAACCAGACATCAAAATTATGCTCGGATTGCCTGAAAGATTAATATCCTCAACATCGCCACCCATAAGTTCAGTCAGCTCATCCTTAACCAATTTCACCATCAACTGTCCTGGTTGCAAGGTGGTCAATACGTTTTGACCCAATGCTTTTTCCTTAACCGTATTGGTAAACTCCTTGGCAATTTTAAAGTTGACATCGGCATCCAACAATGCTCTACGCACCTCTTTTAAGGTTTCAGCAACGTTGACTTCCGTAATGCTTCCATGTCCTTTGAGGACGTGTAGGGCTTTATCTAACTTTTCACTTAAATTATTAAACATATGTTTTCAGTCTTCTATTTGCAGCATTAAAAACTACAAGAATTAAATTTTGAGTTGCAAATTTACATATTTGATGTCTATTTATAAAACCTAAGGGATTAATAAATATCATCTTCGCGCGCTTTTCAAACATTGAACTTCAGATTCCGCTAAAAAGTGGGATTCTCCGGATGTATATAGGGACAACCATCATAACTTAATGCGCCTTGCTTTTAAGTTTTGCCTGCCTGTTGGCAGACAGCGCTTTCACTAAATTACATTCGTTCAGGCACATCAATACCCAATAAGCCAAATGCATTTTTTATAGTCACCGCCACTTTATTGGACAACGCTACCCTAAAGGCTTTTTCGTTATCATTATCAGCACCAAGAATGGACACATTTTGATAAAAAGAATTGAATTCCTTTACCAAATCGTAAGTGTAATTTGCCACCAATGCTGGGCTATGATTTTCTGCCGCATTTTGAATCACTTCAGGAAACAATAACAATTGCTTGATCAATTCCTTTTCCTTCTCGTGAAGTGAGATGGAATGCATGTCAATTACAGCCCCTAAATCTGATTTTCTTAATATCGATTGGATTCTGGCGTAAGTATATTGAATAAACGGTCCTGTATTCCCTTGAAAATCGATTGATTCCTTCGGATCAAAAAGAATACGTTTTCTTGGATCAACCTTTAAAATGTAATATTTTAAAGCGCCCAAACCGATGGATTTGTAAAGCTCTTCTTTTTCAGCATCTGAATATCCTTCCAATTTGCCCAATTCTTCTGAAATTTCCTCAGCAGTTTGTGCCATTTCAACAATCAGATCATCGGCATCCACAACAGTTCCTTCCCTACTCTTCATTTTCCCGGACGGCAAATCGACCATCCCATAACTTAAATGGAACAGATTTTTAGCCCATTCAAATCCGAGTTTTTTAATGATTAAAAACAAGACCTGAAAATGGTATTCCTGTTCGTTACCCACGGTGTAAACCATGCCACCAACATCAGGAAAATCTTTGACACGTTGGATGGCGGTACCAATATCTTGGGTCATATAAACTGCAGTGCCGTCAGAACGGAGCACAATTTTTTCATCCAAACCATCGGCGGTCAAATCGCACCAAACCGAGCCATCTTCTTTTTCGAAAAACACACCGGATTTTAAGCCTTCCGCCACAAATTCCTTTCCTAAAAGATAGGTTTGACTTTCATAATACAGCTTGTCAAAATCAACGCCCAAACGCTTATAGGTTTCATCAAATCCTTTGTAAACCCATCCGTTCATTTTTTCCCAAAGCGCAACTGTTTCTGCATCGCCTGCTTCCCATTTCTGGAGCATTTCCTGTGCATCGACTATGATGGACGCCTGCTTTTTGGCATCTTCTTCAGTCTTACCTTGCGTAATTAAGTCCTGAATTTCCTTTTTGTATTCTTGATCAAATTTCACGTAGTAGTTCCCTACCAGCTTATCACCTTTTAATCCAGTAGATTCAGGCGTCTCTCCATTTCCAAAACGTTGCCACGCCAACATACTCTTACAAATATGAATCCCCCTGTCATTAATAATTTGAGTTTTATAAACTTTTTTTCCGGAAGCTTTCAAAATTTCAGCAACACTATAACCCAATAAATTATTTCTGATATGTCCCAAGTGCAAAGGCTTATTGGTGTTTGGCGAAGAGTATTCCACCATAACAGCCTTTTCTTCTGGTTTGGAAGTTACAAATCCGTAGGTTTTCTGATCTTTTATAGCTTGAAAAATATCGAGATAATGTCCGTCTTCAATTTCAATATTTAAAAACCCTTTAACCACGTTGAAAGATTTTACCATATCGTTTTTCTCCAAAACATACTGGCCTATTTGCTCACCAATCTGAACCGGATTTCCTTTTACCACACGCAACATTGGAAAAATGACTACGGTGATATCCCCCACAAACTCTTTACGAGTGGATTGTAGTTCTACCGACTCCAAGGTCGCGCCAAAAATGTCATGTACTGCTTTTTTTACTTGATGGGATAAGGTTTCCTGAAGATTCATCTGCTGTTTAATTTAAGTGTGCAAAGATAGGATTTTAATTAAAATTTTTCAGCTGCAAAAGCCGTATTGTTATGGAAAAGCTATAAGTACAAGAAAGGGTTAAAATAGCATCTGATTTTACTTTTTAAATTTCAATTCCAAACATGTCATGAAAAACATTTTCTACAGTCTGAGCCTCGTAATTATTATCATAGGATGTGGAGATTCCAATGACCCTGCTGATGATGTGGTGCCAACAGAATTTTATTTATATAAAGGACTGGATTTATTATTTTAATGGGAATTGGAAACTTATGATGTGGTTTATAAAGATGAAAACGGCAACCCAATCCACCTTTTGGACTATGTTTCTAAAAATGGCACTAATCTAGTCCGTCTCAAATTATGGCACACACCACAGAATGGACAGAATAGTTTAGAAGATGTCAAATCTTATGCGTTAGAAATTAAAAACAGGCATATGGATTTTCTCTTGGATTTCCATTATTCAGATACTTGGGCTGATCCAGAAGCACAAACGCCGTCTCAAAACCAATGTATGTTTGGTTTTGACCATAAAGCGCTTCCAATCTTTGATGTTTTCAGAAATAATTAGAATCTATTATAGTTTCTTACCTCCCAGAAACCCTAAAACCAAAGCCACTACCCCAAGACCAATGGTCATATAAGCATCTGTGTTATCCTGAACATCGATACTTAAATCACCAATCCCAATAGAAGCTTCTGGTGCAATTAAAGTGTAAATACCATACACTAGTAGGACAACACCTACGATCATCAGAATTGTTTTAAGTGTTTTATTCATCTTTCAGCTAATTAATTTCATTGAAGATAATCAATATGTGTTTCAATTTTAGAATAATTTATAAACTAATGATATGCAACATTTTAATTCCAATCAACTTACCACTGATCACCTATTTGCATTTCAACGATGAAAGTGCTGTATTTCCAAGATATTGACCATTCAACCGATATCCAAATTATTCAAAAAACACCCGGCATCACTTCATCTAATTTATTGGCATTAAAACCCGAAAATTAGATTATTAAAACCCTTTTATCCATTTTTGAAGAAGCTATTAATCAAGGTCCCAAAAACGTTGATGCATTATATTTAAAAATCCTTAACAGCATTGTTACTGTATTTTGTGAACGTGCCTATCCTCTCCCTCAAGGCAAGCTCAAATCACATCCGCATTACAATTTATAACTAATTGCAAGAAAATGAAACGGTTAATTATCTTAGCTGCCTTTTTTGCTATCTTATCAGGTTACGCCCAAACCAAAGAGATAGACAGTCTTGCTATACAATTAGCTTTTCAAAAACAGGATTCCTCTAAGGTTGACACCTCAATACACCTCATCAATGCGCTTTACAAAGCACAAGATTATCAAAAGGCACTGTCATATATTTCAGAAACGGAACAACTTTCCATAGCTATTAACTACACTAAAGGCATCGCGGCAGCAAACTATTTTCAAGCCCTTATTTACGCCAACAAGAATGATTACTTCAATGCTATTGACCATTTCAATAAATCGAAACAATTATATACTGAACTTAATGACGCGTTGGGAGTTGCTAAAGTGAGCAACAGTATTGGGCTTATAGAGATAAAAAGGGGAAATTATAAAACCGGATTATTGAATTCCCTATCTGCCATTAGAATCTTTGAAGATCAAAACCTGCACGAAGACCTTAGTTTGGCCTATAACAATTTGGCAAAAGCGTATTTCAATACGAATCAAATTGATAAATCGCTTGAATTTAACTTGAAAGCTTTAAACGTTAGGGAACGATTAAAGGATAGCGCTGGAATCAAAACATCTACAAAAAATATTGCCCTATTGTATTCTAAACGCAAAGAACACCGAAAGGCAATTGAATATTATGATGCCGTATTGGCAATGCTCAATCCTGAAACCGATCAATTACTGAGAGGTGAGATATTACCGCGAATTGGTGAAGAATATCTTAAGTTTAAAGATTATGACAAAGCCGCTGAATACCTTGTAGAAGGCCTTAAATTCAATCGGAAAACAAATGATAAAGAGGGGATTTTAAGAGCTTTGAACTCCATTGGCCACCTCAATCTTGAACAAAAAAACACCCGACTTGCAGAAAGTCAAATCTACGAAGCCCATGACTTGGCAAAAGGCGTAGGAAACAACGAAGAACTTCTTAAAAACTATAAGCTTTTAATGGCTTTGGATTCTACCAAAGGAAAATTTCAAAGTGCCTACCGTTGGCAACGTGAATATTTTAGCTTAAAACAGACCTTAGATCAGGAAAACAAACCACAATTGCCGGTAAATACGGACTCCATTGAAGAAATTCTTGAAAGCGAATCCAACATGGAGGTCCTTCCTACCACAACAAACAAAGAAACGGCAAACAATCAAAATCAAGTCAAAAATTTAAAGCTCCTTTCTTACGGTTTGATTGTGGCATTTCTAATCGTGTTGACATTTTTGCTTTTGATTTATTTGAAAAGAAAAAGCACCATTAAATACACTCAGGAACTTGAAGAAAAGAATGAGCAGATCCAACTTCAAAATGATGCCATTATGGAACAAAAACTTCATTTGGAAGAAATCAATGACGTTAAAGACCGATTGTTCAGTATTGTTTCACACGATTTAAAAGACTCCATCTCTTCCATTAAAGCGTTTTTAGATTTACTTAAGGAAGACAGTATTAGTAGAGAGGAATTTAATGAGTTGATACCAGAATTGAGTGAAAATGCCGATAATGCGTCCTTATTATTATTCAATCTTCTGAACTGGTCCAAATCGCAAATGCAAAACCTGGAACCAAATCCTGAGCTTTTCAACATTCAAGAGGTTTTTCACAGCAAAATCAGTTTGGTAGAACAAAAAATGGAACAAAAAAGAATTGTCCTTATTGATGAATCTCAACGTGACTTTATTTATGCGGATCGAAGTATGGTGGAAATTGTCATTCAAAACTTACTCACCAATGCCGTAAAATTTAGTCGTGTAGGAGATATTATTACCATTTCAAACAAAGAACACAATGGAAACTCGTTGATTTGTGTGGAAGATACTGGGGTGGGGATTCCGAAAGAGAACCTCAAAAAACTTTTTCAAAATAACAACTTCACTACCGTTGGCACCAAAAACGAAAAAGGAACGGGCCTGGGCTTGACTATTTGCAAGGAATTGGTAGAACTTAACCAAGGTCGCATTTGGGTAGAAAGTACGCCTAATGTAGGCACCAAATTCTACGTGGAACTTCCAAAGGTAAAAAAGGAGGAGAACTAAAAAAGAGTTTCGAGTTTCGAGTTTAAAGTTTCAGGATTTAACTTTGTCCATCCTTAAACAGAATTGATTGTTTCAACCTCAATTCCTGACTTCGCTCAATCTGGATACGACGATGAGTCTCTCTTGCGCCCTTAACGCCTAACTTTGTGTTCCTTGCGGTTAAAATTTCGACATTAACTTCGACATCAACTTCAACTTCAATTTCATCATACGATATTCAGTGTTCCGAGTTTAAAGTTTCAGGATTTAACTTTGTTCATCCTTAAACAGAATTGATTGTTTCAACCTCAATTCCTGACCTCGCTAAAACTATGGATGGGTTGTTTACTTAAGCGTCGAGTTCAACTTCAATTTCAATTTCAACTTCGATTTCATCCTCAACTTCATTCCGCTTTCGGCAAAAACACTTCCGCCATCATACAACGGGCACTTCCACCACCGCAAGTTTCGATAGTTTCCAAATCACTGTACAACACCTCGCAATGCATAGACAGTTTTGCAATTTGTAAACTAGTCAAACTATCATGTGCCGCTGTGCTCATCACCAAATAACGCTTTTCATCAGCTCCTCTTACCTGCAGCATATTTCCTGCGAAACTGTGCATTTGAGCTTCGGTAATGGCAATAACTTCCTTACCGTCTTTTTTGAGGTGCTCTACAACACTCTTACGCTCTTTTTTGTCATCAATACTATCTAAACAAATAACGGCAAAAGTCTCTGCAATACACATCATCACGTTGGTGTGATAAATAGGTAAACGTTCATCATCCACGGTTTGATACGCCGTAAAAATGACTGGGAAATAATCAAAATCTTCGCAGAATTCTATAAACAATTCTTCATCCGCACGTGGAGAGAGTGCGCAGTATGCTTTTTTATTGACACGATCCATGATAATACTGCCGGTACCTTCCAAGAAAAAATGATCTTCTTCGGCGCTGGTATAGTCCATTATATTATCAATCTCAAAGCCTTCTTCCTCCAAACGATCAAGAAGTTCTTCACGTCGTTCCTTACGTCTGTTTTCAGCAAACATAGGATAGAGTGCCACATCGCCATTTTCATGAAAACTCACCCAGTTATTAGGAAAGATAGAATCTGGCGTATCGTTCAACTTGTCATCATCTTCCACAATAACGTTAACACCGACAGCTCTAAGTTTTTCTACAAAGGCATCAAATTCGGCTTGAGCCTTTATATTGATTTCAGAGTTCTTTAGATCCAGGTCTTCCTGAAAATAATTATTGACCGCTGTTTGTTCATTCATCCTGAAATGAACTGGACGAATCATTAAGATTGTATTTGTGGTTTGATGCATAGTGAAGTCGAATTTATGCCCGCAAAATTAGTTTAAATTCATTAAATTTGGAAGCTTATGCGCTTTTATATATGCGCAGCTTTTAATCGCTAATCACTCCTAATGAAAACTATTTTTATATTCTTTTTTATAAGTCTTTCTATTTTCGCCCAAGAAAAAAATCCATCCAAAGATTATATGACGGTCTTTGAAAAAAGCAACGGACTTAAAACAGGAACCTATCATGAAGTGATTGCATATTATCAACTCTTGGCAGACAACTATCCACAAGTCCACTTGGACAGTATAGGGATGACCGATTCTGGTAAACCCTTACATTTAGTGACTTTCAATCCGGATAAAGTTTTCGACTTTGAAACCATCAGAAAAACGAAACAAACGTTGTTGATCAACAACGGCATCCATCCAGGAGAGCCTGATGGCATTGATGCGACGATGCTTTTGTTCAGAGATCTAGCGCAAGGTAAAATCGCAGCGCCACAGCATACCGTATTAGTAACCATACCAATTTACAATGTTGGCGGAAGTTTAAATAAAAATTCTACTACGCGTACCAACCAAATTGGACCTGAGGAATATGGCTTTAGAGGGAATGCCAGAAACTATGATTTGAACCGCGACTTTATAAAAGCAGACACCAAAAACGCCCGTACGTTCACCCAAATTTACCACTTAGTGCAACCTGCAGTTTTTATTGACAATCATGTGAGCAATGGCGCCGATTACCAATATACATTGACCCACTTATTCACACAGCACAATAAACTTGGCGGAGATCTTGGCACATATCTTCATCAGGAAATGATGCCAAGTCTGGAAAAAAAATTAGCCAATAAAAAATGGGACATTACCCCATACGTGAATGTTTTTAATGAAGTTCCTGAGGCTGGATTTACTCAGTTTATGGATTCGCCTAGGTATTCTACAGGCTACGCGGCTTTGTTCAACAGTTTAGGAATGATGGTGGAAACACATATGCTCAAGCCCTACAAACCTCGAGTGGAAGGCACTTACGAATTAATGAAAAGCATGTTGGACATCATGGAGACCGATTATGATAAGATAAAGCAACTACGTGCCGATGCTATTAAACAATTCCAGGCTTCCAACTCTTATCCGTTGGATTGGACGGTGGACACTACAAGATCTACTATTTTGAAATTTAAAGGCTATGAAGGCAAGATGATTCCGAGTGAAATTACAGGAGGAAATCGCTTAAAATATGACAGAAGCAAACCTTTCTCAAAAGATGTGGTCTATAAAAATTATTTCAAACCCACGGTTGAAGTATCTATACCAAAAGCTTATATCATTCCGCAAGGCTGGTGGAACGTTATTGATTTATTGAAGCTGAACCAAGTAGAAATGTCAATTCTTAAAAAAGACACCACCATTACTGTTGAAAGCTACAAAATTGACAGCTACAAAACCCGAAGTCAAGCTTATGAAGGTCATTACCAACACTACAACACCAATGTGATTTCAACAACCCAAAACATCACTTTCAAAAAAGGAGATTATTATATTTCTACCCAACAACATGCCTTTAGATATTTATTGGAAACCTTAGAGCCACAAGCGCCCGATTCGTTTTTCAACTGGAATCTTTTCGATACGATTCTGCAACAAAAAGAAGGCTTCTCACCTTATGCTTTTGAAGACATAGCGGCAGAATTATTAAATAATAATGCTGAATTAAAACTGGAATTTGAAGTCAAAAGAAAATCAGAACCTGATTTTGCTAAAAGCTGGTATGCACAATTGGATTGGTTGCATAAGCACAGTCCATATTATGAATTGGCGCATCTACAATATCCCGTGTATAGAGTAAGGTAGTGTGTTTAAGAAAGAAATAATCGGAGTTTTGTTAAATATGAATACAAAATAATAAGAAGATTGGTGATCGATTTAGTCCCGTGCTTTTACAAATGCTCAAACTCAACTCAAACCAAAAGCTTAATATTCGCATACGAATTTTCCATAGCCTTCTTAATCTGTTTAGGGTTTAACCATTCCACTTTAGTAATGCCTTCGTCTTCTTGGGGTACCAATTCGCCTGTATAGGTTGAGGTCATTTCAAACCAATAAGTAATCTTCAGTTGATGTCGGCCATTTCTTTTAAAAATATGATAGGTAGTTTCTAAAGGTTTGACAATTTTCAAACCGTTGACCTTGGTTTCCTCTTCAACTTCTCGTAAAGAGGTTTCTTCAATGCTTTCATCCGCCTCTATTTTCCCTTTGGGCAAATCCCATTTATCGTTTCTGTATATAAAAAGAATCTCGCCTTTATCATTAAACACTTTACCACCACCGGCAACCACATTCGGTAATTTTTTGAGAAAGGATTTTAGGAGTTTCTCCTCGTTTTTACCAATGATCCGCACGCCTTCCAAGTCGGTAGAGTTGAGTTCTCTAATAACTTTGCCTATATTGACGGTACTCATTAAGTAATTTTTAAAATGCTTTTCCTTCTTGACTTTTGTTGTCAAAATTATAGGTTTGTCATTGACAAAAACTTTATACATCTTTTCTTTAATAACGCATTGAATTTGTAAAAATATAATAATTTGATTCACAGTACTATTTTTGAAAAAATTTTTCAGTAAATTTTTAAATTTAAAATCTATAAAATTGCTTAATTTTGCGCCATGATTCTCAACAAACAAACCGCTAAGAAAACGGCTGAGCTGCTATTACAGATTCACGCCATCAAATTACAGCCAAACGATCCCTTTACATGGGCATCTGGCTGGAAGTCGCCAATTTACTGTGACAACCGCATTGTGCTCTCCTATCCGCCCATTCGGAATTTCGTTCGTGAAACCATGGCCAAGCATATTGAACAGCAATATGGAAAACCAGACGTGATTGCAGGTGTCGCTACTGGTGCCATTGGGATTGGTGTTTTGGTAGCTGAATATTTGGGATTGCCATTTGTTTACGTCAGACCTGAAGCAAAAGGTCATGGACGTCAAAACCAAATTGAAGGCCATATTGAAAAAGGCCAGAGTGTTGTGGTAGTGGAAGATTTGATCAGTACAGGAAACAGCAGCCTTAATGCCGTAAAAGCACTCGAAGAAGTTGGTGTGAACGTGAAAGGAATGGTGGCTATTTTCTCTTACGGATTTGAAGTTGCCAACAACAATTTCAAAGATGCTGATGTGATCTTACAAACCTTAAGCAATTATGAATGTCTTTTGGAACAAGCCTTAGACACCAAATATATAACCACGAAAGAACAAGAGGTTTTAGCAGATTGGAATGCCAATCCAAGTGAATGGAATGCTTCTTGATTTAATGTGAAGCCGTCAAACTGTTAGGCGTGACATCGATTTAACAGAACTAAACGACTAAAAAATAATAAATAGTTTTCCGTCCATAGCTTTAGCGCAGAGGGAACAAAACAATAAATAAAAATGAATTTAGAATCACCAAAAGTAAGTCTTGAAAAAAGTCCACAAGAAGTTTTTGATTTCCTATCGGATGTCAAGAATTTCGAACAATTAATGCCTGATAACATCAGTAAATTTGAAGTCTTAGGCGACGACAAATTTTTATTCGCATTAAAAGGAATGCCTGAAATTGTATTGAAGAAAAAGGAAAGTATCGCACCAAATAAAATTGTACTTGGTGCCGCCGGAAAGTTGGATTTTTCATTGATTGGCCATATTCAGGAAACTGGAACCAACCAGAGTGATGTTCAATTGACCTTTGAAGGCGATTTCAATCCAATGATGGCCATGATGATTAAAGGACCAATTTCAAAATTCATTGAAACATTGGTAAAAAACATGACCAAAGTAGTTTAGTACAACAGGACTACTTCTTTAAAATCAAAACTTCTTATAATGTTGTCCTCGATTTTGACCATTAGCTGGCCAAAATCTGAAATTCCAACAATATAACCTGAGAATATAGAACCTTCAGCATCCTTAAATGTTGAAGGTTTGTTTTTTCTGAACAGGTGTGATTCGTATCGCGCTTTTAAGATTTTGAATTGCTTTTCTTTCAAATAATTAAAATGGATATCGATCTGTTTTAAAACAATGGTCAAAACCTCGTCCAAATCATTCACGTGCCCTGAAAGTAAAAGTAAGGACGATGCTGCTGGCAAACCCGTAAAATCAGTTTGATTGACATTGAGCCCTATTCCAATGACAGATCCTGAAATAACGTTCAATTTGATGACATTCTCAATTAGAATTCCTGCAATCTTTTTATCGTCTGACAAAATGTCGTTGGGCCATTTGACCTTTATTTTCGTTATTCCCAAGCTCTTTACAGCTTCATAGACGGCCAAGGAGACGGCCATGCTGATGTAAAAGTGTTGCTTTATATTGAGAAATGAAGCATCCTTAAACACACTAAAAGTAAGGTTCTTCGCTTCTTGAGAGCTCCATACCGTTCCCATTTGACCTCTCCCATTGGTCTGCAAACTGGTCACCACGGTCAAACCATCTTCAGCATTACCACCACCACTAAGCTTTTTTAAGTAAGTGTTGGTCGAGTCAATGGCATCAAGTTTGATTATACGCATGTGCAAGCTTCAATAAATTATAATTTTCTTATGAGATTATAAGGCTTAAAAGAATTAAAAAAAGCAATAACTTTGCACAAATTTAAAATAAATTAATGGCGAAAGAAAATAAAAACTCAGATGCACTGATTTCCACTATCTTAGAAGGTATTGAAGACGTCAAAGGAAAAGATATAAAAATTCTCGATTTACGGGACATTGAAAATACGGTTTGTGATTATTTCATAATTTGCGAAGGCAATTCAAATACCCAAGTAAACGCCATTGTTGGCGCCGTTCAAAAGAAAGTCAGCAAAACACTTAAAGATCATCCTTGGCATATTGAAGGGAGTGAGAATGCAGAATGGGTTTTAATGGATTATGTCAATGTAGTGGTACACGTATTTCAAAAGCATATTAGACAATACTACGATATTGAAGGCCTTTGGGGCGACGCAAAAACAACCGTTATAGAAACCAGTTACTAAAAAAAGATTAATGTCAAAAGAAAATAAAAACTTAAACAAAAAACCAAAATTAAGTCCGTATTGGATCTATGGGATGGTGATAGCTGCTTTTTTCGCGGTTCAGATATTCTCCGGTGGTTTTGGTGGACAGGATGCTAAAAGTACAACACCTGCTCAGTTTTTTGAATATTTAAAAAATGGTGATGTCGCCAAAGTTGAAATCGTCAACAATAGAGAGGCCAAAGTCTATATGACAGACGCAGCTTTAAAGACAGAAACTCATAAAGGCACAAAACCTACCAGCATTTTACCTTCTGTAACCCCGAGTCCGAATTACAAATTTGAATTTGGTGATTTGGCACTTTTTCAAGAAGAAATCAGAAACGTTATTAAGGAAAACAACCTCAGCAACACCGAAGTTACTTTTGAGACAGAGCACAACGTTTGGGGAGATTTCCTTTTAGGTCTCCTACCATTTGTACTAATTATTGGGGTTTGGATATTTATCATGAGACGTATGTCTGGTGGTGCTGGCGGTGGTGCCGGGGGTCAGATATTTAATATCGGCAAATCCAAAGCTAAATTGTTTGATGAAAACACAGATGTCAAGACCTCATTTAAAGATGTCGCAGGTTTGGAAGGTGCCAAAGAAGAGGTTCAGGAAATTGTTGACTTCTTAAAAACACCAGAAAAATATACATCCTTGGGTGGTAAGATTCCAAAAGGAGCCCTTCTTGTAGGACCTCCAGGAACTGGTAAAACCTTATTGGCTAAAGCAGTAGCTGGCGAAGCTAAAGTGCCTTTCTTCTCTTTATCTGGTTCAGATTTCGTTGAAATGTTTGTAGGTGTTGGAGCTTCGAGGGTTAGGGATTTGTTTAAACAAGCAAAAGAAAAATCGCCATCTATTATTTTTATTGATGAGATTGATGCCATTGGACGCGCCAGAGGAAAAAACGCCATGTCAGGTTCAAATGACGAGCGTGAAAACACACTGAATCAGTTACTGACTGAAATGGATGGTTTTGGGACCAATACCAACGTTATTGTTCTTGCTGCAACCAACAGAGCTGATATTTTAGATAAAGCCCTAATGCGTGCTGGTAGATTTGACAGACAAATTTTTGTGGATCTTCCAGACATCGTAGAACGTAAGGAAATTTTTGAGGTACATTTAAGACCTATCAAAAAAGGTGAAGATTTAGATATCGATTTTCTTGCGAGACAGACTCCTGGATTTTCTGGTGCAGACATTGCTAACGTATGTAACGAAGCCGCTTTGATTGCCGCTCGTAAAGGTAAAAAGGCAGTAAACAAACAAGATTTCTTGGATGCTGTGGATCGGATTATTGGCGGTCTTGAAAAGAAAAATAAAATCATCACTCCAGATGAGAAACGCGCTGTTGCGTTCCATGAAGCTGGTCACGCCACAATAAGCTGGATGTTGGAACATGCTGCGCCTTTGGTAAAAGTAACGATTGTACCTAGAGGGCGCTCTTTAGGTGCCGCTTGGTATTTACCAGAAGAGCGCCTGATTGTGAGAACAGAGCAAATGTTGGACGAAATGTGTGCTGCCCTTGGAGGCCGTGCTGCCGAGAAGGTAATTTTTGACAAGATATCAACGGGTGCTTTGAGTGATTTGGAAAAGGTTACAAAGCAAGCACGCGCCATGGTAACTGTTTATGGATTGAGTGATAAAGTAGGTAATATAACTTACTATGATTCCTCAGGACAATCTGAATACGGGTTTACCAAACCTTATAGTGAGCAAACCGCAGAGTTGATTGATAAAGAAATCTCTGAAATCATTGAAACGCAGTACTTGCGTGCAATTAAGATATTGGAAGAGAACAAAGATAAATTGACAGAATTAGCGGAAGAGCTACTTGAAAAAGAAGTCATCTTTAAGGATAATCTCGAGCGTATATTTGGCAAGCGTCCCTATGAAAAAGACGTACTGGAACGTGCGAAAAACGCAGAACAACCAACTCCTGAAATTGAGACCGTTGAAGTACCGGTCGAGGATGTCAAAAAAGATGAGCCACTAATTTAGGATCTCATTTCAAATTCATATAAAAAACTTAAATTAATCCTATGTTAATTTAAGTTTTTTTATATTTGAGCTAATCATTAGTAAAATCAGGTTAATAGCAACCCATACATGAGTCTATTTCGTAAAATTTTCGGCTTAAGAAACACGCCAGAAGATCACATAAAAAGCGAAGAGAGAGGCAAATACATGCCTGAAATCAAGCTGCCTATAGACGAAAAATTTACTATAAATTTTAAAGCTAATGGGGGTAAATTTCTGTATTGTGAAAATATGGAAGAAATCTATAAAACCTTTAAAAACATTCTGCATGAAAACAACTGGGAAGGCAACAGTGTTTTTTTATTAGATGCACGACTTAAGGACTTATTTAAAGATTTTGATCTCAAAGCTACAAGAAACCCCTCTGAAAGTGACTATTTTCTTTCTACTTGTGAATACTTAATTGCTGATGATGGCTCCCTATTGATATCTTCCAATCAAATTGCAGAAAAGCAATTGCGAGACTTACCTCCTAATTTTGTGATCTACGCAACAACCAGTCAGTTTGTTGAGACTATTGGAGAAGGACTTAGAGGCATTAAAAATAAGAACAGAGACAAAATTCCAACCAACATTACAACTATCAAACATTTCAAAATCCAAGAAGATAAAAACTTTCTTAGTTATGGAAGTAGCTCAAAAAACCTATATTTGCTGCTACTAGAAGATCTATAACGAAACTTTTTATTTTATTATATGTTACGAAGTTTATTTAATATCCCTCATCTGTTTTTAAAAACCTACTAAAATTTACAGATGAACGAACTTAGCACAAGAGCCGTTTCTGGCGCTATCTACATTTCATTACTTATACTTTCCATCTACTGGCAATATATGTTGGTGGTTCTTTTTTTTGCATTTGGTCTTATCTGTATGGCCGAGTTTAAAAAACTCATCCAATTAGAAAGTAAAGCCCCTTACATTGTTTTCACGGTCATGTATTTGGCTTTTAGTATTTGGGCTGTCATTCCTGAAAAAGATCTTGGTTTTAATGAAACCATAAAAATCCTTCATGTCCTCACCATTTTTGTTCAGCTTTTTTTAATCAAGGACTTATTTTCTGAAAAAACAATTCCACTGTTTGAATCCAAACGTTATATACTCACGACATTTTATCTGACCAGTGCATTTATATTTTTAATATTGATTGCCAATAATGACAAAGAGTTTACACCGATGTTGTTGTTAGGCGCGTTTATATTGATTTGGGTAAACGATACAGGAGCTTATTTTGTAGGTAAAAATTTCGGGAAACAGAAGCTATTCCCAAGCGTATCTCCAAAGAAAACCATGGAAGGATTTTTGGGAGGTCTGTTTTTTGCCTGCGTGGCTAGTTATTTTATCGCTACATTTACAGGCACTTTAGATTTTACGCACTGGCTCATCTTGAGTATAATTGCGAGCGTTTTTGGAACTCTGGGCGACTTAATAGAGTCCAAGTTCAAAAGACAGGCTGGTGTTAAAGACAGCGGTGTAATCATGCCAGGACATGGCGGTTTGTTAGATCGGTTAGATAGTATTATTTTTGCAGCACCATTTTTTTATTTATTTTTAAGACTGTTCCCCTATGTTACATAAAGAAGGCCATAAAATAGTGATGATTGCCATCGCAGTGGTGGTGATAGCCATCATGAGCATTGATTACTTTGTCACGATTTCCTGGCTAAGAACGAGTTTAATGCTCGTAGTCATAGCATTTTTCCTTATTATTCTTCAGTTTTTCAGAAATCCGAAACGTATTGGACAGCTTCACGACCATCATGTTTTATCGCCAGTTGATGGTAAGGTTGTGGTTATTGAGGAAGTTTTTGAGAAAGAGTTTTTTAAGGACAAGCGCATTCAAGTATCTGTCTTTATGTCGCCAATAAACGTGCACGTCACGCGCTATCCAATAGGCGGAAAAGTAGTATTCAGCAAATACCATCCAGGAAAGTTTCTTGTGGCATGGCATCCCAAAGCCAGTGAAGAAAATGAGCGTACCACCGTCGTGGTTGAAAATAAATTTTTCGGTCAGGTATTGTACCGTCAAATTGCCGGTGCTTTGGCAAAACGGATTGTCAACTATGCCCAAGTTGATGAAGAAATTCAACAAGGAGCCGATTCTGGATTTATAAAATTTGGTTCGAGAGTAGATTTATTTTTACCTTTGGATGCGGATATAAAAGTGACACTTAACCAAAAAGTAAAAGGTGGCATGAGCGTAATTGCAGAAACGAAATGACTTCAGATAGTTTAGATATTGAATTTAATGAGGCTGTAGAGCGCATCAACAGCTACACAGAACCGTTTCCTGCTGATCTGTTACTTCGCCTCTACGCCTATTACAAAAAGGCGACTAACAACTACAGTAGTCCCAAAGGCAAAAAACCTATGATTACTGCATTTAAGACGAATGCACTGTTTCAGGTAAAAAATGTGACGCCGGACGAGGCGAAACGCATTTATATTGACTTGGTCAATCATTATTTCCTATACGGGAAATAGACTGATTTCTTTCAAAAGTATATTTATCCAGCCATAGCTTATCGTATTTTTTGAATATATTTACGTCGTTCGAATTTTGTGATGAATGAATTGGCGATCATATCCCTTTTCATTTACCAATAAAAGAGAACTTGAAATTATACATTCCAATCGATGACACCATGACTTCAAAAACGATCTTAAAAAAAGATTATATTTTAGTATTAATCCTTGTTGTCCTACGCTTTTTAAGCAGTAAGGATGTGATACCTAATTTTTCTTATTTGCTGATTGCATTATTTGTAGCTTTTTATTATTTCCCCATTAAATTGTTTTTAGACAAAAGTCTTTTTGATGAAACGAAAAGGAAAAAGATCGTAAAAGTTCTTTCTTATTTTATTATCAGTAGCATTATTGTTTTTTCTGCATTATTGTTTTACGAAGACGATCGCAATAGCTTCATAGGTAACACATTCCTTGTTTATTCGCTATTAAACACCATCCTGTTCTTCTATTTTTATTTTACTGAAAATATAAGCTATCATTTTATTTTGACTTTATGTGTTTCATTTCTCGTTTCCATCCCAATAATGACCTAGTTAAGATAAATTTAGAAATAAAAAAACGGGAATATTACTATACATTTGTAATGTTCCCGTTTTTCTTAATTTAATTTGGATTGATTAATCCCTAATCAAAGGCATCGTACTGCAACGCAACAAACCCTCCTGCTTGGATATTTCGGCATAGGGCACTTCTTCCACAGTAAAGCCGTTAGATCGTAGCCAATCATTCAAACGCGTGAAATTCCGTTCTGAAATGACCACATTTTCTGAAATAGAGAACACATTACTATACATATGGTACATTTCCTCACGGGTGATATGGAATAGATTTTCTTTGCCAAACAAATTGACCAAGTACATATAGTCACTTTCTTCTCTAAAGCCACTTTTATAAATAATGCCCTTATCTTTTCCCACAGGCTGAAAACAACAGTCTAAATGCAAGGCATTATCTCTGGGTTCAATTCTTGATTTGACCAAATCAAATTCCTTGACAATTTTATTAGGAAACATTTCTTTTATAAAATTGACGCCCTCAATATTCGTTCGTGCGGTAATATAATCGCTATAGTCGCTACCTTTATAGGTGCCAACAAAGATATGGTCATTCCAGAGCATCACGTCGCCACCTTCTATATGGACTTCTTCAGGAGGACTAACGACTTTTGTAGGGCCTATTTGATCAATAACATACTGAATGGCATCCAGTTCCTTTTCTCGATCGGGTAGAATATTGGCCTTAATTAATACATCGTCAATAACGAAAGCAATATCCCTTGCAAAAATTTGGTTGAAATCTTTGATCAGTTCAGGACGATAGACCTTAACCTCATATTTATCAAATATTTTAGCAACAGCCTCCATTTCAAGAACCATATCCGATTCAATAGGATAGGTCCCAGCCTTAATATGCTCCAATGATTTTGGATCATAAGCATCTTCTGCTTTGGGCGTTGGACCATTACTGATGGCGGTACCCAAAATAACAGCCCTTAGCCTTGAGGTTTCATTTTTAATATTCAATTTTAGCATGCTCTAAAGTATAAAAAAAGCTCCATTTGAAAAAATGAAGCTTTAATGCATTTATAGATTTCTTTTAACGTTTGTCTACGGTTTTAAAAGGCCTTAAAGTTTCACCAATATAAATCTGTCTCGGTCTTCCTATAGGTTCTTTGTTCAATCTCATTTCTCTCCATTGTGCAATCCAGCCAGGAAGTCGTCCTAAAGCGAACATCACCGTAAACATATCTGTTGGGATGCCCATGGCTCTGTAAATAATTCCAGAATAGAAATCGACATTAGGATAAAGTTTACGCTCCACAAAATAAGGATCTTTTAAAGCTTCTTTTTCCAAAGCTTTTGCAATCTCTAAAATTTTGTCTGCAACACCCAAATCATTCAAGACTTCATCAGCTGCTTTTTTAATGATTTTAGCTCTTGGATCAAAGTTCTTATACACACGATGTCCAAAGCCCATCAAACGGAATGGATCTTCTCTATCTTTGGCTTTTGCCATATACTTATCTGTATCGCCACCATCAAGATTGATAGCTTCCAACATTTCCAGTACAGCTTGATTGGCGCCACCATGGAGTGGACCCCAAAGCGCAGAAATACCCGTAGATAGCGATGCAAATAAACCTACATGAGATGAACCCGCAATTCTTACCGTAGAAGTAGAACAGTTTTGCTCATGATCAGCATGAAGGATCAACAATTTGTCCAAAGCATTTAAAATGATAGGATTAATTTTATAATCTTCATTAGGTTGTTTGAACATCATTTTAAGGATGTTTTCTACATAACCTAGATTTTTATCACCATAATCTAAGGGCAATCCGTGTTTTTTACGGAAGGTCCAAGCCACCAACACAGGAAATTTACCCAATATTTTACAAATGGCCTTATACATGTCCTCTTCAGAATCAACGTTCACTGAAGATGGGTTAAACGCAGTTAGCGCACTGGTAAGGGATGCAAGAACACCCATTGGATGTGCGGATTTTGGGAACGCATCTACAATTTTGCGAATATCTTCATCAACAACTGATTGTGCCTTGATGTCTGTATGGAATTTATCCAACTGCACTTTGGTTGGTAATTCTCCAAAAATCAGAAGGAAAGCCACTTCAAGAAAATCTGCTTTTTCAGCCAATTCCTCAATAGAATATCCGCGATACCTTAAGATTCCTTTTTCGCCATCCAAAAATGTGATGGCACTTTCGCAAGAACCCGTGTTTTTATAACCTGGATCAAGCGTAATGACACTATCTGTAGTACTTCTTAAATTACTGATATCGATGGCGACCTCATTTTCGGTGCCGACAATTAATGGAAATTCGTATTTCTTACCGTGTATTTCTAACGTAGCTTTTTCTGACATATGGATTTATAAGTTTTATTTGAGTTTTTATTTGATGGATGTTACGAAATTACAAAATATATCACGATATATAAAGCAACTTAACAAGCATTTTAACAATCTTAATATTAATAAAAACTATGCAAAACATTGATTATGTTAGTCTGTTCTTGATTAGGTTTTTTAATTTTGCCTAACAAAAAATGACGCCAAATACTGATCAGTTTACCTGAGAAAAAGTAAAATTATTATTTGAAAAAATTCAATTTCTATGAGACTAATTAATTGTTTGCTTTTTTTATTGGTTTGCAGTTATTCACAAGCACAAGTGATTAACGTAGAAACCTTGAGAAAAAAAACCGATTCTGCAAAATGGACTGGATCGGTGAGTTTGGATGGAAGCTTCATCAAAAATAAAAATAACATTTTTAAACTTGCGACTAAGGCCGATATTCAATATAACAACAAGAAGGAATTGTGGCTTTTTGTGAACGATTTAAAATTTGAAAAAGCTGCAGGCGAATCTTTCGTTAATAAAGGCACCCAACATTTGCGCTATAATCATAAAATTACAGAAAAGATTAAAATGGAAGGTTTTGTGCAAGCGCAATATGACGCTATCTCCGAAATAGACTTTAGAGGATTAATTGGTGCTGGTCCGCGATTCAAACTGACCTCCGATGAAGACTACCGGTTTTATTTGGGCACTTTAATTATGTATGAACATGAAAAAGCCTCAGATATTGCAATAGATAGAATCCACAAAGACTTCCGCGGAAGTACGTATTTGTCATTCAGCCTCTACCCCACCGAAACTATTGGCATCATTAGCACCAGTTATTACCAGCCCAGATTGGATAAACTAAAGGATTATAGATTATCAAGCACCACGAGTGTGCTGTTCAAGATCTGGGAGGACCTTGCCTTCAAAACAACCTTTACCTATAACTTTGATGCCTACCCTGTAGTCACTATTCCAAAAACCCAATACGAATTAACGAATGGTCTTTTATATTCATTTTAAATTCTGATATTTATTTAAATCAAAGAAAATTACGCCATAACAGTTCAATAAAAAAACCCAAACGAATTAACGTTTGGGTTTTTAAATAAAATATGTCTTTAAGCTTATTTCTTAATCTTAAATGCTTTTTCATTTGGGAAATAGGCTACGTTCTCTAGCTCTTCCTCAATACGCAACAATTGATTGTATTTTGCCATACGATCACTACGAGAAGCTGATCCTGTTTTGATTTGTCCACAGTTTAACGCAACAGCTAAGTCGGCAATTGTGTAATCTTCAGTTTCACCTGATCGATGCGACATGACCGAAGTATATCCGGCATTATGGGCCATATTTACAGCAGCGATGGTTTCAGTCAAGGTTCCAATTTGGTTTACTTTAATAAGAATTGAATTGGCAATACCGTTTTCAATACCTCTTGATAACCGTTCTACATTGGTCACGAACAAATCGTCACCTACCAATTGCACTTTTTTACCTATTTTTTCAGTCAAATATTTCCAACCGTCCCAGTCGTTTTCGTCCATCCCATCTTCAATGGAGATAATTGGATATTTAGACGCTAATTCTGCCAAATAATCGGCTTGTTCTGTACTTGTTCTTACTTTTCCTGACTCCCCTTCATACTTGCTATAATCATATTTGCCATCTACATAGAATTCTGCGGCAGCGCAATCTAAAGCAATCATGACATCGTCACCTAAAGTATAGCCCGCTTTTTCAACGGCTGTTTTGATGGTATCCAAAGCATCTTCAGTACCACCTGCCAAGTTTGGTGCGAATCCGCCTTCGTCGCCTACAGCGGTACTTAAACCTCTACTGTGTAAGACGTCTTTAAGGTTATGGAATATCTCCGTTCCCATTTGCATGGCATGCGTGAAATTTTTAGCCTTTACCGGAATGATCATAAATTCCTGAAAAGCAATAGGCGCATCAGAGTGTGACCCACCGTTGATGATGTTCATCATTGGTAAAGGAAGTGTGTTGGCAGAAACGCCACCCACATATCTGTATAACGGCATACCCAACTCTCCTGCTGCTGCTTTAGCAACTGCTAGTGAAACACCTAAAATAGCATTGGCACCCAATTTTGATTTGTTTTTAGTACCGTCCAAGTCAATCATCATCTGGTCAACTTTATTCTGTTCAAAGACTGAAGTTCCCAAAAGTTCATGAGCAATTATGGCATTGACATTTTCAACCGCCTTAAGCACGCCCTTACCCATGTAAGCCTTTCCGCCATCTCTAAGCTCTACCGCTTCATGTTCGCCCGTAGAAGCACCTGAAGGTACCGCAGCGCGTCCCATAATGCCGTTTTCTGTAACGACATCTACTTCAACTGTTGGATTGCCTCTTGAATCAAAAATTTGTCTTGCATGAATGTTGATGATGATACTCATTGTTATATGTTTTAATGTTATTGTTATTTTCTAGTGAGGAATCAAAGAGAAGCCTCAACTTGTCGATGCCTTCACCTTATTGCTAATTTACGAAATAGTTCGTCCAAACTTCCGCATCACCTTCAGAATTACATTTAAAAACTGCGATAATGATTGCGCTATAAGAAAACCTCAAAAAAGCCGATGGTTTTTTGAGGTTTTAACACTATTTCTTTTTGATGTTTTCTATAAATTGATCAAACAGGTAGTTGGCATCATTAGGGCCAGGACTTGCTTCTGGATGGTATTGTACTGAGAATACATTCTTGGATTTCATTCGCAGACCTGCAACGGTATGATCATTCAAATGAACATGTGTAATTTCAATGTCCGGATGATTTTCAGTTTCTTCTCTGTTGATGGCAAATCCATGGTTTTGCGAAGTGATTTCTCCTTTTCCTGTAATCAGATTCTTTACGGGATGGTTGATACCTCTATGGCCATTATTCATTTTATAGGTTGAAATGCCATTGGCCAAAGCAATAATTTGATGCCCAAGACAGATCCCAAAAAGTGGTCGGTTGTGTTTCATGATCTCTTTGGTTAAAGTGATGGCACTTTCCAGAGGTTCAGGATCTCCAGGACCATTGGAAATGAAAAATCCGTCCGGTTTAAAAGCATCCATTTGCTCATAAGTGGCATCGTATGGAAACACTTTAATGTACACATCCTTTTTGGCCAAATTCCGTAGAATATTCCTTTTGATCCCTAAATCGAGTGCAGAAACCCGGTAGGTAGCGTTTTCATCACCTACAAAATAAGGCGCTTTCGTACTTACTTTTGATGCCAATTCCAGTCCCTTCATTTCAGGAACATCAGCCAACTGTTTTTTTAGGGCTTCTATATTGTCAACTTCCGTAGAAATAACCGCATTCATGGCGCCGTTGTCTCTAATATAACTTACTAAAGCACGCGTATCGACATCAGAAATAGCAAATAGATCATACTTATCCAAAAATTCTTCCAAAGAAGCGTCCGCGGCCGGTCGTGAATAATTGAAACTAAAATTCTTGCAGATCAATCCTGCAATTTGAATGGCATCAGATTCGACTTCATCCTTATGCGTGCCATAGCTACCTAAATGCGCCGTGGTGGCTACCATAAGTTGTCCAAAATATGAAGGATCTGTAATCACTTCTTGATACCCAGTGGCTCCAGTATTAAAACATACTTCACCGAAGGCGGATCCTTGTTTTCCTATTGATTTACCGTGGAAAATGGTGCCATCTGCAAGAAGAATGATGGCTTTGTGTCTTTTGGTATATTTCAAAATAAAAAATATTACTTGTTTAGTAGTTTAGCCCTACAAGGTTTTAAAACCTAGCAGGACGTTTTAAAGACCTTTTTGGTCGTTTTTAAAACCTTGCAGATCGTTCAAAAGTGCTGCAAAATTGCATAAAAAAAAGGATAAACTAAAACGTTTATCCTTTTTTATATTTATAAATGTATATCCATTTATTCTTCCTCGTTGGTTGCTTTATCGTCAACAGCTGGAGCAACTGGTGCTACAGGAGTATCAGATTTTTTAGAACGACCTCTACGAGTTGTTTTCTTCTTAGGTTGCTTATCTACATTATAGATTTCGTTGAAATCTACTAATTCGATCATTGCCATATCAGCATTATCACCTAAACGATTTCCTAATTTGATGATACGTGTGTATCCTCCTGGACGATCGCCTACTTTTGGTGCAACATCTCTGAACAATTCAGCTACCACCTCTTTTTGTCTTAGCCTACTGTACACAATACGTCTGTTATGTGTGGTGTCTTCTTTAGACTTTGTAATCATTGGCTCAACAAATTGCTGTACTGCTTTTGCTTTTGCAACTGTAGTGTTGATACGTTTGTGTTCTATTAAAGAACAAGCCATATTCGCCAACATTGCATTTCTGTGTGCTGTTTTACGACCTAAATGATTTCCTTTTTTTCCGTGTCTCATGACATTTGTTTATAACCTCCATCTTGCTTCGACCCTTTTTGAGGAGCAAATTATGAAGGGATTAGTAATTGTTGATTTGCGATTGATGATTTTTTGATTTTTGATTTATAAATTAGCATTTCTTCAATCGCCAATCTAAAATCTCCAATCTAAAATCGTCTAGTCTTTATCTAATTTGTATTTGCTTAAATCCATTCCGAAGTTTAATCCTTTACCACCCACTAGTTCTTCTAGTTCAGTTAAAGATTTTTTTCCGAAGTTTCTGAATTTCATCAAATCGTTTTTATTGTAAGCCACTAAATCTCCTAAACTATCTACTTCTGCAGCTTTCAAACAATTAAGTGCACGTACAGACAGATCTAAATCAACCAATTTGGTTTTCAATAGTTGTCTCATGTGAAGAGATTCTTCATCATAAGTTTCTGTTTGTGCAATTTCATCAGCTTCAAGAGTGATACGCTCATCCGAGAATAACATGAAGTGATGGATTAAAATTTTAGCTGCCTCAGTCAATGCATCCTTAGGATTGATTGAACCGTCAGTGATAATTTCGAAAATTAGTTTTTCGTAATCTGTTTTTTGCTCAACACGGAAGTTTTCAACTGCGTATTTCACATTATTTATTGGCGTAAAAATTGAATCTGTAAAGATCGTTCCAATTGGTGCAGATGCTTTTTTATTTTCCTCTGCAGGAACATATCCTCTACCCTTTTCAATAGTCAGCTCCATATTGATGCTCACTTTTGAATCTAGGTTACAGATTACCAAATCTTTGTTCAACACCTGAAATCCTGAGATGAATTTTTGAAAATCACCAGCAGTAATTTGGTCTTGTCCTGAAATAGAAATAGTAACGGTCTCGTTATCAATTTCATCAATTTGACGCTTAAAGTTAATTTGCTTTAAGTTCAAAATAATTTCAGTAACATCTTCAACTATGCCAGCAATTGTAGAAAACTCGTGATCAACACCTTCAATTCTAACAGATGTAATAGCAAAACCTTCCAAAGAAGATAACAAAACTCTTCTTAAAGCATTACCTACTGTTAATCCATAGCCTGGCTCTAAAGGTCTAAATTCAAACTTCCCTTCAAAAGGAGTTGAATCAATCATAATGACTTTGTCGGGCTTTTGAAAATTTAATATTGCCATAGTGCGTTTTGTATCAGTTATTATTTAGAGTATAATTCAACGATAAATTGTTCGTTGATATTTTCTGGAATTTGAACTCTTTCAGGAATTGAAACATAAGTTCCTTGTTTGGTTTCATTGTTCCATGTCATCCACTCATAAACAGTGCTAGAGTTAGCTAGTGAATTTTGAATGACTTCAAGAGATTTCGATTTTTCTCTTACAGCAATTACGTCACCAGGTTTTAATTGGTATGAAGGAATGTTTACGATTTCTCCGTTGACTGTAATATGTCTGTGAGAAACCAATTGGCGCGCACCACTACGTGAAGGCGACAATCCCATTCTGAATACCACGTTATCCAAACGAGATTCACATAATTGCAACAACAACTCACCAGTAATTCCTCGTGCAGCAGTTGCTTTTTTAAACATGTTACGGAATTGCTTTTCTAAAATACCATAGGTATATTTAGCTTTTTGCTTTTCCATTAACTGAATAGAGTATTCAGATTTTTTTCCACGACGCTTGTTTGCACCGTGTTGACCTGGAGGATAGTTTCTTTTTTCGAAAGCTTTATCATCTCCAAAAATAGCTTCACCGAATTTTCGGGCTATTTTAGTTTTAGGACCAGTATATCTTGCCATTTCTTAATTTAAATTATGAGAGTGCTTATGAATTAAGGTCTTAATCTATCCTTCGATAAACAGAATTCTCTCGTTGATACTTGTTTGTTAATTTTTTTCAGTTTGCAAATTTACATATAAAAAACTAATATCAACCACATTATGTGATTGATATTAATTCTATATATCGTATAAATTATACACGTCTACGTTTTGGAGGACGACATCCGTTATGTGGCATTGGTGTAACGTCAATAATTTCTGTTACTTCAATACCTGCATTATGGATAGAACGGATAGCAGATTCTCTTCCGTTACCTGGTCCTTTAACATAAACTTTTACTTTCTTTAGTCCAGCTTCTCTTGCTACACCAGCAGCATCTTCAGCGGCAACTTGAGCAGCATAAGGAGTGTTCTTTTTAGAACCTCTAAAGCCCATCTTACCAGCTGATGACCAAGAAATCACATCACCTTTTTTGTTTGTCAAAGAAACGATAATGTTGTTAAATGAAGCGGCAATGTGTGCCTCTCCGTTTGCTTCAACAATAACCTTACGTTTTTTAACTTTTGTACTTGACTTTGCCATAATTTTTAGTTTATAGTTGTTAGCTTTTAGTTGTTAGAATCCTAGACTTTTACATTTCAGACAGATTCATCTAACGTCTCATTACTAATGACTAATGTCTTGTTATTATTTAGTTACTTTTTTCTTGTTAGCAACAGTTTTTCTTCTACCTTTTCTAGTCCTAGAGTTGTTTTTAGTACGTTGACCTCTTAATGGAAGTCCAACTCTATGACGGATCCCTCTGTAACATCCAATATCCATTAAACGCTTAATGTTTAATTGAATTTCAGAACGTAGCTCACCTTCAATTTTCAAATTGCCAACCGCCTCACGAATGTTACTGATTTCCTCATCAGTCCAGTCTTGAACTTTTGTGCTTTCGTCAACCTTAGCTTGGGCTAAAATTTCTTTTGCTCTGCTTGCACCTATCCCATAGATGTAAGTTAAAGAGATTACTCCTCTTTTCTGTTTTGGTATATCTACACCTGCAATTCTTGCCATATCTATCCTTGTCTTTGTTTGAATCTAGGATTCTTTTTGTTAATGACGTAAAGTCTTCCTTTTCGACGTACCAATTTACAGTCGGCACTTCTTTTTTTAACTGATGCTCTTACTTTCATTTCTATAAATGATTAATAATTAACGATTGATGATTAACGATTGTTGATTTTATACTTCAAAAAACGTATATCCGCAATCTAATATCTGTAGGTTATACGAGCCTTTGATAAATCATAAGGGCTCATTTCCAATTTAACTTTGTCTCCTGGTAACAATTTAATATAGTGCATACGCATTTTACCAGAAATATGCGCTGTTACAATGTGTCCATTTTCTAATTCAACACGGAACATAGCATTTGATAATGCTTCAATAATTGATCCGTCTTGTTCTATTGCTGCTTGTTTTGCCATAATAAATTAAGCTACTGCTTTTCTATTTTTGCCGGTTTTCATTAAGCCGTCATAGTGTTTGTTCAATAGGTATGAATTTACCTGTTGCATGGTATCAATTGCCACTCCTACCATAATCAGTAATGATGTACCTCCAAAGAACAATGCCCAACCATCCTGTACGCCCATCAGCTTAACTACAATCGCTGGGAACACAGCAATCATTGCCAAGAATATAGAACCTGGTAAGGTTATTTGAGACATTATCTTATCTAAATATTCAGAGGTTTCAGTTCCTGGTCTAATCCCAGGTATAAAACCACCACTACGTTTTAAATCATCTGCCATTTTATTGGTCGGTACAGTAATGGCGGTGTAGAAATACGTAAACACGATAATCAACAATCCGAATACTATATTGTACCAAAGACCAAAAAAGTCATTGAAATTAGTTTGTAACCATTGTCCAACCGGACCTTCACCCAATCCTTTACCAATTAAAGTAGGAACAAACATAATTGCTTGTGCAAAGATAATTGGCATAACACCGGAAGCATTCAATTTTAAAGGTAAAAATTGTCTTGATCCAAACACATTCTTTTCATATCCACCAGAGGCGGTACGACGTGCATATTGAACCGCAATCTTACGAACACCCATGACCAACATGATCGATAGCAAAATGATCACAAACCAAATTACCAATTCAATCAATACCATCATTAATCCACCGTTTCCACCACCTTCTACTCTAGAAGCGAAGTTTTGAACAAATGATGCAGGCATACGTGCAATGATACCAACCATGATTAATAATGAGATTCCATTACCAATACCTTTGTCAGTAATCTTTTCACCCAACCACATTGCAAAGACACACCCTGTAACCAATATAATTACTGAAGATACATAGAACATGGTTCCTGTTCCCAATAAGAATGCCGATGCAGGAATACCCAAAGCTGGTAAACTAGCCAAGTATCCTGGTGCTTGCACCATACAGATCCCAATTGTCAACCAACGTGTGATTTGAGTTATTTTCTTTTGACCACTTGCCCCATCCTTCTGTAATTTTTGAAGGTAAGGAATTGCGATACCCATTAACTGAACAACAATGGAAGCCGAAATATATGGCATGATCCCTAAGGCAAATACAGAGGCATTTGCAAAAGCTCCACCGGTAAAGGCATTAAGAAGTCCTAAAATACCTTGATCCGTATTACTGGCCAACTCACCTAATTGACTTGCATCAATACCTGGTAAAACTACTTGAGCACCAAAACGATAAACTAAAAGAAGACCAAGCGTGAGCATGATTCTATCTTTTAGTTCTGTTATTTTCCAAACATTTTTTAAAGTCTCTATAAATTTCATCCTCTAAGCGATCTTATAAAGTTACAGCTTCTCCTCCTGCAGCTTCAATAGCAGCTTTTGCTGAAGCAGTAAATTTATGAGCGGTTACGGTTAATTTTGAGGTTAACTCTCCACGACCTAATATTTTCACAAGATCATTCTTGTTAACAATACCCAGTTCTAAAAGTGTCATTAAATCCACAGTATCCTTAATGATTTTGTCATCTACCAACTGTTGTAATTTATCGAGGTTCACACCTTGATATTCCACACGATTGATATTTGTAAATCCAAACTTAGGCACACGTCTTTGAAGTGGCATTTGACCACCTTCAAATCCTACTTTCTTAGAATAACCAGAACGCGATTTAGCTCCTTTGTGACCACGAGTTGCAGTACCACCTTTTCCAGAACCTTGTCCTCTACCTATTCTTTTGCCTTGATTTTTAACTGACCCTTCAGCCGGTTTTAAATTACTTAAATCCATTATTATGCTGTATTATTTTGTTTCTTCAACAGAAACTAAATGTTGAACTTTATTAATCATTCCAAGGATACTTGGCGTATCGTCATGCTCAACAACCTGATTCATTTTACGCAATCCCAAAGACTCCAATATTCTCTTTTGTCTTAACGTACGGTTGATAGCACTCTTTACTTTTTTTACTTTAATCTTTGCCATTATTCTATTGATTAACCGTTAAATACTTTTTCAAGTGAAATTCCTCTATCCTTAGCAACAGATTTTGCACTTCTCAATTGTAATAAAGCATCAAAAGTTGCTTTTACTACGTTATGAGGATTTGAAGATCCTTGTGATTTTGATAATACATCTTGAATACCAACTGCCTCCAAAACCGTTCTTACAGCTCCACCAGCAATAACTCCAGTACCTTCAGTAGCTGGAATAATATTTACTCTGGCACCGCCGTATTTCCCTTTTTGTTCGTGAGGTAATGTTTTTCTAAGAAGTGGAATTCTTACCAAGTTTTTCTTGGCATCTTCAATACCCTTAGCAATTGCAGTTGCAACATCTTTAGATTTCCCTAAACCTTGTCCAACAACACCTGCTTCATCTCCAACTACAACGATAGCTGAAAAACCGAATGCTCTACCACCTTTGGTAACTTTAGTAACTCTTTGTACCCCTATAAGATGATCTTTAAGGTCTAAACCACTTGGTTTTACTAATTCTGCGTTTTTATATTTTCGATACATAGTCTTAAAATTTTAGTCCTGCTTCTCTAGCACCATCTGCTAACGATTTTACTCTTCCGTGATATTGATACCCACCTCTATCAAAAGAGATTGTTTCTACACCAGCTTTCAATGCTTTTTCACCAAGCGCTTTCCCTACAAGGGCAGCGATTTCTGATTTGGTTCCTTTTGCAGAACTAATATCTTTGTCTCTTGAAGATGCAGCACTAATGGTATTACCAGTTACATCATCTATAATTTGAGCATAAATTTCTTTATTGCTTCTAAATACAGCTAAACGAGGTCTTGCTTCTGTTCCAGAAATAACCTTACGGATTCTGTTTTTTATTCTTAATCTTCTTTGATTTTTTGTCAATGCCATAACTAATCGATTATGCTGATTTACCTGCTTTTCTTCTTAATTCTTCTCCTACAAACTTGATTCCTTTTCCTTTGTAAGGCTCAGGTTTTCTGTATCCGCGAATCTTCGCTGCTACTTGTCCTACCAATTGTTTGTCATGTGAAGTCAACTTTACGATTGGATTCTTTCCTTTATCAGAAATCGTCTCCACTGTAACTTCAGGAGCTACGGATATAACGATGTTGTGAGAAAAACCTAAAGCCAAATCTAATCTCTGACCTTGGTTTGTAGCTCTATAACCTACACCAACCAATTCCAATTTCTTGGTCCAACCTTCTGATACACCGTGTACCATATTATTTACCAATGATCTGTAAAGACCATGGTTAGTTCTTGCTTCTTTACTGTCTGATGGACGTGCTACTGACACTTCACCATCTTTAACTGTAATTTCAACGTTTGAAAACTCTTGAGTTAATTCACCCAACTTACCTTTTACGGTAATAACGTTGTCTTTCACGTCTACTGTAACTCCTTGTGGAATTGCTACTGGATTATTTCCTATTCTTGACATATCTTCCCTTTTTTAGTAAACGTAGCACAATAATTCACCACCAACATTCGCTCTATGCGCTTGCTTTCCTGTCATTACTCCATGAGAAGTAGAAACAATTGCAATTCCAAGACCGTTAAGGATTCTTGGCATTTCGCTAGAACTTGCATATTTACGTAAACCTGGTTTACTTAATCTTTGAATTTTTCTGATAACAGGTTCTTTAGTCTCTTTGTTATACTTAAGCGCTATCTTGATAGTGCCTTGTATTGAAGAGTCATCAAACTTGTAACTTAAAATATATCCTTGGTCGAATAATATTTTAGTAATTTCTTTTTTTAGATTGGATGCAGGGATCTCAACTACTCTGTGGTTGGCCTTAACTGCATTTCTAACTCGCGTTAGATAATCTGCGATTGGATCTGTATTCATTTATATTAAATTGCGGACGTGGTTTTTGGTTCTCCCCAAACCTTTGCCCAGTTCATACTTTTTTTTGAGATGTAAAATAAAATCTTTAACATCTACATAGATGCGACATGTCGCATCTTACTACCAAGATGCTTTTCTCACACCTGGTATCAACCCTTGGTTTGCCATTTCACGGAAAGTAACACGAGAAACTCCAAAGGTACGCATGTATCCTCTTGGTCTTCCGGTCAATTTACAACGGTTGTGCAAACGTACTGGTGATGCATTTCTTGGTAGTTTCTGTAGGGCTTCATAATCGCCAGCTTCTTTCAAAGCTTTACGTTTTTCAGCATACTTATCTACCGTTCTTTGTCTTTTCACCTCACGGGCTTTCATTGATTCTTTAGCCATATCTTAATTCTTTTGAAAAGGTACTCCCAATTCTGTTAATAGCGATTTTGCTTCTTTATCTGTATCGGCTGAAGTAACAAACGTAATATCCATTCCAGAAATATTGTTGACTTTATCAATATCAATCTCTGGGAATATAATTTGCTCAGTAATACCTAAGTTATAGTTACCTCTTCCGTCAAAGCCTTTGGCTTTAACACCGTTGAAGTCTCTTACTCGTGGTAATGCTGCGGTCACCAAACGGTCTAGAAACTCATACATTTGCTCTCCGCGTAATGTAACTCTAGCGCCAACTGGCATACCTTTACGTAATTTAAACGATGCGATATCTTTTTTAGATAATGTAGGAACCGCTTTTTGACCTGAAATCTTGGTCAACTCGTCCACTGCATGGTCTACTAATTTCTTATCGGCAACTGCTGCACCAACTCCTTTAGATAATACTATCTTTTGAAGTTTAGGAACTTGCATTACGTTCTTATATCCGAATTCTTCTGTAAGAGCCGAAATTATTTTCTCGTTATACTCTTTTTTTAATCTTGGAATATATGCCATAACTAAATTACTTCATTTGATTTCTTAGAAAATCTCACTTTTTTATCGCCTTCCATTCTATAACCAACACGTGTTGTTTCACCTTTCTTGTTCAAAAGTGATAGGTTGGAAACATGAATAGGCGCTTCTTTCTCTACAATGCCACCTTGAGGACTTTGTGCACTTGGTTTAGTATGTTTCTTAACCATGTTCACGCCTTCAACGATCGCTTTGTTTTTTTCCTTTAAGATCTTTACAATCTTACCTTCTGTACCTTTATGGTCTCCGGCAATGACTTGTACTGTATCTCCTGTTTTTATTTTAAACTTTGTCATCTTATTAGTCATTAAAGCACTTCAGGTGCCAATGATACAATTTTCATGAACTGCTTATCACGAAGTTCTCTTGCTACAGGTCCAAAAACACGCGTGCCTCTCATTTCTCCTTGCGGATTCAAAAGTACACAAGCGTTATCATCAAATCTGATATATGATCCGTCTGGGCGTCTTACTTCCTTTTTAGTACGTACAACAACGGCTGTAGAAACAGCTCCTTTTTTGATGTTACCGTTAGGCGTTGCATCTTTTACAGAAACAACTATCTTGTCACCTAGAGAAGCATACCTTCTTTTAGTACCACCTAGAACACGGATAGTCAATACTTCCTTTGCTCCAGTGTTATCAGCTACTTTTAATCTTGATTCTTGTTGTAACATAATTATTTCGCTCTTTCAATTATTTCTACTAATCTCCAACATTTAGATTTACTTAAAGGTCGTGTTTCCATGATCTTTACCGTATCTCCAATGTTACAGTCATTTGTCTCATCGTGCGCAACGTATTTTTTCGTTTTTAACACGAATTTTCCATACATAGGATGTTTTACTTTTTTAACTTCGGCAACAACGATGGATTTCATCATTTTGTTACTAGTTACAACTCCTATACGTTCTTTTCTTAAATTTCTTTTTTCCATCGTTCAGCGGAATACAAATTATTGTACTTCTCTTTTAGTTAATTCGGTTGCAATTCTTGCTACAGAACGTCTCACGTTGCGTAATTGAATCGGATTTTCTAAAGGTGAGATTGCATGAGCCATATTGAGGTCTGCATAACTCTTTTTAGTTTCACCTAACTTATCTTGTAATTCAGCTGTAGAAAGCTGTTTAATTTCTGATTGCTTCATAATATCTATGTATTAAACTCCGTAATCTCTGGCGACTAAGAATTTTGTTTTTACAGGTAATTTTTGAGCTGCCAAACGTAGTGCTTCTTTTGCAACGTCCATTGACACGCCACCTACTTCAAACATAACTCTACCAGGTTTTACTACAGCGACCCAATATTCTACAGCACCTTTACCTTTACCCATACGTACTTCAAGAGGCTTTTTTGTAATAGGCTTGTCTGGAAATATTTTGATCCAAAGTTGGCCTTCTCTTTTCATATAACGTGTAGCTGCAATACGAGCTGCTTCAATTTGACGAGATGTTAAAAACATTCCCGTATCGTGTACCGATTTTATACCGAACATTCCATTTGAAAGTTCATGTCCTCTACCGGCATTTCCTTTCATGCGGCCTTTTTGCTGCTTACGGAATTTTGTCTTTCTAGGTTGTAACATTTTTCTTTTACTTTAAAAATTACTTTCTACGACGAGCCTTGCTTGGCCCACCACGTCTTGGCGCATCAGATCCTCCTTTGCCACCTTGTTTTTTGGATAATCCAACCAACGGTGAAAGATCTCTTTTACCATACACTTCACCTTTCATGATCCACACTTTAACACCCAATCTACCGTAAGTAGTATGTGCCTCAACTAAAGCATAGTCAATATCGGCTCTAAACGTCGATAATGGAATTCTTCCCTCTTTGTAGTGCTCCGTACGTGCCATCTCAGCACCGTTTAAACGACCACTAATTTGAATCTTGATCCCTTCAGCATTCATACGCATTGTTGCAGCAATTGCCATTTTGATGGCACGTCTGTAAGAAATACGATTCTCGATTTGACGAGCAACGCTAGATGCCACTAAAAAGGCATCCAATTCAGGTCTCTTGATTTCGAAGATGTTCAATTGAACTTCCTTATCAGTAATTTTCTTAAGCTCTTCTTTTAACTTGTCTACCTCTTGACCGCCTTTCCCAATAATGATACCAGGTCTTGCAGTGGTGATAGTAACGGTTACAAGTTTAAGCGTACGCTCAATAATTACTCTCGACACACTTGCTTTAGATAAACGAGCATGGATATATTTTCTAATCTTATCGTCTTCAGCAAGTTTATCTCCATAATCATTGCCACCATACCAGTTAGATTCCCATCCTCTGATAATTCCTAAACGATTTCCGATTGGATTTGTCTTTTGTCCCATATCTCTATTTAAGCTTGTGTGTTATTGTTTGCTCCTATAACCACAGTCACGTGGTTGGAACGTTTTCTTATTCTGTGTGCACGACCCTGAGGTGCTGGACGCAATCTTTTCAACATTGCACCACCATCTACTCTGATCTCTTTTACGAATAAGTCAGCATCTTCAATGCTTGCGTCTTCGTTTTTAGCTTGCCAGTTGGCAATTGCCGAAAGGACCAACTTCTCTAAACGACGAGAGGCTTCCTTAGGGCTAAATCTTAAGATATTTAGAGCCATCTCAGCTTTTTGTCCTCTGACCAAATCCGCAACTAAGCGCATTTTTCTCGGTGATGTAGGACAGTTATTAAGCTTAGCAAAAGCAATGTGCTTTTTTTCTTCCTTAATAGCGTCTGCCATTTGTTTTTTACGACTTCCCATAGCTCTACTTATTTTTTACCTTTATTTTTTGCACCTGCGTGACCTCTAAAAGATCGGGTTGGTGAAAATTCTCCTAATTTGTGACCTACCATATTCTCAGTTACATAAACCGGTACAAATTGACGACCATTGTGAACAGCGATTGTTTGTCCAACAAAATCAGGTGAAATCATCGAGGCTCTAGACCACGTTTTGATTACCGTCTTTTTGTTTGAAGTTACATTCTCTTCAACTTTTTTACTCAATTTATAATGGATGTAAGGTCCTTTTTTTAATGAACGTGCCATATTATCTCAATTATTTCTTTCTACGTTCTACAATATACTTGTTGCTAGCCTTGGTTTTCGTACGTGTTCTGTAACCTTTAGCTGGAATACCGTTTCTTGATCTTGGATGACCACCTGAAGCACGACCTTCACCACCACCCATTGGGTGATCGACAGGGTTCATAGCTACTGGTCTTACACGTGGACGTCTTCCTAACCATCTTGTTCTACCTGCTTTACCAGATACGAGCAATTGATGATCATGATTGGACACCGCACCAATAGTTGCCATACATTCTACAAGGATCAAACGGGTTTCTCCAGAAGGTAATTTCACAGATGCGAATTTTCCATCTCTCGCCATTAATTGAGCGAATGAACCTGCACTTCTTGCCATAATTGCTCCTTGTCCAGGACGCAATTCGATACATGAAATAATAGTACCAAGCGGCACATATTTCAACGTCATTGAATTGCCTATTTCTGGAGCAATGTTTTCAGTTCCAGAAACTACATTCTGACCTACTTTTAAACCAGCTTGAGCGATAACGTAACGTTTTTCACCATCTTGATAATTCAAAAGAGCAATAAATGCTGTTCTGTTTGGATCGTACTCGATAGAAGCAACTTCTGCTGGAATTCCAGCTTTGTTACGTTTGAAATCGATAATACGATACCTTCTTTTATGTCCACCACCAATTTGGCGCATGGTCATTTTTCCTTGATTGTTTCTACCACCTGATTTTTTGTTCGGAGCGAGTAAACTCTTTTCCGGCTTATCAGTAGTAATGGCGTCATAACCATTTACTACTCTAAATCGCTGACCTGGTGTGATCGGTTTTAATTTTCTTACTGACATTTGTCTTTAATTACATGTTACTGTATAAATCAATAGATTCCCCTTCCGCCAGTTGTACAATTGCCTTTTTAACAGCATTTGTTTTACCATTCTGAATACCTGTCTTTGTGTGACGGGTTCTTCTATCTGGACGGACATTTATAGTGCGAACTTTTTCAACGGAAACGCCATAAGCAGCTTCCACCGCTTTTTTTATTTCAACCTTGTTCGCCTTCGTATTTACTTGAAAGCTATAGCAGTTGTTTAACTCGCTAGTCATAGTCGCTTTTTCAGTAATAATAGGTTTAATTAAGATGCTCATGTTTCCTTATTTACTTAAATTCGATTCAATTCCTTCTAAAGAACTCTCCAAAAGGACTAATTTATTTGCGTTTAAAATCTTGTAAGTGCTTAATTCTGAGTTCATTATAACGTCAGAACCTTTTAAATTACGTGAGGACAAATATACATTATTATTTGACGCTCCCAACACAAACAAGGATTTTTTATTCTCAACACCTAACGCTTTCAATACGTTAGTGAAGTTTTTGGTTTTTGGAGTATCAAAATTGAAGTCCTCCATGACCACGATTGCGTCCGCATTAGCTTTCATTGATAAGGCCGATTTACGCGCTAAACGCTTAAGACCTTTGTTCAATTTGAAGCTATAGTTTTTTGGTCTTGGTCCAAAAATACGTCCACCACCTCTAAAAACACCAGACTTGATAGATCCTGCACGTGCAGTACCTGTACCTTTTTGTTTTTTGATTTTACGAGTACTTCCTGAGATTTCAGCTCTTTCTTTCGCCTTATGCGTTCCTTGACGTTGGTTAGCAAGATATTGCTTAACATCTAAGTAAACTGCATGGTTATTAGGCTCAATGGCAAACACATCTGCAGAAAGTTCAATCTTTCTACCCGTGTCTTTTCCGTTTACATCTATAACTGCTACTTTCATTATTTCTGAATAATTACATAAGAGTTCTTATGGCCAGGAACACATCCTTTAACCACCAATAAGTTCTTTTCAGGAACTACTTTGTAAACTCTTAAATTTTCAACATTCACTCTTTCGCCACCCATTCTTCCGGCCATTTTCTTCCCCTTGAATATTCTTCCAGGGTAAGAAGCAGCACCAACAGAACCAGGAGCTCTATTAACGCTTTGCTGCCCGTGTGACATTTCAGAACCACCAAATCCGTGACGTTTTACCACACCTTGAAATCCTTTTCCTTTTGATGTACCAGCAATATCAACATATTCACCCTCGATGAAATGTGCTACAGTAATGGCATCACCTAATTTGTAATCTCCTTCAAATCCTTGGAACTCGACGACTTTTCTCTTAACAGAAGTACCGGCTTTCTTAGCATGACCTGCTTCAGCTTTTGTGGAACTTTTCTCTGTCTTGTCATCGAAACCAAGTTGAAGGGCACTATACCCGTCAACCTCTTCGGTTCTGACTTGGGTAACGATACATGGTCCAGCTTCGATTACTGTACAAGGAATGTTTTTCCCGTTTTCATCAAAGATGCTGGTCATACCGATCTTTTTTCCTATTAACCCAGACATAATTTTTATTTATTGATTATTATTAATTACTTACTACTCCAATTTTGCATGTAAAAACAGCTCGCAAGCTGTCCCTACTACGGTTTTAAAATATTCAGGGCCGAAAATACTTCAGCCCTGAATGTATTTTTACCGTTTTTCCCTCGCACGCAGCTTAGGACATGTCGATCCTCGCGAATGCGGGGATCTCTCAATCTTAAAAACAATTTGTCTTTTGATTTCGAGATACCTGCCTTCGCAGGTATAATTATACTTTGATCTCTACTTCTACACCACTTGGCAACTCCAATTTCATCAAAGCATCAATAGTTTTTGATGAAGAGCTATAGATGTCCAAAAGTCTTTTGTAAGAACTTAATTGGAACTGCTCTCTAGCTTTCTTGTTGACGTGTGGAGAACGTAGTACAGTGAAAATCTTTTTGTGAGTTGGTAATGGAATTGGTCCCGTTACTACTGCACCTGTACTTTTTACTGTTTTCACAATCTTATCTGCAGACTTGTCCACTAGACTATGATCGTAAGATTTTAATTTAATTCTGATTTTTTGACTCATTTTCTTAAGATTTACGATTCAACGCCTTTTGCGGCTGCAATTACTTCTTCTGATATGTTTGATGGAGTTTCAGCATAATGTGAAAATTCCATGGTTGATGTTGCACGACCTGAAGACAATGTTCTTAATGTAGTTACATATCCAAACATTTCAGATAATGGCACAGTGGCTTTAACAGTTTTTGCTCCAGCTCTGTCACCCATATCACTCATTTGTCCTCTACGACGGTTCAAATCTCCTACAATGTCACCCATATTTTCTTCTGGAGTGATCACTTCAATCTTCATGATAGGCTCCATGATAACCGCTTTAGCAGCTTTTGCAGCATTTCTAAATCCGATTCTTGCAGCCAATTCGAATGATAGTTGATCAGAATCGACATCATGGTAAGAACCATCTGTCAATGTTACTTTCATAGCATCAACTTCGTAGCCTGCCAATGGTCCATTGACCATAGCTTGTTTAAATCCTTTTTCAATTGAAGGGATAAATTCCTTAGGAATGTTCCCACCTTTGATTGCAGAAATAAAATCTAATCCAGTTTTACCTTCATCTGCAGGCTCCAATGTAAATTGGATATCCGCAAATTTACCACGTCCACCAGATTGTTTTTTGTAAACTTCTCTGTGTTGTGCAGCTCTAGTAATAGCTTCTTTATATTCTACTTGTGGCGCACCTTGGTTAACTTCAACTTTAAACTCACGACGCATACGGTCAACAATAATATCTAAGTGAAGCTCACCCATTCCTGATATAATTGTTTGTCCTGAAGCTTCATCAGTTCTTACTGTAAAGGTTGGGTCTTCTTCTGCCAATTTTGACAATGCCATCCCCATTTTATCAACATCAGCTTTAGTTTTTGGCTCCACAGCAATACCAATAACTGGATCTGGGAAGTCCATAGATTCTAAAACAATTGGATGTTTTTCATCAGACATGGTATCACCAGTCTTGATATCTTTAAATCCTACTGCCGCTCCAATATCACCCGCTTCGATATAATCAAGAGCGTTTTGCTTGTTGGAGTGCATTTGGTAGATACGTGAGATACGCTCTTTTTTACCTGAACGGTTGTTCAAGATATAAGAACCAGCATCCAAACGTCCAGAGTATACTCTAAAGAATGCCAAACGACCAACAAAAGGATCGGTAGCAATCTTAAATGCCAATGCAGCAAACGGCTCCTTAACATCAGGTCTACGTCTTTCTTCTTTATCTGTATCTGGGTTCACACCGATTACACTTTCTCTATCCATTGGAGAAGGTAAGTAACGACAAACCGCATCTAATAAGAATTGAACGCCTTTGTTTTTGAATGATGACCCACATACCATTGGTATAATAGCCATATCCATAACAGCAGCTCTTAATGCAGCATGTACTTCTTGTTCTGTAATAGAGTCTTCATCTTCCATGAATTTCTCTAATAGGTTTTCGTCGTAACTTGCTACCTCTTCTATTAATAAAGCTCTGTACTCACGAACTTCTTCCTTCATATCTTCAGGAATAGGCACTACATCATATGTAGCTCCAAAGTTTTCGTCGTGCCATACTACAGCTCTATTTCTTACCAAGTCAACAACACCTCTAAAGTCTCCCTCATCTCCAATAGGCAATACAATTGGCACTGCGTTAGACCCGAGCATTTCTTTTACCTGCTTGTTAACTTCTAAAAAGTTCGCTCCTTGACGGTCCATTTTATTAACGAACCCAATTCTTGGAACCTTATAGTTATCAGCAAGTCTCCAGTTAGTTTCAGATTGTGGTTCAACACCATCAACTGCACTAAACAAGAACACCAACCCATCAAGCACACGTAAAGAACGGTTTACTTCAACCGTAAAATCAACGTGACCTGGAGTGTCAATAATATTAAAGTGATAACTCTGTGCATCTTCTGTTGGCTCTCCATTTTCTTTAGGAAAGATCCAATCACAAGTCGTTGCTGCAGAAGTAATGGTAATACCTCTTTCAGCTTCCTGCTCCATCCAGTCCATAGTAGATGACCCTTCGTGAGTTTCACCTAACTTATGATTAACACCGGTATAAAATAAGATACGCTCTGTAGTTGTCGTTTTCCCAGCATCAATATGTGCTGCAATTCCTATATTCCTTGTAAGTAATAAATCTCTTGCCATATATTAGAATCTAAAGTGTGAGAATGCTTTATTAGCTTCTGCCATTTTATGTGTATCCATGCGCTTTTTAACTGCAGCACCTTCTTCTTTGGCTGCGGCTAAAATTTCAGCAGCAAGTTTTGCTGGCATCGATTTTTCATTTCTTTTTCGTGAGTAACTAATCATCCATTTCATGGCTGTAGATACTTTACGGTCTGGACGAATTTGCATTGGGATTTGGAATGTTGCACCTCCAACACGACGGCTACGTACTTCTACGTGAGGCATTACGTTAGATAAAGCATCTTTCCATATTTCCAAGGCTGTTTTTTCTTCGTCAGTTTTCTTTGTTTCTACAATGTCAATTGCATCGTAAAATACTTTGAACGCCACAGACTTCTTTCCATCCCACATCATCATGTTAACGAAACGTGTTACTAACTGATCGTTAAAACGTGGATCTGGTAAAAGCGGTCTCTTTTTTGCTGCTCTTTTTCTCATGTCTTCTTTTTGAGTTTTTTTTGTTAATTGTTAATCGCTATTCATTACGGTGCTATACACCCATAACTCATACCTTATAACTCATAACTTGTTTTTACTTCTTAGGGCGTTTTGTTCCGTATTTAGATCTACGTTGTGTTCTACCTGTAACACCTGCGGTGTCTAAAGCACCACGAA
The DNA here is from genome assembly GCF_004115975.1 of Gelidibacter gilvus. Taxonomy (GTDB): domain Bacteria; phylum Bacteroidota; class Bacteroidia; order Flavobacteriales; family Flavobacteriaceae; genus Gelidibacter; species Gelidibacter gilvus. The sequence goes on along the minus strand of NZ_SDDZ01000013.1, from coordinate 20,010 downwards.
CGATGTGATATCTAACTCCTGGCAAATCTTTTACCCTTCCACCTCTAACCAATACTATCGAGTGCTCCTGTAGATTGTGACCTTCGCCGCCGATGTATGCGTTGACTTCGTTTCCGTTTGTCAAACGAACCCTTGCTACCTTACGCATTGCTGAGTTAGGTTTCTTAGGCGTCGTCGTGTAAACACGAGTACACACACCACGTCTTTGTGGACACGAATCAAGGGCAACCGATTTACTCTTCTTGGTTATTTTGGTTCTTCCTTTTCGTACTAATTGTGAAATTGTTGGCATATATTTCTATATAAATTTGTTTTACTCCTCGCTTTTGAGGGCTGCAAAGGTAGAAATTTATTTCTTTTTTTCAAACGTAAACTGATTAATTTTTAATTCTTTGACCAATTATTTAACATAGTACATATTTTTAGACAAATTTTTCCGTTAGCTTTGGAGTTGCTTATGCCTAACATGACCTTAAAAATAATCTCCTTTATATTTCTTTTCGGATGGATGTTCTCATCAAGTCTTTTGGCGCAATCTTTACATCTCAAAGCTGTTGGCGCCAATGAAGTCGATACATCGCTTCTTAATTCATTAGACTACCAACAGACATTTAACGACTTTAATTCACTTGAAATCGAAGTCAATTCGATAGCAAATTCTTTAACTCACTTAGGATATTTGGAAAGTAAATTTGTCCATCTTAATAAAGAAAATGATTCTTCTTTTGTGGCAAAATATATTTTGGGTGACCGATATTTAAGGGCCAGAATTCATTTTGACCGCAGTTTTAATCCAAAAATCATCAAATTAATCTCCAACACCATCACAGATGATTATTTTGAAGTAGAAGTCAATTCTTTGGAAGCATCACTTAAAACGCTAAATGCAGAAATTGCCAACACAGGAGATCCGTTTTCAACCCTACAACTTACCAATATCAAAAAAGAAGAAGGTGTTTTGTATGCCGATTTAAAAATTGTAGAACAACAGCAAAGGACCATCGACACGATAATCGTTAAAGGCTACGAGAAGTTTCCAAAATCTTATGTAAAACGCTACCTGAAAATTAAAAGCAAACAGGTCTTCAATTTAAACACCATCAGAGAAAAAACGGAAGTTTTGGAAAACCTACAATTTGCCGCCCAGATAAAAGATCCAGAAGTGCTTTTCACTAAAGATTCTACCCTATTATATATCTACTTAGAAAAACTAAAAAGCAATACGTTTGATGGGTTCCTAGGTTTTGGCACGAACACCGAAACGGATAAACTAGAATTTGATGGCTATCTCAATCTCAATCTGGTCAATAATCTCAATTACGGTGAATCTTTAAGATTAGTGTACAAAAGCGATGAGAGCGAGCAAAAAACCTTTGATGTAAAAACAAAACTCCCCTATCTATTAGGATCACCAATCGGGATGCAATTAGGCCTCAATATTTTTAAAAAGGATTCTTCTTTTGTTACCACCACACAGTTTGCCAAGCTGGATTATCAATTCGACTCTAAAAACAGTATGGCATTGGGCATTAACACCCAGGCATCTACCAATTTATTGGACAACCCCATTTTAACCATTAATGATTTTAAGTCTACGTTTTACAATCTCAGCTATAATCACACAAGGCCACAACGCTATGATAAGTTGTTCCCGGTCAATTTTCTATTTGATATCTCTGGAGGAATGGGCAAAAGAACCATTGAAAATATTGGTCAATCGCAAACCAAATTTGAATTGAATACCTTCAAAATAGTTAATCTAAATCTTAGGAACAGCTTTTATGGTCAGGTCAGTGCTTCGGTTTTAAATTCTGATACTTATGTTGAAAACGAGTTATTTCGGTTTGGTGGCATTAACTCCATCAGAGGTTTTGAAGAAAACAGTCTGACTGCCAATTTATACGCGGTATTTAATACAGAATATCGCTATAGAGTTTCAAACAGCCTCTACGTTAATTCCATTGTCGACCTGGCATATTACGAAAACCAACTCCTTGACATTAGAAGCAAACTTATAGGATTAGGTTTTGGATTTGGTATCCTCACACAAGCAGGGCTTTTTAAATTGAACTATAGCAATGGCAGCTCAGAAAATCAAGCTATCAAGCTATCGAATTCCAAAATCCATATCAGCTTGTCTGCAACATTTTAAAATTTTTAGTCTCGATGGGACGTTTTTGTTCCAGCACAGTTGTATTCTTAATTGTGCCCTATTTATTCTTCCTTCACTAATTAGGAGTAACTAATTCCTACTATATTATAAGTTTGACAGCAATCTCTCAAATTACAGATTCTTTGGTTCCAATTTTAAACTTCAATGAAATTCAATCTTATTGACAGTATTTGTCTATTCCATAGTTTAGAATGATGGGCTCAGTCAAAAAGGTTTTTCTTGGAAAACAAGATAAAAGAACACATCCCTTAAGTTTTATGTAAATCGCATTAAACCATTATCAGCGGGGATTTAATTCATTAAAATCAGATAATTCTCAAATTTTATGAAATTTTTGTTGGTTTGTTAACTTTTTATTAAGACTTTTGGAACTGGCTAATTCAAATTAATTTAAAGATGAGAACACAATTTCGTGTAATTCTAACACTTTTGATAGTGTTAGTCGTTCATACGTCGTATGCGCAAGACAAAGTGGTTTCGGGAACCATAACGGACCAATCAGGTTTGCCCCTTCCCGGAGTTAATATTATTGTAAAGGGGACAACAACTGGCACCCAATCTGATTTTGATGGAAAGTATTCCATCAATGCCAATGAAGGTGCCACACTTTCCTTCACCTATATAGGACTTAAAGCTCAAGAAGTTAAAGTAGGCGCTTCAAACACCCTTAACATCACTATGCAGGAAGACGCTGCAATGCTTGATGAAGTGGTTGTTACGGCTTTAGGGATTACTAGAGAGAAGAAATCCTTAGGGTATTCAACCCAACAAATCGAAGGAGAGGAACTTGTCGAATCTAGAAATGCCAATGCTCTTGGTGCCTTAAGTGGTAAAGTGGCAGGTGTTCAAATTAGTACCCCATCAGGGAACTTAGGAGGTTCAACGAGAATTATTCTTAGAGGTATCGGCTCTATCACCCAAAATAACAGACCGTTAATTGTAGTAGATGGTGTCCCGTTGGACAACAGCAACTACAACTCTACTGGAACCCAAACCGGGGGTGGAGGTGTTGACTTTGGAGATACAGGGTTTGACATCAATCCAGATGACATTGCTTCTATGAACGTACTTAAAGGAGGTGCAGCAGCAGCTCTTTACGGTAATAGAGCTAATAATGGTGCAATCATTATTACAACCAAATCTGGGAAAGCAGGAAAGTCGGAAATAACATTGAATTCAGGTGTTAGTTTCGAGTCTGTCAGTATCATTCCAAAAGTTCAAAAACTGTATGGAGGAGGAAGTGGAGCGGCAGGTTTCGCTACGGCTGATATTAATGGACAAACCTACAATATTGTAGATTACGCAACTGATGAATCTTGGGGTCCGGCTTATGATCCTAACGTCATGGTTTTGCATTGGGATGCTTTTGATCCAGAATTTCCTAATGATTATTTAAAACCTCGTGCATGGTCATATCCTAAAAATGATGCCAAGGATTTTTTCAACACAGGTATGGCTTACAACAATGGCGTGTCATTTTCAACAGGTTCAGAAAACGCTCAAATGAGGTTGTCTATTAACAACACTCAACAAAGTGGTATCGTACCCAATTCACAACTTGATAGAACGTCTTTGAATTTTAATGGATCTGCAAAAATTTCAGATAAATTACAAATAAATGCAGGGATTAATTATACGGTGACCGATGGTTTCAATCGCCCAGCGATTGGTTATACGGGAGCAGGTGTAATGCAACAATTTTTCCAATTTGGTCAAACTTCTGTAGACACGGAACGTTTAAAGAATTATATGCTGCCTGATGGAACGCAACGTTCTTGGAACAGGACTGCTTATAACGATGCCACTGTGAGATATACAGATAACCCATATTGGATTGTTAATAAAAACACGTCACAAGACAAAAGAACACGTTATTTCGGCGATATAGGGTTTAAATATAATTTTACTGACGACTTTTATGTTACAGGTAAAATATATTCCGATAGTTATGATGATAGAAGAAGCTTAAGAACCGCTGTCGGTTCTCAGGCCGAGTCTGGTTATTCTGAGTCAGATCGTGATTTCTCTGAAATCAACTATGAAGCTATACTACATTACGATACTAAATTAATTAGTGATAGATTAACCATTAACACTTTTTTAGGTGCTAATAAAAGAGCGAATGAATATCATCTATTAGGTGGATCAACCGTGGGAGGTCTTGTTGTAGATGGCATTTACAATTTGAACAACTCTCAATCCAGCTCGACTATCACCGACTCGGACGCTTTCAGTGAAATTCAAAGTGTTTTTGGATCTGCGTCTTTTGGTTTTGACAACACATACTATGTAACAGTAACAGGACGTAACGATTGGTCCTCAACTTTACCAGCAGCACATAATTCTTTCTTTTACCCATCGGTATCTGGAAGTATTGTATTCTCTCAACTAATTGAAGCTGATTGGCTGTCATTTGGTAAAGTACGTGGAGGTTATGCAGAAGTAGGTAGTGATACCAGTACTTACCAATTGCTGAATGTTTTCGGTGCTAGATCAACATTTAATAGTGGTCCTCGCTTTTCACTCCCTGGCCAAAACAACAATCCAAACTTAAAACCTGAAAACAAAACAACTTGGGAAGTAGGTTTAGAAATGGGCTTTCTTAAAAACAGGGTGAACTTTGACTTCACTTACTACAATGAACTTACTGAAGATTTAATTACTCCAGTACAGGTAGATCCGGCTACAGGTTATACTTCAACAGTTGCCAATGCTGGTAAGTTAGAGAACAAAGGTATTGAGGTTTTACTTAACATCACTCCTATTCAAACAAACGATTTCGATTGGACAGTGACTTGGAATTTCTCAAAAAACAAAAACAAACTTTTAGAGCTTTTACCAGGAGTTCAAACACTTCAACTAGCAACGTTTCCATTTAATGGAGTAAGTTTAAATGCAGTGGTTGGTGAACCTTACGGTGTCATTAGAGGAACTGATTTTGTTTACGATGATAATGGAAATAAAGTTGTAAAAGCAAATGGGCTTTATGCAGAGACAAAAACCGTTCAAAATCTAGGATCAGTACTTCCAGACTATAACATGGGCTTTAGAAACAGTATTACCTACAAAAACATCAATTTCAGTTTCTTAATTGACGTTCAAAAAGGTGGTAAATACCGTTCATTGACAAACTTGTGGAGTCATTACTCTGGTATTGCTGAAACTACTGCTGCAAACAATATTCGTGAAGATGGTGTTATTCTAGATGGCGTTACCGGTACTATAACTTATGATGCCCAAGGAAAATATACAGTTACTGACACGGCTACAAATACAAAATCAGTAGATGCCCAACTTTGGGGAACGGATTATTACTTTGGAGCTGATGCTTTAAACGTATTTAATGCTGATTATGTCAAGTTGAGAGAAGTAACACTAGGATATGCATTCCCTAAAAAATGGACTGGAGATGTAGCTTCTATTAGACTTAGCGCATTTGGTAGAAACTTATTTGCTTGGGGCTTGGACAATGACAATTTTGATCCTGAGGTTGCAACCGCTGGAAGTGGAAACATCCAAGGCTCAGAAGGAGGTTCATTACCTTCAACAAGAACTTATGGTCTTAACTTAGAAATAAAATTTTAAACGATGAAAAAAATAAAATATATAGGAATATTAGTATTGATCACTAGCTTAAGTATAGTGTCATGTACTAAGGACATCGAGGACGTCAATAATAACCCAAACAGTCCTGAAGTCGTGCCGACCAATACTATTTTTAATAGTGCAACTGAAGAATACTTCTCTTCAACCAGAAACGAATTCAATCATGGAAGATTCACATTGAATTGGGTTGAATATTGGGGCCAAAATAGTTATGCTGATGAAGATCGGTACCTATACAGAGAAACCACTGCTACAAATTCATACAACGTAGTCTATGCGGTTGCTACCGATTTACAGAGAATTATTGAATATAATACTGATGAGGCTACCAAGGAAGCAGCAGCAGCCGTAGGAAACAACAATAATCAAGTTGCAGCGGCAAGAATTATGCTAGCTTATATGTTCCACCAATTAACGAATACTTTTGGTGATGTTCCTTATTGGTCATATGGCTCTAACGATCCTGATTTTCAAGCCTTACAAGTAGACGAGATATTGTCTCCAGTTTTCGCTTCTCAGGAAAAGATTTATGCTGACATTTTGAAAGAACTTCGTGAGTCTGCTGACATGATCGATGTTAACGAATCTGGTTTTACGAGTGGTGATAACATTTTTCAAGGTGATGCTTCCAAATGGAAAAAACTTGCTAACTCTTTAATATTAAGAGTAGCAACAAATCTTAAGGACGTTGACGCTACTTCTGCTAATGCCGCTATTGCACTTGCTATTGCAGACGGTGTCATGGAAAGTAATGATGATAATGCTGCACAATTTTATGAAACTGGCAATGGTAACGAAAATCCAATTTGGAAATCGTTTATTGGTAGAACTGACTTTGCAGTTGCAGCTCCATTTGTTGACTTATTGAAAGGCGTTACAGGTAATTTTGGTCCAGATCCAAGATTATTTAAATTTGCAGCACCAATGACGGCAAGCATCAAATCTATTAAAGATGCAGATTACACTCCAAGCACTAATTATAATGATTACGTAGGTGTTCCTTATGCCTATAATAAAGTCAACAGATTAGGTTTTGATCTCTACTCTTTTCCGAGCAGCGATGTATTAAAGCCAGATTTCCAAGAAGTTCTCATGGAATACTCAGAAGTGGAATTTTTACTTTCTGAATTAAATGGATTTGCTCAAGCAAACTATGTAAACGCTGTAAAAGCATCAATGGAAAAATGGGAAGTTCCCGCTGCTTCCATAACGGCATTCTTAGCTACATTGCCTGCTGCAAATAAAGAAAACGTACTTAACCAAAAATACGTTGCGCTTTACATGCAAGGGCATCAAGCTTATGCTGAATTTAGAAGAACTGGATATCCAAACACTTCTATATTGTTTTTACCTGGTGAAACTTACACGCTTCCTGCGGCTCAAGCTGCAGCAGCTGGTGAGCCTAGCTATGTGTTTCTATCTGGCGTTACGGACCTTACCACGCTTCCTAGTCGTGTCAAGTATCCAGTCACGTTACAAACTTTAAATGGAGAAAACAGAGCAGCCGCAGTATCTAAGTTAAGTGATGGCGATACCGTATTCAGTAAATTATTCTGGGACGTGAATTAATCTAATTTGCCTACTTAAATTTTGAAAAACCTCTTAAGCTTTATGCTTAAGAGGTTTTTTTAGTTCTGGTTATAAAACCACGCGCTAAAAATTTATATTAGTTTTGTAACGCCTTACCAAATTTCAAAATATTTCAAATGAAACAAATATTACTCTTCTCTTTACTCCTATTTTCAAGCCTTACATTTTCTCAAAATACCGTTGGCACTATTCTTAATACCCAAGAAGCTTATAACGGTTATACACTTTTCTCGGTAGATAAATTAACCTACCTTATCAATAATTGTGGTGAAGTCATCAATTCCTGGACTAGCAACTATCCTCCAGGAAGTGCTTTTTATCTCTTGGAAGATGGCTCTTTGCTTCGTGCCTCTCGTATTGAGAACCTCAATTTCCCCTCGTTTCCAAAAGGTGGTCGAATTGAGAAATACAATTGGGATGGCGATTTAATTTGGAGTTATAATTATTCAGATGATACGGTAGTGCAACATCATGATATTTATCCGATGCCCAACGGAAACATCTTGGTGTTGGCGTTAAAACAAATGACCTATGCCCAAGCCATTGCTGCCGGTCGAAATCCATCATTATTAATTGAAGACGGATTGTATGACCAACAGATTGTTGAGCTCCAACCTGTAGGACCTGATAAGGCAAACATTGTATGGCAATGGAACGCATCAGACCATTTGATTCAGGATTTCGACTCCAACAAAGAGAATTATGGAGAGGTCAGTAGCAATCCACAACGGTTGAATATCAATTTTATAAATGAAAAATTTAAAGGTAAAAACTGGTTACATATCAACTCAATTCAGTATGATGCTACTTTAGATCAAATAGTTATTAGTTCTCGAAATTTAAGTGAATTTTGGATTATTGACCACTCCACAACAACTCTGGAGGCGTCATCAAGTACAGGCGGCAAATATGGTAAAGGAGGCGATTTTCTATATCGATGGGGAAATCCTCAAGCTTATGATCAAGGCACTGAAGCTGACCGACAACTGTATGGACAACATTCTCCCCATTTTATCCAAAAAGGTCTGATGGACGAAGGGAAAATATTGGTGTTCAATAATGGTGATGAAAGAACTCCTGAGTTTTCAGAAGTCCTTATCATCATTCCACCAACCAGCTCTCCCGGAAATTATAGCCTCACCAGCAATAGTGCTTATGGTCCATTAGCTCCGGATTACGCCTATTCAGATTTGAATAATGGTACGTCTAAATTTTACTCCAGAATCGTCAGTGGCGCGCAAAGACTTCCAAATAACAATATCCTGATTTGTCAAGGTAGTGCAGGAAGGTTATTCGAAATTGATGAAAACGAGAATATCGTTTGGGAATATATCAATCCAGTTAATTCAAATACCGGAGCGATAGTGGATCAAGGTTCTTCTGCCACAAGTAACCTTGTTTTTAGAGCCTACAAATATGGTAAGGATTACCCGGCTTTCGTTGGGAGATATCTTACACCAAAAGCACCTATTGAAGGCCATCCGAATTTAAGCAATTGTACACTTCTAAATCTTAAAGATGATCAATTTACAAGCTTGAAAATCCATCCAAATCCAGTCCACTCCTATCTCAACATCAGTTCTAAAAAGCCCATTGACAAAATTGAAATTTTCGATATTTTAGGGGTACAAGTTGGAAAGTCCACTCATGGTCGTTCTCTCGATTTATCTTCCTACAAATCTGGAATATATATCCTAAAGATCTATTCAAATAATTCAAGTATTAGCAGAAAAATTATAAAGCACTAGTTAATTGGCTATTCTTAATTAAACCTGATCAAACTAAGACGGTAATTTTATACCTTTGCGCCCATGGAACACGAAACAACTATTTTTGGAATCAGAGCGGTTATAGAAGCCATCAAATCTGGTGAAAACATTGACAAAATATTTTTACAAAAGGGATTGCGCGGCGATTTATCTACTGAATTGGAGCAACTTTTACATAAAGAACGTTTGAACTTTTCTTATGTGCCTGTTGAAAAACTCAACCGATTGACCACCAAGAACCATCAGGGGGTTGTGGCACAAATAGCGCCCATCAGCTTCTATCCTTTGGAAGAACTGGTTACCAATGTTTTGGAATCAGGCAAAACGCCATTATTTCTACTTTTGGATCAGATCAGTGATGTTAGAAATTTTGGTGCCATCATCAGAACTGCCGAATGTACTGGAGTTTCAGGTATTATCATCCAGAAAAAAGGAGGTGCTCCAGTTAATGGCGATACCATCAAAACAAGTGCCGGTGCCATTTTCAAAATCCCTATCTCTAAGGTAGATCATATTAAGGATGCCGTTTTTTATATGCAGGCGTCAGGCATTAAAGTAGTTGCTGCTACTGAAAAAACAGATCAAAATCTTTACGACGTCTCCTTTACGGAACCTTGTGCGATTATCATGGGTTCTGAAGGAAAAGGCATCAATCCTTCTATTTTGAAAATTGTTGATGAGACTGCCAAATTGCCCATTTTAGGTGATATCGAATCCTTGAACGTTTCTGTGGCCTGCGGTGCGTTTTTGTATGAAGTGGTTAGACAAAGACTTTAGATTTTTGATTGACGCCACGCATCCAAAGTTTTTCTGCAGTTGGAATTTTCCAATTTTAAGGATCCTAAAATCACACCTTGATGACAAAAAAAGAACCAAAGCAAATTTTTCAAAAATCACTTCTCGCTTGTGTGTTAATTATCGGATTTGGAATTTATCTGTTTCTAAGAGGTAATAAGGAAAAGGCTCAATTTGACAATGTCACTGGAAAAATTGATTACTACGATAAAACATTTGGTGAGATCAATTATCGCGGTAAAGGAAACCATAGATTTATCCGTATTATGGAGTTTCCTCTAATCTTCGATATTTTTGTAGGCAAGGCATCTGGAGACTTCGGACCCAATTTTGAAAAATTGGACAACTTAAAGATTGGCGATGAAATCACCATCTATTACGCTAATAAAACGCTGCTACAAAAAAAACAGGATTACAGGTTTAATAAATCCGTACAATTTATTGACAAAGACGGTGAGGCCTATTTTATCCGAGGGAATAAAGATGCATATGGAGGGTATTTTTTTATTGGAATTGGCGTAGTAATAGCAATTGCGTTGGTGATACTAAAACAAACTGGAAGAATTGAATGATAGTGAATACTATCGGTTTTATTATTTTCAATCTTTCTTGTTCTCCTTATAAATATAATTAAACTTAGGTGTACCTTGTCCACTATGGGTTTTCTGCGCATCCAATTCGCGGTCTAATTCGACTTCAATTTCCTGCCCATTCGCCAGGCGATCATTTTCAATTTCAACTTCATTTTCATTTTCATCTTCATCTTCCTGTCCATCCATCAGGCCGACAATTTCGCTTTCAAATTCATTTTCCAATTCCAAATTCTCAATAAAATTTCCATTTTCATCAAAATGTCTTAAAAACGGATCGTCGTCTTCATTATACTGTGGTTCTTGCCATACGTAACGCTCTGGTTTGGCGATAGCTTTCCGGAAGATAATGGCGAAAAGCAACCCTGTTATGAATCCGCCCAAATGACCCTCCCATGACATCCCATCTTTAATGGGAAGTACATACCAAATCATACTGCCATATAAAAAGATGATCATCAGTGACAAGGCCACCAATCGGAAGTGTTTGGCAAAAATTCCTTTAAAAAAAATAAAGCTGACCAAGACGTAAATGAGCCCACTGGCACCAATGTGGTTAGATGGCCTTCCAATAGTCCAAGTGATCAATCCAGAAAGCAGAATGCCGTAAAGCAAGACTTTCCAGGCAATTGGCCTGTAAAAATAAAATAAGGCCATGGTCAAAATGACCAGCGGAATACTGTTGTGGTAGATGTGTTCAATATTGGAATGGATGAGCGGACTCAAAACAATACCTCTTAAACCAATCAGGGTTTCCGGGACGATTCCCCAGGTTTTAATGATCGGAACAAAGCGGACCTGCAACCAGAACACAATCCAAATGAGCATCAAAAAAAAGATGGGATAGGCCACAACGCTTGTTGAATACCTGAAATGTTGTTGATTGCTCATGGTTAAATTTAAAGGTTTCTTATCAAATTCGTATCCATTTGATCAAAATATGAAAAATTGTCACGTTTCTGCATGAGTGATGGAGCGGTTTGTTTAAAATCCTTTTTGTTTTTTTTCAAAACAAAAAGATTGAGCCGCGAGAGCACGACTTTTTTGTCCTTCACAAAAAAGGCATGCCCAAGAAATAGAGATCGAGATATAATTTACCACCGACATGGTAATTTGAGAATCAGGATCGCTTCGCTGTTAGAACATAGAACACAGACTTTTTATTTAATAATGCCCATTAACTCTGCTCTGTTTTGATTTATTAAAATTCTCACCAAAACAATGTTCATTTCCACACTATAAATTTCATCAAGACCTACTGTCTTACAATAGTCTAGTAGTAAATTAATTATTTCGCAAGAATTCATGTAATTTTGCATTATGAACGCACCATTAGCAGAACGATTACGACCACAATACTTAAAGGACTATTTGAGTCAATCTCATTTGATTGGCGATAAAGGAGTATTGACGCAACACATCAAACAGGGCATTATTCCATCCATGATTTTTTGGGGCCCTCCAGGGACGGGAAAAACGACCTTGGCCAATATTATTGCCAATGAGTCCAACCGTCCATTTTATAAGCTGAGTGCCATCAATTCTGGGGTCAAGGACATAAGAGAGGTCATTGACAAGGCGAAGCACAGTGGTGGCTTGTTCACCGCTAAAAATCCGCTGTTGTTTATTGACGAGATCCATCGTTTTACCAAATCTCAGCAAGATTCATTGTTGGAAGCGGTTGAAAAAGGTTGGGTCACACTGATTGGCGCCACCACTGAAAATCCGAGTTTTGAAGTCATTCCCGCCCTTCTCTCCCGATCTCAGGTGTATGTGCTCAATTCTTTCGATAAAAAAGATTTGGAAGCCTTGTTGAAACGTGCCATCACTGAAGATGAACTGCTTTCTAAACGCGATATCCAACTCAAGGAAACCGAGGCCTTATTAAGACTTTCAGGTGGCGATGCCCGGAAACTGTTGAATATTTTTGAGCTGATCATTACCTCTTATGATGAGGACGAAAAAATAGTGATTACCAATGAGGCCGTGCTTCAAAAAGTACAGAGCAATACGGTGCGTTACGACAAAACTGGGGAGCAACACTATGACATTATTTCGGCGTTCATTAAATCGATACGCGGGAGTGATCCAAACGCCGCTGTATATTGGCTTGCCCGAATGATTGAAGGTGGTGAGGATGTGAAATTTATTGCACGACGCTTGCTTATTTTGGCCAGTGAAGATATTGGCAATGCCAATCCAACGGCATTGGTTATGGCAAATACCACATTTCAGGCTGTTTCTGTCATTGGACATCCTGAATCTCGCATTATTCTAAGTCAGTGTGCGACCTATTTGGCGACGTCACCCAAAAGCAATTCTGCTTACGAGGCTATTGGGAGAGCACAACAATTGGTCAAGCAAACGGGTGATCTATCTGTGCCATTATCGGTGCGAAATGCACCCACCAAACTCATGAAGGAATTGGGTTATGGCGATAATTACCAATACGCCCATAGCTATGAAAACAACTTCGCGCCTCAAGAGTTCCTTCCTGACGAAATCAAAAACACCAAGCTTTACGATCCGGGAAATAACGCCAGGGAAAACTCGCAACGTGAATTTTTAAAACAGCGTTGGAAGGAAAAGTATGGGTATTAGAGGGAGTAGGGAGTAGGCATTAGGCATTAGGCATTAGGCATTAGGGATTAGGGATTAGGGATTAGAGAAATTTATAAAAAGAAAAACCCGAGGCAAGAAAAGTGCTTCGGGGTTTTTATTTTGTAAACAACGTTAGTCGTTAGTTGAACTTCACATTAAGCGTTTTCATGGAAACACCAGAATCACTGGCTTTTGAGACAATCCAGGAGTTATTCATTTTATAGACAATGGCGTCCTGGCCTTTAACGATATACACATCTTCCTTACCCGAAAATACCAGATGATACAACACTTTAGAAGATGCATCTATAATTGTGTACCCGTTTTCAACAGGGTTTGCAAATAAGGTTTGAATACTTTCATCAGATTTAGCTTCTTTCTTCAAGGTTTCTGCCAGTACTATTTGTGCTTCTTTTTGAACAGTTTTATCACCTTTTATCTCAATGTTAACAGGTTCCTTATCACGCATGGCGCTTTCTTTTGCTGCTTCGGCTTGCTTCTCAGCCTCTGCAGTACGGAGTTGGGTTTCCTTAAGTGCCTCCACTTCTCTTTTTAAACGGTCAATTTCTTCTTGTGCCTGTGAGCTCTCCACATTTTGAGACGGTAAGCTTGTGGCTTTTGAGGTGATTTGAGAACTTGGTTGATAGGTATAATTTAAATTTTCAAAACTTTTAAAGGCATCTCTTATGGCAAGATTATAGACCTTACTGAAATCTTTTTCTCTTGATTGTCCAATCTCTGAAGACTTCACCACCTTATTGTTACAATCTTTTAAGTGGATTTGTAATTTGGTATTAAGGAATGCTTTGTGTTTTTCAACGTCAGCGTACAATCCAAGACAACGGTTATTGTTTAAATCTTCAGGAAACACTTCATCTGCCATGAGTGTTTTAAATCCTTGTTTTTCAAATAAAAACTTGGTCAAAGAGTTGATTTGATATTGATCAGGCTCATTCAAGAAATTATAGGATGTTGGTACGATGACGTATTTATAAGCATTGACGCTTTCTTGAGAGACCCCTTTAAAGTTGAACAATATTAAAAAGGCACATAGTGTAAGAATGGATTTCATAGGATGTTTGGATAAATTAATTTGATTATAAAGATACAATAAAGTTAGAAATTATAATTTAGGTCATCATGCTAATGGCATGAAGACATTTGTCACGACGTATCAATAATTATATTTTAAAATGAACTAAATTCTACACCCTTTTTAGATTCTTTTTGAAAATACTCTTGTCTTCATAGCACAATCCTTTAAAGCATCCCGAATCAAAGGTTTTTTGAGAATTATCTTTGATTACAAATACTTTTTTAGTTGCGATAAATGCTTGATTTGCTTGATGTGTGGTTCTGTTTGGTCATTTCTGTAATTGAAAAATATAGCGTCATACCCCACATTCAGCGCACCCAAAATATCGGCTTCATAATTATCGCCAATCATGATGCTTTCTTGTGGTTGTGCTTTTGCAATATTGAGTGCAAAGTCAAAGATTATCGGATTTGGTTTTTTGACCCCTGCAATTTCAGCATTGGTAACGGTTTTAAAAAAAGAAGTAATTGCAGAAGCATTCATCTTTTTCATTTGCGCTTCTTCAAAACCATTGGTGATGATATGCAATTGGTATTTGGGCTGTAAATACTGCAGCAATTCAAGCGTACCTTCAAAAAGATGACTGAAGCTGGACAGGAATTCAATATAATCTACTGAAAGATTATGGATCAAAGTGTCATCAACAGCAAAACTAATTTCATTGAATGTGTCGCGCAGTCGGCCATATCTTAACTCTATCTTATCAATTTCGTCGTTTCTATAGCGTTTCCAATATCTCAAATTGACGGGTTCATAGACCTCTAAAAAGGCATCTAAGCTGATATCGACCTCATGTTTTTTGAAAATTTTATCAAAGGTCAACGCAGAATTTTTATCAAAATCCCAAAGGGTATGATCCAAATCAAAAAAAACGTGTTTAATAGCTTTAATCTTCATGTTCTGATTCTAATACCATTCTAAATAATTCCCTGAACCCTTTCCATCGGTCCAGATCGCTAAACGCATAATTGTGAAATACGGGCACAAAAGTGCCATTGACGTTTTTCACCTCCCGGATAACACGCATGAGATCCTCCTTTTTATCAAGAAGGGACTGTCGTTTTAACAGGGCGTAATCTACGCAATGAAACGGATTGATCTGCAAGGGAGTTTGGACTTCGTAATCAAGATCATAAAACTGAAATGGTGTGCAGGTTCCTGCTCTAAACCCTATATGATTGATGTATCCCATGGTGAAATCTTGCTTGATTTCCAATTCGATCAAATTTCTGTAGGATTCGGGCAAATTCAACTTCGAAAATGAATGTCGGGAGGCTTCCAATGGATAGTTCGTGGTGGCTTCCAACGTCCGCTTTTCATGTTTCAGCATTTCCTTATCATCCAATGCCAAATACGATACTTTTAATCCGACCTTACAGTAATCGGCTACATATTTAATGAGCGATACAAATCGCTTTTTATTGATGTTGATATTCTTGTCGTAAGTAGAATATTCGCCAATCAAGAAAAACACGATGAACTTATTTGGGGTTTGTCTTTGTTTGGTCACAATCCATTTAAAGGTATCATACGGATCGCGTTTAAAACCAGCCAAAGCTTGAAAACGTCTGTAAAACTGTTTTATTTTCAAACTGAACAAATCACTTAGTGTCCCCCCGAAAGTTCTTAACAAACCTTTTTCTTTAAAATAATAGGCAACTGGCACGTCTATAACAGGTTGAATGCTGTACTTTTTTATTGGAAACTCAAATTCCGGAAACTGCGAATGCAAAATGGCCTTAAATTTATAGGCCCAGATATCTACCACGGGTTGGTGCAGGAAGCCCTCATTGAACGCCAAACTTTCGGTAGCCAAAAAACGGCCATAATCGTCTTTTACGTGTGGCAAATATTCTTCATATCTGCTCAACAAATAAAATGTCGCTGCAAAAATATCAAATGGCACACTGCTTTTATCAGATGTTGAAAAAAAGCATTTTGTACTACCCCAGTCCTGAACATGAATATCCACATCTGATATACCCTGCTCAAATAAGAGTTCATGGCTTCTAATAAACAACTCGCTGCTCAAGGGCTGTTTGGTGTAGGAGATTTTCATGCTGTCATGAGCAATAAATTCCTCCACCGTGGTTGTGAAACTCACGGGCACACCTAAGATACGCGAACTGATATGCCTAAAAGCATAGGTTAATCTCGGGGTAATTTTATGGGTGTAAACTAGTAGCATTTGACGGAGTAAATTCCAAAGTTAAAAATTCCAAATTCCAAAACAGGAGCTTTTCTGATGTATTTCAATAATGACAGTATAAATTCCATACCTAAAATTTGCTATCTGCTGACGGCAGGGAAATTTCAAAATTATTAGTTTTTTCACAATACCCTATTTTATAACAGCTAACCAAACCTTATTCTTCCAACACCTACAAAACTATTGGAATTTGGCATTTGATTATTATGATTTAGCTATTTTGTTTTGGAACACGATTATTGGAATTTGATGCTTGCTCATTTGGAATTAAATTGTCACAGCATGCCCTCATCGGCAAAACTAAAATAGGCATTCTCAGTAATGATCAGATGGTCCAAAACTTTAATGTCGAGACTCTCTCCTGCATTTTTTAATCTTTTGGTGATTTGTTTATCGGCTTCACTAGGCTTTAGCGTTCCTGATGGATGGTTATGTGCCAAAATGATACCTACAGCTCCAACTTCAAGTGCCATTTTAAGCGCCAATCGCACATCCACCAAAGTTCCGGTGATACCACCTTTGCTCAGCTGATTTTTTTGCAGCACTTTATTGGAATTGTTCAAATAGATGATCCAGAATTCTTCGTGTCCCAATTCGCCAATAATTGGTTGCATGAGTTCAAAAACCGATTGGCTAGAATCAATTTTATGTTGTTGAAGTGCTTCTTCTCCTCTACGTCTTCTTCCCAATTCTAAAGCTGCAATGATCGTAATGGCTTTCGCCTCACCAATCCCCTTGAATTCCGTCAACTGTTTGATTGATAATTTGCCTAAAGCATTCAAATTGTTATTGGTACTTGCCAAAATACGTTTGCACAGTTCTACAGCGCTTTCGTTTCTGCTTCCCGAACCAATTAAAATGGCTACCAATTCGGCATCACTCAAAGTCGCTTTTCCTTTATCTCTTAATTTCTCACGAGGCTGATCGTCCTGAGACCAGTTTTTTATGGAAAATGAAGGTTGTTTTTCTGACATGGGCGCCAAATGGATTATAAGTGGTTATAAAGTTAGCATTAATTGCAGAAGCACTACATTTCGATTATAAAAAATAGGGAATATTCATCAAAGAAAAGATAAAAATTGTAAATTTAAGAACCAATTTATTAATTGCGAGAAGATGCAAACGCTATTTGACAAAAAAGCACATCAAGAAATATTGATCCGTATTGATCTCCTGTCAGAAAACTCTAAGCCTAATTGGGGGGAAATGGATGTGGCACAAATGGTAAAGCACTGTCAAATGCCGTTGTTGGTTGCCACTGGGAAAATGGAACTCTCTGAAAAAATAGGGTTTTTTAAAAAAATAGTGTTGAAGCTTTACAAGCCGATCCTTTATAATGATAAACCTTGGCCTGAGAGCGTCACCACGCCCAAAGATTTCAGAGTAACTGAGCCACAGATTTTTGAAACGGAAAGAGACCATTTAAAAACAACCATTAACGAATTCCATGATAAAGCTTTAAATATGCATTGGCCGAAACATCCTTATTTTGGGAGTTTCAGCACTGATCAATGGGGAAGAATGCAATACAAACATTTAGACCACCATTTGAGGCAGTTTGGGGTTTGAGTATTTTTCAGTTATGAGTTATGAGTTATGAAATTTTAAAAAACTCTAGGATAAAATCTGGGGAAATCATACGATAACTCCTTTCTACAAAATGATCACTTCGTAAGCGTGAGAAATGAGGTCGATTTAAGAGAACAATCCTAAGGTATCGGTATTATTTTAACAGATTATTTTTCGAACTTGATCTTAGAATCCCAATGTTTCAGAAACGTCAAACAATGATCTAATTTTAATAGATTTGCAAAAGTTACCGACGGACAAGTTGGTTTCTAGTTTCCTGCCTTCGGAAAAGCTTCGGACGGGCAAGGTTGCTTACTAATTAAAAAATAGTAGGAACCTAAAATAATGATCTATAAGTAAAGGGATTTCCTTTGCCGGAATGCGCATGAATTACCCACCAAAACAACATCAAGATGACAATCATGAGCACATGATTGAAGTCATCAAAACGTATCCACTGGCCATCCTGATTTCGGTTAAGGACAACGTGCCATTGATTTCGCATTTACCTTTGATTTATTCTGAAGGAAAACTTATCGGACATTTGGATAGATATAATCCGCAAGCGGAATTGCTGAAAGACTCCAATGATGTTACCGTCATATTTTCAGGACCTCAATGTTATATTTCTCCAAGTATTTACAGCACCACACAATTACCAACCTGGAATTATATCATGGTTCACCTCAAGGGCACCGTCAAAGAAATCGCTGATCCGAAGGCCATCATGCAGTCCATGATTGACCTGACATCATTATTAGAAGCTCCTGAACATAAATACACTTTAGCCTTGGACAATCCTAGAATGGCACAATTTATTAATTATGTCAGAGGATTCGAAATTGACATCACCCATTGGGAAGGCAAATTTAAGCTTTCACAAGACAAAAAACCAAGTGATATTGAAAGTGCCAGAAATGAATTGATACGTGCCAATCAGGAGAGTATAAAGACATTTTTAGATCAAGTGTTCTAAATAAACGACCTCAGGGTAGAGCTCAAGAGGTATTGAAATTTCAAAAAAAAACAAATTCCAAAAACCAAAACAAAACCAGGCAGTCGCTTCTTTTTGAATTGCTCTTGTTTTTCACAACAGGCATCAGAGACCTTAAAACCTCGATAAAGATGAGCTAAAAGCATAATAACCTGTAAGTTACCTAAAATCAGAGATTTATAGCTATATTTAAATCATCATTTAACTCTCTCTCTGTATGGCAACTATAACGCTCTCTTGGCTTGTCCATAAAAACGCATCTCAAATTGCGATTCACTTTGATCAGTCTGAAGATTTAGAAAAGTATATCAAGGCCTTTAATGGTGTGAACTGGAGTCAAACCCATGGTGTTTTTTATATTGAACATACCTCTGAAAATAAACAAAAACTATTCAATTATTTACGGAGACAAAATCACTATATAGATTATAGTGCACTCAGGTATCCGAATCAAATTTCAGTTAAACCAATTTCAGTTGAAAAGCCATCACCACTTGGAAAGCTAACTACACCCCATCATGATGCACTAAATAGCTTTAAAACCTATCTTTTGCAGAAACGGTATAGCCAAAACACCATAGATAACTATATAGGTGTTTTGCGCATATTCTTCAAATTCAACAATATAAAAGCGATTGAAGAGATTACCAAAAGTGATATTATTTTATTCAATCAAAATTACATCCTGAAGAATAGCTACAGCAGAACGTTTCAAAACCAAATAATAAGCGCTATCAAATTATTTTACAGTTATCATAGCAACATCCAGCTGGATATCAGCAGTATTGAACGCCCTATAAAAGACAAACGCTTACCTGAAATTCTCTCTCAGAACGAAGTGAAAGAACTACTTACCAACGTGAAAAATGTTAAGCACAAAACTATTTTAAGAAGAACTGAGGCAAAAAACAAGCCTTTTCTCCATTAAATTTTGACAATTGTCTTCCTGGCATTGTTGAAGTGGAATAAATCTCCTTCGTCGTTTTATTTCCAATCCAACAAGCAATAATCATCACCA
>NZ_SDDZ01000012.1 GCF_004115975.1 Gelidibacter gilvus | reverse complement strand
ACCTATGATAGATTATATAAATAAAACGCAAACTTCGATTTGGTGAACCGCCGTATACGAGACCCGTACGTACGGTGGTGTGAGAGGCGCAGTGGCGACCTTTAGGTCGTCACCCGTCTACTCGATTGCCACACGTTTTTATTCCGCAATGGTTATTCCGTCTTTCATTTCTTTTTCGTTCGGTTTCTCAAACCAATTTTCCATAAAATCAAAATTTTCTTGGCTAACCTCGAATTCAAATGTTTCTCCTTTTTCGCTATTTCTTTTCATTACTCTTTTCAGCCGAGTTTCTTTTGAAATGTCCAAAAAATGGATTTTCAGTTCGTATCCTTTCGATTCCGCAAACTTTCTAAACTTTTCCCGATGCTCGAATTTTGAAAGTCCCAAATCCAGAATAGAGTCAGTTTTTGCGTTTTCTAATTGCTTTACTAATTCCATTATCATTTCTTCCGCTCTGTCAATTCTTTCTAAAAACCATTCTAATCCGTCAGTCGGTTTTTTGTCAGTCAGAAATAAAGTCTTGTTCCATTTGTCAATCGAAAATATTATTCCGTTATTTTTTTCTTTTAATTCCGCTGAATAGGTTGTTTTTCCAGAACCAGTATTTCCAACTATCAGATTAATCATTCACGATGTTTTTTTAAATGTGTGGCAACGGTCTAGTATAAAAGAAGTAGGGCTGAAAATAAGCGATAAATATTCGGATTATCCACAAGCCAAATCTTTTTGCATTTTGTTTTATCTTATTATCTAAAAGCCAAATCAAAAGATTTGGCGACCTCGCAAATATGCCTGAACCATTGGCTTAAGCACTAACTTGCCCTATTTTTTTTATACAGTGTTATGTTTTGTTTTTTATTTCTTCCACTTCGTTTAAAGATTCCGATTCGGTTGCAATAATCAATCTTTTTTGTGTTATAAGAGTAGAATAATTCAATATTTTGAATAGTGATAAATCTGCTTTTTCAAATCTTATATTGGTATTTGTAGCATTTAAGTGCAAATCTTCTCCTTTATTATATGGGTGAATATTTAAGCAATATTTTTTTGACAATGGATAATATAAAATTGAGTCAACTCCAACTTTATTGTAAATTGGTTCGGGAAGAATCTCTTGTGTAGCTTCCATCTTCTTTAAATTATGACAAAATCCAGGATTGTCAGAAGTCCACCAATATTTGTTTTGAGGACTTTTATATATTGTCCATCTCATACTTACTGCACTACTTACAAAATCGTTAACTTGTTTTTTAAAGTTATCGTAATCAGTAAAATTTTCAAGATGATTTTTCCAAATTGGACTTCTCAATTTAGTGTAAAATATCCATTGTAACAATTCTTGTTTTACACCAAAATCAATGGTAGTTTTTTCCTGTTCTATTACATTAATTATATTGTTATAATTATTTTCAATGTCGGTTCCGAACATTTTTTCAATCGCTTTTCTATCATCGAAAAAGTCAGTGTCTGAATAATTCGGTATCCAAAATATTTTGTCTCCAGAGTTTTTCTTTTGAATTCCTTTTCGGTACTTGTCATCACTATTGATAACAAATATTCCAATTCCATCAGAGTTAATTGAAAAATGCTTTAAGTAAGTTTCTGGTACAATATGTTGTTTTTTGTAAGCACTCATTTTTTTTAAATAAAACATAACATGTGTATATATGTCATCAGCTAAAGGGAGTGACGTATATATACCCTATGTCGGTGTTTGTTTTGGTTGATCCTTCCCAAATGTAGCTGATTCATACAAGGAATCCAAGGGGCTTTTTAAAGTTTTGTTGTTTATTCCTACAACACGAGTGTAAACTTCTGTGGTTTTTGTGCTGGAGTGGCCCAAAGAACTCTGAATATAACGAATGTTTACGCCCTGTTCCATGAGATGCGTGGCATAACTATGGCGCAACGTATGAGGCGTACTCCAAGGGTTGCTGTTGGTGCCCTTTACTGCTTTCCGATAAATGCGCTGTATGCTTTGCGAAGTGTATTGGCCACCATCTTGCCCCTCAAAAAGCCAATAACTAGGCTTGTGCTCAAGATAGTATTCCCGCAAAATTTTTAGCAGAAATGGACTTAAGGTCGTATGTCTGTCCTTTTTG
Organism: Gelidibacter gilvus; assembly: GCF_004115975.1. Lineage (GTDB taxonomy): Bacteria > Bacteroidota > Bacteroidia > Flavobacteriales > Flavobacteriaceae > Gelidibacter > Gelidibacter gilvus. The sequence goes on along the minus strand of NZ_SDDZ01000012.1, from coordinate 104,762 downwards.
CCCTTTGAGTCTTTAATAAAAAGATAGCCATCATGGCTACGCACGTCCGCCACCCGTAAGCGCACCACTTCGCCCACACGCAGGCCAGCACCATAGAGCGTATGAAGGATAGCTTTATGCTTTATATTAGTGGGATAGTTTATAATGGCGAGGACTTCATCCTTGCTTAATACATCCGGTAAATCCTTGCTCTTTGTGGGTCGAGTGATATTGTAATACTCTCGAGGTAAGCCTAAAGTATGCTCATAATAACATTTTATGGCATTGATCAACTGGTTTTGCTTTTGCTCAGTGATCTTATATTTTCGCAACAGGTAATACAGAAAACCTTCTATCTGTTCCTTCGTTATGTCTCGATAGGCAACCGATTCAAAATACTGAAAAAATTGAATCAGATTGCTTTGGTAATTGCGGATCGTAGCTTGACTAAAGCCTTTAAGAATCATTTTCTGATGATTACGGTCCAGCTCAGACTGTATGCCTTCTGTAATATTAGCTTTTGGAATGACAGTGGGGGCCTCAGTGTTCTGTTTGACTAGTTTATCGCCAAAGAGGGTTTCGAGATGTTTTAGGTTTACTGGAGTATTGACGATGCTCCACAACTTCTGATTGAAATGATAAAAAGTTCCATTGAGAGCTTTGAAAGTCTCCCTTTCCGCAGCCATTTCATAGGGAATTCTTAGCTTGATACGACCCGCATTAGCTTGGGGGAGATAAATAATAATATGTGTTTTATCCTTCCATTCCATGATCTTCATTTTAGGGATGTATCCAAATTTAAAGTAAATAGGTAACTTAATCCGGTCTTTAACGATAATAAGTGTGGTTATCCGTTAGGAACGAATGCTTATATTTGATTGTATAACAAAGCTTTGTATGGTTCAGGAATGTAAAGTGTGTGCAAAAACAATTAAAGGGCGATCGGATAAAATTTTCTGCTCTACACATTGTAAAAATGTGTATCACAAAAAGCTACGCTATGCCTCTAAAGTGGCTGCCATAGAAATCAACGGTTATCTCAAACGTAATTATGCCATTCTTTTAGAAGTGCTTGGAAATAATAAAACGCAGATTAAGGTTTACAGGAATTTGTTTGAGAAAAAAGGTTTTCGTTTTAAATATCATACCCATTTCCATGTCAATTCAAAGGGTAAAACATTCTTCTACATATATGACATAGCTTGGATGGAATTTTCGGACGATGAGATTTTGATAGTGCGAAGGATTTGATTCGTTATATACAAAGTGAAAAAAAAGAATCATGATTTATTAATTTCTTGAAATATTTAGGCTAAATAGGATTTGAAACCTCTTCCATATTTGAATATTTTGACAACTTATCTTTAAGCATATTCATGTCATCACTTACCTTCTTGTCTATTATTTTGGCATAATGCTGGGTGGTTTTTATCGATTTATGTCCTAACATTTTACTAACGGACTCTATTGGCACTCCATTGGTTAATGTAACAGTTGTTGCAAATGTATGTCGAGCTAAATGGAAAGTGAGATTTTTGTTGATGTGACACAAATCCGAAATTTCTTTTAAATAAGCATTCATTTTTTGATTGCTCAATACAGGAAGTAGAAATTCGGTCCCTGAAAGATCACTACTATCAGCATATTTTTGAAGTATGGCAAGGGGAATTGTTAAAAGCGGGATATTGCTTCTAGTATCCGTTTTACTTCTGTTTATTTTTATCCATTGTTCGCCCGTAATCCCGAAAACGAGATTTTTTTTAGAGAGCTTTTTAACATCAGCATAGGCCAAGCCCGTAAAACAGCAAAAAATAAAAATATCCTTAACCTGTTCCAAGCGAGAAATGCTGAATTCTTTATCAACGAGTTTCTGAAGTTCTTTTTCAGTTAGGAATTCGCGATCAACAATTTTTAGTTTTGCTTTCCAATGGATAAAAGGATCTTTGCTGATCCAATCGTTGGCATATGCAATTCTAATAATCTTCTTAAAGTTAGTGATGTATTTAATAGCGGAGTTATGGGCGCAATTTCGAGTAGTCTTGAGATAATACTCAAAACCAGTGATAAATTGATAGTCAACTTCTTTAACGGAAATGTCTTTTACATTATATTCTTGCACAATATAATCTTCTACGTGTTTTTTGGCAGTCTTATAACGTTCCAATGTCCCGGGGGCAAAATCTTTTCCTACCAATTTTTCGACCTTATCATTATGATCCTGAAATATATGTAAAACCATCTTATCTTTTTTACCCTTGCCGAGATAAGCATTTTTAATTTTTTCTGAAGTAACCAAAGTGTCACTTTCAGATATCTGTTCCTGAATCTTATGAAGTTTGGTTTCTATGGCGGCCAAATATCTATTCAGATCTCTTGACTCATTTGAAGATCCTTTAGCTTTCCCGCCTTCCGAACTCCATTTATCTAGCGATAATTTACGTCTAATACTAAATTCACTTCGTTTTCCGTTAACCGTAATCCGTGCGTAAATAGGAGCATTTCCGTCTTTATCTATATCATTTCCTCTTGGGTAAAAAAGAATTGAAAATGTAAATAACATAGGTGCGTAGTTTTTAATGATTTTAAATGTACAAAATTTAAACTAAAAAAAACCTATTTTAGTTATGTAAAAAGAACATTTACAATGGATTGCAAGCCATTCGGTGCGTAAAATTCAAACTCTAAAGTACGCACCGAATCCCGCTCCTTTTATTTGATAATATATGATTTTAAATGATATTTAGTAAAATGCAAAAAGCCAATAAACATAGTGTTTATCGGCTTTTGATGAGATTTGGTAATCTCTTAGCGGAGAAAGAGGGATTCGAACCCCCGGAGGTATGACCCTCAACAGTTTTCAAGACTGCCGCATTCGACCGCTCTGCCATTTCTCCAGTTTTTGGTCTCATCAGGTATGCCCTGAATGCGGGTGCAAATATAGAACCCTTTTTTAATTCTTTCAAGTAAAATCACAACTTTTTAAAAAATAAAATCAGCCATTGAATTAATTTATGGAAATGCCTTAAAATTGACGTCCGCAACCCTTATTTTTGCAGCAATCTGAATTCAATACTAATGAGCATTATAGAGAGTTTAAAATGGCGCTATGCCACCAAAAAATTTGATCCCAATAAGGTTCTTACTACAGATAAACTGCATACGCTCAAGCAGGCTTTTAATCTGACAGCAACGTCGTTTGGCTTGCAAACCATTTCTTTGCTTATCATTAAAGACGAAGCTTTAAGAAATCAATTGTTGGGAGCCGCATATAACCAACGTCAAATCGTGGATGCTTCGCATTTATTGGTGCTTTGTATCAAAAAAACGATCAAGGATGACGATGTGGACGATTTGTTTGATAATGTCAGCCATTTAAGGCAAACTCCAGAAACCATTCTTGAGCCTTATAGAAACAATTTGAAACTGATCATGGAAAACATGAGCTTTGAGGAACAGCGGGAATGGTCTGTCAAACAAGCCTACATTGCATTGGGCAACTTGATGACGGTCTGTGCTGTAGAACGCATCGATTCCTGCCCTATGGAAGGTTTTGATCGCGCGCAATTTGACGAAATCTTGAAGCTTGACGAGAAACATCTTAAATCGACTTTGTTGTTGCCAGTAGGGTATAGGGCTGAAGATGATATGTTTTCGGGCTTCAAGAAAGTAAGAAAAGAATTAAAGCATAGCATTATCGAAATGTAAAACAATCACTATAGGTGCTTTTAAACGATGTTCTTATTCAATAATTTTAGTTCCACTCGCCTGATAATCCTCTCCCATTCCTGAGACATACCCTTTAAAAAGAAGGTTTTCAAAATTACCGATAATATCAAACTCAGCGCCCTGAATCATAAAGCCCGCTGTAAGTTTACTGTCCATTATTTTTATATCATAAAGATCAAATGCGCCCACATCAGAATTAACGCTTCCAGAATAAGCTCCTTCGGTGTTTTTTGTAATCGTCATAGTAGCTGATACATTGCCTTGTGGTGTGTTTTCTATCAACAAGTTCCAAGCACCGATGTAAGGGTCAACCTTTACGGCACTTTTGCTAGAACCACAATTGGTTATCAGTAATGAAGCAAATAAAACGAATAACACATACGATTTTTTCATGGCAAGAATGAATTTTACAATTTAAATATACAAAATCTTAATGTTTCCGATTGATTTTTATCTTGAAATTGAGACTATTAATTCATATCATTCCCTTTTGATTGAACATATATATTGTAATTTTGAGTTCTAAATTTATAAATGAATAGATAGTTATGCCAGGATTTGAATTATTTGGAAGTGCTGAACGTAAGGAAGTCAATGATGTTTTGGACAACGGCGTATTGATGCGCTATGGTTTTGACGGCATGCGCAACGGTCATTGGAAGGCCAAGGAATTGGAAACCGAATTGGAATCGGCATTTCAAAGCAAACACGTACAATTATTATCTAGTGGAACAGCAGCGGTTACTGTAGCTATGGTTGCAGCTGGAATTGGTGCAGGAGACGAGGTCATCATGCCATCTTTCACATTTGTTGCCAGTTTTGAATCGATTATGATGGTGGGTGCCATTCCTATTTTAGTAGATATTGACGATACTTTGACCTTAGATCCGAAGGCTGTTGAAAAAGCAATTACTTCCAAAACTAAAGCGATAATGGTTGTTCACATGTGCGGAAGTATGGGAGATATGGAGGCATTGCAGCGTATTTGTGATGCGCATAACTTGATCTTGATTGAGGATGCCTGTCAAGCCATTGGCGGAATGTATAAAGGAAAACCTTTGGGAAGTATTGGCGACTTGGGGTGTTTTTCATTTGATTTTGTTAAAACCATTACTTGTGGTGAAGGTGGGGCAGTCATAACAAATAATAAGGACTATTATATTAAAGCCGACCAATATTCTGATCATGGCCATGATCATCAAGGCAGTGATAGAGGCGCTGAGACCCATCCGTTTTTGGGCTATAATTTCAGGATTTCAGAACTTCATGCTGCGGTTGGATTGGCGCAAGTAAGGCGCTTACCAGAGTTTCTGTCCATTCAACAAAAAAACTTTACCATCCTGAGAGAGGCACTATCGGCAATCCCCGAAGTGACTTTCAGAACGGTTCCTGAAGGCGGCGAAGAAAGTTATGCCTTTTTAAACTTTTTCCTTCCTGACTTGGAGATTACCAGAAGGGCTTCAAAAAATCTAAAAGAAGCAGGTGTGGATGGCTGTTTTCATTATTATGACAATAATTGGCATTACGTCCGTAAATGGGATCATTTAAAGAATCTTAAATCTTTATATCCAATTTCAGAAGAAATAAAAATGGGTCTAAAATATCTTCAGACAAAAACTTTTGAGCAATCTGATCATTTCATTGGACGGAATATTTCTTGTCTGATCAAATTATCTTGGACAGAAGACGAGGTGAAATCTCGTGCAGAAGCCATGGTAAAAGCCATTACTTCAGCTTTGAAGGTATCATAAAAAACTTTCAATAAATGTTGTGTAAGTGAGGAAAACGTCATGAGATAAGATCAAAATACATACTATTGTTAACTTAAAAAGGATTTAGAGCGGTTGTTCTAAAACCTTTTTCTATTTATGCCTTTCAGGTATAACGAAGAAAGTTAAGTCCTCTAAAGTTAGTCCAATGGGAATTATTGATGTTCATGAAAAGATTTTCTTGCGTAAGTCTTTTAAAATCTGTAATTTGGTAAGAGTAAATGAGTTGTAAAACGAGCTAAAGATTTTCGTCTCTGCAATTCAGTTTTATTAAGAGCGCAATTGATTTCAATAACCTCCACTTCTGTTATAACTTGACAACTATTAATTTTACATGCCATTTTGAACTTTCGATGGTGTAGAATGAACTTTGTAAATAGGTCTTCTTTTTGTTTTGGTAATGACATTTTTAAATGATTCAATTTTTGATGATCGCATCGCTTATTGAATTCTGTATAAACCATTCTAAAACGATAATCATGAAACTACTTCTACTTTTTCCGACATTTATGTTGTGCCTATTTATGTGCTTCTCGGGATATTCCCAATATAAAATTGATGAGCAGCGCTTCTATTCCAGTGAGGACAATGGTTCCGAATTGGATCATGAACTAACCATGCAATATACTTATGGAAATGAAGGTGATAAGGAAACCAGTCTACTCACCTTAGCCATGCCGGGATCAACCAACATCACGCGCGTGAACAAAGAATACAATGCCAACAACGCTATCATTAATTCTGTCACGCAATTTTGGGATGAATCCAAAAAGATATGGCAAGACATTTCTAGAATAGTTTATGAATATGATGGTGCTAACAATTTGAGAATGGAAACTTACCAGAGCAATAACTTCGGCACAATGCCATTTTCAAATAGTTTCAGAATAACATATAGCTATTCTGGTTCAAATATAAGTTCTGAAATCAGTCAGAATTGGAATTCCGCAACTAGCACGTGGGAAAACAATGAGAGAGATTTATTCGAGTATTCAGGTGCCGATATTACCCTGCATACGGATCAAGAATGGGAGGGCGGTAAATGGGTGAATGAGGAGCAAACGGAAATTGCCTACCAAGCTGCAGGAAGGCCGTCACAAACTATCATTAAGGTGTGGAACTCTGGAACTAATTCTTGGGATTTTGACGAAAGGATAACCTATACTTATGCTTCGAACTTAATGAGAGAAGCACTTGGCGAAGATTTTGTTGGAGGGGCATGGGTTTTGGATCACAGAACAGAACTGTCCTATGAAAATGGTTTGCCAAAGGTGGTCTTATATCAAGAAAGAAAAAGCGACGCTTGGGAAAATGAAGATCGCTACTTATATACCCACGATGGCAATGGCAATAATACAATTCTTACAGGTGAAGTTTGGGATAGCGTAAATTTGGCCTGGGAAGCAGAAAGTAGAATTGAGACCGATTATTCCTTAGTCCTTCCTTTTGTTTTAAGTTCAGAGTCTTTTGATATAGAAAGTTTTAAGGTGTACCCTAATCCTGCTTCAGACGTCCTAAATATTTCTACAAGAGATAACATTAAAAATGTGGAGATCTTTGATGTTTTAGGTAAAAGTGTGAAGCGTGTCCTACACAGTAAATCAATTGATGTTTCAAATTTAAAAACAGGCGTTTACTTTGTAAAAGTACTGACCGATAACGGACAAGAGACTAAAAAGTTAGCGATAGAATAGTCCAATAGACGCTATTATTAATTAAAAAAAGGATTTAGAGCGGTCGTTCTAAATCCTTTTTCTATTCTAAAAAGTAAAAATATGTCTAAATTTTATCTTGAGGTCAGTGCCTGATGTAAATAAAGTCTTTTAGTCTTGATTCTTGGTTCTGACAGCGAAGCGGGGGCTACTGAGCTTATCGAAGTATCTTGATTCTTTTTCCACACTAATAATTCACATGATCCACAATTTCCAAACCATAACCAATAATACCCACACGTTTGGTATGTTCGCTATTGGACATCAGCAATAATTTATGGATGTTGAGGTCGTGCAGAATTTGTGCGCCAATTCCAAAATCTCGGTTGTCCATGGCAATAGCAGGTGCCTTGATGACATCTGAATGATTTTGTTTTTCTTTTAAGGTATTTAAGCGGTTAAGCAAATCGGTAGATTGATGCTGCTGATTGATAAAAAGAATGGCGCCCTTGCCGTCATCATTAATCAATTTGAACATATCATCCAGTTTCTTATCGGCGTTGTTGGTCAACGTCCCTAAGATATCATTGTTGACTAGGGTAGAGTTGACTCTGGTCAAAACAGGTTCGTTAGTCTTCCAAGACCCTTTGGTCAAAGCAATATGCACTTGATCGTTGGTGGTTTGTTGGTAGGCTCTTAATCTGAATTTGCCAAAACGCGTCACAATTTCGAAATCTTCTTTCTTTTCGATCAAAGAGTCATGCTGCATTCTATAAGCGACTAAATCTTCTATAGAAATAATTTTAAGGTCAAACTTCTCAGCAACTTTCATCAATTGTGGCAATCGTGCCATGGTGCCATCTTCATTTAAAATCTCCACAAGAATTCCCGCTGGTTTTAAACCGGCTAATCGTGCAAGGTCAATAGTTGCTTCTGTATGTCCAGTACGCCTCAGCACGCCACCTTCTTTGGCTCTCAATGGAAAAATATGTCCTGGTCGTCCTAAGTCTGAAGGTTTGGTGTTATCATCGACCAAAAACTTTATAGTATTGGCCCGATCGTGTACCGAAATCCCAGTAGTACAGCCATGACCGATTAAGTCTACAGATACTGTAAATTGGGTGTTATGAAGCACGGTGTTATTCTCAACCATCATGTTGAGTTCAAGTTCCTTACATCTTGCTTCAGTAAGTGGTGCGCAAATCAATCCACGACCATGAGTAGCCATGAAATTTATCATTTCTGGGGTTACCTTTTCTGCAGCGGCAATAAAATCACCTTCATTTTCGCGGTTTTCATCATCAACAACAATAATTACTTTTCCATTTTTAATATCCTCAATGGCCTCTTCAATAGTATTTAATGTGATGGTTGATGTCATCGTAGTTGTTGTCATTTTTTTTGAAATTATATGCAAAGATATGGCTTATTTTACATTTAGGATGCAACTTTTGTCCAAGTCTTCCTTGATTTTGTTCTTAAGTAGAAAGTGGGAAACCCCGTAAAAAGGAAAGGCAATCAACATTAATATGACGTCTATTCCTTTTGATTTGAATCCAATATGTTTGTAGAAAACGCTGGCCTTAATCCAAGTCACACAATAATAAAGTAGATAGATGCCAAAGGAAATAATGGTGAGATCCAATGCGGCCGAAGTGTATTCAGGAAAATTATTGTTTTTGAAAACCAAATGTAATATGAGAAGAACAATACCAATGGTATAGAAAATAAATGCGAATTTAGAATAGTCTATGGCATCCGTGGCTTCCTTTTTTGATGTGATGTAGGCATCATTTATAATCACCCCTTGTTTTTGAAGATCTTCAAAAGATTGATTGCGGATCAATAACTGATTTAATGCGAAAGGCTTGATGCTTTTATCAAAATTGAGATCTTCATGGTTCTTGATGATACTGATCAGTTTTTCGTTGTTATAATCGTTTAAAAAGCTGTACTGAACCAAAACACCATCAATCATGACGGAGTTTTTAGGGCGAAGATTCAGGAATTTCTTAATAGGATTGAGATAGCTGTCAAAATCAAAGAGGCCTTTATCGTTGGTGGCACGAGAGGTCAAATAGATTCCCAATGGCAACATGATCAAGGTAGAAAGCCAAGTGGCCAGAATAGGGTTTAAGGTCCCATCTTCTGAACTGTTTTTTGCGAAAATCCCTATAAAATGATAGGTAAGGAACAAAAGAATGGCAACGACCAATGGCAAACCAATGCCACCTTTTCTAATCAAAGCTCCTAAGGGTGCGCCAACAAAGAAGAGGATAAAACAGGCAAAGCCCAAAACGTACTTTTCATGAAGGGCAATCACATGTTTTTTCAGGTTTTTATCTGAAACATCGAAAAACTGTTCTTTTGTTGTTATAATTTGCGTCGTACTGCTAATGGTGTTTAACGACAAATTGACCAGTTGCAATTTGCCTTTGGTTTCAAAAAGATCAAGGACATTCCCTTTAAAAATACTGTCTGTTTCTGGTGATATATTAGTATTCAAACTGTTTATTGAGGTTCTGCTGTACAGAGTTTCGGCCAGCACCTTATATTCATTTGATTTGTTTTTATAAAGACTGTCTATCGTGTAGTTAAGGTCGCCAACATCAAGCATATTATAGCGGTCAGTATAGCTTTTTTCGGCTAAATCCACATCGTTTAAAGCTTCAAGATCTATATTCATGGTATAGGTGTCAAAATAACTTTTGGCATGTGGCTTTTTTTGGATTTCCTTTGGATCTTTCGTGTAGATTTCTTCGTAGTAGTTGCCATTAAATAAAACCAGCTGAAGCATATTTGACGACGGACTGCTGATCAATTCTCCAGATTCGGCAATGATTACCGTATGATTTCCTGGTCGATTATCTTTGAATTGGTGCATGATCACCTTCGATAAATATTGACCGCGATCACCACTTTTTTTCTCTACTTTGATATTGAAACTGCCTATTTCATTAAACTGACCTTCGGCGATAGCCATTTGAGGTTTGAGCTTTGCGATATTTCTTCTCAGATTGTAGGCGTTATATTCAGCCCAAGGAATGACATTGTTTGCAAATAAAAAGGTCGTCACGGAAAGAAAAACGATAAAAACACTTAAGCCTCTCATAGCACGCTGCAATGAGATACCCGTAGATTTCATGGCCGCAAACTCATAGTTTTCGGCTAAGGTTCCAAAGACCATAATGGACACCAACAATATGGTGAGCGGCAATATTAAAGGGATAAGCGTTGGGGTAATATAGAGTAGGAATTTAAGTATCGTATCAATATCCAAATCCTTTCCGGCCAACTCAGCGATATACAACCAAATGGCCTGTAAAACAAAAATGAGCATGAGTATAACAAACACGCTCAAAAAGGTTTTTAAGTAGGTCTTAAGTATGTACCTATCCAGTATTTTCATAAAATTGGCGCCTTATCTAATCGAGCTTATTGATGTAATAGCCTTTGTATTTATTAGCATCAAAAGTAAATAAGGTTTTTGAAATAGGCTCATTAGTTTTGAAACTATTTACAGTTAAGGTGGTTTGTGTCCCGTTTTTGCCTATTTCTATCAGATTGTAAATGTGCTTGGTCTGTGCATCAATTCCCAACAATACTTGTTTTATTTCAGAATTGCTATCGATTGGTGTCAATTTTACGTACTGGATTTTTCGGCCACTGATATTTTGAACGATATCCATGGCGTAATTGTAGCCGTTTTGGTAGAACGATAACATTTTACTTGGTGTAATGGTGTTTTCGTCTTCCGTATTATTTTTTGAGATGGTCACTTCTTCATCTTCAGGACTTACTGTATAAAGTGTCTTGCCATCGTAAATTCGGGTGACACCAAGGATATTCAATAAATATTTTTCCCCTTCAATGATTACATCGCCGCGTGTTTCTTGGTTAATGTTCTCACTGGTATTTTTCAGGACATATTTAAAATCAATGGTGATGTTGTTATATCCTTTAACCTTAGCATTCACTTCGTTTAATAAGGTCTTTGCTTTCTCGGCATCTTGTGCGTATGTTGAGAACGATAATAAGACCATGGCTAATACAAATAATTTTTTCATTATTAAGTTTTTTGTTAATCCTGTTTATGGATTTGCGGTTTCATTTCAAATATTAGGATACTTCATTTGCTAAAAGTTGATCGAGAGCTACAAGATCAGGCACAAGTACTTGTCTTGCCTTACTGCCTTCAAATTGGCCAACAATCCCGGCTGCTTCCAATTGATCAATCAATCGACCAGCTCTGTTATACCCCAGCTTTAATTTTCTTTGCAATAAGGAGGCCGATCCTTGCTGTGCCGTGACAATAACTTCAGCAGCTTCTCTAAACAATTTATCCCTGTCGGAGATATCTACATCAAGACTTATGCCACTTTCTTCCCCAACATATTCAGGTAAAAGATAGGCGTCGGGATATCCTTTTTGTCCACCAATAAATTCGGTTACCAATTCAACTTCTGGAGTATCTACAAAGGCACATTGGATTCTTGTCAACTCGTTTCCTTGCGTGTAGAGCATGTCTCCACGTCCAATCAATTGGTCGGCTCCAGAACTGTCCAAAATTGTCCTGGAATCGATTTTTGAAGTCACCCTAAAAGCAATTCTAGCAGGGAAATTCGCCTTGATGATCCCCGTAATAACGTTTACAGAAGGTCTTTGGGTTGCAATGATCAAGTGGATGCCAATGGCACGGGCCAATTGCGCTAAACGGGCAATAGGTGTTTCTACTTCCTTACCCGCAGTCATGATAAGATCGGCAAACTCATCAACCACTAAAACAATATATGGTAAAAACTGATGCCCTTCATTAGGATTTAATTTGCGCGCTTTAAATTTATCATTGTATTCCTTAATATTCCGGCATAAGGCATTTTTCAACATCTCATAGCGATTATCCATTTCAATACACAAGGAATTCAAGGTGTGGATGACCTTAGTATTATCCGTAATGATGGCTTCTTCGCTATCTGGTAATTTGGCTAAGTAATGGCGCTCAATTTTGTTGAACAAGGTTAACTCTACTTTTTTAGGATCCACCAGAACAAATTTCACTTCGGCAGGGTGTTTTTTGTAAAGTAACGATGTCAATACGGCATTTAAACCCACCGATTTACCTTGACCAGTTGCTCCAGCCATCAATAGATGGGGCATTTTTGCCAAATCAACAACAAAGGTTTCATTGCTGATGGTTTTTCCAAAGGCAATTGGCAATTCCATTTCTGATTTTTGAAATTTTTGGGAGGCAATCACGGAGCGCATAGAAACAATGGTCGAGTTTTTGTTTGGCACCTCAATTCCAATCGTTCCTTTGCCAGGGATTGGAGCAATAATCCGAATGCCCAAAGCCGCCAAAGATAGGGCAATGTCATCTTCTAAGTTTTTGATTTTAGAGATCCTGACACCGGCATTGGGTACAATTTCGTATAAGGTTACCGTAGGACCAATGGTCGCTTTAATATTGCTGATGCCAATATTGTAATTGTTTAAGGTTTCAACAATCCGGTTTTTATTTTCTTCAAGCTCATCTTGATCAATGGTAATACCTTCAGAATCGTACTTTTTTAACAGGTCCAAGGTCGGGAACTGATATTTACTCAATTCCAGCGTAGGATCAAATTTCCCATAATCTGCCACAAGTTTGTTAGAGAGATTATCACTTTCAGAAGCCTCTTCAACAACCTGCTCAACTTCCATGGCCAATTCTTCTTCGTCATCTTCTTCTTCCTCTTGAACTATTTGTGGTACTTCAATGTTAAGGCTTGGACTTGCAATAGGCGCTGAAGGTTTAGGCTTTGTAACTGCTACAACATCTTGTTTGGAAGGTTTTAAATCGAAGGCAGCCTTAATGGCTTCTGCTTCTGCGGTTAAATCATTATCTAAAGCAGCATAAGATTCTGACGCGGTTTGAGGACTGGTTTTAAAATCTTCTTTAAAACTGCTTTTAGCCGATTTGAAAACGTTGACAATCGATTCGCCTGTGACCTTAAATCGGATGGCAGCATAAATAATCATTCCAAAAAAGAGGAGGAGAGCGGTACCAATAATTCCGATATAATCCTGAATAAAAGAGTTCATTTCAAACCCGATGGTGCCACCAAGAGCATCATATTTATGGGTAAAAAATCCGAAGAAAATAGACAACCAAATGGCGATGAGCGTACCCCAGATCCAGTGACTTCTAAGTTTCGCTTTGTTGATATCTAAGGTGACATAAATACCAGAAAGAAATATAATTCCGGCGAATATAAATGAGGAGATTCCAAAACCTCTCATAATAAAAAAGTCGCTCACCCAAGCGCCCAATTTATTAAGCCAGTTTTCAGCAACCACTTCTCGGGTGCCTATTTCAGTAAGTGTGCTCTGATCTGCCTTTCCCGTAAAAAAGAAGGAGAGAAAAGCTATAAATAGTAAAATACCAAGAATCATCAACAAGCTACCAACAATTAATTTTTGCTGACTTGATAATTTGAACCCGAATTTTCGGGAAGGTTTTTTAATTTTTGTAGTGGTACTGCTTTTAGCTTTGGTTTTCTTCTTCGCCATTATTAACTTTCCGTAACCAGGGAAATCTGTTGATTTTTAAATAAATTACTAAAATATATTGGGGTAATCTGTTTCCCTAAGGAAACAAAAATACAAATTACTAACGTTAATCCTATCGGATTTAGTATTAAAAAAGCTTGGGATAATAAATGATGACAGCCACTATAACTGCTGAGATTGCCGCTATAAAAACTGCTCCGGCAGCAACATCTTTAATGCGTCCAATTTTGTCATGTCGTTCGGGATGAATAAAGTCTGCAATGAACTCAATGGCGGTGTTGAGCCCTTCAATACTCATGACCAAACCAATCATGGCAACTTGAAATAACCATTCCGTTGGGGAGATTTCAAAGTAAAAGCCAGCTATGGTCACGAGAATTGCAATAGCAAATTGAATTTTGATACTCGCTTCCGTTCGCAGTAAAATTAGGGCACCTTTAAATGCCCAACCTACGCTTTTTAAGCGATTGACCAGGAACGAATCTTTCTTTTCGGACATAAGAAATCTATGAAAGCGACTCTAACGCGGCTTTGTAATTAGGTTCTTCAGTTATTTCAGAAACTTGCTCAGTATAGACCACTTCTGCCTTGTCATTTAGCACCACCACACATCTTGAATGTAAGGCTTCTAAAGGACCGTCAACAAAGGTCAGACCGTAGTTCTTTCCAAAATTGCCATCTCTAAAATCTGAGAGACTTTCTACATTATCCAATCCTTCCGCCGCGCAAAAACGAGCGAATGCAAATGGTAAATCTTTAGAAATATTAAGGACTTTGGTGTTCTTTAGTTGCGATGCCTTTTCGTTGAATGTTCTGACAGATTGTGCGCAAACACCGGTGTCAACACTTGGAAAAATGTTTAAAATCACATTATGACCCAAATAATCATTTAGGGATTTTGAAGAGAGATCAGTTGCAGTTAATCTGAAGTTTGGAGCATCAGCTCCTATTTTTGGAAGCTCACCAAAAGTTGTTACTTGGTTGCCTTTAAAAGTTATAATTGCCATAGTATCTTGTGTTTATTGTGAAATATTAAAATTAAGGATTATTTAAAGCTTTGTCTACTAATTAAAACATAATATTTTTGAATGTTCTGTTAATAAAATTCATGTTTTCAAGTTGTTTTTGCAAAAACTTGACTCTGAGTTTTCACTCATGAATCAGCTCAAAAACGTATTTTTTAATTCACAGTCAAAAAGCTCGCATTGAATATAACGAAAAGCTTGATTAAAAACGAATAATTGATACCTGAACTTGGTTTTGTGATTTTTAAAATCCTATCTCAATTCCGCTCCAAGTTGCGCTTCAAAATTGGATTGCAGTTTTTGCATGATCTTATCTACTTGCTTATCTGTGAGTGTGCTGTGCTCGTCTTGGAATTTAAAACTTACCGCGTAACTCTTTTTTCCTTTTGGAAGTTTTTCACCTTGATAGACATCAAACAAATCGACATTTTTGAGCAAACGCTTCTCGGTTTGATTGGCGATGGCGTCAATGGCTTCAAAAGTCACATTATCATCTATCAAGAGTGCAAAATCACGTCTTGTTGATGGATATTTAGGGAGTTCCTTGAAGTTGACACTGGTGTGTTTGACCAAATCAATCACATTGTCCCAATTAAAATCAGCAAACAATACATCTTGCGAAATGTCAAAATGTTTCATTATTTTTTTATTGACCAATCCAAAATCGACTAAGATCTTTTTTCCAATTCGCAAACTGATACCTTCACTAAAAACGTCGTTTTCAATAGGAGACCCCTTAATTCCGTTAAGTCCCAAGCGCTCTAAAACGGCGGTGATGATTCCTTTTAAGTAAAAGAAATTACTTGGTTGTTGATGGGTGTTCCAGCGTTCGGCATCCTTGTTTCCAGTCACAAATAGTGCTAAATGTTTGTTTTCATTGTACTTATCACCATAGCTATGGTAGGTTTTGCCAAATTCAAACAGTTTTAAATCCGAACGTCTTCTGTTGATGTTCCGATTGATGGCTTCCAGTCCTGAAAACAATAAACTTTGGCGCATCACACTTAAATCGATACTCAAGGGGTTTAGCATCACCACATTGTGTTCTTCTTTTAAATCGGCACTTAATTTGACATAAGAAGGTGTGGTCAGTGAATTTGATAAAATCTCATAAAACCCTTGTGCTACCAATTGGTTGCCCGTCACATTCTGAAGTTTAAAATCTTCAAAACGAGAGGTCGGAGAGATGGAGGCATTTAATTTCTCGGTAAAATTGATATTGTTGTAGCCATAGACTCGTAAGATTTCCTCAATGACATCGGCTTCACGCACCACATCGTTTCTATAGGCAGGTACCATTAGGCCCAAGCCAGTTTCAGTAACGTTATTGACCTTGATATCTAAAGACATAAGGATCCGTTTGATAATGTCCTTTGGGATTTCTTCACCGATTAGTTTTTCGGCATTGGCAAAACTAAAATGCACTGGAGAGTCCTCAATTCGTTTAGGATAGATGTCCACAAGATTATTGGTAACATAACCTCCCGCAACTTCTTGAATCAATAAAGCAGCACGTTTTAAAGCGTATTCTGTGATATTAGGATCAATACCGCGTTCAAATCTAAAGGAGGCATCTGTATTTAAACTGTGTCTTTTGGCAGATTTCCTAACACTTATGGGATTGAAATAGGCACTTTCCAAGAAAATACTCGTGGTGTGTTCTGTAACCCCTGAATTTTCTCCACCAAAAACACCTGCAATACACATCGGTTTTATGGCATCACAAATCATAAGATCTTCTTCGTGCAATTCGCGATCAATACCATCTAAGGTTTTGAATTTTGTTCCTTTTGGCAGTGTTTTCACAATCACTTTATTGCCTTCAATTTTATTCGCGTCAAAGGCGTGCAAAGGCTGTCCGAGTTCATGAAGAACGTAATTGGTGACGTCAACAACATTGTTTTTTGGTGTGATTCCAATCGCTTTAAGCCTGTTTTGTAACCAAGTAGGCGAGGTGCCAACTTTTAAATCGGAAATTGTGACCCCACAATAACGAGGCGCCAACTCTTTGTTGATCACTTGAACATCAATTTTTAAAGTCCCTTGATCAATTCTAAAAGCACTTACGGATGGTGTAATCAATTCCACGTGCATGTTTTTCTGCATCAGCCCAGCTTTGAGGTCGCGCGCAGTTCCAAAATGGCTCATGGCATCGGCTCTGTTTGGAGTCAGCCCAATTTCAAAAACCTGATCATTTTCAACTTCATAAATTTCAGCAACTAAAGTGCCAACGGTCAGGTCATTGTCAAATACCAAAATCCCTTCGTGAGAAGTACCAAGACCTATTTCATCTTCTGAACATATCATTCCATGACTTTCCTCACCTCTTATCTTGCCTTTTTTAATGGTCCAAGCTTCTGCTTCTGCAGTATATAGCGTTGTTCCTATAGTAGCAACAGGTACTTTTTGGCCGGCAGCTACGTTGGGTGCGCCACAGACAATTTGTAAAGGTGCGCCTGAACCAATGTTTACCGTGGTCACTTTTAAACGGTCGGCGTTGGGGTGTTGCACACAGGTGAGCACTTCGCCTACCACAATGCCCTCCAAGCCACCTTTAATGGATTGAAATTGTTGTATGCCTTCAACTTCAAGGCCCAGATCAGTAAGGAGTTCGCCTGTTTGCTCAGGAGTCCAATCAATATTTACAAATTGCTTTAACCAATTATAGGAAATCTTCATTTTTTAAGTGTTATGCTACAGGGTGATGTTTCGTATTCCTTTTTTTGAGATTGAGATAATCTACATGCAACCCAATGTTCCGTCTTGTTTTCAAATTCGGCGTAAAGATAATAATAGTATGTAGTTATAGAAATGGTAAATAATTTTATTTTGTACGATTTTTAGCTTTATTTTAACCCTCAATTAAAATCCCCAAATACATTATGAAGTTTTTGCTTATACTTTTATCTGTTTTCACGCTATTTTCTTGTAATAAGGATAATTCAGAAAAAATGCGACATGGCTATTGGCTGGGTGAGCTAAAGGTTAATGAGAATAAAACATTGCCATTTACTTTTGAAGTGATGGCAGATAAAAGTTTGAAGATTTTTAACGCCGAGGAAGTCATCTTAGTGGATGATATCACCTATAAGAACGATTCTATCTTTATTAAAATGCCTGTTTTTGAAGGTTATTTTGCTTTGAAATTAACGAAAGAAGGCATGGTCGGTCGTTTTACCAACACAGATATGGCTTTGGACTTACCGTTTAAAGCGATATATAACTCCAAAGAACGATTTGAGACCAAAGAAGTGCCGGCGGTTGATATTTCGGGCAATTGGGAAGTCGCATTTAATCCAGATTCTGATCAGTCAGTTTACCAAGCTAAAGGGGTCTTTCAGCAAAACGGCAAGAAGGTGACAGGCACGTTCAGAACCGAGGCAGGCGATTACAGGTATTTGGAAGGCGTTATGAATGTTGATGAATTGCAACTGTCGGCTTTTGATGGTTCCCATGCGTTTCTGTTTGTCGCAACGGTGAAAGACAGTACGCTCAACGGTGTTTTTTATTCTGGAAATAAATGGAGTGCCGCGTTTGAAGGCCAACGAAATGAACATTTTGAACTCTCCGATGCCAATTTGCTCACCACTCTGCAAAATGAAGATGCGCATTTTGAATTCAGTTTTCCAAATGAAGAAGGGCAAACGATTTCTTTAGCAGATGCCCAATTTCAGAATAAAGTTGTTGTGGTGCAGCTTATGGGAACTTGGTGTCCCAACTGTTTGGACGAAAGTGTTTTTTTCTCTGAATACTTTAAGCTTAACTCTGATAAGGCTATCGAATTTGTGGCGCTTGCTTTTGAAAACGCCAAAACCGATTCGCTGGCATTTGAGGGTATAAAACGCTTAAAGAATAGATTAGGATTGGACTATCCTGTTTTGTTGGCGCAATCTGGAACCTCAGATAAGGTTGAAGCTCAGAAGAAATTGCCCATGTTGAAGCAAGTGGTCTCTTATCCAACTACTATTTTTATTGATAAAACAGGAAAAGTCCGAAAAATCCATACAGGTTTTAATGGACCGGCAACTGGAGCAAAGTATGTGGAGTTTAAAAATGAATTCAGAACCTTTGTGGAAGAACTTCTGGAGGAGTAAATCCGTGCCTAAATAAAACGTTCCTACTGCGCTAATTTTTTATAATTAAGGTTGTTTTTAAAAACCCTTCATTTTTCTATTGCCGATGGCGTCGTTCTATAAATGCCAGTAGTGCTTAAAATAAGTTTTTTATCATCGCCATTGGCGCTGCAACTGTAGAGGCTAAATGGTGGCGGTCCGTCCAATCCAAGCACATGGAAAATCAAGCGTTTGCCGTTTGGGGTCCAAGTGGGGACACCATTTAACTTGCCATCGTGTAATACCAACACATCTTGTGAGCCATCAGGTTTGCATTTATAAATATCATGGTTTACAGGCCAAAGCAGATTGAGAAAAGCACCTTTACTATATGCAATCCACTTGCCGTCAGGCGACCACGCTGGGTCATAACAATAGAGGTCGTCATAGGTTAATCTAATGGGATTCTCCAATGCCATTGTAGAATAGTTGAGTGTTGCTTGATAGATTTCAGCTTTTTCCGGATTTGTGGGGTCAGTTAAATCCGAAGGGCCTACATAAGTTACTTGACGTCCGTCAGGCGACCAGGCAGGATCTGTTGCGTCATGCTTGAATTTGGACACAATGAAAGGATTACTACCGTCGGCATTGAAGACTACTAATCTCCCACGTGATACCATATCGTTGATGGAAGGATCTGGGCACTTGGCACTCGCCAATATTTTTGTGCCATCTGGAGACCATTTTGCATGTGCTTGAATTTCCCATCCATAAGAATGGAGGGGTACAATGACGCGACCATTTTTGCCATCAATATCAAAAACCATTAATTCACAAACCTCATAAGAGTTAAAACCTGCGTTTTTTGGAGAGCGATAGCATAAGAATTTCGTTTTATCAGGATGTACCTTAATCCACCAGTAATCGTAGGAGTTGTCATTGATCAAATTAGTTTCTTGAACACCGTCGTAAGAATAAACTTGTAGATTTCCACTATCCTTACGATCGTAATAATAGATTAGAGAAAGGTCTTCATCAGGCGGAATGACAGCGGCATCTTCGGTAGTACAAGAAATAAAGCCAAAGAATGCAATTAAGAAAAAAAGTATATTTTTCATAAGACCATTGTTTTTAAAAATCAATTTTAAAACAGTCTAAACTACATGGCAAGCGAACATCTAAGGTAGTTTTTTAAATTTAATACACCATCAGTTATTTTTAAAAATTTACACCTCGATTTCTCATTTACCCTAATACTTTGAACTTCCAACTTCATGCTTCCTGCTACAAGCTTGCAGCTCCCAACTATCCGTGAATGCTTTCACTTTTACCGTATTCTTTGATCAATTCGCCTTCAAAATCCACGAGTTCTTTCCAACGTTTATCAACATCAATGTCTTTACCATATTTTCGCGCATAAGTGATGAAAAGCGTGTAGTGTCCCGCTTCACTAACCATTAAATCATAATAAAACTTTGAAAGTTCTGGGTCTTCAACATGTTGTGACAACATTTTAAAGCGTTCGCAACTTCTTGCTTCAATCATAGCCGAAAACAACAATCGGTCAACCATGCTCTGCAATTGGCTACCGCCTTTGTTCATGAATTTGTAGAGCTTGTTGACGTAACAGTCTTTTCGTTCCCTTCCTAAGGTGTAGCCTCTCTTCTTAATGATTTCGTGCACCATTTGAAAGTGTTCCATTTCCTCTTTGGCGAGTTCCAATAGGTCCGTCACCAAATCTTCATATTGCGGATTTAAAGTAATGATGGTTATGGCATTAGTAGCCGCTTTTTGTTCACACCACGCGTGGTCCGTCAATATTGCTTCTATATTGTCTTCAGCAATGGCTACCCATCGCGGATCTGTTTCTAATTTTAAGTGTAACATGTGATATCAGTGAAAGATTAAATTTCCGAAATAGGCTTCGAAGATAGTCATATTTCCAGATGTAGTAAAAGAGCAGCAAACAAGTAGGCAACCGGATTTGGTTAAGAATGCACGTCGTTTCAATCAGTAAAACACAACGATCCTACTTTTATCTGAAATAGTTAAGTTGATTTTTAGTCAACTATCAGTAGAAATTCCTCTAATTGCTAATGACATAATCATAAACTGTTTTGGATAGTTTAGCCAATTGGTCGGTTCCTTTGTCAAAATCTTTTAGGTTTTTGGAAAGTAAAACCAATATATAAGCACGACCATTAGGTAAATAGATAATTCCCGCATCGTGGTGTACACCAGTTATAGAACCAGTTTTGTGCGCCACTTCAACCTCTTTTGGTAAATAGACAGGGATGACATCCTTGTGTTGTTGATCTTTTAAAATAGTAATCATCGCGTCGCAATCTTGTTGTTTACCGGCAGTATGAGTGGCAATGGCTTCCATAATAATCATCAAATCTTTAGCAGTGGTAGCATTGCTCAAGCCTTTATCATACGCTTTTTGGTCTTCTACACCTCTCAAAACATCAATGTTTTTTGCGCCCAAACTCCGCATGGTTGCAGTTACTTTTTGGGCATCAACCAGTTCAATGAGGATGTTGGTCGCCAAATTGCTGCTGACAGTTATCATGCTGTGCATCAAATCGCTGATTGCTACTTTTGTGCCGATTTGACTGTAGATAATATCGTCGCTATCATCGTTGATATCCATGCTGTACAGGCTGCCGTCCACAATGCTTTTGAATTCATTTTTCAATAAAATCGAATCCTTCAGATTTAATTTTCCTTCTGAGGCTTGTTTAAATAATTCGATCATTACGGGAACTTTCATAGTACTGGCCGCATGAAATTTTTCATCAACATTGATTAACAAACTATCTTTAGGTTGGTATAAGCTGTAAAATGCCACAGCCACAGTGCCATCTATGGAATCAATTTGAGCTTGGATAGTTTTTTCTAAAGTTTCTTTTTTAGACATTTTTTCTTGACAGGAAGAACCTAAAAGTAATAACGAAACGAGCGTCAGGGCAAAAATGGTTTTCAAGGATTTCATGATTTTTGATTGGTTTTTTTATTCAATTATGAGAGGTGTGGGTTGTAATACTTATGTTGATATGCTGAGTTTAAAGCCAGCTATTTTTGATCAGCCATTCCGTGATAAAATCTGTAAATCCATCCACATTCCTAGGTGTATTGCAAAGAATAATGAATGTGATCCCTTTTTCGGGCACCGTGACATAATTACATAAGAAACCACCTTGGCTTCCAGTATGCCCTACCGTTTTGAAACCATCTGTTGTTTGGTCAATAAACCAAGACCAACCTATAAATGGGGGCGTAGTGTCTTGCCAATTTGGCCATGGTTTTATGGTTCTTGAATCTTCTAAAATAGCATCTGAAATAAATTTGTGCGCTTGTAATGCCAATTCGTATTTCGCCAATTCATTTACTGAACTCCAGACGCCGCCATTGCCAGCTGCTGCAAATGTAGGTTCCTCGCCATAGTCTTTTTCAAGCCAGTTTCCGTTGTCTTTTATGTAGCCGTGGGAAACACCAGTCTCAGGGTGTGGACCATCTGTAATGGTGCTTGTCTTCATGCCAGACGGCTTAAAAATGTGATTCTTAACGTATTTTTGCCATTTCATTCCGCTCACCTCTTCAATAATCAGAGCCAAGGCATTGTAAGCAGGGTTGGAATAGTCGTAGCGTGTACCAGGTTCAAAATTCAAATCTTCTGCCTGGGTTGTCGGATACCAGTTCTCGACATCTTTGGCAGTCAAGTAAAATAGGGAGTCCGTTTTGGTTTCCCTAGTGTCCTGTAAACCTGAAGTGTGCGTAATTAAATGTTTGATTTTCACTTTCTCAGCAATTGCTTTATTTTTGAAATCAGGGAAGTATAGCGCCATATTGTCTTCAACCGAAAGTTTACCTTCAGCCTGTAGCATCAAAATGGCATTGGCAACAAAAGTTTTTGAAATGGAACCAATGTTGAATAGGGTGTTGGCATCGATCTTAGTGTTGAGTTCTAGATCGGCAAGCCCATATCCCTTACTGAAAATAATGCTGTCGCCCTTCATGATTAAAATGGCACCACCCGGTTCATCAGCTGGCATATTGTTAGAGAAATAAGTATCTAATGGACTGGTGTCCAATGTAACCATTTGCAGTGGTGTTTGTTTGGTGTCCTTGCAGCTAAGCATTAACATTGCCATAGTGATTGGTATAAAAAAGTAGAATTTTCTCATTTCATTTAGTTTACGAATTGTTACAGTGATAATTTAGTTTTAAATTAAAACCCGTCTGAACGGTCAGACAGGTATGAAATTCAATGCATTTCACTCAAATTTATGAAAAATGTGGTACGAAGTCCTAGTTTTGGACAGAAAAACCATTGAAGATCATTATTCTGCCGCTGTATCTGTTGAAGACTGCCAGCTGAAGACTGCCAACTGAAAACTTAAGAAATATAATTCCAAATATTCTTATACTTCGTGAGCTGTCCATAAGTATAGCGCAGTACTTTATGTTCTGGAAGGGATAGTGATGGGTCCGTCTTTAAAATTATTTTCGCGTAATGGCGCGCAAGTTGTAGAATGTCCTTGTCTTTAATAACATCGGCGATTTTGAGGTTCAAGACACCACTTTGCTGGGTGCCCATCAAATCGCCAGGACCACGAAGTCGCAAATCTACTTCTGCTATTTCAAATCCGTCATTGGTGCTAACCATCGTTTGTAGCCTGGTTTTGCTGTCTTCACTGAGTTTGTGACTGGTCATCAAGATGCAATAACTTTGTTCTGCGCCACGACCTACACGGCCTCTTAATTGATGCAATTGAGATAATCCGAAGCGTTCTGCACTCTCAATGATCATAACAGAGGCGTTAGGAACATTAACGCCCACCTCAATAACTGTTGTGGCCACCATGATTTGGGTTTCACCTTTAACAAAACGTTGCATCTCAAAATCCTTATCGGCAGGTTTCATTTTTCCGTGGACAATAGAGATTTGATAATCGGGCAATGGAAATTCCCTAACGATACTTTCGTAACCATCCATCAAATCTTTATAATCCATGGTTTCGCTTTCTTGAATTAACGGATAAACTATATAAATTTGTCTGCCCTTTGCGATCTCATCACGGATAAATCTGAAAACTTTCAACCGATTTTTATCGTAGCGATGTACCGTTTTGATGTTCTTTCTTCCGGGTGGTAATTCGTCAATTACGGACACATCCAAATCGCCATAAACCGACATCGCCAAAGTTCTCGGAATTGGTGTTGCGGTCATGATTAAAATGTGGGGCGGCGAGGTGTTTTTATGCCATAATTTACTGCGTTGTGCAACTCCAAAACGATGCTGTTCATCAATGACTGCAAGTCCCAAATTTTTGAATTTCACCTTATCTTCGAGTAGTGCATGGGTGCCGATTAGGATGTCCAAATCGCCATTTTCGAGCGCTTCGTGAATTTTTCGTCTTTGTGAAGTTTTAGTTGAACCTGTGAGTAGTTCCATTCTGATGTTCAATTCATTACATAGCTCAACTAATCCATGATAGTGTTGGACTGACAAAATTTCAGTCGGCGCCATTAAGCACGCTTGAAAATCGTTGTCAAGTGCCATTAACATTGACATGAGCGCAACTATGGTCTTTCCGGAACCTACATCGCCTTGCAATAAGCGATTCATTTGTGCATTGCTTCCCAAATCGGCCCTGATTTCTCTCAAAACTCGTTTTTGGGCATTGGTTAAATCGAAGGGTAAATGCTCCTGGTAAAAGGTGTTGAAATAGTGTCCGACATGTTCAAAATTATAGCCCTTTATTTTCGATTTATGGATCAGATTTTTGATGATCAATTGCAGCTGAATATAAAATAATTCTTCAAATTTAAGTCGGAATTGTGCAAGCGATAATAGCTCTTGATTTTCAGGAAAATGAATGTTGAAAAGTGCTTTGCTCTTTGAAATTAATTTGAGATCGGAAAGTAAGTTTTCAGAAAGTGTTTCTTCAAATCGCCCCTTCGTTTCCAAAAATAATTGTTGCATGATTTTATTCAAAACACGATTGGAAATGCCTTTATTTGCCAGTTTTTCGGTGGACGGATAAATGGGCTGCATGGCAGAGCGTAAGTTTTTTTCGTGCTCTTCTAGCAGTTCCATTTCAGGATGTGGCATACTAAAAACACCATTAAACCAATTGATTTTCCCGAAAATGACATAAGTTTTCCCGAATTTGATGCTGTCCCTAATCCATTTATGGCCTCTAAACCACACGAGTTCTATAATGCCAGTGTCGTCTTTAAAGGTAGCGACCAAGCGTTTGCCGCGTCCTTCTCCAGCTTCTTTTAAGTTTGTGATCTCACCGGTTATCTGAACATCAGCACTGTTGCGCTGTAATTGGTTGATTTTATAGTATTGCGTTTTGTCAATATAGCGGTTGGGGAAAAGGTTGATCAGGTCTTGATAGGTGTGAATGCCAAGTTCGCTACGGAGCAAACTTGCGCGATTTGGACCGACTCCTTTGAGATAATCTATGGGTGTTTGAAGGTTGGTGTTCATGTTTGTCTTGCGAAGCACGGAAGTCCATTGAATGACCACCAAATTGAACTTGTGGTGCCTTTGTGTCTCCTTTGTGCAATAGCTATATCGCAAAGTTACGCAAAGAAATAGAAGTTTCACAAAGGCTTATTCGCATTACAGAATTATCGTTTTTATTTTCTTATTTTGGTCATATCTTAACTAAAGTCCATAAATGAAACGTCTTCTTTCGCTTTGTCTTGTTTTTGTTTTCGGAGTTGCTGCTGCACAACAGGCTGATGCTGTTGATTTTAAAAAGCTAAAGGCGGAACTAAATTTTAAAGACACCAAACAGGTTTCTGGGTTTGTCTTTGTTTATTTTAAAGTTTTAAAGGAGGTGGACTCTGTGTATCTCGACGCCATAAATATGAACTTCAGAAGTGTAGAATTGAAGGATGTCACTACGGATGATGTCGAAGCCAGTGATTTTGGAATTGAATCCGATAAAATTATAATCATCAACAAATTTAAAGCCGAAAAAGACTATCTGTTGACTTTTTGGTATTCCGCTGAGCCGAAAAAAGCTTTATACTTTATAGATGATCAAATTTGGACACAGGGACAAGGGAAGTACACGAGTAACTGGTTGCCAAGTATTGACGATACAAATGAAAAGATTGAATTTGATTTATCCATTTCTTTTGATGATGGTTATGAGGTTTTGGCGAATGGTGAGCTTGTTTCAAAAGAAGCCATCACGCAAAACCAAACAACATGGCATTATGATATGAGCAAGCCAATGAGCAGTTATCTCGTAGCGCTTGCCATTGGCAATTACAATAAAAGAACGGAAATTTCAGAAAGTGGCGTTCCCTTAGAATATTACTATTATCCAGAAGATTCAGCCAAAGTAGAGTCCACTTATCGCTATAGCAAACAGCTATTTGATTTTTTGGAAGAAGCGATTGGTGTGCCATATCCTTGGGAAATCTATAAACAAGTTCCGGTCAAGGATTTTTTATATTCTGGGATGGAAAACACCACTTTGACCATCTTTTCAGATGCTATGGTAGTGGATGCTATTGGGTTTAACGACCGGAACTATGTCAACGTCAATGCCCACGAGCTGGCACATCAGTGGTTTGGCAATATGGTAACAGCTACAAGTGGTGAGCATCATTGGTTGCAGGAAGGATTTGCGACGTATTACGCGCTCTTGGCAGAGCGTGACGTGTTTGGGGATAACTATTACTATTGGCGATTGCACGAGTACGCCCAGCAGCTTTTAGGGCAAGAAAATGCAGGAGATGCAACGTCTTTGCTTGATCCGAAATCCAGTAGCGTGACTTTTTATCAAAAAGGATGCTGGGCCTTGCATGTGTTGCGGGAGCAGGTTGGGGAAGATGCTTTTGCATTGGCTGTGAGAAATTATCTACTAAAGCATCAATACAAAAATGTTGAAACGTCTGATTTTATTCAAGAAGTGGAGTTGGCAAGCGGTCAGGATTTGTCAGAATTTGTAAAGATATGGTTAGAAGACCGTGTGTTGCCGCAAGATGTGATGGTTCAGAGTTTGAAAAAATCAGCGTTTATTCAAGAATACATGGATGTTTGCTGTGAAACCTATCCCTCAAAATGTGGGGATTATTTGGTTTCGGATATTTCTGATAAAGCGAAAATTAAGATTCTTTCGCAACCCAGTTACGAGGTTGAGTTGGAGGATTTTAATAATAATTTTGAGGTGCGCCAAGCTATTGCTCAAAAGATGGCCGCTATTCCAGTCGAATTTAAAAAAATGTATGAAACACTTTTAAACGACGCATCCTACGTGACGATTGAGAGTGCGTTGTATAATTTATGGGTAAATTTCCCAAGCGATCGCGCTAAATATCTCCATCAAACCAAAGATATTTATGGATTTAACGATTATAATGTGAAATTGCTTTGGTTGGCCTTACATTTAAATACGATAGAATATCAATCGGATAAAAAACAAGAAATTTTTGAAGAATTAAGAAGTTATACCGATCCAAGGTTTAGTTTTGATTTGCGGATGAATGCGTTTAATTATCTAAAATTGATCAATGGGTTCGATAAAATATCTTTGGCCAATTTAATTCAAGCAACAACTCATCACAATTGGAGATTTCAAAAGTTTGCAAAGGAATTGTTGTTGGAACTTCAAAATATTGAAGCATATCAGCAGGTTCTTGATGAATTGGAGAAATAGGAACAAAGAATATAGATAAATAGAATAATTTTCAAACGAGAAACTAACCTGCCCGTCCGTAGCATTTGCGGAGGCGGGAAACTAGCCTGCCCGTCCGTAGCATTTGCGGAGGCGGGAAATGAGAAACGAAAAACAACAAAAAATAAATGAGGGCATTAGTCATATCAGGAGGAGGGAGTAAAGGTGCGTTTGCAGGTGGGGTGGCACAGTATCTTATTGAAAACAAGAAACTTGACTACGATTTATTCATTGGTACTTCTACGGGAAGCTTGTTGGTATCTCATTTGGCATTAAATAAGGTGAAGGAAATTAAGGAAATCTATACGAATGTGACTCAGAGCGATATTTTTAATGTCTGTCCCTTTAACATCAAAAAGAGAAAAGGTATTGAGACCATTAGTATCAATCATTTCAATGTGTTACGAAATCTTTTTAGTGGAAGTAAAACCTTTGGTGAAAGCCATAATTTAAAAAGATTTATCCGATCACACGTTACCGAAGAGGGGTTTAATGCCTTAAAAGCCTTGAAAGCTGACGTGGTTGTGACGGTTTCAAATCTGTCCCTCAATCAGGTGGAGTACAAATCTGTTAAAGACTTTGATTACGAAGAATTTATGGATTGGGTATGGATCTCGTGCAATTATACACCTTTTATGTCCTTGGCAAAAAAGGATGGTTGTGAATATGCCGATGGCGGTTTGGGGTCGATGGTGCCTATAGAAGAGGCTATTAGGCGCGGTGCAACGGTAGTGGACGCGGTGGTTTTACAGACTGAAGTTACCCAGTATAACAGGATGCCTTCTTTAAATGCGTTTTCATTGCTGACCAATATGTTTGCGTTCATGTTGGATAGAATCGAATTTCAAAACATCCGAATTGGAAAGTTTGTGGCCAACAACCAAAATGCGATTATTAATTTTTATTATACCCCAACCGTTTTGACTACCAATTCATTGGTTTTCAACAAGGATAAAATGACTTTATGGTGGCAAAGTGGATTTGATTTTGCAAAATACAAAAACCAAGAAATAAGTCCAGTAGAACTTGAGAAAACAGAATAGTTAAAAGAAATATAACTTGGTGCTTTATGCGTGACTAAAAACAATACGATTTACCACATGTCACTTACTTCCTGTTTGATGTAAGAAAGTGCTGCATCACTAGGCGCTCGTTTCTCCATCATTTCAGTCAAAACAACTTCTCTTAATTTGTTGGCAGTATCGGTTTTTTCTAGAAGGCTGGCTTTTCTGATGAGTTGTATTGTTGCGTTTTTTGCGGCGCAAATAATGTTCCAACAGTCGTCAGTAACATAGATTTGTTGCGACAGATTATGTTCAAATTCCTGTTCAATGCTTGTTATAAGTAAGCTCTCGTAATCATCTTTGTCAGAAGACGTTGGCTTTACTCTTATGAGTATTTTTGAAGGTGTAATGCGTTCCAAGAATA
Source organism: Gelidibacter gilvus (assembly GCF_004115975.1). Lineage (GTDB taxonomy): Bacteria > Bacteroidota > Bacteroidia > Flavobacteriales > Flavobacteriaceae > Gelidibacter > Gelidibacter gilvus. Next base: position 75,874 of record NZ_SDDZ01000012.1, on the reverse strand, counting down.
GAGCCATCCGTTCATAGGCTTGAAGGCGTAAGGGCATGGCGTTGACCTGCATGTCTTTTTGAAGTAGAAAACGTCTTCTGCCGTCTTCGTTTTTAGTGTGCTCCTTAAAAAAATAATAAGCTATAAGCCCAGTGATTAATGCTGGGATTGCATAAAGTAAGGCGTCAATGAGTTTTGGTACTAAATCCATAAGAGGTGTTAAGTTTTATCAAACATAAGATGTTTTTTTTAAAATTTCGCAAAGAAGTTAAAAAAACAGAAATTTGAGCACACAACTGGATTAGAGTTGTTGTAAGTTTAATTTTTTATTTCAGCTTTTAAAACAGATGCCTGTAAAGGCATATCTTTAAACTATGACCAAACCTGTAAAAATTACTGTGATAATAGTATCCACTGTGTTAGTCCTTGCTATTGTGGGCTATTTTGTGGCAAATGCTATGGTCTCTTCAAAACTTGAAAATTTCCTTAAAACAGAGCTTCCGGAAAACCTAAGTGTGGATTACAAATCTTTGGACGTCAGCGTATGGCGAGGAGATGTCGTGATGGTACAGCCTAAAATAGTGAATAGGGGCAGCCATACTTCAAAAGCAAATATCGAGGTTGATCTCGACACCTTGATGGTTGGTGGTTTCGGGCTTTGGAGCTATCTCTTGAATGATCAGATTCATGTAAAAAGCGTACAGTTGAGAAGTCCTAAGTTGCGGTATAACCACAATAGCGCCATTCCGAAAAACGAATATCAGAATTCTTCCCTAGAGAAGTTCAAAGAAGAGATTAAGGTGGGTAGATTTAATATCCAGAATGCAGAAATCAGCATTAAGGATATCGAAACGGACTCTCTTCTGTTTTATACAGAAAAATTCACTGCAAATGTTTTGGACATTGCTATAGACCCTGCTTCCGTTAATAATCGTATTCCTTTTAAATACACCGATTATAATATCTCGTACACCGACTTATTCTATAGTATGGGTGTTTATGAAAATTTGGAAATAGCTTCTGCGAGTATCACTCAAGATAAAGCGGTTTTTAACCAAATGAAAATGTATACCAAATATTCCAAAGCAACATATGATAAAATGATCCCTATTGAGCGCGATCATTTTGATGTGACTATAGCTTCATTGGTTGTGGAGGATCATAAATTCGGATATGAAAAGGATTCTGTGTTTTATTTTAAAAGCCCAAAGATTACTTTTGAAAATCCAGAAATGAATATTTACAGAAACAAGTTAGTTGCTGATGATCTCACGCGTAAGATTCTATATAGTAGAATGTTAAGAGAGCTTAAGTTTAATTTAACTTTAAGTGATATTTTTCTTAAGAACGCATCCATTGTGTACTCGGAAAAAGTGAATGCCGATATGGGCGCAGGGGAACTTTCATTCACAAAAATGAACGTCGACATAAAAAACATAAGTAACACTTATGGCGAATCGGAAAAAACCACTTTAGATATTGATGCTGTTTTTATGGCGCGAACGCCGTTAAAAGTGAAGTGGGAATTTGATGTTAATAACGTCAATGATGCCTTTGTATTTAGAGTTGATATTGGGAAGCTTCCCGCGGCAGATTTGAATCCGTTTTCGCAACCCAATTTGAAAGTGAAGCTTGAAGGCGAACTTTTAAAAACCTTTGCGACAGTATCAGGAGATGCCAACACCTCCAGGGTGGATATGCGAGTAAATTATGAGGATTTTAAAGTTGAAATATTAGATGGTGAAGGCGAAAAGAAAAACAAGGTCCTATCCGCCATAGCGAATTTGTTTATTGCTAAAAACAGTGATCGTGAATCTGATGGATTTAGGGACGGTAATAAAGAAGGCATTGAACGCGATCATACCAAATCAATTTTCAATTTCCTATGGATAAGCATTAAAGCAGGATTGGCAAGCGTATTGACGGGGGATGGGAAAAAGAAGTAGTGGCATTCAGATTTATGTGATAATAACGTTAAAAGGATGAATCACGCATAAAAAGCGCGCATTTCGCATCTAAATCTAGAGATTTAAAATAGTTGTTATTTAAGAGATTACATTGTTAAATTTAGATTTCTACTAGAAACAAGCCTGACCATCCGCCTGCCCGTCCGTAGGCGGGTAGCTTTTGCGAAGGCGGGAAACACCAAAACTAATCCAGTTCCAAATAATCAATCGCCAACTGCGTCATTGTTTTAACTCCCAATAACATCCCACTTTCGTCAATGACAAAATCTGGCGTGTGATGTGGAAAAACTTCGATATTCCCTGGGGTCATTCCACCCAGGAAAAAAAATAGCCCAGGTACCACTTCTTGAAAATAGGAGAAATCTTCTCCACCGGTGACGGCTTTTGTAATCAGAACATGGTCATTTCCTGCTACTTTTTGAAGCGTTGGCAACATTGTAGCCGTTAAATCCGGATCGTTGTACGTTATGGATGTAAAGTTCTCAAAGACAATAGTAGCTTCGCCGCCATAAGCTTTGGCAATGGTTTCGGTCATTTCAGTCATACGTTTGATGATTTTTGCTTTCATATCAGGATCCAACGAACGTACAGTTCCAATGAGTTCGGCACTTTCAGGTATAATATTGAAGCGTACGCCACTAGTGATTTTCCCTACGGTAATCACAGCCGCTTCCTTGGTCAAGTCTAGCTCTCTGCTGACAATAGACTGAAAGCCGTCAATGATTTTTGCTGAAATCAAAATAGGATCTACGCCAAGCCAAGGCTGGGAGCCATGAGTTTGTTTGCCCTTCACATTAATAACAAACCGCTCCACGGCAGCCATAATACCACCAGATTTGTATAAGATCGTGCCTACAGGCGTTGCTGAATTGATATGCAATCCAAAAATCGCGTCAACTTTTGGGTTTTCCAACACGCCTTCTTTGATCATGAGTTTGGCGCCACCTTCTTCTCCAGGAGGCGGACCTTCTTCTGCAGGTTGGAAAATGAATTTCACGGTCCCATTGATTTTATCTTTATGTTTGGATAAAACCTCGGCAACGCCCATTAAAATAGCAGTGTGGGTATCATGCCCACAGGCGTGCATCACCCCAGTTTTGGTGCCCATAAATTCTGTTTCAACTTTCGATCTAAACGGCAATTCATTACGCTCAGTGACAGGAAGTGCATCAATATCCGCCCTCAAGGCCACAACTTTGCCTGGGTTATTTCCTTTTAAAAGTCCCACAACGCCAGTTTTTGCAACACCAGTTTGAACTTCAATGCCCAAAGAGTTTAAGTGCTCCGCAATTTTTTCGGCTGTTTTAAATTCCCGATTGCTCAGTTCGGGGTGTTCGTGGAAATGTCGTCGCCATTCAATTACTTTAGATTCTATAGCATTACAATCGGTTTCTAAATCAGTTTGGGCGTTTAACAGTATGCTTCCGAAGAGACAAATAAGGAGGAGGGAATAGTTCATGGGCTGTTTTTTTTACGTAATCATTCTAAAGGTATTCTTTTTCTTTTAAAGATGAAAAACAATTGCAATTGTTTATAATTATTGATAAAAACGTTCTCTAAAAACAGAAGCTTTGGTTAATTTCACGGATTAATAATTGAAAGAGATTTGGAAAAGTATTTAAGTCAGTTAAATGAAGCGCAGTTAGCACCAACACTGCAAAAAGATGGTCCCATGATTGTGATTGCGGGTGCTGGTTCTGGTAAAACTCGTGTGTTGACGTATAGGATTGCTTACTTAATGAGTTTGGGGGTTGACCCGTTCAATATTTTGTCGTTGACGTTTACCAATAAGGCTGCTCGTGAAATGAAGGGCAGGATTTCTGATATTGTAGGCAGCAGTGAAGCAAAGAATCTTTGGATGGGAACATTTCACTCGGTTTTTGCAAAAATTCTTCGGATTGAAGCCGATAAATTGGGCTATCCGAGCAATTTCACCATTTATGATGCGCAGGATTCGCAACGCTTGATTGGTGCCATTATCAAAGAAATGGGATTGGATAAGGATATTTATAAAACCAAGCAGATCAGCTCTAGGATTTCATCGTATAAAAACAGTTTGATTACGGTGAAGGCATACTTCCAGAATCCAGAGCTGATTGAGGCAGATACGATGGCCAAGCGACCTCGTTTGGGAGATATCTACAAAAACTATGTCGATCGTTGTTTTAAAGCGGGCGCTATGGATTTTGATGATCTGTTATTGAAAACCAATGAATTGCTCACGCGCTTCCCAGATGTATTGGCCAAATATCAAAACCGATTCCGATATATATTGGTAGATGAGTATCAGGATACCAACCATTCCCAGTATTTGATAGTTAGGGCATTGTCGGACCGATTCCAAAACATTTGCGTGGTTGGAGATGATGCGCAAAGTATTTATGCTTTTAGGGGCGCCAATATCAACAATATTCTAAACTTTCAGAAGGACTATGACGATGTGAAAATGTTCCGATTGGAGCAAAATTACCGATCGACCAAGAACATTGTCAATGCGGCCAACTCCATCATCGAAAAAAACCAGACCAAGCTTGAAAAAGTGGTATGGACGGCCAATGATGAAGGGGCTAAGATAAAAGTCAACCGATTGATGACCGATGGTGATGAAGGCCGTTTTGTGGCAAGTTCCATCTTTGAAAATAAAATGGAACATCAATTGATGAATAGTGATTTTGCCATTTTATATCGTACCAATGCACAATCCCGTGCTATGGAGGATGCTTTGAGAAAACGCGGTATTCCTTATCGAATTTATGGTGGTCTATCCTTCTATCAGCGTAAAGAGATTAAGGATGTGTTGTCTTATTTGCGATTGATTATCAATCCAGCCGATGAGGAGGCGCTCAAACGCGTTATCAACTTCCCGGGCCGTGGTATAGGGCAAACTACTATTGACCGATTGGTAGTCGCTGCAAATGGCTTTAACCGCTCCATTTTTGAGGTGATGAAGCATATTGATAAAGTTGAAATCAATATTAATTCCGGTACTAAAAATAAGCTTCTCAATTTTGTCACTATGATAGAAAGTTTTCAGGTGATGAACGAAACAGCAAATGCATTTGAGCTGGCAGATCACGTGACCAAAGTGACTGGATTGATCAAAGAATATAGAGATGATGGCACACCGGAAGGGATTGCCAAAATGGAAAATATTGAAGAATTACTCAATGGGATTAAGGATTTTGTTGAAGGACAAGAAGAATTGGCAGATGCCACGGGTGCTTTACCTGAATTCTTGGAAGATGTAGCCTTGGCCACCGATTTGGATGCCGATAAAGGCGATGCAGACCATGTGGCCTTAATGACCATTCACTTAGCCAAAGGTTTGGAGTTTCCGTATGTCTATATTGTGGGCATGGAGGAGGATCTATTCCCAAGTGGAATGAGTATGAACACCCGCAGTGAGTTGGAGGAGGAGCGGCGTTTATTTTACGTGGCCTTGACGCGAGCTGAAAAACAGGCCTATCTGACCTATACCATGTCACGTTACCGTTGGGGAAAATTAATTGACGCTGAACCAAGCCGCTTTATTGAGGAAATAGACGAAAACTTCTTAGAAGTGATCACTCCAATTGACGATCGACGCTTTAATCCGATGTTGTCTGCGGATATTTTTGGAGATGTGGAACCTAATATGATCCGTTTCAAAAAACCGGCAAAACGAAAATCAGAAGAAAAACCGCCTAAATTTATTCCTCCGGCAAAACTGAAGCCAATTGGAAAGTCCACCGGAAGTCCGGATGTCAATTTATTTGACGGTAAGTTGACGGTAGGGAATGTTGTAGAACATATGCGTTTTGGAAAAGGTGAAGTTCTTAAAATTGAAGGTGTCGGTGCCGATACCAAAGCCGAAATCAATTTTGAGCATGGCGGTGTTAAAAAATTATTACTTCGCTTTGCGAAATTGGATGTATTAGGATAAGATTCCAATTAGATTTTCCACTACAAATGCGTTTGCGTAAACACCTTTAATTTGGACCAGGTGTCCAACAATTCTAATCCTATCCACCCATGACCTGCATTTTCATAGAGTGTGAATTCATGGGTAACGCCCAATTGTTGCAAACGAGATCTCATGGCGGTACCTTGTGTTGTTGGGATTAATGGATCTTTTCCACCGTAAAATAAGATGGTTGGAGGTGCCGTAGCGGTAACCCGATGGTACGGACTGACCTCTTCCAAAAACTGAGTTGAAGCGGCAGTACCATACAAATCCATTAAAGCCCGAATATTTGGATCTGTAGTGTTCAAATAGGCAGGATCTGTGAAGTTTGTAGGACCCACAATGCTGCACACCATTTTCACATTGTTTCCAGGATCAAAGGCGTAGCTCCAAAGTAATGACAAATGCGCACCCGCACTTACGCCAATAAAGCCAAAATCATCAGAGATGACATAATAGTCTTGATTCTCTTTAAGATGATTTATTATGGAGGTGATATCATCAATCTGCATTGGATAAGGATTCCGATCATCATCTGCCAAACGGTAGTTTATGTTTACTATGGCTACATCCGATACATCTTGACGAATGATGTCCTTAAAGCCATTCATGTCTGCTTTATCGCCTGCAGACCATCCGCCACCGTGAACTAAGATCATGACTTTTGTTGACCTGTTTCGATTTTTTGGGAGATACACATCGAATTTCTGATCTCTATCAGGGCCATAACTAACATTGAGTTCTTGATAATATTCTGACGGGTTTAAGCCTTGCTCAGGTGTATCGGTACTTTCTTTACTACAAGAGAAGGATAAAGAAACAAGGACAATAGTGAGTAAAAGTAGTTTTATGGCTTTCATTATGAAATTATTAATTACTTTGTAAACGTAATTACAATACACATATTATGGCTGAATTGATAAGAATTTATGAAGAGAACCCGAACGCCAAAGAAATTAAGAAGGTCATTAAGGTACTTAAGAATGGGGGATTGATTATTTATCCCACAGATACTGTTTACGGGTTAGGCTGCGACATTAATAATATCAAGGCACTGGAACGCGTGGCACAAATTAAGGGCGTAAAATTGGACAAAGCTAATTTTTCCTTTATATGCCATGATTTGAGTAACCTAAGCGATTATGTTAAGCAAATTGACACTACCACATTTAAGATTTTAAAGCGCGCGCTGCCTGGTCCCTATACTTTTATTCTTCCAGGAGCTAAAACGCTTCCACATCCTTTTAAAAAGAAAAAGACGGTAGGTATCCGCGTGCCAAACAACAATATTGCTTTAGAAATTGTAAGGCAATTGGGACGGCCAATTATTTCTACATCGATTAGGGATGAAGATGAAATAATTGAATACACCACAGATCCTGAATTAATTTTAGAAAAATGGGGCAACCTGGTCGATTTGGTAATTGATGGGGGTTATGGTGATAATTTAGCCTCTACCATAATTGATCTATCTGAAGAGGAGCCTATAATTATAAGAGAAGGCAAAGGGAGCTTGGAGATATTTTAGAAGACCATTCATGATCCTTTATTAAAATATGTCTTATCCATGGTAACATATAGACTTGGATCCTTAACGTTTTGAAATTTTGATCCGAAAAATTCAAATTCTTTACAATAATTGTATCTATTTTTTGAACATATTTCCAGTCGTTAATAAATGGAGGCTGTGTTCAATGATTTGGAATTCTCTATCTGCATAATACACAAATAATAAAACAGGTTTGGATAGGCGCTAATGGAACGATGTCTTTTCTCTTGAGGAAATTCATTGTGCAGATATAAAAAAAGAGATTCCTGCCTGCGCAGGAATAAAAAAAGCTCAACCGTCAAGTTGAGCTTTTAAATATTTTAAAATAACTGCTTAGTTCTTTTTGTCTTCAGCAATCATACTTTTCATTTCTTTTTCAACCATTTCGTAGAATTGGTCAATTTTAGGAAGTACTAAAATACGTGTACGTCTGTTAGTAGATCTGTTTTCGGCAGTATCGTTAGGTACTAATGGCACATACTCACTACGTCCAGAAGCAATCAGTTGCTTAGGGTTTACACCTAATTCTTCCAATACTCTAACAATTGAAGTTGCACGTTTAACACTTAAATCCCAGTTGTCAACTAATACACCACCTCTATTGTAAGGTACGCTATCGGTATGACCTTCAACCATACACTCAAAATCAGGTTTTCCGTTAACTACAGTTGCTACTTTACTTAAGATCGTTTTAGCTCTAGAAGTAACGTTGTAGCTTCCGCTTTGGAATAATAACTTATCTGCAATTGAGATATAAACAACTCCTTTTTCAACATTAATTTGAATGTCTGGATCGTTAAGACCAACGTCTTTCTTCAAACTTGTTACAATAGCAAGAGTAACACTGTCTTTTCTAGTTAATGCATCTTGTAAGCGTGTAATCTTAAGATCTTTTTCTTTTAGGCTCTCAAGAGATCTTTCAAGATTCTCAGCACCTTTTTGAGTTAAGGTAGTTAAATTACCTTTAGTGTCAATTAAATCTAGGTTTGTTCTACGCATGTCAGCCAATTGCTCTTGTAGACCTTCAACGCGTGCTAGTGCAGCAGCTCTTTCAGATATACAGCTGTTTAACTTTACAGTTGCGGTATTCAATAAATCTTGTGTTTCTTTTTGTTTAGCTTCAAGTGCTGTATATTCTTTTTTAGATACACATGAACTTAAAACCAATAATGAAAACACACTTAATAACATGATTTTTTTCATAATGGTAGTGATTAAATAATTAGAAATTTAACAAGGCAAAATTATATAAAAAATGCTACTTAAGCGAAGAATTAACAAGAATTTTAACACTTTAATTCCTACCTAAAATTTCTTGTGATTTTTTACGAAATAAAGCCATACAATTGACCTTACATGGTAGTAATCACGAGGTTTGATGACATTTATATTATGTCTTAGAGCTTGACGTTTTTTAAGGAGTTGGGGAAGGCGCAAGTAAAAACTAGCGTGGGCTTTTAAAACTGCCAGAATATGGGCGAATTTAAATCCCGTCATAAACTTCAAACTGGCCAGTCCATCCAAAACAAGTCGAGTAAAGATTAAAAAGAATAGGTTTTTAGGAGCGTTTTTTGTTAAGGTGAATAAACTGTTCCTAAAATTGAGATAGGTTTTTTTCGGATTTGTAGAGTTTAAGGTGGCACCACCAACATGGTAAACCGTTGAAGTTCCAATATATTTAGTAATATATCCAACGTTATGGGCGCGCCAGCACAGATCGATTTCTTCCATATGTGCAAAGAAAGATTCATCAAAGCCATGTAGTTTTTCGAAAACAGATTTCCTAATAAAAAAGCAAGCGCCAGAAGCCCAAAAAATCGGAATGGTGTCATTGTATTGGCCTAAGTCTTTTTCAATCGTATCAAAAATCCGCCCTCGGCAATACGGATATCCAAATTTGTCAATAAATCCGCCACCAGCCCCAGCATATTCAAAATAGGCCTTGTTTTTATAATCGAGAATTTTTGGTTGAATTATGGCAGTCCCCGGTTCAGAATTAAATAGGGCCTGAATAGGTTGCAACCAATCTTCAGTGACCTCAATATCACTGTTCAGAAGACAGAAAACCGCTTCATCAACCTGTTTTAAGGCATCATTATAACCTTTGGCATAGCCACCATTTTCTTTGTTTTGAATGATTTTTACCGATGGATATGTCGTTTTTAAGAAACTGACAGAATCATCAGTTGAGGCATTGTCCGCCACGTAAATAGCCGCGTTTTCAGAATACCTAAGGACTGAGGGAAGAAATTTTTCCAACAAGGCCTTGCCATTCCAATTTAATATAACGACTGCTATTTCTTTTTTAGCCACGAATTCACTTTTATTTATTTTCACTTACTCACCACTCACCACTCACCACTCACCACTCACCACTCACTCACTCACCACTTATTGATTAGTCCCTCTCATACTCCGGAATATCCCTCAAAAACACATAGTTCTCGGCTTCAAAATCCATCTGACAGTAATAATGTTGCAAACCATTGGTGACCATTAAATATTTTGCCTTCAAAGTAAGGTTGTAGCGCGCAATTTGATCAAATGTACTTTGATCAATTGCAATTTGTGGGGCTTTGCATTCCACAATCAAATGGACATCACCTTGCGTGTTGAACACCACAATATCATAGCGTTTCTTTAGATTGTTGATGGTCAATTCCTTTTCCACATTAATTAAAGAATGCGGGTATTTTTTTTCAGTCATTAGGTAATGCACACAATGTTGTCGAACCCATTCCTCTGGTTGTAAAATCATGAACTTTTTACGAACGACGTCGAAAATAGATACTTTATTTTCGCTATTTTTGAATCGGAACGAAAACTTTGGAAAATTAAGTGGTTGCAAGACTTCTAATTTAGACATTGCCAAAGTTAATCTTCAATAACCAAATACCAAATTCCCCAAGGTAAAAATGGGATTTGGTACTTGAGAATTTCAAAATTTACAAAGTTTGGACGAAGTTAAACAGTTAGCTGCCGATATTAAGAGCAGAAAGTTGAAGCCTATTTATTTTCTAATGGGCGAAGAGCCTTATTATATTGATAAGATTTCAGATTTTATTCAAGACAATGTGCTAACTGAAGAGGAGCGTGGCTTCAACCAGATGGTGCTTTATGGTCGTGATGTGTCCATAGATGATATTGTAGGAAATGCGAAACGGTTTCCGATGATGGCAGAATATCAGGTAATCATTGTAAAGGAAGCTCAAGATTTATCAAGAACTATAGAAAAACTGGTTGATTACGCCAAACATCCACAGCCTTCCACCATTTTGGTGATGAACTATAAGTACAAGACGATTGATAAGCGCAAGTCACTTTACAAAACCATCAATAAAATGGGAGTGGTTTATGAAAGTAAAAAACTTTATGAAAACCAGGTCGCCGATTGGATAAGACGGGTGCTGGCTCCTAAAGATTATACCATTGCTCCAAAAGCGTCGCAAATGTTGGTGGAGTTTTTAGGAACGGATTTGAGTAAGATCAATAATGAACTGGATAAACTTCAGATTGTTTTGCCAAAAGGCACACAAATATCTCCAGAGCATATAGAAGAGAACATCGGGATCAGTAAAGATTTTAACAACTTCGAATTGCGAAAGGCCATCGGTGAGGGCGATATTAAAAAGGCCCATCAAATCGCTATTTACTTTGCCGAAAACCCTAAGGATAATCCCATGGTGGTTACCGTTTCTTTATTGTTTAATTTCTTTTCGCAATTGCTTTACTTACATGGGATGAACGACAAATCGCCTAGAAATATCGCTTCTGCTTTAAAAATCAATCCTTATTTTGTGAATGAATATATTACGGCATCGAGAAATTTTCCGATGAGAAAAGTGAGCAGTGTCATTGCTACATTGCGTGAATTTGACGTAAAAAGCAAAGGTGTTGGCGCCAATGCCGTGCCTCAAGGTGATTTGCTAAAAGAGCTTTTGGTGCGGATTATGACGTAATATTTTGGTTTCAGGTTACGAGTTTCAGTTTTACTGGTTTAAACTTTCAACTTCAGCTTCATTTTCAACTTCAACTTCAACTTCATTTTCGACTTCATTTTCCCGCCTCCTCAAAACCTACGGACGGGCAGGCAACTTCAATTTCAGTTTTAAGAAACGTTAACATCTTGTGCTAAGCTTAGGTTAAAGCCTTGCTGTGATTTTTATATAGGCTATATTTTGGTTATGTTATAACAAATCAAATAGTAATCTTATATAAATAAATTATGGAAAACCTAAATAAAAAGAGAGTCGCAATTTTAGCAACCAACGGATTTGAAGAAAGTGAATTAAGAGATCCAAAAGCCGCTTTGGAAAAAGCAGGCGCTGAAGTCCATATTGTTTCAGAAAAATCAGGAACAATAAAATCTTGGACCGATGGAAATTGGGGTTCAGATTATACGGTCGATAAAACTTTGGACGAAGTCAGCCAAACAGATTATAATGCTTTGATGCTACCAGGCGGTCTGATCAACCCAGACACGTTAAGAAAAAATTCTAAAGCGGTAAGGTTTATAAAATCATTCTTCGAAAACCATAAACCAGTTGGTGCCATTTGTCACGGACCTTGGTTGTTGGCAGAAGCTGATGTGTTGAAAGACCGAAAAATCACTTCTTACAGCTCTATTAAGACCGATATGATCAATGCAGGAGCCAATTGGGTAGATGAAGAAGTTGTTGTTGACCAAGGTTTGGTAACGAGTAGAACGCCTAAAGATTTACCTGCGTTCAATGCAAAATTGGTTGAGGAAATTTATGAAGGAAAGCACAAAGAACAAGTTGCATAATTTTTAGCAATGCTTGAATATTCAAAAAAAATCGTATTATGGAGAAACAAAAAGATCATGGTCCGACCATAAAAAATAATGCCCGCTATGAAGCCTTAAGAGATGAAGGTTACAGCAAACAAAAGGCTGCTAGAATAGCCAATACCAAAAATCCTGGTAAAATAGGAGGAAAGGCCGAACGTTATGAAGATCGCACGCGAAGTGCGCTTTATGAAAAAGCCAAAGAAATTGGTATTAAAGGGAGAAGTAAAATGGATAAAGAGGAATTGATCCATGCATTAAGGAAAAATTAATGGGAGCAATTCCAATTGAAATAGAAAACGTCAGATATTAAAAACTATGTCTGACGTTTTTTTTATGACCTTTAAAATGCGCTAAACTGTGTCATTATTTTTTCCAGTTTTTTAAAATTGGCATCGTAAGTTTCTCTTGTAGCCGTTAAATCAATCCATAGAAACGCACTGGAAGTTTCAACAATGATGTAACAAGAGTTGTAAAAAGTGTCCTCTGATTTTAGTTGCACTTTATACCCTTTACCAATGCTTTCGAATTCCGGAAGGTCTCTTTTAAACAATACCTTATGTTCATTTGACCATTTTGGAGTGTCCCCCGATCTGTACCCAGCTATGACCCAATTTTCAAAGTTTTGGAGGGTTTTAAATTTTTCTTTTTCAAAGGACTTGAACAAAAGAGCACTTTCTGATTTCCCGATCTCAGGAAATGTGCCACCAAAAAAGTTAGCACTTGGTGTTTCTTTGATCTCCCACCATGTTGGTATTAACACGCTGTAGCCATAAGTAGAATCAACATATTTAATTTGATCCTGTCCTGACTTTTGATTTGAAATGACTTGCGCAGCATTTGCATTAACGGCTGCCTTTGTCTGGGCAAAACCAATATTCGGGACTTGGATAAAAAGAACAAATCCTACTAAAATTTTTATATACATGCGAGAGAATTAATTTTATGATGGTGATGTATTTCTTTAACTGCCCACTGGTAGAGAGACCGGCCAAATTGAGAAGCTTTATGAATCAGAGTTTGAATATTTTTGAATTGTAACTGACCTCTTCTAATTCCTCCAATATCAAATTATAATCATACTGTAAGTCTTCATGCAAGTTGCTGACTATTTTCTTTATGGCTATAATCTGACGGTCATATATATTGTTGAGTGTGATATTTTTAAATATAGAAGGCTCGAAGTCTTTGAGAGCTGTGCAAAAATGAAGTAGTAACTCCACTTCAGTTTCTTTTTTTAGTGAGTATCTGGCATATTTTTTAATGTTTCTCAGAATTTTTCTCACACTCTTTTTAATATAAAAGTAACTGTTGGTGTTGATAGTTTGGAATTGTTCGTCAATTTCAGCTTTTACAGTTTCGATATATCCCGTTTCGTCATGAGATTCAAATAATAAATAGGTAAGCAGCTCCTTATTTTCCTTCTTAAATTTAGAAAGGCGCAAACAAAGCTCCAGCAATTCTTCTGAAGACCGATGTTTTAATTCTTTCTTAATGGTAACAACCGAAACTGCTTTCATCTAAAATTATTATTTCTTGTCCACTGAATATTTTCCAGCCCCAACCAAAGCAATAACGATAAATCCAATCAGATATAACAATGCTTTTTCTTTGGTTCCAAAACTGTCTTGAGCATGAACAATAAATGCTGCAACAGCCATGGTACCAATGGCCGGAATAGCCGCAATTCTGGTCTTAAGTCCCAAAATAATAAAAATTGGCGCTACAACTTCTCCTATAAGAGCTAAAATGAGCGATACTGTATTACCTACGCCCAAAGGATCAGAAAAACCACCGGGATTTTCAAGTAGAATTTTAATTTTAGGAACACCATGGGTCAATAGCATTCCTGAGAAGCCTACTCTTAAAATAGCAAGCGCCAAATCATTAAATTTATTTTTCATTTACAAAGGTTAATAAATTAGGGTATTAATTGGGAATAAAATAAGGTATTCAATTCGATAAAAACAAGGCCTTATAAAATTATCTCAGTTTTGGGTAATCATTAGGATTTCCTTCGTGCATCAAGGCATAAACACTTTCAAAAATATCTTCAGTTGAAGGTTTTGAAAAATAATCGCCATCTGTTCCGTACGCCGGTCTATGCGCACGAGCGGTCAATGTTTTTGGCTGACTGTCTAAATATTGGTAAGCGTTTTGTTCGCCCAAGATCGCATTGAGGAGATAAGCCGATGCACCACCTGGGACATCTTCATCTATCACCATCAGTCGGTTGGTTTTGGCGACACTTTTTACAATATCATGATTCAAATCAAAAGGCAATAAGGACTGTACGTCAATCACTTCGGCATCTATCCCAACTTCCAATAATTCTTTGGCTGCCTGTTGTACCAATCGCAAGGTTGAGCCATAGGATACTAAGGTGATATCACTTCCGGTTTTGAGCGTTTCCACAACGCCCAAAGGCGTTTTGAACTCTCCCAAATTGGTTGGCAGTTTCTCTTTAAGTCGGTAGCCGTTTAGGCATTCCACCACTAAAGCAGGTTCATCACATTCTAAAAGTGTATTGTAAAAACCTGCAGCTTTGGTCATATTCCGAGGTACCAAAACATGAATTCCTCTTATCAAATTTAAAACACCTCCCAATTGCGATCCAGAATGCCAAATACCTTCCAGTCTATGGCCTCTTGTCCTAACAATTACGGGCGCTTTTTGTTTACCATGGGTTCTATAATGTAGGGTAGCCAGATCATCACTCATAATCTGAAGCGCATACAAGATATAATCTAAATATTGGATTTCAGCAATCGGGCGTAAACCGCGCATCGCCATCCCTATGCCTTGACCCATAATGGTGGCTTCCCGGATGCCGACGTCAGCAACCCTAAGCTCGCCATATTTTTCCTGTAAACCTTCCAGACCTTGATTGACATCACCAATTTTTCCGGCATCTTCACCAAATATCAAAACTTGTGGATATTTTTTAAATAGCACGTCGAAATTATCACGCAGTACCAATCTGCCATCAACATCTTCTGCAGAAGTATCGTAGGTTGGTAAGACTTCTTTTATATATAATGCCGATTTTTTGGATTGGCTGTACAAGTGTGAGCTGTATTTTGGCTGTATCTTTTCTAAATACGCATCAATCCAGTCGTTTAGGATTTGCTTTTCGTTGGAGTTTTCAGAAATCACATAGCGTAATGATCTTCGAACTGCAGACGCAATGTCTTTTCTAATTGGTTCTGATACATTGGAAAGTTCAGTGATCACACGTTCTATAAAAACCTTGTTGATACTTGAATTTGCCAGATTAGTAATCAGCTGGATAGCTACTTGTTGCTCTTCTTTTATAGGGTTTTGATAATCTTCCCAAGCTAACTTTTTACCTTCTCTAACTTGTTTTTTAATGTTTTTGTCGATGGTATCCAACTCCAGTTCTGTGGAAATACTACTGGTAATGATCCATTCGCGCATTTTACGGATGCAATCATTTTCCATTTCCCAATCTAAACGTTCTTTACTCTTGTAACGTTCATGAGATCCAGAAGTAGAATGGCCTTGTGGTTGTGTCAATTCTACAACGTGAATCAAAACAGGCACGTGTTCTTCTCTGGCTATTTTTGAAGCGCGCTGATAGGTTTCTACCAATGCCACATAATCCCAACCCTTGACTTTTAAAATCTCATAGCCTTTGTGTTTATTGTCACGTTGGAACCCTTTTAAAATTTCTGAGATATTTTCTTTTGTAGTTTGATGTTTGGCATGTACTGAAATACCATATTCGTCATCCCAAACACTGATTACCATAGGCACTTGCAACACACCTGCAGCGTTTATGGTCTCAAAAAACAAACCTTCGCTTGTACTCGCGTTTCCTATAGTACCCCAGGCCACTTCATTTCCATTATTTGAAAATTTTGGGCTGTGAATACCTTTGACATTTCTATATACTTTTGAGGCTTGCGCCAATCCTAGAAGACGAGGCATTTGGCCTGCAGTAGGAGAGATATCGGCACTTGAATTTTTTTGTTCTAACAGATTTTTCCATTCGCCTTTTTCATCCAAACTATGGGTGCCAAAGTGACCGCCCATTTGACGTCCTGCCGACATGGGATCGTGATCAATATTTGGATCGCCATAAAGCCCAGCAAAAAACTGTTGAATACTTAAAGCACCAATGGCCATCATAAAGGTTTGGTCACGGTAATATCCAGAACGGAAATCGCCGTTTTGAAACACTTTGGCCCAAGCCAATTGCGGTACTTCCTTTCCATCACCAAAAATTCCAAATTTCGCCTTTCCAGTCAAAACTTCTCTTCGGCCCAACAGGCTACACTCCCTGCTAGTCATCGCTATTTTATAATCTTTAAGGATTTCTGATTGAAATTCTTCGAAGGAAATGTCTTTGGTTGTTTGTGGCGTCGTTTGCATAAAGTGCTTTTTAGATATTGCAAAAGTAGTCAAAATGGATAGGTTTTGCAATTCAAATTCCATTTCACCTCTCTTATTAATATTTCAATATGTTTATTATAGGCGTTAAAAGTCTGGACGTCAAAACCTGATAATTAAGTTGTTAATCTTTTTTATCTTCCACTAGAGTAGAATTAAACAATTTCAAAATCCGTTTATATTCATCCGTCCAACTGCTTGGTTCAACAAAACCATGGTCTTCTGCGGGATAAACTGCCATTTCCCAATTGTCCTTTCCCAATTCAATTAAACGTTGTGATAACCTGACCACATCCTGAAAATGTACATTCACATCAACCATCCCATGAGCAATGAGCAAATTGCCCTTTAAACCTTCTGCAAAATAAATAGGAGAGGAGCGCTCATAAGCGATAGGGTCATTAAATGGTTCATTTAAAATATTGGACGTGTAGCCATGATTATAGTGCGCCCAATCGGTAACTGATCGTAATGCTGCACCAGAAGTGAAGGTATCCGCTTCATTAAACAATGCCATTAAGGTGATGAATCCGCCGTAACTTCCGCCGTAAATTCCAATTTTATCTTTGTCAACGCCATAATTTTCCACGAGATAATTCGCACCATCCACTTGATCAGAAAGATCCTTTCCGCCCATATGTCTATAAATTCCGGTACGCCAATCTCTTCCATAGCCCGCGCTTCCTCTGTAATCAATATCGATGACCGTATATCCTAAATCGGTCAACAAATTATGGAACATATATTCTCTAAAGTAAGACGACCACCATTTATGTACGTTCTGTAGATAGCCTGCGCCGTGGACAAAAATAACCGCGGCATTATTATTTACCGATGCTTCCGGCACATAAAGTCTCGCAGGTACTTGTGCGCCATCTTCAGCTTTAAATGTGATGAGCTGTGGATCTCTCCAATTATAGGATTTAAAGACATCGGATTGTCCTGAAGTCAATTGAACTGCTTCAGCTTTAGTAGTATTCTTTTTATAATAAAGTTCCCAAGGTTGGTTGCTGTAAGAATGTAAAATAGCCAGGTGTTTTTCATCTGGAGAAAGTGTCACGTCATTATTACCGGTCATAGAGGTCAACTGCTCCATTTTTCCACCCATTAATGGCATTTTATAGAAATGTCTTTCGCCAGGACCAACTTCTGAGGTGGTTAGATACCAACTTTTTTGGTCGTTGGAAATAAACGGATCAAAAACTTCGAAATCTCCTGATGTCAAGGCTTTTTTCTTACCATTGGTGACATCCAAAAGATATAAATGCGAATATCCTGTGGCTTCAGATTGAAAATAAATATGTTTATTATCGGGTAACCAGCCCATGGTACCACCACCCATTGACCAACCAATCCCTGGTCCGGCAATCCACGCTTCGTCACGTTGTCTGTCTAATATAGACAACTCGCCATTAGATAAATCCAATTTGGCAATCCAACGGTCTTTGTTGTCTTTTGAGCGCACGTTAACAATAGCGTATTGGCCGTTATCAGAAAAATAGGCTTGTGACGTGATAACTTCTCGTTCTTTTGCTTCCCATTCCTTGTCTGGATAGTCTTTTACATAGTCTGGTAAATCTGTAATTCCAGGCAGAGAATTGGTTTGAACCTTATAAACAGTATCTTTTTCAATATTATAAATGGCCAACTCCGCTTTAGTTTCGTCATCGCCAACTTTGGAGCGTGTGTTCAAATTTTTTGTATAACTAGACGCATCAATATAATTTGGAACGATGGTAGCGGCGCTCTTTCCACGTTGAAATAGCATGAAAGTCACGTATTTGGCATCAGGAGATATGCGGAGATTGTTCACGTGGTTATCGCCAGTATAATAGGTGTAGGTCTCTTTTCCTTTTCGTGCTTCCCTTATGGTTTTTGAAGTTTCGTTTTTGTCCTCGCGCTCTTTTACAACGCTTAATAATTTGAGGTTTTCTGCTTCCAAATAAGAGGCTTTGTCCGACGATTTTGGATCTTTCTTTTTCGATTCGTCTCCCGATTGTATTTGGGTCAATTTTTTTAGGATGCCACTTTCTTGTGAATAGATATAGGCATTATTATCGGCTTCAAAAGCAATCCAGTCTTCATTGGCCAAGAAATTTGGACTGCCGATGTTTTTAGGGAATTGCAACAACTCTATTTCCTTTCCTGATTTGATATCCAAAATGACCAAAGTGTTGCCTTTAGAATAAATCTTTTTGGTTTTTGATTTATTATAGGTGCCTCTCGAAAAATCGATATCTTTTTCTTCCGTCCAACTTACTTTTTCAATCTTTTTAGGATTTGCCAATTGCACGCGATATAAAGAATCTGAAGGATCAGCATCTTTGTTGTAATTAAAATAAATGCCGTTACTGTTTTGATCCCATTTCACGTTGGAAGGAAACGTACCCATCCATTTTGGATCTTGCATTATTTTTTCTACTGAAAGCTCACTTTGTTGTGCGTGAAGATTGATGAAAAGAAACGAAAAGAGAAGGCTGAAGAAAATGGATTTAGTCATTGGTGTTTTTTGTTAAATGTTTGTGGTCTATAGTTTATGGAATGTGGTCGGTTGTCAATTATTTCGATAGTTATATTTCGATGTTTCTATGTTCAGGTTTACTAATTTAAAACTTAGGATTTAGGTGCTGTCACAAACTTATGAATTTTCAATAAGTTTTGACGATAAGTCCCGATGGTAAAGAATAACCGATATTAATAAGTTCAGAGTTTAAAGTTCAGAGTTTAAAGTTCGGAGTGCAAGATTTAACTTCAAAATTCTTTAGTATCTAGTTAAATGTAAAATCTTCAATTTTAAATTCAATTTCAATTTCGACTTCAACGTCCCGCCTTCGCAAATGCTTCGGACGGGCAGGCAACTTCCCGCCTCCACAAAAGCTTCCCGCCTCCGCAAAAGCTGCGGACGGGCAAGCAACTTTCTCCTAATACCACTTCCGTCTAAAAAGCCCTAAAAGTACCTCCGGATCTACGGTAAATTTTATTCGGATGCGCTGGCTGTAGTTGGGTTCATCAACTTCCCAACCTAAACTTGAATATATCGGGAAATAGAGCTCAAAATAGTCGGTGACCAAATCCAGTTTGATTCCTGAGTCAAAAACAAATTTTGGATTGACTGCCTTGTTTTTAACCAATCCAACATCACCATAAGCCTCAATAAAGCGCCATAGTGTAGTGCTCATATTGGCGGTGGTCATCCATTGGTTGGCAAAAGGCGTTTCTAATTTGGATTTAAAACCACCTTCGGCAATGATGATCTGTTGACTAAAAATCCCTGAAGATTCCGAACGTCCCAAATAGTTATAGTCAAATAAATAATCTGTCGGTCTATCCAACGCAAAGCTGAAATAGTCTGAATTCTCATCGGTATTGTTATAGAGAAATGTGCCTGCAAAAAACCTGAAATTCAATTGTCTATTGCCCTCGGTCAATTTTCGCCATTCATAATTTAGGGCGATTTTACCAAATTTTTTAGCTATCTGAAAATCATAGTAAAATTTAGAATAATCAATCAAATCGGTGTGGGCATTGATGTATCTTATATTGAAAACACTATAATCAGGATCTTTTACAACAACTGTTGATTTATCCTTAACGTTTCTAGAAATGTCCAAATACCTAACATTAATATAACTGGATTTATTAGACCTGAAATTGTCATTATCCCGAAAATACAAAGAGACGCTCGGGCTTATTTTTGTAACAAAGGCATCTTTCGCAAATGAGGCGTAACTGGCACCCAACCCATAGTTAATTCGGAATAAATTTTGATCTTCAAGATGTTGTGTATAGATACCAACGGCGCCCCCTGTGAGGGTTTTTGAATTAAAGCCATATTTGGGTGTGATTTGATAACTTAAGTTTTTCATCAATAAAGTTTTGTTATAAGCCTTGGCGCCTAAGGTGAAACCGTCATAAATATTATTGTATTCTACCAAGGGCATAAAAAACACTTGATTGTAGTTGGGGTCCTCTATGTCTTTAAAAAGTCGGAATTGCAGGGGTTTATTGTTGAAAAACCAGCCTTTTAATGATTTCCAATTATCCCTAAGATTGTATTCAGGAATGATATTGTCATAATTTAGAACCAACTTTGTGGCATCATTGCGCGGGATGGTCAGGGTTTTGGATCCTTGTATGTTTTCAATCCACGTTTTTGAAAGGACAGAATCATTTTTTAAGGTGAAAAGAGAGACAGGAACATTATTTTCTCGTTTGTTCTTAATGGTAAAGGTGACTGAGTCTTCAGATTTTACTACGTTTTTAATCCTGAAATCTATTTTTTTTCTGCTGCCGATATAGTCCTTAAAAAACCAATCCACATCTTTGGTGGTGTTCTTTTTTAACAGGGTTTCAAAATCGGCACTTGTTGTCGGTTTGAGTCTGAAATTTCCGAGATATTCGAAAATAGTTTTTTCAACAATATCATAATCAACAAAGTCATTCAAATATTTCAGTCCGATGCCTGCTTTATATTTTCCTGCGATATTGGCATTAAATTTCAACAATTGATCTTTGGGCAAGGTTAGGGACTGATCTCGATTTGAACGCGCCATTTGCATGAAATACAAATTGTACTGCTCATTGAAATCAACATCGGCTGCATGGAATGACCGGAGCCCCCAAATATTTGCTAAAGTCCCCAATAGCTTAAGATTAGGGTAGTTGTCTTCAACATATTTCATCAGAAAATAAATCTGGATCGCGTCTTTGAGCCAATAGTCCTCTCTCGGATTCAAGAGTAATGTATTATCAAGGTAGTTGTTTAGTGTTGTTTTTAAAAGCTTCAATTCATATTGTAGATTCCCAGGGAAGGGATTAAAGAATTTTGGCAACTGGTTTAACCCATATAGCGGGTCAGTTTTATATTCAATATCGGTGACCAAAAGATAATTATGAGGATATTTCCCTAAGTTTTTTGTGATGAATTGAGTGATCTTATCGGTGATGATGGCACGATCCGCCGGCATAATACCTTCATTCTCCAAATCGGTGATAATTGTAAAGTTATCCGTTTGTACAAAGTTGAATTTTGGGAATCTATTAATATACAGCTTGCTGTCCACACGATCCTTTCCATAATAATAGAAGGTTTGGGTGCTGTCATTTTGTTCGACATCTTGAATGGTGAGTTCAGAATAGATACCGTAATTCTTTGGAAATTCCACTTTCAGATGGATATCCGCTTTTGGCACATAAAGGTCGTTCAAGTTTTTATTACTGTAATAATGCCACTCGCCATCATAAACAGCAGGGGTAATGTACCAATATTTTAAATTGAGCTCATTGTTAGAGGTGGCACCATAATCGGTAAACGTATCATCTGGAAATTGTAAATTATAAGACAGTTCAATATGATACGATGCGTTGGGCAATAAAGGTTCAGATAATTCTACTTCTAAAACATCTGGATGGGATTTTAATCTTGTGTGATTAAGTTCTTGACCTGCACTGTCTTTTAAGGAGGTGATGTTTGTAAAGCCACGCATATCATTTTTTGCAAAATGGAATTTGGTGCTATATTCTTCTGCAAACCTTTTGGCTAAAGGTGTGTGTTTTGTGGAAAAACTGTTGCTCCAATCGTTGAGGTAGATTTTACTCAACGTGTCATTTGTAGTGTTTTGGTAGCTAAGGGTTTGCGCTATTTTTGCGTTCTTTTGTTGCATGTTAAAGCGTGCATCAATGTCGATCTTATTTTGACCGATCATAAATGCCGAATAAAACAGTATAAAACTTAAAAGAAAACGTCTTTTCAATGGGTTATAATAAACTTTAAAGGTTTAAGATTTTTGTAATGAAACCATGGTGTGCAGGTTCTTTACAAAAGAATAAATCATGGTGAGATATATAACGAATTTTAGGTGTTTATGGTTTTAAATCTACGAAAAGGAACTTAAAACTTGCAATGGCAATTCCATAGTTTAGGACCTATTTTTCAATAATAACTTTCAAATGAACCCTCAATGTTTTATATTTCATTAAGGGTTCAGGTTGAAATTAATGTCTAAAAGAATATAGGATTGCATTACTTAGAAATTCGGGCTCAGTTCAAATTCTTTATAGAAGTTGTCCAAAATGGTCAGTACTTCATCAGGTGTATCTACCAAATGGATGAGATCCAAGTCCTTCTCGCTGATATTACTAAAAGAGTCCAAAACTGCGGTTCTTACCCAATCCAAAAGACCTTTCCAAAATTCAGTACCCACTAATATAATAGGGAATTCTTCAATTTTGTTGGTTTGGATGAGTGTGATGGCTTCAAACAATTCGTCTAAGGTTCCAAAGCCTCCAGGCATCACAACAAAACCTTGAGAGTATTTTACGAACATGACCTTTCTCACAAAAAAATAATCAAAATCCAAGCTTTTATCAGCGTCTATATATGGATTGTCGTGTTGTTCAAAAGGCAGATCAATGTTCAATCCCACCGAGGTGCCGCCTGCAATATGCGCACCTTTATTTCCTGCTTCCATAATTCCGGGACCACCACCAGTGATGACACCGTAACCGTGTTCCACAATTTTTTTCGCTATTTCCTCTGCTAATTTATAATATTTATGATCTGGCTTGGTACGTGCTGAACCAAAAATAGAAACGCAAGGTCCTATTTTGCTTAATTTTTCATAACCGTTGACAAACTCACCCATTATTTTAAAAATGGCCCAAGAATCGTTGGTTTTTATTTCATTCCAAGCTTTACTATGTTTTTCTAATCTCATTATATGTTTGATCTATTTTTTATTGATTATTTTTATTTATTCTTGATAGCTTGTTCTCGGCTCTCAGTCTTCAGTCTTCAGTTACAGTTATCGGACTCCGTCATCCCTCACTTCTAATCCCTAATCCCAAATCCCTAATGCCTACACCCTAATGCCCAGTCAGCTATATAGCAACTCGCCAAAACAGACAAATTTAATGGAAAATAACATAATAACTTCCATTCAATCGGTTTTAAAACCGTTTTGTTAGGAATTTCCAAATTACTAATGGCGAGCTATAGTTCCAATCTAAATTCTCTCCTGTAAAATACGCTGTTACCGCTCGATTTACTTGAGTTTTAAAAGTAGCAACCTTTAATAATTTAAACAAAAAAAAGAGACAAATCGTAAGATTTGCCTCTTTATAAGTTCATGTCTTGTTATCCTATTCTAATCTTGATTTAGAGTGGTTTACGACCAGCAATGATATTGTAAAGAATAGCAATGACGGCGATCACCAATAGAATGTGGATCAAATTGTTAGTAGCTAATCCCTCTACAACACCCAAAAATCCTAAAAGCCACACTACAATACAAATTACGGCTACAAGCCAAAGAATACCTCTCATAATTGTTAGTTTTAAAGTTATCTTACTAATGTACTAAAGATTTTGACGCAATTATGCGCTGTTATGAATAAATCTTTAACATTTTTCATAAAACTTATAAAAAAACAGATTGGAATTCTACTAGCTTTGATAGCTTTCAAGCTCTTTTTTGAGGAATTGTGCCGTATAGCTCGTCTTGTGTTTGGCTACTTCTTCTGGCGTCCCTTCCACAATAACCTGGCCGCCACCTTTGCCGCCTTCATAGCCAATATCAATAATATAATCCACAGTTTTGATGACGTCCATATTATGTTCAATAATTAAAATGGTGTTGCCTTTGTTGACGAGTTTGTTCAACACATTCATCAACACGCGGATGTCTTCAAAATGTAAACCGGTGGTTGGTTCATCAAGAATATAAAAAGTGTTTCCTGTATCACGTTTACTCAATTCCGTAGCTAGTTTAATGCGTTGTGCCTCACCTCCAGACAAGGTGGTACTTTGTTGACCAAGGGTGATATAACCCAAGCCAACATCTTTAATGGTTTGTAGTTTTTTGTGGATTTTCGGAATATGCTCAAAGAAATCAACCGCTTCATTAATGGTCATATCCAGCACATCACTGATGGATTTTCCTTTGTAACGAATCTCTAAGGTTTCTCGATTAAAACGTTTCCCATGGCAGGTTTCGCATTCCACATAAACATCTGGAAGGAAATTCATTTCAATAACCCTTAAACCACCTCCTTGACAGGTTTCGCAACGGCCGCCTTTCACATTAAAGCTAAAACGTCCAGGTTTATAACCACGAATCATGGCCTCAGGAATTTTCGCAAACAAACTCCTAACTTCGTCAAAAGTCTTGGTGTAGGTTGCCGGATTACTTCTTGGCGTACGTCCTATGGGCGATTGGTTGATGTCAATGACTTTGTCGATATGTTCCAAACCTTTGATGCTCTTGTAGGGCATTGGTTTTTTAACGCCGTTAAAATAATAGGCATTCAGAATAGGGTAAAGGGTTTCGTTTATTAAGGTCGATTTTCCACTTCCGGAAACACCGGTCACACCAATCATTTTTCCCAACGGGAATTTTACGGAAATATTTTTCAAGTTGTTTCCTGTGCAACCTTTCAGTTCAATGAATTTGCCATTGCCTTCACGCCGTTTCTTCGGAATCTCAATTTGTTTGGTACCATTGAGATAGTCTGCAGTAAGTGTGTTATGGGTTTTTAATTCTTCAGGAGTTCCAACACTGATGATCTCTCCGCCATATTTTCCGGCTTTTGGACCAATATCAATGACATAGTCCGCACTTTCAATCATGTCTTTATCGTGCTCAACAACAATAACAGAATTACCAATATCACGAAGTGCTATTAAAGATTTGATCAACTTTTCATTGTCACGCTGGTGTAATCCAATACTCGGCTCATCCAAAATATAAAGTACACCCACCAATTGAGACCCAATTTGAGTCGCCAAACGGATCCGTTGTGCTTCACCTCCAGACAAGGACTTTGAACTTCTATTAAGTGAAAGATATTCCAAACCTACATCTAATAGAAATTGTAATCGGGTTCTGATTTCTTTGATAATTTCTTCCGAAATCAGCAATTGCTTTTCAGAGATATGAGACGCCAAATTAGAGAACCATTCCGATAAATCAACAATATCCATAGCGGCCAAATCCGCAATATTCAATCCGTTCACTTTAAAATAAAGCGATTCTTGGCGCAAGCGTGAGCCATGACATTCATCACACTCCACCTTGTCCATATATTCTTTTGCCCAGCGTTTCAACGACGTTGTTTCTGCAGCAGCAAATTGGTTTTCTATAAAATTAGCGACCCCTTCAAAATCGATTTTATAATCGCGTGTAACGCCTAAAGTTTTACTTTCTACTGAAAACTTCTCGCTGCCACCATACAAGATCATCTTTTTTGCCTCTTCAGGAATGCTTTTGTAAGGATCGGTCACCTGAAAATTGAACCGTTGTGCAATGGTTTCAAACTGTTTAAAGATCCAACTGTTTTTGTATGGTCCATGTGGGGCGAGTGCACCAGCTTGTATGGAAAGATTATCATCAGGAATGATTTTTTTCTCATTCACCTGATACAGTTTTCCAATGCCGTTACATTTTGGACACGCACCTTTTGGCGAGTTGAACGAGAAATTGTTGGGTTCAGGATTTGGATAGGAAATTCCCGAAGTAGGACACATCAAACTTCTACTAAAATAGCGGGTTTCGTCAGTATCATGATCTAAAACCATTAAAATATCGTCCCCGTGATACATGGCAGTATTGATAGACTCGGTGAGACGTTTATCATTATCATCGGTGTCGTCAATTTTGAGTCGGTCAATGACAATTTCAATATCGTGATTTTTATAACGGTCCAATTTCATGCCTTTGACCAGGTCTTTCACTTCACCATCCGTTCGAACTTTTACAAAG
The DNA here is from genome assembly GCF_004115975.1 of Gelidibacter gilvus. GTDB lineage: Bacteria > Bacteroidota > Bacteroidia > Flavobacteriales > Flavobacteriaceae > Gelidibacter > Gelidibacter gilvus. Next base: position 49,458 of record NZ_SDDZ01000012.1, on the reverse strand, counting down.
CCTTGTTTTGCAATTTGCTCAAACAATTCGCGGTAATGTCCTTTTCTTGAACGGATCACGGGCGCCAAAATATTGATGCGCTTGCCGTTAAACGTTTCTTTGATCAAGCTTTTGATTTGCTCATCGGTATAACTCACCATTTTTTCGCCAGTGTTATAACTATAAGCATCACTCGCTCTAGCGTATAACAACCGTAAGAAGTCATAAATCTCAGTAATGGTGCCCACAGTGGAACGTGGCGATTTGCTAGTCGTTTTCTGTTCTATAGCGATGACTGGCGACAGGCCATCAATTTTATCAACATCAGGACGTTCCAAACCACCCAAAAACTGACGTGCATAGGCCGAAAATGTTTCGATATAACGCCGTTGGCCTTCGGCATAAATGGTATCAAAAGCCAATGACGATTTTCCACTTCCTGAAAGTCCTGTAATAACTACTAGTTTTTCTCTGGGAATGGAAACATCTATATTTTTTAGGTTGTGAACGCGTGCGCCTTGAACCTCTATAGTCTCTTCAAATTTACTCATATACATAGCTATCTTGCCTGATTTACAGACAAGTTTGCAAAGGTACAGATTATGAAGTAAAAAATGAAGGAGTTGATATTTAGAGTTTTGTTAAATAATGTTGATTGGAAGATGACAGGTCAAGAGTGATCTAAGCAATTATTGGAGGGTTGAAAAAAGTAAGAATATTATGATGACATTTTATCTTTTTACCGATGGTAACTATAAATAGAACATTTTAACTTTAAAATCAACGCATTATGAATTTAAAAATTACATTTTTCACTCTTATGACGAGCCTGTTTATAGTAAACATGTCACTTTACGCTCAGAACCCGACTTTTGAATGGGTAAAGCAGATTGGTGGCAATGGTACAGTGGTAGCCTCTACAATTACCCCTGATTTAAATGGGTATCTCTTCGTTGCGGGACAGTTTTCAGGAACCTCTGATCTGGACCCAGGAACGACCACGTCCAGTTTTACATCCAACGGATATACGGACGTCTATATTCAAAAATTGGATGGGGATGGCAATTTGCTTTGGGTTAAAAAATTTGGTGGTCTCTCTGAAGAATATGCTCTTTCTATCACTACTGACGCTGCCGGAAACGTTTACACCTCAGGGATTTTTGCTGCAACTGTAAACTTTAACCCTGATGGTGAACCTGCAAATTTAACTGCAATTGGCAGTTATGATACCTTCATAACTAAACATGATACCAACGGCAATTTTCAATGGGTCAAACATTTGGGTGGTATTGAAAATGATTATGGATATGCCATTCGCACCGATTCGACCGGTGGCGTTTATATTTGCGGGTTTTTTCGTGAAACAGTAGATTTTGATCCAGGAGAGGGCGTCTATAATGTTACTTCAAATGGTGATTCCGATATGTTTCTGCTAAAACTAGATACTGACGGTGATTTTATTTGGATGAAGCAAATTGGAGGTGTTTTGTCAGAATACCCCCTTTCTATAGCGTTAGATTCAGGTAATAACATCTATATGACAGGGGACTTTAAAGGCACGGTAGATTTTAATTCTAGAGCGGGTGATGCTACTTTAATCTCGGCAGGTAATGAGGATATCTTCGTTCTGAAAATTGATGGAAATGGCGATTTTATATGGGTAAAACAAATGGGAGGCAAAGGTGTCGATAAAGGAACTTCCATTTCTGTAGATGCTCAGGGAAATGTCTATACAACAGGTCATTATATGCAAACTGTAGATTTTGACCCAGGTGAAGGTACTTATAATATGACGACTACAGGCAGTTCAAATATATTTGTTCAAAAACTGGACACCAACGGGAATTTTTTATGGGCGAACTATATGGGCGGACTAGGAAGTGATGCGGGGACATCCATCACGAACGATGCTGATGGCAACGTTATCGTTACTGGAAACTTCTATAATCAAGCTAGTTTTGACTCAGGCGCTGGAAACTTGAGTTTAACCTCTCATGGAAATTATGATATGTTTATTCAAAAATTTGATTCTGATGGCCAGCATATTTGGCTTAAACAGATGGGAGGTTCAGGTATAGATAACGCTATGTCTACAGTTATTGACGCCTCAGGAAAAATTTACACTGTTGGATATTTTCAACTTTTAGCCGATTTTAATATCGGTGAAAGTAATGGTAAACTGACCTCTAACGGGGGTTATGATGGTTTTATACAAAAACTGTCGATGGAAACCATGGGGCTGGACTCCGCGTTCTCCGATGGTTTGAAGCTGTATCCCAACCCTACAAAAGGCGACTTTTCAGTTACTTTTAAAATTGAGCAGCCTAAGGTTTCCGTAAGATTGCTTTCTATTACGGGACAAGTGCTTATGGAAGACAAATTTCACAACACAAAGAAAATTGATTTGGAACTACATCAGCCCAATGGCTTGTATTTTCTAGAAATCCTTGATCATCAGGCTAAAAAGACGGTGATGAAAATTGTAAAAGATTAAGACCATTTTTAGGTAATAGGACGGTGTGGATGGTTAAAGGATTATCCACACTTTTCTATTTACAAATCATCAATCCAATCCCTTAAATTCTTTGGCCCATTTGATTAGGTTATCTGCTGCAGGATCGAGATTCAGCTTTTCGATAATATTTGTGCGGTGTTTTTGTATGGTTCTTGGCGAAACACATAGCATATCACTGATTTCAGTAGAGTTTTTATCTTGAGCTATCAGTTGAATGATTTTGCGTTCAGAAGGTGTTAACAATGTCAGTTTTTTGAGTTCACTTTCGGCATTTGCTTCAAGATCAGTCCCCAGGGATTTACTATAATAAACTGTGCCATTGAGAACTGTCGCAATACAGTTTTCAATTTCTTCTATGCTATCCTCTTTTAAAAGATATCCGTGAACGCCCAAGTTTTTAGCTTGTAAAACAAAGTTTTTCTGCTTGTGATAGGTCATCACAATAAAACGTGTTTTTAAATTTAAAATGTCTATACATTTTGCCATCACTTCAAAACCGTTTAGCAACGGCATTTCAATATCTAATAGCGCAATATCAGGGTTTAAATCAGTGATTGTACCTACCGCTTCCATGCCATTTTCTGCCGTACCAATAATCTGATATCCTGCTTGTTCAAGTTCTTGTTTTAGACCTTTTAACATAATCGGATGGTCTTCAGCAATAACGATAGTGGTGCTTTTCTTCGGGGTAGCGGTTTTCAAGGGATGTAGGTTTTATCTTATGTAAAAATACATTTTAATGAATGGATAGTAGTATTTAAATTCAAATAATTCAGCATTTGATCTACTTTACCGCGCTATAGATTGATTTCTTTATTGGGTAAATTAACAGTGATATTTTGAAGTTCCCGAACTTCTGTATTACTGTAAACCTCAAATTTTATGAATTAGTTTTTAACTAGGCATTTGTAATAGGTAGCTTTATCATAAGCGTGGTGCCCTTGCCTAAGCTGGATTCCACCTCCAATTTCGCCGAAATTATTTTACAACGTTCCACAAGCGATTTCATTCCTAAACTTTTGGAGGTGTTCAATGCTTTATGATAATCAAATCCTTTTCCGTTGTCTTTTATAGTCATGATGATCGTGTTCGATAAGATTTCTATACTTACAAATACGGCTTTGGCTTCGGCGTGTTTTAGCACGTTGTTTAATGATTCTTGAAGCATCCTGTATAAGTGCAAGGCTTTATCTTTGGTAATGAGCTTGTCGGCGTTCTCCAGTTCCAAGGTGAAAAAGACCTCGGTGTTTTCATCCAATTCATTGATTAAATCTTCTATAGCTGACGTAAAGCCTAAGCGCTCTAATGTTGCGGGATATAAGCCCTGTGAAATAGTACGAAGATTGGTCAAAGTATCATTCGCCAAAGTTCCAAATAACGGATCATCAATAGTTTTTAGTTTTCGGGTTAAAAGCATGAGCTGTTGCCCTACAGAATCATGCAGTTCGAAAGCCAATCGAGTGCGTTCCTGCTCTTGGGTATTAATGATGTCCTGTGTGAACAGTTCCTGTAATTTTTGTCGTCGTTTAGTATTGTTATTTGAACGAACAATCGTTACAAAACCAAATAGGCCCAATAATCCCATGCCACCAAACAGCAACCACTGATTTTTTACTTTGTTTTCAGAATTGAGCAAGGCGATATTGCTTTTTTGATTTTGGATGGTTAAATCGCGTTTTTCAGTCTCATAAATCGTTTGGTAATAGGCTAAAACACGCGTTTTTTGAATACTGCCAATCGAATCTTTAATTTTAGTGTAATTTTTAAAGTGTGAAAAAGCTTTCTCCTTATTTCCTATATTTTGATAGACTTCAGACAGAAATAATTCCGATTCTTGAATTTCCTCATATTGATCTCCGCCAATTTTGAGATTGTAAAGCGTCAAACCATACTTCAAAGCGTTCTCATAATCCTTTTGGGCAAACGCCACTCTCATTTTGGCGTTTAAGAAATAATGGGCGTTTTGTCCTGAAGTATTTTCATCATCAAGTTCCAATTCTTTTATGAGTTTTTCTGCTTGCTGAAGGCTGTCACTTTCTGCCAAAGCTGCCGCCAACCCCGATTTTAATGCAGGTTCAAAGTAATCTTTGTTTTCTGAAATCTGATTTTCTGTCAATGCCAATTTCAGATTTTTAATACGACTGCCTTGTAAATTCATTTTATTGTCGTCAGCTGCATTGTTATAATAGATGATAGGCAAATTAGGGAAGGAATTGGATATTTTGGCCAATTTTATGAGCTCATTCCTTTCTTTTTTTGCTGCTTCATAAAATCCGTTTTTACTGTAAAGAATTGACATGGAGTTTTTTGTATTCAGCCACATGAGCGTGTCCTTTTTATTTTGAAAAAGGGTTGCTGCTTCTTGAAGTTCTAAAGAAGCTTCGCCAAATTTTCCATTGTTTACATGTGCCATCGCTATTGCAAATTTGGAGAGTTCTACATATTTAGACTTGTATTTTTTGGCATAAACATAAGCGCTGTCAAAAAGTTTTATGGCTTCCTCAAAATGTCTTGACTCATAATAAACATAAGCTGCTTCATAATAAAAATCATCTAAAATATTCGGTTTTGACACTTGAGGTAATAGGGGATAAGCCGCCTTGATTATCTTTTTGGCCTCTTTATAATCGTTAGTTCCATAATTGTGGTAATTGATAAAATTGATCGCGTGTTTCATGGCCATGTCCACAGAATCCATTTTTTGGGCAAAAGAAATCGTGACACGAAAAATAGAATCACTATTAAAAGTGCTGTCGTACCTAATTTCACCAGCCAAACTATCCAGATATTTTAAGCGATCCTGATTGGAAGTTTCTTTATGGGCGTTTTCCCAAATACTTTTATTTTGCTCTAAATCTCTGTCTTGTGCTTTGGAAAATATCGGAATAATAAAGAGTAGGCTTAAGATATATAATCTCATTAGGCTTGCGGTTTGGATAAAAATAAATTTTAAAAAGATAAAAAAAGATAAATGTGGTGTTTTAGATCTGTAAAAAATGAAATCATCTCATTTTTTGTTAACAAATTACGAAGTCAGGAGTACTTCTACTTCAAAAATAATGGAGGAATAGCAGCAGATTTGTTATTATTGTATTTCAAAATTTAAAACTCAAGACATGCAATTATTAGGAATCAGTTCTAGAATTAATCACCCAGAATTTGGCAAAGGCGTCGTCACCAACGTGACCTCAAAACATTATTGGGTGACGTTTATTGATAGCGGATTGGAAACAATAGACTTGGATAGCGACTTTGAAGTGATTGAAGCCGCCGAAGATGATGTAGATACCATCAGTTTTCATGAAGTGGAAAGTACTTTAAAAGCCATCTTGAAAAAATGGAGTGATGTGAGCGAAGTGGTCAACATTGGCGATAAATGGAAAGGTGGGAAGCTCATTATGCAACCTGGCGACACCAAATTAAAACCAACCGAAATTCCTATCGATACGTTTTTTCATAAAATCACCATGGTTCGTGACCGACTTCGTGTGATGGAACAAAAGATCAATAGCAGCAATCTTGAAGAACAGGAAAAAATTGATTTGCAGCAGTACATCACCAGAAGCTACGGGAGTTTAACATCGTTCAATGTGTTGTTTAAACTTAAGGACCATAATTTTGTGGGACAGAGAGGGTAGTTTTCAGTTGGCAGTATTCAGTCGCAGTTGGTAATTGGGCCTTGGTTATGAGTGGTGAGTAGGGAGTGGTGAGTGTTGAATGGTGAGTGGTGGTCCATCTCAGAATTTTTTGGGACTGTCTCTTAAAGGGTGTAACTCTGTGACTACTTTGTGGTCCCTTTGTGATATAGTTTTTGAAATGTTTATGCTTTCTGATAAAATGTCTAAAATAGTTTTGGAATTCACTTACGATATTTTATTTTACACTGAACACTGAACACTGAACACTGAACACTGAACACTGAACACTGAACACTGAACACTGAACACTGAACACTGAACACTGAACACTGACGTTGTCCGCTCGTAGCAGTTGTGTAGTCGGGAACACTATTCCCTTCCTATCAAATCCGTAATCTCAAACCCAAAGACCATAAACTTATGAAAGCTTGGTAATTGCGCACCACTTTCAGTTGTAGTCCAATCGTTCCAAGAGGCTTCCAATCCGTTAATGGGTAGAATGTCCACCCACATCTGGAAACTCGTTGGTTTTCCAGAAGCATCCAAGTGCCATAAATAAGAATCTCCGGGCGTTGTTCCACCTGAAGTGTAAGTCACTAAAAGTGCTTCTGATCCATCTTCTAAAGTCACTATACGCCGTTCAGTTCCAGAATCAAAAACCTTATAGGGTGCCACAAGCCAAAACGAATCGTTATTAAAGTTGGAAACCGCTTTTTCGATGAGTTTTTTAGAAGAATCCGTGTCCACTTTTTGGTCGTTATGAAACGCCTCGCTTTTGGATGGATCGTTCAAATCGAGATCTACGCGATAGGATTTCCAATACACTTGGCATGTGTTTTCGGCCTTGTTCCATTTATAATGGTGCCGTTTACTAAAAGTCCATTCAATGTAGTTTGTGCTTTTATAAGCTTCATGATCTAAAGCATTGAGCATTTTAGTTGCCAATAATTCTGCTTGTTCACCTTTTATCCCTGATGGTAAATCCTCATCATATTTAAGATATAAAAAACCGAAGAAGAGAAGGGTAGGGAGTGTGAAGAACACAATCACCCCAGCAATTATTTTTAGTATTTTTTTTGGTTTAGCCAATTGATGTGGGTTTAATTTGCGAAGATAGGTGTTTCACGGGGTTGTGACACAGAGTTTCGCTGGGTTGTTACTCAGAGTTTCGCAGACCTGCCTACTGCCGATGCAGGGTTTCACAGAGCTACGCAGAGTTTTATCTTATGACTATCAGTAATTATTAAATCTCCGTGAATCTCTGTGATACAACTCCTAATTTTCCTTTTCGTAACCAGCAGGACGTTTCCATCTTACCGGCGCCGCTGGTTCTGGTTTCATTTCAAATTCTTGGGTTTCCAAAAGTTTTAAAGCTTCTTTGACGCCACGTTCCAATTGTGGATCCCTTCCATTCATCGTTAATTTTGGTTCTTGAATGACTTCAATGTCCGGGGCTACACCTTCGCCTTCAACGGCCCATTCGCCATTGACATCATAAAAACCACCACGTGGTGCGACCATGCGTCCGCCATCAATAAAAGGTGGTGTATCCCAAGTGCCCACTAATCCGCCCCAAGTTCTGGTGCCAATCAACGGTCCGATTTTTTTCGCTTTAAACATATAAGGAAGTAAATCACCCCCCGAACCTGCGCGTTCATTAATCAACATTACTTTTGGTCCCCAAATCCCGGCCATTGGCGTTGTCCATGGTCGGTTGTCATTTGTTTTGCTATTGAAGTATCCAAAAAGTTCGCGAGACATAATATCGATCATATAATCAGCAGCCGATCCGCCACCATTATTACGCTCGTCAATAATAACACCCTTTTTATCCTGTTGTGAGAAATAATATCTGTTGAAGGATGCAAATCCGCCCTGACTCGTATTCGGAACATACACATATGCCAATTTACCATTAGAAAGTTCGTCCACCTTCTTACGGTTGCCTTCCACCCAGTCCATATAACGCAGACCTCTTTCATTCGCCACAGGCTTTACCAAAAATGATTTGGCACCAGTTTTTGTCGATTTGCTGTTGACTTCAATCGTGGTTTCTCGATTTGCAGTTTGTTCCAATAGGCTGTAAATATTCTCATTTGGATTCACCATTTTACCATTGATGGAAATAATATAATCGCCTTCCTTCACGTGGATTCCCGGCAAACCTAAAGGTGAGTAGGTATCTGGATTCCAAGTTTCACCAGTGAAAATTTTACTGATGCGATAGCCATCTGGGGTCCATTCAAAGTCGCAGCCCAACAATCCCACTGGCACACGATCAATTTTGGGCATATCACCACCAGACACGTAGGAATGTCCAATGGATACTTCGCCACTCATGATATCGATCACATAGTTCAAGTCTGTTCTATGGCGCACATGGTCAATCCACGGCGCATACCATTCATAAACCGTATCCCAAGGTGCACCATGCACGTTATTTACATAAAGGAAATCACGCATATAACGCCAGCCTTCTTTATACATTTGATGGTATTCTTCCTTTGGATCAACTTTTATTTTAAGATCCATTTTGAGCTTTTCATCATCTTTTGGTGGTTTAGAGGTAGCGACAATGCTCCAGTTGTTGTTTTGTCTGATCAATGCACTTTCACGATCGGAAGAAACGACCATCTCGGAAATGTTTTTCGCATAATCCGTGGCTTTTCCATCTTCTAAACTATAACTGTGTATTTTCTGTGCCTCTTCATTAGGAACAGTTTCTGCAACAAAAACAATAGTCTTTGGTCCTTTTATCAATCCAACATAATTAGCTTGTTTAAGTTGAAGAGGTACAATGCGATTGAAAATATTTTCTTTATCAATGACGATTTTTGGGACTTCAGCTACGATATCTTTGTCTTTGGAATCATCCTTCTTCTTTTTGTCGTCTTTTTTAGCTTCTGTTTTATCGTCCTTCTTCTTGGACTTCTCTTCATCCGTTTTTGGAAGGATAGGCGCATCATCTTTAGTGTTTAAAACGATGGCATAAAGCCCACGGGTCACATTCACATCATAAGAACTCATGTCCAACCAGCCTGAGGTAAGTCCGTAATTGGTACTTGCCAAAGTGAAAATATACTTTCCTGAAGCATCCCAAACCGGGGTTATGGCATCGGCCATTCCATCTGTAATTTGAATGTTCTCATTGGTTTCTACATTATAAACAAAAATCGACTTAAAATGACTTTCCAATTGTTTGGCGTAGGCAATCCATTTACTGTCAGGGGACCAAACCGGATTCATGGAGCGTTCAGGATGCGCATACCGATCCGTATCTGCCTTAACTGCTTTTTTAGTCTCTAGATTCAGCACCCAAATATTATAATCGGTATCTGTATAGGCAATGTATTTGCCATCATTGGACCATTCAGGTTTAAAGAAGAACGTGGCATTGGGCAGGGTAATTTCCTCTTGATTGTTACCATCTTGATCGGCTACAACCATTTTGTAATTCCCGCTGACATCAGAAAACCAGGCTATTTTATCACCTTTGGGAGACCAAACGGGGCTGCGGTCGGCCACTCCTGATGAGTTGGTGAGATTGCGCCAAGAACCATGTTCTTTGGGCACCGTAAAGATGTCTCCGCGATGCTCAAAAACAGCGCGCATGCCTTTAGGAGAGATTTGTGGATTGCTTAAACTGCTTGCAGCAACGTCTTCCCAACGCGGTCTGGCAAAATTCAAATCGCCTGTTGCCGTGATATGTAATTGTTTGGTATCTAAAGTTTCCACATTTAAAAGATGGAGATAGCCACCTTGTTCATAAACAATTTGATTTTGATTGGCGCTTAAACTTTTAACGTCGAATTTTTTGTGAAAGGTGATTTGTTTTTCAGTTTTGGTTTTCGGATCGAAGGACCAGATATTACTGGTATAATCACGTTCTGATAAATAATATACCACGCCGTTTAACCATTTCGGATCTAAATGACGCTCTTTATCCAATTGTGGCGTGGTGATCAAATCTTTTGTTTCTAAATCCACAATCCAGATGGGCATGGCTTGTCCGCCGCGATAATTGCGCCATTCAGGATCCCAGGAAGTAATTGGCGTATAGGCGATAAACTTTCCATCGGCAGAAATATCGCCGTAGGCAGCTCTTTGTAAATCTAGAGCTTCTGGAAAACTATCTTCAGTTCCAATAGTATATAGTTTTGTGGATGCAGTTGGTTTGCCTTCACGACCTGAACGAAACAGAATTTTGTTGTCTGGCGTCCATCCTTCAACATAGTCACCATCGGGATGGAAGGTCAAACGCTTTGGTTCGCCACCTTCTGAAGGCATGATATACACATCGGAATTCCCGTCATATTCTGCTGTAAAAGCAATTGTTTTGCCGTCTTTGGAAAAATGCGGATTGGATTCGTAGCCTTCGCCACTGGTCAATCGCATTGCTGTACCTCCATTTAGAGGTGCTTTCCATAAATCGTTGGCATAAATAAAAACAACTTCGGTTTTTGAAATGCTGGGCTGTCTCAGCAATTGGGTGCCTTGAGAAAATATCGAAAGTGAGAAAAGCAAGGCGAAGATAACGAGGGAATTTTTCATGATGGGTTGGATTAAAAAAATATCTTTAAAGTGTAAGTTATATAAATTTATGAAATCGGCAGGCTATTCCAAAGCATACATCTGTTTTAATGTGGCTAATTTTTCTTCTGAGAACACACGCAGTTCTTCAAAAAAACTGGTGAATTCGGCCTCAAATTCATGATAGAATTCTTTAAGCTCATCGGTAGCTTTATCCATCCCTGAAATATTGTTGGTGCGTCTGTTCATACCAATCAAAACATTTTGTATGCCTTCAATTTTCGCATAATTCAACAGCCAATTTCCCGCAATCATATAAGGCACCATCTTTTGAGCGCGCGGGGGCAGAAATTCGGCATGTGTTTTCAATGTTTCGTAAAAATCGTCTACATAAATAGCTAAAGGAATGGGCGAGTAGTGCGACCAGTTTTTCGCAAGAAAGTGGTCATATAAAATATCCACGATCACACCGCTGTAGTGGCTGTAATTTTCATGTAAGCGTTTGGTGCTTAATCTGACGGTGGGGTGGGCATCAGTAAAGGTGTCAATTTCGCGATGGAGACGTATGCCTACTTGAAGCTCATCAGGATACTTTTTGTAGTGTTTTCCTTTGATGCTATCTGCCATAAAATTTCCAATGGCGATTAATTCGTTGTCTCCTGAAAGATAAATATGGGCTAAAAAATTCATTGGCCTAATTTACGGAATAGGATTTTAGTAATTCGACAAGCTCATCACAAAATTCGACAAGCTCATCATAAAATTCGACAAGCCCATCATAAAATTTCCAATTTTGTAATTGTATATTTGCTTTTCATTTAAAATTTAAAATATGACACTCATCAAATCAATTTCAGGAATACGAGGCACTATTGGAGGTAAAGTGGGCGATAATTTAACGCCTATTGATGCGGTAAAATTTGCATCAGCTTATGGGATCTGGTTAAAAGAACAACGCAACAAGGAAAATTACCGTGTGGTCGTTGGTCGCGATGCTCGGATCTCTGGTGAAATGATCCAAAACTTAGTGATGAACACCTTGGTTGGTTTGGGTATCCACGTCATTGATCTGGGATTGTCAACCACGCCAACTGTTGAGATTGCCGTACCTATGGAACATGCCGATGGGGGGATTATATTAACCGCCAGTCATAATCCAAAACAATGGAACGCGCTTAAGCTGCTTGATGCCAAAGGTGAATTTTTAAATGCTGCCGAAGGTGCACGGATTTTAGAAATTGCCGAAGCCGATCAAATGACCTTCGCAGAAGTAGATGATCTTGGAGAAATTACCAAAAACGAGGCGTATATGGATATTCATATTGATGAAGTTCTAAAAATGCCTTTGGTCAATAAAAAAGCCATTAGAGACGCTAAATTTAAAGTGGTTGTAGATGGCGTCAACTCTTCGGGAGGGATTATCATTCCTTTGTTATTGGAACGTTTGGGAGTACAAGCCGTCAAATTGTATTGCGAACCTACGGGCCATTTTCCCCATAATCCAGAACCTTTAAAAGAGCATTTGCAAGATTTATCAGCAATGGTAGTCAAAGAGAAAGCACATTTTGGTATTGCGGTTGATCCTGATGTGGACCGTTTGGCGTTTGTAGATGAAAAAGGCGAGATGTTTGGAGAAGAATACACTTTAGTGGCTTGTGCAGATTATGTGTTGAGCAAAACTCCCGGCAATACAGTAAGCAATATGAGTTCTACAAGAGCCTTAAGGGATGTTACGGAAAAACATGGCGGCAGTTATGAGGCCAGTGCTGTAGGAGAGGTGAACGTGGTGGAATTAATGAAGAAGAATAACGCCATCATTGGAGGTGAAGGAAACGGAGGGATCATTTACCCAGAATTGCATTATGGACGTGATGCGCTAGTTGGAGTGGCTTTGTTTTTGAGTCTGTTGGCAGAAAAAGAAATGACCACAAGCGCGCTTCGAGCAACCTATCCAAATTATTATATGGGTAAAAAGAAAATCGATTTGGCAGCAGGAATGGATGTGGATGGGATTTTGAAAACGATGGAAGAACGTTATCAAAATGAAAAACTAACCACTATTGATGGTGTTAAAATAGATTTTGAAAAAAGTTGGGTCCATTTACGCAAGAGTAATACAGAGCCAATTATCAGGATTTATACGGAAGCACTTTCGCAGGAGGAAGCCGATGCGCTTGCGGATCAGATCATTTCTGAAATCAAGGCTGTCGCAAATATTTAGTACCTTTGCCGTTTAAATATAATCCCATGATAACCACCGAAATATCCAATAAAAAAACCACCGAACTGGAACGCTACTTTCAACAGTTCAGGCAACATATTATTGGTATTGATCAAGAATTTATGACGCCTTATGGAAAACAGAAAATCGTTTATACGGATTGGACGGCTTCCGGACGTTTATACCGACCTATTGAGGAAACATTGATGAATGTCTTTGGACCTTATGTGGCCAATACCCATACGGAGACAACCGTTTCCGGGACGGCGATGACCAAGGCTTATCATAAGGCAAAACACATTATAAAAGACCATGTCAACAGCAACGACGATGATGTATTGATTTGTTGTGGCAGTGGCATGACTGAGGCCATTAATAAATTTCAGCGGATTTTGGGTTTGAAAGTGCCTGAAAACATGAGAAAACATACGATTGTTCCAGATGCCATGAAACCTGTAGTTTTTATCACGCATATGGAACACCATTCCAACCAAACATCGTGGCTGGAAACTATTGCTAAAGTAGAGGTCATTCCTCCTGGGGAAGATGGTCTGTTCTGCATGGCTAATTTTAAAGTTCTTTTGGAACAGTATAAGGATCGTCCCATTAAAATCGCTTCAGTTGTTGGTGGCTCTAACGTTACCGGGATTCAGACTCCTTATCATGAGATTGCTAAAGTGATGCATCAAAATGGCGGAGTGTGTTTTGTTGACTTTGCGTGTTCTGCACCTTATGTTGATATTGATATGCACCCAGAAGATGAAGACGAAGCTTTGGATGCCATTTTCTTTTCACCACACAAATTTATTGGAGGGCCTGGAACTTCTGGCGTTTTGATCTTCAATAAAAAATTGTACAAAAACATGATTCCTGATAGTCCAGGGGGCGGTACCGTAAGTTGGACCAATCCGTGGGGAGAACATAAATACATTGATAATATTGAAGATCGTGAGGATGGTGGCACCCCAGGATTCTTGCAAACCATTAAAACAGCCTTGGCAATTAAGCTAAAGGAGCAAATGGGTGTGGCTAACATCTTGGAACGGGAACATGAAATCATTGATTATATTTTTGCCGAGCTAAATCCTGTTGAAAATATCAATATTCTTGCCGGTCAGCATCAAGATCGTTTGGGTGTGATTTCTTTTTATATTGATGAGCTGCATTACAATTTAGGCGTCAAACTTTTAAATGACCGTTTTGGCATCCAAACCCGTGGTGGCTGTAGTTGTGCAGGTACTTATGGGCACTTCTTGTTGCATGTGGATATGGAGACTTCCAATGCTTTGACCCACGAGATTTCGTTAGGTGAATTGACCCGTAAACCAGGTTGGATAAGAATGTCCATTCATCCGACCACCACCACTGAGGAAACCATTTATGTTTGTGATAGTTTAAAAGAGCTTGCCAAACATCATAAGACCTGGGCTAAGGAATACCAATATATTCCTGCAACCAATGAGTTTGTACATAAATCTAACCTATTGGAAGATAAGTATGAACTTCCAGTTGATGACTGGTTTGAAATGTGATGGAACGCTGAAAACGCTGAGAACGCGGATGAAGCTGATTTTCGCTGATTTATTTTTGGAGGCTAATTTTCACGAACTACACTTTTTAATTTTCAGATAAAACGCTGACCTGCCCGTTCGTTCAGGCGGGTCACGTGGATGGAGCTGATTTTCGCTGATTTATTTTTGGAGGCTAATTTTCACGAACTACACTTTTAGAATTTCAGATGGAACGCTGACCTGCCGGTACGCTCAGATTGGTGATGTTAATCATTCTGATTCTCACTCTCACTTATTTTTTTGATATCATCGTTCTTTGGGTAACTCTGTGTCTCCTCTGTGTAACTCTGTGAAATAGTATTTCCCGTATGCCTATCGCAAGAAATTCAAATCCATTATACCTTTTTTAATCCAATAATTTGAGATAGAAACTGTGTGCTTCTTGCGAACGTATGTAAAGACTATCTAGTGTCTAAAATCTATTAGCAAAGCGGTCTATAGTCCTTTTATAGTCTTATTAAAGAAATTCCGCAGGTACTTTATCCCTATGTTTCCAACGTCTGTGCGTCCATAGGTAATATTGAGGCGCTTCACGGATTTGTTTTTCGACTTTTTCGGTAAACATATCCGAGATTTCGTAATTTGGATAATCATTTGGGTTTAAGGCAAGCGTTTCAAACGTCGTCTCGTAATACCCGCGTTTAATACGTTTCACCCTAAAGAACACCACGGACATGTCCAATCGTTTTGCCAACATCTCAGCACCGGTATGGATGGGGACTTTGATGCCCATAAATTCATTCCAGTGAAATGCTCTGGAGATCATAGGGGTTTGATCTGAAACAAATCCGTTGATGGTCAGCTCGCCTTCTTGTTTTGATTTGGTCAGAGTAGGAATGGTCTCTTTTGTGGTGATTAAGGTACTGTCCCATTTGGCACGAATACGTTTTACTAGTGCATCAAAATATTTATTTCCCAAACGGCTGTACACCGCGTAACCTTTGTGCGTCACGTATTTTTGAAGAATGAAGATCCATTCCCAACTTCCGTAATGAGCGCACATCAAAACGATGCTTCGGTTTTGCTCACCCAGTTCATTTAGAAGTTCGACATTGGCAAACTTGAAACGTTTTCTCATCGATTCCTCAGAAATAGTCAGGGATTTGATGGCTTCCAGCATCATATCACAAAAATGATGGTAAAATTTCTCGGTAATGTCATTGATTTCAGCTTCTGGTTTCTCAGGAAAAACCAACCTTAAATTATCCTGGACTACTTTTTTTCGATAGCCCACAAGTTTGTAGATAATAATATAAAGACCATCAGAAAAAGCATAAAGCAATCGAAATGGGAGGATTGATATCAGCCAAATAAGTGGATAAACTAAGATGTAAACAAGAAATTGCATTTTTTAATATTAGATTTGCACCTGCAAAGATATGCTTTAATATAAATAATACGTTTGGAGTTTATGGGTAATTTAGATTTGGTAACCATTGTAGTGATTGCAGCGAATGTAATTATTTCGTTTAAAGGATTTAGCGATCGCGGTTTTTTTGAACGCTATAAATTTAACGTTGGCGGAATTAGGCGCGGTGAAAAAATCAGGATTTTCAGTTCCGGATTTTTGCATGTAGACACGATGCATCTTTTCTTCAACATGTTTACCCTTTACTTTTTTGCTCCGGTAGTGATTCTCTATTTAGGAACGGTTCATTTTTTGATCATTTATATTGCAAGTTTGATTTTAGGGAATTTGCTATCGCTCTATTTCCACAAAGATGAATTTCATTACAGTGCTGTAGGAGCGAGTGGGGCCGTTACTGGAATCCTTTATTCTGCCATCTTATTGCAACCCAATATGCAGTTGGGCATTTTGTTTATTCCGTTACCAATACCTGCCTACGTTTTTGGAATCTTGTACCTCATTTATTCCATTTACGGCATGAAGAAACAATTGGGAAATATTGGGCATGATGCGCATTTTGGTGGTGCCATTGGTGGATTTGTAGCCACCTTGATCCTTTACCCTTCGCTATTTAAAACGGACTTACTGATGGTTGGTTTGCTGGCCATCCCTATTGTAGTGTTGTTTGTGATGCATAAAACGGGAAAATTATAAGTACCACGTAGGTAATAAAAACCGCAATCTTATTCCATTTTAGTTTAAAAGCTCTCCAATCTTGGCATCTAGGGCAGCACCTCTCAGGTTTTTGGCAACAATTGTTCCGGACTCATCTAAGATATAGGTGGCCGGAATGGCATTGATATGGTACAGTTTGGCAATTGGATCATTAAAATAATTAAGGTTTGAGACGTGGTGCCAGGTTAAATTATCGTCTTTAATCGCTTTTAGCCATCGGTCTTTATGGCCGGGTCTGTCCAAGGATACGTTGATAATTTCCAATCCTTTATCGTGATATTTTTGATAAACTTTAACCACATTCGGGTTTTCCTTTCGGCAAGGGCCACACCATGACGCCCAAAAATCAATAATGGTCACTTTTCCCCTAATACTGCTCAAAGCAAGGAGGTTTCCGTCAGGATCTGGTGCGGAAAAATCTGGAGCTATATTGCCAATATCTAAAGCGTTAAACTGCGCCATTTGAAGCTTTTTCGTTTCCAATTGACTGGCGATACGTTTACCGTATTCTGAAGATTTTAATTCAGTTGACATGGCGTTGAGCTTTCGTTCCATTTCATCAAGATCCATATTTGGTGAGGCCACCAAGGATTCTAACAAAACCAGCGAAAAATAATTATCGGGATGTTCACTTATGAAATTCTGCGGATAGTCTGCCAATTGCTGATTGATATCTTTTATTTCGTTGGCAATTCGGGCGTTTTCTGAAGTGTTTTCCGAGTTTGCGAGCGCTTTATTTTCTTCAAATAAGGCATTGCGCTTAGTGCTCAATTCCTTGACGTCATGCAGATATGTGGCTAGGGCATCGTTAGTTTTTGAGCCCGTTATGGTGGAACTTCCCAGATTGTTTGGATCTACTGAAATGGTAATTTCTTTAGTTTCAACAAGTATAGGCAATCCACCATTCAAACTGTTAATGGTCAAGTGCCAAAGTTGTGGCGAGTCTATGTCACCTTTAAAAGTGAACTTTTCATCCACGATAATGGCCGAATCTTGAATGATTTCACGTCGTTGATTATCGACAGTTTTTAAATAGGCCCTGACGCCATTATGGATACCAGGAGCTGTTCCATTGATAACATAACCGTCCAATTCCATTTTCGGATCGGATTTACAGGAGTTCAATACTATGAAGATTATGAAAACACTAAGGACTCTTTTCATTTGAATAATTTTTTATGGGTGCACAAATATAATAAGATAAAACAGACTAGACTGTTTGGAGAGCACTCGTCAAACCTTAAGAAATTTAACATTTACTCTTAAAGATGGCAATTTTACGATATTTTTGCAGGAAAATGAAGTGTTATGATCGCTAATGATACTATTGTTGCTTTGGCCACAGCTTCTGGAAGTGGTGCTATTGCAGTCATCCGACTTTCAGGAAAGGATGCTATTTCTATAGGCTCACGGTTTTTCAAATCGGTTTCGGGGAAAGACCTATCGGAACAGAAATCGCATACCGTACATTTAGGTCATATTGTTGATGATCCAAGAGTGATTGATGAGGTTTTGGTGACGATATTTAAGAATCCCCATTCGTACACTGGAGAAGATGTGATTGAGATTTCTTGTCACGGAAGTCTTTATATCCAACAGGAAATCATTCAGTTGTTCTTGAAAAATGGCTGCCGAATGGCGAACCCTGGAGAATATACTTTAAGGGCTTTTTTAAATGGGAAATTGGATTTAAGTCAGGCGGAAGCCGTAGCCGATTTAATAGCAAGTGACAATGAAGCCTCCCATAAAATTGCCATGCAACAAATGCGGGGTGGGTTTAGTAATGAGATTAAAAACTTGCGTGATGAATTGCTGAATTTCGCCAGCTTGATTGAACTCGAGCTCGATTTTGCTGAAGAGGACGTCGAATTTGCCAATCGTGATGAGTTTTATAAATTGGTGAACAGGATCATTCATGTGCTAAAACGCCTGATCGATTCCTTTGCCGTTGGAAATGTGATCAAAAACGGAATTCCGGTAGCCATTGTTGGCGAGCCAAACGTTGGGAAATCCACCTTATTGAATGCGTTACTCAATGAAGAACGCGCCATTGTATCTGAAATCGCTGGGACCACAAGAGATACCATTGAAGACGAAATGGTGATAGGAGGGATGAGCTTCCGATTTATTGACACGGCGGGAATTCGTGAGACTGAAGATATCGTCGAGAGTATCGGCATCAAGAAAACTTTTGAAAAGATTGAACAAGCCCAAGTCGTGTTGTTTTTAATCGGCAGTGGTCAGTTGGCCGTTGGAAATGATGCGATTCAATCTTTTATCATAGAAATAGAGAAAATAAAGAACCAATTTCCACAGAAACAACTATTGGTTGTGCTTAATAAAATCGATCAGATTTCAGATAGTGAACTTGCCAATATTACAACCCACCTTGCACCGCACACGGCGCACCTCATTCCTATTTCTGCTAAAACCGGATTTGGAGTAGAGCAGTTGACCGATACCTTGCTTAATCTTATCAACACTGGTGCACTCAGAAACAATGAAACCATCGTGACCAATACGAGACATTACGATGCGCTCCTAAAAGCTTTCGAAGAAATCCAGAAAGTGAAATACGGCTTGGATTCGGAGCTTTCAGGCGATTTATTGGCCATTGACATCCGCCAGGCACTGTATCACTTTGGTGAAATAACAGGTGAGATTACCAATGATGATTTACTGGGGAATATATTTGCGAATTTTTGCATCGGCAAATAAAATTGGTTTCCAATACTTGCACAATGTCTTCTTTTGCTTGATATACAGATGGTTGTAGTGTTAAAGTTTTTCTTTCTATTTCTTTTAGTATTACTTTTGGTACCACATATGTACTACATTTTAAATTTATGTAGTACAAACGTACCACATAATGAAAATAAAACTAAAAGAACGGAAACTGCCAAGTGGGAAAATTAGCTTGCTAATAGAGTACTATAAGGGATCAGAGATATCCCCAGAAGGTAAAAGAAAACACATTCGCGACTATGAAAATCTGAAAATGTATTTGCATAGTGAACCGAAGAACGCGATTGAAAGAAAAGAGAACAAGGAAACTATGGCCTTAGCCAAAAAGATTCTTGCTATTCGGGAAGCAGAATACTATCAGGGCAAGTTTGATCTTAAAACCACCTCAAAAGGGATCAGACGGTTTTTAGAATTCTTTCGAGAAAAAGCAGAAGAGCGCTATGATAGTCCTAAAAATTATGGGAATTGGTCGGCAGCACTCATACACTTTGAGCGTTGTATATCTCCAAACATTACTTTTGACGATATTGATGAAGCTTTTGTTAACCGAGTTCGAAAATACATCGACAAAGAAGCGCGTACCAAAAGTAAATTGCCGTTATCATTAAATTCAAAATACACCTACTTCAACAAATTTAAAGCGACCCTTAGAGCTGCTTTTGACGAAGGCTATTTAGCACTTAACTATGCTACAAAAGTAAAGTCCTTTGAGCAAGCAGAAAGCCAACGCGAATATTTGACTTTTCAAGAGTTACAAACCTTAGCCAACACCGAGTGTAAATATGAAGTTTTAAAACGTGCTTTTTTGTTTTCATGTTTATCAGGTTTAAGATGGTCAGATATTAATGCGATGACTTGGTCAGAGGTACGTGATGAAGATGGGGTAAGCCGGGTAAACTTTAGACAAAAGAAAACTGACGGTGTGGAATATCTTTATATCTCAGATCAAGCCCGAGAATTGTTAGGCGAGCGTTGCGCTCCCAATGATCGCGTATTTGTAGGTCTAAAGTATTCAGCAGTTTATAATAACGAAATAGTGCGCTGGTGCAATCGTGCAGGCGTATCAAAGCATATTACATTTCATAGTGCAAGACATACCAATGCGGTCCTATTATTAGAGAATGGCGCGGATATTTATACGGTGTCCAAACGTCTTGGCCATCGAGAAATAAGAACCACACAGATTTATGCCAAAATAATCGATACAAAAATGAAGGAAGCGGCAAACAGTATTCCGGTCTTAAATTTGTCCCTTGATTAGAATATCTGAATTTTGAATCTATCAAGTTTGGGTAAAGTTGAACGGAAATATGTTTTATGAACGTTTGCCGAACTTGCTAAAATTTTTATAATAGTTGTCATAAACTTAATAAATGACAATTATTATATCGCTGATGCGATTTACATAATAGAAAACATTAAATTACCTTTGTATTACTAAAAGTTGTGATTATGAATATAGAAGCCACGAAATTAGAATTGATGCATCTTTTACTGCAAACACAAAAAGAAAGCCTTTTAGCAAAACTTAAAAAGGTCTTTGATGAAGAGCAAGGAGATTGGTGGAATGAGATGTCTAAAGAGGAACAAGAAGAAATCAACACAGGTTTAAATCAGGCAGATGAAGGCATTTATATAGCTAATGAGACTGTTATGAAACGTTTTGATAAATGGCATTAATCATAAAATGGACACCTCAAGCAAATAGAGGTCTGGATAAGGTTATAGAATATTTGGAAGAAGAATGGACAGCCATTGAAATTCTTAATTTAGAACAAAATCTACAAGATCTTTTAACCCGTATTAGTAAGTATCCCAAAATTTGTCCACCAACAGGAAAACATAAAAATGTTCACAAAGGATTGGTGGATAAAAACAACTACATTATCTACAGAATACAATTTGAAAAAGGATTTATTGAAATCATCAATTTCAGAGGAACTAAACAAAAAGATATCGAATAGATTCTGCGTAAAGCGATTTTCCTTTTTTTATTATACTACATTTTCTGAGTTCACGTCTTTCGAGTTTCAATGTATTCCATATTTTTAAAAGTGCCCAAATCAGAATATTTGCGTTTTTAAACTTCATAAAGGCTAAGCGTGATTAACATTCATTGTTAATAACTCAAAATAACACCCAAAAAGGCTGTTTTCCAATTGTTTTATGATGTGTCATTTATGACCATTTGATATCATTAAGAGCTAAATTGAATTTTCGTCAATTCATTTGGTTTCATTTGGTCTAAATTGCTCGTTCATAAGTTTTTGTGTATAACTTTGCACGATTCTGTTTCCTTTCAACAGCCTCTTTTTATACTTTTATTTCCATCATCCCATAAGGGAAAACAAAAGCGCTTTTGTTCATTTTAATCATTAAAAACAATTAAAAATGGACAATCAATTAATATTGGAACGATTTGATCGTTTAGAAAAACTATTGGTAGGCCACAAAGAGGTCTTAACCTTTAACGAAGCCTGTGATTATACAGGCATATCCCGAAGCTATCTTTACAAATTGACTTCTTCAGGGAAAATTCCACACTCCAAACCCAACGGCAAGATGCTCTTTTTTGAGAAGCGCAAACTTGTTGAATGGCTACTTCAAAACAAGCGAAAATCGCAACACGACATAGAAAGTGAGGCAGTGGCCTATGCCATAAGGAATATCCGCTTTTGATCTGCGAAATATACTATTTCACTAAAGCTAACTTCTATGGAAACAAATAAACAGCAATTATATATTGTTAAGGATCCCAAAAAGAAAACAATTTTCGATTATGCGATCGACTATCTATCTGGAAAATATGATATCCTCTATAATGAGATCTCACACGATTTTCAGATATCGTTAAAAGGTCATAAAGAATGGAATTACATCAATTTGAATTCTTTGATCATCGAACTGAACAAAGCAGGTGTTGAGATAAATCCTGCCAAGCTTGAAATACTCATAAAGTCCGAACTTATTAAAAAACACAATCCCATTCAGGAGTATTTTAAGTCGTTACCCAAGTGGGACGGAGTGGACCATATTTCAAAATTAGCGTCCTATTTGCCCATCTACGAACCTGAGGTCTTTCTGTATCACTTTAAAAAATGGTTGGTAAGATCCATAAAGTGTGCCTTGGAACCTGGTTACTTCAATAAACAGGCGCTTATCATAAGCCATAAAGGACAGAGCTCAGGGAAATCTACTTGGTGCCGATTTTTATGCCCACCGGAACTTGCAGAATATATGGCCGAGGACATCAGCAATGACAAAGATGCCAGGATCCAGTTATGTCGAAATTTTTTATACAATCTGGATGAATTGGCCGTACTGTCAAAAAATGATGTCAACGCACTGAAAGCCTTTTTCTCCAAGACCTTTATTAATGAGCGTTTACCCTACGATCGGAAAAACACCACATTGCCCAGAATCTGTTCGTTTATGGGTTCCACCAATATGTCCTTGTTTCTAAATGATGAAACAGGATCGGTAAGATGGCTTTGTTTTGAACTAAAGGACGTGATCGATTTCTCCTATTCCAATGAAGTAAATATAAAGGACGTATGGACTCAGGCGTACCATCTTGCATACATTGATAAAACCTTTAATCCTGAACTCTCCGCAAAAGATGTAAACGAAAATGAAGAGCGCAACAAACGGTATACAAAGCTGACTTCCGAACAGGAGATGGTTGCCAAGTATTACGAAAGCTCCGACGACATTGAAGATTTTGTGACGGCCACAGATGTTATGGTTGCCTTGTCTTGTCTCAACGTGCGGTTGAACCACATCAATCTTGGAAGGGCACTCTCGGGATTTAACTTTCAAAAAGTCAAGCATCCCCAAAGACAAGTGTACGGTTATTTGGCAAAAGCGATTTTTAAAAACAGCCCTTGGGAACTGGAAGTACCAAAAAAACTATAAAACAACCTACCTACTTACCTAATGGATCTAATGCCCAAAGAATGCTTGGGTTTATTTAGGTAAGATCATTTAAAAAGAAGTTACCTCAATCTTACCTAACGACTTCAACAGGTAAGATAGGTAACATAAAAAGGAACTTACCTTTTGTTATATGCCTTATGATTACTGGCATAGGTAACTAGGTAGGTAAATATTAAGTTATAAAAGAAGAAGCTGATGAAAAGAAAAATAAACTGTGAAAGCGCCCGAGCTTTTCCCATCGAAAAGGCGCTGGCAAAACTCGGGCACTTTCCCCAAAGGACAGCGGAAAAAGAAGCTTGGTTTCTGAGTCCTTTCAGGTCAGAAACCCAAGCCTCTTTTAAAGTCTCCAAGACCATGAACCGATGGTACGACCATGGTGAAGGAATAGGAGGCAATGTGATTGATTTGGTCTGTAGGATTTTGAAATGTTCTGTGAAGGAAGCTCTGGCGTATTTGAATCAAGATTGGTCTTCTTTTTCTTTTCAACAGCAACAACATTTCAACACGAATGACATTGGGATAACCATCACTAAAATTCAGAACATCAAACATCCGGCATTGATTCAGTACCTGAATTTTAGAGCGATTCCATTACAGATTGCCAATACTTATTGTAGTGAAGTTTGGTACACTTTTAAGGACAAGCAATTTTTTGCTATTGGTTTACAGAATAACAAAAATGGATGGGAACTGCGCAATAGGATTTTTAAGAGTAGCAGTAGCCCAAAATCATATACCCATCTCCAAAGAAACAGCAAGCATCTAATCATCTTGGAAGGGATGTTTGATTTATTATCGTTGGCCGTTATGAATGGCTCTTTAATAAAAGATTCAGATGTCATGGTTTTAAATTCCATTGCATTTATAGAAAATGTTGAAACACATATTTCAAATTATGAAATTGTCGATCTCTATTTGGATAATGATTCGGCTGGACAAAATGCAACACTTTATTTGACAAAGAAATATAGTCATATAAATGATCAATGTGATGCCTATAAAAACCACAAGGATTTAAACGATTTTTTATGCCATGAAAGAAAAGGATGAGATTGAACGAAATAATGAACAGCAGCAATATCTAAAGATTCCTGCCCAATTACTCAAACATTCTGAAAGTGTAGAATTGGATCTGGAAATGGATGCCAATGGAATGGGAATTATTCTGGGTAGGAATTCGAGATGTGTGTCTGTGGCCACATTCTCGTTTGCTCCCGAAGGTCGCAAAGAAAAAAAAAGAGTGTTTAGGGGGAAAAGTGATCTGGTCAAGTTTAGATGTTCCCTTTACGAAAAGAAGCTCTTAACTATTAAGGCATCGTCTTCAGGATTGAGCCTAAGCGCGTATATCCGGCGTGCCGTATTCGATAAGGACATTACCGAACGGTTTAGCGAGGAGCACATCGAACTTTATAAGATGATGATCAAATACCACAATAACTTTAAGGCCATCGGGAACATGTACAGAAAACGTAATCCCAAACTGACCGAATCGGTATATGCCCTGGCCAATGAAATCAAGGCGCACCTCAAAAAGTTTCAATCATGATAGGAAAGGGCAAAAGCATATCACACACCAGGGCATCGATGGCCTATGGGTGGAACCAGGAAAAGGATGCCGAGATCGTGCTCAAGGAATTTCTGCATGGCGATTCCCCAGCCGAAATCACACAGGAATTTAAAATGCTCCAGGACCAGAATCATAACTGTACAAAAAACACCCTGTCCTTTATCCTCAGCCCCACGATAGAGGACGGTAGGAAATTGGACAAAAACAAACTAGAGGACATCACCAAAAGGTTCATCCACGAAATGAAACTCGGAGAGCGTCAGGCCATCGCCTTTGTGCATAAGGACAAGGAACATAAGCACATCCATTTATATGTCAATAGGATTGATTTTAGGGGCGTGGCTTACAATGATAGTTTTATAGGGAAGCGCAGCCAGTTGGCAGCTGAAAAAGTGGCAGAACAAATGGGATTGACTACAGTTAAGCAAGTGCAATTTGAAAAAGAATTCAATCTGAAGGACATACGCACAGAGATCAAGCGCAGACATGACCTGGCTATGGCCCATTTAAAACCGAAATCATTTGATGCCTATATCAAAGCCATGGAGACCAATGGCGTCAAGGTCATCCCAACCATAAACAAACAAAACAATATACAAGGGTTCCGCTTTGAATTTGATGGACATAATCTAAAGGGCAGTGAAGTGCACCGGAACATGTCCATTGGGAATATTGGCAAACAAATGGGCCAACTTGAAGGCATCAAGAGTTTAAAAAACAGTACCGTTGGGGTAACGTTGGCAGGAAATACAGTAGGCCTGGCACCCAAATTAGCTTTTAAGCTGACCAAGTTTATTATCAAAAAAACTATACAACATGGACTCTCTTATTAAATGTATCGATCATGACAAAACTTGAAGAACTCACCGCGCTTTTAGTCAATGAGACCACCGATTTTAAAAACACTTTGGAAAAGTTGGAAGGAATAAATGCACAATTGAAAGAAACGAAAATCAAGATGGATCTGACGGAATATAAAGCTGCCATAGAAATCCATCAACAACAAATGGAAGCTCATTTAAAGGCTGTTAAAAATTTTGAATATCGGTTCGAAGACACTATAAAGAAAGCAAAGATTTATCCTAATTGGGCAGTAGGGGTTTTTATTGTGAGTGTTATATTGAATTTTGTTCTTCTATTAAATTTCATAGGAAAATTTTATTAAATCAGGGTTAAACATAAATTGCTTAACCCTGACTTGATTTTCCAAATTTAAGAATAGCTAGTTTTTTACATACGTCTTATTTCCATTAGAATTAATGTAGTATTGACCTCCTCGAGAACCTGTATAAATGGTTCTAGTAGAACTAGATGAATTATTGTATGTGGGTAAAGTATACACAGGAGTAGTATAACTTGGAGTTGAATATTGAATCTTTTCTGGCTTGACCGTCGGTGTTGAATAATAAGCGGGAGAATTAACCTTATAAACGTTGTATGTGTTTGTTTGTGCAACTTGCGTTCTTTCTCTGGCGGTTTTCTTTTGATGCTGACTAACTGTTAATAATTGCATATTAGATGGGTCATCACTTCCACCTTGTGACAATGGAATAATGTGGTCAACCTCATAACCGTAAGGAGTGCTTTCGTATCCTCTTGATTTCAAAAAATACTTCTTATTTGATGAGCTTCGTACTACTTTAGGTTTTCCGGTTGTACTGTAATATTCTCCATAAACATATTCCGTACTTCCAACGGTATAGGTAGATTGGGCATTTGAAAATGTGAAAGCAAGTAAAATTGCTAAGGCTGATAAAATGTTATGAACGTTTTTCATTTTGATTTAGTTTAAAAGTTATACTTATTTATCCGTTAATAGCGATTCTATTAAAAGGTAACCCTTAAATTATCTTTTTCTTCAAAAGAAATTTCGTCAAATGATATGTTTCCGTACCAATTACATTTATAAATATCCAAAATCTCGTTGTCATCAAATTCGAAGTAAAGCGCGTATTCTCTGCCACTTTTATTTCCTTTAAAGACAAACATAGGTTGTCTGCAATTACAGCCATGACACAAATTCGTGGTCAATGATAATTGAGTATCGCCAGCACGCTTAAAAAACATAAACTCTGTTACGATTGTTAAAACAAATTCTTTGGGAGTTAGGTCTTGGTAAGTCTTATCATCATTTAACAAATTAAGGATGCCATTGGCATCCCAATTTATTATGGATTCTAAAATGAGATTAACTTGGTTTGATGCTGTTTTTTTTAATAAAGTTTTCATAGTGAGTTTCTTTTAAAGATTATTAGTTCTACTTAATAGCTTAATCTTGAAAAGGTAACCCTCAAAAAAAACGAAATAGCAATAAAATTTAAAATCTAACTGGAATTCATTCTAAAAGAACAAATGATGCCCAATAATATGGAGAATATTTTTCTTTCATGACCCTTTGAGTTTCTCTAAAAGCATCATTAATAGAAAAATTTTTATCTAAAAGAAATTCGTAGAAGTAATTAAAGAACTCTGCTGTTTCTTCATCTGGAACTTTCCATAAACTCATAATTAATTTGTGAGCTCCTGCAAGTTTAAAAGCTCTCTGTAATCCATTTATACCCTCTAGGTTTGAAACATCTCCTAGACCTGTATCACATGCGCTCAATACTATTAATTCTACACCGCTTAAATCCATAAATGAAATCTCTTCCGAAGTTAAAATTCCATCGCTATTGGGATCAACAAACACATTATTATTCCAGTTATCATTAGCTCCTGACAAAATTAAACCGGACCTTAATAAAGGATTTTTATGATTAGCAAAATAGTTTTCATTGTGATCATCACTATTATCGGGAAAAAAATAGCCATGCGTGGCAACATGAACAATATTGGTTTTTAAAGGATTAATTGTCATTTTTTTCAGCTTTGACTCTGTAACTTCATCATTGCTCAAAATAAAAGTATCAACATTATTTTTTAATGCAATTTTTGTAATATCATCAATTTCTTTTTTTGTACCTGGCAAATAACTCCATAAAGGAATGCCGGATTTTGCGATTGATTGAGCTAAATTAAGTCCTCTAGTAATTTCTGTATGATTTGTTGTTGGCGGCCTTTTTACTTTATCATAGTCAATATCTCCAATAAGTATTAGGTTATCAACTTTACGCTGAACTTCGTTTTTTAGTCCTGGAATATCACTCAAAGAGTTTATTACGTGGATTTTGAATTTTCTATTAAGTTTTTCTTCTAAAGAAAGCGAGAAAGCGCTAAAGTTTATAAGATTGGATTTTCCAGATGGGATTATATAAAAGGTATTTATTAAGTCCCCAGCGACTTTATTATTTTTAAAAATCTCATCATTTATGTAATCGAAAAATTTTGAATTAATATTACTGTCCTTCTCTAAACTGAAATGGTCATCAAGATTTATAAAAGTAGATGTAAGACTTAATTCTTTGACATTAAAATTTATATAAAAATTATCTTTTTCACTATTACTATACTTATATGAAAGCATATTAAAAACAATTTCGTTTTCGTTTATTGATTCATAAATATCTTGGAAACTTATGTTGCACAATCCTGCAAAATCAAATAACCCAGAACTTATGAGTTTAGTTCTAATTTGTCCGATTTCCTCTTCCAATTGTTCTGTCGGATTTTTGTTATACTCGTTTTCCAATTGCTCAAGCCTCATAGCGTCCTGATTTTTAAGAAACTTTAATTTCTGGATTTCCAAATTAATTTGGGCGTAATATTCTAATCTCCTTTTATACAGATTTGATATAATGACAGCATTACCTGCAAGTTTTGAGTTATAGAGGTCTCCATAATTTTGTGATAAAATAAATCTTAAAATATCATTATGAATAATTTTATCTGTCTTATTGTCGCTTGAACTAAAAAAAGCTTTTCGGCATATTTCATCTATAATTTTTTCAGAAAGAGGAAGCAAATACTTTAAATGGTTTTCTCTTTCATTGGTTCGTATAAACAAATCCGCAATTAGATATAACTCGTCAATATCTAATGAATCTATATTAGTTATTTTTTTTTCATATTCTTTAAGGTATTCCTTTGCTTTTTCTGTATTTCCAATAAGGTTGTAAAGGTTTATTATTTGAGAGTATAAGTGGCTAGTATTTATTTTCTCATATTTAATAGCGAGTTGATAAGCATTAATGGCTTCGGGATACTTTTGTAAACAACTATAAATATTACCTCTCGTAAAATCGAAATTGTATTGCTTCATCGCTTTCGCTTCTGGTGTAGTAATTTCTGTAAACTTTAAAATTATATTATCGTTTATAAATTCAAGTGCTTGACTACATTGATTGTTTTGAACAAGAATGTTTAAATAATTAATCAAAAAATCGATTCGTTCTAAATCATTTTTGAGATTAAATAAATCCATATATTTTGTAGATAGCTCTGTTGCCTTATTTAATCTACCTGTGGAACGCAAATGCTCCTGATAGTCCAAAAGAAAACTAAAAAAATATCTACTGGAGTCCTTGTCGTTTATCAACACATTTTCCTTACTAGCAATTTGCTCCAACAACCATTCATATTCAAAATTTAAATTAAGTAGCTGTTTCAATCCAAAATATGAGTTTCGTCTTATTCGAGATGTACGAAATAAAAATTCAGGATTTTCAACGAAATGTAGTACTTCCATTTGTTCAAGCGACTTTTCGTACAACTGATTATGATTTAAACACTCTAAATAACTATACTTGATTTCTTCACAAATCTCTGTGGTTGTACAATCTATTTTTTCCAATATGACAATCGCTTTTTCTAAAATCTCCAAACCTTTTCTATAATCAAGCGTATTTAGGTAAGCACCATACTTGTAATAAAGTATTTCCAAATATTCTTTAGAATGTTCTCCGTAGAGTTGCTTAATTATACTTTCTCTTTTTAATAATATTTTATCAGCTTCATCGTAATTGAACATTTTAAGCTTAACTATACTAGCATATGACCTCAATTCTTGTTCGTGTTCAATGGATATTTCACCAAATAAATATTTGGTAAGCTCTGCATTTTTAAATGCATAAAATTTTGCTCTCTCATAATTTTTATCAAATTCAAAATACATTTTGAGTTTATGAATAGTATAATAGAATCTATTCAGATTGAATTTAACCTTTTCGGGATAATCTTTACTAATTAAAACATCATTTATCTTTCCTTCGTATTTTATTACTCTATTAGAATCTTTTGTTATTATGCCTGCAACTACTAAATCGCCAAAAATTGAATAGATATTATGAAGTTCCAAAAAATCGGTGTTTTTTACAACAAGTAGTAGCTGTTCAGAAGCATGAATGAGTTTTTTTGCATTTATAATATCATTTATATTATAATCGAGAGAGGTGTAGTAATATAAAGTCAACCAATCTAATGCTTGAAACTTGGCATACTTATTATATCTAAAGTCATTTTCAGGAAGTTTGGTAATAGCTATAAATAACTTTTCAGCTTCTGATTTTTTATCAAGATAATTTAATGCTTTTCCATAAGATATATTTAGAGTATCTCTTATGGTTTTTTTAAACTCTATAAGTTTTACAGAGGTTTTTTTAGCAGTTGAAGAATCTAATAATTTATTATTAACAGAAACTCTTTCCATAAAAAAAATTTTATCGTAAGCTTCGGAAATAATAGATGTAAATGTTTTAGGAATATTTTTTATCTGAATTAACTTTAAATAAGCAGTTCTCGCTTTAGAATCTTCCTTTTGATCATAATAATAACTTGCTGTTAAATAAGTGGAATAAACTTCTATATCTTTTTTTGGTGCGACCAGTAAATTGTTTAATGAATCGGCTATGTTTAAGAATTCAGTAGGATTAAGCTTGTTAACATAATAAGAAAAGCCTTTAGCATTGTTATAAATGGCCAAAGATTGATTATCTAATAATTTATCAAGTTTGAGAATGCTGTCTATAGAGGCAGTCAGTTTTAATGACCCTGCCGCATCTTCGTTTACATTTTTAGTATAGAAATCAGATAATAGTTTGTGTAGATTGTATTTCTGTTCTTTATTTTGACTTTGCGTATTTGAATAGTTAAATAAGCTGAATAATAATATTATAACCCAAGCTCTTCCCATAATTTTTCTGCTTTTTGAGTTAAGTCCATATGGTAATAAGCTATTGCACTAATTCTTTTGGCTCGTTTTTGTTTTTGAATATTTTGTGGTAGTTCTTTTATTGTTCCTAAAGCAGCCTCAGGATTATTTAATAGGTCGTAAACACAAGCCAAATTGATAAAACTATTGTGATAGTTTGGGTCTAAAGCAATGCTTTTTTCAAATGCTTTTTGAGCATTTAAGAGAGACGTATTTATAATCTCTTGCGCTTCTGAAGTTGTGCCTCTTGTTTGTTTTTGAATTACCAATCTGCTCTGTTCTTCCACTTGTAATGGGTAAGAAAAACGCTCTGGCTTTAAATATGCGGCTCTACTGATTGGATAAAAGCTTAACGCCTTAAGCGTATAATAAGCTCCAATATTATTATAATTTTCTCTAGTAGGAAAGTGCCTGTTTATCGTTTCAAATTTTTCTATAGCTTCATCATATTTTCCGTTTTTTCCTGCTGTGATGCCCTGTTGAAAAACGACATAGAGTTGCGCAATCTTTTGTTGCGCCGTGCCACTTATGGCGACTCTTTCTGCTTTGGTTGGGTAGCCATCTACATTATTTTCTAATTTATAAAATTTGTAAATCTTATTTAGCAGTTCCTCATAAATGGAAAATGGATTATATCCTGCACTTGTTGCATAAAACAATCCTTTTAAATCGGCTTCAGTTTCAAGCGCGATTTTTTCTGATTTAGATAGGTTCTTTAGTTTGCTACTTAAATCTTTATTGTCATTTCGAATAGCAAAGGCGAAATCACTACAAAAGGTGTGGTCATTAAAATAATGCGCTAATTCATGGCTTAAAACTATTGCCATGGCATCAACAGCATATTCATTCAAAGACTTACAAATGTCAAAAAACTTGCGATCAACGACGATACGAGCATCAGGTTTAGCGTAATAAATTGCTGGAGTTGACATTTCGTTATCGCTAAAAACGAGTTGCGGAGCACTTTTTGGACTTCCATACGCCAGGACAATCTTATTGAAAATTTCTTTGACCTTTTCTTCGTCATCATTATTATTTGCTGAAAACATCAATTGAAATAGACAACATAGAAATATAACGACATAACCTGTTTTATTCATTTTCAAAAAGTATTTGATCCAAGTTCTCAATGAGTTGAGAGTCATTAATTTGTTGCAATTTTATAAACTTTTCAGAATCTGCTAATTTATAAAATTTGTTATCTATTGCAACATAGAATTTGTCCTTCTCAAATTCTATAAGTTCAATCTGGTCAGAGTTTTCTTTAAGTACTAACTGCAATGTTTTATGATGAAATGAATAACTATCAGCAATTAAATTTTTAGG
The DNA here is from genome assembly GCF_004115975.1 of Gelidibacter gilvus. GTDB lineage: Bacteria > Bacteroidota > Bacteroidia > Flavobacteriales > Flavobacteriaceae > Gelidibacter > Gelidibacter gilvus. The sequence continues at coordinate 17,262 of NZ_SDDZ01000012.1, read as the reverse complement.
AGTAGATTCTTCAGAAGAAATGGCTTTATTATAATCGACTATTTGAATAATAACAAATGATTTGTCTTTGTCATCCGTAAATCCAAGACCTCTATTTTTAATGACTTCTTTTTGAACCGTACTCACAAATTCAGTATTATCAAATATGGAATTATTCTTATAAAAAGTATTGTATCCTACTGTCAACATGATACCTAAAAAGCAAGCGGCTGCTAAATACTTTATAAATAAGAATGTCTTGTTGCCTTTTGGAACATTTGCTTTTTCGTTTTCTTCGTTCCATTTTTCAAACTCATTCCTTAAATCGTCACGTGACTTTTTTTTTAGTGCATTTTCTAAAATGTTGTCAGGAATTAGCACATCTGCATCCTCATTTTCTATCAAGCTATCAATGAACAACTCTCTACCCAAGACTGTTGTAGCTTTGGGAAGATGCTCAATAAATTTTTGATTTGCTTGATATATGGTGTTTGATTTGATTTTTTCGAAAATATCATTATCTATTTCCAATTCATTTTCAAGCTCTGCAATTTCCATAAAAAATAAATCCTGCCAATAAAGTATTTGTTCTTCGGTTTCATTCTGATTTAAAAGTTGTTTCACGCTTAAATCGTTAGCAACATTTGAAGACTCTATAAATACTGTGGTAATTATGTTCCAATCGTAATTTGCCTCATGGCCAAATGTCAGAAGATAGGTGTTTTTTGTTATGTCTGTTAGTGTTGTCATTTATAATTGTACAAGTTGTAAAGCAATCTCTTTTAGTCTTTTCTGGCATTTGGCTTTTTGGTTTTTTGCGTTTGCCGGATTTGAATATGAAAACTTTAATGCAATATCTTCCATCGACGCTTTCTGATACCAGAACATTGCAAGAATTTCAGGGCAATTGCCTCCCTTTTCTTTCATAATGGTAAACGCTTTTTGAATTGCTACTTCATAAGGGTTATCTGCGGTTGGCTCTTCAAGAACATCTGTAATTTGAGTTTCGTAATCCATGTTTTCTATATCTTGGTCTGTAGTTTTATAGAGCTTTTTCTCTTTTTTAAATTCATTGAGAGCTATATTTCTACAAACAGAATTAAGAAAGGTCTGTATAGATGAAGTCAAGTTAAAACTCGGGTCGTCTATTTTTTCATAGAGGACGATGACTGCATCATTAAAAATAGTGAACATCTTTGTGTCATCGATATTATTGGCTCCAAAACACTTAATCATAAACCCAAAACATTTAGGTTTGCATCTTAGATAAACGGTTTTGATTTGAGTTCTGTCGCTTCTTAATTCATTAAGTTCGTTGGCTTGCATCTATTATCTTAAACAAATTGGTTGATGAGTTAAAGATAACAGAATTTATTAATTCATTATGGAGTTCAATTCAGAAAGTATCTGGCTTTTAGTACTGTAATTAATAAACTTCGGATTGGAGTTTGTACTTTCTTTTATCCATTTATTCCAGAAAAACTTAAGCTTACTTATCTGCATCAAATCATTCGTGTTCTTGCTTTTGATTCCGGAAACAATCCAAGTGGCATCTACCTTCATTTGAATTGGGATGATACCATAATTTTTAGCTTCGGCATCTTCTTTCCAATTTTGCATAGTCAAGGAATTGATAAATTTTGTGCTTGTGAATTGGTTTTCATTTCTCAAAACATGGTCATTGTTTTCAAAGTCCAAATAACCATCAGTCATAATTATTACTGTGTTGTCATAATCTAAAGCCGTTAAGTGGTCTTTATTATCGCTCATGAAAGCCCATAAGTCAACGCCTGCATAGTCAGAACCCTTTTTGCCATATTGCGCCTCCTGTTCCAATTTTTTAAGGATTGTAGGAAGTTCGGTTTCTAATTGATTAAGCCGGTTATTTTTATCTTTTATACTTATTTGGTCCAGTCGTAACTGTAGTGCATTTTCATAATAATTAACATTGAGAGGACTGTTTTTTTGAGGTATAATTTTTATAATAAACCGGTCTTTTGACGTGATTATTAAATTCTGTTTTGCTTTCTGTTTGAATTTAGCGAACATGACTTTTATTTGTTCTAAATCATAAGTCAGTTGATTGTCATTTAATACACGATCACTCAAATCAAGAATAATCGTGTAATTTATTGGGCTGCGTTTTAAAGTTTCGGCTTTTACAACATTGGAGCTAAAGCATAAGATTAAAGCAACGATTGAGGTAACTATTGAATTTTTCATTTTTACTATTTTTAGAATTATTAATTAGTTTAGTGATGGTAAAGTTTTGAAGTTGTCTTCCATAAATTGCTGGTAGACGTCGTTGCATTCCTTTTTTTGATTATCATAGTCCAACGAACCATTTAAAAATTGAATCCAACCTATGTAGAAACTATTTAAGCTTTGAGAAAGAATCTCTGGATTTATCATCGCTTCATTCAGTCTTTTGTTTAGAAGGTCTATTTTATTTTCCAGCATTATAATTTTTGATTCGAGATGAACGATATCCTCTTGATATTTATTTATTATAAGGTCGATCTCCTTGATTTTATCTTTCAATGCGTTTATGTTGCGTTGTGCTATCTTTCTAGGGTTTTTCTTTACTTTTTCTTCTATCATTAGCTGATAGACATAACCAAAAATCAAATAAGCCAAATATCCAAATGCCAAGACGAGATAGAAATTTTCACTTTTCCAGAATAGCCATTCGCCTTCAGCGATGCCAGATAATACCTTTATCTCATGAATCGAATTGTCAATTTTATAGGCTATTAATGCATCTACTACTAAAGTACCAATTAAGAAGAGTCCAATTTTTAAGCTTTTGTATGTTCCTTTAATAGTATGAGGAATGATCCCCAGTGCAAAAAATAGAAATGAACCTAAATACACCATGATAAGATTTGGCGAAGGATTCAAAATGCCTTTCATGTCAAAGATAGACCCGATAACCATTGCTAAATCATCGCCAGAAGTCTCAATCAATAAACCTGCACTTCTAAAAAAGGCCGAGTAAATTGCAGAGGCATAGAAGAACAATAAATAAAGAGACAGGAAAATTGTAAGACCTGTGTACAAATAATAATTCGTGCTTTGATAGCCAGTTTCCAGAATCTCATTGTCAAGGTCGTTTTGTACCTGCGTGATATTATTTGAGAGGTCAACTTGTTCCTGTTTTTTATTTGGAATTTGAACATCTTCAATCACTTTTCTATCGCCTTGAATCGTCTGTTTTTCTTCTTTTTTGGTCTCTATTTGAGATTCAATGTCTTTGCGTTTTTCGGTGCTTTCTTGCTCATTGTAATTCTCATCAACGACATAGCCATCTTTAATCCAACTCAAATGTGTTTTGAATGCAGTGGCATCTCCACTATTTAATCCAGACCTCTTATGTCCATAATCAGAAAAACTTTTGACAGTTGTGACCTTCTTTTGGTTTGTTGAAGCATTTGATTCATTAGATGTTTTTTTACTTTTGAAATTGTTTAGTAGCGTTTCCATTTTTAAACTGTTTTAGATTGTTTACAGTCGTTTATAGCGAAACCATTAAGAGGTAACCCAAGAATAAAAAATATTTTTTTAAAATTTGTCCGTAAGTCAATTGGAGCATTCTATTAGAAAGTGTTTTTAATTTCAAAAAATTATATCTTAACCATCAATTGATGACTGTTATGGAAGTGTCTTGATTGCTGTTTTGGCATATTTCATAGGATGAACCAATAAATTATGCATAATAAAATCTATATTTAGACCTTTAATGACTTCCTAACAAACCGGAATTACTTTTTTCTATATATGAATTTAGACACACAAAGCCTTCTACCCTTTAAGAATTTCATCAGGACGGTTGCAGATGATGTCTTCATCAACAAATACGTTGAAAACCAATATCAAGATGTAATTTTAACAATGACCGTTGAGACGATTGGATTTCGCGCTTGAAAATAGCAAGGATAAAGTTCTGAAATCGCACAACGAGTTTAAATTTAAAATGGATAATCTCGGTGGTTGTTAACAAGCAAATTGAACCGAAGCAACCATATTTCACCATTGGTGTAAAAATGGTCTCCCACATTTGGGCTTATGGACGGGTAAATGGTAATGCAAAAGGTAAATACATATCAAAAGTCCAAACGAGGATTAAATAGTCTTTAAAGTATTTGAATGACAACGAAAGTATTTTCCAATAGACAGACCAAAAATTAAAAGAATAAGGATTTTACTTTATGGCAAAAATCTAATTTACTCTCAATCCAATATTTCGATAGCATCATCCGAAACGGAATTATCAAACTCTTTGAGATAAGCCTGGGTAACAGTTAGGTTTTGATGTCCCATAGATTCGCGGATTATATCGGTAGCGACTCCTTTTTGTTTTAAGCAATTTGCAAGCTATGTATAGCAACATAACTGCTGATGGGTTTATTGATTTCACAGATTTTGGCAATCTCTTTTAATTCTTTGTTATAACGTTGAAGAGTCTCGTGTTTTCTGCTTTCCAATTGTGGTGGGGTCATATTGTTTTTCAAGTAACGTTGGGGTGACGCTTGCTGGCAACACGGTAGGATTGACACCCAAGTTAGCTTTAAAACTGACCAAGTTTATGATCAAGAAGACCATACAACAGGGATTATCCTATTAATAACACAATCATGACAAAACTTGAAGAATTCACCGCACTCATAGTCAATGAGACCATAGACTTTAAAAGCCCCGTGGAAAAGCTGGAGATAATAAATACCCAAATCAGGGAAACGAAGATCAAAATGGATCTCACGGAATATAAAGCTGCCATAGAAACCCATCAGCAACAAATGGAAGCTCATTTAAATTCGTTAGAGCGGTTTCAAGATCACTTTGATACTAAAGTAAAACAGGCTAAGATTTATCCTAATTGGGCGGTGGTGGTTTTTATCGCTAGTGTAATTTTAGGAATTGGGAGTTTGGTTTTGTTGTTAATGTATTATGTGTGAAAGAAGGTGTTTTTTATTCATAGCTAAAAAAACTACTTTTAAAACATGTAAGTTAGCATCATGAAAATTCAAATCTGCTCAGACCTACACTTAGAATTCCCTCAAAATCGCGAATGGTTACAAGCAAACCCTCTAATTCCTAAAGCAGAAACCCTCATTATTGCAGGAGACACTTACTATTTAGATAGAGATTTTTCAAAATTAGATTTCATAAATAAGGTTTCTAATGATTTTAAACACGTTTATCTAATTCCTGGTAATCATGAGTATTATGGAGGATATGATGTTTCAACTGCATTGTTATCTAAGCAAATTGATATTAAAAATAATGTGCATTTAATAAACAATAAGTCCGTTCAAATAGAAGATGTCAATCTAATTTTTTCAACACTTTGGTCTAAAATTGAGAACAATGCTAATGAAATAAAAATAGGAATGAACGATTTTAGATTAATCAAGTTCAAAGAGGAGCAATTTACAATCAATCACTATAATACTATTCACGACAAAGCTTTTAATTTCTTATCTAAAGAAATTAAAAAAGATGGCAAAAAAGTTGTTATTACACATCATTTACCTAGTGAGGAGTGTAACGTTAACGAGTTTAAAGGTAGTCTTCTTAATGAAGCCTTTTGTGTTGATAAAACGGATTTCATTTTAAATAGTGATATTGATTATTGGATTTATGGTCACTCGCATAGAAACATAACCGATTTTAAAATTGGAAATACTAAAATGGTAACTAATCAATTAGGTTATATTGGTTTGAATGAACATCAATTATTCAATTATGAAAAAGTTATTGAAATAAGCTAGTTGTTCAAAAAATATCATAGTAAAATATTGAGATAACTACCTCTTAATGGTACTCTTCTCAAATTACTACTTTCAATTAGATTATAAAACGACTGCTAAATGCGGTATTTTTATCAAATAAACACTTTTTAAATTGTCTGAAAACATAACGAAATACGATGTATTGCTACCCTATTTATCCTATATTTATAACATTAAACAAAATTTACGATGAACCGGATTAAAGAAGTTCTGGAAGAGAAAGGAATAAAGCAAGTTTGGCTTGCTCGGCAGTTGGGTAAAAGTTTTAATACCGTAAATGGTTATGTTCAGAATAGAGCACAACCTAGCTTGGAGGTTTTGTTTAAAATTGCGATTATTTTAAATGTTGAGCCAAAGGATCTCTTACTAACTATTAAAGAAATTTAGAGTGTTTGGGAGTTACAAGGCTAACTTCATAATAAATAGAATTATTGGAATAGAAATGTTTCCAAAAGTTTTTAAGTTAAACCTGATTGCATGGGGAATATTTTATCTGAATCAGATACTAGGGCGAATTATATCGACCCTAAATTGGTTGATAGCCAGTGGGAACCAATTCATATTGTTAGAGAATACTATTTTACGGATGGTCGAAAACTACTTGGCAACAAGCGAGGCAAGAGGCTGTTCATAGATTATTTATTAAAATACAACAACGCCAACTTAGCCATTGTCGAAGCTAAGAAATTAGATGATCATCCTACTAAAGGACTTCAACAAGCATTGGAATATGCAGAGAAACTCGATATAAACTTTGTTTATGCAACTAATGGCGTACGAATTTATGAGTTTGATAGGCGCACAGGGAAGGGAGATTATATTGATAATTTTCCAACGCCAAAAGAATTGTACGACAGACTTTTTGGGAAGACCAATCAATTAAAAGAACAGTTACATAACATCCATTTTTTACTCACAGGAAATTTTGGTCCTCGATATTATCAGGAAATTGCCGTCAATAAAACGATGGAAAGTATCGCTGATGGTCAGGATCGTATTCTTTTAACTTTAGCTACTGGTACTGGAAAAACTTTTATTGCTTTTCAAATAGTGCATAAACTATTGCAGGCCAAATGGAATTTAGATGGAAATGATAGACGTCCAAGGATTCTGTTTTTAGCAGATAGAAACGTTTTGGCAGACCAAGCAATCAATACGTTTAATCCTTATGAGAATGATGTTATAAAGATTGATGGAGAAGAAGTGCGCAAACGCAACGGCGTTGTTCCTACCAATGCCTATATCTTTTTTGCCATATATCAAGCCATTGCCGATCGGGAGGATATTGGCGGTTATTATTCGAAATACCCAAGCGACTTTTTTGATTTGGTGATTATTGATGAGTGCCACCGCGGAAGTGCGAACGAAGAAGGGTCGTGGCGCGCCATATTGGATCATTTCAGTCCTGCCATTCATTTGGGAATGACAGCGACACCAAAACGAGATGATAATGTGGATACCTACCAGTATTTTGGGAAACCTATTTATGAATATTCTCTAAAAGAAGGGATTCAAGATGGGTTTTTAACGCCATACAAAGTAAAACGAGTGACCACCAATATCGATGAGTACATTCATACCAACGACAGTCGCATTATTCAGGGCGAAGTGACCAAAGATCGGTATGAGATCAAGGATTATAATAAAAGTATTACCATCAATCAGCGAACAGATCTTGAAGCAAGAACGATTTTAGAACACATTGGCAAAATGGATAAAACCATCGTGTTTTGTGCCAATCAAGACCATGCCCTTGATTTAAGGGATTATATTAATAAGCATAAAACTGTTTCCGATCCTAATTACTGTGTGCGTGTAACCAGTGACGAAGGAAAACACGGTAGAGAATTGTTGGAAATGTTTCAAGACAATGATAGAGACATTCCAGTGATTTTAACCTCTTCAAAAATGTTGACTACAGGAGTGGACGCTCGAAATGTGCGAAATATCGTGCTGACTGCGCCAATTGGCTCTATGGTAGAATTCAAACAAATTATTGGTCGTGGCACTCGTGTTTTTGATGGCAAAGACTTTTTTACGATTATAGATTTTGTAGGAGCCACCAATTTGTTTTACGACACCGCATGGGATGGCGAAGCAGAAGAAATAGAAGAAGGTGGAACAGGAGGAGAGCCAAAACCAAAAGAACCGAAAGAACCCAAAGTTGACGATCCTCGTGAGCCTTACGAACGAAAAGAAAAATTGATTGTCGAGTTGTCCAACGGACGTAGATTGAAAGTCACAGACGTGGACACACGCTATATAGATGAAAACGGAAGACCTTTGACGGCACGTGAATTTCTCGAAAAATTGATAGGGGAATTGCCTGGTATTTATACAGATGTCGAACAATTACGTTCCATTTGGGCAAATCCAGATTCCCGATCCGATTTATTGATAAAATTGGCTGACTTAGGTTTTGATAGAGAGCAGCTCAACGATTTACGAAATATGATTGCCACGCCCGATTGTGATATTTTTGATGTGTTGGCACATATATCCTTTTCATCGGAATTGATGACACGAAAACAACGTGTGGAATTTGTAAAAGGAGATCCGCAGGTTTTTGAAGTCTATAAAAACCTTAAAGCCAAAGAGTTTTTGGAATTCATTCTGAAGCATTACGAGAAGTTCGGCATTGAAGAATTACGGCGTGATAAATTGGGAGATTTGGTAACCCTAAAATTAGGAACTCCAAAAGACGCTAAAAACGCTTTTGGTAATATGGATGTCCTTTTGGGAGCTTATTATAAACTCCAGCAGCAAATATATCAAGTGTCTTAACACGACTAATCGCATATCGCGATATGCGATATATAGCGGCAAATTCTTATTTATATTGAAAATATGATTAATATTGCATATCGGAATACGCAATATGATGAAAAATAATAACACAATAAAGCCTCAGGACATCTTGATCCTTTTAAAAATTTGTACGTTGGGAGAGCAAGATTGGTTTCAACATGACCTGTCTGAAGCCTTGGGTATCAGTCAATCTGAAATATCAGAATGTTTATCACGCTCAAAATACTCTGGATTAATAGATGCCAACCGTAAAAAAGTGAACGTACTAAGTCTGTTGGAATTTATACAATACGGTATCAAATATGTTTTTCCACAGCAACCCGGTGCTATTGTAAGAGGAGTTGCAACTGCACATTCTGCGCCACCATTAGATCAGGAAATCATAAGCGACCAAAATTACGTATGGCCTTATGCAAGAGGTAATATGCGTGGTCAGGCGATACAGCCACTTTATAGAACAATTCCGAAAGCTGTTTTGAACGATAAAAAATTACATGAAGTATTAGCGCTTGTTGACGCCATTAGAGTTGGTAAAGTACGTGAACAGCATTTAGCAATATCCCTATTAAAAGAACGCCTTCAATATGCGGAATAATACGCTTATAAATTTAAAAATTGTTGCCGAAGTGGCGCATGCTTTGGGTGATCTTAACGCAGAAGTCGTGTATATTGGCGGTGCCATCATAAGTATTTATGCTACTGATGCAGCTGCAGAGCCACCGAGAGTAACCACGGATGTTGATGTATGTGTGCAAGTATCGAGTCTTGGACAAATGGAAGCATTAAGAGAGCGGCTACAGCAAAAAAGTATTTATCCTGATCCCGAAGGAACACATTTATACCGCTATATCTACCAGGGGATTCTTATTGATTTTATTCCGTTTGAAGCAACGCCACTTGGACCTACCAATCCTTGGTTGAAGCCTGGTTTTGCAAAAGCTTTCCAAACGCGTATTGATGATGTGGAAATTTCTGTGCTTCCTGTATCACTTTTCCTTGCCACAAAATGGGAAGCATTTAAAAACAGAGGTACTGATCCAAGATGGAGTCACGATTTTGAAGATATCATTTATGTATTGGACACTAATTTAGAATTATTAGATGAAGTTAATGTGGCGAGTTCCGAAGTGAAAAATGTATTAAAATTAATGAGCATCTTTATTCTTGAGCATCCTAATAGCCAAGAAATAATAGAATGTCATATTAATCAAATGACAGCGCATGAACGCGCTGCAATTATAAAAGCAACCTTACAAAGCATTACGCAGTTATGAGCATACAAAACAACATCAATAGAATTACCGATATCCTGCGTCGTGATGACGGGATTTCGGGAGCGATGCACTATACCGAGCAGATTTCTTGGATTCTATTCCTTAAATTTCTAAACGATTACGAAAACAACAAAGCAGATGAAGCTTATTTAGAAAGTAAAACCTATAATTACGTTTTGCGTGAAGATTTACGTTGGCCACATTGGGCGTGTCCTAAAGATGAAGAGGGAAAACTGGATGTCAAACAAGCGTTGACGGGTGATGATTTGATAGACTTTGTCAACGATACCTTGTTTCCGTATTTGAAAGCATTTAAAACCACCACCAACGACCCGAAATCCTTAACCTATAAGATTGGTGCTATTTTTGAATATTTGGATAATCGCATCGCGAGTGGTCACACATTACGTGAGGTTTTAGATATCATTGATGCTTTAGATTTCCAGAGTAGTGATGAGTTATTTGAATTGTCGAAAGTCTATGAAGACCTACTAAAAGGCATGGGAAGTGATGGTGGAAACTCGGGGGAGTTTTATACGCCACGAGCAATTATCAAAGCCATGGTGGAAACCACCGACATCAAAGTAGGCGATACCATTTATGATGGAGCCGTAGGTTCGGGTGGATTCTTGGTGGAAGCCTTTGACTATTTAACCCAAGATGGAAAGAAACAGAAATTGTCCGCTTCCGATTGGGATACTATTCAGAACAAAACTTTCTTTGGTCAAGAAAAAACATCCTTGGGCTATGTCATGGGGATGATGAATATGATACTTCATGGTATAGAAAGTCCAAACGTATTCAAAGGAAATACCTTGACCCAGAACATTCGTGATTTTCAAGAGAAAGACCGACATAATGTGATCTTGGCAAATCCACCGTTTGGGGGAAAGGAAAAGAAGCAAATTCAACAAAATTTTCCTGTAGAAAGCAATGCGACAGAGATTTTGTTTTTACAGCATTTTATGAAAATGTTGAAGTTGGAAGGACGCGCGTCAATTATTGTTCCTGAAGGAGTTTTGTTTCAAACCAACAATGCCTTTACCAAAGTGAAACAAACCTTATTGGAAAGCTATAATGTACACACGATTGTAAGTTTACCAGCTGGTGTTTTCTTGCCGTACAGTGCCGTGAAAACCAATATTCTGTATTTTGACAGAAAAGGTGCCACCAATGATATTTGGTATTACGATGTCACACCACCCTATAAACTGACCAAAAACAAACCGATATTGTATGAACATTTTAAAGAATTTGTGCATTTATTTCACCACCCAAAAGAACGCAATCATACCAATGCTAAAATAGAAACGTCATTGCGAGGAGGAACGACGAAGCAATCTGTCAAAACAGAAGACAAAATGTGCAATAACTGGACCGTAAACATTGCCGACATAAAAGACTACGACCTAAGCGCCAAAAACCCACATAAAGTAGTGAATGTGGTTCATTTAAGTCCGAAGGAATTGTTGACGGCGATTAAGAAAAATGACATGGAGATATCGAATTTAATGAACCAAATTGAAAGCTTGATTGATGGGTAGGTGGAAGAAAGTAACAGTTGAAGATATTGCCAAAAAGATTCAATATGGTTATACTGGGAAAACTATTAAAAAAGGTCATTATAAATACTTAAGAATTACAGATATTCAAAATCAAAGTGTTGATTGGAGTACTGTACCAATGAGTGATGTGTCTTCGGAAAAGGATATAGAAAAGTACAAATTAGAAATAAATGATATTCTTTTTGCTCGAACAGGAGCAACTGTCGGAAAATCATTTTTAATCGAAGATTATGAACCTTCTATATTCGCTTCCTATTTGATTAGGGTTCAGCCACAAGAGATTGTATTTCCGAAATATTTATATTTATATTTTCAATCAGAATCATATTGGAAACAAATTAGAGCCCATGAAGTCGGAGCGGCACAACCTAATGTAAATGGCAAAAAATTAGGGAAGATTAAATTCCCCCTTCCCCCTTTACCTGAGCAAAAACGCATTGTCACAAAATTAGATGCTTTGTTTGCTGATATAGACAAGGCGATTGGTTTGTTGGAAGAAAACCTAGCGCATACCCAGGCTTTGATGGGAAGTGTGTTGGATGAGGAGTTTGGGAAGTTGGAAAAGGTTTCTTCAAAAAAGGAAAAATTAAAAAACTTAACTACCAAAATTGGTAGTGGCTCTACCCCAAGAGGAGGTCAAAGTTCTTATAAACAAAGTGGCATTAGTTTAATACGAAGTATGAATGTTCACGATTGTTTTTTCAAGGATAAAAATTTAGCTTTTATTGATGATGAACAAGCAGACAAATTGAAAAATGTAGAAATTCAAGAAAATGATGTGTTATTAAACATTACCGGAGCGTCAGTAGCAAGATGTTGCATTGTAGATTCAAGCTATTTACCTGCAAGAGTTAATCAGCACGTTAGTATTATAAGAACGGATGAAAATATTTTTCCTGAGTTTATACTTTATTTCTTAATTAGTCCTAAAATGAAGTCTAAACTTTTATATGATTCAGCTGGAAATGCCACCAGAGAAGCCATTACAAAGTCAATGATAGAATCTATTGAAGTACCTATTGTATCTTTAGAAATCCAACAACGTTTAATTGATAAAATCAAAGAATCATTTCGATTATGTGATGAATTAACCAAAACCGAAACCCAAAAGCTGACCCATTTAAGATCTTTAAAGAGCAGTTTGTTGGATAAGGCTTTTAAGGGAGAGTTGTAAAGTGAATAAAATTGAAATTAATTAGAACTGGTAAATATAAATGATTTAGATATAGACGATTTGCATCATAAGCGTCTATATCAATAAATTACCCAATAACTTGAATATATGAATATAGATAAAATCGAAACTGAGTTTAAAAAAGTTATTGAAAGTTCGCATTTTAATTTTTTAATTGGCTCAGGAGCATCGCGTCCGTTTTTAGATACCTTGAATGATTTAGAGATAAATATAACTATTATAAACGAATCTAATGAAGGTAAGATAATTGAAAACAGAGACTTATTAAAAGCGAGTGTTTTTCTTGAGTACTTAAATAAATGTCTATTCGGTAATTTGTTTTTTAACGATGAAGATAATTGTAATTATATTAAGAGTTGCGCAGAAGCAGAAGATGGGAAGGCTGATGAATTTAAAAATGTGAAGAAATCGTATAATGATTTTGTTTTCAATATTAACGAATTACTCAATAAGCGAGATATTCAGCTATTAAGTAAACAGGTAAATATATTTACAACCAACGTAGATGTGTTTTTGGAAGAGTCTTTAGAGTTCAATAAGTGCAGTTTCAATGATGGTTTTGGAGGAAGAAAACAATTAGTTTTTGATACGGTTAACTTTCATAATACAACTCATAAGCTGAGTACGCATTATGAATATAAATCTGAAGTACCATTAATAAATTTATTCAAGATTCACGGTAGTTTAAATTGGATAAAATCAACAATAAAGTCTGATAGTGAATATAATATCACTGCTGATTATTTCATTAAAAAACTTACAGAACTATATGAGTTAACTCAGACAAACATAGCTGACTTTATAAACTATAAAACTCTGTCTAATAGTATAAATAAGAATGATTTTTCATTTTTAGAATCTCATAAATCTAAAAAAGAAACGATTAAAAGGTTTTTAGAATTATATGATCAAATAGTAATGATTAATCCTACAAAGCAAAAGTTTGAGGATACAACTAGAAACCTGCATTACTATGAAATGCTTCGAATATATGCCAACCATTTAGAAAGGGAAAATTCGGTTCTTTTCGTTCTAGGCTTCTCTTTTGCAGATGAGCATATTCAGAAAATCACACAACGAGTAGCGAGTTCAAATCCAACATTAATAATTTATATCCTATGTTCTTCTGCGCAAAAAGAAGAGTTTGGAAAAAAGTTTAAAGGCTTTAACAATGTAAAGTACTTACATCCTGAAGAAGGTTACTTCACAATAGAAAAATTGAATGCTTATTTTTCAAATATTCTTTCATCAATTCCATCAAACAAATAATTGTTATGCAAGAAGCTGTCCTAAGAGTTGGTGTTATAATCAGTGTAAAAGGTAGAACGGTGGAAGTTGTTGTAGATAAATCTAAAAATCTTCCCCATCTATTGTATAATGGAGAATTAATAAGAAACGTTTCTGTAGGTAGTTATATTAAGATTAATAAAGGGTTTGAACGTATTATTGGTATAATTGAGTCTGAGTTTATTACAGAAGATAAATCAGTTAATTTAAAGAAAGAATATAAACAAGAGAAGGAAAAAATTAAACGTGTATTACAAATTAAAACTCTTGGGTTTTTAGAAGGGAAGGAGTTTAATCAAGGTATAAAAGAATTGCCCTTAATTGACAACAAATGCTACATATTAACTAAAGAGGAGTATGATACAGTTCATAATTTTATAAAAGAAGGAGATACGCCTATAAAAATCGGTGTTTTATCATCAGAAACGTCGAAAGATATTGAAATTGGAGTAAATAGTTTATTTGCCAGTCATATAGGGATTTTTGGGAATACTGGAAGTGGAAAATCTTATTCTTTAGCTAGTTTATATAATTCACTTTTTAAGGAGTTTGGAGAAAACTCTGGATTTAAAAGAAACGCCAAATTTTTGCTGATAGATTTTAATGGGGAGTATTCGGGATTAAACTCTATTACCGAAAAAAAGAAAGTATATAAATTAACCACGAGAAAAAAAATTGAAGAAATAACTGATGATGAAAAATTACCATTAAATGAATCTGCGATTATAGACTTAGAAGTGATATCTATTCTTTCAGAGGCTACTGAAAAGACTCAAAAACCATTTATCAAACGAGCGATTGAACTATATAATTTAACCTTGAGTAAGGGTAGACCACAATCTTATTTTATAGGAATTCTAAAAAATAAATTTGTATCGATTTTACAATCTAAAAATAAAGAAAGGGCGTTCGAGTTATTAGATTTCTTTAATAATATTATTGAAAGACATAGTGTTGGTTTTAAAGTTGAATTATTAAACTTGATCGAATGGCATGATAACAAGTCATGCTTTAAACCAAAAAGAGGTAGTACATATAGTTTTGATGAATTGGAAGACATTGAGAGTCTATCTTCATATGATGCCATTGAGGAATATGAGTTTTTAGATAATAAATTAGAACTATTGATTGATTTCTTGTATGTACAAATCATTGAAGATCTATTAGTTAATAGAGCAAGAAATGAGCATATTTCTCCAGCAATAAATAAATTAAAGAGTAAAACTAAGGATTTATTTAAGGTAATAAATTTTAATTCAGGAACATCTGATATTTTTGATGGTGAAAATTTAGTAGTTGTTGATTTAAATGAAGTCAAAGTTGATATACGAAAAACTATTCCTTTATTAGTAGCACATAAAACCTACCAGAAACAGAAAATAGCATTTAGGGAATCACGATCATCTTCGCTAAACATTATTATTGATGAAGCTCATAATATTTTGTCTTATACTTCAAGCAGAGAAAGCGAGTCGTGGAAAGATTATCGCCTAGAAGTTTTTGAGGAAATTATAAAAGAGGGTAGAAAATTTGGTACATTCTTAACCGTTGCAAGTCAGAGGCCGTCGGATATTTCTACTACCATTATTTCCCAATTGCATAATTATTTTTTACATAGGTTGATCAATAATAAAGATATCGAAGCTATCGAAAAAACTGTTTCATATCTAGATAATGTATCTTTTGAATCACTTCCAATTTTACCAACAGGAACCTGTGTTCTGGCGGGCTTATCAGCAAAACTACCAGTTGTTGTCAAAATGAATAAGTTGGACCCTAAATATGAGCCTAATAGCCAGACTATTAAGTTAACTGATTCTTGGACTCTTGATCATGGAGATGTAATAGCAAAAGAAGAGGATGAAGATTATGATTTACCATTTTAGAAATAAGTATAATTTATCATGACTGAGAACAAACATATAGAATAAAACAACAAGTAACGCCAGAGTTAGAAAAGGAGGTGGTCGCATTTTTTAAATTCTAATGAAGGCGGAATTATTTATATAGAGATTTTATTCTTTATTATTAAAAAACCGAAAATGGAATTGTAGGCTTCCCCAAAAGTCTACAATATGCAAAAGGAGATACTCACATTTGTAGAATTCTTGTATATGCAAGAAACACCAATATAAAAAAAATACTCAAATAAAATTTGTAATCAATTTGCGGAAAATGGTCAATACTTTTTGAGAGATTTATATGAAACATATAATTAAAATGGAACTAAAATATATTTGGATTGAAGATTATAAAAACCTTAAAAAAATAGGTTTCAATTTTAATCATAATGGAAAAGATGAATTTGAATTTAAAGATGGGAAATTAAATATTTTTAACTCCAATGATATTATTCCTAAAGGCTTTTTTGGAGATAGTATTCTTGGTGTAACAGGCATAGTTGGTAAAAATGGATCAGGAAAAACAAATCTTGCAGAGTTCATTAATTATAATTTGGCTCACGTTACTAATTCATCGGTATCTTTTTTTGGTGAAAATAATATAGGCATCATAATACTTGGTAAATGGATTTTTATACATAAATCTATTACTATTGAAAATCTACAAGAACTCAAGAATCAAGGTTATGAAGAGAATTATTACGAGAAAGCGCCATTAGATAAGGGCAGAGGTAATTTAAGGTTTGATAGTATGGAAAAAAATAGATATATCTATTATAATCCTTCTTTTGATTTCCGAATGATTAATGTAAGAAGTAATCTTTCAAATATATCTACAAGCTATCTGGCGTTCAATGATTTATATCATAATTTAAAACATTATTATGGAATCGATAAAAAAGAGAACAAAACAGATTCTTTGTCAGCTCATTATAAAAATGAAAAAATTCGTGAATCAAATTTCATCATTAATTATAGTGATGAATTAAAAAGATTAATAGGGCGAATACCTACCGAAATGTATTTGTCTATCGATAACACAGAGAATAACCAATTATTGAATTTTAGATATATATCTGAAGAGGAATTAAAAAATGATCCTAAAAAACAAATAAAATATCAAAATCAAAGAGATCTTTCCGATTTAGAGAATGAAATAGTAAGCGTTGATAATATTTTTCCATATAAAGTTTCAGAACCAATAATAACTGGCTATGATATTTATGAAATTCCTATATCTTATAAGAAGATTCAATTTAAACGTTTGTTTTTTGTACAACTATTTAAAATTCTGTTGTTTGATAATGAATTTCCCAATGGTGAATTCAGAGAATTGGAATGTCTAGTTTAGCTGGGACGACTTTTTACGGTCATAAATTATATATTTGAATTATGGCAAAAAAATACAACAATGAATTAAAGCTTACAATAGTAGAGCTATTGCAATCAGGAATGAAAGCA
>NZ_SDDZ01000042.1 GCF_004115975.1 Gelidibacter gilvus | reverse complement strand
GCAGCTTCCATTTCCGACCATTTTTGTTTTTTAAAAAAATCTAAAACTTGATTTTCATTTTTTGGCTTTTGTAGTTTATAACTGTTTACTATTGTTTTATTATGTTTATATAAACGTCCCACTACTTGTCCCGAATTTGGGACACTTAAATCCAATGCTTGTCCCGAAAATGGGACACCTAAGTCCACTACTTGTCCAGAGCTTGTCCCGAAAATGAGCATGTTGATTTCAGAGCCTTTGAACGGATTATGCGATGGAAAATACAGGAGATATTCGAAATTATTTAGGTCTTTTGCGCAGCGGTGATAGGTCGATTTTGAGCCAATTTTGGCCAATCGCATCACCTCCTCCCGATTCACATAAAAACGCTGTGGAAACCGGTTGTGGTTCCAGATTTGGAAAAAAGCCAAATACAGACTTATATGCGTTGGGTTGAGCCGATTGTCCTTGGCAAAAAGCAAGAAGATAGCCTTCAGATGGTGTATAAAATTAACCTCAGTCATGGTAAGAAGTATTGAAAATCCCGCATT
>NZ_SDDZ01000011.1 GCF_004115975.1 Gelidibacter gilvus | reverse complement strand
TGCTTTCATTCCTGATTGCAATAGCTCTACTATTGTAAGCTTTAATTCATTGTTGTATTTTTTTGCCATAATTCAAATATATAATTTATGACCGTAAAAAGTCGTCCCAGCTAAACTAGACATTCCAGTGCTGTAATATGGGTTTTTATTTCGGAAATTTTCCCCAACCATCTCAGGGCATCTGGACAATCTTTTGGAAGTACGACACATTGGTTTTTAGCAGCGTTAATTCCGGCAATGATACCTTTTTTGTTCTCGACCATAGGTGCTGGTGCCGTCTTCCTGTTTTTCGCAATAATGATGGTGTTTCAACTCTTATTTGTAGCCTTTATGATGCCAGAAACTAATGGCGTGCCTTTAGAAGAATTAAGTGATCAATTAATTAAAAAATGATATATTCCACCATTAAAAGACCTAATAGTAGCAAGAATCTAAGTAAGCCTGATGGATTTTATTAATAATATTAAAATATTAACCGCCAATAGTTTTGATTATTTGATAGAACATTGAAGATAATTAATATGTATAATAACTATAAGTTATTGGTGCTTTTTATGGGTTAGTTCATGGTTTTATGTAAAAATGACGAGGATAGCAATTAAGAACAAGTCCAGAACTTTCAAATCAAATAAATATTTATCCAGCACCACCAATCCAATTGTTGGCAAAACAGAACCTTATGATACATCTGGATATGTTGGAGATATAACGTTGTATTTTGAGAATGGGAAATTCAATATGTTTTTCTTACATGACGCAAATACAAAACCTACTGGTGCTGGCATTCATGTTATCCATAGTTTATGATCGTTTTGATGGTGAATGTTTTTAAGCCACCAAAACTGGGTCGAATGGCGCCGATCGATTTATCTTTAATTGAAATGCTAAAAAAGCACCAGAAAATAACTTCGGAAACAAAGAATATGTTGGCAAACTATTAATCCATAAATTGAATTAAAACAGTGATGGAACCTTGATTGTACTGCAACCAGAAAACATTGAAAATTTGTTTTTTAATAAAAGTGGATAAGAAAGACGATAGGACTTCTGGGGATGTGTTCAAAATGGAAATACCACAGTGCTTAATTCAGTCGCTCTAGTATCATTTAGTGTATTTAAATCACTTAAACCAACCAATCGAATAATGTTCGATATAAGGCTGCAATGCACCGGAGTGGCAACAGGATTAGTAATAGGCCAAGATTTAGATACGGAATCAGGTTTTAAAATTGCCTTTGAGCGAGCTGATAATAGAATTGCAGCTTATGCGAAAAGTTCTACCGGAGATTCTTATATCAGTCATATTCCCCTTACTTTCATAGGAGATTCAACTTATATTGTTTCTTTAACTATTAATAATGACTTTTGCTTATTGTATATTAACGTTATAATTACATTGAGCAATAGCGTCTACAATAACAATAATAATTGAAGTATCTCTAGTGATAATAATAAAGCGACATTTTCGGATATAAAGATAAAAACACCATATTGATATGTTTAACAATAAAGAGATAATCTTCGTTAGCTATGGCGAAGTTCTGTTTGACGTGTTTAAAAATAAAAAACAAATTGGAGGTGCTCCTCTTAATTTGGCATTGCGCATTAGTTCATTCGGTTTTCCTGTATCAATGATCAGTGGCGTAGGTGACGACGAAGATGGTAAAGCAATCTTAAACTACATTGCAAAAAAAGGTCTCAACACTGACGGGATTTTTAATTCAGACAGATATAAAACAGGATTAGTTAATGTTCATATAAATGAAAGAGGCTCTGCCAGTTATAATATAGAGTACCCTTCTGCATGGGATAAAATTGAAACAAACAATATAATTAACCATATGATTGAAGAAGCCGATGTTTTTTTATATGGAAGTTTGGTCTGTCGTGATAATGTTTCAAAAAACACCTTATTAGAGATTCTGCGAAACCAACATTTGTACAAAGTGTTCGACGTAAATTTGAGAAAACCTCATTATACCATGGAAATTCTTAAAAGTTTGATGCATCATGCTGATTTTATAAAGTTCAATGATGAAGAATTAAAGGAGATTTCGGAAAATTTAGGGTCAACATCAAAATCTATTGAAGAGAATATGATTTTCATTTCAAAACTTACAAATACCAAATCTTTGTGTGTCACTAAGGGTAAACATGGCTCGGTACTCTTGTGGAAAGAAATTTTTTATTATAATTCTGGGTTCTCTATTGAGGTAATTGACACAGTAGGCGCTGGAGATTCATTTTTAGCCGCATTAATTTCTAAATTGCTAAGTAATGACAACCCTCAAGAAGCAATAGACTTTGGCAGTGCGATTGGCTCTATGGTAGCAAGTTGCGAAGGTGCAAATCCAGAGTTTTCAGTAAAGGATATTGAAAGTTTTTTAAGTGCTCACCGATGTTAAATGTCTAAGACAACATATTAAAAGAAAGCTGCCAAATATTGGGTGTTTCGATTTCAACCTTTTATAAGTAAATTCATAACAGTTCTGAAATAAGTATTGCGACTTGAAACAGCAATAAAAATTGCTACAATTTATATTTCTGGTTGATTGGTTAACGGAAAAAAAAATGGAACTTATAATGAATACTTTGATAATGGGCAATTGAAAATTAGCAAGAGTTATTTTTTGTTATTAGTCCTTATAAGGAGTATTCAGACAATTGGATTTTTATAAAAGATACCCATACTTTTGAATCAAAAGAATATTTGTTTCCCGATATTCCATTATAGGAAAAGAGTTTTCCTACAAAAGGTCTTGAATACAATCCCCAATTTCAGTTTCCATTGGATAACCCTTCCTACTTAGCTGGGCAGAAACAAATTATTACCGATTCAAAATTAGGAATAGCGTCCACCAAATCGGATTTCCATTAATAAATTGGTGCCGAACTTAAGTTTTTGTAATGCACATAAGACTTCATTTTTCATCCGCACCCTAAACGTACTTCGATTTTTTTAACAGGGAAACATCAATATTTGGAACTTAAATTGACTCCATAACAGTGTCTAGTAAGACGGTCTTCTTATAAATTGATATAATTTTAAGTTTCGATACGCTCATTCTGGTATCCTATGATATAAATTACTTTACATCTTCCTTATACTATTTCCCATAATTGGATATCCATTGATTTTCTATTCCCCAATTCTTATTGGGGTGGGCTCCAGTTTTTATAAGGAGATTTCCGCCCTTGGTAAGTTCTTCTTGAGTGAGCCAGTTTCTATTAAGCTCAACTCCATTCAATTGCGCTGACTGAATATAAAAATGGTCTTTATTATAATTTTCAACTTTAATCTTTAACGATTTCTCGTTGTCCCAGGTTATCTCAACTGATTTAAATATAGGAGCGGTCAAGTAATAAATTGGACTTCCAATATTCGCCGGAGAAAGACCAATGCTTCTCATTACAAACCAGGATGACATGGTGCCTGCATCGTCATCCATGGTTCGCAAAAAGGCTTTGGGCTGATTTTTATAGATTCGTCCGATAAAAGGATCTATACCTTTACTATTATCATTAAAGTAGTTTTGAACCACTGTATCTAGCATGAGATTGCGAAACAGCTTTTGAGATTTCCAAGGCTGCGTCGTGGCATTATAAAGTCCAGGAACTTGTAAATCTGGTTGATTGGCATGATTATAGTTGTTTTCAGAGAAAAATTGGTCCAACTGTTTGATAAAAGCATCTTCTCCACCAGCCAGCTCTTTAAGACCCGCTACATCAAACGGGGCAAACCATCGGTATTGCCAGATCGTTCCTTGATACAAGCCGCGCGCTTGCATAACATCAATATCATTTTTGGATAAATCTGCAAAATCCATTTTCCAGAATTTTTTATAGTTCAGTGCTTTCTTAGCATATTTTAGACTTTTTAAGGTGTCCCCATTTATTCTCAATAATTCAGCAATGGCCCAATTATCATATGATGATTCTAATGCTTTATCGGGAGAACTATAATCCAGTCGATTTGCTTCAGCGATCAGGGAATCTTTTATAGTTTCAATATTTATTGGATATCCTTTTTTGTAAGCATCAAGAAGTACTACTAGAGCGTGTTCGGTTCGCACCGTTGGAGAAGGCTCGTTATTCGTCGCCCAGTTTTGCTTTCCATAAGGATATAGATTTGCTATTGATTTAGCGATAGAACCAAATTCATTTGGGTAGGCCAGAGATAACAATGGGAATTGTTCTCGGTAATTATCCCAAATTGCCCAACCGTTATAAACAGGAAAATCTGAAGTTTGTACTGAACCGTCAATGGCTCGATAGACACCATCGTTTTCAGAAATGAGAAATGGGGCTTGGAGTGCGCGGTAGAGTAAGGAATAAAAAAGTTTTTCACGATCTGCTTCTCCTTGAACCTGAATACGATTTAATAATTTGTTCCAGTTAATAGTAGTGTCTTCCTCAAGTTCTCTAATGGAAAGAGTTTGGATTCTTTTGAGAGCATAATCTATGTTGACGGATGAAAAACCAATACGAACCTCCATAGGAGCCATGGTGTCCTGACGTATAGCCATAAATCGATGTTCATCGAGAGGTTTTAGTTGGGCAAGATTACTAATCCTGAGAGCATAGTAGATGCGATAAATACCTGCATCACAAGTGGTCTTGGTGTCTATGTAGCCAGAGATAAGATTGCCATTGATGTTGTGAGCTTCTGAAATGAAACGGTTTACGAAAGCGTAAGACAGATCGATCAGCAAACCGCTTTTTTGTTTTGGAAATTCATAATGTTCAATTCCGAAATTCGTTTTCACACTCATTTTGGCACTAATTCCGTTTTCAAAAGTCACGGCATAAAAACCAGGATGGGCATTCTCCTTTTTTTTAATTAGTAGCGTATGTACATCTTCATTTAAAACTGGTTTTATAAGAATGTTCCCACCACTTCCAGTACACCCCACGCCTTCAATTCGCGTGTGAGTAAATCCTTTAAACTCTCTAGCATAATGATCATAACCCGTGTGAATGTGAGGATTGGTCTGTGGTCCAATACTCATCATATTAAAGGGAGAAGAGGCAGCTGGGGAAAGTTGCCCGTAATCTCCAGAAGTTCCCAAAAACACATTGGCACGATCAGCGGGATTGTTATAATCATTTATGGATATATTTTCTTTTTCCTTACATGAGCTGTAGATTATAACTAATAAAATGAGAACTAATCTTTTCATACTTCTAAGGGTCTAGGGGATCTAAAGGATTTTGTTGTAGTGATTCAATTTTCGGCTGAAATTCTAAAGTCGTTGAGCTCAAACGTTTTTTTATTATGGCAGGTAAATAACCCAATTCTTCTTGGCAACGTTCTAGAAACCTGTCGGCACCTACATATTGACTATGCATCGAATTAGTAACCACTAGCGAAGGGCGATCAATGGGGACGTTGTAGACAAGCATAAGCCGCGTTGCATTTCTTAAATTGGTAGTTGTATGCCTTGCATATGGTTCTACGATGATGCGTTCTTCAGGAATGTGATAACGCTTTATGAGTTCTTTTTTCATTTGAAGAGCTTCAGCAATTGGTGTCCGAAACGGGTGTGCATGTCCTCCCGAAACAATAATAAGAGGGGCTTTCTTTTGTTGAAATTCGAGAGCGCCCAATTTTAAATTAAGTTTGCCAAGTGCCGAAAGGGTATCCCGATAATTCTCTGGACCGTTTCCTAATATAAGGATTACAGGATAGTCGTAATCTTTAAAGTTGATCGAATTTATTTCTGTTCTCGGTTTTCGATTCTCCTTAAGTTTTAAAGGCTCATAGCGAGCCGCCTCATCTCTATGATTCATATATAAAAGCGATAACGAGAAGTCGAGGCTGGGTTGGTAAAAAAGTGCGTTTTTGGAAGGCCTTTTATGCTGAAGCATGTCGCTCCACATCCATAGAGCTCCCCGATAAAAGTCTGTTGATACATCATATGAAATAGAGTCTATAGTCTTGTATTGAGGAGCTTCACCTAACCCATAAACATTTATAATACGATTCATGCCATCTGCACATAATTTCCAACAGGCCGACAAATATTTTTCATCAGAGAGTTCTTTGAAGTTTTCATACTTTCCAGAAGGTCGTAAATTGTCAGTTACCAAACGTCTTAATGATGAGGAGTTTTTTAAAGAATGTTCAAGTTCAATACCAATCTTAGTGATGTCTTTTTCGGAAATCGAATACGCTTTTACCAAACAAGCAGAACTATCCTTACAGTGTTTAAGACTACTTTCTATTTCCTCGTTTGTGGATTTTAATAATGACATAAAGACGGGATTAGCTTCTAAAAGTTCAGTGACTTTTGGATTGTTTTGAATAGCAGTGAATAAATAAAAGTTCTTGTCCTGAATAATATCATGTGATTGAGATGCTTTAAAAATGGCATCATAATCCATTTTGGTTTGAGCCTGAATATTCAGAAAGCAAAATAACATCAGGCTAAAATAACATTTATACATTATTTGAAAAATTTGGTAATATAGACCAAAAAGTTAATGACTTAGGTTCCTTGCATATTTTCTAATATGCTTTTAAACTATTCCGATATAACTTTTTGGTCTAATTAATTAGATTAGTATCCAGGATTTTGTGTTACCATACCCTTTGGAGTACCGTCTATGTAGCGCTGTGGGATTGGCCAATATTCATTCGTTCCTGCTGTAAACTTGGCGTTAGTCAAATGTGTTCTTCTTGTTTTTTCTACCGCAAGATAATCGTTCAGTACTTTTTCAGCTTTGCCCCAACGTACGAGGTTAAAAAAACGATGTCCTTCCATGGCCAATTCTAAACGTGTTTCCAAGTGAACGCCTTCACGTGCCTTAGCTTTATCAATCCATGGGCTCTCATAGATTGATATTTTATAATTCGCAGCAGCTGCGGTTCCCCCTAAGTTTTGCACTGGTGTTGTATTTGCAGCACGCGTTCTTATCTGGTTAACAAGTTGTCTAGCTTCTTCAAGTTTATCAAGTTCTACAGCAGCCTCAGCACGCCAGAGAATGACTTCTGCATAGCGAATAATATAGTAATTTAAGGCGTTGACGTACGGCCAAACATTAATGTAGGCCGAAGAATTTGCCGAAACAATACGCTTTTTCGGACCGAAAGCACCGTAAGTGGCTAAATCACGTGCCCAATTTTCTTCATATACAACCCCGAGATCTTTGTAAGGAATTCCAGGTCTTCCAACGGTTAAATCAAGTCGTGGGTCAACCATGTCATTTGCGATCAAGTTGGTGTTGTTATTGGGTATTGGTAAACCGGTTGCATCAGTTTTAAATGCGTTCACCAAATTTTGGGATGGCCTGTGAAAGCCATATTGTGCATAATAAGGACCTCCAGGTGCAGTCAATCGATCACCTATGCTTCCGTTGTAATTACTTGGTTGTCCATCATTTACGGTATGTTGTACTGAGAAAATAATTTCTTTACTATTTTCGTTCTCTGGTAAAAAAACATCCTGATAATCATCTAACAAGTCGTAACTGCTTTGCATTACTTCGGAAGTAGCATCATACACTTTTTGCCATTGCCCTTGAAATAGGTAGCACTTGCTAAGATATGCTTTCGCCGCAATTTTTGTAGGCCTTCCAATTTCAGTTTGTGTCTCCGGTAGTCCGTCATAAGCTATTTGAAAATTTTGCTCGATTTTTGCCCATAGCTCCTCTGAGGTGAAAGCTGTATTGGACTTTGCATAATCTTCAACCGTTTCAGCAGATTCATCAATGTACGGAATATGGTTGTAGATTTTTTTTAACTCAAAATAATAATGACCACGTAAAAAGTGAAGTTCTGCCAAGCGCTTTTCTTTAAGACTGGCATCAAATCCTTCAGAAGCATTAAGGAGTCTTACCGCTTCGTTGCTTCGTTTAACACCTTCATAAAGCGCCATCCATTTACGTTCAACGTCGATTATGGTTGAATTTGTAATGTAAATCTCCATCTGATGGATGTTATTTTGGTCTCCAGTTCCACCTCCGCCTTTATAAGCATCGTCAGAAACGACATCACCAAAACTCCAGTTGGAGTCCGGAGAATTATAAGCATTGCTGGCCCCATCAAATTGTCCATTGAGTACGCTGTAAGCAGAAATAATGGCACGTTCCACATTTTCGGGTTTGGTCATTTCAGATGGGGCTACTTCTCCATAAGTAGTCTCTTCTAAATAGTCGTTAGAGCATGACATATTTTGGAGTGCCAAACCAATAATACAGATATACTGGGTTATTCTAAATATTTTCATAATACGTTTTTTAAAAAGTTGCGTTAATACCTAATGTGAAAGTGCGTGACGGTGGATAAATACCACGATCCACACCTATGTCCAAGTTTCTGTTACTGGAAGAATAATTTTGTAGACCAATTTGTGGATTCATACCGCTATAATCAGTAATCGTAAAAAGATTTGTGGCTTGTACATAAATTCTAAGTTCCATTCCGCTAAGTGTTTCTGAATTAATAGTGTAGCCTAGCTGAGCGTTGTTCAGTTTAAAATAAGAGCCATTTTCTACATAATAAGAAGAAGGTCTGATGTTATTGTTAGGATCATCTAGAGATAATCGAGCAATTGAAGATCCTGAGTTTTCTGGAGTCCATGCATTTAATAATGCAGTGTCTTTATTATATGCCGCCTGATTGAAGAAATGGGTTTTGTATTTGGTCAAATTATAAAGCTCATTACCAAAACTTCCATTAAAGAACAAGCCTAAATCAAAATTCTTATAAGTGAAATTCAGATTTAAACCTATAAGGGCATCTGGGTGCGGAGAACCTATAAATGAACGGTCTTTATTATCCAGTTCGCCATCACCGTTTGAATCTTCAAAGCGGATATCGCCGGGCTGAGCATCCGGCTGTATACCATGGTCATTAACTTCTTGTATACTCTTAAATAAGCCATTTGCCGTATATCCATAAAAAGAACCGATAGGCTGGCCAACAGCACTTCTAGAAACTTCTTGGTCAAAATTCACATTATGCAAGGTGGAACTAGGAATACCCAGATAAGGGACACTATTTAACTCGGTTAGCTTGTTTTTATAGGTGGTGAAATTTAAAGCTATGTTGTAACCAAAATCATTACTGTTATTTCTATAGGATAGGTCAAGTTCAAAGCCCTTATTTTCCATCTTCCCATCATTGATCCATTGGCCATCATTTGTACCACCATAGGTAAGCGGGATAATGTTGTATACCAGAATATTCTCTGTCATTTTGTTAAAATACTCTGCTGTAAGTTGTAATTTATCGTCAAAGAAACCGAGATCAAGACCTAATGTACTTTGAGTAGATGTTTCCCATTCCAAATTTTGATTAGGGACTCGTGTTTGGGTAAGACCTGTACTGACCGAGTTTTGACCACCATCAATGCTGTAATCTGAGAACGCATTGTTATTGCTGTAGCTGTCTACTGTAGAATAGGAAGGTAGCTGCTGATTACCTGTTAGACCCCAACTTCCGCGAAGCAAAAAGGATGAAAAAGTATCTCCAAAATCAAAGAAATCTTCTCGGTCTAAACGCCATCCTGCGGAAAACGAAGGAAAGGTGCCCCAATTGTTATTGGCCAATCTTGATGTTCCGTCCCGTCTTACAGTTGCCGTAAATAGATATTTCTGATCGTAATTGTATTTCGCCTGTCCAAAATAAGAATTAAGCGTCCATTCACTAGCATCACCAAAATTTAATTGATTTTGAGTACCATAGCTCAGATAACGGAAACTTGGGTCTTCGTATAGAAAACTTTGTCGCGAAGCACCAAAACCTTCGTAATAATACTTAATGGCTTCTTGACCTAATAGGACGTCTATTTTGTGAAGATTTAGTTGTTTGGAATAGTTAAGGGTGCTGGTCCAGGTAAGTTGATAGTTAATACTATTTGTCGTACTTAGAGAATTTACCTCGTTTTTGGATAGAATTTCATCGTAAATCGGTGAAAATCCACGATAGTTATTTGATTGATAATCTAAACCTAAAGATGTACGTGCCGTAAAATCGTGAACCTTTATTTCTGCATAAATATTACCTAAGGCCTGTATGCTTTTTTCTTTATTGTCTTTGCTACGATTTAGGCTACCCATAGGATTTTCTACGTCATTTAGTGGATTTCCAGCATAATTACCAAGAATATCTTTTACTGGAACTAGAGATGGAAACTGTAAAGCATTGTAAACAATACTTCCCAAAGAACTATTTGTTCCCACAGAAACTCGCTCTTTATAAGAAGCTGTAAAATTTTCACCAATAGTGACTACATTCCCGATGTTATAACTGGAATTAAATCGTGCAGAATAGCGATTAAACCCAGTGTGTCTTATAATTCCTTCCTGATTAAAATAACCTAATGAAAACGCATGTTGTCCCTTTTCATCACCTTTAGATAAGTACAAATTATAGGATTGAACGGCGGCAGGCCGCATAATTTCCTCAATCCATGCCACATCTCCAGCAGGTATGGTTTGTTCATCATTAAGCCATTGTGGTATAGTAGGGTTGTTGGGGTCATTTCCATAAATATCGTTTGCAGGTGTTTGGCCATCATTTTTAAAAGCTTGCCACAATAAATTACCATATTGTTGAGCGTTTAACATTTTAGGTAAATTAAATGATGATTGCACCCCACTATAAACGTCTAAATTCACTTTATACAATCCGTTTTCGCTACCTTTTTTGGTAGTGATAACGACCACGCCATTAGCGGCTCTTGAGCCATAAATAGAAGAGGAAGCTGCGTCTTTTAGAACCTGAATTGTTTCGATATCATTGGGGTTGATTCCATTTAAACCATTAGAAACAGGAACTCCATCAACTACAACTAGTGGATCATTATTGTTAATAGTACCAAAACCTCTAACGCGGATGGAGGTGCCACCACCTGGACTGTTGTCACTTAAAATCTGTACGCCTGGAAGCCTCCCCTCAAGCATTTCTGTGACGTCTGAAGTCGGTATAGAAGTTATTTCCGTTGGTTTTATAGACGAAATAGATGCGGTTATATTTCTTCTCGTTTCCTGACCGTATCCTGTGATTATAACTTCATCAAGTGTGCTGTCGTCCTGCTTCATATCAATTTGAAGTGCACTTAATGATTCAACAAGAAGTTCTTGCTCTTTAAATCCTAAATATGAGATTTTAATCACAACCGGTAACTCGGTTATAGTAAGACTGAAATTTCCATTAAAATCTGTAGAGGTTCCATTTGTGGTGTTTAATTCGACAACTGATGCTCCAGGTAGTGGCATCCCTTGATCATCTAAAACAACGCCTGTAAGTGTCTGTTGAATTATTGTCTTTGAAATTACTTTTTTAGAGATAGATTCAATAGAATGGTGTGCAAAGTGATTCGCAGATCGGACAATGGGGGTTGTAAGGAGAAGGGGGAAAATAATTAAAAGAAAAATCGAATTCTTTAAAAGTGTCAAAAATTTGCATAATTTGTACGTCATGATAATTTAAGTGTTGATTTATACTGTTTTATTTGTTTTAGAGAACCTGCTTATAGAGTTTTGGAAATGGACTTCAAATTCATCTAGTTGATTCAAATATAGAGTATTATTGTTCTGATATTAGTTTTAAATTCAAATATTTAAATTATTTACAAACTAACGCGTAACCAATTAGTTTTAGGTTACCAAAAGATTAACGAAGTATTAAGTGTTGGAGCGTTTTACTAAATTTTAAAATCTATATGGAGTTGCCATGTTTTTTTCATGCTGAAGGTGAGCAGAATTTAATAGGGCTTATGAAAATTTTATTAACAGCTTAGAGTTTCTAGTATTTAAGATAATCTCGAGATAAAGGGCTATTATGAATATTGATGTAGAAGCTATTTGGTTAAGTACAGAAGAAGAAATCTTTAATCCGGATTTCTGAGTGATTATTCTGTGATTTCAAGAGATTTGAAATGGAATAGAGTAGCCTTTTTTTTTTCAAATGAAATTACATAAAGAAACATATGTTTTTCGGTGGTTGTAGTCAAAATTTAAATACTTCTCGAAGCACGATTAACTTACGCATGTTGTCTGCATAATCAAGGATTTTTACTACGCTATTCCCTGAGACAATTTTGTAGGATCATATTTGGTGACTTTCGAAAGCATTTCGGTTAGCATGATACCATTATTTATGAATAATTCACGTATAGCAAAGGAGATTTCAATTCATATAAGAAGCATTTCTATAATTTCATCTATAACTCAACCGCTAAATTTTATTATTTACATTTGTTGTGTGATGTTTTTAAACATCGTTGTAATGTTAAGATGATGAAAAAAAGAAAGTAAAATCATGCTATTACAACCCACTCAGCCGAATGCCACTCCATTCCGCGAAAAGCTCCATTCCGGGCAAAGCGCTTCACTAAAAAGTCTTGGACCCAACTCCAAAGCTTACGATTTCCATTATACCTGCCCGCTCATTCCCCAAAAAAAGTCGGGAAGCGGTCAAACTCCATTTCAATCTACAACTTTGAAGTCACGTCCGCTTAAACCCGGCTAAACGAGAACAATCCGTTGTCATAACACGCGAAGCACATTCCCCTGCATTCTGCGAAAAGCTCCATTCCGGTAAAAGAGCTTCCCTACAAAAAGTCTTGGACACAATCCCCAATTTTAGTTATTCATTCAGTTAACCTTCCCCCTATGCGGGGAAGGAACACTTCATTCCCTAGCTAAAATAGTGAACAGCGTCCGCCATATCCGGATTCCATTTATAATTTGGCACCGCTTCCCACATTTTAATACTTCACATAATCCTTTAGTTTTTCATCCGCACCCTCGCCGTCCCTCTCTTTTTTTGAAGGCAAAATACCAACATTTGGAACTTGAACGGACTGCATAAACCAGGCTCGTACCTCGCTCTTTATTATAAGTCCTCATCAATTCCAAATATTGAAAATGTATCAGCAACAAAAAAAGGAAACAGCGAGGGCACTATGGGAAGTAAATCTAAAATGAAACTTATGAAATCTTACAAAAACATCAAAAAGGTAGCGACACCAAAAAAAACAAAAAAGGAAAACGCTCAAGATATAATAAGTAAATCACTTCAAAAAAATAAATAAGAACTGCCTAAACGGTTTAGGTTATGAGATACTTCTCATTAAGTGTATTGATTTTCCATTTGATATCTTAAAATCCATTCAATCCATTGTCAATGGCAGTAATGATCATTGAGGCAATTATCAGTGGGGGTCCAGCACCATCCAGAGCGTTCCTCAATACAATAACTTTGTTAAAAAACGAGAAACGGCCATCAATTACTCGCTTAGACACTTCCGCCATTCAATAATAAAGCAGTAACGGCCTTTGAATAAGGTGTTTAATTCTAGTAATTGGATTAAGGTCGCCGCCAATTAGGTAGAATATTTAACAACTAACTCATAGGTAAGTTGGCTTATCAAAATTTAGATATAATCTGTCCTAGTGATAACAGTGTGTTATGGTAATCAATTTTTATAAAGATCTATTGTAACGCTTTCAAAACACGTTCTGGATAATCAGTTATAATTCCATCGACATGTAAGCGTACCATCTGTTCTATATCTTCTTCGTTATTGACAGTCCACGGGATTACCTTCATGTGTAAAGATTTAATGGAATCTACTATTTTTTGCGTTTTAAGCAGTTTGAAATTTGGACTGTAAATTTGAGGTTTAAAGTTCAACAGCCTCAGATTTTTCTGAATTCCTGCATTTGAAACGAGATATGCAATTTCAATAAGGGGATGCCATTTATGAACTATATTCAGTAGGACAGGATCAAACGATTGAATGTTTATCTGATTTTCCAATTGGCTGTCATGTACGACCTGCATCACCAATGAAACAAAATCTTCGGGATGTGGTTGATAAATGCCATAGTCCTTTTTATCCGATTTAAGCTCAATGTTATACTTTACCAACGGTAATCTCTTTTCTTTAATTTCATTTTCAATGGTACTAAAGACGTCACTTAATAACGGCTTAAAGGTTTTTAGTTTTTGTTGGTCTGGAAAGTTTATATTTTCTCTGCTGCCGCTATCAAAATATTTAATACTGTCATAGGTCATCTGATAGAGATTATAACTGTTCTCTTCAGATTTTAGAATGGGATCACCCGAAGGCTTTGACATGTATAAAGACGACATATTGGGTTCATGGGATACGACTACCTTATGATCTTTAGTGATGACCACATCAAGTTCGATGACATCAACACCTTTATGAAGTGCGCTTAAAAACCCTTCGATGGTATTTTCTGGTAAATTTCCGCGATCCCCACGATGGCCTTGGACTTCCGTTTTGTGTTTATGTGAAGGTATTTCATTATCACTATTTGATTTACAGCCTATAGTGAGGATAATGAGTAGGGCAGTTAGTTTATGAAGTGTTTTCATCTGATTAAATTAATAAGGTGTGCTCAACCTGTTTAGAGCGAGCACCCCTTTATTCTTAAATTATGTTTTATTGTTTAGGATCTTCCAATCTGTAAGAACTGCTTGCACTATGTTCTTTGCCAAACATGTCCGTGGCTTTAATGTCAATACGGTGTATACCTACCTCAAGTTTTGTAGGGATAGTACCCCGCCATAAATGGGTGCTGATCACGGGGTTTGATGAGCGTCGGCCTGTCATTAATTTCGGATTGGTATCCCATTCATTTACTAATGCAGCGTATGCCGGGTCGAATTCGCGCACATATTTCATAGGTTTCCAATCGCCATTATCAATTCTGTACATTACAGAATCTCCTTCCTTACCCATAAAAAAATTAGCATAAATACCAGCTTTGGTGTTTCTTCCTTTAGCCACGACTTTGGGAGCAAAAACCTCTATTTGATAATCTTTGGGTTTGCCAGCTACTTTATAATCAATAGTATATTTATTATTCTCAAAATGGATAAATGCATACCCCTTTGGAGTACCATCTCTCATCGTTGAAATAGGAATGCCGATGTCATCTAGTTTGCCAGAATACCAATCGCCAGACGTAGTGCCAACATTATATTCATGATGTGGTTGCTCTCTTAACCAACCATCGGATTTGGTGAAGAAGTTTTGTTTTTGAATATGCGTATGTGCAGAAAGTGACAAGGTATTGGGATAGTCTTTCAATAAACGGAATAACTTCGCTCTATCTTCATCCCTAAAAGAATCACCATCTGGTTCCCTTAATGGGATATGAAAGGCCAAAACGATTAAATGATCTTTAGGAACATGTTCTAAATCGTTAGCTATAAAATTTAATTGATCTTCACGAAATCCACCCCAATACCCTTCGGAATCTCTAGTGTCTGGGTATAAAATATTATCAAGAACAATAAAGTGTACCTTGCCGTAATTGAAGGCATAATTGGCAGGTCCAAAATGGGCTTCGAAGGTTTCATCACTCATTTTGTCTGTTTTAGCGTCAAAGTTAAGATCATGGTTTCCTAAGATATTATACCAGGGCACACCAATTTTTTTAACGGCGGTGATATAAGGATTGAACAGGCTGAGATCGTTCCCCACTAAATCCCCTAAACTAATCCCGAAAGGAATATTTTTGATCCCTTCAACCCCAGAAATTATGCCTTTTTTGAAATACTCTATTTCTTCAAGGGTGTAAACTTGTGGGTCGCCAAAAACCAGTGCCGTGAAGCTGTTAGTTTCCTCAGTTTCTATTAATCCAAAATCCAATGATCTTGGAGGGTTTCCAGTTGGTGAAACCCCTTTAAATTTTAATTCTGGAGAACCATTGGGTTTGTAATTGTAGAAAAACTGCGGCAGGTTATTTTTATCGGTTGCAACAGTATATCCTGAGGGCTTTATAACGGAAATAATATTATCGGTACCTAATGGCAGCTCATAGTTTCCATCTTCATTAGTTAATACCACCTGCTCGCCATTGGTTACGGCAACATTTTCAATCCCTTTTTCCCGTCGTTCCTTTTTACCATTTTGGTTAAGGTCATGATACACATAACCAGAGATCTTGTTTTGCGCTGTTACGCCTAAGGTCAATAGTATTGCACTTAGTATTATAAAATATGTTTTCATCATTTTTTTTACTTATTTAGTTATCCCACCAAACGGCAGTATTAATATCATCAGGGCCACCTAACATTTCAATAGCTTTGCTATAGTTAGAAACATTTTTAATTTGTACATCAGTAGGGTAGTAAAAGCGAGCAGGCATGATTTTATCATTTAACATGGCGTCAGTAGTAGGCAATTTAGGTAAACCCGTGCGTCTGTACTCAAACCACTGTTGGTAATCAACAAAGTAAAGCGCATAATATTTTTGAAGCATGATCTGTGCTAATGTTCCGTCATATGCTACCGCTGCGTTATCGAAGTAAGTTGACGGTACATCTGTATCGAATTGTGTTATAGCCGCTGTTATACCATTGTTGTAATGCGTTTCCGCTTCAGAAATATAACCTCGTTGCGCCAGCTCAGCTTTTATAAACGCCACTTCGGCGTACGTTAAAATGAATATTTGCATAGGGTTTTCCACTTGATCAATATTTAATGTAGAGGCATTAAATTCAAACTGAGATTCTGGTCCATCATAACCGCTAGGGATCCCTTTGTAGCCAATATCTAAATTGTCATTATCTTGTGCTTTAGTCGCTATAAAAGGGAGTCTTGGATCTTCAAGTGTTTTTAGGTTATCGATAAAAAAGGCTCCAATTTTTACACTCAAACGAAAATCTTGAGGTCTTCCCCATGGCGATACGTTGGGCGTTACCCCAGTAATCTGCAGTATGGCAGATTCTTCATTGTTTTCAAAAACAGGATACAATTCAGGATTATTAATTATGTTCGCCATGTTTTGAAAAGCATTGATTTCTGATCTATTGGATACTCGAAGCAATAATCTTAAATGCAATGAATTTGTGAATTTCTGCCATTTTTTTACGTCATTTTGAAACAGAATATCATCGGCGTATGACATGTTTTTTGTAGTGTCATATAATACATTGGCTTTTTCAAGATCGGCCAAAATGGTTTCGTAGATAAATTTTTGTGTATCAAAAGCAGGATAAAAATTACCGTCATCACCTTTGACAGCTTCAGTCATTGGAACGGGCCCAAACAAATCTGTTAAATTGGCATATACCATGGCGTTAAGCGTCAAAGCGATGGCTTCGCAATTCTTGTCTTCCGCTTTAATGGCTGCTAAGTGCATTTCTTTAATGTTATTAAGCCATTTGTAATAATTATACCAAGATGAATTGCCTATGTTTTGACTAACATCGTAACGATGTAAACCACCTGAAACACTAGGGAACGGAACAGAGACTTGCATTAAATCAAATGTTATGCTGGCACTTCTGTTGACGTTATGTGTTGCTAAGCCATAAATGATAGGATTAATCAATGTTCCAGGACTTATTTCGTTAATACGATTGGGGTCTTCATTGGTTTCAGCAAAATTGTTTGTACAGGATGTTAGCATGTTAAAACAAAATATGGTACAAATTATATATTTTAATGTTGTCATTTTATGTGAATTTATAAGTTTACTTTTAAGTTGATCCCGTACGAAGCAGGAGAAGGCAATTGCCCCATTTCAATACCTGGTAAAATAGTGTCACCATTTAAGGCCGCCGTTTCAGGATCATAAATTGGGAAATCTGAAACAGTTGCCAAGTTCCTTCCGAAGACAGAAATATTTAAACCTGAAATACCGGTGTTTTTTAAAGTTTTGGCAGAAAAGTTGTATTGTAAGCTCAATTCTCTAAGTTTTAAGAACGAGGCATCAAAAGAATTCGATTCTACATTAGCACGACGGTAATAGCGGTTATACCAATCTGGAGTGATTACTTCTTTAGTATTGGCTGTATAAGTGCCATCAGTATTTAAAACAACACCGTCACCAATTATAATACCCTCTTCGCGGCCCACATATGTGGAGGTCAGTTTTCCTTGCTGCACGCTTTTATGGTGCGTTTGCGAATAAATAATACCACCAAATTGTCCATCGATTAATACATTCAACGTGATGTTCCCAAAACTGAAACTGTTATTTAATCCAGCTTTCCAATCAGCACTGGCATCACCAATATATTGTATTTCATCAGGGTAGGCGGGAAGTCCAGCAGTGTCATAAACGATTTCCCCATCAGGAGCGCGTACAAACCCATAACCATAAATAGCCGTGGTTGTTCCTCCAACTTTAGCTAATAAGGTTGCATTTCCACCAGATCCAATTTCTTGTTGCCCATTAATACCATCAGCAAGTTTTAGTACTGTATTCCAATTTCGGGACCAAATAAGGGTGCTTTTCCAATTAAACTTATCACTATCGATAATTTTTGCACCTAATGTGAGTTCTATGCCACGATTACGAACTTCACCAGAGTTAAGTACACCAGAACTATATCCTGTAGTAATATCTAAGGGTACAGAAATAATTTGGTTTTTGGTTGTGGTTTGGTATACCGTCGCGTCTAAATTGATTGTATTTCCAAACAGGCGTGCTTCTATTCCAGTTTCATAACTGGTCGTGATTTCTGGTTTAAAGTTGGCATTGTATAGATTGGTGGAAACCGAGGCTGAGCTAGGAAATGCATTTTGACTATAATACTTGCTTGTTTTGTAGGGATCTGTATCGTTGCCCACTTGTGCATATGAAAAACGGTACTTTAAGTAGTCAATAGCTTTGGGTAGATTGAAAATTTCAGTCATAATAAAACTGACGTTGGCTGACGGGTAGAAGAAGGCATTGTTTTCTGCCGGCAGTGTGCTCGACCAGTCATTTCTTCCGGTGACATCTAAGAAAATTTTATTATCAAAGCCGAACGAAAAGAGGCCGTATAAACTGTTGACCTTTTTGTTCTTGTCATAAGTTTGAACCAAAGGGTTGTTGACGCCGTTTGCTAATTTATAGACGTTAGGTACAACTAAACCATCAACTAATGCATCAGTTCTCCTGTATTTATAGTCCATGGAGTTTCCGCCCACAGATGCCGACAGTGAAAACAGCTCACTAAGGTCATTCTCATAACTTAACAAGAAGTCAGTATTGACTTCTTGTTTCCAGATGTCCTGAGATTCGTAAAATCCTTGTTTGTAGCGGTTAATGCTATAAGGCCTTTTTTGCTCCCGTTCTTGGTAATACGTGTTTAATGAAGTTCTCAACAGTAATTCCAACTGGGGTGCCAATTGAATTTTCCCAAAGAGATTTCCTATTATTTGATTACTCGCTAAACTGTTGGTTGCTTCATAGGCAATTAAATAAGGGTTGTCGATATAGGAACTAAAAGGTTGAATTTGTTGAATTTGATTTTGTCCCTGCTGCCATATATTACGGTACCAGTCCAAATTGACATTAGGATTTTGAAAAATCATGAAGTATGAAATAGATCCATTGTTGTATCCTGTACTTGGTAAATTATCACTGCTTCTGTTGTTGTAGTTGACTACTGATCCTATTTTTATATGGTCTGAAATCTGATAGTTGGAATTTATGGACGCTGTTACCCTTTCAAAACCTGTATTAGGCATAATCCATTCGTTTTTTGAATGTCCTACAGAAAGTCGCATAGAGCCTTGTTCACTACCGCCCTGAAGGGATATATTATTAGTGGTCGTAATGCCAGTACGCCAAAAGTCTTTACGGTTGTCTTTATAGGGCTGCCATAATTGAGGCTCTGCCGATTGTCCTTCTAAATTAGGGTCGTATTGGTAATAAGATTGTCCGTCAAATTCTGGTCCCCAAGCACTACTAGTGCCACCTGTGCTACTGCCGTCTTCTGATGCTCCATAAGAATAATAAGGATTGCCAGCTTTATCAAAACTTTTACCTGTTCCCTGTCCGTATTTATATTGCCAATCTGGCCATCGTTGAATCACATCTAAGTTGATACTTGAATTGAAGGTGATACCCAATCCTTTTGATTTTTTGCCAGATTTTGTGGTGATAATTAGGGCCCCATTGGCAGCACGGCTTCCGTAAAGCGCAGTTGCTCCAGGACCTTTTAACACGGTTACGTTTTCAATATCATCCAAATTGAGATCTGAAATTCCATTCCCGTAATCTATTGGAGAATCTTCACCAATATAAGCGTTAGATGAGCCTGATGTCGTCATTTCACTATTAATAGGAACACCGTCTACCACAATTAGAGCATTGTTTCCATTGGCATTTAGGGAGTTGTTACCTCTAAGGGTTATTTGTTGCGAGTTCATGGGGCCAGAGCCGGACGATAGAATGTTTAAACCAGCCACTTTTCCTATTAATCCAGACGACCAATTATTGGGAGCAGTTTGTGCCAAACTTTCACTATCAACGGTAGATTGAGAGAACCCCAATCTTTTTTCTTCCCGTTTAATACCTAATGCGGTAACGACTACTTCATTTAAACCATTGATGTCTTCTTGTAACATAATTTCGAGTACCGTGCCGGGAGTCGCTACTACGGTTTTAGTTGTGAAACCCATATAAGAAACTTCTAAACTGGCGTTTTCTGCTGTCAAGGTTAATTGGAAATTACCATCTAAATCTGTTATAGTTCCGTTGGTTGTTCCTTTTTCAACAACAGTTGCTCCTGGTAAAGGAAAACCGCTGGAATCCATAACTTTACCTTTGATTATTAGTTTTTCTTTTGCGGAAAAGCTTTTGATTGGTGGTGCAACAGCAGAGGGGGTTGATGTACACACTAATTCAGGGCCTTTATTAGTGATAAAAGGTGAGGCTTTGGCACCTAGTGTAGATAATAAGCAAAATATATAAATTGATTTTTGTAATAATTGACTTTTAAGAAAAAGTATTTTAGTGTTCATTTCAATCGGTTAACGTTAGTTCATTGTTTAATGCTACTTTAAAATAGTGGTACTATTTTTTTTGGTAGTGAAGGTTTTGTTGTTAATCATTGGTTTTAGTCTTTTCTTATAGTGCGATGTTTTTGGTGTTCATTCTTCAATTGGCGTAAAACAGTTTCAGATTTAAGATGCATTCATTTCTCAAGATCTGTTGACGCTGTTTCTGAAAATTTCACTTCATAGGGAATATGACTGCACTAAAAGATTCAACTGGTCTTTTTATAGTGACAGTAATAATTGTGCAGTTTTTAGCTAAGGGAATAAAATTTTCTTCTTTCAGAATGATCTCGTTTTATAAGAAGTCGCATTTTTAGAGGTTGACACGTAGTGAAGAAAGTGAGGTTAATGATTTCTTAAAATTGCAACGCTGTATTTTGCATAAAAGAAACATTGCGATAACCTAGGAAGAATTTAATTGAGATGTATGGTGGATTTTAATTTTCTTATTGCGTCGCTGATATGTTTTTCAACAGTGCGCACAGAGATATCAAGTTTTATAGCAATTTCGTTGTTTGATAAAAATTCAAATCTACTAAGTAGAAAAACGCTTTTGCATTTTGGGGTGAGTTTATCAATTTCTGAAAGTAAGTTCTTTTCAAACTCTTTATATTCTATGTTTCTTTCAGACGATTCTAATTGAGGGGTCTTTTGGTCAGTAATTAATTGGTTGGAAATAAATTTTAGACCTCTAATATGTGAAGCCAATTTATACTTTATAGCCCTAAAGAGATAGGCTTCTATATTTGTTAAGTCTATAGTTTTGGATTTTTCCCATAGACTAATAAAAACGTCTTGAACGATATCTTCGCAAATTTCTTCCTCATTATACAAACTGTAAGCATAACCATAAAGAGATTTCCAAAAACGATTATAAATTGTATCAAAAACGTCTTTATCGCCATATTTTAATAGGTTCTGAAGTGTCTCATTTGAAAGGTTTATGTAGTTGTTTTTCATATACAGCTGTTTTCAACAAATGTATATTTTATTGAGAGTAGGTAATGGATAGGAAGATTATGATAAGGTTAAAATTAATCAATATTCGATTTTATTAATCGCATTGATTATGCCTTTAAAGAAATGACAACAGATAGGTCAATCCCAAGTAGGAGATTGTAAGAATTAGTTCCCTATTGGCTTCCTTGTTCGATATTCCAATCATCCTTAATGCCAAGATAAATAAAGTACAATAATTTGGTAGGAGTAAATATTTCATTAAGTTTGTCTTGTAAACTTTAGGGGTGTTCTAAATATTTAGAACTGAGAAAAACCCTTTGAACCTGATCCGGTTAGTACCAGCGAAGGGAAAAGTAACAAAACACACTCCTAAATGTGTGGTAACTTTTTATAATTGTACGCTATCTAAGGCTGTACTTTCATTTCAAACTACTTTCTCAAACCTTTTAAATTTTACAGCATATTTATAAATATACTGTACTATGATCAAATTATGGGTTAACGAGAACGCTATAGAAATCAATAACGATTTCAACATCCTTCAATTACTTATACACCTTAACTCGCCTCAAGAGGGTATAGCTGTTGCAGTTAATAATACCATCATTTCTAAGAATTCATGGAAGTCTAAAACATTATTAGACGCCGACCATGTTTTGATCATTCAGGCCACTCAAGGAGGGTAATAACTTCATTCCATACTAATTTATTTACTTAATAGCATTCCAAATGAAAAATAAGGACACCGCACCAAAAGAAGGGACAATCACAAGACAGCCTTTTCCAAATTCTAAAAAAATCTACGTAACAGGTAAAATCCACCCGTACATCAAAGTTGGGATGCGTGAAATATCTTTAAGTGATACGAAGGATTCTATAACAGGAAAAATAACCTCCAACGAACCGGTAACTGTTTATGACACTTCTGGCCCTTATACAGACCCTAACAAAATTGTTGATATACATCAGGGTATTGAAAGAATCCGCGAACAATGGATTTTAGATAGAAATAATGTAGATCAATTAGAGGCGTTCTCTTCAGACTATTCCAAACAGCGTTTAAACAACAAAAGCCTAGATCATATGCGGTTTTCTTTGCTTAAAAAACCGTTACGCGCAAAAGAGGGAGAAAATGTAACACAATTACATTATGCAAAAAAGGGAATTATTACGCCAGAAATGGAATATATCGCCATTCGTGAAAACCAACGAATTGATGAAATGACCGAAATTAGAAAGCAACATAAAGGAGAACACTTTGGAGCCTCTATTCCTTCTAAAATCACACCAGAATTTGTGCGTGATGAAGTTGCCAGAGGCCGTGCCGTCATTCCATCTAACATCAATCACTCAGAAGCCGAACCAATGATTTTGGGTAGAAATTTCTTGGTGAAAATAAATGCTAATATTGGCAATTCTGCTACAACATCCTCCATTGAAGAAGAAGTTGAAAAAGCAGTTTGGGCCTGTAGATGGGGGGCTGACAATATTATGGACTTATCCACTGGTCAAAATATTCATGAAACCCGGGAGTGGATTATTCGTAACTCCCCAGTACCCGTGGGAACAGTGCCAATTTACCAGGCCTTAGAAAAAGTAAACGGCATTGCCGAAGATTTAACCTGGGAAATTTTTCGCGATACCTTAATTGAGCAAGCGGAACAAGGAGTTGATTATTTTACCATCCATGCCGGAGTGTTATTGCGTTATGTGCCCATGACCGCTAATCGTGTTACAGGAATCGTTTCCAGAGGAGGTTCTATAATGGCAAAATGGTGTTTGGCGCATCATAAGGAAAGTTTTTTATACACCCATTTCGAGGATATCTGTGAAATTTTAAAAAAATACGACGTTGCGTTCTCATTAGGTGATGGTTTACGTCCAGGCTCTATTGCAGATGCGAACGATGAAGCCCAGTTTGCTGAATTGGAAACCTTGGGAGAATTAACAAAAATAGCCCGTAAACATGAAGTACAGTGCTTTATTGAAGGCCCGGGTCACGTGCCAATGCATATGATCAAAGAAAATATGGAGAAGCAAATTGAAGTCTGTGACGAAGCGCCTTTTTATACTTTAGGCCCACTGACTACTGATATTGCTCCAGGTTACGACCACATTACGTCAGGCATTGGTGCTGCCATGATTGGTTGGTTTGGGTGTGCCATGTTATGTTACGTTACTCCAAAGGAACATCTAGGATTACCTAATAAAGAAGATGTGCGTGTAGGCGTGATCACCTATAAAATAGCGGCGCATGCTGCTGATTTGGCAAAAGGGCATCCAGGTGCGCAGCATAGGGATAATGCGTTGAGTATGGCCCGTTTTGAATTTCGATGGGAAGACCAATTTAATTTAGGTCTCGACCCTGAGCGCGCGCTAGAATACCATGACGAAACTTTACCTGCAGAGGGCGCAAAATTAGCCCACTTTTGTTCTATGTGTGGCCCCAAATTCTGTTCCATGAAAATCTCCCACGAGGTGCGAGCCTTTGCAGCTAAAAATGATATTGTGGAAAATGAGGTTATCCAAAAAGGGATGGAGGAAAAATCTCAAGAATTTAGAGATAAAGGGTCAGAGGTGTATTTATAAATAATTTGGAAGTTCTCACGCTTTAAAAAAGGCGTGGTCGGGCTTTCCGTTGTATCTTTTGTCGAAAAGGCAAAAGGATGCCACTACAATCCCTAAATTAAGACAAACGTCATGTAGAACTTAGTTCAGCAACCTATTAATCACACAAATAATAATTTATGATAATTCTAATAGCTCCGGAGGAAGATATAGCTCACGAAATAAAAATTCTCCATCAATTATTTGAAGAAGGGTTAATATACTACCATCTGAGAAAACCATTTAAAAATTACGAAGAACACGTGTCGTATTTAAATGCAATAGATAAGAAATACCATGACCGAATTGTGGTACACAGCTTTCACGAATTAATAAATGAATTCAATTTAAAAGGCATTCACTTTCAAGAACAAAAAAGAATAGAAAATATAGACAATCCAGGACAATATTTTAAAAACTTGGCGATGTACGGTAAAACAATCAGCTCCTCTTTTCATGAACCTATAGATATAGAAGATTGCTATTTCGAATTTGATTATCATTTGCTAAGTCCGGTGTTTACATCGCTATCAAAAGAGGGATATAAAGGTCGTGGTTTTGATGTGAATCATATTGATAAAACCATCATCGGAATGGGCGGTGTCACTTCAAAAAACATCACGTCTTTTAAAACTTTAGGTTATAAAGGTATAGGTGTATTAGGAGGAATTTGGAACAACAATAAACCTGTAGAGGCTTTTAAAGAGATGAAATTATCATTTTGAGTAAACACAAATACATACTAACCATTGCAGGACACGACCCTAGTGGCGGTGCGGGAATCACTTCAGATATAAAAACATTTGAAGCTCATGGGCTGTATGGACTGTCAGTATGTACAGCGATCACAGTTCAAAATGATGTTAAATTTAAATCCTGTACTTGGATATCTACAGATACTATTGTAGATCAAATTGAAATCCTCTTTGAACAGTTTGAAATCAAGGTAGTAAAAATCGGAATTATTGAATCTTGGCAAACATTGCTCGTCATTTTAGAAAAACTGCATGTCTTAAGCCCTGAAATAAAAATCATTTTAGACCCCATACTTACTGCAAGTGCAGGGTTTGATTTTCATTTAAATGAAGCCCAGAATTTGCTGGATAATATTTGGAAACACTGTTATATCATAACGCCTAATTATGATGAAATTCAGAATTTATATCCTGATATGAATATTGAAGAAACGCTTAACCATATCAGTAAGTTAACAAGTATCTACCTAAAAGGTGGCCATAGAGCAGATAAAAAAGGATGGGATGAATTGTACCATAGTAGCGTTGTGGTTATAAGCTTAGCTCCTAATATAGTTGAGGTCTATCAAAAACATGGAAGTGGATGTGTATTGTCCAGCTCTTTGGCCAGCAATATTTCTCTA
Organism: Gelidibacter gilvus; assembly: GCF_004115975.1. Taxonomy (GTDB): domain Bacteria; phylum Bacteroidota; class Bacteroidia; order Flavobacteriales; family Flavobacteriaceae; genus Gelidibacter; species Gelidibacter gilvus. The sequence continues at coordinate 82,220 of NZ_SDDZ01000011.1, read as the reverse complement.
AGTATTGAATTGGAAGATGCTTGTAGAAATGCTAAAATCTATACAGAACGGTTTTTGAATTCTCACGCCTCACTATTAGGAATTCACCATAAAACGCTATAAGAATGATATCGAAATTACAGTATATATCACAAGGCGATAGTCCAGACGATCATTTAGATACTATCGAAAATGCTTGTAGATCAGGAGCTGATTGGGTACAGTTGCGTCTTAAAAACTTTGACAATGCTACGCTGCTAAAAACAGCAGAAAAAGCCAGAGAAATTACTCATAATTATCAAACCCGTTTGATAATAAATGATCACTATGAAATAGCTAAAGCGGTAAAAGCTGATGGAGTGCATTTGGGACAAACAGATGCCTGCCCTTTGGAAGCTAAAAAACACTTATACAGTTGGCAAATTATTGGAGGTACTGCAAATAGCATTCAAGATTGTAAAATTCTTATAGACCAAAAAGTGGATTATATAGGATTGGGACCTTTTAAATTTACCCATACAAAACAAAATTTAGGTCCTATTTTGGGATTGGATGGATATGAATTCCTCTTTAAAGCGCTTAACCCAAAAATCCGCATTATTGCCATTGGTGGAATTACTCTAAATGATGTTCCTGAAATTTTGAAAACAGGGGTCTATGGAATTGCCGTATCTGGGGAAATCACAAATGACTTTAACAAAATTAAGTTGTTCCAGCAGCTTTTAGGCTCCTCGCAGCTAAATGAAGAAGCTTGTAAATTAAATCAAAATTGATAATATGACAGATTTATTAAAAATCGACGATAAAACGTTCCATTCCAGATTATTTACCGGGACGGGCAAATTCAGTAGTTCCCAGTTAATGCAAGAGGCCATTATTGGGTCGGAAAGCGAATTAGTTACCGTTGCCTTAAAAAGAGTAGAACTGGATAATAAGTCTGACGACATATTGGTTCATCTCAAAGAAAAACACATGAATATCTTGCCAAATACATCTGGTGTAAGAACAGCTAAAGAAGCTGTCTTTGCTGCGCAATTGGCCAGAGAAGCCTTAGGTACTAATTGGATAAAATTAGAAATTCATCCAGATCCTAAATATTTATTGCCCGATCCAATTGAAACATTAAAAGCAGCTGAAGAGTTGGTAAAATTAGGTTTTGTGGTCATGCCTTATATCCATGCAGATCCTGTGTTGTGTAAGCGACTAGAAGATGTTGGGGTACAGTGCGTGATGCCTTTGGGCGCCCCAATAGGTAGTAACAAAGGGATTAAAACTAAGGATTTTTTAGAAATTATTATAGCACAAAGCAATGTGCCAGTGATAGTAGATGCAGGCATTGGAGCACCATCTCATGCTGCTTATGCTATGGAATTGGGTGCTGATGCCGTTTTGGTAAATACCGCTATCGCCGTCAGTCAAAACCCAGTACAAATGGGTATCGCCTTTAAATTGGCCGTACAGGCGGGTAGAATGGCCTACAAAGCAAAACTGGCCTCTAAAAAACAATATGCAGAAGCAAGCAGTCCATTAACATCCTTTTTGAATGCATAGTTTTAAAAACATTTTCGATTTACACGATTGGGATACAGTAGAACAAGAAATCTATAATGTTACCTCAAATGACGTTCAACAGGTATTATTGAAAGATAAGATCACGTTGGAAGACTTCAAAGTATTGATCTCTCCTGCTGCTAAACCTTTTATTGAACAAATGGCACAACGTAGCAATGCGCTTACAAAAAAACGTTTTGGGAATACCATCCAAATGTATCTCCCCATGTATCTTTCCAATGAGTGTCAAAATATTTGTACGTACTGTGGGTTTAGTATGACCAATAAAATTAGGAGGAAGACGCTTTCAGATAAAGAAATTCTTGAAGAAGTAGCCCACATTAAACGCTTGGGTTATGACCATATTCTTTTAGTTACGGGCGAAGCCAATAGCACGGTTGGTGTTTCATATTTAAAAAATGCCATCTGTTTAATTAGAGAACATTTCTCCAACATAAGTATCGAAGTGCAACCTTTAGATCAAGAAGACTATGAAACTCTTATTGAAGAAGGTCTGTACGCGGTTTTGGTATATCAAGAAACCTATCATAAAGCAACCTATAAAGTACATCATCCAAAAGGTAAAAAATCAAATTTTGATTATAGGATGGATACTCCTGATCGGTTAGGGAAAGCTGGAGTTCATAAAATTGGAATCGGCGCTTTGTTTGGTCTGGAAGACTGGAGGGTTGATAGTTTTTATACCGCATTACATTTAAAATATTTACAGAAGACCTATTGGAAGACAAAATATTCCATATCATTTCCAAGACTACGGCCACATGAGGGCGACGTGCAACCTAAAGTTGAAATGACAGATGCCGATCTTGTGCAATTAATTTGTGCATATCGTTTGTTGGATGAAGATGTAGAATTGTCCATGTCTACACGTGAGAGCGCAAAATTCAGAGACAATATCATCAAGCTCGGAATAACCTCAATAAGTGCTGAGTCTAAAACCAACCCTGGCGGATACGCTGTTGCTCCAGAATCATTAGAACAGTTTGAGATTTCCGATGAACGGAGTACTGAAGACATCAAACAAATGATACAATCTCAAGGGTATGAAGTTGTTTGGAAAGATTGGGATGAAACACTTTCAAAATCAGTTTGAAATGGAATTAATAGCAGCAGAACTAGAACAATACAGCAGACATTTACGTCTTGACGAGGTAGGAATAGCTGGACAACTAAAACTAAAACAGGCAAAGGTTCTTGTAATAGGTGCCGGTGGACTTAGTTGTCCTGTTTTACAATATTTGTCAGCAGCAGGCGTGGGTACTATTGGCATAGTAGACGATGACATTGTTGAACAATCAAACCTTCAGCGTCAAATTATCTACACCCATAAGGATCTTGGCAAATGTAAAGCAGCTGCTGCTGTTGAACGATTGCAAGAGTTAAATCCGTATATCCAATGTAATGCGTATCAATCAAGATTAACAAAAGACAATGCTCTTGAATTATTAGCAGCCTACGATATTATAGTGGATGGAACGGATAATTTCCCTTCGCGGTACTTAATCAATGATGCTGCGGTATTGCTGGGTAAACCTGTAGTCTTCGGATCTATTCACAAGTTTGAGGGGCAAGTATCCGTGTTCAACTTTGAAAATGGGCCAACCTATCGCTGTTTATATCCAACACCACCAAAACCAAACGCAGTTCCAAATTGCTCAGAAATTGGGGTTCTAGGTATCCTACCAGGTATTATTGGGAGTTTACAGGCCAATGAAGTCCTAAAAATTATCTTAGGCCTGGGACATATAGTGTCAGGGCAATTATTAACGTTTAATGCACTTTCCTTAAAGCAGACGCTGTTTTTTATTGAAAAGAATATGTCCACTTGCATTACATCTTTGGAAGACGATTACCAAGCATTTTGCGGTATCCCCATAAATATTAAAGAAATCAGTTTTCAGGAATATGAGAAACACTCATCAAGTTATAACCTACTCGATGTAAGAACCCAAACGGAGCGAGATGCAAATTACATCAAAAGCATTCATATTCCATTGGATGAATTACCTGAAAGATGCCATGAAATACCAGATAATAAGAAGTTGTTGGTACTTTGTCAATCTGGAGTCCGCAGTAAATTAGCGATTAAAATATTGGAACAAAACAGATTTGGAAGAGCGCTTGTGAATTTAGAGGGCGGTATAAAGAATGGAAGCTCACAGATTTAGTAGGTGTCAAATCAACTTTTCTAGAAAAGGCCAAAAGGAATTACGCAACTTTTTAACCTACCGGCTATACCAGCTGTAGAAACTATTTTAATATAGACTAAAATAAGTTTTATTTTGAATGCAGTCTAGTTAATGATAAACACAACTTCCGTTGGCCAATAAAAATCCTGTGAATGCGATTCAATGTCCTTCAATCTACATGATGGCGTTCTACTCTTCCTACGGGGGGGGGGCAACGATTGTATAATCACAGATATTTACTCATAGTGATTTACATTTGTATCAAACTTGCAACAGGCCGTAGTATTTACATGTCATGGCCGTCTTTGCGAATGCTTTAATAATAGGAGCACTTTGAGGAATGGGGGAAAGGGGGGACAGGAGTGGGAATTATCTTTCCATTACCCAAGTATCTTAATAAGCTTGGCTTTATTGAGTGGTTTTTCTATAAAATCTGAAACAAGTGGATTTGTCTGCGCGAAGTCTATGTCGTTAAGGTTAACAGACGATGAGAGAATGTAAATAGTATATTGCTCTTTTATTGATGCGTCCAAACGCTCAAACGCTTCAAGAAACTCCCATCCTGATAGGGTAGGCATATTGATGTCGAGAAAGAGTGTTGTTTTCCTATTGGTAGCGTTCTTTTCTGTTTCAAATTTTAGAAATTCCAATCCGTCTTCAGGAACAGTAAAGTCATTAACGAGTACTTCTCCAAACGTTTTTTTTAGGATCATTTTTGTTAGGAAATTGTTTAGCGGATCATCATCAACTAGAATGAACCTTCTTGCTGTTTGGGTCATTTCGTTTCAGATTTAAATTTCAAACGCTATTGTAAATTTTGTTCCTTTATTGGGTTCGCTTTCAATAGCTATTTTTCCACCGAGTGCTTCTACTTGTGTTTTCACCATGAACAAACCCATGCCTTTTCCTTCAACATGCGAATGGAAGCGATTGTAAAGCCCGAAAATTTTATCGCCTTTTTTGTCCATGTCAATCCCTAATCCGTTGTCTTTAAAAGTAAGGATTATTCTTTCATTCTCTTTTTTACTATTTATTTCGATGCATGGTGGTTCTTCTGGTCTGCCGTATTTAATGCTATTGCTTATGAGGTTATAGAAGATACTAAATATGTACACCTTGAGTGAATAAATTTCGTCTATATCTGAAAAGTCGGTTATGATGCGTACACGATGTTTTACAACAAGAGTGCCTATACTTAGCATGATATCGTTTACAAGTTTTGAAAAGATGATGATTTCCTTTTTCTCGTGGACTTCACGCTTACTCTGTAAGATAGTGTTGATATCTTTGATGATAGTGTCAAGTCCTGCTACGGATGCTGACAGCCCTTGCAGAAGTTCTTTTTGTTCCTTCGGGGTGATGGTTTCTTCCTGTAATATTTCTGCGAAACCTATAATATTCGCTGTAGGTGCCCGGAGATTGTGCGAAACGATATATGAAAATTGCTCGAGATCGTTATTGCGTTGAACAATATCAGAAATCATTTTGAGTCGTTCGCTCTCTGCTTGTTTTTCTTTTGTGAGGTCTCTTAATATACCATGAAGGTAAAGAGGTTTTCGATATGAGTCAAACTCAATCTTCCATTCCGATGATGCGTATCCTGTTTCACCATTTGTTCTTATGAAGCGGAACTGAAATGATGAATTTGTATATATAGAGAGAGCTTCCTCCATAGTGTTTACAGCCATAGCTCTGTCATCGGGGTGAATAAATGAAACAAAGACTCCACGAGAAGGTATTATATTTTCATCAATTCCTAAAATGCTATAAAATTCATCAGACCAGCTGTGTTCTGTGGTTATCATATCAATTTCATAACTCCCCACACGAGCTACGTGCTGCGCAACTTTTAGCTTTGCTTCGTTTCTGATGACTTTATCGGCTGCTTTTTTACTTTCCGTAATATCCTGACAAGTACCGGCTGCAATCAAAGGAGCACCCCTTTCATCATTTGTTACTGACCAGTTTTCTTCCACCCATTTTTCTATGCCCTGCGAGGTGATGATCCGGTGTTCCATTGTATTAGAACCGCTTTTCTCGAGTGAAGACTCAAAGGCCGCATTTACTTTCTTTCTGTCTTCAGGATGAATAAAATTCATGAAAGCTGAATGGGATGCTTCAAATTTTTCAGGATTGGATCCAAAAATACGATGTGTTTCGTCGGACCAATTTACTTGAAAAGTTTTCAAATCTGTTTCCCAACTGCCTACTTTGGCTACGGACTGTGCAGTTACGAGACGTTTTCTTTCTATCTTTAAATCGGAAGTAAGTTTACGGTGCTTGCGCTCACTTTCCTTAGTTTTTATCTCTGCATTTTTGAGTTTATCAATATCCTGGAAACTGCCATGTATCCTTATGCATATCCCATTTATAAATTCTGATTCACCGATGGTACGCACCCATTTTTGGTTCCCTTTAAAAGTGATAATCTGCAATTCTTCATCCCACGGAGTGCCTTTTTCTTTGCATTCCTGAACTTTTTGGCTAATTATGTCTTTGTGGATACCTTTAAAATAACTAATTCCTTCACCTAATATCGGAACATAATCTTTATCCACCTCACGTATCTCTTTTGTTATGTCTGACCAAAAAACAGTTCCTTTTACGACATCAATTTCCCAGCTGCCAACTGCCGCAAGCCTGTTTGATTTTTCTAAAAGGTCTTCTAAATGTTTCTTCTCGGTAATATCTGAAACCATTCCCAATGATCCTTTAAAATTTCCAAGTTCATCAAGAATAGGATTGGCTGACACCTTAGTAAGTACATGTTTTCCATGTTTAGAAATAAAACCAAATTCCATGTTTTCGGCTATTCCCCTTTTTCTTCTCTCCAAAGCAACCCCAGCTTTTTCCTTTCCTTTGGCATCCATATAATAAGAATTCTTTTTGCCTATCAATTCTTCTTCAGTGTATTCAAGGATCTCACACATCTTTTTATTTACGAAAGTTGTCCTGCTGTTTTCGTCAATCAGCCAAATTCCCTCCTGTGCCGTTTCTACAATCTGGCGGTATTGTTTCTCACTATTTTCTATTTTTTTTCGAGATAGTATGTGTTCTGTGATGTCATTCATAAAAAAGAAAACGCCTTCTATCTCTCCCTCGCCATTTCTATAGGCCTGATAAACGAAGTTTATAAATACATCGGTCATTTCGCCGTTTTCCAGTTTATCTATCTTAACTAATTTCTCAGTACCGCTATTTGTTTCACCTGTTTGGTAAACATGATCTAACGTGCTAATGAATCCTTGTTCAATGATTTCTGGAAGCACTTCGGCCACTGTTTTACCTATAATATCTACTTTGCCAATCATTTGTAGATAATGAGGATTAACCATTTCAAATACATGATTAGCACCTTTCAACATGCCAATTGCTGAGGGAGTTTTTGAAAACATATCGTAAAACTGATCCCTTTCATTTTTTATGGCTTTTTCCAGACTTTTTTTCTCAGTGACATCTTTTGCAATGCAAAACGTCATCTGAAGGTTTTTATCATAATTTATTGACCAAAGTAATGGAACTACTTTACCATTTTTGTGCACATACCTATTTTCAAATAGTGGAATCTGAACGCCGTTAAAAATTTTTTCAGCCGCGTTGGAAGTCATGGCAACATCTGCACCATTTACCAAATTTATATATTTCGTACCAATGAGCTCTTCCGGTGTGTAGCCCCAAACCTGTTTTGATGCAGCGCTGACATTTACAAATTCCCCGTCAGCATTAATTGTACAAATAACATCTAACGAAAAATCGAGTATCTTATGTAGTTCAGAAAGTGTTTTTTGAAGCGCGTCTGAAGTATCGTTAAGGCTATTTTCAGCGATCTTTCTTTTGGTAATATCATGATGTGATATCACTACTTTAGAATCATCTTCACTAAATTTCGTGACAGAGAGATTGAACCATCGTTGCTCAGTTAATGAATGGCACGGATATTCAAGTTCAAAGGTTGCTACTTCCTTATTGAATACCGATTGAATGCCCTGTAATATTTGCCCCGCTATAAGATCTCCCTCAGCCATTGATTTTTCGCAAACCTCGATATAGTTGCTGCCGGTAGAGACTCCTTTGACTATGTCTACACCATTGGTTTTTGAAAAATCATCCCATGCCTTGTTGACTGTTATAATATGTCCTCTATGATCTGCAACAATAATGTGCGATTGTAGCGATGCAAGTATTTCCCTATTGAATTGCTCACTTTCTTTTAGCAGTTGTTCTGCATGTTTTTTTTTACTTATATCCCGAACGATCATTGATGTTCTTTGCTCACCATTCGCAATATTATAAATAACAGATGTTAGCTCCCCAAGAAATCGCTCCCCATTTCCACGAATTAGGGTAAGTTCAGCTTTCACTTTACCAGTTCGCTGTCTTTCTTCAACAGCTGCAGCCACCCGAGGGTCTGTGTTATCCACTAATCCAAATCTACCAGCTTTACAAATTTCTTCCTCACTCATTTTAAAAATAGTACAGGCAGCAGGATTAGCCTCAAGTATTTTTCCGTCAGTTACTGTAAGAAGGATACCATCCATACTGTTTTTAAAAAGTGAATGATATTTCTCCTTGTTTTCATTTATGATTTTTTCTGCGTTCTTTCTGTCAGTAATATCATGAACTATCTTAGCTGCTCCAAAAACATTTTTGTTGCCGTCTTTAAGAGGAGAGAGTGTAAGTGAAACATTCACTTGTGTTCCATTTTTTGTAAGTCTTACGGTTTCAAAATGCTGTACAGATCCACCACTTTTAATGGTTTCCATAAATTCCGCTTCTTCTGGAAAACAATCAGGTGGAATAATGAGAGAAATGTCTTTACCAATAGTTTCTGTCTCTGAATAACCAAAAAGCTTTTCTGCGCCTATGTTCCAACTGGTAATTATTCCATCCAGTGTTTTGCTAATAATGGCATCATTAGAAGCATTAACGATAGCAGTAAGATGTGCATGGTTACAAATCAGTCGCTCTCGTTCTTTTTCTAGGCTAAATTTCTCCACAGCTTTTAGTACTGCCTGTGGCAAACAATGTAAGCGATCTTTGAGAATATAATCATCAGCCCCTGCTTTCAATACTTCAACGGCATATTCGTCTGAATTAGTTGCTGTAACAAGTATGAAAGGGATTTTTATTGCTTTTTGTTTAACTATCTTTATTGCCTCCGTTGAATCAAAGGAAGCAAGTGTGTCTCCGGAGATGATGATGTCTGGTGTGAATTCTTTGAGCGCATTCTCAAAAGCAACTTTATTGTCAACAACCAATTTCTCAAGTTGAATGTTTCCTTTTCTTAATTCTCTGTCCACTAAATCAGCATTGGCAGGGATGTCTTCAAGGTGAAGTATTTTAAATTTAGTTTTCAATCTGTAGGATTTTTTAAGCTTATTTAGATGTGGGTTGGTTCACTCGCGGCTACTAAAAATGAAAGTATGAAATTGTCAACTCTGCATTGTTCATTTTATAATTATCTATCGGCAGGATTTGGACCGAATTATTTATAAAATATTTTTTTAGCAGCTTTTATCAACTTTTCCAACGCCTCAACAGTTCTGTTAACATCGATAAATTCGACAACACGATTTGTGTTTTCCTCATTTTGATGAGCGAGTTCTTTGTTGACAATGAAAAGTTTCTCTGAAGTCTGTTTTTTATCCATTTGTTGTTGTTTAATTCTTTATATCGAAGAATTGTAGGTTGCACAAATCTGATGGATTAATGAATAGTAATTTAATTGATAAAACTCCAATATTGTATGAATGAAGTCTTAAGTTAAATTTGAATCTATGATTTGAGGGAGCTCAAAGGTACTTATTATACTAACATAATAAGCATTAAATACTCCCCATTCTCAATCAATATTTACGTTTTTGAAAAATTTGGTGGAAGTTAAGTAAATAAAATTGTGGATCGGTTTGAGTTCCTGAAAATTACGGGGTGTATGCTTTCCACTTTAGTGGCATTAATAACAACGACTTTAAAATGATTTAGAGGTCTTTGTTTCCTGCATGGATTTGCATGGGTAATTTATTAAATCTGTGGGCTTTTGACTTAAGTTAAGGCTCGGGGTTTGTTAAATTAATTTATACAATATAGAGAAAAGAAAGGCGAATAGTGGCAGAAATAGGCTTAAGACTCGAATCTACTTTAACTTGACTTCAAACATCTACGTGTTTGAAGTCAAGTCCGCTTTAAATCTGCGTTACAAGAGTGATAATTTTCACTACCCAAGCAGTCCACCTCTCTATATTCCTGAAATATAACAACATTTTGGTAAAAGCACTTCATTACAAAGATCTTGGGCACAACTTCAAACATTTCTACAATATAGCCTCTCTCATTTTCCCCCACTAAAGCTGGACCATATTCAAAAAACCATATTGAGTCATGTCTATTGGGTTAAATTGTCAAGTATTCAAAAACCTAAATGTAGAAAATAAAAAACAAATTTTTGTTGGTGCTATTCCATTTAAAATTTATATTTGCCTTCTATTTTTAATTAATCTAAATAAGAATAATGAAATATTTTATTTTGTCAGCTTGGCTGCTATTTATCATGACTACATTTTCTCAATCAGAATTAAAGGGTGTCATAAAAAGTGATTTACAAGAACCTATTACCGGAGCTACAATATATTTGGAGGAATTACAAAAAGGAACCATTACCAATTTTGAAGGGTTCTATACTTTGAAGGATATTCCCGAAGGAACCTATACTATAACAGTAAGAATGTTAGGATATCAAACCAAACAAGAAAAGATAGCATTTGGATCTAATGATATAGAAATTTATAGTACGACATTAAAGGAAGACTACGGTAGTCTGGATGAGGTAGTAATTTCTGCAAGTCGTAATCCTGAATATCTTTCTGAAATCCCTGCTTCTATCACGGTTGTAAATTCAGCAGCACTCAAAGAATTCACCAAATTATCATCCAATATTAATGAAATCTTAGCTTTTACTGTTCCTGGACTTGCCGTGAGTACTGGAACTTCCTCAAATTGGGGGCAAACTTTAAGAGGTAGATCCTTATTGGTAATGGTAGATGGAATTCCTCAATCAACCCCTCTGCGAAATGGCCAACTGGGAATTAAAAGTATTAATCCCAATGACGTCAGTAGAGTTGAAGTTATAAAGGGAGCAACTTCTATATTTGGTAATGGAGGAAATGGCGGCTTTATCAACTATATTACTAAAAGCCCGAACATCGCAGAGAAAATGAGCGGAACGACTGAAATATGGGGAACTTCCCAAATTTCTGATACAGAAGATGCGCTGGGCTACGGGGTTTATCAATCTTTTACTGGACACCTCAATAATTTCAATTATTATGTAAGTGGAAGTGTAGAGCATTCAGGAAATAAATATGATGCAGAAGGGACCCCTTTGCTTCCCACTTATGGTTTTGACAACACAACTATTTATAGCACATATGGCAAACTGGAATATTTGCTCTCTGAAAATCAAAAGTTAACAATTAATGGAAATCTTTATAAGTCGCTTCAGGATTCTCCTTTTATTCCAGTTTTTGCAGATGTGCAGGTCTTTAATAAAGAAGGGGATTACGCTTTGCAATCAGGCTATGGCGTAAAGGGGTCAGTCCCTGGAGAGCAACCTACAGGTTCTCAATTGATAAATGGAAGACTAAAATATAATTTAAACTCAATCTTTTCAGGGACGACAGATTTTGAATCCGACCTATATTATTCTAAAGCTAAGAGTATTTTCTTTTATTCAGATAAATTCGAAAATGGTGGGCAATCTGTTATCAATTCAGAAAAATATGGCTTACGGCCTAATTTTAATACGCGAATCAATCCGTATGACGGGGTTGATATCTCACTTATATATGGTCTGGATCTATTAAGGGACAGAACTAATCAAGGCTTGTTAGATGGCAGGCTATGGGTGCCAAATATTGAACTGATGAGCGTAGCGCCTTATTTACAAACGACCTTGAAATTAAATAAAAAGTGGGTGTTTAAAGGCGGCATACGCTATGATGATTTAAAAATGGATATTGTAGACTATAATACCCTTCCTTATTCACCCAAAGGAGATGGTAATTTTAATCCTTCGGTTTCAGTTCAAGGAGGAGAGTTAGCATTCAAAAACCTCGCGTTTAATTTGGGTCTAAGATATATTGAACGTCAGGAATTTATTCCATATATCAGTTATTCACAAGGGTTTTCCATTGCTGATTTAGGGTCAATATTAAGATCTGCGATAGCTGAGAATATAAACAATATTCAACTTGAACCAGCTGTTACCAATAATTATGAATTCGGATTAATTTCTAAATTCAACAACCTTCGCTTAGAGGCTGTAGGATACTATAGTACCTCAAATTTAGGAACAGGAGTTGTATTTAGTGATGAGTTAAATACATTTATACCTTCCGAACAACCGCAGAAAATATTTGGTGGAGAGGTTGCTATAGATTATACTTTCCCCAATAATAAATTGTTTCTTGGAGCATCTTATTCTTATGTAGAAGGACTAAAAAACGCTACAGGAGATGAAAATAATTTAAGTTATGTTGGTGGCGATGTTATTTCTGCGCCTAAATTAACAGCGCATATTACTTGGAAACCAATAGAAAAGATAAGTGCTTCCTTGAGAGTGCTTAATTTAGGAGATCGAAAGCGGTTTGATCCGTTTCAGGACGCAGAAGGTAATTTTGCATTCAGACATACTGAATTTCCAGTAAAAGGATATACTGTGGTCAACCTATCAACTACCTTCGAAATAAAACCCAACATTGATATTTCTTTAGGTATAAATAACCTATTGAACGCATACTATTTGCCCGCAAGATCTCAATGGGCGGCTCCCTTAAGGTCCTTTACCGTAGCAGGCGAAGGAGCTAACGCTCGTCTTGGTGTAACTTACAATTTTTAAATATGGTGGTCGCCTTTATTCCTGCACATCAATGCCCAAACAATAGATTCCTTCACAATTAAATTTATTACTTGAAGCCTTTCATAAAAATAGTTAAGAAAATACACCTTTATTTAGGATTGTCATGCGGTATATTGGTCTCTATTTCAGGGCTCACTGGTTCTTTGTATGTATGGCAACCAGAGATAACGTCGGCCTTAAACCCAAAATTACTGAAGGTAGATGCTCTCAATACTATTTCTGAAGACGTACTTTTAAAAACATCGTTAGTACTCTATGAAAATCAAAAAGATACTGTAGCTAAGATATTTCTTCCTTATCGAGAGCAGCAGACTATTTCTATTGTCTATAATAATGGTAAAACGCTTTATTATCATCCAGAAGATGGAAGGGTTTTAGGCCGAAAATCAGCGTCCATATCATTTTTTGAGAATTTGTTGAATATTCATCGCACCCTAGGGATTCCTGAAGTTGGCAAATACATTATGGGAGGAAGTACCGTATTATTTTTACTTTTTCTCATAACTTCTGGATTTTTTTTGTGGTGGAAAAAATACAAATTGAATTTAATAAAAGGGGTGAAAATTAAATGGAAACGAAATAGAAAAAGGTTTAACTACGACGTGCATAAAACACTAGGTATTCTTTTTTTATTTCCCTTGCTTATAATGGCTTTTTCAGGAGCATATTTCACCTATGCCATCTATTATAAAGCAGGGTTCCAGTTAATGAATGGCTTTACCGAAAACACCAAACCTCAAAAAATGATTAAGACGGGTTCTACTTTGGATTTAAAAAACTTATTGCAGAACCCAGACCATCATTATTCACTTCGTGCAATTTACTTGCCCAAGGATCCAAATGATACACATCAATTTAGGTATATAAAAGATAGGTTTATCGGTCCCGGTCTTAGAAAAACCAAGGAGTTAAAACTAGATCAAAATGATAAAGTGATTAGTGTCACGGCTTTCGACAGCGACCCTATTAGTGAGCAAATATCATCACAAATGTACCCGATTCATATTGGAGAAATTGCAGGCTCGCTGGGGAGAGTTTTGGTTTTTATCTCTGGGTTTGTCCCTATAATTCTATTTATTACCGGTCTGAGATTTTATTATTTTAAAAAGAACAAATCTAATAATAGAAGTTAAACGATCATTAAATGCTTCATTGATTGGCTCAGTTTTTAGACCAATCAAAGTTTTAACTTTGATTCTACAATTCTAATAATTAAATAACTAGTTACATTATTTATTCAGCTCATTCCAATGCATTCATTGCTTGCCTGTCGGATGGCAATAAAAATAACATTTTGGGAAAAGCGCCTAAGTAAAATAGGGTTGCACATAATCCCCAATACCAGATTTCCGTTATGTTAACTCTTTCCACTGTGTTGGGAATAAACAAATATATTATTGCGCCAAATTTGTGAACATCATGCGACAAATTCGACTACGAATGCAACAAAATAAAAAGAACAGGTACACATTGGTTTGACCTGTTCTTTCTTTTATTTGGGAACTTCAATAACTATACTACTCCAAATTTTATGCTTCACAACTCACACAGTCTTTTTTCTGGGCAAACTTTTGGGCAACATTCATGCTATGTTGGTAGTAAAGAGATTTTAGTCCGAGTTTCCACGCGGTGAAGTGAATTTTGTTGATATCTTTAACAGGCATTTCTGGATGTACAATAATATTTACTGATTGGCCTTGATCAATATAATTTTGACGGTTGGCCGCTTGGTATATTAAATCTAATTGATCAATTTCAGAATAGGTTTTAAATACATCCCTTTCATGCTCTGTTAAGAAATCAAGATGCTGCACTGATCCATCATTGTCACGGATATCTCGCCAAACCTCGATCATTCCCGAAAAAAGTCTGGATGCTGGCGAGCTCGGTTGCAGTGTACAGCTTTGAGGTCACGTGTGCTTTAAATCTTACTAACAACAAAAGCTATATTCATAATCCTTTCACCCCATTGCCAATCTTTTCCGCGAAAAGCTCCATTACGGGCAAAGCGCTTCATTAAAAAAGTCTTGGACCCAACTCCAAAGCTTCCGTTTTCCATTACACTTGCATGCTCATTCTCGAAAAGATCGGGGAAGCAGGCAAACTCCATTGCAATCTACAGCTTTGAAGTTTCGTCCGCTTAAACCCGGCTAAATCAGAATAATCCGTTGTCATAATACGGGAAACACAAACACATATGATAATAATATTTTTTTCATTGGTCTGAATTGGGTTAGATTAATAAAGGGCTAAATAGTTATGCACGAGTAGCATAAAATGGACATCTACTGCCTGAGATGTTAGTAGATGAAAATTCAGTTAGTTCTTTTAAACTATTTTCTGTTTTACATTTCCATCCCACCTGTCCAGAATGATCCTCTCCATAACTAGTTTCTTAATAAAACGATTGTAAAATCCTTGCTTTTTAAAAACTGCTTACCTTTACAGTTGAGAATTAAAATATTAATTTAGTCAATTAAATAAAATGGAAAAAGACCATTCAGTAGCTAAAGTTCTAAAAAATCAATATGTCCCTACGGCAGAATTTTTCAGTCAGATAATAAATAGTTTACAGGATTATTCAATTTTCACCCTTGATGAAGATTTTAATATTAACAGTTGGAGTGCCGGTGCGGTAAAAATATTTGGTTATGAAACAGAAGAAGCCGTCGGGGAGCCTTTTGAAATAATTTTCACGGAAGAAGATAAAAAAGAAGGCGTTCCAAAACAAGAAATTGACACCGCCACGAAAGAGGGAAGAGCTGTAGACAATAGGTGGCATATTTGCAAAGATGGAAGCGTATTTTATGCTTACGGCCTGGTTTTTCCACTAATAGGAGTGGATGGTAAACTGTTGGGTTATGTCAAAATCTTGCGGGATTTAACTGATAGGAGGAAGTCAGAAGAAGACATAAAGAACTATATAAAAGAACTTGAAGAACTGAACATACATAAAGAGAGTATCCTTGCCATTCTTTCTCACGATTTAAGAAGCCCCTTAGCAGCTATTATTCAAACGGCAGAGTACCTCAAATCAAATATAGAAACCATACCACCTGATGAAGCGAAAGAAATGCTTGAACTTCTACATAAAGAATCAACCGATGAGTTAAGTATGTTAGATTATTTGTTGGAATGGGCAAGAATCAAATACGCATCAGATACATTTACCCCCAAAACAATTGAGCTTTCTAAATATGTTAAAAAAGTATTTGATACTTTAAAGGAGACCGCTTCAATCAATACAATAAACCTCCATCAGGAAATTGAAGAAAATACGAATGTTTTCGCTGATGGAAAAATGGTACTCTCTGTACTCCAAAACATTGTGTCAAATGCCATAAAACATTCCCATAAAGGAGGCATGATCACGGTTACAGCGAAGAAAACAGAGGGTAAAATGATTGTGGAAATTAAGGACGCCGGAGTTGGCATGTCTAAAGACATACAGCAAAAACTCTTTACCCCGCAAATGAATGCGCTTGCAACAGAAAGAAAAGAAAATAAAGGGGCGGGCATAGGATTGCTGTTAGTAAAGGGTTTTTTAGAAAAAAATGGCGGCGAAATTTGGGTGGAAAGTATTGAGGGCGAGGGATCTTCTTTTTACTTCACATTACCTCTTAAAAAAACTACGGATAAAATAGTAAGTGGAGACACGATAGCGTTTGATGAAGGTGCTTAGGCCTTGCAAGAACCAATAGCGGACAAGCAAATTCTTATTTTTAAGTATGCACGAAGAATGGCAAAAATAATGCTACCTATTGCCACTAAAACTCCGTGTGGTTTAGTTAATTATTCTCCTGATTTAGTCTTCTCTAGGCGAGAGAACTCTCTATAGTATAACATTCGTGAGAAACCAGATACAAACTGTAAACGTGAATTATGTAATATATTTTGCAAAAAATGTAATACATCTCAAACTTTAAAAAGGTAGTTTTACATAAAACATTATAAAATTAATTTAAATGGGGTCTAAAAAAAACGAGCTTTCAGATAAAAAACTTTTAATGATTGTGGACGATGATAAAGACGACCGTTTTTTTTTTCGCAGTGCCATTCGTAAATATAATCCATCCTTTGAATGCATAGAAGCTGAGAATGGTGTTGATGCGCTTCAACAACTCAGAAAGAGAGAGGAGCTACCCGATTTTATTTTTCTCGATTTGAACATGCCGAAGATGGATGGGAAGGAATGTCTAATAGAATTGAAAAAAGATAAAACCTTAAAAAATATTTCTGTCATTATTTATAGTACTTCAGAATATAAAGTAGATAAAGAACTAACCAAAAAACTTGGAGCCGATTATTTTCTCACAAAATTATCTGATATTTATCCATTGCCCGAAGAATTAATAATTGCTTTGAAAAAGGCAGGAGAAAAAAGATAAATTCGCTATACCTCCTAACTTCCACGTGCCTCTCATTTTTCTTTAAGAAAAAGCTGGTCCCTATAAACCATTTTGGGCTATCCTTCACTAAAATAAAAAAATAAGCTCAATGCTTTATATTTTTAAATTTAGTCCAGATATATCAGGATTTCGCTTTATTTGTCAAGTTTTTTTTAAATAGTGATGAGGTAGTTTGAGCACATTAACTAAATAAAACTATATAATATAGGAATTATTATTTTTATATTGGTTTTCGTATCTTCCTCAGCGATAGCATAAAATTGAGGGCTTTCAAAATTTTGTGTGCATGGAGATAATACAGACCACAGGCTCTATTTTAACAATGGAAAAGACAGAGCAAGAAACTATCTTTAACAATTAAACTTACAAAAAATGAGAACTCCAAAATTTATTATTGTTGTAGGCACTTCAGCAGGCGGAATGAATGCCCTCATTGAATTTGTTTCACAGTTGGACGTAAAAATAGATGCCGCAGTGTTTATTGTAATGCACTTGTCAAAAACAAGCATCAGCGATTTTTTAGTTCATCGTCTTCAACCGCATACCTCCTTACTATGTGAAGTTGCTAAAGAAAATACAGCAATACAAAAGGGTCACATTTACATTGGTGCACCTAATGCGCATCTGCTGGTTAAAAAAAATAAAATTATTCTAGGTCACGGTCCTGAAGAAAACCGCTGGCGGCCTTCCATTGATGTCTTGTTCCGTTCAGCCGCCGCCGCTTATAGTACAAGGGTTATTGGTGTGGTATTAACCGGCTCACTTGATGATGGTACCACTGGCATGCTAGCTATTAAAAGAAGTGGTGGATCCTGCATCGTGCAAGACCCTAATGAAGCCGAATATCCTGATATGCCGTTATCCGTTCTCAATAACATGGAGGTGGATCATTGCATTTCGCTCAGCGATATAGGAGATGTGATTTTTAAAATTACGCAATCCACACCCGAAGAAATTCCTGCCCCGAAGGATATTATAATTGAATCTGAAATTGCTGAAAGGGTAGTGGTGGATTACGAAAGTGTCAAACAAATTGCGGAGAAAGACATTTATGCCTGCCCTGATTGCGGTGGTGGGTTGTGGAGCATTGAAGCGGAGAAAGGAATTACAAATCGTTACCGGTGCCACATCGGACATTCTTATTCAGAAAGTGATTTGGTGATCAAACAAGGTGAAATATTAGAGTCAACCTTGTGGGTTGCATTGCGCATTATGGAGGAGCGTAGAAATCTATTGAAGAAAATGGAAAGTGATAATGGCAAAAAAGGATACTTAAAAATGGCAACGAGCTATCGCGAAAAGGCAGAGGACATTCAGCAACATGTTGACAAAATGAAAGAGGTGTTATATGCTTCGCAAAAAATCACTTATATAACTCCGCTGGTATAACACTAAATAGATATAAATTAAAGAAAATTTGATGAATCCTGATAGCCATTCGAACGAATTTGATTTACTTTGAACATCCGTTATACTACTAACTGATCCAAAAAAATCAGGTAACGTGGACAATTGCAAATTCATAAAGATTATTTAAGAACCGTTTACAGCAATGACATCAGAGAAAAAAATAGAGATTCAACCGCCTGCCACCGTGCAGAACTTTCCTATTGTTGGCATTGGCGCGAGTGCAGGAGGTCTTGAAGCATTTAAGCGCTTACTCAAAGCCATTCCCGAAAGTTCTGGAATGGCGTATGTATTGGTGCAACATCTTGATCCAGAGCACGAAAGTATGTTACCAGAAATCTTACAACGGGTAACCAGCATTCCTGTGCATGAAATTACTGAAGACATCCATTTAGCACCCGACCATATTTACACCATCCCTTCCAACAAAATTTTAACCTCAACAGATGGTGTGTTGCAACTCACGCCGCGCGATAAAAAAATTCTAAATCTCTCCATCGATATTTTCTTTACATCTCTTGCTGAAGTTCATAAAGAGTTTGCAGTAGGTGTCATATTATCAGGCACAGGTAAAGATGGAACTGAAGGTCTGAAATCCATCAAGGAATATGGAGGCATTAGCATAGCACAGGACATGGAATCAGCAGCTTATGATGGTATGCCAGAAAATGCCATCAACGCAGGAGTGGTTGATTTTATTTTAGCTCCCGATAAAATTGCTGAACATCTTTTGCAAATAAACAGCACGGAAATAACAAATAATGTTGACAAGAAGGAAGAACCACAACCCAAAGATGATGGATCAGTTTTTAAACAGATTCTTTCATTGCTTCGACAGCGTAGTGGTGTTGATTTTACCCATTATAAGGATCCGACGTTACGAAGACGCATCGCGAGACGAATTGCCATTGTTAAAAAGAAAAATCTTAACAATTATTTGCAGTTTTTACGCACTGATGACGCCGAACAGGATGCGCTTTTTCAGGATATGCTTATTCCGGTAACCTCTTTTTTCCGAGACCCAAAAGCTTTTGAAACCTTATCGGAAAAAGTTTTCCCTTGCATTATCAAAAATAAAAATCCGGATGCTCCTATCCGTATGTGGGTTGCAGGTTGTTCCACAGGTGAAGAAGCCTATTCGATTGCCATCTGCCTACAGGAATTTTTGAGATTGAATCCAGATAAAGATCGCGAGCAAACAAAAATTCAAATCTTCGCTTCCGATATTTCTGAAAAAGCAATTAAGAAAGCGCGGTCAGGAAACTACACCAAAGCCGAAGTAGAAACGCTTTCTGCATCGTTGCTTGAAAATTATTTTACAAAAACTAATAATGGGTATGAAGTAAGCAAACTCATTCGAGATATGTGCGTGATTGCACCTCACAATTTTTTAAAAGATCCTCCATTTGCTAAAATGGATTTAATCAGTTGTCGTAATGTGCTTATTTACATGGATACATTTTTGCAACAAAAAGCATTCGCCACGTTTCATTACGCACTTAAAGAAAACGGATTTCTGCTCTTGGGTAAATCTGAATCTACAGGGGCATCTTCTGATTTGTTTGCATCCGTCGCAAAAAAGGAGAAAGTTTATTCGCGTAAGCCGGTAGCAGGTCGTTTTAGGCATATTGCCACAGAATTAAAAGAACAAGCTTCGACAAGAAAATTTAAATCCGTAACCAAACCGGAAGCCACACAAACAGATTTTCGGAAAAGTGCAGAGGCAATCATGATTTCTAAATCACCTGCAAGTGTTGTGGTGAACGAACAAATGGACATTGTTCACATACATGGAGATATCACATCTTTTCTTCAGTCACCACAGGGGAAACCCACTCATAATCTTTTACTAATGGCCCGCGAAGGTTTAGGTTTTGAATTACGGAACGCCATACACAAAGTTACAAAGAATCAGGCAGCAGTAATCAAAGAGAATGTTCCTATGGGCAGAAATTCCCAGAATGATGAAAATGATGAGGGAAAGCAGTATTTGGTTAATATAGAAATTATTCCGATTACCGATACCGTTGAACTGCACTACCTAATCCGTTTTGAGAAAACGATAGTTCCGAATGAGAAAGAAGATAAATCAGCTTCATCAGGAAAAACAAAAGCTGACGACGCAATAAAGCGAAATGAACAATTAGAAAAAGAATTGGCCTACAATCGTGAAGATATGCGCTCCATTACCGAAGACATGGAAGCCGCTAATGAAGAACTACAAAGTGCCAACGAAGAATTGCAGAGCAGCAATGAAGAGATGCAAAGTTTGAATGAAGAAATGGAAACATCCAAAGAGGAACTGCAATCCACTAATGAAGAACTGATCATCGTAAACCAGGAGTTGTTTGACAAGCAAGAGCAACTGAGTGCCGCCCGTATCTATTCTGACAGCATCGTTAGCACTATGTTCCATCCGCTAATTGTTCTGGATAAAGACCTGTGCATAAAAACCGCAAACGCTGCTTTTTATAAAAAATTTAAGGTGGATGAAAACGAAACAGAAAAAAAATGGTTTTATGAAATCCAGCACCATCAGTTTGATGATTATAGGCTTCGCTCGTTACTCGTAAAAGTTCTTTCTCAAAAAGACCAAATAGAAGACTTCGAAATCATTCTTAAGATCCCCGAAGTAGGGGAGCGTAATCTGTTAATGAACGCACGACAGATTAAAAACAAAAGAACGGCAGAGCAGTTAATATTACTGGCAATTGAAGATGTCACTGACAGAAGAATTGCAGAAGAAAAACTAAAAACATTTTCAGAAGAATTAGAAACTAAAGTAAAAGAACGAACCACTGAACTCAAAAAAACAAACGAAGAATTAGAGCAAACCAACAAACAATTAGACCAGTTTGCCCATATTGCCAGCCATGATTTGCAAGAACCATTGCGGAAAATTTTAACCTTTTCCAAGCGTTTACAGTTAAATCATAAAGAGGAGTTGAGCAAAGAAGCAAAATCATATCTCGACAAAATAGAAAATGCGTCTTCTCGTATGACATCGCTTATCCGTGACCTATTAAATTATTCGAGCTTGTTGGAGCACGAAAAAGTTTATGAACAAACTGATTTAAATATAACTGTAGAAAATATTATAAACGATTTTGAATTGCAGTTTGAGGAAAAGAAAGCCCAATTAAAATTTAGTGATCTCCCAACCATCGATACCATCCCTTTGCAAATGAATCAGCTTTTTTACAACCTCATTAGCAACGCACTTAAATTTTCAAGAGAAGATGTGCCACCACTTATCACCATTACATCGCACACGCTTTCAGAAAAGCAAATTAAAAAATATTCGAGTTTAAATCCCTCAATTTCTTATGTTGAAATTATCGTGAACGACAATGGCATTGGATTTGAGCAAAAATATTCCGAAAAAATATTTACCATATTCCAACGGTTGCACACTAATGAAGATTATGTAGGCACGGGCATTGGTTTAGCAATCACAAAAAAAATTATTGAAAATCATTACGGATTAACTTTTGCAGATGCAAAAGAACATAGTGGGGCATCGTTTCATGTCATACTCCCTTTTAAACAATCATAATAAAAATAAAACCATGGAGACCACATATTTTATGATTATTGATGATGACTCAGATGATAGATTCTTTTTTAATGAAGTCGTAATAAATATGCCCAATTCTGCAGAATGTATGGAGGCAAATGGCTGTGAAGAGGCAATTGATCTTTTGAGAACTGCAGAACAATTACCACATTATATTTTTCTTGACATCAACATGCCACGCCTTGATGGTCGCGAGTGTTTGAGGCAGTTGAAAAGAGATGCGAGTCTCAAACATATTCCTGTCATTATGTATTCCACTTCCTTCTCGGAAGAAACTATCAAGGAATTTCACATCCTTGGCGCATCAAGTTATCTCAATAAGCCAACGGATATAAACAATCTTTCTGCACAAATTCTTGAAGCAGTTAAAGACCTATAAGAAGATTTAAAATATATTGTTACAAATGTGTTGATGTTGTTAACTCCACTTCCAATACCACACAAGTTCTAAAATAAAAAAATCATGATGAAATAAAATGAAAAAATATTTAGCCATTTTATAATCTAGTGTTTGTTTTGCCACTATAACAGCAAGTTTAAGATTTTGTGTTACTTATACACTTC
Source organism: Gelidibacter gilvus (assembly GCF_004115975.1). Taxonomy (GTDB): domain Bacteria; phylum Bacteroidota; class Bacteroidia; order Flavobacteriales; family Flavobacteriaceae; genus Gelidibacter; species Gelidibacter gilvus. The sequence goes on along the minus strand of NZ_SDDZ01000011.1, from coordinate 59,609 downwards.
ACTTATTTAAACAGTGCATAAAAAAAGAACAGTATATTATGATTCTGTTCTTTTTAACTCCGACATTTTTAAATCAATTATGCAACTTCAATAACGTCTTTATGAATGTTATTTAAAATACCAATCACTTGATTTCGGGTTTTGCCCAACCGGTTTTCTAATCTTTTAAATAACTCTCCTTCTTCACCTATTTCGAATTTCACATATTCACTGGAAAGTGTTGGATATTTTGTTCTGAGCGCACTTGACTGCTAGTCCCAATCACCGTTTATTTTGAAAGATTCAATCATTTGTTTCTCATTTAATTTACTTTTTATAATTATTTTAAGATGTGTTGACCAGTGTTTAATTGCACCCCTATAAATATCAGAATTTCAATCTGTTATATGTTACAAAAGTGAGATTAAAGATTACAAATGTTACAGATTTTCTAGATTACATTTTCTCTTTGCACCAATTAACTTGTAATAAGTAGGGGTATGACCTGTGACTTTTTTAAACTGACTAGATAAGTGGGCCACGCTACTGTAATGTAGAATATGAGATATTTCGGTAAGATTCAGTTCATCATAAAGGATCAACTCTTTAGCCCTTTCTATTTTATGCTTAATGATAAAGTCTTGTATAGTTTCGCCTTGGGCTTCAGAAAATAAAACTGAAAGATACTTATAATCATAGCCTAACATTTCACTTATATATACCGAATAATTGACTTTTGGCACTTCATCTGAAAAATGAACCATCACAATAATCATGTTTTTTATTTTATCTACGAGAATGCTTTTTTTGTCGTCCAATAATTCCAGACCAGATTCGGCTAAATTAACCTTCAGTTGTTGCTTCAGATCATCAGTAATTCCTTCTTTAATATCGATAACACCAAGATCGATTTGAGTATAGTCTAATCCCAGTTTTTCCAATTCGTACTTCACCATAAGCTTACACCTTAAGCTTACCATGTATTTAATGTATAACTTCATTTATGTAGCATTAGTAACGGCTGTAAATACTATTAAAACCGTATTAATATTATAATGAAAGATAGTTGTTTATAGAATGATACAAATCTAAATAATCCTTAAAAAACTTATAATCTTATCTATTCAAGTAAAGATTTATTAAATATGTTTTTCAGGAAAATACGAAATTTATACAACTTATTGAGCAATTTGTATAATACATTTCTTCGATGAACTGTGAATCTTTGCAGCATAGTTTTTTAGGAGAAATTCTTGTATAGGACTTCAAATTAAATTTTTTTATCATGAACAGTAAACAATTTTTAAATGGAAAGCCGATCAATGAAGACCATAAAACTATTTTATTGGATAAGAATGTAATGCCAAAACCTATTAGTACCGCACTACAATTTGATAAAGAACGACAGTCAGTTATACTACAAAGTATTGGTGATGCGGTAATTGCGACAGATATGGAGGGGGATATTATACTTATGAACCCCGTTGCAGAGAAACTGACCGGATGGAAATTTGAAGACGCGGAAAATAAACCAATATCTGAGGTGTTTCATATAGTGGATAATTTAACAAGGGAAGAAGGAGATAATCTTGTTAAAACAGTTCTTAGAACGGGGAAATCATTAAATATAGACCCGGATACGGTGTTGATTTCGCGCAATAAAAAAAAAGAATATTCAATTAACGACAGTTGTGCACCCATTTTCGATATAAAAGGAAATATAATGGGTGTGGTACTTGTTTTTAGAGATGTTACTAAGGAAAAGCAGGAGGAAGCCCTTAAAGAAAAGATGACGGCAGATTTGGTTCAACGCAATAAAGACCACGAGCACTTTTCCAACATAATTTCTCATGACATAAGATCACCTGTTGCAAATATTATTAGTCTGACCGCATTGGTTAATGATAAGGATCTTAGAGAAGACGAAAGGGAATTTATGATGAATGCTTTAACTACCTCTGCGGAAAGATTAGATGAAGTAATTATTGATTTGAATGTTATCTTAAGTATGGGAAAACAATTAAACGATAAAAAGGAGCATATTTATTTTTCTAGAATTGTCAGAGATGTTCAAGACAGCATCGCTAATGTTCTTGAAAAAGAACAGGTACATTTTGAACTAGATTTCAGTCAAGTGGATAAAATGTTCACGATTAAAAGTTATATGTACAGCATTTTATATAACCTCATTTCAAATAGTATAAAATACAGGCGGCAGGATGTACCATTAGAAATCACAGTTAAAAGTAAATCGGTCAAAGAAAAAACTATGCTCACACTTACGGATAATGGGTTGGGAGTAGATCTTAATAAAAGTGGTGTTGACATGTTCGGCCTATACAAACGCTTTCATGCCGATCAGGCGGAAGGAAAAGGAATGGGACTCTATATGGTAAAAGTGCAAGTGGAAAAATTAGGTGGAACAATAAGTGTGAAGAGTGAAGTAAATAAAGGAACAGAATTTATAATTACGTTAAACCCATAACGTTTTATTCAAACCAAACATTCATTTTAGATAGTTTTTGACATGGAAATTTCACTGAATGGGACTTAGAGTTTTGAATACGCAACAAACTATTGGGATTTTGGAAAAGCAAGTGCCACAATCAAATATTTTTCATCTTCATTCGGAATTATTCACTTAGTACCATTTTAAGACCGACAGAAAGCGGCTGAATTGTGGAATCGGTTGAATGATCTTTTGCGTAGTTGGCTCAAAGGTCTAACTTGGATTTTTTTATTATCAAGTTGAAGGTTAAAACCCTGCAATTTCATTGCAGTTACTTTAGTTTCTATAAATATTTTAGCCACGAACCTGCCCGTCCGTTCAGGCGGGTACACGAATTTATTGCGTATTGTATTCTGAGTTTCATTAATTATTTCACGAAGCAGACTTTTAGTCTGCCAATTAAAACTATTGACTTCCAGTCTATAGTTATTTATTCCCGTTTTAAACGGATTGGGTCTGTTGCTATTATTAATACCACTTGTATTAACTTTAACATTGGTTGCGGAGTTGCTGAATTTCATTCCTAATTTTGGTTTCATAATAACTTTAGTTCCAGTCGCTCTTCTAGCTGTGATACAAGAATCGCAAACAGTCTTATTAATTATAGGCCTTTAAACTATTACTCAAATTATTCAAAGTACCGTAATTCAACCATTGACCCTGAAAAAAATGGTGGGTGTGCCACCACGATTACTAACTTTCAGTCGATTAGCAATGGATGTTTTAGCAGGTTTTTTGGGGAGTTTTTTTGGCTACGCCACTGAAAGCAATCATCATGACTTTGGTTAATAACCTGTATGTTGAAAGGCAATCAAGTAAGATAACTGTGATGATAGAATGATCGATAATAATTGTATGTGTCTATATTGAACCCAGGTATCTTCTCTGATATTACGATACTTAACAAAGGAAATAATATGGATAAAATTTTGAGAGGGGAATATACTTGTTATTTATAGGATTTAAGTACGAATACCACTCAGCCCATTGTCACTCCATTCCGCGAAAAGCTCCATTCCGGGCAAAGCGCTTCCTTGGAAAGTCTTGGACCCAACTCCAAAGCTTCCGATTTCCATTCCACTTGCCCACTCATTCCCGAAAAAAGTCGGGAAGCGGTCAAACTCCATTTCAATCTACAACTTTGAAGTTTCGTCCGCCTAAACCCGGCTAAACGAGAACAATCCGTTGTCCTAACACGCGAAGCACATTTCCCTGCATTTCGCGAAAAGCTCCTTTCCGGGCAAAGCGCTTCATTAAAAAGTCTTAGACCAAACTCTAAAGTATATGATTTCATCCCTCTTGTCTTTTCATTCCCGTGAAGATCAGGAAGCAGTCCAACGTCGTTCTCATTTTCCTCTTTGAAGTTACCTCTGAATTTAATCCTACTAAGAATTCGTTTAAGTAGTCCAAAGGCTAAGCGAAACTTCGGCCATCAGTTAATATTATTTTCCGAGAAAGGTTAGAAAAGTATAAAGGAAACCTTTAAAGTAGCGACTTGTAGTCGTATTTTTATGTGAATGATAGGTGTGTTTACAATGAATAACTATATTTTCGTCTTTAAATAAAATTTAAATCTTATGAAAGAACTTATTGAAAACATGAAAAACACTTTTGAGTCATTTGAAAGTGATGCTAAAATGCAATTAGAAAGTGGAAACAAAGCTGCAGGAACAAGGGCAAGAAAACTGTCATTAGCCTTGGAAAAATCATTAAAAGAATTCCGTAAAGTCTCGATTGCTGATTCCAAAAAATAAACAAAATAGTCATCTCATTAACCGAAAGTGAGATGACTACTTTTATTTCATTAAATATAAAGAGAGGATCTCAAAAAGAGGATCTCAAAAAGAGGATCTCAAAAAGAGGGTAAGTACATAATAACCCTTAATCTGAGTTGGAACATAAGCAGATATATCACTCAGCCCATTGCCAGTCCATTCCGCGAAAAGCTCCACTACGGGCAAAGCCCTTCACTAAAAAGTCTTCAACCCAAGTCCAAAGCTTCCGATTTCCATTTCACTTGCCCGCTCACTCCCGAAAACAGTCGGGAAGCGGTCAAACTCTACTTCGGCTTAGCTCAGCACAAGCATTTTATTCTACAACTTTGAAGTTTCGTCCGCTTTAAATCCTGCCAAGAACAAAATATAGTTCTTATTTCTCGTCCAGCACTTTCCCCTGCATTCCGCTAAAAGCGTCATTCCGATAAAAGAGCTTCACTTGAATATCGTGGACACAACTGCAAAGATTCTGATTTACCGTATGTGGTCGGGGTTGCATTCGGTCATTTTATGACGGAACCATCAACTTGATGCCATTTAGTTGTTTTATGAGAGTCAAATTATTCGACTAAATTTGGCTTTCCTATTTCAGGGCTTGAGTTAAAATCAGTTGTTTCTTTCAAGAAGCCAAGTTCCTTAATTACTTCTCTTTTGTTCTTCATCATTTCCAAATTTTCTGTTTTTTACGTTTACCTTTTTGTTTCCAAAATCATAAGAAAGTGAAATTCTAACATTTCTTGAACTTTCATTTTGTCTGTAAATTTGCTCAATTCCGTTAATTGTAGACACATAATCTTTTAGACTTGCTGTATTAAAGACATCACTAAATAATAAGGACATTTTCAGGTTATTTTTAAAGCTGTGTTGAAGCCCAAAAGATAAATCAAACATTTCACCAACACTAAATAAACCTCGGTTGTGCTGAGAACTATAATACGAATTCACCTGTAATTTTGTTTGTTCACTCAATGAAAATGTGTTGTTCGATGTTACGTAAACTTGAAGTCCGTTTTTTGGGGTAGCACCAAAATCCTTAGTAAATGTTGTGTAGTATCCTAAAAGATTAAAGCTGTTTTCACTTTTAAACCAAGCGAGCTTATTGAACGAAAAGCTTTCTGTTAATCCGTAATTGTATTGTTTATAATAATTTTCTCTGGTAATTATTTGCGTTTGGTTTTCTGCATCGGAAGTGAAAACGGTACCAGAACCATCTGTGGTAACACTTAAAAATACTTTTGAGGTTAAGTTCTTTTTATACGAATGGGAAAGCTCGAAATTATCTGAAAATGATGGCTGTAAAAATGGATTTCCAACACTATAGCTATTTGAATTTATATAAAACCGAAACGGATTAAGACTTCTGAAATTGGGTCTGTTAATTCGTCTTCCGTAAGAAAATCCAAAATCATTCTTTTCATTTAATGCATATGAAAAATAAAGCGTTGGAAAGAGTTTTGTGTATTTGTTGATTGTTTCTTTATTCATTTCAGCATTAATTCCTCTAGTTTTAGTGTCTTCCAAACGCAGACCAAATTGCATTTTTAATTTTTCACTTAAATTAGTGTTTCCAGAAATATACCCAGCTAAAACATCTTCTTGGTAATTAAATTCATTAGATCTGTCTAAATCTAAAATAGGCGTTCCTGTAAGCGTGTCAAAGTATAAAACATCACTTTTTGTCTTCGTAAAACTTGCTTTTACTCCGTAGGAAAGATTAACTTTTTCCAACGGGAAATCTATATCAATTTTAGAGCTAAAATTCTCTATTTCTTGATTGGCAATATTTAAAGCTGCAGAATTTATTCCTTGAGAAACGCCAGTATTATTGAATTCTTCCGTAAAGAAATCGCGACTATTTTCTGAATTGAATATAAAATAATCAGCATCAACAGAAAAGCTTTTGCCTATTGAATCCAATTGCGTCACCGCATGAAAATTTAAGCTATGATTTTTATTATCAACGATGTTATCTCCTTGGTTAACAAGTGTTTTTTCTAAATTGTTGTCATTGTCGAATACGATAGAGGTTGTTGTGCCATCTATGGTAGGTTTTGTAGCATTTCCTAAATACTGTAAGCCAAAAGTTGTTTTTGGAGTAAGTTCATAATCCATTAAAAGTCGACCTGAAAGCTCGTCTTTTCCAATTTCTGAATCTACATCAATATCCCAATTGTTAGTGGGATAATCTATTAATATGCCTTCTGCATTTTCAATACTTCCTTTGGTCGCATTTACACTTCCAGAAAAAGAAAGATTTCCTTTATTGTAAAAGAAATTATTACTGATTGTTGAAAAATTGTATTTGTTTTGGTTGTAAGAAATTGTGGTTGAGTTTTTCCAAGAATCTTGAATTCCTTTCTTTAGAATGATATTGATTAGGCCTCCATTACCAGAAGCTTCATATTTTGCTGGTGGATTTGTAATCACTTCTATTTTTTGAATATCGCTTGCCGAGATTCCGCTTAGAAAACTTGCTAACTCTTCACCTTGCAAAGGAGAGATTCTACCATTGATCATTATTTGAGTGACACCTTTCCCTAGAATTTCTATACTGCCATTTTGAACATGAACTCCGGGAGTGATTTTTACAACATCCAATCCATTTCCTCCCGTGGCAGCCATACTTTGTTCCACATTAAAAACCAATCTATCAATCTTTCGTTCTATCATTCTTTTTTCAACTTTAAGAACAACTTCGTTTAAAGATTCTGCATCTTCTTGTAACAAAACTGTGCCTAGATCTATATCTTTTTCTATGGAAATAGCTTCTTCAACACCTGTATATCCAATAAAGCTTATTGTTAACTTATAACTTCCTGAATCTACTTTTACGAGAAAGAAACCATTTTCGTTAGTTGTTGTCCCTGTAACTATTTCATTGTTGCTATTTGTAATTGTAACATTTGCAAATGCAACTGCATCTGTTTTGTCTATTACTTTTCCTGTGATTGTTTGCGCATAAAAAATAGTTGGAAATAGTAGTAGAATAAAGTAGGCGAGTGTTTTCAATTTTGTTTTCATCTTGTGTGTTTTAGTTTGATGAAACAAAAGTGCGATAGCAAAGCAGTTTACACGACCGAAAACGCAAAGTCGAACTCATTTATATCAACAAATGAGTTCGACTTTATTTTACAAGCGTTCGACTTTACGTTAAGGCGTTGACCCTAAGCTAGTTTTTTATACTCGGTTGGTGTTTTTCCGGTGTGTTTTTTAAAGGCAGAGTTAAAGGAAGATTTAGAGTTAAATCCAACTTCATATAGAATTTCCAAAATGGTAACATCTTTTTTATTCGGATTCTTCAAAATATTCATCGCTTCTTTTATGCGGTATTCATTTACAAAATCAAAAAAATGCTGATTAAGTCTTTGATTAATTAAAATGGATAAATCCCTGGAATTCATATTCAGTTCTTGCGCTAAATTCCGGATTGATAATGACGGATTTAAATAAGGTTTTTCTGTTTCCATATAAGAAGTGAGTTGATTAATTTCTTCAGATCTTATAACAGTTTTTTTATCGATGGAAGTTGTAACAAGTTGCGTTTTTGAATCTACTCCGTTAAATAATTCTGGATATTTTAAGGCTTTAAAAACATACCAACAGATTACAATCAAGGCTAAAACACTAACCAAAAGCTGCACAGAATCGAAGGTTTTGCCTCTATCTGTATATTTCAGAATATTTTTCACCAAAACAACACTATGGATTATTGCAGAAGCTAAGGTGAATTGAAATAGCCAAAGGAATGCTTTTGAACTTGTGTCCGAGAAATTTTGCTGATAGATTTTCTTGTATCTGTTTAGAATAACGAAGATGAAAGTAATATAAATAATGAATTGCAGCTCGATGGAAATATGGATATAAATAATTTCCCAAATGCGATTGTAATTTTCGAAAAGGGCATATTTACTCTCAGTATTTACGGCATAAAATCTGGGAATCATCACCAAGTTAGCAATCACAAAAGGAATTGCGTGTAGTAAATGTTTTGCTTTTAATTTAAAATCTGAATAACAAACAGATAAAACATAGAAGTAAAGAACAGGCATTTGTAGAAAGGAAAACATACTTTTTGCCATCCCAAAATTTGACAGCCCAGAAAAAAATAAGTATTGAAACCACCCGCTTAAATCTATTGCGCTTAAAATTAAAAAGGTAGCGAATAGTCTGTTGCTGATTCTATTATTTGATTTTACAGAAAGTAAAAAAAACGCAAGTAGAAGACTAATAACGCACGAAACGATTGCTATAATTGGTAGTGCATATACTTCTTTCATTCCTTAAAATTGACTTCAAATATAGGGCTTAAAAATAGTTTTTTTTATTTGTAATGATTCGTGAGAAATTATAATTTTTGTTTTATTGTTCACATCAAATCACATCACAGAAGAAAGAAGGAAATCAATTTTTTTTTCTCTTATTTTGGGTTGTTCAATTTCACTTGTCTGCCTATTCCCGAGAAATATCGGGAAGCGGTCAAACGTCGTTCCCATCTTCATCTTTGAAGTTACGTCCGCTTTAAAACCTTCTAAAAATCCGCTACAATAATATATCTCTTTCAGCACTTTCCCCTACATTCCGCGAAAAGCTCCATTCCGGACAAAGCGCTTCATTAAAAAAGTCTTGGACCCAACCCCAAAGCTTCCGATTTCCATTTCACTTGCCCTCTCATTCCCGAAAAAAGTCGGGAAGCGGTCAAACTCCATTTCAATCTACAACTTTGAAGTTTCGTCCGCTTAGATCCGTCTAAATAACAATAATCCGTAATAAAAACCCACTCAGCCCATTCCCCTTCATTCCGCGAAAAGCTCCATTGCGGGCAAAGCGCTTCCTTGGAAAGTCTTGGACCCAACTCCAAAGCTTCCGATTTCCATTCCACTTGCCCGCTCATTCCCGATAAAAATTGGAAAGCGGTCAAACGCCATTCCAATCTACAGCATTGAAGTTTCGTCCGCTTGAATCTGGCTGAAAAAGAACAATATTAATTTTTAACCCGCTCAGCCCATTCCCCTCCATTCCGCGAAAAGTTCCATTGCGAGCAAAACGCTTTCCACGTATGAGAAAATCCTGAGTAGCCTCTGAGAAGAAATCTTTGGCATGAAGCTTCGAACCACCATTCCTATCAGGAAGCTTGTTTTGTTCTGTAAAATAAAAATGGAGTTCTTCGTTTTTTGCCTGATGATTTTTAAGATAAAAACAGGTCAGTAGCACTTCGGGAAGGAATAAATTGGCAATAGCTAATAGTGACTCTGAGAGCCTGGAAATACTTGCACCAAAGTTCTTTTGTCTTTGGTTACGTCATGACTTTTTGACTTGATCCAATTTTTGCTAGTATGAGCATTTTGAATAATTTCGGATGGCGTGGAAAATAAAATGATAATTGGAAAGGCAAGCGCTCTTTTGTTGATAATTGTTCGGAGTATTGGTAGGGGAAAGACGTATTTTTTTATGTTAAGACTAGTGATAAATAGAGTATCTTTTTACTAATAAAATAAGTCAAATTAATTTTGAGAATCATATAATACTGTTTAGAAATTCTTTTGTTAAACTTTTTACCTGGAAATCAACCACATTTACATCATTTTTTGCTCGCTTTATATCATTTTCATCAATAGAGGAAGAAATCATGTAGACTTTGCAGAATTTTTTCAATTGAGATGATAAGTTATTATATTCTGCCATAAATTCGAATCCCGACATTCCTGGCATATATATGTCTAAGAAAATTATTTGGGGCCATTTTGTAAAATCGTTTTGCTTTTCCTGCAAAAACTCCAAAGCTTTCTTGGCAGATGAGTATTGGTCGATTTCCTCTCCGAAATTATATTTAGTCATAAGTCGAGCCGTTATATAAAGGTCAATAGTATTGTCGTCAATAAGCATGACTCTTTCAAATTTTGATTTAGGATCTAACATTTTTTATAATTTTTAAGATTTATTTCAAAAGTTGTGCCGGCTTGTTTTTGCGAAATGACCTTAATGGAGCCTTCTAGTTTTTCGATGGTATCTTTTACTATATATAGGCCGATTCCTGAACCTTCTGATTTACTTGATATTCTAAAAAACATATCAAATATTTTTTCCTTGTACATTAACGGAATTCCTATTCCATTATCAACTATTTCTAATTGCATCATTTCTTTATGCGCAACAGCTTTCACTTTAATGAACCTATCACTACTGCGAGGTTTATGATACTTAATAGCATTAGAAATTAAATTTTCTACTATCGTATTAAACCGTAATTTATCAGTACAAAATGGGGACAACTCTTGGACCTCAATTTCAAAATGAATGTCTTTTGCCTGCTTCATATTCTGAAGAGAAGCGATAATATTTAAAATGGTTTTCTTGACTGGTATTATTTCCAATTCTAAATCTGTGCGATCGTTACGTGAATAAATTAGAATTTTTTTAACAAATTCATCAAGCCGATTAATACTATTCTTGATCATCTCAACATGTTTTAGCGTGCTGGGTTCTTCACTCTCCTCTTCAATAATTGAAACAAGCCCTTGTACGGAAGTTAAAGGGCTTCTTAAATCATGAGAAATGCTGTATACAAAACGATCTAACTCTTTATTGCTTTTATGAAGCTCTATATTAATCAGAATTAATTCTTTTGCTCGTTTTTCTTTTTCATCATTTTGAAAGGCAAGTTCTTGGTTGGCAATGACCAATTCGTTGGCTCTATTTTCTTTTTCCTTATTTTGATAAGCAAGTTCCTTGTTGGCAATACTTAATTCGGCGGCTCGTTTTTCTTTCTCTTGATTTTGAAATGCGAGTTCTGAGTTACGGAGCTCCAATGCAATTTGTGCAACTTTTATTTCAGTGATATCTGTGACGACATTTACAGCCCCTGTAACTTTCCCTGATGAATCTATGTAAGGAACAACATGAGGAAGCACGTAACGTCTTTCTCCACTTGCGCGTTCGACAGTACCAGACCGGCCAGACACTATTCTACCTTCGTTTAAAGAAATAGCCATCGGGGATAAGTGCAAAGGTATGGTCTGTCCATCCTCATCTAACATCTTGGAGAAGCCACAAAAAGAATCCTCTCCTATTTTCGGTTCTGTGTCCCAAAGAATAGCCGCTGCCTTATTGAAAAATGATATTTTTCCGTCTGCATCGCATGAGTAGGCGGCTACAGGCAGTTCACTTATCAATTGGCGATACATTTTTTCACTTTCTTCGATTTTAATACGTGATAATACCTGTTCAGTTACATCTATCGCAAATACAAAAATACCGTCAATTTTGCCATCAGACTTTCTGTGCGCCTGATATATAAAATTCATGTAGGTTTGAACGAGTAATCCGTTATTATTACTATCTAATTGGATCAGCATTTCATTTGCTATAAATGGCACACCTGTATTATAAACCGAGTCCAACAAGCCTATAATCCCTTGATCCTCCATTTCTGGCATGACCTCAAGTATGGATTTACCTATGACATCTTTTTTATTGATGAATTTTAAATACAGTGAATTTGTAAGTTCATGTATATGGTTAGGCCCTTTAAGAAGCCCCATACAAGCTGGCGCAAGATTGTATAGATCCAAAAATCTTTCCCTTTCTACTTTATACGCCTTCTCTAATTTTGTTTTCTCGGTAATGTCCTTAGCTGTACAATAAATCAGTTTATCATCTTCATCCCACTGAGCACTCAGTAAAATGTAAATAGTAGTTCCATTTTTATGGATAACTCTGGCTTCGAATGTTTTAATAGGATTGCCATTCCTAACATTTTGATCAGCATTAAATATTATTTCTTTATCTTCATTATGTATGAAATCAATATAACTTTTACCTACTAATTCCTGTGTTTCATATCCCGTAGTGCTGTTGCAGGCTGAGTTTATCTGTACAATTTTTTTGTCTGCATCAACGGAAAAAATTAAATCCATTGAGGCGTTCATTATTTTATTCAGGCTATTTACGGTTTCTTGTAATTCTGCCGCTGTTTTTGCTAACTGTTTTTCCGCTTTTTTATATTGAGTTAAATCTTTAATTTTGATGGAAGTCATTTCATGACCCCAGATGTCCTTAAATACTACTGAAGTTATTTCGCCTGTAAAAGAACTGCCATCCTTTCGGTTAAAAGTAAGTTCATCTTTTGCAACGCCCGTAAGATTACGCTCTTCTATAAGTGCTAATAAAGATGGATCATTATGGTCAACAAGACTGAATCTTCCAAATATATAAAACTCCTCTTCTGTCATTTTAAAAATTTGGCAGGCGGAATTATTCGCTTCAAGGATTTTTCCGTCTTTTTCCGTAAGCAAAATAGCATCTTCACTATTCTCAATTAAGCTGCGATATATTGATTTATCATTAAGATTTTCTTCACATTGATTAGGTAGAGTATCCGCGCGAGTAGTTTTTAAAGTTGTGGAAATCTTTTGACCTAGAGAAGCGATGTTTTGTTTCAATATAATATCCGACACACCATTTTTAATGAGTGCAACACAATTTTCAATTTCTATGTGATCTGCAATCAGGATTAAAGGGATTAATGGGTAACATCTATCACAGATTTTTAATACTTCTTGCCCGTTATCGTTCATTAAAGAATATCCAGATAGTATGATGTCGGGATTGTAGTTATGAACAGCATTTTCAAATTCATCAATTAATTTGATGTTTATAGTTGTATAGTTGAAACCAGAACGATCTAGTTCAAAACAAATAAAATTAAGATCGTTAGTAGCGCTTTCTAAAATCAATATTTTAGTCATCATATAATGGGCGGGAGTCTGTTGTAGATTTAATATTTAGAATTCCCCTATGCTCTGCATCGGAGGTGTTAGAAAATGTTTGAAAACGGATGGTTTTCATTACATGTTAAAACTTTCTTCCTTTGAATACCTCGACGGCTCTGCCTCTAGGATTATTTATTTATTTATTTAAAAATTAGTTAAAAAGGGGTAAAGTTATTTTAATTTTTCAACTTCACCAATTTAAAAGTAATAATTATGTCGTAACTCCAAAGCCTCCGATTTCCATTTCACTTGCCCGCTCACTCCCGAAAAAAGTCGGGAAGCGGTCAAATTCCATTCCAATCTTCAACCTTGAAGTCACGTCCGCTTAAATCTGGCTGAAAAAGATCAAATCATCTTCATAATCCATTCAGCCCATTGCCGCTCCATTCCGCAAAATAGCTCCATTCCGGGAAAAGAGCTTCCCTAACAAAGTCTTGGACACAATCCCCAATTTCAGCTTCCATTCCATTAATCCTTCCCGCTTCGCCGGGCAGGAACATTTCATTCCCGAGCAAAAATTGAGAATAGCGTCCGCCAAAAAAAAATCCATTTATTAATTTGGTGCCGCCCCTTATATTTCCATACTTCACATAAGCCTTTATATCAACATCCGCACCCTCACTGCCCAACCTTTTTTTGACAGTAAAATACCAACATTTGGAAATTGAAAGGACTGCATAAATTAGACTCATACCTCGCTCTTTTTTTTAAGCCCTCAATAATTTTGTATTAAATCTGTTTAAGTTTTTTTTTAGTTTATAATGAAGCAGAAAAACAAACCAAATTCGAAGATAATAAAAGGTGTTATTGGGAAATCAAGGATAACTGGAAAGTTATGGTTGGAAAAACAAGGTTTTTTATTCTTGTCTGCCATATATTCTATGAAATAAAAACCTTATCACGAACCCTGTTAAAAGTAATCCAATACCCGAAAATACTACAATTAAAGGCAGGGAAGCGGACATTGCTAAGCATCCGATTAAGCCTAATATTGGAATTAATCTGCCATACATTCTATCTTTCTTCGGCTGTTTGATTGCCGCTATATTTGTAATGCTATAGTAGAGTAGAATAGTAAAAGTCGCAGCTCTAACAATAAATTCGAACGAACCTATAAGGGTAAGTATCAAAATTATTAAACCTGTGAAAAGTATTCCAATATGTGGAACCCGATACTTTTCGTGTATCTTTTTAAAAATTGGAGGTAAGTCATTCCTTCTACCCATGGCTAACATCACTCTGCTAATTCCCAATATTTGACTCAACAATACACCTAACATGGCAGTAGACGCGCCAATAGTTATAATACTACTGATTTCAGGAGTGTTTAAAGCATCTGCAACAACTTGCAAAGGAGAAGTACTGCTTGCCATACTTTGGGTGCCTACAACCCCTATAGCTACCACAGAAATTACACTATAAAGAAGTATGGCCGTTACTATGGTAATAATAATCACTTTTGGGATCGTTTTCTTGGGATCCGTTACTTCTTCGGCAAGTGTCGCAATTCTTCCATAGCCTGTAAAGGCAAAAAACAAAAGTGCAGCGGCTTCTGCAATTCCTGAAATACCAAATGGAGCAAAGGGTTTGAAGTTTTCGAAATTCACTTCAGGGATACCACTAAATGCCAAATATATAAGTGAAAGGAAAGTTATAGTAACAATCGCAAGATTTAAATTCCCCGCTTTCTTAATGCCAAAATAATTGGCTACTGTCAGAAGAATAACAGCTAAAACAGAAAATGTCATTGGAGAGGCGATCGGCATCAATTGGTAGAAATAGCCGCCAAAGCCTAGGGCAACAAAACCTGCCCCTGCAAGCTTACTCACTAGAAACATCCATCCTGCGGAAAATCCAAAAGCAGGATTTATCAAGATATATCCATATTCGTAAGTTCCGCCCGAATGGGGATATTTGGATGCTAATTGCGCAGAACTTAAGGCATTAAAAGTGGCAATAATTCCTGCGACTAAAAGACCAACAATAAAGGCAGGACCCGAAACTCCAGCCGCAATTCCTGTTACTACAAAAATACCCGCACCGATTATTGCTCCTAAACCAACGCCTACTGCATCTTTTAAAGTAAGTGATCTTAAAAGTCCTTTATCATCCAAATTTTTCATTTTTTCTTATTTCCTATATACCAATCCACTGAAAATTTACCACTTCCCTTGATAATCAAAAACAGACTTCCTATAAACATTGCCCAATCGGTTCGGCTTCCGTGCATCATTGCCCAAAATCCATCATTAACTAAAACTTCTGATTTTGTGGTTGCTATTGCCACTATCATAATAACAAGCGTGGAAATACTCGCCAACCTTGTGAGTAAGCCAATTAAAATCAATGCACCGCAAACAATCTCAAACGTGCCGACAAACGTGCCAAGAAATTCTGGTGATGGAAGTCCTATTTTTTTAAATCGTCCTGCTCCCCGAATTGCAGGAAACAGAAATTTTTGAATGCCTTCAGATAGGAAAACGGAGCCCACCATCAGTCGGATGAGAAAGGTAGTTTTTGATTGGTTAGTTTTTAGAATTTTTTGAAACATAATTATTAATTTGTTTTGAACTTTAGATTGCTAAAAATGTGCATGTCTGGAACTCGTGTTTTGTTTCTCGATGACAATTATCACAGGTTTTGGTGAGAAAATTGAAGCTACTTTTAAAATGCACCAAGTTCTGTTTTTGTAAAGCCTTGGATACGCTGTCCAATGCAGGATTAATCATTGGTGTCATTTCACTTTCTGGTCGGTTGGTTTCATATTTTTGTATGTCTTTCAATTCTTCTTTGATTTTGTTTATTTCAAAATCTGCCAATTTCCAATTTTTATTTTCGCCCGCAGGCCATAACTTGGAATGGTGCACTTGAATATTGCCCTTAAATTCCCCAAATCCCGGTGTTTAGCTTTCTGATAGTTCACTTTTTAGGGTGTCAATTTAATTTTTCAATTCTTTTGAATGGTCATCCAATTTTGGTTGGCAACTATAGAGTGTCAGAAAAAACCGAGAAGAAAGATATTTTTCATTTTGTGCCTATTTTTATTTTACGTCACAAAAATATACAATGAATAACCTAAACAATGGTCTATTTGAAAAATGTATGGTATTTAATTGTGTTCTTTTCGAATACTAATTGAAGTGTTTTCAACGAGTAGTTTGAGGTATTTGGAAAAATAGGAATTGTCCTTATTATTAAGTTTGTTAGCAATTTCACTTCCTTTAAAATGTCAATTGCAGCATTGTCTTTTGGGAAAATATTGGTTTGCACACTCATTTCTAAAATCAATTGTTTTAAATCCTTGTCTAAACAGTGTGAAACAGCGTCCGCCACATCGGAATTCCATTTATAATTTGGCACCGCTTCCAACATTTTAATACGTCACATAAGCCTTTAGTTTTTCATCCGCACCCTCGCCGTCCCTCCCTTTTTTTGAAAGCAAAATACCAACATTTGGAACTTGAACGGACTGCATAAACCAGGCTCGTACCTCTCTCTTTTTTATAAGTCCTCATCAATTCCAAATATTAAAAATGTACCAGCAACAAAAAAAGGAAACAGCGAGGGCGCTATGGGAAGTAAATTTAAAATGAAACTTATGAAATCTTACAAAAATATCAAAAAGGAAGCGACACCAAAAAAAACAAAAAAGGAAAACGCTCAAGATATAATAAGTAAATCAATTCAGAAAAATAGAAACGCAAACTGCCTGAATGCCAGCCCGAGAATTCATTCTGGCGGGGTTTAGGTCGTATTTTAATTAATCTTTAATTCTTTTATTATGAGCACTTTAAAAAATCATGTACAGTTAATTGGAAATGTTGGACAGGAGCCAACCATTACGAACCTTGAAAGCGGTAAGAAAGTAGCCCGTTTTTCATTGGCAACAAACGAACATTACAAGAATGCCAAAGGAGAGAAAACGCAAGCTACAGAGTGGCACACGGTAGTAGCTTGGGGAAAGACGGCTGAAATTATTGAAAAATATGTAGATAAGGGTAAGGAAATTGGGGTTAGTGGAAAGTTGAGAACCCGGACCTATACCACTGATGACGGCAGTCAGCGCTATGTAACGGAAGTAGAGGCAAGAGAAATTCTTTTGTTGGGAAGTAAGAATGATCAATAATCCTTGAAAATATAAGAGAGCGTCTCTGGGAAAGTAGCGCTCTCTTATCTAATATAACACTTAATAAAATCTAATATGAAAGCACAAGTTAAAGAAATCAAAGAAGGATTGCAACATTTTCACGGGACGGAAATGTTCTATTCGATTCCATTAATAAGAACACGTTTTACTGATGGACTTAAATATCTAGCCAATATAGCAGATTGTTTTTGGCTCATTACGGACACCTCTGTAATTGCAAAAAGTTTGATGAATCGAAGCGAATTTGTAACCATAGACTTCAAAAGACTGTCCAAGGAAAAACAGGCTTTTTCAGGTTACGAAGCTGAAATTATCTACACCGATGGCAACGATAACATTTTAGAAAAACACAGCTATCATGCTACAGATTTTCCACTGGATGAACTGCGGTTGTTTTTTGTAAATGGCACGCTGATGTTGCCAAGCGAATACTAAAATTTCATGCCTTGGTATATCTCAATTTTACAAACTTGAGCGAAGAAGCTCAAAACCGACTTTTAGAAATTTCTAAAAAAGATGTGGAACGAAAATTTGGTGATAGTATTCGCCAGTACGTAAGAGAAAATTATACTTGTTTTGAAACGACGACAGAGGAAGAGGCATTACGAAATCTATATTCTTATACCTTTAAATTCAACATCTAATTTTTTATAGATAAGTATTAAGCACCTCTAAATTTTGGAGGTGTTTTTGCGTATAATTAATTTGAGTTCAAAAAAAAAACGTATCTTTATTTCACTGAAATTCAGTACCTATATTTTTATATGGTTATCCATTTTTGACTTTCGCTGATAACCGTATCCATCTTAAATTACATATCGGAATTTTGAAAATTCCGAAAAAGGCAATTGGCTTTTTGGCCAGATTGTATGAAATTTTGTCCCGCTTTGGCGGGACGAAAAGGAATAGCAAGAGGGTAACGGGCAGAGCCACGTTACATGTTCCTTTTCGTTTATAAATCATTGATTTTCAATTACTTGAAAATGTATTAATTTCTTAGATTTCATCAATTTGCGTCAAATGCCCCGAAACCACCTGTAAACTGGGATGGATTTACGTCAAATGCATAAAAAAGCGAAATAAATGGACTCTTTCATCACTATCAGGATTAAGCGGGATACCGCCAAACGTTTTCAGGAATTTTCAAGAACGCACTTTAAATCACATACCGAAGCCATGGCTACGATGCTCGATTTTTTCCTCTATAATGAGATCTCACCTAAGGAAAAATTTGGTCCATCAGGTAGAACTATTGCGGTTAATTTAAATACCGTTGAGACTAATTTGTTGAAACGAATGAATGCCATTATTGCCATTCAGCGGGATATTGAAAAGACCCAAACCAAACCGACCATGGCCATGTTGGAATCGCTTTTTCAAGCAGAAGAGCCCAAAAATAAATCCTTGATTTTAGAGAAGAAATTTAGGGAAGAAAAGAAAGGGGACAGTTTTGAGGAGAAAAGAAATACCACCAAAGAACTTTAAATTATTGAACTATGTATATAACCATTACACCCCAAAAAATGGGCGGGAGCTATTCTAAAAGTTCAGCGGATTTCGTGGGTTATCTGGAGAAAGAGAATCAAGGTTTGGACCAGGAAGACATGGAATGTTTTTTTAATCAGTATGACAATGAAATTTCAGCAGAAGAAGTGATTAGGGAAATCGACGGCAATACGGCCAAATTGGAAAAGACGGAACCAAGATTCTATTCCATAACGGTCAGTCCCTCTAAATATGAATTGGGAAAATTAGAGCACAACAATGAGGATTTAAAAAAGTACACCCGTGAACTGATGAAGGATTATGTCACCTCTTTTAATCGTGAAATCAACGGCCGTCCGATCACTATTGATGATATAAAATACTATGCTAAAATTGAGCATCAACGCACATTTAAAGGATCAGACGTCCAGGTTAAGGAAAACCAACCTTTTGCCACGAAAATATTACAGCTTAAAACCGACATCCGCAAAATTGAAAATGGTACGATGGCAGGGAATGTTAAAGAAAAAAAGACAGAAATAACAAAATTGGAAAGGGAAACGCCACACCAACAGGCAGGTAAACGGATCGTTCAGGGAATGCAAAAGGAGGGAAGTCAAAGTCATATCCATATCATCGTGAGCCGAAAGGATGCGTCCAACAGATTCAGCTTGTCCCCGGGAAGCAAATATAAAACATCCAATGTGGAATTGAATGGGAAGTCCGTCAAGCGTGGATTCGATCGGGACAGTTTTTTTGAGAAAGCAGAAAAGACGTTCGATAAGACTTTTGGATACCATCGAAACTTCGCGGAGACCTATCAAGCGAGAAAGGATTTTATCAAGAATCCAAAGATCTACTTTGCCGCGCTGATGAAATTGCCTACCAATGAAAAAGCATTAGCGTTCAAAATTATGGGCAAAGCAGGTGTTCCGATGATGCCGAGCATTCCGGTTACACAAGGACAATTAGCAATGAAAATATTTAAAGGATTGCGACGTGGAGTAGAAGTCGCCATCAAATCAAGTTCCATCGGGATCTAATTTTAGAGCTATGCATCTGAACAATCTCTTATCGACACTTTTAATTATTGGTTTGACCAGTAGCATTTTCTATGGCATGTATCGGATAAGCAGATATGCATTTATTATCAATTTTCTAATCCTTAGTGCTTTTGTCTTTTTTCTGAAAGATGAAATCCAACTCATTTTATTAGCACTCTATTTAATTTGTCCATTGCTATTAGTTAACATAGTCATGTATGTGTTCTTGCATAAAACGGACGTTCCTGTAAATGGTAATCTCAAATATCAGGTCAACTTTGCCACGGACAAAGGAAACTTCAAACTCGACAACATCAAACGAGGGGCGTCAGTTATCGGTTCTGCCGGAAGCGGTAAAACCGAGAGCGTGGTCTATGGTTTTCTGAAACACTTCCGGAAAGAGAGTTTTTGTGGCATCATTCACGATTACAAAGATTTTGAATTGACGGAAATGGCGTATCCGCTTTTCAAAAATGGCAACATCCCATTTAAGATCATTTCCTTCGATAGAATCATCCATAGGGTAAATCCTATTGCGCCACGCTATCTAGAGAACGAGGAGAGCGTCAATGAGGTGTCGCGGGTACTGATTGAGAATCTTTTGGAACAAAGAGAATCCGGAGCTTCTGGTACCACAAAATTCTTCAATGATGCTGCAGAAGGATTGATTGGTGGATTGATCTGGAAATTAAAAACGGATTATCCCAAATTCTGCACGCTGCCTCATTTGATTGCGGTATATCAATACTTAAATACCGAAAGCCTTATCAAGTTCTTGGAAACCAATACCACATCAAGGGCCATGGCAGATGCGTTTATCAGTGGCAAGGATTCTGAACGGCAGACGGCAGGTGTTAAAAGCACCTTGGCCAATGCATTGAAACGCATTAGTACACAGCGCATCTTTATGGCATTGTCAGTAGATGAAGTCCCTTTGAATATTAATAGTCCAGAAAATCCCTGCGTGATTTCAATAGTAAATAATCCGAAATTTGAAACTTCGTATTCGCCTGTTATTGCAACAATCATTCACACGATTACCAAACAAATGAGCGTTCGAAATTCTAAAGCGTCCTTCTTACTGATGGAAGAAGCCCCTACCATTCGCTTATTGAATATGCACCGGATTCCTGCGACACTGCGGAGCTATAACATTTCAACGATCTATGTGATGCAAGACAAGATCCAAAATGATATGATGTACGGCGATAAGGCAAGTAAAGCAATATTAAGCAACCTGTCCTACCAGTTTTTTGGCAAGGTCAATGATCCTGACACCGCTAAATATTATGAACGTTTTTTTGAGATTGTCAAAGACCCAACAAAAAGCGTGAGTCGGGGCTATAATCTGGATTTTGATACGCGTGTGACTACTGGAGAAAAAGAAATTCCGAAAATTAGGGCTGATGTTTTTTTTCGATTGAAGCAAGGGGAGTTTATTACTTATGCGGATGGGAAGGACAAAAGGTTACAGTTTAAATTGCAGAACATTCAGAGGGAATTACCAACAGACACTAAGGAATTTTCATATGCCGATTTAGAAGATAATTTTGAACGGATATATAGGGAAGCTAAATCAATATTTGGATAGAAGTTTAAATAGATTGATCTTTAAGCTTAGCTACTATTATTAAATTTCTCTATAGATCTAATAATTATATAATTAATATCTTAAAACTCAAATCAAGAAATTAATTCCAAATTGAATCGGAGCTATTTTGTAGTGAATAAATCAGATTAACATTATATATATGGGCAATATTGGCTGAATTGCAATCCTCTTTACTCACGCTGCTAAAAATTTAAACAAAACTGTCAGAATGGATTCATTTTCAAATATATCTTGGATGGAATTTTCAAGAATCTATACACAATCAATAATTGAAGAAATAAACAAAAAGGGGAAAGATTATATTTTGAAAGTTGATGAAAATGAATACATTAATTACATTATAGAAAATTATCGTCTTGAACCGTTAAAGATTCTTCTTGATACAGAAGAAGTTTCTAATCCTATAAATTCTCAAGAAATTCAAAGAGATATGTTTGGGAGAGAATTTATGACAAATTTTTGGACTTTCAGAATAACATATCATTTCGAAGGTAGTGCAGATTTATTTGCCGTTAAACCAAATCCATATACTTATTCTAGTTATGATATAGATGTCAATAGCTCATATAAAACTGTTTCATTTCAAATAAAAATCTTTAAACAGGATGCAGTGGAATTTAAAAAAGTGAGAGCTTCTTGCTATTGCGAAGCTTTTACTAATCTAAATGCAGTCAATGAAAATGTTATTCAATCAAATGTGACTTTTGAAGATAATATCCGGACAATATTTCTTCATGAGAAAAATAAGTATAAAGAAGAAAATGATTTTTATGCGGCTATTAACGTAAAAATTAATGCAGATACACAATCTATATTTTCAGCACCTACAATAAAAAAGAAAATAATAAAACAACCTATTGTTTCAAAAAATACAGAATTCAACTCTGTACCATCAATGAGTAAAGAGATGTATGATGACGTTTTAAAAGTTGTTTACGATTCTGGAAAAAGTATGGAGAAAAAACCCGCCTTATATATTGGGAAAAACGAAGAAGGATTAAGAGACCAATTCTTATTCATACTTGAAACTAGGTATACTGGTGCAACGGCAACTGGAGAAACTTTTAATAGTGGTGGTAAAGCAGATATCGTATTAAAATATGCAGACGATGGTACAAATCTATATATTGCAGAGTGTAAATTTTGGCACGGTAGTTCGGAATTCCTCAAGGCGATATCACAATTGTTTGATAGATATTTAACCTGGAGAGATTCGAAAGTGGCAGTCATAATTTTTGTAGAGAATAAAGACTTTACTAATGTGTTAAATATTATAAAAACAGATATTATAAACCACGATTATTATTCACGATATATTGGAGACAATGGCGAATCTTCATTTTCATATGAGTTTCATTTACCTCAAGACAAAGATAAAAAAGTAAATTTGGAAATAATCACTTTTCATTTCTACAAAAAATAAAACCATTTTTAAGATAAGAAATAAGCTATTGTTAGAAATATGATTTTTTTTAAAAGATCCTCACAAATTTTCTATTCAACTTTTGTTTCCTACATCAGTTCTTTACTAAACTGCATATTCTAAACAAAACCCTCCATTCACACTTTTTACACAATTTTTTGAGATATATAAATTAACTTGACTATTTTGGTAGCTGAAAAAATAAGTTCTAAAATGAATCGAATTAAGGAAGTATTGGAACAGAAGGGCATAAAACAAACTTGGCTGGCTGAAAAGCTTGGCAAGAGTTAT
Organism: Gelidibacter gilvus; assembly: GCF_004115975.1. Classification (GTDB taxonomy): domain Bacteria; phylum Bacteroidota; class Bacteroidia; order Flavobacteriales; family Flavobacteriaceae; genus Gelidibacter; species Gelidibacter gilvus. The sequence continues at coordinate 36,577 of NZ_SDDZ01000011.1, read as the reverse complement.
AATATGGTTAACGCTTATGCTCAAAACCGCCAGCAACCACGATTGGAAACCTTGATGGACATCGCGAATATTTTAGACGTAGATGTAAAAGAATTGATAATCTCAAATAAAGAATAATAGTTATATGCCAACACTCAATTGGATAGGAAAAGATAAAGTGATAAGCCATCATCTTGATGTGCCTTATCGAATTTTAGAACACAAATATGGTTTACATCTGATAAAGGAGAACAGGACGAACCAACCTAAAGCGGCAATAAAATAATTCACGGCGATAATTTAGAAGCTCTCAAAAGTCTTTTGCCAGAATATGAAGGCAAAGTAAAGTGCATTTATATTGATCCTCCTTACAACACGGGTAATGAAGGCTGGGTATATAACGATAATGTAAACCATCCAAAAATTAAAAAATGGTTAGGCCAAGTAGTTGGTAAAGACGGGGAAGATTTAACAAGACATGATAAGTGGTTGTGCATGATGTATCCACGTTTGCAGTTACTTCATAAATTTTTAGCGGACGATGGTGCGATTTTTATAAGCATTGATGATAATGAACAGGCAAATCTGAAGTTGATGTGTGATGAGATATTTGGAATTCGAAACTTTATATCAAATATAGCAGTGGTAAATAATTTTAAAGGTAGAAGTGATGATAAATACATTGCCACAGCGCATGAAAATCTGATTATCTATCAAAAGGGTAAGTTTATAACAGAAGGTGTTTCATTACCAGAGGAATATTCAAAAGAGTACAAGTTAGAGGACAAAATTGGAAAATATAGACATTTGGGTTTAAGAAAGCGTGGTAGTAATGCTAGGCAAATTGACAGACCAAATTTGTTTTATCCAATTTATTATAACGAACTGACCAATACTATAAGTCTCGAAAAGAAAGATGAGCTTATAGAGATTTTACCAAAGCTTTCAAATGGAGAAAGTGGCATTTGGAGATGGGGAAAAGAAACCTTACTCAAAAGAATTGATGAGTTAGAAATTAAAATAGTCAAAACAAGAAATGAATTTGATGTTTTTCAAAAAGACTATTTAAATAAGGACGGAATTGAAAAAAGAATAAAACCTAAATCTTTTTGGCACGGTTCAGAATTTTCTGCAGAATCTGGAACTTTAGAGTTAAAAAAAATATTTTCTAAAAAAGTTTTTGAAACACCGAAATCAAGTGATTTTATTGAATATATAGTACAACAATCAACAACTAAAAACTCAATAATCCTAGATTCTTTTGCAGGCTCTGGTACAACTGCACACTCAGTTTTAAACTTAAACAAGCAGGATGGTGGACATAGAAAATTCATTTTAGTAGAAATGGAAGATTATGCCAATACCATTACTGCCGAAAGAGTGAAGCGTGTAACCAAAGGTTTCGGAAAAGACACTAAAAAAGTGGAAGGAACTGGCGGAGCGTTTGATTATTACGAACTGGGTTTGCCACTTTTTGATGCTGACCAAAATTTAAATGAGCAAGTGGACACTGAAAAAATACGCGAGTACATTTGGTTTTCAGAAACGCGCACAGCCTATAATTCTAAAATAGACCTAAACAAATATGAATTAGGTGTAAAAGAGGATACCGTTTATTATTTCATTTACGAGAAGAACAAGCTAACAACATTGGATTTTGATGCACTCGAACTTATAAAGACAAAAGGCGAGCAATATCTTATTTATGCAGATAATTGTTTATTGCCAAAAGAATTTATGGCAAAAAACAACATCATATTCAAAAAGATACCGAGAGATATCACGAAGTTTTAGAACTAGAGTTTATAAATTGAGATATTTCCATTTTGGAAACAACTGAAAAATCTGAAGAATTTTATGAGTGATTTAATACCCGAGCAAAATAACTTTATTTTATATACTACTCCAGAGGGAGAAGTAAAACTGAAGGTACTGTTGGAAAACGAAACTATTTGGCTCACTCAAGAACAAATGAGTCAACTTTTCGACCGAGAAAGAAGTGTGATTACCAAACATATTGGAAATGTTTTTAATGAAGGAGAACTCGAAGAAAAAAGCAATGTGCAAATTTTGCACATTAGTGGTTCAGACAAACCTGTTAAGTTCTATAATCTTGATGTCATTATTTCCGTTGGGTATCGCGTAAAGTCGCAAAGGGGCACACAGTTTAGAATTTGGGCAACCCAAACCCTGAAAGAATATATTATTAAAGGTTTTGTTTTAGACGACAATCGTTTGAAACAAGGCGAAGCAGTTTTCGGAAAGGATTATTTTAGAGAGTTACTGGATCGTGTGCGTTCCATTCGTGCCAGTGAGCGCAGAATTTATCAGCAAATCACTGATATTTTTGCAGAGTGTAGTATAGACTACAATCCCCAATCTGAAATTACTAAAAGTTTTTATGCAATGGTGCAAAACAAGTTTCATTTTGCCATTACAGGAAATACGGCAGCTGAAATTATTTATAAAAATGCCAATGCCACAACAAAAAATATGGGTTTGACCACTTGGAAGAATGCTCCCGAAGGCAGAATCATAAAAACAGATACGACCATAGCCAAAAATTACTTGCAGGAAAAAGAGATTAAGCAATTGGAACGCACAGTAACAGGTTATTTTGATTACATAGAAAATTTGATAGAACGCGAAAACACCTTTACGATGGAAGGTTTAGCAACTAGTGTAGATAAAATTTTAAACTTCAATGAGTTTAAAATTTTAGAAGGCAAAAGAACAAAGTCGCATAAGCAAGCTATTTCCAAAGCAGGAAAGGAATACGACCAATTTAACAAGACCCAAAAAATCATTTCTGATTTTGATAGACAAATCAAGAAATTGAAAAACTAGGATATGGAATTAAAAGGGTTCCAGCAAAAAGTAATAGATAATCTTGAAGAATATTTAGAATACGTTCAAGAGCATAAAAATGTGGCGACGGCCTTCAATACCTATTGGGAGGATAAAATAGGCCCGTATAATCCGTTGGATAATACAGGTATGCAACCCTATAAAAATAACATTCCAAAGGCCGCTCATGTTTGTATTAAAGTGCCAACAGCAGGAGGAAAAACCTTCATAGCAGTTAATGCCTTGCATTCCATTTTTTCAGCTTACGATACTTCACAAACAAAAGCCGTCATCTGGTTAGTGCCCTGGAGTAATTTATTACAGCAAACTGTGAATGCCTTATCCAATCCAGAGCACCCTTACCGTCAAAAGTTGAATGCCCTATTCAATCACAAAGTTGCCATTTACCAAAAGGAAGATTTGTTGCAAGGCTCAAATTTTAATCCCACAGTTGTAAAGGAGCAATTAAGCATTTTCGTTTTGAGTTTTGCAAGCTTACGCGCAAAAAACAAAGAGGACAGAAAGGTGTATCAGGAAAATGGTCAATTGGAATCTTTTGTGCCACAATACGCGAACAGAAAGCACCTTTTAGAAGATGTTGACGATACTGCGCTTATCAATGTAATTAGAAGTTTAAATCCTGTATTAGTAGTTGATGAAAGTCACAATGCGGAAAGTGATTTAAGTGTAGATATGCTCAAAAATTTAAATCCATCCTTTATTTTGGATTTAACAGCAACCCGAAAAGCCAATAGCAATATTGTCAGTTTAGTTCCGGCCATAGAATTAAAAAAGGAACATATGGTCAAGCTCCCTGTAATCGTTTATAACAATCACGATAAAACAGAGGTCATCAATAATGCGTTGCATTTGCAGCGTAAGTTGGAGAATCTAGCTAAAAGTGAAGAAGCTGAAGGCGGAAAATATATTAGACCGATTGTTTTGTTCCAAGCACAACCAAAAACAAAAGACGACAATACGACTTTTGAAAAATTAAAAGAACAATTATTAGGATTAGGTATACCAGAGAATCATATAAAGATTAAAACGGCCAATATTGACGAGTTAAAAGGAGTTGACTTATCGGATAGATCATGTGAAGTGCGCTATATCATCACAATAAATGCTTTAAAAGAAGGCTGGGATTGTCCATTTGCATACATTCTGGCTTCATTGGCTGACAAATCGAGTGCTGTGGATGTTGAGCAGATTTTGGGTCGTGTTTTGCGTCAACCGTACGTACAAAAGCACAAGGCTTTCCAACTTAACCTTTCTTATGTATTGACAGCATCTGCAAAGTTTAATGAAACCTTACAAAGTATTGTTGATGGTTTAAAGGCTTCTGGTTTTAGCGGCAACGAACATCGCGCTGTTGATAGAATGACTGAAGAAGAAAGGGAAGCGAAAGTTATAGATCCTGTTGAATCCTTTTTGTTTCCAGAACAACATCCAGAAGTTCCGGGAGAAGAACAGGAAGAAATTATTGATAAGAGTCGAATTTCCTATAATCCTAATCTCGATGAAGATGATATTGAAGATACTTCTGTAATTACCGAAATAGAAACAATGGCGGCAGAACAGAACGCCGAGTTAGAAAAGCAACTAAAGGAGCAAGAAAAACAACCTATAGACGAAAACATGTTTCAGGAAATGGGAGATAAAGTAAAACGCTATCGCATAAAGGAGGCCAATAAGGAATTTATAGAAAAGATTGATTTTCCCCAGTTTTTTCTAAAAGTAACTGCAAGTGATATTTTTGGTACAGATCAAGAACTGTTAAATAGAGAATCTTTATTGAAAGATTTTAAACTTTCAAACGAAGATATCAAAATCGATTTTGATCGAATATCTTCAGATTTATATAAGGTAGATTTAACAGAAACAGTAAAAGATAACTATGCGCCTGATTGGGTAAAGATTGAAGAAAGCCAAGTAAAGGATCCTATTGCTGATTACATTTTGGCAAAACCCAAAGATGCCCAAATAAGCGATATCACTCATCAGATATTACAAATAATTGGGAATATGTATCCCATTCCAGATCAGGAAATCAAAATATATGTTGGACGAATTTTAAATTCAATGAACGCCGAACAGATGCGTGATATTTTGGTTAGAAAGTGGAGTTATACAGACAAAATAAAATCTAAAATCAGAGAGCTTTCGGATAGTTATGCCGAAACTCGATTTATGGATTTAATTAAATCAAAACGCATAACAGCTAAAGACAACTGGAAATTAAAGAAGGAAATTGTTCCAGGAGCTACAGGTTCTTCTATTGGAAATTCTTTGTATGAAAAGGAAGGCACGATGAATAATTTTGAAGAGCGCGTTATCATGGAAATTGGAACAGCCTCAAATATTGCATTTTGGCACAGGAATCTGGACAAAGGAAAAGGATTTTACATCAATGGATTCAAAGCAAACCATTATCCTGATTTTATATTGCAGACTAAATCTGGCAGAACGATATTGATCGAATCCAAGGGCGACCATTTAGACGGTTCTGATAGTGAAGGCAAGTGCCGACTGGGTAATGAATGGGAAAAACAAGCTGGTCATAATTTTTCCTATTTTATGATTTTCGATAAAAAAGAAGTGAGCGGCGCTTACCCTTTGGACAAAGCAAAGGAATTGATAAGTGGAATGTAAAAGCTAAAACATTAAATAAATTCCTATGATCGAAACCAATCGTATAGAATGCAAAAGGGAACTTATCTTTTAAGGTGCTGTAATAGTTGGTTTAGCTAGTGTTGCCATTGATGTGATTAAAACTCTAACTAAAAGACGGAAAGAAGTTCTTAAACTTATTGCAAATAATACAACCATTACCTATACCGAAATAGCTGAGGCTTTAGGTATTAATGAATCTCCTGTTGACAAACATATAAATGCGCTTAAGACGAAAGGGTTCTATACGTCACGGAGGGACACAGGGTTATTGGCAAATCAATATTGATAGGATTTAACAGAGTTTAACGTAAAAATTCTTTTTTAAAAAGGTCCCTTATCTTGAGGTCCATTATGAGTAACCTTCCATTGACCATCTTCCTGCACTAATTTAAAGACGCCAGGTTTTGGATCGTAGGCTGTGGAATATTTTACCCAAGACACGCCGCCATCTGTTACTTCATCGATAATCTTAAAATCTGATTTCGAATTTTTATCCTGAGCAAACATTTCCTGAATGCTTACAAAGTTTGCATAGCCATCAGAAGTTGTATGTTTTTTGAGTGTTGTTTTGTCCCCGTGATAAAAGCTTTCTGCAACTACTTTGGCAGTTTCATTAGGCGAAAGACTCGTTGTTTGAGAACATGAAATAAATAGGAGGACGAGTGAGCAAATGGCGATTTTTTTCATATTACTATTAATTTGGATTATTAATAAATCTGTGTGATATTTTCAATTCAATATTGCGTTCCCCATCTTTTTCGTTCAGTTCTAAAATGACCCTGCGGTTATTGGATAAGGAGAACTTAGACATAACATACACGAATCTTACCGTTTCGTTTTCTCTGATTTTAGATGGTAGATTATATTTTAAAATAGGTTCTTTATATAGACGTTGCAACGATTTCCTTTTTCCTTTTTGACGTGTTTCAATCGAGAGTTTCAAAAAATTTAAGTCGTAATCCAAACTAGAAGTATTCTCAATTTGGATTACGAAATAGAGTTCTTCTTTATCAAAAACAATATTCTCAACACTTAAGACAATATCTTCTGTTTCATTCTTAATCCGTCCGATGCGCTGGTTTCTATCAAGAAGATAACTACAGAACTTTTCATAATAATACTTACCGTAATCAACACTTTTCTCAGCGGTTTCAATATAAATCGAATCCTTCACTTTTGGTTTTTCATTCCCAATACTACTGGAGATTGGAATGAAATAATTGAGCTTTGAAAGTTTTGCTTTATACTTTACAATATACGAAAAAACGGAACCGTTTCTATTGATAACCAGAAGATTACTTTCTTTACCCGGTTTTGCCTGGAGCAATCCAAAATACTGTTCATTTTCACGATTGTATGTAAATACAAAATTCTCTGATCCAGTTATTCCTTGTCTAATGGGTTCAGGAAAAAATAGTGCAACGTTTTTGGTGTCATTGGCATAAATAGTATCCAGAACTTGGGATGCTTGCATTGAATCTTGTGCAGAGCAAAGTTGTGGTACAAACATGCAAATTAGAAGCGCTGAAATAATCATATAGTTTTTCATAAGAGTCAGATTTAAAAGATAAATTAGGCCTATGGCATTGGTTTTAGAATTAATTTGTAATTATTCAGTACAGTCACTTTTACGCTTCGATTGTTGCGTTTTAGAACCTTAGTAATTCCACTGACTTGAGGAACTGATGGAATGTTGATATCGCCAATTATATCATTCAAAACTTCATCGGTGGCTTCAGCGCGGAAATTATTTTCGACATAAATGCCTTCACTGCCATCTTGCAAATCGAAAGCTTTGAGCTTTGTGGGATGATGGTCGATATTCTCAATGTTAATCAAAGCGCGATTGGGCTGAAAGCTGATAAATCCAAAGACGTGTGTATTCTTTGGCATCAGTCTATTGTTGATTGTTGCTGCTTTCATCAGACGCATTCTTAATCGCGTCTTGGCCTTTACAATTTGATCGCCATCTACAACGACATAAATACTCTCGTCGGTATGGCCCAGTGTGGCACTATCATTTGGCTTTGGCGAAGCGGCAAAAAACAATTGATGTTCCAATCCAAGTTCTTTGGCTTGAATTTTTTGTTCAGTCTTAATTTCGACGGAATCAATTTGTTTTTTTTCAATTTGAGTCACTTTATCTTTTCCGAAGTTTTGATAGCGTTTCTCGGAGTACTGGATTTTACCTGAGTTGTAAATACTATCTACAATGCGTTCTTTTTCGCGTTGTGGTAAGTGGGCATCGTAAAAGCCCAAGGAATCAATCAGTTTTTCATTATAGATGCTAGGTGCGTTGGTCTCGCGTATCTCTTTAAGGTCATTAATGGCATCCAATTTTGAATCATACTGTTTTTGGTTTTCTTTCAAATCTGGGATCAAGGTTTGCTTAAGGTTCTCATTTTCACTTTTGTCATCTCCCATAATCATCATTGAATAGGAAATTAGGAAAATGAAAATCACAGCCAACACTGCTGCAAAGACTATTTTATTTTTTTCTATTTTCATTTTGAATTTTTTTTAGTGTGCTTTCGAAGTAATCGGTAATCAATAGTCCATGTGGATTGTTGGGGAAGTTTCGGTCAACTATGATCAGTTTTCCTGTGGAGACCAATTCATAAGTGTCTGTAATGACGCCTCTGTTGATTTCAAAAATGGTGGTCGTCGTGAAACTATATTTTCCATCAGCTTCATTTAGATCGGTATCAATTCTGAGAACTTTTTGAACCAACGAGTATTGTAATAATCGGTTATAGACACCATCCGCTTTTTTCTGACGATAGAGGTTGTCCACAGAACTATTCCCTAGCCAAAGGGCTTTTTTTAAATTTCGTTCATAGTTGCTTGCATCAATATTATAGAAGTAATTGTGGAACTGCTCTAAATGTGCCAATGCTTCTACAGCGAAATTTTCCTTCTGAGAAACAAGCTTCAACGGAATGATACTTCCATTGGTATTTATGGCAAACGCACTATTGAGCGCATTTTTATTGGTAGTAAAAGCCATCCAAAGTGAAAAGGTGCTGGATAATAATGTACAAACAATAACGGCTAAAACGATGAGTCGGTTTAATTTTAGGATCTCATAGATATTTCTATACGGAGTTTTCATTTGAATTGGATTAGCTATTAAACAATCTGAGCGTGAACGATGTGGCACGGCTGTATAATTTGAATTTTAGAAATACTATAAAAAAAACTGAGCCCAGCTGTACCACTGGAGCAAAAAAGCCTTGTCCTGCATCAGTTCCAAACAGGTTAGGCCAAAAATTGGTATTGATCTCCGTATAAATGGCATTGATAAATATGTTGACCAAAAAGAATGCTGGCACCAGCATATAAACCGCCGCATATAACTTGAAAAATGAATAAGCAAGCGATCTGAATTTTTCAAATACGGCCAAACTAATGACCAATGGAAAAAACGCTTGCATAATACCCAATAGAAAATAGCGTTCTGCCAAGAAAAGTGGGTAAATAAATAAATCCAAAATCCAAAGAAAGAGACTTACTATAAAAGCCAATATCTTGAAACCATATAGTGGAGTTATTAATGCTTCATAAAGTAATATCATTGCGTTTTTTGCGGCATCAAAAAGATTTATATCTTCTTCTAATGGAAGATCCTGCATCTGTAAGGGCAGTAGTGCAGGTGCGGTGGCACGGTATTGACCTTCAATTGCGACCAGAATACCATCAAAGAAACCTAATACTTGCGTTGAGAAGATGACCAATATTACTATTGCAAAATTTTTCGCAAGTTCTCCTGGGGTCAATCCCCACGAATAGCCGTCCTTATCGGCAACACCCTCATTATATTTTTTGAGAATATTGACCAAAAAAAACAAGACGGCAAGTGTCTTCATTCCTGCAATGGTATATTGTGAGAAACTACTATTCTGTATCGTTTGGAAAACAGTATCGATATATTCCAATCCTATTCCTAAAATGAAAGTTGCGGTCATCTCTAATATTCGGTTTCGCGGTTATTGATTTTGTCCTGCATTTTTCTGAATGAAATGATATCCTTGTAGCGTTTTGTTTTGGTGGTAATATTGGCTACCATCTCCCTAGATTCCAGTTCTTTTTCATTTAGAATTGCTGTACGTTCCGCATCGGTCATTTTCAGATAATCGCTCGATAGAATTTCGTCTATAAAATCGAGTGTATTTAAAGAGTTTTCAACAATCGAAGTGAATGATTGCGACACTCTTGATACTTCATCAGGTTTTATAAAAGGACTGCCTAAAATGTCTCTCAGGTCATTTTGCATCACATTAATTAGTCGTTGGTTGTTCCTTCCAATTTCGCGAACTGCTTTTAATTGCCTAACCACATCGTTGACCTTTTCAATGTTATCTTTTTGAGTTTTTAAAAACTCAACGGTCTTGATAATGTTTGCGGTCTGCTTCCCGGATTCTATCAGTTGTTTTACCAAGCTGATAAAATTGGTGTTGTCATACGTGGGCATTCCCTGGCACGCAGCGCGTGCAGGCAATAAAAAAGAGATAATGAGTATGATTATCAGCGTTGCTGTTTTTGTTATACCCACAACCTTTCTATTGTTACAATTTTCCAGAATTTTCATTGTGTTTTTCATAGTATTAGGATTTAGAAGTGAATTCCTTTATAGCCAATTCCATATTATTGGTCTTTTCATAAATGGCCATTATGGCCGCGTTTTCCTGTCCGTCGGTTAGATAGGCGGCATAAACCTCCTTGGGGACTTCGAGTCTGAAAATGTTGCTTTCCTTTCCGATTTTGATGAACATCTCAGTATATTTTCGTGCACCGGAAAAATTGTTTTTGATGGATTTTAACTGGTTCAAATCGTGGCTGGAAAGATTGAGCCGTTTAACCAGTTCAGTATATCCTTTTTCATTGTTCAGACTGTAAATGACCTGTGTGTTTTCAAGGATGCTTGCAGATACTGAGTTATTTGGAAGTTGATTGATGGATTGCAGAATAATGCCAATGGCACCGTTTTGTTTACGTATGGCCTGGTAATAGAATTCTACACTTTCCAGAACGTTATCGAACTTTAATTGTTTGGCAAATTCATCGAACAGGATAATGCCTTTCTCAGCTCGATTTTTCCATATGGTTCGTTGGATCGCTGATTTAATAAGTTTCAACATTACGGACAGGATTTCCTTGTTATCCTTGACTTCATCGAGTTCAAAAATGATTAAGCGTTTATCCTCGATTTTATAGGTCTGGTCTTCGCTGACCTCAAAAAGAAAACTATAGAGGCCATCTCCAACGTATTCAGACATGACGTGTAAAAAGCTTGTGACATTAAAATAGTCGGGATGGATTTTAAGGGTGTCCAGAAGATCTTCCTGGTTCTTTTCTATAAAATTGTAAAAGCCTTCCAAACAATGGTTTTCTGAAGTGCTATCATAATAGTGACGCAATATTTTTTTAACGGAAACCGATTGTGCCTTGGTCACTTTTAAGTCCGAAGCAAACAATTCAAACAGGAATACCGATAGGTCTTCGAGACGTTCTGGTGCCAGGTCAGATATATCGCTGATGTAGAATGGATTAATACCCAAATTCTTTCCACTCTCATAACGAAGTACGGTATACTGTTCAGGATAAAGTTTAGCGAATTTGGTGTAGGAGCCACCGAGGTCGATGATGACCAAACGGACGCCACTTTCAAAATATTGACGCAGAATATTATTGGCCAAAAAGGATTTGCCCTCGCCGGTAGGAGCGAAAATGGCAAAGTTTCGTGCTTTGATACGTTTCTTTCGGTCGTCCCAAACATCTTTTAGGACAGGAATATTATATTGACGGTCGTTAAAGATGATTCCTGTGGCATCCGATTTATAATTGGTATTATTGATGAACAAACACAAGGCGTGCTTCAAATCGGTAACGTAGAGATCGTTATTTGAAAAATTTGATGAGAAGCAACAGTAACTGTTCAGAATGTAATTCTTGCGTTCTTCGCCTCTTGGATAGTAGGGGATAATGTCCAGTTCCTTGAATTCCGTTTTAATCTTTGAGGTTATTCTGTCCAGTTCTTTCAGTTCCTTCGCCCAATACATAATATTGAGATGACCACGGATGATACGCGAGCTGTCATCCGCATTGATTTGGTCAAGGATGTGCTGAATCTTTCCTAGTACGACTTTGTTCTGTGAGCCAAAATTGGAACTTTTATTTAGTTCCTCAATTTTCTTATCGAGCAGTTTGCGCCATTTTTGTTTGTCATCCAAATACAGGATTTGGTTCACAATGTGGTTCTCATTAAGCGTAAGCCCTAAACCATCAATAAACCCTTGATGAAATACAAAATCGTCAGAAGTGAATCTCTCATTGGTCTTGCTGCTCTGTACACTTTCGCCAAAGCACAGTTCGCTATTGATGGCCAGGGCGTCAAAATGGTTCTCGCCAATTGTAACGCTTTTTTTATCCAGTAATATGTCAGTATCGAAACCTTCATTAAAGCCGTTGAAATAGCTACTTGTAAGTTGTAAGATCTCTTCCGGACTAAGGGGAAGGAATGTCATTTTTCGGCTATTGTTTATATATGAAACGGAGTCGTTTACGGCGTTGGCAAAACTTTTAATAGTGTCATCCAGTTCCTGTACAATCCCCTTTGAGATTTTTCGGAAAGGATTGACATATTTTGGATTATTGAGGGTTTTGCTCTTGGTCAGAATAAAGAATAGGTAACATTTGTGTTCGATATACTCGCGACCTTTGAAATGACCATGTGTGGCTTTCTCTAAAAATGTTGTATTCGGAAGTTTGTCTGATACATAAGATTTCTTGAGGTAAATATCCTGTTTGTGAACCACAGTACCAATAGGCAGCGATTTTAAAGCCTGAAACCATGCACCATGCATATCCTCAAAATCCTTTTCAGAAAGTGAATAGATTTCTGGTAAAGTCCCTTCATAGCACAGGACTACGTTGCCATTGTTGGCAAAAATGATATTGTCCTGAATATCTGTTATGGGTTGATATGCCGAAAGGTTAATCTTGTTCATAATCAAAGCTTGAATTTCTTTTGTTACTGATGATACTTGGAAAGACCTTGGTCATCTGAAAGAGTTGCGGGGTATTGGTTATCCGAATCAATGTGACATACAATACAGCATTGAAAATCAGTATGCCGATTATCATAGTGAAGCTGAAGGAGAAGATAATGACCAATAGAGACACAAGTACGGCCACCATCATTAGGGCAAAGAGGGAAATGGGCAGACCAGAAATGACCGCCCTTTTCCTGATGTTTTTATAGATCTCAAATGTTTTCATACCGCTTGAAAATTAAATCTCTCTTATAGAGTTAGACTACGATTCCTATGAGATAAGTGAAAATACCGACGACAGCTCCTGCAATGAGGACAAATACGAGCACACGGGTAATTCCTTTTTTGAGATCTGCATTTTCTCCAAAAAAATGTCCAGCATTAAACAGGAAGCCTACAAGGAAGATGACCCCAAGGATGATCGGGAAAATTGTTCGGATGGTTGTAGAAACATCATTGACGGAATCTTCAATGCCACCAATTTGTGCAAAAAGCGACGTGGACAACAGCGAAACAAAAGTTGCTAAATAGATTGATTTTTTCATAACAAAAAAGTTTAGATTTTTGATGCGTTTTCGTTATTCGAAATTTACATATATTTGTTTATAAAACATTGAAAATCAATGATTTAATAAAATAATATTCTTTGGTTCTGTTTGATTTCCGTTGGTGTCAATTGGCATCAAATCATATGGGTTTTTGAACACAAGCCGTTGATAATCTGAAATTTGAAAATGAAAAAAGCTTTAAAAAACGTCAGCTTCGCAATTTTGCTTCTAATAATGTCATTCATTTTTGGTCAGGAAACTGCAATCCAAAAACGAATTTTAATTGATGTAGGGCATGGTGGAAAAGATTCTGGTGCCATCGGAATAAATGGCTTAAAGGAAAAAGATGTTGTACTGGATATTGCTTTAGAAATTTTGAAGCTTAATGAACAATTAGAGTTGCCAATTGATATCTATTTGACAAGATATTCTGATACATTTATTTCCTTATCGGACAGAACTAAATTAGCCAAGGCTTTGAAGGTAGACGTGTTTATCTCTTTGCATTGCAATCACGCTAACAATCCAAACGCTAGAGGGATTGAAGTTTATGTTACCAATATGAAATCAATCCATTCTGATGGTGCAACTTGGTTTGCATTTGAATTTCAAAATGAGTTTAAAAAGAAATTGGGTTTTGTAAGTAGGGGTGTGAAGTTTGCAAATTTTCAAGTGTTGAGGGAGACAAAGGACTATTGTCCTACTTTGCTTTTGGAGTTGGGCTTTTTGAGCAATGGGGACGAGAGCAGCTATTTTTCAAGAAATAATAATATCCAATTGACCGCAATAGTGATTTTACAAGCGATTCAAAAACAATAAATGTATGAAAGATCTATTTTTAGAGTTAACTAAGAATTTGAGAGGAATCATAAAACAATTTATTTCAGAAATGATTTTTTTGTGTAAGTATTTCATTCGTTGAATTACTTTCTCTTGTCTCCTGTGGCCTCATCAAAAGCAATCAGGTTGAACAGCTCCCTCATTCGACTGCGCACGCGATGTCCATAACGTTCTTCGAGTTCATCTGCACTAAGATTAGTGGTAGCGTGAGTTTTTAATTTTTTATTGGTCTGTAAAAATAATTCATAGCGCGATAGAAGGACTTCGCCCATCACATTGAGATCCTTGCCATAAAACCGTCCAGGTGGCTCCACACCCAAATCATCAAAACAGAAAAATTTGGCATTGCCATAATCTTCGATAGTTCTGTAACCAAGATGGTTAAAGCTAAAGGTCACATTCCTGCTGGGTATCATTTCATAAGGACGTTGTAGGGGAACAAGATGGCGCAGTAATTTCATTAAGGTAGTCTTTCCTGAGCCTACCGGGCCTGAAAGAAGAATGCCCTTGTCCACATCAATTCCGTAGCTAGCACAGTTTTCTTTGTCTCTGATAAAATAGTAACAGAGCTTTAAAAGAATCTCCCTGTCTTCGTCATAGACCCTAAATTTTTGTCCAAAAAGCATTTTTCCCTTGGCATCAAGATAGATCAAAATTTTTGGGAAGTCGTAGAGTAAGCTCTTGCCATCAAATTTACCCAGCGAGTATTCCACGCCGCCTTCAGTAATTTTAGAGGGGTTGTCCATAGTCTTTGGTTTTGGTAGTTCGCAAGTTGTCCTTGAATTGGGACGGTGTTTTTACGTTTGTCTTGTTTTGATCGTTGAATAATTCACTTCTGTCCATCCAATTTGTGGCTAAGGCACGCCAGTCTCTAATTTCTTTTCCATCGCCTGTTCGCCACTTCCGATTTTCATAATGCTCGAAGAATTTTTTTCCTTCATCAGCAGTAAAACTTTTTTCTAAAAAAAAATTAATAACGGCCTGCCAGCCCTTTGGTTGTTTTATAGTGTTTACTTGTTTGGTATTGTTTATAGTAGATACCAGGGCTTGTCCATTGATGGGACTGGTTGAGTACACCACTTGTCTGTTTTTGGGATGGTGCTGTCCCATTACTGGTTCACGTCTGGGACGGTACTGTTCTGCAACCTGTTCCAATATGGGACTGTACTGATCCGAGACAGTTTCATCAGTTGTCTCGATAATGGTCATCATGATCTTACTGCCCTTATAAGGGTTTTTGGAAGGAAAGTAATGAAGATATTCCCAAGTATGAAGTTCCAAGATACAGCGGTGGTATGTGGATTTTGAGCCTATTTTAGAGGCAAACATGAGGTCTCGGCGGTTTATGTAGAACTCATTGGAAAAGCGGCTGCTGTTCCATTCCTGAAACAGTGCCATATATAAACTGATATGGGTCGGATTGAGCCGCTCATCAAAAAAGAACTTTTCAAAAGCCGCATTGAGTAGCTTTATATAGTTCATGACCTAAGAATTTAGAGTGTGTTGTACGCGGTTGGCGGTCAAAATATCTTGGATTTCTTCAGCATCGTAATAGATGATGCCGCCGATCTTAGTGTAGGGGAGGGTGCCATTAATGCGAAGATTTTGTAGCGTGCCTGGACTGACCTGTAGTAGATCCATAACCTCAGAAGATTTGAGGTAGCGTTTCAGTTTCCCTTTAGACTGTTTTGTTAAAAGGTTTTTAATATCGTCAAGCAATTCAATTTTGAATTCTCGAAGATCATCGGTGGTAAGGATTGATGTTGGCATAATAACATGGTTTTGTAGAAAGGGACTATCGCATTGCTTTCAATCAGTTTGATAGCCCCTGACTTGATTTGACTTTTGTTCTACAAATTTGATGGGTATTATTGATGAATCATCAATAGTCAATCCAGAGGTGGGACAGTTTTATTGTAATTAAATTTGAATTGTTTTGGTTAAGGAAAGATTGAAAAGGCAATGGTTGTACCTTGAAATTACACTAAAAATTATAGAAAAATGAATGGAATGGAAACACCCAAGTTGGGATGAACTATGGATCATTCATCTGAATCTTCGAACCGCCTGTTAAGGGAATCCGTTAGCTTGTCCATGAATTTGGTCTTGCTCGATTTTCTTGCTCTTATTTCCATAAAAGTATGGTAGTAATTACCAAGTTCAACGTTGAACAATTGCTCAAATACGGATGCCAGTTCCTTAATGTCCACGGTACCACTGTTGATTGCTCCACTAATTTGCAGTGCGTAGATCAACTCAATAAGTTCCGTTTTACTTCCAGTCCAAAAAAGTTTTGAAGTTGAATTTTTCATTGCGTTTTGGTAAGTATTGTTATTTGTTTCTAATTTTTCAATTTCCTGTTGTAAATACACGATGAGCATATCATAAGCCATGATCATCGCAACGGTGGTATCCTGAGAAGTAGCGAACTGATCATCTACGAAAAAGTGATATGACTCTGTGGGCGATCGGAGATCTGCCTTGCCCCGAATGAAATATTCGGCATCAAGTGTGGTGGCTCCTCTGCGGTAATAATGATAGAAATCCAAATTGTCATTAAAGTAGACCTGCAGTTTGTTAATGTGGGCATTGAGATATTTGATCTGGAATTTAGAACTGCTCCTTGGACGTTTGCTTTCAATATTGAATAGTTTAACATAATAGATGAGTTTGCTGAAAATTTGGGGTTTAACATGTTTAAAAAAGGAAATTTCCTCTTCCGTATTGTTAAACCCCAATTCCAATACTTTTTGGCGTAACAGTTTAATGAATTTTTCAGTTCTTGAAATGCCATGCTCTGCTTTATATAAAATATCTTCCGTACGGGATTCCAACGCATCTAGGTGCATCTGGTATTCCGATATTAATTCTTGGTATTTCATGCCTTACAAACTGATGTCGTTGATTATTTATATTCTCGTAAACCCAAAAGTTCTAGGGTGTAAGTGTCTTGTCTGTATTTAGGTGTTTTTTCATCAACGATGGCGTCTAGTTTTTTGTTTTTAACATTAATATTTCTCTCTGTACGGATTGCTCTTTTTGCAAATAAATAAAGTGCATCTTTATTACTAGAATCTGTAAAAGCATCATTTACAGAGTCTAAAAAATTGTTGTGTTGTATTTTTGCCATGAGTCTAATTTGTTTGGTGGGATAAAATTTAATATCTTTTGCGGGAAATTGTAGGATTTAACCTAACTATAATCCCGATTAATCAAACATTCATCCGTTTTAGGCAAATTTTTAATCCTGATTTGCCAATTCTCCCTCCTGATAGGTTAAGTAAAGCAATAGCATATTATGTAATTTTGAGTTTGCCAGTTTTTAAAAAATGCTTAATTATGTTACATGAAAACGATTATGCAACGTATAAGATAGTTGATGGAATAGTACATGTCATATACAAAAATATTGATCTGGACGTTTCACAAGCGGTTCATATTGTGAAGGATCGACTTATGTTACAGGCAGGACAATTTATGCCCGTACTATGTGATATTCGAGCTATACAGGGAATAGATAAAGCCTCACGTTCATATTTATCATTAGAAGGGTCTGCTTTCGTTAAAGCTGTCGCATTTGTTGTTGATTCTCCAGTTTCAGAAATGTTATCCGACATATATTTAACAACAAATTCGCCTACCATACCTACAAAATCATTTTTGAACAGTGAAGAGGCTGTTAAATATTTGAACAGGTTTAGGTAAACTTTTTAAAAGCTTGTTACCATGGAAGAACATATAGAACAGAGACTATCTTCACTTAGAGTGATGCTTTTAAAGATGTTATCAGGAAGTTATTACCAAAGAATCAAACGTTCAAAACATAATGACATTCTTGAGTCCTTTATTATTGGTTTTAATGTTTTGGCAGAAGAGTTTCAAGACGTTTTGGTCCATCAGGGTTATGCCAATCGGGATGCTGCAATTTTGGATGTTGTCCAAATGAGTTTTATCATTAATGAACATGGAATGGTCGAGATGGTAAATAAGATAGCTTGTAAAACCTTATCGCGACGTAAAAGGAATATCATTGACCGACCTTTTGAAGCACTTTTAACGGAGGGTTCTGTCAAAAAATGGGAAAAAGTTTTTCAGCAGAATGAAAAGAGGCGCGCCTATGATACGTCCGTCGACTTGGTATTCAAATCCAAAGACGGCCTTGAGATACCTAAAACTGTATATGTCTCAAGATATTATAAAAATGCACAAGGCTATCGGACACTTATCACCGTCATTCACCACACCAATTATCAAAAGAAACTTCAATCTGGGATTTCTGGTAAGATCAATAAAGGAAAGCTTAATGAAAAAAGGAGGTCTGTAAAAGACAGGATAGCTTTACTGAAGAAGTCAAAAGTACGATTGAGTTTGGAGGATATTCAAAAGATCAAAATGGGCCATGACATGATTCTTACAAATCTAAAGGATGACTTTCCACCGCTTAAAGAATTTGCACTACAACTTGGAACCAACGAATTTAAGCTCAAGTATGGATTCAAGGAGTTATACGGCACTACGGTCCATAAGTTTTTGATTGAGGAGCGTCTGAGGAAGGCCTTGATGATGGTGCTCTACAGCGATCGACCCTTCAAAAGTATTGCCGAAATGACCGGTTTCAAAAGTTTGCCGCATTTCTCAAGATCGTTCAAAAACACCTATGGGCATTCGCCAAGCGTGATGCGCAAGATAAATAATGATTAGGGTTTTATTAATTACTTCATTTTTTTAATCCCTTTTCTACAAAATTTCCTCCCTTATAATCAAATAGATGTCCCGAACTTTACCATATCAAATCAAATGGTATGAGAGTTCCAGAATCCTTTACTAAAAAAATACCGTGGATGTTCAGTTTACTGTTCATTCTGTTGTTTGTGTATGCTGCGGTGAGTAAGCTTTTGGATTTTAAAACCTTTGAAACACAAATTGGTCAGTCTTCCTTATTGAGCGGATTTTTCGATTGGGTCCCATGGGGAGTAATTACTTCTGAAATTGTTGCTGCTCTATTGTTGGCCTTTACAAAAACACGACTATTAGGCCTGTATCTATCCTTAACTCTAATGCTGCTGTTTACAGTTTATATCACCATGATATTATATTTTTCAGCTGACATCCCATGTTCATGTGGCGGTGTATTGGAAGCGTTGGGGTGGAAGGGACATTTAATTTTTAATGGTTTTTTTATTGTGATCGCCTTACTCGGAATTCTAATTCAAAGGAAACAGGAATATAATTTCAATTAAAATATTACTACGTAGTGACAGGGGAAGATCGAAAACCTGTAAAACAGAGTAGATCATAATTTATAAATTTAAGTATTATGAAAACTAAAGTTTTTAAAAGCGTAATGCCAGTCTTTGTCATGTTGATGGCTGTTGGATTGGCATTTGCCACTGAAAGAATAGTTGTGGAACGGGATGCCTATTACAATATCCCGGGAACCACAAACTGGGAACACACTACAGTGGGGGATGAATGCTTTACTGGAGGAGCTAATGCATGTAGTTTCTTGGGGCAGCAATTGTATGCAGCACCCGATTTCAATAGCATGAAATTGATGAAGCCTTAAGGAGAAGGTTTCAATTCCCAGTATTCAGAAGGTGCCTTGTTTAAAGGCACCTTTTTCACTAATTCATACCTCCTTTTGAACGAACATCAGGAGCAATCCACCAGAATTTGTCGAAAACTTTACAAAATTGTTTTGATTTTTTTGAGACACAATTGCCAATGCCCCAAAGTCTGCGCTTTACTGTTTCTTTTTATGCCCTTTTCTATGTCAACTTTCAAAGCAAGGAGTTGTTGTGTTAAAATTCCTCTGGAATAATCAGAATGTACAAAAAATCTTGATTGGATATCTATTCCTGATTTTTTCTGCTCTAAGATCATGCCAATATTATCAATATAAGTTATTTGAATTTCCTGTTTCCTTCGATCCACATAACCAAAATCCCTTTTCAGCTCTTTGAACAGACCGTCTTGAAACTTTTGGATATAAGTGTTGACCAGGCCTTTTTGGTTCCCGTCCTGTTCTAAGTATTCCATTCGTTTCACCCTACGAGCCAATAGCATCTCTATGACCAACTTCTGTTGATATAGCAAAGTTTGGTCAGAAAATGTTGTGTAATTTGTCCTTACATGAAAGTCCGGTTCAGTCAACCACACAGGGGGATCAAAAGCATAATTCAAAAGAAAATCAAGGGCTTTCATTTGGTCCTCCCACGGTATGGGGACATATCGGCTGCCAGATTGGGCTAAGGATTTATAATGGATATCGTATCCCCCAATTAAGGTCGATACATGAAGCATATGGTTGTACCAAAGATGAACCGACTTATTATATAATCGTTCTAGAAGGTCATTGTCCTTTTGATCGTTGGTCACCTTAGGCAATAGTGCTATGACACGTTCTATATTCTTAAAGGCCAATTTGGTGCTTTTTATGGGATCATTGGTCTCGACGACTTCATTTGAGGCATTTGGACCGATAACCTCCATTTGGTTGATGTTGAACCTGTACCAGGGAATAGAATCCTGCCATCGTATCATTTGTTCTAAAGTGGCCTCTTCTACTTGTGATTCGGTCCCATCTGGAAATTCAGTATAAGCCCACTGGATATTGTACCTGTCTACAGGCCCCACACGTTGGAGTAACAGGGATGGCGGAATACTATCCTCGGGTTGTGGTATGTTGTTGGCTCTGGTATAATTCATGATACTAGGAGTATGCCCCATAGTCTGTAGCCATGGGATATCGTTCATTTTGTCCCAAGGATAATGGTATTCACCAAAATTGGCATCGGTTATACCGAACACATGGCCGGCTTCATGTGCAGCTATCACTTGGAATAATTGCCCAATTAATGCATCAGGAAAGGGGAATTTCTGTGCGTTTATATCTAAAGGTGCTGCCCTAACAAAGTATTCTTCCGATACGGATTGCTCCGAACCTCCCATAAAAATATCACCTCGTAAGATTTCTCCGGTTCTTAGATCGATAATATGGCTCAAGGTACCGCCATAATCTTTATATTCCGAGCTTCTAAAGGATTTTTCTTGATTCCAGTATACAACATTCGAATGGATACTATGAGCTTGCCAATCATCTAGACTGTCCACTTCCTTGACTGCAATGGCATCCTTGAACCCCGCCGATTCAAATGCTGGTAACCATTCCTTTATCCCGGCTCTCAGATAGGGTCTCCATTTCTTGGGCACATCAGGGGAGATTAAAAAGGTGATGGGTTTTATAGGAATACTGATTTTTTGATTTGGGTACTTCTTTTCCAAACGCCAGCGAGTAATGTTAGCCACAGTGTTTTTCAAACCGAATCTGTTCATTTCATTTTCATCGGGATGAAAACCCATGCGATAATCGAACCTTCTTGACTTCATAGGCGGCGGTAAAGCAGAGAAACCAAAAAAAATTGGGACTGAAACCTTGGTTTTGCTCTTGACCATGCCTCGTCGGATTTTGATCAGTACCTCTCCATCCATGTTCTTCACATCAAGTAATACGGACAATTGCGGTAAAGGACTCCCAAAGGATACCCCCCACATTTGTGGCCATTCCAATTCTTGGTTCAACGTAAACTGTGTGATGTTAATACGTTGGATCCCCGTCCTAATATTTGTTTTCTCAATGGGAAATATGGCTAGAACATTATCCATTTGGACAAGTCCTTCTTTGAGCGGTATTATAATTCCAGAAGTTGAGAGAATTGCTAGTTGTTTCAACAATATTCTATCGTTATGTTTTGTCCAAGCTACTTGCATGAAGCTGCGTCGCATACGGTCATAACATGTAAACAACATGGGGGTGTCCAATAATTGGTCAGGTATATTCAGGTAGAGTTGGTCTTCCTTGATGGAGGAGGTTAAAAAAGGTGATTTTTCCAAGGCCACATCAGATGTCTCTTGGTGTGCTATCCTTTTTGGATGATTGTTGGCGTGACCTGGTACAAATAGTAGAATGAAGTAGAAGCAAATAACATTTTTCATGGAGTCTTTTTGAATTTGATTTATCGTGTCAATTGATCGGAGGTTCTTAGAATATAGGCATCCGTCGACTATGTTGTGGTTTTCAATATCCTGGATTTTGTGGCAACAAATTGGGATTAATCTCCAGCTCGGCTTCTGGAATGGGGAGTAATATATCAGTTTCCTGCCAATTTGGTTTTAGGTCGGTCAATGCTCTTCCAGCATTTGCCGTCCGTTTAAGATCGAACCATCGATGTCCCTGTTCAGCGAACAGTTCCACACGTCTTTCCCTTTGGATAGCCTCCAAAAGTCCGTGTGCCGTGGTGACTGTGGTATTACTTAACCCAGCACGGTTGCGTATGCTATTGAGATCGGTTTGTGACCCGGTAAGATTACCCATATGAGCTCGTGCCTCCGACCTTATCAAAACCTGCTCTGCTGATCTGAAAAGGATGGAATACTCAAGGGATTCCTTTTCATTGACTCCAGCCTTATACTTATGAGGATAGTACAAAGTAGTTGTGTTATTGGAATCCGATACATTCCCGATCCAATTATCATATCGCAAGTCTCCGTTTTCAAATGATGCCAAGAGGGCATCGGTCAAAGCGTAAGTTTGACCAGGAACGGTCTGGATGATCAACGTTCCAGCCTCCCTTGTGTTATTTGGAAAATTTTCATCCGCCGCTAGTTGCCAGATAGTTTCAGGGGAGCCCTTCAGAAAAGTATTGGATAAATTGGTCTCCAATGGGAAATGATCGATAAGTTCGGAGGCCGTGGAAGTAGCCATTTCCCAGTTTTCGGTATAGAGGTACATCCTTGCCAATAAGGCCTTCGCTACATAACGGTCTGGCCATATACGTCTTTTAGAGATCGGCTCTATTCCTTCCAATAATTCCACGGCATCAGTTAAGTCCCTTATGATGCTATCATAAACCTTTTCTTCGGCCATTCGAGCTACTGTGTTATTCTCCCGATAATTCGTACTATTTACATATGGCACATCCCCGAAGAGGGACACCAGCAGACTGTGGACATAGCCACGGACAAAAAGAGCTTGTCCGTGGAAGGCTTTTTTTTCATCTACGCTCAGGTCATTCGAACTTTCAACCCCCCTGATAATATCATTAGCTCCATAAATTAAATAGTATGCTTGTTGCCACCAACCCCATAGGACATTGTTGTCCGCACTGTGATTATGGTTGTACAATTGAGTCTGGTCTGCGTTGAAGCCGTAATAGTCAAGCTCATCACCATATATGCTTAAAACAGGGGTAAGTCCAAAGGATCCCGATGTCATGCCTTGTTCCCGCATACTATAATAGAGGTTTGCCATTGCGGATTCCACAGTGGCGGGATCCTTGAAGACCGTCACAGAAATCAAATTGTTCTTTGGGGGATCTACGTTTATAAAGTCGGAACAACCGAGCCAGATCAAGCTTAAAAAAAAAGGAAAGGTAAACAGGAGTAATCGGTTCATTCCTGCAAATGCTCTTCGATGGGTCATATGCCCAGATTTTATAATTTTCAAAATTCTCATGATTCTTTTTATTTTGTGTTTAAAAAACAAGTTGGACTCCTAGGGTAATCTGTCGCAATGGTGGCAGGCGGGGATTGGGTTGTTCCGGGTCTGGTCCAATATAGTTGGTTAAGGTCCAAAGATTCTGCCCTTGCAAATAAACGTTTACTTCTGACTTATTGATCAGATAAGGAATCTTATAATTCAGTGAAATATTTCGCAACCGGATAAAGGATGCATCGGACACTGATGCACTGCTCTCCTGCTGCAATGCACCAAGATCTTGGCCACCTGCCATTCCAGCGGAAGCCCTTTGGAAGGGGTTCTGATCTCCGGCCTGTTGCCATCGATTATAGAGTTCAACGGAGGTGTTTTTTTTAAATCCAGGAGTAGCATCAAAACGGACTGTATTGTAGGCCTTTTGTTTTTTGAACTGGAAGAAGACATCAAAAGTGACATTTCCAAAGCTAAGAGAGTTACCAAAACCGCCATACCATCTAGGGGTTAAGTCCTCTACCCATTGCCGGTCTCCGATGCTGCTGTAATTCCCGTCGCCGTCATAATCTCTGAACTGATAAAGCCCAGTTTTTGGATCAACGCCTAGAGCATGGTAGAGCTTTAAAATGGTTAAGGGTTTCCCAATTACATAACGGTTGGCAAAAGTGGAGGCTTCCAACCCATCAAAGGCGACAAGCTTATTTTTGGGAATGGTTAAATTAAAGTTTGTAGACCATTTGAATGTTTCCGATCTCATATTGACCGTAAGTAAGTCCAACTCAAGACCTGAGTTCTCCACTATGGCATCAAAATTTCCTGTCAGTTCAGAGAACCCAGTGGTGGCTGCTAACGGGATTCCTACCAATTGATTGGAAGATCGGTTTTTGTACCAAGAAGTGTTCATTAATAATCGATCCTTGAAAAAGCCTAGTTCGAGTGCAGTCTCCAGTTTTTGGTTTTCTTCCCAACCGAATAAAGGATTAAAAATACCTGTTGGCTTCACTAGAGTAATTCCGTCGTAATTACTTCCAGTGACTGTGTAGGTGTCTAAAAAACGATAGTCTCCTATATTGTCACTTCCAGTAGTACCATAACTCGCCCGTAATTTGCCAAAACTTAAAATGGAACTATTTTTCAAAAAAGTCTCTTCCGAAAAAAGCCAAGCCATGCCCAGAGCTCCAAAATTTCCGAACTGTTTGCCTGGGCCAAACCGGGAGGAGCCGTCTCTTCTACCTGTTAAGTTAATAATATAGCGATCCAATACCTTTAGGTTGATTCGTCCGAAAATCGCGATATAACTGTACTCGCTATCCAAGTTAGAAACGGCCTGTATCTCTTGTGCCGCTGCGATATTGAGCAATAGTTCATTATTCGGAAAACCACGTCCCCTTAATATGAGCTTTTCCGTGCTCTCCTGCTGGAAAGTGCTTCCTATGAGGATATTTAATGAAAGCTTATCCCATTTCTTCTGCCAGTTTATCTGTGGCTCTACGATCCAAGACTCCCTTTGAGAGTTATTAGAAGTAAGATAAGAATAGCTTTGTGGTGTCAAGCCATATCCTGGATTTCTTGCAGAACTCGGCATCGTGCGGTAAGTGTCAAATTGGTAACTGCTAAGGCCCATACTTGACCGTAGTTCCATATCTGGCAGGATCGTATATGAAATCATGGCATTGGTGATAAGATTCTTTGATGTCGCCTCAAAACGTTCCTCTAGAGAGGCCAGTGGGTTTTCCCAAGTATTGTTCTCCCAATTGAGGTTTCCCTGATCATCATAAAGTGCTGGGGCATTGGGCTCTAATGAATAAGCCTTAGCCGTAAAATCCGCTTGGGGCATAAGGTTGTTCTCATAAGCATAATTGGTTGATAGGTTAATTTTAAAACGATTATCATTGGACTGATGGGTAAAATTGCTGTGGATACTGGCCTTTCTATATTTGGAATCCCCTGGAAATACAGTAGTTTCATTATGGTAGCCACCACTAATTAGAAATTGATTTTGTGCACTACCTCCTGAAACTGAAAGCTGTGCATTGTTTCGATAGGCTGTGCCCCCAATAAGTTCCTTTTGCCAATCGGTATAGCGGTCATTGTCCCATAGTTTGATATCAGGCCAGAAGAAATCATATAAGGAACTTTCCAGCATAAGCCCAACACCATCGTTATCAATACCTTCTCTTCGAATCTCCAGGTACTGTTTGGTATTCAACAGATCCAAGAAATTGGAAACCTTGCCAATTGAAGTACTTAGATGAGCATCGAAACGAGTTTTCCCAGCTCTTCCCTTCTTGGTAGTGATAAGCACCACGCCATTGGCTCCGCGGGATCCATAGATGGCCGTGGCATCGGCATCCTTGAGCACCTCAATACTTTCTATATCGTTGGGATTAATTGAATTTAGCGGACTGATGTTCCCACTAAAGATCTCGCCGGAAACCTGGAAATCTCCTAGGGACTGGGATCCAAAAGGAACTCCGTCTACAATAAACAGCGGATCGGAAACCCCATTGATGAAGTTTTTACCGCGGACTTCAACGTTGAATCCTCCTCCAGGCACACCTGTATTTTGAACAATATTTACTCCTGACATATAGCCTTGCATGGCGCCTAAGGGATTATTCACCGGCTGCAATTCAATATCCTTAGCCGTAATCCGCGCAATACTCCCCGTTTTCTCCCTATCGGTAGTGCTGTAATACCCGGCATTAATTTGTACCTCTCCCAATGCGGTGGCATCTTCCTTTAAGATAACATTTATAGTACTGCGGTTTTGAATGGGAATGGTAAGTGTTGTATATCCCAAATATGAGATTTGAAGCGTGTCCGTTGGTTTGGCGGTAATGCTGTAACGCCCATCAAAGTCAGATACAACACCTTTGGTGGTGCTTTTGATAAGTACAGTGGCACCAGATATGGGCAAGTGCCCATCGGTAACCTGGCCAGAGACCAAGAGGTCTTGGGCAGAAAGGGTCATGGAAATACTAAGGAAGAAGTGACAGCAGACAAAAATATGCCGCCACCTTACTGATTTATGATTTATTGTCATAGTTTTGTAATGGTTAAAGTGATAGATTAATTTTAACTTTTGGCCTGCTCCGATGTCGTGGTAAACTGGGAGCGGGCTTTTTTTATGCCGATTTATGTTGTAACGGCATCAGGGATTTTTTATAGTTTTTATATCATAGGCAACAGATTTTAATAGGGAAGAGGGGCCACTGGGTTGTTAGCAAAAATCCGGTAAACAGCAGCCCTTTCCCAAAGACTAAATCTAATTGCTCACTTGGTGGGATTAGTCGCAATATTCCGGTCTTTTCACGATCTGTAGTGTTGTAGTAGCCGGTATTGATGACCATCCCATAAACCTTTTGCGTATCATGCTCTAATACATGGTTGATATTACGCTTTCCGTAAAGTGTATTTTCTATGGCCTTACAGCACATGTAGTTTCCGTCAAGGGCAGTGACGGCGCCACGGTTGGTACTTTTCATTATTACCGTGGCCCCAGCTACTGGCAATCCATGTTCATCTGTTATGGTCCTGTAAGCTCCATTTTGTTGGATGGATTTATTTGTGAAAAACGCAAGCGCCGTTGTGCTATTGGCTATTAGTGGGGGATAGGAAGTGGCAATTGCCACAGGAAAAAAACACAATAGAAGGCGCCTACGTTGGGTTATACGTTTTAATGTCATAAATTTGTAAGATTAATTGTTATACTTAGTTTAATTTGACCTCCTGAACGATTGTGCCAACATTTGTAGGGAGGTTTTTTGTAACAACTATATGTGCATAGGCTCCATTTTTTTTAAAGTTAAATTAGGAAGTTGCCGCATATGTTTTTTTGCATAGCGGCAGCTATCCCAAAGACTAATTCTAACATTTTCGCTATATGGCACTGCCTTTTGTAGTGCTGCCATGTTCTTAGGGATTTAGAGTTTGCAATTGGCGATAGCGAGGTTTTTGTTGCAAACTCCAGTTGTAGCGTATCTCAATGATGAGGTTTAGGCTTGGTCACAATTGATTTTTCATGCGTGTTTTGGTTTTAAATTGTTTGTACTGTTTTATAAAAGCCCTTTCTATCCTATATTTTAGGTAAAACCTCAAAATATTTGGAAAACGTTAAGATTGATGCTATTTTTAAACTGTCGATTTATAAAATGAGCACCAATCTGGGTTTCTTCCAAAAAAGGAAACCTAGGCGGTTTTGGATTTTGTAATGTTTGGGCTTAATACACCCTAACATTGCATTACCTGTTGTAAGTATGATTTTTTTTGAAGCCGTTTTCCTTTCAGAACGTAGTGGGGAGCTACTGGCTAGAAACAAAAAATCGTTCTCACAATTGAAATTATGGAACGATGTTTCGGAAGTATGAAGATTACCTGCATAAAAAGCAAGGAGCGGTCTCACACTTTAGAGTCAAGGGCGACCAAGCCCTACTTTAAATCTTTCGATTATAAAGTTACCTTCTAAAGTTAACGTGAGAACCGCTCGCATGCCGTATGCAAAAGTAAAAAACTTTTTGACATGGAGCGATTTCACGATTCTCTCGAAGGTTAAATTGGTCGTTCTGACTCGAGAAATCATCGTAGTAACATGCCTCATAAAGGCCTAATATCAATTCGCTAAAACAAATATAAACAAAATCCTTTTAAATGCAAATAAGTTTCTAAATAAATACTAAAAAACATTAATAAAATACTATGGGAAATAAGTCTATTACAAATAATCCTTCCAATTATAGGGAGAATTTAGGTCTCAAACTTAAATTTTATCGCTTGGGAAAATATCTTTCAATTGAGGACATTATTTTTATGACAGAGATTTCAAAAAGTTCTATTATAAAGATTGAAAAGGGTGAAGCTAAAAATATCGACTTATACGTTGAATATGCAAAATCTGTTCAGTATCCTCTTGAAACTTTAATAGATTTTAAAATACCACTGAAACCTAAGAAAGAACTATCTGGGGAACGAAAGGAAGCTACAAGATTAACTGCGAGAATTAGGGAGAATATAGTAAACTCCAATTTTCTTAAAGGTGGTAAAACGGTTGCGGACATTAAAACTGAATTATTAAGAATTAATGCAATTGATCAATTAATAACATCAACAGCCATTGCTGGGGTTATGAGAAACTTGAAACAAGATGAATTAGTAAAGACTGGAGAAAAGGTTGGGAGGAAGGAAGTTTACTACAAAGCGTAAATTAGAATTTAAAAATTATAAACTCAAAGACATTCTATTGCTAGAGGCTTAAAGTATTTGCTATATTAATTTACTAAAACATATTAAACAGATGGTTAAAACAAAAGAATAAAACTTTTATTTTTTTGTGGTAAACTGAAAATTGAGATAGGGTAGTGGTGGTTTGTAATAGCCTTTTTCCTATCATACACTCTTCGTGCACTATCCATGGAGTATCCATGGAGTATCCATGGAGTATCCATGGCGTTGATACGCTATACCTATAATTTGTGACCCGTCCTAAAATAACTATGACCCGTCCTGAAATAGCTATACAGATTAATGATTAAATCCTATTATAGCTATACAAGACAACTTGACGTACACCATCTCTCCATTATGGAATTGATTAGGTATGTGTGATGCTTGTAAATGCGTTAGCAGAAATCTAAGAACAAAAAACCATATGAAGATCAAAATTCTATTACCACTATTAATAATTACAAATTTTGTGTTTGCACAAAATACAATCAAAATGACTAACAATTATGGAAGTGAAAACAGAGAAATCCAAGATATAATTGATTTCGAAAATATTTATATCGAGAAACTGAATTTTGAAGGCGAAAGCATAAAGAGTAAATCTTTTGTTATAAGTCTCGAAGAATACAAAAATGGAAAATTAGAAAATACTTCAATTTTATTTAATGGTGCGGAAAGTGATTATTTTAAAATTGGTTCGGATAATGAATCCCTTAAGTTTTTTTTCAAAATGACTGATGGAAAATTAAAAACATACATTAGAGGTCCAAGATTTGGAAGTAAAAAATCATTTTTTAAATTGTATGAAGAATCTGAAAAATATGCATTAAAAGATTTTTTTGGAAGTAAGTCAGAGCTAAATTTAGATATTAACAAAAAGAACGCAATTTTTGCGATTATCACACCAACAATTCATAAAGATGGATCAGGTTCATATTGTGAAGTTGCACAATCCAATATAGAACCTGAAAAACTTGGAGAGCATTTTAAAATTCCTCATTATTTTATAATCAACATCGAATTTAAATAGAAAGACTTCTGCTAATAACTAAGAATTCGGTCGTCCGATAGACCAGAGCGGAATACTGTGTTGACGTAGCCAGTTGGTTTGTAGTATATGTGTATAACTTACTTTAGTTCCCAATAATCTCGGAGTGATATTTTAAATATCAAATTTAAACATGTGAGAATGAAAAACAGAAATTACATGGATAGATAGGGGGATTCCTGTGTCACTTTGTGTTATGTTTATACAAGTTAGCTGTAATCTTTAAACAAAATACTATTGGAAACTAAACCGGAAACATTTTATAACTCATATGTGAAAGAGTATCATGAAGTTAGAGCTATATATTTAAAAAACATGTTATTATCTTTAGACTCTGTAAATGAAACACTTAAAGATAGTGAGGTTGATTACGAAGATGTTAAGGTCTCACTTACTAAGAATACGAAATTTATCATTCAAGCTGACTTAAGACAAAATTATTTTCATGCATTAGAAACCTTTTTCGAATTCTTTTTTGCCTTTCTCCCAAATAGGGGAATTATACCTGACAATAGTAAAATAGTTCGACAAATAGTTCAATCCAAATGGTCACAAAATTATAAAAAAATAGAATACATCGCAAAAGGTGAGATGAAGTTAAATATTCTTGATCAAGAGATAAATTTTTATGGATATAAAGTTACTGTAGGACAATATATATTTTTTCCTGGAACTTTTTCTAAGGAAACATTTGGTGAAAAATACCTAAATGACGTTAGTGAAAGTGTAGACGCTATAAAGGTGGCAATTAAAGAATTAGCCATCGACTTTTACGATAGAGATGAATACAATGCATATAAACATACAATGAGAGCTTTTCCAAATTATGAGAGCATTAAATTTATTAATCCTGAAACTTTAAAAGAAGAATTAGAGTTTGACTTAAGTAACTCTGTATCTTACCAAAAGTTTAATGATAAAGAAAATGAGACAATGATTAAAACAAAATTATTTGATCCAGAAAGAGATTTTGAAATGACCAGATTCTGTAGCAGATTAATATATAATATGTTGGAGCTTAGGAATGTAATGTTCAATAAAAACAAGATAAGAAATCAAGATAAAAAAATTGCTATATTTTTATTTAATCAGTCAAAAATTTCAGACTTAATTAAACATAATGTAAACATTCAGGACATAATTCTAAGTACTAAAATGTCTTGAGCAAAAACCAACAACTAATACCTCGTTACTATTGTAGCTTGATAGTGATTAAAGAAGCTAAAACAGGGTCAAGAAACTATCATTATTATAAGTTATTTTTTCTATTTACTTGACGATGCGGGCAGTCATTACTTTACCATGAGAAAGTAGTATAACATATTTTATTTCGCCGCTTTTGGGATTTTGCAACAACGGCGTCTACCTTCTTTAATACTGTGTCGGGTATAGGATATAAATTCATTATGGTCCTTTGTTTTTTTTTGATTACCCAGAGCGCTGGAATAAAAGAGACTCTTCTTTATCTTAATACGTTGGACTATGTTGAATTTATTTGTTTGTGTTTGTACTGTCGATTGACTTTGTTGGTGAAAGCACCGACAATGGCTTAGATAAGTTATTGGGGTTTCAGAAAATCACACAATTTGTTGAGAGCGTATATTTCGCCATTTTCGAATTTAAATAAAGACGTTATTTCGGATTTGGAAAAAAGTGCGAAAGAATTCAATTGCCGAGTTATAGATATTGAAGTTGTTACATTTCCAGCTATTGTGTGGTAAAAAAAACCTGGGACACCAAAGCATTGAAGTACATAAAAGACAAGATTTATTAACGGTTCTATTCAGTAAAGTCTTTAAGTAATAAGTTACCTGCTTTTGTAGAGCTCAATTCTTTTTTCATAGATTTTTAGTTAATGATTCCGAAAAGTCTTTAAGTCTAAAAATATGAATTAATTTCACATCAAAGAGAGGGTTAACGTCTTTATCATCCTATTTCTTACTGTTCGGTTTCTTTGGAAATAATACTTTGGAGTCTGATTTTGTAGTTTTGGTAAGAAGCCTGCTAGGATGTATTTTAATTCCTTTTGGTCTTTTAGTATTCATAAGATTTTGGTTTATAGAGAAGTATAAGCATAGTGTTTTAGTTTTGAAATTGCAACCATAAGCCGATCACGCTCATCTAACTAAATATCATAGAAACTGGATGATGAAATCACTCTGAAATCACTCTGCCATTCAACTAACCTAACCCTATAGATAAAGAATGGACAGTGTACGGATAAAGTATGGATACTGTATGCAATAAATTAAATTATGTAAGTCAGAATTCTGACTCGTCCAGAATGATTACATTTTTTAATTTATCTAATTTTATCCTCGTTTAACTTTTGTAAGTCTTTCATCAATAGGTAAATCAATAAACTCAATAACTTCTACTTTCCCAAATTCTTTATATAAGGGATTTAAGATAATATTCGATTCTAATCCGACAATAGTGGATGGTACTCGTAATGCAAAAATATTTCTGTCTTTTGCTAAATCTGTAAATATTTCTGTTGTTTTGGAAGAATATGGGTATTGGTTCCATCTTTCCGGCATCTCTTTTAATTCTTCTAAAGCAAAATCATCTGGAAATTGAATTTTCGCAATTAATATTTTCTTTGGCAAATACGCAATATTTTCAGAGTGAACATAATACTCAAGCAGCGCTAATGAAATATTTTCTGAACAATAAACAGCTCGTGTTCCAACTTTGTTCCATCTGCCACCAACTTTTTCAGCTCCTATTCCAGAAAGTGTTAAATCTTTATATTTCACATTTGCAACTCGATATACAATCATTAGCTATAAACATTGTATTGAATTCTAATAATTTCATTTTCAACCATTTCAAAGCCAAAACTACTATCAAGCAGTTCAAATGGAATTCTACCCCCAAGGGTCCTGGCGGGAGTCATTAACCATTTCTTAAAGTCTTCTTTAGAATCAAAAACCTCATAACCGATTCCGAATAATCTCGCCAGTTCGTATATTCGCTCTGACGTTTCTTTTCCATAAACAGCTTTCTTTTGCATGCTACTAATGGATGCTGGAAGTATATGCTCAAACTCTTTTTCAGTAGAACCCGTATAATGTATTAATTGCTTCCAGTCTGTTTTCTTCACGCCTTCTCTAATGCGACTTATTAATTCCATTTGAAATCCTGGGGCATCTTTAGCGTTATCAACAACCCAAGACGGTGAGAATTTAGTGAGACTAATGGGGTTTCTTCCTTTTCTAACAGCCCTAGTTGTTGCTGCTACACCTTTCTTTTTATTTGAATCTTCTAATTTTAGCTTTACATCCATAATTGTATATTTATGTCTATACGACTGTAAATATACAATATATAGTCGTGATTTCTAAGTTTATTGACTTAAGAATTATTGAATAGAATAAGAACTACTGCCAATAAATATTCGGTTCACACCACTTGGCTTGGCTCTGAGGTATAGACCAGAGCTTAAAAAACTGTATTAATTAAGTCGATCGAATTGCATATTAACTTTAGGACATTAAAAAAAAAAGATTTTAGATAGGTATATGTTTTTTCAATCCTCTTTCTATGCTAAGGTTATATGCTCAGGCAAAAAGGGTATAGACCTATGGTAGATTACATTAACAAAACTCAAAGTTCAATTGCTGTACATGCCCGCAGGTACGCGGTTACGAGACTCGTACTTACGGTGGTGTTAGAGGCGCAGTGACAATATTAAATTGTTACCTGTCTACTCAATTAATGGCAGACTTTTCATTTAATTCAATCATCCTTTCTTTATCAATATAATGCGTTGCATAACTGTCTTCAATAGTTTTATCTCCTGATTTACTAAATCTTAAACGACGATTTATTCCTTTGCCATATTGATTGTATCCAGTCCATGAGCTTTTCAAATCCAATTCAGTGGAATATTTCATAATCAACTTATTTATCAAAGTCAGTTTGACTAAATTAATTTTGCACACTTTTTCAAGATAATCAACCCGTCCAAATCGCCAGTCATCATAATCTTTGTTAGTCAAGTAATTTTGTTGCAAAAGTATATCCACAACGCTGAAAAATCCTTTGTCATACACATTTTCATGAACGAGTCTTTTTACATCTTTATCTAAATCGGTACTATTCAAAATCTTTATTGTTTAAATCAATCTGGTTTTGAACCCATTGAATATAACGCATTTTTTTAAAATCAAACCAGTTTTGTCGATACCCTGTTGAATTATCAATTTGCCACTTAAAGTTCTGAAATGGCTTTAGTCTGTTTAATGCATAAATCAATTTGTTCTGTAATCTTGTGTCATCTACGCTCTCTGCAAAATCAACCATCAGTTTAAAAGATTCATGAGATTCAAATCCTGTAAACTCAATATAATCACTCCAATTTTCATCAATCTCATTTGATACGTCATCCCAGGTTTCTTTGTCAGCATCTATCCAGCTATCAAAATTGGGTATTGTCTTAATCTCACCCGATTTAAGATTATAAAAACATCTCATCCCGCAATCTAGGTTATCAGCAATTTCTTCTATTTCCTTTTTAGTCGGTTTCATGTGTGTTAGGAAATTTATTAAGCTTGCAGTACCGGTTTTATATAATAGTTATTTGGGATAAACACCTAAATTAGAAAAAATGGCCGAGCTTGTGAAAATTCCGCAGGAATGTTCAAGTAGGCGAATACTAGCAATTATTTTAAATGTTTTTGCAAGCAGGCTTTTTCATTTTCTTTTGATTTTCAATCGAATGTCCAAAAAATACTCGCTATCTTTTTTTATATCGAATTTTTCGGGATGATTAACCAAGAATTCAGCTAACCTCTGTTCATCGAAATTACAATAATCTGCATTCATTATTAATTCATTATATATTTCAATAATATTTATTGTTTTCCGTTTTGGTTTTAAATAATCAACGCATAATTCCAGAGTGATAGGATCAAGGTTTAAGACATTAATTTTTGATATCCAATTAAAATCATTTTCAGATTTTCCAAGTCCATAAAGCGCGTTAATTATTTCGTGAACTCCAAATCCAGATTTATGATTTTTTTGATATAGAGGTGTTATTAAGTCTAAGGCTTTTTTGTGTTTCTTACTTATGTTAAGAATTTCTGCAAACCTTTGTTGTGCATATAAATCGGAAGGTTGATTTTTTGCCCTATCTTCTCTTAGTTTAAGTAAACCAACCCAATCTTCTTTTTCAAAAAGAATCCTATCATCTTCCCAATCTTCAAAATCCATTAATCGAAATACTATTTTAGAAACTTAGTGATTATCAAAGATACAAATCTGATTAATTTTTTAACGGCTTATTTTTTGCGTCAATGTTCGCGCAAACGTTTATGTATAAGAATAGTTGCGGGTTTGTATGCGAGGACTTTCCGCGAGGAAAGTCAGAAGCAATGAACTATAGCCGGTGTAGCACGATTTTCTTTATTGGAGTTAGCCATTTTCAACTACAAAATAGAGAAAGAATATTGCGAATACGCCTGAACAAATCAAAATGACCAACCAATTAAGCCATTTCATTTTGAACGATAATACCAGCCCTCTACTTGCTTTTTCTATTCGGGCATGCGTGACTGCCAATAAATTTAAGGCAATAGCGACTAACGGACCGATGGTTAGTGAAATCCTTATGATCCAATTTAGAATAGAATTGTCGCCATATTCCTCATCAATCATTCCAATCCATTCATATACTGAAGTCAGAATGCCAAAGTCAATTCGCATATAATGCTTTAAAACAACCCCACTTAGAAATAAAAATGGTAGCACCAATAATATAGCGCCTGTCATGGCTGATTTCTTCGTATTTAATAATGTCAATCTAAATTCTCTCTGGTGATTACTAACATCACATGATGGCTGTTCTATGTTCTCCATGATATTCATAATTTTACGTTTTTTGTTCTTCATATACTTATAATACATAGAGTTGGAAAAGGTTGCACTAAAGTTGCTGCTTAAGAAGATTTAATCCTCTCGATAAAAGCGATTTGATAGTTCCTTCTGGTTTGTCAAGGATACTGCTTATGTCTTTGATTTTCAGCTGTTCAGGGTGTTTTAAAGTAATCACTTCTTGGTATTTTATGGGCAGCTTAGCTATTTCCTCTTGCACTTTAGTAAAATCTTTATGCCTTTCCATTTCATGTTCGGCATCTTTTTTTTCTTTTAGTAAATCTGATTGTTTTGATAAAACTGGTTGAGAATTTCCGATTTCAGTTAGCAATGTAGGGTGGTATTTTTTTGAACGATAATGAAGATTGATTTCATTAGTAGCAATTCTATAAAGCCAACTTTGTAACGAAACACCCTTCCACCTGAATTTATTTATGTTAATAAATGCTTTAAGAAATGTTTCAGATGCAATGTCCTTTGAGGCATCAAAGTCTTTTGTCCGTTTAAAGCAGTAGTTGAATATTTTTTGATAATGCCCGTCATAGACCAAGCGAAACTGGCTAGGGTTTTCTTTAATTTCATTTATTAGCTGCTCTTCTTTCAATTGTTTTTACTTCTACAATACATGAGTTTGAAAATGGTCATTGAATGCTACAAACGTCTTTGTTAGCGGTTCGTTGTTTTTAATTGTCAATATATAAATGGAATTAGCATTTTTGTCATTTTTGCATATTCTTCATATTCATTGCCATATTTTTTTTTTAAATATTTGTCAAGTTTAGGGGCATTGTAAAATGCAAAAAAGCTAAATAGAAATAATGGAATTGTTATAGACCAAACATTTTTCGTGATAAGTGCATAAGCGATTACTGGACTACCTAATAAAAATGGGACTAATTTTTTAGGCCGCATTTTTGATAATGTGTTTTAATTTAAGTTCCATTTCAAGTGGTGTTAAATAATCCAAGCTTGAATGGATTCTTTTTGTATTATACCA
>NZ_SDDZ01000010.1 GCF_004115975.1 Gelidibacter gilvus | reverse complement strand
CGCAGCTATGACTTAAGGTGGTTATAGCGACGGGGCTCACCTCTTACCATTCCGAACAGAGAAGTTAAGCCCGTTTGCGCCGATGGTACTGCATCTCGTGGGAGAGTAGGTCGTCGCCTTTTTTAGAATCCCTTCATAGTAATATGAAGGGATTTTTTTGTTTATATAGGTCAAGGTTTTATTGACGACTCTCCAACAGAAATGTTGGGGAGTTTTTTATTTGGAATACCTATGTAATCTGAAGAGAGACCAGTAACAATAGGAATGGTTCATTCGAAATCGATCAAAACGACTGATGTTATTTGTGAAAAAGAAAAGGGGTTGATGAAAAACAGCTGTCTAGGGAATTGTTAGAATAGTAATGGCTCATTCAAAATCGATCAAAACGACTGATGTTATTTTTGAAATAGAAAACACGGTTGTTGAAAAACATCTGTCTAGGGGCATTGTTAGATCACTAATGCTAATTACGGATTCTTCGCAGTTAATGGAATTGTGTGGGTATAAAATACCAACATTGGCATTTGTAAAGTGGAGTAGAGGCGATTAAAAGTATTTAATCATTAAATAAGCTTTGCATAATAACATAGATGCCTCTAAACAAGAAGAAGATGGCACCAAGGCAGAGTAGAATTGCAATGATCAGAACTAAAATATAGGTGGGTTTGTCCTGATTGCTAAATGCGAGATAAAGAATGGTTGGTCCCGTAAACATCAATACCAGGCAAATGCCAAGATTTTGAATTCCCTTAACCAAAAGGTTTCTATTTGTGCGTTTCGTTTCCATTTGTGTAGTTTTGAATTGCGGTTCTTACATTCTTGTGGGTTTGCAAAAGCGTTTGAGCTTCTGAAAAGTCGATGTGCAGCTCGGTTATCAACATTTTAATGCCTCTATCGACTAATTTATTATTGCTCAATTGCATATCCACCATTTTGTTGCCTTTTATTTTTCCTAATTGAACCATAGCCGCCGTTGAAATCATGTTCAACACTAATTTTTGAGCGGTACCGGCCTTCATTCTGGAACTTCCTGTTACAAATTCCGGACCTACAATAACTTCTATAGGAAATTGTGCAGTTTGGGATAAGGGACTGTTTTGGTTACAAGAGATGGATCCTGTGATAATGTTGTGACGATTACATGCTTCTAATGCAGAAATAACGTAAGGCGTGGTTCCCGAAGCAGCAATTCCTACCACAACATCATTAGAGTTAACTTGGTATTCTTCTAAATCACGCCAACCTTGCTCTGTTGAATCTTCTGCAAACTCTACGGCATTTCTGATCGCACCATCGCCTCCTGCAATTAAACCAACCACTATATCAGGGCTGACGCCAAAGGTAGGTGGACATTCGGATGCGTCCAAAACGCCCATTCTGCCACTCGTCCCTGCGCCGATATAAAATAGACGACCTCCAAATTTTAGCTTGGGGATGATTTGATTAACCAATGCTTCAATTTGGGGCATTGCTTTCTCTACAGAAAAAGCTACCATTTTATCCTCGGCATTGATATTTGAAAGTAATTCTGGAACGCTCATTTTTTCTAAATGATTATAGCGCGAATCTTGTTCTGTGGTTTTGTTGAATTGCATAGGACAAAAATACGAAATTTTGTGTATTGCTCTATCAATCTGGTTGGGTTAGTGATGGCAACGGCATCCTTTTTATGCGCTTCCTATTTATAATTAATAGACGAGGTATTATTCGCATAAAAATATAAAGTGAACAGCCTGCCTGCTGGCAGGCGGGCAAGCCGCTTTGAACCGGAGAATGAAAAGCGGAACCTCCAAATAAATCTACTGAACGGTATATATTAATTCTGCCACTTCTGAAAGTCTAAAATAGCCTAAAGGAAAATTCTCTGGATTTGTTTGATTGACACAATTTCCTTTTACGACGGTAGGTTGGATTTCAAACGGACCACCGCCGGCATTGCTGTTTTGTTGGAGCAAAATGAACATATAATTATAAAAACGTTCAGAAATTCCATGGTTTCTAATAATAACCTGATCGCCAACATCTAAGTCTTCTTCTGAATAATATCCAAATATTTGATTGCCATTATTGTACCTGTCCTCGTAAACGGATAACGATGGAATGGCGGGAATATCGCTGATGAATTCGAAAAAGTAAAAATTGGTTTCATCGGCAGGATCAGTATAGTAGGCTTTCAACTCTGCGTCTTCACCTGAAAAGCCACCAGTAAGGGTTTGACCTACAGAATCTATGGGAACTACAGATTTCAGGGTTTCCGTAGCATAATAAACCTCGTTGTTGTAAGTGATTTCTAGTGAATATGTATGATTGATATTTGGTATAAATCTTGAGTTTTTATAAATCCCTGTTGTTCCCTCTTCCACAAAATTATAAATCCTATTGTTCTGATCTGTTATGATTACAATTGCTCCGCTTGCTGGTGGAATTGCGGAGTCAAAATAAGGTGCTGTTAACGAAAGTTTGACGAATTGATTCTTCCCCGAAGTACCTTTTATCCAATTTATGGAGGCTTCTATAACTAATCTAGGTTCCGCATCATTAAGGTCGAGATCGATAATGTCTTCACATGAAGTTTGAAGAAGGAGTACTGACAATATGAATAAATACGTTCTCATTTTCTAAAATTTAAAATTGTATGAAATTGAAGGAATCATTCCAAAAAGTGCTAATCTACTGGCTTCGTTGACACCGGTATCGCGGTTTTCCTTGAAAGCTATTGATGCTGCATTTTTACGTCCGTAAACGTTATAAATACCAAAAACCCATTCGCCTTTCCATCTTTTTGTAGATTCAGGATTAGGATTGTAATTCGCAGAAAGGTCCAAACGGTGATAATTGCTTAAACGACTCGAATTTCTCGCTTCATAGTTCGGGATTTTGATCCCATTATATTCGTATTGGCCGTTGGGAAAAGTGGTAGGTTGTCCTGTTTGAAAGATGAAATTACTGCTTAAACTCCATTTTTCACTCAGATCATAACTAGAGGTTATGGAGATGTCATGAGTTTTATCGTACGGTGTGTTATACCATTCTCCATCGTTAATTCCTGTTTCAATTGCTGTTCTTCCTGGAGTTTGTTGTTCAGATTTTGATAGCGTATAGGCAATCCAACCTTTTAATCTACCTTCATTTTTCCTAAATAAAACTTCCAATCCGTAGGCTCTTGCTTTCCCATTTAAAATAACTTGTTCAATGGCGTCATTAGCAATTAGATTTGCCCCATCTATATAATCGATTCGGTTTTTGATGTCCTTATAAAAGGTTTCGACTTCCAGCGCATACTTATTGTCCTTAAAGGTTTTGAAATATCCTATAGCGACCTGATCCAATAGTTGTGGTTTGATATACTTTCCACTAGGTGCCCATACATCTAATGGCGTAGGAGAGCTTGTGTTGGAAAGCAGGTGCAGGTACTGGCTCATTCTGTTATAACTTGCTTTGATTGACGAATTATCGTTGAGTTGGTATGCCATGGCCAATCGCGGCTCTAAATTCATGAAGGATTCTATCACGTCAGACCGCTCATAAGTATCGACACCAATAGCCTGCGCTTTTTCATAAATTTGCAACTCTTCATTGAAACTGACCGGTTGATCATTTTCATAGATATTTAGCTCCGATTGCCCCAGACGTTGGAATGAGCTTAGTCTTAATCCATAAGAAATGGCAAATTTTGAACTTAATTGGTGTTCTGCATCAATGTACACCGCATTTTCAAAAGCATATTTTTTGATTAGATCGTAGGGATTAATTCCAGATGTTTCGCTGGTTGGATTAATTTCTCCAGGATTAAAAGTGAGATAAAGGCTGTTCAATCCATATTCCAGTTTAAAATCTGTCGATATATAATGTTTAAGATCGTACTTGAGATTGAAATTCTTGATTCCGGAGATCCAATCGAACTCGACGAATTTAAGCGCTAATCCGTAGTAATAATCAGAATAGATAAGAGATAGATTTGAGAATAATTTATCTGAATACAAATGGTTCCATCGGAAATTTAAAACCGTATTGCCATAGGAGTTATCAAAACTGTCTGAGATTTGAAAAACATCCCTCCCAAAATAACCGGAGAGATAAATATTGTTATTTCTATTGATGTTTAGGCTTATTTTGGTGTTCAGATCATAAAAATAAGCTTTACTATCAAGGTCAAATAGAGGGAAGAACAAGTGCGCATAACTTGACCGACCACCTAATAAAAAGGATCCTTTCTCTTTAATAATCGGACCTTCGGCAAGTAACCTGCTTGAAACTATCCCGATACCACCGTTCATTTGAAATGTATTGCTGTTACCTTCCTTTTGATAAATATCTAAAACAGAGGACACGCGTCCTCCATATTTTGCAGGAATACCGCCTTTATAGAGTTTTAAATCTTTTATGGCGTCTGGATTAAAGACGGAGAATAATCCGAAGAGATGTGAGGAGTTGAAAATAGTTGCTTCATCCAAAAGGATTAAATTTTGATCTACAGCACCACCTCTCACATTAAATCCTGAAGAACCTTCGCCAGCATTGCTAACACCGGGTAGAAGGGTAATGGATTTGATGACATCCACTTCGCCCAAAATTACAGGCATTTGCTTGATGGTGTTTATTGATAAGGAATTGACGCTCATTTGGGGTTTACGAATGTTGAGTTTCTCTACATTTTCCGTAATGACAATCTCGTCCAGACTTTCCGTGGATTCTGTGAGTTTGAAATTAAGTGCTTTGTTCTCATCCATCGTGATGGTTTCAGAAATACTATTAAAACCTAAATAGCTAATTTGAAAATTGTAGGTCCCTTTTGTTAAGGTGATGGAATAAAATCCGTATTCATTGGTGATGGTTCCCGTTTGGAGCTCTGGAAAGATAATATTGACACCAATCAAGGTTTCATTACTGCGTTGATCTGTTATTTTCCCGCTTAGCGTAAATTTTTCTTGCGCAGTGATATATAATGGCAAACATAGCATCAGCCATAGATATACTTTGAATTTATTGGTCATCTGCAATTTTTCATTAAAAATAAAAAAAGCTCCTCGATAAAAGGAGCTTTTTGTGATAATTTTGTTTAATTATTTTCAAATAATTATAAACAAATAAATGTATTTAGCATTTATATGTTTTAAGCTTTATTCTCAAGAATTGCATTAAACGTCGAACTTGGTCTCATGGCTTTATTAATCTTTTCTTCATTTGGATGGTAATAGCCACCAATTGAAACCGGTTTGCCTTGAACCTCTATAAGTTCAGAAGTAATTTGGTCCTCATTCGTTTTTAATACTTCTGAAAGTGTCTTAAATTCTTCTTGTAATTGCATGTCCAAAGTTTGGTTGGCCAATGCTTCAGCCCAATAGAGTGCCAAATAGAAATGACTGCCTCTATTATCCAATTCTCCGGCTTTTCGTGAAGGTGATTTTCCGTTATCCAACAATTTCCCGGTAGCTTCATCTAAAGTATCGGCTAAAATCTGGGCTTTTGGATTGTTATTCGTTTGAGCCAAATGTTCTAAAGATACTGCCAAGGCTAAAAATTCGCCCAATGAATCCCAACGTAAATGATCTTCTTCCACAAACTGCTCGACGTGCTTTGGCGCAGATCCACCAGCACCTGTTTCAAACAATCCGCCACCATTCATCAAAGGCACAATGGATAACATTTTTGCACTTGTTCCCAATTCTAAAATAGGGAAAAGGTCAGTTAAATAATCACGCAGCACGTTTCCTGTAACAGAAATGGTATCTTTTCCATCTTTTATACGCTGTAAAGTAAATGTTGTTGCTTCAGATGGGGATAGAATCTTTATATCAAGACCTTGAGTGTCGTGATTTGGAAGGTATAGATTGACTTTCTTGATCAATTCTGCATCATGCGCTCTGTTTTTATCCAACCAAAAAATGGCGGGTGTATTGGAAGCTCTAGCTCTAGTTACAGCCAATTTTACCCAATCCTGAATTGGTGCATCTTTAACTTGACACATTCTCCAGATATCTCCTTTCTCGACATTATGTTCAATAATCGTTTTCCCTTCTGAATTGATGACGAGAACTTTTCCGTCATTAGTCATTTCAAAAGTTTTGTCATGAGAACCATATTCTTCTGCTTTTTGTGCCATAAGACCCACGTTAGGAACAGTACCCATGGTTGTTGGATCAAAAGCACCATGTTTTTTACAGAAATCGATGGTGGCTTCATATAAACCTGCATAACTGCTATCAGGGATAACTGCTAAAGTATCTTCAGGTTTGCCTTGGGCATTCCACATTTTACCAGAAGTTCTGATCATTGCAGGCATAGAAGCATCAATGATGACATCACTTGGTACATGGAGATTGGTGATTCCTTTATCGGAATTAACCATTGCTAAATTCGGACCATTGGCAATGGCATCTTCAAGAGCAGTTTCTATTTCTTTGCGTTTAGCTTCTGGAAGTTCTTTTAGTTCATCATATAAATTGGCTAAACCATTACTTGGACTGAATCCAATTTGTTTAAACTCATTATGATATTTTTCAAATACATCTTTGAAATATACTTCAACGGCGTGACCGAAAATGATTGGGTCAGAGACCTTCATCATGGTCGCTTTTAAGTGCACTGAAAGAAGAATATTTTTCGACTTCGCGGTCGAAACGGCTTCTTGTAAAAACTTTATCAATGCTTTTTTACGCATTACTGATCCATCAATAATTTCACCATCTATTAATTTCAACTTATCTTTTAGAATGGTCTCTTTTCCATCTTTTCCAACAAATTTGATACTAACAATATCCGCTTTTGAAAGGGTCACGGATTTTTCAGTGTGAAAGAAATCGCCTTCAGACATGGTGGTGACCTCAGTTTTTGAATTTGGTGACCATGCGCCCATAGAATGCGGGTTTTTCTTGGCATAGTTCTTTACGGCTCTTGGGGCACGTCTGTCAGAATTACCCTCACGAAGTACTGGGTTTACAGCACTTCCCATTACTTTGTCGTAGCGTGATCTAATATTTTTGTCTTCTTCAGTTTGAACGTCATCAGGATAATTTGGTATATTGAATCCTTGAGATCTTAACTCCGTAATTGCTTCCTTAAGTTGAGGAACCGAAGCACTTATATTTGGCAATTTAATGATGTTAGC
The DNA here is from genome assembly GCF_004115975.1 of Gelidibacter gilvus. Classification (GTDB taxonomy): domain Bacteria; phylum Bacteroidota; class Bacteroidia; order Flavobacteriales; family Flavobacteriaceae; genus Gelidibacter; species Gelidibacter gilvus. Next base: position 102,583 of record NZ_SDDZ01000010.1, on the reverse strand, counting down.
CTCAGGTTTCTTCACAAGTTCTCCCAGTTCAGCTAAAGCATCCGATACTTTTTGGTCTTCCTTTAAAAAATCAGGAAAAAGACCTAAGATGCGTGCGGCCAAAGAAATATCCTTGGTAACGACATCTATATTGGAAGATGCGGTAAATGATTTTATAATTGGTAATAACGAACGCGTTGCCAAAGCTGGTGCTTCGTCTGTTTTTGTATAAATGATAGTGGAAGTTTTTGCCATAAGTACTGTGAATTTAATTTTTTAAGATGAGCCCGAAATTAGGCTGTGCAAATATACGAAATTGAGTTTAGCCTAGAAAGCCCAAAGCATTCAATTAAACAATGTTAATTTGATAGTGATGTAGTAAACCCATCACATTTTCTTTGGAAAACTTTGCCTTTGTGATGGTATTGTTTTCGGGGTTTATTATAAAATTTTCTGAGGAGCTTAAATCACTGTGTTTCAAATTTGTTTGTTCGAAAACAGCGTGTTTGAAGTCGCAGTTATCGAATAAGCCATTATTAAGGTCGGCCTCTGCAAAATTAACCTGATTGAGATTGCAATTGCTGAACTTGATTCCTTTTAACTTCAGTTTAAAGAAGGATGAGAATTGCAATTGGCAATTTGAAAAATTAAAGGATAATAAAAACGGATTGCAATCCTGGAATTGAAGACCAATCATTTTGCAATCCATAAAATCCACTTCCCTAAAGATGCTGTATTTGATATTGGCGTTGCTAAAGTTACAAGTATCAAATTCACATTCTGTAAAAGTGATGGAAGACAGATCTGTTTCCGTAAAATTACAGTTCGTGAAGGTGCAGTTGTCATATTCTGCTTTTTGAAATGGGTTTTCGGTGAAATTGAGGTTAGAAAAAAGTTGTGACTCAATTAGAGGTAGTATCATACGTAAAATATAAATAGAAATTCGAAAGTTACAGGTTCTCCTCTTAGAAAGCAAAAAAGCTTTATGATCAACGTTTTCTTGGGTATGGTTTGAATATAAAAATAAGACTTAGAGTATTGTTTTTAGAGTTTAAAAGCTTCAGTAGAAAAACATACTTATTTTGCTATTAATTCGTGCTGACACCATACTCTTAAGTTCTATTAATCCGATTTTTATGCGATTACAAGTTATTTGTCTCAGATATTCAATAATTCGTCGTAATAATGGTTTCATATAAAAAAAACTTTCTACTTTGTTGCCCTTAAAGGTTTTTAAAATGCAATGAAAAGTAGGATTTTAATTTTTTTTGTGATCAGTATCGCCATTCTCATTTTTCTTTACATCTATATGCATAGGGATCGTGGAAGGGTAGTAGATCCTACACACACTGTGTTTATAAAGAACACGGAAGATGGTTTTCAATTGAATAGAAATGGTTCGCCTTTTCATATAAAAGGGGCCGGTGGGCTTGGGCATATGAAAGAGTTGGCGGAAGCTGGCGGCAACACCCTTCGGGTATATGATACCTTAAATTTACAATCTTTATTGGATGAAGCGCATCGCTATGGAATTGCTCTCATTGTAGATATCCCATTACCTACAAATGAATCAAATGATACTTATTATGCTGATAAGGAGTATATTTTAAAAATTAAGAGGGATATTAGAAATTTAGTCCGGCGGTATAAAGATCATCCATCATTATTAATTTGGAATTTGGGCAATGAACTCTATTTTCCTTTGGTGGCAAGAGAAAACAACTTTATCAAAGTATTCAATCAGCTTGTGGATCTCATTCATGAAGAAGATCCTGACCATCTTGTGAGCACCACCGTTGTTGGGGTTTCAAGAAGCCAGACATTGAGTATTCACCTTATGGCGCCCAAATTAGACATTATTGGATTTAACGCTTTTGGGAATATTACACGTCTCAAAACAGTGATGAACGCGGTAGGATGGATCACCAAACCCAAACCTTATTACATTACTGAATGGGGAAATCACGGTCCCTGGGAATCGGATACTAATTTGTGGAAGGCAGTTCTTGAACCTACCAGTACTGCAAAGGGCGAAATATATAAGGATATTTATTTAACTTATATTGACCCAGATTCAGATTGTTTGGGAAGTCTGGCCTTCTATTGGGGTTATAAGCATGAAGGAACACCAACTTGGTTCAATATCTTGGATGAAGAGGGCCGTAAATCAGAAGTCTATTATTATTTGAAATCACTATGGACCCGAACACAACTGGAGGATACACCCAGGTCAAAAATTCAAAATATTCTATTAAATAATACAGAAATGAACCACCAAGTCTTCGCTCCAGAAAATGTTATGACCGTCCAGCTAAATATGTTGGATACCATTACGCATAATCTCTCCTTTGATTGGAAAATATATAAAGAGGGATGGGGACTCCATGAATGGATTGCAGAACCAGATACCTTGAAAATTTCAGATATAAAAAATTCCTTTTCAAATACTGTGGAATTTAACGTGCCTGAGGAGGATGGTCCCTATAGAATTGTAGTTTCGGTTCAGGATGACGCTGGTAATTTTGCGACCACCAATATCCCATTTTACGTATTGAACCATGACCGATAAAATGCTTAAAGCTCCTTCTAAATATCAAAGATTTAAAATTAGAATACTTATCCTCATCGGATTTGCCAGTATTATTAATTTTTTCTATTGGTTTTTAGACTTCAGTCTCATAGAAGATCATGTGTTGTATTGGCTTTTAATGATATTAATATTTTATGACACGTTCAGACTGATCTATATTTGGTATCACTACTGGGATATTTCGGTACCTCGAAAGCCAAAAACATCTATTCGACCTACTGTTGATGTATTGACCACATATTTTCCTGGGGAACCCAAGGATATGCTCAAGCAAACGTTAATGGCAATTCAAGACATGGATTATGAGCATACCACCTATTTATGTGATGAAGCCAATGACCCAGAGTTAAAGGAATTTTGTCAAGAAAATAAAATTATTCATGTTACTCGGGATAATCGGATTGATGCAAAAGCTGGAAATATTAACAATGCGTTAAAGCAGGCGTCCGGTGAAATATGTTTAATTCTGGATCCAGATCACATTCCCCATCAGGAGTTTCTAACTGAAGTAATTCCTTATTTTGCCGATCCAACTATTGGTTTTGTACAAACGGTACAAACCTATTATAACCTCCATGAATCTTATGTTGCTAGGGCCGCAGCTGAACAGACTTTTCATTTTTATGGTCCTGTCATGATGTGTATGAATTCCTATGGCACGGTAAATGCCATTGGGGCCAATTGTGTTTTTAGAAGATCGGCCTTAGATTCCATTGGCGGGCATGCTGCCGGGCTATCGGAAGATATGCATACGGCCATGAAACTGCATGCCAAAGGATGGAAATCCATCTATGTTCCGAAGTTGCTTTCTGCGGGATTGGCACCAGCAACACTGACGTCGTATTTTAAACAACAACTCAAGTGGTCGCGAGGTACGTTCGAATTATTGGTAACCTCGTACCCAAAACTGTTTAGTAAATTTACATGGCGACAAAAATTACACTATGGCGTGCTTCCATTACATTATTTTACAGGACTTATTTTTTTGATCAGCCTTTTAATTCCCATCATTTCCTTGTTGACTTCTTCCACACCATGGAATGGCAATGTTATTAATTTTGGATTAATTGTCCTGCCAGTCATTGTATCCATAATAGGCATTCGATTTTACGTGCAAAAATGGGTTATTAATAAAGGGGAGCGAGGAACCCATTTGTTAGGTGGATTGTTAATGCAAATTACTTGGACTATTTATTTGATGGGCTTGTTATATACACTCATTAGAAAAAAGGTTCCTTACTTGCCTACGGATAAAGATGATGAAGAGAAAACCAGTTTTTACATCGTTTTGCCAAATCTAATTTTTGGTTTAATTTGTATTTTTTCTATAGTTTATGGACTTTATAGAGATTTTACTCCATTTTCCCTGTTTATGTCGGGATTTGCCTTATGGAATGCCATAATTATGTTTTACACGCTCCGCTTTGCGTACACATTAAATGCCATATCTACTCAGGATCGAAAAAAAATGGATAAAGATTTTAATCGTGAATCGAAATTTGAAAAATATATTTTTACTTTTTGGCAAAGAGGTGCAGTGGCAGTCTTAGGATTGGTTCTTTTATTTACTGTGTATCTTAATGGACGAAAGGAAGAAATAAAATACGACGGATTGGCACATTCTGGAAGTTTTAATAAACCAATAAAATACTTGGGGGTTTTTGCACCCATTGAGGATAATGGTTTGAGTGATTTATCTAAAGTAGAAGAATTCTCAAAGTCAATTAATCAGGATATGGATATTGTCTCATTTTATTTAGCGTGGGACAAAGATCTTAAGACAAGTTTCCCAGAAAAGCAACTTCTCAAGGTATATCATCAAAAGGCTATTCCCATGATTACTTGGGAGCCATGGACCAATACATTTAATGAAGAACAAAACTTTAAAGGCCATGTCCTTGACTCCATTACGAGTGGATATTTTGATGCCTTTATAGGGGATTTTGCCAAACGCATGAAAAATTTGGATAAACCCGTTTTTTTGAGATTTGCGCATGAATTTGACAATCCTTTTTATCCATGGTATGATGATCGTGAGGGGGCCGAAGTTCATTTTAAAAAGGCTTGGATCCATACTTGGCATATTTTTAAAGAACATGGTGCCGATAACGTTATTTGGGTTTATAATCCATGGAAACCAGATAACGTAACCAGTTTTTTTCCAGACGCGCCTTATGTGGACTGGATAAGCATAAACCTCTTGAATTATGCTACCCATGATCAAGAAAATTACCGGTCATTTCAAACGTTATATTCTCCCTATCATGACGAAATAATAAAAACAGGAAATTTTCCGGTGATGCTATCGGAATATGGGACTTACTTTGATCCGGGATACCAGAAATTATGGTTAGAAAACGCAATGGATATGATACTCTCCAATTATAAAGAAATTAAGGCCATTATATTTTTTAATTCCAACGTTGATAATAATATGCCAGATGGAACTGAGGGAGATTCTTACTTAAACTGGACTATTGCAGACGTTGAACATATCGACCTAAATTTTAAAACCAAACAAATGCCCTTGTATTTAACTAAGAATAAACCAAGGGCAGAATCAGCACCAAAGAAAAACACTAATTTATTAGCTAACCTTAGTGATATACGTGGCGTGAACATTAAGAATAGTCAGAAATGGAAACAGGATTATCATGTTAAAACTAGAAAACATTTAGAATCAAATTTTGAAAAAATAAGCAATTTAGGTTTAAATACGATAAAATATACTTCCAATCAAACCTATGACTATAATGTTATCACTATCTCAAAAGAGTATAACTTGAAACTTTCCTTTGGATTTTGGATTCCAGAAACTATTAATTTTATGGAAGATACCCTTATGGCTTCTCGTCTTCACGATAGAATTCTTGGTTTAGTTAAGAAATATAAGGACCATGAAAATATTATTTCATGGCACTTACAAAACGATCTTTTTGCAGACGGAATATCTCAATTTCATGAACCCGTCAGATCTTATCATCTGAGTGCCTATGTAGTTTGGTTGCAAAAATTAACCTCTGAAATTAAAAAATTGGATGCAAGTCGGCCTGTAATTATTGATTATACATTAAATGGCTTAAATGAAAAACAAGCAAAAAGACTATTTGAAGACGTTTTAGGTTTGGACGGTCTAGGCTTAATTGTAAAAGACGACATTTATGATGATACGAATCGTTTGTTGGAAAATATTCGAGCGTTGGACGTGCCTTATGTCTATTCTGACATCTCTACGACAGTCTTAGCTAAGATGAGTCAAGAATCGACAAACACCAATTATTTCATTAGAAACTGGCAGGACCAACATCAAATCGACAAAGTTACTTTTGACGGTGTGATAGATAGAAAAGGAAGATTTAAACCAGACTATTTTGAGCTCGGAAAATATTTGGGGTCATTTCATCATGATGTCGTCCCATATTCAATTCGGATTTTAAAAAGGTTAGATTTACTTGGCTATCCCCACAAAAAGTCATTATACTTTGCCATGCACTATGATCCAATAAAAGGTTGGGAGCGGATGGAACACAACTCAAATTATAAACTAGAGTGGGCATTAGTCAAATGTGATCCCTATGGTAACTTTCTTACTATAAATGAAGTTGAAGGCCTAGTCGATTATGTATTGCTTGACATCCCAGAAAATTATGAAGAATATCACTTAAGATTAACCATCTTAAAAGACAATACGGTAAAGTCCACCATGACGAGTTTAAATACGCCCTATTACCAATAAATTAATCAACACTTATATTTGGTAACATATCAAGAAAGTGAAACAAAATACTCTTAAAAACAAAAGCCATATCATTGTAGCTAAACTACCTTGACATGGCTTTCTTTGAAACAGTGACGTGATCTAATTAACATTGCTGTTAAATCAGCCGATTAAAACTCACATTTTACAATCGTCTTTTTCAATTCAAGTTTACTATTTCAATAAAACATTTCTACAACTATCAAAATGTATTGACCTGTTAAGAAAATGTTTCAGTTTGTTGCTTTTCTTGATGTAGTAAATCTTGCAATTCGCTTTCACGACATACAAATTTCAAAACATTGCTTCCTACCTTAGTATTCACTTTCGTTGCTACTATCTTTGGAAACTTTCAACTCTACCAGTTACAACCTGCCTAAGCGTGATGCACTTCTTAAAGTATCATGATTTTTCAGCCTTTCACGCATACACGTGACACTTAAAAAATCTCAAAAAACAACTTTATAAAGAACGTTACTTTATCCGATTTAAATCAAGTTCAATCTTTTAGGTTGAAACCAACACTGAGGTTGTTATCAAATCGTTTTACTAATTTACGAAAAAATGTTGTGTTGTCCAAAATTCTCAAGGCTTTAGTTATCAACTCACTATAAACATGACTTATTAACAATTGTTCATAAAAAAAAGCCTTGAGAATATTCAAGGCTTTTTTCTACAGTATGTTTGAGGTTATTATCCTCTTCTTTCTTTAATTCTTGCTTTTCTACCGGTAAGACCTCTAAAGTAGAAGATACGGGCACGTCTAACTTTACCTTTTTTGTTCACTTCAATTTTCTGAAGGGCTGGAAGGCTGATTGGGAAGATACGCTCTACACCAATAGTTCCTGACATTTTACGGATGGTAAATGTTTCTGAACTTCCAGAACCTTTACGTTGCAATACCACACCTCTAAAGAACTGGGTACGTTTTTTTTCGCCCTCTCTAATTTCGTAGTACACAGTGATCGTATCACCTGCGCCGAATTGAGGATATTCTTTTTTTTCTACAAATTCGTCTTGTACAAATTTTACTAAAGAATTCATTTCTTTTAATTTTTAAGATTGATCCAAATCAACATTCACGGAAATCGTCAGAGGTTAATTTGAAATTGGATGCAAAAATAAGGATAAATTAATAATTAACAATTATTATTTTAGAATTCTTACAATTTGTTTTCGGTCACCAAATAAATGGTCTGGAGGCTTAAAAAATCTCCTTAAGAAGTTGAGGGTCAAATTGGTTATTATTTTTAGTTTGTCATTTGTCATTTGTCATTTGTCATTTGTCATTTGTCATTTTTTGATGGGCATGTCTAGGTGATGGGGTCAGGTTCACATCATCAGGTGCCTGATATACTTTAGTCCTTTAATTATACCAACTTCACCCATCTAATAAGTATCAAATCTCAATCCTCTATCCAGTTAAAGGCGCAACAAGGAAACGGGAGCACATACATTAATTTGCCGAGAAGACTTTGTATACGTTGGATTTGAAGCAATTAGAACATGGATTTTTATTTGACAAAATAAAATAAAAGACTCTTTAAATTGTTAAAGTTAGTCTTCTGTAGGTTGCCTATTGTTTTTTTTACTAAATTTAGACAACCTAAAAACAATGCGTATTATTGAAATCTACCTAATATTATAACCTAAACTAAAATATCATGTCAAGAGCAATGTTTGAGTACACTAAAACTGTACTTAGCAAAGTCAGTTTTGATACTGCATTGTTCTGTAGAGAAGTTCAGAAAGCTATTCAACGCTTATTACCTTACGAAATTGAAGAGCTGAAGATCTTTATCAAATCTTTGATCCTACAGAATCCAGAATTAAATCAATGTTTAATCTATTTAAAACCATAACAAACGAAAGCGACCAACAGGTCGCTTTTTTATTTGGGCAGGGGACTGATGATTTTTACGTTCTGAAATGTAATCGCTCCACGTATGATCCCGGAAATCACGCTGTGCAATGCATCAATTATTTGCATTTTCAGTTCGCTCTTATGGTAAATAATACTGACCTCACGTGCCGGTGAAGGTTCCACAAAATGATGGAGGTTGACCTTGAGGCTGTCATTAAGTTCAAGCGTGTGCAAATAAGGTAGCAAAGTCATTCCTAAACCTTCGTTTGAGAGTTTGATCAAGGTTTCTATACTGCCACTTTCCAATTGAAAATTGTCGTCATTCTGATCCTTGAACGCTTTACAAAGATTAATGATGCCGTCCCTAAAACAATGGCCGTCCTCAAGCAATAACATGTCATCAATTTCGAGATCAGATACTTCAATTGTTTTCTTATTAAAAAGACGATGATGTTCTGGGATGTAACCTACAAAAGGTTCATAATAAAGTACGCGTTCCTTTATATTTTCACTTTCTAATGGTGTTGCGGCAATGGCAGCATCTAAGTGCCCTTCTTTAATCCTTAAAATGATTTCATCAGTGGTTAGTTCTTCAATCTTCAATTTTACTTTAGGATATTTCTTTATAAATGCTTTTAAAAACATAGGAAGAAGTGTCGGCATTACCGTTGGGATGATTCCAATTCGAAATTCACCACCAATAAATCCTTTTTGCTGATCTACAATATCTTGGATCCGTTCAGATTCATTGACAATATTTCGGGCTTGCTGGACAATTTTTCGTCCAACCTCAGTGAGTTCAATAGGTTTCTTACTACGATCAAAAATAAGAACCTCTAATTCTTCTTCTAATTTTTGTATCTGTGTGCTTAATGTAGGTTGCGTAACAAAGCATTTTTCGGCCGCTTTAGTGAAGTTTTTATGCTCCGCAATGGCTATAACATAGGTTAATTGTGTAATGGTCATGGTTATTCATTTAAACTATAAAAATATAAAAACTATCTACAAAAGCTATTATAAGGAGGGTTAATTAAAGCATAATTTTTGCGAAGAAAAGATCCTTACTATCAAATGAAATGTCTTTTGGTGTGAAATTGAAATCGAAGTTGAAAATAAAAATGCTCTAACTTAGAGTACCGACTGCGACTTCGACTGCAGACTGAGGTCTGAACACTGAAAGCCACTGCTCATTCAAAGCAATCCCCGAGATTTAATCTCCAAATACTTATTAATGGTATCAATGGTCAGGTTTTCAGGCGTCGTTAGGATGGAGTAAATACCATACTTTTTTAATTCTTGAACGATAAGACGTTTTTCAAAGGCGAATTTTTCAGCAATGACCTTATCATAAACTTGTTGAATGGTTCTTGCTTTTTCATCGACAATGCTGTTGAGTTCGGTGTTTTTAAAGAAGATGACCACAAGGAGGTGGTTTTTTGCCATTGCTTTCAAATAGGGCAACTGTCTGTTTAAACTATCTAATGTTTCGAAATTGGTGTAGAGCAAGACCAAGCTACGTTGCGTGATGTTGCGTTTAATGTTGGCGTAAAGTCGGCTAAAATCACTTTCATAATAATCGGTTTTTACATTATAAAGTGCTTCTAATATTAAGCGCATTTGCGAATTTCGGCGTTGTGCGACCACAATGTTTTCCACCTTTTTAGAGAAAGAAAGCATTCCAGCTTTGTCATGTTTTTTTAAGGCGATACTGCTGATGACCAAGGTGGCATTAATGGCATAATCCAATAAGCTCAACCCTTCAAAAGGCATTTTCATCACGCGGCCTTTGTCGATAACAGAATAGATAGGTTGCGATTTTTCATCCTGAAACTGATTGATCATCAAGCTGTTTTTCTTAGCCGTTGCTTTCCAGTTAATGGTACGTAGGTCATCACCTAAAACATAATCCTTGATTTGTTCAAATTCCATGGAATGCCCGATTCGGCGAATTTTTTTAACGCCATAATCATGCAGACTGTTATTAATATTGAGCAGTTCAAATTTACGCAGTTGCTTAAAACTTGGATAGGTTGGCACCATGGCTTCATTATCAAAACGAAAACGTTTGGCTACAAGTCCTATTCTTGTTGATGCATAAACATTTAGGTTTCCAAAATGATATTCGCCACGTTCCGTCGGTTTGAGGTTATAGGCGATGTTGTCTTGTTTTTTGGGATTTATTTTTAGTTTGAGTTCAAAATCCCTGACTTGAAATTGGAATGGTACTTCATCTACGATAGTCAAATATACCATAAAGGGATATTTATTTTCAATAATGATTTCTACCTGATTATTATCGCCATTTGAGAATTTATCAGGTAAGATTCGTTGACCGCTAATTTTATCTCTCCCAAAAAATACAATCACGACATCGAGAAAGAATAAAAATACAATCACCAAAATCAATAATTGGGCAATCCCAAATAAAATAGGAACAAAATAGCTGAATACAAACAGGGTTATAATGACTAATCCACTATAGAAGAATCGCGGCTGCATGTAAAATGGTTTAAAGAATTTCAAGTTTATTTTGTGTTATTTACCACTAATTCACGATTTTGTTTGAAGACTGAAGACTGAAGACTGAAGACTGAAGACCGCTGACCGAAGACGAATGACGGATGACTGAAGGCTGAATACTGCCAACTGAACACTTTCTCCTGAAACCTATCTCGGAATCTCCACATTCTCAATAATCTGTTTGATGACGTCCGTACTTGTGATGCCTTCCATTTCTCTTTCTGGTGTCACGATAACCCGATGGTGCAAGACTGGAATTGCGGCGCGTTTAATATCTTCAGGTGTTACAAAGTCGCGACCTGTCATTGCAGCAAAGGCTTTACTTGCTTTTAAAATAGCGATGGAAGCTCTTGGTGAGGCACCCAGATACAAGAATTTGTTATTTCTTGTCGCCATAATTAAATCGGCTATATATTTCAGCAAATGCTCTTCCACTAATACTTGAGTAACGAGTGCTTGATATTTGACAATTTGCTCTGCGGTTAAGAATGGGGTGATGGCATCTGTTTTGACGCGATCTTGTAAATGGTGCTCGCGCATTAAAATCTCAATTTCTTCTTCCAAATTAGGATAGCCAACATCAATCTTAAATAAAAAACGATCTAATTGTGCTTCTGGCAAACGGTAGGTACCTTCTTGTTCTATCGGATTTTGGGTGGCCAAAACCATGAATGGCGATTCTAATTTGTAGTAATTGCCATCAATGGTGATTTGCTGTTCTTCCATAACCTCAAATAAAGCAGCCTGCGTTTTTGCGGGAGCTCTGTTGATTTCGTCGATCAAGATCATATTGCTGAAAATTGGTCCTTTTTTAAATTCAAATTCCGTTGATTTTAAGTTGAACACAGAGGTGCCTAAAATATCACTCGGCATTAAATCTGGCGTAAATTGGATCCTGCTAAATCCAACGCTTAATGATTTCGCCATCAATTTTGCTGTAATCGTTTTCGCGACACCAGGTACGCCCTCAATCAATGAGTGGCCTTTAGCGAGTAATGAAGCCAAAAGCATATCGACCATGTCGGTTTGCCCAACAATGACCTTACCTATTTCTTCTTTCATTTTTTGCACATTGGTTTGCAATTCAGAAAGATCCAGCCGGTTAGTGAATTTTAAGTCTTGTGAGGTTTCCTCCTGAGGGGTTTCTTCCTGAATGACTTCTGGAGTTGGTATATGCTCTATTGGTGTTTGTCCTTCAACAGGATCTTGGTTTTCCATATGTTTATGAATAAAATTCTTCAATGTGTCTATTGAGTTTTAAAAGATTATCTTCAAAAAACTCATTTTTGGTGCGCAACCAATTGATGAAATTAATAGTTTTTTTAACGGTTTCTATCTTCTTGCCAGATTTTTGGGAGAGTTTGGTGATAAACTCTTCGTTTAAATTGGTGGTGTCTAAATTATAATCGGATCTTATCTTTTCTAAAAAATAGGTAATTTTCTTATCGATGAGATTTTTATGGTCTTGGGTTTCATAATAAAGATTGGAGATTGTTTTCACAAATCCGACGGTTGTGTTTTCCAGCGGTTTTATAATGGGGATGATACGCTGTCTTCTTTTGGCATTGAAAACCATAAATAAAAAGGTCAACAGCAAAGCCAAATACCAGGCCCATTTAAAAGACGTTTGTTGCAAAAACCAACTCAAATTTGATTTTTCTTCAGCATCACCATAATTGGAATCAAAAAACTTGGTGTAGGAGTCAAAGTAAATATTCTCGTTGGGTAGATAAGACAGAACGCCTTCAACATACTGGTAGCGATCGTCCTTTAAAATATTGTAATTGGTAAAAATCTTTGGTTCCAAATGCAAAAATATTTTGCCGTCTTCAAAAGGAACTTCTAGAAAATTGGTCGAATTAAGATCATTGTTGACATAGCCCAAAGTTTTGTGGTTCTCTGCTTCAAATCTTGAAAAATAGGACGCACTATCGCTTTTGTCGATTTGCGTATTTTTGGGTTTTAAATGAGGATGCACGAAGTTTAGCTCTACAATGCTGTCCTGGGTTTTACGAACTTTTACAGTCAAATTTAAGGTATCCAACAGCGATTGAGGGAAGTTGTAGTCTGACATGAAAAGCGTATTGCCACGGCCGGCAAAAATCAAGAGTTCCTCCACATCTGCAAGTTCCAAATAATCTGAATTGCCTACCAATATATAATTCCCTTCTGCGACATGATCGCCATAGCCATCCTCTGAATTCGCATAAAAGTAGTTGTAAGGCGAGTAGTAGATGGTTTTCATAAGTTGACCGTCAAAAAGCTTAGGCAACTCCTTATAAAACACACTTACACCATAGGGTTTATTGCTCTTTTCATTATAGCTTTCTGTCCAATCTACGGTCCGATTGCTACCATAGTCCACTGTGATAGCAATGGTAATAATAGTTGCGGCGATGACAAGTATAACGATTAAGGTTTTGTTCATGAATTGATCTCTTTAATGAGTTGAACAAAACTGTCTTTGGCCAATTGGTATTGTTCCTTATTTAATGAAAACTCACCATACCAAGTGTAATCGTAAATGTAGGAGGTATAGGCAAAACCTTTACTGAAGTTTTGAGATGCAATAGCATTCATATAATCTGCATTGGTTTTATCATCCTCATACTTAATGAAGTTTTTGAGGTTCAGTTGTTTTAATACCAATAAATAATAATACCGAATGGCCAATCGGTAATCATTTGTGTTTTCGGCGTTGGTGATGAGTGCTTTAATGTCGGCCTGCGCTATGTTTTCAGCAGTGATTTCTCCATACGCCTGTAATTTTTCATTCTTTCTAAACGAAAACAGATGACTGCTTCCTTCATTTAACAAGGTGTAGGCCAGATAAGGCAAAGCTAGGATCAGAATGATGATAAACAACCAATTGAAGATACTAAAGTCAAATGAGAAATTATCCGCGTCATTATCTTCGTTTACATACGGCCTGTTTTGAGAGTATTTGGAAGCGTCTCCATGTTTTGATGAATTAGAACGCACTGCTGCCTTTCCTTCATAATTATACTTCCTGCCAGAATAATTATCCTTAAAACCCTCTTTAAATTGACGCTCGTTTTGAGGTTGCTGTACAGATATTTTCGCCCAAAGTGATGTGTTTCCATTGAGCAGAATCATACAGACCGTAACTATAAGCGTAAGGTGAAGTTTCATTTAAGCGATTATGGGAACCAGTTGCGCATCCAATTTTTTCTTGACAACAAACGGATAAATTAAATAATAGTAACTAATACATCCTAAAGTGACCAAGATAATACCAACGGAGATTAATTTGGGCATTTCTTGTGAATATCTTGTGATAAACCCTTCCAGGAATCCAGCGAAAAAGGTGAAGGGGAAGGTGCTGATCACTATTTTAACCCCAGTTTTGGCACCTTCCTTAAAAGACGTAAACCTTGAATGTGTCCCTGGGAATAGAATGCTTGCGCCTAAGATCAAACCTGCTGCTGCTTCAATGACAATGGCGAAAATCTCCATTGAACCATGGATCCAAATCCCTCTGACACTTTCCCAAAACACATTCTTTTCGTAAAAAAAATATTGAAAGGAGCCCAACATGATACAGTTTTTAAATAAGATGTAAACAGTGCCGAGCCCGCCAAAAATGCCCAAAACGAAAGCAATGACGCCGACGCGCAAATTATTGACGGTAATGCCTATAAAACTTCCCCAGTTGCTGCCGCTTTTGTAAACGGCCACAGGATTGCCGGCTTCAATATTTTCTAAGGTCATGTTGACATATTCGTCACCCAAAATGGAGCGGACAAACTCGCCGTCATTCGCTGCTGAAATTGCGCCAATAGCCGTGAAAATTGTGAAAATGATGAAAGCGATATAGACGAATTTTCGATATTGATGCATAATCAATGGCACCTCAGTTTTCCAAAAAGCAACGATTCTATTGCTGTCTTCGCGTTTGGTCTTATATATTTTTTGAAAAGCTTTGGCTGCTAATTGATTTAAGTACGTAATTACTTTACTTTTGGGGTAGTAAGTTTGCGCGTAGGATAAATCGTTAATTAATTGAATATATTGTGACGCAAGTTCATCGGGATTTTTAAAATCATTATTGAAGATGGCGGTTTCAAAACTTAGCCATTTTTCCTTATTTTGCTTGATAAACGCAACTTCTCTCATATAGACGTTAAAATAAAATATAAAATGTCAGAGTTACAAATTAACACAACCCAAAATGTAAAAATTAATTTTACGGCATCTGGGGTGGGCGAACGTTTGATGGCGTTTATTATTGATATGATCCTGAAGATAGGTTATATCACCATTTTAAACATGAGCCTAGGTGTTTTTCAGGATATGGACCAATGGTCGCAAATTGGCATCAATACCTTACTTGGCCTGCCGGTTGTTTTCTATACATTGGTTTTGGAAGCTCTTATGGAAGGACAAACATTTGGAAAGAAAATCATGAAAATTAAAGTGGTTAAGATTGATGGGTATCAAGCTTCTCTTGCCGATTATGTGGTGCGTTGGTTTTTTAGGATCGTAGATATCTATATTTTCGGAATGGGCTTTTTTGTGATTCTTTTCAGCAAAAGGTCGCAACGTTTGGGAGATATGGCTGCCGGCACTTCAGTGATTTTATTAAAAGACAAGGTCGATATAAGTCACACGATTTTGGAGCACCTGGATGACGATTATAAACCAACTTATCCAACAGTAATCAAGCTTTCAGACAACGATGCGCGCATTATCAAGGATACTTTCACTGCTGCAAAATCCGCCAATGATTATCAAACCCTAATAAAACTGCGGAATAAAATAACGGAAGTGATAGGAGTAAAGGCTGTCAATGGTAATGATATTCAATTCATAGACACCATTTTAAAAGATTATAATTACTATACGCAGAGTATGTAAGCAGCGAACCATATTTTCCTTTTCGGAAAATATGTGTGAGTCGCTTATCCCGCTTTTGGGCGGGATCTCTTTGTTGCAGTTCGTAGAAAAGTTTCAACTCTGTTTTTCACAAAACTTGTGCAATAAGCTTGCCCTCAGCGCAGTCGAAGGGCTTATCCCGCTTTTGGGCGGGATCTCTTTGTCGCAGTTCCAAGAAAAGTTTAAAGTTTTGTTTTTCACAAAACTTGTGCGATAAGCTTGCCCTGAGCGCAGTCGAAGGGCTTATCCCGCTTTTGGGCGGGATCCCTCTGTTGTAGTTCCAAGAAAAGTTTCAAGTTTTGTTTTTCATAAAACTTGTGCGATAAGCTTGCCCTGAGCGCAGTCGAAGGGCTTATCCCGCTTTTGGGCGGGATCTCTTCAAGTGAGATCCAAAGTGAATTTCATGTTTTATTTTTTCATAAAACCTTCAAAAACACCCAAATTCACATTTTATCCCATTAAAGTTTCAGATTGCCCAATACGTGTTGCTATCTTTGTCCGCTTATAATTTTTCGGAAAAACTATGTTTCTACAAACCCTTGACATTCTCGGAACTATTGCTTTTACCATTTCTGGTGTATCTGTCGCGATGAATAAAAAAATGGATCCTTTTGGGGTGCTCATTATTGCTTTTGTGACCGCAGTAGGTGGTGGGACCTTAAGAGACATTCTCATTGGGGTGACCCCAGTGACCTGGATGACCAACATGACGTATGTATATGTTATATTCGCTGCGACTGTTTTTACCGTAGCTTTCAAACGAAAGATCAATTATCTGCGCACGTCCTTATTGTTGTTTGATTCGATTGGGATCGGACTTTATACGGTTGTAGGTATTGAAAAAGGTTTGTCGGCCGGGTTGCATCCCTTTATTTGTATCTCATTAGGAACGATCACAGCTTGTTTTGGTGGGGTGATCAGAGATATTTTGTCTAATGAAATTCCAGTCATTTTTAGAACAAAGGAAATTTATGCGACCGCTTGTATTTTAGGAGGCATCACCTATTTTCTTTTAAGACAACTGCCCATTGATGATAATGTGGTATTTATGATTGCGGGCGCTGTGGTTATTTCTGTAAGGCTGATTGCGGTGAAATTTAATATCAGTTTGCCAAACTTGTATAAGAATGATCCCAATAGATCGGTTTAATATAAGACTCTTAAAAAATAGAACTGAAAAGAATAGCGGTTGTAGAGAGTTTTTATTATCTAGTTAAAGGTTAAAACCCTACAATTATATTGCGGCTACTTTAGTCTCTATAAGTGTTTTAGCCACGACTACACGACTAATTATGTGTTTTCTCAAATTCTTTTCCAGCTATTTCACGAAGCAGATTTTTGATCACTAAACAAAGAAAGCCACGTTAAAAACGCGGCTTTCAATAGTGTAAGAAATTCTTTAATTAACTCTTCGGAACAGGGAAACCTCGATCTCTCATCAAAGCTTCAATCTTTGCATCACGACCTCTAAACAAGCGGTAAGCTTCTGCTGGATCCATGGAGTTTCTTGGAGCGAATAAATACTTCACCAATTTTGCGGAAAGGTCTTTATCATAGAATCCTCCTGGAGCATCCCTAAAAGCTTCGGATGCATCGGCCGTCAACACATCTGCCCACATATAGCCATAATAAGCTGTGGCATAACCTTCACCTGAGAACACATGTCCAAAGTGTGGTGTTCTATGACGCATCACCAATTCTTTTGGCATCTTCATTTCATTTAAGGTTTCACGCTCAAATTTATCAATATCAATATTTTCTGGATCTGCCAAATGCAATTTCATGTCTATTAAGGCCGATGCCAAATATTCGGTCGTCCCAAAACCTTGATTGAAGGTCGCTGCATTTTTGATCTTTGCAACCAATGCTGCTGGAATAGGCTCGCCAGTTTTGTAATGTACCAAAAATTGGTTGATCACTTCGTCGGTAGATAACCAGCGCTCCAATAATTGTGATTGGAATTCTGTATAATCCCTAACTCCACCATTTAAGGTTGGATATTTCACATTTGAAGAGAAGAAATGTAGAGCATGTCCAAATTCGTGGAAAAACGTGGTCGCATCATCCCAAGACACTAAAACAGGCTCGCCTGGAGCAGGTTTTACGAAATTGGAGTTGTTAGACGCCAATACGGTTTCTTCACCGTCATAGGTAGTGTGGCTACGGTAAGTTGTTGCCCAGGCGCCAGAACGTTTTCCTTCGCGTGCAAATGGGTCTAAATACCATAAACCAATATGTTTACCAGAATCCTTATCGGTCACGTCCCAAACTTTTACATCGTCATGAAAAACAGGTACGCTACCTTCCGGAACTGGAGTGAATTCATAATTGAACAAACGTCCAGCGGTATAAAATAAGGCTTGAGTCAGTTTATCAAGTTGTAAGTATTGTTTCACCTCTTCACTATCCAAATCATATTTCTTTTGGCGTACTTTTTCGGCATAATATCTGTAATCCCAAGGTTCAATGGTGATTTTATCACCAATTTCATTGGCTACAACTTGCATATCAGTAACTTCTTCTTTCACTCTTGCAATAGCAGCTGGCCAAACAGCCATCATCAAGTCCATGGCGTTTTCTGGTGTTTTTGCCATTCTGTCCTGTAAACGCCACTCAGCATAATTATCATAACCCATCAAGCCTACGCGTTCTTTGCGGAGTTGTAAGATTTTGGCAATTAAATCGTTGTTGTCGTATGCGTCAGCATTATCACCACGAGAATAATAATTGGTCCACACTTGTTTGCGCAATTCACGCTCGGTAGAATAAGTCAAAAACGGATCTATTGAAGACCGTGTGTTGGTAATGGCATATTTCCCATCTTGACCTTTGTCCGAAGCAATTTTAGCCGCCGATTTGACAAAAGATTCTGAAAGTCCACCCAATTGGTCCTCATTCAAGTAAGTCACATAATTCTCTTCATCATGTAAGACGTTGTTTGAAAATTTAGTATAGATAGAAGAGAGCTCTTTGTTGATTTCGGCATAGCGCTTCTTCTTTTCTGTATCTAGATTGGCACCATTCATTTCAAAGCTTTTGTAGGTCAAGTCAACCACACGCTGCTGATCGGCTTCTAAAGGTGTTGTTTGTGAAGCGTCGTACACGGCTTTAATTCTTTGGAATAATTTCTCGTTTTGGGATATTTTAGAATTGTAATCCGAAAGTTTAGGTGCTAATTCTGCTTGGAGATCCCTGAATTCAGGCGATGACATATTGCTGCTCAAGATACCGTAGTAGGTAAAAACGCGAGTCAGGTCTTTTGCGGAGCGTTCCATTTCTACTATGGTATTCTCAAAAGTTGGAGGCTCAGGATTGTTGGCTATTTTTTCAATATCCTCTAAGCCCAGTTCCATGCCTTTTTCAACAGCCTCCTTCACGTCTTTAACGTTCATTTTGTCAAAAGCAGGAACACCATCATAAGGACCTGTCCATTCTTGTAATAGGATATTGTCAGTTTTAGTCATGCTGGTTTCTTTTTTTTCATCGTCTTTACAACTTGTAAAGGCAATCAGGACACATAAACTCAAGGTTTTAATGTGTTTCAGGTTGTGTTTTGTCATTAGTTTTAGTGTTAAATTTTAAAGAGTTCCAAGATATCGAATTAAAGACTCAATCTTCTTAATTAATTTATAATTTCTACTTTACGGATGTAAATGTTCCTTAAAGGCCATTCTGAGCCATCTGTCTCTTGAGCGGCAATGGTATCTACCACATCCATGCCGTCTATCACTCTTCCAAAAACCGTATAACTGCCATCCAGATGATGTGCGCCACCTTGCTGTTGCACGATAAAAAACTGATAGGGAGAGGCCAGCTTATGAGGGTTTTCAATTTCACTACTGGGCATGCTGATCACACCCCGGTCGTGTAGAACACCCCGATTGGTATCTATAGGTAGGAGGTATTGTCCTATTTCTTGACGTTTTTCGGCTATGGATACATCATCGCTATTGCCAGCCTGAATGACGAAGTTGTTGACAATGCGATAAAACTGGGTATTATCAAAATATTGTTGCTTGGTCAAAAAGATGAAATTGGCACGGTGGAATTTGGTTTCATTAAACAGAAGGATGTCTATTGTTCCGAAATCGGTAGTAATTCTCACTTTGTTCTCTTTATGTTCCTTTTCGTACTCGAGGAAAAAGTCCATGGCATTTTCATCGGTGAGTTTTGGGAATTTACGCGTCTTTTTTGCAACGGTGTCTTTTTTGACTTGAATGTCTCCGGAAGGAAAGGAATCTACAGTGGAATGACTATTTTTTTGGCGAGATTGTTTATCTTCACAATTAAGAAAGATGAAAAACACGCCAATGAACATTAAAATTCTCATATCTGAATGAATTTTGATACATTTTTAAAATCTATTTCAAAAATAGAACATATTCCACTTCCAGGTCATGAATCACAGCTGAAAATGTCGCCTAAATATCGTATTGAGTTGATTGAGAAGCAACGTGAGCTCATGAAGTATTCAAAGAAGGCAGGCGTTATGGCTTTGTTTTATCCGGATCAAGATCACAGCACAATGCTGATTTTAATTTTGAGAAAAACTTATAAAGGCGTCCATTCGGCCCAAGTAGGATTTCCGGGAGGTAAGCTGGAACCCGAAGATCCCTCACTGGAATATGCTGCTTTAAGGGAGACTTTTGAAGAGGTAGGTGTGCCCATAGAAGACATGGAGGTTTTAAAGGCCCTCACCAAGCTCTATATTCCGCCCAGTAACTTTACCGTGTATCCTTTTTTAGGAGTGACACATAAGACGCCCCAGTTTTTGAAACAGGATGATGAGGTTGAAGATTTGATAGAGGTTACTTTGGCTGACTTTGTCAATGATGCCCATGTTGGTTCTGAAATGCTCATGACTTCGTTGGAAAAGGAGGTGGAAGTGCCCGTTTTTAAATTGAATGGCCATACGGTTTGGGGTGCAACAGCCATGATGCTCAGTGAAATAAAAGACTTGTTAAAAAAAGTGCTCTAAGCTATGGATTTTACTAAATTTGTTTTCTTAGGCAAGTTGAGGTCATGCGCCTCGCGAATTGAATTTCATAACCGTAAATAAATATAATGGGATTATTTAAAAGAAACCCTTTTGGACATATACTTTTTGTAAAAAAGTGGCTCATCCGCATCCTAGGTGCGATGACACACAGACGTTTTAGAGGCTTTAACGAACTGCAGATTGAAGGTTCTGAAGTCATCAAAAATTTACCGGATACCAATGTCTTATTCATCTCTAACCATCAAACCTATTTTGCAGATGTGGTGGCCATGTTTCACGTGTTCAATGCGAGTTTGAGTGATCGGGATGACAATATCAAGAACATCGGTTATTTGTGGCATCCAAAATTGAACATTTACTACGTTGCGGCCAAAGAGACGATGAAGGACGGCTGGTTGCCAAAAATATTGGCCTATGTGGGTTCTATCAGTATTGAACGTACATGGAGAGCTGAAGGCAAGGAAGTTAATCGCCAGGTTAAAATGAGTGATATTACGGCCATTTCCAAGGCTTTGGATGATGGATGGGTGATCACCTTCCCTCAAGGCACCACAACTCCGTTCAGGCCTATTAGAAAAGGAACAGCGCACATTATCAAACGTTATAAACCAATTGTCGTTCCCATCGTGATTGACGGCTTTAGACGTTCTTTTGATAAAAAAGGACTTCGTGTCAAGAAGAAAAATATCCTTCAGTCCATGGAAATTAAAAAGCCATTGGATATTGATTATGAAAATGAAACTATTGATCAGATTGTAGAGAAGATTGAATATGCCATTGAGCAACATCCGTCGTTCCTAAAAGTCATTCCGCAGGAAGAAATTATGGCTCAAGAAGCGTTGCACAAACTTAGAAGATGGAGGAAAGTAGAGGAATAACCCGTGTTTAAAATTCAATTTCGACTTTTAGATCCCAGTTTCTTCAGGAAGCAATTACATCCAAATCGTTGAGTTTTTATGGAGTTTCATAGTTGCTTTCTGTGAGCTGAAACACCGTTTTAATAATTCCTACAGGTCTGTCTTGATGATCATTGTGTAGCGGGACTTAAGTCGCTGCTTTAATTCTATTTTACATCTCTAGTTTTCTCAACTCCTTATAATTCCTATTGAGTTTTCTTAATAACAGGCCGTAGATCAGCCAATAGAAGAATAATAGCACACCCGCAAAAACCGCAAGTACTCCAGCAACAATCAATATGGTTTTTGCATAGAACATAAAGATATCCCCATTGGCAGCTGCAGCTTGAGTTTTTCGGATCAGGGCTTGGTCTTGATCAAATTCAATATACATTATTACCATTGTGGAAACGACCATGAAGATTAAATTGAAAAGCACATAGTTTTTAACTGTTTTTCGCGTCCTAATGATGTTTTCCATGAGTACTTTGGCGCTGTCCGTTACTGAGATGCGTCTGAAGTTTTTGTAAAATAAATAGAAAAAATAAGCCAAGATCACATAGCCGATAACGGTCAATGGAATGATCAGGTAGTCAGAGTCCATCTTGTCAAAATGCTGGGCGTTCTTAGAGTCTTTTAAAAAGAAGGTGAGGCCTGTCCATAGGGCAAACTCCAACAGACTGATGATAAAGATCCATTTGACAATGGAGGATGACCGTTTCAAGATCATTTTATAGATATCATTGGCTGAAACATGAGGGTACTGTGCATCCTCTTGTTTCCAATGTTTTTTTAATAATTCTAATTCATCCATATAATTACGGATTAAGTATTGTTTTTAGTTTGTTTTTAATCCTGTTCATTTTCACTCGCGCATTGACCTCACTAATCCCTAAGGTTTCACTAATTTCCCGATAATCTTTCTCTTCTAAATAAAGAAAGACCAATGCTTTTTCAATATCATTCAACTGGTGGACGGCTTGATAAAGTAATTTTAATTGTTGCTCTTCGGTGTCATCGTACTCTTCCGCCTTGATCTTAAATTGAAATGTTTCCAGTTCGTAGGTGTTGACCGTACGTTTGGATTTTCGATATAAGGTGATGGCGGTATTTAGTGCCACGCGGTACATCCAAGTGCTGAATTTAGCGTCTCCACGAAATTTAGGATAGGCTTTCCAAAGCTGAATGGTGACCTCCTGGAACAAATCATTATGCGCTTCCCGATGGTTTGTATAGAGCCTACAAACTTTGTGCACAATATTCTGATGCTCCTCAAGCAACGCTACAAAATTATGTTCTAATTCTTTGTTCAAATCGGTTAGTTAGTTATACTGTTAGTAGAGAAATCATAGCGATTGTTACAGAAATTAGTAGTTATTTTTGAAATATTAATAGGTTGGTATGTACGTTGAACCAGCACTTCATGCATGATGACGTTGCAATCTGATTATTAATTGATTAATTAGTGACTATAGAGAAAGCCTATCGCTGTTTTAGAAGCCCCAAAACGATAAAATATTGAGCTAAAGCATAAGTTAGCATGATGCTGATACTGGAAAACCTTAATGGCATATAGAATTTATTTAAGGCCAAAATACTATCTGAAATCACGAACAATATAGCACCTAAAAACACTAAAATAAAACTTATTTTTGAAACTTTTTCCTGTCTTAAAAATGCGGTAATGACGATTATTAAAATAATAATTATATAAAAAATCACAGGAATCAATAGGTCACCTAAACTATTTCTGAGGAGATAAAAAAGCCCGATCGCATAGACCACTAAAATTGTAATTAAACCAGCAGAATTGGTTTTCGTATGCCTCCGCTTCCAAAATATCACGATATAAAATACATGTGCCAAGAAAAAGGAAACCAATCCAAACATGAAAAAATTTTGAGATTGGTCCACAAACATCAATAACACATCGCCCATTAAGGAAAAGACGAGTGCTGCTAAGGTCATGACTTTGGTTTTTGAGGTGAGCTCTTTACTTTGGACATAAAAATAGATGATTAAAGCAGTCAGTAACGAAGGTTTTGTAAAGTAGTGCCAGGTTGAAAGGCTTTCGACACTGCCACAGATAAGTTCTGCTATAAGGAGCAACATAAATAGGACGGTAAATTGTTTTTCAGTTTTGGTCAGCATCAGTTGGAATTTGGATCTAAGATACTAAAATGATGGAACTATTGACTTCACATACTAAAAGTCAATTCGTCCTTAGATTATGACAGTTCAGAACTTAAGAATTTTCATTGTGTTTGATTCTGCACACATTTGCGGCAACAGTTAATCACGCAACCTTTATGAAAGCACAAGTCTTCTTTCTTATCTTTTTCACTATTATTAACAGCTTTGGACAAATCACAATTTCAGGGAGAGTGACGGATGTCAAAGGTCTGCCTATACAAGGTGCCAACGTCTATCTGGAAGGATCCTATGATGGAGGAACAACCGATATTTCGGGTCTGTTTTCTTTTAATACAGATCAAATGGGTATGAAAACCTTGGTGGTTTCCTTCCTTTCCTATGAAACCTTTAAAAAAACTACTGAAGTGGTATCAATGAGCGATTTGGAGATCAAACTGCGTGAAGACGTGAACACCTTGGATGCCGTCATTCTTTCGGCAGGAACCTTTGAAGCAGGAGATAATAGTAAAGTCTCCGTTTTGAACACCTTAGATGTGGTGACCACAGCGAGTGCCTTGGGCGATTTTGTCGGTGCTTTGCAAACTTTACCGGGCACAACAACCGTGGCAGAAGACGGACGCTTGTTTGTACGTGGTGGGGAAGCGGATGAGACACAGATTTTCATAGATGGCATTAGAGTGTTTACGCCGTATAGTCCAACCACAAACAACACGCCTACTCGTGGACGCTATTCGCCTTTTTTGTTTGATGGGATCACGTTTTCCACGGGTGGCTATTCTGCCGAATATGGTCAGGCACTTTCCAGTGTTCTTTTGCTAAATACTATAGATGAAGCCGATCAGAACAAAACAGAAATTGGCATTATGACCTTGGGCGGCGGCCTTGGTAATACCCGAAAACGGGAAAAAAGCTCTTTAAGTGTGAACGCCTCTTATATTAATCTAGCGCCCTATATCGCTCTTTTTCCAGACAGGAATGACTGGGATAAGCCATTTCAGTCGGCTTCGGGAGAGGCGGTATATAGACAGCATTTTGATAGGGGATTGTTGAAAATATACACAGCTTTTGAAACCTCCAATTTCGAATTGACCCAAGAAGACATCAATTACTCCGAAGGTGTCCACTTTAAACTAAACGATAATAATCTATATTTTAATGGGACTTATCAGGGTATGCTCACTGATGTTTGGTCGGTTTTTGGAGGCTTGAGTTATGCCCATGGGCAGACAGATGTTGGCGTTTTTGACAGTGAGATTGACGATACTGAAAACTCCTATCACGCCAAATTCAAATTGAAACGCCGATTCAGCAATCGGTTGAAGCTGAATTTTGGTGCTGAATACTTTTCCACCCATTTTAATGAAAACTATCAAGACGAGTTGATATCGCCAAAACGCTACGGATTCACGAATGATATTGCTGCCGCTTTTGCTGAAGCCGATGTCATTTTTTCAAAAAAGTTGGCATTGAAAGCAGGATTAAGAGCAGATTATAGCCAGTTGTTCAAAGCGACTGAGATCGCCCCGCGGGTGTCTTTGGCTTATAAAACCTCAAAAAGAAGTCAGGTGTCCTTAGCTTATGGCGATTTTTATCAAAACCCAAATAATGATATCTTAAAGTTTGATCAATCACTTCAACCGCAGCACACAGCGCACTATATCTTGAATTACCAATACAATGCGGAGGGGCGCATATTTAAAGCTGAGGCATATTATAAAAATTATAAAAGCTTGATAAAGTACGATTCGGAGTTTTTAGATTTTGAGACCAATTTTGATAATTCCGGGAGCGGTTTTGCCAAAGGCATCGACTTATTTTGGCGTGATAATAAGAACATCAAAAATGTCGATTATTGGGTAAGCTATTCCTTTTTGGATACGGAACGAGATTATAAAAACTATCCTTACGCCGCCCAACCCAACTTTGTCAATTCGCACAACCTCTCTGTGGTAGGTAAATATTGGATGGATGCTCTAAAAAGCCAGGTAGGTTTTAGTTATGCATTTGCATCTGGAAGAAACTATACAAATCCTAATACCGATGGCTTTTTGAATGCCAAAACGAAATCCTATAATAATCTAAGCCTGAATTGGGCGTATTTATTAAGTCCCCAAAAAATTCTCTATGTTTCTATCAACAATGTGCTGGGCTTTAATAATATCAACGGCTATCAATATGCAACTACGGCAGATGCGAATGGTAATTTTTCAAGAAGAGCTTTACTTCCAGCGGCGGATCAATTCTTTTTTGTAGGATTCTTTTGGACCATAAGTGATAAGGGCACGGATAATCAATTGAATAATTTATAATTTTTAGCTATCAACTTATGGTTTAGTGATAATGGCATCATAAACGGTTTTTAAGTTCGTAAAATTTTCCAATGGCTCTTTGCTTTGCCAAAAATCTTCCATCACGACGATTCCTTTATAGCCTAAAGCAAAAATTTCATGTATAGTGTTGGCATCCAATTCAGAAACACAAAAAATTAGTTTATCAATGCCGTTAACATCACTTCGTTTTCTTTCAGAGGTAGTTTGGGTTTCTGAGGGAAATTGCGACCATAGAAAATGATAATCAAATTCGAAATCGCTGTGCTCCAAATCATTTAATTCATGAAACGCAGAACTGATGGTTTTTCCGAAAAGTTTTAAGTTTTTAAAATAACGGGTAGGTGATTCAATATACTTCCGCCGTTGTTCCTCTTCAAAGTGGATGCCCTTTAAATCAAAGTTATTCGTCAATTCATGAAAATGATGGAGAACGATTCTGTTGCGATATTTTGGGTCTATTTCAGTTATAAAATTGACATATTCTTGAGCAGTTTTATAGGGTTTTCTCAAATGATAACATTCTAGACCAGACTCGAAAAGCTGATCCAGAATTTGAGTTTCGTTTTCTATGTCTTTTTGGGGCGCTATAAGTACAATCATAAGCTATCATCAATTTCAGATGTAAAATCAATTTTAATTTCAGATGTTTTGGTGATTTCTGTTTACTCTTATTTCTCAAACTTGTTATAAATGCTAACAAGAATATTGTTGAGATTATAAAAATGATGTGAGACTTTATAAGGAGTAATTCTTGGTTTAAAGAATTCTAACATTTTTATGATCCATTTTTTGTTTTGAGCTTTTCAATTTGATTCCTTGCTTTTTCCAAATCCTCCTTTGATGCCGGTTTTGGCATTTGTGATTTTGCGCCTTCGGGTTCAAATGATAATTCTACATAAAAAGGAAAATGGTCAGAATCTATGGATTCGCAAGTTTTTAAGTCTATTAACCTAAATTCGGGTGAGACAAAAATATGATCTAAAGGCCATCGTAGCAAAGATTTTTTGGCATTAAAAGTATTATAAAATCCTCTTCCAACCCTAATGTCCAGTAATTCACTGGTATTTTGGAATAAAAGTGTTGTTGATGACCAAGGAATATCATTGAAATCGCCGATTACTATTACAGGAATTGGAGATTCACGTGCTAATTTTGCAGTCATCATAAGTTCGGCGTCCCTGTCGGTCGACAACGGGTTTTCTTGAGGCATCGGTGGTGTGGGATGTACGGCAAAAAGTTGAATTATATCGCCGGAAGGTAATCTTAATTTGCTGTGGATAGAGGGGATGGTATCTGTAACCATAAACTTGATTTCTGGGTTGATGAGTTCTAATTTAGAATACATCAAAATGCCATACGTATTGTCTAATGGCAGCTCAACTCTATATTTATAATCGGCAGACAAATGTTTAACAATGGCATCCTGCCATCGGTTATTGGCCTCTGTAAACACCATAACATCCGCATTGAGCTTTTCAATAATAGCGATCAAGCTATCATTTTGCTCGTTTTTCTGCAAGACGTTGGCAGTGAGTAGTTTAATCTTTTTAGTATTGGAAGTTTTGGTGGCATCGTGCACTTCTTTGGCGTAAAAAGGCGTATAAGGAACAATCTTTGAAAATTGAAAGATAAAGCATCCAATAAGGGCTGCAATGAATAAGTAGTCTTTAGAGTTTCTGAAATCGAATTTTATAAAATATATCAGAATGGCAATAAAAGTGAGTGTTGTAAGTTGAATTAGTGGGAAATCAAACATGCGTATCCACCAATAATCTGCTGGAATAAGTGGCAGCAAGGTGAAGAACATAGCAGTAAAACCAAAGCCAATAAGAAATTTTTTTAGATTCACTTTTTTGTGATTTTAGCATAAAGTAATTAAAAATTTTTTAATAATTGGTGCTCTTTCAGAATAAGAGTATAAGGGTTAATTTTTTTACGAATTGAATTACGCACATCCTCTTAAATTATTGAAATTGCATAAAACTCTTTTTTATGAAAACAGCGTATCAAAAATGTATTGAAGCCTGCCAAAAATGTTTGGTAGATTGTCAAAACTGTCTCGTTGAAATGGCGGGAATGAAAAGTATGAATGACTGCCCAAAATGCTGTGTAGAATGTATTGATGCCTGTTTGGTGTCCATAAAAATGATGGCAGCAGACAGTAAACATGCAGCGGAATATTGTAGATTATGTGCAGAAATTTGTGACTGGTGTGCCGAACAATGTGGTCAACACGATCATGAACACTGTCAGAAATGTGCTGAATCTTGTAGAAAATGTGCCGAAGAATGTCGTAAAATGGCCGCTTAAGAACTTTTTTTCATCAAAATGGAAAATGTTTTCGAATGGCCACGCGTTCTGATGAACGAGTTGCCCTATAGCTTTTTACTGGAAGTTGTTTTTAGGGTAGCGGTGATGTTCTTAGTGCTACTTGTATTATTGCGATTTGCCGGAAAACGCGGTGTCAAACAATTGTCCATTTTTGAAATGGTCATTATTATCGCTTTAGGATCGGCGGCCGGTGATCCAATGCTCTACGAGGACGTGGGGGTTGTGCCGGGCATCGTGGTGATAATAGTTGTGATCATTCTATATCGTCTCATTACCATGTTGGCGGTAAAAATTAAGCCTTTGGAACGTTTAATCGAAGGTGAACCAAAACTCATTATTGAAAATGGCGAATTTGTTTTAAACATTCTCAATAAGGAAAATTTGGCAGCTGATGAAGTGTATTCCCAATTGCGCTTAAAATCGGTAGAGCATTTGGGTCAGATTAAGTATGCCTATTTGGAAACCACAGGCGATATAAGTGCTTTTTTTTTGGAGGACGAGAAAGTAGGCTACGGTTTGCCAATACGACCAGAACTTCTCTATGGAACTTCCAGTGTACGCAGTTCGGGCACGTATTATTCGTGTACCTCGTGTGGGCATTCGGTGCCCTTGCAAATTGCTAAAGACACTTGTGAACGCTGTGGAAAAAAAGAGTGGTTAAAAAGTATCAATACAATTAGAATTTCTTAAAATAAAATCAACTCATGGCCATATTAGGTAATATTATCAAGGGAATCATTGATGTTAAAGATTCCTTTTCATCAGAAAAAAATCCTGTTGAAGAACAGCAAGACCTTTTAAAAAAGCTGTTGACCAAAGCAAAGAATACGGCGTTTGGTAAGCACTATGATTTTGAATCGATATTGGAATCGGAATCTCCAGCAACTGCATTTGCAAACCAGGTGCCTTATTTTGATTATAACAAAATCAATAGCGAATGGTGGTACCGACTTCAGGACGGTGAAGAAGATGTCACCTGGCCTGGACATCCTAAATATTTCGCTTTGAGTTCTGGCACAACAGGGAAAGAGAGTAAGCGCATTCCGGTTACCGATGAGATGATTGACGCCATTAAAAATACAGGAATACAACAGGTTTTTGCCCTCAGTAATTTTGATTTCCCAGCCGATTTTTTTGAAAAGGAAATTATGATGTTGGGCAGTTCTACGGAGTTGAAGGAGCATAACGATCATTTGGAAGGTGAAATTAGTGGCATTAGCGCTAGCAAAATTCCGTTTTGGTTTCGACCTTATTACAAGCCGGGAGAGGAGATTTCTAAAATAGACGATTGGGATGCACGTGTACAGCGGATTGCTGAAAATGCAGAAAACTGGGACATTGGCGCTTTGAGCGGAATTCCCTCCTGGATTGAGCTCATGCTTCAAAAAGTAATCAAACATCATAATTTAAACCATATCCACGAAATTTGGCCAAACCTTCAAGTATTTACCTCAGGTGGCGTTGCTTTTGGACCCTATGAGAAAAGTTTCAATGCCTTAATGGGACAACCCATTACAATTATTGACACCTACTTGGCCTCTGAAGGATTTATCGCTTTTCAATCACGACCAGATACTGATGCCATGAAATTGGTAACGGATGAAGGTGTTTATTTCGAATTTGTTCCTTTTAAACCTGAATACATCAAAGAAGATGGGTCTTTGGTTAAGGATGCGCCGTCCATCACTTTAAAGGATGTGAGATTAGACCAAGATTATGTGTTGTTGATGAGTACCGTGAGTGGCGCTTGGCGCTATGAAATTGGCGATACCATTATGTTTACAGATGTGGAGCGGGCAGAAATTAAAATTACGGGCCGCACCAAGTTTTTCCTGAATACGGTTGGATCGCAATTATCTGTCAATAAAATGGATGATGCGATGAAACATCTCGAAGCTGAGTTTTCGACTAAAATACCGGAATATACCATTTGCGCAAAACGCTGTGAAGATGATGAATTCTATCACTGTTGGTATATTGGCTCAGAAGATGCACTGGACGAGCAGCAGATTGTGGAAAGCTTGGACAACTTTTTAAAGGAAGCCAATAAAAATTATAAAGTGGCCAGAAGTAAAGCTTTAAAAGGAGTGAAGGTCACTTTGGTGAAACCTTCCGTTTTTCACGAATGGAGCGGAGCCAATAAGAAAAAAGGAGGTCAGGTAAAAATGGAACGGGTGATGAAGGCCGATAAATTCAAGGAATGGGAGTCTTTTGTTACTGAGCTATAGCCTCCGATTCTATTTTGCGTTTTTCGATGAGGTCCATAATTTCCTCTGGCGATAAATAATACTTTTTTATGCGCAATTTATAAGCATCGTGTATATCGGCATTGTTCAAGATGAAATCCTTAGTCTTTAAAATATAGTTTTCCATATTGTGGCGTATGGCATAGGTGTCTGCCGCACGTTCTGCTTCTACAATATGAGAATCAGAAAGAAGGTATTTAACTCCAAACCAGATCAAATTGAGTTTGCTTCTATTGGAATAATCCATGACATGACCCAATTCATGACCAATCCAACCGATTAATATATCTGAGGGAATATGCTTGGTCAAGAATTCTTTATCAGAAATCTTGAACTTTTCACTGATGAGAATCACATACCTCCTGTTTTTACGAGCTCTAAAAAAACTTCCAAATGTTGGTCTGGCCTGCATGGTCGATTTTTTTATGTTCTTTTTAAATCGAAACTCAATGTGGGTATCCCGGAGGTCAGGATAAAACTCTAAAGCCTTTTTTATTTCTTTAGATATGGATTCAGGAATAATGTGTTGGGCGTTCATTGACGTGCTAAAGATTATGATTAAGAAAATGAGGTATTTCATATTAGAGATCATAAAATACAGTTATTTTCAGGAAAAATCATGCCGTTTTAGGTTTATTTAACGAAATTCCATTAGAGTTAAATATTGATTTATTCGAGCTAACAATCCAGTTGTCGTCGCGCTGATATCTGACTTTAAATGCAGTTATTTGTTCATTCATATAGAATGTATTTTTTGCTCCAAAATTGAAGAAAAACGGCTTATTTTAGCCGTTTTTCTTATTTTAAAACTCCCTTTATGCTATTTTAATAGCATTCGAAACAGTTCAAATAATGACCATTGAACTTGACGTCTTCTGAACCTTTTAAGGGTGATGTTGGATATGGTTTTTCCACCAAGAGGCGTTGGAATTCCTTTGCGTAGGTTTGGAGTTCGTCTCTTCTGCTTTTGAGTTTGTTTTCAATTTCCAAACCATCCAATTTGTAAATCTGAGCTGGCCATTGACGTACCGCATTTTCGATGACCTGATCCGTCAACAGTTTTTGCAATTGCTGTGCTTCTTCAACAAAAACGTATTCCGGTGTACTCTTTAAAAAATAGACATCAAAATCTTGGATCAATCCCGGGAGGTAATCAATATCTTTTTGGAAAGGACGCATTTCAGGAGTGACATTTTTACTTGCAATAATATTGGGGACGATGCCACCAATATTGAAAAAGGCATTGTCTCTATCGGCAGGTAGCGGAATGGCAACCTGACCGTTCTCTTCTTCTTTTATGACCCATCCCCATTGTTTGGCATGTCTGTCCCAATCGCCAATAACCAAGTCAAATAGGCGCGCCCTTACCAAGGCGTGTTCGTCTATTTTAAGTGTGTCGCCACGTTTTAATTTGAGCTCCTGTAAATCGTCGGTTTCAATAATTGTGCTGACATTTTTAATGGTCGTCCAATTGGTTTTGCTTTCCGTTTCATGTTCGAATAGAAAAAGCTTGTTGCCGTAATCCTCATTGTATTCTTCCAGAGCCTCCTGTTTGGGGATAAAATAAACTTTTGGAGATGTATGTAAGATGTGTGCCGCATCGGCCAATAGGGCGACAACTGTTGCTGCATATGGGTGTTGTGCGGAAATGCCATCTATAATAATGTTTTCCAAACCTAATGTTTTTGCAAATTCAGGGATCAATGGTGCAGGCGTTTTGTTGATACTTCTTAGCGCGTATTTATTGCCGATACTATCCTGGAGCTTTAAGGATTTTGTTTGGTTGCCGCCACCTTCTTTTACGATGGTCAGACCACCTAAAAGTGTATCCAAAAACACAACTGGTACTTTTACTGGAGTGGCCCAAGCATCGCGATAATGCTCTCCTTGCATCATTTTTTTCAAATCGCTGGCTTCATACAGCGTGCTTGCTGAAATGGTCAGCGAATCATAATCCTTGAAATTAATTGTATTGACATTGTCAAGATTGACGATGGTGGAGGTCCCATAATTTTTAGGCGTGCTGTTTAATGACCAATATAGTAGAATAATAAAAAGAACAAGTACAGCGCCAATAGTTATGAAGATTTTTTTCATGGGGTGTTCTGTTTTATTGCGTTTGAGGGTGTCAGTTTAATTTTCCTGTTTTAGTGGCAGAGGATAAAATTTTGATGCTTATTTTCGATTTTCAGGTCGCCATTTTATATTGCAGCCAATACTTGGTTTTTGATCCTGCGAGATGGGTTGATTATTCAGAAGGGCATTGAGGGCGTTTCCGATATCCTCTCCCGTTACCGGAATGTCATTGCCAGGTCTTGAACCATCAAGTTGACCTCTATAGACCAATTCCAAATGAGCGTCAAAAACATAAAAGTCCGGAGTGCAGGCAGCATTATAAGCTTTGGCAACCTCTTGGGTTTGATCATAGAGATAAGGAAAAATATAACCTTCATCTATGGCGGTTTTTTTCATAAATTTTGGCCCATCCTGTGGATAGTTTTCGATGTCATTACTTGAAATAGCTACAAAATCGATGCCCTTGGATTTATATTCTTTTGCTAATTGTACCAATTTTGAATTCACATGGATTACAAATGGGCAATGATTGCAAATAAACATAATGACGGTACCATTTAGACCTTTACAATCATCCAAAGTGAGCTTTTCATCACTCACGGTATCCATCAGTTTAAAAAAGGGTGCCTTTGTTCCTAAAGGCAACATGTTTGAAGGGGTTTGAGCCATGATTTTATCTTTTATCTTGTGAATTAGTTTAAGTTTAACTACATTTTGAGCATGGAAAAGATAGTAACTTTTGAGGAGTTCACCAAAGTTGATTTACGCATAGGAACTATTGTTGAGATCAATGATTTTCCCGAGGCAAGAAATCCTGCCTATCAATTAGTTATTGATTTTGGTGCTTTGGGAATTAAGAAATCTTCCGCACAAATTACCACACTGTATTCGAAGCAAGATTTGTTGAACAGACAAGTTGTAGCAGTCATAAACTTCCCAAAGAAGCAAATTGCAAAATTTATGAGTGAATGCTTAGTTGTTGGTGCCGTAAAAGATGGTGACGTGTTTTTATTGCGACCAGAAATGCAAGTGTTAAATGGATCAACCGTAGCCTAAACCATAGAACAATTGAGGAATAACAGCAGATTGAAATTACTATGGTTACACAGCATGAGAAGTTATATCCGATTGGCTCTGTTTTTTTATTATAAAAAAATCGAGATCAACTATAAGGAGCATCTTCTTCCAAATCAACCAACGCTCTTTCTGGGAAACCATCAAAACGGCTTGATGGATCCGCTTCTCATTGCCACCAAAAAAGGACAGTTTTCTTATTTCTTGACTAGAGCCAGTGTTTTTCAAAAACCGTGGATGAGCAAATTTTTGCGAAGTCTATTGATGTTGCCTGTTTATCGTGTTCGAGATGGGTGGGACAGTTTGTCGAATAATAAAGCCATTTTTAAAACCTGTTCGAATTTACTTCATGAAAATAATGCCATCGTTCTTTTTCCAGAAGGGAACCATAATATAAAACGGCAAGTGAGGACCTTGAGTAAGGGGTTTACCAGAATTATTGCCGAAACTTTAAATGACCATCCAGATATTGAAATCAATTTAGTGCCCGTAGGTTTTAATTATAGAAGGCCGGAGGAATTTGGTGACCATGTAGTCTTAAACTTTGGAGCGCCTTTATCATCAGAAAACTACAAAACACTACCATCCAATGCAACAGTTTTAAGATTGAAACAAGATGTGTATGATGCTTTAACAACAGTCACAACGCATATTGATGGCGAGGATTACGACGAAAAATTGCAAAAGTTAGAAGCTTTAAATGCGGATTTTCTTAATCCGGGAGCCGTTAATCAATGTGTCACAGCTGAGTTTAAAGGCTGTAAAAGCCAATCCAAACAAAAGCACAATCCGATAAAGGCGATAGCCAAAATAGGATTGTGCATTTCTTTATTTCTACCTTATGCGATTTGGAAACTTATTCTGGTACCAAAAATAAAGGAACCAGAATTTACGTCTACATTTCGTTTTGCAGTAGTCATAAGTTTGGTGCCGATTTTTATGATTGTGATTGCTGTTATATTATGGCTTAACTTTGGAATTCTTTATGCGCTTATATATTTGACAGCTGTGCTTATTTTAGATGTGATGGCCGTTAAATTATAACTCTGGAATTTCATTTTAGCTACTTTAGTTTTTGTTAGACCTGTAGTTTTAAACGAAAATGAGTTATTAATCAGTTACAATTATAGTTCGTCTCTAAAAAATATAGCATTCATCATTAATTTATTGGTTCCAAACCAAAACGCCCTAAAATTGGTGTTGTCCGTAAACGCAACTACTTTACCTCGTTTCATGCGCTGCATTTGGTAAGGTACCGTCAATGCTAAACTATCCAAGTTTGGCTTGGATACATAGCCACTCAATAATGGGTTTTTAGTGTATTGTATAGGGTTGTTGTAGCTCTGTTTGTCTGGGTTGATATATAAAGTAGAATTTCTAAATACAGGAAGTTTGTCATTCTTATATCCAAAATTAATAGGATGGGAGCGGTCCAATTTCACTTCAAATATGGCACCACCAATCACTTGGGCTCCACTATAATCGCTACGCTGTTCAAAAGTTATATTTTTGGCGACACGTTCCGATTTTTTGAAATCGAGTTTCATGAATTTGTTAGTGTTCAACCAACGCAGGGTGTTTTTAAATCCAATGAGCGTTCCGCCATTTTCAACCCAAGTGGCTAATTTTTCAGTGTTGCTTTTATCGAGAGTACCACTTGGCATAATGATGGTGTTATAGCGACTCAAATCGACACGACCTAAATTATCAGTATCCAATTTGGTTAAGATCATGTCATAACGCTGGTCAAGTAAATGCCAGATTTCTCCTGCATCATAAGATGAAATTCCATTACCTACAAGAAGGGCGATTTTTGGAAGGGTCAAAGGTTTGAATTCGCTGCTTCCTAAGTTAATCCCTTCGGTTAGACCTGTTGAAACAGCATCTATTTGCACGTGGCCATCTTTGGCTAATTCATTTAAAAACTGATAAAGCTCATCAGCGTTTTTAGATTGATTTTGTACAGGAATTAAGATGGTGCCGTAATCGTATTTTTTGTCCTTAGTTCCGAACTGTTTCATGGCAACTTTGGCCATTAAATCGTTTTTGAGAATGGCGTTGAGCACTTTTGGTGTGTAATACTCGTGCCATTCCATTAAATAGGCATAATCACTTTTAGATGATACTTGCCCTGGTTTCATTTTTAAATCCAACACTTTTTCGCCCAAATGTGAGGCCAGAACGCCTTCCGCATAATCTAAATTAAAAGCCAGTGGCAAAGTCCACGCGGACACATCATAGAATAAGCTGTCCTGAAACGTCGTTCGCTTTTCGAACATGGCATTGATCAGTCGGGTGTTTTTCTGATTTTTAGGTACGACATAGCTGTGGCCTTTTTTGAATTGTTTGCCATCTATCGTGGCATCGTCCTTAAGGTCATAGATTTCAATTTGATGCCTTCTCAATATCTCGGCCAATTCATAGGTTTTGGCGGCATCTTTTGAATCTCCAAAAACGATGTTTTTTCCTTTTTCCTTAATTCCTTCCCCACGTGCATTTTTAAAAAAATCATGTTGGTATTTTAAGATTTCTTCACGCATGTCATGACCTGCCTCCAAAGTGGATAATGCTGCAGTAAACTGATTGCGGATGGTAAATGGGAAGGTTAATATGCCATTGTCACTTTCCTGAATATGGCCTCTAGAACTCGCTTGTTCAAATAAGATACCTATACTTCCATTAATGTCAGGGAAGGTGGAGCCTTTTCCATAGTAAAAATCGTCAAAACTTTCTTCAGTATAATAAAAGGAACCAATTTTGTCAAAAGCCTTAGCGTGGAAATTGCCAATGCGCTTTGTCAAATCCTGATTTAATTGCGGCGTTAGCGGATGGGTTCTGCTCGGAATTCCAGGTTGGAAAAAGAAAGAAGAGTTGGTCCCCATTTCATGATGGTCCGTCAGGATATTTGGCAGCCATTTATGGAAAGTTTCCAGTCTTGCTCGAGATTCTGGCAGTTGTACCGGCAACCAATCTCTGTTCATATCAAACCAATAATGGTTGGTTCTACCTCGTGGCCAGACTTCATTATACTCACGATCATTTGGATCAGGGTTTAAGTTTTTGCTTTTATTGGAGTTTGCCCAAAATGCAAAACGCTGTAAACCATCGGGGTTGAAAGACGGATCAAAAAGCACGACCATGTTGTCTAGCATATTTTTGACTTCGCTACTTTCTGCGGCAGCGAGATAATACGCCACCAAAAGTGCAGCGTTGGAACCACTGGGCTCATTGCCGTGAATTGAAAATCCCTGGTTGACCACAATAGGCATATTGCTAGTGTTTACGGACGCATTGTCTTCCGTAGCCGAAATGTGTTGCTGACGGATGGCATCAATATTTTCGTGGTTTTTTGCTGAGGTAATAGTGAGCAAAACTAAAGGTCTGCCTTCGTAGGTAGTACCTCTATTTTCGAGAGTAATTCTATCTGAACTTGCAGCCAAAGCTTTCATGTATTCTACCAACTTATCATGAGTGATGTGCCACTCGCCAACTTCATGTCCAATAACAGACTGTGGGGTAGGAATGGATTTGTCATAAGTAGTGTTTTGTGGTAAATAATACGATAGGTCCGTCTGTTTTTGTCCAAAAATGAAACATGACGTCAAAAGACACAAGGTGAATAGGAATCTCATTCTCATAAGTATTTTAGTTAAAGTATAAATATAAAAAAACCGCTACCCAAAGTAACGGTTCCTATAATAATTTTGTCGTTTGTTAGTTTAAATATCCTCAAACTTGATATCAGTAAACCTTTCAGCCGATGTCATCGGATCTGAATCTAAATCTGAATTTTCGTCTTCTGAATCAGAATCTTCTTTTTTGAAATCTTTCTGATGGCGTTCGCTGATGACTTCATCACCTTTTTCATCAATGACATAGTCGGTCATTTCTTTTAAAATCTCATTAAATTCACTAAAATCTTCTTTGTACAAGTAGATTTTATGTTTTTTGTAGTGAAAAGATCCATCATCATTCGTGAATTTCTTACTTTCTGTGATAGTGAGGTAATAATCTCCAGCTTTTGTGGCTCTAACGTCAAAGAAATAGGTTCTTCTTCCTGCGCGCAATACTTTAGAGAATATTTCCTCTTTCTCCATCATTCCGTGATCACTCATATTTTTTTATTTTAATTAGTAACGGTTTACGTACCAAAAATCTAAAAAAAAAGATTAGTAACCAACAATTTCTGATATTTCTTTTAACTAATGATAAAGAATCGGCTTGTAACAATCTAATAAGGTCTGCTGCGCGATTGAGAATAAGGAATTTAGATGATAAGATTGAGTTGAGGTTATTGGTTTTCAGTCAGCTGTTTTATATAAAGCTCTTTGTAGTAACCGTCTACATCAATTAAGGTGTTATGGTTTCCTTTTTGAATGATTTGGCCGTTGTCTAAAACAATTATTTTATCGGCGCTTTTGGCCGAAGAGACACGATGGCTGACAATGATGGTGGTCTTGCCCTTAGTAATCGTCCTGAGGTTATTGAGGATTTTTTCTTCAGTTTCCGTATCTACCGCCGATAGACAGTCGTCAAACAATAAAATTTGCGGCGCCTTAATAATTGCTCTTGCAATAGAGATCCGCTGCTTTTGTCCACCAGATAAGGTAATGCCTCTTTCACCTAAAACAGTGTCATAACCTTTAGTGAACCCTTTGATGTTTTTGTGAACATCGGCATTTTTTGCTGCGGCGATGACTTCTTCTTGCGTCGCATCTTCTTTTCCGAACATGATGTTGTTTTTGATGCTATCCGAAAACAAAAACGCTTCTTGCGGGACGTAACCTATATGATTTCTTAAGCTTACTAAATTAAGATCCTCAATGGGGGTGTCATCAATTAATATCTCGCCAGAAGTCACATCATACAAACGCCCAATAAGGTCTAAAACAGTCGATTTTCCAGAGCCTGTTTTGCCAATAATAGCCATTGTTTCGCCTTTATTGAGTTTAAAGCTCACCTTGTTCAAGGCTTGAATGTTCGTGTCAGGATACGTGAAGGATACGTCCTTGAATTCAATGGTGCCTTCAATATGGGATGGTTCAGTAGCATTGTTTTTTATCGTTGGCTCCAGCTTTAGAAATTCATTGATCCGCTTTTGTGAGGCTTCTGCCTGTTGCACTACGGAAGTTACCCAGCCCACGGTAGCAACGGGCCATGTTAAGAGGTTCACATAAATAATGAATTTTGCAATGACTCCTAAACTTTCGATTTCGCCATCAATATATTGCTTACCGCCTATGTAGATAACGATGATGTTGCTTAAGCCAATTAAAAAGATCATCAGAGGGAAAAAAAGCGCTTGGATTTTTACCAAATCAATGTTTTTTTGTCTGCTTTCTGCGGAAAGCTCATCAAAATCAGCATTCGTCTTGTCTTCAATACCATACGACTTGATCACGCTGATTCCGCTAAACGTTTCCTGGGTAAACGTAGAAAGTTTTGCAAGCCATTGCTGCACGATGGTACTGCGTTTGTGGATAGACTTACTTAAAATATAAATGAAATAAGAAAGGATAGGCAAAGGGATAATGGTATACAGCGTGAGCGTGGGTGCCGACCTGAACATTAAAAAAATCGCAATGATAAATAGCGTTACGGTGTTGATGCTGTACATTATCGCAGGTCCGGCGTATTCCCTGACTTTACCAACGTCTTCACTGATACGGCTCATTAAGTCGCCAGTTCGGTTAGACTTGTAAAAATCTAACGATAACCTTTGGTATTGTTGATAAACTTCATTTTTTAGATCATATTCGATCTCTCGTGAGACATAAATAATAGTCTGACGCATGGCAAAGGTGAAAACGCCACCAATAATCGCCGCACCAATAATATATAGGATGTTTACGAGCAATTCACTTTTAACGACTGCAAGATCTGTGGTGATACCTTTTCTGTAATTATCAATGACATCTACTGAATTACCTACCAATTCTGGAGTGAAAAGAAGAAAAATTCGAGCAACAATCGTTATTAAAATCCCTGCTAATAATTTATATCTGTACTTATAGAAGTACTTATTGACGTGCTGTAATTCTCTCATCTATAATTATTGGTCGCTTGCGTTTTATGAACCCTATAAATTACGACTGTATTTTTGCTATTACTCGGGTATTGGTTTATTTTTGAAATATCTAATAAAAACTCAGAACAAATTTAAACATATGGATTCAAAGGTCATAAGTTCAAAAGAGCTTTCAAAAGTAGACCCTGTATTTGGCCAGATTTCTTTCGATAATCATGAGCAAATTGTTTTTTGCAACGACAAAGATACTGGTTTAAAAGCAATAATTGGCATTCATAATACGGTTTTAGGACCTGCTATTGGTGGTACAAGAATGTGGAATTATGAGAATGAATGGGAAGCATTAAATGAT
The DNA here is from genome assembly GCF_004115975.1 of Gelidibacter gilvus. Taxonomy (GTDB): domain Bacteria; phylum Bacteroidota; class Bacteroidia; order Flavobacteriales; family Flavobacteriaceae; genus Gelidibacter; species Gelidibacter gilvus. The sequence continues at coordinate 62,491 of NZ_SDDZ01000010.1, read as the reverse complement.
GTTTTGAGGCTGTCGCGAGGAATGACCTTTAAATCTGCAATTTCCGGATTAAATTTAGGAGGCGGTAAGACGGTGATTATTGGGGATGCAAAAACTCAAAAAACACCTGAATTGATGCGCAAATTTGGTGAGTTTGTAAATTCTTTGGGCGGGAAATATATTACTGCTGAAGATGTTGGGATGACCACCGAGGATATGGACACTGTTAGGGAAGTGACGCCACATGTTGTTGGGATTTCAGAGGCTAAAGGCGGATCTGGAAATCCGGCTATAAATACAGCTTATGGTGTTTTTATGGGGATGAAAGCTGCCGCAAAATTCAAGTATGGATCTGATGTGTTGGAAGGGAAATCAGTGTTTGTGCAGGGTGTTGGAAACGTTGGTGAAGCCTTGATAGGGCACTTGTTGAAGGAAGGTGCTAAAGTGACCATTACCGATATTAATCAGGAGCGCCTGGAGAGTGTCAGGAACAAATATGACGTTGTCATTTATGAGGGTGACGATGTATATAGTCAAGAAATGGATATTTATGCGCCTTGTGCTTTGGGAGCTACCATTAACGATGCTACCATCAATAAAATAAAAGCTCAGATCATTGCAGGTTCTGCCAATAATCAATTGGCTGAAGAGCGGCATGGCCTCATATTACAGGAAAGAGGAATTGTTTTTGCCCCAGACTTTTTAATCAATGCTGGAGGTCTCATTAATGTGTATGCGGAAATTGAACCTTGCGATAAGCAAGAAACCATTAAAAGAACTGAAAATATCTACAATACCACTTTGGAAATTTTAGAACGTGCTGCCGAAAGTGGTCTCACACCAAATGTTGCTGCTTTAAATATGGCTAAAGAGCGTATCCTAAAGCGAAAAAATGAAGAATTGAAATAAGCTTAAGATATCCATGTCATTTTTTTTCGAAGTTATAAATTAATACTATTTTTGCACGGCGAAAATAGCAACAATGCTTTTCGCCTTTTTTAATTTAATAAGTTCTTACAAATGCTAAACAGAAGACATATTCGTATAAAAGTGATGCAAACCCTTTATGCGTTTGATGGAGATGAAGGTGACGATTTCGGAAACCACCAAAAGTTTTTACTCCAAAGTCTTGAACACATGTACGATTTGCATCTTTTGATGCTGTCACTTTTAATTGAAGTCCAAAAGAGGGCTGAAGATTACCAAGATAAGTCGCAAAGAAAAATTTTAGCAACACAAGAAGAGAAAAATCCCAATAGAAAATTTATCAATAATCAAGTTCTGCAAATCTTGAATGAAGACGTGGCGCTTCAAATTGAGATTGAAAAACGCAAGATCGATTATTGGTATCTGGATTTTGAATATGTGGATATCATTTTTAAAAGCATCATTGAAAGTGATCTTTATAAGGATTATATGTCCAGTAAAGTGTCTGATTTCAAAGAAGACAAGGACTTTATTAGTGATGTGTTCACTGAAATTATTGCACCCAATGAGAAACTTTACGAGTATATAGAAGATAAAAAACTGACTTGGTTGGATGATTTGCCTGTAGTTAATACGGGAATTCTAAAGATGCTCCGAAAATTGAAAAAGGAGAATAAGCCCAATTTCTTCACACCAAAACTATTTAAGGATACTGAGGATAAGGAATTTGCCACGGCATTATTCCAAAAAACCTTACTGAATAAATCAAAATTCAGCAAGGAAATTGCTGCCAAAACCCAGAACTGGGACGCGGAACGTATCGCTAATTTAGATGCAGTTTTGCTTCAAATGGCTATTTGTGAATTTCAGAAATTCCCGTCTATCCCTGTAAAGGTGACCATTAACGAGTATATCGATATTGCCAAGGAATATTCTACACCTAAGAGCAGTTTCTTTATTAACGGCATTTTAGACAAGATTGTTAAGGAATATAATGAGAATGGCGAATTAAATAAAATAGGGAGAGGGTTGATGTAATGGGAAATAATTACTATTTTTACACCCTCAAATTTATTTTAAATTGAACATTTTAATCAAATAAATAATACAATGAAAAAATTAATGTTAGGTGTTAGCGCACTTTGCTTAGTTGCCTTTATGTCATGTAAAGAAGATGCTACGGCAAAAATTAAATCGGAAAATGTTGCAGAAGCAGCACAAAGAGATGCCAACTCAGGAAATTTTGCATCTGTGTCGTTTGAAGAGACAGAACATGATTTTGGTACCATAAAAAATGGAACCCCTGTTGAAGCTATTTTTAAATACACAAATACAGGAAGCTCTCCATTAGTGGTCAGTGATATCAAAAGTACTTGTGGATGTACAGTACCTTCAGATTGGACAAGACAAGTTGCTCCAGGAGAAACTGGCGAATTTAAAGTGAAATTTGACGGAAAAGGAAACGGTGTAGTTACTAAATCCATCACGATGACCACCAATACCGAAAGAGGTGCTGAAACGGTTAGAATCAAAGCAATGGTTGAAGGAGATCCTAATGCACCAATGCAGCCAGCTGTTCAACAAACAGGAGGAACACAATCTATTATGCAACAGCCTGCTCGTAAATACAGCACGCAACCAGGTCACGAAGGCCATAATCACGACTAACAAATTATAATTAAGAATTAATGGGAGAAGGAATAAGTTCGTTTTTACCTTTTATTGCGATGTTCGCTGTAGTGTATTTTTTTATGATTGCACCACAAATGAAACGCGCCAAAAAGGAAAAAAAGTTTGCAAGTGAGTTAAAAAGAGGCGACAGAGTAATTACCAAAAGCGGAATGCACGGTAAAATTGTCGACCTAAATGATAAAGATAGCAGTTGTGTTATTGAAACCATGGCAGGGAAAATCAAGTTTGATCGTTCTGCAATTTCAATGGAAATGAGTAGCAAGCTCAATGTAGATCCTGCAACTACGACAACCACAAAATAACTTTTGCTTATAAATTATGAAAGCCACTTCAGTTGAAGTGGCTTTTTTTGTTTTAAGGATTCTCATTTTATGGGTAAATTATAGATGTCGCTGCGCTGCAGCTCGAACGGGTAATGATTGTTTTGCTACAAAGATGGCGCAACTACGTTGCTAAAATGATTGCATGACTACTTAATTATTATTAGCAGTAAGATTGGCAATTGCTGTAAAACATGGTTTAATTATTACATCATAAAGATTTAAGAATTACAATATTTTCAAGGTTGATTAGAGTATTGCAGTTCAATAATCAGATCATTTTTTTTGTTGAATTAGTGAATTGTAAATGAGTGCTTTGCGGATTTGATAGCCGTGATCGCATAGTTTAGGATTTCGTCATATTATTACTTTGGTAGTTGAGAAATAACACTTGAAGTATTATGGAATTATATTTTTAATAGCTCCGTAGGAGCAACATCTTTGTAATTAAAAAGAACCCGTTAATCCAAGCTCCGTAGGAGCGTGATCTCTATAAAATGGCTAACACATTCACCCAAATGTACGTTCAAGTTATTTTTGCTGTTAAGGGGAGAGAAAATTTAATATCTGAAATTCATAGGGAAGAAATTGAAAAATATAGCTGTGGAATTATCAATAACAACAAATCCAAACCAATTGCTATCTACTATAATCCAGACCATGTACACATTTTAATTGGTATGAATCCCTCCTTGTCATTTTTAGATTTGGTTCGAGATATTAAGGCAGATTCATCAAGATGGATCAATCAAAAACGGAGGATTAATGGGCAGTTCAGATGGCAAGAGGGTTATGGTGCCTTCACCTATTCAAAATCGCATGTAGATAAAGTTGTAAAATATATCTGGAGACAGTCGGAACATCATAAAAAATTGTCATTCAAACAAGAGTATCTGGAATTGTTAAAGCGCTATGACATAGAATTCGAAGAAAATATCTTTTTGAGTGCGATGAATAAAATTAATAATGGATGATTTTCTGTAAATGGGTTGAGTTCATACTTTAATTTTATCTATTGTAAAACCCATTCTCAGTCAAGAAAATGGGTTTAATTTTATTTAATAACATGCTTTTTTGTCTTCGTGTTTTAAAGTTTTATGTGTCCTGTTTATTCTTTTATAATTATGGACAAAGTAATGTATACAAACTGTGACCTACTTCTTCAAAGCCACCAACTCAGCTATCTTACAAATCACTTTTGTAGCTTGGATCATGCTCTCCACTGGAACATATTCGTAACGGCCATGGAAGTTGTGGCCTCCGGCAAATATATTCGGACAAGGTAAACCCATAAAACTTAATTGAGAGCCATCCGTGCCGCCTCTTATGGGCTTGATTATCGGCTTGATGTTAAGTGCGATCATGGCTTCTTCTGCAATATCTACAATATGCATTACAGGTTCAATTTTCTCTTTCATATTGAAATATTGATCCTTGATCTCAATTGTCACAACTTCTCTTTCATATTGGGTATTCAAGTCGAAGGTAACTTGAAGCATAGCTTCCTTTCGAGCTTCAAAATGCGCCATGTTATGGTCTCTAATAATATATTTTAAAACCGTTTCCTCAACAGTGCCTTGAACGCTTGCCAAATGGAAAAAACCTTGATAATTCTCGGTGTGTTCTGGAGTTTCCAGCATAGGTAAAGAATTGATGAATTCGGTAGCAATATACATGGAGTTGATCATCTTTCCTTTGGCGTACCCAGGATGCACAATTTTCCCTTTCACTTTTACGGTGGCACCTGCAGCATTGAAATTCTCATATTCCAATTCGCCTATTTGGCTGCCATCCATAGTATAGGCCCATTCTGCACCAAATTTCTCAACATCGAATTTATGCGCCCCGCGGCCAATTTCTTCATCAGGTGTAAAACCGACACGGATGTCGCCGTGCTTGATTTCAGGATGTTGAATCAGGTACTCCATAGCGGAGACAATTTCCGTGATTCCAGCTTTGTCATCCGCGCCCAGAAGTGTGGTTCCGTCGGTTGTGATAAGCGTTTGGCCTTTGTATTGCAACAAGTCATCAAACAGGTCAGGCGAGAGGATAATTCCTTCTTTTTCATTCAAAACAATGTCCTTACCATTATAGTTTTTAATAATTTGAGGTTTGACATTTGCGCCCGTGAAATCTGGAGAGGTATCAAAATGGGATACAAACCCGATGACAGGAACCTCATGGTCAACATTACTGGGTAGTGTTGCCATGATATAAGCATTATGGTCGATGGATACGTCTTTCATCCCAATGGCAGTGAGTTCCTTAACGAGTAAATGTGCCAAATCCCATTGCTTTTCAGTACTTGGTGTGGTGTCTGAATTTGGGTCGGACTCCGTGTCAATAGTGACGTAACTTATAAATCTATCAATGATGTGTTGTTTGTCAATCATACTTTTTTAATTTATTGTGCAAAATAAAGAATATTCATAATAAGAATAACGCCTTTAAATCTATTTTAATTATTATTTTCTATTCTTAAGCGTTGTGTTATTTCCTTTGTTTTAGCTTATTTTTTGAATTATTTTCTTATATTTGGTTAAGATGCTTTAAAAAATGCATTTCCTTTAGAAAACATATCCCCTTTCTATATTAGCTTACTCCGCTTTTTATCGTTGTGCTTAAGATGTTAAAAAATAGGCAAAAGTAATTTATTGTTCACCAATCCTAAAGTTTTCAAGATACATTCTAAAATTGGATTGGTCGAATGTTGTCCATTTATATTATCGCTATTCAATTTTTTTAAAGTTAAAAATTTTCATTGAAATAAATACAAACAACTTAATCCTTAAAACAAGTAATTATGAAAAAAAACTACCTATTACTATTTTTAATTCTTTTTTCTTATTCTCTTTTTGCCCAGAAGGTTTCTGGTGTGGTTATAGATGAGAATAACGAACCCTTAAGTGGTGTGACAATTATAGTCAAAGGCACATTGTCTGGGACTATAACGGATTTTGACGGTAAATATGAGATAAAAGCTGATATAGGACAGAAATTGGTTTTTTCTTATGTGGGGTACAATAATCTCGAAAAATCAGTAGAAGGCACAACACTCAATGTGATCATGAAAGCGGGTGTTTCATTACAAGAAATCACTTTGATTGGAAGTAGAAATCCTGCGCGAACTGCTGTTAACTCATTATCTCCGGTAGATGTTATTGATGTTACGGAACTTGCCTCAGTGAGTCCTCAAGTCAATCTAAACCAGATTTTGAATTTTGTAGCGCCTTCATTTACATCCAATACACAAACCATTGCCGATGGAACTGACCATATTGACCCTGCGTCATTAAGAGGGCTTGGGCCAGATCAAGTTTTGGTTCTTATTAATGGAAAACGCCGCCATACATCATCACTTGTTAATGTTAACGGAACCTTTGGACGGGGAAGTGTTGGGACGGATTTAAATGCGATTCCAACCGCATCGATAAGACGTATTGAGGTGTTAAGAGATGGTGCTGCCGCGCAATATGGTAGTGATGCCATTGCCGGTGTAATAAATATTGTACTCGACAATGCCACTGATGAATTGAAGTTAATTGTGACCACTGGAGCAAATTTCACTAAAAACGCCAATGAACAAACTGGAGGCGTTGATGGTGCTACAACTAATATTAGTGCAAACTACGGTTTGAAACTTGGAGATAGAGGAGGTTACATCAACTTTACTGGTGATTTTGATTACAGAGATGACTATAACCGCATGAAAGAATGGGAAGGGAGTATTTTTAACCGGTATAATACTATAGAGCGTGTTGCTTCTAATGACGGGTATGATATCTCTAAATTGTTAGATAATGATGTAGCCGATGTGATCAAATACGGAAACCAGGCAGGTTTTAATCTTGATCCTAACGCCTCGAAAGCAGATCTTCGCACCATCCTAAGTGCTAATAATACGGATGCTGAACTAGCGAGCAGAAATATGACCCGATCAGATTTTAACATGAGAGTGGGACAATCTGAAGTAAGAGGAGGTCGGTTTTTTACTAACTTTTCTTTGCCTTTAGATGACAAAGGCTCTGAGTTGTATTCATTTGGAGGACTCAGTTCACGTACAGGAAATTCTGGAGGCTTCTATCGTTTGCCTAATCAAAGTCGGACTTATACCCCAGCGTATATCAACGGGTTTTTACCAGAAATAAATTCTACTATTAGTGACCAATCACTTTCAGTTGGGATTAAAGGTAAAGTAGGAAATTGGAATGCCGATTTCAGCAATACTTATGGCAGGAATGCATTTGCGTATGTCATTGGAAATACCTTTAATGCCTCCTTGCAAAATGCATCGCCAACAACCTTTGATGCTGGTGGGTTCAACTTTTCACAAAACACCGTAAATTTAGATCTTAATAATTTTTACGAGGATATTTTCTCTGGACTTAACGTCGCCTTCGGAGCGGAATATCGTCTGGAAAAATATGAAATCGTCGCTGGACAAAAGGATTCTTATGAGCAATATACTGCAGCAGGAGAGGCTATAACAACATCTACCCAACAACCGTCTGTTGATTTCTTTGGAAGTGCAAGACCCGGTGGTTCACAAGTGTTTCCTGGATTTAGTCCAAAAAACGAAGTGAATAGAGGACGAAACAGTGTGGCCGGTTATATTGATTTAGAAGCTGATATCACCGATTCATTCCTGTTAAGTCTTGCGACCCGATTTGAGAATTATTCAGATTTCGGATCTACTATTAATTTTAAATTGGCAGCGCTTTTGAAAGTCAATGAAAGCTTAAATCTTAGAGTTGCGGGTAATACCGGTTTTAGAGCGCCTTCATTACATCAATTGTACTTTAATTCAACCTCCACCATTTTTGATCAAAATGGAGATCCTCAAGAAGTCGGAACATTTGCCAATGATAGCCGTGCGGCAAAATTATTGGGAATCCCAGAACTTAAACAAGAAACCTCAAGAAGTATTAGTGCAGGTTTTACAGTGAAATTGCCTGAAGCACGAGTTAATATTACATTAGATGGTTATTTTGTTGGCATAGACGATCGCGTAGTTTATACAGGACAATTTGAAGGTCCAGGAACAGGGACTGAGCTTGATAATTTATTGTCTCAAGCCAATGCCACTGCAGCTTCTTTTTTCGCCAATGCTATTGATACAGAGTCAAAAGGGATAGATTTAGTGATTACCCAAAGTATGAATATTGGAAGCAATATGATATTGAAAAATGATTTGTCTGCAACTTTTTCAAAAACTAAACAAGTGGGACCTATTAATGCGTCTCGTGTTCTTGAAGATGCAGGGTTAGTGGATACTTATTTCCCAGAAGACAGCCGCATTTATTTGGAAAAAGCAGTGCCGAGTACAAAAGTAAACCTGTCCAATACCTTGAGTATGGGCGACTTTACTTTTTTCCTGCGAAACGTGTATTTTGGAGAAGTGACTGAAGCGACAACAGATATCAACTTACAAGAAGTGTTGAGTTCAAAAATAGTTACGGATCTTTCAGTAGGTTATAAAGTATCTGATAGCTTTCTGGTTACAGTTGGTGCGAATAATTTATTTGATATCTATCCGGATCGTCTTAGTAAAGATATTAATGGAATGGGGAACAACCGTAGTGATGGACGTTTTGACTGGTCTAGAAGAGCACAGCAATTTGGAGTTGGTGGACGATTTTTATTTGCTAGACTTAGCATTTCGCTTAAATAAAAGTAAATTTTAAAAACTAAATAATATGAAAACTACCCTATATTTGGGTAGTTTTTTATTTTTGACAGTTATGTATAAAACCATCATCCGACCGTTACTTTTCAAGTTTGATCCTGAAAGAATCCATCATTTTACATTTTCGATGCTTCGTTTTACGAACCAAATAGGATTGGGCAGTACTTTTCGAAGAAAGTTTAAGATAGAGAACCCGAAGTTAGAACGTGACCTTTTCGGATTAAAATTCCCAAATCCTGTCGGATTAGCGGCTGGATTTGATAAAAATGCCATGCTTTACAAAGAGCTATCCAATTTAGGGTTTGGTTTCATTGAAATCGGCACGGTCACACCAAAACCACAGGATGGAAACGAAAAACCACGTTTGTTTAGATTAAAAGAAGATTCAGCCATTATAAATCGCATGGGTTTTAATAATGCTGGTCTCGAGGAAGCGGTAGAGCGTTTGAAAAACAATCCTGTACAAGGCGATAAGAAACGTGTTTTGATTGGTGGAAATATCGGAAAGAACAAAATCACCCCTAATGAAGATGCTGTAAACGATTATATGATCTGTTTTGAAGCGCTTTTTGATTATGTCGATTATTTTGTGGTCAACGTCAGTTCTCCAAACACCCCAAATTTGCGTGCATTACAGGAAAAGAAACCATTGACCGATCTATTGCAAACCCTTCAAGACAAAAATAATTCTAAGGAAAAACGAAAACCGATCCTCCTTAAAATCGCTCCAGATTTGACTGACGAGCAACTTTTGGACATAATAGACATTGTTTCCATAACCAAAATTGATGGCGTTATTGCTACCAACACGACCATTGCTCGAGAAGGATTGAAGAGTGATAACAAAAACGAAATGGGAGGTTTGAGTGGAAAGCCCTTAACAAAGCGGTCAACTGAAGTCATCCGGTTTTTAGCAGATAAAAGCAATAAGGCATTCCCAATAATTGGTGTAGGAGGGATCCATTCCGCCGAAGATGCTTTGGAGAAATTAGATGCTGGCGCCGATTTGATCCAACTCTATACCGGGTTTATTTACGAAGGGCCGAAATTGATAAAGGATATTAACAAAGCGATTTTGGCAAAACAACTAAGGAGTTAAAGGCAGAAGATGTACTATAAATTACCGCTCCTATCAAATAGTTTTAATAAATGTCCGTCTAAAATCTTGTTTCTAGAAGCGCAGCGATCTTAGGTCTTTTTTTATGATAGAAACTCTCCTTTCTTTTTCAGTTGCTACCCTTGCTTTGGCCATAGCACCGGGGCCAGACAACATTTATGTGTTGACCCAATCTTTGGTTAATGGTACTAAAAGCGGCATCGCCACAACGGCTGGTCTTATAAGTGGCTGTATTGTGCATACGACACTATTGGCGTTTGGTATTTCAGCAATTATTACAGCTTCAGATGAACTTTTTTATGGAATAAAAGTTTTGGGAGCTTGCTATTTACTTTACTTGGCATTCAAAGTTTATAAGAGTGATGATCACATCTCATGGTCAGAAGATGCACCCAAGAAATCCTACATGCAGCTTTTTAAAACGGGAGTGATCATGAATTTGGTAAATCCGAAAGTCATGATTTTCTTTTTGGCATTTTTCCCCGGCTTCCTTTGGGATAAAGATGGAAATACGGTGGTTCAATTTTATATCTTGGGAATTACATTTATGGTTGTTTCTTTCATCATCTTTAGTGCTATCGCATTATTGGCAGGGCGTATCTCCAAATTCATAATAGAAAGAAAAGGTGTTGGCACTTTTTTAAAATGGCTCCAGATTGTTGTTTTTGTAGGTATTGCACTTTATATAATTGCAGCTTAAGAAGAGCCTTTGTTTTGGCTTAAACTTCTTTTATTGGGAATTCAATGGTTTGATTTCAAGATGATTTGCTCTTTTTTGACGATGAAAATTAACGTAATAGATGTAATTTAGCCAGGAACCAAAATTATATTTTATTATGAAAAAAATCACATTTCTTGCAGGACTTGCTTTTATGCTCTTCTCTTGCAACTCTGAAAAAAAAGAATCTTCAGATGGTACATCGGACAATGCCACCGAGAAGGTGAGTAACAAGGACAGCGGTAAATCTTACGACTGCTTAAAAGATTTTGAGGACGATTACGGAACATTGCTTACCAAAGAGGAAATGGCCTCTGTTTATCCCATAGCTGATAAAGCGAAAGTAGAATTGCGTTCAGGCAGTTATGGTCAACATATTTACACTTGGGAAAGTGATAGGCCTTCTTTTACGATGGAAGTGAGCAATATGAAAATGGATGTTCCTGATCAAAATACCATCGGAATTAAAAATCTTTCGTTTTATTCAGATAAAAAAGAATTGAAGTCGGCCATTAGCTCTTTCGACATGAGCTATAAAAAATTGTCTGATGCCGAATTAGAGAAAATTCAGAAAAATCTAGAAAAAGCAGATGAGGAAGTTAAAGAGACCGGTAAAGACTTCATGAAAGTGAGAGCTAAATCGAGTTGGGACGCTGTTGAAGGTTTGGGTTCTAGTTCTTGGTACAAGTGGAGTGACCAATGGGGCGGGGAGTTAGTGGTTCTAGCTGGAAGAGCCAATTTTACGATCTTAACAAAAATTAGTAATGATCCTGATGAGAATCGGGAATTGGCAAAAAAACTAGCTGAAAAGGTGATTGCAAAATGTAAGTAATTGAAATGCGGACTTTTAAAAAGATTTTATTCTTAAAAGTCCGTATTTCTTCCCTTATTTATAACATTTGATATTCTAAACCCCTTCTTTTTTTGATTTGAAAGATTCCTTCATACGTAGGAATTCATATCTTTGAGCCCATGCAACAGGTTAAAATAATCGAATGTCCACGTGATGCCATGCAAGGCATCAGGGATTTTATTCCTACTGAAAAGAAAGTCCAGTACATTCAGTCATTACTGCGCGTTGGGTTTGATACCATCGACTTCGGGAGTTTTGTGTCCCCTAAAGCGATTCCACAAATGGTGGATACTGCTGAGGTGCTTTCCAAGCTTGACCTTTCCACAACCAAAAGCAAACTTTTGGCAATTATCGCCAACACCCGAGGGGCTGAAGACGCGGCCACACATCCTGAAATAAATTATTTGGGTTATCCTTTTTCAATTTCAGAAAACTTCCAAATGCGTAATACCCATAAAACGATTGCGGAATCCGTTGTGACTTTGGATGAGATTCTGGAAATCGCCGATAAGACAGGAAAAGAGGTGGTGGTTTATATCTCCATGGGTTTCGGAAATCCTTATGGCGATCCGTGGAATGTGGATATTGTGGGCGAATGGACTGAGCGTTTGGCAAATATGGGTGTTAAGATTCTATCGTTAAGTGATACGGTGGGAACGTCCAATCCGGAGAATATAAATTATCTGTTTTCTAACTTGATTCCAAAATACCCAAATATCGAATTTGGCGCACATCTTCATACAACGCCAACATCGTGGCATGAAAAAGTGGATGCGGCCTATAAAGCCGGCTGTCTCCGTTTTGATGGTGCCATTCAAGGTTTTGGCGGTTGCCCAATGGCAAAGGATGAATTGACCGGAAATATGCCCACCGAAAAATTACTCTCTTATTTTACTTCAAAACAGCGCAATACACTGAACGCCTTGAGTTTTGAAAGTGCATACAATGAAGCGACCAAAATTTTCACATCTTACCACTAAAAATTATTTTTCAGAATATTGACTTTTTTATCGCTTGCAATATTCTCATACTCAACATATAATTTAGTTTTTATTTTCTTATTTGAAATTAGTCTAAATAAGCTTTGGTGATTTTAAAATCCTAACTTATTTTTGTACTCTAAATATATCAAGTATTTATATTAAGACTAAATAAGAATGAGGAAAATTATATTAGGAATAGCCATTACTTCAGTGCTATTTACATCATGTTCAAATGATGATGACATCAATTCAAATCCGCAAGTGGAAGCACCATTAACCTATAAATTCATGAGAGATGGTAAGTCTACTGTAGATTTCAACGGTCAGACCACCCGTATTAAAATGGCTCAGGAATTTCTCTCCGCCCTAAAAGACAATACTAAATCTGCCGCTGATCTTCAGGCCATGTTCGCGCATGTTGAAGGTGGAAATGATTTTTCTGTTGCTGATTTCAATGCCTCTGGAAAAAATATACGCAGCAAAGTAGCCGCATCAAAAGACTATTTTTCTGCCAATACTACAGTTTCCAATCAAATTAAAAGCGTGATGGATTCTTGGATTGAGCAACAAGCGACTACCGTATTTACAAATTGGGAAACTATCGCAACTTCAGGAACGGCTGGCCAATTACAACAAGCCGGCGGTGGAACTGTAAGATATGTTGATGGGAAAGGTCTTGAATTGGATCAGGCTATTGCCAAATCGTTAATTGGCGGTTTAATGACGGATCAAATGTTAAATCATTATTTAAGCACTTCTGTATTGGATGAGGCTTCAAATATTCAAAACAATAATAACGGCATTGTCGATGAAGGCAAATCTTATACAACCATGGAGCACAAATGGGACGAAGCTTATGGCTATTTATACGGTAATGAAGTTAATCCTTCAGTTCCCGTTTTAGGGGCCGACAGTTTTTTAAATACCTATTTAAAGCAGGTCGATTCAGATCCTGATTTTGCAGGGACAGCTTTAGCAGTATATGATGCCCTGAAATCGGGTAGAGCTGCAATTGTAGCGACAAACTACGAAGTGAGAGATGCACAAGTTGAAATTATTAGAGAAAATATTTCAAAAGTTCCAGCCGTTCGTGCGGTTCATTATTTGCAAAGTGGAAAAGAGAAAATGGCAGCAGGAGATATGGCAAGTGCTTTTCACGCCTTATCTGAAGCCTACGGATTTATCAATAGCTTACAGTTTACAAGACAGCCAAGTACAAGTTCCCCTTATTTTACACATGAAGACGTCATGTCTTTTATGGACACCTTAATGGAAGGAAATGGCTTTTGGGATGTTTCTCCGGAAACGTTAGACAGCATGGCTGAAACTATTGCGACAAAATTCGGTTTTACAGTAGCTCAGGCAGCCAACTAAAAATAGAGGCGAAGTGGTTGCTCTTCTAGGAAGGCAATCACTTCCGCTTTAAATTTGCATAATTATTAAGAAAATCAATTCACATGATTAAAAATATAGCGTTAGTTTTTGGTTTGGCACTTATAATGGGCTGTAGCTCCACTGATGATTCGGACAAGGGCGGGTCTGGTACCGATGATTTTGACCGATCGGCATTATTGAAAAACCTGGCAGATAATATCATCATTCCAGCCTATCAGGATTTTGGACCAAAATTGACCACCTTAAAAGGATCCATTGAGAGCTTTGTGGCAACGCCAAATCAAAGCACTTTGGAAGCCGCCAGGAAAAATTGGCTGATCGCTTACAAAGCTTGGCAGCATGTGGAAATGTTCAATATTGGAAAGGCTGAGGCTTTAAATGAATATTATTATTTTATGAATATTTATCCAGTTACGGTTTCTGATATTGAGAATGGCGTAAGCACTGGCAATTACGATTTAAACACACCCAATTATCACGATGCACAAGGGTTTCCAGCGTTGGATTATCTCTTATATGGTGTTGCTGCAGATGATGCAGGAATCGTGGCAAAATTTACATCAGATCCCAAAGCAGAAGGCTACAAGGATTATTTGACCGATGTGATCAACCGAATGGACAACTTGACACAACAAGTCATCACCGATTGGACTTCTGGATATCGTGACCAATTCGTGAATTCTTCAAAAAATACGGCAACAAGTTCTTTGAACAAGTTTGTCAATGATTTTATTTTCTATTATGAAAAGGGCTTGCGTGCCAATAAAATCGGAATTCCATCAGGTGTTTTTTCTACAACACCTTTAGCGGATAAAGTGGAAGGCTACTACAATCAGGAGGTTTCAAAAGCATTGACTCTTGAAGCTCTAAATGCCGTTCAAGATGTGTTCAATGGAAAATCTTTTAATGGCTCAACAACTGGTGCGAGTTTTAAAACGTATCTGGAATATTTGAAAGTTGATAGAAATGGTCAAAACCTGAGTGCTATCATCAACGCACAATTCAATGAAGCGCGGACTAAAATAGAAGGATTAAACTCGAATTTCAGTAAGCAGATTGTCACTGATAACACAAAGATGACCGTTGCTTATGATGCTCTGCAAAGGGCAGTGGTGTATCTAAAGGTGGACATGGTCCAGGCTTTTAATATTAGCGTGGATTACGTAGATGCTGATGGCGATTAATATTTAAGGTAATACATATGACAAAGAAGATTCTTTAAATGACTTAGAGAATCTTCTTTTTTGGTTTTATGAGCACAAGGGTTAAAACATATCTAAACAATCAAACCCATCCAGCGCCCTTGGCGGTTTTTCGGATCGGCTTTGGCGTGATGATGCTTCTCAGTATCCTACGCTTTTGGTGGAATGGTTGGATAGAGACGCTTTATATCCTGCCCAAATTCCATTTTTCATATTATGGTTTTGAATGGATCAAACCTATTGGCGATTACACTTATCTGATATTTGCGGTGTGTGGAATTTCAGCATTTTTGGTGGCCATCGGATTGAAATATCGCATCGCCATCATCGCGTTCTTCTTGAGTTTCACCTATATCGAACTCATGGATAAAAGCGCGTATCTCAACCATTACTATTTTATAAGTGTGTTGAGTTTTTTAATGATTTTTTTGCCTGCAAACGCTTATTTTTCTGTTGATAATCTTCTCAAGAAGAAAACCTATACGGCCATCCCCAAATGGACCATTGACAGTATTAAATTATTGGTGGGCGTCGTTTATATCTATGCAGGATTCGCCAAAATAAACTCCGATTGGTTATTTAAAGCCATGCCGTTAAAAATCTGGTTGCCTTCAAAATATGACCTTCCTTTTATAGGAAATTCATTTATGCAACAGGAATGGTTCCACTACGCTATGAGTTGGTCTGGAATGATCTATGATTTGATCATTCCGTTTTTATTGATCACCAAACGCACGCGCTGGTTTGCCTTTGGATTGGTGGTTTTCTTTCATGTGTTCACTCGGGTTTTGTTTCCCATCGGCATGTTTCCGTACATTATGATTGTCACCACGCTCATATTTTTTGATGCGGATTTTCATCTACGTATTTTAAATGTGTTCAGAAAGCTATTGAAACCATTTAGAGTCTATTCAGAAAACTTAAAAACACAAATCTATCACTGCAAAAAACAAAAACTGGTACTCCCAATTATCACCTTGTTTTTCGTTTTTCAGATCACTTTTCCCTTTCGCTATCTTTTATATCCCAACGAATTGTTCTGGACTGAAGAAGGTTTTCGGTTTTCATGGCGGGTGATGCTCATGGAGAAAATGGGTAACACCGCCTTTAAAATTGTAGATTCAGAAACTGGACACGGCTTTTTGGTCGATAATTCCGATTTCTTAACCTCATTTCAGGAGAAACAGATGAGTTTTCAGCCAGATTTTATTCTGGAATACGCCCATTACTTGGGTGACCATTTTAAAAGTCAAGGTCATAAAAATGTTCAAGTATTTGCAGAAAGTTATGTGGCTCTCAATGGCAGATTGAGTCAGCCGTACATTGATACACGTATAGATTTATATAAAGAAAAAGAATCATTCCGGTCTAAAAACTGGATTTTACCATTCCATGATGAAATTAAAGGATTTTAGTGTTTTTATAATGTGTTTGATAGGCTTTTCGGCCTTGTCACAAAACACGGTTTCGGGAATTGTTACCAATGCACGAACCCAGCAACCAGTTGCCGATGTTGATGTTTATGATAAGGTTTCAGGCTTGTTGACCAGAACAGATGCGTCCGGATTGTACGAGTTTACCACCACAAAAAGTAATCTCACGCTGGTCTTTTTCTCTTATGAATTTGAAGCGAAAGAATTACAATTAAAAGTCAGCAGCAGTACAACATTAAATGTGTCCATAGACGAATTGGGCATTGCTTTAACTGAAGTGGAAGTCACCGCCAGAAAGACGAAAGTCTTTGAATTATCACGATTGAAGGATGTGGAGGGAACGTCAATTTTCGCTGGAAAGAAAACCGAAGTCGTTTTGGTGGAGCAGTCCATGGCGAATTTGGCCTCTAACAATGCGCGCCAAATTTACAGTCAGGTGGCTGGATTGAACATTTATCAAAATGATGATGCTGGTTTACAGCTCAATGTGGGCGGACGTGGATTGGATCCTAATCGTACCGCAAATTTCAACACGAGGCAAAACGGGTATGACATCAGTGCCGACGTTTTAGGCTATCCTGAAAGTTATTACACGCCAGCTGCTGAAGGTTTAAGTGAAATTCAGATCATCCGTGGTGCGGCGTCCTTGCAATACGGAACGCAGTTTGGAGGTTTAATCAATTTTAAGATGAAATCGCCAAATCCCAATAAACCTTTTGAACTGATTACAAGAAATACTTTGGGCAGTTTTGGTTTGTACACCAATTTTACCAGCATCAGTGGCACAAAAAATAAGTGGAGTTATTATACTTTTTTCAATTATAAGAAAGGCGATGGGTTCCGACCAAATTCCGAATTTGAATCGAAGAATGTATATGCCCATATCGGCTATCAGTTTAATGAAAACACCTCTTTAACTGGAGAGTTGAGCTATATGCGCTATTTGGCACAACAAGGTGGTGGATTGACCGATCAGATGTTTGATAACGATCCTTACCAGAGCAACAGATCACGGAACTGGTTTCAGGTGGATTGGTTATTGTACAATTTGAAATTTGAACATAAATTCACCGAGAATACCAATTTTAGCTTCAATGCCTTCGGATTGAATGCTTCACGTTATGCCTTAGGATTCAGGACCAATCGTGTGGATCAAATTGATCCAATGACAGAGCGTGATTTGATTAAAGGTGATTTTAAGAATTATGGTTTTGAAGCTCGAGTCTTGAGCAAATATGAAGTGTTTGACAAAGCCTCCACGTTTCTGCTGGGCACTAAGTTCTACCGTGCCAATAATGCAGAGCAGCAAGGTCCAGGCAGCGATGGCATCGGACCAGATTTTGGGATGAAATCAGAACGTTATCCAAATTATGCAAATCAATCCAACTTTGATTTTCCAAATTTGAATGTCGCCGTTTTCGGAGAAAATATTTTCTATGCCACCGATCAATTTTCAATCACTCCAGGATTTCGTTTTGAATATATAAAAACCCAAAGTGAAGGGTTTTATAAACGCATCAATACAGATGCTGCTGGCAATGTCATTTTTGAGGAGTCGGTGGAAGACAATCGTGATTTTGAACGTTCGTTTGTGCTCTTGGGATTGGGTTTAAGTTATAAGCCTAACACTGCATTTGAAGTCTATGGCAACCTTTCGCAAAATTACCGGTCGGTAACCTATTCAGATATCAATATCAATAATCCAGCTTTTGCCGTGAATCCGAATATTACGGATGAAAAAGGATTTACCACAGATGTGGGCATTCGTGGAAATTTCAAGAATTTAGTATCTTATGACTTGGGCGTTTTTGGTTTGTTCTATAATGGACGCATTGGTTTTGTCCAAAAAGGACTTCCTGATGGACGGGTCATCAGCGAACGTGGCAATGTTGGTGATGCCGTTTTGTATGGCGTGGAATCTTTATTTGATTTTAATCTGAAGAAAGTTTTAGAGCTCAATAATGAGTTCAGCTTGAATTATTTTATCAATTCCTCATTTATCCATTCGGAATACACGGCGTCGGAACAGTCAAACGTGAAGGGCAATCAAGTGGAATTTGTACCCGATGTGAACATTAAGACCGGTCTAAAATTTGGATATCGAAACTTTATGGCAAATGTACAGTACACCTATCTCTCACAACAGTTTACGGATGCGACCAATTCACAATCGGCAAATATCAGTGGCATCATTGGGGAAATACCGAGTTATGACATTATGGATGTGTCCTTGTCCTATGCTTACAAGCGCTTTAAATTGGAGACTGGCATCAACAATATTTTGGATAATGCTTATTTTACGAGACGAGCCACCGGATATCCGGGACCGGGAATCATTCCTTCGGCGCCCCGTAATTGGTATATGACACTTCAAATTAAAATATAATACGCGGTCTTTTTTACGGAAGATCTATTCTGGTGAGGTTATGTGGTTTAAAATCGATTGTAATACTGTGTAGTTCAGTCACTTTAAAATAAATAAATTTTGTTTTATCTGAATTTTTCAAGAGTACAGAAAGAATCAATGTTACCAAATTTTTAACCTGAATCTAAATAAATTTTCCGTAGATTTGCACGCAATTAAACCGCAATTGCAATGATAGCACACGAAAGCAAAATAGTAGGTGAGGGATTGACCTATGACGACGTTCTACTAATTCCTGCATATTCTGAAGTCCTTCCTCGGGAGGTCAATATTCAAACAAAATTTACACGTAACATTACCATCAACATTCCTATAATATCAGCAGCCATGGATACGGTTACTGAAAGCGCTATGGCTATTGCTATGGCTCGAGAGGGTGGGATAGGTGTCTTGCATAAAAACATGAGCATTGCCCAACAGGCCAATGAAGTGCGTAAGGTGAAACGTGCCGAAAGCGGTATGATCATAGATCCTGTCACTTTACCATTGACGGCAACGGTGTTGGATGCCCAGCGCAATATGGCTGAACACAGTATTGGCGGCATTCCGATTATTGATGAGAACGGGATTTTAAAAGGTATTGTGACCAACCGTGACTTACGATTTGAAAAAGATAGTTCCCGCCCAATTGTGGAAGTGATGACCAAAGATAATTTGGTAACAGCTCCCGTTGGCACGTCATTGCAAGATGCCGAAGGGATTCTTCAAAAGAACAAAATTGA
The DNA here is from genome assembly GCF_004115975.1 of Gelidibacter gilvus. Lineage (GTDB taxonomy): Bacteria > Bacteroidota > Bacteroidia > Flavobacteriales > Flavobacteriaceae > Gelidibacter > Gelidibacter gilvus. The sequence goes on along the minus strand of NZ_SDDZ01000010.1, from coordinate 43,039 downwards.
AAAGCTACTTATCGTTAACGAAAATTATAATCTAGCGGGTTTAATTACCTTCAGGGATATTACAAAATTAACCACCAAACCTATTTCAAACAAGGATACTTATGGCCGTTTGCGCGTTGCAGCCGCTATTGGCGTTACTGCGGATGCGGTGGAGCGAACAGAAGCCTTAGTGAAATCGGGAGTCGATGCCGTGATTATTGATACAGCGCACGGTCATACCAAAGGTGTGGTGACGATGCTTAAAACAATCAAAAAACGATTCCCTGAACTTGAGGTCATTGTAGGTAATATTGCTACTGGTGAAGCCGCTAAGTATTTAGTTGAAGCTGGTGCTGATGGTATTAAAGTAGGTATTGGACCGGGTTCCATTTGTACGACACGTGTCATTGCCGGGGTTGGATACCCACAGTTTTCTGCAGTTTTGGAAGTTGCCGCAGCCATAAAAGGCTCTGGAGTTCCAGTTATCGCTGATGGTGGTATTCGTTATACAGGCGATATCCCTAAAGCGCTTGCAGCTGGTGCGGATACGGTGATGTTAGGTTCTTTATTGGCCGGAACAAAGGAGGCTCCAGGAGAAACCATCATATATGAAGGTCGGAAATTCAAATCTTACCGTGGGATGGGGTCTGTGGATGCCATGAAACAGGGCAGTAAAGACCGGTATTTCCAAGATGTTGAAGATGATATCAAAAAGTTGGTACCAGAAGGCATTGTAGGTCGTGTGCCGTACAAAGGCGAAGTCATTGAAAGCATCCATCAATTTGTGGGCGGATTGCGTGCAGGGATGGGCTATTGTGGTGCCAAGGACGTAGCCACCTTGAAGGAAACTGGACGTTTTGTGAAAATCACTGCTTCGGGAATCAATGAAAGTCATCCGCACGATGTGACCATTACTGAAGAGTCTCCGAACTATTCAAGATAAATAATTTAACTTCTGTAATAACAGAGCTATGATAACAAAAACACGACTTTAATTGGTCGTGTTTTTTTTGTTCTTTGTGGAACTTAGTGAATCCTTTGTGTAACTCTGTGTAATAGCTTGCTTTCAAAATTGGATTTTAGACACGAATTTCACGGATTTTCACGGATTCAGATATTTAATTAATTTGAAATTAATAATTATAATAAAACATTTGTCATCGGTGTTTCACCATATAACAGTAAAAACCCTTTGTGTAACTTAGTGATTATCTTTGTGTAACTCTGTGTCATAGATTGTTTTCAAAATTGATTTTAGACACGAATTTCACGGATTTACACAGATTCCTATATTTCATTAATTTATAACTGACATTTATAAAATCATTTGTCATCTCTATTTCACCACATAACAGTGGATGCCCTTTGTGTAACTTAGTGATTATCTTTGTGTAACTCTGTGTAATAGCTTGTTTAAAAATAAATTTTAGACACGGATTTCACGGATTTTCACGAATAACACGCCGCCTTAATCCATGTTTTATTTACTGCGGATACTCAATATTCATAACTTCAAAAGTACGATCTTCTTTTGCCAATTTTAAGACCACCGTGTCGCCAACCTTCTTATCGGTCAAGAGTCGTGCAATTGGCGAAATAAATGAGATTTTCCCTTTAGAAATATCGGCTTCATCAACGCCTACAATCTGATAGTGCTGTAGCTTTTTATCCTTCCCAATTTTTAGGCTTACCAAAGCTCCAAAGCGCACTTCATCTTGCGGCTGGGTGGTGAGATCCACAATTTTAGCCGACAGGATGCGATTATTCAACAACTGTAATTTAGCGTTGATATGATTGGTGGCGATGCGTTTTTCGTTTTCGTTGGTTATCTCCAAATTGTCGCGTTCTGCAATCAGGTTTTCATTTTCTGATAGCAGTGCGTCCATGCCAATTTGGGTCACATAATTAGTGACCCCTTCGGGTAAATCCGCTCGTGGTGCTACAAATGGCACTTCTTCCTGATCATCTTCTTTTACAAATCCTCTACTCATGCGTTACTAAATTTAATACGATCAATGATGGTTTTTATTAAAATTAAAGAATATAAAGTGTTCTGCAAAACTTAAGTCATTCTTATCCTGTTGCGATGTTGCGATTCAGTTGAAAACTTGTTTGTCAAAAATGTCGCGTTAAGACCTTAAAAAAAGAACGATCTTAAGATGCTCCTTTAGGACATTGACAGTATATTAGCGAACTCAATATAATCTACTCTAAGACTGTTTCAAAAGTCTTAAAGCAATTTGCATGTATTATGAAGCGCTTATTTTCTAATTTACTTTTTAAAGTTTTTATTGCCATAGTTTTAGGGACGGTTTTTGGATTGTACTTACCTGAATCCATCAATAGAATCTTCACGACCTTTAATGCCTTTTTTGGACAATTTTTAAGTTTTTCGATTCCATTAATTATTATGGGATTGATCATGCCGGCCATTGCCGATTTAGGTCGAGGTGCTGGTAAATTATTACTGCTCACTGCTGCCATTGCCTATGGCTCGACCTTGTTTTCAGGGTTTATGACTTACTTTACAGCTTCCAACATATTCCCTCAGCTTTTAGAATCAAGTGTTAACCATACGGCTGATATCACCGATTCCGGTCCTGAATTGTTGCCCTACTTCAGTCTCACCATCCCACCGGTATTGGACGTTATGACCGCATTAGTGTTGGCATTTGTGATTGGTTTGGGTCTTTCTTATCAAGAAAAATCAAGTTTAAAATTGGTGATTAAAGATTTTGAAAAAATTATCATGCAATTAATAACCAACGTTATTGTGCCTTTATTACCACTTTTTATTTTAGGCATTTTTGTGAGCATGGCGTTTAGCGGTCAAGTGTTTTCAATATTTACCGTTTTCCTAAGTATAATAGGCGTCATTTTCGCCTTACACATTTTACTGCTATTGTTACAATACACTATAGCGGGACTGTTTACAAAGAGAAATCCGATAAAATTATTGGCCACCATGATGCCCGCCTATTTCACCGCATTAGGAACACAATCATCAGCGGCTACCATTCCTGTGACCTTGGAACAGACCTTAAAGAATGGGGTTTCAGAGAAAATAGCGGGATTTGTTGTTCCCTTATGTGCTACCATTCATTTATCTGGAAGTATGATGAAAATTACCGCCTGTGCCATGGCATTGATGATTTTACAAGGTGTGCCTTTTAGTTTTACACTTTTTGCTGGATTTATATTCGTGTTGGCCATTGCTATGATTGCAGCGCCAGGAGTTCCCGGAGGCGCGATAATGGCAGCTGTTGGCATCTTGCAATCTATGTTAGGTTTTAACGAAGAGATGTTGGGTTTGATGATTGCCCTTTACATCGCTATGGACAGTTTTGGCACCGCTTGTAATGTTACTGGAGATGGCGCTATTGCGCTCGTCGTGAATAGGGTCACCAAAGAAAAATTGATAGCCTAAATCTTCAGGGTTTTTTCAATCTACTTTAAAATAAGAAAGAGGATAATTAAAACTTAATTATCCTCTTTTATATTTAATGCTTCTGTTTTTAGATGCTTGCTGCTCCAGCTTCTGCAACGGCATGATCATTTTCAACCGCACTTCCACTAACGCCAATAGCACCAATTATTTCGTCTTTTGAATTCTTGATTGGAATACCACCTGGGAAGGTGATCAATCCGTTATTGGAATGCTCAATATTGTATAAAGAACCACCTGGTTGTGACAATTCGCCAACAACTCCAGTATTCATATCGAAAAAACGAGCTGTTTTTGCTTTTTTGATGGAGATGTCAAGAGAACCTAACCATGCACCGTCCATTCTGGCAAATGCCACTAAATTTGCACCTGCATCTACAATGGCGATGTTCATTTTTGTGTCAATTGCAATAGCTTTCTTTTGTGCTGCTGCGATAGCTTTCTCTGCTTGTTGTAAGGTAATATTCATAATGTCTTTGTATTTATAGTGTTATTATTCAAATGCAAAGTTACTATGATGGCTGAGCTATTCAGTTATCAAAAGAGTTCAATAGCTTATGAAAAAAGGTCAATTGGAGGTCGAAGAAAATTAATTGAACTTATGAAGCGGTTTCGCTAGGGCTAAAACCGAATTTGTTTTTATAGGCAATGCTGAAGTTGGAAAGATTGTTGTATCCAAAATCCAAATAGATTTCAGAGGGTTTTAAAACACCTTCTTCCAAGGTTTCTTTTGCTTTCTGAAGTCGTTTGTCCTGTAACCATTTTCCCGGTGACACCTTATATTCACGTATAAAACGCCGTTTAAAAGTGGAGAGGCTCATATGGCATAAAAATGCGATTTCTTCTAGCCTCAAGTTGGAGTGGATCTTACTTTCAATAATCTTTTTAAAGGGTGAACTGCCATCCGCAATTAGTGACTGCAAATAGTGTTCAAATTTCTGTCCATATTTCTGGATGAGATACAGCATCAATTCTTCAAATTTCACCGACAATAGATTCTCCATAAAAATCGCAGGGGCATTGCCAATAGTCGATAAAGAATTTAAATAGGAGGTAATATAAGTGTCATTTCCAATAATAAAATAAGGACTGTCTTCTTTTACTATGATAGTATTCGCCGTGTGCTTCTCTAAAAACTCCTTCAGTATTTTTTCCGAAAAAAATAAGAGTTTACAATAATAAATGGCTTCTGTTTCGAGTAATTCTGTCCATAACCAATTCCCTTTTTTCAGCAATAAGGATTGGTCTTTGTTTACGACAACGGAGGTGCCCGCAAAGTGGACTTGTTTTTTGCCGACTTGAAGAAAACTGAACATATTCATGCTTAAGTTGACTTTACTTTTAACCACGTCACTGGTCATTTTAAAATCATAAACGAACAAATCTGGCTTCTCCATGGTTTTGGGAAGGTAGATTTCAGGGATGTTTTCTATCGGCATGTATCAAGATGTTATTTTCATTTCAAACAAACTAAACGGACCTGTTTTATAATGTTCTGGTAAATCACTGGTATATTCAATTTCCCTGATTCCTATATGTGTAAAACCAGAACCAATATAATAATTGTTTAATCTCTCATTTCCACTATGTGTGTCCATTCTGATAAAATCTATATCCTTTTTCTTTGCCAAGGCTTTGCACCATTCCACAATCTTTTTCACATAAGATCGGCCCTTGAAATTTGGGTGTGTCGCAATCCGATGCAGGTAGATGGCTTTATCATTTTCAGAATCTTTCCAAATTACCGGATCATTAAAAGTAATCACAAAGGAACAAACGAGATTATTGCCTTCCATAATTTTAAAATGCCGATTCTCGTTAATTTCCTTTTCGATGAGTGTTCTTTCAAATCCGCTCCAGCTCTTATTATTCACGGTTTTCTGATAAGCGGTTGCCGCGTCATATAAAGCAAATAGGTCGTTGATGTCGGCAAGAGTGCTAGGTGTAATAGTCATTAAAAGAGTAGTATTTGTAGATTTCTTTAATCGGGTTTCCGTAAGGATTTTCGTTTTTAATTACGGCCGATGGTCTTGTTGTGATGAAGATACTAATTTAACAAATACTTATCGAAATTGGAGATCCCTAGGAAGATTTTTGCGCAGTTCCTAGGATACTTTTAATTCAAGTTTTCAACTGAATAGGAAAGGTCATGCTTGTTTTTACTGATGCGATTGTCTTTTTATATTTTCAATGTTTCTTTTTCGCGATGAGTATGTCCACTTCCAAATACTTTTCTTTCAAAAGACTTAAAGCAAAAGCCGCTGCAGAAGCCGAAAACACTGAATAGTCAAAAACACTTTTTATCCCGATGCTAAAGGTCATGGAAAGCGCGAAGATTAAAAGTAGAATTCCACTCAGTTTTGCAAACAGTTCTGTTTTAAATCCGATAATCAGGAAGATGGCAAAAATAATTTCTGCTGCCGTAGCTACAGTTCCCAGCGTTGGTATTAAGGTATCCGGAACCCACGGATTCAATACGTGCGTATATTCTAAAAAACTGTTCCAATTTCCCCAAGCAGAGATATCTTTAGGCCACATGCCCAACCGATCTGCCGAGGCCGATAAAAACCCGACAGCAATGGCAAGCCTCAAAAAGAGTTTGATTGTTTTCATGATGCATCGATTTTTTTATGATGTTCTTGGTGACCACAAAACCAAGTGTGCTCTGTCATGAAGAGTGATTGACATAAGCTATTAAAAGTACGAAATTTGGTATTGAAATCCTACTTAAACTGGCATAGAATGGGGTTTTTAGATCGTCGAAACCTATAAGATTCCAATGGGAAATCCGTCGATCGATCAGGATTTAGAGCTGAACATCAGTTTGTAAATCCAAGTTCCGATAAAATAGAATAAAGCCAACCATCCGATCAATAGGAGAGCTCCCAAGATCCAACCTAGTGTACCAAGTGTAAATCCAAATCCAAAAAAGTAGGTTGCCATACTGTCAATAGGCTTTATGGATACTGCAATATTTTCGGGTTTTGACAAAATATCGATGAGTACTATCAAGATCAGATATCCTACCAATAGTCCTATACTTCCTGATATTATTTTGTTTTTTTTCATTGTTGTCCGGTTAAAATTGAGGAGACCCGTAAAGGGATTTAAGAATAATTATCAAATAGTACTCATGCAAATAAATATGGTTTCATTTTATTTAATTGACAGCCGATTTTGAAAAGAAGTTCATCACAAACACTCCGGCTACAATCAGTGTGATTCCAATAAGGGCAGGAAGATCTAAAGATTGTTTAAAAATAACCACCGAAATTATTGCGGAAAGTACAATTCCCAAACCACCCCAAATGGCATAAGCAATTCCCAGTGGAATTGATTTTAAGGCATGCGAGAAAAAGAAGAAACAAATAGTATAGGCAACAATGGTCAAAATGGTAGGAATGGTTTTTGAAAAGCCATTTGAGGCTTGCATAAAACTAGTGCCGATGAGTTCAAATACAATAGCTAAGGATAAAAAGAGATACTTCATGGATGATGATTTTACGTCTGCAAAGAAACGATAAATCAAAGGAAGTCAAACCGAAGATTACGACAAAATAATAATGTAATCAAAAGGTTTTAAAAAAAAAGAAGCGGCATCACTTACTGATGCCGCCATTCCTATAAATTGCTGTATCCTGTTATAAATGTTTTGAAATCAAGAAGATTCCGAAACAGATTTTAAAAAATGTGAGGTACAAATGGATCTTTTTCTCTAAATAGAAGAGAATGAGATCAAAACTAGTCGTTATAGGCTTTTTCCAGAGCTTCTAAGAACACCTCTTCTGGCTGCGCACCAGAAAATGCATGTTTATTGTTGAATACAAAAAAAGGAACTCCAGTAACGCCAATTTCTTTTGCTTGCATCTGGTCTTCGGCAACATTTTTATCTAAGGCCGAATCGTTGAGTTGTTTTTCTAAGTCTTCTGCTTCAAAACCTAAGCTTTCTCCAAGGGCAACCAACACCTTCATGTCATCAATGTTTTTACCATCGGTGAAATGTGCTTTCAACAAGAGTTCTTTGGCCTCGTTTTGTTTATTGATCTTTTTTGCGGCATGCATTAACTTATGTGCATTAAACGAATTAGCAACCACTGCATCCTTGAAATTAAAGTCGATACCCACTTCCTTCGCCATAGCGGTCGAGTTTGCCAACATCTGTGACATTTGATCTTTGTTTGCGCCCTTATTTACGAAATAATCGATCGTGGAAATGTCTGGATTGGTGCGTAAGTTGGGGTCCAATTCAAAACTTTTCCATTCAATAGAAACCTCGTCTTTATGTTTAAACTGTGAAATTGCATTTTCTAATTTCCTTTTTCCGATATAGCAAAAAGGACATCTAATATCTGACCAAATTGTAATTGTCATAATCTATTATTTATATTAATTATTTTTTATTGTTAGGTTAAATTCCTTCGACAAATTCCAAAAACACTTTTTTGTGAAGATCAAGATCCAAATCTGGTGCCAATGAAACCCGTACAATATAATCTTTGTCGCCTTCTTTGGTGGTTCCTTGCGTAGAGGTGGCGGGAACCGTCCAATAACAGCCTTTTAATTGCCCATAACTAACACAGAACTTACTTTCATGGGGAATTTTTGTAATCATTAAATTGATTAATTTAAGATTCAAAGCTCTTTTATAAGCTTCTTGTTCTTCATCAGAATTTCCTTTGGTGGGAAGGTCCAGTGAAAATACCGATGGCGTAAAACCTTGGTCCGCCAATGCTTCTGAAACAAAATTGATTTTCGCCGCAGGTAACGCGTCATGGATAAAGTTTACAAATTCTCGAGTATTTTTATAAGCAACCTTAATTCTTTGATTCATTGATGGCAATTGTTTTGCCAACACGTCCATTTGAAGATCCGTAGCCTCATTATCGCAAAGTTGGAGGTGCAGTTCTATTTTCTCCATCAAAACGTCTGTTTTTTTGTTTCCTACACAATAGCCCGCAGTACATAATCCGCCACTTGGGAATTTTGATCCGCTGGCGTATGAAATGGTGCGCACCGATGAAAGGATGTCCTCATCACCTAAAAAATGGACGTTAGGACAAAATGTCTGATCCAAAATAAACACTGGGGCAATCGCACGCTCACCATTTTTGGTATGACGTACCTTACTTAAAACCTCTTTTAATTTTGTTAGATCTGGGACTTCAACTCTTGGGTTTGTTGGAATTTCAGCAATGATATAAGGGATCGCATCGTCGTTGGCAATTTTATTTAAAACAGTGTCAATGCTTTCCACCATATCGTTGTCACCATCCACAAGTAAATCAACCACATCAACGTTGTCAAGACAAGCAGCAACGCGTCGTGCTTGATCATTAGTACCGCCATAACAGTTGGGCGGCACAATGAATTTGATGTCTTTTCCTTGATGTTGTTCCAAGGCATCGTGAATGAGCCCCATCATAATGGCATACTGCATGGAGAGTCCGCTTGAAGCTACCAATGCTTTTGAAGTGGTGTTGGTAATCTCATTGATGGTCTCTTCAACTAGGGTCTTGTTTGTTTTGATATCCGAATTTTGAGGAATAACAAAAGCCTCGTCCATGATCAATTTTAATGCTGAAAGGCAATTGGCCGGGGTCATGGCAATGGTCTCTCTTCTTCTGACGTGTTGGATTTCTGAAACATAACGTTCATTTTTGGCGCCATTTACCAAAATCACACTGCCAAGCTGATGATGTACAGTGACAAAAAAATCAATATTAGAAGTGAGGTCAACATCAAGAAAATTATCTTGATCTGAAATAAAAACGGTACTGCCCTTAAATGCAGCACTATCTTTTGTGTTTTCTACTTTCGTCAAATCAAATTGATAGCCATAAATGCGTCTCAGGATTTCGGCATCAAAATGATCAGGTAATTTATTGGTATAAACAATTTGGGTGCGTTTACCGTCTAACAAGTTTTTTCTTAGAATAGCTAAAATGGGCGCCATTCGCGATGAAAAACTGATGACATTTTCTGAGTTGAGATGATGTTGATGAGCAATTTCCCATTCTAACACACAAGATAGGGGATGGCCTAATCGGATATAATCGTAAGCCGTGGGCAAATTGTTCAATGCGGATTGTTGGTAATTATTCTCTTGAAATAAGGCTTCAAATTGGTCTAAAAACTGCGTTTTAGCCAATGCTTCATCATAAATATCAAGACGATGCGTTGTGATGGTCAACCAGCCAGAAGGCATGTTTTCCAATACGTTTTTTAAAAATTCGCCTCTTTTTTTGTCTTTCATAAAGTTGTCTTTTAATAGGCCGAGAAGGTACGATAAATAGGGGGTATTGAAAAGAGGTGTCCTAGGTTTTTTGAAGTTTTTCCCCTAGTTTTTTAGCTCAATTCTGCTATTATTTTTGTAGATTATTGGCGTCAGAACTATTTCCCACGTTGTATTTAATGTCTGTTATTTTTAGTTTTAGCCAAGTCCAAGGACCGTTTTCCAATGTCCAATCCGCTTTCAATTCTACAGGTATCTTAATTCCATTCCACGCTTCGGTTTTAATTGCGGTTACGGTCCATTCGGTAGGTTGCGCATCATTTACATCTTTATACCGCATGGCAACGAATTTTTTGAAATTGCCGTTGTTGTCAAAGTGGAACACGCCCGAACCTTTAGTTCCCTTATATTCCATTGTTCCTTTGGCGGCATATTCATCAATAGTTTCCCATGACACATAAGGACTTAAAGCAGAAGAAGGAAACCACACTATTTCAGCCAAATACCTTTGCAATGTTGCTTGATTTACTTTTTGATTATTTTTTGCATTTGCAATTGAAAAAAGTGACAGCATCTTAATGGTCATTTCTCCTTGTCCGTTTTCAAATTTGTCTCTCCCGACCACGTCTAATAATGGATTCATTTTTAAGTTGACTGACCAATTAAATGCAGGCGGTTCAATTGTGAAATATTGTTTTGCTTTTGCGTTGCTCCAATCTTTTTGGTCTGGCTTAAGCCTCATTTGTAAATTTTGTTCCAAGTAAACATTATAAATTGGCTCTTTCCCAATGGCGCCGCTAGTCAGCAACCATGTTTGGACGATTGGAGGCAATTTTGATATCATCTGTTTCGAAAGAACGCTTTTGTTCCTTGTGCTGGCAATCTCAATCATTTTGGTTATTTCATCTCCAATGGTTTTCTTAAAACTAAAAGTGGAATAGGCAATTATTGCTGAAATGAAAATGATGAGGTTTAAAATCGTCCCGAATTTGGCGTCATCCCAAAAGTTTATAATTATAACTTGGGAAAGAATCACGCCCAGCATTCCGCAAATCCACCAATAATTAGAGCGTGCAATTAATAAAACACTGGCCGATGCAAAAAAGATAAAGGTTAACACCGATGCAATTCCGAATGTTTTGGAAATCGGTTCTGAAATCACATTTAATTCAGAAAAGCCAAATGCTTCCAAAAACCCGAATAAATGGATGATTCCATGTATTCCAATCAGTAAGATTAAAGCTAGTCGCATGGTTTTCTTATGCTGTTCCGCATCGTTTATTTTTAAGGATTAGTAGCCTTCTTTAAGTAGCTAATTTAACACATAGAAATTGAATAGAAAATCCTTCCTGCCACGCTTTTGGGCAAAAAGGATTTTTGTTAATTTGTTGCACGCGCAATTTAAATTGCAAGGCGAGGTGTGTGGTAGGCTTAGTTTTTAAATACCGTTTTTCCGTCCTTGGTCAGTTCAACGTTGTCGCCTTTCCCTCTTAATTCATACTGGTCGTTTCTGTACCAAATACCTGATGCAGGTTTCTGACCAGTTAAGTCGATTTGCTCGCCGCCATTTAAATAAACTTTCGCTGTATTGGAAGTGTTATTAAAAGTCATATCCAGTGTTTGACCTTCATCATTTTTTAGAGAAGAAGTAACAATTTCATCTGTATGTGTAAAAACAACGTTCCCGTCTTTTTTCAGCTCAATATCATTCCCTTTTCCTCTTAATTCATACTGGTCATTTTTGTACCAAATTCCTGATGCAGGATTTTGGCCTTCCAAATCGATTTGTTCGCCGCCGTTTAAATAAACTTTCGCGGTATTGGTGGTGTTGTTCACCGTCATATCCAGCGTTTGTCCGTCTTTACTCTTCAAGGAGGTATTGATAATAGCATCATCGTGGGTAAAGATTACTTTTCCGTCTTTTTTCAGTTCTATATCATTGCCTTTTCCCCTTAATTCATAATGCTCGTTGGTGTACCAGATTCCTGAAGCCGATTTCTCTGCGACCAAATCAATGGTTTCTCCTTGAAAATTTAAAGTAGCAGTGCCATTGGTATTGTTAAAGGCCATTTCTAAGTTGTTTCCGTCTTTGTCGGTTGACGCGCTCTTTACGATATCGTCAGTAACTTGTTCTGTGGTTGATGTTTGTGTGTTTTCTTGCTTTGTTGAGTCTTTACATGAACTTAAAAATAATGCGGTTAGCATTGTCATTGTCAAAATTGTCTTTGTCATTTTGTTGTCTAATTGATGTTATTGTGTTCCGTTTTTCCACGGAACTTAAAATTTTTAATTCTTATTCTTATACAACATCCATGCCATTGCAACCTCATTTTGTAGTGTGATTTTAAATTATCCTAATTAATTTTTTCCTGATTCAAAAAAGCTGGAATCTTGTTCACCTCCGAAGCAATTCGCATCAGATTTATGGATTTCGGTATCTAAAATTCTTAGGGAAGGCACTAGTCGCTAACGGGAGAAACGTAAATTCACATAAAAAGAAGTCAACCATTACGTTTACAGCATTTTGTTAGGTCGTTTCGTATGACATGTGCATCTGACAGTTCATTATGCTTGAAATGTCGATTTTTCACATTATAATAGTGGTCATAATCATGGGATTATGATCTAAGGTTCAATAATGATCTAATTATTTAAAAAGCAATGGCGCTCACAAAAGGACAGGAGCTTATTTTAAGGGTTGAAAGTCTTGATTGCTGAATGGTGGCGTATCAGGTGTTTTTACAATGATATACTCCATATCCACGGCTTTGTGACACTGGTTGCAAGTGTTTGTGAGCGAGGTGTAACTGGAATTGAATAAGGCGGTATTTTTTTGTTCGATGGCCTTACTGATACTATCCAATGGCGGCATGATCATTCCTATCAATAGTGTTTCCTCTCGTCCCTCATGGAATTTTTCGATATCTTCAATAGCTTCCATGAGTTCGTGCACTTCAAAGTCGGCGAGATCCCAGTTTTCGTATAGTCCTGCAAACCATAGTTTGGAGTGGTGTGCTTGAATACTTCCCATAAAATCTCCGAAGCCCGGTTTGTAGGTGTTCTCAAGTTTCTTTTCCAAACTGTCAATTTGTTTTTGTAAACTTTGCGTTTGGTTGGTTTGTTGGTCACAGGCAAAAAGCCCTAAAGTCATCAGGATCAAAAGCGTTTTTTTCATCTTATTTTTTTTTATATGATTACGAGTTATTATTCCGGGGATTTTCTGTATAATTTTTTAAGTGGATAAACACTAATTTAACAATTATTATCCGAAAAGAGAAACACTGTTTGCCAAAAGGAGAACTAGCAGGGTATATTGCTGGTTTAGTGAACGTAATTTTAGACGCACTACTATGCGCATGATAGTTTAAATTGTAGGAGGGATGCGAGAGGTTATAAGGTTAACGGCTGCGCAATTGTGTCCTTGCTTGTTGACATAATTTCTTTTGAGGTATTGGGCAAAGCTGACGTCGCTTTTAAATGCAATCCGGTTGTGCTTTGCAAACTTTGCAATCAGCAGGGCAAATTGAACTTTTTTTATCTGCCAATGGTCTCAAAATACTGAAAAAACATCGCGAAATCAAATGGGGTAATTAGCACCGTACATAAATAATCGATTATCAAAGTGGAACATTACATTGCAAATATTACAAAGCATTATTTAATAGACCTTCTCAAATTGTTTAACCGTGCCGTCCAGTAATATTTTTTGAACGGTGGCCCAAAAAGTCAATAAGGGACTCGTAGGTTTTTCAGTAAGATCTGAAAACGTTAACAAATCGTTAACAAATGTTTTGATGTTTTTATCTTCCGGTCGGTAGAAGGCCATGTGCCATTCCTTAAAAAATCGGGTCTCCACATTAGTATCCCAAAGTAAGGTTACCGACTGATGCCGATCATCAGCCTTAATTTTTCTGTACACATGACGCACATCCTTTTTATTACCTTCAAGGATTTGGACAAAACTATTATTGTGGTAAATAAGACAACCGGAAATATTCCTAGCTGAATTCGTGGCATTGGCCTCCTCAAGGATCGCTTCTAAATCTTCAAATTTTAATCTTGGTCTTGCTATGGAGCGGTAAGTCAATTGGTACATATCTGTTTTGTTTTAAGCTTAGGCTAACACAGGTATCTATAAACCATAAATATGCTTACCTTAATCAATTACGAAAATAATAACTTTTTTATAAAAACATAATCGTTATAATTTGTTTCTACCGGGCTATTCGAATTTCTGCATGTCAACCATAAATCAAATTCATATACTTTAGCACTGTTCCGAATTTTTAGTCTAATCTATAAAATAACAGTCGGCTTTGTTTATTCATGGGTAATAGAAGCAGTTTTTTTTCTTGTATATAAGCAATATCACCTACACTTTGTCCTACTTGAAGAACTTCTTGGGTGTTGCCATCATAATCTACTAAATGGATCATGCCACTATTCCAATCAGAAATGATTAAACGGTCTTTATCATAAGGTCTAATCCCATCCAAATTACCAATGATGGTTGTTATGGAGTCTATGGCCTTTGTTGTCATGTCTATTTTAGAAACCCGACCGCCATTGGGTTGGCTTCCCCATGAGGCCACATACATGGTGTTGTTTTGTACCAACAAGCCATTTGGTCGATCTAAGTTCTCATCAGCTAACCATAAACTAAAATTACCCTGGGTATCCAATTGGTATATTTTTGAGGTGCCGGTATCAGAAACATAAACATTCCCTTGACCATCAATTGCCACGTCATTTAGAAACTCAAGACCTTCATGGCTATATTTTTTAATAATTTTTCCAGTTTTTAAATCGGCTTCAACAAGCTCATTGATATCTGATACGTAAAGTTTATATTCTGTAATTGCAATCCCTTTAGGGTCGTTGAGCCCACTTATAAATAGGGCATCGATAAGCTTACCATCTAGGTCTATAGTAGCAATAGCTCCATCGCCAGGTTCTTTTTCCCCAATTAAAGAGGCATAAATAATATTCTGCTTAGCATTATAAACTGCCGATTCGCAATGCGTCAACCCTAAAGTCTCGGTGATAAAAGTGGCCGTTGGGATTTGAACGGTGTCAGCTTGGGCTATTTCTGCGGCTTTATTATTTTTGCAGCTGGTGGTTATTAGTAACCCGAGTACTGCGTAGATAATTGGTTTCATATTTTAGAGATTTTATGGTTCATCTGTTTCAATGCTGTTTTCCCAATGTGTAAAAAGTGTTTCTATTGAGCGGTTAATTTAGTTGGTATGTTTTTAATTTTAGCCATTTAAGCATCGGTCACCCTCAATTTACGATTATTTTTAATTAATTTCTCAATATCATAAGGCCTTAATTACATTACCTTGGTTTGGCATCCAATTTTTTATGGCGTTCCCTTTATTCTTTTTCTAAAACTTCAATAAACCGATTAAACGATGCTTTGGAAATACTCCAATCTGGTGGCTTTATTTCACCCCAGGCTTTTGGTGTATCGGACATATTGAAATAGTTCACACCAATGATCTGTTTATGGTCTCGGATTACTTCGGCAGCATCTTCCAACCACTTTGTTTGGAATTCTTCAGGTCCTTTAACTCCAAATTCGGTTATGAAAATAGGTTTATCGATAAATCGCATCCGTTTATTTTTGCGTTCAAAGATGGTCTTAAAGGTCTCTTGTTTTTTAGGATCGGTGATGTTTTTGTCAGGCAAACCGTAGATGGCAATACTGATATATTCAACAACATCATTACCGGGCCACCACTCAATGGAGCCTCGATCGCCTGCAGGACCCCAAACACGTGCGATGTGTGGGGGCAAGGGCTCCATAAAGGTCATGAAGTAACGAAAGGATTTAATATAATCTATGGGATTTTGACTTTGCCAAGGGTAACGGGTGATGGGAATTTCCATTTCATGGGCATACCGTAAATACACCTTTCTGTTCGTGCTGGAAATAACGGTGTACAGCTGTTTGATTTGCTGATCGTAAGCACCATTGCTCACCTGCCGAAGGACATCTAAATCGGTTTCCCCATTAGGATTCCGGAAGGGTTCAAAAGTCACAATAATATCATGGCCGCGTTTTTCTACAGCCTGAAAACTTTTTTGGAACGCCCCACTGTCAAGATTACTGAAATCGGCAAAAAGATGTTCTACGGTTACCTCTTTTTCGTCGTTCAAAAGAGATTGTGGATCGTAAAGTCCTATAGCAATGGGGCTTGATGGATGGTTATCAGAATCCCGTGGGGCGCGTTGGTAATTCTCATCAGAATAGATATTGTCCCGATTTTCATGAATGTGTTTGCCTAATTCGGCAAGAGCAGTCGCTGTCAGAGAATCTTTTGCAGTTTGTCGGGAACCCAAAACATATATTGGTTTATTCATAAATCTTAGGCGGTGTACCCGTCGCATCAAATCGTACTCGATTGAATAATCTTTTGGATAGACCTTAAGCAGCTTTTCAGAGTCACTTTTAAGGCTAATGGTTGCAACGTCCACATAATCGTCACCTGGGTAAAATTCCATGGCTCCAGGATAGGAGGCGGGTCCCCAGACTATTTTGGCTTGCGGAGCATATGTCTTGCATACCTTGAAAAAGTGTTGAAAGGCTTCAATATATCCACTTTTTTGTTGCCATTGATAGAGTCTTGTAGGGACTTCCATTTCAGGATTGAATCTAATGTACACATGGGGTCGGTTGCCAATCACTTTTGTACACAAATTTTCAATAGCACGGTCATAAGAACCGTCTTGTACGTCAGCTAAAGGGTTATTGTAATAGGAAAAAAGTTTGGTCTCATGGGTTTCGACAGTGATCATAACTGGAATATCCTCCGGAATTCGCGATATCATCTCATTATTCAGGTCCCATTTGTTGCTGTCATATATTTTTAAGGTGAAATGCGGGAACGTATTTACTTTTCGCGTGGGCAGATTGTTTGTGAGCGAAACTTCCGCCAATAGGGGGGCGTCGGTATTAATTTCCAGCGAATTGTTTTTAAACGTGGCAAGCAAATGTTGATCCAAATTATAACGAATAACTGTATAACTCAAAAGCAAAAGTACACCACCCAGCGACAGGATATAGAGGAAAGCTTTCTTCATAATGGTTTGGTAAACGTTTTATTAGATTTGCCCATCTCGAATTTAAAATAATTAGTTACTGATCCGCTTGTAAAAGGTCCGTCATAAACTTGTCTTGAAATTGTACCCATGAGGCTACTTTACTTCTTGCTTTTATAATTGCGGCCTCCATCTCATTATGGTAAAGATTATGGAGCTCTTTAGGATCATTTTTTAAGTTATAAACTTGAACCGTGTTCTCCGTTTCATTAAATATATATTTTAAATCGCCATTCCTGTATCCAAAAAGATAGTCTGACCAGGGAGCAAAAAAATAGGCTTCATTAGAGGTCGAGCTTAACAAATTTCGACCTTGCCATATTTCAGGAACTGCCATCCCCAACATGGGAAGCACTGTGGTTGCCAAATCTTTCATTCCTGCAATATCTTTTATACGCTCGCCGTTGAACAAAGTGTGGTTGATCAAATAAAGTGGCACCTTTAAGTTTTCTTCATAGATACCAGTGCCATGGCCGTATTGTGAGTGCTGACCAAAGGCTTCGCCATGGTCCCCAGTTACCACTACCAGTGTACTTGAGGCTAAACCTTTGTCTTCTAAAAACTGCATGACCGCTCCTACCAGTTCGTCGTTACGCTTTAAACAATTTAAATACCTATTGAAACTTAGATTTGAAACGCCAAAATCCTGTTCTTCATCTTCAAAAAAATAGGGATAATGGCCTTGAACGGTCCAGAGCATGGAAAAGAAGTTTTGGTTGGGATCCTCATCGATCCAAGTTGAGAAGCGATCGGCTAAACATAAATCGTTGATGCCATTGCCTTCTTTATAAGAGGTATCCGCCAATTGAAAATGGTCCTCACAGGTGATCTTCGAGAAATCTTCAACAAGGTCAAATCCCCGATGTGCCAAATAGGTGTCGCAATTTTGAAAGCGAAGGTCTGCCGAGGTGAAGAACGAGGTTCTATAACCTTCCTCTTTAAGACGTGATGACATTGTAGGGTGATTGATTTCAGGGTGTTCTTGGGTGATGCTCTTAAAAGATAGATCTGGGTACATAGAGGCAAGCATAGAAACAAGCGAAAAATTAGTTGCCGGACTGTGGGCATACATTTGATCAAAAATTAAGGCCTGTTCTGCATATTTATTGAGATTGGGACTTAATCCAAAGCGTCCACCATAAGCATCGAAATATTCCGCCCCAGCCGATTCGAGCACGATAACTACTACGTTTTTGACTCCATGTTCGTTGGAGATCCTCGGCTTTTCTAGAAGTGTGCTCTTGGCGGGGTCAAAAGCTTCCTCTTCTGTAGTCAGGTCTAAAGTAAAAAAGGAAGCCTTTGAATTGGCCGTGAACATCGACTGAACAAAAGCGGTAATGGCGTTTTGTGATTGGCCTTTAGACCAAGATACTTGGGTTTCACTTGCAAACCAAACCAAGCTTATCAGACCTAATCCAAGGAAAGAAAAGATGGTGTATTTTACGTGTTTTTTACTCTTCAAAAGCTGATAGGCGATATATAAAAGTCGTGCCAGTAGTAAGAGGGATACGCCATAGGCTATTAAGTTAAGAACAATGCCAACAGAGATGTTTTCTTTAAAAGCCGTCTTGGCTTCATCACTGCCTAAAAAGTCCGAATAATATAGCCATTGATAGGTAAAGGGTTTTCCTAATAAAATGATATTGGTAATATTTACGAACGCAGCAATTGTTACGCCCACAGCCAGTATAATAAATATGAGGCGAAGACTATTTTTGATTTTTATAGGATTAGTCAGTAAAGTAGCAAGACCAAAAATAAGGGTGATAGTGGCCACAAAAGTGAAATCACTAAAACTTCCCCTCACGAGATCAATTATAAGTTTTGGGTTATTAAGGTAATTTGTGGGGTTCAACCCCAGAATTTCAGAACGTGCCAAAGCTAGTAGCAATAGTAAACTTAATCCAATAAAAAGGATGCTCTCAAATGGTGTGGGTGACTTTAGAATTTCGACCCTTCTTTTTTGTAAGACATACCACAGAAAATATAAAACCATGAGAAAGGCCAATAACAACCATCCTTTGGAAATCAGTCGCGAAGCCGATTTTGTTTGCATGGCAACATAATGGGCTTGTTTGATAATTGGGGTGTCGTCCGTTACGAGTTGGCGTCCACGAGATTTCAAGTCCCAATGATCTATATAATGGCCTTGTTTGTTTTTGGTGCTCCAGAAATCGTAGTTGATATGGGTAGTTGCAGGCACCTTTAACTTTACTTTAAACCCTTCTTCCGATGCTTGCATGGGGGTGTATAACAGTCCATCGGTAAGCTTGCTGTGGTCATTGAGGGTTAGAAGCTCGCTCAATTCAATCCCCTCAATTTGCCAAACTAAATAGACGTTACCTGATTCCGGAGCCAAGTAATTGAATTCCTTTTCTATAAGGGTATAGCTACTTAAATTTGAACTGGAGTCCTTGCTGGTTAATCGATCTTGTGGAGGCGCACCATAGGCCAAAAGGTTTGCTGATAATATACAAATCACCAGAATCTTATTTAAAAGATCGGACATTTGAGTCACTGAAAATTTTGGATTTCTGTTAATTAGTAAGGGAAAAGTCCAACACGAACAGTTTTTAGGTGTTGGTATTTTTGTGGGATTTATTTTGTCTGTTAGAATTACCATGTGATTTGTTAAGCGGTGGAAGCAATTTGCTGATCTTTACAGATCAGTTAAATTTCTAAGTGCCAATCTACTAACTTTCTACAAACTTTTATATTAGAAATCCATATATTTTTGTTGTTCTAAATAGAATGATATAGAGCTTGTTTCTAACAGGATATTTTCGGTAATTTTTTCTCTAGCTTGGTATTTAGGCTCTTTGATGCTAAAGCTAACAGAGACAATACTGGCGTGTAGCACTAAAGATTTATCACAATCTTAAGGAACCAGTGTCCAAAAGTTATTAAAAGGAGTCCTGTCATTCCGATTAGGAAACCGCTTTTATAAAACGCTAAAAATAAGTTTCTTATGGCGGCGAGGGGAATAAAACCTTGTATAAATTATAATGGTCTTACAAAAAAGTCTTTTGCAAAATCCAAAAACTTAAACCTATTATTATTTACTTGGCAGGGCATAGGAAAACAGCTTATCGGTGTAACGAACCGACCAGCTGATCATCAAGCGGGATTTTTTTTGTGAGGGTGAAATAACAATGTTTAGATATCAATTATATTTATTTTGGAAGATTGGGCCATATTACAAAAAGAGGTCTAGAGTTTTATGCTAGAGGCACTTTTTCCACTACTATCTCATTTTGAACCTGATCATAATAGGTACAAGTCATTTTATCAAGATTCATAATCCACTTTTTAATTCCCTTTTCAGCACAATCTTTACAATATGTAAAATAGTTAGTTTGCCCTTGTTGATGGATTTTCAAATAGTGACGGAACTTATCTTTGTCACTTTTGTTGCGCTTCTAAATCCTGGGCTATTTCTTCGGCTTTTTTGTTTTCACAACTGGTTGCTATAAGTAAGCCGAATACTGCGTAGATAATTGGTTTTATTTTTTTAGTGAGTTTTAAATTTTTTGTTAATTTATTTCAGCCTTGTTTAGGTTTGGTTGCGTGCTATGTTGTTGAACAGTAGTTGTATGTGTACGATATCTGGAACATGTGCTGCCGTCTGCACTAGCCCATACGATTGTAATGTTTTATAAATATTTAGATTCGGTCTTGTTTTTTGTGGGCTCTAATGGTTAATCCCATCGCTATGATAATTAATAGACTTGATAAACTTGATACCCAAAATCCGGGGTCATATTTTTCCGATACTATAAAGTTCGAAATAATTAGAATTGCAATGGCACTAATTAGGATTAAGGGTAAGGTTTTTTTCATTTGTACTATTTTTTTCATCATGAGTAGAAAACACAGATCAATTTACATCAAGTGATTCTTCTATCTAAATCCTAAATTACCACCTTTTTACAAATTTCAGAATAAGGACAATGATCTATTTGTAAAACGCTTACAGTTTGCTCCTTGTCCGATTGAGAATCCTGAAACACAGACGACATCATTTTAAAAGTGAGCGCTAATCGCTTAGTGATTATAATTTCCCCTAAAATATTAGGAGTTGTTCAATGACTTATGTCATGGTGTGACTGACATTAATTCCGTAACTTGATTTTTCGGAGGCTCAGAACAGAAAATATATATTCTAACTGACCTCTGTTATTGGTTTAATAAGTAAAAAACATATATGAAGACATCTAATATTTCAGCAGAAGTGCTGGCGGCAAACACAACTGTGGACCTGCTTATTGTGGGCTCGGGAACGGGTATTTCTGCAGCCTTAGCCGGACATGAAAAGAATTTAAAAAGTTTAATTATAGAAAAGACGGAATACGTTGGTGGTTCCACGGCACTATCAGGAGGTGCTTTTTGGATTCCGGCCAACCCTGTGCTGACTGAGAATGGCTCGAAAGATACGCTTGAAAAGGGAGAGCAATATCTCAAGGCTGTTGTAGGCAATGATTCGCCACCAGAGCGATGGCAATCTTTTCTCAAGCATGGAAATGCCACCATTGAAATGCTTAGACGCACAACCCCAATGACCTTTTTTTGGGCGAAGGGCTATTCCGATTACCATCCGGAAGAGCCTGGAGGAGACGCCATGGGAAGAACTTGTGAGTGTCAACCCTTCGATCTCAAAAGACTGGGGAATGAGATTTCACGATTTAGACCAGGCCTGATGGCAGCCTCTTTGCCTATGCCTGTAACCGGCTATGATTATAAGTGGTTGAACTTGATGATGCGTAAGCCAGGAAAGGCTTTTCCCATTATCTTCAAAAGACTTTTTCAGGGTATAGGCGGTAAGATCGTTGGAAAAGACTTGGTGGCTGGAGGTCAGGCGATAGCGGCTGGGTTGTTTGCTGGAGCTATTAACAACAATATTCCCGTAGCAACCAATACAAAATTGGTAGAATTGCTGGTGGACGGCGATCGCGTTGTTGGCGCGGTAGTAGATCACGACGGCACAAAGAAAGAAATAAAAGTAACGCGTGGTGTTGTATTGGCTGCTGGTGGCTTTGACCACAATATGCCGATGCGACAAAAATACCAATCAGAATCTTTGGGCGATCACTATAGTTTTGGAGCAGAAGGAAATACCGGAGATGCCATCCAGCTTTCCCAAAAGATTGGAGCCGCTATCGATCTTATGAAGGAATCTTGGTGGTTCCCTGCCATTTCTCCGTTAAAGAAAGGAGAAAACCCTATGGTTCTTTTGGCGGAGCGTTCGCTGCCAGGGAGTTTTATGGTCAATGCCAAAGGCAAACGGTTTATTAATGAAGCGACGGATTATATGAGTTTTGGTCAAAAGCTCTTGGCCGATGAAAAAGAAGGAACGCCCATTGGAGATATGTGGTTGGTGTTTGACCAAACCTATCGCAATAGATATATTCTTGGGGGATCTGTTTTCCCAAGGGCTAAGCTGCCAAAAGAATGGTATGATGCCGGAATTGCTTTTTCAGCTGATTCTCCTGAAGAAATTGCAAAGTTAACAGGCTTACCTGCAAAGGAATTTAAATCAACTTTTGATAGGTTCAATGCCCTAGCAGAAACTGGTAAAGACGACGATTTCCAAAGAGGAGAAAGTGCTTATGATCGTTATTATGGCGATCCAACAGTGAAACCCAATCCGAATTTATTGGCGCTTAAAGGAAAATTATATGCCGTAAAGGTGGTCCTGTCCGATTTGGGAACTTGTGGTGGTCTGGTGGCAGATGAGCATGGCAGAGTTTTACGTGAAGATAAATCAGCTATAGAAGGGTTGTATGCCATAGGAAATACGGCCGCCAATATTTTTGGTAGAGTCTATCCGGGTGCAGGGGGAACCATCTGTCAGGGTCTGGTCTATGGGCATATCGTGGCGGAACATGCGGCGAGTTTATCACCGGTAGAGGCGTAAACTGTCAAATGGCAAACTCGTGCCTCGTAGATTTGCCTCGAGAATATGAATTGTATAATTAGGTTAGGGATGCGGTCAATCGTGTCCCTAACCCATTTATAATCCAGGCATTAAAGCCGTCATTCATACTTACGAATGAGCCCAAAATCAAACGGTGTCCAAAGACAAGCCTTTAGGCCACTTTCCTTAAAACCGGTATTCACCCAAGTGTTACACGTATTAAAGATGGTGTAGTTTCCATGGGCTTTATAGAAATCGTCCGATTGTGTATACCCTTGATCAATGAGCATTTTTTTAAATCCGTGGCTATCTGTTTTAAAGCTATGGCGCACGTAGTTGTGGAGTTGTTTTAACTGTGTTTTGGAGAGTTTAATTTCAATCCAATCGGATTGTTTCACACGATGCATGGAAACGTGCATTAAGGTAGAACTTTGAACGAATAAGGCGCTAATCGCATTTCTGAAGGTGAGATCGCTCCAATTTGGGGTATGGATATAAAAGTTTTCTTCACCCCAACCAAAAGACAAATAAGAATCTTCGTCAAAGTATTTTAGGTCTCTAAGCAAAGCAGGATCTATTTGGGCAATAGGAAGAACAATATTTAAATGGACGCCATTGGTATTAAGATAAATCGTTTCGATATTGCTGTCATTTTGATGGCTCTTATTTACAGTAATAGATGTGAGGAGCAATGACATGATGAGATATGACAAGGGCAAGAGCAGAAGCACCAAACTCCACTTTACTATCCGCGTTAAATATCTCATTTGGTTGGTCAATTAGTGAACTTCCGGAAAGCCAGTGGCAACTTGAGTTATCAATCCTCTCTTTTATATTTTTTAGAATTCGCAACGATTAATAAGAGTGGAATGCCAATTCTAAATAGAAATCGGCTTCTTAAGGAAAACCCATACCAACTGCCTTTGTATTCCCGATTGGGTTTTCAACTTCTCAGTTCTTGGTGCCAAAAGTGCCGTAAGACCACCGGAAATCATGGCTTTATAGGCGCCACCTAAATCTTCAAAGAAAAGATTCATTAAGGTTGAGATGATAAGGAAAATAATGATGAAAGCGGAAAAACTTAAGATCCTGAATTTCGTTAGTTTATTCATTCTACTCGATTATTAGAGGTTAACGGTCTGTATCAATGCCACTGACTTGCCCAATACATGACGACAAAGTAAATACAGCCTAAACATAGTCACTTTCTCCAAACTTACCAGTGGTTTCATAATTTTTTTGACTTCTAAAACGTTAAAACATTGCCTTATTTTTAAAGAAATTAGACGATGGTTTATGCGGTAGGTGACGGAACCTATCTTTGTCGCTTTTGTTGGCTATGGTCATAGCATCATATTGTGGTTTGGGTGTTGCTTGGAATCCGTTTTTTCCAAAATAAATTGTATGACTGTCAGTAACGCAAGTATCAAATGCAGTTACACCAAGTCCTTTAATCTCCTGGATGTATTTTGGAAATTCAGCGCCTGATTTAATTTTGCCGTGCGCCAATTCTATGTCTTCTAGTGTAAACATCGTTTATGCTCGATCATATACACCGTTGCGAGACACGGGCGGAACCGCCCTCGCCAGCATTGTCTTTATTCAGTAATCAATTCTATGGCAAACTCCTTTTTGGCGTTTTTCATATATAAATAAGCTTCCCAACTTTGAGGCACTTTAAAATCAGGCATGACACCCCGTCCTTTGATTTCGGGAGATACGTTCATTTGAAAGTGGACTGTAGGGATGTCTACTTCAACTTTTGAATACGGTAATGTAATTGTTTCAGAATAGCCGCTGACGTTCCCTTCGTAGGTCCCACCTGTTTCTTCCCCAATAAATACGGCTCTGTCCGTCATCTTCATAAGACTTGCAAATTCAGCGCCTCCGGAAAAGGTAGCCCCGCTGATCAGGACATAAACTTTTCCACTGTAAATCAATTCAGGGTCTGGCTTTTCATAATAAAGATCAGAGTAGTAATCCGTGAACAATGTATATTCTCCTCTTTTGGCAATGGTGTCGCCAATAGCCCAGTCATCCTCTATATAGCCGTGCTTGTGCTTGTTTTTATGGTAAGGTTTCTGTAACATCGTCACTTGTTTGTACTTTTGAATGACTTCCTTTGACAGATAACTAAAAAGTAGCGTTTCAGTACCCTCAGTGCCACCGCCATTGGCTTGAACATCTAAAATGAGATGCTTGATGTTAAGGGAATCTATTTTCTTGAAACTCGTTTGGAAAAAGTCCTTGTGATTACTATCGTCCCTACTGAAACTGGGCACACTTAAATAGGCTATAGAATCATTGATGGCTTCGAATTTGAATTCCTGATAATCAAAATGTTTAGACTTGAACTTCGCATTTTTGTTTTTAAACGTGGTGAATCTAATGGGAGGAATACTTATCTTTTTAATAGCGTTACTCCCAAATTCCTGAACTTGAAGTTCGAGCTTTTTTTCCTTGCCATACACCAATCGGTAGAGCAAAGAAAAGTGAAGGCCGCCAACCCATTCATGTTTGGAGGTTTCATTAAAACCATCGGTGGGAATCAGAGGGTACAATTGTTCGAGGATCTCAGGTATGGTTTTGTCATTAATCGCGATTAACTTTACCCCATTCGTAATGCCGTTAATGTCCTTTCCAAAATTCTGTGTAACGATGAGGTCTTGGTCGCATAACTTCACCGCCAACGGCAGGAATGACTTTGAGATTCCTATTTTAAACATGGTCCAATTTGGGAGTGCAATGGACGTATGGCCTTCATTGGTGAGCCCAATAACGTACCGTAACTTTTTATAGAACTCCAATCGTGTCATTGGGTTTTGCAGGGTTTGTCGGATACTGTCAATCTCTCGATCCGTTTGCTGTACGCCAACATATTGGTAAAGCCCTTGATGCTGTAGTTGTAGTTCTTCTATTAAATAATCGAAATCTTCATGGAGTTTTTTCGAACTTATTTTCTTTTGCGCATTGACAGTGGTGAAACAGAATATGGCAATCACTAGCAAAAACACCTTTAGTATGATCTTCTGGTGGTGCCTTTTTTCAAAGGATTTGTAAGTTGCCCTTGAGAAAGGAAGAAGCGAAAAGGAAGTAACGGTGTGCATTTACATCTAAGATTTCAACAAAGGTAAGGGGAAGCTATAAGAGGCACTTGTAGAATATTGGCAATTACGGGATGTCGATCAGTCTGGTTTGATAGGCTTTGGGTGAAATCCCAATATACCGTTTAAACGTATTGGAGAAATGTGCCATATCAGTGAAATTATAATGATAGGCCAATTCCGTGAGGTTCGAATCTGCGACAATCATTTGCTTGCACGAGAAAATCTTTTTCATCAGGATGTAGTTCATTGGGGTCAGTCCAGTTGCCGATTTAAAGTTTTTAATGAATCCAAATTTGTTGATATGAGCCATCTGGGACAATTCTTCCAGGCAAAAACTATCAGTAATATGATTTTCGATATACGTGTTGATTTGTTTAAAATTACTGAAGTCCATTTCCAAAGGTTCGTTCTCGCTTTCTTCCGAATGCTGTTTTAAGGTTTTCACAAACTGGGATAGGTACGACACAATCGCTTTAGGATTTCTGAGGTCCATTGCTTTTTTTAAGTCCAGGAACAATTGGTTGGCCTGAGGACTGTTTATTTTTCGATTGACAAACCGGATGTTTTTTCCTTTTGTCACATGTTTCATAAGGTCATTCGATACGTAAAGCGTGTCAAATGCCAGTTGCGAATTTTTATCCAGTAACGGATTGGAATGTATTTCATAAGGATTGGTAATGGAGATGCTACCCGATTCACTAAAAAGGCTCCGATTGTCAAAATCAATCTGTTCAATACCTTTGTGAATCAGTGAAATACAAAACGTTTCGTGAAAATGTTTTGGAAATTCGGTGGTTTGGTTGGTGATACTGATGTATTCTAAATTATCAAATAGCATGGGTATGTTTTCGATGGATCTGTAAATGGGATATAAGGTAAATATACAGCTTTCTTTATAAGTGCTCAGCAGCACTTAAAACAAGACTTTAATGCGCTATTGAACTTTAACTATCGTTCCCATAATACGGGTTGGACGTTGGAACAAATGCCGTTTTATCCTTAAGATCATATTTCATAATCAAAATTGCACTGATGCTGCTTATGGCAACAATTATCAATTTTAGATTCAATTCAATGCCCTGCAGCAGTTCACTCTGTAAAATATTAAAGAACGCGTGAAATAAAGCTACAAATATCAAGGATTTTGATCTGTCGGCAACATAGCCAATCCCGAAACTGCCTGCGAAAAGCATTAGGAAAAATAGGCCGTTGCTCAACGTCAATTGAAAATTCAAATGCCAAACAAACCATAATATTGTAATTATTACATACTTGAGGATTTTATTTAATTCACTTAATTCTGTTTGCAAATAGTTTCGCCATCCGTATTCCTCGAATAAGGCATAGATTACGATAAGTGCTATATATTTTGGGGCATTCAAGTAGAGTTGTCCTGTATTCAGAATTCCAACTAACGAAAATAGGACAATAGGAATACTGACCGCTAAAAGTGTTTTTGAAAATCCGATACCGAACAATTTTAATCCGCTTGGTCTTTTCAGAAATTTTATAACAAAAAGCCCACCCAAGAGAGGACCGATGCCTTGCAATAAGACATGGATATAAAGATTTGAATGTATAAAGAAGTCAGGTTTAATTACAGTGATGTAATATCTTAATCCTATGGCACTAACGTAAAATATCGCGATTGCTGTAATTCTTTTGGCTGAATTGGTCATCTTTTAAAGTTTTACCCAAAACAAACTGTTTTATTCTAGTCGGTCAATTTGATTGCTCCCAACTGTTGTTTTGTGGGATGGGTTGTTTGGAACCTTCAGAAAACGGTCTTACAAGTAATGTTTTAAGCTGAAGCAGTGAGGTAGGGTCGCTCGCATCATCCTCAATAGGTAAAAGCCTGCTTATTCCGATTTGTAAAGTTCGGGGGTGATCGCAATTTCCATGGCAAACGCGCCATTTTTATCGTAATATTTATAGTCCATGGTAATCTTATTATCCCGATAAATCTTTAATTCCGGACTGGTTTTTATATTCTCAATGAGGCTTGGGCGGACATATTTGTTGACGGTATCTAAATTAACTTCAGACTTTTCGATTTCCAAAAGAGTATAGTAATAAATAAAGTTGGTCTTGCCTATGCTCCCCATGCTGTCCAATCTCAACGACTGGTCTAATTGCATCGGACCCTGAGTGTTGAAGTCCGAGGCAACCGTTTTTAATTCTGATGCCACATCCGATTTAAAAAACTGCTGCACCGCATAAAATGTGATCGCAAAAGTGATAGCCCCCACGATGATTCCCACCGTTTTACCTTTCTTTTTTTCTTTGTTCTGTTCCATTACTAATGATGATTTGAAGATGTTTTTTTATTGGTTCACAAGTTTATTTAAAGTCCGAATCCCTCAGAAGTATAATGCTGGTATAAAGTCCGTTGAAGACCAATAATTCCGATCCCCAATAAAAAAACTGCGTTCTGTTTTCTTTCACATTCTTAAATTATGAGATGCCTTATTATTGGTAGTCAGAATTTTGATTTTGTTACACCACTATTTCTATCAAATTCAGAATCGTAATATCCAAAACGGACGGTCGCTCTATGAAATATAAATTGGGTCGCGGTTTCTGTAAATTCAATAGTATCGAAGAAAATGGTATAACTTATCTTCTTGACTCCCGTATTTACTGGTCCAGAAAATATAGGATTTTCCCGGTCATGACCTGCATAGACCATACTGCCAAAATATTCATAAGTTTCATTGCCCTCCTCCAATCGCGTGCTTATGATGGCATGTGGACCATTACTGGGATGTGTTTTAGTATAGGGCTCGAATCCGAGAAATGTAAAGGTCAACCCCGGACGATCCTTGAAAGTGAAACAATCGTTTGGTTCCACCACAAAGGTTTCTAGGAAGTTTTTTTCGAGGCAAACCGAAACTTCCTCTTGAGTATCATCACTTTTTGAACATCCTAGAGTTAGTAACAGGATAAGTAGGTAAGCTGTTTTTTTCATTGTTTTTTTACTGGTTATTGGGCACAATTGCTGTCAATAGGGATTTATTCATTTATTGATTTTTCTGACTCTTGCTACAATATAAAATCATCTTATTTTTTTGCTCAGTTTTTCCATTTTATCAGATAATTCAACCAAATCGGTAAGCAACGTATGAACAGCATCCTCACTCAAAACGCCTCGTTTAAGGTCTTGTGGGACTTCATTCCTTTTATCTGCCATAACATCTTTCATATATTGCGATTCATAATATTTCTTTAATGTTTTTAAATCTTTCAAAGAATCTGCAAGTTCATCCATGGCTTTGTCAGATTTCTCAACTACTAAAGTGAGTTCGTCTAATATGTTTTCCATTTTTGTAATTCGGTGTATTGTAGTATTCATAAGTAGCTATTTTTTGTTTTCATTTTGCAAATCTATAATTTTAGATTCGTTTTATTAAGTTAGTGAATGGAACGATTTTATTGATAACGTTTCCTTTATGAGCAGTGGCGTGGGACGTCACGGACAATTCCAAACAGTTACTTCCTATTAGGCGAGGACAAGCCATGGCTTATACACATCTTTATTCCATTTTATCTTTGTTAATCGCACAAGTTATGGACATCATCATAGAACCATACAATTCGCTTGATAGTTTATTATATTTTTCTTCTATTTCTTTTTTCTCAAATGACATATCATTCCAAGAACCCATTCCGCCAAACACAAATGCTTTGCTCGCTGACATTAATAATTGTCTGTTTTCTAAATCATAATTATTCCAAAGGATCAAGTCATAATGGTAGAAGTCAGCTTCTGGATTTTCATTTTCAAGCGTTTCTTTGGCATTTTTAAATAGTCTCCCCCAGTTTGCTGTTGTTTCTTCATAAGCAAATTCAGATATATTTTCGAGACAAGTTTTTAAATTTTCTCTTGTTTGAGTAATGTCCATTTGTTGGTTTATGGTTGGTCGATTTTCCATTGCTTTTCCATAAGTGACTTGCCAAAGTTTTTCGGTCGAATTCTTATCGTGAATCCATTTACTTAACCAAAAATCGGAATGAGTTGGATAAATCGTTTCTATAAACCAGTTTCCGCCACCTCCAACAAATCCAGCCATTTTATGGTCATCTTCTTTAACGCTTTTATAGAAAAGTCGAAGTTTGATACAATTGTTAGATTTTAAATACTCAAACCATTCGAGAGGATTTTTGGAAACAGTTATTTCCTTTTTAGAACCGAAAATATTCTTTTTTTTCATTTCTCTAAAGTCAACAAACTCGCAATGTTGAAAAGCAGTATTTTTCGGATAAAAACCTGATAATTTTCCGTTTTTCAGATATTCATTTCCGAAAGATGTAATGGCAATAATTTGTGCTAATATTCCTGTCATTTCCGATTTTATTTAGTTTGTGGGCAATATCTCATACTTTGTTAACCAGCGTTTTATACGCTTTTTATAATTCCAATTCCTAAAGCAAAGGATTTAAACCTGAAATCAGATTCCTTATAAAATTTTGAAATAGTATTATTAAAGTCCATAGTTATCTGTAAAGCTATTTTTTTTGTGAAATTATTTGCAATTCCTCCTCCAAGTTTAAATGCTAGTGCGAAAAAACGTAAAAAATCCAAATCCGTTTTTGACTGCACTAGATAAAAAGATTCCAACTTATAATCCAATAAGTGATGCGTTGGCTATTTTGTTTTATTGTATCTTACTTTTTTCTTTAAGTAACTCTTCGTTAGTTAAATCTACGGATTCTTCCTTCCTATTTTTTTTATTTTGTATTTATAGGTGGAATTTTATAAGTTGTTGAGTATTTTAATATTTTAATCAAATCAGGATTGGATAATTCCTTAACTGATTTGACTTTATAATGTCTAAATAGTTTTCCCGTTCCTTCAAGTAAATTTTTGGGGTCGGGAAGTTCCGCACCATAGTTAAATCCTAAATTTACGTGGTTTGTTGCTGGCATTACCCAACAAAAATGTTCAGTTTTTTTCTTGGGACCGGTTCCAAATCCTATGTTTTTTTGCCTAATCCAAACGACTTCGACAACTTCGGGAAGCACTTTATATATCAATTTTCTCGTTTGCCTTGCAATTTCTTTTATTTCGTTCGAAAAACTTTGGATTGCCTGTTCAAATTCTTCGCTATGTTCCATTTTTAATAATACTTAAAAAATCAATCAGTTCTTAATATTCGGTTTGTTTTTTGGTTTCTGACCAACTTATTTGTGTTTGATTAGTTACGAAATAATGACCGAGCCTGTGGAAAATCCTTCCTGCAATGCTTTTGGGCGCTGCCGATTTTCTAAGTAGACGAGAATTAAGCAACCCGCCAGAACAATTCTTCGGCTGTTTATTCTTACATGGTATTTTGCGCTGGCTTTTCTTTCTTAATTCCGTATTGTTAAATTCGAAATCTAAGTAAAATTTTTTATCATTTTTTGAAATTGAACAAAGAGATTTCAAGTCAAAGGTTATTTGGATTTTGCTGATATAATATAAATGAGATTATATCCAATTCCTAACGTGGTACAAGGGAAATATTCATTTTCTTTTGGTTTTCTGAAATCTACTACTATTTCTTTCCCTGCCACTTTAAATTCATTCGGTAAATTTATCTCGTAGTATGTATTGTCAATTGAGCTTGGTAATCCTGGACTGTTTTCATTAAATTTTATCAGAAATGAATCGCCGCAGTCCAATCCTTTTCCAATGACAACAGCATTAAATAGCTCATTATTATCGTCAACATTGTTACAAGAATAGAAAGTGAAGGTCATGATTGCTATTAAAAGCATTTTGTAAGTTCCGTTTTTCATAATTTAGGTTTACTTATAGATGGTATTTTATGAAATGGTTGCGCTATCTTTTGGTAATATTTGATTTTGTAATACGTGTATGCGCTGTGGCGTGTTATGACGTGGTCAATTGCAAACAGGTACATGACAGAGGAAGTTCCGTGCAGCAACAGCCTTTATTTAATCATTTCTTAAAACATTAGCATTAAGAGCTTCATCTTTTTCCCGAAATGGGAGGAATTATTTACAACTTGTTTTTACCACTAATCAAACACCTGGAATCCGCCATTTTCATCGTTAGCGGGAATATCACCTTAGTCTTTAATTATTCAGAGGAAATGTGATTCCTACCGCAAATGCTCCAGCGTATTGTTGCACTGAGGGTTGAAAGAAATAAGCAAATCCTAAATCGACATTATGGTTTTTTCCCAATTCAAGTCCAAATGAAAAAGGGATATGGTAAATAAGGCCACTTTTGTCATAAGTATCATAAGTTGTAAAGGTTTCAAATTTCCCAATTGAAGTTCCCATGCCAACTTCAACGTAAGGTGCCACCCAAGGAATTGGCGCGCGCAATCTTACTTTTCCGCCAAGTAAAAAGGCTTTTGTTTCGGCTTTTTCATCCGTTGGATTGTCATTTAAATCTTTTCCGTTGGAGTTGGTCAAAATAAAACCTGCATACGGCTTCAATTCAACCCAAGAAGTCACTTTCATGACCAGTTCTCCTTGTGCAAAAAAACCAGTGTCCACAACTTCATCAACGCTATTGTACGGCGCACTTAATCCATAGCCAATTTGAGCATGGATTGATTTTTCTTTAATAAATTGTGCTTCGGCCAAATTTGAAGTCAGAATTATTATTAAGAGTATTAGGGTTTTTTTCATCATATCTTACAGCTAATATTTATAAGTAATCAATCCATCTATAGCTACTTTATATGAATACGACAGGAAGTGTCGCCACCCAATTTTCTCATAAGCTAGGTTTATTGATGCCAATTTGCAGCCGCCAATCTAAGACCTTTCCCCAAAATATCCAATAGGTTGATCTCGGTATTTTACAGCTTTTTAGAACACTTGTGGCAACCGCTTTCCTGATTTCTATCTGCTTCTTCGCTGTTGTTCATGTTACATGTCCGGCCGCCAGCGCTCATTTGAAATCAGTTCCCACAAAGCGTCCTTACACTGCCAACAAATTGTTTCTGAGTTATATGAGCGGAAAATATAAATGCCATCACAAAGCAGGTTGAATACAAAACGAATTACTGTTCACAACAAACTTAGAATTCAATCTTGAAATCAGTACCTTTGACCCCGCTTATAAAAGTGAATTTATCCCACATAAGTTTATTGAATAAAACTTGATTTTCCCACTTTTAATTATTGAAATAGACCTCAAGAACCTAGGTGTTCCTGAATTCTAAGCGCTAATTCAGAGCCCAAAAACAGGAAAGACACCTTTGCCAGTGTCTCTTTAAAGAAAAAAAATGATCAGTACAGATACCACTTTAGAACTTTTAAAAACCCATTTTGGATACCGTAGTTTTCGGCCCAACCAAGAGCGGATTGTCAACGATATCATCAATGGCAAGGATGTATTGACCATCATGCCTACGGGAGGAGGGAAGTCGGTGTGTTTTCAGTTGCCAGCGCTAGCACTTCCAGGGACGGCCATTGTTATTTCGCCTTTGATTGCGTTGATGAAAGATCAAGTGGATGCGTTGTTGACCAATGGCATTCCTGCTGCTTATTACAACAGCAGTCAAGAGGTTTCCGTACAGCATGACGTCCTTAGCAAATTGCAACAAGGCGCGTTGAAACTGATTTATGTGGCGCCCGAAAGCTTGCAAAACCTGTCCCCATATTTTTCTGAGATAGAGATTAGTTTAATCGCCGTTGACGAAGCCCATTGTATTTCGTCTTGGGGCCATGATTTTAGACCTGCGTATACGCAACTTGGCCACCTCAAAAAGCAGTTCCCAAACAAACCGATTGCAGCATTTACGGCCACCGCTGATGGCGCTACGCAACAGGATATCCTGACCCAATTGAAGATTTATGATGCTGAGGTGCACTTGTCCTCTTTTGATCGGAAAAATCTTTATTTAGAAGTGCGCCCCGGCAACGACCGCATTACTCAGATCATTAGATTTCTAAAGACGCGACCCGATGAAAGTGGCATTATTTACTGTTTGAGCAGAAAAAGTACGCAAGAGGTCACCACAAAATTAAATAAAAGTGGCTTCAAGGCCAAAGCCTATCATGCTGGGCTTACTGCCGAAAAACGAAACAGCATTCAGGAAAGCTTTATCAATGATGTCACCCCGATCATTGTGGCCACTATTGCCTTTGGGATGGGCATTGACAAAAGCAACGTGCGGTGGGTCATCCATTATAATATGCCCAAAAATATCGAAGGGTATTACCAAGAGATAGGACGAGGCGGTCGCGATGGACTTCCAGCCTATAATATTTTGTTTTATTCGTATGCCGATGTGGTTCAGCTAAGGAGGTTTACCGAAAACAGTTCCAACGCCGACTATCAAATAGCGAAACTGGAGCGCATGCAGCAATTTGCTGAAGCTTTAAGTTGTCGCCGTATTGCGCTTCTTAATTATTTTGGAGAACACCATACCGAAAACTGCAACAATTGCGATATCTGTAAATCGCCACCACGCTACTTTGACGGCACGCTTCTGACCAAAAAAGTATGCTCGGCGGTGTATCGACTTAAAGAACAAGAACCTACCGGGATGGTCATAGACGTCTTGCGGGGGGCTCAAAACAATCATGTTTTAGGCAAGGGCTATCAGAACATCAAGACGTATGGCCTTCTTAAAGAGATGTCCTGGTTGGATTTGCAACAGTACATTATTCAGATGTTGAATCAAGGAATCTTGGAAATCCGCTTTCATGAAAATGGGCGATTGGTATTGACGCCGTTGGCCAATGCTATATTATTTGATGACCGACCGGTAAGATTGGCCACTCCTCCAAAACAAGTCATGGCCACCAAAGGCGATCGACCTAAACACACCGCCGATTCCAAACTATTCCAGAAACTGCGCGAACTCCGTTCAGCCATTGCCAAAGAAGCGAAAGTCCCAGCCTATGTGGTATTTAGTGATGCGACCTTAAAAGATATGGAAGCCAGAAGGCCAAAGACCAAATCAGAGTTTAAAGAAGTGTTGGGGATTGGTAAAGTGAAGGCAGAGCGGTACAGTCGCTACTTTTTAAACGCCATCGCTGTCTTTGAGTCGGAGGAGGCTTAACCTCGTCCATCACAACTTCATAAGTAAAACACTAGTGGTCGGTTAAGGTTTGTGTATCGATGTCAATACCCATCAGTTTAGCAGGAACCTTTATTTTAATGGGACCAAGAGACGTATTAAATTTTTCGTTGGAAAGATATAACCGATGCGCGGTTGGCGTAATTTCAGAAAGTGCAATTCCTTCCACTTGATGTCCCAGGGTAACAATATCCGCAATTTTTTCTGAGAGTTCTCCCGAGAACACATCTAGGCTATGCTCGGGGATGTTATGGATCGTGTACAGAAATGGCGCTTCGGAAGTGCTATAGCCCACAAGATAAATCACCCGTTCATCAGGAGAAGTATCCGCACCGGTAATCAGGCCGTTGATAGGGTAACTGCTTTCTAAAACAGCGCTATGGGTGCCACTGGTTTTTGGAATTGCATAAACATTCGTACAGTTATCTGCCCAGTTTTTGGTAAACACAAGCAACTTATCACCATAAGAAATCAGGCCTTCAGCATCCCAATTGGTCTGGTTTGGTTGCCGCGTAAAATCAATTTGATCGGCATAAGAAAAGGCGATAATCTCCGCAGTAACGGCATCATCCGTCGTGTTGTAGTCTGCTTTAGCTATTTTATAGATCTTTAAATCTGTCCTGTCGCCAGAGTTGTTTCCAATGTCGCCAATATAGATATAAGAGGCATCTTGGGCGATATCTTCCCAATCCACATTGATCGCATTGGCTATTTCAACCGTTCTTGTGATGGCGCCGGTGGTGGGGTTGATGTCATATAATTGGGCTTTGCCGCCACTGTCGGTATGGGTAATGAGCGTATCATTATAAAAAAGGAGACCGGAAGTTTCGTCTAAAGCAGGTGTTTCTAAAGCCGTGATATCTTCGGCAATTTGTGCGCTGGCGGTAAATAGGCCAAA
The DNA here is from genome assembly GCF_004115975.1 of Gelidibacter gilvus. Classification (GTDB taxonomy): domain Bacteria; phylum Bacteroidota; class Bacteroidia; order Flavobacteriales; family Flavobacteriaceae; genus Gelidibacter; species Gelidibacter gilvus. Next base: position 7,313 of record NZ_SDDZ01000010.1, on the reverse strand, counting down.
CCAAAAGAGGAGGAGTGCTGCTATAGGGTTCATATAATTTAAGGTCTGTTTTGTGACTGTTTCATCCAGTATTCTAAGGTGAATAACTCTCTTTATTGCGCTCGTATTGTAGGCGTTCAGGATTTTAATGTTGTGCAAAGGTATTGTTGATATTTTTACTGCATAAATACCGATAGGGAAAAGAGCGCACATAATTTTAGGGCTGACCAATACATGCCAAAGCTCTTTGTGACTTCAAATTAAATACCCATCGGTCATCCAAGCGTGTAAAAATACGAAAATAACAAAGAAGTGAGAGAGGTCGACGAGGATCATACCGCACTTTAAATTCATACTCTTGGTTTTATGGGTGAAGGGTTTTTAGGGGATTTTTCACATCTCAAGACCAGTTCCAATTTGATTTCGATGAAGTCGTTTGATCTCTAAATTTAGCCTTATTCTTTCTAATCGGACTTTGATAGATTAGGAGAAAAGAAAGACCATTCTAGGAAAGATCAAAATGCTGCAAGTGCGATTTTATAGGCGTTTTATCAAATGCATTTATAGTGTTCTTTTTAAGTAAGAGTTGTTAAAAATACTGAGGTTTTGATCGATTCATAAGAATTTATTATTTATTATGTTAATTAAATGGTTGAATGTTTTATTCGATACTAAGCAAAGTTGCGTCAATTTCATCTATATTTAGCTTAACTAACTCAAAACCCTCATCATATGAAACACTTCTTTATCTTGATGCTAAGTCTTTTTAGCATGAATTTTTGTTTAGCACAGGCAGTCACAGGAACCGTAACGGATTCTAGTGGTGAGCCTATGGTTGGCGTGAACGTCATTGAAAAAAACACCACAAATGGCGTTGTGACCGATATGGATGGTCGGTATAGAATTTCAGTGCCTGGCACTGCTGTCTTGGTTTTTAGCTATGTTGGCTCCAATAGCCAAGAGGTTCCTGTAAATGATCGAACCACTATTGATATTACACTTGGAGAAAGCGTAGGTCTAGAAGAAATAGTTTTAGTAGGCTCCAGAAGTCCTAAACGAACTGCGATGGATACCGCAGTTGCCATTGACGTTATTGACGTGTCTGAAGTCACTACACAAGTTGGAAAGGTAGAAATCAACGAACTCTTACAATATGCTGCGCCTTCTTTTAATGCCAATAAGCAATCTGGTAGTGATGGATCGGACCATATTGATCCTGCGTCGTTGCGCGGGATGGGACCAGACCAAACGCTGGTATTGATCAACGGGAAACGTCGGCATCAATCCTCTCTAGTGAACTTGTTTGGAACCCGAGGCCGTGGTAATACGGGAACGGATTTAAATGCCATTCCTGCCTCCGCTATAAAACGTATTGAGATTTTACGCGATGGCGCTTCGGCACAATATGGTTCAGATGCCATAGCAGGTGTGATCAATATCGTATTGAAGGATAATGTGAATGAAGTTACAGGAAGTGTCAATTACGGATTTTATAACACGAATGCTGATGTCAATACAAGTGCGTTTAGAGAAGATGATTATGGGGTTTGGAATACCAAAGGGTTCCGTCTGGATACCAAAAAAGATGGCAATGCCATTGGGAAAGATAAAAGTTTTGATGGAGGCTCCGTAAAAGTCACCGCGAATTATGGTGTCAAAGTAGGTGAGAAGGGTGGTTTTGCCAATTTCACGACAGAATATCTAAGTAAAAATCACACCTTACGGCCTACTTTTGATTTTAGAAAGGGTTTTGGAGAATCGGCCATTGACGGCTTTAATTTCTTTGGGAATTTTGCCATTCCTGTTTCTGATAAAACAGAAATCTATGCGTTTGGTGGACGGAATTATAGAGATACCGACGCCTATGCTTTTACCAGAAACGATGGCGAGCGCGTTGTAGAATCAATTTACCCAAATGGTTTTACGCCACGCATCACCTCTATCATCACCGATAACTCCGTAGTTGCTGGGGTTCGCACCGAGACTAACGCCGGATGGAAGATTGACATTAGTAACAGTTATGGCATGAACAATTTCCATTATTATATTAAAGGCACGCTCAATGCCTCTTTAGAAGAGGCATCACCTACCGACTTTGATGGTGGTGGCCATAGTTTAAGCCAAAACATCATTAATTTTGATTTTTCCAAGTATTATGATAACGTTTTAAGTGGGATGAACCTCGCCTTTGGTGCGGAATACAGAACGGAGAACTTTATAATTTTTGCAGGTGAGGCAGGGACTTACGGTACATTTACCGAAGACGGTATCCTGATCACAGATCCGGCTAACCAAACGCAAGCGGAAGATGATGATGGCAATCCACGTCCAGGAGGTTCACAGGGCTTTCCTGGCTACGCGCCAGCCAATGAGGTGAATAGAAGTAGAAGTAATATTGGTTTATATGCCGATGCCGAATTTGATCTCACGGAAAAGTTTCTATTGAGTGCAGCGGCACGTTTTGAAAACTTCAGCGATTTTGGAGGAACCTTTAATGGGAAATTAGCGGCGCGTTTGAAAGTTTCAGACCATATTAATATTCGAGGTTCTGTCAGTTCGGGCTTTAGAGCGCCATCTTTGGCGCAGATCTATTATAACCTGCGATTTACGAACTTTATTGGCGGGGTTGCCAGTGATCAGTTACTATCGCCAAATAATAGTCCCGTGACCGCATCCTTCGGAATTGGACCGCTTACAGAAGAAAAAGCGTTTAATGCGGCATTAGGTTTTACGGCATCGTTTGGCGAGTTCAGTGCCACTGTAGACGGTTACTATATCAATGTAAAAGACCGAATCGTTTTGACGGGTACTTTTGCTTCCACAGAAATTCCAGGTGTAGATTCTGCACAGTTTTTTACTAATGGTGCCGATACCAAAACTACAGGATTGGATGTCATCTTGTCTTGGAAGACTGATGTTGGAACGGAAAGTAGTTTTGGAGCCACATTTCTTGGAAACTTCAATGACATGAAAATCGATAAAATTCTTAATGGCAATCTAGACGAACAAACCTTCTTTGGAGAGCGTGATAAAGCCTTTTTATTGGCTTCTGCGCCCGACAGTAAATTGAGTTTATCATTGACCTACAATAAACGTTGGTTTGATGCTGCCCTGACCTTGACACGATTTAGTGAAGTCAACTTGTTGGATTGGCAAGCCGAAGAAGATTCCGCAGATTACGGCGGATTTGACGCTAAAATACTTGCAGCAACAGACGCGTATGGCGCAAAAATGGTGACCGACCTTAATTTAGGTTTTAATCTGTCGCGTAATTTAAAATTGAATCTTGGTAGCAATAACCTGTTCAATATCTATCCAGACCAACAAGACGACTGGACTGAAGGCGGTGGCTATTGGGATGCTGTACAAATGGGATTTGGCGGCGCCTATTACTATGCTAAAATGAATTACCGATTTTAATTCCTCAACACCTTAAATTTTTATAATAGAAATGAAGCCGAGCACATTGCACGGCTTTTTTTATTGAATCTCCTGCCTAAAAGCATTGTTTGCTTTTCCGAAATAGGCTTGTTTCGGGCGCCTGTTCCGCGGTTGGGATCAAGCCAGAATTTTCAAATTCTTTTGCATCATCTTGTGGACCTCTCAAGTTCCATTTTCGAAATTAGGCGCACATCGCAATTCGTAGGAAAAGAGCTATAATTTACTGATTTAGAGAGGTGTAAGAATTGATTTTCTTTGAAATAAATAACTCAAATCTACCAACCTATGGCTTATTTATGTACCTTAGTAGCAACCAAAACTCCAGGTGATTTAGCTTTTCTTCAAAGCTCATAACCATGAAAAGGTTTAAAAAGATCTTGATGTGGGTCCTCTCCCTTCTGGCAATTGCCGTCCTATCCCTATTTATTTATCTGAAATTTGTTCTGCCCGATGTAGGGGATATGGAAGAGGTCCAAGTGATCAGCACGCCGGAGATGGTTGCCCGAGGTAACTATTTAGCCAATCATGTCGCCATTTGTATGGATTGCCATTCTAAACGCGACTGGTCCAAGTTCTCAGGACCACCAGATCTTGGATCCATAGGTATGGGAGGCGAACTTTTTGACCAAAGAGTAGGTTTTCCGGGCACTTACTACGCCAAGAATATTACGCCTACTGGAATTGCGCGCTATACTGACCAAGAACTTTTTAGGGTCATCACCACGGGCGTGACCAAAGAAGGTCGAGCCCTTTTTCCGGTCATGCCCTATCCCTATTATGGCCAAATGGATAAAGAAGATATTTATGCCATTATTGCCTACATCCGAACTTTGCCGCCCATTGAAAACACCGTTCCCGAGTCGGTTCCAGATTTCCCCATGAGCTTGATCATCAATACCATTCCCCATAAAGCAACCTTTAGCAAACGACCCGCCAAGGATGATGTGATCAATTATGGGAAATACTTGGTGATGGCCTCAAGTTGTATCGAGTGCCATACCCTAACCAATAAGGGCGTTTTGGTTGTTGGACGTGAATTTGCAGGCGGACGGGAATTCCCGTTCCCCAATGGTGCCATTGTGCGCTCCAAGAACATCACCCCAGACCAAGAAACGGGCATCGGCAGCTGGACTGAGGCCGAGTTTCTAAGCGTGTTCCAAGCACGAGCTGACGAGGCCAAAAGTCCGATACCACTTAAAGCTGACGAATTCAATACCATCATGCCTTGGGTCATGTTTGCCGGTATGGAGGAAGAGGACCTCAAAGCCATTTTTGCTTATTTAAAGACCATTAAACCCATTAAAAATCCAGTCGAATTTTATTCCCCAGTCACTGTAAAGTAACTTATGAGTGCAGCTCTACGCCATTGCTTCGGTGGCGATAGTGATCATGGATGGTAGTCAGGTGAATAAGGAAGTCAGAGAGGCGCTTTTGGATTTGGCAAATGAGGTTGCAAAACATATCGCTGACTTATAAACTCTGACCTAATCAATAATACCTATTTTATGGGATTGTGGAACGGTAATCGGTTTTGACGATAGCCGTTTTAATTGCGTAACATTTTCTCCATTTTACGACTTCTTGACAATTTATCAATGAGCTCTTTCATATGCCGGCATTGTTTATACAATTCACGTTCATCATAGATCTCTTCACTACGATATCCACAAACAACGCCTTTAATTAAGTATCCGTTGGGATGTATTTTGGCTTTTTGAAAAATGTTCTAAACTTTATAGGTTTACAATTTACTAATACAATTTCCTAACCCCCAGTATACCAATTTTACCCAAAACATCCAGTACGTATAACCACATAATTTTCAAATCAATAACTTAGCGATTGATCGTTTGCAACGAGCTCCCGGAAATTCTGTCAGCATGAGGGTTTTCAATGCCATCAAAAGATCAAGTACATTCACAATAATCCCGGTCGTCGTCGGTTTGGTAACAGATCCTATCCACTATAAATACTCAAGCGCAAGGAATTATCAGGACGATCATACCGTACTTGAAATTGATGATCCTGGGCTTATGGGTTTGAATATATGTTGATTAGGGTTTTCGGTATGGCAGGCGTTGCAAACGCGCGCCAACGAGGGAATTAAATTTAACCTATTATTTTAATAAACAAAGAAAAGCCAACTCGATGAGATGGCTTTTTCTGGTTTAGGTAAGGAAATCTATTTTCTATGCTGTGTATTTATTAGTTAACAATAGTTGGTAATGCTGCAATAAAAGCATCGTGGATAGATTGCGCATTAGGCAGATGTCCTTTTTTCTTAATTGCGGTAGCTTGTAAATACCCCTGTCTTGCGGCTTCCAATCGTTGATCTGGAGTGCCGTGGTGGCCTGGGTTCTGAAACAGGCAATCACCAATATTATAAAATGCCGATAACATGTCTTCAACTCTTTTCCAGTTATAAGTGCCGCCTCTTTTATGGGTTAAATAAAACCCTGTAAAGAAATCGGCCTCTAATTCTGTCATCCGTGTAGATTCTGGAGTGCCAATAAATGGTGGGGTAGGATATGTCCAAAGTCCGTAGTTTTGAAATTGAATCTGGTGGCTCCACTCGTGCGCGAGAATTCCGGACCAAACTACTTTTGGATCTAATCCGGTTTCAGACAGCATAGAGACCAACCCATCACCAATGACAATAATTCCAGTTGAGGTGGCAAAACCGTCCACGGCATAAAATGGATTTTCAGGAATTTGGTCACTGTAATCGTTATAATATTCCGCAATCGACAGAAGATAATCGATTTCCGCTGGAGTAGCATCTGAGTAAGTTTCATAGACATAGCGTATAAAATCTAAATCCTCTAAAGTTGAGGTATGCTGGCCTCTTACACTAATGAGATTAGCCATATCCCAAAAACTTTCCAGATTTATCACCGTCTTTTGTACGAAATTTGTATACTCGCCCTTGGCTCCAAAAGTATCCGTGTTTTTGTTTTCTACTTGAGCAGCAATTTGATTGATAACGAAATAGTCATCCAAAACAACATCTACGGCGTCAAAGTTAAAATCCCAAAGATCAAAAAAGCTGTTAATTAGAGCATCATTGTAAAATGAAGTCACTGCATCAAAAGGTGTATCTCCACATTCACTTGGAGTTACTGCTTTGATGCGACGGAATGAAAAATCCTGTACATAAGTACCGGACATTTTCCAATCAATATTACCAACCGTATTTTGTGGCAACGCGGGTCTTGAATTTATGGAAGGCGTGTCTTCCATAATTGCATTAGGTGCGATTGGGGAGCTGATTTCTTCGTTGCTGCAAGACGTTAAAGTTAAGGTCAGTGACAAAGCAAGGAGAAAGATAGGTGTGATGAGTTTTTTCATAATGACGTATCTGTTTAGAAATTAAGTAGTTAATTTACGAAAAATATTAAATTAAAAATCCAAAAGACTTTAGAATTTTTGGAATTATCTAAGTTACTTATTTGCTGAGCCAGGTATGCTGCTACCTATCTGAAGAAAATATGATGGTCTTTCACAAATCATTTATTCAAAGATTTTTTAGACTTTTGGAGACACGCACGCTAGCGGGGGATGTTGCCAGCTTTTGACGCTCGTTCGAAACGAGTTGCTTACAAAGCATTCCGCTCAGCCGATGAACGCTCTCTGGAATTATTAAAGTCTTTTAGAAATTGACGTATAAAAAGCTTGTTGAAACTATAGCTAATAACCCAAAATAAAGCAGAAAGGAGTGGCTGCTATGGTAACTGGAACGCGCAGGAAAGAAATCCTCAAACGTTTCTGTATGCTTCCCCAATTTAGAACTGTTTGTTAATCCAAATATATAGTTTTTCCGTTTTAAAATGAATTGGCTTTCTCTTCATGTTTCTGTTTAAAAGCCAATTTATTTTAAAATGTGCCCAGCGGCA
>NZ_SDDZ01000041.1 GCF_004115975.1 Gelidibacter gilvus | reverse complement strand
TTAGGAGCTTTGTGGGATCTTCAATCCCTTTTGCCAGGCTTGCTTGAGCGTTTTTTCGTTTGAACTATTTTCATCCTTAATTATTGTTAGGAGCTTTGTGGGATCTTCAATCCCTTTTGCCAAGCTTGCTTGAGCGTTTGTTCGTTTTTACTATTTTCACCCTTAATTATCGTTAGGAGCATTGAGGGATATCCAATCCCTTAAGTCAAACTTGCTTGAGCGTTTTTTCGTTTGAACTATTTTCATCGTTAATTATTGTTAGGAGCTTTGCGGGATCTTCAATCCCTTTTGCCAGGCTTGCTTGAGCGTTTTTTCGTTTGAACTATTTTCATCCTTAATTATTGTTAGGAGCTTTGTGGGATCTTCAATCCCTTTTGCCAAGCTTCCTTGAGCGTTTTTCCGTTTGAACTATTTTCATCCTTAATTATTGTTAGGAGCTTTGTGGGATCTTCAATCCCTTTTGCCAGGCTTGCTTGAGCGTTTTTTCGTTTGAACTATTTTCATCCTTAATTATTGTTAGGAGCTTTGTGGGATCTTCAATCCCTTT
>NZ_SDDZ01000009.1 GCF_004115975.1 Gelidibacter gilvus | reverse complement strand
TGTGTTTCATCACCGTATTATTGCACAACGCCTTGGGATGACCTGCAGGATAGAGATTAGATAGATAGCCTTGGAAATCGGTTAAAAACTCGTAGTTGATTTCTTTTAGGTAAACGTCTGTGGTTTTCCGATGTTTCTTTAGAAACTTTTTCACGTGGGATTCGGTTACCCCAAAGAGCCGAATGGAACCTTTCGCCAATGTATTGGCTGTTTTGGCTTTGTGATAATTGAAGATATCAAATAGTGATTTTCCTTGATCTTCCCCTACTCCAGTGTAATGAGCTTTTACAAGTTGGGCTGTTATGAGCTTGCCCTTGAATTTAAGATCCTGATAGATTTGGAAAATTTGGGAATGGACTTCTTCAAGGTATTGATTGGTTTGCCTGGCAAATGGCGTATTGCCTTTTAACCGTTTAGTTTTCGGATCCCATTGATCAAGGTTTGCTTTTCTTTTTAAACTGAGGTTGACGCGTTTGCCGTTTACTGTAATTCGGGCGTAAATTTCTGCCTCATTGTTTATTGCACGTGAAGCGTTTATCCAGAATAGGATAGAGAATGATTTTGGAATTGCCATAGTTGTATGTCTTAAAGATTAAACTTTGTTAGACAAAAGTCAAATCAACTATGCTACAATATTAACAATTCAGGCACCATTTTTACAATACTTTTTTGTTGACCGAATTGTTGACCAATTATTTCAAATATAATGAAATTAAAGGATATACCTGAAAATAAAAAAGCTTGTAAAACCATATGTTTTACAAGCCTTTGGTGCTTTTTGATAAAGCTTTAAGTGAGCCCGACAGGATTCGAACCTGTGACCGCCTCCTTAGAAGGGAGGTGCTCTATCCAGCTGAGCTACGAGCCCATTCAAGAACTGTTGTTCTGAAAATGGTAAAGACAAGATAAAACGAATCTTATTTGTCTTACGGTCGGCAAATATACAATTTCTATTAAAACATCATAAACAAAAAGAGAAAAAATCGCTCTTTAATTTGCATGATTTTATCTCTTGAATAAATAAAAAATCAAATGGCTTAATAACTAATTACTTAAGTCTACTATTTCAGTAATTATCTATAAAATAAATTTTAAAGAATTTACTGAAAAACACACTGTTTTCAACCTCGCTGCACCTTAACTTCAGTATGTCATCTTAAATTCATGAAGTTTTGTGACCAATTTATCTTGGTGGTACCAATCATTATAAGAAAGCTCCAGCTGATTTACTTGGAAGGTTCCGAAATCATGACTTCTATATTTTTCTAAAAGTTCCAAGAATTCCTCTTTTTGCTTTAACTGCTCGCTAAAGCGAAACACAGTGGCATGTGCTGTCTGAATCACATAGCGCTCGTCCATACTTTGTTCCAAAGTCGAATCTTTAAAGTCGTGTCTCAGGTTATCCCTTAGATGATTTAAGCTGCTATCCTCTAAAAATCCTTGGATCATAATACAAGATGGCGAAGCGGTAACTCCTTTACATTTTATGGTAATGCTTTGAGCATTTTTAAGGCTTTTTCCTATGAGTTCAATATATTCAGGCACATTGAGATTTGATAGCTCAAGTCCGTCATAACAAGAGATTATGGAGATTACTGTGATATGGATGTCTGTGTTTGGATAATAGTATTGATTGGGTTCAATGCTTTTAAGTTCGTTAAGAAATTTCTGTATTTCATTTTTGATTTCCACAGGTGGTCTAATCAAAAGTGACACTCCAAATCGATTGTCATCATCGGCGTGGAGCATAGGGTCAATGTCGTAATTATCGGAAGAAATTTCACCAATGGATTCTTTATAAAGCTTATTGTAATGTTCTTTGAGATTCATCGATTTTAATCAAATAGTAGATGATTATGGGTTATTGAAAATTTGCCGGCATTCTTAAAAGTAAATCACAATGGACAATAAAATTGTGAGTCATTTAAATTATGCGGACAAATCTCAAAAATACTAAAAAGTAACGTGCGAAAGAAACCTCTAGTGAAACCCTAGTTTTGTTAAAATCAATATAAAACATCCTATTACAATCAAAACATATAACAATTGTAAATAAAGATTCCTACATAAATAAAGCCCACAGATGGCGAGCAATGCCATAAAGCCCGTTTCAAAACGTGTGCATAATATGCCAAGAATCATCGCTGCAAAAAATAGATGTGTCCAAACGCTTCTCGGCTTAAAAAGCAAAGCGATAGCAACCACCAATTCCATCACCACAGTGACCCAGGCAAAGACAACACTTATTAATCCGAGGTTTGGTAAGATGTTCTTTAATACAATATGCTCTCCAATATTTGGATCGGTGGCGTGTAAGTCGAAGAGGTTTTTTGAATTACTCTTTATAATCTCCAACTTTTCTGGAAAGAAATTAATGAAATTCCTGAAGAGAACGCCACGGTTGCTCATATAATAATAGAAATCACCACTCATAAACTGAGTGGACATCAGTTTTTGCACAACCGATGTCAGAACAACAATCACCAAAAGGATCTGAATGTTTTTTAGAAGAATATCAGTACGTTTGTGATAGCTATAGATTAAGACCGAAAGCACCATAAAGATCAGCATAAAATGATGGTTTGCCACCCAAAAATATTTGAAATAGAGATCAACAGCCAAAAGAACAAAAAGAGTAATCCAAATGATGGGATGTTTTATTCTATGACGTAAAAAAAACCAACTCAATAATCCAATAAAAAGCACAGGGGTTTTCCATCGGCGGTGTTCTTCAGCCATAGTGAAAACATAGGCCGCAAGTACTAAGAGCAGCAATTGGGATGCCAGCGCAATTTGGTCTTTTAATGTGTCCTTTATGACGGTCAAATATTTCAAAACCCTGTAGTTTTTAAGTAAACTTCATCTATCAATACTCTTGAATAGTGACCGTTTTTTGAATTGACAATTGGTTTCCAGATTTGAACGTGAATGCTATCCTTTTGAGTTGTTTTCAGAATTAGTTGTCCAGCTTTATTGAGATTATCGATATTTGGCATTACCATTAAACAAGAGAGTGTTTTTTTCATCTCTTGGTTATCCTTTAATAAGGAATCTAAAGACATTCCTGGAATATATATCTGGTTACCGAAATAATGAAGTTCGGTGTACATCCCATAGCCGCCACCTTTCCATTTACTGAGGTTTTTTGTATTCACAAGAAATAAATGTACAGCGATAACAATGACTGCAAGCGTAGGAATGCCATATTTCAAGACGAACTCTTTTGTTGTGTTGTTCATAGGTTCTACTTGGATTATTAAATGAAGGAAATTCTAATTAATGAAATAAAACAGTGATAAGTCAGGAACTTATGCACTTTTATCATTTAGCAATATATAATATTTTAACGTGTTAACCACTACTAAGAAATTCATAATACTTAATTTCAGATCTAACGAACAATCTTAATATATAGAAACTAAAACTTCATATTGCGAAAAGGATAGTAAGAAACTTTGCAATAGATAATTGTAAATTATCTGAAGTAAAGCCACAAAAAAAGTAGCACTAAAAATAGCACTACTCCTACTCTATAATTATCTTGATAAAAATTAATTCACCAACTCAAACGCTTGCTTTGCAATTTCCAGTTCCTCATTGGTTGGAATGACCAATATTTTCACTTTGGAGGCATCGGCATTGATTTCTCTTAAATCTCCAGATCTTTTTTCGTTTTTAGTATTGTCCAAATGAATTCCGAAAACCTCCAAATCTTCACAAACCAATTGCCTGATGACACTAGAATTTTCTCCGATCCCAGCGGTGAAAACAATGGCATCCAACCCATTCATCGCCGCAGCGTAAGAACCAATATACTTTTTAATGCGATAGGCATTCATAGTCAAGGCCAATTGGCAATCTTTATTTCCATTTTCGGCTTCAACCTGAATGTCCCTTAAATCCATGTGTCCAGTAAGACCCAACATCCCACTTTGATTCGTGAGCAGTGTTTTGACATCATCTAAGGTGTAATCCAAATTATTGACCAAATGGAAGATAATCGCGTGATCGATATCACCACTTCTGGTTCCCATGATCAAACCGTTGGAAGGTGTGAACCCTAAGCTATGATCTATACTTTTACCGTCCAGAACGGCAGTCATACTGCACCCATTTCCTAAATGAATGGTGATGATTTTCGAATTTTCTTTTCCTAAATAGGCAATCGCTTTTTCTGAAACATATTGATGACTCGTACCGTGAAAACCATAAACCTGAATACCGTGTTCTTCATATAAACTTGTAGGAATGGCGTATCGCTTAGCTTTTGCAGGAATAGTTTGATGGAAAGCAGTATCAAAAACAACCACCTGCTTTGCCAAAGGAAAAATTTCTTCGGCAACAAGAATGCCTTCAAGATTTCCCGGATTGTGCAAAGGTGCCAAAGCAGCGTATTCTTGAATCTTTTCCTTCACTTCTGAAGTAATTAACGTGGTGTCTGAAAATGAGTTGCCACCATGGACAACACGATGCCCAACCACCTCAATTTCATTGGTGTGGGTAATAACGCCAATTTCAGGATCAAGCAGTAACTCTACAACTCTTTTAAGCCCTTGCTTGTGTGACTCAATGTTATGAGTTTGTTCTAGATTTTCGCCATTCGCTTTATAATTTATAGTGGCATTTTTATAGCCGATGCGCTCCACTAATCCACTGCATATTAATTTTTCGGAAGGCATATCCATTAACTGAAATTTTATGGATGAACTTCCGGAATTGATGATTAATATCTTCATGTTATTTTATATTTTTAAATGCCTTGTGCTTGAATTGCTGTTACAATAACCGTGTTGTAAATATCGTCTACGGTACAGCCACGGCTTAAATCGTTAACCGGCTTGTTCAAACCTTGGATTATTGGTCCAATCGCCAATGAATTTGTTTCTCTTTGCACTGCTTTATAGGTATTATTTCCTGTGTTTAGATCAGGGAAAATAAAAACGTTGGCCTGCCCTGCAACTTCCGAATCCGGAAGTTTTAATTTCCCAACAGCGATATCTACCGCTGCATCATATTGAATAGGACCTTCTACTTTGAGATCTGGTCTTTTTTCCTTCACTAATCTTGTGGCCTCCCTTACTCTTTCCACATCTTCTCCAACACCCGAATTGCCAGAAGAATATGACAACATGGCGATTTTAGGTTCAATTCCAAAAACCGTACTGGTTGCCGCAGAGGAAATGGCAATATCTGCCAATTGAATTGCTGTAGGATTGGGATTAATGGCACAATCGCCATAAACAGAAACGCGATCATCCAATAGCATGAAAAACACAGAAGATACAATAGGCGCTTCAGGTTTTGTTTTAATAAATTGAAGTGCCGGAAGAATGGTGTGCTGTGTGGTATGTGCCGCTCCAGAAACCATCCCATCAGCATCGCCTTTATAAACCATCATCGTCCCGAAATAGGATACATCTTCCATCAAATCTTTCGCCATCGGAAGATTGACATTCTTATGCTTACGAAGTTCAAATAGTGTTTCTGCATAAGATTCAAAATATTCAGATTCAATCGGATTGATGATCTTCACTTTATCCAAATCCAATCCAATATCAAGGTTGGTCACTTTATCCTCTATTTGTTTTTTATCGCCAAGTAGCGTAATATTCACCACATCAAGATCAACAAGTCGTTTGGTTGCTCTTAAAATACGTTCGTCATTTCCTTCCGGTAACACAATGTGTTTCTTTTTAGATTTTGCCTTTTGAAATAGGTTATACTGAAACATCCGAGGCGTAATCCCTTTCGTTTTGAAGGTAATGAGACGTTCAATAAGTGCATCAACATTGACGTGCTTTTCAAATTCCTTTATTGAGGTCGTTATCTTTTCTGTGTTTTCAGCATAAATTTGAGATTGTATGCTCCCTAGTCGATTTGTTACCGAGAATGTTCCGCCTTCTACCAAAATAATCGGGACAACTTCTGAAAGGCCTTCAATGAGTTTCAGGATGGAATCTTCTGGCATCAGTCCGCCTGTAAGCACAATCCCAGAGATAGAGGGATAATTATCAGAAATATTTGCTTGCAAAGCTCCTAAAATGATATCAGCCCTATCGCCAGGTGTAATAACTAAAGCTTTCTCTTTTAAATGAATAAGATAATTACGCAGTTGCATAGCACCCACGCTATAATTACCTGCTTGATTATTAATAAATTCTTCACCAAAAAGGACTTTGGCATCCAAGGTGTCCACAATTTCTTTGATGGATGGATTTGCCAAGCTATGATTCAATGGAATTGCGTTTACAATTACGCCTTTAGGTAGGTATTTCTCCAATTCTGAAGTCACCAGCGTCAGGTTTTGTGGTTCTATCTTATTAGCAATAACTGCAAGCACCTCAACACCTTTATCTTTAAAAGAATCAGAAGCCATTTGCAAGTTCCCTACAAGTTCGTCCAATGTCTTTCCAACTCCGCCTCCAACAATTATAGCAGGGATGCCTAAGTTTTTAGCAATCAATACGTTCATGTCAAATTCCATGATGGAACCTTCCCCGATGAAACTGCTCCCTTCTACCAAGACAAAATCGAAACGTTCTTCAAGACCTTTATATTTTTCAATAATCCGACCCATTATCTCACTGTCTTTGTTTTCATTTTTTTTCCTAATAACCTCGCTTCGGGTAAAAGCATAGGCGTCTTCAAATTTTATATCCAAATTGAAATAAGTGGAAACGGTATTGATATGATTATCGGTTTTTCCTGGCTCGAAGTTGTCAATAATAGGTCTGAAATAGCCTACTTTGGCGGCCTTTCCCAAAAGTGATTGCATCAATCCTAAAGAAATAATGGATTTTCCAATATTGGGTTCTGTGGTGGCAATATAAATGCCTTTATTGGTTGTTTTTTTTGACATATTAATTGGTGATTATATTTTAATCCCACAAGTGGGTAAAGTTTACTGATTGTGATACTCTGAAAATTTAAAATCTAGTTTCAAATGAAACCTCTGTTACGTTGAATTGTGGTGGATGATCTAAAAACCATTCGATTTCCAAACAAAAATAGCAATTTCAAATTGCTAAGCAAAGGTTGTATCATCTCTATAACAATTACTTTACATTGATTATATGGTTAGCAAATATCCTAAGTTCTTTTGTGAAATGTCATGACTTTAATCATGAATTTAATTTAATATCTCAATTGATAATTCTACCGATGCTTCAACGGATAAACTCGAAAATTAAAACCCAATCATGCGATGATATTCATCCAGATTGGATGGCTTCAAATACTGGCAGACCTCATCTTTTGTAACCACTTCATAGAAAACGCATCCAATAAAAAGGATCTTTAATTCTAAAAGTCATGGGTATTATATTTCCGCATAAAGCAAAGGTCATCAAAGTGTCCTACATAAATCACAATGTCATTTTTTTCCAAATTACCAAACCATGGAAGTTTGACTTTAAAATAGGACAAGCCGTTGATTTAAGTATTGATAAACCTGGTTACGAGCTAGCAGTCGCCCCTTTTACATTGACCAATGTGCCTACGGATGATCATTTAGAGTTTGTGATCAAAGTTCACGAAAACGCGGATGCGCTCACACAGGGCATTGCAAAATTACGACCGAATGACATGGTACAGTTATCTTATGCTTGGGATTCGTATTCTTATAAAGGCAGCGGCACTTTTATTGCGGCCGGAACTGGCATTACTCCTTTTTTACCCATATTTAGAAATATGAAAAACAACGGGATAGATATCAAACAAGAGCACAGATTGATTTATGCCAACCAGACCAAAAATGATGTTTTGTATTATAACAAATTGAAGCATTTATTTAGCACTAAATTATCGGTGATCTTAAGCAGAACGAAATCTAAGAGCTTTCCATTTGGTAAGATAGACAAAGACTACTTACTTAATTTAGTTGAAAGTACCGACCAGAATTTTTATGTCTGTGGGCCAAAACAATTTGAAGAAGATATTAAAACCCATCTGATTACTATAGGCGTTAAACAAGATTATATACAAACGGGCTACAAATTTTGATTATTTTTATAGAAAACTTCAATAAAACATCATGAAAAGTCCAAAGCCAAATTCTCCGAATAATTTATTTGAACTTGAAGAATCCGCCACTGAACGCAACGTACTTTTTGATAAAATTCAGAATTTCTCTGATGAATTCCTTGACTCTTTAACCACGCAAAAAGCGTTTCACCATGAAACACATGCTGCAACTGAGCGGGACTCATTCTTTGAAATTGATAAGGATAAAGAGTCCTTGGAGGATATCTTAGGCTTCTTTAAAGAACGTGTGGTTGATACCGGTTTAAATCCTGCCTCAGGAGGTCATTTGGGATACATCCCTGGTGGCGGTATTTATAGTTCAGCCTTAGGCGATTATCTTGCTGCGGTAACCAATAGATATGCCGGAGTTTTTTATGCCTCGCCTGGTGCAGTGCGAATGGAAGATGCGCTAATCAACTGGACTGGAAAGTTAATGGGCTATTCCGATGGATTTGGAGGAAACTTGACTTCTGGTGGGAGCATCGCCAACCTTATGGCGCTTCATACTGCGAAACATCATAAAAACATCAGCATTTCAAACGTATCAAAAAGTGTGGTGTACTGCACTTCTCAATCGCATCACAGTATTATCAAGGCTTTAAAAATTATTGGACTTGAAACCTGCATTATTAGAGAAATCCCTCTCGATGCGAACTTTAGAATTTCAGTTTCAGGTTTGGAAACACAGATAAAGCACGATGAACAACATGATTTAACACCATTTTTAATAGTCGCCAACGCTGGATCTACTGATGTTGGTGCGATAGATCCTTTGAAAAAATTAAGTACTATCAGTAAAAAACATAATATCTGGTTCCATGTGGATGCCGCTTATGGTGGCTTTTTTATGTTAACCGATTTAGGAAAAAAAAGACTCAAGGGAATTGAATTGGCAGATTCTGTAATTTTAGATCCTCATAAAGGACTGTTTATGCCTTATGGCTTGGGAGTTTTATTGGTAAAAAATATTGAACATTTAGCTGCAGCACATTCGTATAGTGCGAATTATATGCGCGATGCCGAAATGGAAAACCAATATTCTCCTGCCGATCTATCTCCAGAATTAAGCAAACATTTTAGAGGCTTACGAATGTGGTTGCCACTGAAACTGTACGGGGAGAGTGTATTCTCAAACTATCTCAATGAAAAATTACAGCTCACAGGTTACTTGTACAAAGAATTAAAATCTATCGGATATAAGGTGATTTGTGAACCCGATTTGAGCGTTATCGCATTTAGACTGTAATTAAAAAACTATAATAGAGATGTGCTCAATAAAATCATATTGGATTATATTCAAAAAGACGGCAGGATTTTTATTTCCTCCACTGTTTTAGACGATAAACTGACCTTACGCGCCGCCATTCTTTCCTTTAGAACGCATCAAAAGGAAATTGATCTATTCCTGCATTTACTGAAAAAGATAAAACATCAATTAAATATATAAAGTCGATTGTTGATTCTGTTTGTAATTTATATAATATATTAAGACCAACTTATAGAACTCAAAACAAATGTTCAGCTATTGTGTTTTTGCGACTTATTAGCTTTGTTTCGAAAATAAGCCACCAAGGTTAGCAAGAGCATTCCTGCCGCGGTAATATAAATCCAGGCAGGAATCGGAACAGGGTCGCCAGCAGCATAGGAATGTAATCCGGATAGATAGTAATTCACTCCAAAATAAGTGAATATAATCGACCATATCGCACATAGGCTGGCAATATTAAAGGTTAGTTTGTCCCTCAACTTCGGAACCAATCGCAAATGGAGTACCACGGCATAAAAAATAACCGAAATAAAAGCCCAAGTTTCTTTAGGATCCCAACTCCAATACCTTCCCCAGCTTTCGTTTGCCCACATGCCTCCCAAAAAAGTACCTATTGCAAGGGCAAAGATTCCGACCGTTAAAGCCATTTCATTCACAATGGTCATTTCCTTGATGGATCGCTCTATTTTCGTGGTTGGTATTACGCTAAACAAGATCAATGAAATCGAACTCAATACTGCCGACAAGCCAAAGAATCCGTAACTGGACGTGATGATACCCACGTGAACCATCAACCAATAGGATTTTAGGACCGGTTCCAAAGGTGTAATCTGTGGATCGAGCATGGAACCTCCATGTGCAAATCCCATCATGATCATAGCAACCAATGCGCCTGCTGCAGGAATAAAAGCATTCCGATTTCTGTAAAGAAGCAGTCCCGCCAGCACGCCAATTGCCGAAATAAATATAATAGCCTCATAACCATTGCTCCAAGGCGCATGTCCCGAAAGATACCAACGAACACCTAAAGCTAATGCTTGAAAGGTTAAGGCTATAATCATAAGTCCCAACAGTATCTTGGTGAGAATACGAATGATATTATTATATTTTGAGCCAGATGAAAACACTTCTGCAAAACCAAGAATGATCATAGCCATTCCTAAAAAGCTGTAAACGATCATCAACCAAAAGAAGGTGTTCAGATGATTATAGAGAATTTCCAAATTGACTTTTGAATCCGATGGAACAATATCTTCGCCCCAAATCTGCTGAAATTTACTGATGTCTTCAATACTCTTATCTGCTTTATTCCAGTTTCTGGTTGTCAATCCTTCTTTAACGCCCTTAAAATAAGGAGTTAACAGTGCAAAAGCCGTGCTGTCAATCTCAATAGTATGCTCTTCAGAACTATAAATCCAACTGATCCATGTTTGTGCAGGATCATTTTTTACCGGAATGACATTGGTATAATATCCGAAAGCAATACTGCTGAAAATATTGAATCGCTCGGTCACCTCTATAACCGCTTTATCATAATTAGACTGGTCGGCTTTTCGTTTGCTAAACGATTTGTTATCCTGTTTTTCCAACTTAAAAACTCCAGTATTTGGGTCCACAAGATTGGCATAAGACGTATAACCTTCGGCATTAGCACCGGTTTCCGTTATTAGTTGGCCTCCTCCTTTTTGACCTACTTTGATAAGAGGTTCATTGGCCCAATACCCTGGGTCGATCTGCATGGAAATGAACCATTGATCTGAAGATATGCTAACACTTCCTTTTTTATAGGTATCTTTTTTGTATATTTTTCTGAGTAGCTCTAAGGTATGGGTATTCATAGGCTTAATTCGACCTTGAAAATCCTGAACAAGGAGATGGCCAAATTTTTCAGCATGATTTGGGTCAATTATCCTGTTGGAACCAAGCTCATCTGGCCCAGCAAATTGGGCGTCTGGACGGGGTTTTTGCTGAAAAATTATTGTCGAATCTTTTGTTTGGACGCTGCTATTCTGAGCGAAAGATGAGTTTATCCCAATTCCCATTCCAAAAAACAGAATAAATGGAATTACAATAAGGCTTTTCTTGTGCATCCTTTTTAAGGAATTATTCAATTTCCAGAAATGAGTTCCTTTCCAAAACAAGGTAAAAAACATACCAGTAAATAATAAGAAATATCCGAAATAGGTGATGTTTGTGCCCCATCTGTCTGCATTTACAGAAAGAATGGTCCCGCTTTCATCCGGAAAATAACTTGCTTGAAAAAATCGGTAGCCTCGATAATCCATCACATTATTCATATAGATATGATGCTGGTTTTCCTTTCCTTTATCTATCACTGTAATTGTACTTTCATAAGACGATGGGTTATTTGATCCTGGATAACGATCCAGCAAAAAATCATCACATCGCAACTGAAAATCTGTGTAAAGAATCTTGGATCCAAATCCTAGAGAAATATTCAATCCATTTATCATTAAAGTTTTGTCGAATTCGGTAACTCCTTTTCCTCCTCTAATAAACAGCGTATCCCTATCATTTTCTGAGGATAATTCGACCTGAATAACTTCCAAAATATTTTTATCTTTTGGGTCATTTTTGTCCCCACTATAATAGACTCTCTCGCCTTTGAAAGCATCATTCGGAATGATGAAATTGGTATTGTTTAGGGTGTAAAGCGCACGGTGATTTAGAGTTGTAGTTTCATTCGCTTTAAGATCACCCGATTGTTGGGCCGATACTATAGAATCGGAAACGACACCTTTTTGCTGTCCTGCCATTGACATATATAGGCCATCAGTTGGGAGAGAAATCGTCATGACACCATTCTTTTCTGTAAGTTGAACTGCACCTAAAATTGGCTTGTTAAAACTAAACATCGTGCCATCAATGTTCTCGATGTCGCCTTTGGATATGTAATTATTCACTCTACCTCCCTGCCCTACCGTTACAATATTAATCCATTTTTTTCCCGATGTTGTGATTTGAATTGAGTCTTTGGCCAATGGAATATAATCCAAGGTTTTTAAAGAAATAACTTTGTCGTCAAACCGATAATTTTGTTCATAGGTTCTTTTGAAAGGCCATTTGGTGTCTTTAGCATTAAAATAAGACATCATATAGGGATTTTTGTCATAGCTAAGGGTTTTATTTCCATCGGCGACTACCAGTTTGAAATACGTAAGGTCGCTGATAATCTCATTGGTGGTCTGGTTTTCCTTGATCGGCATTTGTCCTTCAAAACTGATGTAGCGTGTGATGGTACCTCCAATGAACATAAAAATAAAAGCGAGATGAAAAACAAGAATTGGCCATTTTTCTCTTCTTAAAAGTCGGTAAGTTTTAATATTTGCGACAAACAAGAGAATCAACCAAAGCATCAGGACTTCAAACCAGGTCGAATTGTAGATGAGCGTTTTTGCCGTAGCGGTATCATAATCATTTTCAACAAAAGTCGCCACGGCCATGGAAATACCGTATAACAGTAATAGTACCGTCATGGTACGGGTGGAGAATAGGATTTTTTTTAGACGTGTCATTTGTTAGTTTGTTTTGTGAGCATCGTATTAGTATGTGCCTCGTAGTATGTAAAAGAACATTTTAATCGGTTGGTCCTGATGCGAACTTTTGATCTCCTATGTTCTCAACGAATTAAATCCAGAGGCTCTGAAAAACAAAAGATTAGAAACCCTATTGAGGTTTAAGAATACAAAAGTGGTGCCCCTAACTTTTAGATGATTTTAGCGATAAAAGGTTACAAGATTTATTCTGTTGATTATGTTAAATCTGTAATTAAAGGAATTGTTATGTGTTTGAGTCGTTGTTTGGAATTCTCATAACCACGCAAAAGTTCCCGAGCCTCCGATTTAGCAACGATTTGCGCTATATCTTATATACATTATTAGCGACAGGCTTTATTCCGCTGGAAATTTTTTTTATAAGAAGTAATACACCAAATTAAAATTTTCTAATGGTGCAGTATGTCCACAATTTAAAATGATATATTCACTATAATATTCTAAATTATTGTTTTTTAATCTTTGAATTTTTGATCAGACATTTCTGATGCTGGCTATTGGTCATCATTTTTTCCTGATAAAACTTAAGCCGCTCCTAAACTGTCGAATGCATTGCCCGGTTTTGGATAGACAAAAACATTTTTGGTAAAACATGAATGGGTTTTTTATATTTTTTTTTGTGACATTAGCTCGAAATCTTCTTAAGTTAGCAGCTGGTGTTAGTTTAGCGTATCTGGATTTGCGATATTTGTTGGATTGCCATTTATATAATTCACTACATTTTCAAAAGCCTTTCCAAAGTATATTTCATATCCGTTTTTTTCGACGTAACCTAAATGAGGTGTACAAATGACATTATTCATTTTAAGTAATTCATAATTAGCATCATAAACAGGTTCGTTATCATAAACATCAACCCCAACGAAAATATTTTTTCCGCTTTTTAATACTTTAAGTAATCCGTCTTTTTCTATTAACTCAGCTCTTGCAGTGTTAATCAAAACAGCATTTTCTTTCATATTCTGCAAATCGCTTTCTTTTACACATCCATTTGTAACATCATTTAAACGTAAATGAAGCGTAATAATATCTGAATTTTTAAAGAAAAAATCTTTGGTTTCTGCTTATTCAAAACCGTCTTCAACTGCTTTTTTTCTGGAATTTTCGCTGCCCCAGATTAAAACTTTTGCATTGAAAACTTTTGCATATTGGGCGATTTTTTTTCCTATTTTTCCATAACCCCAAATTCCTAAAGTTTTTCCATTGACTGTAGTACCAATATTAATTTGCCATTTTCCATTTTTCATTCCTTCAATAGCCTGCGGCAAAAGTCTGACGGTATTCATTAATAATGCCCAAGTTAATTTAGCGGGTGCAATTGGTGACCCAACTCCTTCAGCTACTCCAACATTATGTTTTGAACAAGCAATAAGATTTACATGATTTGAAATTTTTCCAGTTTGGCTTATTAATTTTAAATTAGGAAGTTTCCTTAAAAGTTCCTCATTGATTTCAGTTCTTTCTCTTGTTAAAACTAATATTTCGCTTTCTGAAATTAGAGATGTAAGTTTATTAGGATCTTTTTCTGTTTTATGCAATATTTGAACATTTTGTCTTTTTAAAAGGTCAAAACATTTAAGGTTTTTAATTGCATTTTGATAATCGTCTAAAATCGTAATTTTCATCGTTTGTAATTTTATGATTCGGGTTTTACTCACTTTCTGCTAACATCTGTATACATCAACCGTTTGGAAAATCAGTAAAGATATAGGGCTCAACAACATTCAACTCAAGATATTTGCTATCCACAACAATTGTTCAATTATCAAACTTACTTTTCATAATTTCAGGTTTCTTCTGTGTTAGCATCATAAATAAGTATCAATTTTCGAGTTGACTATCAAAAGCCACTATTACTATTTGTTCTTGTACTTAGCGTTCCATTCATCTTTTAAGAGCCCATACACTATATCATCCACCCATTCTCCCTCAATTAGGAGGCTTTCTTTAAAATGAGCTTCCTTTCTAAAGTTCAACCGTTCCAAAAGGCGAATTGAACTACAGTTCTTAGGATCGACTGACCCTATTATCCGATGCTTATTTAGCGAATTAAATAAGTATTCAATTGTAATTTTCATTGCTTCAGTTGCAAATCCCTTTCCTTGGTGGTCTTTACTCAATGTGCATCCAAGTTCGCATTGAAAATCGTCCTCTCCAATAAAACGCACTCCTATATCTCCAATTATTTCATTAATGTCCTTTTTAATAATAACAAGTTGAAACCAAGATTCAGGTTTATTAAATTCGGCCGGATTTCTTGCTGTAAATTCATCAACCTCCTTGAGTACCTTTGGTACAAACCCTTGATATTTGTTTGTTTCAGCATCAGACCTATAGTAGAAAACTTGTTCGTTATCTTCAATTTCAATCGGTCTTAATTAAATTCTTTCGGTCTCTATCATTTCTTTTTATTAAGGACAACTTAATTGAAAATGGGAATGTGTCAAATTTAAATCCGAAATCTCATGATAGTCATTTCCATAAATACACAATTATTAGCGTTAACTATACCTTGTATTATATTTTACATAGGTTATACGTCAACGCTTTTCTCTAATTCGTATGCCAAATATGCAATCCATCCATACATAAATATCGCTGCTATTCTTTGTGTTAAACCCTGATAATCATGAGGGTCCAATCCAACAATCGTTGACCAGAAATATATGAACATCACAAAGCCAGAAATTATAGATATTTTAAAGAAAGTTTTTCTTAGTATTTCATTTTTTAATTCATAACAAGAAATAAATGGTAATAGCATAAGTGAAAGACCAATTCCATAAAATCCATGCATTGGGCTACCCATCGGGAACAATCCATTAGAAATCATGGACATACTAAATACAATTAGTATGACACTCGAAAGGTAGAATCTCTTATATTTAAGCATAATACCCAAAGCCAACAAAATACCGGATAAGCCGGACAAAAGCGCCCCACTTTCTAGAATGAGGATTGCGGTTTTATAAGTTGTCAGTGTAATTTCGCTTCCTTGTTGTTTTATCATGTCGTAACCAGGAACCAATAATCCAGCTATAGTGACTGGAACAAAGAAAAGCAACGGAATGATTTTTCCTTGTTTTATTAAATAGTTAATCATTTTATTTTACATTTATTTTGAAATTCTTCAGTTCCATATTTGAAATTTATGATGTTCTTTATACAATTACTTCCCTTTTTAAAAGTTGTAGAGTTTTTGATAAAGAGTAATTATTTAAAAAAACATCTCCTTAGGGCATAGTTCCTTTAGAAACTGCCTCCCTAAAGAGATGTAGAAAAAACAGCAAACTCTCCGAACGGTAAGGTTATAATACTTTCACATTAGTAACCCTTATATTGATTTCAGATATTCAGTAAGATCAGACTTTTCTGTATCACTTAATTTAAGATTGTTCACATCGTTATATCTCGATACGACATCAGCTAAAGTTGCTGCAGAACCATCGTGAAAATATGGAGGATGTTGCCAAATGCCTTTCAATGGGGTAACTCTCCATTGTTTGGTGGCTGAACGTTTGACATAGTCCTTATCCACTGCCACAGACGCACTTTGAGGATGTAATTTTCCACCGTCAATAACATCAGTAAATAAAGGACCGGAATGGCAAGTTGCACACTGTGCTTTTCCTGAAAAAAGAGCTTTCCCTCTAAAGGCTGCAGCGGCATCAAATGTATCTTCAGGAGGTGTTGGTGCGGCTATAGAAAATTGATAGGCCTGTAAGGCAGGAAGTTTCTCGGTGACCAAATCGTCATCTTCTCTATGGTCAACTATCCAATTATCAAGACGTGCGTCTGCAAAATAACCATGCCCATGCATTTGGGTCACTGCAACATATCTGTTCCAATAGGCCACAGGACCTGCAACTTCATGCTCTATATCTCCATCCCCAGTAAAAATTGCTTTAGGAAGTCCGTATAAACCATACGCAGGAGGAATGACCACTGGATTATTTAAACCATCGTGATTAAATCTCGGATCGTATATGCCAGGTGCCCATGATTTGTACACATCTCTAGTAGCTTGGTCTAAAGCCGGAGACAATGAGATAATCAAACCAGGGTCTAAATCTCTATTAGGCCATCCGTCCAAACGATTCCCTATGCCAGGAGCAAAAGAATTATCAACAGTTGAATGGCACAGTGCGCAGGTTATCCCCATTCGATCCAAGGTTAAAGAACCATCCGGTTTTTTACTGACTTGACCTTGTACCCCAACTACAGCATTAAGTTGTAATAAAACCAAGGTGGTTTGCGGGTCATTTAAATCGACATCTCCATTTTGAATCGCGGCAACAACGGCAGCCGGTAAAGCAGAAGCATCTACCTTTAAACCCACGGCCAAAGCTGTAGCGGGGCTAACAGCAGATTCTATAACTTGGTTCATTTGTAGTACGTCTGTCCAAAATGTCTCATCACCAAAAGTGTCATACCGAAATATGTCTTTCCCCTCTTGAACCAATTGCGGATCCAATGGCGGCAAATTCAAACTGCCTTCTCCTGGTGGAATTGAAACAATAGTACCAGAATCATCATCATTGCAACTAAAAAAGCTAAGCATAGTCATTACGGTGAATATCAACGTAGAAATCTTTAAATAATTTTTCATGATTTTTTGTTTTTTGTTAGTTAACAATCTTCCCTTAAATTTGAAATCAATTCGGAAGAAGATTCTATAAGTTTAGATTCATAAAATTAACTTGGGTTACAAAAAACTACAGATATTTTAAGGATATGTCTAAAGTTGACATAAGGATAACTTTCGAAGATTGAAGCTTGTCTTTTCACACTAAATGAGCCAGTTAACACATCTACATGAATGATAAAAACATTTTATATTTCCAGTATTATTTCAGATGCAGATCATTCATAAAGACATAAAAAAACCAAGCCTCATTATACTATACTTAGTAGAACGATCTTGGGTTTTTACACTCACAAGCACCTCAGATTCAAACTATATGTGATATCAATTTTTTAATTTGATTAAAATTTTATAATAACTATTTGGCAATTGTAATCGTGCCTTTCATCACTTTGTGTAAATCGCAGTAATATTTAATATCTTCAGTGATAACTTTCGACCAAGATTCTCCTTGATTGAGAGGTTTTGATGTCCATTTTTTACTTGTCAATTCAGTGACATCATGCTGATAAAAATCTTTATTGATCCATACCACAGTATCACCTTTATTGACCACCAGATTCTCTGGGTTAAATTTCATTTTAAAAATGGTTACGGTATGTCTTGTAGGCTTGTAAGTATCTTCTGGGTTCTTAAATCCCATTAGTATCACTAAAAAACAAATCATCACTGCCAAGGTCAATAAATATTTAGAAACTAAAGATTTATGTGTTTGCATTATTTTGAAATTTTAGTTTGTGCCATTTTAGCATGTCCTAGATGCGCTTCTAAAGCCGGTAGTACCGCTTCGAGTAAATCTTTTAATTCTGAGTTTTGCGCTTGAGGAATCAATACGTTTTTTACCGCTCCAATGACCGCTTCGTGATAGGCGACTTCGTTATCAATATAAGTTTTGTCAAAATCCATTTTACTGACACTGTTCAGTTTTTTCAATGTCTCTTTGGATTGGGTCATTAAGGATTGGCTCACCGCATTATCTTTAGGAGTTACGCCTAACTTTGTGACCAATGCTACCGCTTGTTTGATGACGGCACTATGGTCTTCAATCATTCGGTTTGCAAAATCAGTCACCTCCTTATTTTTAGAGCGTTTAATCGCCACTTTTCCATAATCAATGTCAATTTGATTTGCGACCACAGCTACAGAAGCTATTTCAGGATCTGTTAATGGCGGCGTGTCTTGAGCCATCATCAAACTTGATATGCCCATTACTAACGTACAAATTACTATCAATTTGTAATTCATTTTTGTTTTCATAATATGTTGCTATTTAAATGTTATTTACTCTTTTGATGAAAAAAACGCGTTTGGGTTACAAATAATTCTGAAAATTATTTCCCAAGGGCGTTAATAAATCTGGTTCTCATTTTATCTTTTAGAAACTTACCACTGAAGAAATTCGTTTTGGTCACACTTTTTTCATCTCTTACCCCACGAGATGCCACACATAAATGAGTAGCTTCAATAAAAACAGCTACATCATCGGTTTTTAAAAGCTCTGATAATTTCTGACCAATTTCAACCGTGAGCTTTTCTTGTATTTGTGGTTTACTGGCGATGAATTGAACAATTCGATTAATTTTTGACAAACCAATCACTCTGTCTTTAGGCATATAAGCCACGGCAACTTTTCCGAAAAATGGCACAAAATGATGTTCGCAATAAGAAAACATGGTGATATTGTCCACCAATATCATATCCTTATAATTAGTGCTATTGTCAAAAAATGAAATTTTCGGAAAATTTTTCTCATTCAATCCCCTAAACACTTCATTCACATACATTTTTGCGACTCTTTCCGGCGTTTTCTTTAAACTTTCGTCATCGAGATCCAAACCAAGTGCCTCCATTATTTTGTAAAAATGATATTGTATAGATTCCAACTTATCCTGATCTGTTAGATCCTCAATTGGTGCTTTTTTACTTGAATACATAGTAGTTTCAAGAACTCTATTTCCGTTAATTTCCATAATCAATTTAGTTGTTTGAATTAGTTAAAAATCTGCATTAAGCTTTCTGGAACACTGTAGCTAAATAATTCAAAACTCCGATTTATTAGAACTGATCAGATGACCGTTTCCTAGCAACTTAAAAGCTGGTGCCATAAGTTTAGATGAGAATCGTGAAAAAAGGTTACAAAATTTGTAACCTTATTTATGAAATCGCATCTAAAGAGAAACAGCAACCGTTATGTATACCAAAATAACACCAGAAAAGGAATTGACCGAGGCGGCAATAATTGAAAAAATACTCGAAGGTGACATTCAATTATTTGAGATTTTAATGAGACGCTATAATGAACTTTTATATAGGACCATTAGAAGTTACTTATTAACCGATGTGGAAGACACTATGCAAGACACTTATATTAAAGCCTTTGAAAAATTATTTCAATTTAAAAATGAGTCTAAATTTTCTACATGGTTGATAAGAATAGGAATAAATGAAGCCTTACAACGAAAGCGAAAATCGCCAAAATATGCAACCATTTCATTACAGCAAGATGATAATTTTTTACAAATAGCAGATCAAAACACTATGAATCCTGAACGACATACTATATATAAAGAATCTTCTTGTTTTATGGAAAAAGCAATAGATACATTGCCTGAAAAATATAAAATCGTTTATATGCTCAAAGAAGTTGAAGGACTGGACATCTCTGAAATATCGAAATCCTTGAATTTGAGCAACACCAATGTTAAAGTGCGTTTATTTAGAGCACGGAATATGCTTAAAAACGCTATCCTAAACTTATCGGATTACTCCAGCGTTTTTGAGTTTGGAAATTCAAAGTGTGATAACGTTGTAGCCAATGTTATGGACTATATCTATAAAAATCATTCTATTAAATAAACTCCTGGTATGTCTGCATGATTTGTTTGGTCTTTCTTTTGTAGTTCCTTCAGTATAATTAAAACAGGAGGAAATTTGATACATTCCAATTATTTTGTAAATGAATAAGGGCATAAAAACTAAAAAAATGGAAACAGAATTAAATTTATGGGAAATCAACAGAAAACTTCTTTTGGAATATTTTGAGAGTTATTCCCTAGAACAATTGAATACAATCCCTCAAGGCTTCAACAACAATCTCATTTGGAATATTGGCCATGTCATAGTCGTCCAGCAAGCATTGCTTTACTCCTCTTCGAATTTACCAGGAAATATCTCAAATGAGATGGTCAACTTATACAAACCAGGAACATTCCCGACAGGAAATACCCAACAGATCGAAGTCAATTCACTAGAAGAGCTTTTAATTTCATTAGTTGAAAAAACTAAAATCGATTATTCACATCAACGTTTCAGTTCATTTACACCACGCAAAACACCTATCGGATTTAATATAGATGCAGTTGAAGATGCCATTATATTCAATAATTACCATGAAGCTTTGCATTTAGGCGCTATGATGGCCATTAAGAAATTTATTAAATAAACTAGGTTCTTCTGGACTCGAAAATTTAAGACACTTTCAACATATATGAGGATAGTGAGGAAAACAGAATCGGAATCTTGACTTTTCTAATTGCTGTTATTATATTTTCCTAAACGGCTTGAAGTTTTTTTAAAACAATTGCCCAGACAATAAAACGTCATCAAACATCGATAATATCCAATCTCGATTAATTTTAATTACATATTTCAAATCGAAAAATTATTTGTAATTTCAGTGCTTATTTTAAATTCAAATGAGCAAATCCATTTCTCCTTTTACCCGAGAACAATTACTTCCTCAGGAAGAAACATTAGAGATTTTCAAAAAAAAAGGAAACCTATTTATTGGTATTCCCAAAGAAACCTATTTTCAGGAGAAGCGCGTCTGCTTAACTCCTGATGCTGTGTCTGCTTTAGTCTCTAATGGACATCGCGTCATGATTGAAGCTGGGGCTGGGGATGGTGCAAACTTTAAGGACAGAACCTATAGTGAAGCTGGCGCCGAAATAACAAAGGATACCGCCAAAGTCTTCTCCTGTCCTATCATTTTAAAAGTTGAACCACCATCGTTAGATGAAATTAAACTTATCAATCCGCAGACTTTATTGATTTCAGCCCTGCAATTAAAAACACAAAGCAAAAAATACTTTGAAACTTTAGCCACTAAGCGAATTACGGCTTTGGCATTTGAATTTATCAAAGATGATGATGGTTCATACCCTGCCGTGAGGTCTTTAAGCGAAATTGCCGGGACAGCCTCCATCCTTATTGCAGCCGAATTGTTATCGAACATTAATGGTGGTAACGGATTGATGCTTGGAAACATTAGTGGCGTACCCCCAACAGAAGTCGTTATTATTGGCGCCGGAACCGTGGGTGAATTTGCCGCACGTTCCGCGATAGGTTTGGGTGCAAATGTCAAGATTTTTGACAATTCCATTACCAAACTAAGATCGGTGCAATCCCATTTGGGCAGAACGCTTTACACCTCTACCTTACAACCAAAAAATTTAATCAAGGCCTTGAAGCGTTGTGATGTAGCGATTGGTGCAGTAAGAGGCACCAACAGAGCACCTGTTGTGGTTACTGAGGCTATGGTAAATTGTATGAAAGCTGGAGCTGTCATTATTGATGTCAGTATTGATATGGGCGGATGTTTTGAAACGAGTGAGGTCACTACTCATGATAAACCTACCTTTGAGTATAACGGGATTGTTCATTATTGTGTGCCAAATATTCCCGCACGATATTCCCGATCGGCCTCTGTATCAATAAGTAATATGTTTACACCTTATCTTTTGAAAATTGGAGAAGATGGCGGTATAGAAAATGCTCTGCGATTTGATCGGGGTTTAAAAAATGGATTGTACTTTTACCACGGTATTTTAACAAGTAAATTGGTTGCCAATTGGTTTGACTTAAAATACAGCGACGTCAATCTTTTAATTTTTTAACAATGAAATTTATCCATCGTGTCGGCTATTATATGGGCGGCTTTTCCATAGGTTTAATTATTTTGTTCTTTTTCTTGAGTGGTAAAAAAACCTCCTGTGCCTACAGTCCCAATGCGAGGACAACTAAGAACATCTCCTTAAAGAAAAAAGACTTTTCTGAGGATGCGCAATTTGCCATGCGATCGTTTGAGATGGATACGATTGTTGTTTCCGATATGATCAAACATGGCAATGTCAATTTTTCAGAAAGCGACACCAAAAACAAAACTTGCAAAACCTATATCATTACAAACAGTTATAAAGAACAAAAGTTCAAAATGCAGGTTAAAAACTGTGATTCTTTAGTCACTGTAGAATCAATCGTTCCTTATAAAAAATAAATGAGCCACAGGAAAGTTCTGTGGCTCAGTGCCAAACTTCAAAATTTTATTGTGACTTATCTCAGCACTATTTTTTTGGTGATTTATCCATCGTGTCGGCTATTATATGGGCGGCTTTTCCATAGGTTTAATTATTTTGTTCTTTTTCTTAAGTGGTAAAAAAACCTCCTGTGCCTAAAGTCCCAATGCGAGGACCACTAAGAAGATCTCCTTAAAGAAAAAAGACTATTCTGAGGATGCACAATTTGCCATGCGATCGTTTGAGATCGATACCATTGTTGTTTCCGATATGATCAAACATGGGAATGTCAATTTTTCAGAAAGCGACACCAAAAACAAAACTTGCAAAACCTATATCATTACAAACAGTTATAAAGAACAAAAATTCAAAATTCAGGATAAAAACTGTGATTCTTTAGTAACTATAGAATTGATCGTTCCTTATAAAAAATAACAGAGCCACAGGAAAGTTCTGTGGCTCAGTGTCAATCTTCAAAAGTTTATTGAACTTATCTCAACACTATTTTTTTGGTTATCACCTTCTGATTATCGACCAATTGCAGTAAATAAATCCCTGAAGCAAACTCTGATAAATCGAGAGTTTTATTATAACTCTGATGGTCATTGATGCTGATCGCTTCATTATATAGTGATTTACCAGAAAGGTCATATAAATGGATACTGGATGCATTGGACAGTCCAGATATTTTTATATGAACCTCACCATCAGTTGGATTTGGATGAATAAGAAAATCTATAGCCTCAGTATCTTCTATTGTAACACTGTCACCAATAACTTGTGAATTTACACAATTTCGGACGTTCACCATAACGCTATCCGTATCAGAATCTAAGTCATGGTATACCATAACTGAGTATTCTGTGTCTTCATCTGGGCTTACCGTTATACTTTTGGTGGTTTCTCCAGTGCTCCATAAAAACTCACTATTGGCAGGACCTTTTGCAGTTAGAACGGTTGTTTCATCTAAACATATTGCTACATCATCACCTGCATTGGCGACCACTTTTTCATAGACATTTACCTTAATGGATTGTTCTGAAGAGCAATCATTTACATGTCCAACAACATCATAAGTTTTAGTTTTAGTTGGACGAACGGCTATATTTGGCTGGGTTGCCCCATTGCTCCATTTATAACTATTCGCCCCTCTCGCTGATAATGTTATAAACTCTCCCTCAAGGATATCAGCTTCTGAGCCATTTATGATAACCACTTTTGGTTGAGGGCTCACCGTAACAATGGCTTCATCCGTCCCTGAGAAATCTCCAACATAGGCAGTAACAGAATACTTGGTGGTTGTTTTAGGATTCACCTTTATACTTGCAGTCGTAGCACCTGTGCTCCATAAGTAACGTTCGCCACCAGTGGCAGTCAAAGTGACCTCTCCGCCTTCACAGACATCTTGATTACCACCCGCCCTAGCGACGACCGCTTCAGGTTCTTTAACGGTAACTTTAACAGTGGAAGTTGCTTCACAGCCATTCTTGATTCCCGTTACGGTATAAGTTTTGGTTGCTGTGGGATTCACGGTAATACTCGCACCCGTAGCACCTGTGCTCCACTTATAAGTGCTAGCTCCCGTTGCAGTTAATGTTGTGCTTTCTCCTGAGTAGATCGTAATATTATTTCCAGCATCTACAGTTGGCAATGGATTAACCGTTACCTTGACCTCATCCGTATCAGAATTAGTCCCTGTGCTATCATAAGCTGTAACTGTATAGGTCGTGGTCGTATTTGG
Source organism: Gelidibacter gilvus (assembly GCF_004115975.1). Lineage (GTDB taxonomy): Bacteria > Bacteroidota > Bacteroidia > Flavobacteriales > Flavobacteriaceae > Gelidibacter > Gelidibacter gilvus. The sequence continues at coordinate 138,987 of NZ_SDDZ01000009.1, read as the reverse complement.
CGTTACACTGATACTTTCAGTTTTAGCTCCCGTACTCCAGAGATAGCTAGAACCTCCAGTGGCAGTTAAGGTTACGCTTGCACCTGCACAGATCGTTTGGTCCGCACCTGCATCTGCAGTCAAGCCTTCAGGATTTATTACTGTAACCCTTACCGTGTCCGAGGCTTCACAACCATTGGTCGTTCCAGTTACCGTGTAGGTCTGGCTTGCGGTGGGACTCACCGTTACTGTGGCACCAGTGGTACCTGTGCTCCACTTATATGTAGTGGCTCCTGTTGCAGTTAATGTTGTGCTTTGTCCTGAATTGATCGTGATATTGTTTCCAGCATCTACAGTTTGTAATGGGTTAACCGTTACTTTGACCTCATCCGTATCAGAATTAGTCCCTGTGCTATCATAAGCTGTAACTGTATAGGTCGTAGTCGCATTTGGCGTTACACTGATACTAGCAGTTTTAGCTCCCGTACTCCAAAGATAGGTAGAGCCTCCAGTGGCGGTTAAGGTGACGCTTGCGCCCGTACATACATCCATATCCTGTCCAGCGTTGGCAAATACTTCCTGGGCCACTGCCACAGTTATAGAGGCATTACCTGAACAGCCATTGCTACCTCTAGAACTAACCGAATATGTTGTCGTTACTTTTGGACTCACAGTAATGGATTCGGTAGTTTCACTAGTACTCCATTCGTAATTATCGCCTCCAATGACTGTAAGTGTTGTTGATTCTCCTTCAGAAATAATGATATCCCCAGTAATTGTAAGTACTGGTACATTCTCGACAAAAACGCTAACGTCATCTGTATTAAAACAACCATTATTACTCACTTCAACGCTATAAGTTGTTTCTGCAGTTGGATTAACTTCTATCGAAGCTGTCGTAGCACCGGTACTCCATAAGTAAGATGTTCCCCCAGTAGCTGTGAGCGTGGTTGTTTGGCCAAAACATATGGTTTGATCTTCTCCTGCACTTGCAACCGGTATAGCATTAACGGTAACAGTAACACTCGCATCATCTGATTCATCATTGTCATCTGAAACGGTAACCTTGTAAGTTGTTGTCGTTTCTGGAGATACTACAATACTCTTAGTAGTTTCTCCTGTACTCCAAACATAATGTGTACCACCAGTTGCGGTGAGCGTAGTGGTGTCACCTAAGCAGATGTCAGTGTCTTCGCCAGCGTTGGCTTTAACGCTGGCGTCTACCGAAAAAACGGTGACTGAGTCTTCAGCTTCGCAAGAATTAGTGGTCCCAATAACCGTGTAAATTGTAGTAGTCGTGGGACTAACTTCTATACTTGCTGTAGTCTCCCCTGTACTCCACAAATAAGAGGCTGCACCCGTTGCGGTTAAGGTTGTCTTGTCGCCAATTTTAATGGTTACATCCGATCCTGCATTGACTTCTGGAAGGGAATTGACTGTTACCGTAACACCATCGGAATCAGAATTATTTCCTGTACTATCGTAAGCAGTTACGGTATAAGTAGTGGTTTTATCTGGGCTAACGGTAATGCTTGCAGTTTTAGCTCCGGTATTCCAGAGATAGGTGGAACCTCCTGTGGCGGTTAAGGTGGTGGTTGTGCCTTGGCAGATGCTAACGTCTTCGCCTGCATTGACAGATAGTTTAATAATATCTTGATCTGCCTCTACAACCCACATCATTGGATAATCATTGTTCATCCATTGGGAATTGTGCCAATTACTTGCAAAAATCACTTTAGTACCATCTCGGTTCGGTACTGGATGTACCTCATGATTATATGGAGATTTAGATCCATCAAATTTTGTATGGTGTTGACCAAATCGCTCAATAGTTTCTGAATCATCTAATCGAATTGCAAAAATTTCTTTAGGAGCAGCGTAGACTAAGGGATCATGAGCCTGTTGATCTGTTGAAATATAAGCCCAACCCGGTCTTTTCAAATTTCGAGTACTTACGTGGGCACCCGCTATACCTCTGTCACCTGGCTTCCAAGCACTCCTCCAAAGCCCTTTAGTAAATCCATTATCCAGTCTTGTATATGAAAGGGAGTGTCCCTGATATCTTCCAACGGAAACATAAACCTCGTTACCAGTCATATCGTATCCTATATCGGCATGTGCTCCAAAATCCAAAAGATGCACTTCATTCTGCATTTTTCTATTATAGGATTTTACTCCTTGATGGTTTCCTGAGCCGTTCGTATAATACCGAATTACAACAAATTCACCAGATTGAGATACGGACGCCCAATCCATTGGAGCAGATCCTATATATTTACTACCAACAGTATAATCATTTAAAATATCATAAACTAAGATTGTTTGATTCTTACCATTAGTACCAATTAACGCAATCCATCTATCATCATTTGAAAGATTACCTTCACCATAACCAATAGAAATTTTTTCATACTCAGAAAAGATTCGTAAAACAGTTTCCTCATTGGTATCAATATTATTTTTATAGAATTTATTTTGAGCAGTCTCAAAAGTAACCTTTGGATCAATGTTGGACCATAGAGATTTAGGATTTGCAATGCGTAAGACTTCATATGTGCTTCCATCCAAAATTTTTGCGTATGAACCGTCTGTCTTTATCAGACTGCCATCCGCATTCCATGGCTGGTTTTTAGAATAATTGTGTCTCAAGGTCTTGCAATCACATCCAAAAACATCTTTATCACTTATTCTAGTTATTTTATTCCCTGTTAAAAGATCTTTTACTGGAACCAGATAATTTGGTGTGTTATTGGGTGGTTGGTAAGATTCCCATTGAACATCATGAAGGTGTTCATCTAGGGGATATGTCTGTGCATTTAATTTAAAAAAGAATAAATGGCATAAGCTAAAACAAAATACAAATAATGAACGGTCTATAAATAGACATAATGAATTAGGGGACTTCATGTACAATAAATAATTTGGGGTTAATAAAACACTATCAGGTTAAGAAATGGCAATTTATAAAATTAGTTTAGATATCAGTCAACCAACTTAAGATAATGGATGAAATGCACAAAAAAGTAGGTATTTTCTTTGTTATACTATATAATTTTATTGTCAGAAAAATTTTGATTGCCTTTCACCCCAAAATCCAACAAAAAAAAATATCCACTGATCCATAGACTTAATTCGTGCCCCATTTTATTTTTTTATTAGGATATTTATTTAATCCCATATTTCCATATTAAATATGTTGTTAACCAAAAAAGAACAATGTTGATCAAAATTGGCTTGATTATTAATACTACAACAATTCTGTCCTAAATGAATATTAGGCACAATAAATTTACCGATTGTACTGGCTTAAACACTTCATTTCATAGATTTTCAAAAAAGAACCCCTGACATACTTAATTGGTGGAGGTTGATCTTTTGTAAATGAACTGTCGACCCAACTTAGCAGTTCTACCTTTACAAAAAGATTGAGTTTAAAAAAGCTACTAGATTAGATAAATACCAAGCGTGCTTTGCCTGTCCTTTCAGCACTTTTAAAATCAGTATCGTTATTAATGCTGTCCAAATCTGTGTCATTAACGTATTTTGGCTTGTGCCTATAAAAGACTTTTTTTGCAACTGCTGTTTTATGTCCCTAAAAAACATCTCTACTTCCCACTTGGCTTTATAAAGTTCAGTCATTGTGTTTGCTGTCCAAGAGATTTGGTTAGTGATAAATTCTATAGTCTGCTGGCTTTGCTCATCCATAAAGGGATTCTATGAAGCTTTTTTGAATATCTCTTTTTGGTCATATTCCTCTTGAGTTAAATGATTGCATCTTTTAGCATATATTGATGTCTGTTATCGGCGAACTCTAATTCTTTCAATGTACTGAACATAATGTTATTCTTGGGTCGCACCACAAAATAAACCACGTTGCTGTCCCAGACATTTAGGAGTTAGATTTACCATAAGAGGATCTGGTTTTGTCTTACAACTCAAAGATATTTGAGATACTTAACTTTATCATCTTATATTTAAAACGTTTAGGACGCTATTGATATTATAAAAAAATTATCCACTGTTGAATATTCAATTTTAAAATGATCTTAAATAATATAGAGAACAATAATAAACCATTATAACTTTTTTTCTAATTGCATAATTAGAGGAAAAATATCTGCTTATACTTAATGTAGCGTCTTGAATAGGAGTTAGATTAACGGTTTGCATTGATTCCTTAAAGAAAAAAAATATTTGAACTATCACTTATTAGCTATGTTTTGTAAACCCTGTTAGATTTAGTAATTTGGAGATTACCTTTGGAATTTCCGGATTTCGCAATTGTGCCGGTCGCTACATGGTCGTTCCTGATTGGTGCTATTGCATTTAAAACTAATGAATCTAACTTTTCGATGGGGTTAGTTGTTTTTAAGGCATAATGGCGCGTTGTGGATGGATAAATTATCCGTCCGACAGGGTACAACTTGTTGTGGGACTTGGTATTGTCAAAAATTTATCTTCCATATATCCTCAGTTCGATCTAAGGTAATAGCAAAAAAGAGCTAACTGCCTTTTGCTTTCTGTTTCAAAGTAATACTTGGTTTTTTTTCTTGAAAAGAAGCAATTAGACTGGCGACCAAATTTGTAATAAAGTTGCCAAAACTCCTATGTCTGTAATGTTCTGCTTGGGCAATGTTCTTTCTTTGGTCATTAATGGTTTCTTTGACAGAGCGTTTTCTTAGCAACATCTTATCCCTTATGGTCATCATTACGTTGTTCATGTTGTACCAGGTGCAGACACTGTTAGGACAACAGGAAGCATGTTATTTTAAGAAATAACCTTTGTCACCATATAGGCTGCCGATTATCTTCTCTAAAAAGTTTTCCTCTTTTAAAGGCGTTCTGTTATCCACATTGGTCTGGGTTATGACAAAGTCGAGAAGTTCTCCTTTGTCGTTTATAATGATATGGAGCTTAAAGTCATATAATCAGACTATTGTTGATTTGCCTATGGTGGCTATGTCCTGAAAAACCTTGTTCTGCGTTATCTGCTCATTGCCACAGACACGGATGGGCGTAGAATGCTCAAATGGGATCCATGTACATTCACAAAGACAACATGTCTTCATATATAGGGTCAACGGGAGTATACTGGATTGCATAAGTTCAACAAAACGGTTGCAAGAAACAGTATTCGGGAACTCTTCCCCGAGCTGGCCATGAACGTAATGGATATAAAAGTGCTTGAAGGTTCGAATATCACTCAAATGGAACAGAACAGTAAGGGGAACTATCTTACTGGTTGACATCGTAGATTTGCGTTTGCTTGTCATTTTTCCTGTGGATAGCTGCCTCTTTTGTAGTGCAGGATTAAAAACAAAGCAAAAATCTTCGATAAACAGAATATTTCAGTAAATTTATCTTTAAAAATCATAGGTAGAATATCTTTTAAAATATTCAAGTCCAGAGCTTTAGTACGCTCAATATCCTGATTTTTTTACGTAGAACTTACGTTATACAAGCTTTATGAGAATTGTAAATTCGAATCTGAGATTGGAACTCTCATCCTGTTTCCAATGTACAATGGAAATTCCTAAAATAATGATCCTTTCAGACGGCAATTAACTTCAAAGCCGACCGTTGCAAATGGACACGGGCAGAACCAAAAGACTGAATTATTGAATATGGCTCTTCAATAAAATTGTCTTTAGGGATAATGTAAAAAAAATCGTTCAGATTGAAAAGAATTTTATTCTTCCAATCCGAACGAAATAACAAAGACCTTAAAAGTATTTAATGGCAACTAAGTGAAGATAATAAGGAAATTAAAGAAACTACCTTAACAGAATCTTTTTAGATATAATTTCATTATTATCTATTATCTGCAAAAGGTAAACTCCAGGTTCAAAATTAGATAAATTCAATATTTTAGTATAATTTAATTGTCCATTAAAGTTTATATCCTCGCTAAATAAAGATTTCCCGGAAAGATCATATAAATTCATTTTCATTAATTCAGAAATTCCTTTAAATTTAACGTTGAGTTCGCCTTCAGTAGGATTTGGATATACTAAAAATGAACCTATTTCAGGATCTAATTTTTCGTGGGACATATTAAAGATTTCATTATCTGAATTAACATTAGACATTACAATTGGCCCCCCGCCTCCTCTGCTTGATGCAATTTGATCTGACAATACAGTAACCGTTACAGTATCATAAGATTCATAACCATGCGTATCACCTTTTACGTGATATATAGTGGTTTTTTTAGGACTGACCATAATACTAGCAGTGTTCTCGCCAGTATTCCATTCGAAATTATAAGCATTAGAGGCTCCTAATATAACACTTTCCCCTGATTTTATTGTGACATTATTACCTGCACTTACAGGAACAATGGTGACATATACTTCATCTGTGTCAGAATTCTCACCTGAATTATCAAAAACAGTTACCGTATATTTTCTGGACGTAGTAGGATTTATCCAAAGATTTTGAGAGGTAGCTCCTGTATTCCATAAATAGGAAGCACCACCTGAGGCTCTTAAATAGGTACCTACTCCCAACACAACACTCTGGTCTCCACCTCCATTGGCAACGACTTTTGTTGAACTAGTTACCACAGACTCATCAACAGTTACCCTGACCGTATCAGAAGATTCGTATCCATTAGTATTACCCCAAACTCTATATGTTGTAGTTTCTTCAGGACTGACGGTGACAGTAGCAGTACTCGCACCAGTGCTCCATTCATAACCATACGCATTAGAGGCTTCTAAAACAATACTTTCACCGGCCTTGATTGTAACATCATTACCAGCACTAACAGGAACAATAGTCACAAAAACTTCATCTGTATCAGAATAATTACCGGTACTATCAAAAACAGTAACTGAATATTTACGAGAGGTTGTAGGATTTATCCAAAGATTCTGAGAGGTAGATCCTGTATTCCATAAATAGGAAGCACCACCTGAGGCTCTTAAATAGGTTCCTACTCCTAATACAACACTCTGGTCTCCACCTCCATTGGCAACGACTTTTGTTGAACTACTTACCCCTGACTCTTCAACAGTTACCGTGACCGTATCAGAAGATTCATAGCCATTAGTATTACCCCAGACTCTATATGTTGTAGTTTCTTCAGGACTGATGGTAGCGCGAGCAGTTTTCTCACCAGTGCTCCATTCATAATCATAGGCGTTAGAGGCTTCTAAAACAATACTTTCCCCAGTCTTGATTGTAATGTCATTACCAGCACTAACAGGAAGAACAGTCACATTCACTTCATCTGTATCAGAATAATTACCGGTACTATCAAAAACAGTAACTGTATAATTACGAGAGGTTGTGGGATTTATCCAAAGATTCTGAGAGGTAGCTCCTGTATTCCATAAATAAGAAGCACCGCCTGAGGCTCTTAAATAGGTTCCTACTCCTAATACAACACTCTGGTCTCCACCGCCATTGGCAACGACTTTAGAAACTTCCGAAATAACTGTTAATTCTGCTTCTTCTTCAATGCCTCCGTCAGCACTTTTAAATATGATATCAACTTTTCCTACTGAAATAGGTGTTACAACACCATTAGCATCAACAGTTGCAACATTATTATTATTTGAACGCCAAATACCATTTTTATTAGTAACGTTTTTTGGTTCAAATGCAACAGTCAACTGAAGAGTTTTCTTCATGGATAGATTTGCAGACTCTGGTGATATTTTGAGAGACTTCACAGCTATATTGTTGCTATTTTGAGCTGTCTCTACAACCCACATCATTGGATAATTATTCCTCATCCATTGGGAATTGTGCCAATTACTTGCAAAAATCACTTTAGTACCATCGCGGTTTGGTACTGGATGTGTCTCATGATTATATGGAGATTTAGATCCATCAAATTTTGTATGGTGTTTTCCAAAGCGCTCAATAGTTTCTGAATTGTCCAATCGTATCGCAAAAATTTCTTTAGGAGCATCGTAGACTAAGGGGTCATGAGCTTGTTGATCTGTTGAAATATAAGCCCAGCCCGGTCTTTTTAAATTCCGAGTACTCGCGTGTGCGCCCGCAATGCCTCTGTCACCAGGTTTCCAAGCACTTTTCCAAAGTCCTTTAGTGAATCCATTATCAAGTCTAGTATATGAAAGGGAGTGCCCCTCATATCTTCCAACGGATACATAAACCTCGTTACCCGCCATATCGTAACCTAAATCAGCATGTTCAGATGAATTTATGAGATGTACTTCATTCTTCATTTGCCTATTATAGGATTTCGCTCCCTGGTACTCACCCCCACCACGATTATGGTATAGAATTACCACAAACTGACCGGACTGCGAAACTGATACCCAATCCACTGAAGCTGTCCCTATAAATTTGCTGCCAACAATAGCATCATTTAAGATATCATAAACCAAAACCGTTTGATTATTTCCATTAACACCAATAAATGCTATCCATCTATCATCGTTTGAAAGATTTCCTTCACCATAGCCGATAGAAATTGTTTCATATTCAGAAAAGATCCTTAGAACAGTTTCTTTGTTGGTATCAATATTATTCTTGTAAAATTTATTCTGAGCAGTCTCAAAAGTGACCTTTGGATCTATGTTGGACCAAAGTGACTTGGGGTTTGCAGTACGCAAAACTTCATATGTGTTTCCATCCAAAATTTTAGCGTGTGAACCGTCCGTCTTTATGAGGCTACCGTCAGCATTCCATGGCTGATTTTTCGAGTAATTGTGCCTCAATGTTTCACAGTCACACCCAAAAACATCTTCATCACTTATTCGCGTAACTTTATTTCCGGTAACAGGATCTGTGAACGGAGACAGGTAATTTGGGGTATTCTTAGGTTGCTTATAAGATTCCCATTGAATGTCATGAATATTTTGATTTGAGGGATAGTTTTGCGCATAGGATTTAGAAAAGAATAACTGACAGGCAAAAATTATAAAAAATGAACAGAATAAATGTAAAGACTTCATGGATGTTGATTATTTAAAAAATTACTATAACAATATTAATACGAGAACGTTGAATGTCCGTCTAAAAAAGTTCAACGATCGATGAATTAACTATATTTGATTGAAAAAACGTACAAATAAAAATATTTTTCGTGGATATATAATCGTTTTAACGTATATTCTTATCGTTTCATCTGATAACTATTAACCTATATACTCCTTAAAATACTTTTTGGATGTTTTAAAATGAAAATAAAATTATACTACGAGCATTTCATGATAAAAATGTGTCATTTCGTCTAATATTAAAACTGAATTCAAAATAATCACATTAATAATTATACTTTAGTCCCCCAAATATAATATTAGAGTTATCAATTTAATGTCAAAAAAGCACAAAGTAGCATTCGTTATCTCAGGCTTAAATGCCGGTGGAGCCGAGCGCGTCGTATCTAATTTAGCTAATGAACTAGTCAATTCCTTTGACATTACAATCATATTACTATATAAATGTACGCCCTTCTATAAATTGGACGAAAGAATATCGATTACTTACTGCACTGAATTATACAATCCAAAACCGAAAGCTTTTCAATCTTTAAAAAACCACTTCAAAATCTTTTCATCGGTTCTGAAAATTTTAAAAGAAAATCAAATAGACTTAAGTATTGGATTTATGACAACTTCCAACATTTACCTTTCCATTGCATCAAAATTAAATGGAAAACCTTGTATCATCAGTGAAAGAATTCATCCTGATCATCGTCAACTAAATATTTTTTGGCAAAAATTAAGACATTTCTCTTATCAATTTTCGCAGGTTTTAGTAGTTCAAACAGCATCTATAAAAGAATATTTTGAGACTTTTATGGATTCAGAAAAAATTATAATTATAAAAAATCCATTAGCCACAGAATTAATTGCAAAAAAAGAAACTTACAACTCAAGAGAAAATATTATTTTAAATGTTGGAAGTTTGACTGTACAAAAAAATCAAGATTTGCTTATCAATGCATTTTCAAATGTTGACAATACTGACTGGAAACTTGTATTGGTCGGAGATGGCGAGCTAAAGAGTCAATATCAAGACCTCATCTATTCACTAAAATTAGAACAAAAAGTAACATTAGTAGGCAACGTCAACAATGTTGAAGACTACTATAATAATGCAAGTATTTTCGTATTTCCATCTCGTTATGAAGGGTTTCCTAATGCTTTGACAGAAGCTATGTACTTTGGTTTACCCTGTATTTCTACCGCGTGTCCTTCAGGACCATCGGAAATTATAAATTCTGGTATAAATGGTTTTTTGATTCAAGTAGAAAATCAACTAGAATTAGAAAATAGATTAACTACCCTTATGATAGATGAAAACTTAAGGAAGAAATTCAGCAAAAGAGCCATGGAAAGTACTACTGAGTTTCTGCCTCAAACAATAAATACAGATTGGAAAAATATCATTAACCAAATCTTAACTTAAAACATGGATTTCAAAGAGTTTATACCGACCTACAAAGCATCAAACGTAAAGGAGGAATTTGAATATCGCTTTACAATTTTTACTCCTGTATATAATAGAGAAGATACTCTTCATAGAGTATTTAGTTCTTTGAACAATCAAACTTTTCGAAATTTTGAATTGGTTTTGATCAATGATGGATCTACTGATCGCTCTCATGAGGTAGCATTAGAACTTTTGAAGAACGCTACGTTTGATGTCAATTATATAAACAACATAGATAACCAGCATAAAATGGCGTGCTACTTTCAGGCGATAAGCCTTGCAAAAGGTGAATTCTTAGTTATTTTAGACTCAGATGATGAATGTGTAGAAAATGCTTTGTTCTTATTCGATGAAGCCTATATATCAATACCCTCTGAAAAAAAGAAATTGATAAGTGGGGTGACTGCTTTATGCATGGACGCTTCAGGAAATATAATTGGTGATAAGTTTCCTGAAGATCAGTTCTACAGTAATTCCTTTAAACAGGAACTTTATTACCCAAATGAGAAAGAGAGATGGGGATTTACAAAAACTGAAATCTTGCGAAACATTACTATTAACCCCAATATGTTTTCTAGAGGTCTAATTCCTGAAGGTCTGATTTGGATGTTCATTGCTAATCAAGGATTTAACACTTTATATGTTAATAAAATTGTGAGAGTTTATTACACAAACACCCACAATAGATTGTCCATTAAGGATCATGAAAAAAATTCTTTCGGCCAGGCTGTATATTCATTTTCCGTTTTAAATTGGTTTTCTCGAAATTATTTTTGGAAACAACCAAAAATTTTTCTTAGACGAATCTATACTCTTTTACGAGCCGCCCATTATCTACCCTATAAAAAGCACGACTATATCCGTGCTCTTCCCAATCGAAAACTAAAGATTATTTTTATTGTAGGTTGGCCTTTTAAACATTTATTGAGATAAATAACCTTGAATATAATTCAAAAAAAAGTTTGTAATGAAGAACAAGAAGTACTGATTCATAAGAACTAATTTAATAAGAAACGTATGACTTCTATTTTAAAACTTTTTAATTTTGCGCCTAACACCTCAAGTGCGGTTTCAATAAATTTAGACATAAAGCTTTTTAGAACAAATAAATCCAGATAGCTTCTAATTAAAATTTTATAAAAAATGTCTAGAGTTTCTAAGTCTGTAAAAAATGCTAAGGTCGGTGCGTTTTTTTTTCTTATTTCAATTTTTGCTCAGTTTTTTTCTAGAAAAATTTTTCTTGACTTTCTGGGTGATGAATTTATAGGTCTCACCTCTACCTTAAGAAGCATATTGGGCTTTTTAAATTTGGCGGAATTAGGAATTGGCACTGCTATTGGTTATTCGCTTTATAAACCTATTTATAATAATAACCAATTAGAAATAAATAAAATCATATCTCTTCTAGGGGTACTATATAAAAGGATTGGTATATTTATTTTCGGTGCTGGCGCAATTGTATCTATTTTTTTACCGTACTTCTTTGGCAATACCGATTTCTCCTTATCACTAATATACTTTGTATTTTTCTCATTTTTAATGTCATCGTTATTAAGTTATTTTTTTAACTATCACATGACTTTGTTAGAGGCTGACCAAAAGGGTTATGTTGTACAAGTATATTTTCAAAGTATAAACGTTGTCAGACTTCTTATACAGGCCCTCTTAGCTTATTATTTACAAAGTTATTATGCTTGGGTAATAATGGAATTACTATTTGCTATCACATTAAGCGTTATTCTTAGAATAAAAATTAAACAGCACTATCCATGGCTAATAATAGCTTCAAAAGATGGTAGTAATTTAATAAAAGAATATCCTCAAATAATTAAAAAAACGAAGCAGCTATTTATCCATAAGATGGGTTCCTTTGTAAAAGATGGAACTGATAATATATTGATATATGCCTTAGTAAATATACAGAGTGTTGCCTTTTTTGGAAACTATCAACTTATTTTCGTGAATCTTCAAAGTTTAATAAAAGTTATTTTTGCTGGTACTGGCGCTGGTATTGGAAACTTAGTTGCCGAAAATGATAAAAAAAATATTGATAAAGTTTTTTGGGAAATGATGGCACTACAGTTTTTTATAGCTGGCTTTTTTAGTCTTGCTACTTATTACCTGATTACTCCTTTTATTGTATTGTGGATTGGAGAAGATTATGTTCTTCAAGAATCTATTCTTCTATTAATGATTGGTGTTCTATTTATTAATCTTATTAAATCTCCTGTTCAACATTTCATGAATGCTTACGGTTTGTTTTCTGATACCTGGGCACCATTTTTTGATATCATATCCAATCTAATTCTTTCTTTAATTTTGGGAAAATTATGGGGTATTTTCGGAGTACTGTCAGGAACATACTTTAGTTTAGTTGGAACTTATATGATATGGAAACCCTATTTTCTATACTCTAAAGGTTTCAATACCAGTATATGGAACTATTGGAAGCGATTTGTTCCTTTATTATTTATTTTTTTCATTACGGCTACTATTGTCAATTTTTTTCATAATAATTTTTTGACTCAGAGCAATTTTACTCTCTTAACATGGGGTTTAAATGCAATTAAGTTAAGTATCATAATTATTTTTGTGTATGGTCTCCTAATGTATATCAGTTCAAAAGGCTTTAGAGATTTTACGCTTAGAATAATAAAATTGATCAAAAATAAGGTTAGCAGAAATAGTTAAGAAATATTTATTTAACAGAATTATTTAGGAAATATTCTATCAAATTGCATCACCATCCAATTGAGGTAACAAAATTATTTTATTATAAACTTATTAAATATATAGTAGAAACTCTTGGAATTATTTTTTAGGAATTATGAAATTCACATCATTTTATTATTTGATTGAACTTAAAACTACTTTGGCATGTTCTGATGGGAAAATAAAACCTAAATTGTCTTAACGTCTATCAAATTTTGTAATATTACAAACACAATGTATATAAAAAAATTTAAATAAACACGACAGATAATATTTTCACCAAAATCAATGGCATGTGATTTAAACGATACAAGTGATTATAATTAATAACGAAAATTTAATTCTTATAGTCTATGGCTTAAATAATAAAATAGGGATTAGTAAATTCTTAATTGTAATTTTCTAAAAGAATTAAAAAAATAGTGAAAATAATTTATTAAATCATTAAAATGAAGATTCTCAGAATAGTAATATTAGCATTGGTTTTATGGAATTTACCATCAATAGCTCTTGCCACTCTGGGTCCAGCTTTTGGTAGCTCACTAAGCTTCCTAATAATTTCGCTGTTAGCATTATACTATTTTTTGGAAGAGAAGACAACTCCAAATTGGTGGATTCTATTAATTGCATTTTTATACTTCACAATCTCTAGTTTTCAATATGATGGTGAAACAAAGTTTTTTATTAATAATTTTGTAAAGTATTTTGTCTTAGTAATAGGTGGTTACGAACTTATTAAAAGAGTTAGTAAAGAAGAGCTCTTTTATTTTATTTTGTTAGGTTCTTTAAGTATAGGCATTGAAACCATATTTTTCCCAATCAGAACAGGTCGTTATGCGGGATTTTATCTTAATCCAAATGTAGCCGGATTTATTTGTATTTATGGCTATGCATTGACCTATGGCTTAAAAAATTTGCCTTTAAAACTTTTTGGACAGTTTATATTTACTCTAATGGGCTTATTGACTTTTTCTCGCACATTTATTGTAATTTGGGTATTATTAAATTTAATCTCCTTAAAAATCAGTATTAAGAATATCAGAATCCTTGGAGTTGGAGTTTTAATCTTTAGTTCCCTTTTAGTAATTGATGACATCGTAGGTTTAAACAATCCGAGGTTTACACAATTAAAAAATATTATTAATAATGAAAATGTTTCTAACCGAGAGATAACTGAAGATTCGCGCACTGACACATGGGCATTACACTATGATAAAATATATCAATCACCGATTTTTGGAAATGGATATGATACTTTTTCAGGAGAAATGGGAAAAGTTGTAGGCGTACACAATACTTATTTGTTAATTATAGGAGAAGGAGGTATAATTCCTTTTTTATTGTTTTTAGGTTATTTTATATATTTATTTTATTGGAGTATTTATTTTTTCAAGGAAACCCCCTATTTAATTATGCAAACCATCGCATTAAGTGTATTTTTGTTAGCTAATCATAACTTTTTTAATTTTTATTATCTGACACTTGTAGCAATGTGGATCCAATATCAAATTGTTAAACAAAAGCGACTTCTTTCTAACACAAATACTTTAACAGAAAACATCAATCTAAAAAATTAATTATAACTTTTCAACAATCTAAAACAAAGAAGATTAAATACAATTACTAAATTTGATTTTATCAGATTTTTATTTTTTATGAATTTTTATAAAATCGAATATTTACACTATGAAAGAAATAATTAGAGCAGATTTATTTCGTTATGAGGGTTCAACGACTATTTCAAAGGGGAAAAGAAATCCAGGTTTTAGATATATGTATTATTTGCGTAAGGCCTCTCAATACAAAAAAATGTCAGCTTTTGGTCTGTACTATTACTTTATACTTAAAAGACTTGGCTATAGATACGGATTTCAGATTCCTGTAAAAACCTCAATAGGTGAGGGTTTCTATATTGGGCATTTTGGTACTATTGTAATTAATGAAAATGCTAAAATAGGGAAGAATTGTAACATCGCTCATTTAACAACAATAGGACAGGCAAATAGAGGCAAACATAAGGGTTGCCCTACAATAGGCGATAATGTTTGGATAGGAACCGGTTGTGTGATTGCAGGGAAAATAAATATTGGAAGTAATGTGTTAATTGCCCCCAATTCATTTGTAAATATGGATATTCCTGGCAACTCAATAGTTATAGGAAATCCTGCAAAAATTATTAAGAAAGAGAACCCAACAGAGGGATATATAAACAATATTTTGAGATAAATTCCTAGCTAAAAATTTAATAAAATAATTAATATTAAGTAAAACAATAGAGTTACGTTATAATATTGGTAATACTTCACAATTTAATTTGCATCATAAATTTCGTCTGCAAAATTTAAATTCTTGCGCCTATCAACTTGCTATAATACAATTCGTAGATAATTTTTGACATAACTAATAAGTTAAAGGATTTTCGCAACAACGTTATTTTAAATACCATCATCGCAATTATGGAAAGATTATTTATTATTGAAAATTTAAAATGGTAATACTGCAACATACAAAAGTCTCAAAACCAAATTTAAACTCAATGTCTACACAAAAAAAACCGTATATTTTATATTATTAGACTCATGTACAGTAGGTTACCAAAAAATGATTACTATTGTTGCCTTAATTTTAGATAAATATATATTTAATTCTTCCTTTCATACAGTTTGTAAACCAGAAAAATTTGATTTTCATTTGAAAAGCAGATACTTAAACGAACATAAGAAACAATTTGATACACTCTTTTGAAAGATTAAAGACATGGTGGATAATTCAATTAAAACCTAAAGCCTAAATAAAAATAAGTTGCATACTATTAATTATCTCGTTCTATAAATCATCTACTTCTTTTTTAAATATACCTTCATATGAAAGAACTATTAACCATAGACCATTTAAATGAATAAAATGATCGAAGAGGTATAATTACAAATAGCTAATTCAAAAAATGGTTTGTCCCATGTCTAATTTATGAAAAAGAAAATACTTTTTATTTTACCTACCCTTACTGCTGGTGGTGCAGAGCGAGTTATTTCATTTATCGCTCAAAATATAAATGAAACCAAATATGATAGCAAAATCTTAGTCACCGGATATAAAAAGGATGCTGCTTACGTAATAGATAGTATACATGTTCATTTTTTAGAAAAAAAAAGAGTTTTAAATGCAGTTTCCAAGATTTTTTGTTATCTAATGAAACACAGACCTCATGTAGTAGTAAGCTCTATTGGACATTTAAATACAGTTATGGGGTTAATGTCTCCATTTTTTTTAAAAACTAAATTTATAATTAGAGAAGCTAGTATTATTTCTTTAATGAATCAAATACATAGCAAACCAATTTATAAAAAAAAAATTAGTATATATGATATTTTATCGCGGAGTAGTTATAAAATGGTTGATAAAATTGTTTGTCAATCTAAAGATATGGCTGATGATTTTATAAATATCTACAACGTGAAAAATCAAAATGTTACTATAATAAATAACCCTATAACAAATTTGCCTCCTTTAAAAGAAATAAATACAGACTCTCAAAAACCTATTAGCTTTTTAACAGTAGGTAGATTAAGTAAGGAAAAAGGACAATTACGAATTATCAAATTACTTGCTAAATTAAAACTCCCTTTTCATTACACAATTATTGGAGATGGTCCATTAAAAGACAATATTTTAGAAGCGATTAGAACAAACCATTTAGAAAATAAATTCACATATATCCCTTTTACTAATGAAGTCTCAAAATATATGGCTTTAAGTGATATGTTTTTACAAGGATCATATGTAGAAGGCTTTCCTAATACCGTTCTAGAAAGTTGCTGTGTAGGCACACCCGTTTTAGCATTTAACGTGCCTGGAGGAACCAAAGAAATCATTCAGCATCAAGTTAACGGATATTTAGTTGAAAGCGAAGAAGAATATTTTTTCTATTTAAACAATGCACTACCTTTCGATCCTCAAAAAGTAAGAGCTTCAGTTGAAACAAAGTTTGATAAAATGAATATAATTAAACAGTATGAATCACTATTTGACTAATTATGAATAAGGAAAAGCCTATTAGAGTTTTACATGTTTTAACAATTATGAATCTTGGTGGAGCAGAAACGATGATAATGAACTATTATAGACATATAGACAAGAATAAAGTGCAGTTTGATTTTTTGCTCCATAGAGAAGATAAAGGTTTTTTTGATGATGAGATAGAATATCTTGGTGGTAAAATCTATAGAATGCCTGCAATATCACCAAAAAATTATTTTTTATATAAAAAAAAGTTAAATATTTTTTTTTCTGAACATCCAGAATATAAAATAGTTCATTCTCATCTAAATGCGCTAAGCAGCATTATTTTGAGTGTAGCAAAAAGTAAAAATATCCCTTATAGAATTGCACATAGCCATTTAGCCGTAGAGTCCATGGTACTTAAAAACATATTCAAAAAAAATACAGATATAAAAGCTACCTTAAAAGACTTTGTCCAATCATTAATTAGAGGAAAAGTTAAAAAAGTAGCCACTCACTTTTTTGCATGTGGAGAAAAAGCTGGAGATTGGCTATTTGGACAAAAAAACAAAACTAAAGTTACAATTATTAATAATGCAATTCACGCATCATCTTTTAGTTATAATACTATAAAAGCGGATAAAATGAAAGAAGAATTTGGTATAAAAAACAAAAAAGTCATTGGTCATGTAGGACGATTTAACGAACAGAAAAATCATTTTTTATTAATTAAAATATTTAATGAAATTTACAAGAAAAATAATAACTGTGTCTTATTACTTATTGGTAATGGCAACTTAAAAGACAAAGTAAAAGAAGAAGCTAAACGCTTAAATATTTATAAAAATATTCTCTTTCTAGGGTTAAGGGATGATATTCCTGAACTATTGCAGGGCTTCGATTTATTTTTGTTCCCATCATTATATGAAGGATTGCCTGTAACTCTAATTGAGGCTCAGGCCTCTGGGCTAAAAATAATTACCTCTAGCACGGTAACGAAGGAAGTAGACATAACTGGACTTATAACATTTATAGACCTTGAAAAACCAGAATTTCATTGGGCAGAAAGTGTATTAAATAACATTAATTATAATAGAAAAAATACCTTTAATCAAATTAAAGAAGGTGGATATGATATCTTTGAAAATGCAAAAAAATTACAAATATTTTATTTAAATATAATATAGGAAATAAACGGATAGATAAAAAAATCAAGAAAGTATATTGCAATTAAGCAAATGCATGAGTGTAATGAATTACTTATTTTTCTATATAATTATAATTAAAGATGGTGTATTAAATGAGTCAAAAATTAACAGTTTGGTTTTTATGGTAATGATTCGATTATCGGTAATATATTTAAGCTATAGAAAGCAACCAATTTATTATAATGACAAAACATTAAAGAAATAGTCATGGTAGTGACGAATAAAAATTTTTAAATGCTTAGGTACAATGTGCGGAATAAACGGAATTTTAAATAATAGTCACAAAGAAGAAGGATTGTTAAAAACTGAATTAGCAAAAATGAACCAGCTCATTTTCCATCGTGGTCCAGATGATGATGGCTTTTATATTGACACTTCTGGATCAATTTCTGTCGCTATGGCCATGCGCCGCCTCTCTATTATAGATTTAAGTACAGGGGAGCAACCTATGTACTCCAATGACAATAACATTGCTATAGTTTTTAATGGTGAAATTTATAATTTTAGAATTATAAAGCAACAACTAGAAAGTTCTGGAGTAATTTTTAAGACGATGAGCGATACTGAAGTTATACTAAAACTCTATGAACAAAAAGGTGTTGCCGCATTTAAAGAATTGGATGGAATGTTCGCGTTTAGCATTCACGACAAAGTCAAAAATAAAGTGTTTATAGCAAGAGATTTTTTCGGAGAAAAACCCTTGTATTACACTAAGACAACAACAGATTTCATCTACGGCTCTGAACTAAAATCAATTGTAAGTTGCCTTGCCAAAACCCCTGCAATTTCCAAAGAAGGTCTAAATCTTTACTTTAGATTGACCTATATACCCTCGCCATATTCTATATATCAGGATATTTTTAAACTACCAAGTAATCATTATATTGATTTTGACTTAGGCACAGACCAATACTCCATTCACGAGATTGAAAAACCCAAATCCACGGAAAAGCAAGACATTTCATTTTGTAGTGCGAAAAAAGAGGTCTACAACAAAGTAATGGAAAGTGTAGAAAGTAGGTCAGTTGCAGATGTCTCCTTAGGTACATTTTTATCTGGAGGGGTAGATTCTTCAGTAGTAACACATTGTCTATCTCAAATAACTAATGAAAGGGTAGAAACATTTTCAATTGGATTTGCAAGAAAAGATTATGACGAAACCGACAAATCGCAGGTGGTTGCAAAACTCGTCAATAGCAATCACCATGAATTCATTGTTAAAGAAGAGGATTTTAAAAATGGAATTGACAATATTCTGTTAAATTTTGATGAACCATTTGCCGACTCCTCTGCCCTACCTACCTATCTGGTATCGAAACATGCAAGCGATTATGTCAAAGTGGCTTTAACTGGAGATGGCGGTGACGAAGTTTTTGGAGGATACAATAAATATTATATGGGCAAATTAAACAATAAATACACCTCTATAGTTCCAAAATCCGTTCATAAGAGGATTTTAAAACTCTCTTCTGGATTACTGAATACTAAAGATGACAACAGAGGAAAACGTTTTAGAGTTAACCGATTGTTTAATGCATTTGATTATGACGGAAATCAGTATTGGAACATTATCTCATTAGCCTTCAGTGATTCCGAAAAATCACAATTACTAAAACACAATTATGTAATTACTGATACATTTGCAGAATTTAAAGAAAAATATAATCAGCAAAATCCCAAAAGTTTAACAGACTTTAGAATGATTGATAAGAACGTTAGTTTAGAAGGTGATATGCTGGTGAAAGTGGATAGAACAAGTATGCTTAATTCTATAGAATGTAGAGCTCCTTTTTTAAATAAAAGCATATGGGATTTAACAAACTCATTACCCGAAAGTTACTTGTTAAATGGATGGAATAAAAAATACATACTCAAAGAGGCTTTTGTGGATAAATTTCCGCCTAACTTTTTAAATAAATCCAAGCAAGGGTTCGGAGTTCCTGTTGGAGACTGGCTGAGAGGTAGTTTAAGACCAGAGCTAGAATCTTATATTGCACCAAAATTTTTAGAGTCCCAAGGTATTTTTAATGATGCTTTTATTGGCAACTTGGTCAATAAACATATTTCCGGAAAAGAAGATCGAAGTATGCAGGTTTGGTGCTTTTATACATTTCAGAAATGGTATTTAAACACTTACTTAATGCTTAATTAACAATGAAAAAAATTATACGTGTTACCACCATTCCAGGCTCAATATGGGCCTTATTGAAGGGTCAATTACATTTTATGAGTAATTATTATGAAGTCATTGGAATATCGAGTAAAACTAGCGATTTTTACAAAATTTCAGAAAATGAAGGCGTGAGAACAATTCCAGTTGAAATGACAAGAACTATAACTCCCTTAAGAGATTTAATAGGACTTTATAAACTGTTTCATATTTTTAAAAAGGAAAAGCCCTTTATAGTTCATACCCATACCCCAAAAGCGGGTACCCTAGGAATGTTTGCTGCCAAATTAGCTGGCGTACCACATAGGCTCCACACGGTGGCAGGATTGCCCTTGCTTGAAACCGACGGATTTAAACGAGAGCTTTTAAATAGGGTTGAAAAGTTGACCTATACCTCGGCAACATTAATTTTACCTAACTCCTTCGCTCTAAAAGATATTATAATAAACCAAAATTTTTGCAAGGAAGATAAGTTAAAAGTCATAGCAAATGGAAGCTCGAATGGTATTGATACAGACCATTATGATTTAAAGAAAGTACCGGTGGAGAGTGTCGAAAAAATTAAAAATCAGCTCAAGATTAGGACATCTGATACCGTGTTTTTGTTCATTGGGCGCATTGTGAAGGACAAGGGTATAAATGAGCTCATTCTTGCCTTTAATGAGATCACAAATTCTCATGATAATGTCCAATTGATTCTGGTAGGCTATAAAGAATCAGATTTAGATCCGATAAGTCCGGAAAGCGAGTTTTTAATTGTTAATAATCCAAAAATTCATGAAGTGGGCAATATTAAGGACATTAGACCTTATGTTGCATTAAGTAATGTTTTAACTTTTCCTTCTTACAGAGAAGGATTTCCCAACGTCGTTTTACAAGCAAGTTGCATGGAAAAACCTTGTATCGTTACAGATATTAATGGATGTAATGAAATCATAAAAGATAACTATAACGGATTAATCATTCCAACCAAAGATAGTATGGCCTTAAGAGATGCCATGTTGAAACTGCATAACAACCCACAACTAACTCAGGATTTAGCAAAAAACGCTCGACCGAATATTATAAATAAGTATCAACGAAGTATAGTTTGGGAAGAGTTACTTGATCTATATAATAACCTAAATTGATAATGATTTACAAAACCTTTATAAAACGTCCTTTTGACTTTTTAGCAGCCTTCTTTGGCCTTTTAATTATTTCCCCCCTATTTATCTTTTTAGTTATTTGTTTTTTAATAGTTAATAATGGGAAACCATTCTTTTATCAGCTCCGAACCGGAAAGAATGGAAAAATATTTACAATTATTAAATTTAAGACAATGAATGATAAAGTGGATAAGTTTGGAGAATTACTCCCTGGTCTGCAAAGAGTGACCAAGGTTGGAAACCTATGCCGTAAATTGTCATTAGATGAATTGCCTCAATTAATAAATATAATTAAAGGCGATATGAGCTTAATTGGTCCACGGCCTCTTCTGCCACAATATTTAGAATTATATAATCAACGACAGTTTAAGCGGCATGAGGTTTTACCAGGAATTACCGGTTGGGCGCAAGTGAACGGACGAAACGCCATAAGTTGGGAACAGAAATTTGAATTGGATGTTTACTACGTTGAAAATCAATCCCCTTCATTGGATTTTAAGATAATCTTAAAAACAATTGACAAAGTAATTAACCGAGCAGATATTAACAACTCTGAAAATATAGATATGCCCTATTTTGAAGGCACTAAAAGTCATAACGAAAATTAATCCTTTATATAATATTCAAATGTTTATATTCTCTCAAAAACATTTGCGGTAAAAACTTTTCCTCCATATAAAGATACGATTCATTATGTATATTCATTCCATTATCTATTAACGCAATACTTTTCCAACCTAATTTGTTTGGGGCAATAAAATCCTTCTTTAAATTATCGGCTATATAATAATATACTTTTCCAGGCAAGGAGTGTTCAATGGCCTTAAAATTCGCTAAGGCCGGTTTTTCAGAACCAAATTCCTCAGAAATAATAATAGAATCAATATATTCTAATATGCCTAAACTATTAAGTTTAACCCGTTGTGTGGTTGATCTACCATCAGTTATAACCGCAATTTTGCCGTTTTTGGATTTGATAGCCTGAAAAATCTCCATAACGCCATCAAATAATTTAATATCTGGATTATGATGTCGGTACATATTTACGAATTCCTGAATTTCTCTATTATAATTATGAGATAAAAATTCAAAAACATTAATTCCACTTCTATATAAAGAAAACATTCGGGAATATAATTTCTCCCACATGTTTGGTTCTAGAGATTTGGCAATGGCCTTATATGCCGATTTTAAAAAATCCAATTCATTATATAAGGTGTCATCTAAATCAAAAACAACGACCGTCTCCGAATCAACCTTTATATCCATGAACTATTATTTCATCATCATAACGAATCATTAACAAATCGCTTTCCCATACTTCAAATTTTTCTTCTATCTGCTTACCCAGTAAATACTCCTCAATGATCCACTTCGAAAAATTAGCACCAGATAAGTAAGACAATGGGTAGCCACCACCAAATCGGGGATTGATTTCAATACCCACTATTTTTGATGAATCAGATTTATGAAGAAAAAATTGAGTTGTAAGGCAGCCAATGGCCCCTTCAATGTGAGTCAAATTTTTCCTAATGTAGGGAACTAACGCATTGTTTTCAGTCAGAGCTTTATAGACCTCACCATCTCTAACCTCTAGTCTTTTTCTAGGTACGACGCATTTTAATTTGTGATTTTTACCGTAATACAAATCACAGGTAAATTCATCATAGTCATCATGATCCAGGTATTCCAAAAACATCAACTTGTCGTTGTTTAAATGATATTCTGTAAGATCAGCCTCAGACTTTACAATATAGGTGTCTACACTCCTACTTCCATCTGTAGGTTTTATAAAAAGTGGTAATTGATAATCTTCCTTAGAATATTCTTTGGCAACTTGCACATTATTATCTCTGAAAAATTCATGAATCAATCGTTTGTCTCTACATTTAGAAACAAAATCCACTGAAGAAATGACCACGATTATTCCTTCCTCCTTAAATCTTTCTTTATTTTGCGCCAATTCCAACAGTTCCGTATCTATTGTTGGAATGATTAATCGGATACTATGTGTTTTACATAAATCTATTAAAACATCTATATAATCAGGTTCATCGAGTCTTGGTGCCTTGAAATAATTATCCGCAACTTGACAGGCGGCTGACAATATTGGACTCGAATCTGTAGTAAACACTTTTCCCATCGGGTCAAAAGCTTTTAATTCCTTTTGAAACGATCTTACAAGAGAAACTCTACGTCCTGCTGAAGTTATTAAAATGTTCATATGTCCGATTTAGAAAACTACTTTTTACATATTTTGTTTGAGATGATAAATATAATGTAGATAATACAAATTTAGACATAATAACGCCATAAAACTTATAATTAAGACATATCAATGGACTAAGACACCATTTTATTATAGTAAGAACTAACACTGTATTATGTTCTCTATTCCTTTAACATCGTAAATATCTACTTTTAATCGTTTAAATTGTCTCCGTTTGGTCAGAATATTGCATATTTAACCAATATTTAGATCGTGTCCCAGATCCCTGTATTGACATGGAATTGAATAGTAATTTTAAATTACTCAACAATTTTTGCTTATGAAACCGAAAATTTGGCTGTCCTCACCGCACATGAGCGGAAAAGAATTACCTTACATTAATCAAGCTTTTGAATCTAACTGGGTTGCTCCTTTAGGGCCTAACGTCAATGGTTTTGAACTTGACCTTAAAACATATTTGGAGGAAGACCGTCACGTGGCAGCATTGGCTTCGGGAACCTCTGCCCTGCATTTGAGTCTAATATTGCTTGGCGTAGGTTATGGAGATGAAGTTATTTGTCAAAGTAAAACCTTTTCAGCTTCAGCAAATCCTATAGTGTACCAAGGAGCAACTCCTATTTTTGTGGATAGTGAACGTGAGACTTGGAATATGTGCCCAATCCAACTGGAAACAGCAATTAAAGACAGAATTGCAAGGGGCAAAAAGCCCAAAGCCATTATTGCTGTTCACTTATATGGTATGCCTTATAAAGTGGATGAAATTAATAATGTTGGTTTAAAATACGACATTCCTATAATTGAGGATAGCGCAGAGTCCTTAGGAAGTGAGTATAAAGGGCAAAAATGTGGAACATTTGGTGATTTGTCTATCTTATCTTTTAATGGCAATAAAATTATTACTACTTCGGGAGGCGGGGCACTGGTAACAAAAACCAAATCTCTCAAGGAAAAAGCCGTTTTTCTAGCTACGCAAGCGCGAGATGATGCACCACATTATTTACATTCCCACATAGGATATAACTATAGAATGTCAAATATAATAGCAGGAATAGGTCGCGGTCAAATGACTATTCTGGATAGCCATGTCTCAAACCGTCGCTCTAATCACGAGTTTTATTTAAATTCGTTAAAGGACATTAATAATATTGTATTTTTACAAGAACCTAATGGTCATTTTTCAAATCGATGGTTGTCCTGTATACTATTGGAGTCCATGACAATTAGAGAAGGCTTAAGACTCATGCTCGAAAAGGAAAATATTGAGTCTCGACCATTGTGGAAGCCAATGCATCAACAACCGATATTTAAGGAAGCACCACGATATTTAAATGGTGTTTCAGACGAACTGTTTGAAAGAGGCCTTTGTTTGCCTAGTGGATCAAATTTAAATGATGATGAACGTGATAGAGTATTGAGTACAATTAAAACATATTTTAATGCATGATGTACAAGTTTTTACATAAAATATCCAACAAATATGCATCCAAATGGTTGGTGCTTTTTTTAGATATCTGTATTGTCATTGTGAGCTTATTTCTGGCCTATTTTATCCGATTTAATTTTATAATTGATTTTGATCTTAATTTAATGATCGCCCAAATTCCGTATGTCGCTCTAGCTGCTTTGATTAGCTTTTTATCGGTAAGATCGCATAAAGGGGTCGTTCGCTTTACTGGTTATAAGGACATCATAAATATCATCATTGGTGTAAATATTTTGGCTACACTTTTGATAATCTCTACTTATTTTAGCCGTCAATACAATTACAGTTATATATTTGATATTCCTGGCTCAATAATTTACATCCATTTACTCCTAAACATCCTGCTCATCATAGGTTTTAAACTCTCAATAAAATCGCTTTACAATGCGATAAATAACGATTTTACCGCCACTAAAAACATCCTGATCTTCGGTGCTGGAAATTCAGGGATGATTACTTATGATGCTATTAGCAATGACCCCCAGAACAGTTACATTGTAATAGGTTTTATTGACGATAATGAAAGCAAGGTTGGGAAAAAAATAAACCTGTTGCCCGTCTACAATTTGGATCGGATTACCTCTGAATTTGTTTTAAAGCATCATATCGAAGAAATTATCGTATCCATACAAAATATTGACCCAACAAGATTGCTCCAAATCACAGGCTATCTGTTTGATTTAGGGTTACATGTAAAAATTGTTCCACCGGTCCAAAATTGGATAGAGGGCGATTTAAGCATTGGACAAATTAAGGATGTTAAAATTGAGGATTTACTCGGAAGGGATCCAATCTCTATCATTAATCCTACAGATGAATATGATAACAGAGTTATTTTAATTACAGGTGCTGCGGGATCAATAGGAAGTGAAATATGTAGAAAAGTAAGTTTCTATAATTATAAAAAGCTAATACTTGTGGATAATTCGGAGTCTGCACTTTATGATCTCCAACAAGAATTCAGACAAAAAGGTCTAAAAAACATTGAATGTATTGTTGCGGATATCCGGAACAGAACTAGAATAGAACAAATAATTAACGAATATAAACCAAAATTAATTTTCCATGCTGCTGCTTATAAACATGTTCCATTAATGGAAAACAATCCCTTTGAAGCAGTAAGTGTAAATATTGGTGGAACTAAAAATGTTGCGGATATGGCCGTTAAGCATGGGGTTGATAAGTTTGTGTTGATCTCAACCGATAAAGCGGTGAATCCCACAAATGTTATGGGAGCAACCAAGCGCATGGCTGAGTTATATGTAACATGCCTCAAAGGTAAAGGACATACTAAATTTATTACTACTCGGTTTGGGAATGTTCTAGGATCAAATGGGTCAGTAATTCCATTATTTAAAAAACAAATTGAAAAAGGTGGACCGTTAACAGTGACACATAAGGATATCACTCGTTATTTCATGACAATACCGGAAGCATGTCAACTGGTTATCGAAGCTGCAGCAATGGGTAATGGCGGAGAGATTTTTGTATTCGACATGGGAGTACCTATTAAAATTTTTGACCTTGCTAAAAACATGATTATCCTTTCGGGATTACGTTATCCAGAGGATGTAGAAATTAAAATTACAGGATTACGACCTGGCGAAAAAATTTACGAAGAACTTCTGGCAGACGGCGAAAATACTACAAGAACATACCATGAAAAAATAATGATTGCTAAATCTAGATATGTAGATATCGATCATGTCGAACGACAAATTAATAAGCTTTGTGGTGTGAACTCTATAACACAACCCTTGGAGATAGTATCTTATATTAAGCTATTGATCCCAGAATATATCTCTAATAATTCTACATACGAAGTTTTAGATATTAAAAAATAATCCTCAATATTTCGAATCTTTTAAACTATATTCATGAAAACACCTTTTATTATAATTTTAGTCCTATCCATTGCCTTGGCTACCTCTTGTGCAACACCTAAAGATCTAGTTTATTTTCAAGATGAACCTTTAAGTGCAGGGTACATAGATTCATCTCCAGAACAGTTAATTTACAAACCAGATGATATTTTGACAATAAACGTCTCTGCTGCTGATCCAATTGCAGCGCAACCCTTTAACCTAGCGCTTATTTCTGCAAGTGAAGATCTTGTAAATGTATCAGGAGGCTCAAGACAGCAAACTTATTTAATAGATTACAATGGAAATATTGAATTTCCTGTTTTAGGTACACTCCATATTGCGGGAATGACACGAATTGAACTGACGGAAATGTTAAAAGAAAAAATAAGTGAATACGCTAAAGATCCTATTATTAATATTAGATTGGTAAACTTTACTGTGACCATTATAGGAGAGGTTGGAAATCCTGGAACCTACACAATTCAGGATGAGCGCATCTCACTTCCGGAAGCACTTGGTATGGCAAAAGATTTGACAATTTATGGCAAACGCCAGAATGTTTTATTGATTCGGGAAGTAGACGGGAAAAAGAAATTTGCAAAAATAGATCTGACCTCCGTTAATGCCATTAGTTCCCCATTATATTATTTACAGCAGAATGATGTGATTGTTGTAGAACCGAATAAAGCCAAAATTAGATCATCAAGTTATAATCAAAACAATTCTGTCCTAATTTCCGCAATCGGTACGTTGACCACAATAATCGCAGTGTTCTTAATAAAATAATATTAGATTTATAATAATTAATATGGAATCCAAAAATACGAATTCAACTCATGAAATTAGGAAAACAGTAGATCTCTATCTTTCAAGATGGAAGTTAATTCTATTTTTCGTGATTTTAGCCTTAGGTATTGCCTTCGCTTATCTACGATATACCACCTATCAATATCAGGCTTCTGCAACTATTAAGATAAAAGACGATAAGCAGTCACAAAAACTACCAAGTATATCTGAAATGAGTAAAGGGAGTTTATTTTCAGATGGCAACAGTAAAATAAACGATGAGATTGAAGTCATAACTTCTAGATCTATTATCTCCAATGTTGTAAGAAAACTTGATCTCAATATAGGATACTATCATCAGGGTAAAATTAAAGAACAGGAGTTATATGATAATCCACCAATAAAGCTTAATTTTTTCGCTAATGATTCAATTATTCATCAGGTGGATACTACAATGTATATTAAGATAAAATCCCAATCTGAATTTTTAGTGTTTAAAGATGACGGGAAATCTATTTTAGACCGTGATGATACGGATGGTCAACTCTTTTCCTTTGGAGATCGTATAAAAACAGGATTTGGCGATATGGTCATTGTGCCAAATATTAATAAGTACCAACCTCAAATAGGAAGTAATTTAAAAATCACAATTAGTCCTATCTCGACTCTTGTAAATAAATATCAAAATTTAATAGCAACCACGGTTGAAAAAGAGTCCACTGTAATTAAATTGTGGCTTAACGATAATATTGCAAGTCGTGCAGTTGATATCTTAAACGAAATCATTAGGCAATACAATAATGATGTTATTTTGGATAAAGAAGAAGTTATAAAGGTGACTTCTGACTTTATAAACAATCGTCTTGAATTGGTCTTTAAAGAATTAGAAGAAGTAGATTTCAGCGCAGAACAGATACAAAAGCGAAATAATTTAACTGCATTAGGGTCTCAAGCCAATATTTATTTAGAAAGTGAGAAACAGAATGAATTTCAGATTAGTTCCACTGCGAATACAATTCAGTTAATTGATTATTTACAAGACGAATTAAAAGAAAACAATAAACGCTCTGATCTTTTACCATCGAATATAGGCATTGACGATCCAAATATTGCACAAGTCACCAGAAGTCATAATGAATTGGTTGCCCAACGTGATAAAATATTGAAAAATTCGAGTGAAAAAAATCCAGTAGTCATCAATTTAAATAATCAAATTGATGCATTAAAGCAAAATCTTGGAAGCTCTTTGGAAAGTATGAAGAGAACCAGTCAAATAACACTTAATAGTCTGAATCGAGAAGATGCTAGGATCCGCGGGCAACTTTATACCGCACCTACCAAGCAAAGACAATTGAGAGATATTGAGCGCCAACAGGGCATCAAAGAATCACTGTACATGTTTTTATTGGAGAAGAGAGAAGAGTCAGCAATTAGTTTAGGAATGTTTACACCAAATGCTAAAGTTATCGATGCCGCCTACACTGATTTTAGTCCTGTTGCTCCTAATAAGATGCTCACCTATTTGGGAGCATTATTGTTCGGATTTGCCATTCCAATTGGTTTTGTTTTTCTTAAAGACATGCTAGATACGAAGATCTACGATAAAGAAGATTTACTGAGCACACTCAAGATTCCTTATATTGGAGATATTCCACAAACCAGTAAGAAAACGCGCCTCATAGATAAAGTCGACTATTCACCAAAAGCTGAATCTTTCAGGATCTTAAGATCTAATATAGATTTTCTATTAAAAGATCATAATACACGTGCCAAGAAAATTTTTATTACATCAACCAGGGCGCAGGAAGGCAAATCACATACAAGCACCAACTTGGCTTCATCCATTTCATTTTCTGAGAAATCAGTTTTATTGATTGAGATGGATATTCGTGTGCCAAAAGTGATGCAGTACTTGAACGAGAGACCGTCATCCCAAATTGGATTATCTGACTTTCTTGCGGATAAATCTATTGCACCGGATCAAATTGTAACCAAACTAAAGAATAATAATTTTTTAGATGTGATAGCAGCAGGGACAATCCCTCCTAACCCATCAGAACTTTTAATAAATGACAGGGTTGCAGAATTATTCAGCTATTTTGATGAGAAATATGATTATATTATTGTAGACGCCTCAGCTGTTGGATTAGTAAGCGATACATTACTGATCGCCAAGTATGCAGATATGTTTATTTATGTCGTCAGCGCGGATAATATTGATAAGCGACATTTAGTTGCGGTGGCCAAGCCGCTGTATGAAGATCATAGACTCCCAAAAATGAATCTGTTGTTAAACGGAACTAACTTTGATAAAAAAGGTTACGGATACGGATACGGATATGGAGATAATCCTGAAAACAAGAAAAAGTGGTATCAGTTTACTTAATTTAAAAATCATAAATAAAAAAACTCCGATGCTAATTAACATCGGAGTTTTTTTATAATAACTTTCTTCGCTTTCGTTCAGTTTTCAGAAGCATCAATTCCCTACTCGTCTGTCCTGCAACCGAAGTGTTCTCCTCTGCCCTTCTTATTAAATACGGCATCACATCCTTTACGGGTCCAAACGGAACGTATTTAGCTACATTATAGCCGTCTGCAGCCAAGTTGAAACTAATGTGGTCACTCATACCATAAAGCTGACCAAACCATACGCGATTGTCGCTTTTATCAATTTTTAAATCTGTCATGATTTGCATAGCCAAATAGCAACTTTGCTCATTATGAGTACCTATAAATAATGAAATGGTACTTAGATTTTTAAGAATATAATCCAAGGTTTCATCAAAATTTAAATCAGTTGCTTCCTTTGTGGCACAAATCGGAGAATCATAACCTTTGTCATCAGCTCTTTCTCGCTCTTTCTCCATATAAGCGCCGCGTACAATTTTTGCCCCTATTGTAAAGCCATCTTTCTG
Organism: Gelidibacter gilvus; assembly: GCF_004115975.1. Taxonomy (GTDB): domain Bacteria; phylum Bacteroidota; class Bacteroidia; order Flavobacteriales; family Flavobacteriaceae; genus Gelidibacter; species Gelidibacter gilvus. Next base: position 108,076 of record NZ_SDDZ01000009.1, on the reverse strand, counting down.
ACCCCGCTCATGAAGTGCTTTAAGATAATCCAATCGGTCCCATCTGTACAACTGTAAGGTGTTATAAACAATTGGAATTCCTGTATTATACTTGCGCATCATGGCTTCACATAAATCGTCCGCAGCATCCTGCATCCAGCTTTGCTCACTATCAATCAGTATTTCTACATCTTTTTCTTTGGCCAATTTGCATACTTTATCAAAACGGGCGACCACACGATCCCACTCTTCTTGCTCTTGAGGGGTAAATGGTTTTCCCTCGCCTTTCTTTTGAAACAAATGAAATCTTCCAAACCCAGTAGGCTTAAAAACAGCAATTGGCATAGACTTTTTCTCGTCGGCAAAATTGATGATCTTCAAGGTCTTTTCCATGGCAGCATCAAAATGGGATTCGACTTCTTGGCCCTCAACTGAATAATCCAGCACAGAACTTACCCCTTTAGTATACATCCTGTCTATAACGGGTAAGCAATCCTCTTCATTGACGCCACCACAAAAATGGTCAAAAACCGTCGCCCTTATCAAACCTTCTACTGGTAAATGGGCCTTTAATGCAAAATTCGTCACCGCAGTACCGATTCTCACCAAAGGTTCATTGGAAATCATCTTGAACAAGAAATAAGCGCGATCAAGTTCTGAATCACTTTTAAGACTAAAAGCGACTTCTGTATTTTCAAAAATTTTAGATATTGCCATTATGTAAAAATAAACGCAAATTTAATTATTCATTCTTGATTAATTAATTAAAAACTGCTTATTTTCATCCATTATTAAAGCTACAAAAAGAATGACCTCAATTACGACCGATACTTATGCTGTTCATTTTAATGCAACAGGATATAGAGAACTAAATAACTACCTAAAGAACAATCGTTTTTCAAAATTATTTATCATTGTTGACACCAACACACACACCCATTGCTTACCACATTTCATGTCGAAATTAGAAACAGATCTGGAATGTGAAATCATAGAAATTGAAGCCGGTGAAGCTCATAAAAACATAGACACCTGTGTAGGTGTATGGAATGCGTTATCTGAGCTGGGAGCAGACAGAAAAAGTCTCATTATTAATGTTGGTGGAGGCGTTGTTACTGATTTAGGCGGATTTGTAGCCTGTACTTTCAAGCGTGGCTTAAAATATATTAACGTTCCTACCTCACTTTTGGCAATGGTTGACGCTTCTGTGGGAGGGAAAACAGGTATTGATCTGGGTGCTCTTAAAAATCAAGTCGGTGTTATTTCTTCAGGCGATATGGTTATTGTGGATACAAGTTTTCTAGATACACTTCCTCAAAATCATTTAAAAAGTGGATTAGCCGAAATGTTAAAGCATGGCCTTATTTACGACCCATCATATTGGAATGAATTTTTGGATCTTAATAACTTAACCTTAGACGATTTAGACATCTTGATTCATCAATCTGTTGAAATAAAAAACACCATTGTAACTGAAGATCCAAATGAGCATGGTCTTCGTAAGACTCTTAATTTTGGACACACTTTAGGTCATGCCATCGAGTCTTATTTTTTGAGTGCATCAGACAGGAAGGAATTGCTCCATGGGGAAGCTATTGCCGTTGGAATGATTATGGAAACCTACATCTCATCTGAATTATTGGGTTTCCCAAAAAATGATTTGGAGATTATAAAAGAGACCTTCCTGAAAATCTTCAAAAAAGTGACTATTGAAGCCTCTGACCATAACGCCATCATCGATCTTTTAAAATATGACAAAAAGAATGAGCATGGCAATATCAATTTTGTGCTACTGAAAGAAATTGGAGCACCAAAAATTGATTGCTTGGTGGAAAATGAACTACTTATAAAAGCTTTTGAATTCTACAGATTATAAATAGCGCTCCTTTATAACTTCAAGATGATGGTTTTCATGACCAATAATGATAAACACAATGGCTCTAACAGAAAGATCACTACCATTGGCAACACCTATTTGTTCTAAACTTTTAAGGTCAAAACTATCAAATAAAGAAACAGTAGCCATTCTAACATTCCGGTATTCTGACAAAAGACTTTCAACACTCCTTTCATTGGCCTGACTGTGCACAACAAAGGCATCTTGATCAAAACCAGGTAATTCGGTCATGTCTTTTCTCGCAATGCACATGGCGCGATACGCAAACACACGTTCTGTATCTATCAAATGCAGGAGAATCTCCCTAATAGTCCATTTGTCTTCAGCGTAACGATAGTCCAGCTTTTCTTTCTTAATAGTTTTAAAAAATTGAATTATTATTTCAGAATTATTTCTTAAACTATCAAATACGTTACCATCACCAGTTTTATCTATATAAGGCTGATAATAACTATTATATTCATCTGAACCTATATCTCTTTTCGTCATAAAACAGTATATGAATGACCTCAATCAAAACACCCTTCATTGAGTGCTCAACAAAGGGTATTGATTTATTACTAGTTTATATCTAGCAATGAGATTATAATTCGTTAAAAATAGAATGCATTAAACGCTTCTTATCATTTATACTTTCTTCCAATGAAATCATTGTTTCAGTTCTGTAAATACCCTCAATATCATCTAACATAAAAATAATATCTTTTGCATGCGATGTGTTTTTAGCACGCACCTTACAAAAAATATTGAATTTACCGGTGGTAATATGAGCTACCGTAACAAAAGGAATTTCACTGATACGTTCTAAAACAAATTTTGTTTGAGAAGTATTATTTAAAAAAACACCCACATAAGCAATAAAAGAATACCCTAGCTTTTTATAATCTAAGGTCAATGATGATCCTTGAATAATACCAGCTTCTTCCATTTTTTTGACACGCACATGAACCGTTCCTGCCGAAATCACTAATTTTTTAGCAATATCCGTAAATGGAATTCGCGTATTATCAATTAACATGTCTAAAATTTGATGATCGATTTCATCTAATTTGAACTTTCCCATTTGTTGTAAAATATTAAATTTTTTACAAAAATAGTAGAAATATGTTGAAGATAATACATCAAAAGCTTCTTTTTTAAACAAATAGTGTGTGTTTCTTACCATTAATCAATACGAAATCGATTGCGAGACCCTCATTTAATACTTTATTATCTTCGACAAACACCAATTGTTTATGGGCATCAATCTCTCTGTGACCAAAAAAACCACTTAGATCAGAGATCTTTTCAATTTTTGGTATGAAAACGATCTGATTTTGCTGGAGTTTCTCTTCATATTGAACAGCTATATCCAAAATTTGATGAACATCTCCTCTTTCCAATTTCACCTTTCGAATAATAATGTCATAAAACAACTTATCGTTTTGAGGGATTTCAAAATACGCGTTTTCCTTAGAGCCTTGCGGATCTCCAAAAATAATTTCTGCCATTCCAACCCATAGGGATTGAAAAATCAGCTCTCTTACTTTCTCCCTATCATAATCATCATGATAATGCCCAGCTTCAAATAGAATTGTTGGCACATTTAAAGCCTGAAAAGTGTCCCCAACACAATTGATATTAAAAGCATCATCATAAATACCAACTTGACCGGGAATCTGCCTTTGTAAATTCTGATTCATTTTAACAATGACATCCATAGCCATTTTTCGTGTATTAGTAACCGAGCACATCACATCCTGAGCTGGCGACAAAAAAGAAACCGTTGCAGGCTTACTGGTCGCGCCAGCACTAAAAATAGTGCGCTGACCATGAAGGTTAAAGCAAAAGTCCGGCTTAAACTCCTCAAAGCAATGCCTTAGGATCCTACTCTCTGGCTGTGATAAATTCTGTGCATCCCTATTCAAATCCACCTGATTTGCATTTAAACGACTATAAGCTCGTGAGCCGTCAGGATTCAGCATGGGAATGATTCCGATAGTGCATTTACCCAAAAGACTCTTCATAGTGTCATTTTTAGATTCGGCAAGAACATTCAAAAGATCAAACACCGCTTTAGTGGTTGTGCTTTCGTTCCCATGCATTTGAGACCACATCAAAATCTTCTTTCGTCCGGACCCAACTTTTATGAAGTGAATTTCTTCTTCTAAAACCGACTTCCCAAGAACCGATACGTCAAAATTATTACTATGCTTTTCAATCAGATTTTTGATATGATCCGAATTAATATAACGACCAAAAAGAGATGCCTCATGGTACTGTTCATATTCGTTTCTTAAGTGCTCTATAGTCATGCTGAATAATTGTGCTACAAATGTAAACAATTGATAATTTACATTTGTAAACATCAAAATGATTGAGTTTTGTTTACAATGATATACAAGCTTTCTCAAATGATGTAGTGCGGTTTTTAAGAAAATGATCAAAATTGTATAACTCTTCAATACGCGAGTTAACGAATTAATAATCAAGTTATTATGATGTATTATATGAAATTGAGCTTTAATCTAAAACTCCAATATTAAATAAATAATTAGCTTTAAGAGAGAGTATTCGTTACATTTGTAACTCAACAAAACTTAAAGACGAGTTCACAATGATCAACAGTGATGATTTCGCAAAGCGGCTACAGAAAGTCATCGATCACTACGCTGAATCGGCGTCTTCCTTCTCCGATATCATAGGTGTTCAGCGCTCGAGTATTTCACATATTCTATCAGGACGGAACAAACCTAGTTTAGATTTTGTCCTCAAAGTCTTAGCCTCCTATCCTGAAGTTGAACTTTATTGGCTGTTAAATGGGAAAGGCGAATTTCCGTCCAGGCCCAAAAATATTACTTCAGAAAAAAATCAGATTGCAGACACTCCACTACGCCCAGCAAATTCTCCTAGTGACACAAAAGATAAAAGCATTGAAAAGATTGTCATTTTCTATACGGATGGAACTTTTAAGGAATTTGTGAAAAATTGATTCCTATCCGTTATTCTGGATAGCTTGTCAACTTTCGAATTTTTAGATATGAAATAACTTTCTTTTGAGTAGTTTTGTTTGCAAATTTGAAAATCATGAAATTTCCAATAGCTTTTGTTTTCTTACTCTTATTATCTAGCTGCTACAATAAGGAGCGTGAATGCAAAGATTTTAAGACAGGTACGTTTGAATTTAAGTATACAACTGATGGCGTTGAAAAAATTGGTCGGTTTGTGAGAACTGAAGATCTGAACATCGACTATTATGAAAACAAAATCGATACAGCCTCAATAAGATGGATCAACGATTGTGAATTCATCATGAAGCATATCAATCCGAAGAACATGAGTGAGGAAAAGGCCATCCACATGAAGATTTTAACCACTTCTGAAGACTCCTACACCTTTGAGTACAGTTTGGCAATTCAGCATGGTAGCCAACAAAAACACGTCGAACAAGGCTCTGCAACAAGAATAGAATAACAGCCTATATCTCTCTTGTTGACAATTGAGATTTTATTATTGTATGAATCGTTCTTTTAGGTATAATTTCAAAATCTGACAATACTTTTATTGCGATTAATAATTCACCTTTAATGATATGTATGTTATGCAATAGGGCACACAACAACAGCATATCAATTTTTATAAATTAAAACATTCTCCAAATTAGCGAAGCTTTCACTCTTCTCAAAATGGTGCTATTATTTTAGAAATAAAGCCTTAAAGCAACCATACTGCTCGTGATTTAAGAGTCAGACCTATAAATTATAATGCATATATCGGAGTTTAGGTATAAAAATCAGAAGGAATATTTTTAATATTTTAAGAGGTACGATAAGTTAATCTTTAGCAGTTCCATATAAATCTTTGAAATGAATTGGAATACAGAAATCAATTACTGAAGAAAGGAAATATTACAGAACACACAATTAACAATAAAAACCAAAACAACATTCCAAATCGTTTGGCCTTACTGCTTGTTGATATTTTTTGGTGAATCCGTACATTTCATAACGTTCTAATTCAGATTGTGAAAAGTGGTCATCTCGCCATCTGGGTTTTGGAGTGAAAAAAGGGAAAATAAATAACATCAAATATTCCTGTGTGGTCAAAGATTGATCACTACGTTTTTGTTGAATTTCCTTATAGTGGAGATAATCGACTTCAATCTTCGCGAGTTGCTTTAAAGTAAATTTTCTGGAATCCAGCTCTAAACGCAGTTCCTCAACAGCAAATTATTCAGAACCATTAATGATAACGTCGTACAATTCTACATTTGTCAGTCTGTAAACCTTCTTACCAATCACATTTAAAAGTATATCAGCACGAATGGAGATTAAAACAACTTCCCCTGTCCATTCTCTTCCAAATGATCGTCCTCATTAGAATCGTCATCTGAATTAGAATCGGAAGTTTTAGATGCCTTATCTTCTGAAATATTCTCTAAATCAACAACCTCAATCTCTTCAGCGGGCACTTCTTCCGGAGCTTCGTAAGGTAATGGTTCCAATAAACTGATCTGGTTTACTTTATCTCTTGTCAATTGATTCCCCAAAGCTGTAATGCCTTTGATACTGATGAACTCTTCCAGATTGATTTCTAAATTGTCTTTTCTATCTTTGCCACGTTCTTTTGTAAACTCCACCTCAACCATAGGCTTCCAATCGGTTGAAATGATTTCCAATTGCGATTTTGGGTGATCAGATATAAACAATTCTTCTCTACCTTCATGTTCTATGAGGAAACGCTTCACGTAATAACGCTCTTTGTCGCCGTCAAAATAAATGGCAGAAATTGGTTTTTTCGGAATCCATTTCTCCAAAACAATCATATCACTATCAAAGCGTGTGGTCAATTCTGGCAAAATAGTTTTTAAAACTCCCGATTGATTGATGACCAACAATCGATCTTCACCTCTAAACTCACCAAGCAACTCGCCTCTTCCATCCACATTCAAGCGCTGGACAGTATCATCAAACCATATCTTGCGAGGTTTTAAAGTAGAAATCCCTTTCTCTTTAAGCTCAATCTTCCTGATGGCATATTTGGTTACTCGGTTTCCTTTGGAATTTCGTCCTTTGATAAGGATATCCGCAAAATCAAGATCCCATTTCAGCTTTTTAACACTTCCTGCCTGTCTGAGATAGATGGTGATCACTTCTGCTTCGCCATTTGGATTGGATGAGAAATACCAAACCATAGAGCCTTTGCTACCATTGGTTAAATCATAGTCACGATCTCGAGTGACACCTAAAACAGAAAATCGTTTAACATACGATGGACCTTTCGCGCCATCGCGATAAATCATATTATAAATGGTGCGTTTGTCTTTCCTATTAAATACTTCTACATTGATGATATCTTTCCCAACAAATGTTTTGGCATCCACCTTAGTGACCATCATTTTACCATCTCTTGTAAACACGATAATATCATCTATATCACTACAGTCGCAGACATATTCATCTCTTTTGAGAGATGTACCAATAAAACCTTCTTCTCTATTGACATAAAGCTTCGTGTTCCTGATGATTACTTTTGTTGCATCAACATCATCAAACAAACGGATTTCTGTTAAACGCTCTCTTCCTTTTCCATAGTCGTTTTTAAGACGGGTAAAATAAGCAATGGCGTAATCCACCAAATGCGCTAAATCATGCTTTACTTGTGCTATTTGATCTTCCAGCACATCAATTTTTTGCTGTGCTTTGTCAATATCAAATTTAGAAATACGCTTAATTCGGATTTCCGTTAAACGCTCAATATCTTCAGTGGTAATCGAACGTTTTAAATGCTTGATGTGTGGTTGAAGTCCTTTATCAATTGCGGTTATAACACCATCCCAGGTTTCTTCTTCTTCAATATCGCGATAGATCCTGTTTTCTATAAAAATTCGCTCTAAGGATGCAAAATGCCACTGCTCTTCAAGCTCATCGAGTTTTATTTCGAGATTAAGTTTTAAAAGCTGAACGGTGTTATCGGTAGAATGGCGTAACATTTCAGTAACACCAACAAAAAGTGGTTTGTTATCTTCAATCACACAACCCAATGGCGAAATGGAAACTTCGCAGTTGGTGAATGCATATAACGCATCAATGGTTTTGTCAGGCGAAATTCCCGAAGGTAAATGCACCAAAATTTCTACTTTAGCTGCAGTATTATCCTCGATTTTTCGGATTTTAATCTTGCCTTTATCATTCGCCTTTAAAATAGAATCAATCAACGACGAGGTATTGGTACTAAAGGGAATCTCATTAATGACCAAAGTACTTCTGTCCAACTGTGATATTTTTGCCCTAACACGAATTTTTCCACCGCGCAAGCCATCTTTATAATCTGTGACATCAATAATTCCAGCGGTTGGAAAATCTGGATAAATGGTGAATTTCTTTCCGTTAAGATGTTTGATTGACGCATCAATCAATTCAATAAAGTTATGTGGTAATATTTTTGTTGAAAGTCCAACGGCAATTCCCTCACCTCCTTGTGCCAACAATAGAGGGAACATGACAGGAAGGTTAATCGGTTCTTTTCGCCTACCGTCATAAGAGGCTTGCCATTCCGTAATTTTAGGATTGAATACCACCTCCGTGGCAAACTTAGAAAGACGTGCTTCAATATAACGAGATGCTGCTGCACTGTCTCCGGTCAGGATATTTCCCCAGTTACCTTGAGTATCAATCAAAAGGTCTTTTTGTCCAATTTGTACCATCGCGTCCGCAATACTGGCATCTCCATGCGGATGGTACTGCATAGTATGCCCTACAATATTGGCTACTTTATTATAACGCCCATCATCCAAGTCCTTCATAGACTGCATAATGCGTCGCTGAACAGGCTTAAAGCCATCTTCAATTGCAGGAACCGCGCGCTCAAGAATAACATAAGAAGCGTAGTCTAAAAACCAATCCTTAAACATTCCGGTAACTCTTGTAATGGTTTCATTACTGCCATTTTCCTGAATGTTCTCCTCTTCATTATGTATATGATCTTCTTCCAATGTAATGTATTTAATTAGTAGGTTTTATATTCTCTTTAATCATTTTACTTAGAGATTGTCTAATGTAGCGTCTTTTCTTCTTATTGACCAAGGTCACATTAAAGGTCTCTTTTTTGGTATGTCCTTGAGAATTTTTTATATACAGGGTTAGACTTTTATAGACAAAATGGTTTTTGAATTTAAATGCCACCAAGCGTGATTTATCAAATTCCAATAGATGTTCTCTATAATTAAAATAGTCTGATAACAATAGTCCTTTATTTATAAGGATCACTTTTATACCATCACTATCGTATTCAAAATACTTTGAAATGGCATGCACGGAAAAAAACAAAATCAGGAATCCACCCAAGATTAGAAGAAAAGTCAATAATGGATTTGATGTCAGGTGGCTGAATGCACTAAAGACCGTTGCCAGAAAGATGGCAAACACAATCAGTATAAAATAGACTGATATAATGATATTTTTAACCTTAGAATTATTAGTTCTCATGAATCTCCTCCACTATATCTAATTCTACCTTAAGATTATCAATAATAAATTCTTGTCTATCCGGAGTGTTTTTGCCCATATAAAACTCAAGTAGCGCATCAATGGACATATCTTTATCAAGCATAACAGGATCCAACCGAATACTTTCTCCAATAAAATTGACGAATTCGTCAGGTGAGATTTCACCAAGACCTTTAAATCGGGTAATTTCTGGTTTTGGTTTTAATTTTTCGATAGCATCTCGACGTTCTTGCTCAGAATAACAATAGATCGTTTCCTTTTTATTCCTAACCCTGAACAAAGGCGTTTGCAAAATATACAAATGACCTTCCTTGATCAATTCTGGAAAGAACTGTAAAAAGAAGGTAATCAACAACAAACGAATATGCATGCCATCCACATCAGCATCTGTAGCAATAACGATGTTGTTGTAGCGTAAATCCTCAATAGATTCCTCAATATTCAATGCCGCTTGCAATAGATTGAATTCCTCATTTTCATAAACAATCTTCTTGCTCATGCCGTAGGAATTCAAAGGCTTACCTCTTAAACTGAACACAGCTTGGGTATTCACATCCCTTGATTTGGTAATACTTCCCGATGCAGAATCACCCTCCGTTATAAACAAGGTAGACTCTAAATACCGATCATTTTTTATATCTCCAAAATGCACGCGACAATCACGCAACTTTTTATTGTGTAAATTGGACTTTTTCGCCCTGTCTTTTGCAAGTTTTCGGATCCCTGACAATTCTTTGCGCTCACGTTCTGCCTGAAGGATTTTTCGCTGAATCTTATCAGCAGTCTCTGGGTTTTTGTGAAGAAAGTTATCTAATTGAGTTTTAACAAAGTCGTTGATAAACGTTCTTACCGATGGCAAGTTGCCCCCCATGTCTGTCGAACCTAACTTGGTTTTGGTTTGACTTTCAAAAACTGGTTCCATAACTTTTATGGCGACTGCAGTAACCACAGATTTCCGTACGTCTGAAGGGTCAAAATTCTTACCGTAAAACTCTCTTATGGTTCTAACCAAAGCTTCACGGTAAGCCGCTAAGTGCGTTCCTCCTTGTGTCGTATTCTGTCCATTCACAAAAGAATGGTATTCTTCGCTATACTGTGTTTTAGAGTGAGTTAAAGCAATTTCGATGTCATCGCCTTTAAGGTGGATGATTGGGTAAGCCATATCAGATTCGTTGATATTTTCTTCCAATAAATCCTTGAGACCGTTCTCACTAAAATATTTTTCACCGTTAAAAACAATGGTCAACCCTGTGTTCAAATACACATAGTTTTTGAGCATTTTTTCAACGTATTCGTTGCGATACTTGTAGTTTTTAAAGATGGCTTCATCTGGAATAAAAGACACTTTTGTACCTTTTCTTCTTGAGGTATCATCCAATAATTCATGGTTGGTGAGGTTTCCTTGCGAAAATTCTGCGGAAGCGGATTTATTATCACGAGTAGATTCTACACGGAAAAAATTGGACAGGGCATTCACCGCCTTTGTACCAACCCCGTTAAGTCCGACTGATTTTTTAAACGCTTTGGAATCGTACTTACCTCCAGTATTCATTTTCGAAACCACGTCCACCACTTTACCTAATGGAATCCCACGACCGTAATCGCGTACGATCACCTTATTTCCCTGAATGGAGATTTCAATGGTCTTGCCCGCACCCATCACATACTCGTCAATGGAATTATCCAAAACTTCTTTTAGAAGAATATAGATACCATCATCAGGTGACGAGCCATCACCAAGTTTACCAATATACATACCTGGACGCATACGAATGTGCTCTTTCCAATCGAGCGAACGTATATTATCTTCGGTATAGGCAGTTTCTTGAGACATAAAAGGATGAAAGTTTAGATAGGTTGCTAATATAATATTTCGTTATAAAACTAAAGAACACAAGATACTAAAGTAATTAACAAAGTTTTTAAAAATTGAGACGGAAGATTGAACTATGAAGTATGAAGAATCCGTTTCGACGTATTATTTTAGCTTTTACTCTTAAATGTGAAATATAAAATAGGGACGATAAGAATTGCCACTGCAATAATTAAAGAGGTTATAAACACGAATTTAAAAACGTAGAAAAGCACCACAAAGAAGATGATTGCTACAGCCAGCCATAATATAATTTTCATATGATTTCAATTTTATCCGATTGAAAGATAAGGATAAAATTGGTGATAAAAGAAATTATTCTTAATGCAGATACGACGAATGCTGATCATTAAAGTTCGTCTTGATAAAAATCCTTCAAAAAAATCAAAGAAAAGAGCATTGTTGCCACTTAAATAAACTCCTAATATCGAATCTACCCAATGGCAACAACAATTTTGTTTCAAAAAATTAACCTACGATTTTCCTACACATTAAACAAGAAATGCATGATATCACCATCCTTAACGACATAATTCTTTCCTTCTACACGCATTTTTCCGGCTTCTTTGGCTTTTGCTTCACTACCTAAATCTGAGAAATCCTCAAAGGCAATAACTTCTGCCCTAATAAACCCTTTTTCGAAGTCGGTGTGAATTACACCTGCTGCTTGTGGTGCAGTGGCACCGACATCAATTGTCCAAGCGCGCACTTCCTTAACACCAGCTGTGAAATACGTCTGCTGTTTTAAAAGTTTGTATGCTGATCTGATCAACTTTGAAGAGCCTGGCTCATCAAGACCGATGTCCTGCAAAAACATTTGGCGCTCTTCATAACTATCCAATTCAGTAATATCTGCTTCTGTACCGACCGCCAACACTAATATTTCAGCATTTTCGTCTTTAACCGCTTCCCTGACTCTTTCTACGTAAGCATTTCCAGTAACAGCAGATTCTTCATCTACGTTACACACATACATGACCGGTTTATCTGTAATAAATTGTGCAGGACTGACAAATTCGTCGTAATCATCTTTGGCAAACTCCAAAGCTCGTACTGAAACTCCTGCTTCTAAGGCTGATTTTATTTTAACTAAAACAGCTTCTTCCTTCTGCGCTTCTTTATTGCCCGTTTTTGCGGCACGTTTTACCTTTTCCAGTTTCTTGTCAACAGTTTCCAAATCCTTCAACTGGAGCTCCATGTCAATGGTCTCCTTATCTCTAATAGGATTGACACTACCATCAACATGCACAATATTATCATTGTCAAAACAACGCAATACATGAAGAATGGCATCTGTTTCTCTAATATTTGCCAAGAATTGGTTCCCCAAACCTTCACCTTTACTGGCGCCTTTTACCAAGCCCGCAATATCTACTATCTCTACGGTTGCAGGTTGCACACGCACAGGTTTCACCAAGGCCTCCAAACGCTCTAAACGTGGATCTGGAATATTAACAATCCCTATATTTGGCTCAATAGTGCAAAACGGAAAGTTGGCACTTTGCGCTTTAGCGTTAGATAAACAGTTAAAAAGGGTCGATTTCCCTACGTTTGGTAATCCTACAATTCCGGCTTTCATTGAAAAACTTATTTTCGTTCCCACAACGGTGGGAATCTCATTAAATAAAATCGCAATTTTTTGCGACTGCAAATTTAGTTAATTATCTGAATTATTTGCATAAAAAAATCCCAAGCTATACTTGAGATTTTTTACTAATATTATTACCGTATTTATTATCCTTCCGGATGCATAAAACGTTGTTTTGACAAAAGTTGTTCTTCGGTTTCCATATGTTCATCGTCCGGAACACAACAATCTACTGGGCATACAGCCGCACATTGTGGCTCTTCATGAAACCCTTTACACTCCGTACATTTATCTGGAACTATATAGTAAATTTCATCGCTAATAGGTTCTTGGGATTCATCAGCATCTACTTCCGCCCCATTAGGAAGCACCACTTTACCGTTTAAACTGGTTCCATCTTTATATCTCCAATCGTCGGCACCTTCGTATATTGCAGTATTTGGGCACTCAGGCTCACAAGCACCGCAATTAATACATTCATCTGTTATTATAATTGCCATAGCGTCTTTTACATTAAAATATTAACTATAGAAAAAGTGATGAGATTTTAGAGGTTTTAAACTGATTTTATTGATTTTTAAAACCATTTAGAAAAAGTTGTGACTTAAACAAATCTCGTTCATTTCATTTTTCTAACTTTGCGATGCAAAAATAACGCCAAAACTATTCATAACCAAATACAGAATGGATTTACAGCAAAGAATTAACGCTTTCGTAAAACTGGGAGAATTTATCGAACAATTTTCAACAGAAGGCTTTAAAATAAATGAGAATATCAGTACCAACATCTTATTTTTTGACGGTTTTAAACATCAAATTAAATTGGCGCACGAGCACAATGGTTGGTTTACTAAAGAGAACATTTCATTCTCTTTAAGCGGATGGTCTAAGTCATTGAGAAAGAACAATATTGAGCAATGGCTTGATAAGTATGACTTTAATAATATTTCTTCTAAAAAAGTAGCCATTATCATGGCAGGAAACATCCCTTTGGTAGGTTTCCACGATTTCTTATCGGTGCTTATTACAGGTCATGAAGTTATTGTAAAACAATCTTCAAATGACAAGCATCTTCTGCCCTATTTAGCTAAATATTTAGAGCATTTAGAACCTGGGTTTAAAGGTAGAATTACATTTACCGAAGAAAAACTATCTGAGTTTGATGCGGTAATAGCCACAGGAAGTGATAATACTGCACGATATTTTGAGCATTATTTCAAAGGAAAAGCGTCTATTATCAGAAAGAATAGAAACTCTGTAGCCGTATTGACCGGTGAAGAGACCGATGAAGAACTCAAAGCATTATCAGAGGATATTTTCAGGTACTATGGTTTAGGCTGTAGGAACGTTTCCAAGCTATTTGTACCCAAAGATTATGAATTTGGAGCCTTCTTTAATGGCGTTTATGAATGGCATCCTATCATACATCAAAATAAATATGCCAATAATTATGATTATAATAAAGCTGTTTATTTGATGAGCGAATTTGATTTGTTGGAAAACGGCTTTTTAATGATCAAGGAAGATGCCAGTTATGGTTCTCCCATTGCAACGCTATTTTATGAATACTATAACGATAGAGACGAGCTTAAATCACTACTTGAGGCTAACAAAGACAAGATTCAATGTGTAGTTTCTAAGGGAGTTACAGCGGATTCGGTGGCTTTTGGACAGACCCAACATCCACATTTGTGGGACTATGCCGACAATGTTGATACTATTGCGTTTTTGTTAAAAATATAGTTGATAAATTATCATTTTCTTACCCTCAATTCCCTTTGAATTTAGCACCTTTGTATCTTTCAAAAACCAAAAACAATGAAAATACACAATTTTAGCGCTGGACCTTCAATTTTACCTCAAGAGGTTCTTAAAAAAGCTTCCGAGGCTGTTGTTGAATTAAATGGTATAGGACTTTCCTTATTGGAGATTTCGCATAGGAGCAAACACTTTGTAGATGTTATGGAAAATGCCAGAGCTCTAGCTTTGGAATTGTTGGGTCTTGAAGGAAAGGGTTACAAAGCCTTATTCTTGCAAGGTGGTGCGAGCACGCAATTTATGATGGTTGCCCTAAATTTATTGGAAAAACGCGCTGGATATTTAAATACAGGAACTTGGAGCGAAAATGCTATTGCAGAAGCCAAGATCTATGATGATATTTATGAAGTTGCCTCTTCAAAAGATGCTGGATACAATTACATCCCTAAAGGATATACAATTCCTGATAATTATGATTACTTCCATTGTACATCCAACAATACTATTTTTGGAACCCAGATAAAACAGTTCCCTAATTCACCAATTCCAATGGTATGTGATATGAGCAGTGACATTTTTTCACGCCAATTGGATTTTTCTAAATTTGATCTCATTTATGCTGGTGCGCAAAAAAACATGGGCCCAGCGGGAACTACCTTAGTGGTGGTTAAAGAAGATATTTTGGGTAAAGTATCTCGAAAAATTCCTTCCATTATGGACTACAAAGTTCAAATTGCGAAAAGCAGCATGTTCAATACACCTCCTGTTTTTGCCGTTTATACTTCTATGCTAACCTTGGAATGGCTTAAAAATTTAGGTGGCATAAAAGCAATTGAGAAAGTGAATGAAATGAAAGCTCGCGTTCTCTATTCTGAAGTAGACCTCAATCCGTTATTTAAGGGTTACGCAGTTAAGGAAGATCGCTCTTATATGAATGCCACTTTTAATTTGGTCAACGACGATTTGAAAGACACTTTTGAAACCATGTTAAAAGAAGCGGGAATTAGCGGATTGAACGGACACAGAAGCGTTGGAGGCTATAGAGCTTCCATGTATAATGCCTTACCTTTGGATAGCGTAAAGGCACTTGTGGAAGTGATGAGTGAATTGGAAACGAAAGCGTAAAAGAAGTCTTCAGTTGGCAGGCTGATTAAACTTTAAAATTAAATAACAAAAAAGCTTCCCATTTTGGTGGGACTAAAAAAATAAATTTTCATGAAAGTATTAGCAAACGACGGAATTTCACAAAGTGGAATTGACGCATTGAATGTAGAAGGATTTGAAGTGATCACGACTACAGTAGCCCAAGAACAATTGATCAATTTTATCAATGACAAAAACATTGATGTTCTATTGGTCAGAAGTGCTACCACAGTTAGAAAAGACCTTATTGACGCATGTCCAAACCTTAAGATTATAGGCCGTGGTGGCGTAGGTATGGATAATATTGATGTAGACTATGCACGAAGCAAAAACCTACATGTTATCAATACTCCGGCAGCCTCCTCACAGTCTGTAGCAGAATTGGTATTTGCGCATTTATTTGGCGGCGTAAGATTTTTATATGATGCCAATAGGAACATGCCTTTAGATGGTGATTCAAAATTCAACGCGCTTAAAAAGAATTATGCACAAGGCACGGAATTAAGAGGTAAAACTCTAGGGATTGTTGGTTTTGGACGTATTGGACGCGAAGTTGCCAAGATTGCTCTCGGTGTAGGAATGAAGGTAATTGCAAGTGATAAGTTTGTTGGAAAAGCAACGATTAAAGTTGAATTTTACAACGGACAGTTTATCAACGTTGAAATTGAGACCCAACCAATGAAAGACATCCTTAAGCATTCAGATTTTATTACCTTGCACGTTCCGGCACAAGGTGAATATGTGATTGGAGATAAACAATTTGCACAAATGAAAGATGGTGTAGGTATTGTAAATGCTGCGCGTGGAGGTGTCATTGATGAAGTGGCGCTTGTTAAAGCTATCGACAGTGGAAAAGTTGCTTTTGCAGGACTGGACACTTTTGAAAGTGAACCAACCCCGGCAATTAAAGTGCTCATGAATGGAAAAATGTCATTAACACCACATATTGGTGCCGCTACCAACGAAGCCCAAGATAGAATTGGAACAGAATTGGCGTCACAAATCGTCAGTATATTAAAGACAGAAAACGTATAAGTTATTAACATTTCTTGTTAAAAATGCTTGCCATACAGTGTATTGCAAGCATTTTTTGTAATTTAACCTTTCAATTTTAAAATCATATAATTATGTCTGGAATTTTAGATCTATTAAATAGCGATATTGGTAAGTCAATTGTGAGTGGCGTATCTGAGCAAACTAATCAACCACAAAACAAAACACATGAGGTTTTATCTATGGCAATGCCCGTGTTAATGGCAGCCATGCAACGAAATGCATCTTCTCCTGAAGGCGCCCAAGGTTTACTTAGCGCATTAAACGGTCAACATGATGGAAGCATTTTAAACAATCTTAGCGGTTTGTTTGGCGGCGGTGTTGATGACAACGTGATGAATGATGGCAGTAAAATCTTAGGACATGTGCTCGGTAATAAACAAAGTAACGTAGAAAAAGCGATTGGTGCCAAGTCAGGAATGGATGCCAGTTCTGTTGCTCAAATCTTAAAAGTTGCGGCGCCAATTTTAATGGGGATGTTAGGCAATCAAGCCAAACAACAAAATGTTAATAGTCCAAGTGGGCTTGAAGGGATGTTGGGCGGTCTTTTAAAAGGAAATTCTCCTAAGGGCGATCAAAGTTTTCTTGAATCCATTCTAGATGCCAATAATGATGGCAGCATCATGGATGACGTTGCCGGAATGGTTATGGGTGGAAACAAAAATAAAGGCGGACTTGGAGGAATTATCGGAGGTCTGTTTGGAGGAAAAAATTAAATTGTAGAATACTATATATCATTTGAAAAAGTCGTGCTTTTAAAAGCGCGACTTTTTTGTTAAAACCATTCAACTTCGTAATTATTGGGTATGATTTTTGTAACTTATAGAACAAATAAACTGTTATGAAAACAATTGCCACCCTTCTGTTTGTGGGACTATTCATGGTCTCGTGCAATACTTCTAAACCATCTACGACGATGGCTTCAAGAGTAAATAACAAAGAACAAGACACGGTCAGGATTGCAAATGATTCCCTGGAATATGAAATTCTTATTATCGAACCAGGATTTAATTTTTGGCTTGCCTCTACCGCAAAACCGGAAGGATTCTATTCACAGGAATACATGGAAGCCCGAAACAGACAATATGTTACAGAGTGGAACCAGCGTGTATTGCAACCGATGCGTTATGATAGTAACCTCTACGAGCTTCAAATTGATTATCAGCCCTATATCGATTATGGCTATGAAGTCAATTACAAATTGTACAATTACTTCATTTACTTTCAATTAACCTACAAACAGAGATTAGGGACTTTTGCCCCTAGGATTTAAAGGAATTTGAAGTATCTTCGCATCGCAAAAAAATACGATGGAAAATTTCAAGAAAAATTGGCAAATACAACATAACTGGCAGTTACTTTTTCCAGTTCTGGGTGTTCTTATTTTAGGGTATTGTTCCTACAGATTAGCAGATGTAATTGTTGGAAACATTAATTTGTTTTTGGTGTTAATAACATCTGTCGTTTTATTCTCTTTGCTTTTAAGACTGACTTTATTTTCATTTAAAAAACTCGAACATAAATGGATCTTAGAGCATCGGTGGGAAATGATTCGGGTATTTATAGTTTTTTCTATAACCGGATCATCATCAGTTTTTATAGGAAAACCCATCATGGCACTCATCGGGATTACAAAAGACAACTTAAACACCACTGTTTACTGGATTTTATACATTATTGTAGGTCTTGTTTTTTATCAAATAATGCTCGTCTTCTTTGGATGGCTATTTGGTCAGTTCAAGTTTTTCTGGGAGTTTGAAAAGAAAATGTTGAGCAGGTTAGGATTCAAGAAACTCTTAAGTCAATGAGGTGTCTAAGACAACATATCATATTCAAAGGGTTGACCCTCATTTTGGTATTGACCTTTCTGTTGCCTTCTGTTGTTAAATTTATGCACGTTTATGAGAACCACCAACACGAAGTGTGTTATGGTGAATCTGATACGCATTTCCATACTTTGGATGTTGATTGTGAGTTTTATAAGTTTAAAATCAATACACCATTTACCATACCTGAGAATATTGCCGCTTTAAAGGTCTATCCTGAAGTCAATATTTTCAACACCAAAGAATATAGCTTTCTTAGTGAATACCAAAGTCTGCACTTTACACGCCGGGGTCCACCGATGATTAATTTAATCTAATTTCTTCTGAAATCAATTCAGAATGCATTCGTATTAAATTAATCTAAACATCCCCTATGAAACATATTTTCACAGTATTGCTTTTATTGGCAATTCCATCTATTTACGCCCAAAACAATTTAAAAGGCAGCGTGGTTGATAAAAACACGACAGAACCTTTAATATTCGCAAACATCTATATTCCGCAACTCGAAAAAGGTGCAACAACTGATTTTGATGGGAATTTTACACTCTCAAACATTCCAAATGGTACCTTTCCAATTGTGGTTTCCATAATGGGCTATGAGACATTTTCACAAAACATAACCTTTCCATCAACAGAACAATTACATCTTACGTTGATACCTTCAGCAATTGAAATGGAGGAAATCATCATTTCAACACCGTTTCATAAATTACAAAGTGAAAACGTGATGAAGGTCGAACGTGAAACAGTTGCCAATTTAAAAGCAAAAGGCGCTGTAACATTAGCCGACGGCATTACGACAATTGCCGGTGTAGAAAGTATCACCACAGGCGTCAGCATAGGCAAACCTGTCATTAGAGGCTTAAGTTCCAATCGGGTTTTAGTGTACACACAAGGTGTGAGATTGGAAAATCAGCAATTTGGTGATGAGCATGGGCTCGGCTTAAGTGATGCAGGAATTGAAAGCGTGGAAGTTATAAAAGGTCCTGCGTCCCTACTCTATGGAAGTGACGCCCTTGGTGGTGTCCTTTATCTAAACCCAGAAAGATTCGCACAAGCTAATACCGATAAAGCAGACGCCAGCTACAATTATTTTAGCAGCACAAAAGGATTTAATACGGATGCAGGTTACAAAGCTTCTGGAGAAAATTTTAAATTTTTATTTAGAGGAAGTCTTGCCGAACATGCAGATTATAACACTGCGGACTACAGAGTGACCAACAGCCGATTCAGGGAACAGGACTTCAAAACTGGTTTAGGATATCAGAAATCAGGTTTCAAAACGGAACTCCGCTATAATATCAACAATTCGAAACTTGGAATTCCAGGGGAACTCGGAGAACAAAACACAAACAAAACGCCGTTTTTACCTTTCCAAGAAGTGACCAATCATGTGCTAAGTTCAAAATCGACTGTGTTTCTTAAAAACTCCAGTTTTGACATCAGCTTAGGCTTGCTCTATAACGACAGAAAAGAATTTGAAGACCACCATCATGATAATGATGAAGGTGACATGGATGATGATCACGATCATTTAGAAGCTGCGCTACACATGAAATTAAAGACTTTCAACTATGATGTGAAGTATAATTTGCCAACCCTTGGTAGATTTGAAACTATCGTGGGCGTACAAGGAATGACTCAAAGTAATAATAATTACGGCGAAGAGCAATTAATTCCAGATGCTACCACCAACGATTTTGGAGTTCTTGCCACATCACATATCCATTTTGAAAATTCTGATATACAAATCGGTGCACGTTTTGATCACCGTACAATTGATGTAATTTCCGGCTTAAACAAAGATTTCTCTAGCTTTAACGGCGCTCTTGGCTATAAAACTAAGTTTTTTGAAAAAATTACCTCACGGATTAATTTTGCCTCAGGATATCGCGCTCCAAACTTGGCTGAACTTACTTCCGATGGTACGCATGAAGGTACCAACCGTTATGAGATTGGGAATGAAAACTTGAAAAACGAACAAAATTTTCAAGCAGATCTAGCTTTGGAATATAAAAGTGAGCATATTGAAGTTTTCGCCAATGCCTTCTATAATAAGGTGAACAATTATATTTTTATTTCACCAAACGGAGAGTTTATTGAAAACACACCTGTTTATAATTATTTACAGGCAGATGCCAACTTGTACGGCGGAGAAATTGGATTGCATCTGCATCCGCATCCTTTAGATTGGTTGCACCTTGAAAGTAGTTTTGAAACGGTCACTGGAAAGCAAAAAAATGACAGCTATTTACCGCTTATCCCTGCCAACTCTCTAACCAATACACTTAGAGTGGAATTCGACACGAAATCGGTTCAAAAATTATATGGTTTTATCAGATTGAATTCCTATTTCAAACAATCTAACGTCAGTGGTTTTGAAACGCCTACAGATGGGTACAACCTTTTAGGTGCAGGTTTTGGAGGCACTGTCCTTCTCTTTAAAAATAATCTGAACATCAGAGTTTCAGGAAGTAATTTGACAGATAAAACCTATATCAATCATTTGTCCCGCTTAAAATCGGATGGCATCTATAATATAGGAAGGAATATCAGCATAGGTCTGACCTACACTTTATAAAAATGAAAAATCCCTTTCAAACGCTGAAAGGGATTTTTTTTTATCTCACTTCTATAACTTTAGGCTTTTTACTGAACACATAGGTGTAAAACCACATAATGGTAAAGGAGGGAATAATGTCAAAGCCTGGTAGAATTTCTTCAATAAATGAAAATATACCAGCAACTTTACCCTTTCTTCCCGCATACATCTTTGTCATCAACAGCGCAGATATGGGCGCCCAAATAATATCAATAAAAGTTATCATTCCAATGAAATCCAAAATGATCCCTAGAACGAGTTTTTTATTTTTGCTTAGATTATCTAATGTCATCGTATAAATATTAATTCAATTTATTTATAACAAAAAATATACCAAAAACACTCAAGAGAATTTATTACTGATCAGTTTTAAAAACTCATTACGTGTTTCAATTTTTTCAAATTGACCTCTAAACCCTGAAGTCGTGGTTACGGAGTTTTGTTTTTGAACCCCACGCATCATCATACACATATGTGAAGCTTCAATAACAACGGCAACGCCCTGAGGCTCGAGTGTGTCATTAATACAGTCCAAAATTTGTTGAGTTAAACGTTCCTGAACTTGTAAGCGTCTTGCAAACACATCCACAATTCTCGGCAATTTACTCAACCCGACAATCTGTCCATTCGGGATATAAGCAATATGCGCTTTTCCGAAAAAAGGAAGAATGTGATGTTCACAAAGGGAATACACTTCAATGTCCTTGACAATGACCATTTCGTTGTAAGACTCCTTAAACATAGCACTTTTTAAAATCTCCGCAGCGTCCTGATTATAGCCTTGGGTCAAAAACTGCATCGCCTTTGAGGCACGTTCTGGGGTTTTCAAAAGCCCTTCTCTGGTGACATCTTCACCAAGATCTTCAATAATGCTTTTGTATCTTTCTTTAACATCTTCTGTAACCTTAAGATTATACTCTTCAAAATGCTGGTATGCCATTGTTTCTAATTTATGTTATGTTAAAAGTAAAGGATTTAAGTGAAAATTAAAATCTTTAAATCCGTAATAACTTTTGATAAGATGATGCCACCATGATTTCATCGCCAAAAGATCGCTTACTTATATTTCCAAATCCGAATTCCTTCCAGAATAATTTCTATTCATAATTGTGCAAAAGCAAACAATATGCTAACTTGCTTGCAATTATTTGTCTATGATAAAAGCAACCAATATCCATAAATATTACGGTGATCTGCACGTTCTTAAAGGTGTCGATCTTAACATTCAAAAAGGAGAAATTGTATCCATCGTAGGTGCCTCAGGAGCAGGAAAAACCACTTTGCTACATATTTTGGGCACTTTGGATAGAGCGTCATCCAAAGAACAAAGCACACTTCATATCAATGATGTTGATATTATCAGTTTAACGGATAAACACCTCGCAAAGTTTAGAAATGAGCATATTGGTTTCATCTTCCAATTTCATCAATTACTGCCAGAGTTTACGGCATTGGAAAATGTATGCCTTCCTGCCTTTATAAAAAATACTTCCAAACAAGAAGCTGAAAAACGAGCTAAAGAGCTATTGGACTTTTTAGGATTAAACCATAGATACCATCATAAACCTAATGAATTGTCAGGTGGAGAACAACAACGTGTAGCAGTTGCAAGAGCATTGATCAACAACCCTGAACTGATTTTTGCCGATGAACCTTCAGGTAATTTAGATAGTGAAAGCGCAGAAAACCTGCACAATCTCTTCTTTAAATTACGAGATGAATTTGGTCAAACCTTCGTGATTGTAACCCACAACGAAGAGTTGGCAGATATGGCCGATCGGAAATTGGTGATGGTGGATGGAAAAATCGTTTAATTGATTTACCTAAAATCCGGAATAACATCAACAATTGAATCAATTAACTTACTAATGGCAGCACCAATATTATGGCCACTTTTATAAAGGGGAACATGACCCAAAACGTTGTCAAAATTTGTTATTGAGTTGCTAACAACATTTAAGGTTGAGTCAAGAATATCATCAGTATTTTCCATCTTTTGTGTTTTTACGGTCGATTTGAAATTGTTTTAAATCATTTATGGCATCCTTGCCCAGTTTGGTCCCAATGCCAATGGCAAAAAGTGCAATTGCAGATTTTAAACCAAATTTTATAATAGATTTCATGTGTATCTAATTTTAATGAGATGGTCTAATTTACCCAATTAAAATGACTCTTAAAATAGAAATTTGTTATGAGTTTAAAATAAATTGGATAGCGTTAAATTGAGAAGTGGCCTACAAAAAATTGATTCTTCTTTAATAAGGATGTGGCAGGGAAATTGCTGAGTAATCACACGTAATACAAGTTATAACATATCACCATTGAAAAAACAAGAGCTGAAAGAATTTTTAGACGCCAAAGTCGCAGAGTATAACCACCCACGATTTATTGAAAGTGATCCAATCCAAATTCCACACCAATTCTCCATAAAGAAAGACATTGAAATTGCAGGATTTTTAACAGCAACCATTTCTTGGGGAAACCGGAAAAGCATCATCACCAACGCTAATAAGATGATGGTACTTTTGGATCATTCTCCTTTTGATTTTGTGAAAAACCACACCACAGATGACTTGGAAAAACTACGGCCCTTTGTCCATAGAACCTTCAACGAAGACGACTTTATTCAATTTATAAAGAGCTTAAACCATATTTATAAAAACCATTGCGGACTGGAAGCTGTTTTTTCTAAACATTCAGAAAATTTTTCGACCCAAAACGCCATTCACCAATTTAAAAAGGATTTCTTTGAGATTGAACATCTGCCACGAACCCAAAAACATGTGAGTGATCCTTTAAAAAATTCAGCAGCCAAACGCATCAATATGTTGATTAGTTCAATATATACGGCAGATTAATATAATATATCAATAATAAACCTTTTGTAATCTTCGTAAATATATCATCTTCTATTTGCCCATTCATGAAAAAGGTATAAAAGAGAAATACCAATTATAATCCAAATATACCACGGGAATAACTCAAGAATATTGCCTAACAATGAGGAACCAAAGTAAATTATTATAATATAGAATAAAAATATAGCTGCTATAGAAATAATAGGAATTATTAGGCAACCCATAATCCCTGATTCTTCGGAGGAAGACCCTTTTCTTTTACTCATCTATGGTTACTTGTTATTAAATTGATACTTTTAAATATAATAATGAAATTCACAATTTTGAATAATTCCGTACTAAAAGAATTCTTAGACTCCAAGGTAAAAGAATACAATAACCCGATATTTATCGAGAGCGACCCTATACAAATACCTCATCGCTACCAGTTAAAGGAAGACATTGAGATTTCATCATTTTTAACTGCAACCATCGCTTGGGGCAATCGTAAAATGATTATTACGAACGCAGATAAAATGATGCAGTTACTAGGTAACTCACCATACGATTTTGTAATGAATCATACAGAATCTAACCTCAGTAAACTACATGGATTTGTTCACCGAACATTCAATTCTGAAGACTTTATATATTTTATTAAAGCTTTGAAAAATATTTATTTGCACCATGGTGGTATGGAAACCATCTTTGTAAATAACCATAACCAAACTAGCATTCAACCAGCTATACATAAATTCAAAAAAGTATTCTTTTCGTTAGACCACCTAAAAAGAACACAAAAGCACATAGGTGACCCAAATAAAGGTTCAGCATGCAAAAGACTAAATATGATGTTGAGGTGGTTAATACGCACTGATAACGCTGGTGTTGATTTTGGCATTTGGAATTCTATTTCACCTTCGGTTTTATCTTGTCCGTTAGATGTACATTCTGGTAATGTTGCCAGAAAGTTGGGTTTGTTAAAACGTAACCAAAACGATGCTAAAGCTTTAACCGAGCTTGACAGAGAGTTAAGACGTTTAGACCCAAATGACCCAGTGAAATACGATTTTGCATTATTCAGTTTAGGAGTGAATGAGAAATTTTAAAATTATAAATTAATTTTTTTCGATTTTGAATCTGTCCTTCATTCAATCTAGTCAAAATTTTTTAGATTTAAATTCTTTTACTTTTGAATTTTCTGCTAATTTAGGAAAAATCATGGTTCAACCAATAATATCAAAACATTAGAATGATTAAAGTTTATTTAGATTGGAATATTATATCTTCTATCAAACAAGGAAATCTCCAAGAACTTAAATCCATTTTAGAATTTAAAGAAAAATTTTTAGTCCCTTATTCGACATCTCATATTGGAGATATCTTTGCTAGTCATTCTGAAAGCGAGGTGCAGAAAGAGCGAATTCAGAAGGATTTAGAATATATTACTTCTATTACAGATAATAATTGTTTTTTCAATGATGGAAAAGGCAATATTCAATTAGGGTTTATGAATCCAATTGAATTGTATGAAGAAAGAATTGATTCTCAAGATTTATTTAGGGATTTCAGTATTGACAAATTATTTGCTCCTTTTGATATTGACGATGACGATGAGGTTATAGCACCACTTATAACTTTACTTAAAGGGCTATTGAAATCAATTCCGTTAGACAATACATTTAAAGAAGCTTTTAAAAACCCTGAAATTACCAAGGAAATGGAAAAAATGTTTCCTGATTTAAAAGACAATTTAACCTTTGAAGGTTGGTTTAAAACCTTTGGGAACATGTACAACAGATTAAATGATACTGAAGATTATAAAGGTCTTCGAGAAGCAGTTCAGAAAATTGGTGTAAATAGTAGTCATTTTAGTCAGGGTAAAAATCCTTATGATGTTATAGGCGATGCATACCAAAAATTAGGCACAAATCCATTTGAAACAAATAGCGATTTGGTTAGCTCTAAAAATACTCCTGATTGGTTTAATGAGTTATCAAATGAATACATTTTGCTCGATATGCATGGGTATAAACAAGATAAAGTTAAAGTTGATAATAAGAATAAACAAACATTTAGAAACACTACAGATGACGCTTTTCATTCTGCATTTGCCTCAAGATGTGATTTTTATATAACCAGTGATAAAAAAAATATAGATAAGTCTAAAGCAATCTATAAGAAATTTGGTGTAGAGACATGTGTAATGACTCCAGATGAGTTCACTGAATACTACAATGATTTTTTAGATATCCATAGTTTTGATGAACACCTTTCAAACCTAATTGATGTCATAAAAAAAGGAAAAGGTTATTATAAATTCGGAAACGAGTACGATGAAAAAGGAGAACCTTTCAGTTTTGTAGGGTTTTCTAACCACTATTTTTTTAACTTTTTCAATAAAGTTAGAATCTGTACATCGTCATCAAATGGAACATTCTACCTATTGACAAAAGAACATCCGTCTAGAATATATTATATCGCATATAAGGAGATTGAAAATGTTTTAAAGATGTTCGTTAATCACTTTGGTGTAGACGATAACGGTAAAGAACGTTATAAAACTGGTGAGATGAATGATTATGAGTGGGAAGGTAGAAAATGGACATTAGATACGATTGAGGTCACCATCAAAAGAGTAAATGGGTGGTTTCAATTATATATTTATCCAATGGAGGAAGAAAGTAAAAATATCATCACAAAAATTACAAAATTCTTTAGGAAAATGTTTAAAAGTAATAATAAAAATGCCACCAGATTTTTTAAAACCTAACCCATTTAATAAAATCTATAAGTAGAATAACTATTAAAGTCAACAACAAAATCACCAATGAAAAAAAGGGCTATAAGAAACCAATGATTTTTATATTCCAGAAGAGATACAGCATTTTTTTGACAACCATCCTAATAAAGCATACTTTAATAAACTGGTAGATGAGCTTAAATCCGAAGAACCTAGTACAAAGATTGGTCACACATCATGGGGCAAGCTGGACCTTATTGATATTAAAAAGAGTGAATTGATAAAGTTTGATTAATTTTAAATAAGCTAATAGAATCAAATGAAAGAAAAACATATTCATACCATAACTAAAGAAGGTAAACACCTTCATCAACATTTTATTACTGAAGATGCAATTGCAAATTATGAGTATAATCTACATGGTATAGAAAGTCCTCGTATAGATTATTTTTTCGACTATATTTTCAGTTCATTAAACACTTCAGAAACAAGGCTTTTAGAAATATTCTACAATAAGTCAGATTTCTTTATTAAGAATTATTTGAACCCTATGAATATACCACATTACGAGATGAGGAAAACGATAAACGAGTTAGTTGCAGAAAGAGAATTACCTTCATTAACTTCTTTTGAAGACTACTATTCTGCAAGAGATTTCTTTATTGAAACGTTTAGCTTAGAAGTAACTCAAGATTCCGTAGATGATATTATTATTAAATATAAAGAAAAGTATAAATTAACTCCTAGATTTAATCCAAAAGATAAATTGAGTAGTATGACACATGGTAAATTAACTAAATATAAATTTATTGTATCACACTATGAGAAATTTAATGATAAGGTAGATATTGAGCATTTTTGGGATTACATAAGAAATAAAGAATGTCCAGATAGTATGTGGGGTAAAGCCTCAAATAAAGAACTTAGGACTATTGAATTATTTCTTATGTACGGAAAAAGCCTGAGCGAGCATTCGGATGGTAGCCATGAGAGAAATTGGGTTAAAGAAGAATTGAATTTAAGGAATATCCCTCTTGCTGAAGAATTATCCTTTAACACATTAGACAAAATTTGTAAAGCAATTAATTTAGAATCCCCAGTTCAATGGTATCGAGCAAATAGTGCATATAGGAGATTTAGTTATAATCCCACAAACAGAGATGAAAGTGATTACGATAGACCTGGAGATTGGGAAATAATTAATGATGACTATTTTGAAGGTATGTCACAAGATGAATTAGATGCGTTCAGAGATAACACCGAATAAGGATTGTACTTTATATTCTTTTAAATTAGAGTCGTTTTTATTTTTATTATGCCGTATTAATTATACTATTTTATATGTTTTTAAGGTGGATGGTCAGAGACGACAATAACGGTGTCGACTTTGGAGTTTGGAAAACCCTCTCTCCTGCCCAACTCTCATGCCCGTTAGACGTGCATTCAGGGAATGTGGCGCGATCTTTAGGAATATTAAAAAGAAAATAAAATGATGCAAAAGCCTTAGATGAACTTGACAAGGCTTTGAGAACTTTGGACAAAAACGATCCTGTAAAATACGATTTTGCCCTTTTTGGCCTGGGCGTCTTTGAAGGGTTCTCAAAATTATAGATTTTACCTACAATTATTTACCAACAAAACTAAAACACTATCATGCAAAGTCCCAAATTACCTACCAACGAACGCCAGCGATTAGATATTTTATCAGAATACCAACTGCTCGATACGCTCCCGGAGCAAGATTATGACAACATAACAAGCCTTGTGGCTACAATATGCGACGCTCCTGTTTCATTAATTACGATGCTAGACAAGGAACGTAATTTTTTTAAATCGCACCACGGTGTTCCGTTTAGAGAATCTCCAAGAGACATTTCTTTTTGCGGTCACGCCATTTTGGGAGATGGACCAATCTTCATTATCCAAGATGCGCGATTGGATGAGCGTTTTACAGATAACCCACTTATAGAAGGTGCCAATGCGATTTTCTATGCCGGCGTTCCTTTGGTAAATCCGGAAGGTTATGCTTTAGGCACGTTATGTGTTTTTGACCATAAACCTAGAATATTAACAGATTCACAAAAAAATGCACTCATCACTTTAGGAAAGCAAGTGGTCAATTCCTTGGAATTAAGAAGACAGAATTTAAAATTACAAACTGCTAAAGACGAACTGACTTTGCATAATATCCAATTAAAGAAATTTGCCAGCCATGTGTCGCATGATTTAAAATCGCCTTTGGCCAATATCATTTCATTGACCCATCTTTTAAAAGATGATCTTGAGGGCAAACATTCTGATTCCTCATTGGAATATCTTAATTATTTAGAGGATTCCGCTTTGATTCTTAAAGATTATATTGATGGAATCTTGTTGCATTATAAAGCTGATGAACTTCTCAAGGAAGAAAGAGAAGACATCCAACTTTCTGTTATATCTGAAAAAATAAGCCACTTGTTGCTGTCTAAGGATGATAAACTTTCTTATTCTGGACAGGATGCTATAAAAAACATAAACAAAGCGGCTTTGACACAGATCCTGATCAATTTGGTGGACAATGCTCTTAAATATAATGTTTCAGAAAAACGTTTAATAGAGATTGCTTATGTGGAAGAACCCAAATACCACAAATTTTCAATCTCAGATAACGGAATAGGGATTGAAAAGGAAAAACAGGATCTGATTTTTAATTTGTTTGCCATTATCCCTCATGAAAACATAAAGCGTAGCACAGGCATTGGGCTGAGCACAATAAAAAATCTGGTCAATAAACTGGGTGGTGATATTGGTGTTACGTCTGAAGTTGGCGTCGGGAGCGTTTTCACATTTACAATTGCGAAGTAGGGTTTAAAGTCCACACTTTAATTAATTACGACGTTTAATAACAGTATTTCCTATTGCTAGAATCTTCATTTGTATGGACATTGACTTGAAAAGAGAAAAACACACCCTTTTTCCAACAGTTGCACATTGCAATGTTTATCCTATTTTAACATATTTTGAAAATAGCTTCCGATAAATCCTTTTATCTTTAAGGCTTTAAAATTCTAACTTTATGAAAAACTACTTTTTACTAATTGCCACATTTTCTGTGAGCTTGCTCTTTTCGCAAGTCAAAAAAATTCCATTAGACACAATGGCTGTGACCAACCACTCCATTGTCATAAATGGTAAAAGCCTTTCTTACCAAGCAATAGCCGGAACACAACCTGTCTGGAATGCCAAAGGCGAACCCATTGCCACATTGTTTTATACCTATTACAAAAAAAGTAATAGCGAGAAAGAAAAACGCCCTATTGTTTTTTCTTTTAACGGTGGCCCAGGTTCTGCATCGGCTTGGATGCACATTGCCTATACAGGTCCTGTGATTTTGAATATAGACGATGAAGGCTATCCTGTACAGCCTTATGGCGTGAAAGCCAACCCGCATTCTATTTTAGATGTGGCAGATATTGTTTTTATTGATCCTGTAAATACGGGGTACTCCAGAATGGTTGAGGATAAGGACGGAAAATTGCCAGATAGAAAAACATTTTTTGGGATCAACGCCGATATCAAATATTTAGCGGAATGGATGAATACGTTTGTTTCCAGAAAAAACCGATGGGAATCTCCTAAATATTTAATTGGCGAGAGTTATGGTGGCCCGAGAGTTATGGGATTATCAAAAGAGTTACAAAACAACCAATGGATGTATTTAAATGGTGTTATTTTAGTATCTCCAGCCGATTATAAAATATATTCTACCGATCAACCGATTTATTCTGCACTGAATTTACCATATTTCACTGCAACTGCATGGTATCAAAAAGCACTTTCTCCTGCGCTTCAACAAAAGGATTTATTGGAAATATTACCAGAAGTAGAAGCATATACCATAGACCATGTCATGCCAGCCATTGCAAAAGGAGGTTTTATTTCTGACGCAGAAAGAAACCAAGTGGCAGAAAAAATGAGTCTCTATTCTGGATTAAGTAAATCTTCAATTATTGATCATAATTTAAATGTTCCTACAAATTTTTTCTGGAAAGAACTCATACGTGATAAGGGCTATACCATAGGTAGATTGGATTCGAGGTATTTAGGAATCGATAAAATGACTGCTGGAAACTCTCCCGATTATAATGCAGAATTAACCTCATGGCTACATTCCTTTACTCCTGCTATCAATTACTACATCCGTGAAGAACTGAAGTTTAAAACAGACATCAAATACAATATGTTTGGTAATGTGCACCCTTGGGATCGACAATACGACAGCACAAGAGATGACTTGCGTCAAGCCATGGCCCAAAACCCTTATTTGAAAGTTTTGGTTCAATCAGGTTATTATGATGGTGCAACGACTTATTTTGCTGCCAAATATACTGTTGGTCAAATGGATCCGAGTGGCAGAATGAAAGATCGCGTTTCTTTTAAAGGCTACAGAAGTGGCCATATGATGTATTTAAGAAAGGAAGACCTCAAGAAAGCTACCGAAGATATAAGGCAGTTTATTATAGAATCCACGCCTAAAAGCGGTGAAGCCGCAAAATATTAATTTCAAAAAACCTGATAATTGATTTTATCAGGTTTTTTTATTTCTAGCCCATAAATTCCTTCATCGATTCAATTGTGGACAATAATTAACTAAGCACCATTTTATCAGTTAAAAGTAAAACATAAATGAAGGTTAATCCTGCTGATAAAAAATCAAAATCCCAAACTATTAGTTTCATTAAACTTCCCGTTAAATAGAAATCGTATTTTCGCGGGATGCAACAGTCTTTAATCAGCATTCTTACGCCTTTTAAAAATAGTTCGGCTTTTTTATCCCCCTATCTGGAATCTATCCTAAACCAAACCTATTCCCATTGGGAGTTGATAATTGTTGATGACCATTCGACAGATGAAGGTTATAATCTGCTAGCTTCCTTCGCTCAAGCAGACCATCGCATAAAATTACTAAAGACAAACGGAAATGGGATTATTGATGCCTTAAAATTGGCATTTAAAAAGAGTTCGGGCCATTACATTACCCGAATGGACAGCGATGATCTTATGTCACCCAATAAACTGGAAGTAATGCTTCGCGATTTAAAAACTCACGGCAATGGACATGTCGCTTTAGGATTGGTCAGCTATTTTTGTGAAGGTGCTCTTGGAGAAGGGTATCAAAACTATGAAAAATGGCTCAATGGACTAACCAAATCAGGAACAAATTACACAGAAATCTACAAGGAATGTGTTATTCCATCCCCCTGCTGGATGGTATCGCGTGAGGATTTAATAACCTGTGGTGCTTTTGAAAGAGATGTTTATCCTGAAGATTATGATTTGGCATTTCGGTTCTACCAAAACGGCCTAAAATGTATTCCATCCAACAACCTGCTCCATTATTGGAGAGATTACCAGAATCGGACTTCAAGAACGCATGATCATTATGCAACCAATCATTTCCTGAAATTAAAACTACATTATTTTTTAGAAATTGATTACGATATTCGACGCCCATTAGTACTTTGGGGTGCAGGTTTCAAGGGCAAGTTTTGCGCTAAATTATTAAAGAAAAACAAAGTACCGTTTATCTGGATTTGTAATAATCCTAAGAAAATTGGGAAACATATCTATAATGTAAAATTACGAGCTGATTCTACCATAAATCAGTTGCACCAACCGCAGGTCATCGTTACCGTGGCCAACAAAAAATCACAAAGTTGGATTACTACGGATTTAGAAAACCTTTATTTAATGAAAGCCAAGGATTATTTCTTCTTTTGTTAGCAATCTCAAGTTATTAACGTTAAATTTCTCAAAATCCGAAGGCGCAAATCACCACGTATTTTCTATATTTGACCCGCTTGTTAGATCTCCAAAACCACAAAAGGAATGCAGTTTAAAAATCCCGAAATCTTATATGCCTTACTGCTGCTCATTATTCCTATAATTGTTCATTTATTTCAACTACGACGCTTTGAAAAGGTTGCTTTTACCAACGTTCAGTTCCTTAAAAACATCACTTTACAAACGCGTAAAAGTTCACAAATCAAGAAATGGTTAACTTTATTGACTCGATTATTGCTCTTGGCATCTATAATCCTCGCATTTGCCCAACCCTATCAAGCCAATAAAAATAGCTTCACTACCAAGAATGAAACAGTCATTTATTTGGACAACTCTTTCAGCATGCAGGCTAAAGGTGATAATGGCACTTTATTAAATGCTGCAGTGCAAGATTTAATAGAGCACGTAGATGAAAATGAAATGCTGAGCCTTTTCACCAATGATCTCAACTTTTATAATACCAGTATCAAGGCAATAAAAAACGATTTGATACAACTCTTTTATTCTTCTAATCAACTGGATTATGATGCCGTGATTTTAAAAGGAAAAAAAGCATTCTCTAAAGATAAAGGCAGTATTAAAAACTTCATCCTGATTTCTGATTTTCAACAAAAAAACGATGCTTTAAGTCTTAAAGCCGACAGTCTTGTGGATTATAGGTTGGTACAGCTACAACCAAAAAAAATTAATAATGTCAGTATTGATTCACTCTATATTTCCAAAAATGTTGTGGAAACCTTAGAGTTGACGGTCCTTTTGAGCAACCAAGGGAATCAACCTATTGAAACCTTACCTGTGTCATTATTTGAAGACAATCAACTTATTGCTAAGAGCGCAGTCACTATTGATAATAAATCCGAAACAATTTTCACAATTCCCAACAATAAAGCTTTTAAAGGAAAGATTACGATTGAAGATTCCAACTTGCATTATGACAACGTATTATATTTTAATTTAGATGAAAAGGAACGTATAAAGGTATTGGTCATCAATGAAGCCAATGCCGAATTTTTAAGAAAGCTATATACTGACGATGAATTTGATTTAACGGTCGTTAACTTTAATGAACTCAACTTCAACAGTATCATTGATCAGAATTTGATTGTTCTCAATGAGTTGAAAAATATTCCAAATGCTTTAATTACTTCTTTAAATTCTTTTTCAGATGATGGCGGAACCATATTAACCATCCCTTCAGATGAATTAGAACTGAGCACTTACAATCAGCTATTTAATTCTTTGTTATTACCAAACTTCTCTTCTAAAATTTCGACAGAGAAACGCATCACTAAAATCAATTTTTCCCATCCACTTTTAGCGAATGTCTTCGATAAAAAAGTGGATAATTTTCAATATCCTAAGGTCAATTCGTTTTATAGTTTATCCAGTTCGTCGGTCGCGAGCATCTTGAGTTTTGAAGACAACACACCATTTTTGACCCAATCGAATAATGTGTTTGCTTTTGCTGCAAGCTTGGATGACAGCAATTCCAATTTTAAAAACTCGCCGTTGATCGTTCCTGTACTTTATAATATTGGCAAACAAAGTTTAAAATTACCCCGATTGTATTATACCATTGGCATTTCAAATACCATTGACATCAACACCAGCTTACTCCAGGATGAAATTTTAAGATTGGATAATGCCGATGCCTCTATTGTACCCATGCAACAGACTTTCAGTCATAAAGTTCAATTAACTACAGACGAATATCCTAATACGGCAGGCACTTTCGAGGTCAAAAACAAAGATAATGTGGTACGAAATCTGAGTTATAATTACGATAGAAAAGAAAGCCAACTCAACTATATGAACCTCTCCCAGGTCACAAATAGTGTAAAAAACAGTTCTGTAGCTTCTGCTATTGACGATATAAAAAGTACTACAAATGTTAATGAGCTATGGAAATGGTTTGTTATTTTTGCAATAGCTTTTTTAATTATTGAAATGCTCATCTTAAAATTCCTTAAATGAACGTACTGATAAAATCTGCCACCATAGTAGACCCAAAAAGCGATTTCCATAACCAAACTTGTGATATCCTTATAGAAAAAGGCATCATCTCCCAAATCTCAGAACAGATAAAAAACCCTTCTAAAGTGAAGGAAATAAACCTTGACAACCTTCATGTTTCCCAAGGATGGTTTGATAGTAGTGTGAGTTTTGGAGAACCAGGTTATGAAGAACGAGAAACCATCGCAAACGGACTTGAAACAGCAGCCCGTTCAGGTTTTACAGATGTGGCCGTCAACTCCAACACCAATCCTGTGATTGACAGTTATGCCGATATATCTTTTTTGAAAGGAAAAGCCCAAGGTAATCCTGTGAATTTATATCCGATTGGCGCCTTGACAAAAAACAGTGAGGGTGAAGATTTAGCGGAACTATTCGATATGAAAAACGCAGGAGCTATCGCCTATTCTGATTACCAAAAACCTATTAGAAATCCGAACTTGATGAAACTGGCCTTACAATACGCCAGTAATTTTGGAGGATTGATTTACTCATTTCCACAGGAATCTAAAATTTCTGGTCTTGGCGTCATGAATGAAAATATCATGAGCACTTCATTGGGTTTAAAAGGAAATCCAACATTGGCCGAAGAACTACAGATTGTACGGGATTTATTTTTGTTGGAATATACTGGAGGAAAATTGCATATTCCGACAATTTCTTCTGCTAAATCTGTAGAATTGATCAGAAATGCAAAATCCAAGAAATTGGATGTGAGCTGTAGTGTCGCCATTCATAATTTGATTTTGACAGATGATGAGCTAAAAACCTTTGACACGCGATTTAAAGTCATGCCTCCTTTAAGAACCCAATCAGATTGCGATGCGCTTATTGATGGCCTTAAAGATGGCACTATCGATATGGTAACCAGTGATCACAATCCGATTGATATTGAACATAAAAAAATAGAATTTGATTATGCCATGTACGGCACAATAGGTTTAGAAACGGCTTTTGGTGCTCTGCATAAGGTTTTCACCATGAAGAAGACCATCGATTTACTAACCAAAGGAAGAGAACGTTTTGGGATCGATCTAATGCCTATAGCCATTGGCGCTAAAGCGAAATTAACCTTGTTCAATCCTAATGAAAATTATCAATTCAATAAGGGAATGATCCTTTCTACATCAAAAAATGCCATCTTTGAAAATTATGAATTAAAAGGCAAGGTTTACGGTGTTTACTCAAACAATCAAATGGTTTTAAATTAGGATGAAAGATTCGGTTATTAAAGAAGGCAAAACATTGGCCATTATCAGTTATTTAACCTTCGTAGGTCTCATTATAGCCATTATCATGAATTTGGAAAAACGAAATCCCTTTACACTATTCCACATTAGACAGATGTTTGGCTTGATGATCATGTTGATTTTTTCAAATTTAGTAGAACAATATGTCAATAGTCTTTTGGGAACTGCTTTTTGGATCATCTCGTTTGCATGCTGGTTATTTGCTATTTATTATGCCATAAAAGAAGAATATAAACTCATTCCCGTTCTTGGTGAAAAATTCCAAGAATGGTTTAAAAATGTCAATTAATAATGTCCAAACTCTCTTTACACCATATCACAAGACTTTCAACTTTAAAGGAAAACGCACCTGCCCTCATCATGTTCCATGGGTATGGAAGTGATGAAAATGATCTTTTTAGTTTCGCGTCTGAATTACCTGAAGAATTGTTTATCATATCCGCAAGAGCGCCGTACCCTATGCAGCCCTACGGAAATGCTTGGTATGCGATTAATTTTGATGCCGAAATGAACAAGTGGAACGACAATGAACAAGCTCTGAAATCGAGAGATTTGATCGCTACTTTCATTGACGAAGTGAAAGCGACCTATCCCATCAATAAAGACAACCTCACGCTTTTAGGTTTTAGTCAAGGCACAATTTTGAGTTATGCTGTAGCGCTCACCTATCCTGAGAAAATAAGAAACGTGATTGCATTAAGCGGCTATATCAGCCCTGAAATGCTTCCTGATGATATAGAAACTAAAGACTATTCGCGTTTGGCTTTTTATTGCTCTCATGGTAACGTAGATCAAGTTATTCCAGTAGAATGGGCACGAAAAGTACCGCAATTTTTAAATGCATTGTCAATTAAAAACACGTATAAAGAATTCCCTGTGGGTCATGGCGTAGCACCTGAAAACTTCTATGAATTAAGGAGCTGGTTGAATAAGCGTTTGGAAAATTAGTTCAAAGGTCTAGATTCAGAATTTAAGGTTCGAAATCTGCAGTAGACATCAAGTTTGCGAAATCTGAGTATTGTGGGGGAAAATAATTTCAGTTTTCAGTCGCGGTCGGAATTTTCAGTTGCAGTTTCGGAGCAATAACATTTTCAAGTAGTTTTGCGAAAATCTGCGCCATCAACAGGAATAAAATCTCAGTTTTCGGTCGCAGCCACAGTTTTCAGTTGCAGTTTTGGAGCACTAAACTTTTTCATGTAGTTCTGCGAAAATCTGCGCATCTCCGGTAAAATAATCTCAGTCTACGGTCGCAGTTACAGTTTTCAGTTTCAGTTTCGTTAGTACTGGGCGGCAACTTCAATTTCAATTTCAACTTCAATTTCAACTTCAATTTCAACTTCAATTCCCTCTTCCACTTCTTTCTCCAATGGTGCGCCGCGCAGGCAAATTCAGCATTCCAAAAACTCTACTCTTGAGGAAGCTCACTTTTGAGCGCTTTCAGTTCCTTGTTTAAATGATTAATAGAATCTTTGAGCACTTGCTCTTTTGCTATCAGTTTTGTCATTTTCTCTTGATACGTTTCAAATATATTCTTAGAGTTCACATATTGGAAAACAATCAACAACAATGCAAAAACGAACATGTACATAAAGATTTTACCTTTCATAAATTTTATAGGTTAATTTGTAAGTTATCATAAGCCAAGAAAACGTTTTCGGGAAGTTTCTTTTCAACTTCGTCGTGAAAACCAAGCATATGACTGATATGCGTCAAATACGCACGTTCTGGCTGTACTTTTTTTATAATTTCTAGAGCTTCACTCAGATTAAAATGAGAGATATGTTCTTCCTCCCTCAAGGCATTCACCACAAGCACCTTAACGCCCTTTAATTTCTCTAGCTCTTCATCTTCGATTGTTTTCATATCGGTTAAATAAGCGAAATCATTAAATCTGAAGCCAAAAACCTGGAGTTTGTAATGCATCCCATTGATAGGCACCACATTTAAGTTGCCCAATCGGAACGGTTCATTTTTAATTTTAATAGGCATCACTCCTGGTGCCCCAGCATACTTGTTTTGGGTTTCAAATATATAAGCAAACCGCTCCTTAAGTGCTTTTAAAACTCTTTTATGGGCATAAATGGGAACATCACCCTGCTTGAAATAAAACGGTCTAATATCATCTAAACCTGCGGTATGATCAGCATGTTCATGGGTAAAAACAACACCATCCAACTTGGTACATTTAGCATTAAGCATCTGTTGTCTAAAATCGGGGCCGCAATCGATAACATAGGTATTTGTGTTCCATTCTATCAACACAGAAACACGCAGACGTTTGTCTTTTGGATTCTCGCTTAAACATACAGGATGAGTGCTCCCTATAACCGGAATTCCTTGGGATGTACCTGTTCCTAAAAATATAACTCTCAAAGGTGCTTTGTTTACAACAAAAGTAAGTTTATTATTTTGTTTAAGATAGCAATTTGATACCTTTGTAGCTTATAAAACTCAATCTACAGTATGGAGATAACCTTAAAGGGCGATAAAGAATTTGAAGAGATTCCATCGCTTAAAAACAAAGCGCTTCGTATCAATCTTAATGAGAACATTTACGGAACCTTTGCTGAAATTGGCGCAGGTCAAGAAACTGTACGTCAGTTTTTTAGAGCTGGCGGCGGATCTGGCACCATTGCTAAGGCTATGTCTGCTTATGACAAAGATTTTAGTGATGCCATTTATGGTGTTGAAGAAGATGGGCGCTACGTGACAGAAGAGCGGTTGAGAAAAATGTTAAATCATGAAATCCAATTAATTGAAGAACGCCTTTCAAGAGACAAGCATCCTAATAAAATGTTCTTTTCTTTTGCCAATACGGTGGCCACGATTGATTTTGCGAAAAAATATAAGGGCCATGGCTGGGTAGGTATCAAATATCAAATTGAACCACACCATACAGCTTATAATGAAATTCTTTTACATTTTCGCTTTAGAGAAAATGATGCGCGCCTACAGCAAGAAACCTTAGGTATTTTAGGTACCAACCTCATATATGGTGCCTATTATAAATACAATGAGCCTAAAAAAATCTTGCGCTATTTATACGATCATCTAGATAAGGATCAAATTGAAATTGACACCATCAACTTCTCAGGCCCTGTATTTAAAGATGTGGACAACCGATTGATGAGCTTGCAACTTGTTAAAAACAATATGACCGATGCGGTCATGTTTGCCCCTGATGGCAATAACGTACTGCCTGCTAGAATTTTATACAAAAAGAATATT
Source organism: Gelidibacter gilvus (assembly GCF_004115975.1). Lineage (GTDB taxonomy): Bacteria > Bacteroidota > Bacteroidia > Flavobacteriales > Flavobacteriaceae > Gelidibacter > Gelidibacter gilvus. The sequence goes on along the minus strand of NZ_SDDZ01000009.1, from coordinate 68,973 downwards.
TTGGCATTACGCGGTAGTTTTAGACCCGTAACCAAGGTAAACATAGACATGTTTCAGAAATCTTATGACATGTTTATTAAGGAAAACAAAGTAGACATTAACAATACCCAAGTTGTTTTTGAGATTACACTTTCAAATTTAAGAGCAGAAGGGGAAATTGACGAACAGGATTTTATGGACAGAGCTGAGTTGCTTTGTTCTTTAGGCCATACGGTTTTGATTTCCAACTTCCAGGAATATTACAAATTAGTAGAGTATTTCTCCCAATATTCTAAGAACAGAATGGGATTGTCCATGGGTGTCAACAATTTAGTGGACATTTTTGACGAAAAATATTACCGTCATTTAAGTGGTGGTATTTTGGAAGCCTTTGGAAAACTATTCTTTAAGGATTTACGTGTTTATCTTTATCCTATGGAAAATGAAGACGGCGAATTAAGCACTAGCGAGAATTTAAAAGTCCATCCACGAATGAAGGAATTGTATAAATTCTTTAAATACAATGGGAAAGTCGTCGATATTACCGATTATGATCCGAACATCCTCTCCATTTTTTCCAGATCAGTACTTAAATCCATTTCTGATGGCGATGAGGGTTGGGAAGCGATGCTGCCCCCTGGAGTTTCAAAAATCATAAAAGAAAAGAGCCTCTTTGGATATGAAGCAGAGGAAGTTTATAGAGATCAATAAAAAAAAGACCTTAGTTTAAAATGCTAAGGTCTTTTTTTATGATGTATTCTTGAGAAACTATTCCAGAATTTGCTCTGTGTGAATCTTGGCTTTCACTTTATCAATCACTTTTTCAATAATTCCGTTTTCATCAATAACAAAGGTCACGCGATGAATTCCGTCAAACGTGCGTCCCATAAACTTCTTTTCACCCCAAACACCAAAGGCCTTAATGACTTCTTTGTCTTCATCTGCCAACAAAGGATATGGAAAATTATATTTATTTTTAAAATTTGACTGTCTTTTGGCACTGTCGGCGCTAACACCCAATATTTCATAACCCTTATTTTGCAAATCCTTGTAATTATCCCTGAGGTTACATGCTTCTGTAGTACATGTTGGCGTACTCGCTTTAGGATAAAAGAAAATCACTAGTTTTTTACCTTTATAATCTGACAAAGAAATGGTATTTCCTTGTTCGTCCTGTGCTGAAAAATCTGGAGCCTTGTCTCCTGCTTTTAATTTGGTCATAACTGTTTTTAATTTGATATTTGTAAAAATACAACTTATGACCAAACAAGAGAAGGTGGATTTTGTTATAAATACGTTAAACCAACTGTATCCAACACTTCCAGTACCTTTAGACCATAAAGATCCTTACACACTTTTAATTGCTGTTTTAATGTCCGCCCAATGCACTGATGTGCGCGTCAATCAAATTACGCCACTTCTTTTTGCAAAAGCTGATAACCCGTATGACATGATCAAACTCTCGGTGGAAGAAATCCGGGACATTATCAGACCCGTAGGTTTATCTCCAATGAAAAGTAAAGGAATTCATGGATTATCACACATCTTAATTGACAAGCACGACGGAGAGGTGCCGCAGACCTATGAAGATTTGGAGGAGTTGCCAGCAGTTGGTCACAAAACTGCCGCAGTAGTACTTTCTCAGGCTTTTGGCATTCCGGCGTTTCCAGTAGATACGCACATTCACAGATTGATGTACCGTTGGAATTTTACCACCGGCAAAAACGTAGTACAAACGGAAAGAGATGCGAAACGTCTTTTTCCAATTGAAACTTGGAACAATTTACATTTACAAATGATTTTCTACGGACGCGAGTATTCCCCTGCAAGAGGTTGGGATTTAGAAAAGGATATTATCACGAAAACTATCGGGAGAGCGAGTGTGCTGAAAGATTACTACAAAAAGAAAGGATGAAGTGAAATTTAGGCAGGGCTCATAATAATGGAATTAGCTTCACTGAACCTAAAATAGATTCCTGCCTTCGCAGGAATTCATTCGCTGAACCTAAAATAGATTCCTGCCTTCCGCAGGAATTCATTCGCTGAGCCTAAAGGTTTCCTGCCTTTCGCAGGAATTTAAAAGTCCCGAGAATCTAAATCTCGGGACTTTTTAAATCTTAGTTCAAAAGTGTTTCGAACTGCCATTTCTCGCCTTGAATGACATTTAATGCCTTAGAATAATTCAATAAGAAATTGATTGTTTCTTCTTTTGGATTAAAGCTGCCATTTTTTTGGGGACATTTAGAGTAAAGTTTTGCCATTTTTTTAGGAGTTTTTATTAGACTATATCCCTATTAACGGAGCAAAACTTGATTTATTATATCCTATAGTTCTTAATTGGTTAAGATTATATTTTTCTGTTCAATCACTTTTCTTAAATTAATCAAAGCGTAACGCATTCTCCCCAAGGCTGTATTAATGCTCACACCTGTTTTATCTGATATTTCCTTAAAACTCATGTCGTTGTACATGCGCATGACCAAAACAGCTTTCTGCTCTTCTGGTAATTCCTCAATTAAGCGTCTTAAGTCAGATTCTATCTGCTCTTTAATCATGCCTTTTTCAGCATCTAAAGTCGAATCACTAAGGACTGAAAAAATACTGAACTCTCCAGTGTTGGAGAACTTTGGCATGCGGTTGTTTTTTCTAAAATGATCAATGACCAAGTTATGTGCAATACGCATCACCCAAGGTAAAAACTTACCTTCTTCGTTGTATTTTCCTAATCGGAGGGTACGTATAACCTTAATAAAAGTGTCTTGAAAAATATCTTCAGTAATATCTCTATCGTAAACTTTAGAATAGATAAAACTATAGATTTTTTGTTTGTGCTTAGTGATCAATTCAGAAAGAGCACTTTCGTCTCCTTTAATATAATTGCTCACTAAAACAGCGTCTGTGATAAGTTCGTGTTTCATTGTTATTACTTTAATGCTTGGAAAAAATTCCGAGCTTGGGGTTAATCTTTATAAAGTAATATTATGATATAGGCGACTCTGTTTTAGAAGTTTGAGGTCAAATATAACAACAATCATTCCTAAAATGCAAAAAATCTACTGAAACTTTAACATTTTATTGGACAATAACTTTTTTTCATGACCGATTTAGATGTAGTATCTTTGCATTCTTATATGCAAAAATGACTATGAAGCTCAATCTTTCCGAAGTAAATCCAAAACAAAATATTATCATAAAAGGCGCTAACCTCCACAATCTCAAAAACATGGATGTGGTAATTCCGCGTAACAAATTGGTGGTCATTACTGGATTATCAGGTTCGGGCAAGTCTAGTCTTGCATTTGACACATTATATGCAGAAGGTCAAAGACGCTATGTTGAAAGTCTATCTAGTTATGCACGTCAGTTTTTAGGAAGGCTCAACAAGCCAAAAGTAGATTATATAAAAGGGATTGCGCCAGCCATTGCTATTGAGCAAAAGGTAAACTCCACTAATCCACGATCTACCGTAGGGACCACTACCGAGATTTATGATTATTTAAAATTATTGTTTGCAAGAATTGGAAAAACCTACTCGCCTATTTCAGGAAATTTGGTCAAAAAACATACAACGGCAGATGTTCTAAATCTGATAAAATCTTATGAAGACGGCGAAAGATTGCTCCTCCTCGCTCCTATTATTTTAGAAGAAGGCCGAACGATGGATGACAAACTTAAAGTGCTTCAACAACAGGGCTATGCTAGGGTTCAGTATAAAAATGAGGTATTTAGAATTGAAGATGCACTCGAAAAAGATCTCAAAAAAGATATTTTTCTGGTGGTGGACAGAATAGTTATCAAACACGAAGAGGATTTTTACAATAGGCTCGCCGATGCTATTGAAACTGCGTTTTTTGAAGGAAAAGGCACCACTATTATTGAATCACTTTCTGATCATAAACAGACTGCTTTTAATAATAAATTTGAAATGGATGGGATGACTTTTTTGGAACCCAACGTGCATTTGTTCAGCTTTAATAATCCTTATGGCGCTTGTCCTAAATGTGAAGGCTATGGCGATGTCATCGGGATTGATGAAGAATTGGTCATTCCAAATACGGCACTTTCTGTTTATGAAAACGCTATTTTTCCTTGGAGAGGAGAAAGTATGAGCTGGTTCCGCGATCAACTGGTCAATAACTCGCATAAATTTGATTTTCCTATTCACAAGCCCTATTTTCAACTTACCGATGCACAGAAGCAATTAATTTGGGATGGCAACAAGTATTTTGAAGGCCTGAACAGTTTTTTCACCGAATTGGAATCAAAAGCCTATAAAATTCAGAATCGAGTGATGCTCTCGCGTTATAGAGGAAAAACCAAATGCAGTGTATGTCACGGAAAACGTTTGCGTCCTGAGGCCAATTATGTGAAAATTAGCGACGTGACCATCACCGATTTGGTGACCATGCCTTTAGATAATTTAGCCGTGTTTTTCGATCAATTAGAATTGAACGACTATGACACCACTATCGCCAACCGATTACTAAAGGAGATTTCCAATAGACTGTCATTTTTGTCGAATGTTGGTCTTGATTATTTGACACTCAACAGGAAATCAAATACTCTATCCGGTGGCGAAAGTCAACGTATCAATTTAGCAACCTCATTGGGCAGTAGTTTAGTGGGTTCTATGTATATTTTGGATGAGCCAAGCATTGGACTCCATCCTAAAGACACTGAAAAACTCATTGTAGTACTTAAGGCTTTACGCGATTTAGGCAATACCGTTATTGTAGTTGAACACGATGAAGATATTATGCAGGCCGCCGATGAAATTATCGATATTGGTCCGGAAGCTGGTACTCTTGGTGGCGAAGTTGTAGCTGCCGGTACTTATGAAGATATTCTGAAATCTAATTCTCTAACGGCACAATATCTCAACGGAAAACTTAAAATTGACGTCCCCAAGAAACGTCGCACGTCAAAATATCATATCGATATTATTGGTGCCAGAGAACATAATTTACAGAACATTGACGTGACTTTTCCTTTGGAAATGTTGACGGTCATTACAGGTGTTTCCGGAAGTGGTAAAAGTACTTTGGTCAAGGATATCCTGTATCCAGCCATTCAAAAACATTTGACGGGGTTTGGCGATAAAGCAGGTCAGTTTACTGAATTGAAAGGAAATTTTAGAAACGTAAAGCACATAGAGTTTGTCGATCAAAATCCTATTGGACGTTCGTCACGTTCCAATCCCGTAACCTATGTGAAGGCTTATGACGAAATCAGAGCACTTTATGCCAATCAAAAGTTAAGCAAAATACGGAATTACCAAGCCAAACATTTCAGTTTTAATGTCGATGGCGGCCGTTGTGAGACTTGTAAAGGCGATGGCGAAGTGACCATTGAAATGCAGTTTATGGCAGATGTCCATTTAACTTGCGAAACGTGTAACGGGAAACGCTTCAAAAAAGAAGTATTGGAAGTCACTTTTGAAGACAAAAACATTGACGACATTCTTACAATGACCATTGATGATGCGATTGCCTTCTTTGAAAAACACAATGAATTAAAAATACAGAGTAAACTACAGCCTTTACAAGATGTTGGTTTGGGCTATGTGACTTTAGGACAAAGCTCTTCTACCCTTTCTGGTGGTGAAGCTCAACGTATTAAATTGGCGACTTTTTTAGGAAAAGGTTCAAGAAGTGACAATGCCTTATTTATTTTTGATGAGCCTACTACAGGATTACACTTTCACGACATTAAAAAACTCTTGAAATCCTTTCAGGCATTGATAGAGCAAGGACACTCGATAATTGTTATTGAACATAATCTTGAACTGATTAAATGCGCAGATTATATTATTGACTTAGGTCCAGAAGGTGGCGATAGAGGCGGAAAATTAGTTGCTGCAGGAACACCTGAGGAATTGGTGAAGAATAAGAACTCAGTGACGGGGAAATATTTGAAGGAGAAGCTTTAGTTGGCAGTACTCAGTCGGAAGTTGGGAGTAGTTTAAAACATCAAAACTAACATGCTTCGCTTTTAGGTTTTGCCTGCCTGTCGGCAGACAGGGGTATAGATCCCGCAAAAATGCGGGTTTAGTTCAACCAGCAAAACCTAATGCGCTTTTCGCTTTTAGGTTTTGGGTATAGATCCCGCAAAAATGCGGGATTAGTTCAACCAGCAAAACCTAATGCGCTTTTCGCTTTTAGGTTTTGGGTATAGATCCCGCAAAAATGCGGGATTAGTTCAACCAGCAAAACCTAATGCGCTTCGCTTTTAGATTTTGGGTATAGATCCCGCAAAAATGCGGGTTTAGTTCAACCAGCAAAACCTAATGCGCTTCGCTTTTAGATTTTGGGTTTCACTAATAAAACAAAAACGCCATTAACCCCATAATAAATAATGCAAATGGCAACACGAGTGACAAAAACAAAAAACTGATTGCGCTACTCTTTATAAAACTTCTTATATAACTTCCTCCATAAAGTTGTTTGACACCAAGAAACAAATAGAAAAAGGTTGAAAACATGGTTAAAGTCATAATCCACCCAGGAAAATTCTTCCAAATCAAATTGGCAATAACCAACAAGCTAAATACACTAAATAGAAAAGCAAAAAAGTAAAAGCTAAAAACCAGATGATGCACAAATCGTCCTTTTCTAAAATAAAATAGTTTTAAAATAAAAGCAAAAATTGGCAAGAGAATAAACATCGCAAGAGGAATACTATCAAGGAAAGCTTGTAAAATCGACCCTCCACTTTTAGTTTTAAAGAATTTTAGAATTTGTTTATACATGCGCTTGGTGAAATACCCATCATCAGCCTTCATGCCCAACTTCCTATAAATTTCCTCATCTGAAGCACCGGCAACAATCATCGAATCTATCTCCATTTCGTTAAAGGGAGTATTAAAAATTTCATTGGATTTATTCGGTTTATCCTTGGTCACAGAATCAATAAACTTATTATTTATGATGATTGGACTTTCTGACTCACTTTTCGGTTCATAAACGTATTCATTCATTTTTTTAACCTCTGCCGCTTTTTTTATGGAATCTCTAAAACTGTGACTTTGTTCAATATCCTTTTTTATTGCACTGTCAAAGCCTTCTACTTGTTTGCGACTGACAAAGGAAAATAAAAAGAAAAAAACTATTGAAACAAAAAGGTACATCTGGGCGGGATGCAAATACATCAATCTTCTGCCTGAGATAAACTGTTTGGGAAGATGTCCTGGCTTGATCATTAAGGGAATGAAACTCTTAAAAAAACGAGCATCAACGGAAAAATAATTACTAATGGTATTGTTGAAAAGAACATTCAAGGTCAATTGATCACCCGCTTTCTGACCACAATAAGGACAATGCGGAAAATGGCTCTCAAATTGTTGGATACAATTATTGCATTCCTTTAATGATCTTGACATAGAGGCATCTGATTAAAGCCCATAAATGTAACAAAAATATTTTTTGGTTGAGCACAAGATAACTTCAGTTCTTAGCTGTAAATGTCTTTTTTTAATTTCTAGTTGTTTTTCAGTTTTACATTTTCTCTAATAAATACAACCATTTAACTAACAATATGATAGCATTTTTGGCACGTAAATTGAAAAGCTCCAATCGTATAGCGTAGGCCAAAAAGCTAATGAGTAGGCAAAACATTAAAATCCTTAAATTATGAAAAAACAATTACTTTTCAGTACGATGGTAGTCATAGGATTAGCATCAACAGCAGCAACATTGGAAGCAAAAACCAATGTTGAACCTCAAGGTGAAGGTTTTAAAAATATAGCAAGCTATCGGTATGTTGAGCCAATAATGTTCATTGAGCACGGCGTTGAGTTTTTAATTTTCCCTGACGGAAGTTTTGACTTTAATTCCAACTTAAATATGTCATCTAAAGCTCATAACCCTACTTATTACAAAGACAACATAAGCTTAAGACGGAGCTCAGTAAAAGGTATACAAGGTGCTACAAAAAACTCACATAGCTACTACCGAGCAACAAGTGATCAAGGCGTAATCATCCAGCATGATCATAACGGAAAAGTGACACGTGTTGGAAACGTATTTGTCAATTATGATCGTGCGGGAAAAGTCAAACGTTTAGGGTCAGTATATATGAATTATGATAGATCTGGAAAATTAAGCCAAGTTGGTGACCTTCATGTAAGGTACAATCGCTGGGACGAAATTGTAAGTACGCAGGGCGTCGTGAATAGAGCAAATACTAATAACCGTTATGAAACTTATTACACCACCGCCCAAGCGAGTCCCGTTTATTCCTATTACAGCACACAGGATGATTACTACTATTACAAGAAGGGTGGTAAAGTTAAAAAACAGAAGAAAGTTAAAAGATAAATTTTTTGATATTTTATTAGTTGAACCTATACTTCGATTCCTGAAGTATAGACACCATCCCGAAGTTCTTTCCCCAAAGGCTTTGGGATGTTTTGTTTTGATGCTTGAAGTTTTTCCAAGGCTATTTCCTTCCGCATCTGTTTTACAGTCTGTGTGCTGCCATCATGACTCCACCCAGGAGGTCCAAAAACATACATAAACTTGTGTTTGAGATTTTTGGATTTTTTCATGTCTTTCCAAATGTCAGAATATTCATGGGTCAAAATCACCCATATATTATAAGATTCCGGCGGACTTGTAACGCCATAAGTGATATCGACGTCCTCATCAAGCTCTTTCCATGTTCCAAAGATTCTATCAAAAACATTTAAGATTCCCCCATGATTTTTATCCATATATTCAAGATTACAAGCATGATGCACCTGATGCATGGTATGGGTATTTAAAACTTTATCCACAACCCCTAACTTTGGAATAAACACAGTGTGCAACTGAAATTGCCATAGGGCTTCAATCCCTAAACATACTACTAACATTTCTGGTGGAAAACCAATCGCTACAATCCAAACATAAAATAAAGGCTTATAAAAAATAGTAAACCAACCATTCCTAACAGCAGTGCCTAGATTAAAATTATCGGATGAGTGATGGACAATATGGGCTGCCCAAAAGAATCTGACCATATGATTTTGACGGTGAAACCAATAATATGAAAAATCATCGGCTAACATACAAAGGATCCAAACATACCAAGCATATCCGAAAGATTCGTAACCCATGATGTTAGTGCGTACACCATCAACCAGTGGATTAAAAATATCATATACTAAACTAAAAAGAAGGATGACCGTTACTGTTTTAACAAGGGGCGCAATGACTGCTGACCCCACTCCCATTCCGAGACTCGAAAATAAGTCTCGCCAGTTGTAAAGATCTTTATGATCATGTGCTTTGCTGTAGGTAAGTTCCAATAAAATAAGGCCTAAAAAGAAGGGTACCCCATATACAAGGGGATTAGTGAAATCCATATAAATATTTAAAAAAAGCCAAAAATTATTAAGACTTCTTGTTGAGTTGGAAAAGATAGGTAATAAATTTAGTCTTTGACAATGCCTTTTGATTAAATTAAGAACTATTTCAATACCGACGACTTCTCATTTAAGGTTTTTCAAAAGCCTATGTTACTCATACTCCTCAAAAATCGTTATTGAATCTTGCCCACCATACAATACAACAAAAAAAGCAATAAACTCATTGCCAGCACACTAATACCAACTAACGAATCTTGGCACATTGTTTGTATTCTACAAGACATGTTGAACAAAAAACAAACACTCATGAAAAAATTAGCTCTACTTTTTACTGCAGTGTTCCTTATTGGGACATCAGTAAACGCAAAAACCACCAACATCGCTAAGAATAATTCATACAATAATGGATATTCTCAAGGATACGGCAATTCCTTTATTTTCACCGAAGGTGGTATTGAGTTTTCTGTATTTCCTGATGGGCAATTTGATTTTTATGCACCAAACTACGGTCCTAAAGGCAATATTTCAATCAATACCCCTAATGTCTCTTTCAGTTTTAATACGGGTTATGATTATGGACCCTATGTACAGTATGATGATTATGGGGCCATCATCCAAATAGAAAACACGCCTATTTATTATGATTATTACGGACGTATCACCCAAGCGGGTCATGTAAATATTCATTATAACAATTACGGACGTGTGAGTCGTGTTGGAAGTTTACATGTGTATTATGACCATCACCACAGATTCACACATTATACGGGCTATATCAACGTTTATAATCGCGTATATGTGCAAAGACCATGGCATTATTATTACACAGTTCCAGCGGTCCACTATCGCGTGGTATATGCGAGACCGTATAGACAATATTATACTCCGGTTAGACATCCCTATTACAGGCCTTACGCCAATAACTATAGAGAACCAGTAAGATATACGCCACGTCCTGTAAGTTCTTTGAGTTCTGGCAGAAGGAATACGGTTGCAACCAACTCGGGAGTTAGTGATCGTTACCGCCAGGAAGCCGCACCGCGTAGAAGCGCTGCTGCAAGTTCAAGATCCAACTCAAACACTGTTGGCAATACCACACGAACTACAAATGCTTCTAGAAACAACGAGGCTTCAAGAACCAATCGCAATATTTCTCAAAGCAATACTAGGAATGCTTCTGAAAGAGGCGTGAGACAAAACACAACAGAACGTTCTGTCCAAACTACAAGAAATAATAAACCTACAGCAACTAGCAACACGCCAAGGAGTGCTGATAGAAATAATAATGACAGAAATGTTAGAACGCGTAGCACTACTGGAACTGTACAGGAAAGTACTCGAAAGGTTAGTACTCCCACTAGAAATGAAGCTGTAAAATCAGCACCTTCTAGAACAAACAGAGCTACCAATGTAAATAAAAGTTCGGTTCAAGGAAAACCAAATGCTGCCCAAACTCGTACATATAATGGAGAGCGAAACAGAAGTAGTAACACACGTGCTGCTCAAAGTAGCAATAGTACAAACACTGAAGCGAAAAGACAAACTTCGCCATCAAGATCAAGATCTACACAAAGTAGAGGAAATTAAAATATAGATTTTTTGGTTGGTTAGTGGAAAGTCCTGCAGGAGTATGCCTCAAAGCACCTTGTGGGATTTTCTTTTTATATCCATCCAAAGTTAGACTTGATCATCTCATTTGAAGTATAGACAAGAATTCTTGGCTTAGGCGAAACCAATATTCAATAAACAAGTAGATGATCAACTGAAGATTGATACGCCAAACTTCTACTTCACTCTCAAATATTTTCGTATCATCGCACTGATATCCTCCGAAACCTTCATCTTAAATATAAAGACAACATACAACAACGTTATTAATGCCGACTTTAAAGCAATATTTACCAAAGGATGAAATGGAAACTCCCAAAAATAAAACAGACCTACAATCGCAATTATTAAAAGGACGACTTTTCCTGTATCGACCGTAAAGGGCATCATATCAAACTTACGTTTTACAAAGTAAACTTTTATGGTGTTATATATGGCGACTGCTATAAAAGTTGCAAAAGCAGAGCCGTTGATGCCATACATCGGAATAAAAATCATATTCAAACCTATGGTAAGAATCGTGAGAATCACCCCAAAAAGTAAGACTATCCTATAATAATCACTATTAAATAAAACCACGTTGTTGCAGCCCATCAAACAATCATAAAGCTTCGCCATACTTATCAAAAAAACTACAATGAGTCCGCCACTGAATTGGGACGGAATTGTTTCATAAAGGGAATTGATATTCAATACGATCAACAAGAATATAAGACCACCAATAATAAATAAGGTCTGCGAGCTTCTCACATATAAATCTTCTAGAGCCACCTTATTCTTCTCATTAAGATATTTTGCTGTCAAGGGTTGCAGTATTTGCTGCATCGCTCTTGAAGGCACCACAATTACCGTTGCAATATATATGGCCACCCCATAATAGGCTACTTCTTCAATAGGAATATACATGCCTAACATAAAACTGTCGATATCCAAAATAACTGTCGCGATGGAACCTGCAATAATAATCAGGAAAGAGTATTTTAAAATAGAACCCAATCGGTCAATTCTATTAAACTTAAAGACTGGTAAACGAATACTAAAGGCATAAAACATCATAATCAGCATTCTTAGGCCATATACACCAATGACGCTGGCAATGAAAACATCCACAGAAAACCATTCAAAATAGACACAAAATAAGAGCAACATAATGCCTATGCGATGAAAAACCTCTTTCATGAAATTTCCAAAAACGGTCTGCATTTGTGTTTTAGACCACGCAAAAAATACTTCAAAATAAGCCATTGCTATTGCAGCCAAATAAATGTACCATACATAATCCCCAATAATTGGATTCTTTTGCGACAATGCATTAGCGATACTGTCATAAGCTACCACTCCTATCAATCCAATAGGTATAATGAGTGCCAACGGTAAAAACAACATCAGGGTCAGGAAGCTATTGAGTGAGTTTTTGGTTTTAAATGTTGAGTAAAACTTAACAATGGTGTTGTGGACGCCAAAAGCCATTAACGGCATCATAATGGTGGCGGTAGAAAGCATAAAGGAAATTAAACCGTAGTGCACATCGGAAATAAAGAATACGTATAAATACAAGGTATTCAATGCGCCTATGGCAAATCCGAGATAGGTGGTAACGGTGTTCTTAAAAGATTGGCTGGTGACTATTCCCATAGAGGTTTAAAACTCGAAGATATGAATTTTGTGCTTTAAGACAAGGCTTAGATAAGTTCTGCCAACTTTTTTGTGAGGGCTTTTCTGCTGTACTGCTGCAATCCTATAGGAAACGACGTCAAAGCAGAATTTTTAAAGTCTTTAAAACGAGAAAGGAGATGTTCTCTTAACTCATCTTCAGCATCATAATAGAAGTAGCGTCCTGTATTGGTTGATTTTATAATACGTTCTACATCTGAATCATGTGGCCCTACTGATATAATTGGCGTTTCGGCAACCATGTACTCAAACAATTTCCCCGGAATGATGGCTTTGGTATCTTCAGAATCAATCTCAATCAATAATAACAATTGCGCGTGTCTTTGAGATTTCAAGGCTTCTTTATGATTGACGTAGCCAATGAGTTCTATATTTTTTTCAGGAATGTATTGTTGGATTTCATTCAGGACATCAGTGCTGACCACACCAATCAACCGCAACACAAATTCTTGTTTGAAGTCTTCGTACTTATCAATAAGCTCGCCTATAACCTTCCATAATACTTTCGGATTACGTTCAGATAATAAAGATCCAATATGCGCCAAAGAAAATTTAAGGTCTTTTGTCACTTTCAGGAGTTGTTGATAATCATAGCCATTTGTAATTACCGTAATGGGCTGCTTTGATTTTGATTCAAACTCTTTTTTGGTATTCTCGCTCGTCACAGTAACATGATCAGCAGTAGTTAGCACCTGCTTCTCCATCTGCTCATGTTTTTTGGCAACGTTCTCACTCAGTTTTAATTTTTTATGGTAACCGATTGTGGTCCAAGGATCCCTAAAATCGGCAATCCATTGAATTTCCAGCTTAGACTTTAACTGCAGACCAATTAAGTGTAGACTGTGGGGCGGTCCCGTGGTAATCACTGTTTTAATATTTTCCTTTTGAATATACTCAGACAAATAAGTCACTGATGGATTCACCCAAGCTTTTCTTGCATCTGGGATAAAATAATTCCCTCGCACATACAACATAAGTCGCTGAATCAAACTTTGTTTCTTTTTCTTCGGAATAACGCCTGAACTGATTGTTTGAGACGATTTTTTTGATAGAAATTCAGCAAATTTATATGGCTCCTTTATAGGCTGCTTTAGAATGGTGACATTCTCAGGAATTTCATCCATCAAACTCTCATCAAGCAAAGGATAACTCGGATTTTCTGGAATATAAACGATGGGATGAATGCCGTAATCGGGAAGATATTTTACAAATTTTAACCAACGTTGCACTCCTGGACCTCCTGCTGGAGGCCAATAATAGGTTATGATGAGTGCTTTTTTTTGCATATCGCAAATCCTGCGAAGGCAGGAATCGTATTTAGTTATATTAAATCATGTTTGTACAAATACCTATGACTTCTAGTTGTCCTTTAGACTTATGTGATTTGGTTTTTCACCGTCTGTATCCAAATTTTTGGACAGCACTTAGATCAATTTCAAAACTATCAGTTAATGATCACTTGACTCCATATTTTGGCTCCGCCGAATCTTCGATTTTTTGCTTTCGCAGAATTACAATTCCTCCCAAAATTAATAACCCAAATAAAATAGAACTCGCCAGCGCAATTGTACTTCCTGTTTTGACGACTTGTGGTTCAAATTTAAACTCAATGGTATGTTGACCTTTCGGGATTGGTAAACCTCTCAAAACATAATCCACACGATAATGTGATTGTAACTTCCCATCAATATAAGCGTTCCATCCATCAGCATAATAGATCTCTGAAAACACTGCAAATCCATCAAAATTATTATTAGAGTTATACTTTAAGTAATTAGGCTGATACTCTAACAATGAAATAGTTGACGATGAATCTAGTTTATAATTCGATGACCGCAATTCCTGTGTTGTTACCGCTTTAATTTTAGTGTCCAAACTATCCAAAGCCAGCATTTCCTCATTGGCTGAATTGACTTTTTCTATTTCGGAAATGAACCAAGCGTTCCCATTGGCATCTGCATTTTCATAAGGAAAAACATTCCCCTTGTCATCATCGGCGATTATATATTTGGTATTGAGCATATTCAATACATTCATATTGTTCTTCGCAATATAAAAATCAAAAAGTTCATTATATCGCCCAAGTTTTGCTGCGTGATAGCCGTTCAATGAATTATGGAAATAAGATGCTCTAGCAGCACTCGAAGCCACATCAAATACTCTAAAGTGTCCATTGTCCTTCATAATTTCTAAATCGGCAGCATTAGCTTGATAAGGTTTGCTTACCTGATGTGATGACACAAAATTTTCGTTGTTGACATAGCGTCTATCCACATTTACCAAATCAAAAAGTATCAATACTGCAAAGACAACAATAAGGGCATTTTGGGAGAGTTTTTTCCGCAGGAACAACCAAATGCCACCAGCCGAAAGTAAAACAAGAATCAATGTCCGAAAGGTATCATATGTAAACATTGACTTTCTATCTGCTTTAAGAGCATCTATAAAACTTTGTCCATATTCACCATATACTTGTCGGTAGTACCCGTCATTCATCCCTACAAAATCGAGAGACCCTTTCAATAACAAAAACAAGATAGCCACCCCTCCTGTAATTCCAGCAGCAAACTTTAAGGCTTTTAATTTCTGATCATCCTTTTCAAAATCATTGAACAATCGCACCAAACCGAAAATTGCCAAAATTGGAATACATAGCTCCAAAATCACCTGAATGGAAGTCACTGCCCTGAACTTGTTATACATGGGCACATATTGAATAAAGAAATCGGTTAAAAACCCTAAATTCTTTCCGTAAGATAACAATAAGGACATGATCACGCCACCCACTAACCACCATTTTAGACGGCCTTTGACCATAAAAAGTGCAAAGACAAACAAGAACAAAACTACAGCGCCAACGTAAGCTGGAGCTTCAACAATAGGTTGATTTCCCCAATAGGTAGGTGTGTGCTTCACTTCCCTCATGGCTTCTATAGGACTAGCACCAATACCCGTATAGAACTTATACATCTCAGAATCCTTCCCCACATCTTCACCATTCCCACCGCCTAAAAGTCGTGGAATGAAGAGGTTAAAAGTTTCTAAAAATCCATAACTATATTCAGTAATGTACTCTTTATCTAACCCTGTAGACATCGTTTTTGGAGTCCCATCAGGATTGATCGTCAATTCGCTCTTCCCACGCGTACTTTCCTTCACATATTCTTGGGTTGCCATGATGTTTGTGGCATTTAATCCGATAGCTAAAATCACGGCAAACACCATAATGCCCACCGATTTAAAAAAGTGCGGAAGTATTTTCTTTTTATAAGCATCAAAAAGATAAACCCCTCCCAAGATCAAGACCAATAACATTAAATAATAAGTCATTTGATAATGGTTGGCACTCAACTCAAGTGCCATAGCGACGGTAGTCAATAAAAACCCGGTGATGTATTTATTTTGAAAAACAAGTAGAATACCACTCAGCACCAACGGCATATAGGCAATGGCATGCGCTTTACTATTATGCCCAACGCCCAGAATAATAATGAGATAAGTAGAAAATCCGAAAGCTAATGCACCTAAAGCTGCCAGTTTATAATCCACTTTAAGCGTTAAGAGCAGAATGTAAAATCCGATAAAATAAAGGAAGAGATAATCTGCCGGTCTGGGTAAGAAACGCAACGCAGAGTCTAATTTTTTGATGTAATTGTGCGGATATAATGCGCCCAGCTGATAGGTTGGCATGCCTCCAAAAGCACTATTTGTCCAATAGGTCTCATCTCCAGTTTCAACCCTAAAATCGGTTTGTTGCTTAGACATCCCGATATATTGCATGATATCGCTCTGAAAAATCTGTTTCCCACTCAACACTGGACTAAAATAAGCGAGTGAAAGTGCAATAAAACCAATAATAATTAAAAGATGTGGAAGGAACTTTCTTACTGACAAAGCCATGAAGTATTGAGGTTGATTAGTTCGGGGAAATTAGTCAATTTCTTCGTAATCTATGTATTCGCCTACTTTTTTATCAGAAGATTGACGTTGTTCTGGCATTTTATCGATAACCGTTTCGCCGTCTTTGGGACGATTTCTATCCGGTTGTTGCTGTTGGAATTGACCTCCAAAACGTTCTTGCATTTTATTTGACATATAGCGGACAAAATATGGAGCAAAAAGTCTCATAAGAATCTTTACACCATAATACACCAATAAAATAATCAAAATGGTTCTCAAAAAACCAGTAAAGGACGCCATTTGCATGATGAATCTAAATTTTCACCAAAAATACAATTCTTCGCATTTAAAAACGGCTATTAATACTTAAAAATTATATAAAATATCACTGTTTTAGGCGGTTTAATTGAAAAGAACACTTATTCAGACCTCTAAAATCCAATTTTATCAATCGATTAAAATCAATTCAAAATCAAAAAAAATATGTAGTTTTGAGGCTAATAGATTAGAAAATGAAACCTATCAAATTCTCAATAGTATTTTTATTTTTCAGCATTGCCAATTTCACTTTTGGTCAATATACAGAGGTCATCAACTCCAATAGACCTGGAGTTTCACAAAGTGCTTTTGCTGTTGGTCCAAACGTTATTCAATTTGAAGCTGGTCCGTATTTTGTGAAGGAAGAACATACCCCATTGGAATATAAGGTTTCGGGTTTTGGAGTCGATTTTGCAGCGCGATACGGTTTAATTTTTGAAGAACTTGAAATCAATGTCCAAGGCACTTATCAAAACGACACCAAAACACTATACGCCTCCAGTATTCCAATGGACGACAAAAGGGCCAATTTTAAAAACCTTACGGTGGGAGCAAAATACATGATATATGATCCATATAGACATGCTGCTGAAGAAAAACCAAATTTATACAGTTGGAAAGCCAACCAAAAGTTCAAATGGAAATCCTTGATTCCTGCTGTTGCTGTTTATGCTGGCGCTAATTTTGATTCGAAGGACAACCCTTATACTGCTCCTGGAATTGAAGGTTTTAGTCCAAAGATTGCCGTGATTTCTCAAAATAATTTTTCGGGAGGTTGGGTGTTTGTCATTAATTTGATTAAAGATAGAATTGGTACTGACCAATCTGATTTTCAATATATTTTAACCGTAACCCATT
Source organism: Gelidibacter gilvus (assembly GCF_004115975.1). Classification (GTDB taxonomy): domain Bacteria; phylum Bacteroidota; class Bacteroidia; order Flavobacteriales; family Flavobacteriaceae; genus Gelidibacter; species Gelidibacter gilvus. The sequence goes on along the minus strand of NZ_SDDZ01000009.1, from coordinate 51,290 downwards.
CATTCAACCCGCAATGGGTTATTTTTGGAGAAACCCAAGGCATTAAAAGTGATTTTTATGCCGATAACTTATTTCGATTTGGAGGCGCTTATCTTTGGAGTAAGAACTTTCAACTGGATACCGCCTTTACCTTTAACACTAAAGATACGCCCTCTGTTTTTGGAGTGAATTTTGGAATGTCCTACCGCTTGGATTTTCATCAGGACAAAGAGATTGACAATGGCAATTCTGCCAAAGATGAATTGAGACGTCAGGAACGAAAAATTCAAAATGACAAAGAAAGCGACTCAAAGAAAAATAAAAAGGGCAACCTATAAGACCGCTTTATGATTACAATTAAACAAGTAAGCTCACCAAAAGATTTAAAGGCATTTGTAAAATTTCCTTTTGAACTTTATAAAGACTCCAATAATTGGGTGCCTCCAATTATCAAACAGGAAATGGAAACTTTCAACAAAAAGAAGAATCCCATTTTTAATGATGCTGAGGCGACGTTTTTTTTGGCCTATAAAAACAACGAGATTGTTGGACGGGTTGCGGCTATTATAAATTGGCTTGAAGTCAATCAGCAAAATCAAAAGAAAATGCGCTTTGGTTGGTTTGACGTCATTGACGATATTGAAGTTACGAAAGCTTTATTGGAAAAAGTACATGAGATTGGAAAAGCTAACGACCTCGATTATGTTGAAGGACCGGTAGGCTTCTCAAACCTTGACAAAGTAGGACTCCTGACGGAAGGATATCAATATTTAGGAAGTATGATCACGTGGTACAACTATCCTTATTATGTGGATCATTTCAAAGAATTAGGATATACGGACGAGAAACTATATTCTGAAAGTCGTTTCCCTTTTTCCAATGTAAAAACAGAGTTTTTTTTAAAAGCGCAAGAACTGATCAAAAAGCGCTATGAGCTCAGAGCATTAAAATTTACTAAAACTGAAGAAGTAATGCCTTATGTTGATAAGATGTTCGATCTTTTTAATCAATCTTACGCCTCTTTGTCGTCTTTTGTTGCTATCACTGATATTCAAAAGGAATATTTTAAAAAGAAATTCATCAGTTTTGTCAATCCGGAATACATCAAATTTGTCATTGATAAAAATGACAGATTAGTGGCTTTTGCCATTGTAATGCCTTCTTTTGCGAAAGCATTACAGAAAACAAAAGGCAAATTATTCCCTTTTGGTTTTAGACATATTTTACATGCTAAGAAGCACAGTAAAGAGGTTGTTTTCTATTTGATAGGCATTCTTCCGGAATATCAAAATAAAGGCGTTACTGCGGTTATTTTTAATGAATACTATAATGAATTCACCGAAAAAGGGATTCAAAACTGTATCAGAACTCCAGAACTGGAAGATAATCTAGCTATTCATCAAATTTGGAAACATTTTAAACCAGAAGTTTATAAGCGGAGAAAAACGGTGAGAAAAGATATTCATTAATCAAATTCCAAATTTGGAAACACAAATTACAAAAGCTTTAAAGCAGAGTTCTATTAAGAGTTTTTCAATTATGGAGATGTTTTTGCACCGACTAAAAAACTAAATTGCATATCAGTTCTTAGTCATAAGAATTAAAAAATTGAAAATACAATGCCGATTTTTTGTTTACCCCACCCTAAAGGGAGCAAAAAATCTCGAATGATTAATTAATTTGAGAATAAACCCCTCGTTAGAGACGGGGCAAGGCTAATTCGGATTTTAAATAAGCAATCTCATGTTTTTAGGATTATTGCGGTTATGCAATAAAACTAAACTTTACCTGATCATATAAAACCAAAAATCCCAATCGTTTAATTGGGATTTTTGTCTTTATATGTTTTTTATATGCACAAATCTAAAGTCCCCTTCGGGGATTTAGGGGATTTTACTCCCCCATCGCGGCAGCAACAGTTGCCGACAATCTTTTGTAGGTTCCATTTTCCAAACGGGTTCTAATGGCATCAAATGCATCCAACGTTTCATTGATGTCATTAATGTCATGCGTTGCTGTTGGAATCATTCTTAGTAAGATCAATCCTTTAGGGATTACAGGATACACCACAATAGAACAGAAAATTCCATGATTTTCTCTTAAATCCTTTACCAAAGCCATCGCTTCAGGGATACTTCCTTTTAAGTATACTGGGGTAACACAACTTTGTGTGGTACCAATATCAAACCCGCGCGACTTAAGTCCGGATTGTAAAGCAGTGGTGTTTTCCCAAAGCTTCTCCTTCATTTCCGGCATGGTTTTCAACATTTCCAAACGTTTACGTGCACCAACCACCAATTGCATTTGTAGTGATTTAGCAAACATTTGCGAACGCAAATTATATTTTAAATAATCGATAATTTCCTGATCAGCAGCAATGAATGCTCCAGTACTTGCCAAGGACTTCGCAAAAGTTGCAAAGTAGACATCAATACCGTCTTGGACACCTTGCTCCTCACCTGCTCCGGCTCCTGTTTTACCAAGTGTTCCAAAACCGTGGGCATCGTCAACCAAAAAGCGGAAGTTATATTTTTCTTTAAGTGCTACAATTTCTTTCAAACGGCCTTGTTCTCCGCGCATTCCAAAAACACCTTCTGAAATGACTAAAATACCACCGCCTGTTTGTTCTGCCATTTTGGTAGCACGCTCCAAGTTCTTTTCTAAACTTTCAATATCATTATGCTTATAGGTAAAACGTTTTCCCATATGCAGACGTACGCCATCAATAATACAAGCGTGCGCATCCACATCATAAACAATAATATCATCTTTAGATACTAAGGCATCAATGGTTGAAACCATACCTTGATATCCGAAATTTAAAAGATAAGCTGCTTCCTTATTTACAAACTCTGCTAATTCGGTCTGTAAAACCTCATGGAGTTCAGTATGTCCAGACATCATTCGTGCTCCCATTGGATATGCTGAACCATAATCGGCTGCTGCTTGCGCATCTGTTTTTCGCACTTCAGGATGGTTAGCCAACCCTAAATAATCATTGATACTCCAGGTGATAACATCCTTACCTCGGAATTTCATACGATTAGAGATTTGGCCTTCCAATTTTGGAAATACAAAATAGCCTTCAGCTTGAGAAGCCCATTTGCCTAATGGACCTTTATCTCTGTAAATTTTATCAAATAAGTCTTTCATGTAATGTTAGTGTTATTAGGACATACGCTGCCATTCTCCATTAATATTTACATTGGTTTAGGAGCAATGACGTCATCATCTTCGATTAGCTTAATTAGTTTGGACAAAATTAACCAAATATCTTTTCATACCATAATTAAGTTATAAACCACTGTTTATAAGATTTTCATCAACAAAAAATCCTACAACAACGTATCGGGTTATAGGATTGTATATGTATTTGGTTTATTTAATATATTGAATAGTTTCTAATGTAGAGACTGTTTTACTGTCAAAAAAGCCTTGCTCTTCCATCCATTTATCACTATAGATTTTACTCATGTAACGCGATCCATGATCAGGAAAGATCACTACCACATTATCTCCAGTTTTAAATTCTCCGGCTTCATTCAGTTGTTTTACAGCTTGCATCACTGCGCCACTGGTATATCCAACAAACAAACCTTCAGTTCGGGAAATTTGACGGGCTGTATGAGCACTTTCTTCATCGGTAACCTTGACAAATTCATCAATAATATCAAAATCGGTGGCTGTAGGAATTAAATTCTTTCCTAAACCTTCAATTCTGTATGGATAAATTTCATCATGGTCAAACTCGCGGGTTTCGTGATATTTTTTCAGGACAGAACCATAAGCATCTACACCTATGATTTTTATTTTTGGGTTTTGCTCTTTTAAGTATTTTGCAGTTCCAGAAATCGTTCCTCCAGTACCACTACAAGCAATCAGATGCGTAATGTGTCCTTCTGTTTGTTTCCAAATTTCCGGACCTGTACTGTTGTAATGTGCATCAATATTTAGTTGATTGAAATACTGATTGATATAGACAGATCCTTTGGTCTCTTCGTGTAATCGCTTGGCAACTTCGTAATAAGATCTCGGGTCGTCAGCACTAACATGCGCAGGACACACATAAACTTGTGCTCCCATCGATTTCAACATGTCAATTTTATCTGCTGATGATTTTGAGCTTACCGCAAGAATACATTTGTACCCCTTGATGATGCTCACCATGGCAATACTAAAACCAGTATTTCCAGAGGTAGTCTCAATTACTGTGTCTCCTGGCGTCAAGATCCCTTGTCTTTCCGCTTCTTCTATAATGTGCAGTGCAATGCGGTCCTTTGAAGAATGACCTGGATTGAAAGCCTCAACTTTGGCATAAAATTCACCATCATAGTCGGCTGTCATTCTGTTTAATTTGATAAGAGGGGTATTACCTATGAGCTGCAATACGTTATCAAATACCTGAATATTTTTCTTCATAAATGCTATTTACCAATTACAATTTAGAAAAATGTAATCTAAAACCTTGCAAAAATACGGTTTTTTTTCGAATTAGGCATTAATATTCTCTAAATCTAATAAAAAAGCATACTCTTCAGCGTCTTCTTTTAAGGCTTCAAAACGTCCAGAAGCCCCACCATGACCTGCTTTCATATTTGTTTTTAAAAGCAATTTATTGTGGCCGGTTTTAAACATTCTTAACTTGGCTACCCATTTGGCAGGCTCCCAGTATTGAACTTGGGAATCATGCAAGCCAGTGGTTACTAAAATATGTGGATAATCCTGCTTTTTCACATTGTCATAAGGCGAATAAGATTTTATATAATCATAATAGGCTTTATCATTAGGATTTCCCCATTCATCATATTCTCCTGTGGTCAACGGGATTGAATCATCCAACATTGTGGTCACTACATCCACAAACGGAACGGCAGCAATAACCCCTTTATAAAGTTCTGGCGCTTCGTTTATAACGGCACCAATCAATAATCCTCCTGCACTTCCTCCCAAAGCATACAAATGTTCAGAAGATGTGTAATTTTCAGAAATTAAGAATTTGGAACAGGCAATAAAATCTGTGAAGGTGTTTTTCTTCTGAAGTAATTTTCCGTCTTCATACCACATACGTCCTAAATACTCTCCTCCTCTTACATGAGCAATGGCGTAAACAAAACCTCGGTCCAATAAGCTTAAGCGAATGCTCGAAAAATAGGGATCTATAGTAAGTCCGTAAGAACCATAGGCATATAACAACACTGGATTCTTGCCGTCTTTTTTGATGCCTTTTTTATAAACCATGGAAATAGGCACTTTCGTACCATCTACTGCAGTCGCCCAAACACGCTTGGAAGCATAATTGTTCTTATCAAAATTAGGATCCAAAACCTCCTGTTCCTTTAAAATGGTTTTTTCCTTGGTGACCATATTAAAGTCGATGCTTGATGAAGGCGTAGTCATGGAATTATAGCCATATCTTAGAATAACAGTGTCAAATTCGACGTTGGTGGAGGTGTATGCTGTGTAAGTTTCATCATCAAAGGGGAGATAGTAATCTTCAGTGCCATCCCAACTTTTGATGCGAATATGATTCAGACCATTTGAACGTTCACTAATCACCAGAAAATCCTTAAAAATATCTATTCCTTCAAGCAACACCTCTACTCTATGCGGAATAACTTCTGTCCAATGATTTAATCCGGTTTCATTCTCCGGCGTTTTCATTAGTTTAAAATTGACGGCATCATCGACATTGGTCACGATATAGAACTGATCGCCATAATGAGATACACTGTATTCCAAACCTCTAATGCGCTCTTGAAAAACCTTAAACTCGGCATCTGGTGTATTGGCATTTAAGGTATAATATTCATTGGTCAAGGTACTGTAGCAAGCAATTATCAAATATTTTTTTGACTTCGATTTATAAATAGCCACACCAAATGTATCGTCTTCTTCATGAAAAACAAGCGTATCCTCCACAGCGGAACTCCCTAATTTATGCTTGAAAACTTTATCTGAACGCAGTGTTTTTTCGTCTTTAACCGTGTAAAACAACGTTTTATTATCGTTTGCCCAGGTTGCAGAGCCTGTAGTGTTTTCAATGGCATCAAAAAAGACTTCGTCAGTGACCAAGCTCTTGATTTGCAGGGTATAATTACGTCTTCCAACGGTATCCGTTCCATATGCAATCATGGTATTATCAGGACTCACACTTAAGCCTACCAACTTAAAATAAGCATGACCTTCAGCCATCACATTACAATCAAACAGCAATTCCTCAGGATGCTCTAAAGTATCTTTCTTCCGGATATAAATGGGATAATCTTTTCCTGTTTCATATTTCACAATATACCAATAGCCATTATATTTATATGGAACCGACTCATCGTCTTCCTTAATTCTGGCCTTCATTTCTTCAAACAGTGACTTTTCAAAATCCTTATATTTGGCGGTGACGGCATCATAGTATTCGTTCTCAGCGTTGAGATAATCGATAACTTCTTCATTTTCTCGTTCATTTAGCCAAAAATAATCATCTTGACGCTCGTCATCATGGGCTATTAAGGTTTTGGATATTTGTTTTGCTTTTGGAGGCTGAATATTTTGTGTCATAAATTTCTTTTTAAACGGATTGCAAAAGTACTATTTTAAAGAAGAGAGGACAAAGAGAAACTAAAAAGAAGGATGGCAAATATTTAAAAACAGATTAAAAAGTATTTGTGAAAATTATTGACCCCGAGACTTCGGGGCTGTCTAAATCTTTTTTTAACTTTGTACCACAATTTAAAAACTGAAGAATATGTTTGGAGATATGATGGGCATGATGAATAAACTCAAAGAAACCCAGAAAAAAGTTGAAGAAACCAAAGACCGTTTAAACCATGTTTTAGTGGATGAACAAAGTAGTGATGGCAAATTAAAAGTGACCTTAACCGCCAACAGGACGATAAAATCTATAGCTATCGATGATGAATTGTTACAAGACAAAGAAATGCTTGAAGATTATTTAATCCTGACGATGAATAAGGCTATTGAAAAAGCCACTCGCGTAAACGAAGCTGAATTGGCTGCAGTAGCAAAAGATGGCATGCCGAATATTCCAGGATTGGATATGTTCAAATAACTTTATGATCTCATCAGATAGAGAGCAGTCGTATGGTCATATAATCTTCCTATATTCTCGACTGCCCTCTAACTGATTGAAATTTTGTCCAGATTTAACCTCATTTAAGTTTCAAAGCTTGCAGTTCATTCAAAAACAGATCATGCATATCATCCGTATAATCCAAATGCGTCACAATACGAAGTTTGCCACTCCCCATGCTGCTCAACCGTATATTTTTATCTGACAGTAGTTTTAGAAATTTCGTGTCATTTTTTTTATCCACCAATTCAAAGATGATGATATTGGTTTCAACAGGTTCTACTTTGTTGATAAACTCCAATCCCGACAATAACTGTCCGATTTCTTTAGCTTTTCTATGATCTTCAGGGAGTCGCTCCATATGGTGATCCAAAGCATAAAGTCCAGCAGCAGCCATATACCCTACCTGTCGCATCCCACCTCCCAGAATCTTTCGGATGCGCAATGCGTTTTGCATAATACCTTCGTCACCTATCAACACAGATCCCACAGGACACCCCAGACCCTTACTCAAACACACCGAAATAGTATCAAAAATCTGACCGTAATCTCGTGCCGTTTCTGGTTTTGCTACCAAGGCATTCCAGATTCGCGCGCCATCTAAATGGTATCCTAATTCGTGGTCATTACAGACCGTTCTTATCTTCTTAAGCTCTTCAAAATCCCAACAAGAACCTCCACCCCTATTAGCGGTATTTTCAACTTCTACCAAAGCGGTTAGTGGACTATGGTAAAAGTCAGGTGGATTGATTGCTTCTATCACTTGGGCTGCAGTGAACATGCCTCGAGTTCCTTCCAATAATTTGCAAGAAATCCCACTATTAAAAGAGGCACCGCCCCCTTCGTAATGATAAATATGGGCGTTAGAATCGCAAATAACCTGATCCCCAGGATTGGTATGTAATTTTAAGGCGGTTTGGTTGGCCATAGTTCCCGTGGGAAAAAATAGGGCTTTCGATTTACCGAACATATCTGCAAGTCGCTCTTCCAGCTTATTGACGGTTGGATCTTCTTTATAGACATCATCACCCACTTTTGCACTCATCATCGCTTCCAACATGCCTTGGGTTGGCTTGGTAACGGTATCGCTTCTTAAATCTATAATCATGTTTGTTAATTTAAAATGTAATTGCAGTCGTCTGTTCCTATCGGTGAACCGTCAGGAATACGCGGTGCTGGCTCCAATTTGAATTTCTCAGGATGCTCCCGAAATTCTGAAATCATGCGTCCAAATTGTGACGCATAAGGTTTCAAACTTTTCTTTTTATCATATAAGCTTAAATATATTTCTGCAAGGGCTTCATTTGCCTTGGCTTGAACCTGAAAATAAGCAGCGTCAGAGACGGCAAGGTTCATAATATACTTTAAGACACTGACATTAATAGATTGCTGAATTTCGAAGAGATATGGATCCTTATGACTTTTACCAAAAGAATTTGCGATGAGGTCATTAAGCACTTCCTCAAATCCCAATTGATTATCATCCAAACTTTTTTGCTGTACCAACCTGTTGGCGCGTTGCGGGTTTAGTAAAAATTCCAAAGCCATATCACTGGCGGTCGAGGCAGCACTCAGAGCGTCAAACGCGACTCCTGTTTTCCCTGAGAACGACTCGCGCGTCTTACTATAACCAAATGCTCGCGGCGGAAACAATGTTAATTTTTCCTTTGGGATGGCTAAGGTTTCTGCCGAAATGGAAGACATCAAGGCTTTTAATGCCTCCTTTTGAATCTTTGCCTCCAACACTTCGGTTATTAATTGACCATCGTTTTTAAGTGCATAGCTATAGTTTAATCCGCCAACTAGTTTGGAAGTGGCTTCAGTCTGATATCTGTGGAAAAAATAAAGTGGAACAAATACATCTTCCAAAAGAGAATAAGGCTCATGGTTTCTGATATTATCTTTGGAAAAATTTGAAATAGCCTGTTCTCGAACTTTCAAAACGCGTTCAAGTTCTTGGGATGCACTTTTACCATTGTCCCATAGATGGGCATAAGCATGCGCGCCTCCTGGGGCACGGGCGTCTGAATCTGAAATAAATCGAAGACCTTCATCTTGAGCGTTCTTTAAAATATCATTTAGCGCTGCTTTTTCATCGCTGTTTTTATCATATTGAGAATAACTATACGCAACGGTTACTTTATCCCATACACCAATGCCGTCGGTATAAGCGTTTTCCAAACTTATAATTCCATTATCCAAGGTGATTTTAGGATGGGGATAATCCATAACTGAGGCATCGTTGTTGCTACTTGCGGCAAAGTTGTGCGCAAATCCAAGTGTATGGCCAACTTCATGGGCACCCAACTGACGCATTCTGGCCAGCGCCATTTTTAACATAGGCTCATTATTGTTGTCAGACTCTGCAAAAGGCCGATTCAATAAAGCTTGGGCAATCAAAAAATCCTGACGGATGCGCAAACTCCCTAAACTCACATGACCTTTAATAATTTCTCCTGTTCTTGGATCGACTACAGAAGCGCCATAACTCCAACCTCGTGTAGATCGATGCACCCATTGGATCACATTATAGCGGCAATCCATGGGATCAGCATCTTCAGGTAACATTTTTACCTGAAAAGCATCTTTATATCCAATGGCTTCATAGGCATCGTTCCACCAACGGGCACCTTCCAACAATGCAGATCGCACAGGTTCTGGTGTTCCGGGATCAAGATAATAAATGATTGGTCTTTTGGCTTCACTCATCGCCAATTCGGGATTTTTCTTTTCCAATCGGTGTCTAATGGCAAATCGTTTGACGATGTTTTCTTCAATTGGAGTGGCGTAATCCATAAAGGAAATCGAAATCGCACCGCTACGCGGATCAAATTGGCGCGGTTTATAATTATCATCTGGCAACTCTATAAACGAATGGTGTTGGATCACAGTTAACAAAGATGATGTTGGAGTGACACTTCTAATGTTTCGACCTTTTGCATCACCTTCAAAAGTCAATAAGACTTCAAATTCTACATTTTTTGGGAACGCTTTCGTGCGCTCTAAAGAAAGTGCACTTTTAGAGAGATCAACCTTGTAAGTCCCTTCGTCCTGAGCTTTCAATCTTTTGGCAACGCCATGGGCATCTTCCATCAAAAATGGCGTCAAATCGATGATATATTTTCCCTCGACAGCTTCTTCTATTTTAAATCCGAACAACACGGATTGTGCAAATGCTTGCTCAATGCTCTTCTTTTCAGGCGCATTATCCGTAATGGCACGGAAATTCTGATTAGGCTGCACCAGTAATAATTTATTACCCGCCTTAACAAACTTCACAATGCGAGTATCACCCAATTGACCTCTATCTAATCCGATGTCATTGGAACCAACTCCACTTGCCAGGCTATTTACATAAAGAAATTCGCGATCTATTTTATCGACTTCCAAATAGATCTTATCCTGTTTTTCTTCGTAATAAAAATTAAAAAGACCTTTATAAGCTTCTACTTTCTTATCCTTCAAAACCTGTGAAAATGAAGGACTTGCACTTAAAACTAAAATGAGATAAAGAAGATGTTTTTTCATAATGGCTAATTAGCCCATAAAACTACACAAATTAACTTAAAAAAATTATCGCATTATTTCTTTAATTCTGCTTAGTTTTAATGATATCTTTGCGCAAAATTAACACTAAAAATGACTCCATCCGATCAAGTTAAAGGTCTTGTAGAACGCCTTGGTGCGTTGAGGAGGTATCTTTGACATAGATGCCAAAACTATTGAGATAACAAACGAAGAAGTACAGACCTTCGACCCGAATTTCTGGAATGATTCCAAAGCCGCCGAGCTTGTAATGCAATCATTACGCGAAAAAAAACATTGGGTTGCCGATTATAAAATTGCCAAAACACTAGTTGAAGAATTGGAAGTGTTTTATGAATTCTATAAAGCGGAAGAAATTTCGGCTGCAGAATTGGAAGCGCATCTTAAGAAAACCATCGATCATATTGAAAAATTAGAGTTCAAAAACATGCTTTCGGAAGAAGGTGACAGTTTGAGCGCAGTTCTTCAAATCACTTCCGGTGCCGGTGGTACCGAATCCTGTGACTGGGCAAGTATGCTCATGCGCATGTACCTGATGTATGCTGAAAACAACGGATTTAAAGTAAAAGAACTCAACTTTCAAGAAGGTGATGTAGCTGGTATAAAAACAGTGACTTTAGAAATTGATGGCAATTTTGCCTTTGGTTGGTTGAAGGGTGAAAATGGCGTCCACCGATTGGTGCGCATCTCTCCTTTTGACAGTAATGCCAAACGTCATACTAGTTTCGCCTCGGTTTACGTGTATCCACTTGTGGATGACACCATAGAGATTGATATTAATCCGGCAGATATAGAAATTACCACAGCACGCTCCGGTGGTGCTGGAGGTCAAAACGTTAACAAGGTGGAAACTAAGGTGCAGTTGGTCCATAAGCCAACAGGTATTCAAATTTCATGTTCAGAAACCCGATCGCAACACGACAATAGATCAAGAGCCATGCAAATGCTTAAATCGCAGTTGTATGAAATTGAACTTCAAAAACAATTGGCGCAACGAGAAGATATTGAAGCTGGTAAAATGAAAATCGAATGGGGAAGCCAAATTCGAAATTATGTCATGCATCCTTATAAGTTGGTGAAAGATGTTAGAACAGGACACGAGACTGGAAATGTTGACGATGTCATGGATGGTGAAATTGAAGAATTTCTAAAAGCATATTTGATGTTGATGGGCCAAAAGGATGAGAATCCTAATGAACTTTAGATGTAGAGAGATTGAAGTTGAAGTTGAAATTGAAATTGAAGCTGAAAACTGAGTACTGAAAACTAAAAATTGGGCACTGACTGCCCGTCCGCTTGCCCGCTCGTAGCAAAGTGATGACGGGTTGCATTTACCAAAGCGTTAGACAAAATTAAACAAGAGATTGCCACTTTTGTGGGAAATGATATGAAAAAAATAGACACCATAATCTTCGACCTTGGAGGCGTTCTTATCGACTGGAACCCAGAATACGTATATCTCGATGCTTTTGATGGCGATAGAGAAAAAATGCAATGGTTCTTTGACCATGTCTGTACGCACGACTGGAATGAAAACCAAGATGCCGGCTATCCACTTGAAAAAGCAACCGAAGAACGTATTGCACTTTTCCCTGAGCATGAAGAATTGATCCGAATGTTTTATGGAAGATGGGAAGAAATGCTAGGTGGCGCTATTGATGGTACCGTTCAAATCTTAAAAAAATTGATGGACAGCAAACAATTTCAAGTGGTGGCTCTTACCAATTGGAGCCATGAGACCTTTCCTATTGCGCTTCAAACCTTTGATTTTTTACATTGGTTTGAAGGCATTCTTGTCTCCGGGGAAGAGAAAACTCGAAAACCTTTTAAAGACATTTACCAATTGACTTTGGACCGTTTTAATATTGAAGCAGAACGTTCTCTTTTCATAGATGATAATCTTCGAAACATCATGGCGGCCAAAGAGATGGATATCAACACCATTCATTTTAAAAATCCAAAACAACTAGAAGAGGAATTAATTGCTTTTGGCATTAATCTCTGAGAATTACCTCATACGAGCTTGTTGGTTGATGCTGAGGATAGATGTACCTTTGCAAATTCTTTTAAAAACCACTAGTACATATGATTTTAATCTATCACAATCCACGATGCAGCAAATCTAGGGAGGCATTGGATATTCTTGAAACTAGCAAAGCCGATTACGAAGTTATTAAGTATATGGACCAATTGCTGAGTATCGAAAAACTTAAAGAACTCATTACACTCTTAAAAATCCAACCTATTGAACTTGTAAGAACTAATGAGGCCATCTGGAAGGAAAATTTTAAAAATTCTGACTTAACTGATGATGAGCTTATTGCTGCCATGGCAAAACACCCAAAGCTAATTGAGCGTCCAATTGTTATTAACGGGAACAAAGCTGTTATTGGGCGTCCACCACAAAAAATCCTCAAAATTCTATAGGGTTTCTTTAACACAACTTTAACCAAACCTCATTAAACCAAGTTCTATTTTTGCACTCTTAATAATTAAACCACCCTTATTATGGTTGCAAAAACAATTAGACTATCTCTTGTAATGCTTTTTTTAAGCATCACAACTTCCTATGCGCAAACTAAAGATGCCATGGAGAAGGAAAGAGAAAAGTACATGCAAAAACAAATGGATGACTATAGAGATCGTGTGGATACTTTTGTAAAGTTGCTAAATGTGGACGATTTTGAAGGAGAAATCATTAAGCAGAAAGTTGATGATTTCTATAAAAAACGAAATCAGATCATTTATTCTGAAATATATCAAGAATACGAAAAAAAATCGATGGTTGATCAATTAAAAATTTCACATTTCTCAGACGTTAAAGAACTCTATACGGAAGATACCATCGCGTCCATTCAAAGATTTCTAGACGATAACAAAGCAGAAATAAAAAAATTACAAAAGACAAAAACTAAAAAAAACAATTAAACTAATGAAACTAATTCCCTACGTATTTACCCTACTTTTTTTATTAACTTCAAACCTTATTTCCGCTCAAGAAGAAGTTTCCATAACAGGTATTGTTATGGACAAAGATGTTAATCAGCCTCTTGAGTATGCAACGATCGCTTTTTTCAGCAAAAAAGAAAACAGAATTGTTACAGGTGGTATCACTGGTGAAGATGGAAAGTTTGATATTAAAGTGCCAAGAGGCACCTATGATATTTCTGTAGAATACATTTCTTACGGAACTAAAACAATTCCCAATAGAACCTTGGTCCAAAATACTGATTTAGGTGTTTTAGGCATCGCCATTGACGCACAAGCGTTAGGGGAAGTTTCCATTATTGCGGAGCGAACCAGCGTCGAAATAAAATTAGACAAAAAAATATATACTGTTGGTCAAGACCTGACTGTTAGAGGTGGGACCGTAAGTGATGTTTTGGACAATATTCCTTCCGTTTCTGTGGATGTTGAAGGTAATGTCGCTTTAAGAGGAAATGAGAACGTTACCATCTTAATCAACGGTAAACCTTCTGGATTGGTCGGATTGAACTCAACAGATGCTTTGCGTCAGTTACCAGCCGAGTCTATTGAACGTGTTGAAGTCATCACTTCTCCATCTGCAAGATATGATGCCGAGGGTACTGCGGGGATTTTGAATATTATTTTACGAAGAAGTAAACTTCAAGGCCTAAATGGAGCTGTTACCGCAAATGCCGGTTATCCTGCAACTGCTGGTCTTTCTGGAAACATCAACTACAGAACTGGTGATTTCAATTTTTTCAACACTACGGGATATACCTATAGAGAATCTCCTGGAAATTCATTTACAGATACCCAATTCTTCAACATTAAGCGTGATGAAAATGGAAATGTCATTGAAGATAGACCCGATACATTTTTAAACGAAGTAAGTGAATCCAATAGAGAAAGCAATAGCATTTCCACCAACCTTGGTGTGGAGTGGTATATTAATAATACAGCTTCTTTAACAACAGCTTTGGTTTATAGAAATAGCAACAGTGACAACAATTCAACGAATTTTAGTAGAGAGTACGACTTTAATAAGAATCTGACTTCAGTTTCTGAACGCTTCGATCCACAAGTTAGAGATGATAAAACCGTACAATACTCCGTGAATTTCAACAAGCAATTTAATGACGATAGCCAACATAAATTGACTTTTGATTTTCAATATGAAACAAGTGATGAAGACAACAAGTCTTTAATTTCTCAAGATGGGGCGACCATAGAGCGTGTTCAAACTCTTCAAAACCAAGACAAAATTCTATTGCAAGCCGATTACGTACATCCTTTAGGAAATAACAGTCAGTTTGAATTGGGTTACCGTGGTAATTTCAATGAAATGGATACCGATTATAGCTTGGAGTATTACGAAGATGATAATTTTGAATTGGACACAAATGTTAGCAACAATTTGATTTACAGAGATTATATCAATGCCGTTTACACCCAATTTGGAAGTAAGATCAACAACAAGTTTTCATATTTACTAGGCTTACGTATGGAAAGTGCCCGCATCACCATCGATCAACAGACTACCAGCGATTTGCAAAAAAAGGATTATGCTGATTTGTTTCCTACAGTCAACTTAGGCTATGAGTTAGATGAAAACCAAAGTTTACAACTTGGGTATAACCGTCGTATTAGAAGACCTTATTCTCGATTTATCAATCCGTTTCCATCACGAAGCAGCCCAACAAGTGTGTTTCAAGGAAATCCAGATATCGATCCGAGCTACTCAAATAAAGTGGACTTAGGATTTATTAAGAAAATTAATAAGTTTACATTAAACTCTTCCATTTATTATGAGAGAGCAACGGACGTTTTTAATTTCATCAGTGAAGCTACAGGTGATTTCTATATTAGAGATATCAACTTTACTATTAATGAAAATGATCCAAATTTTAATGATGTCACATCGCAATATGAAAGCGTGATTCCTGTCATAAGAAGAACGCCTATTAATTTAGCGACAAATGACAGATTTGGTTTTGAGTTTACTTTATCCTACCGAGCTTCCAAAGACTGGAACGTGAATGGTAATTTCAACTTATATCAATCTAAAACAGAAGGTATTTATAAAGAGGTAGATTACGGTGCAGAAAACTTAAGTTGGTTTTTCCGTTTGAACAACAAATACACCTTACCTGGAAATGTTGATTGGCAAACACGAATATTTTATATGGGGCCAAGTGAAGACGCCCAAAACAAACGTGAAGGTATGTTCTCTACGGACATGGCTTTTAGTAAGGATGTATTTGATGATCGTGCCTCAATTGCATTTAACGTAAGTGATTTATTCAATACCCGAAAAAGAGCTATGGAATCCTTCACTCCTGATTATAACAGTGCTTCAGAGTACCAATGGAGACCACGTAGCTATAATGTATCTTTCACATACCGTTTCAACCAACAAAAGAAACAACAAAGAAACATGGAGCGCGGCAATGGTGGCGATGGCGGCGACTTCGATTTTGAAGGATAGACTCCGGTTCCAAGCGTGAAGCTTGAATCAGGTAACAAAAAAAGCGGTTTCAAATTTGAAACCGCTTTTTTTGTTTTAATGTCCCGTCATGAAATAACGATACACTAAAACCTTAGTGTAATTTAAACATCAAAAGTTCTTGGCATGTAGTAAATAGCAATGCAAATAAAAAAACGCATCGAAGATCCTATACACGAATACGTCCACTCTTATCCAACCCGATGTTGCCACAATACAAATGCCCATACTACATCAATCGGAAACAGTACCAATCAAAAAAGCTGAGCAACTATATCATTGCTCAGCTTTAGGTATAAATTTGATCCTTTAATAATCTCTATGGACTATTTAGAATTGGACTATATTTAATATCAACTATTTTAGGTCATCTAATGTAGTACCTTCTTTTTTCGCTTTACGTTCAGCCTGCATCTCTTTAAAGCGCTCCATTGAAGCTCCAAAGACCCAATATGGAATCACAAAAGTCATTAAAAAAATCATTAACCAAAAACCCATGGTCAATATCGTCATAAACGCCAAAAATCCTAAATACTGGTCAAATGTAAACATGTTGCAAGTTGTTTTAATAATTATAGCAAATATAGGAGAAACGTTTAGTTTATACAATACCTATTTTATGATTTATTAACAGAGTTTTAAAGACTTCATGACGTTCAAGATGATAGTTCTATTTTTCTGTCCTTCTTTTTCTGTCTAAAAGTAAGGTGGTATTTTCCACTTCGCTGTTACCTTTGTCTTTAGGAATTAAAATATAAAACCATTAACAAATTCTCTTCAAAAAGGCTAACTTTGTGGAGTAACCAATCATCAGATATTATGGAATACAGAATTGAAAAAGACACTATGGGCGAGGTTAAAGTACCTGCCGATAAACTTTGGGGCGCACAAACAGAGCGTTCCCGAAATAATTTTAAAATTGGAGCAGCCGCATCGATGCCTCTGGAAATTATTTATGGTTTTGCCTATCTTAAAAAAGCAGCGGCTTTTACAAATTGCGAATTGGGCGTTTTACCCATTGAAAAACGTGATATGATTGCTCAAGTCTGTGACGAAATCCTGGAAGGCAAGCACGATGACCAATTTCCTTTGGTCATTTGGCAAACCGGTTCTGGCACACAAAGTAATATGAACGTCAATGAAGTGATTGCCAATAGAGCACAGCAATTAGCTGGCAAAAAAATTGGTGAAGGTGATCCGGTTATTAGTGCGAATGATGATGTCAACAAATCACAGTCTTCAAACGACACGTTCCCTACCGGAATGCATATTGCTATTTACAAAAAAGTAGTTGAAAATACTATTCGTGGTGTCATACAGCTTCGTAACACACTACATAAAAAAGCTAATGATTATAAAAATGTGGTGAAAATTGGGAGGACCCATCTAATGGATGCAACGCCAATCACGCTCGGACAAGAAATTTCGGGCTATGTAGCACAATTGGATTATGGCCTAAAAGCTTTAGAGAATACTTTACCACATTTAAGTGAATTGGCTCTTGGTGGAACCGCAGTGGGTACGGGTTTGAACACACCTAAAGGTTATAGTAAACGGGTTGCAGAGTTCATCGCCAAGTTTACAGACTTACCTTTCATTACCGCTCCCAACAAATTTGAGGCCCTCGCTGCACATGATGCTTTGGTAGAAACGCATGGTGCCTTAAAACAATTGGCCGTGAGTTTAAATAAAATAGCCAATGACATCCGTATGATGGCGTCTGGTCCAAGAAGTGGGATTGGAGAAATCATCATTCCGGCCAATGAGCCAGGAAGCTCAATCATGCCTGGAAAAGTGAATCCAACTCAATGCGAAGCCTTAACTATGGTTTGTGCCCAAGTTATTGGAAATGATGTTGCCGTCACTGTTGGCGGAACCCAAGGCCACTACGAATTGAACGTTTTTAAACCTATGATGGCGGCAAACCTATTGCAGTCCGCTCAATTATTAGGTGATGCTTGTAAGAGTTTTGATGAGCATTGTGCACAGGGTATTGAACCCAACTTGGATGTAATTAAGCACTTATTGAATAACTCTTTGATGTTGGTCACTGCTTTAAATACAAAAATAGGTTATTATAAAGCGGCTGAAATTGCTAACACAGCACATAAAAATGGTACGACCCTGAAAGAAGAAGCTATCAATTTAGGATATGTCACTGCCGAAGAGTACGACGATTGGGTGAAACCAGAAGAAATGGTCGGAGGGCTTAAATAATCGGTTTTGATCAAGGTTTTATTTAAAGATTTAAAGCCTTCATAATTTTATAAAAAAGCAAGTTTATTTTTAATAACTTGCTTTTTTTTATGCGTATTCCGCAGCTAATTTTTATTAATACACCATTATGTCCATACTCATTATCAACATCAAGGAACTGATTCAAGTTAGAGAACACAACGTGACCATAGTCAAGGGCGCCGATATGAAAATTCTTCCTACCATCAAGAATGCTTATCTCATTATAGAACATGACACGATTGTTGAATATGGTCCTATGTCAGATTATATTGATTATCATGCAGAAGAAGTCATTGATGCCAAAGGAAAAATGGTGCTTCCTGCCTGGTGTGATTCCCATACCCATATTGTTTATGCTGGAGACCGATCTCAAGAATTTGTAGATCGAATCAATGGTTTAATTTATGAAGAAATTGCCGAACGTGGCGGTGGAATCTTAAATTCTGCTGAAGTACTTCAGAACACTTCAGAAGAGGATCTTTATCAACAATCTTTAAAACGATTGAACCGCGTGATGCAATTGGGCACTGGAGCGGTAGAAATAAAATCGGGCTATGGCTTGACGGTGGAAGCCGAATTGAAAATGCTCCGGGTTATTAAACGATTGAAAAAGGAGTCCTTGGCCACGATTAAAACGACCTTACTTGCCGCACACGCAGTCCCGAAAGAATTTAAGGACAATAAAAAAGGTTTTGTAGATCTTGTGGTTTCTGAAATGATCCCGGAAGTCGCCAAATCTAAACTTGCGGACTATATCGATGTGTTTTGTGAAAAAGGATATTTCGATTTGGAAGATACAGATCGTATTTTGACCTCTGGGAAAGCATTTGGTCTAATTCCCAAGATTCATGTCAACCAATTCAATGCCTTTGGCGGTGTAGCCCTCGCTGTGAGGCATAAAGCCCTATCTGTAGACCATCTTGAAGAAATGAGAACAGAAGACATAGAAGCCCTAAAAAACAGCATTACAATGCCTGTAGCCCTTCCCTCCTGTTCCTATTTTCTAAGTATCCCATATTCACCCGCACGTCAAATTATGGATGCCGGATTGCCATTGGCATTAGCTACAGATTATAATCCAGGATCCACACCAAGTGGTAACATGAACTTTGTGGTGAGTACAGCCTGCATCAAATTAAGAATGACGCCAGAAGAAGCCATTAATGCCGCCACTATAAATGGCGCTTATGCCATGGGCATTTCAAACCAGTACGGAAGCATCTGTAGAGGGAAAAAAGCAAATTTAATCATCACCAAAGAAATAGAAAGTTATAATAACCTGCCGTACGCTTTTGGCGACAATCTTATAGACACGGTTATCATTAGTGGAAAAGTCTTGGATTAACTGTCGCGAATAACACGCTAATATCCGCATATCCCATCATATGAAAACATAAAAAAACCCGAAAATCACATGACTTTCGGGTTTCTGTTTATATAAATAGCTTCTGACTATTCTAAAGTGAATTCTGTAGTTGACACCAACTCTTTCTTGTTGAAAATATTTACTATATAACGGCCTTTTGAAAACTCACCTTTTGGAGCAACAAACTCACAGATATTCAGGTTTCTGTTTTCATAGTTGAATTTACTCACTAAACTATAGTTCAATACCGTTTCACCAAATTGAATTTGCTCATTGGCACCCAATACATTATCACTTGGATCCAAGACCTGCACATACAACTCTTTATCACCTGCACCAACTAAAGTGTTTTTTGCAACCGTATAACACAGTCTAATTTTATCACTACGACGCGCTCTTTCGGTTGGGATCAGTTTTCCTGAACTTCTCTCTATCACACCAAAAGCTTTTAAACCTACAGTTTGCAATACCGCAGCATTTTCAACCACTGTTGCCAATTCTGTATTTTGAACCAATAATGAGTCTGTAAACATGGTACGCTCTGCCAATCTTACATTCGTACTATCTAAAGAGGTAGCCAATAAAGCGTTTTGAATCTTAAGTTTATCGTTTTCAGTTAAAAGAACATTCATTTCCTCTTGTAATGACAAATATTTCTTTCTGAAGCTCATTAAACTATTGACACTGTTTTGAGATATTTTCAAAGAATCCATTAATCCTTGAATTCTATTTCTAGCTTCCGTTAAGTCTTCATTCGCTATTTTGTTTTCTCCAATGGCAATATCATACTGCTTTGCCATATTACTTAAATCACTCATAACCAATTGCTTTTCTTTGGTTAATTGAGCTTCATTTATCTTTTTATCATTGTACAATTTTGAGGTATAAAAGCCTGTGCCGATAAACAAGGCTAATAAGATACCTAAGGCAATCTTTAATCCGGTATTTTTGTTACTGTTTGTACTTTCCATAAGTTTTGTTTTTAGTTATTGATACTTAAATTAACACTGGTTTTGTTATTTTTGATTATTGGAAAAAATAAAAAATGTAATTTTAATACATCAAATGTAAAATTAAAATCCCAAAAATGGAAAAACTTGTTCTATTTAATAAAAACGATTTAGAAACTCTTCTTAAAATAAGAGCTAATGAATCCAAATTTGGAGAACACATTCAATTACTTTCCAATGCTTCCCATATATACGAATCCTTAACACCTTTGGATGTTGACTACGTTATATTCGGAATCCCTGAAGATGTTGGTGTATTTGCAAACTACGGACATCGAGGCGCCGCCAAGGCATGGGATGCCACTCTAAAGGTTTTGTTAAACATTCAGAGCAATGGCTTTACAAATGCAAATAAAGTACTCATCCTTGGGTATTTAGACTTCTCTAAAGAGATGGGAAAGATTGACCAATATGATGCTGCCGATAAAAAACACATTGAAAAAGCCAGAAAACTTACTGAAAAAATCGATAAACATGTCACTGATCTAGTATATCAAATTGTGCGCTCCGGAAAAAAACCCATTATTATTGGTGGCGGCCATAACAATGCCTATGGTAATTTAAAGGGCACCTCATTAGCTTTCAAAAAGCCCATCAATGCTGTTAATTTTGATGCTCATTCTGATTTTAGACGAGAGGAAGGCCGCCATAGTGGCAATGGCTTTAGCTATGCCTATGTAGAAGGATTTTTGAAAAATTATTTCATTTTTGGATTGCATGAAAACTATACTTCAGACCATATTTTTAAAACCTTAGACCGATTTAAAGCACTACAATTCAACACCTTTGAAGCTTTAACTATTAGAAAGGATAAAAAGTTTAAGGCCGAATTAGCACGGGCAGCCAAACATGTTGCTGGTAAACCTTTTGGGGTAGAAGTCGATTGTGATGCCATTAAATATATTCCAAGCAGCGCCATGACACCAAGCGGATTCAGTATCAAAAAAGCTAGGGCATTTGTGACCTATTTCGGAAAACAACCCAATGCTGCTTATTTGCATATTTGTGAAGCCGCACCAACAGCGGAAACAGAAACTATTGTTGGCAAGCTCATTACCTATTTAATCACCGATTTTATGAGGGCAAATCAATCAATCTATGAAACAAAATAAACAATATCGAATCGACTTATGGTTATTTATAGGCAGCATCGCAGTATTACTGTTCCTATTGTTCATGAACCTAATGTTTGACGAATCGGGCAAAAACTCTTTCAAAGCTGTTATGGAATGGATTACGATCCCAATATTTATCATGGGCGCCTTTATTCCTTTGATTGTTATTTTTAGGTTTATAATGAAAAGAAATGCGAGCAGATCTTTAGCCATGTTAACTTTGCTCTTTTCATTATTGACCGCAGTGATGATCGGATATACCACACTGGTTTAGAGCTTAAATCTATTCGTTTTGACAGGTATTACTGAGAATTTATATCCTCTCTAGTTTAATTTTTTTTAAGCAAATACCTAATTCGTATAGAATTCGGAATACATTAATTCCCCACCGACTTTAAAGAATCTATCGCCCGTTGCAGTTTTTCAATTTCATCAGCATTGGCATTGACTTTAGGAATTGACTGGATGGAATCTATCACTCTTTTTATATCTACGTCTGATGGATCTGTGATTTCGTCATAAAAGTAGCCAATACCCTCACTCGCTCTCCAAGCTTCGTTTAATTCATCGTACACTGTTTTGTCCCATTGACTTGGATGTTTGACATCAATCCAAATTACATTGCGATATTCACTATCTATCAAAGCCAAATCTGGAGTTGCTGAACCGTCAAACTTTTGTGAATCGGCTTTTACAGCGGATACTGTTCCCAAGAAAAACATCCGCCTGCGTCCTGCTATATCTTTAATATAAGGTCTAAATTCAACTGGTTTATTAACCGACCAGTCATATTCCTTGCGCGATTCAATAATCTTCAATGGCATGGCAGATACGCCCGCATAACCTTGTTTTTTGGCGGCATGATCATAATAATAAAGTTTATCTGTGCCATCTGCCGGAACAAAAACACTGTAGGTCAAACTTGTGCGTTCCTCTCCAATAGGTTCCAACCCAAACCAATGGTACAAACCACTATAAGCTTTGGCATCCACGTCATCAAAATTAAAATCCGTTACAAAAGGCTGTTCATTTTGATCATCCGGCATATCCGGAATTTTAACGGCAGTCTCCATTTTCCATGGTAGAGGATCTGTAAAACCTCCCAAAAACTTTAAGGATTCTGCTTGCAAGCGCGATACATTTTCTGATAAAGTATTTTGTTTGGTCAAAAATGGATGGTTTTTCATTTCTTCTGGACTGATGTACGTGCCCTTTCCAATCAAGACGCGCTCCAAATAATCATTGAAATTGTGTTTCCCACTGTCAATGACCATCACACCTCCAAAAGTTGGATAGGGGAAAAAGAAACCTTTCCATTTGATTAAACTGACCACTTCTACCCAATTCCCAGAATCGTTTTTCATATAAAACGTATCTCCAGGCTCCATGGTAAACAACTGAAAAATATTGAATCGCTGTACTACGGCATTGTAGGTATTTCGACTAAATTTTAAGGATTCACCTATTGAAAAAGTCACAGGAATACGATTTTCATTAGAAAACCTCGGAAATGGTGACGTGCTGGAAACAGAGAAAATCTCTTCAGTATTCTCGCTAATTTGCTGCATGGTATATTTCTCCGAAGGTTGGATAGCCATAGTCCATTTATTTTCACCATCTACCCTAACCAAATGAGGCAAAGACACATCTTTTGTTTCACCAACCGACTCATTTGCCATAGAGAAAATATTGCGTAAAGGTTGAATGCGTTCGTTTTGTGTCAATGGCAATTCGTTGATTTCAACTCTATTCAAATGATTGAAAACATTATACGTTTTCATATAATCATACATTTTAAAGTGCCATCCAACAAAATAAAGCAATCCAAAAAACAGAGTCAAGAGTAACAAAATTCCTAAACGGCGCCCGACACCTACAGCGTTTCTAAAAGTTCGCAGTCCAAAAAACAACACTAAACCTATCAAAAGAATTACAAAAATGTATTTTCTAATGAATAATAGAAAAGGTTGGTAATCATCCCGAAGGAAAAACAATAAGATTATTAAAACCAAGACACTGATAATGGTGATGGTTTTTTGTCTACGTCCTCTATTCCAATAGTTCTTTATCATGGTTGTATGTTGTTTGTTGTCTGTTGTGTGTTGTATGTTTTGTTTTGTGTTGTTAAGAGTAAATGAAGTGTAATCATATCATCAATCTAAAATCGTTAATCAAAAATCGTAAATCTAATTTACATCAACCCTTTATCCTTCAACCGCTCTCTTGCACTCTTTTTAGGTGGTTGTGTTTCTTCTTCAATTTCTTTTTTGGCTTCTTCAACCACTTTTGGTTCTCTAGACGTAATATCCTTGACAAAATCTTTGCTTTGCTCAATGGCATGATCAAACTTTTCTTCTAAAGAGTCACTATGCTCATCAATGACTTTTTCGGATTTTAAAATAAATCCTCCGATATAAGTTCCCAAAAGTGTCCCGACAATACTTGAGGCAAACACGGAGATTGTTGCAATATCAATCGGAATCAAGAAGCGGGCGATTAAAATCCCAACCAGAAAAATCATGGCAATAAATACCAAACGCAAAATAAATTTTTGCTGATACAGAAATCCTGTAGGGTCGTTTGGCGACATTTGAAGTTTTTTGGAATACATCATTTTATTAAAAAAACGATACATTCCGTTACCTGTAGATTCTCTCCAATAAAGAAGAATTCCGAATAAAATTGAGCCGATGAAAACGATGATCTCTAAAGTCATTTTTTTGGTTTTTATAAATTAAACTCCTTCCAAAGGAGAAGTATTATTCTTTCAAAGCGAAGAAGAGTTCGTTGATATCTATTTCGATTGTTCTGATATAATTACGAATAAACCCTTCCGTCTTTAGGCTCTTTACTGAGCCTAAATCCACCTTCCCTTTCAAGGGAAGGAATTTTTTTAATAATCTTTATCTCAAAATTTCTCAAAACTCATGACTTAAGAAAAATCAAAACTTCTCCTCCTTGAAAGGAGGAGTGGATTCATTCCGAGAAAACGGGATGAAGACGAGGTGGTTGACCTATTCTTCTTCTAAAAGGCTTTCTCTCTGATTTAATCCAAATTCAGTTCGACAAACGCAATTAACATGTAAAGAAAACTTGGAACTATTCACCTCCCTTAAAATTAGTCTAAAAAACTTATATATTGTTACGAATCGTCGCAATCACCCAATCTTTCAACGAATCATCCCACTCTTTATAATTGTTATAAAACTGTTCTTTGTCGTACCAATACAAAAATAACACATCTAAAGACGAAATATTTACCAGCAATTTCCATATCAAATCTTGATGTTTTGCATTTAGAGATGAATGTGGCTGTTGCAAAGCTTCAAAAAGTTTCACATCGACTATATCTGCCAATTTGTATTGATTGCTGACTTCCATTTTTTCAAGGTACAATTCAACACTCATCACCTTTTTACGTTCTTCAATGGGCAATTTGTTCAAATATCCTTTGAACAATACTTTATCATCCAAAATATCTTTTATAGAATGCTGTGTGTTCTTTAGAAACTGGGAAAACATGAATTTTTTGATCCGATCATAACGCGCGGTCTTAACTACTTCATCCAAATCATATTCAATAATCAAATGGTCTCGCAATTTATCCAATAACTCAGGTTGTGAAATGTGGTAAATCAACACATCATGAGAAGTGTCTTTAATGGCTTCCTTATGCCATTTTTCATCTTCAAACACCACAATTGGAGTAATAAAATCGCGCAAGACATACACACCTCCAAAGGCTTTTGTGTAAAAGGAATCCGTTGAAAAATAAAGTTCTTGAAGCTCTAAATTTCTGTGTCTTAAATCGCCATAAGTTTTTGCTGAATCCAATAATCGTTGGTGCAGATTTTCATCGATAAAATTATGTCCTTGTTTAAACGTGTCGATCAACTGAAACTGCTGTTTTTGCACTTTATCAAGATTGTTGATCAGTTTAAAGCTAATGGAAATATCCTTGTATTTCAAAACGTCCAAGGGCTCATAAAAGGCATCAATATATTGGTCAAAATCTACACAAATCGCACAATCTCTGGTAATGTCAGCAATGATATCACCATGCGTCTTGAAAATCAGTTGCATCATCTCTCTGTCAAAGGTGTGAAATGGCATATAGACAGGTTTTCCTTTTTGCAACGGTGTAATGATAATGGCATTTGGATTGGATTCACCATTATTCAGATAATGAATTTCCTTTTTCTCTTCAGCAATTTCAGGGCTCCAACCCAAACCATCGATTGAAAAACTTGTGAGCGCAGTTTCCGTTAACCCTAAAATTTTAAGGCACTGATTATACCGCTCTACCAATTTCCCACTGATTGGGATGAGATCGTTTCTAAATAATTGAGCTGCTTTTAGTTTTTCCATGTTTACTTCCCACGAAAGTGAGAATCTCTATTTCTTGTTTCTTGTTTCTTGTTTCTTGTTTCTTGTTTCTTGTTTCTTGTTTCTTAAAAAGAATTATTTTTATTCACTGCCATTCGGACAGCTGGTTTATTCTTTCAACTTTTTTATCAACTTTATATTTCCATCAATAGGTGCAATCGAAACTTCATCTTTTCCTTTTATCACATAAAATACGTACAGGCTATTTTTGCCCAGCATTTTTATTTCTTGTTGTTCACCATCTTTAAAAAGTATAAGATGTGTCAGTTTAAAATCGTCATTCTGAATTCTATCATTTGTTTTGTTTCCACTTCCGATTGCTAACCCAATAAACAAAGAAAACACAAAGAAACATATGAACATAAGGGCACCGTTTTGACTTTTAAGCCTTGCGATTGCTTTTTCTAATCTCTGTTTGTTTTTGCCTTGTTGATAACGCTTTTTAGTTCCTAACCAACCGTAATATCTGGGCATTACTTTTAAGTACCCATAAGCAAGAAATACTGCCACTACCACTGTAAATCCTAAAACTAAGTTTCCGAAAATCACTGAGATTGGGCTAATCAAAACATCCAAAATAGAGGAGTAATCCAAAATATTAACTCCTAAAAACTTATAATAAATCGTTTCATGGAAAATACCAAGTATCAATAAAAAGATGTACCCAATTGAAAGGTAATCCTGCAGTGCAAGAACTTTATTGGTGTTACTTTCAGTTATTATTTCTCCTTCTGTCATCATGACAATTATTTAAAAATGTTATGAATTTGCGCATACTGCAATAAAATAATGGTTTTGGCGTCCTGAATTTCTCCCGATGACATCATTTTCAAGGCTTTTGAAAAAGGTATTTCCATCACTTCAATCTCTTCGTGTTCAGTTGCCAATCCTCCGCCTTCACTTACTTTCATATCCTCTGAATAACGCGCAACAAACAAATACATTTTTTCGGTTAAGGCGCCAGGTGACATATATGTTTCCATTACCTTTTTAACGTCTTTAACCTTATATCCAACTTCCTCTTCCACTTCTCTAATTATGGTAGATTCTGGCAAATCGTTATAATCTATGGCTCCAGCGCAGACTTCAATGGACATTGCTTCATCTTTATTAGTATGATAAATTGGCATCCTGAATTGTTTGGTCAAAATAATAGTGCTCTTTTCAACATTATATAATAAAATTCCCGTGCCATGTCCGCGATCATAACTTTCTCTCGAAACGCGTTTCCACGTGCCATCCTTAAACTGATAATCATAATTGATCTCCAATAAAATAGCCCAGGCTTTGGAAAGTGTTTTAATGGCGATATTTTTTATGTTTTTTGGCATTGTTATTTTTCTTGTTTCTGGTTTCTTGTTTCTTGTTTCTTGTTTCCCGCCTCTGCAAATGCTGTCCGCCTCTACAAAAGTTTCGGGCAAGCGGACGGGCAGGCTCATTTCTAAGTTAAAATTATTCTTTAGTCTATTTTCTCTACTCTATTCTCTATTCTCTACTTTTCAAACATTTTTCGTGCTTGCAACTCTATGTTAAGTTGGTTGACTCTTGCATCGACTTGCCGTTTAAAATCGGTGTCAGCGATGGTGGCGACATTATCCAAATAACGCACCACTTCCTGACGTCTTATTTCAGAAAAATTAAGTCCTTTCATATTGGCGCGCATCAATTCCTGAAGCATGTTAAATTTGGTCTCATAAGTCTGTTTAAAATAAATTTCGGGATTATCAAACCATGAGGTTTCTAAATCAAAGTCGGTTAAACGCAAGGATATCGCCGATTGGATATTCCTGACATCTCTTGACGAAAAGAACAGGAAAACCTTTTGAATTTCCTTATATAAATTGGCGTAAAATTGATGTTCATTGGTTTGAAACTGATTTTCCACCCGATCATAAACGGCATGTACGCGTTCTTCTGATGGCTTATCAACTGCGCTCAAAATCTCCCCCATGTTTTTCGCTAAGCCTTGATCTTGAAGATAGTTATAATGGTTTGGATCTTTCATATTTATGAAATCCGGCATCGTTTTCTCCAACTTGCGCCACCATAAATGATCTTGATCCAAAAAGTCATGTTCTGTTCTTGCACCATCAATTTTAAATCGACCTTGTACACGAGAAATCACTGCTTTATCCAGCATCTCTGGTAAATTAGTGAACAATCCTATGGAACTATTACCATAATTTACGGCATAAGCACCTTCCGTATATCTTAAAAACACCCCAATAACCTCTTTAACACCAGCGGAAACGCCTTGGGCAGTTCGTTCTTGCAAGTTGTTTTCAGCATCATCAATTGGTGCGAAAATCAATTTTGAGGGGTCTTGCATGGGTTTCATCCATTCCACCATTTTTTCGGCAGAACCACCTTGAAATGTTGAAATCAAAGTATCAGGCATTGGATGGAATAGAAACGGAATCTCCAAATGGTCGCAATGTTCCTTTAATTTTGTGGCGATAGCTGCAATGAGCATACTTTTTCCTGTTCCAGGAATGCCGTAGCCCATAAATACTGGCATAAATCCGCCCAATTCCTGAAACGGATTCTTTTTTGCGGTAAAATCGTAACTCAACATGCGTTCGGTTAATCGTCGTGCAAAATGTTTGGCGTCTTTGTTTCCGACAATCTGCTCGAACCTAATTTTGTTGAATTCGACACTTTGGGCAGCACCAGCGAAAACATTGTTCCATCCCGAGATTGCAAATTCGGAATGCTCAAGTTTATAAGTCCTGTCCAAAATGGTTTCCTGATGCTCCAAGGTGGCTTTTCGCATTTGGATTTCATCAATAAGGGCTTCAAAGAAAACCACAGTAAAATCGGCTACATCCTTATCACTTTTGATTATATCAGGATGTCCTAAATATTTGTCATAATAGAATAAAGTACAGGCAACACCTTTTAACGGCGATAAAAAAGAAACTTCAGGAATGCCAGCAAATTTTTGTTTCATGACGCTTAAATCATCAGAAGCATAGGGTTTTAGATTGTGTAAAATATTATAGGCGGCAGAAAACAACATAAATGCTGTTGCAGTATGCATTTTGCTTTCATACTCTCGTTTCCCCATGCCATCCAATGAAGATTTGCGCTCATTTAAACTGGATAATCCTGAAGCATTATAATAACTATCCTTGATCCAGATGCCTAATGTCAAACCTTCCTGAACGGCATATAAAGTTTGGTTAAGCAATATAGGGATGGCGATGGAATCTGGTAACAGGCGTTTTTTAAGATCTAAAATCGTTTTGGAAACCGATGTGGTTTCTGCAATATTAGAACCATTATTGGCTCTGGAAAGATAGAGGAGAATGGAATCGTCCTTGGCGTCCTTATCTTTGTTTTTGGCACGTTGCCCTTGCTCCCATTGGATGCTTTTAAGATACGACGCTGCTTCATCGCGAAGCATATCGAGGTCGTTTTGCTTTATTGGGAAAGTTGAGTTTTGTTGCATTGGTTGATTTATGATTTATGTATTGAATTAGCCACGAAACTGCCCGTCCGTTCAGGCGGGTGCACGACTATTTAAATTTTATAATCTCCATAAATTCTCCTCCTTTCAAAGGTGGAGTGGATTCATCCCGAGATAAGGGATGAAGACGAGTTGGTTGATTAGAACCCTTCCGTCTTAAATTCCTCTACGGGAATTTAATCCACCTTCCCTTAAATAGGGAAGGAATTTTTATCCTTTATTTAAAAAACTTTTAATGCTTAACAATTAAAAGTCCTGATTCTTGATTCTTTTGAGCGCAGCGGTCTTGGTTCTTTCCTTAAACTTTACTTGTCTTCACATTCGAAATTAAACAGGTTAATATTTAAACCCTTCCGTCTTAAATTCCTTTTCGGGAATTTAATCCACCTTCCCTTAAAAAGGGAAGGAATATTTTTTCGTTTATTTAAAAAACTTCTAATTCTTCACTATTTAAAGTCTTGATTCTTGATTCTATCAGCGCAGCGGTCTTGGTTCTATTTCACACTTTACTTATTTTCAAATCCGCAATCTGAATCGGAGGTTTTGCCAAGCTATTCATTATTTCCGGTGTTTTGCTGTATAATAACTGAATGATGCGATGTGGCGCCAATACAAAACTTTGATGAATGGGTTCCTTCCATTTCTGTAAAATTTGTTTTGAGAAATAGCCACCTTCACTAAATTCGCTGCCTGAAAACACTTCGTCAATGCTTAAGGACAGTGCGTAGCTTTCTAAGGGCACCACTTTATCTGCAATATTTTTTAAAATAGCATGAGTGATTTGGTTTTCATCTTTCGCAAATACATTGTGAAAAGGACCTAAATCAATGCGTTTAATGTGTTTTGGTTTGATATCCTTTAATTTCCTATCAATACCATAAGCCATAACATCCAAGTTCATTTCTCTATCGGCGGTGTTTTTTAACACTTCGTAAATTTGAGTTTTTATGGTTTCTATATTGGTACCTTCAAAATCAAAATACATATAGCAAACAAAAGGTCGGTTGCAACCCACGTCAAAAAAGCTCCAACTGGTCATAAATTCGGCGGCTGAGTTTTCGGGGGCTTTGATGATTTTTCCTTGTACAAACCGGTTGAAAATAAATTTTTGCTCAACGGAAGTATAATAGACAATGGAAGCTGCTTGAAACAATCTGCTTTTTTTAATGGCTTCTTTCTTTCGGAGCAAAGTATCTAAAAATTCTTCCTGCAACTCACTCACATCTTTGAGCTTGTTGACATAGTTTTCCTTTAATGACAAATCATTGAACAAATAACGGAATTCCAAATAGTTTGGAAAACCAGATTCGGTCAAATCGACTTTCATATTTTCCTCTTCATCATACATATACTTGACACGCATGGCTTCAATAGAATACAATAGCAAATCAGCATATTGTTTAAAAAAAATGAGTTCCTGATGGGTACACAAGTTGTCACGTTGTGCACTCACAATTAATTCTTTTAGCGCAAAATCGACCATTTTATGATAAAATACATACTGATCCTTGGAGTCGAGATATGCAGAATCTAATGGTGTTACGATGTGATTAATGGACACTTATTATAATTAAAAATTAATAATGAAAAATTATGAATGATTCCAAATGTAGCTATTGCCTAAACACGCGTTAAGGGTTGCAGCGGCATCCTTTTTTCTTTTTCAGAAAAAAGATACAGCGGAAAACCTGACCACGCTTTTTCGCGTGGGAACGCCATGAACAAAAAACCAATCTTTTGTTTCATGAGATTAGCTACGCTGAACTTAAAGGTTCCCACTTTCGTGGGAATTTATTAAGACAATAAATCGTCGCTATTGGTTTCTCGTTTTGGTGTTGCGGCAGGTTTTTCTGCATCGTCATTTCCTGAAGGCGCAGTAGCATCTGCTTTATAGTAATCTTCAAAGATTTCCTTCATGTCAATGCCATAACGCTCGGCAAAATTCTTTTGAATATCGGCATCTTTGGTACGGATTTCCTGTAAAGCTTCTGCATAACTGCTGTAAACACCTTGCATTACCTTCTCATGTACTGGAATGTTTTCCATCATCTCTTGACGTGCTTTAGCACTTGCAGTATGCATTGAGGCTAAAGTTTCTCCAATATGCTCGTCGGTTTTGACACCCAAATGTTCTAAAATAGCTGCAAACTCCTGATCTGTTCGCGCTTTAAGTGCCACGACATACCCGTCATAATATTTTAGACGCTCTTCTGTATCGCTCTTTAATTTAGCACGATGCGTTTGTAAATTACTTCTTAAGGACGTCAATACTTTAATGGTGAGATTGTGTTTATGCACAAAACTATCTTTACTTGCCGCCAACGTAGTGTAAGCATTTTTGAGACCTTCCAGCTCTTCAATTTTTTGCTCCAGAGTGGTTACTTTACCTACAGTTTGCGCATAATCAGCAGATTGCTTGTCCACAATTTCGTCCAATTCCTGACGTGCCTGTCTTAATAATGCGTAATTATCATCGAGCTTTCCCTCTACTTCTTTTTTCTTCTCTAAAGCGCGGGTGTGATTTTTAGTAGCTTCAACAATAGCAATTTGAAGTTTGTCTTCCACCTCTTTAATTTCAACTTCCCTGTTTTTTAAACGGGATACTGCAGCCTGACTTTTATAGGATAATTCACCCAATAGAGTTTGAACATCGGCGCTTTCAATACGCTCTTGGAACAGGGCTTTTGCTTTATTGTCAGCACCTGCCCTAACTTTTTCTGCTTCCTTAAACTCCTGCTCCTCTTGTTTGATCTTGCTTTTGCGTCCCCAGAGATTGTTCCACCAGGTATCAGGTTTATTACGTGCATCTTCCAATTCAATACGAGCGCGTTCCAATGCTTTTTGGGCATCGTCTATGACACGTTGCTCGTCAGGATTGAGAGAGGAGAATTTTTCAAAGATAATTCCTACTTCGTCCTGATAATCGGTAAGGTCCTTAATGGCGTCCAAGAGTGTTGTCCGATCTTTTTCTGCCATGTGAACGACATCGTCAAGCGTGGCGTTCAGAATTTTTTGACGAGACTGCGGATCGTCTTCCTGGGCTAACTTAGATTTCATGGTATCAATGGCTTTACCCCAATTGACATCCACTTTACCTGTTTTCTCGTTAGAATTGGTTTCTAATAAATCAAAATCATCAGACATATAGTTTTGTATTAAGTGTGTTCAAAAAATAATTTGTGAGTAGCAATTTCGTTAAAAAATATCAGTATCAAAATTATTACTCTTTAAATTATATGTACTAATTATTACATAATTGTTACAGACCTTACAAATAAGTTTTAAAATCTCTATCTTTAAGAGACTAAAATTAAAAAGATGAAACACGCAAGTCTTATAACATCACTATTTATAGTGCTATTGTTTAACTGTAAAAACAGCACGGAAAAAGTTGTAGAAATGGCATCAGAATCGGCAAACGAGCTGTATGAGACTACAAAGCCTGAAGAAATTAAAATTATTCCGATAGAGCATGCTACAATGATCTTGGCACATAAAGACCAGGTTGTTTATGTGGATCCAGTTGGAGGTCTTGAAGCATTTTCTGGTCAGGAAAAACCAGATTATATTTTGATCACAGATATTCATGGCGATCACTTAGACCTATCTACTTTAGAACGTATGGTTCTGGATTCTACGACGCTCATTGTGCCAAAAGCTGTGAAAGAAAAGTTACCAGAATTGAAAGCAAAAGAAATTATCGTGATGAACAATGGTGATATAAAGGATTTTGGCATCTTTTCCATTGAAGCCATCCCAATGTACAATTTAAGACCTGAAGCCTTGAAATATCATGAAAAAGGTAGAGGTAACGGATATGTATTAACGTGGAATGACCAAAGAATTTATATTTCCGGAGATACGGAAGACATTCCTGAAATGCGAAATCTAAAAAATATTGATATCGCTTTTGTTTGTATGAACTTGCCTTATACAATGACGGTGGAAAGTGCCGCAAGTGCGGTATTGGAGTTTCAGCCAAAAAAAGTATATCCGTATCACTATAGGGGAACTGATGGGATGAGTGATATTGCTAAGTTTAAATCCATTATAAATAAGGATCATCCAAACATCGAAGTCATGCAATTAAACTGGTATAAATAACACTTTATCGGATAAATATTTTTATTAAAAATCAATATTTTCATAACTTTTTTAGTATGACATAGTTACGGATTAAATAAAAGTGTATATTTGAGCAACCAACCAAATCTAATAATTTGAAATTATGCCACCTATCTTATTTAAAATTTCCCACTTAGCTGTAGTAAGCACAGAGCAACTCACCATAGTTTTACTTATAACTGCGGGAGTATTCTTGTTTTTTATTGCGATTGCGGTTGTCAAAATGTATAAACTAAAGGCTGAGAATAAGCGATTAATCGACAGCGATGCTTTTAAAGCAGAAGTTGATGAGAGTTATAAGGATTTTACGGACGGGCATTTATATGATAATAACTAAATAATTCAGAAATTATGGTGTATTTCATTAGTTTATTAACAAGCACTCAAGATCTGAATAGAATGGTCAGCATTTTATCAATAGCGGTTGTTACGTTGTTAATTTTACTAGGTTTGAATATTTATAAGGTATATAAGCTTAATGCAAAATTAAAATCAATTGATAAAAACAAATAATCTTTTTTCACTGAATTAAAAAATGCCGCTCCTTGAGCGGCATTTTTTATTGGGGATTATTAACGAACTAATTTTTTATACTTAAGTCGTTTTGGCGTCAAGTCGCCACCAAGACGTTTCTTCTTATTTTCTTCATATTCACTAAAGCTGCCTTCAAAGAAATACACTTGAGAGTTCCCTTCAAACGCCAGGATATGGGTACATATTCTGTCCAAAAACCATCTGTCGTGACTAATCACTACCGCACAGCCTGCGAAATTTTCAAGACCTTCTTCCAATGCCCTCAATGTATTGACATCTAAGTCGTTGGTTGGCTCATCTAAAAGTAAAACGTTACCTTCTTCTCTTAGCGTCATCGCCAAGTGCAAACGGTTACGTTCACCACCAGAAAGGAGTTTCACTTTTTTATTCTGTTCACTACCCGAGAAGTTAAATCGGCTTAGGTAGGCTCTTGAGTTGACTTGTCTTCCGCCCATCATGACCAATTCCTGCTCATCGCTGAAATTTTGCCAAATGGATTTCTCAGGATCTATATTTGCGTGTTTTTGATCAACATAAGCCAATTTAGCAGTTTCCCCAACTATAAATTCGCCTTTATCAGGAGTTTCTTCACCCATAATCATCCTGAAAATGGTGGTTTTTCCTGCACCATTCGGACCAATGACCCCAACAATTCCTGCTTGAGGCAAATTAAAATTCAGATCTTCATAAAGTAATTTATCTTCATAACCTTTACTGACACCAATCGCTTCAATCACATTTGTTCCTAAGCGTGGTCCGTTTGGAATGTAGATCTCCAATTTCTCGTCAAGCTGCTTTTGATCTTGACTCATCAGTTTGTCGTAATTGTTCAAACGTGCTTTTTGTTTGGTTTGACGTCCCTTTGCACCTTGACGGACCCATTCCAACTCGCGCTCCAAAGTCTTTTGACGTTTGGATGCCGTTTTACTCTCTTGTGCCATGCGTGTCGACTTCTGTTCCAACCAAGACGAATAGTTTCCTTTCCAAGGAATACCTTCACCTCTATCGAGCTCTAAAATCCAACCGGCAACGTTATCCAAGAAATACCTATCGTGGGTCACTGCTATAATGGTTCCTTTATATTGAGACAGATGATGCTCTAACCAATGTACAGATTCCGCATCCAAGTGGTTGGTAGGCTCATCTAATAACAACACATCAGGCTCTTGTAACAAAAGACGGCATAAAGCCACACGACGACGCTCTCCACCGGAAAGCACGCCAATTTTCTTATCGCCATCAGGAGTTCTTAAAGCATCCATGGCAATTTCCAATTTTGTGTCGAGCTCCCAAGCATTGGACGCGTCTATTTTATCTTGAAGTTCCGCTTGACGGTTCATCAATTTTTCCATTTTGTCTGGATCAGAATAGACTTCTTCCAAACCAAACATGTCGTTGATCTTATTATATTCATCAAGGATGGCAACCGTTTCCGCAGCACCTTCGCGAACCACTTCCATGACGGTTTTACTGTCATCCAATTGCGGCTCTTGCTCCAGAAATCCTACGGAATAGTCCTGAAGAAAAGTGACATCGCCTTGATAGTTTTTATCCAATCCGGCAATAATTTTTAATAGTGTGGATTTCCCTGAACCGTTAAGTCCTAAAATCCCAATTTTGGCTCCATAAAAGAAGCTCAAATGAATGTTTTTCAACACTGGTGTATCTGCACCTTTAAAAGTCTTGGTAAGACCTCGCATCGAAAAGATTACTTTTTTATCGTCGCTCATTTTAATTTATAGTTTGTGGTTTGTGGTTTGTGGTTTGTGGTTTAAAAAAATCAATCTTTTTTGAATTTTTGTCCTTTAAATTCGGAATTTCGCAGATAATGCATAAAAGCTCCAAGCTTATTTTTTTCAATGTCGCACATTTCAGAAAGTTGGTTAAACTGTTCCTGATTAATGTATCCTTTATCAGGTGCACGATACGCCTGCGATTTAAGTTCGCTTGCGGATCCTTTCGAATAACTTAAAAAATTATGAAATTCTCTTGATCCATCCCTATCGAATCCTTCAGCAATATTGTCCATAATTGAGCCTGAGCTGCCCTCCATTTGGTCCCGTAGCCTGAAATTCTTGGAAATTGGAGTTGTTTGGAAAAGTTGTTCAACATATTGGCAAATTTCTCTGGCGCGTTGCCATACTTCTAAATCTTCAAATCTATCTATTCTCGCCATAACCATGAACAACAAACCATAAATTCTATACGCGTCCTTTAAGCGCGTTGAAAACCCAGGCGATGGCGAAGAAGCCAATACCTACAGCTGCAAATCCGTAGCCAGCTACATCATCATATCGGAATGCACCAAGGGCAATCAATGCCAATCCAACGATAATCATAATTGTTGTGGCCCAAGCCAACACAGTGTTTTTATTCATTGCCATAAATTTTCGTTTTTAAGGGAATTGCAAATATCGATTATTTTAACATAAAAACCGCTGTCAAAGTGGATTTTTAAAAGGATTCTAAAAAACAGGATGGGCTGATACCACCTGTAATTTGCCTCCTTTTTTGCAATGCCTTGATTGATGTTCCTTTGGAAAATTCTTTGAATTTTAAGTTATTCAAGACCTTAATATTCCGTTCACAAGTTATCAATTAACTTTTTATTATCATAATTTCTACGTCTAGTTGGAGCCTAACTCTTAATTTCGCAAATTATTTTTTACTAAAAGAGTTATATTAATGAATAAAGCCTTGTTGTCATTAGCCATTGGTGGTTTCGGCATTGGATTGACCGAATTTGTAATCATGGGTATTTTACCAGATGTTGCCCATGCATTTGACATCACTATTCCCGAGGCAGGACATTTTATTTCGGCTTATGCCCTTGGCGTAGTGGTTGGCGCACCAATATTGACAGGTTTTGGTAGCAAATGGCCCGCAAACAAAGTGTTGTTTGTGCTCATGTTATGGTTTACTGCGTTTAATACGCTATCAGCATTTGCTACGGACTACAATTCCTTTATGGTTTTACGTTTTCTATCAGGTTTACCACACGGTGCCTTTTTTGGAATCGGCGCTGTAGTAGCCAGCAAATTGTCTAAAAAAGGAAAAGAGGCCCAAGGGATTGCCATTATGTTTAGCGGATTGACCGTCGCCAATCTGTTAGGAGTTCCGTTGGGAACTTATTTGGGCAAAAGTTTTGATTGGAGCCTTTCTTTTTTAATGGTTGGTGTTGTTGGCGTAATTGCTGTTTTAAGCGTTAAGTTTTGGATGCCCGCTCTTGAAAAATCTTCAGAAAGTAATATTTTAAAGGAATTTCGAATCTTCAAACGTGTTGAATTGTGGCTTATCATCTTATTGACGACTATTGGTACTGGCGGATTTTTTGCTTGGTACAGCTATATTTCCCCGTCAATTACTGAAGTTGCCGGACATTCAGAAAACGTGGTTGCATTTGCTATGGTACTCGCTGGTTTAGGCATGTTCATAGGGAATTTTGTAGGCGCAAAACTGACTGAGAAATTCGCACCCTTAAACACCGTTACTATTGTTCTCACCTTGATGGTCATTTGTCTTTCACTAAACGCGTTATTATCTTCAGATAAAACGATGATTTTGGTAATGACTTTCATTATCGGATTGGTATCCTTTGCAATTTCTACGCCTATTCAATTGCTCATCATCCGTTCATCAAAAGGATCAGAAACCTTAGGATCCTCGCTTAATCAAAGTGCATTTAATATTGGAAATGCGTCAGGCGCTTACTTTGCAGGCTTACCTATTGCCATGGGCTATGGCTACACTTCTGCCGATTGGGTAGGTGCAGCGATGGCCGCAACGGGAATTCTTATTGCGTTTTCAATATTTATTTTAAAGAATCGTCAGTCAAAAAAAGAGCACAACAACGTTGTTTTGTAAAAATTTAGGTGATTAAATGTGACATCTTGACTCAAGTTATAAGACTTTTAAACATGCCAGTTTGCTAAAATAAAGGTGATACTTGAGAACATAATCAACTATTATGGAGTTTGTTATTTAATAACGTCCTGATATTCTGCTTGCTTCTTCTCGAAAATTGCTTTCGCAAAGGAACAGGAAGTCACCGCTTTTAAGTTTTTGTTTCTCATAAACCTGACCGCCTCCTCAATCAACTCATAGCCAATGCCTTTTCCTTGTAAAGTTTTCGATATTTCAGTATGGTCAATATCAATAGTGCTTTCATCCTTATAATAATAAGTCATTTCTGCTTCTTTTTGTCCATCTATTTTGATAAAAAATGAACCTTCTTTTCCGTTATCTGAGTGTTGAATTTCCAAAATTAAAGATGTTTTTTTAAGAGTTCTACTTTGCGTTTAAGCTCGTTATCTAAATCAGGGTTTGTTATTTTACCGTTTGCAAAATTGGCTTCAAATGATGGCAATGAAAAATCTGCTACTATTTGGGCATCATGACGTGGAAAACGTTCTTTAGCCATAGTCAAAACAGAAATTGCTCCCCTTTTCCCATCAGAGGTTGCCATAAGCAACATGGGTTTACCAAAAAACAATTTAGCTTCTGCTCTGGACATCCAGTCAAATAAATTTTTAAACACTGCAGAGTAGGCGGCATTATTTTCAGCTAATGACAACACTATGCCATCGGATTTTTTTATATAATTCAAAAATGACAAGGCGTTTTCAGGAACACCATGGTCTTTTTCGTAATGTTTACTGAAAATAGGCAATTCAAAATCATTCAAATCTAAAACGGTCACTTGCGCATCTTCAATTAGTCCTGAAGCATAAATGGCGAGTTGTTTGTTAATCGAGTCTTTACTATTACTACCCGCAAATGCTAAAATTTTCGTCATATAGTGTTGTGATTATTAATTATTCTTATTGTTTATTCCTTTTGTCCCTTGTAATTCTGATATTTTCAGACATAAACTTCGGGTCATGTCTATCTGCTTTCAAATGATAGATTCCAAATCTACGAAATAAAAAATGCCATTTTACCGAAACTTTTTTCTAAAAACTCATTTCTTTGGTTTTTTGATTTTGAATAATTTCCCGCTTTTGTAAGAGTTTTAAAGTTTGTATTTTTACATCAAATTAAAAAACTGCAATGGACCTTAACTTTAACAAAAACGAAGATCACAATAAACTTCTACTCTCTTCTTTACGCCAACGTCTTGCCAAGGTAAAATTGGGCGGCGGTCAAAAAAGCATCGACAAACAACATGAGAAAGGTAAAATGACCGCTCGTGAGCGCATCAATTATCTGTTGGATCCGAAAGCTAAATCCATTGAAATTGCAGCGTTTGCTGGGGAAGACATGTATGAAGAACATGGCGGATGTCCTTCAGGAGGTGTGGTGATAAAAATAGGTTATGTCAAAGGAAAACAATGCTTGGTGGTTGCCAATGATGCCACAGTAAAAGCTGGAGCCTGGTTTCCAATCACTGCAAAAAAGAATTTAAGAGCCCAAGAAATCGCCATTGAAAACCGATTGCCAATAATTTACTTAGTGGATTCTGCTGGCGTATATCTACCCATGCAAGACGAAATTTTTCCAGATAAGGAACACTTTGGTCGCATCTTTAGAAATAACGCCATTATGAGCAGCATGGGCATTACCCAAATTTCGGCAGTAATGGGAAGTTGCGTGGCAGGTGGTGCTTATTTACCAATCATGAGCGATGAAGCCTTAATTGTGGATAAAACAGGAAGTATTTTTCTTGCTGGCAGTTATTTGGTAAAAGCGGCCATTGGCGAAACTATTGATAACGAAACTTTAGGAGGTGCCACAACCCATTGCGAGATTTCTGGCGTCACCGATTATAAAGCCAAAGATGACAAAGATGCTTTGGACACCATTAAAAATATTATTGATAAAATTGGCGATTATGACAAGGCCGGATTCAATCGCGCAAAACCTATAAAACCTAAGGAAAACCCTGAAGATATCTACGGTATTATTCCTAGAAGTCGTACCGATCAATATGATATGTATGAGATTATCAAACGTTTGGTAGATGATTCTGAATTTGACGAATACAAGGCAGGTTACGGAAAAACCATCATTACAGCTTATGCGCGAATCGATGGTTGGGCAGTTGGGATTGTGGCAAATCAGCGTCAATTAGTGAAAACTAAATCTGGAGAAATGCAGTTTGGCGGTGTAATTTATAACGATTCAGCCGATAAAGCCACCCGTTTTATTGCCAATTGCAATCAGAAGAAAATTCCGTTGGTATTTTTACAGGATGTCACCGGATTTATGGTAGGCAGTAAAAGTGAACATAGCGGCATTATTAAAGATGGTGCAAAAATGGTCAATGCAGTAAGCAATTCTGTAGTCCCAAAATTCACCATTGTTATTGGGAACAGTTACGGCGCTGGAAATTATGCCATGTGTGGAAAAGCCTATGATCCTCGATTGATTGTTGCATGGCCAAGTGCAGAATTGGCAGTCATGAGTGGTAATAGTGCCGCAAAAGTATTGCTACAAATTGAAACGGCTTCGCTGAAAAAGAAAGGTAAAACCATTACAAAAGAACAGGAAGACGAACTTTTCAAAAAGATCAAAGACCGCTATGATGCGCAAGTATCACCTTACTATGCTGCGGCAAGAATCTGGACTGACGCCATTATTGATCCGTTGGATACACGAACTTGGATCAGTATGGGTATTGAGGCGGCCAATCATTCACCTATTGAAAAGAAATTTAATATGGGCATTTTGCAGGTGTAATGGATATCTCAAAATCCAAACGACCCCTTTTTATCATTCTCTTATTAATTTTTGCTGGTGAAGCCGTTTTTGTGCTTCCATTTGTGTTGGCACGCATCTTTAGACCTACTTTTTTAGAGGTTTTTAACATCAACAATTTGGAATTGGGCAGTTGCTTCTCGGTTTATGGAGTAGTCGCATTTATATCGTATTTTTTTGGTGGCTCATTAGCAGATAAATACGCGCCCAGAACATTAATGGCAGTTGCACTTTTTATGACCGCCATCGGTGGTTTTTATATGGCCACCTTTCCCTCCTATTTTGCCATGAGACTGCTTTTTGGATATTACGGATTTACCACTATTTTTTTGTTTTGGGCACCCATGATCAAAGCTACCAGGGTTTGGGGCGGACAAGATAGGCAGGGTCTTGCCTTCGGATTCTTAGACGGCGGGAGAGGGCTTGTTGCCGCAAGTTTTGGATCTCTTGGCGTAATGGTGTTTTCATATATGATCACAATGGATGTTTCCAAAGCATCACTATTGGACCATCAAGAAGCCTTTAAATATGTTATATGGGCATCGTCCACAATGATCATGTTGATTGGAATTCTGGTGTATTACTTTCTTAAGCCCTTATCTGCTAACATTGAAACGTTTGAAAATCAGAAAAAAATATATACGCTTGAAAATTTTAAATCGGTTTTAAAATACCCAACAGTTTGGCTGATGATGCTCATCATTATGTGTGCTTACGTGGGTTATAAAACCACTGATATTTTTAGTTTGTACGCCAAAGACGTTTTAGGTTATGACGATATTGGATCAGCAAAGATTGGCACGTACTTACTTTATATTCGGCCTGTAACGGGAATTGCCATCGGACTTCTAGCCGATAGAACCCGCGCTTCCTTGTGGATAATAATTGGTTTTCTTATCATGATGCTCAGCAGTTTGTTTTTTGCTTCAGGAATGATTTCCGACAACACTATTTACTTATTTATCATATCGGTGATTTTTATGGCCATAGGTGTATATGCCACACGAGTGCTCTATTTTGCAATCATGGAGGAAGCCAAATTACCTTTGGCAATTACGGGAACTGCAGTTGGATTCATCTCAGTAGTTGGATATACCCCAGATATTTTTGCAGGACCGATGATAGGTGTGCTCTTAGATAACTCTCCTGGAGAATTAGGGCATCAGCACGTTTTTGCAGTGATGGCTATTTTTTCGTTGGTAGGTTTCTGCGCGGCGTTGGCGTTCTCGATAATAACAAAAAAAAACATAATAATTAATAAAAAAGAGCGACTATAAGCCGCTCCTTTTCCTTCACATTTCTTATAAACTTTGATAAGATTCCACCAATCTGATAAATTCTGATCTGTAGCCGTTAGCATCATTTCCTCTGCCTTGTTTTGCCATTTCTACAACATCCTTTAGAGTTGATTTATTATCAAATTTCGACTCCCTGAGTTGCATCCCCAGCATCGCCACTGAAGAGGCGAATTTGAGATCTTCTGAAGGTTCAGATATTTCATCCTTTTGAACGTGTACCATTTCGATACTCTTATTGCCATCGGGTTTTTTATATCTAAATTTTACCGTAAACAATTCATCAGAATAAGTAGTCGTTACTGTTGGCTTCGTATATTTCAATTCATCCACGTCTTTTAAATAATCACTTTCCACAGCCGTAGGAATAACTTCATAAAGCGCGGTAACCGTATGCCCACTTCCCAATTCGCCTGCATCTTTAGTGTCATCAATAAAATCTTCATCCGCCAACAATCTGTTTTCATAACCTATCAAACGGTAGGCTTGGACTTTGTTAGGATTAAACTCAATTTGGATTTTCACATCTTTGGCGATGGTGTATAACGTGCCACCAAATTCTTTACCAAAAGTCTTTTGTGCCTCTTGCATCGTATCAATATAAGCATGGTTTCCGTTCCCCTTATTGGCTAATGTTTCTAATTTTGAATCTTTATAGTTTCCAAAACCAAATCCTAACACCGATAAAAACACACCGCTTTCACGCTTCTCCTCTATCAGTTTCTCCATGTCCTTATCACTGGATGCCCCAACATTAAAGTCGCCGTCAGTAGCAAGAATCACACGATTGTTTCCATTTTTAATAAAATTCTCCTGAGCAATCTTGTAAGCCAATTCAATTCCCGCACCTCCAGCTGTTGATCCGCCTGCACTTAAGTTGTCCAAAGCATTGATGATTTTCTCTTTATGTGCACCAGAAGTTGGAGGCAACACCATCCCAGCCGCTCCGGCATAAACCACAATCGCTATTTTATCTTTTTCTCTTAACTGATTGACCAACAGTTTAAATGCCGATTTCAGTAACGGAAGCTTATTCGCACTATTCATAGATCCAGACACATCAATCAAAAAAGTCAAATTGGATGCTGGTAATTCTTCGTTTTTATAGGTTTTACCCTGGAGACCTATTTTTACAATTTTAGTAGCTACATTCCAAGGGGTTTTGGCAACCTCTGTATAGATCGAAAAAGGATGTTGATCTGTGGGCTGTGGGTAGTTATAGTTGAAATAATTGATCATTTCCTCAATCCTTACGGCATCCGAAGGAATTTTCTGTCCGTTATTGATCATCCTTCTAATATTGCTATAGGACGCTTTGTCCACATCAATTGAAAACGTCGACAAGGGCGAAAGTGACACACGTTCAAATTGGTTTTCAACGATTTCGGCATAAGAATCTTCGTTTACAATTTCAGGGTGATGTGGTTTATAGTTACCCTTCTTCGTATTGATTAGAATGACACCGTTTGCAGCCCTTGCGCCATAAATGGCCGTTGATTCATGATCTTTTAGAATAGTTGTAGTTTTGATGTCTTTGGGATTTATGGCATCAATATTTTCTTGTGAAGTAATAGCGATGCCATCAACAACATATATAGGACTGCTATTCTCGATGACCGATGCATTGCCCCGAATACGATAAACACCATTGGGACGCTCTCCTACATTGACCCCAGCAACCCTTCCTGAAAAAGTTTGAGCTACCTGTCCATTCTTTCTTTTAGTGAGAGATGACGACTGTTCACGTCTAATTGAACCTGTAGTGCCATAACCCACAACCACTACTTCCTCCAAGGAAGAGCTGTCTACTT
Source organism: Gelidibacter gilvus (assembly GCF_004115975.1). GTDB lineage: Bacteria > Bacteroidota > Bacteroidia > Flavobacteriales > Flavobacteriaceae > Gelidibacter > Gelidibacter gilvus. The sequence continues at coordinate 7,166 of NZ_SDDZ01000009.1, read as the reverse complement.
CTAAAGTAACATTAAGAATCGTTTCTTTTCTAAGCTTTAATTCTTGGGTCTTGAAACCAACATAACTGAATTGAAGGATGTCACCCACGCTCGCCATAATGGTATATTTACCATCAAAATCGGTTTGAGTTCCTGTTGTGGTGCCTTTGATAATGACACTGGCTCCTGGCAATGGCAGTCCATCAGAAGATGAACTCACTAGTCCGGTAATCGTTTTTTGCTGTGCTTGTAATTGTATTGAGATAAATAATACAAAAACGAACTGTAAGACTGATTTCATAATAATTGATTTTAGTTTACAGTAAAACTATACTCTAAAACCATCTTATAAAATCAGAAATGAGTGAAGTGGACGTTTTGTTTAGTGAACGTCCTTTTTTAGCAATTTAAGCGTTTCCTTACGTTGAATTTTACCCGTTGCGGTTTCTTTAAACTTAGGAACCGAATAGATTTCTTTCGGAATTTCTAATTTATCTAACCCTTTAAATGTTGAAGCTTTTAAAGTGTTTGTTTCACTTTCTAAAATAAGAATCAGTTTTTCGCCCAAATCTGCATCCGGTTCAGAAGCTATAAAAAAGCGCTCTTTAATCTGCTCCGCAAGTTTGGCTTCAATTTGTTCAGGAAACAATTTAACTCCCCCTGAATTGACCATATTATCAATACGACCGATCAACTCAAACTCTGTAGCTGAGTGCAATTTCACCACATCATTTGTAATTAACGGCTCTGACGCTACTTTAGGAGCGTTAATAATTAAACAACCTCTGTCATCCTGAGAAATTGTTACTTTTGGAAACACCTTGAAATAGGTCATTTTCTGCTTCCCATTCATCCGTCTTACCGCAACGTGACTCACCGTTTCAGTCATTCCGTAAGTAGCATAGATTTTAGTTTTCAAGCCTTGAATGGATGCCTCCAAAGGTTTTGAAATGGCAGCGCCTCCAATAATCAAGGTCTTAATATTATAAATGTATTTTACCGTATTTTTCAATTGTATAGGAATCATGGCGCAGAAATCGTAGGTCTTACCATAGTCAAAAACAGGTTGGGTAGTAGGATCTACAAAGTCGAGTTCCAATCCGAGAATCATCGCTCGTACCAACATCATTTTCCCGGCAATATAATGAGTAGGCAAGCACAATAATGCGGTTTGCCCTGGTACCATTTTAAAATAGTTACCTGTTGCAATGGACGAATTGACCATGGCCTGCTTGCTCACTTTCATCAATTTCGGCTTTCCTGTAGAACCCGATGTCCGCACATTGATATAATCTTTGGAATCCAACCAATCCATTAGGAAATCGCCCATAACTTTTTCATATGGCGCACCTTCCTTAACTAAGCTGTAAGCCACTTCCTTAAGTTCTTCAGAAGTATATTTATTAGCATTTAATTTAAATTTTAAATGGATTTTATCAAATGTAGGCGTCATTTTATAAGCTTTTTAATACTAATTATTTACGTTAACGAAGGTATTGATTTCAGGTGAAATCAGATCGGCTAACCTGGAAAAAATATAAAAAATTATTCAGTCCCAATCTCATTGATCTCTTGCAATATTCCGTCATCTTCTTTTGGCGGTGCAATGACTTTTCCGAACAGTTTTCCTTTCCAATCCGTCCAGTTGTAGAGTTTTGAAAGTATAAACAGAATAATTGGAAATATCACAAAAACGGGCATGAAAACATCCATAAACTCTGCCGCTTGCGGATCTGACATATCCTTTAAAATAGAATGGGTCTGAAAGGCGGTCCAATCGGCAGTGACCAATAAGGCTGTAAACAAATTATTGGCTGCGTGAAAGCCCAAGGACAGCTCCAAACCTTCATCCATCAAGGTCATGATTCCTAAAAACAATCCGGTACCAATATAATACACCATGATAATTGGCCCTAATTTGTCCACCTCTGGATTGGCGATATGCATCAACCCAAAGACTACTGATGTAATTACCAAAGGAATCCATTTGTATCCTGTAACAACCCCAATACCTTGCATCAAGTAACCTCTAAATAAATACTCTTCAAAACTGGTTTGTAAGGGTACCAAAAGAATGGCAATGACACAAAGGATCAAAAAAGGCTGTAAGTTGAAATTGAACACATAGTCTTCTGGCGACATATAATAACCTCCTAAAATCATGCTGGAAGATAAAATACCCCAGAAGAAGAAGATGATCCAAAACCGTTTCCAATCAATTTTTGGACGTGCGGTAGTCAATGAGAGAAAGGACTGTTTATGCAACCACTTCACAGCACCTAGCAAAAACAAAAAACCACCAACAAACGGCAATAGAATAAACACCAAATTGACATTGGGCTCAAAAAGCTGCATAAGATAAGCGGCATCATTCATTTTTGATGGATCAATAGTGCCACCTTGCATCGTTTTAAACATGATACCAATACCATGCGGAATAGAAAAAACAAACACCCCTATTATGGCAATAATCAAACCTACCACATAACGCCACCACTCATGTAAACCTTTAAACGCTTGAGCTATATACATATCAACTTATAAATTAAAATTCCAATTTGTTTTATTATTATACTGCAAATTACCATTTTTCACTTCTAACGGACTGTCAATATTATTGGTAAACAACCCTCCAGTTCCAAGACCTTGAGGGCGATCGTTTTGTAAAGTGTAGGTCCATTGCGCAATCGCATTCAACCCAACATTACTCTCTAAGGCACTCGTAATCCAATAGTCTATTTTACCGTCATTAGCTGCTTTAATCCACGAATTACCGCCCTGAAATCCGCCTACCAACGTAGGTTTTAAAATGATGTACTGTGGTTTTATTGTTTGTAGTAAATCATACTTATCTGCAACATCAAAAACGCCAATTAATTCTTCATCCAAAGCAATATCAAGCGGTGTGGTTTCGCAAAGTCTCGCCATCTCCTCCACTTGCCCTTGTTTGATGGGTTGTTCTATAGAATGCAACTGGTAGTCAGATAGGCGCTTTAGTTTCTCCAAAGCTTCGTCAGGCGAAAATGCCCCGTTGGCATCCACACGCAATTCAATATCTGCTGCAGAAAAATGGGATCTTATGGATTTAAGCAAATCCAGTTCAGTTTGAAAATCGATGGCACCGATTTTAAGCTTGATACAGGTGAAACCCTCTTCAATTTTCGATGTGATCTGCTCTCTCATAAAAGCTTCCGATCCCATCCAGATCAATCCGTTGATTGGAATCGTATCCTCCCCTTTTGTGAATCTAGAAGGAAACAATTCAAAAGCGGTCTTGTTTTCTAAATCAAGAAATGCCATTTCCAGTCCAAATTGGATGCTGGGCAGTTCGACAAGCTCACTGAGCAGGATATCCAAACCAAGATGAATGTTTTGACAAGCCCATTGCAGTTTTTGCTCAAAATCCGGCCGGTCATCAACAGACAAGCCCCTAAACATGCCGCATTCGCCAACACCTTTTTTACCTTCAGATGCAATGATAATGAACCAAGTATCCTTCGTTTTTAGGACGCCTCGCGAAGTTCCGCTGGCCTGTTTAAAATTGAGTGTATGTTTTTGGTAGGTTGCTATCATAATAGGTTCAAAAATAGTCAAATAATTTTGTATTTTTAAGAAATGAAAAAAGGACTTACTTCTCGATAGTATATGTTTCGAACGCTATGTGCTGGACATAACAATCCATAAAAAATCTAAAATCGTATAACACCTTAATAATGATGCCTGAGTTTCCAAATATTATTCTTTACGCCATACCGTTTTTCGTCATTTCGATGTTATTAGAACTATATGTCAGCATCAAGGAAAACAAAAAATCTTACGAAACCAAAGATGCCTTTACCTCTATTGCCATGGGATTTGGCAATGTCTTTTTGGGATTCTTCAGCAAAGCTGCAGTCTTATTGGTTTTTATGGTGATCTATGAAAACTTCAGAATTTTCACCATACCCTTTGCGTGGTGGAGTTTTGTGCTCTTGCTATTTGCCGATGATTTTTCGTATTATTGGTTCCATCGCATTTCTCATGAAAACCGATTGTTTTGGGCGTCTCACGTGGTTCACCATTCTTCAGAACATTATAATTTGAGCACTGCTTTACGACAAACTTGGTCTGGTGGATTCTACACCTTTATTTTCTGGTTATGGTTGCCCTTGGTTGGATTTCATCCCGGAATGATTTTATTGCAGATGTCTGTAAGTTTGCTGTATCAATTCTGGATCCATACGGAAGCTATCGACAAAATGCCCAAATGGTTTGAGAGCGTGATGAACACCCCGTCACATCACCGTGTGCACCATGGGAGTAATCCATTATATTTGGATAGAAACCATGCAGGAATTTTTATTATTTGGGATAAGTTATTTGGCACGTTCCAGCCAGAGCTCAAAGATGAAAAAGTGATTTATGGTTTGGTCAGCAATATCAACACCCACAATCCTTTAAAAGTCGCCTTTCATGAATGGATAGCTATGGGCAAGGACGTGTTCTCTGGGAAAAAATCGGTCTTTGATCGCGCAAAATATATTGTCAAACCTCCCGGATGGAAACATGATGGCACAGGAAAATTGAGTGATGATTTACGTAAGGAATGGGAGGAATCAGTTGGCAGTACTCAGCCTGCCCATACAACTCGCCTCAATGAAGTGGAGCTAGAAAAAGCACGTTCGAGCGGGTCGGCAGTAGACAGTCGGTAGCCGTTAGTCAGTAGTTGGTAGTAATTTAAATTCACTAGCTTTTATCAACTTGTCACACTGAACACAGTAGATGTGTCAACTTCAATTTCATCATAAATGAATTTCAACAACAAAACAATCTGGATTACTGGCGCCTCAAGTGGCATCGGAAAAGCGTTAGCCTTAGAACTATCACAATACAATTGCCAATTGATTCTATCATCAAGACGAAAGGATGCGCTTGAAGCAGTCAAAGCGCAATGTAAAAACCCAGAGCGTGTTGCAGTGTTGGCATTTGACTTAGTGGATTATAATCAGATGGGACCCATTGCCCTAGAAGCTATTCAATGTTTTGGTACCATTGATATTCTTATCAATAATGGTGGTATCAGTCAGCGATCTTTGGTGATTGACACCAATATTGAGGTGTACAAAAAACTCATGGACATTGATTATTTGGGTACGGTGGCGCTTACAAAAGCCCTATTGCCGCATTTTGTGGAACGCAAATCTGGGCAATTTGTAACCGTATCAAGTGTCATGGGCAAATTCAGCAGTCCGCTTCGATCCGGATATTGTGGTGCTAAGCATGCCCTGCACGGTTTTTTCGATACTTTAAGATTGGAACATGACAAAGACCACATCAAAGTGACCATGATTTGTCCAGGCTTTGTCAATACCGATGTCGCCAAAAACGCCCTGACCGGAGATGGCAGCCAACAAAAACACCAAGATGAATCCACTCAAAATGGACTGAACGTTGATGCCTTTGCAAAACGGATGCTCAAAGCGATTGAAAAAGAAAAGTTTGAGGTTTATATTGGCAAAACAGAAGTTTTAGGAGTTTATTTGAAACGCTTTGTACCAAAGTTTTTGCATTGGTATTTGTTGAGGAGTGAGGTGAGGTGATAATCACAACTCAATCCCCTCCCCAATCTCCAACAACATCAAATCCTTGTTCTTATCAAAAAATTTGCGCTTGGCTTCTTCATGATCAATTTCGATATAGCCAAACGTATCATAATGGTAGCCCATAATTTTATCACATTGGATAAAGTCGCTGGCAATGATAGCGTCATCAACACCCATGGTAAAGTTATCGCCTATTGGAAGAATCGCCAGATCTAGCTTAAGGCGCATCGGAATAAGTTTCATATCCATGGTCAGTGCCGTATCTCCAGCAATGTAAATATTTTTTCGTTCGCCTTCAATGACAAAACCTCCTGGTTGCCCACCATAAGTGCCATCTGCAAATGACGAGGTATGAATAGCAACAACATATTTGACCGTGCCAAATTCAAAATCCCACGAGCCGCCATGGTTCATTGGATGCACTTCTAAACCCATTGCCTCAAAATGACTGGCAATTTCAAAGTTGGACACAATCATGGCATTAGTGCGCTTGGCTATAACTTCAACATCTAAAACGTGATCTTGATGTGCGTGGGTTAAAAGAATATAATCGGCCTTTAAAGTATTGATATCAATGTGGGACGCCTTTTCATTGGCTGAAATAAAAGGATCCACTAAAATATTGACATCATTGACTTCAATTCCTAAACTCGAGTGACCGTAATATGTGATTTTCATGATTTTTGAAATTTGTTGAATTAATTTTTTAACGACTTAAATATATTCAAAATATTTATGAACGACTGCCTTTGAGGGTGATAAAAAAGTAGGATTTTTACGAGGATTGGATGGGGACGATGTACCTTGGATGAGATTTGAAAGTTGACTTTTAAAAATATAGGGGAACAGCAAGCTTTGATTGCGTAGTTTCAGGGTTATAACATGGAATTAAAATATCGGATGTATTCGAACTAAACTCGACATTCCACCCTGAGACCGTGTCTTTCGGCGGGGTTAATTCAACCAACTATTTTGAATGCGCATTTCATGCTTATCAAAATAGGGTGCAGAGATATGGCATCTATAAGTTTGAGACCCCGCCAAAAAGCGGGGTTAGTTCAACCAGCTATTTTGAATGCGCATTTCATGGTTTTCAAAATAGGGTGCAAAAATATGGCGTCTATAAGCTTGAGACCCCGCTAAAAAGCGGGGTTAGTTCAACCAGCTATTTTGAATGCGCATTTCATGCTTTACAAAATAGGGTGCAGAGAAATTGCATCTATAAGTTTGAGACCCCGCCAAAAAGCGGGGTTAGTTCGACCAGCTATTTTGAATGCGCATTTCATGCTTTACAAAATAGGGTGCAGAAATATTGCATCTATAAGCTTGAGACCCCGCTAAAAAGCGGGGTTAGTTCAACCAGCTATTTTGAATGCGCATTTCATGCTTTTCAAAATAGGGTGCAGAGATATTGCATCTATAAGCTTGAGATCCCGCTAAAAAGCGGGGTTAGTTCAACCAGCTATTTTGAATGCGCATTTCATGCTTTTCAAAATAGGGTGCAGAGATATTGCATCTATAAGCTTGAGACCCCGCTAAAAAGCGGGGTTAGTTCAACCAGCTATTTTGAATGCGCATTTCATGCTTTTCAAAATAGGGTGCAGA
>NZ_SDDZ01000040.1 GCF_004115975.1 Gelidibacter gilvus | reverse complement strand
CAGTGACCGTATCCGGTGGCTCTTGGTGTACAGATGCGGGACTTGTTCAAAATATAGCAGGTTCAGGAATGCCAACAGGTGGTACCTATAGTGGAACTGGCGTTAGCGACAATGGTGATGGCACTTATAACTTTGATACTTCGGTGGGCACTCAGACCCTGACCTATACCTATAGTGATGGTAATTCGTGTGAAAACTCAGCCACAGCTTCGTTAGAGGTCAATGACCTTCCAACAGTGACCGTTTCGGGTGGCTCTTGGTGTACAGATGCGGGACTTGTACAAAATATTGCAGGTTCAGGAATGCCAGCAGGTGGTATCTATAGTGGAACGGGCGTTACCGACAATGGTGACGGCACATACAACTTTGATACTTCAGTGGGCACTCAAGTGCTGACCTACACTTATTCCGATGGCGACAACTGTAGTAATAGTGCAACAGCTTCGTTAGAGGTCAATGATCTTCCAATAGTGACCGTTTCTGGCGGCTCTTGGTGTGCAGATGCGGGACTTGTGCAAAACATTGCAGGTTCGGGTATGCCAGCAGGTGGTACCTATAGTGGAACTGGCG
>NZ_SDDZ01000008.1 GCF_004115975.1 Gelidibacter gilvus | reverse complement strand
TTCTTGAACTTTTCGCCAAATGTCCGATTGTAATTTGTCTCAAAACCTTTTTTCAATCCATTTAAATTTGCCATTTTTGATTAGAATTATCTAACCCTAAACGGTCAACGTATTTCAGGCATCGACAAATTACGGAGATGAGAAATTGAAATCGAAGATGAAATTGAAATTGAAGTTGAAGTTGAAATTGAAGTCGAAGTTGAAGTTGAAACTCTGAAAATGGAACTTTAAGTTTTTTCTCCCGCGGATCGCGCAGATTTTCGCAGAAGCAAGATGATGATGTGGCGGCTCGAAACTCTGTACAAACTTAACTTGCATCTCCTGGCTTAATTTGGTTGTTTGTCTACATTTTAAAACCTAGCAATCAACAAACTTCTCCTCCTTTTAAAGGAGGAGTGGCTTCTGCTTCAGTAAAGAAGCAGAAGGCGAGGTGGTTTTTGACTTGGGTGAATGCAATGGTTTTAACTATTCTCTTTTTTTCCTCAATTGTTGCTTTTGCAAAATAAACCCTTCCGTCTTCAATTCCTTTTCTGGAGTTGAATCCACCTTTCCTTAAAAAGTGAAGGATTTTTTTGAGTTGTATACGATTAAAAATATCAAACTGAATTTAACTTCATATTATTTGCAACTTCACTTCCTTCTTCTGGGTTAACTTGGTTGTTTGTCTACATTTTTAAACCTAGCAATCAACAAACTTCTCCTCCTTTTTAAGGAGGAGTGGCTTCTGCTTCAGTAGAGAAGCAGAAGGCGAGGTGGTTTTTGACTTGGATGAATGCAATGGTTTTAACTATTCTCTTTTTTTCCTCAATTGTTGCTTTTGCAAAATAAACCCTTCCGTCTTCAATTCCTTTCCTGGAATTGAATCCACCTTCCCTTAAAAAGTGAAGGAATTATTTGAGCTGTATACGATTGAAAATATCAAACTGAATTTAACTTCATATTATTTGCAACTTCACTTCCTTCTTCTGGGTTAATTTGGTTGTTTGTCTACATTTTAAAACCTAGCAATCAACAAACTTCTCCTCCTTTTTAAAGCGGAGTGGCTTCTGCTTCAGTAGAGAAGCAGAAGGCGAGGTGGTTTTTGACTTGGGTGAATGCAATGGTTTTAACTATTCTCTTTTTTTCCTCAATTGTCGCTTTTGTAGAATCAACCCTTCCGTCTTCAATTCCTTTTCTGGAATTGAATCCACCTTCCCTTAAAAAATGAAGGAATTATTTTAGCAGTATACGATTGAAAATATCAAATTGAATTTAAATTCATATTATTTGCAACTTCACTTCCTTCTTCTGGGTTAATTTGGTTGTTTGTCTACATTTTAAAACCTAGAAATCAACAAACTTCTCCTCCTTTTTAAGGAGGAGTGGCTTCTGCTTCAGTAGAGAAGCAGAAGGCGAGGTGGTTTTTGACTGGGGTGAATGCAATAGTTTTAACTATTCTCTTTTTTTCCTCAATTGTCGCTTTTGTAGAATAAACCCTTCCGTCTTCAATTCCTTTTCTGGAATCGAATCCACCTTCGCTTAAAAAGGGAAGGAATTATTTGAGCTGTATACGATTGAAAATAACAAACTGAATTTAACTTGATTCTCTGAACTTTGAACTTTAAAGCCAATCAATTATACTTTTCAGGCGCCATACGTCGCTTCGAAGCTTGTTCATAAGTATATGCCCATGACAAAAGAAAAGCTTCCGTCCATGGTCTTCCTATAAATGTCAAACCTTTCGGCGCTCCACTATCCGTATAACCCATAGGAACCGTAATAGCTGGGTATTCTGCAACCGCTGCAAAACCTGCATGATAGTTATTTATAGACAAGATACCGTTCAAATTCTCTCTATTAAATGGCGTGTCAAAAAATAATTTACCGTTGGTTTTGAGAGTGTTCTTAATAGACTCAAACTCCTCATCTGTCGCCGAATCCGCAACAATTCCCGCAAACAAACTTTGACCATAAGGCATCGTCGCCGCGGAATCTTTTTTATTGAACGCCATGACATCTTCCACAGATCTAACTGCCAGTTTAGAATCACCCGAAGTATTAATATAGCTTGGAAAGTCTTTCTTCATGTCCAAATTGAGAAGTCTCAAAAAATCTGGCAACTCTATTTTTTCTGGTTCAATTTCAATGATTATGGCGCCTTCGTATTTTAAATCTTCAATAGCACGCACATAAAGAGAATCTTCCAACAATGTTGTGAATACGCCAAAACGCTTGCCTTTGAGCTCGTTTACTTTAAAATTATTTTCATAATAAGATGTGTTTTCTAAATGCCTCTTGACCGATTTTGGATCCCTATCATCAAAACCAAGCATGGCGTCCAAAAGTATGGCAGTGTCCGTGACATTCTTAGCCATTGGACCAGGTGTATCCAATGTTGATGAAATAGGCACAATGCCACTCCTGCTCAACAATCCAATAGTTGGTTTTAATCCAACTCCTGAATTTTGGCTGGCGGGCGATAAAATCGATCCAGAGGTTTCAGTCCCAACAGCCGCAACACAAAAATTAGCGGCAACAGCCACACCACTTCCTGAACTTGATCCTCCAGTATCCATGATTTTGCGACCATACGGATTTAAGGTCTGGCCACCAATAGCACTATAGCCACTTGGGCAATCGCCACAAAAGAAATAGGCCCATTCGCTTAAGTTCGCCTTTCCTAAAATAAGTGCCCCTTGTTCTTTTAAACGTTCGACAATAAAAGCATCGTTGGTGTTATTATTTTGAAACGCCACTGCTCCGGAAGTCGTTGGCATATCTACCGCATTGATATTGTCCTTTAATAGAATGGGCATTCCAAAAATGGGATGCTTTCGCATCTTATTTTTAAAATCGACGTCTTTTTGTTTTGCTTCAGAAATAACATTTGGATTTAAAGAAATCACAGCGTTTAAAGAGAGGTCATTTTCGCGATCGAAGGCTCTGATCCGATAAAGATAGAACTTGGTCAAATTTTCATAAGTTAATTTCCCATCCTGTATATGCTGCTGTAAGGTTGGAATATCCTGTTCTAAAACAAATGGCTTTAGAGCGTTGTATCTCTCTTCCGTAAAATCCGACAGCTCTTTTTCGAAACTTTCCCAGAGTTTTGAATTATCAATAAATTTAGAATCCAGCACCTTAAATTCCGTGAATTCTTTAGCAGAAATGGCGCTGATATCTGTGGAAGACTTTTTGGTTTCCTCTACTTTTTTTTCAGAATTTTTACAAGAGCATACCATCATAAACGTGATACAGAACAGGAAAGGTTTCATGGTTTGGATTTTTATTAAAAATACTAAAAAGGAATCGATTATTAAAAACAAGGTTAAGGAAGTCCTCTATAATTATATTTTATACGAAAAATTTTGTCATAATCGCCTTAATTTCAAAATAAATCTCTTAGAAAGTTATAAGAGATGAAGTTGTCAGATATCTGAAAATATTCCAAAAAACCCGTATCTTTGTATAAATTTTTAACTCATGAAACTTTTACTTATTACATTCGTCCTTTTAGCTCTTGGAGTAGCTGGTATTGCTATAAAAATATGGGCAAAAAAAGATGGCAAATTTGCTGGTACCTGCGCTAGTCAAAATCCGATGCTTAACAAAGATGGCGACTCTTGTGGATTTTGCGGAAAATCACCTGATCAATTTGAAAACTGTAACGAACCTCAACACTCTTAACAGTTAATGATTATTTTACATGTTCTTTTCTACATCTTTATTGTAGTCATTCTTGTTCAATTGTTTTTTTACGCTTATGTTTTCTCTAAGGTCAAACAGAAAAAACATAGTACTTCTTCCGCCAACAAACCCAACGTTTCTGTTATTGTCTGTGCCAAAAATGAAGCCAATAATTTAGAGAAATTTCTACCTTCCATTTTAAATCAAGACTATCCAAACTTTGAATTGGTATTGATAAACGACAGTTCTACCGATACCACCTTGAAAGTCATGGAGCGTTTCAAGGCGAATCATGACCATGTAAAAATTGTAAATGTAAAAAACATTGAGGCCTTCTGGGGAAATAAAAAATACGCGCTTACCTTAGGTATTAAAGCCGCAACGCACAACCATCTTTTGTTTACTGACGCCGATTGCAAGCCTGTTTCCAATCAGTGGATTACAGAGATGATCGGATGTTTCTCAAATGAGCATCAGATTGTTTTAGGTTATGGTGCCTATGCAAAAGTGAAGAAATCATTTCTAAACAAATTGATCCGTTTTGAAACGTTAATGACGGCCGTCCAATATTTTTCCTATTCCAAATTAGGACAACCTTATATGGGCGTGGGCAGAAACTTAGCATATACCAAAGATTTATTTTTTGAAGCTAGAGGCTTTATGGATCATATGCACATCAAATCAGGAGATGATGATCTTTTTGTAAACCAGATTGCCACCGCAAAGAACACCGTCATTTGCTTGTCCAAAAACAGCTTTACAGAATCCATTTCAAAAAAATCATACAGTGATTGGGTCATTCAAAAACGCCGACATATCTCAACTGCCAATCATTACAAAACAAAGCATAAGGCCATGTTGTCTTTGTTTCATGTCTCACAATTTTTATTTTTCGCCTTAAGCATTGCTCTCATCAGCACTCTTTTTAATTGGGAAATTGTAGCTGGATTGATCGGTTTAAGATATTTAGCATTATTTATCACCTTGACTTTAGCTGCTAAAAAATTAGAGGAGAAAGATTTAATTCCTTTCTTTCCCATTCTCGAAATATTTTTAATTGTGACTCAATTCTCTATCTTTATAAAAAATCTCATCTCAAAACCAAATCGTTGGAAATAAAAGAAATCATTGAAAAAGCAAAAAAAAATGATCAATCAGCATTTAATGCCTTGTTGGATTTTTTTTGGAATGATGTCTACGGTTTTCAATTGAAGCGCACCGAAAATGAAAACGACGCCGAGGATATCGCCATTCAGACATTTTCAAAAGCATTCGACAAAATTGGAACCTATAACGAGACCTATGAATTTAAAACATGGCTGATTACCATCTCTAAAAACATTCATATTGATTTGGTAAGGAAACGAAAATCCTCTATTCAAAACAGACCAAATCAAAGTAATGATGATCATTTTCATGACATCATTGACGAATCTCCTTCTCCTGAAGACAAACTTATCACTGAGCAGAATTTAGCCAAATTACTTCGGGACATAAAGAAATTAAAGCCACATTATCAAGAAGTCATCAACTTGAGATATTTTCAGGAATTGACCTATAAGGAAATATCTGAAGAACTTAACGAACCCATAAACAACGTTAAGGTCAAGCTTTTAAGAGCAAAAAAATTATTGGCAGAAATAATTATTAAATAGCAGTGAAAATCAGTTTTAAAAAATTAGGCCCCGGTTTATTGTTTGCCGGAGCTGCTATTGGTGTTTCTCATTTAGTTCAATCTACGCGCGCCGGTGCCGATTTTGGCTATGGTCTTATTTGGGCGTTGATTTTGGTGCATATTTTTAAATATCCGTTTTTTCAATTCGCACCAAGGTATGCTTTGGCAACAGGAGAAAGTCTTTTGGATGGCTATAAGAAAATGGGCAAAGGCGTCTTAATTGCTTATTTCATCCTTACTTTCACTACCATGTTTACCATCCAAACCACGGTAACCATTGTGACCGCAGGTATTGCTTCCTCTCTTTTTGGAAATCTCATTTCATCAGAAATATGGGCGGTCATTATTCTTTCAATTTGTGCGCTCATATTGATAAAAGGTAAATACAGCTTTCTCGATCAAATAATGAAAATCATTGTCATTACACTCACCGTAAGCACCATAATTGCGGTAGTTCTCGCATTGAAAACCAACACACTACCTCTATCATTCGCCCAAAAATTACCAGAGAACACCTTGGAAATTGGGTTTTTAATTGCTTTCATGGGCTGGATGCCTGCACCTTTGGACATTTCAGTATGGCAATCACTATGGGCATTGGAGAAACAAAAAGTGAACAAAGATTATGACGTAAAATCATCGCTCTTCGATTTTAATGTGGGCTATTTGGCGACTATAATTATAGGTATCGGATTTATGGCACTTGGCGCCTTGGTGATGTTTCAAAGCGGCTCCACATTTAGTGACAAAGCTGGTGAATTTTCCAATCAGCTCATCTCCATGTACACGAAAAGCTTAGGAAATTGGTCTTATCTCATCATCGGTATCGCCGCTTTTACGACTATGTTCAGTACAACATTAACCACTTTGGATGCTTCTCCAAGAACTATGGCCAGAACATCAGAATTGCTTTTTGGCAGTTTTTCAAAACATAATTACTTGTGGTGGATTGGCATCTTGATTGTCGGAACCGTTTCTATTTTCTTCTTCTTAGGTTCAGAAATGGGCTTGCTCATAAAAGTGGCCACCATCATTTCATTTTTGACCGCACCATTTTATGCCATTATAAATTATAAGCTGATAAGCAGTAAACACACACCTATTGAATGGCGACCATCTCTAAGAATGCACGTATTAAGTTGTTTAGGGATTCTCTTTTTAATTGGCTTTAGCATTTGGTATCTGACCACGCTATAATATATATTTTCAAATATACTTTGTACCTTTGTCTTTGTAAATTTCCTAATAGATGAGTGCAGAAACTATTTCAAAAGTAATTCCAGAACGTATCCCAAAACCGAAATGGCTAAGAGTAAAACTGCCCACCGGTAAAAAATACACAGAACTTAGAGGTCTGGTGGATAAATATAATTTAAACACGATCTGTACCTCAGGAAGCTGTCCAAACATGGGCGAATGTTGGGGAGAAGGTACAGCCACCTTTATGATCTTAGGAAATATATGCACGCGTTCTTGTGGCTTTTGTGGTGTAAAAACCGGACGTCCAGAAACTTTAGATTGGGATGAACCCGAAAAAGTAGCACGTTCCATAAAAATCATGAATATTAAGCACGCGGTTTTAACCAGTGTTGATAGAGATGATTTGAAAGACATGGGAAGCATCATGTGGGCAGAAACCGTGAAGGCGGTGCGACGTATGAATCCTGATATCACATTAGAAACACTTATTCCTGATTTTCAAGGTATAGAACACCATATTGATCGGATCGTTGATGTGGCGCCTGAAGTGGTTTCACATAATATAGAAACCGTCAAAAGATTGACCCGTGAAGTAAGAATTCAGGCGAAATATGAGCGTAGTTTAGGCGTTCTTAAATATTTAAAAACTCAGGGACAACGCAGGACAAAATCGGGTATCATGCTTGGTCTTGGCGAAACTCGTGAGGAAGTTATTGAAACCTTACATGATTTAAGAGCTAATGACGTTGATGTGGTGACCATTGGGCAATACTTACAACCTAGTAAAAAGCATTTGCCTGTAAAACAGTTTATTCTTCCTGAACAGTTTAAAGAATATGAAACCATTGGATTGGATCTTGGCTTCAGACACGTCGAAAGTAGCGCCTTGGTAAGATCTTCTTACAAAGCTCAAAAACACATTCACTAATGATCAGGGTCGCAATCAACGGCTTTGGACGAATTGGTCGGCGGGTATTCAGACTTATTCAAGAACGTGAGGGCATTCAGGTAGTTGCCATTAATGATTTGGCAGATGCCAGAACCTTAAGCCACCTGATTAAATACGACAGTATTCATGGCGTATTAAAAAATAAGATCAGCTTTGATGACAACCACATCATTTTTGACGCGCAACAAATTCCTTTGCTTAATCACAAACAGATTGAAGATATTGATTGGACACCTTATGACGTCGATTTCGTTATTGAAGCCACAGGGAAATTTAAATCCTTAGAAGCGTTAGAAAACCATCTTAAAAACGGTGCAAAAAAGGTCATTCTATCCGTCCCTCCTATAGATGATTCTATAAAAACGATCGTCTTGGGAGTTAACGATGACATCCTGAACGGAACGGAAACCATCATCTCTAATGCTTCCTGTACCACAAATAATGCAGCACCAATGCTTGCTGTCATTGACGATCTTTGTGGCATTAAACAGGCGTACATTACTACAGTTCATTCGTACACCACAGATCAAAGTTTACATGACCAACCACACAAAGATTTAAGACGCGCTCGGGCGGCAGGTCAATCTATCGTTCCAACGACAACGGGAGCGGCAAAAGCTCTGACCAAGATTTTCCCTAAACTAAGTGATGTTATTGGTGGTTGTGGCATTCGCGTTCCTGTTCCGAATGGTTCTTTAACTGACATTACTTTAAACGTTGAAAACACAGTATCCATTGAAGAAATAAACGAAGCCTTCAAAAAAGCTTCAGAAACGCATCTCAAAGGCATTTTGGAATATACGGAAGACCCTATTGTCTCCATTGATATTGTTGGTAATCCGAACTCCTGTATTTTTGATTCTCAAATGACTTCCGTCATTGGCAACATGATCAAAATTGTGGGTTGGTATGATAACGAAACTGGATATTCAAGTCGAATTCTAGATTTAATAAGCAATTTGTCGAAGAAATAGTCGCTTTTGTCGAATAAATAATTATATTTGTTTCCATAAAGTGACCAAAAATGTCCCAACCTAAATACCATATAGTTGCTTTTTTTGTTTTAATATCCATGACATTATTTGCACAAAATAATGCTACTGAAGATATTGACATTCTTAAGATGCGCGTTCAAAACTACATTACCCAATCTGGTTTTGAAACGGAGCGTGGCGATTACTATAACGCCAAAGAAAATCTCGAAAAAGCTTTAGCGATTGCCAAACAAATTGGCGATAAAAAAAGTGAAGGCAGCATCCATACCAAAATTGCAAAAGTTCAATTTATTGTTGAAGAGCCAGAAAATGCGTTGGTGTCCTTAACTAAGGCCGCTGAGCTGCAGAGAGAGACCAACGACTATACCAACTTGGCCATCACCTATAATGTACGTGGCATACTTCATACAAGTAAAAAGGAATATCCTATTGCACTGGATTACTTTAATTCTGCCAAAACCAGATTCGAAGAAGAAGGTCTAGAACGGCTCATTACTGATGTCAATTTAAATGAAGCCAAGGTTTATATTGAATTGGAAGATTATAAAACTGCCAAAGGAAAGCTTGAGAAAACCATCATATTGGCAAAAAAATATAACCAGGTCAATATTTTAAGCAGTGCCTACATTAACAGCGGAAAAGTACTTCATAAACTTGGAAATGAAGATTTAGCGCTTTCCATGGCCAATCAAGGATTGGAACTGGCAATAAAAAACAACATTCCCGAATACATTAATGATGGCTATTTGACGTTGAGCGATATCTATCAGGCAAATGAAGATTATAAACTTTCCAATCAATACTTAAGGAAACACATTCAGTTATCAGATTCATTATTAGATATCAAACGTGAAAATCTATCCCCTGAAAAAAAATCGCAGTTTATTACGGAATATAAAGATTCTGAGCGCAAGCAAATGGAAGTAAAGCTTGAAGAAGCCGATGCCTCAAATAATCTGACCAGAATTACAACCATCTTAAGTATCGCATTAATTACCATTCTATCGTTACTTACGTTATCGCTTTATAAAAACAACAACATTAGGCTTAAGACCAACAACATGCTCCATAAAAAGAATGATGAGCTTATTGTTGCAAAGGAAAAAGCGGAATTAGCCTCCAAAACAAAAGCCAACTTCTTATCAACGGTAACACACGAGCTCAGAACGCCGCTCTACGCCGTGACAGGCTTGACCAATATGCTTCTGGATGAGAAACCTAAACCAGATCAGTTGCCGCATTTAAAATCGCTAAAATTTTCTGGCGATTATTTATTGACGTTTATCAACGATATTCTACAGATCAATAAAATTGAAGCCAATAAAGTTGATTTGGATCCTGAGGTATTCAATTTACAGAAAAAGGTAGAAAATGTGGTTTCAGCGTTGAGCAATTCAGCCTTGGACAACAATGTCCAACTCCATTATGAATATGATGATAGTTTGCCTGTAACGTTTATAGCAGACCAATTGAAAATCTCACAAATTCTAATTAACCTCATCGGGAATGCGATTAAGTTTACTAAAGACGGTGATATTTGGGTGCGATTGAAAAAACACTCAAAGACAGACGATAACTATATCATAAGATTTGAAATTGAAGATAATGGCATCGGAATTACTAAAGAGAAACAAGAAAACATGTTTGAAAGTTTCTCTCAAGGTTCCATTCAAATCAACAGAAAATATGGAGGAACCGGACTTGGTCTCTCCATTGTAAAAGGACTTATTGAAATTTTAAAAGGAAAAATTTATTTAAAAAGTGAACTCGGAAAAGGATCAACCTTCATTTTTGAAATCCCTCTACTCTATGCACCTGAACCAGTAATTACTGCTAAACCTAAAACCCTTAACGAATTTAATACATTGGACTTGACAAATATCAAAATTTTGGTTGTTGAAGACAACAAGATCAACCAAATGATAACCCGTAAGATTTTAAACAAGATGAACCTTTATTGTGATGTTGTCGATAATGGTGAAGATGCGGTGGATCGCGTTCAACAAGAACAATATGATGTTGTTTTGATGGACATCCACATGCCTGGGATAAGCGGAATTGAAGCTACAAAAATCATTAGAACCTTTGATAAGGAACTCACTATTTTTGCGCTTACAGCCGTTACTATAGAAGATAAAATGCACGAATTTGATGAGGCTGGATTTGACGATATCATCTCAAAACCATTTAAGCAGGAAGATTTCGAGAAGAAACTTTACAACGTGCTAAAATCAAACCAAAAATCAACAACGTCTATTTAATAAAATTACTTATCAAAGTATCAAATTGTGCTTGCCTATCCATTCTTATTTCAATAGGCAGATAATATAGGCTACCGCTTTCATTAAAATGAGGTTGCAAACGCACCATGTCCTTTTCGGTGGTGACGAGTAATGGTTTTTGTTTTAAAATCGCAATATCAGTCTCATTAAAATCATGGTGGTCTTTGAACTTTAAATGTTCAAATTGTAATCCTAACGATTTTAAATGATCCACCAAAGGCTTCGGATTGGCAATCCCGGTGACTAAAGTAAATGGCCGATTTTCAAGGGTTTCCAAGTCCAACTGGTTTCCATTATTTCTTACGGATTTAGCATAGGCAATCCGCCCAAAAAACACCTCTTGATGTGCTAAAGGATTTATGTCATTCGTAATTTGCTGCTTTCTTTCTTCAGATAAATTTTCAGGACATTTGGTCACTACAATAATGTCGGCACGTTTTGCTCCTTGTCTCGGTTCCCTTAAATTCCCTGTGGGCAACAGGATATCCTCTGTATAAAGATCATCAAAAGCGGTCAGTAAAATATTAAACCCAGCCTTGACCTTTCGGTGTTGGAACGCATCATCAAGCAAAATAATTTCAGGAGGATTTGGTACATCGGTCAGCTGAGAAATACCATGAACTCTATCCGAATCAACGCTTACAATGATATTGTCAAATTTCTGATAAAACTGAAACGGCTCATCCCCAATAGAACTTGCAGATGCGTTTTCATCGGCTATCACAAAACCTTCGGTTTGTCTTTTATAACCTCTACTGAGTGTCGCAAGGTGGTATTCAGATTTCAACAATCGGATTAAATATTCAATCATCGGTGACTTTCCTGTGCCTCCAACACTCAAATTTCCAACGCAGATCACAGGAAAAGTATAAGATGTGGATTTCTTGATTCCAAAATCATATAATATATTTCTCAGCCAGGTTACCAAGTAGTAAACGGGAACAACGGGCAAAAGCAAATACCTTAGAAATTTCATCATAATTATATCGCTGATAGGAGAAAGCACGGGCAATTGTTGCCTTCAAAGAAAAGTCCGTCCGCCATTTTACCGTTCAATTCGCTTATTTTCGGGCATATTCACAATTCCGCAGCCGTCCACCATTATATGACCGTCCACATCAACCACTTGCATAGCTACTTTAAAGTCTTCCCAATCTATCCCTTTAACAATGACATAGCCGGTTTGGGGATTAAATTCATGAAGCTCAAAGCCATTAGGAGGATAATCTTGTGCATCAAACAGAGGATCTGCCAACAACCCAATTCTAGGATTTTCTTCCCAAGCCAAAATAACTATGTTCTCTAATTCTGATTTCAATTTATCGGTAGCAAGCGATGAATTTCTCGCAAATTCAAGAATTTCAAGTTGATCGATACTTTCAATATAAGAGTTGATAAAATCGAGTGCTGCTTGATAATTTTCATCTTCAGATGATGCTTCACTCTCTAAAGGTTCATATAAATCGGTATTTGGAAGTTCCAACTCCGACGCTTCAGAAGGGTTTTTCTTTGTAGATTGACAGCCCACTAAACTTATAGTGAAAATGAGCATAAGTATATATTTCATATTATTCAAAGGACTTGTTTACAACGAAAATATAATATTTTATCTTTGCAAGTAACCTAAAAGCTAAAAAACATATGATAATCCAAGATGTCATCACTCATCTCGAAGAATTGGCACCTTTAGCTTACGCCGAAGATTTTGATAATGTTGGTCTATTGGTTGGTGATAAAAACGCGCCCCTTACAGGAGTTTTGATAACCTTAGATACTTTAGAAAGTGTTGTAGATGAAGCCATCACCAATAACTGCAACTTGATTGTCAGTTTCCATCCTATCATTTTTAAAGGATTGAAAAAACTCAATGGTGCCAATTATGTAGAGCGTGTGGTTTTAAAAGCCATCAAACATGATATTGCCATTTTCGCCATTCATACGGCCTTGGATAATTCCTTACAAGGTGTCAATGACATTATATGCAACACTTTGGGCATCGAAAATAAAAAAATTCTGCTGCCGCAACAAGGCACCATTAAAAAACTGACCACTTACGTGCCACAAAAGGATGCCGATGCCTTACGACTAGCTTTATTTCAATCTGGTGCCGGCACCATCGGTAACTATGAAAATTGCAGTTTCAATACCCAAGGCACCGGTACTTTTAAAGGCAATGAAGCTTCCGATCCAACCGTTGGGCAACGCGGTGAATATCGCCAAGAAGAAGAAACCCAAATTTCAGTCACCTTTCAGAAGCATTTGGAACGCCCAATTCTCAACGCGCTTTTTAAAAACCATCCTTATGAAGAGGTGGCGTTTGAAATTACCACCTTAGACAATTACAATCAGCATATTGGCATGGGAATGGTTGGTGAACTTCCAAATGAGATGAAAACAGACGATTTTTTACAGTTTGTAAAGCAAAAAATGAATGTTTCTTGTATCAGACATTCAAAATTAACTAAAGAAAAAGTGAAGCGCATTGCAGTCCTTGGTGGCTCTGGTAGTTTTGCCATTGGCGCAGCGAAGGCTGCAAAAGCTGACGTTTTTATCACTGCAGATTTGAAATATCATGATTTTTTCTCAGCAGAAGATCTAATTATTTTAGCAGATATTGGTCATTATGAAAGCGAACAGTTCACAAAAACCTTTTTAGCTAACTATCTCTCAAAAAAAATTACTAATTTTGCAGTCGTTTTATCGAAGATAAACACCAATCCTGTAAAGTATTTATAAATTATGGCAAAAAAAGCTGAACTTTCTGTTGAAGACCGATTAAGAGCGTTGTATGACTTGCAACTCATTGATTCAAGAGTCGACGAAATCAGAAATATTAGAGGTGAACTTCCTTTAGAAGTAAGAGATTTAGAAGATGAAGTTGAAGGACTTAATACTAGACTTGAAAAATTAAACGGTGGTCTTACCCTGATTGATGACGACATCAAATCAAAAAAAAATCTGATTGAAGAGGCAAAGGCCCTGATCAAAAAATACGCTGAACAGCAAAAGAATGTTAGAAATAACAGAGAGTTCAATTCAATAACCAAAGAAATCGAATATCAAGATTTAGAAATTGAATTGGCTGAAAAGCACATTAAAGAATTTAGAGCTCAAATTGACCAGAAAAAAGAAGTTGTCACTGAAACCAAAGAACGTTTGAAAGAGCGTCAGGCACATTTAAAACACAAAAAAGGTGAGTTAAATGCAATTTTGGCTGAAACTGAAAAAGAAGAAGCGGCACTGATTAAAAAATCACAAGAATATCAAGAAACCATTGATAAACGCTTGGTGAGTGCTTACCAAAGAATTAGAGCAAACGTGAAAAACGGATTAGCGGTTGTTGCTATTGAAAGAGGTGCTTCTGGCGGATCTTTCTTCACCATTCCACCACAAGTGCAAGTAGAGATTGCTTCGCGTAAGAAAGTCATTACAGACGAGCACAGTGGTCGTATTTTGGTTGATGCACAGTTAGCCGAAGAGCAAAAAGCAAAAATGGAGAAAATGTTTGCTAAATTAAGCTAAACATAACGTCATTGATATAATTATAAAGCCTTTACATGTTGTGAAGGCTTTTTATTTTAACACAAGTTTCTTATTTTACATTTTAAGTTTTTATTGGATCCAACGACTACTTACAAAATCAAACTTATGAAATCTCTTATTTTATCCTTATCGCTTATCGTTTTATTTAGTTGTCAAAATAAAGCGCAAAGCAATCCCAAACAGCAAGCCGTTAAAATGGCAAAACCGATTGAAGTCCCACTGAAAGATGGAAAAGCAAAAGCTTATTTTGCCAGTGGCTGTTTCTGGTGTGTAGAAAATATTTATGAGCATGTTAAAGGCGTTGACCAAGTGATTAGCGGTTATGCTGGCGGGCACACCAAAAATCCAACTTACGAATCCAGCAATACAGGCAAAACAGGTCATGCAGAAGCCGTGGAAGTTATTTATGATCCAAATGTTGTAAGTTTTGCAACTCTGGTAGATGTGTATTTCGGTTCCCAAAACCCAACACAAGTCAATGGGCAAGGTGGCGATAGAGGCTCACAATACCGTTCCATCATTTTCTATCAGAATGATGCGCAGAAAAAGATTATTGAAGAAAAGAAATCGGCGTTGGCAAAAAAACTCGATGCAACCATTGCTGCGGAAGTCTATCCGTTTCAAAAATTTTGGATTGCCGAAGATTACCATCAGGATTATGAGAAAAAAAATCCACAAAACCCTTATATCCAAAATGTATCCATCCCAAGATACGAGCGTTTTAAAGCGAAGTTTCCTGAGTTGATAAAAGATTAAAAATTACAACCAAACCTGATAGGTTTTTTCAATTAATCTTAGTCGCTTTCAATGTATAAATCAATGGATAAAGTCGATCCTGAGTGGCAAACATTCCTGATGTGGTTTTTATTAAATCTGGCAAAACGTTGTACGGACTTTCATCATGTTCTTTCAAGTAGTTAATATGCAGTCCAGCTTCGCATAGAGCCGAAACCACTTCACCCAAGCCATGATTCCATCCATATTCTTTACTGATCATTTTTGAATTGGTATCGGCATACGTGCCTTCATATTCCTCATAAATGACTTCGTCCTGCATATAGCCATATGTCATTTTGGGCTTGCCTTCCAAATAATCAAACATCCAAACAATAGGATGAAATTCTGCCATAAAAAAAGTACCACCTTTCCTTAAACGCTCTGCTATCATCTGTCCCCAAGGTTTTAAATCGGGCAGCCAACCTATGACGCCATAACTGGTGAAAACAATATCAAAAGTTTCAGAAATCACATCCGAAGTCTCAAGGACATTACAACAAACAAATTTGGCATCCAACTTCAATTCATCGTTTAATTGCTGAGCCAATGCAATCCCTTCATCACTAATATCAACACCTACGCATTGCGCTCCCATCCTACTCCAACTCAAAGTGTCCTGACCAAAATGACATTGCAAATGCAACAGACTTTTTCCATTTACATTGCCGAGAGCTGCTAATTCATAAGGCATCAGCGACGATTTTCCGTTTTTGAAAGCGTTCAAATCATACATCTCACTTACAGCATGAGCCTTGACCTTGTTGTTCCACGTCGCTTTGTTTATTTCAAAATAGCGGTCATTTCGATCCATAATTTCTGATTTAGAATCTAAAATAAAAACTTCTGAAGCATTCTTGCGTATCTTTATAAAAAGAATTAAAATGAAAAAAACACTAATAATTGCCGCTGTATTCGCATTTATGTTTTCCTGTAAGCAAAAAGAAGAAAAAAAAGCAATCGAAAAAAACTTGTCTACAGCCGAAAAAATAGCGAATGCCAATGGTTTTGAAAACTGGAAAAATGTCTCCGAATTGCAATTTACGTTCAATGTAGATAAAGACACCACGCATTTTGAACGCTCTTGGACCTGGCATCCCAAAACAGAGGATGTCATGATGGTTTCAGGAAAAGACACTGTGACCTACAATCGCAAAGCTGTGGATAGTCTTTCGATGAGTGCGGATAAGGCGTTTATTAACGATAAATATTGGCTCTTAGCACCTTTTCAATTGATATGGGATACTTCTGCCACGATTTCTGAAACGTCAGTAGTTGAGTCTCCTATCAACAAAGCACAACTAAATAAAATTACAATTACCTATCCGAATGAGGGCGGATATACCCCAGGAGATGCTTATGATCTTTATTATGGTGATGATTTCCTGATCAAGGAATGGATCTATAGAAAGGGAAACTCAAAAGAACCTTCCATGATGACAAGCTGGGAAGGTTATGAGGATTTCAACGGCATTAAAATTGCAAAAACCCATAAACGACCAAACGAGAATTGGAGGCTCCATTTTACCAATATCAAAGTGGTCAAATGAACATTTGTTAAATGATTATTAAAACCAACCCTACCATCATCCAAACTCTTGCTATAGGACGTATATAAGATATATCGAAAGAATATTCCGCAGTATGCGTCTCTATATATTCAAAGAGCTTCCACTACAAAAGTTGAAGCTCTTTTTTTTTATTGAAACTATTTTAGCCTAATGGGAAAAATTTTGGCGAAATGTTCAATCGCTCAACAAACTCTCTCTTTTCTGCCCTTCATCCTAAACTTATAATTCTTATTTTTGTGTGAAACCGAAAATCAATTCACCTTGTCAAACTATCAATTAGGATCCGAATACGCAAAACAACAAGACCAAAATGATGCTTTGGCATCTTACAGAAATCGTTTCCATATTCCAAAAGACAAACACGGTAAGGAGGTAATTTACATGACCGGAAACTCTCTGGGACTTCAGCCAAGAGCTACAAAAGACTATATCTCTCAGGAATTGGAGGACTGGGCCAATTTAGGCGTTACCGGCCATACGCATGCTAAACATCCTTGGTTACATTACCACGAATTCTTGACAGAAAACATGGCCAAAGTAGTAGGTGCGAAACCCATTGAAGTGGTGGTCATGAATACCTTGACCGCCAATCTCCATTTGATGATGGTCTCCTTTTATAAACCAACTCCAAAACGCTATAAGATCCTAATTGAGGCCGACGCATTTCCTTCCGACAAATACGCCGTAGAATCGCAATTACGCCATCATGGTTTTGATCCAAAGGATGGATTGGTTCTATGGAAAGCCAGAAAGGGTGAAGAATTGGCAAATTATGACGATCTAGAAACAATTCTGGAGGCACAAGGGAATGAGATTGCTTTGGTGATGATTGGCGGCGTCAATTATTACACAGGTCAGTTTTTCGACTTCAAACGCATCACCCAACTTGGGCATAAGTACGGATGCATGGTTGGTTTTGACTGTGCCCATGGTGCCGGAAATGTTAAACTAGACCTTCACGATTCTGGAGCCGATTTTGCAGTTTGGTGCACCTATAAATACTTGAATTCAGGACCCGGAAGTTTAGGAGGTTGTTTTGTACATGAACGCCATGCCCACAATATAGATCTCAATCGGTTTGCAGGCTGGTGGAGCCATAATAAAGAAACGCGTTTTAAAATGCGTGATGAATTTGACCAGCTTCCTGGTGCTGAAGGCTGGCAATTGAGTAATCCGCCAATTTTATCCATGGCTGCAATTAGAGCGTCCTTGGATATGTTTGCTGAAGTGGGTATGGAAAAACTGACCAAAAAATCAAAACATCTTACAGGATATTTTGAGTTTTTGATCAACGAACTCAATAATAAGAGCATCAAAATCATCACCCCGTCAAATCTGGAAGAACGGGGATGCCAACTCTCCATTCAAGTGAAAAATGCTGATAAAAAATTACACCATCAGTTAACAGAAGCCGGCTTGATCAGTGATTGGCGGGAACCTGATGTCATACGCTGTGCACCCGTGCCGTTGTATAATTCGTATCAGGATGTTTATGAATTGGTGGAGAAGTTAGAAGAGATATTAACCTAACCTGCAAGGTTTCTAAAACCTTGTAGGTTTAATAATAAGATTCCCGCCTTCGCGGGAAATGTTATGAAAGAACAACAAAACATACTCATCATTGGCGCAGGTCTTTGTGGCAGCTTACTCGCTTTACGCATGGCACAGCGCGGTTATAATGTCTCGCTCTACGAAATGCGCGCAGATTTAAGAACAGCAAATATCAGCGTAGGACGCTCCATCAATTTAGCGCTTTCTGACCGAGGCATTAAAGCCATGGAACTCGTTGGGATTGAAGATAAGGTCAAAGAGTTATGCATTCCAATGAATGGCCGTATGTTACATGATATTGAAGGTAATATGGTCATGGCACCTTACAGCGGACGAGAACATGAATATATCAACTCCATCTCTCGTGGTCTTCTAAATGGTTTGTTGTTGGATGAAGCTGAAAAGCACAACAACGTCAAAATTTATTTCAACAAAAAATGTAAATCTGTTGATTTCGAAAAAACGACGGCTTTATTTAAAGATTATGAAACCAATAACGAATTTGTAGAGGATGCTGATGTCATTATTGCCACCGATGGAGCGGGATCGGCCTTGAGAAAAAGTTATTTTTTAGGTAAAAAGTTTCTATTTAGCTTCTCGCAGGATTGGCTGTCACATGGCTATAAGGAATTAAGTTTTCTCCCTACAGAAAATGGCGGGTTCAAAACCTATAAAAATGCTTTACATATTTGGGGACGTGATAGTTTTATGCTGATTGCCCTACCAAATTTGGACGGCAGTTTTACAGTCACCTTATTTTTAAGTTATGAGGATGGCGAATACAATTTCGGCAATTTGACTACAGAAGAAAAAGTGATTGAATTTTTCCAAAAGTATTTCAAAGACGCTTTAGAATTGATGCCTAACCTCATAGAAGATTTCTTTACTAATCCTACATCACCATTAGGAACTGTAAAGTGTTCGCCTTGGCATTATAAGGGCAACACCCTTTTAATGGGAGACGCTGCACACGCCATCGTACCATTTTATGGACAAGGGATGAACGCCTCTTTTGAAGATGTAACCGTATTTGACAAAGTTTTGGATGAAGGCCATCAAGATTGGGAGACCATATTCAAAACCTATGAAAAGAACCGTAAAAGAGACACAGATGCCATTGCAGATTTAGCAATCGACAATTTCCATGAAATGAAAGGGCATGTCAACAATGCCATTTTCCGCGAAAAGCGGAATTTGGAAATGGCCTTGGAAAAGAACTTTCCAAATGACTATTCTTCAAAATATTCATTAGTTACCTTTAACGAGGATATTAGTTATCATGAAGCGATGTTGAGAGGCCGCGCTCAGGACAAAGCTATTTTGAATATGTTGGCGGATAAGAAAATCGACCTCAACGACGATTTAAAAACGAATTTAGAAAAAGTAAAAGCCGCCACAGAAGACATATTGGATAACGACAGGGTGGCGAAGGATTTTAAGCATTAGACAATAACCTGCAAGGTTTTAAAAACCTTGTAGGTTTGGATTGTAACCTGACAGGTTTTTAAAACCTGTCAGGTTTAATAAAAGATAAATTTATGAGTAAAGAAAACAATGAGGTTCCTGCCTTCGCAGGAACAGGGGTAAAACCAAGAGGCACCTATCCCCTTACCAGACGTGCAGGCGATTTTATATATGTTTCAGGAACCAGCTCAAGACGTGCTGACAATTCAATTGCCGGCGTAGACATCCTTGACACTATGGGCACTAAACATTTAAATGCCGAAGTCCAAACCCGTGAAGTGATTAAAAATATTGAAAAAAATCTCGCAAAGGAAGGTGCTACCCTTAAAGACGTGGTGGATGTGACCTCATTTTTGGTAAATATGAATGATTTTGCGGGCTACAATAAAGCGTACGCAGAATTCTTTGACCAAGAAACTGGACCAACAAGAACCACTGTCGCCGTGCATCAATTGCCAAATCCTGATTTGGTTGTAGAGATTAAGGTCGTAGCATTCCTGCGGAAGCAGGAATCTCATGATTAAAAGTTCATCTTTTGAAGTAAAAGACTAATCAAAACTCTCAGCTATTAATAAGCTGAGAGGTTAAGGGAGCGGAAACACTCCTAAAATATTCGTGAATTCGTGGCAAACAGAGAGAAACAAGAGGAGATTCCTGCCTTCGCAGGAATCAGGAACTATATCAACGGAGAATATATCAATCCAATTCAAAACAATTGGATAGATAATTATTGTCCAGCCAATGGAGAAGTATACGGACAAATTCCAAACTCTTCCAAAGACGATGTAGAAAAGGCCTATCTCGCTGCAAAAACGGCGTTCACAAGTTGGTCGCAAACCACTTTGGAAGAACGCAGTCGAATTCTCATTAGAATTTCAGAATTATTGGAAGCCAATTTACAAGGTTTTGCTGAAGCTGAAAGTAAAGACAATGGCAAACCAATTGCTTTGGCAAAACAAGTTGACATTCCAAGAGCAGCCAGTAATTTTCGTTTTTTCGGAAATGCCATTACCCAATTTGCCAGTGAAAGCCACGAAAGTGTTGGACAAGATGCCATTAACTTTACGTTACGCCAACCTATTGGCGTGGTGGGTTGTATTTCGCCATGGAACCTTCCACTCTACCTATTTACTTGGAAAATTGCTCCAGCCATTGCGGCTGGAAACTGTGTAGTTGCCAAACCAAGTGAAATCACACCAATGACCGCTTATTTGCTAGGTGAAATTTGTACCGAAGCAGGATTGCCAAAAGGCGTTCTGAATATCGTTCATGGATTGGGCACAACGGCAGGACAAGCCATAATTGAACATCCAGATATCAAAGCGATTAGTTTTACCGGAGGCACAGCAACAGGTGCTCATATTGCAAAAATAGCAGCACCCATGTTTAAAAAACTGTCTCTGGAATTAGGCGGTAAAAATCCAAACATCATTTTTGCCGATTGCGATTATGACGAGATGTTGGAAACGACGGTCCGCTCTTCGTTTGCAAATCAAGGTCAAATTTGTTTGTGTGGGAGCAGGATTTTTGTGGAAAATTCGATTTATGAAAAGTTCAAAAAAGATTTCGTCGCTAAAGTAAAAGACCTTAAAGTTGGACATCCATCAGAAACATCAACCAATATTGGCGCTTTGGTTTCAAAATCACATCTGGAAAAAGTGATGGATTATATCGAAATTGCCAAAACAGAAAAAGGAACCGTTATTTGTGGCGGTAATAAAGTGCATTTGAAAGATTATGAAAACGGCTATTATTTGGAGCCAACCGTCATTGAAGTGACATCGAACGACTGCCGAGCAAATCAAGAGGAAATCTTCGGACCGGTGGTGACCATCATGCCTTTTGAAAGTGAAGATGACGTTTTGGAAATGGCCAACAAAGTAAAATACGGCTTATCAGCAACACTTTGGACCAACGATTTAAAACGCACCATGCGCATGAGCAGCCAACTGCAGGCAGGCATTGTTTGGGTAAATACCTGGATGATGCGCGATTTACGGACACCTTTTGGCGGCGTAAAAGCTTCTGGCGTTGGACGTGAGGGCGGATTTGAAGCGCTACGTTTTTTTACGGAAGCTAAGAATGTTTGTATAAAATATTGATCCCCAATTCCTGCGTAGGCAGGAATCTCGTGATGAAAAAGAAAGTTTATAACTCAGATAACTAT
The DNA here is from genome assembly GCF_004115975.1 of Gelidibacter gilvus. Taxonomy (GTDB): domain Bacteria; phylum Bacteroidota; class Bacteroidia; order Flavobacteriales; family Flavobacteriaceae; genus Gelidibacter; species Gelidibacter gilvus. Next base: position 145,199 of record NZ_SDDZ01000008.1, on the reverse strand, counting down.
CTTACTTTTCTTCATTGCAAAACAGATTGCGTTTATAAAGGATTTTGATATTAGTAAAATAGAAACCAAAATATATTAACCTTAAAAAGATCCCTGCCTTCGCAGGGAATAATATGGATTTAAAACTAAACAACAAATACGCAATAGTTTGCGGAAGTACAGCAGGAATAGGAAAAGCAACAGCCATATCATTGGCTTCAGAAGGTGCTACCGTCACTTTGGTAGCGCGAAATGAAGAGAAACTGAAACAGGTCATTGCTGAATTACCTAATTCAAATACCCACAGTTATATTGTAGCCGATTTTTCGAATCCTGAAGAATTGCAACACAAAGTTTTTGAGTTTATCAAAAAAAATCATGGCTTCCATATTTTGGTAAACAATACAGGCGGACCGGCAGCTGGCCCAGTTTTTTCCGCGAAACTTGACGAGTTTGATAAGGCTTTCACGCAGCATTTAAAGTGCAACCATGTTTTGGCGCAAACTGTCGTTCCATTTATGAAGGATGAAGGTTATGGACGCATCATCAATATTATTTCCACATCTGTAAAGCAACCTTTGGATGGACTTGGCGTGAGCAATACCATTCGTGGTGCGGTAGGCAATTGGAGTAAAACATTGGCAAATGAATTGGGTCAATTTGGAATTACGGTCAACAACGTGCTTCCGGGAGCAACAGCAACAGACCGATTGGCGGAAATTATTAAAGATAAATCGGTTAAAACGGGGCATAGCGAAGAAGAATCTGCAAATGCGATGAAAAGTTCTGTTCCTGCAAAACGTTTTGCAAAACCTGAAGAACTTGCTTACGCCGTAACTTTTCTGGCAAGTGAATGTGCCAGTTACATCAATGGGATCAATCTGCCTGTCGATGGTGGACGAACAAAATCTTTGTAATCCCACCCTAACCCTCCCGAAGGGAGGGAACTGTTGCGCAGAGCTATATTTTAAGGTTTTTGGAAATTAGACCTCACAGGTTTTGAAAACCTGTGAGGTCTTCGTAAATGAAATAACTTTTTTGTCTTGTGAATGCGTCAAATCTATATAAATGAAAGAATTTGCCCCAAGAACAAAGACTAAAGACTAAACGCTTTTTGTTCTGTGGTTTTATACTTAATTTTAAAAGCACAATCTCGCGTTAAGGATGGAGGCATTGTTGGAGCTCCTCGAAGAGAGCGACTGCCGAGAGCCTGACCTGAAAGGGAACGCCCAAAAAACTAAAAAAAGATGAACTTAGTATCTCCCATAAATTTCAAGGAATGGATTGAAGAAAATCGTCATTTATTAAAACCTCCTGTAGGAAATAAAGTGGTTTGGAAAGACGGCGATTTCATCGTGATGGTGGTTGGCGGTCCCAACACTCGGAAAGATTACCACTACAACGAAACTCCTGAATTTTTCTATCAGGTTGAAGGTGATATCGTCTTAAAAATCATCGATAATGGCACCCCAAAAGACGTGCATATCAAAGAAGGTGATATTTATTTACTGCCTCCAAAAGTGCCGCATTCCCCACAAAGGGGTGCAAATACCGTAGGTTTGGTAATCGAATACAAACGTCCAGAAGGGATGCGTGATGCCCTGCTTTGGTTTTGCGAAAATTGTACTACCAAACTTTATGAGGAGGATTTTACGGTTGAAAATATTGAAACAGATATGCCAAAGATTTTTGATAAATATTACAACGACCAAGACAAACGAAAATGCCCTAATTGTGGAGAATTGATGGAGCCGCCTAAAAAGGTAAAAATCGATTAAATACAATTTCCCTCCCAATATTATCGGGGTTTGAGGGAAGGTGCTATCATCTCAAATAAGTGGGATGAAAACAGAAGATTTTAAATTATAAATAAGTAAAAAACTCCTCCCATTTTGTTGGGAGATAAACATGACAAAACGCAAACTTCGTATCAACGGTCACTCGCATCTTCTTCCTTACCCAGAGGAAATTCCGCAATTCATGAAGGACAAAGAAATCTTTTGGGTTGATAAGGATCGGAAATTCATGCTTCAAAAAGATTGGAGCCGTCCAGTAACGGATTCGAGTTTCTTTTTGGACGATAAATTACTGTGGATGGAACGTTTTAAAATTGACCATGCGGTTGTTTTAAATCTTTCTCAATTGTACGGCAATGGCTTGCGTGTAGAAGAAATGAAGCAGGCCTTACGTTTTCAAAATGATTTTAACGCAAAAATCCAAAGGGAAAATCCGAGTAAATTTACTTGCGGATTTGTAGTCCACCCAGGATTTGTTAGAGGAGCTTGCTGGGAAATTGAGCGTTGTGTAGAAGAATTGGGCATGCAATTATTGTGCTTGCCAACCCATTATATGGACACCATTGGGACGTGGCGGTGTATTTTTGATGAAGAAAATGAGCCCATTTTTGAAATGGCAAACAAATACAATTTGGCAGTTGAAATCCATCCCTATGATGGTGAAAAATTCATCAAATTAGAAAATACGTCATGGCGTTTCCACTTGATATGGATGTTGGCGCAATGTGCTGATGCCTATCATTTTTTGACTTTAAATGGCTATCAAGAGAAATATCCAAATATGCGCACCTGTTTTGCCCATGGTGGACAACTGGCACAAATCAACTTAGGACGACGTATTCAGGGTTTTGATGGCAGACCAGATCTATTCGAAGGAAAAACTCATCCTAGAAGAGCGGTTGGTCATAAAAACATTTTCTTTGACACTTTGGTGCACGATACCGGAGGTTTGCAATTATTAATCAAAAACCAAGGTTCAAAACAAGTTCTTATGGGCTTGGATGATCCTTATCCTTTGGGAGAAATGGAAAGTGCACAACAATCATCCTACCCTGGAAAAATTTTAGATTTGGCAGTAAAACGTGAAATTATTACCGAAGAAGAACGCGATGCCATTTGGGAAGATAATGTGATTAGGTGGCTGTGTGGTGATGATGAGGCTGCCAAACAAAAACTTATCAATAGAATATTGAGCTAATTGCAATCGGCTATTGGTTGTTGCTTTGGGTCGTTTTGAAACTAAAGCATTTCGATGGATTTGTAAATACTCGTCCATCCCGGCCAAATGAACGGGCAGTTTCGTTTCAAAAAAGACTAACCTACTCCTATTTTATCCTAATATTTAGGTGAGCCAAAAAGCTTAATTTGAAAACATCCACTTGACAATTAAAAAGTCGACCATAAAATCGATTAAAGAGAAAATTATGCATTTTATATCAGATCAATTAGAGAATTATATTGAAAGCCATTCTGAAAACGAACCAGAATTATTACAACAACTTTCTAGAGAAACGCATCAAAAAATATTACAACCGCGAATGCTCAGCGGTCACTACCAAGGCCGCGTCTTAAGTATGATCTCGAAATTAATGAATCCCAAAAAAATATTGGAAATTGGCACCTACACGGGCTATTCTGCTTTATGTTTGGCAGAAGGCCTTCAAAAAAATGGCGAACTTCATACCATTGACATTAATGAAGAATTGGTGGATTTTCAGCGCAGATATTTTGATGCATCCAATTTCGGAAATCAAATCCATCAGCATCTAGGGAATGCTTTAGACATCGTTCCGCAACTAAAAACGAATTTTGATATCGTCTTTATAGATGCGGATAAAGAAAACTACAGCAATTACTTTCATCTCATTATTGACAAGCTTAACCCTGGAGGCATCATTCTTTCCGATAATGTCCTCTGGAGTGGAAAAGTGCTCGAGCCTTTAAAAAAAGATGATATTTCAACGGAAGCTATTGTTGCCTATAACAACCTACTTAAAGCTGATGATCGTGTTGAAACCCTGCTACTTCCCATTCGTGATGGTCTGACGATAAGCAGAAAAAAATAAAAACATTTACCACAAATCTTTACTAAATCAGGTGAATAAAACTTGTGAGAAAATAAAATTTGTAGTATTATATCGCTAGAGATAAAGCTTCCAAAATACATTTTATGAGATTAAAAGCCATTGCGACATCATGCTTCCTTTTTTGTTTTACTTACTTATTTTCTATCGCCGCACTTCATGCCCAAGAAGCAAAAGAGGAGCCTTCCAACGCCGAAAAACTAGTTGTAGGAGTTGCTGGCAATGAACCGTTCGTGTTTTCAAAAAATTCATCAACCAAAGGCATTGCCATAGAAATATGGGAAGACATGGCTAAAAAGAAGTCTTGGGATTATACCTATAAAACTTCTGATAACGTGGAAGATGCCTTATACGCATTAAACAAAGGTGAATTGGATGTTGTGGTTGGTCCTATCAGCATCACTTCGCAACGTCTTGAATATATGCGTTTTTCGCAACCTTTCTATAATTCAAGTTTGGCAATTGTCTCTCGCGTAGACGAACTCACGCTTTGGCAAAAAGTCAAGCCTCTTTTTAGCATTAAATTATTATTTGCCGTTGGGATCTTCCTGATTATTTTAGCAATTGTTGGCGCCTTATTGTGGTTGGCAGAGCGAAAAAAATCACCAGAACAGTTTCCCTCAAAAATTGCAGATGGTATTGGAACAGGTATGTGGCTCGCCATTGTAACGATGAGTACGACCGGATATGGAGATAAAGCGCCCATTACGTTATGGGGACGGATTATTGCGGGAAGTTGGATGATCATTTCCATTATTTTCGCAACGTCAATGGTGGCTGGTATTGCTAGCACACTTACTTTATCATCGCTCGGAACCTCTACATACGCCAATATTGAACAGTTGTCTGGACGAAAGGTTGCAACTATTGCTGCATCGCCTTCTGAGACGTTCCTGAAAGAATATAAAGCGAAAATCACCGGCGTTGATAACCTCATGGAAGCCATGTCAAAATTGAAAAACAAAGAGGTGGATGCTGTGGTCTATGACCGTCCGCAACTATTATATTATATGAAAAACCATAAGGATGAGGACCTTTTTATTGCCAAAGCTGAATATTTTAAGCAAGGTTATGGATTTGCTTTTCCAGAAGATTCAAAACTCATTTATGAGGTCAACAGAACCCTATTGGAACATGCTGAAAGTCTGGAAACTTTAGACATTGTCCTTCATTATTTAGATAAGGACGAATAAGATATCGATAAAAAAGATCTTTATCGGAAACAAAGACAAGCGGTTGATTGTTTTATAATTTGCGTTTCACCGAACCAATGGTCTCTTCCAACTCATCTTTCACCTTTTGAACTTCATCAGTAAAAGCCTTGGTGTGCTCCGTAGTATTGATACCATTCTTTTCTGCAGTTTTGGTAATCTCAGATTTGAGATCATTGGTGGCGTCTCTAAGGGTGCGCATGCCTTTGCCCATCCCGCGTGCAATGTCAGGTATTTTATCTGCACCAAAAACCATCACAACTATAAATAGTATAAACATGACCTCTGTGGTGCCAATGAATAAGAATGTAGAATGTAGTATCACATTGCAAATATAGTGAGATGTTTTGAATCCAATAAAAAAGCCGACTGTTAAATTAATCGGCTCTTGTTAAAGTTCTTTATGTTAGTCTTGAACTTTATTCTTAAAAGCATCAAATTGGCTTTGTTCCATCTTTTTAGGCCAAGAATTGTTTGAAGTATCAATGTCTGCTGTTTCTTTATTTGGGTCCACAACGATAGAGCTGATCTCCTTTTGAGAAGGAATTGCCTTGTTGACTTGACGGTCATTTAATCTCCAGATTTCTGCAGGATAGGTTACTGTTTCAGAGGTTCCATCCACATAATTATATTGCACAATAATAGGCATGACCAATCCTCCCGGCTTTTCAAAAGTAACATTATAAAAATATTTTGGCGTGATCATATTTTCACGTTCAGTTTCCGTGAAATTATCCATCAGATATTCTTTCAATGTTGGAATATCCTCCGCTTGAATGCCATTTCTAATCGTTTCTGTAAGTTCATCAGTACCGTCTTCAACCATAAATACCATTGGTGAAAGATTATTAATATCCAAACCTCTTCGTGCAGCAACATCCTTCATATATTGGTTAGGCTCTGCAGATACATAAAACTTTGTAACCTCTTTAATTCCGATATCCACCCAATCCGTCGTATAAAACCACCCTCTCCAAAACCAATCCAAATCAAAAGCTGAAGCATCTTCCATAGTTCTGAAAAAATCTTCAGGTGTAGGGTGCTTAAACATCCAACGACGTGCGTATTCCTTAAAGGCATAATCAAACAGTTCACGACTCATAACGGTTTCTCTTAAAATATTAAGCGCTGTTGCAGGTTTTCCGTAGGCGTTATTCCCAAATTGGTAGGTATTCAATCCTTTACTCATGATGGGCGCAATATAATCTTGATTGCCTTCCATATAAGGAATGATGTTTTCGGCTGGTCCACGACGCGACGGAAATTTTTTATCATTTGGCGATAAAGCTTCTGGATAGGCTTCACCAAAATCCTGTTCGGCGACATATTGTAAAAAAGTATTCAAACCTTCGTCCATCCAGGTCCATTGGCGTTCATCACTATTGACAATCATCGGAAAAAAATTATGGCCAACCTCATGAACAATCACACCCATCATACCGTATTTTACCCGATCACTATACGTTCCATCTTTTTCTGGACGTCCATAATTCCAGCAAATCATTGGATATTCCATTCCTTGCCGATCGGCATGTACAGAAATAGCCTTGTGGTATGGATAATCAAAGGTCATCTTTGAATACGATTTTAAGGTGCTTGCCACAACTTTGGTCGACCATTCTTCCCAAAGCGGATTGCCTTCTTTTGGATATAAAGACACCGCCATAACCTCTTTGTTGCCAACTTTAACAGCCATCATATCCCAAATAAATTTACGAGAGGTTGCAAAACCAAAATCACGTACATTTTCAGCGTATAATTTCCATGTTTTCTTCGCTTTCGAAAAACTTTTCTCTGCCTTTTCCGCTTCTGCTTGCGTCACAATAAGAACAGGTTTGTCAAAGGATTTCTTAGCCTTTTCATAGCGTTGCATCATCTCTTTTGAAAACACCTCCTTTCTGTTCATCAATTTTCCGGTGGCATCTAAAATGTGATCCGCAGGAACGGTAATGTTCACTTCAAAATTCCCAAACGGCAAAGCAAATTCATCACGTCCCCAAAACTGGGAATGTTGCCAACCTTCAACATCATTATAAACCGCCATACGCGGATGAAACTGTGCAATGACATAGGCTCTATTGCCATCTTCTGGAAAGTATTCATATCCAGAACGCGCACCGTCTTTAATGTGATCATTGATATTGTACCACCACTTGATACCAAAAGAGAATTTTTCTCCTGATTTTAAAGGTTGCGGGAGTTCCACGCGCATCATGGTTTGATTGATCGTATATGGTAATGGTTTTCCGCTGCTATCTTTTACTTCCAAAATATTGAATCCGCCATCAAAACTTTCAGTGAGATAATCTGATGCAAACTGCGACGTTGCTGTGGCTTTGGCTACGCCCCTACTTTCAATTAAAGGCGATTTTGAATCTTTTGCACGTACATTTTGGTCGAGTTGCAACCAAAGATAAGTCAACACATCTGGGGAATTGTTGGTATAAGTAACGACCTCATCTCCAGAAATTTTCGCGTTCTCATCATCCAACTCAATATTTATCTTATAATCTGCTTGCTGCTGATAATAGGCAACGCCAGGTGCACCAGAAGCCGATCGATACATATTAGGCGTAGAAAACTCATTGTATAACTGCCTGAATTTATTGGTATTGACATGACCGGGTTTACGATCTTGTTTGGTGTCATTTTGAGCGAGAGCACCAACAGAGATGGTCATGAGCGCAAAACCTAATAGTTTGAGTATTTTCATGGAAAACAGTTATTTGTCTAGAGATTCTATTTATTAATAAGGCATTATCAGCAGGAAAAAATTAAAGCTTCAATAGTGCTTTATCCGACTGATTGATCAAAATAAAACTTTTATTTTGATCTTTTATTTTGAGTTTTACAATATTCTGTTGGTCGTCAAAACTCTCAAACAATACTTTATTTGAGATTTCAAAACTCTTGATGTCCTTGACGTCAGCTATTTCTAAATAACAGAATACAATATCATTGTCATATTCTTTTCCGATGAATTTATAGTCAACGAACTTTCCATTGATTTGGATGGAAATTTTATCTTTTAAATAACGCTGCAAATAGTCTTCTACTTCCTTCGCTTCATTTTCCGGAGCTAAAGTCAAGTGTTTGTTATAGCGCTGACGGAGTGCATTCTCCAAATCGTCAATAAAGATTCTAGTAATTATCTGCACGGACGTTTTCTCTTTCACATACACAACTTCAGTAACGCTCACATAAAATTTATGCACATTTACCGAAAGCAATAGTGGAAAAACAAGCCCTAAAACAAAAATTTTAATGGTTTTCATAGTGAATTTGAAATACAAAAATACAGTTTTGTGGTTTGCAAAAAACAATCGAAAAGATATTTCTATTCTTTTTGTGTTTGTAGAATAGCGTCAAAAGCTTCCAATTTAGCTTCCAAGAATTCGAAAACTGCCAAATCATTTTTTATTTTACATAGATTTTCAAACTCGGGATCATCTTGGCAATAGAAGAAGAATTCTGCTTTTTGGCCGTCTTCCAAGTCATAATTACTAAATAAATCTTCAGAAAAATCAGATCTCATTTTTTCGAGACAATTATTTAATTTCTCGAATTTCACATGTTGTTTTAAGAGCTTTGTCCGTCCTGTAATGGCATTAATGATTGGAAAAATGGGGATGAGACCTCCTCCTGAGGTTGCTTCATACAAGCGTCTTTCAGTTTGAGTCCTCAATTTCCCGGTATATCCTGGAATGCCCAAGTCATAAAAATCAAGATCACGTTTTAAATCGGCATTCGCGATATCGGACATCAAATCGCCCGTAAGCACTTTCCCGACGACAACCTCATCCAAGGCATTGACCAACTCTTCTAAATATACGGTGAATTCTTTAGCGGCGATGATGAATTTGGTAACGACAATCTCTTTGGGTTGATAGGAAATGCCAGAAAAAAGTATGGTATCGTTCAATTTCGCCTCTACAACAAATTCGCCATTACTATTGGAAATCGTGAATCTACTAGCAGTTTTATTGATAATATGGATGCCATCCACCTCATGGGGTGCACTAATTTTCCCTTTGATTTCCACAGATTGCGAATGCGCATTTTTCACAAAAAACAATCCTAGAATGCTAAAAAATAGTTGACTTCTCACTCTTGGATGGTTGATTGCAGAATGGATTTGAAGCTCACCAGTTTTTCTTTCAGAAACTCGAGCGTTTTAAAATCGTCGTTAATGATGCATAGATTATCAAATTGATCATCATCGGCACAGAAGTAGAAAAATTCATTTCTATAAGATTCTTCCAGCGAATGTGCCGTAAATAAAATTTGAGAAAGATTTGATTTGGTCCTATCGATGCATTTATCCTTATTTTCAAGATGGATCCTATGTTTTAATAACTTGGTTCTTCCAGAAATGGCATTCAAGATAGGGTCTACATCAAGAGAACCACCTAATAAACTTAGCAAATGAATAGGTTTGAAGTCTCCTGCAGTATACAATCGTCTCTCACTTTGTGTTTTAGGCTTCCCGGCATATCCTGGAATTCCCAAATCGAAAAAATTGATAGTGCGCTCAATTCCTGAATTAGCTAAGTCTGAACTCAAATCGCCCGTCAATATCTTTCCCACCACCACTTCATCCAAAGCATTTACTTTTTCAGTGAGGTAAATAATCAAAGATTTTGACTTGATCATATCTTGACCCACCACTACTTTTTTCAATAGGTACGATACGCCGGAAAATGCTAAGGTATCATTCAGTTTAACTGTGATGGAAAATTCGCCTTGTCTGTTAGAAATTGTAAAGGTGCTGGACGTGTTATTGAGAATATGAATACCTTCCACATCGTCATTAGCAATAATTCTGCCTTTGATGTCAACGGTTTGCCCCATCATAAAGTGAATTCCAAAGACCATAAAAAAAGGAAGGACACAATTACTTTTTCCCACCTTCTTTGGCTAAAAATTCTTTACTTTTAATACTGATAAATTCTAAAAACTCGAATTCCTTTCCTGAATTTAAGAGTGAATAATCCACCCCTTGGTCTTCTACGTAATCCACAAAATCATTCACTTTATTTTCCGGAATATTAAAATTCTCCACTAAAAACTTAGTACTATAGAGGTCAGTAAAGGCTTTATTAGAATCTTCCGGCCCCATGACTTCGATATCTTTATTCTTTTTAGAATTGAAAATTGGTCTTAAGAACAAATCCACAATCCCGATGACATTTAAACCATAAGGAATATTATTTCCTGTTCCCGGCATGGCAACGTTGACAACTTTTGATCTGTAATCTTCGGGAAATTCATATTCATTCATATTTGCCACACCAAAATAAATAGCGTCTAAATCCGGATTAAAGGTTTTGACACTTTCAATATCCACAAGTAAATTTCCTGAAAGGTCATAAGGCAGAATGACTACCTCATCCAATTTATTGATTTGTTCGACCAAAAACACGGTCATTTTTTTCGTCTTAATGATGTTTTCATCAATGGTCACTGTAAAGTCCTGAAACTGTAGCGCCCTAAACTCAATTATATCATTCAATGCCACACTTACCGTAAACAGACCATTTTCGTCTGTCAGAACGCCTTTTTTAGCGGAGGTATTATAAACCGTGATCCCCTCCAAATCATCACTGTTCACCACAATTTTTCCTGAAATTTCCACGCGCTTGATATTTTGCGCAGTCAAAAAGAAGAAAGGTGAAAGGAGAAATAGATAAAGTAAAGCTGTTTTCATAAGATTGGATTTTTAGTTAGACCGATAAAGAAAGCATGAACTCTCTTAATTAAACTCTAAAGCCTGTTTAAACTTTTGTTAAATTGCCAGATTACTTAAATTTACAACAAAATATTCGAGAATACAGCTATTGTGGGCAAATTTCAGGATATTTCCTACAACAACCTTCTGTAAAATATGCCACGAGAAAAAAATAACATTCTATGAAACAAATGATCATTGCCAGCACCTCAACCTTACATGGGAGTGGATATCTAAACTATCTTTTAGAAGAATTGACTTTTCTTTTTAAAGATACCAATACGATTTTATTTATTCCTTACGCACGTCCAGGCGGCATAAGTCATGATGAATACACCACAAAAGCCCAAGAAGCATTTTCAGAAATCGGAAAAGTAGTCAAAGGCATTCACGAGTTTGACAATCCTAAAGAGGCTTTAAAGAATGCCAAAGGTATTTTCGTTGGCGGTGGCAATACGTTTGTATTGGTCAATCAGCTTTATAGAAATGATTTGATCAGCACCATGCAAAACGTGATTCATGGTGGAACGCCTTATTTGGGCACAAGTGCAGGCAGTAATATCTGCGGACTTACTATCAACACCACCAATGATATGCCTATTGTCTATCCGCCTAGCTTTAAAACTTTGGCAATAGTGCCATTTAATATTAATCCGCATTATTTAGATCCAGATAAAAAATGCAAACACATGGGTGAAACCCGAGAAACACGGATCCAAGAATTTCATGCTTTTAATTCGCAACCAGTGATTGGTCTCAGAGAAGGCAGCTGGTTGGAAGTTAATGGGGATCGGATTACTTTGGAAGGGGAATTGGATGCTCGGATTTTTGAATATAACAAAGCGCCTTATGAGGTGGAAACGGGCACGGATTTGAGTGGATTGAAGTAGTTCAGTTGGCAGTCAGCAGTCAACAGTCAACAGTCAACAGTAGCAGTCGCAGAAGTTTAAAACACAAACTATCCGTATAAAACGTGTTTAAAAAAGGAATTTGTGTTGAATGTACCTATTGCTTCTGCAAATAGACATTTGACGGATGACAAAATTTGTAGGCGTCGTAAATCAGTGATTCCAAAAGCTATTGGGGAGATGTCGAAAGGAGCTATTACACAGAGTTACACAAAGGAGACACAAGTTTCTCAAAGAACTATCCCCTATGATTGGTAACTATTAGAATTGGATATGTCAAATTGGATTCGTGCCAATTCATAATAAACTTCAGTTCAAAGGTAACTTCATGTCAATAGGAGTCGTACAAATAATTAGTAAAATTATTGATTAGTAATATTTAGTGAAAATCAGTGAAATTCGTGTCTAAAAAATACTCGTAACTCCTTGCTAAAGTTTCTTCAAAAAATGATAACCTAAAATTTCAAACCCTTCGTTCATATAAAACTTATGTGATAGATGATTTTGTACATAAGTATTCAGTTCTACCGATTGGAAACCCTTTTGTAACGCATAATCATAAATACATTTCATAAACTGCTTGCCCAAACCTTTCTTTCTGTAACCGTCCTCAATAATCACATGGTCTAGTTCTACACTTCTACCCGAATAATGACGGGTACAAAACCACATCCCGGCTATTCCAATGAGTTTATCACGATCATAGAGCGCCGCACATTCATAGTTTTGGGTCACCATTTCAGCAAAGCGCTGCTTGAGCACCGCTTCAGAAATTTTATGGTTGTTCAATTTCAACATTAATGGAATGATAGAATTGATCTGAGAAGGTTCTAATATTTTAAATGAAATGGGCATACTTTAAATTTTAAGTAAAAATAAATAAATTACTTCAAAGGTAAATTGGTTAATTTTGATTGATTTAATAAAAAAGAATCAAGACCGCTTGCTTCGACTCCGCTCAGCACAGGTCGCTATTAGAATCAAGAATCAAGACTAAAACAGTAAAATGATGAGAATTTTGATTGGGAGATTTATAATTAACCAATAACATTATATTTTGGTGTTATCTATAAAAAAAAATGAACGTCATCATCAAAATCAAGAACCTCGATGCACTAAGACTCACTTGTGGAAATAAAATCTCGAAAAACCATAGTAACCCTAAATTCTCATAAGGTCGACTGACGTGCAATTGTTGAAAACAAATTAAAAACATGGATAGAAAAGATTTTATAAAAACCATAGCTCTTAGCGCAATGGCAATGGGCATAGTACCACAATTGGCCTTTCAAAATGCCGAATTGAGTTATGAGGAATTAATAGGAAAAGGGAATCCAACACTTTATGGCAACGGATTTCAAATTCGCAAGGAAGCCTTTGATGCATTTACAAAAATGAAAACTGCCGCCTTAAAGGATAATATTTCGATTCAAGTGGTCTCCAGTTATCGGAATTTTGCGCATCAAAATCGGATTTGGGAACGCAAATACAAGAATTTCACCCAACAAGGTTTATCTCCAGAAAATGCAATTCAAAAAATCATAGAATATTCGACTATTCCAGGAACGTCACGCCATCATTGGGGCACAGATATGGATATCATTGACGCCAACGTTGCCCAACCCAAAAACGTATTGAGTCCGAGTCATTTTGAAGGCAATGGAAGTTATGTGAATCTTAAAAAATGGATGGACGCAAATTCCAGAGACTTCGGTTTTTATTTGGTTTACACCGACAAACCTGAACGTAAAGGTTTTAAATATGAACCTTGGCATTATAGCTATAAAGCGCTTTCTTGTGACTATCTCAATTCCTACAGAAAATTAAATTTGAAGGACATACTAAAAAACGAATCCCTGATGGGGCACCAACACCTCACCGATTCTTTTTTGGACAGCTATTACGCCGAAAATATTTTGGATATTAATCCGGAACTTTTGTGAATTCAGCGAAAAACAGAGAACCTCGGGGCGAGTACATGAGGTAGGAATAAGAAATTGTCTTTTCGATCGACCCAAGCCTCGGGGTATTAAAATCCTCTGGTGGGAATAAAAAAGCCTCTTAAAAAAGAAGCTTTCCTAAACACTAACTCAACTTTCGATATTATGAAAGATTTTTCAAATAGGCTAAGGCATCTTTCGCATTTGATCGCTTTGCATAATCCATGGCGTTTAAACCCTTTTCTGTTCTCTTTTTAAGCTCAGCGCCATGTTTTACGAGTAGCTCCAAAATATCTACCCGATTATATTTGGCAGCGTACATTGCAGGTGTCATTCCATTTGACGCCTCATTGACATCAGCACCAAATTGGATCAACTTTTTAACTGTTTCAAGATCGCCTTTTACAATGGAAACACAGAATGGGTTGACAGAAACTTTTGTTTTTACAAAACTTGAAGGCTTTGAAGTTTGAATTGATGTGGTTGCATTAGAGGTGTGAAATGCAAAACCTAATGCGATTGCGGAAATAATGATTGTTTTTTTCATGATGAATGATTTTTGACCCGCCCGAACGTATCTTTTTTGTACTGGCGGGTATGTGATTACTTTTTGATTATATAAGAAAGACGATTCAAAATTGGAGCTGTTACAGTATTTCTAATTAAATAGCATTTTTTTACTTTTTTTATGCAGATTATCGTTATAAATATGAATCCCATAAAGACAAACTTTACACTGTTTGTCTAAAAAAATACGCTGATTATATGCGGAATTTTAAGTCGATATGCTACCATTTGATTCTATAAACTTTATCTTTGAAACTCAAAACAAATCACCATGAACAAAAAAGTAATCCTAATGATTCTTGACGGATGGGGAAAATCTCCAGATCCAAAAGTTTCAGCCATAGATAATGCATATACGCCATTTATTGATTCGCTATATCTCAAATACCCCAATGCTTCCCTAAGAACTGACGGTCTCCACGTAGGATTACCAGAAGGTCAAATGGGCAATAGTGAAGTGGGCCATATGAATTTAGGTGCGGGCAGAATTGTGTATCAGGACTTGGCAAAAATAAATTTGGCGGTTCAAAATAATACGCTTGCGCAAGAGCACGTATTGGTGGATGCTTTTAATTTCGCCAAAGAAAATCATAAACCAGTTCACTTTTTAGGTTTGTTGAGTGATGGTGGTGTGCATTCGCATATCAATCATTTATTTGGCTTGTTGGATGCTGCAAAAGCGTATCATCTTGATGACGTTTTCATTCATGCTTTTACAGATGGACGTGATGTTGACCCGAAGTCTGGATTAGGTTTTATAGCCCAACTTCAAAATCATATTAAAGATAGTTCGGCAGAATTGGCGACTGTAACAGGACGCTATTATGCCATGGACCGCGATAAACGTTGGGAGCGTGTCAAACTGGCTTATGATGCTATAGTGAATGGCATTGGAGAACCTTCCACAGATGCGATCCAGTCCATACAAAACAGTTATAACCATGATGTGACGGATGAATTCATAAAACCAATTGTGATGACCGATCAAGATGGTCATCCTAAGGCAAAAATCAAGGATGGCGATGTGGTTATTTTCTTCAACTTCAGAACCGATCGCGGAAGGCAATTAACGCAAGCCTTGTCACAATATGATTTTCATGAACAAAACATGCACAAACTCGATTTGTACTATGTAACCTTAACAAATTATGATGATGTTTTCACGGGAATTAAAGTCGTTTTCGAAAAAGACAATTTGACCGAAACTTTAGGCGAAGTTTTAGAAAAGTATCATAAAAAACAGATCCGTATTGCGGAAACAGAAAAATATCCGCATGTGACGTTTTTCTTTTCAGGAGGACGAGAAGTTCCTTTTGATGGGGAGAAACGTATTCTGAGAAATTCACCCAAAGTCGCCACTTACGATCTAAAACCAGAAATGAGTGCCTTTGAATTGCGCGATGCTTTAATTCCAGAATTGGAAAGTGAAGAAGTCGATTTTGTGTGCCTCAATTTTGCCAATGGCGACATGGTGGGTCATACTGGCGTTATGCAAGCAGCCATTCAAGCTTGTGAAGCAGTTGACATTGTAGTAAAAGATGTGGTGACTACAGCTCTTGAGCACGGCTATACCACTTTATTGATTGCCGATCATGGCAATTGTGAAACCATGATCAATCCGGATGGCTCTCCAAACACGGCACATACCACCAATCCAGTACCTATTATTTTAATCGATAAAGATTTAAAACACATTAGCGATGGCATTTTGGGCGATTTGGCACCCACAATTCTCAAGCTAATGGGCGTTCCACAACCCAAAATTATGACCCAACATCCGTTGATATAATGATTTTGGACAAGCAGCTTATTTATTTGTATTTTTGCCCCCCAAAGCATTAAAACATGAATTTTCAGAACAGACTCATTATCGCTGTAGATTTTGACGGCACCATTGTAGAAGATCGCTATCCAGGAATTGGGAAAGCACGTATTTTTGCCTTTGAAACCTTGAAACGTCTTCAGGAAGATGGACACCGCTTGATTTTATGGACATACAGATATGGCAAAACCCTCGACGAGGCTGTTGCCTTTTGTGAGGAGAACGGCATCACGTTTTATGCCGTCAATAAAAGTTTTCCGGGAGAGGAATTTGACAATACTAAAAGCCGTAAAATAAATGCGGATCTTTTTATTGATGACCGAAACATCGGCGGTGTTCTTGGCTGGGGTGAAGTGTACCAAATAATTACCAGGGAAGAACCCAATATTCCTGAGAAAAAGAAAGGGCTCTTTTCATTTTTCAGATAAACCTTAGTTGCTCATCAAATCATAATATTGTCTATCAATAGCTTCTCTATGATTGGGATGCGCAATATTTACTAAGGCCTTGACACGGTTTTTAATGGTTTTACCATACAATTCGGCAATCCCATATTCGGTTACCACATAATTTACGTGCGCTCTTGTAGTGACTACGCCGGCTCCTGGCTTTAAACTTGGAACAATACGGCTGATGCCCGATTTGGTTTCAGAAGGCAAAGCGATAATGGCCTTCCCGCCCTCACTTAATGAAGCTCCCCTGATAAAATCCATTTGTCCGCCTACGCCAGAATATATTTTTGGGCCAATAGAATCCGCACAAACTTGTCCCGTTAAGTCAACTTCTATTGCAGAATTGATTGCTACCATGCGTGGATTTTGTTTGATGATGGACACATCATTGGTATAATTTGAAGCCCGCATTTCAATAAACGGATTGTCATCAACATAATCATACAAACGCTTTGAACCCATTAAAAAGGTGGCCAATGCCCTACCTCTATTGATGCTTTTGTAATTGCCGTTGATGACATTGCTCAAAATAAGGTCAATCACACCATCACTGAACATTTCAGTGTGTAAACCCAGGTCCTTATGGTTGGACAATCGGGTCAATACGGCATTTGGAATACTTCCAATCCCCATTTGCAAAGTGCTTCGGTCCTCAATTAAACCTGCTACAAAATCGCCAATCCTACCTTCTATAGCCGTTGGTTCTGCCATTTCGTGAATCGGCAATGGTTCGTCACAATCTACAAAGGCATCGATTTCAGAAATATGGATAATTCCCGCGCCATGTGTTCTGGGCATTTGTTTATTAACCTGTGCAATCACATAGTTGGCATTGTCAATGGCGGCCAAAGTCGCTTCTACAGAAACACCGAGGGAACAATACCCATGTTTATCAGGAACTGAGACATGAATTAATGCGACGTCCAATGGGATGATGCGACGCTTAAACAACAATGGCAATTCACTTAAAAAAACAGGAGTATAAGAACCATTTCCTGCTTTTATGGTATGTCTTACGTTTTCACCAACAAAAAAACAATTGACATGGAAACTCTCTTTTAATTCAGGATTCGCATAAGGCGCCACCCCTTCAGTATGTAATTGGCAAATTTCAACGTTTCTCAGTTCTTCATGTCGGTTGGCCAAAGCCTTTATCAACACTTGTGGCGCGGCGGCGGCTGCTTGTATATAAACACGGTCATTTGACTTCACTGCCTTTACGGCGTCTTCTGCGGAAATTGCTTTGTACATAGTTATTATATTTAATCACAAAACTATTCAACAAAATCCATTTAAAAACTGTTATATGTCATGTTCGAGAAGAAGGTCAACCCCATTTATTTTAATTATCTTTGCGCAATATTTTTTTACAATGATTATACAAAAAACAAGAGAAGAGATTGAGTTAATGCGCGAAAGTGCCTTAATAGTTTCCAAAACTTTGGGCATGTTGGCCAAAGAAATAAAACCTGGTGTTACGACCATGCAATTGGATAAAATGGCGGAAGAATTTATTCGTGCACAAGGCGCCATCCCAGGGTTTTTAGGACTTTACGATTGTCCGTCCACCTTACTGTGCAGTACCAACGAAGCCGTTGTTCATGGTTTACCAACAAATATTCCCTTAAAAGAAGGTGACGTGGTAGCCGTAGATTGTGGCGCCATAAAGAATGAGTTTTATGGAGACCATGCCTACACCTTCGAAATTGGTGAAGTGGCTCCAGAAGTGAAGAAACTTCTTCAAATCACCAAAGAATCTTTATACGTTGGGATAAGAGAGTTTAAAATCGGCAACCGTGTGGGTGATGTAGGTCATGCCATACAGAACTATTGCGAAGCGGAAGGTTATGGTGTAGTTCGTGAATTGGTCGGACATGGTCTAGGCAAAAAAATGCACGAAGATCCTGAAATGCCAAACTATGGTAAACGTGGACGGGGCAAGAAATTCATTGAAGGCATGGTCGTGGCCATCGAGCCTATGATCAATTTAGGAACCCACAGAATCAAACAATTGAATGATGGTTGGACCATTGTAACTTTGGATGGAAAACCAAGTGCACATTTTGAGCACGACGTGGCACTCGTGGATGGCAAACCTGAAATATTGTCAACCTTTGGGTATATTTATGAGGCTCTGGGGATTGTTTCTGATGAGGAGGATGAGTTTAGGAGGGAAACTTTAGTGCTTTAACTATTGCACAGAGACACGCGGAGATATCACAGAGATACACAGAGAACTATGGATGATAAATTGACTGAACGTATTATTGGAGCAGCGATTGAGGTTCATAAAGCTTTGGGACCTGGCCTGTTGGAATCTGCTTATCAAAAGTGTTTGTTTTATGAACTAAAATCCCAAGGTTTAGCTGTAAAACAAGAAATTCCATTACCAATAATCTATAAAGATATAATATTAGAACATGGGTATCGTATTGATTTGTTGGTCGAAAATGAAGTCGTCATTGAAATAAAAACTGTCGAGAAATTTACAGATGTCCATTCGGCTCAAATATTGACTTATTTAAGATTAGGTCATTTTCCGAAAGGATTACTTATTAATTTTCATACAAAACTTTTAACATCAGGCATCAAGCGCTTTATCAACACACCCCATTAAATCTCTGTGTAACTCTGCGTTTTCTCTGTGAATCTCTGTGATACAACTTGAAAATCTTCAAATACATCCTCAACACCATCCCAAGACCAATCCTAATCAGGTTGAGTTACATAGCACGCCCTGTTTTAGCATTCTTTTTAAAAGGCAATCAATTCACAGATCCAATTGATGGTAAAAGTTTCAAATCGTTTTTACCTTACGGATATGGGAATCAGCGCAACAACGTTTTGTCGCCTTCCACATTGAGTTTGGAACGCCACAGATTGTTATGGTTGTACCTTAAAAATGAAACAGATTTTTTTACCGCTCCAAAAAAGGTGTTGCATTTTGCACCGGAACAGGCATTTTATAAACGTTTCCGGAAGATGAAGAATTTGGACTATGTCACTACCGATTTAAATTCGCCATTAGCCGATGTGAAAGCTGATGTTTGCGATTTACCGTTTAAGGATAACGAATTTGACATCATTTTATGTAATCATGTTTTAGAACATATTCCTGACGACACCAAAGCGATGCAAGAATTATACCGAATTATGAAACCTGGAGGTTATGGGATTTTTCAGATTCCGCAAGATTTATCAAGGACAAAAACTTTTGAAGATGATAGCATAACCGACAGAAAAGAACGCGCTAAAATCTTTGGGCAATATGATCACGTCCGAATTTATGGGCGGGATTATTTTGATAAACTTCGTTCTATTGGCTTTAAGGTGGAGGAAGTGGATTATACGACTAAATTATCTGATGTGGATGCCACTCGTTTTTGTTTGGCGGAGGGAGAGATTATTCCTTTGGTGCGGAAGTGAGCCTATTTCGCAGAGATGTTATTTCACTGAGATACACAGAGGAATCAAGGAGATGCACGGAGTTTTTTGGAACTTCAAAAAAATATATGCAGCTAAATTCTCTTTGTGGAACTGTGTATTACAAGTTTTGAAGAATGATTTTAAAGTCGGATTTGGCTTTTTGAAACTCTATTTAAAACTCCGCGTAACTCTGTGTAAAAAAATAACCTGTCCTTAAAAACTCACTCTTCAGGAAAACCATTCAAAGAAAGTGTTTCCAATTCTCTATCATCATTTTCAAAAATCAAAAACACTTTTAATTCGGGATGGTTTATTAAAAAAGCCTTCACTTTCTCTAGTCCCATAGCTTTAAATGCCGTTGCATAAGCATCAGCAGTCATACAATCTTTAGCAATGACTGAAATGCTCAATAAATTGGTTTTACTTGGGTAGCCGGTTATTGGATCCAAGATGTGCGAATACCGATTTCCCAAACTATCGGTTTTGAATTTTCGATACGTTCCTGATGTTGCCATGGCTTCATCATATAATGAAATGGTTTTTAAAACAGATTGTTCGATATCAAAATGGGGCAGCTCCACACCTACTTTCCAGGGCTTTTGTTTTTCAAAATTCTGCCCTTTACATCTTATTTCCCCACCTATTTCAACAATATAATCTTTGATATTCTGACTTTCCAAGAAATCAGCAATGACATCCACCCCATAACCTTTGGCAATAGCGTTGAAATCGATGAACGTATTTGGGTTTTCCTTTGTAATGGTGTTGTTATTCAGTGTTACTTTATCCAATCCTACAGACAACATCAAGCTATCTATTTTAAGACTGTCCAAGGCCACAACCTTTCCCTCTGGCCCAAAATCCCATGCGTTGACCAAAACCCCTATAGTGGGATCAAAAACACCATCAGTAGCTTCATAAATCTCTTTTGAAGCGCTAAATACATTTTTAAAATGTTCATCTATGGTAAAAGCTTCATTTCGGTTGATTTTAGAAATATCGGAGTCCTTCTGATACGTAGACATGGAGGTATTGATGATATCAAATAAACTATCAAACTGTCGTTGGAAGCTTCTGTTCTTTTCTGAATAATATTGGACACCGTATGAGGTTCCGAAAACCTCGCCAGACATTTTGGTGTTTATAGGCTCTTGTTTGCATGAAAATGTGCAAAAAACCAAGAGGATCCCTATTCCTGTTGTCAAGAAGACACGAGTTTTTTTAGAAAAATTATAAGTAAATCTCTGTGAACCTCTGTAGTTCTCTGGGCAACTCCGTGTCATAGGTTTTCTCTAATTCAAATTGGTTTCTATCACCTGAATGCCATTGTATTCAATCAAGTATTCTTCATTTAAATAGACCGGCAAATCTTCACCGTCTGGATTTCCTATGCCAACACCAGCATATAATACTTTCGCATTTTTTTCTCGGGCATGTTTTTTAAAGCTTTCCATCCAGATGATATCATAGTTATTCGGATTTTCAGGAAGGAGTACCGACCTCACGATGACGAAGAAATACTGTTTCGTTTTATCTATGCACACAAACTGCGGATGCTTTTTAAGTTTGCTGTTGATCGCTATAAATTCAAATCCGCGAGCTTCCAGATCCTTTCCAACATGATTCATGGCAAGGTTGTGCATTTCTTGTTCTGTAAGTGCTTTTCTCATGCTGCAAAAATACAATAATACCAATGATCAAGCTCTTAAGAAAAATGAAAATTATTTGTATGACTTAAAATCTTAACCGAAAACGTTGTATTGAAAACTTTAACCTAACGGGACTTAATCTCTTAAGATTCACTATTTATATTTTGTTAAAACCAATAAATTTCTTCATTTGAATTATCAATTTCAGTACCTTAATAGTCATAAATCTCAAGCTATGAAGACTTCACACCGATTAGATCAGGCCATTCAGAAATTATATGCAGCATTTCATAATAATGAACTTCATCCAGAATGTTGTCAGCAATGTGCTGTCGGAAATATTTTAGATCATAACGATGCCTGGAAACATCTTTCAGATAGTCATGGCTCTTTACAATTGAATTATGTGGGACTGGTCCATCAGAATTTAGGTAGAAAGTTTAGCGGGTATTCACCTCTCGAATTATTACGAATAGAAGCCAGTTTTCTTAAAGGATGTGGGTATGCCCTACCTTTAAATCGAAAAGGAAAAAAACCCAAAAACCCAAAAGACAAGAACGTTCTTTTTAATGGGTTGTGTGAAACTGTGGCATTTTTATGCGCCTTGGACGGTGTGGATAACGTCATGGATTATTCAAAACTTTTTGAATTTGACAACGACCAACCGCGACACCAGCTGGAGGAGATCTTAACTTAATCGAGTGTCGGGCAGGATATACTATAAACCTTTCAGGTTTTGAAAACCTCAAAGGTTTAATCATTAGTTAATTAATTAAGCAAAAATTATCAAAGCCTAAAAACAGTGTTCAATTATTGGAAAAATACCTAGAATACCCAATAATTTAAAAAACTCTTCATCTTAAAAGTGTTTTAATTTATGATACTTAGCCATATAAAGAAGCTTTCAAAGCTGTTAACTTCCTATTTCAAAAAACTTAGAGTGTGAATCTCCTTGTGGTATAGCACACATTATATCTAGACTTCCTATTGCAAAATTTAACAAGAAGACCTTCTAGTGAGAAACTTTTTAAACAGCTCATTATATCGACATCTCATGAGACTTGACTCCATTTGACGTGAAATGCTAGCGTTTTGAATATGGAAAGTTGTTCGAATTAGGTAAATTTGAACTCTATTATAAATGACACAAATGGCGCTATTATTTGGCGCTCTTATGCAATTGTTTCACATATAACCAAAATGAAACAGAAATTATAATCCTCAGAAGATCTATCACATGGCACATCACAGCACCTATTTAAACCCAAAACACAAGGTCATTCCACTTGATCAACTTCATCTCAATGAAGACATCAGAGTCCGTATCAATCAGTTATTGGAAGAATTCACCTATATCAATGCGCTCAACAACCTGAACATTCCTGTGGACAATAAGATTTTGTTATATGGCCATACAGGATGTGGAAAAACAGCCACGGCCTACGCCATAGGACACGCCTTAAACAAAAAGGTCATTGCCATTAATTTAAGCGGATTCGTATCGTCTAAATTAGGGGAAACAGCAAAAAATCTATCTGAACTCTTCAAAAAAGCATCTAATGATGACGCCATTTTATTTATAGATGAATTTGATTTTATAGGTAAATTAAGAGATTATGACGAGAAAGATTCAGGTGAAATGAAGCGGTTGGTGAACACCTTGCTTCAATTGATCGATAATTTACCAGATAATGCCCTATTAATTTGTGCTACAAACCATTTAGATATTATTGACACGGCTTTATTGCGACGGTTTCAAATTAGACTTAGATACACCTTACCTACCGAAGAAGATCTCGACACCTATTACGACAGGATACTATCAGGTTTTCCAAAAAACCTCAACACTATTAAAAGAAGTTATGGCATTTCTTATGCTGAGGCAAAAGATAGCATTCATCAACAAATAAAAGCCAATGTCATCCAGTTTGAAAAACAGAAAAAACATCTTTTGTTTTCTTATGACACTATCGTATCCGAGGACCTGCAGCTTCAACATTACGGTAGAAAATTTCAAGGAACTGAAGACACTTTATCTGGATACACATTAAAGGATTCAAAATTCAATGGTGTTTCTATGTCTGAAAACAACAGAACAAAAACACCTAAAATCGCCATAAAATCAAAAGAACCGAGCGATAAATTAAAAGGGATGGTGTTCGAGATTACAGGGGAAGAACTTGTACTGACTGATCAACTTGCAGTTACTAATTCAAAAAGGGCTTTGGCAACCACCAACTCAGGAGTAGAAGTCTGGGTTTATATTGAAAAAAATGAGTTTTAATATGGAACATTCGATTCAGAAGAATATCGCAAAAATCCTTGAAAGAATTGAAAACGCCTGTAAAAATGCCAATCGAAATACCGATGACGTAAAGTTGTTATTGGCTACGAAAACCGTATCTGCGGAAAATATAAAAATTGCTTTTGCCAATCATCAAACCTTAATTGGTGAAAATAAGATTCAAGAGATTAAAGAAAAGTATGAGAGCTTAAAGCCCTTCGCCCATCAAAAGCACTTTATAGGCCACTTACAGACCAATAAGGTAAAAGAATTGATACGTTATGATGTGGATTGCCTTCAGTCTTTAGACAGGCTCAAATTGGCAGAAAAACTACAAAATCGGTTGGAATATGAAGATAGAACCATGGATGCCTATTTGCAATTTAATACCTCGTTTGAAGAAAGTAAATTTGGAATGCATCCTGACAACGCCGTAAAATTCGCTATGGAAGTCCAACAGTTTGACCGCATCAACATCAAAGGTTTAATGACCATCGGCTTATTTTCAGCCGAACATGAAAAAGTTCGGAGATGTTTCAAATTGCTAAAAAACGTACAATTGCAACTTCTTGACAAAGGCATTCCGGCAAATGAACTGTCGATGGGCATGAGTGGAGACTTGGAAATTGCCATCGAAGAAGGAGCAACTATGGTTAGGGTTGGCACCGCTGTGTTTGGGAAACGTGAACACCCCGATAGTTATTACTGGAATGAAGGCAAATAGGTTTTTTAATTTAGAACCAAGACCGCTTCGCTTTTAGAGTGAACTTGCCGGCGGGCAGGGAATCTAGAATTGAAATCTATTCGATTTTATTCGCTTCATAAAAATAAAAAAAGCCAGGACTTAATGAAAGTACTGGCTTTTTTTTATTTATTAGTTGACTGAATTTCGCTAAAGAAATTCGCTAAGCTAAACCTAAAGGATTCCTGCCTGCGCAGCAATTTTATCCTCCGAAGTCGTCAAATCTGATGTTTTCATCAGGGATTCCGAAATCCTCTCCCATTTTTTGAACTGCTTGGTTCATTAATGGTGGACCACAGAAATACAATTCGATATCTTCTGGTGAATCATGGTGATTCAAATAGTTATCGATCACACAATTGTGGATGAATCCTACGAAACCATCACCTGGAGCGTCAATGTTTTCCTTTATTTTCCAATTATCCTCTTCCATTGGTTCAGATAATGCCATATAAAACTTAAAGTTAGGGAACTCACGCTCTAGCTCATGGAAATGCTCTAAATAGAACAACTCACGCTTAGAACGACCACCGTACCAATACGTTACTTTACGACCTGTTTTTAAGGTTTTGAAAAGTTGATACAAGTGAGAACGCATTGGCGCCATTCCTGCTCCACCACCTACGTACAACATTTCACTGTCTGACTCATTGATAAAGAACTCTCCGAAAGGTCCAGAAATAACGACCTTATCACCTGGTTTCTGAGCAAATATATAAGATGATGCAATACCTGGATTAACATCCATCCAACCGTTTTTAGCACGATCGAATGGCGGTGTTGCAATACGTACGTTTAACATGATTTCACGTCCTTCTGCTGGATAAGAAGCCATTGAGTAAGCACGTTCTACAGTTTCGTCGTTTTTCATGACCAAAGGCCAAAGCTTAAATTTGTCCCATTCTGCCTGAAATTTATCTGGCGTATCATGTTCTTCTGGATGCGCTGTGATGTCCATATCCGAAAATTTAATTTCGCATTTTGGAATCTCAATTTGGACATAACCACCTGCTTTGTAGCCCATATCCTCCTCAATCTCAACAACAAACTCCTTAATAAATGAGGCCACGTTGTAGTTTCTAACCACGGTTGCTTCCCATTTCTTAACTCCAAATATTTCTTCAGGAATGGTAATTTCCATATCCTGTTTTACCCTTACCTGACAAGATAAACGGATGCCTTCTTGAATCTCTCTTCTACTGAAGTGAGGTGTCTCTGTAGGTAAAGCTTCCCCGCCTCCTGATAGTACGTGGCACTCACACTGAATACAAGTTCCACCACCACCACAAGCGGATGGTAAAAATATTTTCTGGGCTGATAAGGTATTTAATAAGGTGCTTCCTGAACTGACTTCCAATTTACGTTCACCGTTAATGGTAAGTGTTACCGGACCTGAAGGAGACAATTTTTGTTTCACTACAAGTAAAAGCGTTACCAATAATAAAGTAACCACTAAAAACGCGACAACTGTAACAATGACTGTTCCTAATGTGCTTGCTGCTAATATCATAATCTTTATTATTTATTATCTGTATCGTTTGTTTCTTCAATCACAAAATCAGAAGTTTTGTGATCTTTCTGGGCAGTTACCATACCATCGACGGTTTCCAAATTGTCTTCTGTAGCTTCATCATCTCCACCAGTTAACATACCACCAAAACTCATAAACCCAATGGCCATTAAACCCGTGATTATAAATGTAATCCCTAATCCTCTTAAAGGTGCAGGAACATTACTATATCTGATTTTCTCTCTAATGGCAGCGATGGCAACAATAGCTAAAAACCAACCTATTCCTGAACCTATACCATAATTAAGTGCCAAACCTAAAGTTTCTATTTCACGAGACTGCATAAATAAAGAACCTCCTAAAATAGCACAGTTTACTGCAATCAAAGGTAGAAATATACCCAAGGAGTTATATAATCCCGGTGAAAATTTCTCAACAACAATTTCAACAAGTTGAACCATGGTTGCAATGGTGGCAATAAACATAATAAAGGATAAGAAGCTCAGGTCAAAATCCGCATATTCTGGTCCCAACCAAACCAAGGCGCCTTCTTGTAGTAAATATTGATCCAACAACCAGTTTAAAGGTACTGTAATCGCCAAAACAAAGATGACGGCAGCACCAAGACCAACGGCAGTAGCTACTTTTTTAGACACAGCCAAATATGAACACATACCCAAGAAGTATGCGAAAATCATGTTGTCTACAAATATCGATTTGAAAAATAATTCTATATGTTCCATTTTTTATAGTCTTCAGTCTTCAGTCCACAGTCTTCAGTAGCGCTTTATTGCTTACTGATGTCTGCTTACTGCAGGCTATTTAAATTAGTCTTCTATTAATTCTTTGTTTTTGCTTCTTTGTACCCAAATGATAATACCTATGACTATCAATGCCATTGGAGGTAGAACCATGAAGCCGTTATTTTCATAACCGATAGCGTATAGACCGGTTTTCTCAACAGGGTCTCCCAAAACTTTAAAGCCCATCAAGGTACCTGACCCTAAAAGCTCTCTAAAGAAGCCCACAATAACTAAAATAACTCCATAACCTAAAGCATTACCAACACCATCCAAAAATGATTGCCAAGGTCCGTTTGCCAAAGCAAAAGCTTCAAAACGTCCCATAATAATACAGTTGGTAATAATAAGTCCGATGAAAACAGAAAGCTCTTTACTCAAACTATAAGCATAAGCTTTCAACACCTGGTCAACAATAATTACTAAGGTTGCCACTACGACGAGTTGTACAATAATTCTGATTTTTGAAGGAATGATATTTCGCATTAACGAAATAACTACGTTACCGGCTCCTAACACAAATATTACAGAAATAGCCATTACTATAGATGGCTTTAACTGTGCAGTAATAGCCAAGGCAGAACAGATTCCTAAAACCTGAATGGTAATAGGGTTATTATCCGCCAAAGGATCCATGATTAGTTTACTATCTTTTTTTGATAAAAGTCTCATACAATTTTATTTTAATGTCTTGAAATAAGGCACATACATTCTTAAATCCTTTTTAATCATCGCAGTAACACCGTCTCCAGTAATAGTAGCCCCTGCAATTGCATCTACCGCATTGTCAGTTTTTCTATCATTCCTAGGATCTGCGTTCCCTTTCGCTACGGTTATTCCTTTAAAAGCACCAGATTCATTTAAAAGGTGTTCACCTTCAAAATCGTCCATAAAATAACGCTGTTTAATCTCACTACCTAAACCAGGAGTTTCTCCGGCATGATCAAAAAATACACCCTGTACCACCATATCTTTGTCTACAGCTACAAAACCCCAAATGGCATCCCATAATCCTTTTCCTCTAATAGGCATGACATAAATAGGATTTCCATCTTTTTCACCTTCAAACAAAGGCAACTTACGTGTGTAGTTAGGATCTTTCGCTTTTGCCTCTTCTTTTTTGACATCTAGCAAGTAAGCTTGAGCATCCTCAGTCACTTTATCACCTTCAACTATATATTGTTTTGTAATGGTACTATTGAATACGTCCTCTACTTTGTCGGCAGATATGAATTCAACATCACTTGGTCCTTCATTGGCATTGATGCCCATGGCGTACAATATATTCTGTTGTATTTCAAATCGCTCATTCGCTTTTACCAAAGGTTTTAAGCCTTGGGCCAGTCCTGCAAGAATAGAACCAACCACAATAACCATAACAATGGCAAAAATAACGGTATAACTATTTTTATCTGTATCGATCGCCATAATTTAAGCTGTTTTTAATTTTCCTCGTTTTAATCTCTTCTTCACATTGCCCTGAACTACATAATGATCTATAGTTGGTGCAAATACATTCATTAACAATATAGCTAACATCACGCCTTCTGGATAAGCTGGGTTAAATACGCGGATCATAATGGATATAAATCCAATTAAGAAACCGTAAATCCATTTTCCTCTATTAGTTTGGGAACCCGTTACCGGATCTGTTGCCATATATACAATACCAAATGCCATTCCACCAATTATCAAATGATGCCAAAACTCAGTACTCATTAATCCATAAAACTTACTCGTTTCTGTAATCCATCCGGCGTCAACCACCATATTAAAAATATAGCCCATTACCAAAGCACCAAGAGTGGCACTTAACATAATTCTCCAGCTTCCTATCTTTGTGAAGATAAGGAATAACCCTGCTAAGAGAATTAACAGCGTAGAAGTTTCACCAACGGAGCCCGGGATAAAGCCATAAAACATATCCAATACAGAATAATCAACAGGATGTGATTGTGCCAAGCTACCTAATATGGTTTCACCAGAAATGGCATCGGCTGTAGAGCCATTTGCAATTTCTTTAGTTCTTTCTACTGCACCTTCAACCCAAACTTTATCTCCACTCATCCACGTTGGATAAGCAAAGAACAAAAATGCTCTAATGGTCAAAGCGGGGTTCAGAATATTCATTCCCGTTCCACCAAACACTTCTTTACCGATAACCACACCAAATGCAACGGCCACGATTAACATCCACCAAGGAATATCAATGGGTACAATTAAAGGCACAAGCATCCCGGTTACCAAATAACCTTCTTCAACTTCATGACCTTTAATAACGGCAAATAAAAATTCAATTCCCAATCCAACACCATAAGAGATGATGACTAAAGGTAGAATTTTCCAAAAGCCTAAAATAAAGTTTTGCAAGTTCCAAAATTCACTGCTGAAAAATCCGTTTGTTACCGCCTGGATGTCTCCTACAGCCAAATAATGCTGATACCCGGCATTAAACATTCCGAAAATCAAACACGGAATCAATGCCATAATTACCGTATTCATGGTACGCTTTAAATCGTCAGCCGATTTAATGTGCGTGCCTCCTTGTGCGGTATCATTAGGCGTATATAGAAAAGTATGCAAGGCATTAAAGGCAGGTGCCATTTTAGTCCCTCTATACTTCTCTTTTAATTTATGTAAGTTCTGTTTTAAACCCATTGTCTCTATATTAACCGATTTCTTCTATCATTAAATCCAAGCCTGCTCTAATAATTTTTTGATGTGGTTGTTTAGACACACAAATAAATTCTGTTAAAGCAAAATCTTCTGGAGCTACTTCATACATTCCCAAAGCCTCCATTTCGTCCAAATCTTTATACAA
This sequence comes from Gelidibacter gilvus, assembly GCF_004115975.1. Classification (GTDB taxonomy): domain Bacteria; phylum Bacteroidota; class Bacteroidia; order Flavobacteriales; family Flavobacteriaceae; genus Gelidibacter; species Gelidibacter gilvus. The sequence continues at coordinate 115,480 of NZ_SDDZ01000008.1, read as the reverse complement.
ACATGATTTTAAGATTTGCAATGGATATATATCTAATGGAAAGACCTCCTCGTAATTACCAGTAAGTACAAAGTTTCTGTGCTCACCATTCATATTGGTATCTAAATCATAAGTCTTATTTGGAGTCAACCACGAGAAAGTTAAAGCTCTAGAATTAGAGATTTTATCAAAAATAGGCTTGTTCCATCCAAACAACTCATAATCATCACCTTCAGGAATAACTGTAATGATATTGCTATAATAACCTAAATAGCCATCAGGGGCTATTTGTTTTCCACTTAATACGTTCCCAGAAATGATCCGATCGTTTCCGCCTTGTTCAACGCCATTGTCATAAACCATGGTTGCTACTTCGCTTGCTATTTTAGTAACAAAATAACGTGGTTTTTTAACTGAAGACCCAACAAGGGCAACAATACGCTCAGCATTGAATTTACCGGTAAGCAATAACTCACCAATGATTACTAAGTCTTGTGGGTTAATGGTCCAAACGGTTTCCCCTTTATTTACAGGATTTATTTTATTGATTTGCGTTCCCACATTGCCACAAGGATGCGGCCCGGATACTTTATGCAAAGTAATTCCTGAAAGTCCAGCTAAAGGAGAATTTGATTTTTCGCCAACGCTCACGTGCACTTTACCTTCTGTTAGTTTACCTAAGGCAGTAATGGCAGCTTGCAATTCAGCTTCTTTGCCCTGAAGTACATAGTCAAGATCAGCAGCTAAAGGCGCGCTGTCATAACCAGAAATAAAAATTGCTTTAGGAGTATGGTCAGGTTTTGCGATAATGTCATAAGGACGCTGTTTGATAAACGCCCAACATCCAGAGGCCAACAAATGTGCTTTTATAGTTTCAGCATCAACAGCATCTACATTCAGCTTACCGTAATCGTGGTAAGTTTGCTCTTTATCAGCCTGAATTTTAATGCCCATAATGCGTCTTTTCGCCCCGCGTTCGATCTCAATAATCTCCCCTGAAACTGGTGAAACAAATTTCACCGCCTCATTGGATTTATCATGAAAGATAGGCTCTCCAGCTTTCACCTTTGCACCTTCTTTATAAATCAACCTTGGAGTAACAGCGTGGAAGTCTTCTGGTCTTAACGTATAAAAGTTGCTTATAACCGCCTTTTCAGTGGTTTTTTCAGCTCCTCCCTTAAGTTTGATATCGAGACCTTTTTTAATCTTAATGTCGTTTGACATATTATAAGTCTATTGGTTAATAGTTACAATGATGTGATTTTACACAGTAAAAATCGGTGCAAATTTACGAAATATTTATGCAGTCTACATAATAATTGTCATAAAATTTATACGTTAACGATTGCGTAAAATATGAGGTATAATTTTTGTTTATCTTTACCTCTCAAACCACATGTAGATGACTTCACGTTTTAGATATTTTCTCTTATTGTTTTTTTTTACGGCTTTTGTGTTTTCGCAAATTGAAGAGGTCAATCCGCCCAACTATATAAAAACAATCATGTTTAGAGGCAACACCAATGAAAGTCAATTGCCCATCCTAAAATTAGGCGAACCTTTGCTCTTGGAATTTGATGCGCTTACCGGAACTGAACCTGATTTTTATTATGTTATTGACCATTTTAACTACGATTGGACGCGCTCCAATTTGGTGAAATCTGAATACTTGAGAGGTTTTGACAACCAACGGATTCAAGACTATAAGAATTCATTCAACACCTATCAGATTTATTCGCATTATATGCTTCAAATTCCCAATCAACAAACCAAAGGATTATTGGTGACCGGAAATTACCTCATGAGCATTTTTAACGATGATGATGAATTGGTATTCTCAAGAAAATTTATGATTTATGAGGATCTTGTGAATGTTGGCGTTGCCCTCAAGCGTTCGCGTGATGTCAAGGATATTGATACAAAGCAATCGGTGGACATTGTTATCAATAGCAGAAATATCAACTTCAACAATCCTTTGGAAAATGTCAAGAGCCTAATCATCCAAAATAACAATCTCAATACGGCAATTTCCGACGTAAAACCACAGTATCTGTTAGGAAATCAGTTGATTTACAAATACACTTCAGAAACCAGTTTTTGGGGTGGCAATGAGTATCTTTATTTTGAAAACAAAGATGTACGGGCCGCCAACGTAGGCGTTCAGTTTATCGAATTAAAAGATATTTATCACAACTATCTTTTTGTCAATACCTCAAGAGCCAATCAGCTCTACACTTACAATCCTGATATCAATGGTAATTTTTTAATTACCGCCATAGATGCACAAGACGTGTCCATTGAAGCCGATTATACCATGATCCATTTTGCGTTGCAATACCCCGAATTGACAGATGGCAGTTCCGTATATGTCTATGGAAATTTCAATAATTATGCGCTTGAACCCGATAACGAGCTTCAATTTAATGCGAAAACTGGATTATATGAAATAGCATTCCGTCTAAAACAAGGGTTTTACAATTACAAATATGTGATAACCGATAAAAACGGCACTCTGAATGAAGGCGCGATTAGCGGTAACTTCTACCAAACCGAAAACAACTATAAAGTATTGGTCTACTATAGAGATTTGGGTGCACGTTATGACCGATTGATTGGCATGGGCGAAGGGTCTTCAGTCAATATTTCGAATTAAATTCCTTATAACCAGAATAAGTTACTCAAGATTATTTTAAAAAGCCGGCGTTCAGCTGACACTCAAAGCTATAAACTCCTAATTCAGTGTTAAATAGCTGTAAAAATAGGGATAGCGTTACATCTTGAATCAAATAAATTATTAAAATCTTCTAAATTGTCCTATTTTAGCACTAATCTAAACATTCTAATATTATGGTCCAGCAAGTTACAAGTGGTATTAAGATAAGTGTACAGACTACTTTTGAGGGCACTTTTTATAAAAACTATAAAGTCCATTTCGCTTTTGGATATAAAGTGACCATTGAAAATCAGAGTAAAGGCGCTGTACAATTGAATTCTCGCCATTGGAAAATTTATGATGCCCTTAATAATATTGAAATTATTGAAGGCGAAGGCGTCATTGGCAAAAAACCAGTCTTAAAACCGGGAGAGTCACATACGTATACTTCAGGGTGTTTGCTATCATCTCCTTTTGGCGCAATGCACGGCCACTACAATATGGTCAACTTTACCACCACCAATAAATTCAAGGTTTACATTCCGTCATTTAAATTGAGTGCTCCTTTTGCTTTGAATTAAACCAAATGTCGGTCTGTTTTTATCTTTAAAATCGTGTGCCCGACTTTAGTTTCTTTGATGTTTCTAAATTAATGTCTGAGCAGAGAGCATTCCATTTGGCATTTAGGTCAACAAAAAACCATCAAGCGTTATTTTCAAAATAGCTCTACTAACCTCTTCAAAACCCACTGTCCTATCCTTTCAGAAATCTAAATCTGGATTCTGAATTGGAAAACAACAAGATGGATTTCAAAAACCTGCATTTTATCGTTCAGACACTTAGCTACAATTGACAGATAAGTTATTCCTGAAAATAGACGCGACATTTAACGTGGTTTTAGGAGAATATCGCATGTAATAGGTTTCAAAATTTCGTACCTTCGCATCTTAAAATTTTAAACATTCAAAATAAAAATAATCATGGGAAAAGGATTTTTCAAGGTACCGGTAGCGGTCAATGAACCTGTAAAAACTTACGCTCCAGGATCTCCAGAACGTGAGGCAGTGATAGCGGAATACTCTAAAATGTTCAGAAGTAAAGTTGATGTACCTCTTTATATCAATGGCAAGTATGTCACAACTAAAAACACCAAAACCATGTCCCCGCCCCATGATCATAAGCATGTGGTTGGAACCTATCATTTGGCAGATAAAAACCACGTTGAGGATGCCATTGCCACCGCACTTGAAGCTAGAAAGACATGGTCTCAAATGCCTTGGGAACATCGCGCCGGTATTTTTCTTAAAGCTGCCGAATTGCTTGCTGGTCCATACAGAGCAAAAATCAACGCCGCGACAATGATTGCGCAATCGAAAACCATCCATCAAGCTGAAATTGATTCGGCTTGTGAGCTGATTGATTTCTTGAGATTCAATGTTCAGTTTATGACTGAAATATACCATGATCAACCTCAAAGCACAAGTGATGCATGGAACAGGGTCGAGTACAGACCTTTAGAAGGCTTCACTTATGCAGTGACGCCATTTAACTTCACTGCCATTGCAGGTAACTTACCATCATGTATGGCTTTAATGGGAAATGTGGTGATTTGGAAGCCAAGCAACCACCAAATCTATTCTGCTAAAGTGATTATGGATGTCTTTGAAGAAGCTGGAGTTCCTGCAGGAGTTATCAACGTTGTTTTTGGTGATGCTGCGATGATTACAGACACCATTATGGCCAGTCCGGATTTTTCTGGATTACACTATACAGGATCAACTTCCGTTTTTCAAAGCTTATGGAAAAAAATCGGAAATAATATCGCAAATTATAAAACCTATCCACGAATTGTAGGAGAAACTGGAGGGAAAGACTTTATTGTTGCCCACAAAACTGCCGATGCCAGACAAGTAGCAACCGCAATTGTTAGGGGTGCCTTCGAATTTCAAGGTCAAAAATGTAGTGCAGCTTCAAGGGCCTATATTGCAAAAAGCATTTGGAGTGATGTCAAGAAATATGTTATTGAAGATCTAGAAACCGTAAAAATGGGTTCTCCTGAAGACATGAATAATTTTGTTACTGCAGTCATCCATGAAGCTTCTTTTGATAAGTTGGCTAGCTATATTGACCAAGCTAAAAAAGATAAGACAGCTACTATTATTGCCGGTGGAAATTACGATAAGAGTAAAGGTTATTTTATAGAACCAACGGTTATTGAAACCACTGATCCGAAATACTCAACGATGTGCACAGAACTTTTCGGTCCTGTAATGACGGTTTATGTATATGACGATAAAGATTTTAGCAAAACCTTAAAGTTAGTAGATGAAACCAGTGAATATGCACTGACAGGCGCTATTATGGCAACGGACAGATATGCAATTGATGAAGCGACCAAAGCCCTACAAAACTCGGCTGGAAACTTTTACATCAATGATAAACCAACAGGTGCCGTAGTTGGGCAACAACCTTTTGGTGGCGCAAGAGCTTCAGGAACCAATGACAAAGCTGGTAGTTTACAAAACCTTTTACGTTGGATCTCTCCGAGATTGGTTAAGGAAACTTTTGTCACACCAACAGATTACCGTTATCCGTTTTTAGGATAATCTTATCATAACAAAAATAAATCCTCAAACTAGCGTTTGGGGATTTTTTTTGCCCTTTTAGATAAATAATTATTTTACTTAACCTCAGGAAGTCAAAACTTTGTATCTTTAAATCAACTAAAAATAAATCTTACATGAAAAAAATCTACTTTCTACCTTTATTATTAACCAGTGCTTTCTTATTTGCCCAAACTCCCGGTAGTGAAAGCCCTGTTATGACCGTTGACGCCAGCATCCCTTATCAAGGATTTGACGAAGCTATTCCTTTATTGGGTTCTGCCCAGTATAAAATTTATTATGACAATGTTGATGGTGTATTGGACAAACCCATCTTTCTGATTGATGGTTTCGATCCAAACGATTCAAGAGACATCCCAGCCGTATATGCACTTTTAAATTACGGAAATTCCGGAATGAACCTGGCCGATTTAATAAGAGATGAGGGCTATGACCTCGTGGTTTTAAATTTTGAAGCAGCCTATCCAAGCCCTACGGATGGCACCATACTTATGGGAGGTGCGGATTTTATACAACGCAACGCCCTGACATTAGTGGAACTTATAAATACCATAAACAGTATGAAAATAGGGTCTGAACAAAACGTGGTCATCGGACCAAGTATGGGTGGTCTCATCTCTAGATATGCGCTACGTTATATGGAACAGAATACAATGGATCACGATACACGATTGCACATCTCGTTTGATGCACCACATAGGGGAGCCAATGTGCCAATTGGCATGCAATATCTATTTAATTATATGGTCAATGGTGAACCTGGAATTACAGAAGCCGAACCTTTAGTAAACGGTCTATTGAATAGTCCGGCAGCTAAACAAATGTTGATCGACCATTATTTAGGCCATGTAGCCGCAAATGGGGTTAGTCAAGATAATTCAACCCATACACCTAAAGGCGCGCCTGATTTTAGGGATGCGTTTCAAACTGAACTTGACGCTATGGGTTTTCCACAAAACACAAGAAACGTCGCCATCACAAACGGTAGCGGTGTTGGACAGATGACAGGTACTCCAGGAATGGAACTTATCAACCACACCTTTGATATGGGAACCATCGATATTGGAGGACTACCAGTTTATTCTAGAGCCCTGGTCGCCGTACATTTTGCACCAGTTGCCAATGAAAACATTAATGTGTCAAATTTTACTGGAGAGATAAGGTTATTACCTTTTGGTCCTTGGATAACGGCTCTTAATTTTACTGCATCTGCACAATCAACCGCAACGTCCGATGGCTTGGACAGCGCTCCTGGAGGTCAATTTGATTTATTTTCTTTTGACGATGGTTCCAATCCTTTAGTTTCGGATTTTTTCAACAATTTAAATTCGCAATATTTCAGTTTTATTCCAACGCTCAGCGGATTGGCTATAAACAACCAACCCAATTGGTATGCGAATCCAGATATCAACAATTCGCCATTTGCCAGCACTTATATTCCAACAGACAATGAGCCGCACGTTACGCTAACTGAAGGAAATGTCGCCTTTACATTGGCCGAAATCCTTCAAGGCACTCTTGGAACCATTGATTTCTCTAGTACCCATAAAATCAAACTGCAAAAGAATCCAGTTTATAATTCAATGACTTTGTTGAGCTCTACTGATTTCACAAATGTAAAGGTTTCAATTGTTGATCTTACGGGGAAATTAGTTTTAAGTTCACGTACTTCGCTTTCTAAAAGCACAACAATTCCTTTTAACTTGGAAACCGGCTTATACTTACTGAATGTTCAAACCGAGAATGGATTTGTTTTCAACACCAAGCTTCTTGTAAAATAATTCTACGATCACTTATAAAAAACCAAAGGCTGAATTTTTAATTCAGCCTTTATATTTTATGGGCAAATGCACCAGTTTTTTTGTTTCAAAGAACTCTTCTTTGTAAAAATCAGAGAGCTCATACACCTTGGCCTTTGGGAAGTCCTGCAATTCTTCAGCCAAATCGCCACCTTTTAAATAAATGATTCCATTTTTGAGTTCGTGTTTTTGCTTTTTGGCAACTTTACCTTTTACCCAATGCACAAAGGTTGGCATTGCCGCTACAGCTCTACTTACGATAAAATCGTAGGTACCATCTAATTCTTCCACTCTACTGTGAGAAGTTTTCACATTGGTCAATTCCAATCCTTCAACCACCTCATTGACAACTTTTAGTTTTTTAGCAATACTATCCACCAAATGAAAATTGGTTTCCGGAAACATAATGGCCAAAGGTATTCCAGGAAAACCTCCACCCGTGCCAACGTCCATCACTTGAGATCCAGGTTTAAAGGAAACCAACTTAGCAATAGCCAGGGAATGCAGGACATGGCGCAAATACAATTCGTCAATATCCTTACGTGATACCACGTTTATTTTAAGGTTCCAATCTTTATAAAGATCCTCCAACTGCTCAAACTGATGTAATTGAAGTTCAGATAACTCAGGAAAATAATTTCTAATTAATTGCATTATTTCTAAATTTTCAACAAAATTAGTCATTTTTACATGGATATTTTTAGCATATTAGCACCAAGTGCAAAACAATAATTGATTATCTTTGCTCAATTAATATGATGGCGTGATTTTTGACCTTATCATAGCAAAATATAATACCATGACACAACAAACTCTATCCTTCTCTAGAAATGATTCTACAAAGTTTTTCAGAACACTTAACAAACGCGTCAATGATTACTTCAAAGACAACAATATAAGACGAACTGGAAACTGGAAAATATGGGTAAAAACGGTGGTGATGTTTACCCTGTTTCTAACGCCTTATTTTTTAATCCTTACACTTGATTTACCAGGATGGTCAATGTTGTTGTTAACGATTGTCATGGGTATTGGAATGGCCGGAGTTGGCATGAATGTGATGCACGATGGCAATCACGGTGCCTTTTCAAACAAAGAATGGATCAACCGTTTAATGGGAAGCAGCATTTACATTTTGGCTGGAAACGTTTACAATTGGAAGGTTCAACATAATGTACTCCATCACACATACACCAACATTCACGGACATGATGAAGATTTGGAAGCAGGGAGAATCTTACGTTTTTCAAAGCATGCCAAATGGCACAAACATCACAAATTCCAACATTATTATTCGGTATTACTTTACGGCCTCTTGACCATAAACTGGGCCATTACTACTGATTTTCTTCAAATGAAGCGCTATATGAAGCGTAAATTATCATACGGTAAATTCCCTAATCCTGCAACGGAATGGAGCAAATTGGTTATTTCAAAAATAATTTACGTTTCCATCTGGATTGTTGTTCCATTGGTATTTACGGACATTGCCTGGTGGAAAGTATTGCTCGGATTCTTTGTAATGCACTATGTTGCTGGACTTATTTTAAGTGTTGTGTTTCAGTTGGCGCATGTTATGGAAGATGCTGAAATGCCTCTACCGGCAGAAAATGGTACCATGAAAAACACTTGGGCAATCCATCAATTATTGACTACTGTCAATTTTGGTACTAACAATAAAATTGTAAACTGGTTTACTGGTGGGTTGAACCATCAAGTAGAACATCATATTTTCCCACACATCAGTCACGTTCACTATTCTAATATTTCAAAAATAGTCAAAGCGACTGCGCTAGAATTTGATCTTCCGTACAAAGAGTACGAAACTACACGCAAAGCAATCATAGCACATTTCAGACACTTAAAAGAAATGGGACTAAAACCTGCAATACAAGCTTAATCACTACTTTTAAATGAACTTACTTTCAGATAGAATTCTAAACATGTCTACCTCTGCAACTTTAGAAATGGCCGCTAAAGCCAGAGAATTAAGGGCAGAAGGAAAAGACATCATTGGTTTAAGCTTAGGCGAACCAGATTTCAATACGCCAGACTATATAAAAGAGGCCGCCATACAAGCCATCCATGACAACTACAGCTCCTACACGCCAGTGGACGGTTATGTAGAGCTTAAAGATGCCATCATCAAAAAGTTCAAGCGCGACAATGGTCTAACGTACAATCGCAGTCAAATTGTAGTATCAACAGGCGCCAAACAATCGCTTGCAAATGTTGCTGCCATATTAATCAATAAGGGTGACGAGGTGATTATCCCTTGTCCGTATTGGGTGAGCTATGCCGATTTGGTAAAACTAAATGACGGCATACCTGTTGAAGTACCCACAACTATTGCCACTGATTTTAAGATGACACCAGAGCAATTGGAGGCTGCCATTACGCCTAAAACAAAAATGCTTTGGTACAGTTCGCCGTGCAACCCGAGTGGTTCTGTGTATAGCAAGGAAGAATTACGTGGATTAGCCGATGTCTTGTTAAAACATCCTCATATTATTGTAGTCTCTGACGAAATTTATGAACACATCAATTTTGTCGGCAAACATGCAAGCATGGCAGGATTTGAAGATATGTACGACCGTACGATTACCATTAACGGCGTTTCAAAAGCATTTGCTATGACCGGATGGCGGATTGGGTATATGGGAGGTCCTGAAATATTTGCACGTGCCTGCAATAAAATGCAAGGTCAAATAACCAGTGGTGCCAATAGCATTGCCCAACGGGCTGTTATTACCGCTTTAAATGAGTCGCCATCTAGAGTTCAGTTTATGATTGACGAATTTAAAGTTCGTCGTGATCTGGTTCTTGATTTACTTAAAGACGTTGAAGGTTTTAAAACCAACATCCCTGAAGGCGCATTTTATGTATTTCCAAATATATCCTATTATTTTGGCAAGACATTGAGAGGGAAAACTATTAATAATGCTGCCGATTTCTCTTTGTATTTGCTCGAAGAAGCACTTGTAGCCACAGTTGACGGCGGTGCATTCGGAAATCCAGATTGCATCAGACTTTCTTACGCAGCTTCACAAGATCAGATTGTGGAAGCGATGGCACGCATCAAAGCTGCAGTTAATTAAATAACATAGCGACCAAATAAATATATTAATAGCCACTTTAGTTAAGTGGCTTTTTTTATTCTTCACAAGTAATCTACAACCCTAAAGACCAGACGCCCACAATATCTTTAGCTTTAATTCCCTGAGAAACTTTAGATCTAACGCTATCATTATATAAGTCTCGCATTATGTAGAATTCAATACCTTTCCTATTTCGAACTTTTCTCTATATAACTAATTGAATTCTTCGGATTTATCGATCTCATAATTATATGCCTTTTCAGAGTAGTCAACTTCAACTCCACAAATTAATCATTACCATTTTATTAAAAAGACCATTTCAAAATCACTATAATTCCAATATAAAGGCTAATAAATCAATATAATGCTAATTATCCATATCATTAATAAGTATAATAGGGCTAGTATTAACTTCAAATCATGTTAATCTAACAAGGATCTATATTAAACTACCAATGCTATTTGTTGCTTAATCAACACAATAACAGGAAGTCCGTAAGGAGCATGAACCACCTAATGATCTGACTACGAGGTTAATGAATTCTGTTTCTTTATACTAAAACATCACAATAAACGAAACTTATTATAATTCAACTTATATAATTGATTATCAATACAATATAAAAAATTAAAAAACATATCAACAATTACAAAGCTTTAACATCTTTGTAACCAAATCAAAATAATTATACTCAACTATCTGGTTTTTAACGCCTTAAAACTTAATATATGATTTTATAAATTAAGGAATTAACTGTTTTTAACATTTGGGCATGTAGTTTTTACAGTTAATTAACATTAGCTATTGTTTTATATATAATTATTCTGTTCATTTGTTGCCATAATTCTAACCATTTTATAAATGAAAACAAAAATCAGTCTAATTTTAACACTTTGTTTAGTGTTCGTTGCACAGATAGCATTTGCGCAACAAAAATCCATATCAGGTACAGTTTCTGATGAATCTGGTTTACCATTGCCTGGAGTAAACATCTTGGTCAAGGGAACAACCTCTGGAACACAAACCGATTTTGACGGTAAGTATTCTATAAACGCAAAAGCGGGTGATATTCTTTCATTCACTTATGTGGGATTAAAAGCTCAAGAAGCGACCGTGGGAGCATCAAACACAATCAATGTGACCATGGCGGAAGACGCCGCAGTTTTGGATGAAGTCATCGTTGTAGGTTACGGTGTCCAAAAGAAATCTGAAGTAACCGGTGCTATTTCAAGTATCTCTGGATCTGACATCCAAGGCTTGGTAACGCCAAGTTTTGAGTCGCAACTTGCAGGTAGAGCTGCTGGGGTTCAAGTAACTGCCAACAACGGAATTATCGGTGAGGCACCAAGAGTCAGAATTAGAGGCATTTCCTCTATTGGTTCTGGTACCTCTCCGCTTATTGTTGTTGATGGGATGCCTATTTATTCAGGTGATATTGGAGGCTCTACCTCAACAAACGGCTTAGCAGACATCAATCCAAATGACATTGAATCTTTCGAAATCTTAAAGGATGGTGCAGCAACAGCAATTTATGGATCAAGAGCTGCCAATGGGGTAATCTTAATTACTACTAAAAAAGGAAAGTTAGGGGACATGAAAGTAAGCTACAGTAATGTTACCGGTTTCGCCGCAGCTGTGAAAACTTTCGATCTTTTGGAAACTCCAGACTTTTTAGTTATTGCCAATGAAAAGCGTACCAATGCAAACCAAACTCCTTGGGCAGTTGGTAGTGTTTATAATACAGATTGGCAAAAGGCTGTTTTAAATAATAGCGCCTTTCAAACCGATCATAATCTTTCATTTAATGGAGGCACAGAAAGCACTAAATACTTTTTCTCAATGGGCTATACTGACCAACAAGGGGTTGCGGTAGCTAACGGTATGACCCGTTATAATTTAAGATCAAACTTAGAGCACAAAGTCAATAAATGGCTAACAATTGGTGGTAGCATTGCTGTTACGAGAACGTCCTATACTGGTTTAAATACAGGCCTCAACTCTTTGTCGGGAAATATATTTAACGCGATCAGACAACTACCAAACACGCCGATTTTTGATCCTAACAGTGCTTCAGGTTATAACTTCTCTGCAGATGGCGGCAATGTTGGCCCTTGGGATAACTTAGCACCAGTGGGAGATAACATTCCAAACATTGCTTATGTATTGGCATACAACAAAATTCAATCTAGAGTAAGTAGAACGATTGTAAACACATTTGCTTCAATCGATTTATTTGAAGGATTAAATTACAGATTTCAAGCCAGTGCCGATAATCCATTAACAAAAGGATTCCAATATAGAAACCCTAAACATGGTGACGGCCGAGGCGCCAATGGTCTTCTTACAAATAATCATAATGATTTGATGCGTTGGAACATCCAAAACATTTTAAGTTATAATAAATCATTCAATGATGCGCATAATTTTGGCCTAACCCTAGTTGCCGAATACCAAAAGGATAGAAATGAATCGTTTTTTGGAACAGGAACAAATTTGTTAGATGAATTTTACAATCAAAATCTTGTTTCAAACGCTTACGGTACGCAAGAATCTGGAGGTGGGGTAACTGAAAATGGTATAATGTCATACATAGGTCGATTGAGCTATAACTACAAACAAAAATACTTTCTTCAAGGATCTATTAGACGTGATGGGATTTCAAAACTGAGCCCAGAAACAAGGTGGCATAACTTCACCGGTTACTCTGCGGGATGGAATATTGCCAATGAGGAATTTTTCAGTAATTTGAGAGGCACCATTAACGAATTTAAAATAAGAGGTTCTTATTCAGAAGTAGGAAACACGGAAATTGGAAGTTATCCTTACTTAAATTTGGCAAGAGCATCAAAATATGGTAATATGAACGGCATTGTGTTCTCACAATTAGGTAGTGGAGAGTTACTTTGGGAAACTAGTCAAAAGACGGATTTTGGTTTAGACCTTGCATTATTCAATAATAAACTTAGAGTCAATTTCGATTACTATAACAATGATATTGACGGCTTAATCCTTAACGTTCCAATTCCTGAATCCTTAGGTATTCCTGACAATAGAATCAAACAGAACATTGGCTCCATGAGCAACAAAGGCTACGAATTTGGGGTAGACTACAGAGCAGTTTCCAACGAAAATTTCAGCTGGAACATTACTGCCAATTTAACTTTAGATAAAAATAAAGTGGTGAGCACTCCAAAAGGTCAAGACATTCCAGGAGGAACATTTGGCGGAATAATTGGAGAGAACCTGCTTATTAGAGAAGGTGAGTCTCTTAACTCTCTTTATGGTTATAGATATTGGGGGGTGAACCCATCCAATGGAAACCCAGTATACCATAAAACTAATGGCACTTTGGTTCAAGCAAATATAACGAATAGTCAATATTATGTTTTCGACCCTAGCAACCCTACTGATGTAACCACATCAGCATCATTGAGTGCGAGTGAAGATCGTGTGATTTTAGGAACTACGATTCCAACCTATTATGGCGCACTTATTAATAAATTCACTTACAAAAGTTTTGACTTAAGCTTTATGTTCCGTTTTAGTGGTGGTAACAAGGTTTTCAACGCGACACGTAGAGAATTGGCCAACCAATCATTAAATAACAGTAGCAAAGAGATGTTAGGAAGATGGCAAAGCCCAGAAAACCCAGGAGATGGTGTGACGCCTAAATTATGGGCTGGCAAAGCCAATTTCATCAATTTTGCAGGTAGTGCAACTACAAGGTTTGTTGAAAATGGTGATTTCATCAACTTGGACAACCTAACTTTAGGTTATCAAGTTCCAAAGTCATTTACGGACAGAATTAAAGTTGACATGTTCAGAATCTTTGTTCAAGGACAAAATTTACTGAGCATAACTGACTACAAAGGTTTAAACCCAGAAATGGAAACTGGAGGCGTGGATTATAACGGAACTCCTAGAGCTAGAATTTTATCCGTAGGATTAAATGTTAATTTATAATATTAAAAAAATGAAAAATATATTCAAATATTTAGCAGTAACTGTCATTGGAATCGGAATGGTTTCATGTTCAGAAGATGCTCTTTTAAACTTGAGCCCCATCAATAATATTCCAATTGATCAAGCCTATTCTACGCCTTCATTAATTGAAAGCTCCATCAACGGAATGTATAATGCCGCAGCCCTTGGTGAGTATGATGGCAACCCTCGTGGTTATGTCTGGGGAGCAGCCTTTGTGGAGCAAGGTGATAACAGAGGTGAAGATGTCGTTAACGAAGCGTCCTTTTATGCATTTACCTATCAATCAACCTATAACCCTTCAACGGCAAACAACGTGTATTATTGGATTGATGGTTACAGATTAATCAGCCGTGCAAACCTTGTTATAGATGGTGTTACCAAAGCAGTTGAGAGTGGCATTATTACTCAAGAAAAAGCTGATGACTATATCGGTCAAGCCAAATTTTTACGAGCCATTACACATTTTGAATTGTTGAATTTCTTTGCAAGACCATACAATTTTTCTGCAGGAGCTACCCATCCAGGTATCCCTTATAGAGTAGTAGCTGTTGATACGCAAGAAGAAATTGATGCCGAGATCCTAAAAGGCAGAAATACGGTAGCAGAAGTCTATCAAAAAGTGTTAGAAGATTTAAATGATGCCGAAAACTTAATAACCAATACTGAGTTGATAAAAGCATCAAAAAATGCTGCCATTGCTTTTAAAACACGTGTATATCTTCACATGAGAGATTGGGAGAAGGTTATAACAGAGGGAAATAAACTTGCTGGTGAATATAGCTTAACTGACGATCCTAATGGTGTCTTTTTAGACAACTCTGGTAATAGTGAATCTATTTTCTCTCTTTTAATGTCCGCAAGTAATAACCCTGGTGTGAATGCTGCTTTAGCTTCACAATATAATAATAGAAAATTGGTGAGTATCAGCCCTATTATTTGGAGAGACCCAAGTTGGTTGCCAACTGACAAACGAAGAACTGAAACTTACAAAGACGAAGCTAAGAAACTAGATCCAACAGGGATGGTTTTTGAGTTTGGAGGTAGAAAATACACGAACAAGTATAAAGATATAATTAGTTATACTGACTATGCTCCAATAATACGTTACGCAGAAGTTCTATTAAGCATGGCAGAAGCGCACGCAAGAATGGCGTCACCAGACTTAACTGAATCTTTAACCTTGCTAAATATGGTTAGAAATAGATCTCTAGCAGATCCAACAACAGAAGCATATACAGCAGCATCATTTACTACGCCAGCAACCATGGTGGGCGCTATAATAAAAGAACGCAGAATTGAGTTTTTGATGGAAGGCAGACGTTGGTCAGATATCCACAGGCTTCAAGGGGATGATTTAGTCCCAATGGACGGTATTCCAGCAAAATATGCAAATTCGAGCCCTAAGGCCTCAGACTACATTTTAGGAACACCTTACACTGGTCCTTTTGGTGAAGCTGCCATTCCTGGAAGTGATTACAGATTTTTATGGCCAATTCCACAGCGAGAGCTGAATTCAAACCCAACCTTGGCAAAAGAACAAAATCCAGGCTGGTAATTAATTTATGTTAGTCTATAAATACTAGCTGTAAAATAAAAAAGTTCAGCTAAAAATAAAACCGTCTCGATCTAGAGGCGGTTTTTTTTGTTTTATATGCTATCCAATTGTTATCAAAATAGATAAAATCTGCGAATGCAAGACCATCACGAAACTGCTAAGATTAAACATACAAAAAGAAGATCTTCTTAAAAATGACAAGAACTAGCCTGAAAATAATTAGGGGCAACACAATAAGTTCTGGAGTCATTTAAAATGGATGACTATAATAAGTATTTCGAACATGAAGAAAGAACTGTAAAGTTCTTTCAGGACTATCCGCTACATTTTTATAAGTATTATAGACTTGATCCGGTATTTACCACCCCCATGTAATGAATCCAGGAGGACTTAAAAAACTACCATTAACCAAGGATCATGACTTCCACCATTTAGGTTTAAAAATTGGGTCAAAAGTTTAGATCACATAACCTAAACCCTCGATCCTACACCCATAATTCAAACAATTCTATTAAAATGCATATTTCAATAGCTAGTTTCAAAATACTTGTTGATTGTTCTATTTTGAAACGTTAAATACAGTAGAAATGTTAAAAAGTTTAAAAAATTTTTTATGTTAGCCCCTTATATTAACTAAAATTTAAACCAATGAATGTAAAATTACGAAGTATGTTAACATTCCTAGCGATGTTAGTAGTGCAATTTACTTTTGCGCAGAACAAAAGCATTACAGGGACTGTGAAAGAACCTGGAGGAGAATCCTTGCCTGGTGCTACTGTAATAATAGTAGGCACAAATAAGGGCGTTAGTACAGATTTTGATGGTAATTTCAAAATCGAGGCAAAAACTGGAGATAAATTAGAAATCTCTTATGTTGGCTATTCTACTCAAACTATCACTATCGATTCTAAAGACAATTACTTAATTGAGTTAAGTATCGACAATAGTTTATTAGATGAAGTAGTGGTAGTTGCTTATGGAACAGCTAGTAAAGAATCTATTACTGGCTCTATTTCATCAGTAAAATCTGAAGCGATAGCAATAAGACCTGTTAGTAATGCCGCAGCTGCTTTAGAAGGTTCAGCAGCAGGAATACAAGTTAACAATACTTCTGGACAACCAGGTGATGGTGTCTCCATTCGCATCCGTGGTTTTACCACAATCAATGGAAGTAATTCACCTCTAATTGTTGTTGATGGTGTGCCTTTTGGGGGGAATTTATCGGACATAAACCCATCGGATATCGAAAGTATGTCTGTTTTAAAAGACGCCTCTGCTTCAACACTATATGGTAACCGCGCTTCTAACGGGGTCGTAATGATTCAAACCAAAAGTGGAAAAGGAGAAAGCAACATGAATTTATCTGTAAAACAAGGGTTCTTTAATCGTGGAATCCCTGAATATGATCGAATAGGTCCAGACGATTTTATGGAAACGATGTGGAAAGGCTATAGAAATGCACTTTTGACCGACAGACCAACCTTAACTGTATCAGAAGCCAATGCTTTAGCTTCCGGAAATCTTTTTGATGAGAGCTTAAAACTAAACATCTATAATGTTCCTAAAGATCAATTGTATACTGCTGATGGAAAATTAAACCCAAATGCTCAAATACTTCCAGGTTATGCCGGTGATTTAAACTGGTATGATGGTATTGAACGTGTTGGATATCGTCAAGAATATAATGTTAACGCAAGAAATTCTAACGATAAAGGTGGGATATATTATTCTGCGGGATACTTGAGTGAAGATGGCTACATAAAAAAATCGGACTTCGATCGTTTTACTGCGAGAATGAATGCCGATTATAGACCAAATGATTGGTTGAAATATGGTTTAAGTCTAGACGGATCTCATCAAAAATCTAGTTCTCTTTCAGCCACAACTGGAAGCTCTGCTTCATTTGTAAATCCATTTATGTATGCAAGAAACATTGCACCAATATACCCTGTACATTTGCACGATCCAGTTACGGGAGAGTATCTTTTAGATGAGCAAGGAAACAAATTATATGATGGAGGAGAAAACACAAGAGGTCAATATGTTGGAAGGCATACGGTTTGGGAGAACGAATTGAACAGTCAAAGTTCTTTTAGAAACACCCTTCATGGACAGGTATTTGCTGATTTTAATTTTTTAAGCGACTTTACTTTTACAATTCGTGGCGACTTGAACGTACGAAACGAAGAAAACCAAAGCTATAACAATGCTATTATTGGTGACGGTGCAGGAAACGGAGGTAGAGCCTCGAGAAGTATCTATAGATATAAAAACTATACGGCTCAGCAAATATTGAATTGGGGCAGAAGTTTTGGTGACCATAACGTTGAGGTAATTGCTGGTCACGAAAGTTTCTATGACAATTACAATTATTTATATGGGTATAAAACTACCGAAACCTTTGCTGGCAAAGAAGATTTAATAAATTTCACTGAAATTACCCAGTTATATGATTACGGAGTAACTTATACAACCGAAGGGTATTTTAGTAGAGCTAAATACAACTTTAATAATAAATATTATGGTGAAGCTTCCTTTAGACGTGATGGCTCTTCTAAATTCTCTAAACAAAAACGTTGGGGAAATTTTTGGTCAGTTGGTGCAAGCTGGATTATATCTAAAGAGGATTTCTTTAACGTAGAGTCAATTGATGATCTTAAATTAAGAGCTTCCTATGGTCAAGTTGGAAGTGATATGGGGGCTGGAAAATATGCCTATCATGCATTATATAATATCGCACAAAACGCAAATTTAGCCGCACTTTACAAAGAACAAAATGGAGCGGAAGATTTAATGTGGGAAACTTCTTCCTCAATTGGCGCTGCATTAGAAGGCCGTGCATTTGACAGAGTAAACTTTATTATTGAGTATTTTGACAAACGTTCAGACAACTTATTATTTGATATTAATTTGCCACTCTCTTCAGGTTCTACCTCAACGGGATCAGCAACATCTACAATTACCAAAAATATTGGAACCATCTCTAATAGTGGTTTGGAACTTACCTTTGATGTAGACGTAGTCCGCAACCAAGATTGGCGCTGGAAAGTAGGTGCAAATGCAACTTTTATGAAAAATAAGATTGTTAGATTACCAGAAGAGAATCGTGAAAATGGATTGATTAGTGGTAATTTTAAACGCATGGAAGGCCGCAGTATCTATGACTTCTATACATATCAGTTTGTCGGAGTGGATCAAATGACTGGAAATGCGCTATATAAACCGGATACAGAAATTTATAATGTAAATGGATCTAACCCTGAGGCTGATCCAATTCCAGCTAATTTTTTAACAGAGATTAATGGAGAATACTATACCACTAATACAACTTATGGTATAAGAGATTGGTCTGGTAGTGCCATTCCTGATGTCTTTGGAAGTTTCAATACTGAAATAGGGTGGAAAAACTTTAGTTTGAGTGGTTTGTTTACCTATAGTATAGGAGGTAAGACTTATGACAGCTCTTACTCCTCTTTAATGGCTATATCTGGCGCACCAAGTGCTCTGCATGTTGATATTCTAAAATCGTGGAACGGCGTACCAGATGGTATGACAGATACCTCTACAAACAGAATTGACCCTAAAGGAACCCCAGTAGTTGACTTTTCAAGAAGTTCTTATAATAATGCCACTTCTAACAGATTCTTACAAGATGGTTCTTATTTAGTAATCAAAAACATCAATTTGAGCTATAAACTTCCAAGACAAATTGTCGATAAAATGACTTTAAAATCAATGAACTTTTCTGTTGGAGTAGAAAACTTAGCAACCTTTACAAAACTCAAAGGTATGAACCCTCAACAATCGTTCGCAGGAAGTAGCGTGAACGCTTTTGTTACCCCGAGAATATTCACTTTTGGAGTTAATGTTGGACTGTAAAAAAACACATTTATGAAACTTAATATATTAAAATATATCACCTTATCAGGAGTATTGCTATTAACATCATGTAGTGATGACTTCCTTGAAACTGCACCAACCGACTCCACTGGAGTTGAAACGGTCTTTGAATCGACAGCAAATGCTAAACTCGCCATCAATGGGATAGCGAGAATCATGACAAACCAACATTTAGGTTCCCAAGGTTTTAATGGGGAAGGCACTATTAAAATGTACTATGGGAATTATCCAGGTAATGATTTTGTGGTAGCGCTTCCAGGATGGGCTTCCATAATTAATAGTGATTACCATGAGAATGTGACAAGCGTTTACAACTATTATCCATGGCATTATTACTATAAATTAATCGCGAATGCCAATGAAATTATTCATAATATAGATGGTTCTGCAGGCCCTCAAACCGAGAGAGATTATATTAAAGCGCAAGCACTTACCTATAGAGCTTACAGCTATACCATGTTATCTCAGATTTACGGTAATCGTTGGAGTGACTCAAACAACGGTGCTACTAAAGCACTTGTTCTTCGTCTAGAACCTACAAATGATCCTATGCCGCTTGCTTCTTTAGGAGACGTATATGCTCAAATTTATGTAGATTTAGATCTTGCACTCTCATTATTTGATGCTTCAGGCTATACGCGTCCTGCAGGCACCAATTTTGAAATCGACAAGAGTGTTACCCATGCCGTTTATGCCCGTGCAGCTATAACTAGGGAAGATTATCCAAAAGCGATGACTCATGCCGAAGCGGCTAGAGTAAATCACGCCTTGATGAGTGTATCAGAATATAAAGCTGGTTTTTCTAATCCTAACAAAGAATGGATTTGGAGTAGTTATGGCGCTTTGGATGAAACTTTATATTTCTATTCATACTTTGCATATATGGCATATAACTCTTCGGCAAGTGCGGTTAGAACTTATCCAAAACGGATCAGTAAAGAATTATATGATCAAATACCTGATACAGATATTCGTAAAGATTTATTTCTTAATCCAGAAGGATTTTCCTTTAATGCTGCGACTGGTGCCGCGGGCGCTGATCTAATTAGCAATGCTCGTAGTCGCTACCCAGAAATTAAAAGTAACGCCACCATATTTGCACATATGCAATTTAAAGTGGATGCAAATGATATGCCAGGGGTAGGAAATCTAAATCATTTCCGCTCATCAGAGATGTATTTAATAGAAGCGGAAGCAAGATATTTTATAAATTCTCAAGACCCAAGAATTGCTGAGCTACTTGAAGAGTTGACGGCAAGTTCTGGTAGAGATCCAGATTATACGGTTACTGCTACAGGAAGCGATTTGTTAACAGAGATTAAAAAATACCGTGCTATAGAATTATGGGGCGAAGGTTTTGACTGGTTTGATTATAAGCGTTGGAATGATCCTATCGTACGACATGGTGTAGACGATGGAGGGAACTTCTTGCCATCTCTAGCTGTAACAATTGGACCTGACGAAAAAAACAAATGGACTTGGAAAACGCCACAAAGAGAAACAGATAATAACGAGTTGATTGATTAGTCCGTCATCCGTTAAGATCTAAGTGAAATTACAGTTATTCACATTCAAGAATAACACATACAAAAAGGAGTTAAGAAAATATTTTCTTAGCTCCTTTTTCAATTATTGCCTTCGGCGGTTACTTACTAATATTCTTGATTAAATCAGGAGTAAGATTTTCCATTGGAAAAATAAAAATGGCAACCACACCCTTCTTTACGGTGGAACTGTAGCAATACCAATCCAGATAGCCACTTCTAATAGCGCAATCTAACTTTTGAATTATGGGTTCGATTAGATAATTCACCTAAATTATGAAAGTCAAATAAGTCTATTTATCCATACCTTAAACCTTGGGTCAATTAGATTAATCCTACAAACCAGCATCTGATTCTGCCGGAAAAAAGAGTTGTCATGCCAATTTCCACAGATAAAAAGTTAATCCACAAAGAAATTTTAATAATACATCACTAAGCGCCCAAACAACATCTTGAGTTATGGAGTAAAAAGGTACGTATATAAGATTGATAGATTAGTGGGTAGAGCATTTTAAAAATGGTGCAAGAGTTGATTTGGATTAATCTAAAACTTCCCTGATTTACCTATTTCTCCAAAAGAAAGGCGTCAATAAAATCAATACGGTAAACAGTTCCAAACGTCCAATGAGCATTAAAAATGAAGCCCACCACTGCGCTAACGGTGGTAATGACGCATAATTATTTACTGGACCAAAACTACCTAAAGCCGGTCCAATATTGCCCAAAGCAGATGCCGACAAGCCTATAGCAGACTTAAAATCAATCTCGAACATTGAAAACACCAAGGCACCCACTATAAAGGAAATCATGTAGAGAATAAAAAATCCGAGTATATTGTACACTACCTGTCCTGTTATAGCTTTTGAATTATAACGTACTGGTAACACTGCATTAGGATGGATTGCCCGTTTAAATTCCAAAAATCCGTTTTTTATCAAGATCAGATGGCGCATCACTTTGACACCCCCTGAAGTACTTCCGGCAGAGCCACCCAAAAACATAATCCCAAAAAATAATATCATCAAAAATGGTGTCCATAATGTATAATCAGCAGTAATGAAACCTGTTGTGGTAATGACGGTTACAACTTGAAACAAAGCATGTCTAAAAGCACTTTCAGCCTTCCCCCAAACCATTGGATGCTCAATTGTAGAAAGCGACAAATCTGCTCTAAAATAGATGATCAGTGCCGAAATAATCGTAAACGTTGCAATGAACCTGAAATACCAACGGAGCTCCTCATCGCTTAACGCTTTTTGAACTTTTCCTTTGAAAGCATAATAACTCAAAACAAAGTTTGTTCCGGCCAAAAACATAAAAGTGATGATAATATATTGGATAAGTGGCATATCGTTCCAATAAGCAACACTCGCATTTTTTGTAGAAAAGCCCCCCGTAGACAAGGTGCTCATGGCGTGATTGATAGCGTCAAAAAAGGACATCCCTGCCGCCTTTAACAATATGGTCTCTGCTGCGGTGTAACCAAAATAAATTAACCATAATCGCTTTGCAGTATCCGTAATACGAGGATGTAATTTATCAGCACTTGGACCTGGTGCTTCTGCAGCAAACAATTGCATTCCGCCAATGCCCAATAAGGGCAAGATGGCAATTGCCAAAACAATAATTCCCATCCCGCCAATCCAGTGGGTTGTACTTCTCCAAAATAAAACACCTTTTGGCACGGCCTCAATATCATTTATTATGGTAGCTCCAGTAGTGGTATATCCGGACATGGTCTCAAAAAAAGCACTTGTAAAACTCGGAATGACGTCGGTGACCATATAAGGTAAAGCACCGGAAATGGCCATGACAACCCAACCAAAGGTCACCACCATATAGCCTTCGCGTTTGTTCATTTCCTTACTGTGCTTTTTGGTGGCCATCATCAAAACAATGCCAATCAACAGGACGGCAAGCCCAGAAAGAAAAAGTTTTAAAGTAACACCATCATCATATATAAGACTGACTAAAGTGGCCAAAAGCATAAACCCGCCATTGAACAGCAATAACAATCCAAAAAAATAAAAAACGATTTGGTAGTTGATTTTCATAGCATTTCACACAAATTCATAAGGATTCAAAGCTGTTTTTTATGATGCGCCTTAATCATTCAAGATTGTTTTCGAACATTTTATGTTTTTAAAAGAATAATTTCTCTACTTCGGTTATCGCCTTTGGCAAACAGCAAACCACCACTCTATCCCCACCCTGTACTTTAAAGTCCCCTAAAGGGATAATCCCTTTGCCATGTCTTATGATGCCACCGATAATCGCAGAGCGCGGGAATTCGAGATCTTTTATCATTTTTTCTGTGATTTTAGATCTGTTTTTAACTTCAAATTCGAGCAGCTCAGCATTCATATTATTGAGCTTGGTCATTGCTACCACTTCTCCTTTACGGATATATCTAAAAATATTATTGGCCGCCAAAAGTTTTTTATTGATCAAGGTATCAATCCCAATAGATTCGGAAATCTGATAATAATCCATGTTTTCTACTAGGGCAATGGTTTTTTTTACGCCTTTAGATTTCGCCACCAAACAAGACATGATGTTGGTTTCCGAATTTCCGGTTACTGCAATAAAAGCATCCATACTGCCAATATTTTCTTCCTCCAAAAGGTCCACGTTACGCCCATCGCCATTGATGATCAACACCTTGGGCATATCGTCAGCCAACTCAAAGGCCACGTCCTTATCACTTTCAATCAACTTGACGTTGAAATTGGAAGCGCATAAATCCTTGGCGGTTTTATGACCAATTTTACTGCCCCCAAGAATCATTACGTTTTTAACATCTAACCTCATTTTTCCAGAGAGTTCGAACAATTCCTCGCTCCCACCTTTTGAGGTCACAAAAATCACCTTATCACCTTCCTTAAACTCGGTATCGCCACGCGGAATTATAGTGTATTGGGTTCCAAACCGCTGAATGGCGATGGGTACAAAATGAAGTTGGGGAAACACTTCTGCAGCCTCCTGAACTGTCTTACCCACAAAAGCTGCGGTTTTGGACAACCTTAAGCTCAACATGGTCAAGGCGCCTTGCTCAAATTCGTAGCCGTCATCAAAACCATACTGATTTAAAAGCAGTTCTATCTCTCCAGCGGCTAAGGACTCCGGCGAAATCAACTCGTCAATCCCAAATTTTGAGAAACCAAAGTTATCTTTCTGATCAATAAACTCTGTATTGGAGATTCGTGCAATGGTGCGTCTAGCTCCAAGTTCTTTCGCCAGCACGCATGCCGTAATATTTGTGGTTTCTGAAGAAGTTACGGCTATAAACAAATCTGAATTTTCAACTCTGGCATCCTTTAAAACACCAATGGAAGTGGTGTCGCCTTTGATCACCCTGATATCCAAATGGTCAATGGCATATACCAAACTTTCCTTTTTCGTATCTATTAAAGTAATTTCCTGGGATTCATAGGATAGTAATTTCGCCAAATGAAATCCAACTTCACCAGCACCTGAAATGATTATTTTCATTTAATACAGCTATTCAAAAAGTGATACAAATATAAGTTATTTAACAGTCTCCTATTTAATTTAGAAAGGATATAATGGATTTCTTTGAATTCAAAATAAACTATTTAGCGCCATCTTACAGCATTGAGAATCCCTAACATTTTTTAGCTTTTCACATCATATTGACAAATTTCCATTGAAAAAATATGTAGTTTTGCCAAAAATATTGCAATGTCTGAAAAAGTAAAACCATACAAGGATAGTCAGTTGAACAAGAAGGAACAAGTGACCAAAATGTTTGACACTATCTCTAAGGAATACGATGGCCTTAACCGCGTCATTTCATTTGGAATTGACGTAAAATGGCGGAAAAAAGTTGTGGCTATTATTGCAAAAACCCAACCCAAACGCATCCTCGATATTGCTACTGGAACTGGAGATTTAGCCATTAATCTGGCAGAAACAGATGCAGAGGAAATCATCGGGTTGGACATAAGCGATGGCATGCTTGAGGTAGGAAGAAAAAAAATTACTGATAAGAAGCTAGACAACAAGATTAAAATGACGTTGGGTGATTCTGAAAACCTCCCTTTTGAGGACAACAGTTTTGATGCGATTACCGTCGCTTTTGGGGTTCGGAATTTTGAAGACCTAGAGAAAGGACTTTCCGAAATCTTACGCGTTTTAAAACCCAACGGAACTTTTGTGATTTTAGAAACGTCTGTCCCAATCAAAACGCCGTTCAAACAAGGTTACAAATTCTATTCTAAATATATTTTACCAACCATTGGAAAAGTGTTTTCAAAAGATCGGGTGGCCTATTCTTATTTAAGCGAATCGGCATCTGTTTTTCCTTATGGTGAAGCCTTAAACAATATTTTAAGACAAATTGGGTTTACTAATGTTAAGGATTTACCTCAAACCTTTGGCGTCGCTACCATTTATACGGCAACCAAGCAATAACCCCAAATTAATTGACCTAGAACCTCAATACAATGAAAAGAACTGGCATCATCATTCTATTTTTACTGATTTGCAATTCGGCATCAGCACAATTATTCACGAAAGAGAGAGTTAAAAATCAAGAGAATTTTGATAAGGATCGATTGACCTGGGGCTATTTTTTAGGCTTTAATAGCTATGACTTTAAGTTTGAATATGAGTATGACTACTATACGGTAGACGAAAATCGTGCCTACCATGATATTTTAGTGAAAACCAATATAGGATTTAATGTAGGCCTGGTAGGAGATCTCCGAATCAATGATTATTTCAACCTTCGTTTTGAACCTGGCCTTTATATTAGCCGAAGAGAGCTAAAATATGATGAGAGTTATTTTGGGGGCCAACCCTTCAATAGTTCAGATTTGATTAGAGAAGTGAACTCTACTTATATTCATTTCCCTTTATTATTAAAGGCCAGTACCAAGCGCATCAATAATTTTAAACCTTTTGTTGTAGGTGGTTTTTCTACCGCTTTAAATTTGTCCAGCAACCAGGATGGTGATGACAATAGCGCTGGTAAGTTCCGTACCCAAAAAAGCATGCTTTTTTATGAAGTTGGTTTTGGAATTGACTTTTATTTGGAGTGGTTCAAGTTTAGCCCATCCATTAGAGGGGTTTTCGCAATTAATGATGAATTGGTTAGAGATCGTGTTGAACATCCGGATACAAGCCCTTGGACCGATAACATTGCCTCCATGAAAACACGTGGCGTTTTTGTGAATTTCACGTTTCAATAAAAGTTTCCCGCAGATACCGCAGATTTTCTCAGATTGCCGACTGATATAAATTAATAGAAATATCTAAAAAGAGGCGTTTCTCGTTTGAAGTTTCTAGTTTCCCGCAGAACTCTCGGATAACTAACTGATTTTCATTATTTAATCAATCCACTAATCCCTAATGCCTAATGCCTAATACCCAATGCCTACTAACTAATCCCTCCTACCTCACTCCTCATACCTCACTCCTCCTACCTCATTCCTAATCCCTAATCCCGCCTCTTAAACTCACTCAATAAAATAGCTGTTGCCGTTGCTACGTTCAAACTTTCCGTCTCTTGATGTGCGCTAAAGTGCGGAATGCCCAGTCTGTTTTCAATAAGTGCTTCAATTTCAGTAGAGATTCCGTTGGCTTCATTGCCCATAATCAAAATACCTTGTTTTGGCAGCGTACTTTCATAAATGTTTGTACCATCCATAAAAGCACCAAATTTTTGAACGGTTGAAGTTTTTAGAAATTCCTCCAAGTTCAGATAACTGACGTTTACACGTGTCAAAGATCCCATGGTCGCCTGAACAACCTTTGGATTGTAGCAATCTACCGTGGTTTCACTGCATACCAAATGCTCGATTCCAAACCAATCGCACAGTCTAATTATCGTCCCTAAATTTCCAGGATCGCGTACGGCATCCAAGGCGAGAATTAATTTATCGCTCACTATCTCATTTGCATTCGGGATTTCAAAAACAGCCACTACCTGTTGCGGCGTCGTCAAGGCACTGATTTTTTTGAGTTCAGCTTCCGTAACGAGGCTGAATTTTTCACGAGGACAAATATAATCATCACTGAGAGCGTATAGATGATGGAGCTTAAAATGCGACTTTAAAAACTCAGCGACAGTCTTTTTCCCTTCTACGGTAAATAACCGGTGTTTTAATCGCTGTTTCTTTTGTCCTAAGCTTGCAATTAATTTAATTTCATTCTTTGTTAACATTAAAATGTATTTACTTTTGTTACGTTATTGATTCCTATCAACGATTTTTTTTATGATTGTTTTACCACCTATAAAAACAGTAAATTTGAGCCCATCAATACTTATGTCAATTTCCTCTTGAAAGTTAAGGTAGCAAAAATATCACTTATTATGGCAATATTCATATTGCTATCCTCTTGTAACGCTGTAAAACGTGTTGGCAAGGATGAACATTTGCTAATGGACAATACCGTTTACGTCAACGACAAAAAGAACAATACTGACGCGCTTAACAATTTATTGTTTCAAAAGCCTAACGGTAAGTTTCCGTTATTTGGCATCCCAATACGATTACATATTTATAATCTGGCACGACCAAACATTGATTCTATCTTGGTCGCCAAATATAGAAATCCTGAAGACCCAAAAACGGGCCTCAAGAATTTTATTTCCTTAAAACAATACGAAGCCCTCATCAACTCAAGGAAGAATTTCAATACGTGGCTAAAAAAAACGGGGGAACCTCCAGTGGTAATCAATAGTCTAAGGACTGAAAAGTCGGCAACCAATCTTAAAACTTACTACTATAAACATGGGTGGTTCAATGCCACTGCGTCCTACAAAATAGACACAGTGGACGCACAAAGGGCAAAAATGAACTATTATATAAATACTGGCGATCCTTATTATATGGATTCCATAAGTACCAGAATAGCGTCACCTGTTATAGACACACTGTACAAAAGCCTTAAAAAAAATTCATTGCTCGTTAAAGGAGAACAATTTAAGGAAGCCAATTTGACCAATGAGCGCGAGCGTTTAACAACAGAATTGCGAAACTCTGGACTTTATCATTTTGCCCAGGACTATATCACCTTTGAAATTGATACCATTGGCACCAACAAAAAAGTAAATACAGATCTTATTATCCAAAATAGGACAATTAGATATGACGATTCCGTTCAGGTAAGGCCATTTAAGATTTACACCATTAAGGATGTTAATATCTTTACGGATGATACCTATCAAAATATAAATATCAAGCCTACAGATACCATAAATTATAAAGGGTTTAATATTTACAGCTACGGGAAATCCAAGTACCGGGCAAAGGCACTAACAGATGCCATCTTCATTACGAAAGGAGACATCTTCAAAGACATCAACCGCACGCGCACCTACCGTTATTTAAGCGAATTACAGACCTTTAAATACCCAAATATTGAATATGTGGAAAATGTGGAAGACACCACGTTGACCACTAATATTTATTTGATTCCCAAAAAGAAATTTGGACTGAATTTTAATACTGAAATCTCGCAAAGTAACATTCAAACCATAGGCCTTGGCTTCAGCGGCGGACTCCTGATCAGGAATGTTTTTAGGGGTGCCGAAACTCTGGAGGTTTCTGGACTGGCCGCTATTGGTTCTTCAAAAGATTCAGGAATCAAAAAGGATGTGTTTTTTGACATCACTGAAGTGGGATCTACGGTCAAGCTCACCATTCCACGTTTATTTTTCCCATTAAATACGGATAAGGTCATTCCAAAATACATGTCGCCAAGCACCAGAATTAGTGCTGCAGCTACAAGTCAGCGCAACATTGGCCTCGACAAGCAAACCTTTACCGGGAACTTGAGCTACAATTGGTATCCCAATAAAAAAGTCACCAATACGCTTGATCTCTTTAATGCACAATACGTGAAAAACTTAAATGTCGATAATTATTTTGGGGTTTATGAGAATTCATACAATAGTCTTAATAGCATTGCAAAAAACATTAATTATATAGACAACACCGATAATTTATCGATTCCTGATGGTGCAGATCAATTTATATATGATGTTTTAAACGACAACACGTCCTTAGCGCCAACAGATCCAAATTATCAGAATGTTAGCAATATTGATCAAAGGAAAACAAGATTGTCTGAAAACAACCTCATCATTTCCTCAAGTTTCAATTATGTAAAGACCAGACGTGAAAATATATTTGACAATGATTTTTCAACAATAAGATTTAGGGTAGAATTTGCAGGAAATATTCTGACCAGCCTTTCAAAACTGACCAACGCGAAAAAAAATGATAATGATCGCTATGATATTTTCGGAGTGGCCTTCTCACAATATTCCAAGGCAGAAGTTGATTATGTAAAATATTGGGATCTAGGTAAAAAAAGTGTTTTTGCGGTTCGTAGTTATGTAGGAATTGCGGTGCCTTATGGCAATTCAAATAGTATTCCGTTTTCTAAGAGTTTCTTTGGAGGCGGGCCAAATGACAATCGCGCTTGGACGGCTTACAATCTTGGTCCTGGAAGCACGAAATCAACCAACGAATTCAACGAAGCTAATTTTAAACTTCATTTTAGTGCGGAACAACGCTTTAATCTTTTCGGCTCTGTTTACGGTGCCTTTTTTGTGGACGCTGGAAACATCTGGAACGTGTTTGATAATGTCACTGACCCGGCACAAACCTTTGACAGTTTCAGCTCTTTAAAGGATATCGCCGTTGGTTCCGGTTTTGGTATGCGCTACGATTTTAGCTTTTTTGTACTCCGTTTGGATGTTGGCTTTAAAACCTATGATCCGTCTTATGACTTAGGAAACCGATGGTTTAAGGATTACAACTTTGCAAATGCTGTTTATAATATTGGTATTAACTACCCTTTTTAGGAACAGCTTCCGATCGTGTTTTTAAAATTCACAAAAAACACTAAATATCAAAAGACCAATCCAGTTTCATCAGGATATTCAAGAAATGCCTCCAAACTATAAGGTTATAGCCGTATGCACAGCCTCTGTTCATAAAAACAATACGGCCAAAACCTTAATTTTGCTTTAATTTCATTATTTTTGAAATTAATTAAAACAACAAAATCATTATGAGTCACAACATAAAACCAGGTGTTGCTACCGGCAAAGAGGTACAAGCCATTTTTAAACTTGCAAAAGAAAAAAACTTCGCGCTACCTGCTGTCAATGTTATTGGATCTAACACAATCAATGGCGTATTAGAAACTGCAGCGAAACTTAACGCACCAGTCATCATTCAGTTTTCTAATGGTGGTGCTATTTTCAATGCAGGGAAAGGATTAAGTAATGACGGACAAAAAGCGGCAATTGCAGGTGCCATTGCAGGCGCTAAACACGTACATCTTATGTCTGAAGCTTATGGTGTGCCTGTAATTTTACATACTGACCACTGTGCGAAAAAACTGCTTCCTTGGATAGATGGCCTATTAGATGCCAGTGAAAAACATTTTGAGGAAACCGGCAAACCGCTATACAGTTCACATATGATTGATCTTTCTGAAGAACCTCTTGAAGAAAACATCCAAATCTGTAAGGACTATTTGACACGCATGAGCAAAATGGGAATGACTTTAGAGATTGAATTGGGCATTACTGGTGGCGAAGAAGATGGCGTGGACAACACCGATGTAGACGATTCCAAACTATACACACAACCTTCGGAAGTGGCTTATGCATATGAAGAATTAAGCAAGGTAAGTGATCAATTTACAATTGCCGCCGCTTTTGGAAACGTGCACGGAGTTTACAAACCTGGAAACGTAAAGTTAACTCCAAAAATCCTTAAAAACTCTCAGGAATTTTTATCCAAAAAATATAATTTACCACACAATCATATTGATTTTGTATTCCACGGCGGATCAGGATCAAGTGTAGAAGAAATAAGAGAAGCCATCGGTTATGGTGTGATAAAAATGAATATCGACACTGATATGCAATATGCATTTATGGGTGGAATTCGTGACTACTTTAAAGCACATGAGGGGTATTTACAGTCTCAAATTGGAAGTCCTGACGGAGAGGATTCCCCAAACAAAAAGTATTATGATCCACGTGTCTGGCTTAGAAAGGGTGAGGAAACCTTTGTGGAAAGATTAAAAAAGGCCTTTGAAGATTTAAATAACGTAAATACCTTATAACTTTGCAGGAGGTTTTAGGATATTTTAATATCTCTAAATAAATTATAAGATATTTTCTAATCATAAGATTCCTGCCTGCGCCGGAATAAGGTTTATGATAATTTAAATAACGTAAATACTTTATAACTTTGCCTTTAATAAAACTAACTATCGATTACGGTTTTGAAACTCAAAAATCGTTAATCGTTAATCTAAAATCGTAAATCAATATGTCTTGGTTTAAAAGAAAAACAAAAGGAATCACCACTACTACAGAGGAGAAGAAAGACACGCCAAAAGGCTTGTGGTACAAATCTCCAACGGGTAAAATTATAGATACTGAAGAGCTTGAGAAGAACTTTTTTGTCAGCCCTGAAGATGGATACCACGTAAGAATTGGCAGCAAGGAGTATTTTCAGATACTCTTTGATGATAACAAATTCAAGGAATTGGACGCCAATTTGTCTTCAAAAGACCCCTTGAAATTTGTGGATACCAAAACCTATCCGGACCGTTTAAAGGCTGCTGAAGAAAAAACCAAACTTAAAGATGCCGTACGCTGTGCCGTTGGAAAATCCAAAGGAAAAAACATTGTGGTGGCTTGTATGGACTTTGCATTCATTGGAGGTTCCATGGGTAGCGTAGTAGGTGAAAAGATTGCACGCGCTGGAGACTATGCTTTAAAGAAAAAACTGCCGTTTGTCATCATTTCAAAATCGGGAGGCGCACGAATGCAGGAAGCTGCATTATCGTTGATGCAATTAGCAAAAACCGCAGCTAAATTGGCACAGTTGGCCGATGCAAGCATTCCTTACATTTCCTTAAGTACAGATCCAACAACCGGTGGCACAACAGCCTCCTTTGCCATGTTGGGTGATATTAACATCAGTGAACCAGGAGCTTTGATTGGCTTTGCAGGACCGCGCGTAGTGAGAGATACAACAGGACAAGAATTACCTGAAAATTTCCAAACTGCAGAATTTCTATTGGAACACGGGTTCTTAGATTTCATTACAGAACGAAAGGATTTAAAGAACAAAATCAACCTTTATATTGATTTGATCACCAATCAACCACTAAGGGTTTAATCAAAAATAAATTTGCCACGAATACACGATGTTTAAATAACTATCTGTGTGTTCGTGGCATTTTAAATTCATGTAACCGCTACTTAAGCTTTCTGAAAATAGACTTTAAAGGTGGTGCCTACATTGACTTCGCTTTCAACCTCTATGCGTCCTCCCATTCTTTCAACATGGTTTTTAGTGATGAACAGGCCAACACCCCTTGAATCTGACAATTGGTGGAACGTTTTTCTAAATTGGTATAAATCACTCCTATGCGCCTCCAAATCGATACCCAGACCATTGTCTTGGATTTCTAAAATGACGAAGCCGTCTTGAACTAAGCTTCGGAATCTGACAAAAGAGTTTCGTTCTTTGCACCTGTATTTGATGGCGTTGGTTAAAAAATTAAGGATAATACTATCTAAATAGACAGAAACTCCCAATACACTGACATCATCGGCAACCTCATTAATAACTTGACATTGTTCGTTCTTAGCTATGGCGTTCATATTATACATAGCGTTATCTACAAAAAGCTTTAAATTTTTTGGTGCCAAATTGGTATGCAGGGAAAAATCATCGTTCCTAACCTCATTAAGATTGGAGATAGTGACTTCTAACTGGGATAACGATTCTTTAAGCATCTTAAAATTCTCGTCATCCTTGATGCCTTCGGTCTCTTCCTCCATAAAGTCCGTAATCATACCTAAGTTACCAATGTGGCTTCGGATGTCATGAGTTGCAATATGTGCAAAATTCAACAACTTATCATTTTGATTTTTCGCAATTTCTTTAATGGAATTCATTTCCCATAAGATCTCCTTTTGTTTAGTGATGTCCACCACTTGCGAAATGAAGTAGAGCGGACTTCCATCAATATGGAGTTCCATGGAAACGGACAATAAGGTCCATACTATATTTCCGTTTTTATGGAAATAACGTTTTTCAATTTGATAACTTTCTATGTCCCGATTCACCAATCTATTAAGTTGCTCTACATCAACATCCATATCATCTTTATGAGTGATGTCTGGAAATTTCATACTGTAAAACTCCGTTTCTGAATACCCTAAGAGTTCTATTAAGCTACGATTGACCTTAACCCATCTGTAATCTAATCCTACAATGGCTATTCCGTTTGGAGCGTTTTCGAAAATATTTTCAAAAAGCTTATCCTTAATATTTACTAAATGTGTTGGCATTCTATTTATTCTATAATTGAATATCAAAAATAGCTGAGATTAAGCCATATAATTAACCTGTTAACAAATATTTATATCCTATTTGAAATAAAACAACTCTAAATTATTTTTTATCAGCAGCATAATTCATGTAAATATAATCCCTATCTTTGCACCGTGAATCGAAAACCGAGGCGCGTACATAACAATCATTTACAATAATATTAGCATGTATTTAGATCAAAAAGAAAAAGAAGCCATCTTTACAAAACACGGTAAAGGTGCAAAAGACACAGGTTCTGCAGAAGGGCAAATTGCTTTGTTTACTTACAGAATCAATCATTTAACAGGACACTTAAAGCAAAATCGTAAAGATTTTAACACAGAGCGTTCATTGGTCATGTT
Organism: Gelidibacter gilvus; assembly: GCF_004115975.1. Classification (GTDB taxonomy): domain Bacteria; phylum Bacteroidota; class Bacteroidia; order Flavobacteriales; family Flavobacteriaceae; genus Gelidibacter; species Gelidibacter gilvus. Next base: position 81,595 of record NZ_SDDZ01000008.1, on the reverse strand, counting down.
AGTTGGTAAGCGTCGTGCATTACTTGATTACTTAACTAAGAAAGATGTATTAAGATATCGTGCCATCGTAAAAGAATTAGGATTAAGAAAATAATCACTATTAAGACCACGCCTTTCAGCGTGGTTTTTTGTTTGCGTTAGCTCTCTTTTGCGCTAGGGATTGTAGCGGCATCCTTTTTTGTTTTTCACAAAAAAGATACAGCGGAAAGCCCGACCCTTTTTAGGGTAGCGCCCAAATAAAAAAAAGAATACTATCGAATTAGAAGAAGCTAGATCCCGGAGCAAGCCCGGGACTAAAGGTTTTTCATTGGTCAACACACAACACTACACAACAACACAACGACCATTGTTTAATTTAGAATTAAAAAATTTATGATTCCAAAAGTTTTTAAAGAGGTCATTGACCTTGGTGATGGACGTACAATCTCCATCGAAACCGGAAAATTGGCTAAACAAGCTCATGGTTCGGTTGTTGTGCAATCGGGAAAATGTATGTTATTATGTACGGTTGTTTCCAATTACAAACAAAGTGATGTTGACTTTTTACCGTTAACAGTAGACTATAGAGAGAAATTTGCTGCTGCGGGACGTTATCCTGGTGGTTTCTTTAAAAGAGAAGCACGGCCAAGTGATGGCGAAGTATTGACCATGCGTTTAGTGGACCGTGTATTGCGTCCATTATTCCCAAGTGATTACCACGCAGAAACGCAAGTAATGATTCAGTTGATGTCTCATGACGAAGATGTTATGCCTGATGCTATGGCTGGATTAGCCGCATCTGCTGCGATTCAGTTATCAGATTTCCCTTTTGAATGTGCTATCTCTGAAGCTAGAGTTGGTCGTATTAACGGTGAATTCATCATCAATCCAACCCGTGCACAATTATTAGAATCTGATATTGATATGATGATTGGTGCTTCAGCAGACTCAGTGATGATGGTTGAAGGTGAAATGGATGAAATTTCTGAAGAAGAAATGGCAGAAGCCATTAAATTTGCTCACGAAGCCATTAAAGTACAATGTGCTGCTCAGGTAAGATTAGCTGAAGCATTTGGAAAGAAAACTGTTCGTGAGTATGAACCAGAAAGAACTGACGAAGACTTAGCAAAGAAAATTCATGATATGGCATACGATAAAGTGTACGCCATTGCTAAAGCTGGATCAGCTAAACATGAAAGAAGTGCTGCCTTTGATGCTATTAAAGAAGAGATCAAAGCGAGTTTTTCTGAAGAAGAATTGGCGGATTATGGCGGGATGGTATCTAATTACTATTATAAAGCCGAAAAAGATGCGATTCGTGATTTAACCTTAAATGAAGGTTTGCGTTTAGATGGAAGAAAAACAGACGAGATCAGACCAATCTGGTGTGAGGTCGATTATTTACCATCTACACACGGTTCTGCTCTTTTTACACGTGGAGAAACTCAAGCCTTGGCGACAGTTACTTTAGGAACTTCTAGAGAAGCCAACCAAATAGACATGCCATCTTTTGAAGGTGAAGAGCGTTTCTATTTACATTATAACTTCCCTCCTTTTTCAACTGGTGAAGCACGTCCAATTCGTGGCACATCTCGTCGTGAAGTAGGTCATGGAAACTTGGCACAACGTGCCTTAAAAGGAATGGTTCCTGACGAGTGTCCTTACACTGTAAGAGTGGTATCTGAAGTATTGGAGTCTAACGGTTCGTCTTCTATGGCAACGGTATGTGCTGGTACTATGGCTTTGATGGATGCTGGGGTTCAATTAAAGAAACCAGTTTCTGGAATTGCAATGGGCTTGATATCTGATTCAGATTCTGGAAAATATGCAGTGCTTTCTGATATTCTTGGTGATGAAGATCACTTAGGCGATATGGACTTTAAAGTTACTGGTACTGCAGATGGTATAACCGCCTGCCAGATGGACATTAAAGTAAAGGGTTTAGGTTACGAAATTTTAGTGAATGCTTTAAAGCAAGCACGTGAAGGTCGTTTACATATACTTGAGAAATTGGTAGAAACTATCGCAGAGCCAAATGCTGATGTTAAAGCTCATGCTCCAAAAATGATTACCCGTGTGATTCCTAATGAATTCATTGGTGCATTGATTGGACCTGGTGGAAAAGTGATTCAAGAATTACAAAAAGCAACAAAAACTACGATTGTTATCAACGAAGATCCTATTACTGAAGAAGGTATTGTGGAAATTTTAGGTACCAATCAAGAAGGTATTGATGCGGTATTGACTAAAATCGATTCGTTATTGTTCAAACCAACCGTTGGTGGATCTTACTTAGTAAAAGTAATTAAAATGCTTGATTTTGGTGCTGTAGTTGAATATGAAGATGCTCCAGGAAACGAAGTGTTATTACACGTAAGTGAATTAGCATGGGAACGTACTGAGAATGTTACAGACGTAGTGAATATGGGTGATATTTTTGAAGTGAAATACTTCGGAGTAGATCCTAAGACACGTAAGGAAAAAGTATCTCGTAAGGCGTTGTTGGATAAACCAGAAGGTTATGTAGCCAGACCACCAAGAGATAATAGTAGAGACAGTAGAGATAATAGAAACGGCGGACGCGATAGTCGCGACAACCGTGGATCTCGTGACAATAGAGGTCGTGATGACCGTCGTGATGATCGTAAACCAAGAGAAGATAAAAAAGAAGATTAATTTCTGATTTATAGTCTTAATACATTACCAACCTCTCAGGTTTTAAAAACCTGAGAGGTTTTTTTATGCCCATTTTTGAGGTAACAACCCGACAAACTTGCAAAATCCCGACAACCTGTCACCTTCCCAGATTTTAACAATTGAGAATATGGCAAGGTTCACCCTTCATAATTCCCAAATATGGAACTCATGCCACTCCTGATTATCAAATTGATGAATCTTCAAATTAATCTTTTTAAACCGGACTTCCGTACAATCCTTGCAGCTATAATTGAAATTAATAGTGATAATCAATAACTTAAAGAATGAAAGTATTAGTCATTGGAGCAGGAAATATGGGATTGACCTATGCAGAAGGCATGGCAAACTCACCCTTGCTCAAAAAACATAAACTCCGGATTTTTGACACGGATCCAAAAAAGATTGAAACATTAAGACAACAACCTCAATTTGATGTTTATGACACGCTTGAGGATTGTCTGCCGAAAGCAGACCTCGTATTTATAGCCGTAAAGCCTTTTCATAGTGCCAATTTATTTGAGATCATGAAACCAATGCTCAACGACGATCAGATTTTCGTATCGTTAATGGCTGGCGTGACCATAGAAACCATCCAGCAAAACTTGGGCAAAAACAAAGTGGTAAGGACCATGCCAAATCTTCCAGCTCAAGTTGGGAAAGGCGTCACCTCCTACACCGCATCCAAAACGGTTTCAAGAATAGAATTACTCATGGTAAGAAATCTTTTGGATACCACAGGAACGTCAATACATGTCGTTTCAGAAAACTTCATTGATGCCTCCACAGGAATCTCAGGAAGTGGACCGGCCTATGTATTCTACTTTATGCAATCCATGCTGGATGCCGCCCTGAAAATGGGCTTTTCAGAATACGATTCTAAAGTCTTGGTCAGCAACACCTTTGAAGGTGCGATTGAACTCTTTAATCAGAATGACATCTCACCAAAATCATGGATTGAAAAAGTAGCTTCAAAAGGGGGTACAACCCAAGCAGCCATAGACTCCATGGACGATAATAATGTAAAACAACTCATTCAGGACGCAGCCTATGCCGCATTTGACAGGGCCGTCGAATTGGGAAAAAAACAATAATGGAAACAAAACGAATAGTAGTAAAAGTTGGTACCAACGTACTAACAAATAAAGACAATAGAATTTTAGGTCCCGTTTTAAGGGAATTGGTAAGACAAATATCTGTTTTAAACGAAAGGGACATCGAGGTGATTCTCGTCTCTTCCGGATCGGCAATTGCCGGAAAAGAAATTTTAGGCGAAACGAGTATTCAAGACCCATCCATCAGAAGACAAGTGTATTCTTCTGTAGGGCAACCGCGGATGATGCGCCATTATTACAGTTTATTTCATGATTATGGAATGCGGTGCGCACAGGTTTTGGCCACTAAACGTGATTTTGACCGTGGCAAACACCGTGAAAATATGATCAACTGTTACGAGGGTCTCCTTTCAGAAGGCATTACTCCTATTGCCAATGAGGATGACGCCACATCTCTAACCATGTCCATGTTCTCTGATAATGATGAACTGGCCAGTTTGGTAGCCGAGTTATTGGATGTTGACCGATTGATCATTCTTTCAGATACCAACGGTTTGTATACCGGACATCCCGATGATGAGAATTCCACACAATTGAAAGAAGTTACGGTAAACCAGGCTGTAGAACAATACGTCATGGCTTCCAACAAAAAGGAAGGCGAAGGACGCGGCGGAATGGCTTCAAAATTAAAGATTGCCAAAGGAGCTGCCCTAAAAAACATCCCTACCTACATCGCCAACGGGAAACGGGAGAATGTAATTGTTGATATCATTGACAACAAAGAAGTTGGTACGAAGTTTATTTCTTAGAAAAGAAGGCGGAATTAGGCAATAGACATGAGGAATGAGGGATTAGGGATTAGGTGGAAATGAGAGAGTTATTTCTTGACGAATTTTCAAATATGCCGAAGTAAAAAAAATCCATCCCTTTTTTCAAATTCATCCCACGGAAACGGAAAGCTTGAGGCATGAAGTTGGAAGCGGGAAGTTAAAAATTCTAACAAAATTTAAACACGCTCAAATTAAAAAATTCCTTCCTCGCCCGTTGAGCATGTCGAAATGTTGGCATTGAGCTTGTCGAAATGTTCGCATTGAGCTTGTCGAAATGTTGTCATTGAGCTTGTCGAAATGAAGGAAAGGTGCCTTCAATTCCAGAAAAGGAATTGAAGACGGAAGGGTTACAAACCTTATACAGGTGAAATCATTTAAATAAAACAAAAATTATGAAACTATTAAACACAGATATAAAAAATAAAGTGCTCCAATCGATGATGACTATTATCGATAAAGAGCGAAACAACATTTTAAAAGGAAACCAGAAAGACTTGGATGCCTTTGACAAAACCGATCAAGCTCTTTACGACCGATTGGTGGTGGATGATTCCAAAATTGATGGGATGATTACGGCCATATCAGAAGTAAAAGCCCAGGAAGATCCGGTTGGAAAAGAAATCTCAGATTTAACCTTGGACAGCGGTTTACAGATCACCAATAAAACGGCACCTTTTGGTACGATCATGATCATTTACGAATCGCGACCGGATGTCACCATTGAAGCTGCTGTTCTAGCCTTCAAAGCGAACAATAAAATTCTTTTAAAAGGCGGAAAAGAGGCCCTGAACAGTAATCTTATCCTCGAAAAATGTTGGCACCAAGCTTTGGAGGAAAACGGACTTTCCAAAGATTGGATCAAACTCTTACATCTGCAACGTGAAGAAACACAAGAGTTTTTAAAGAATCCGACAGAAAAGATTGATTTGATTGTCCCAAGAGGCGGCGAACGTTTAATTAAATTCGTAAAAGACCACGCCACTTGTGCGGTATTAATCAGCGGTAGAGGGAATAACTTCCTCTATGTTGCCAAAAACGCCGATTGGGAGAAAACTGTCAAAGTGATCGTCAATGCCAAAACCGATAAGATTTCAGGATGTAACGCTTTGGATAAAGTCTTGATCGACAAAAACATTCCTAATTACGAAACGAAGCTGAAAGATCTTCAAGCCATTTTACATAATTTGGGCGTTGAACTCCTTGTCGATAATAAGGTTGGAAAAATTCTTTCCGACGAAACTCAGATTGATAATGAAGACACTTGGTACGAAGAGTTTTTGGCCATGAAAATTTTAGTTGCCGAAGCCGCAAATGAAGATGTTGCCATTGAGATGATCAACACCTATTCTGGCGGACATTCAGCTTCCATTTTAACAGAGGACAAAACATTGGCACAAAAATTTATGGAGCAAGTAGATAGTGCTGCAGTATACCATAACGCTTCCACACGCTTCACTGACGGCGGACAAATGGGCGTTGGAGCAGAATTAGCCATCAGCACAGATAAATTACACCACAGAGGGCCATTGGGATTAAAACAATTGGTCACCAATAAGTATTATGTGTTTGGTGATGGGCATGTGCGTGTATAATTGAGACTCTGAATTCTAGAGTCTAGAATCTAGACTCTAGAATTCATATCATCCACTACCCTCTCCCCACTCACCTCTCATAATTTAGAACCCTGAACCTGAAATAGTTAAATGTTCACAAAAACTTGGAATTGTCAAAAATTTGACTAATTTATAGCTTATGATTCATACAGATAAAGAAAAGTATACGGAAGTTTTAAGTACATCATTAGCTTACTTAGAAAACATCGGTTTTGAGAATATCAAAGCAGACGCAGAGGGTTACGAAACCCCAAAATCATACCTCCAAAAAGGTAGTGACATTAATATTACACCCGATATTGTAGCAGAAAAGGAAGGCAGAAAGCACTATTTTGAATTGAGCTTAAAATCGGATAAAACGCGCTTGTTAAAATCAAAATGGTTATTTTTAAATACCCTAAGCGCCATGCGTTCTGCCCGATTTAAAATTATAACAACCCGTGGACATTACAAGTTTACAAATGAGATGCTTGAAGCCATCAATTTGACAGATAAAAAATTAATCAAACTTTAATTACGAAAAGGTTTTTAGTCCTCAGACCAAAAACCTTTTTTTTTTGTTCCAACCAAAATCACTAAAAGGCAATTCCAACCTCTCAAAAAGGATAGCCTAGTGCGAGAACTTGAAATCAATCCGATGTAATCGGAGGTTTAAATCCATCGAAATATCCTCTCAATTAAAATTAATTTTGACTTTCTTGTAACATTTTGAGTATCTTTTACGTATAATTACTTACGAAAGGATTATTCACTATTTTAAATTAAAGAGGCACATTTAAATGAGACAACTCAAAATTACGAAGCAAGTTACCAATAGGGAAACGGCTTCGCTAGACAAGTATCTCCAAGAAATTGGAAAAGTTGACTTAATTACCGCAGACGAGGAAGTAGAATTGGCACAACGTATTAAAGCTGGAGATCAACTGGCTTTAGAGAAATTGACCAAGGCCAATTTACGTTTTGTTGTTTCGGTAGCAAAACAATATCAAAATCAAGGCTTGACCTTACCGGATTTAATCAATGAAGGTAATTTAGGTCTTATTAAAGCAGCACAACGTTTTGATGAAACTCGTGGGTTCAAATTTATTTCATATGCGGTATGGTGGATTCGTCAATCCATTCTACAAGCCTTAGCTGAGCAATCCCGTATTGTGCGTTTGCCACTGAATAAAATTGGCTCCATCAACAAGATCAACAAGACTTTTGCCTTTTTAGAGCAAAGTCATGAGCGTCCGCCAAGTGCTGAAGAGATTGCCAAAGAATTGGACATGACCATCAATGATGTGAAAGAGTCCATGAAAAACTCTGGCCGTCACGTATCCATGGATGCGCCTTTGGTTGAAGGAGAAGATTCCAACTTGTATGACGTTTTACGCTCTGGAGAATCTCCAAATCCAGATAAGGATTTGTTGCATGAATCATTGCGTACGGAAATTGAGCGTGCGTTGGAAACATTGACTCCTCGTGAGGCTGATGTCATCCGTTTATACTTTGGTTTGGGAGATCAACACCCGATGACCTTAGAAGAAATTGGTGAAACATTCGACTTAACGCGTGAACGTGTGCGCCAGATTAAAGAAAAAGCAATCCGTAGGCTGAAACATACCTCACGAAGCAAAATATTAAAAACCTACTTAGGGTAGGGATAAATAAAAATTTCAATAGGCAAGCACCAAATTCCAATCTTATTCTTTGGAATTTGGATTTTGATTCTTGGAATTTAAAAGTAACAAACAGTATAAGATACCCACTTTCGTGGGTATTAAACTGTTCGTTTTTTGATTGATGAAAGAACCCTCGGCTGATTACCGGGGGTTCACTTTTTAAAGTTGAAATTGAAGATGAAATTGAAAGAAAATCAGTCTAAATCGTCAAATTCTCGCACTATCCTATACCCAATATCATCTGTGCCCTGAAAACTGCGCTTGAGACTGAGACTGCCAACTGAAACTGCCTGCCCATCCATAGCTTTAGCGAAGGCGGGAAGACTGAACGCCGAATGACGAATTTCGAACACCGAACGCCGAAGTTTAGATTCCCATGAAATTTAAATCTGCGTTCCTTTGTGGAGCTTTGAGAATACTTTGTGGAACTTTGTGTTATAGCTTGGTCACTTAGGAGTTCTGTCAAAGTATAGGAATCGTTGAATTTTGTATAAATAATCGAATGATATTTAGGCATGAACAAACAGGAAGCTTGCCTACCCGACATGAGCTTTAGCGGAGTGAGGTATTATTTACTGAGGCGGGAAAACTGAACGCTGAATGACGAATTTCGAACACCGAACGCAGAAGTTTAGATTCTAATGAAATTTAAATCTGGGGTCCTTTGTGGAGCTTTGGGAATACTTTGTGGAACTTTGTGTTATAGCTTTGTCAATTATTAGTTCTGTCAAAGTTTAGGAAACCTTGAATTTTGTATAAATAATCAAATGATATTTAGGCATGAACAAACATGAAGCTTGCCTACCCGACATGAGCTTTAGCGGAGAGGTATTATTTTCGGAGTCAGAAAGACTGAACGCAGAATGACGAATTTCGAACACCGAACGCCGAAGTTTAGATTCTCTTGACATTTAAATCTGGGATTCTTTGTGGAGCTTTGAGAATACTTTGTGGAACTTTGTGTTATAGCTTGGTCACTTAGGAGTTCTTATAAAGTTTAGGAAACCTTGAATTTGGTATAAATAATCGAATGATATTTAGGCATGAACAAAGATGAAGCTTGCCTACCCGACATGAGCTTTAGCGGAGAGGTATTATTTTCGGAGGCAGAAAGACTGAACGCCGAATGACGAATTTCGAACACCGAACGCCGAAGTTTAGATTCTCATATAATTTAAATCTGCGTTCCTTTGTGGAGCTTTGTATTATAGCTTTGTCACTTAGGAGTTCTATCAAAGTTTAGGAAACCTTGAATTTGGTATAAATATTCGAATGATATTTAGGCATGAACAGAGGGGAAAACTGAGACTGAGACTGCCAACTGAATACTGCTGACTGAGGACTTTTTTCCCTATCTTTGCAAAAAACTTTACAACAACACTGTATGTCTTCAAAACTCATTGCCCCTTCAATTTTAGCCGCCGATTTCGGCAATCTTCAACGTGATATCGAAATGGTCAACAATAGTGAGGCCGATTGGTTTCATATTGACGTTATGGATGGTCATTTCGTACCCAACATATCTTACGGAATGCCCGTAATTGCCGCCATTAAAAAACATGCCACAAAGCCCTTGGATGTCCATTTAATGATTGAAAAACCAGAACGCTATATTGAAGAATTCGCTAAAGTTGGCGCCGATATCATTACGGTCCATTATGAATCAACCGTTCATTTACATAGAACTTTAAGACAAATTAAGGATGCAGGTTGTAAAGCGGGCGTTGTACTCAATATAACGACTCCTCTGGTGGTTTTAGAAGATATCTTACCTGAATGTTACATGGTACTTTTAATGTCCATCAACCCGGGATTTGGCGGTCAGAAATTTGAAGATGTTACTTACAAACGCATCAAAAATCTTCGTCAAATGATCGATGCCCAAGGCTTGGACACGCGGATTGAAATTGATGGCGGTGTCACAGACCAAAACATCCAGAGATTGGTTGAAGCTGGCGCAGATACTTTTGTGGCCGGAAGCCATGTCTTTGGAAGCGACAATCCGACGGCAACTATTAAAACTTTACGGGAATTGGCCAATTCATAAAGGCAGATTTACGATTGACGATTGTTGATTTACGATTGAGGATTGTTGATTGTTGATTTACGATTAACGATTAACGATTGACGATTTTTGATTTACGACCTGCCCGAACGTACCGTTTCCTTATCGGCGGAATCCCCATAGACCGTCAGTACGGGCGGGTTGAAGATTGTTGATTACGGCAGGCTGAGTTCACTTCTGCAGGTTCAAGGGAGGTATGAATTCCTGAAGTTAGAGGGCGAAATTGAAATTGCCCGCCGCCCGCCTGAATGACTATGTCGGGCAGGGAAGGTCAGGAAGTTGCTTGTCCGTCCGAAGATTCATCGAAGGCGGAAAGTTGAAGTTGAACTCGAAATTCAAGTTGAAACAACTTAATCACTAGAAGCTGCAAAATCTAGTATTCTCTTCCCTCAACAGATGCAGAAAGGTTTGAATATCCAACAATGACCGACAAATATCTAATTTCGAAGTTTAAGTTCTAATATATTAGAAATTTTGATTTTTAAAGTCGGACCTGGCTAACCGTTCAGACGTGATTAAAGATTGACGCTTAACGATTTTTGATTTACGATTGACGATTGAAGATTGTTGATCTGATACACACCTCTCACACCTCTCACCTCTCACCTCTCACCTCTCACCTCTCACTCCCCACCTCTCACCTCTCACCTCTCACTCCTCTCACCTCTCACCTCTCACCTCTACCCTATACGCAATACTCTACAAAGAAAATTCCTAATACCAAACCATGACCATCGAATATCAAAGGCCAGAATCTGATATCTTTAATCCAACTTACTTTGTGGACCTGGCTAACCGTTAAGACGTGATTAACGATTGACGATTGTTGATTTACGACCTGCCCGAACGTACAGTTTCCTTATCGGCGGAATTCCCATAGACCGTCAGTACGGGCGGGTTGAAGATTGTTGATTACGGCGGGCTGAGTTCACTTCTGCAGGTTCAAGGGCGGTATGAATTACTGAAGTTAGAGGGAGAAATTGAAATTGCCCGCCGCCCGCCTGAATGACTATGTCGGGCAGGGACGGTCAGGAAATTGCTTGTCCGTCCGAAGATTCATCGAAGGCGGAAAGTTGAAGTTGAACTCGAAATTCAAGTTGAAACAACTTAGTCACAAGCAGCTGCAAAATCTTGTATTCTCTTCCCTCAACAGATGCAGAAAGGTTTGAATATCGAACAATGACCGACAAATATCGAATTTCGAAGTTTAAGTTCTAATATATTAGAAATTTTGATTTTTAAAGTCGGACCTGGCTAACCGTTAAGACGTGATTAACGATTGACGATTAACGATTAACGATTTTTGATTTACGATTGAAGATTGAAGATTGTTGATCACGAACACACCTCTCACCTCTCACCTCTACCCTACAAATAAAGTTCCTAATACCAAACAATGACCATCTAATATCAAAGGGCAGAATCTGATATCTTTAATTCCAACTTCCTTTGTGGATCTTTGTGTCTACTTTGTGGCACTTTGTGGAACCTTTTTGACCTGATTCTGAGACATAGAAACCTCGAATCTTTGTTTCCTTAAAATTCATGAAACCTTGGATTTCTATTTAAATAGTGAATGCTATTCAGGCAAGTTCAGACTGCTACCTACGGACTGCCAACTGCCTTCCTGTCCGCACTATTTCACTAAGGCGGGAAGACTGCCAACTGCCCACACTCCCCCTATAAATGAATAATCAAAAAATTAATCAAATCCGTAGTCGTCACCATACCCACCAATTCACCATCATCAACCACTGGTAAAGCGTGAAATTCTTTTTTAGCCAAAATTTGTGCGACCTCTTTGATGCTTGTTGTTGAAGATACCGAGACGATATTTTTGGCCATCACTTGTTCTATGGTGAACATATTATAGACCAAGCTTTCAATTTCCCCATCATCATCCACAGCGTCTACGAAACTAATCCGCAATAAATCGGTGTAGCTCAACATCCCGATAATGGACTTCCCTTCAACCACAGGGATATGTCTGATCTTATGTTTTTTAAATAAATATTCCGCCCTCTCGAGATCATCGCCTTTTTTGAGTTTGACAATTTTAGTGGTCATTATTGCCGATACAAGTTGGATATTTTTCATGATTCTTAGTTTTATATTTCAATGATAAATATATTCCTTTATAATAAAGTAAAGCATGATAATTATCACCTCCCTAAACTGTTGAAAGGGTAAGATTCTATTCTTTGATACCATAGCCGTAACCATAGCCATAATTATAGCTATATCCATAAGACTTACTAGCTCCTACGCCATTAATAATATAGGCCATATTCTTCATACGTCCAGAATCGTAAAGATCTTTGGAGAAATCCAACAATGTTTTTTCTGTCACTTCAGCTCTAACTAAATATAAAGTAGCATCTGCAAATTCAGAAATCAACAAGGTGTCGGTCACCAATATGGTGGGTGCGGTGTCAACGATGATATAATCATATTCCTCTTTCGCTTCATTGAGAAGCCGCTCGAATCGACCATTAGTTAAAAGATGAGCTGGATTTGGAGGAATAGCACCTGCAATTAAAATGTCGTGGTTCGGATGCATAGAGAATCCTTTGATTAAGGCATCTTTCCAACTAAACGTCTCGTCATGTAAATAATTGGATAATCCGGGTAGATTTTTGTCCGATTCAGGCTGAGTATAATGATGGATTTGTGGGTTTCTTAAATCGGCCCCAATCAATAACACTTTTTTGTTCAGACTAGATAGTGCCAAGGAAAGATTAAGGCCCACATAAGTTTTACCTTCACCTTTGATTGTAGAAGTCACATAAATAATCTTGCCTTTGGCATCCTTTCCAGTAGTCAATATATAACTGACGTTAGAACTCAGAATTCTAAACGCCTCCGCCTGCGCGCTCCTTTCGGTAGGATCAGTAAAGACGACATTCATATCATCCGTTTTTGGTATTTCAGCCAATATGGGTATTTGACCTGCTCTTAATTTCACGTCGTTTCTACCTTTAATTTTAGTATCCAATAAAATAGATGCATATATAATTCCAAATGGAATCAGTAAACCCCCAACTAAGGCCATAAGGTAGATGTTTTTTTTATTTGGGGATATCGGCGCTCCTCCTGAAATAGCGTATTCAACCACTTTTAAGGAAGGCTCTGTAATCGCCAAATTGATAGCCGCTTCTTCACGCTTCTGAAGTAAAAATAAATACAAGGTTTCCTTGATGGCTTGCTGCCGTTCAATAGAACGCATAATTTTCTCCTTCGCAGGAATAGCAGAGACTTGGGATACGAATTTATCATTCCTTTTGACCAATTGATTTTTAGAAGCCTGCAATTGTGATTTGTACGCATTTAACGAGCTGTTGATATTCTTAGCCAGTTCATTTAGTTTTTCATTAATCGTTTGTACCATAGGATTATTTTCACCGCCACTGGTCAAATAATTATCACGTTCAAAAACCAAAGTGTTATAAGCTCCTATAAGTTCATTAGTATTAACACTGGTAATACCAATATTTGCAGGTAATAGGTCATACTCATTATTTTTAATATTGAGAGACTCCACCAACATATTAGAAAGCAAAATTTGACCCTCAATTGCAAACACTTCGTTCTCGGATGCAGTGCGTTGGCTTATCCCTAAGGCGGCATCCGATTTAACATCGAAAAAATTATTATTCTGCTTATAATCCTGTTTGTTCCCTTCGATAGAATCCAATTCTCCAGCCAACAATTCAAATCGATCGTCAATAAAAGCAATGGTTCTTTTAGAGACTTCTTGGCGGTCTATAATTCCATCTAAGTTAAAAACCGACATCAATTCATTAAGGATTTGTTCTGATCGCGACTTATTTTCTCCCGAATAATTCAACTGTAGCAACTCACTCCCTTTACCTACGAATGAAACACCTATCTTGCTTTTCAAACTTTTCGCCGCAGAAGTTACTGGAATCAGTCTGAAAATATATGTTTTTCCCTTATTTTGTTTGATGTTATTTAGGTTGCCCGCCTCTAATTCAAATGGAAGATCATGACTCACATTATAAGAGCTATAATTAGGGAAAACGATGGCCTTATCTGATGTTCCTCTAAAAACTTCAAAACCTGTATCCTTAATTTGGATTTTAAAGGATTCATGGGACTTGATACTGTCGTTTGGAATTGTTTTAGTAAGCACGAATGGAAACCCAGCAATTTCAGTTGTTCTTACATTCCCTTCTTCATAGAAAGCCATGGTCAAGTCAAGATTTCTAACCACCTGTTCACTGATCCGTAACGATTTAATAACCTCGATTTCGTTTTCAAGGTTAATAGTCGATCTATTAAAAATAAAAGCTGAAGAGGGCATCTCAATACCTTTACTTTTATTTAAAATTTGAATTTTGGAGGAGCTGTTATAAATATTGGGGGTATACCTCAAATATAAAAAGGCAGCAACCAAAGCAATCATTATTCCAATTACAAACCAAAACCAATAGCGTAGATATTTCCTAAGCTCGTATTTTATCTGCTCTCCTTGATCAGTTTTTCCTGTGACAGTTTTCACTCTTTCTTCGTTCATTATTATCTGGTTATTAAAAGCACAGTACTCAATACGATAGAAAATACTGAAATGAAGGTTCCTACATTGCCGACAAACCCTGAACTTTTAATTTTTGGTCCATTAGGATTAACCATGATCACGTCATTTGGTTTTATTAAAAAGTAAGGGCTGGTTAATACCTGTGCAGAAGTCAAATCAAGATGTGCTGTTTTATAAACACCCTCCGATTCTCTTACCAATAGGATATCTTCTCGTTTCCCATTTATGGTCAAATCTCCGGCTAGACCTATAGCTTGCAACAAAGTGATACTTCCTTCTGTAAAATCATAGGTTCCGGGACCGCTAACTTCGCCTAAGACAGTGACTTTGGCGTTCAATAGCCTCACACTAACGGTTGGGTTTTTGAGATGGCCTCCATCTTCCAACATCCGGGTCAATTCTTGTTCAAATTGCTGGGTTGTTTTATTCTTTGTGGATATGACTCCCAATTGAGGAAAATTAATAGTATGGTTTTCAGTAACCAAATAACCTTGAAGCTTCATCATGTCGACATTACCACCGCCTTGTGAACTACCTCCAGTTGTTATATTGTAAGGTCTTGCCAAATCTTCAACAAGGGCACCTACCGTAATTTTTAAAATGTCGTTAGGCTGAATAGAGGGTCTGATATAACTAATGGGCGTATTATTATATTGTTCAGAATCCTGAAAATAAAGAATTTCCTTTTTTGTGGCACAAGAATTCAATAAGAACAATGTTACCAATCCTAATAATATGTACTTCATTAAATTAGTCTTGAGATCTTTAAACATAAAGCTTTATACATTTGAAGTGCAAAAGTAAGCTCTTTTTTTATAAATGGTACTAAATAAGCGTATCTCTTCTGTTAATTTCAGACTTGGATTTTGAATTTAAAATCCAATGGTATAGAAAAACTGTAGAATATAATATAGTTCCAATAGAAAGCAAAAGAATCAATTGCAGATGGATCTCAAAATCCTTAAACAAAAGTGCCAATACAAACAAGATCACATTAATGATCACGATACATGTCGTAGTTTGAATATGCGAATACCCCAATCTAAGGAAACCATGGTGCAAGTGGTTTTGATCGGCATGAAACGGGCTTTTTCTGTGGAATACGATACGTATAAAAAAGACGCGAAAGGTATCCAGTAGCGGAAAAAACACAATGGCAAGCGCCAATATCGGGGCCGAATTATAGAATATTGAGGTGCGATAAATCTGTGCTTCACTGAGAAATCTAACCACAAAAAAGGAAAGCAGAAAGCCTATGATCATGGAACCTGTATCGCCCATAAATATTTTTCTTTTTTTAGCAAAATTCAATCTCAAAAAGGGGATCAGTGATCCTATAGTCGCTACGGCTATGGTAGCCATACTGATATCTTGTGTTTTTAGAAAAATATAGGTAAAAGCCGCACAGGCAAATAGGGCTAAACTTCCTGCAAGGCCGTCAACACCATCGATAAGGTTATAGGCATTAATGATCAACACATAGACAAACAAAGTGAATAGTACAGAGAACCAATACGGCAAGGTGGTGATCCCAAAAATCCCAAAAAAGCCTACGATCCTTGTGTCGGTAAAAATAATTAGCACCAAGGCTGCCAGCAGCTGCCCCAGGAATTTTTTCTTAGGCGACAATACCAATAGGTCATCCTTAAGACCTAAAAAGAACAAGATGGACATTCCACCTAAAAGCAACAAGAGCACCTTCGTATTCAGTAAAGCACCAAGTGTGGTGATGACCACCACTAAACTCATAAAAATAGCAATCCCGCCTAGGGTAGGCGTTCGTTTTGAGTGAACACTTCTTGAACCGGGTTCGTCCATCAGCTGTTTCTTTACCGATATCATAAAAATGGCTGGAAACGTGTTAAATGAGACATAGAGCGCAATGAGAAATGCTACAACCAACCAAATGACCACATAATCAAGGGGGTTAAAATAAGTGAGAAGTTCTTGGATCATAGCAATTTACGCTTAAGTAGTCTTGGGTGTATTTCTAAAGTAAATTTTCGGCAAAGATACGCTTAAAGTGCTAACATTCACAGTATTTTAGATTATAAAATACGCTAGCATTAACTTTGCAATTTACAACGTCGACAAAAATAGCGCCCTATTTAATATTTTATTAACTCTAATCAATAAATGTTTTATGATATCAGTTCTTATTTAAAAAACCATTGTGGAATTTTTGAGAGGTTTTTTGATAAGATGACCCTCAGCGGGAAGCGTATTTTATTAATATAGGCAGCATTATAATCTTCCTTAGTTTTTTGATAGAGATTCTTAAGACTTCTATTACTAGCCCCACCTACTCTCATTTTTGTAATGGTCAAGGGTAAAAATTTAAACCGATGTTGCTCTTGTTTAAAGACGCGAAGAATAAAATCATAATCGGCAGCGATTTTATAGTTCAAATTAAATTGCCCGTACTTTGCATACACCTCTCTTTTCAAGAACAGTGTCGGATGTGCGGGCATCCAACCACGGTTCAATAATTTTGGATAGAAGGGCTGGCTCACCCAGTTCCGCACAATTTTAGAAGTGTCATCAAACTGTACATAATGGAGATTGCCGTAAATGCCGTCAATAGCCTGAGATTCAAAAGCTTCAGCAATTTGTGAAATGACTGTTTGGTCTGCGAGAAAATCATCCGAATGCACAAACCCAATAATATCACCGGTAGCTTTGGCAATCCCTTTGTTTAAAGCATCATAAATGCCATTATCAGGTTCAGAAACAACAATAATATTGGAGTGCTTTTCTACTTTCGATTTTACTAAACTAAGGGTATCGTCTTTGGAACTACCGTCAATAATAATGTATTCAATGTCTTTATACGATTGTTGTAACACAGAATCCATACAGACCTCCAAAGTTTTGGCGCTGTTGTAAGTTGCAGTTATAATTGAAATTTTCATCTAATCGTTTATTGTTCTTTCCTTAATCTTTACCGCAGGATTTCCTCTGTAAATCCCGTAGGCATCTAAATTACTGCTCGTAATGGAACCTAAAGACAGCACTGCATGGCTTTCCATGATCACGCCCGGACCAACAATACTTTTGGCGCCTACCCAGCTTCCTTCTTTTAAAATTATTGGAGCAATCATGAGGTCAAAAACGGGTGATTTATAGTTATGATTGCCGCAAAGTAAAAATGCGCCTTGCGAGAGGCACACGTGATCTTCAAGAGTCACTTGATCTAGATTATCGATCCAAACCTCCTCGCCTATCCAACAATGATTGCCAATAGTTAATTTCCAGGGATACTTTATATTGATCCCTGGTTTGATAACAACTCCATTTCCTATTTTAGCCCCAAAGCATTTTAACCAAAAAATCTTGAGTCCTGAAGAAGGATTCAAACTGCATTTCAGAAACAACTCATTGATAAAGTACCATAACAAGCGTTTGACTTTAGACCCAGGTTGGTACCAACTGTTGTTATATTTAGAGAGATCGATTTTCAAATGTATGTTATTAAATATTTAATCATGGATATTAGCTTAAATTGATATATGTAGCTCAGAGATTAGGCATGAGGGATTAGGAATTAAGAATTAGCCAAGCATTTTCTTATGTCCATTCTCATCGTATTATCTTTTCAAAGATTACCTTTCCTTCTATCTATTCTGCAACAAGTCATCAAAATATCCAATCGTCTTTTTCAAACCTTCCTCCAGATGTACTTTTGGCTCCCAACCATTCAATTCCTTTTTAGCTAAATCAATTATAGGCTGACGTTGCAAAGGATCATCTTGTGGCAAAGGCATGTAAACCAATTTTGATTTGGAGTTGGTTAATTTGATGACATTTTCAGCCAATTCCAACATGGTGAATTCTACAGGATTACCAATATTCACCGGACCTGTAAAGCCATCCCTACTGTTCATCATTCTAATGGTGCCTTCCACTAAGTCATCGACGTATTGAAAGCTCCGCGTTTGCGTCCCCTCACCAAAAATTGTGATGTCTTTTCCTTGTAAGGCTTGCACGATAAAATTAGAAACAACACGGCCATCATTTGGATTCATATTTGGCCCGTAGGTATTAAAGATTCTAATAATTTTAATTTTAACTTCATTCTGAATATGGTAATCCATGAATAAGGTTTCCGCACAGCGTTTTCCTTCATCATAACAGGAACGTAACCCGATTGGATTAACATTGCCCCAATACGTTTCAGGTTGTGGATGCACGGCTGGATCACCATAAACCTCACTAGTTGATGCCTGCAAAATTTTTGCGCCAACACGTTTTGCCAGCCCCAACATATTGATGGCTCCCATCACCGAGGTTTTAATCGTTTTTATGGGATTGTATTGGTAATGTACCGGGGAGGCAGGACAAGCCATATTGTAGATTTCGTCCACCTCAATCATATATGGGTTGATGACATCATGTCTTACCAACTCAAAATAGCGATGGTCCATCAAATGTTCAATATTCTTCTTACTCCCTGTAAAGTAATTATCCAAACAGATGACTTCATTACCTTCATTCAATAAGCGTTCACATAAATGAGAGCCCACAAAACCAGCACCTCCTGTAATTAATATTCGTTTCATATTTTTTTTTTAAGCGTTCAAAAATAAGGCTTTATTTTGCTCTAACACTTCCGGATTTTCTACAAATTTTTTCGCATAATTGAAAGCGGAAGCTGACCACACATTATATTCTGCTTCAGACATATCGCAAAACTGTTCAATCGCCTCAATAAACTTCTTATTTCTTTCTAGTGAAATATCAAAACCAAGTTTATTAGATTCCAAGTCAAGCCACGGAGTTTGATCTGAAATGATTACTGGACACCCATTTTGCCAAGATTCCATGATCACGTGCCCAAAATTCTCTCCATAGGTTGGTAAAAATAAGATATGTTCCTCTTTTAAGATCAAAGGTAATTCGCTATTAGGGATTGCACCGAGGTAGTTCACATTTATGTTTTCAGGTAGAGACTTGATCCATTTACCACATTTCTGCCAATACACTTTATCGTCAATAGGTCCAATAATGTTAAACCTAATTTTGGAATTGATTTTAATATTCGATAAGGTGTCAAGTGCCCCTAACAAATTCTTTTTAATGGCAATACGGGAAAGGAAAAATATATTCAACTGATGGATCTGTTTCTCTTTTTCGATAAAACCATATGCTCCAATAGACGATAAATTAGGCGCTAACATAATTTTTATTTCCGGTCCAAAATGATCTTTGATTTCATCGACCTCAGTTTGTGCCGTAGCATGCCACACTACTTTGTTGTGAAGCCCCAAAACTTTGAAGAGCTTCAAAAACAAATTTTTCTTTAACGGCTTGATTGCCAAAGCACCTTTGCCGAGCATTCCCCTCGATGCCAACACACGTCTGATTGGTTGGTTTCTTAAGAGCCAAAAGGGTAAAAGCGTATACTTTATGGAAAACAGAGAGTTAAAATAAACAACGTCGAAAGTATTATTAGAAAAAAGTTCTTCATAAAACTGTTTGTTTTGATGTTCCTCATCCACATACATCACGCGATACCCATCTTTTGGCATCCAAACATTTATATCTTTTGTTTCAAGAGCCAATGGTTCTCCCAAATCAGAATTTGAAGTAACAATAGAGATGTCAAATTCCTTCTTCAACCTACCAACCAAATTTGATACCGATTGGATAGGACCACCAGCCTTATAAGCTGGTAAATACCAATCAATAAATATCCATAATCTCGTTTTTATCTTGCTCATAACGCTGTTACTATTCTATTTTAAGCCTTGGATTAATTCCTGGTGATTCCAAATCATCACTAGACACTTAGTTCTCTATAGATTTTCAAATAGTCTTCTGCCACCGCTTCGGTACTAAAGCGTTTCACATTTCGCAATCCTTTTTGGACCAGACCTTCCCTTAAATCAACATCTTCAATCAATTTTATTACCCCTTCTCTGATTGAAGTAATATCATAAGGATCTACTAACAAAGCTGAATCTGCTGCGACCTCTTTCATAGCCCCTATGTTTGAGGTCAGCACAGGCCTACCCACCGATTGTGCCTCGATTATTGGCATTCCAAATCCCTCATAAGTCGATGCAAAACAAAGCATATCACACGAGTGATATTCGGCTATCACGTCCTCTATTTTTAAATTGAATTTATATGTAAAATCAAGACCAAACGTTTCGGCCAGAACCTCTTGTTCATGTGTAGGTTGGCCAATCAATACCACTTCACAAGGGATATCTTTTAAGCTCTCTAACACCCGATTTAAGTTTTTATTGCGCTTTGCACCCAATAATAGAATCCTTGGTTTTGTTTGATTAAACTGATAATCACTGAATTGAAATAAGAAGTTGACTGGATTGTGCACAACCCTGATTTTATTCTTAGAAAAAGGTATGATTTTTTCTAGTTCCTTTTTTGTAAACTCTGAAATAACCGTAATACGGCTGACAAATAATGCTGGCAACCAAAACCAAAACAGTTTCATGTAAATTCTTTTCAAGAAGTGTCCGTTTACAATGGACTTGACATCATGTACAGTAAGCACGGATTTCTTTCCAGTTACCAAAGCCATATATTGGACATCTCCTGTAATATGGTAAATTCTATTTTCCTCTTTAGTGAAAGATTTTATATTGGACCATAATGTTCTCGGGCTACCCCCTGAAAAATTCATGGTCAAAAAGGAAACGGACTCCCGTAATCCAACAGTTTTTGAAATGTTGCCGAACAGACCTTCAATACTTTTGTAATTGGGATCTGGCTTTCTGAAAATAAAAATGATAGTTTCTGTCATTTTTCAAAACTCCATTTTAAATATTTCTTAACAAACCATAGGAAAAGAAACACAACGATCATCGATTTTATTAGATGGTTCAGAACCACTACTAATTCCGTTTCCGCCTTAATTACCTGCAAAAATATAAGTGGAATAAAAGCAATAAATATAATATTGTATCTGATTTTTCGCCAAAAATACAACCAAATTTTCCCTAGAAAAAAGCCCCAGACAATCATAAATATAATGCCACCAAAATGTGCAAAGTTCCCGTAAGCCTCACCTACAATACTAATGCCCATTGATGCTTCAAGAATTTCTAGCCCCGTAAAAACCCTAAAGTTCTCTCGACCTCCCGCTTGTGTTTTGCTAGGGTTTAAAACTCTTGGTAAAATCGAGGCGAACACGGCATCACTAATAGTTGCCCCATCAAGATATTCTTGATTATTTGGAATATTGTCCATGACAGCACTGATAATCCAACCTTGATTAAGTCTCACATTAGAATCGACCCCATCATTAAGGTCTTCAAGTTCCGTGCTGTCCACGAAGAAAGAATCTACCATTAAACCCACAAATAATTCCAATTTATTCCCTGAATAATTATTCCAAACCTCTGATCTGAAGGTCGATTTTACGGTTTGTAAAGTTGCAGCAAGAAGTCCACCAGCAACAATTGTCAATAAGACTTTAGAGATAGAAGGCTTGTTCTTAAGCGCATAAAACATATAAAAAAATACAGACCATAAAAGAAAATCATGAAAGAGCGCTCTGAAAATTGAAGTAATCAATAAATATATAATTGCAACATAAAATATTTTTTTTAGTTTCTTATTTTCAGAATAATACAAAATAATGGCGCCAACAAATTTAAAATTGGAAAGGATGAAACCTAAAAAACTAAGTGCTCCTGGCAAAACGCCTCCTAAAACATCAAACACGACACCAATAACAAAAATAATTACACCGTAATTTGAATAGTTTTTCAATCGGTCTAATTCCACCTCTATGTTCACTGATTTTCTGATGACAAAAAGTACAACAATTGAAAACAAAGCATATGCAGGTACGACAAAGCCCATATATGTAGATTGTTCTACATACATGTAGTACTTCCAGTGCATCGATGGTGAACGGTATTCTATTAAAGCACCAACAATCCATTGTAAGCCTGCAATAAGTAGCATTAATTCAAGCACAGGCAACCCTTTACCTAAACGCTTAACGAATTTGTAAGCGACATAAATAACGGTGATAAGTCCTATATAAGACCAAAATCCCATATTATTAACTATTTATATTGGTCAATATTTAAAAGTTCTTTCTCCAAGGCGTCTACAATATTTAGAAAATTAAAGTTTTGAACGTTCTTATATGCCCGCGCTTTCATTTGGTTTAATTGTATTAATTTCAAATCTTGAATAATATTCACAAGTTCAATGATGTCGTCATGTCTGAAAATAAAGCCATTATGACCATTAGTAACCATATCTTTTGCACACCCAACCTTATCAGAAACTAACACTGGTCTAGAGCTTGCCATGGCCTCATTAACACCTAATCCCCAGGTCTCGCTTTTTGAAGGCAAGCAAAACACATTAGACATGCGATATAGTAATGGCATTTTTGTTTGATTCTGAAATGGTAAAAATTTAATTTCAGTAGTATGTGAACTCATTTCTTTTAGTTTGGTTTCTAAAGGTCCATTCCCTACAATTAAGAGACGGATTTTCGTGTTTTTTTTAATTGCAATTTTGAATGCTTCGATTAAAAAACCGACTTGTTTTACCATTTCCAATTTACCAGCATAGACAATAAGAATGTTGTCACTTTCATAGCCTAGCTCCTCTCTCCATTCCTCAGCTCTAATATCATACTTTTTATGAGTGTCATCATCAAATCGACTATTATCAATTGCGTGTGAAGCTCTAATTAATTGTGATTCTTCTAATCCATGTTTCTTAAAATATGATTTATTTTCTTGACCTACGTAAAAAGCTTTGTCGATATACTTATAAACTTTTTTAAGTACTAAGCGTCTTATTCTGGTTCTTAACCCTCCCGATTCGTTTAAAAGTGTTGAATCTCCTCGAAACCAAACGGGAGTTTTTCCATGGAAATAACGCATAGCTCCTAAATGACTTTTAAAATTCCATCCAAAGAATAATATGGCATCGGGATGATATTCCGTTAGTTTAGAGATCAACTCTGGACAATCAATGCCAAAGAAGTGATGTGAGCCTGGTTCCTTAGAGACATTGTTAATAAACTCATATTCATATCCATCGAGCAGCGGAATGTCCCATTTAATTTCTCGACCAAAGGTTTTATCCTTTACCGTATCCGATGTTTGAGACCACGTATAGAATACTTTTAATTTCACACGGCCACGTATTGCCAATAGTTTAAACCAAGGTGCATAATATTGAATTGGATGTGTTATAACTATAGCTAATTTTTTCATTTTTAATAAATACCTTCTTTATATTATAAAGTTTACTTTCTTCCGTACTAAGTTATTGGCAAAAGAGATCAAAAC
The DNA here is from genome assembly GCF_004115975.1 of Gelidibacter gilvus. Lineage (GTDB taxonomy): Bacteria > Bacteroidota > Bacteroidia > Flavobacteriales > Flavobacteriaceae > Gelidibacter > Gelidibacter gilvus. The sequence goes on along the minus strand of NZ_SDDZ01000008.1, from coordinate 57,847 downwards.
GTAAAAGGACAAAATGAATAGAACAATATCTATTGTTAATAAAGAGAATACGTCATGGCAATAATTTACCAAAAAGACTATTTCAACACAATAACTTTGACGTTTGAGTATGGATCTGTGATTATTTTCTCAACTTCTGTCAATAAATATTCAGGTACATCTACATTTGGATTAAAAATAATATAATCTATTTTATAATCATTTATGAAGCTTAATTCTATAGAATTTCGACTTAGACCAGGATTGTTTTTGATTTTATTACTTCCATATTTATACATTGGGGTATTCATTTCCGCAGCCTTTATAGATTGAAATGGGATGTTCTCTTCTCTTATATAAGTAGTTAAGTCTACTTGAAAATAACCATTGCCTTTATGATCAAACAAAGAAGAAACCAAGGACAAATTTGATTTGGCTGCAAATTCAGAATTTTCTCTATTTTCAATGTTTTTATAAAAACCACCTATTTTGTTGTTAATTTCAAGTTGTGACACTTGTTTTAAAAATGATTTACTGAAATTAAATGTCCCTACAAATCGGGAACCTTCTAAGTTGAAAAGCACAAAGATAAAAGAATATAAAAGCTGAAATCCCAGTAAAACAAATACAACTTTACTTAGGAGGGTTTTTATAGTATTTAAGGCATACATTAATCCGACAAACGTCAAAGAAGCTAACATCGGATTAAGCACTATGCTATTAAAAGTTCCTGCTTCCAAATGTGGGACAAATGAGGCAAATAGCAAACTAAATATTTCCATACAAACAGCAACAAAAATAATGACTATGGTATAGCTACTTTTTTTATTTTCATTTCTATTGCGCCATAAATAGACCAAAGAGATAAGAACGAATGGTAGATAGAATAACCAAATGCGTGCCAAGTTAAGTCTAAAAAAATATCTTAATCCTTCAAGTAGATATATCTTTATTATATTCAATGCAGATAAGTCAATTCCTCTACCTCCCACTGTTTTAAATAGAAAAAAATAAAATAATATAATAAAAAATGCAGGAAGGGTTCCTACAATTATGGTGTGTAAGGCTATTGAACCTTTTTCCTTCTGATAGTAATATTGAAAAATACCTAAAACAACCAAAACCACCGAAATTGTAGGCAGGTATAAAATATTAATACAACTTAAAAAGGCTAAGAAATAAACTGCAAAGCTCTTATATCCTTTTCTATAAAATATAAAAAAGCATACAAAACATATATAGAACATATAATTCCTTGGATAATTTATAATATTATCTTGCAAACCGCCTAATAAAAAAGGTAATTTACCCATTGAGAATGGAATTAATAGTGAGGCTACTAATAATAATAAATTTCTATATATTGAAGTTATCTTTAATAACGAACGTCCTAACACATAAAAAGCCAGGGCTGCCAATGCGCAAACAAATGGCGTGAAAACATATATAAAAACGAATACGCCACTATTTAAAGAAGTGTTCAAAAACAAAGCCTGTGTCCAAATCTCAAAATAATGGTATGGAATGGGATTGGCACTATAAAATAATGTTTCGGAAGCAAAATAATTGTACCAGCTATTTGATTTTTCTATTCCATATATATTTAACGATTCAGCGACATCGGAATAAAAGCCAAAATCACCCCATCCCAGTTTCACTATGTCTGGATTAAAGTAATCATGTCTAAATAATTGAACTCCAAGAAAGACCAATGAAAACCCAAAAAACAGTCCAATAGTTTTAAAATCTGTTTTATTTATTTTTTTATACCATAAGAAATCAGGTTTTAATTTTGAATACAAATACTGACTCAATAAAAGCAGAACAAAAAGCACCATTATTGTTTTTCCTGAAGTTATAAAAATGGCATAAAAACAAATTGATAAAATGAAACCTAAAGTGATTTCTAAAAAAGAACCTAAAAAATCATCGTTAAAAAATTGGCGTAAACTACCATATATAAATTTTCCTATTAAAAGGAAGAAAAGCAAATATATGGGTAGTGTTAAAATGTCAAATACTATTTTTGAGAACTCCACGAATTAAGCATTATAAAAATTAATGATCAATTGACTAACCTGTTCTACATCTTCTACATTGAGATCACAAAACAACGGTAATCTTAATAATGTAGCTTCGTATCTATCTGTATTTGGCAAGGTAAAAATCTGATGGTTCTCCAAATAATATTCAGACTTATTCAAAGCCAAATAGTGAAAAACGGCACTAATGCTATTTAATTTTAAATGTTTTATTAAAGCGGTACGTTCTTCTAAATCTTTACACAGTACATAAAACATATGACCATTTCTCGACGCAAATTCTGGTATTTTGGACAACTTTAATACCCCTTTAGCTTCTAAAGGCTTTAAATTGGTGTAATACGTTTTCCAAATTGCTTTGCGTTTGCTTTGAATGTGTTCAAGAGCTTCCAATTGCGCCCATAAAAAAGCGGCGGTAATTTCGCTGGGTAGGAAGCTACTACCTGTATCTACCCAGCCGTATTTATTAATCTCTCCTCTAAAAAACTCAGCACGATTGGTCCCTTTTTCCCATATAACCTCAGCTCTTGCCACAAAGCGGTCGTCGTTGATCCCTAAAAAGCCACCTTCACCACATTGAATATTCTTGGTTTCGTGAAACGAAAACGCACTTAAGTGGCCAATACTTCCCAATGCCCTTGTTACACCATCTTTTCCGGTGTAAAAACTGTCAATGGCTTGAGCAGCATCTTCCACAACAAATATGTTATGTTTGTTGGCAATGGACATAATAATATCCATATCACAGGCAACTCCAGCATAATGGACAGGAACAATAGCTTTGGTCTTAGATGTGATCAACGCTTCCAAACTTTGCTCATCAATACCTGGATGGTCACTACGACTATCGGCAAAGACAATTTTAGCGCCTTGGCGCACAAACGCTAAGGCCGTTGACACAAAAGTATAGGACGGTACAATAACCTCATCTCCGGGCTTAATATCCAACAACAACGCACACATTTCTAAAGCATCAGTGCAGCTAGTAGTTAACAGTGCTTTTTTCACCCCTAACTTCTCTTGAAAATAGGCTTGACAGAGTTTTGTGTATTTTCCGTTCCCACTGATATGACCTGTACTGACGGCATCATAAATAAAGTGAACTTCCTTACCAGTGATATAAGGCTTATTAAAAGGTATACTCATAAAAATAAAATTTTATTATTGTGAATTATTTGTCTTTCAGATAGATGACATAGCCAACTAGTCCGACAATAATTTTAGTAAAATACATTAATAATGAAATGGTAATAGCAATAGAGGCATCTACACCGTAGAGTGTTAGAAGTCCTGAAAAAACACCTTCTCTAACTCCTAAGCCTCCTAACGAGATTGGTAACACAGTACCGATGTAAACGATTGGCATAATAAAAATATAAGAAACAAATGGGATGTCTAATCCTAAAAAATTAGAGAATAAATAAGCAATTAATATGTCTCCCATCTGGGCCAATAAAATTACCAAGACCGTTTTAAATGCGAATAGATTTGTAACCTTTAGTTTAAATCTATTTAATACTAAAGTCAGGATTGGAAGCATTAAAATAAGAACAAAAGGCGAGGCTTTTAAAATCACGTTGGGCACATAAGATTGTAAATTGAAACCTGATGGGAAATTTTGAAAGAAAAAACTGATGCTTAATAGGACTAATAAACCGTACAGGCCAGTAAGTCGCTCGCCTAATGTGACAGCAGCTGAATTCTTATAATTGACGCCATGATTGGAAACCAATTTCTTTATTCTTACCGCATCTCCACCAATGGCCCCTGGAAGAAAAATATTGAAAAACATACCAATCAAATAATACTTAAAAATAACTATCGAATTAATTGATTTTTTTAGAAAATAAAGCACAATTAAATGATATCTGTAAGACATTATAAAAAGAGACACACAAGTTATTAGGCATGCAATAAAGATATAAATGAATACCGTCTTATCTAAATTGAGAAGAACCGAAATATCCAGCTTTAAGAAAAGAAAAATCAATAAAGAAAATGAAAATATAATCTTTAAAATTAATTTAATGTTTATATTTTTCATAAATTATATCAGGATTAATCTTTTCTTCTTTTCCATACTTCACTATAAAAACAAAACGTCGATATAACCAATTTAAAAAAAGTCTTTTATTTTTAATCTTATAGAAGTTTTTACTTAGCATATTAAGGTATTCAACTCTGAGTCGCTTTCGCGAAGCATTAACATCTTCAATAGTTGAACTTATAATTTCGCTTTTAAATTCGACATCAATCTTGTCCTTAGTTACAGCTGGGCATCCCTCTTCATTTAAATAACATGAAGTTTGCTTCCAATCCATTAATGCGTCCTTGTCTATAGATAAATTTAATATAGTTGAAATTCTTGCTCGTTTCTGCCAATAATCTGAAACAAAATTACCCAAACTAAAAAAAACAGGAATGTTCTTAAATAAATATGCTGGCTGTAAAACATGAGGATGATGTCCTACTATAGCATCAACACCTAATTTGGATAAATCATTTAAAATTTCTAGCTGTTTCTCACTAGGATGATCAACAAATTCATTACCCCAATGGACATAGATGACAACTTTATTAACAGATTCTATTTTCAATCGTTCTATTAAATTTTTCCATTCCTCATTTGTGGGATTATAGAAATAAGGCACATCAGGAGTTTTCACCTTAAGATAACTAACACCAATTATCGCTAATTTGAGATTATCATGACTCAAGATGGCATATGGGTGGTTTTTTTTTCCAATTACTTTAATAGCAGCTGCTTCTAATGAGTTGACAGTGTTATTAAATGAATCCAGACCATAATCCATACTGTGATTATTTGCTACACTGACCACATTGATGTTGGCTTGTAGCATTACCTCTACAACATTATTGTCACAACACATTGACCAGTTGGAAACGGTTGGTTTTAGAGGGCGATCCTTAATTATGGATTCAAAATTTGCTACATTGAACTGAGCCTGAGAAAAAGAATTTTCAACACCCTGAAATACTTTTTTATAGTTCGTTTTATGATGTAAGCTATCAAAGCCAAAACCGAATTTCACGGGTTGATCTCCAAATATTAAATCTCCAACAAAATTAATTTTCATAATTTAAATTTTTAATTATCAATAAATCTGTTGTTGAAGTGAGAAAATTAATAATATTCTATAGTACTTATTTTAATTGGGTTTTTTAAATTAAAGCACTTTTATTATTGAAAACAGATTTTTCAAAATTAGTAACCTTACATTTTGTGAGGGGTCGACCACTTTTTTAAATTAAAATAGTATGCGAATCGATTTATTAGACGATGTAAAACTAACTTCCTTTTTTTTATGTTATAAAAATACCTACTCTGACTGTTTTTCTTCATATAATTATTCTGAGTAGGCAAATTATAATCAATCATTAGTAACGCTTGAGGAATAAGTTGTGCCGTTAACTCTGATAATCTTCTATGAATCATTATTAGATTCTCCTTTAAGAACAACTTCTGTTTGCCTTGTATGATAATTTCTCCTTGATCAAATTTATCACTTATTGTATGGATAGTTGCTCCATAAAAACCCTCAATATTCGCCCATTGATGTAGATATGCTCTTTTACCTTTATAATCTGGCAATACAGAACCATGACAATTTATAATCGGATATTTAAAATAAATGTTATGTTCAACAGGAATCTTGTAACTCCATCCGCAGCTAATCAAAACATCAGCTTGGAGACTTTTCAACATTTCAATTACTTTCGGGCTTTTAAGCTTTATATCATCAACTATATGAATTTCTATTTTATGTTTTATAGCAAGTTCTACAGCACATCCAGTATCAGTTTCGCACATTAAAACGAATGGTTTCGTTCTTATGATTGGATTATCGATCAATGCAGAAATAACTATCTCTGTTTTTTTTGCATTGGCAGGGCCTAATAGTATCCAATTATTGATCATATTTTTATTCTTTAGATTATTTTATGTTATATTAACATAAACAAGTCATCATTCTTTATAGCTGCCACATTTTTATAATAATTGTCTGCATCAGATTTCAATATCATATAACCAATTAAATCAGAATTATTAGTCATTATATTTGCTTCTTCTCCCTCCCTTTTTGCGTAATTAATATGTTCGATAAATGAATATTTCGACTTTAAAACATTCCGATTGGCGATTTTTGAAATTAGACCCTTTCGATGAGACCCAAAAACAGCGCTACTATAGGTTGTTGGATTCTTATTTGGAGAAAATTCGACCTCCAATCCCATAGTCCATTGAATTAATTTTTCGTTTAAGTCAATTCCATAACTTTTCTTGATAAGATCGACAATACCGTTACCGCCATTTCTTAATCCCATCTCAATGACTGTTAAAATGCCTTCATTTACCATAACATCAAAATTTAAAGGCCCTGACCTATAACCAAGAGTATTACAGATAGCTTCGAGATGCACTCTAATTTGATCAATAACTGTTGGATTAAGGCTGCCCGGAATGGTATGACCCAAAACTAAAGCTCCTTTTAAATGTTTAGTAGTTGTTACAATAAATTCCACTTTGCCGTTCACCATAAAAGCATCCCCTCCAACTTCTTGACCTAGGATAAATTCCTCTATGCACACCCATCCGTTACGGGAATAAGATTTAGCAGAAATAAACGTTGACTCTAAAGTTTCAATTGAATCATTTGCGCTAATGAAATGAATTCCCCTTGAACCTGAAGCATCATCAGGCTTTACAACAAATCTACCGGAAGAATTTTGAATATATTCTAAATACAATTTAACATCTTTACATTTTATAAAATCAGGAGATTCAATTTGATTATCCTTTTGGAATTTTCTAAAATTTGTTTTACTGGATACGATATCTGCGGCGAAAAATGTAGGCCCAATTAACTGATATTTATCCACCAATTTTCCAATAGTAGGGAGCGCCACATCAGAACCCGTAGTCATTATGGCTTTAATGTCCTTTTTCTCTACAAGTGCGGATAGCTTATCGTAATCTGTAATATCTATATCTACAACCTCATCACAGAATTCAAGTCCGGGATAATTGCCTTTGTAAGTCGCCACAATTATCCAATAGCCAAATTCCTTAGCTCTTTTAATGAGATTAACCTGAAAAATTCCAGCTCCTAATATTAGTATTTTTTCCATTCTATTTATATAGAGAATCTAAACCCGGTTTTTGTTGTTCCTTTACAATTCTAATTAAGTATTCTCCAATGATTCCCAAAGCCAATAAATTCAATCCTCCAAATAGGCTTATTAAAGATACAATAGAGGCGTAACCAGGAAAATTGATATCAAAAAATAATTTTCTGATCAATACAGTTATTATGAATAAGATGGAGCATATAAAACCAAAAGCGCCTACATAGCCTAAAAGTTTTAAAGGGAGCGAGGAATAATGTAGAATGTTATTTAAAGTCAGACTCATCAATTGCTTCAGAGAATAACCACTTTTACCAAACTGTCGGTCATTATGCTTCACTTCGATATTCTCAATGTTATGGGTTGCTCTAATTATAAGACTAGAAACGGCTGGAGAAGAATTATAATTATTAACAATAACATTTACCAAATCATTGCGCATAATTCTAAATGGTGATTTTTTTAAACCTGCTGGTTTGCTCAAGAACATGACGTCAGCTTTGTTAATAACGTAACTCCCAAAATTTCGCCATGGAGAGTGTTTTTTGTCTCCTGAAAAAGGAATAGCGAATACAGCATCTGGTCCATTTTTTTCAGCTATCCTTGAAATTAACTTTGGAATTTCACTAACAGGGTGTTGCAGATCATCATCCATTGTAATAACAAATTCTCCTTTGGCTTTGGATAATCCGACTAACAAGGCCATGTGTTGTCCTTGATTCTTACGTAACGTAATTACATGTACAAAGTCAAAAAGCAAATCGAGTGTCTCTAAGGTTTTATTGGTGTCTAAGAAAAATGGGCTGTCGTTAACAAAAATGAGTTCAAATTTAATGTCTATTTCATTTCCGAGAACACCAATTTGTTGGGTCAAAAGTTCCAAACTTTTAGTGCTTTTATATACGGGTACTACTATTGAAACGTCGATTGTGTTTTGCATAATTTTTAATGAACTTAATTTTTAATTTCTAGAGCTTTATCCATCGCCTCAGCCAATACTTTTGCAGATTGAATACAGGTATAGGCGCCCAAATGCTCCAAATTAAGATCCCATTGCACTTCGTGTTGAAAATTGATTAGGATGGATCTTAATTTTTTCACAATCACTTCTTTGGAGTCTCCATCATTATAAGGCATTAAAAACGCGTCAGCATTAGCCTCTCTAATCACATCAACCGCAGAACTTTCAGCGTGCAACATTGAGAATAAAGGGCGTTTACTCAACAAACATTGGAATGTTTTAGAAGCGGTATAGTGGATTTCTGTACTGCCAAAAAGCATGACCCGATCCGCTTTAGACAAGAAATTAAGGATATGCAAAAACGGGAACCGTTGGCGATGTTCAATGACAATATCCTCCAATCCATAATCTTTGGCATAGGCGGTAATACGCTTAGCCGGATAAGATCCGGTACCCACAAAATACAATCGCACTGCGGCGTCCCATTTTCCATCTGCCCTTAAGGCAGCTACGGATTCAAAAAAAGACTGCACAAAAAGATGCGAGTTAGGCAAAAATGCACCGGCATACAACCACGGCTTACAATCAGGCTGATCGTCCCAAGGCATTTTTAAGCCTTCCAACTCAATCTCATGATCATTAGGATCAAACCCATAGGGCATTCCTGCATGAACTGGAGGTGTTTTAAAATTTCGATCGATGACGGGCTGGTAATAGGGCGTTGACACCCCAGTAATCAAAGCGGCCTTTTTAACCGCATAAGGTTCTAAAGTTCTTGCCACAGCTTGGCTTAGCTTCGCTCTAAAATCACTCTGATTGGTAATATCACGTACCCATGGATCTATATAATCAATACCATAAGGAATTCCGGTTTTGTCATGAACTATCCGTCCCAATAGCGCTGTATAGAACGATGGTATTGGAATCCAAATAAAATCAATCTGTCGTTCTCTACACAGCCGCAATGCTTCCTTTTTTAAAAATGGAAAGGCCCGCAACCCAATATCACCTATCAATCTAGGTTTGGTCACGTTATAGGCTTTGGTATAAACCACTTCAATATCCTTAGAAACTGTTTTACCTATGAGCGGATCAGGTGTTTCTTCATAATATTTAGAATCGACCGTGAGCAATAGCGGATGCCACCCAAATTGTTTTAGATAGTTGCCCATTAAACGTGGACGCTGAACACTAGCTAAATTCGCTGGCACCCAATGTGGATGAATTATCAATACAGTTTTCATATGCTTATATGTAATACATTCTATTTTCAAAAATTAAACTCTATATAGCCAATCCTCAGGCGTCTAAAAACTTACTAAAGAAAATTATGCAAGAAGCCTCTTTAATTTAAGTTGTTCATTTTCCCAAGCAAATAATTTTGCCTTGTTCCATCTATGCTTTTTTCTTTCTATTGCAATTTGTTTCTCATCAATTTCCACTAAAGATTCAATTAAAGTTTTACTTATAATAACACCTGATTCATAGTCTAGGGAATTCATAAATTGCGTTTGCCCAAACGTATCTGTTGCTACAATGTATAGACCAGCTTGGGCATACGCTAAAAACTTATTTGTCAGACAGATGTCCCTATTAAGATCGGCCTTTACATTTTCAAGAGCTAGACCAATATCCATACGACTTAGAAATTCATGCAACGCCTCTTGCTGCATAATATCATGAAATATGACATTCTCGTCAAAACTGAATGTCTTTAAATAGTCCTTATTTTTGTTACCTATAAGGTGAAATTCGATGTGTTCATAACTCTTTGCCGCATCAAACACCTGTTCCAAGCCTCGATTGGGGCCAATATGCTGAGAAAACCAAACGGCTTTGATACGCTCTGAAGAGTTTTCTTTGGGTTCCACAAAATCAGTGGCATGGAATGCATTAATAATGGTTTCCTGTTTGGTTCCATCGGGAACTTTGAAATGTTTTTCACATTCCAATTGAATTCCTTTTGAAGCATAAGTAATGGCCTGTGCCTTGGCAAAACTTTCTGCCATGAGGTGCATTCTGTTCTGTTTTTCCAAATGCTCATTAAAATAAAGCGCCTCTCCTGGATAATAATCTTCTATATCTAACTGCAATGCGATTCCCTTCTGTTCTGATAGCTTTACGGCGGCGTAAAAAGCACCTAAATTATGTGCCACTATCCTAGAATAGTTTGTTTTTTCCGATAACATTTGAGCCGTGTCCGATAGCTGTAAAGCTTTGTCATTGTTGGCAAAAGCACAAATTTTAAAATTTTGAGGTGCTTTACTGTTATACAAGATGGCTGCTTTATGGGCAAGTTTACTTTTCAGCGTTTGGAACACCGCTTTTTTTCTATCAATTTCGATAAATTGAACGTCAGGATTTCTAGTTATAATAGCTTCTGAAAGTTCCGAGCTCCAATCGTGATGCTTAAAACACAGGACATGACAATCATAATCGCTTTTTAAAGCTTCAAATTCTTTTACCAATCTTGGGTTAGAAGCCAAACTTGACGTTGTGATAAATAGAATTTTATTCATTTAGGATTTTATGTATTTATGAGCAAAAACAGAGAACGCCTTTGCAGCTCGCCAGCCAAATAAGTGTTTTATACTTTCAATCAATTTTCCTCCCAACACGGGCATATAGGCGCTGCCTCCAAAGTACTTTACATTTTGAATAGCCGTCTTATAGATGGCAAGATGCTTAGGATAGGCATCTATAGCGATTATTTTATATTGGAGCGCCATGGCATTCTTATAAGCTTTAGTGTCTTTAAAACTACTTAGTTGCTCGGCTTTAGAGTTGAGAGACTCGAATTGACTAGAAATATGCTTTTCGGTCTTTCCACTACTAATGCTGCCTGCATTTCTGTGTTTTCTATAATAACACAACACACCTTCCGCAAAACAAATGCCTTGTGAGGCCATAGCTACTCTGCAGAAAAACTCGCCATCTTGGTCTTTCACTAATTCTTCATTCCAAAACCCTGCTTTGTCCATCACTGATTTTGGCGTTAACCAGGCATGCTGTGCAACCATATTATGGTTTATGCCATCACCGCCATAAAGATTTAATAAAAAATCCCCAGGAGTATCTGTTGTGTCTAAAAACGAAGCATCCGTAATAACTCCTTCATCAATGGTTTCATAAAAATGCCGAGTACTGCATATCGCAACCTTTGTAGGTTCGTTTTCCAGTAAGGTCACTTGTGCTTTAATCTTATCATGATCCAATACATCATCCGCATCTAAAAATTGAATGTAATCACCTTTAGCCAAACGCAAGCCGTGGTTACGTGCGGCGCAGGCTCCTTTTTTAGGATTTTTAGCAAGTTTAAGATTTGGCTGATTAAGATTCGCAATCCATTCAAACGACCCATCTGTTGAACCGTCATCAACTATGATGACTTCCAAATTTTTATGAGTCTGATTGAATACGCAGTCTAATGTCTCTTTGATAAATTTTAAACTGTTATAATTTGGGATGATGATGGAAACTAATTTTGAATGCATTTTATTTTTTTTCCTAAAACATTGATCTCAACAACTTGAGTGTTGGGAATCAATGATTTTCTAATTCTACAGTCAGGTCAGGCATTCTTTGTTCTCAAGGGATGCTGAATTGTTAATTAAATTTGATACAGATTTATAGAACATATTTTCGAGTATTTTGAAACCATTTCCTGATTTAATACAATGCTTAATTTCAATTTAATATTATTTTTAAAAGGTCCCCAAGTATGGATTCATAATCAAAACCACTTGAATCAACTTTCTGCTTCCCTTTGTTTATAAGTTCTTCAAGCTCGTCAGAATTATTTAGATAATATTCAATTTTTTCCACTAAATCATCAGCGTCGTCATAAAAAATAACTTCATCATCATTATAAAAAGACGTTAGTTCGCTATTTTTCTCGGTAAGTAATGCTGTTCCGCAGGCAGGAATTTCAAAGGTTCGGGTGGTGTGATATTCAGGGAATCTTTTAGAAAGTAAGCCCAAGGCGAATTTTGAAGAAGATATTAATTTACTATAGTCTTCATCATAAACTAATTCTCCCAAGAAGTTAAGATTATCAAAATGCCCATTTCGTTCAACAAATAATTCCCATTTTTTGCCAACGATAGTTAAATGAATTCCAGCCGTTAACAATTTCTCTGCAATTTCAAATCTGTGAGGTTCCGCCAAACCGATAAATACGACAGAATTGGTTTTATCGTGATATTGATGAAATGGTTTATGAATAATTTTCGAAAAACCTTGAGTAACAAATAATAATTTTCCCTCAGGTATTCTTTTTAAATACTTATCTATTTCGGCGGTTTTTGTAGTAATACAATAGTCATAGTATTTTATAGTCTTTTCAAAAAACCGGGATTCGTTTTCATAAAATGCCATATCAGGGGTATAATGCACGATTTTTCCAGCTTTACGCTTCAACTCTTTTAAAATTATTGGCTTTATATAAACACCTTTATCTACCCAAATCAAATCAAATCTTTCGCCCTTTACATTAGCCTGAATATAATCGTTAACGGCCAATATTAGCGGCCCCATCTTATAGCGGAAACCAAAAGATCTTAGGAGTTTATTTGTTTTTAGAAAGGGAATATGAGTATCAATAATCTCAACGGTCTTAGGGTTTAATAGAGCGATCAATTGATTAGCACGCATTTTACTGGTCGTGCCTTCCGAATATTGTCCTATATATAAAAACGAGTTAATTTCCTTTGCTTTAAACATCTTGTTCAAGATATGCTCAATCTTTAAAAGTATAATTAAAAAAAATGATTCTTATGACTGAAGAGTTAGATGACATATCTTTGTTCAATTTCTATTATTATTGATAAAAACTATATTTCCGCATTAAATAAAATCTTGAGATTTCTATAATGATTTTCGCTCGGTTGCAGCCTCTAAATCAAAATCGCTGTACATTTGCGCCGCTAATGGTTCATATACCGTTTCACAATAATACGGACTTTCTTTATACGTTAGTTTATCTTTGTCCAGTGCGTTTTGAAAATTGAATCTGTAAAGATTTTCAAAATCCACCATTAACATTTTCGGATACGAACTTCTAATTTCATAATCTTTTGATGTAACAAGTTTGTCAGAACACCACACATCTAAATCCAAAGCTAAATATTCGAAAATTTTATTTGGCGCATTGTACGTGAAATTGAGAGAATTACCTTTATAAAGCACTAAACCTACATCATATAAACCTTTTAAATTAGGGATCTCATCATAATTAAGACTTCCTTTAAAAGTTACATTATCATAGGATGTCAATTTTTCGATAATAATTCTGTCTCTTAAGTGCGAATAGAAGGTGATTTCGAATTTTTCATGATTACCGTATTGCTTCAAAACTTCATTTAGGTACATGGTCTCAAAAGATAGGGAACCAATATGAAGAAGTTTTATTTTACTTTTATCCCTTTGATTAACATTAACTATTTTGGATTGGTCAATCCACTTTTTTGGTGGATAATTTGGCAATATCCTATGCTTTACACGATCAAAATTCAAATGATATTGATCAATAAAAATCTTCATCCTGTACCTATTGGTCTCTGAAATCCATTTTGCTTTGGCATATAAATACCTTTTCTCCAATCTGTTTAAAAAATTATGTAAAGGTCTGCCTTTTTTTAATTGTTCAATGGTAAACAATTCATGATAATGAATGTACAAATTGATTTTCTTATAAAATAAACTGTATACAACAAACGGAAAAGACGACAAGGTCTCATAAAAGAAAAGGCTCTGAGGTTTGTACTTAAAAAGCTTCATGATTACCGCACTATATATATATATATACTGAGTAAGCTTTTTAAATGCACTCATCCCTTTTTCAATACCTCGGTATCTTATGATTTGAATATTGGGCAAAGCAACCAGACGCAATCCCGTATTGGGTTTTGTGGTAACAAGTATTATTTCTGTAGTATTATTGGGGTGTACATTATTTGACAAATAAGACGCAAAATTAAGTGCAGGCGGGTACATTTCAATGGGTAGAAAGTGAAAAACAAAGATTCTATTTTTTTTAATTTGGGGCATTTATGCTTGCACTGAATTTGTAATCTCCTTTATTACTCGTTGACCTACAGCATTCCAAGTATTATATTGTACCGCATTTTTACGCGCATTCTTCCGCATTACGCTATAATCAACAGGATTGACAATTAGTTTTTTCATCAAGGATTTCAATTCTTTAGAATCTCTTGGATCGTTTAATAAGTATCCAGTTTGACCGTCAATTAAATATTCTGGAATGGCGAATTTATTTGACGAGATGGCAACGCATCCATAGTAGGCCAACTCATTTATGACTAAAGTATTAGTGTCCTTAATTGTGGGATGAATTAAAGCAAAAGCATTCGCGAAAACATTCATCAAGGCTTTCTTTTCCAATGCATCAGCTTTATTAAAAAAGCCCAGATAATAAACCCCTTCAACAGCTTTGATAGCATCTCCTGGATCTTCTCCCACAATCTGTAAATTTATATCGTCATAGGTCTTTTTTAATTCTTGAAAAGCTTCTACTACAACCTTTCCTCCTTTAGGAATAAATTCTCTTGAGATAAACAAAAAATTAAAGCCTTCTTTGTAAGTATCTGCATCAGGAATGTCGATAAAGCCACCTACGCCCACGTTTACGAAATTGTTACCGTCCATGTTGTAGACTTTTTTAGTCTCGTTCAGAGCCCACTGTGATCTGAAAAACACTTTCTCGGCGTTTTTTAACCAGACGGCTTCTTTTTTATAAATCCTGTCTAAATCCGACTCTTTAAATTCCTCTTTATTATTATAGATGTCCACATAAGTTGCAAAACAGGCGTCATTAAAGCAAAAGTAGGGCTTGTTAGGTTTTATTGCTATCCATTGGGTAAACCCGTGGAAAAAATAAGCATCGAAATCCCCTTCTATAGTTTCAAATTTTTTTCGAACATCATCCAATCTTAATTCTGAAAAATAATGATAATTCCTTTTTAAATACAACTTTCTCAAAAGAACCGAGCCCGCTTTTGACTTCAAATCCGGGCAGGGATATATTAAAAAATAACTAATCTCGTAAACATCCTTTAAATAGTTATAGGTTGCAAAATTAACACCCGAACCGCCACCGCTAGATTCATTTAAACTTGTATTAGTAATGTAAGCGAGTCGCATTTTTAAAATTTTATGACATTCAAAATGTACGATTTAATTTTAAGCATCGGTAAAAACCCAATTAATTTTGCCCCCTTTTTAAAGTTTTCACCACCTACAGGCCACATTTTCATATATCCTAAATCGTAAAAATGAAATTTTGCCTTGGCTACCAGATCAGAATGCACATTAAAATTGCGATAGATGAAATTTAGAAATGTATATCCAAGCCCCTCCTTCAATTCATCGGTCAATCCATAATCGGAACAGGTCTTTTTATTTAATATTAAGGAATTCAATAAAGAATCTGCTTTAACCCAACTTGTATTTTGAGATTGCGAGATCGAATCAGGATTTCCAGATCTGTAATACACCTTCGCTGAAGTAGCATATTTAATACTGGATGCGTTCACTAAAACACGGGTGAAAAATTCGCCGTCTTGGTTAATTAACAAGTCCTCATTCCATTGACCTGCCATGATTATGATCTGCCTTGGGACCAACCAACTATGAACAGCAGCCATTCCTTTCCCACTCCAAGAATCATTTAACCACATGTACGCTTGGTCATAATTTTTATTTATGAATTGATGATTGGTAGCATATTCATCGATAAATCCAACAAATCTGATCCATTCACAGAAATAAATAGCGTTCAAACCAAATTTGGAAGCCAAATTCATTTGATCATGTATTTTATTCGGACTTAACAAATCGTCCGCATCCAAATATTGGATATATTCTCCCTTTGATATTTCAAACCCATAATTACGTGCAGCACAAGCTCCTTTTCTTGGATTTTTTACCAATTTTAGATTTGGTCTATTGAGTTTATTTACCAACTCGAAGCATCCATCTGTTGAATTGTCATCAACTACAATAATTTCGATATCCTTATAAGTTTGATCAGAAACAGAGTTTAGTGTCTCTTTAATAAATTCGCTACTATTATACATTGGTATAATAACTGAAACTAAGAACATTGTTGCGCTAAAAAATCAATAAAATTCTTACTATTTTTCGCTAAATCAAAAGATTTTAGATAGGATTGCAATGCTTCCTGACGACGTAATTGATGTAATTCAAAGGTCTCGTTGGCTAAGACTTCAATAGCATCGACAACCTCTTCAACCTCTGGGTTCGAATTTAGTAAAATGCCGTTTTTTGAATTTACCAATTCAGAAATGCCACCTACATCTGTCGCGATTACAGGAATTGAAGCAGAGAATGCCTCCATGATTACCAATGGCAACCCTTCAGTTTCACTAACCAATATTAAGGCATTGATGCCGCTTTTAGAAAAATAAGATCGAATAGCGTCTGGAGTTAACCAGCCTAAAAACTCCACCTCGCAGGTGGGATTTTTGGCACTCACTTTGGCCACGATTTTTTTTAAGTTATGTAAGGCATCTCCAGGTCCATCACCAATATGCGTCCATTTGATTGGTATTTTAACTTGTTTTAGCGCTTCTATAATAAGCTCCACCCTTTTTAAAGGTATAATTCGAGACACACTTATGATGTGAAATTTTTGTCTATTGCTCACTTCATTTTGTGCCATGGCATTGGCGCCCAAATAATGTAAATAGTATTTCTTTTTAATAAACGGATATAACTCAGCAGCATAATTGCGACCGTGTTCACTTATAAAAGTACAAATCTTAGAGCGTTTTAATATTTCCTTTTTATAAGGAATATAATTGTTATGTCTAAATTCATATAAATCATAACCATGCATTCTACAGACGATATGTCGGTAGCCCCATTTGTAAAGTAATGGCACAATTAAGGCATTGTGCATGGTCCATTGAAAGAATAAAACAATCTGTCCCTGTTCTTCTCTCCTATCCTTGAGTTCCTTGAATATATCCTTTTGTACAATAATATTGCTATACACTGTAGATAAATACCAATCCACAACACCTTTTTTACCGTGTAATAAAGCTTTAAAAATTTCAAAATACCAAGGTTGTGGTTGTGTCGATGCAAACACATGTTTTAAATATTTTCGTTTTGCGAAAAATGACTTCCTTAAAGTGGGATTAACAACGCGCACATTTTTTGGAAATGTAAAAGTATTATCCTTTATATAGGTAAAAGGCACAATAACAACCTCATCGAACTCCATTGCAGCTTGGTTAATTTCAGCAGATTTCCAAGTATAATCATCCGAAAACGGGTAATTGTCCGTAAAATAATAAATTCGTTTCATTTAATTATTTAAATGATTTAATTTATCATAACTTTTTTGAAATGGACTGAAGCTATTAAATACGGATTGCAAATTTTTGGTATCTACAGAGAACCTTAAAAACGGTTGTCTATAAAAAGTATTATAACCATGATGTGCTAAAAAGGGAACAACACCCAATTCTTCAGAAATTTCCAAAGTATCTGCATTCCAATCGTGAGGCTTACCAAATGGAATCGCGAAATGCGGCACATAATTAGGCCATCTTTGCATATGTTCAATATTCTTTAGCAGATTTTCTTTCTGTGCTTCACGTGATAGCATAGAAAACCGTAAATGCTCGTGACCATGTAATCCAAAATGAAATAAGGGGTTGGTGCATTTTTCAAAAGCCTCATAGTTTGCATAAAATGGCGAATCGCGACCGCTATATTTTTCGTTACACTGATTTTCCAATTTAAGTAGTTCATGATACGTATTGTGATCTATTGTGTTTCTAATAATTGGTGCTGCATTAATTAAGTCCATATCCTTAAAATAAGGTCCCAAATTATACCAATAACCAATTTTTTCTGAACCGTATGCCGTATTAATGAAAAAAGTTGCGGGAATTTTCAATTGCTCTAAGATGGGCAATGCCAACTTGGTCATGGAGGCGTCGCCATCATCAAAAGTGATACTTATTAAAGTTTCGTTGATGGTTTTATTTTTTAAAGCCTCCAACCCCTCAGTAAGTGATACTATTTTAAAATTTTGTTTTAGAAAAGAAAGATGTTCTTTAAATAACGACACACTATTCCAAATATTCTCATTATGAATATTTGGATCAAATGTTTCACCAATTTGATGGTAGTTCAGCACAACAAGTTTTGATTTAGGCACCAACTGTTTCTTTATTCGATTTTTAAGATTATTTATCATTACTTATCTCCAATATTTAAATAAAAAACTTCAGAATATAAATAATCTATCATCGGGATACCATCTTGATTGGCTTTGACATAAATAGTATCTTTGTACTGAGTATCTATACGATCTGAAGGTAAAACTTCAATAAATGATTCAGGTAAAACCAAACCCCCAACTTTTTTTTTGAAAAACAAATAATGAATCAAACTATCCACATTTTCTATTAACATTTCAGGAGAATTTGTGTAATGTACTTTATAAAGAAAATAGGATTTTGTGACCAATGGCTTCGTAGTCAGTGACCTGGCTAAATTATTTATTTGTTTTACCCATGCCGGTTTTTTATCAACTGCCTTTAAAACCAATTCAAGTGTTTTCTCTTGATTTGGTAATTTTAGATTTAAACTTAATCCAATATAGGGCTCGTGCCATTTGGTAATAGCTGATTGAATCGGTATGGATTTTATCTTGACTTGGGCAAGAAAAGATGTCATGCTATATGAAGGCTTTATTATAGTATTGACTATGCCTAATTTTGAGAACTTTAATTGTTCCAGTATCTGCGCAACCTTGCCGTTTGCGCTAAAATTGGTAACAATACCATCTTTCAACCGCATGTATGGCATCAAGAGTTTTAAAGATTGTTTTCTGTAAGCCTCTTTTACAATCCAAGTGTGTGAATTATAAAACTTAACGGGTATATCATCTATGGTTCGATAATATGTAAAACAACCAAAATACCCTACCATGGGTTGTGTTTCAATCGACGTATCTATTAGGCAGTACCCCAATAATAAATCATGATCAAAAAATGCTTTTTTGAATCCGTCAAATGGTTGCTTGCCATAGACTTCGATAAATAACTGGTAAATTTGATCGAAATCATACTTTTCGACCTCACGTAACGTAACCGCCACTACACTTCTAATTTTTCCTCAAGATTGATCTTGATCAATTGAAAATTGAGCAGGTCCAAAATTTCCTCATCTTCAAATTCGATGTCAAATTCTTCCTCCAAAGCAGTAATTAGGTTAATAGTACCGATAGAATCCCAATTGTCCAAGTCATCTGGTCCAGTGTCTTCGTTAATATCTGTGGTTGGAACATCAAATACCAACGCCATGATTTCTTTTAATTTCTCTTCAATATTAGGCATAATTTACTTTTATATAATTATAAGCATTTGTAGCTGCAAAACTAGGTTTTTTCATTGCATATGACTTCCCTGCTTCTGATTCCTCTATAAGTTCAAAATGTATCTTATCATAAAAATCAACAACTTGAGCATTTTTTTTACTGACTTTATATTGTGCTTTTAAAAACTCGGTTTTCTTAAATACTTGCGAAAGCACTTCTTCTAAAAATTGATATTCAATATTTCTTCCCAGAATCCGGCAACTCATCAATAAGGTATCAATGCTTGCGATATTCTCTTCAGTGTGATGGATAATGCAAAGTCCAGTGATACCACTATCACCAAACTTATCCTTAACACTAAACGCAAAACAATCATAGTCAGCATTGTTAACAAAATGTTCTATTTGAGATTCAGTATATCTTTGCGTGGTCAAGTTAAATTGGTTGGTTTTCTGGGTCATTTGTGCCATTCGAGAAATGAGCTGTGCATCATTTATGTGAATGGTCAATTCTAAATCCAAAGATTCCAAAAACCCCGCAAAATCTTCAAATTTTGTTTCAGCATTGGCGCGCTCAACATTCTGCTTGTATTGTTCAAGTTTTTTGGCATCTTCTTCACTTTCGTTAAGTTGAATAAAGTAATTTGACCACTCTTGCTGATCGATATAATATTGAACAGCATTTTTAGGTACTTGAATGGTGGTTACGGAAGGTACTTGATCACGCATCATCTGTACTTCAAAGTCAGAATCATCAACAAACACGAAGGAATCAATCCCAATGTTGAGTTGCTCAGCTAGTTTCTTGAGATTTTCTCCCTTGGGTTCCCAATTTACTTTTTTTGCTACTAATTGGTCCTCTTTTAATGACAGATCCAAATGATCGCTTAAAACAGCATCCACATCGGCCGCATTATTCTTACTAGCCAATGCCAAAAGCACGCCTTTTTTGCCCAGACCCATTGCTCTGTATTGTGCTGCTGCGAAAGGTTGACCTTTGTACTCATTCTCATCCATGCCAATGTTATCATCCCCATCTTCTCCCAAGATACCTTTCCACAAAGTATTGTCACAGTCCAGTGCTAATAGTTTATTGACTTGGCCCGTCAAAGCATTAAAATAAGGCTGTACCAATTGCACATAATTCCAATAAAAATCATGTTTGTAGAGCAACTTATTTTTAAGATAGCCTTTATAATCGATGGTTTTATCAATCCCAGATTGTACCATGCATTTATCAGTATTGATCCACTTGATGGACGATGGTGCGTATTGCTCACAAAAATGATTGAGACGACCTGCAAGCGCTTCAAGCGCACCATTTTGCGTCTGCAAAAAAGTGAAGGGCAATGCCGTAAACCGGTTCATAATTACTAAAGATGCTTTTGAAAGCGCATCAAAAGTAAGCTTTAATTCATGTTGTATTTTTTGTTCCAGTGCATCTAAATGTTCATCTGTAAAAGTGTCGATTTTATATTCCAACCCATGCAAACAATTAGCTATCTCCCAAAAAATAAGAACGGTTTTATGCTCCACATTTAAATCTTGTGCATTTTGTACAATGTTATCATAATCGCCAAAAGCCACTTCAGCCCTAATTTTGTGCACTGCACAACTATACTTTAAGTACTCCTTAATGGGATTGGTAGTAATATTATTAAGCACCAGCAAGTCAACAGTGTGTGGCTGCTGTTCTTTCTTCAACTGTGCATTAGCTTTTAAAAGTTCTAAATAACTGTTCATTTCAATATTGACTAATGATTTAAACTTGTTTAATTATTACCACATCACCTGACCACCATTAATACGAATGGTCTCTCCAGTAATAAAACCACTTTTTGATGAATCGGCCAAAAACACAATGGCCTTGGCTATATCCTGTGGTGTTGCCAAACGTTTGAGTGGCGTTTTTGCTGCGGTGAGCAGTTTTACTTTTTCTGGAATTTCACTTACCAGATTCGTCGGTGTAAGACTTGGTGAAACTTGATTTACCCTGATCTTTTTTGTTGCCAAATCCAATGCCATAGATTTCACGAAGCCTTGTAAAGCAGATTTCGCTGTAATGTAATGCGACCAATTATTACTTGGATGCTCAACAACCTGAGATGAAATCATGACTATAGAAGCATTACTTTTGAATAAGGAATTCCGCAAACAATCTTGAATAATTGACAATGGAATCTTAATGTTTATATCCAATTGACTTATAAAATCACTCCACTCCAATTTTTCGAAGGGTATTACTGGAATTGGAGTGGACAAAGCATTAACAAAAGCGTCTATCTTTAATTGGTAGCGCTCCAAAAATTGTCCAAAAACCATATCAAAATCGAGTTGATTTGAATTAGCTTTTAATAATAGTAATTGATTGTCTGAAAATTCTCTCTTTATTTTTAATAAGGCTTCTGAAGATGAGTTATAATGTGCAATAACTTTCCAGTTTTGCTTAAGCAATAATCTTACTGTTTCATAACCAATACCTCCAGAGGCCCCTAAAACTAAAGCTACTTTTTGAGTTTCCTTAATAGTTTCATCAATCTCTTTTGGCTCCTCCTCGGTGTGTTGTACCAACTTTACTTTGGCAACACCTTTAGTAACTTGTTGTTTATTTTGATTGAAAATATTAGTTGAAAGTTCAATTATTTCATCACGATCATATTTCTTTATGACCTCTGCAATTACAGTTATTGTATCTCCTATTCGAACAGGTAGCAAGAAATCAAGACTTTGGGAATACCATAAAGCACCATCACCTGGTAACTTAGTACCGATTACTGTTGAGATGAAAGACGCACCCAACATACCGTGAGCTACTTGTTTTTTAAATGCCGTTTTTTTTGCAAATTCAGCATCAACGTGCAATCTATTATCATCACCTGTTAATTCCACAAAATTAGAAATATCTTTTGCGGTTAAGGTATGAGTCACTTCTGCCGTTTGACCTATTTGTATTTCAGCGTATTTCATTTTACAAAGTTAAAAGCACCTCGAATAAGAGAGCGATTCAATTTAATTATTTTGTGGTTCAACATTATATTAAACAATTCTTTTAATTCTTTCTTATTATCTCTACCAGAAGCTCGAAATGCGGTAAATACTTGACTTTCTAAGGATTTTTTAATTAATCTTGAATTTTCATCATTACCTTCACTTTTCATAAAAATAGCTAGTAATCGCGATTTCTGATAAGCCTTAAAAAAATCAGATTTTTTAGAAAAAATACCTGCATTGTGGACTCTATAAAGTGCTAAATACTGTGGTAAATAATAATAAGGTCTTTGCATGGTTACTAATAAATGCAAATACCAATCTCCTATAGACAATTGTTTAATCACATCTAGAGAATCAATATTGATCAGTTCATTTCTAAAGAGAATTGTATTGGAATGAATTTTATTTTGGAAGACGATATCCTCAAAACATATAACCCCTTCCTCTTTTAGAGGAATTCGCTCTTCTGATTTTTTTTCAATATCTCTACTAATTACTTCTCCACAAACACCTCCATATTTCGGATTCTGCTCTAAAAAATCAACCTGCTTTTGGAGCTTATTTTCGTCTATCCAATAATCATCGCCTTCACAGAACGCAATGAACTGACCCTTTGCATTTCTTAAACAATTTAAATAATTCGCATTAGGTCCTAAATTTTTTTCAGGATATATTCTTTTTATTTTGTTTGGGTGCTTCCCATAAAATTGATCTATGATTAATCTAGAATTGTCAGGTGAACAGTCATCTCCAACTAATATTTCATACTCAAACTTAGTTTTTTGATCAGTCAATGACTGAAGAGTTTCATGAAGATATGATTCGTGATTATAGGACAGAACGATTATAGAAACTTTCATTTCAATTGATGCTTTAATATTAATTTACTGTCATGTATACTTTCGGAATCAACTAAGAAACCCAGTTTCTTATAAAAAGAAAATGCTCTGAGGTTTTCTCTATCAACTTCCAATTTTACAACCTTGGGAGAAACTAAATTAATTAATTCGTTATATATCTCTGCGCCTCCACCCGGTTTTAAACTACACACTAATGTAATGTATACAGAGGGTTCTATAGGACTTACAATATAGTAAAACATGAAAGCTAATAATTCGTTTTCTTCTTCGATAATTAAACAATTGGCATTTTTTTGTAATTTCTTGGCATACTCGTATAAATCAAGTTCGGACGACAAAATTGGAACAAAATGATGATTAACACTTACAATTAAATCATGTATAAAACTAAATTTAAGATTTTCCTTTTGATAATGCTTAACTGACATCTATGATTTAATTTACTTCGGATTTCAAATTCTTTTTAATTAATTGCAATGCATACTGGAATAACAATGTGCTTTTTAAACTAGCAAATTCATTGGACTATGAAAACTCAAAAATAAATCATTTAAATAATAAAGTTTCCATGCCCATAAAAATTTAGGTTGAAAGGAAATCTCTTGTATTTTGTTTGTTCAATATTATAATTTACAATTCTTCCAAAATTAATTAACTATAACTTTAATATACTTTGTATAATCAGCCAAAATAGATTCTAAGCTACTTGCATTTTCACATTGAAGAACTAAAGTTCCAATTGTTTCATTTGCACCTATAAAGGCATTCACCTTATCTCCTTCATTAACCCAGATATCGATTTCTTTTAAATATTCATTTAACACTGGTTCTATATATAGCTCTTTAAAGAATCCATTCACATTACTATATAATATTATTTCAGCCCAACTACCATTATATTTAGGTTGAAATACTTTCGATATTTCTTCTCCTAAAGCTGCTTGAATAGACATCGAAATTAAATCAATACCAGTTACTGATTTTACCATTTCAGAAAGTCTATTCCCACCTCCTCTAGGCGAAACCTCCATGATGTATGCTTTTCCATTTGTAGCCTCACGAACTTCAATATTATAGATTGATGACTCCATTTTGAGCAGGGTGATTAATCTTTGTAATTCCGATTTTAAATAATTCTGATTTTCTTCAGAAATAGATGAAGGCCAACTATACGCTGATGGGGTATATGGGTTGGGAGAATTAGCATCAAACCGTTGATTGGAAAATGAAACGAATTTTAAATCTCCATTAACAGAAAAGCTATCTGAATCTGAAGAAAATGTTTTTCCTTGTAAATAATCTTCAATAATAAATGTCTTAGAAGGCGAATTAGAAAGGGCATTTTCAATTGCTTTAGGTAGTTCATCTTCGTTACTCACTTTCATAACCCCTTTGCTACCCGCTGAATCAACAGGCTTTACAATTACAGGCAATTCAAAATCGGATATAGTTGAAATTGCTTCATAATTATTGTTAAATGTTCTTGATTTTGGAACATTGAAATTGTGCTTTTCTAAAAACGCTCTAAACAATCCTTTATTTTGGAGAATATTCACTGAATTATACGGGCCAGGACTAGGTATGTTCATGTTTTCTGAAACATATGCCGCTGTTGTAACCCCAGGATCAACAGCAAAAGACATAATACCGTCTATTTTTAACTTTTGTGCTAATTTTAAAACAGCGTCTTTATCAAGTATACTAACATTATGATATTCATCTGAATACTTATGAGCTATATTTTCAGGTAGATAGTCACAGGTTATAACATAATGCCCCATATTTTGAGCCGCTTTAATGACCGGTATTAAATACCTTAGACCGCCTAAAAGTAATAATTTCTTCATCTTAATTATTCTGGATTCGCAGTAAAAGCCTACTGATCAACTCAACTTCTTCCACTGTCAAGTCATAATACAATGGTAAGCAAAGAACTCTTTTCGCAATATCATCGGTAACCTCAAGGTCTTTTGGTTCTACATATGGTAATGAATTTGCTAAAGAGGGATAAAAATAACGTCTAGTGAATATTTCAGTAGCGGCTAATCCTTTCATACATTTTAACATTAAAGATTCATCATCAAATATCAAAGCATAATATGCATAGTTTAAACTTCCCTCTCTATGAAATACTGGTTTAACAGCTTTTAATCCTTTTAGATTCTTATCATAACCTTCAGTTAGAAGTTTTCTTTTTAAGTGTATGGCATCAATATAAGACAAATTAGCCAAACCCATTGCTGCATGAAATTCGGAGTTTTTACCGTTAATTCCTAATTCAGCAAAAGACTCTGGACCATCGAAACCGAAATTTCTAACGTATGCCAATTTTTTCAATAAACTAGCATCTTTTGTGATGACTAAACCACCCTCTACAGAATGATACAATTTTGTTGCATGCAAACTGCATATACTAATGTCACCATACTCAAAAATAGATTTACCATAGATTTCAACGCCAAATGCATGTGCGCCATCATAAATGATTTTTAAGTTGTGCTTTTTAGCTATTCTGTCGATTGACACTACATCACAAGGATTCCCGTACACATGTGTCGCTAATATCGCCGTTGTTTTTTCGGTAATCGCGGCTTCTATTTTGGTAGCATCTATGTTTAAGGAATTCTTATCAATATCCACAAATACAGGTTGGCAACCTTCCCAAACGATACTGCTAGTAGTAGCCACAAATGAAAAAGGTGTTGTAATAATATCACCTTTTAAATCTAAAGCCTTAATTGCCATTTGAAGAGCCACGGTTCCATTAGTTACAAATAATAAATGCTTAAGTTTTAATTCGGCCTTAAGTTTCATTTCTAACTCACTAGCTAAAGGCCCCATGTTAGTTAGCCATTGACGTTTCCAAATACCGTTGAGATAGTTTTCATATGCCTCCTGAGGAGGTAAAAATGGTTTTGTTATTGGTATCATTTTCTTTTTAATACGATTATTTTAAGTTCTTTAAATATACTTAGTTTAACAATTTGAGCTAATAGGATAAATGACAAAACGCCAACGGTTCCACCGATAAGAAGCCTGACGAAATCAATGGCATCAATAGTTACCATAAATATATCGATAATATAAACTAAAATTCCTGTGATCATTGCTAACAATATGATGGGTGCCAACTCTTTAATCTGCTCCCAAGCTGGATAGTCAATAAATTTCCCGCTGTAATGCGTGTTTACGAAAAAACTCAACATAGAAACTATGACGCTTCCATAAAGTAAACCAAAAATACCAAACTGGAAAGAGATTAATATAACGATAACCAATAATATTTTTTTAACAATTTCAAGTTTAAGAAATAATCCACTTTTTCCTTTAACATTCAAGATTTGTAAATTATAGGCATGTATGGGATAAAGAATTCCACCCACGCATAAAATTTGAAAATAAGGAACTGATGGCAACCATTTCTCTGTAAATAAAAAACGAAACAATGGCTCCCCTAATACTGCCATAATTATTAGTGTAGGAGCGATAAAGAAAAGTACCATTTGCATAATCCTTTTATAGATACCCCTTAATTGCACATTATTATTTTGTACTTCCGAAAAAAGCGGATAGGTGATTTTAGTCACAATCTGACTCAAACTGCGAACGGGTAACATTTGAA
The DNA here is from genome assembly GCF_004115975.1 of Gelidibacter gilvus. Classification (GTDB taxonomy): domain Bacteria; phylum Bacteroidota; class Bacteroidia; order Flavobacteriales; family Flavobacteriaceae; genus Gelidibacter; species Gelidibacter gilvus. The sequence continues at coordinate 30,868 of NZ_SDDZ01000008.1, read as the reverse complement.
GTCCGTCAGCTTTATAGTAATATCCCACTTGTGAAGCCGCAAAGAACTTACCGATGATAATGGTATAAGCGTTAGTAAAAATTGTATCAATGAGACCCGAAAGCATTAACTTAAAACCAAATCCGAAATGTTTTCTGAACCGTTCTCTATCGAAAACTAACATAGGTTGCCATTTCGAGTGAAACCACAATTGTACAGTAGATGCCGTAGATTGAATAATACGACTATACACCAAACTCCATACCCCATAGCCATAAAACGCCAGCAATATCCCTGATATGCCTCCGATGATCATTGAGGGCGTGGAAACTATCATTTGCGTTTTAAAATCCATCATCTTATTTAGTCTTGTCGATTGGATTGCAGAAAAGGCACCTATGATGAAAGTAATCCCTAAAACACGAAGAATTGGAATTAATTCCTGTTGGCCAAAAAAGTCGGCAATCAGCGGGGCAGAAACAAAAGTAATGGCATAAATTACTACACTTCCAAACAAGTTAAAATAGAACACCGTAGAATAATCCCTATTATCTACTTCACCAGAACGAATTAACGATTGTGTAAGTCCACCGTGGATAAGTATATTACCAATGGCGATAATTACTGCAACCATGGCCAAAAGACCAAATTCGGCTGGCAATAATAATCTTGCCAAAATGATTGAAATAATAAATCCAATGATCTGGTTGCCAAATTGTTCTAAAGCAGACCAAAATAAGGCGGTGAGAGCTCTTTTTTTAAGCGTCATATAATATTTTAAGCGCAATAACGCTTATATTGAAATTTTTCTTTTGCAAGTTTTTCATAAAAACCGATTTAACAACGGTTTCATTAAAAGGCCTAAAGAAAGTCATAAGTGCACTTTCTTCAAGAAAGATGTGGCTACTTTGGTTATGAATAATCACTTCACTTTCCGCTTATTTATTTTGAAATTATTAACTTTAGATAATCAAAATAATCACCTTTTAGGTTTTCAATTTCTTTAGCGACCTTCTCTTTGCTAACCCATCCATAATTGATGGCTATTTCCTCTAAACACGCAATTTTAAGACCGGTACGCTTTTCAACGGCCTTAACAAACTCAGTAGCTTCTGTAAGCGCCTCATGGGTGCCAGTATCTAACCATGCAAATCCTCTACTTAATATTTGAAGTTTTAAATTCTCATCCTCTAAATAAGCTTGATTTACTGAAGTGATTTCTAATTCGCCACGATGGGAGGGTTTAACATTTTTCGCAATTTCAATCACTGAATTTGGGTAAAAATATAAGCCCACTACTGCAAAGTTGGATTTTGGATGTTCAGGCTTTTCCTCTATACTGATGACATTGTGTTCTGCATCAAATTCGGCAACGCCGTAACGTTCAGGATCTCTTACATAATTCCCAAAAACTATGGCCTTTCCTTTTTCTTCAACAGATTTTACTGATTCCTTTAATATTTTTTGTAATCCTGAACCGTAAAAAATATTATCTCCTAACACCAAACAAACATCGTCATTACCAATAAATTCTTCACCCAGAATAAAAGCCTGTGCCAATCCATCTGGACTCGGTTGCTCCTTATAAGTCAAATTAATTCCAAACTGACTTCCATTTCCAAATAGCTGTTTAAAGTTTGGAAGATCATGTGGAGTAGATATAATGAGGATATCTCTTATCCCAGCCAACATCAAAACCGATAAGGGATAATAAATCATCGGTTTGTCATAAATGGGCAATAACTGCTTACTCACTGCCAAAGTTAATGGGTGTAATCGCGTACCTGATCCACCTGCTAAAATAATTCCTTTCATTTTTGACCTTTCTAAAGATGTATTATTAAACCTATATTATATATGTTGTCTAGTCGGATAAAACTTAAGAGCTATTTGTATTGTTTGCTATAATACTCCAAATAATCACCACTCGTGACGTTGTTCAACCAAACACTGTTACTTAAATACCAATCGATTGTTTTCGATAAGCCCTCTTCAAATGTTACCGTAGGACTCCAACCTAATTCCTTGTTGATTTTTGTGGCGTCAATAGCGTATCTCAAATCGTGACCTGGACGGTCTTTTACATGAGTAATCAGTTTTTCACTAGTACCGGGTTCTCGGTTTAGTTTAAGATCCATTTGTTGACATAACAACTTGACTAAATCAATATTTTTCCATTCATTAAAACCGCCAATATTGTAGGTCTCTCTTAATTCACCTTTATGAAAAACCAAATCAATTGCAATAGCATGATCGATAACATACAACCAGTCTCTTGTATAATTTCCATCGCCATAAACAGGGAGTGGCTTTTCTTGAATCACATTATTTATAAATAATGGAATTAGTTTTTCTGGAAATTGATAAGCCCCGTAATTATTTGAGCAATTGGAAATTACATAAGGTAAATCATAGGTTTCCCCATAGGCTCTTACAAAATGATCTGAACTCGCTTTTGACGCAGAATATGGCGAATTTGGGCTATATGACGTCGTTTCTAAAAATAAACCTTCCTTCCCTAAGGTGCCATAAACTTCGTCGGTACTAACATGGTAAAACAACTTGTTATCCCAGTTGTCTGACCATAAATTCTTAAACGCATTCAGCAAAATCATGGTGCCCATAATATTGGTCTTTGCAAATGCCAATGGATCTGTTATTGATCTATCCACATGCGATTCTGCTGCTAAATGAATAACACTATCTGGTTTTTCAGATTTAAACAAATGTTCTATAAAAACTTCATCGGTAATATCCCCTTTTACAAACTTATAGTTTTCCTTATTCTCAACATCCTTTAGATTCATGAGATTACCTGCATAAGTCAGACTATCTAAATTTATAATTTGGTAATTGGGGTATGTATTAACAAAAAGTCTCACAACGTGAGATCCTATAAAGCCTGCGCCCCCGGTAATTAAAATTTTTCTTTGCATATCTATACGTTTATGTTTGTTGACTATTATTTGATGACTATTTTAATAGATCAGTTACTTTTATGTTAAGTTTAAATTAGAAATCTTGCCTTAAGCCACTCCGCACTTAATATGGCTCCGCCCCTATCACTCCCATTAAACTCATTAACGTCATGACAAACAGCTATTTAAACTAAAGCCTAAAACACTAGAATCAGTATTTTAAGCGGCTGCAAAATTACGACAATATTGAGAAAATACCCTTTTTAAAGTGGCTTTTGTTTCTGAACGATAAACCAATTGTTTAAAAGCTCTTTCCTATTGTACATTATGGGCTTTTTAGTTTCCCAATCTACGACTTCAATTCCGGACTGTTCGCAAATAGCTTGTCCTGCGGCAGTATCCCATTCCATGGTTGGTCCAAATTTTGGATAGCAGTCCGCCTGTCCCTCTGCAATCAGGCAAAACTTTAATGAACTGCCTTTAGAGATGATGTTGATATTATCATACTTATCACGTATTTGTTGAATATAGGCGTCTGTTTCTTGAGATGGATGCGAGCGGCTTGTTAGAATGGTAAAAGTCTCGTCCTTTCTGGGTAAAGGAAGCTTTATGGCACATTTAATTAAATCATCAACATCAAAGTGATTGATATTTACATTAACCTTATATGAACCTGAAGTTGAACTTGCCCGCCCTTCGTTCGGGTGAAAAATTGCCTGCCCATCCGTAGCTCTGCGAAGGAGGGAAGTTGCCTGCCTGTTGCCCGCCTGAATGACCTTGTCGGGCAGGGCGAGGCAGGAAAAATATAATTCACCAGTAACTGGCACAAAAATTACACCCAATACTGGTTTTTGATTTTCAATTAAGGCAATATTGACGGTGAATTCGCCATTGCGCTTAATAAATTCTTTGGTACCATCTATAGGATCGACGATCCAGAGTCGCTCCCAATCTTTGCGCTCAATGTAAGGAATGGATTTCCCTTCTTCTGAGAGTATAGGAATGTCCGTAGTACTTAAGTGAGCCATGATAACCTCGTGAGCAGCCACATCTGCTTTGGTCAATGGTGAATTATCGTCTTTAAATGCCACCTCAAATTCATCGGAATTGTAAATGTCCAAAATGACTTTCCCAGCTTCTAAGGCAGCGGTGATGGCGGTATGTAGGTTTGAGGGATGAGGCATTAGGGATTAGGCATTAGGGTTTCAGTTCAATTTTTCAGGCTCCACTTCGACAAGCACACTACGAAAAGCTCAGTGCCGGTATTGGTTCAAAGGTATTCGTTAATCGTTGTTCATTAATTTGAAATTTGCATGCTTAATACTCAGAACTTAATTCTTAATACTTATTACTCAGTACTAAACACCATATCATCCTCCAATCGATAAGCCGCTCCCGTTTCCGGACAGGTTGCCAAATGGACTTGATCAAATTCTAATTTATGACCGGCCTTACTCACCCAACCTATTTGTCGCCCAGGATTTCCGACCACTAATGCAAAATCAGGGACATCTTTGGTCACCACAGTGCCGGCACCAATAAAGGCGTAGGAACCAAGCGTGTTTCCGCAAACGATGGTTGCGTTAGCGCCAATAGACACACCTTTTTTTAGTAAGGTCTTTTTAAACTCCTGTTTTCTGACAATAAAACTTCTGGGATTGATAACATTGGTGAATACCACCGACGGCCCAATAAACACATCATCTTCTACTTCAACACCTTCGTAAATAGAAATGTTATTCTGCACTTTAACATTGTTTCCAATAGTTACGTTGGGTCCTACCACACAATTCTGCCCAAAGGAACAGTTTTCACCAATGGTCGTATTGGCCAAAACATGACTGAAATGCCAGATTTTGGTATTGTTTCCAATGCTCACATCGGCATCGATATAACTGGATTCATGTACGAAAAAAGTGCTCATAGAAAATAGGCATTAGTAATTAGGTGTGAGGGACTTGCCCGAACGCAACTTTTAGAACGGGTGGGTTAGTATTCAGTTGGCAGTCCGCAGTCTTCCCGCCTTCGTGAAATACTTCGGACGGGCAGGCAGTTGGCATTTTTCGCTCTGCACTCTTCTCAACTTCCCTGATTAGTCTTATCCCTTGTTCGTAATCAAAAATCAACATTCTTCAACCCGCCCGTAGCGAAATGGCACGTTTGGGCGGGTCGTTAATCAGTCTTAGCATTTCGGTCACCGGTCTCCCGTCATCTGTCATCCGTCTTCTTCTCATTAGACACTACCCACTCACCACTCATAACTCTGAACTCATAACTCGAAAGTCATCCGTCTTCCTCTCATTAACCACTACCCTCTCCCCACTCATAACTCTGAACTCATAACTCGAAAGTCATCCGTCTTCTTCTCATTAACCACTACTCTCTCCCCACTTATCACTCACCTCTCATAACTCACCTCTCACCACTCATTTCACCAACCTACAAAACGGATGATAATCTCCTTTCAAGCCAATAGGGTCGAGGTTTCTGATAGCAGACACCGTACTGATGGATCCATAAGCCTCATCAAGACCAAATCCGTTACCTTTTAATATTTCCTCATAACTTTTTGTGTGCAGGTCTGCAAAACCCCCACTAAATTCTATGGCTTCATCATCAATGGTTATGGAACGGAACGTTGTGTGACCATTATTTTTCATGGCGTCAGGAATATAATTATAGTTCACCGATAAAAACCATCGGACGTTGGCGTTTTTTAATTTCAAAAAGCCCGCGTTAGCATCCGCAGACTTTAGATGGACGATATTTTCCTCCACCTCGCCAAAAATCCAACATAACATATCAAAAAAATGCACCCCAATATTGGAAGCAATCCCTCCTGATTTGGATTCATCGCCTTTCCAAGATACAAAATACCATTTACCTCTTGAGGTCAAATAAGTCAACTCAATATCATATAGTTTGTCAGGATCATTTTGCAACTCCTTTGTAACCTTCTCTTTTAATGCGACAATAGCAGGATGAAGCCTTAATTGCAGGATATTGTGAATTTTCTTTCCTGTCTCATTTTCAATAACTTTCAACTGATCCACATTCCACGGATTCAAGACCAAAGGTTTTTCCGAAATGGCATCTGCCCCACTTCGCAATGCAAAACGAATATGGGAGTCATGTAAATAGTTTGGGGAACAGATGGAGACATAATCGATTTTATTCCCGCTATCCCGTCGCCATTTATCCACAAAACGATCAAAGCGCTCAAACTCCGTAAAAAAACTGGCTTGGGGAAAATAACTGTCCATCACCCCAATACCGTCATAAGGATCCAAAGCAGCCACCAAGGTGTTACCTGTTTCCTTTATGGCTTTCATGTGACGGGGCGCGATATAGCCTGCGGCACCGATTAAAGCGAAGTTTTTCATGAGGTGAGGCATTAGGGATTAAGGATTAGCGGATTGACGATTAACGATTAACGATTTTTGATTTCTGAATGTTGATTTTGGGCTTGACTTGAATCTTATTAAAGTGCCTGTTAAATTATTTAATTTTGAGTTCTTGCCCTAATTAAAGGCGAACAATCCCCAAGAGCCATCCTGGCGTCCCTTGCGGTAAACTTTGCGCCCTAGCGGTTAAATTTGAACATAAAGCTAACGATGTTTTTTTCGCAATGACAGCAAGGACAAAAGCCTTTGAATACTTTTCCTTATTTCGTTAATAGTCTTCTCTCTCAAAATAACACTGGCTAATATTCATGAGATTGCTTCGTCATTCGTGCCTCATTCCTCGCAAGGACGCCTTCATTTAGATTCGTGCTTTTGTATCAAATATTTTCAATGTTTTAGGACTCTAGTCTTGATTCTAATAGCGAAGCGGTCTTGATTCTAGATTCTTGATTCTAAAAGCGACCTGTGCTGAGCGCAGTCGAAGCAAGCCGTCTTTATTCTTTTTTATAAAACCCCCGATACCACTTCACAAAGGCCGCTATTCCTTCAGCAACCTCAGTGTCGGGCTGATAGTTAAAATCATTTTTTAATAAGTTGACGTTGGCATAAGTCTGTTTGACATCTCCAGGTTGCATGGGCATCATTTCCTTGATTGCTTTTTTCCCTAAAGCTTCTTCTATCGCTTCAATATACTCTAAAAGCTGCACAGGCTGACTATTCCCAATATTGTAAAGTTTATATGGTGATGCATTGGTGGAAGTGTCCAGTAATGTTTTCACGACCCCTGAAACAATATCATCAATATAGGTGAAATCGCGAGACAGATCGCCGTTGTTAAACACCTTCACAGGTTGCTCATTGAGAATGGCTTCAGTAAACAGGAACATGGCCATATCAGGACGCCCCCAGGGGCCGTACACTGTAAAAAACCGTAAGCCAATCGATTCAAAACCGTAGAGATGGCTGTAGGCATGCGCCATCAACTCATTGGCTTTTTTGGTTGCGGCATATAAGCTTATGGGATGATCCACATTAGCCGTTTCCTCAAAAGGTACCGCATCACTGTTGCCATAAACACTTGAACTGCTCGCATAGACCAATTTTTGGACTTTGTAGTTGCGACAACATTCCAAAATATTTAAAAATCCCGTCAAATTACTATCCGCATAAGCCTCAGGGTTTTCTAAGGAATAACGCACTCCAGCTTGAGCTGCCAAATTGCAAACGAGATCAATAGTATGTGTCTCAAAAAGTTTGGGCAGAGCAATTCGATCTTCTAAATTCATCTTGACAAAGATCATCCTATCACCATAAGTGGAACTTGATGTAGAATTCAACTCTTGAATGGCTTCACTTTTATCAATACCTAACGCTTCTAAACGTGCCAATTTTAAATTGACATCATAGTAATCGTTAATATTATCGATCCCGATGACCTTGTGACCTTTTTCTAAAAGCGCTTTGGATACATGAAAACCTATAAATCCAGCTGCTCCGGTAACCAATATCGTTTTTGACATAAGCTTAGTGTTATTTCCCAATGGCATAAAAATGGAAGCCTATGGTTTCTAAAGCCGACTGATCCAAAATTCCGCGACCATCAAATACAAACGCCGGTTTTTTCATCTCGTCATAAATTTTTTGCCAATCGTAGGTCTTAAATTCATCCCATTCCGTTAAAACAGCTACGGCATGCGAATCTTTACAGGCGTCATAAGGATTAAGAACTGTGGTTAAATTCTGTTCGTTATCGGCTTCAGAACGCGTATTGAGATAATTAAGGTCTGCCTGCATTTGTTGAGCAGTTACTTTTGGATCATAAACAACGATATGGGCTTGCTCTTCCATTAATTGATCTGCCACATAAATGGCAGCAGACTCTCGCGTATCGTTGGTGTCCTTTTTAAAGGCCCAACCTAAGAAGGCGATTTTCTTACCTGAAATGGTATTGTAAAGCGTTTGAATGATTTTAGAAGCGAAACGGCGTTTTTGATAGTCGTTCATAATGATGACTTGCTCCCAATAATCGGCTACCTCATTTAATCCATAAGATTTAGCAATATAGACGAGGTTTAAAATATCCTTTTGAAAACAGGAACCTCCAAACCCGACCGATGCTTTTAAAAATTTTGGCCCGATTCTGCTATCTTTCCCAATGGCGATGGCGACCTCGTTGACATCAGCCCCTGTCACTTCACATAATTCTGAAAGTGCGTTGATGGAAGATACCCGTTGGGCCAAAAATGCGTTGGCGGTTAATTTTGATAATTCAGAAGACCATAGATTGGTGGTCAGAATATTTTCAAGTGGCACCCATGTGGCATAGATATCCACCAAAGCTTGGATGGCTTCAAAGCCTTCTTTTGTTTGTTCACCTCCAATCAGCACACGATCTGGCGCCATTAAATCCTGTACTGCAGTGCCTTCCGCTAAAAATTCTGGATTGGACAGAATCTGAAATTGTACCCCATTCCCGGTATTGTGCAAAATACTTTTGATGGCTTGGGCCGTCCTTACAGGCAATGTAGATTTCTCTACAACGATCTTATCCGTTTTGGCGACTCTGGCAATCTGTCTTGCGCATAACTCAATATATTTTAAATCGGCAGCCATCCCCTTCCCTTGACCATAGGTTTTGGTGGGTGTATTGACCGAAATAAAAATCATATCGGCAGCTTCAATAGCGGCATCAACGTCCGTACTAAAAAATAAGTTCCGATTTCGGGCGCCTGCCACAACTTGATCTAAACCGGGCTCGTAAATAGGCAACTTACTCAGGTCTTCGTCATTCCAAGCGGCAATACGAGCGGCGTTGATATCCACAACGGTTACTTTAATGTCTGGGTTTTTTTGTGCAATGACCGCCATGGTAGGGCCTCCAACATATCCAGCACCAATACAGCAAATATTCTTGATTTTCATTCTCTTTAAGTATTTTTATTAGATGTCAGATTAATTCAAAAGTCAGCTGACACAAATCATTCTTATTTTATAAAATATTCTTTTTTATCGACTTCTGATTTTCAAGAAACCACTCGTAAGTCATTTTTATACCCGTATTCAAATCAATTTTAGCCTGCCACCCCTGCTCCTTTAATCGGGATACATCCATTAATTTACGTGGGGTGCCATCAGGTTTTGAGGCGTCCCATTTAATAGGACCTTCATGCCCCACAATGTTCTGAATGGTTTCAGCTAACTCTTTTATGGTCACATCTTTACCCGTACCTACATTATAGAGATGTTCAGGAAGAACATTTTCTAAAGCATAAACCACCGCTTGTGCCATATCATCCACATGAAGGAATTCCCGCATAGGCGTTCCACTTCCCCATAATTCTACAGTTTCATTGGTCAGTTTTGCTTCATGGAACTTTCTGAGCATTGCAGGTAAGACGTGGGACGATTTCAGATCGAAATTATCATGAGGTCCATATAGATTTGTCGGCATAAGACTGACAAAATCTTTTTTGAATTGCTTTCTAATGGCTTCACAGGCTTTTACACCGGCAATTTTCGCAATAGCATACCACTCGTTAGTGGGTTCTAAACTGTCCGTCAACAAATAGTCTTCTTTTAAAGGTTGCGGTGCCAACTTGGGGTAAATACACGAACTTCCTAAAAAGATGAATTTTTTCACTTCGTTCTGATGAGCGCCATCGATCAAATTATTTTGAATTTGAAGATTTTCCATTAAAAACATATAAGGGTGTTCACTATTGGCCAAAATGCCGCCAACCTTAGCAGCCGCGTCAATCACAACCACAGGTCGTTCACGCTCATAAAAATCAGTGACCTGAGCCTGGTTTCGCAAATCGAGTTCCTTACTGCTTTTCCCAATTAAGTTGGTGTATCCTAAATGGCTGAGAGCCCGCCATACGGCAGAGCCTACCATCCCATTATGGCCAGCAATATATATTTTTACATTTTTATCCATGGCTATTCAAAATAGTTCAGCGTCTTATGACCTCCATCTTTTAGGTACTGTTCTTTCTGCATGAGTTTAACATCGCCTTTCATCATATCCTTAACCAAATCCTGCAAATTGAGTTGAGGCACCCATCCTAATTTATTTTTAGCTTTAGAAGCGTCTCCTATTAGAAGATCCACCTCTGTTGGTCTGAAATATTTAGGATCAACATTCACCACTTCTTTTCCTATTGGCAATTGAAATTTATCATTATGGCACGCTGTTACAAAGGCTTTTTCTTCAACTCCTGAACCTTTAAATTCTAAGTCAACCCCAACCTCCGCAAAGGCCATTTTTATAAAATCTCTAACCGTGGTGGTTTTTCCTGTAGCAATGACCCAGTCTTCAGGTTTATCTGCTTGAAGGATCATCCACATCATTCGGACGTAATCCTTAGCATGCCCCCAGTCTCTTTTAGCATCCAAATTCCCTAAGAAAACCTTATCCTGTAAACCAAGAGCAATTCGGGATACCGCACGTGTAATTTTTCTTGTAACAAAAGTCTCACCTCTAATTGGGGATTCGTGATTGAACAAAATACCATTACAAGCATACATGCCATAAGCTTCCCGGTAATTGACCGTTATCCAATAGGCATACATCTTGGCAACTGCATAAGGCGAACGCGGATAAAATGGCGTGGTTTCAGATTGTGGCACTTCTTGAACTTTTCCAAAAAGTTCAGATGTGGAGGCTTGATAGATCCGTGTTTTCTTCTCCATCCCTAACAGACGTACTGCTTCCAAAATTCTTAAGGTTCCTAGACCATCTGTATTTCCAGTATATTCAGGAATTTCAAAAGAAACACTAACGTGGCTCATTGCGGCAAGATTATAAATCTCGTCAGGCTGGATCTCCTTAATCAGTCGGATTAGGTTAGTACTATCGGTCAAGTCACCATAATGTAAGAAAAAATTTCGATCTTTTTCGTGTGGGTCTTGGTATAGATGATCAATCCTATCGGTATTGAACAAAGAAGTCCGTCTTTTGACACCATGAACTTCATAATCTTTATTCAATAGAAATTCCGCAAGATAAGCGCCATCCTGACCAGTAATTCCAGTAATTAGTGCAATTTTTTTCATTTTAAACGTATAATTGATTCTTAAGTAACTTAATGGCTTCGCCATTGACAATCACACAAACCTGTGCAACCACCTGATATAAAGCGAACTATTTAATAACTAAATTGGTTGAATTTAGCCCCAAAAACAGGCAAAAATAGGATTAATTTATAGAATGGATGGACTGTTTTACTTAATTTTTAACTTTATCACGAAGCCCAAATTGTGCAAAACAACCCAACATTGGTTTCCTGAAATATATTTTACAGTACCTTTATTTGCAGCGAAACCAAACTCCTTTAAATTGATTTCATGACCTACGTCAATCTTTTCTGTAGAGATGACTTGTTGCTTTTGGTTGGCAATGTCTTTGAGCACTTGCACTTCCTTTTCCGGTACAATAGCAGGTTCACCCAACCAGAACAGATATCTAACTGCCCCGGGAACCGTAAAAACTTTTGCGCGATCTTTTTCAGCGATGTTAATCAGGACCATTGAAGGCAATAGCGGCACGATAACTTTCTTCTTACGGTCACTCCATTGCCTTATTTCTACTCGGGTGGGACAACAGATTTCAAATCCATCTTTTTCCAACCGATCGGCAACTTTAAGTTCGTATTTGGGTTTTGTAATGAGTACGTACCAAGGCATGGGCTCCTGTTTAGATGAATTGGGTTTACAAAGATAGGAAACTGTGAGTCAAAATCACGAAAGCCACAGAATTTAAAATGATTGAATCTCCTTTAAATCAGAAAAACTGAAATGTTAGAAGTGCCACAATTGAGAGTTTTATTTTGTGCTTTGTAATTGTCCCTAAGAAACCCGCTAGAACTAAAAGATCATATGGAATTCTCTAATCATTAAAATTACTGCAGACTTACGACTTCCACTAGGTAATAAAAGATTTAAAATTAGATATGGCCAAAATCCTAGAATTAAGAAGAAGAATAAGAAGAACCTAGGTGAAATTATACCTGAAGATCAAAGCGTTTATTTCCCATTATTTGTAGTGCACACCCTGGTCGTAATGTTATAAAATTACTAAGGCGTTTTGGACATAAGTAGTTTATACCTACTTTTGACTTGAATTTTCCAAGACTTAAATTTCATCTTAAATAAATTCATTTATAATTTTGCTCAAAACTCAGTGGATGGCTAATAGAATTCTGATGAAACAAATGATGACAATATGCTTGTCAACATGTATGGCATTACCATTTTTCGGTCAGGATATTGCCGCATTTTCCGGAACTAAAACACCAGAAGTTGCGACCGCTCCAAATATAACTGCTGCACCATTAACCCGAGGTCCGGGACTGACCGTCAGTGGTGGGCTAACATTTAATAGTGGCAATTGGACTACCGATAAGAGTATTGATCTTAGAGACTATATTGAATGGTCTGTAACCGCCGCCCCCGGCTATATTATAAACATCACTGAATTACAAATTAACTTTGACAGAGATCCCGATGGGTTTTCTCATTTTTTTACTGGGAATGGCCCCGCCAAAATAAGAATAAGAACCAGTTTAGACGATTTTAAATCTGACATCTATGCCCATGACAAAGTAAGTAATTCTGGACAGTCCCCTACCATTGAAACAGCACTTAGATCTGCTCCTGGAGATACCATAATTTTCAGACTTTATGGATTTGCAGCCAATATTGGCATGTTGGGACCATTGGGAACCTTGGACATAGAGGGCGGACTGGGCACGGTGCTTGGATTGGAAAATACCGGAATTCGTCTTGCAGGCAAGATTATCTACGATGGTTTACAATATACTGATGGTACTTGGATACCGCACGCCCCTAACGCAAAAACTGCCGGAGAGAACGTCATAATTTTTAATGGCATTTATAAGGAAAAGAACCACGTACAGGTCAAAAATTTAATCGTGAATCCGGAAGCCGGGGTTATGGTTCAAAAAACAGGTGCCATTACTGTGAACGGCGATGTATCCACCGCAAGCAATATCACTTTACATTCTGGGGAAGATGAGTATTCAAGCTTGATTGTCACTGGTAATGTTACAGGAACTGTCAAGTACCAACGTCAAATGAAAACCAAAACCTTGCTGGGAGGTTCTGGCAATGAACTGCTTGTTTCAGCCCCGGTAACCGGGGAGAACTTTAATGATTTTAGAGCAAGAAACCCCAATATTGTGACCAACACGACCAATACGCCGTTTTTATATGGTCCATTTGAAAAAGGAAAAGCGGCATATACCAACTATTCCAAGAAAGATAACGCCGTGTTCACACCAGCAACAGGATACAAAGCAGCGGCTACCAACAATGGCAGTTTCACCTATAAAGGCACCGTGAACACCAGCGCAGTGCATAAAGAAATTTCAAACTCGGGACCCGCCTTGACCGAATGGAACCTTATCGGGAATCCGTATCCTTCCTACATCAAAGTGTCCGATTTTTTAGCCGTAAATAATGCACAATTTGCACCAGTTTCATCCGGGATGTACACTTTCAATGGCGATGTTTCACAGGGCTGGAGCATTTACAACCTCGCCTATCTTACCCTATATCCCAATGCAGAATTAACCCCTGGACAAGGCTTTATGGTAGCCTCCAAAAATGGTGGCGGACTAGTTAGCTTCAACCCAACGATGCGTACCGCTGGTAAACCGAACGAATTTAGTGTGGACAAATCACCAGTGGAAGATAAAGTAGGCTATTTAAGGCTGAAACTTGAAAGCGGCGTGCATAATTATCACACCGAGTTTTATTTTAATGAACACTCAACAAAAGGTCTGGATCCAGGTTATGATGCCGGTATCTATGGTGGAAAAGCTCCAGATTTTGCAATCTTTTCACATTTGGTAGAAAATAATAAGGTTCTTGATATGGCCATCCAATCTTTTGCCTATGCTGATCTTGCCCACGAGCTTAGCATTCCAATAGGACTTAATGCTTCTAAAGGGCAACGCGTCACCATAAGTATTGCCGATGCCATTCTACCAGAAGAGACCGAAGTGTACTTGGAGGATAAATGGACAGAGACCTTTACCCATTTGAACTTGGCCGATTATCAATTCATCGCAAATTCTGAAGAGCCAGATTCTGGACGTTTCTTTTTACATTTGGTTAAGGCTACCTTGACTTACGGCGACACTGGTCTGAACGATCTTCAAATCTTCACCACCAACGGGTCCCAAACCCTACACATCGAGGGGAAATTAAAGCCAGATACAATCATCACGGTTTATGATACCCAAGGGCGACGTTTGATCAACAGTCAGCTTGATGCCCAAATCGAAAACAATAAAGTGGACTTATCTATAGTATCTCGCGGGATGTATCTTGTAAAATTACGATCAGGATCGATGGAGAAGATTAAGAATATTTTCGTATATTAAGCTTCCAAATTGAAAATCTTAAAAGCTTGATCTCATGAAAACTGCATAAAACAGACCTCTATTTAATTTTTTCATCCCTTTGTTCGAAAAATGCATTTACTTTTAATATCTTGCACGCAATTAAAATCTAATCACAACCCTCATATTAACACTATATTATGGCAAAAAATTACAAGCGCTGGATGCTTTTAACTATCCTTCTTATAACTTTTAACATCTCTTATTCGCAACCTCATCATACCATTACGTTTACTGGTAATCCAAATGATTTTAATGCCGTAGAAAAGATAACTGGCGGGGATAACGTTGATTATTACGTCACATTTGACGAGACTACGATGTATTTTGGTGCATTTAGAACAAACGGAGAAAACTTTGATGCTTATGACCATTTTACATTATATCTTGATACAGATCCTACACCAGATTTAAAGGGCAAGGGTTCTCCTACAGGATTCCCTCGCGATGGTAGAATACCTACTCTTCCTTACAGGGCTGATCACAGCATTGCAATAAGAAATAATGTTGGCGGTCAATCCTTCCACCACAGAAACAATGGAACAAAATGGACAGACCAAACGTCTGGAAATTTATCAAGTTTCATACAATACACTTCTTCAACAGCATTAGAAATCGCCATACCAAAATCTAAAATAGACCATGCAAAAGGCATTTATTTCAGTATATTTATGTCTAATAATAGTGGGTTTTTCGGCTATGGAGATGTTGGATATCCAATTACTTTTAATGGCAATACTAGCTCAGGTTACTTCGGTGGTATTGGCATCAATACCAATACAGTTATACCAACACAACATACAAATACCCCAATTTTACATACTTTTAATAACGAAAACGCCTTCGAGGAACTATTTGCTGGCGGAAAATACGCACATATTGTCATCGATGATGAATATCAACGCACAGTTACAGGAGATATAGAGCTTGTGGCAGGAGGCACCGCTTATATTGGTCCAGCTAGCGCCTTGACGGTAGATGGCACTTTTACCAATAACGGTTTGGTCACTTTAGTATCTAACTCAACGAAGTTTCCAAGTTTAATTCCTACATCAGTGAATGGCATAGGTACGATACATTATAGCAGGTATGTTAATGGGAATTCACCAATAGGTCGCAATGATTTAATCTCTGCACCACTTGCCGGACAGACATTTGGTGCTTTTGCAGCTGCTAACAGTAACTTGCTGAGTAATCCTATTAACAATGCTCAAAAGGCTTTTGCTCCATTTAACAAGACTACTGGAAAATATGAAAATTATGATACCATCAACAACGCAAATACCATTTTAACATCTGCCTCAGGCTATAGAGCGTCTTCAACAGGTATTGGTGGTTTATTTACGTTTACTGGAACCGTAAATACAAATGCGGTAAGTATTCCAATATTAAATACTTCCAACGAATTTGCACAATGGAACCTCATTGGAAATCCTTATAGTTCTTATATAAACACGAGACAATTTCTTTCAAACAATTTAAATGAAATTGATGATAACGGTATAGGTATTTATGGGTATGCTGGAGGTAGCCCTGATATTTGGGACGTCGTAAACTTGTCCAATTCTAACCATTTGATAGCTCCTGGGCAAGGCTTCTACGTACTTTCAAAAATTACCGGAGGTACTATAACCTTTGACCCAACCTTAAGAGAACCTGGAGAGAGCGATGATTTTATCCCAAATAGAAGTACAGCAGAAGAGGACGAAGCGAGCATACGCATCAGGATTGCAAGTGGCTCAAAATCTTATCACACCGACATCTATTTCAACATTTACGGCACCCTAGATCATGATCCTGGCTACGATTCAAAACTAATAGGAAACCCTACTTTTTCGATATATTCCAAATTAGTTGAAGACAAAGACAATCGTAATCTTCAGTTACTTTTACAAACTTTACCTTATAGCATATTAGACTCTGAGGTAATTGTCCCTATTGGTATTAAAGCCAATCAAGGCGAGCAATTAACGATAAGTGGCATATATACTCCGTATCCTCTACCACTACCTAGGGAGGTTGACGTTTATTTTGAGGATAACATAACGAACACCTCTATACTTCTTACTACTGGTGATTACGTTTTCACACCAGACACCAATCTTTCAGGATCAAAAAGATTCTCATTAAGATTCACAAACAGCACACTAAATTTGGAAAGTTCTCATTTTGATAATCTACAAATTTACAATCCATACAATTCAGGACATATTATAGTGAAAGGTCAGGTCTCTGAAAACTCCAGATTAGAAGTTTATGATTTGAATGGACGTTTATTGCAAACAGCTGTCTTCAGCAACAATGAAACAACAAACCGATTTGATGTTAGCGGCTTGTCTTCAGGAATTTATATTGTAAAAATAAACAATACAACAGGTTCTAAAATAAAGAAAATACAGATTAATCAATAAACTATATCACGTCAGATTTGACGGGTAGTGTTTGTGTATTAATAAAATTACCATATATTTGAAACATGAAAAAGAAAAATCCTAAAACAGAAATCACACGAAAAGAAGCTCTGCAGCGCATGGGTAAATATGCCGCTCTGACGGCTATAGGCACATTTGCTATATTAACTCCCGCTAAGGCACAGCAGGATTCAACACCTCCTATAACTGGAGGAGATCCATTTCCATAATTACACAATAGCTTTTTGACTTGAAAAACAACTTTTTCGCAACAAATTCTACCCAACTATCAGACAGTTGGGTTTTGTGGTTTGAGGCTTCCAATCAATATATTGTTATTTCCAAAGCACTCAAGGTACTATTGGATGTTTATTTTGCCTCTGAAAGTGAATATGATTTTAATAAACAATTAAAATCATTTATAAATATTTCAAACCGCAACTCAAATACTTACTACGCTGAGATCAATGAATTACTAAAAGAGGTAAACACCTCTTCAAAAAGCGATACCTCAAATAAATCCAGTACTGTTTACATAAAAAAGACGGACTTTAAAAAGAATTATAGGTTTGGTAACACGTCAATCACCGTGAATTATGGTTCTATTGACATTCAAAACTTAATTCATCCACAATGGTCGCATGCCGCAGTATTGAAAGAGGACATGTCATCCACCGTATTTGATATCTTTGAGAAGGAGAATCATCTTTATTTATTTATAAATAAGAGGTATATTGGCCATTATCCTGTATCAGAATACCATTTGTTAACCGGCCAATTCGCACTACAGCTCATCAATACGCTTTACCATAAAAACGAAGCTGATTGGATTGCCACGTTTCACGCATCTACGGTGTGCAATGACAAAGAAGCCATCATGATCATTGGCGATTCGGGGAATGGGAAAAGCACCCTCTCTGCTGTGTTGATGGCCAATGGCATTGATGTTTTGGCAGATGATTTCACCCCTTTATTGGCAGAAGATTGCGAAGCATATCGTTTCCCATCTGGCATCTCTGTTAAAAAAGGAGCATTTAGTGTCTTGGAACCTTTATTTCCAAACTTTAATGAATTCCCTTTATACAAGAGTAATTCAAAAAATGTAACGATCAAGTACATTCCTCCCATCAATGGTTTTGGGCAAACAAAATCACATTTTCCTTGTAAAAAGATTGTGTATGTCAATTATGATGCTAATGCTAATACATCAGAAATGAAGGAAATCGGTATTGAAAAAATATTAGAAACATTAATCCCTGAGTCATGGCTCTCGCCATTGGGATCAAATTCTAAACTTTTTTTAGATTGGCTTAAAGGTCTTTGCTGTTATGAGCTCACCTATGCTGATAATGCCTTTGCGGTTTCAAAATTTTCTGAGTTATTTGACTCATAATTATCGCTATATCATTTGTGTTAATTACATTTGAAGGTGACTAACTAACGACCTTGGAGAAAAGTTCAACTTATCAAACATTACAATGGATTGCTGAGATCCTGAGTTTCAAGAATAATGAAGCCCAGTTAACCTCAAAAATTAGAGCGACCAAGCTCAATTGGGAGCATATTGTAATCATTGCCAGTCAACATTTAATGTTACCAGCGCTCTATTGCCAACTCAAGGCAAAGAATCTTTTGCCTTACATTCCAACAGATTTAGATGAGTATTTAGAAGAGCTCACAGCCATTAATCGCAATAGAAATGAAAAACTTTTAAAAGAAGCACGTGCTATCTCAGAGGTATTGAATCATGCACAAATAGATCATGTTTTTATTAAGGGAATTGCACTAATAGCAGGAGGGACTTTTAAAGATATAGGGGAACGCATGATTGGAGATATAGACATTTTGATTGCTCCTTCGCAAATAGATGAAGCTTTTAATCTTCTGGAACACAAAGGCTATACTGAAAATGTCTCGTTCAATTACGAAACAAAAAACTATCGCCATTTAGCACGACAAATAGACCCTAATAAACTAGGCGCCATCGAATTGCATAGTGAGGTTTTAGTGCATAAGTACAGAGCGCTCTTGGATCCTAATGTATTGCTCAAAAACAAACAGAAAATCGATGGTATAAATGTTGCTTCCACTGAAGATTCCATTCGGATCGCTATTTTTACCACACAAATTAACGATAACGCTCACTTTTTTGGATATATAAAATTAAAGACCATTTATGATTGCTTAGCATTAGGGCTGCAAGATAATGTTGAATTACAACAAGTTCTCTCCAACATAAAACAATCACAGTCTTTCTTGAAATTATCAAGCATATTCTTTTCAGAACTTCAACCTTTCAAGACTAGCAGCTATTCTAGGCTATTGAAAACTTATTTTTGTTTTAAAACAAAGCATCCTAGGCTAGGATGGCTCACTCAAAAAACTTTAACATTTATCACTGCTTTTTTGGAGCGACTAAAATTGCTTATGGTCAATAAAAGTTACAGAACCCACATTTTAAAAAACAAAATATCAATTAGGAAAAGATAATCTTTCAAAAACACAACAAATTAGCTTTGTAGTTTAGAAGTAAAGGAGTATTTTTGCTCAAAGTTTTTTTTTATGAGAAAGTTGATGATTTGTTTGTTTATTTCCGTTTTAGGATATACTACCGTTAATGCTCAAAGATTCCGAGCTTTTGATAAAGATTGGAAAGTTAGTGTTGGTGTGAACGCTGTCGGCAACTTAGGATCACGAAATCCTGTTAAAGACTTGGGTGATTATGGTTTTACATTTCCACTTGCTATCGCCCTTGAACGCCAATGGACAGAAGAATTCGCTTTGGAACAAGATTTAAGTCTAAATGGTTTTAAAGCAGGAAAATATTTAAATGATGGCTATCCAAGTGAAAATCTAACATACTTTTCCACAAACAGCAATTTAAAATGGTATTTTGGAGACTATCTTTTTAAATTAGAATCCCTTGATGTCTATGCTAGTGCAGGTATCGGTATATTTTATATGAGTGAATTAAATGCCTCTGCAAACCTCTCAGGTGGCGTTCAGTATTGGCTTAATCGAAAAATAGCCTTACGCCTTCAAACTACCGGAAAATTCGCGGCAAATGCAAATGACCGAGAATACGCAAACAATCACTGGCAACACGTGTTGCAAGTCGTGTTCCGTCTGTAAATTCTACATTTCAATACTTATCTAATTGCCTGCAGACCTAAATTTTAGCAGCTTCTTTAGGATGTCTTATATTTCATAAAACTAGAATATATAATATAGTCTTGGAGAGTTTATGAATGTTTCAATGATCAGAAGCTGGAAGTCCTATCCAAAACCTCTCAGCCTTGATCTGCATCGGCATAAGCCGTATAAAAGATTCTGAATAATATTGGCATTTATTGCCTATTTCTCAAACATACTGACTCATAAAAGGTTAAATAAATTTATTGGTACACTAGACCAAGATTTATTTATAGATCTGTATAGCTATTTTAGGACGGGTCACACAAAATAGGTATAGCGTATCTCCTCCTTAGATACCCCCTACTTACTCCCTACATTCACCATAGACATCCTCAAGATTCCGAATTTAACATTCAAAGTCAAACTCTTTCAAGTTCAAGTTCAAGTTCAAGTTCAAGTTCAAGTTCATTTTCCCCCTCCGCAAATGCTACCCGCCTTCGCTAAAGCTATGGACGGGCAGGCGGACGGGGAGGCAATTTCAACTTCACAAAATATGGACTAAAATGAACCTACTTCGATAGTCGATGTTCAGCCTTCAATATGCGATACTTTAATGGTTGTTTTTGGACGGGTCCCATTCATAGATACCCCTACATACTCCCTAGATACTCCCTACATACACCATAGACCTCTTCAAGATTCCGAATTTAACATTCAAAGTCAAACTCTTTCAAGTTCAAGTTCAAGTTCATTTTCATTTTCATTTTCCCCCACCTCCGCAAATGCTACCCGCCTTCGCGAAAGCTATGGACGGGCAGTCGGACAAGCAGGCAATATCAACTTCACAAAATATGGACTAAAACGGACCAACTTCGATATTCGATGTTCAGCCTTCAATATTCGATACTTTAATGGTTGTTTTTGGAAAGGTCCAATCCAGAGATACTCCCTACTTACTCCCTACATACACCATAGTCATCTTCAAAATTCCGAATTTAACATTCAAAGTCAAACTCTTTCAAGTTCAAGTTCAAGTTCAAGTTCATTTTCATTTTCATTTTCCCCCTCCGCAAATGCTACCCGTCTTCGCTAAAACTATGGACAGGCAAGCGGATGGGCAGTCAATTTCAACTTCACAAAATATGGACAAAAACGGACCGACTTCGATATTCGATGTTCAGCCTTCAATATGCGATACTTTAATGGTTGTTTTTGGACGGGTCCCATTCATAGATACTCCCTACATACTCCCTAGATACTCCCTAGATACTCCCTAGATACTCCCTACATACACCATAGACCTCTTCAAGATTCCGAATTTAACATTCAAAGTCAAACTCTTTCAAGTTCAAGTTCAAGTTCATTTTCATTTTCCCCCTCCGCAAATGCTACCCGTCTTCGCTAAAACTATGGACAGGCAAGCGGATGGGCAGTCAATTTCAACTTCACAAAATATGGACAAAAACGGACCTACTTCGATATTCGATGTTCAGCCTTCAATATTCGCTATTTTAATGGTCGTTTTTGGACGGGTCCAATCCAGAGATACTCCATGGATACTCCCTGGATACTCCCTACATACACGATAGACATCTTCAAGGTCCCGAACTTAAAACTCAAAGGCTAACGCTTTCAAGTTCCCGCCTCCGCAAATGCTACCCAGCTTCGCTAAAGCTATGGACGGGCAGTCGGACGAGCAGGTAATTTCAACTTCACATAATATGGACAAAAGAGGACCTACTTCGATATTCAATGTTCAGCCTTCAATATTCGGTACTTTAATGGTTGTTTTTGGACGGATCCAATCCAGAGATACTCCCTACTTACTCCCTACATACACCATAGACATCTTCAAGATTCCGAATTTAACATTCAAAGTCAAACTCTTTCAAGTTCAAGTTCATTTTCCCTCCTTCGCTAAAGCTATGGACGGACAGTCGGACGGACGGGCAATTTCAACTTCACAAAATATGGACAAAAATGCACCTTACTTCGATATTAGATGTTCAGCCTTCAATAATCGATACTTTCTGCCATTATTGGTGTTTTCCACCAACAATTTTGCCCAAAGGAAAAGCCCATAACTTTTTGACTTCATTATTTCTTTATAAAGCCACAACAACTAAGGTTTATCAACTTTCAGAAATATTTAATTAAAGAACATGAAGTTATATTACAACACGTTCTTATCGATGCATTAGAAGTGAAAATCAGGAGAATTCGCTTAAAAACTTGAAGAAAAGTGATTTGGGAAAGAGGGATTGGTTATCTCTTAAAGCTCGGCTTTGAAAATGGAGTAAACGAAAAACACTCAAGCAAGCTAGGAGTTATTATCATTAAAGGATTACATTTCCCTAAAAGCTCCACTTTGAAATCAATATTCGATACATTAATGGTTGTTTTTGGACGGATCCAATCCAGATATACTCCCTACTTACTCCCTACATACACCATAGACATCTTCAAGATTCCGAATTTAACATTCAAAGTCAAACTCTTTCAAGTTCAAGTTCAAGTTCAAGTTCATTTTCCCCCCTCCGCAAATGCTACCCACCTTCGCTAAAGCTATGGTCGGGCAGTCGGATGGTAAGTCAATTTCAACTTCACAAAATATGGGCAAAAATGGACCTACTTCGATATTCGATATTAAGCCTTCAATATTCGATATTTTAATGGTTATTTTTGTACAGGTCTCATCCAGAGAAACTCCCTACATATTCCCTACATACACCATAGACATCTTCAAGATTCCGAATTTAACATTCAAAGTCAAACTCTTTCAAGTTCAAGTTCAAGTTCATTTTCCCGCCTTCGCTAAAGCTATGGACGGGCAGCGGACGGGCAGGCAATTTCAACTTCACAAAATATGGGCAAAAATGGACCTACTTCGATAGTCGATGTTCAGCCTTCAATATTGGATACTTTAATGGTCGTTTTTGGACGGATCCAATCCATAGATACTCCATACATACTCCCTAGATACTCCCTACATACACCATAGACATCTTCAAGATTCCGAATTTAACATTCAAAGTCAAACTCTTTCAAGTTCAAGTTCATTTTCATTTTCATTTTCATTTTCCCCCACCTCCGCAAATGCTGCCCGTCTTCGCTAAAGCTATGGATGGGCAGGCGGACGGGCAGGCAATATCAACTTCACAAAATATGGACTAAAATGGACCTACTTCGATATTCGATGTTCAGCCTTCAATATTCGATACTTTAATGGTTGTTTTTGGAAGGATCCAATCCATAGATACTCCCTACATACACGATAGACATCTTCAAGGTCCCGAATTTAACATTCAAAGTCAAACTCTTTCAAGTTCAAGTTCAAGTTCAAGTTCAAGTTCAAGTTTAAGTTCATTTTCCCCCCTCCGCAAATGCTACCCGCCTTCGCTAAAGCTATGGACGGGCAGGCAATTTCAACTTTCACAAAATATGGGCAAAAATGGACCTACTTCGATATTCGATGTTCAGCCTTCAATATTCGATATTTTAGTGGCTGTTTTTGGACGGATCCAATCCATAGATACTCCATAGATACTCCATGGATAATGTATGGATAGTGTATGGAGAATAAATCCAAACGAGCTAAGAAAAAGAAATTGTTCTGTACAATGTGAAAAATGAG
This sequence comes from Gelidibacter gilvus, assembly GCF_004115975.1. GTDB lineage: Bacteria > Bacteroidota > Bacteroidia > Flavobacteriales > Flavobacteriaceae > Gelidibacter > Gelidibacter gilvus. The sequence goes on along the minus strand of NZ_SDDZ01000008.1, from coordinate 6,961 downwards.
AGGAACGCATATCTCTACCTATTCATAACAGATTTTAAAATAACTTTGATAGGTGCAGGTCATAAATTTAAAAAAAACACATCATAATTCCTGTACTCGCCTGAACGGACGGGCAGGTTCGTGGCTAAAATAGGCATAGAATCAATAATATCGGAACGGATCCTGATACTTATCAAGAGTATAATTTTAACCTTTAACTAGATAATAAAAACACTTCTTCATGTTATTTATTTTTATATGCCATTAGTTAAAAATGTAAATTTGATACCCACAATAAATAGTCAGTAACTTAATCGAACATTCCGAACAAAAATGGACCGTCTCAAACTAACAAAATATCTCAGTTCAAATCTTGAAGTTGACGAAAATGATATTCTGTCGATAGTTAAAACCTGTCCGGTAAAAAACGTTAAAAGAGACGCGTTCCTCCTGCGGGAAAATGAACATTGCAAGCACACATTTTTTGTCGAAGAGGGATTGTTAAGACAATATTCCATAGACAGTAAGGGCAAAGAGCACACCATTTCATTTGCGCCAGAAAACTGGTTTGTATCCGATAGGGAAAGTGCCTATTTTAATGAATCATCCTCTTATTATATCCAAGCCCAGGAAAACAGCAAAGTGGTACTGATCGATGAGAATTTCATCGCATTGCTTTCAGAAAAAATTCCGTCTTTCACAGAATTCAACACTAAACTTCTCCACAACCACATTCGCCATTTACAGAATCGCGTCAATATGTTATTAAGCGCGAGCGCGGAGGAACGCTACCTTCAGTTTATTGAAATGTATCCAGACATCCTTTTACGTGTCCCACAAACCATGGTCGCTTCTTATTTAGGTATAACCCCTGAAAGTTTAAGCCGGGTCCGTAAAGAATTGGCACGAAAAAACTTCAGAACATAAGGTCTTATCCTTCGTCACTGCAGCAGCTCTCAAATTGCTGTATCTTGGAATTAGAAATCATTTATTTAATTTGCTTATCGGTAAAGCCACTTCTATAGATATAAGATATTAAGGTTAAAAAGTGGCCAAGTAACATTTCCTTATATGAAAACCGAAGCGTCCTATGCCCTATTAGAACCTTAAGAAATTATACAGAAAATCATACTTCTTTATTAGGGAATGCCACAATTTCCAATGCTCATCATCCTTTCTTCTGGGGTTGTCGGACTAGAAATCTCCCGAATCAGGGCAAATCTCCTTCATCTATAGGTTCATCTTAAACAATTGACTACCAAACAGCTCACTTCTTATCATACATCAATGCACAGGTTGATATAGTAACGTAGTTTTGTATCAAATTAAATGTTTAACATATAAATCTTAAAAAATGACAACAACAGGAAAAACAACTTGGAAAATAGATCCAACACATTCAGAAATTGAATTCAAAGTAAAACATATGATGATTTCAACGGTAACAGGCAGCTTCGGAGAATTTGATGCGCATGTTGAATCAGCTGATGATACCTTTAAAGATGCAAAATTCAGTTTCAGTGCAAAAATCGATTCTATCAATACAAAAAACAGTGATAGAGACAAGCATTTAAAGTCGGATGATTTTTTCAACGCAGAAAAACACCCTAACCTTTCTTTCAAATCAAAATCTTTTGATGGAGAAACAATGGTCGGCGATTTAACAATTAGAGATATCACCAAGGAAGTTTCCCTTAAAGTTGATTTCAACGGGGTGGCTGTTGATCCATACGGTCAAACCAAGGCAGGTTTTGAAGCTGAAGGAACACTTAACCGTAAAGACTTCAACTTAAGCTGGAACGCAGTGACGGAGGCAGGTAGTATTGTAGTAAGTGACAAAGTGAGGTTGATTGCCAATCTTCAATTTATCAAACAGTAATAAATAAATAAAAGTTTATTTATAAAGGTCGGTAACTCACACATCATAAATCGGATTTCCGATATGACGAGAAGTACCGACCTTTATTTATGAGATATAAAAAACCCATAAAATGAAAACAAGAACAGTAGAATTAGTAGCAAGCCCACGCGAGCCGCATTTTGTTGGCGATGGGTTTCGGGTACACAACTTCATACCGAGCGGTTTTCGCTTGGACATGCAACGCATGAGTCCCTTTATAATGTTGGATTACAATTCAACTTATAAATTCCCACCTTCCGATAAGCCAAAAGGAGTTGGCGTCCACCCCCACAAAGGATTTGAGACGGTAACCATTGCCTATAAAGGGAAAGTAGCCCATCACGACAGTAGTGGCGGTGGTGGCATTATTGGCGAAGGGGACGTTCAATGGATGACCGCAGCAAAAGGCATTTTACACAAAGAATACCACGAAGCTGAATGGAGCAAAAAAGGTGGCGACTTCCAGATGGTGCAGCTATGGGTCAACTTGCCCGCCAAGGACAAAAAGACCGATCCGAAGTACCAAGCCATAAAATACAAGGATATCAATCGATATGAATTGCAAAATGGCGCTGGAACTATTGAAGTCATTGCAGGAGAATACAAAGGCACAAAAGGATCAGCTTCGACCTTTACTCCGGTACATATGTTCAACGCCAAGCTCAAACAAGGAGGAAAAGCCGACTTTCAATTCCCGGCTGAGTACAACACGGCACTTCTGGTCATCGAGGGCAATATTGTGATCAATGGAAAAGAAGAAACACCAAACGACCATTTGGCACTCATGGCCAATCATGGCGATACTTTTGAAATTGAAGCCACCGATGATGCCGTAGTTTTAGTTTTGAGTGGTGAACCCATCAACGAACCAATTGCCGCGCAAGGTCCTTTTGTAATGAACACGAGGGAAGAATTGATCCAAGCGTTCAATGATTACAATATCGGAAAATTCGGTTATTTGGAGGATTAATATTAACATAATCCTTGTCATGAAATCAGTCGCATAAGCCTCATCGTAAATAACCAATAATAACAATGAATAATAATAATAATAATAATAGATGAAATTCCAACTCAAAATCATTATTGGCAGTACCAGACCTTCACGTAAGGGTCCTATCGTGGCAGATTGGTTTTTAAATATTGTAAATCAACATTCTAATTTCGAAGTAGAAGTGCTCGACTTAAAGGAAATAGATCTTCCTTTTATGGACGAACCAGAGCATCCGAGGCTACAGAAATACACCAAAGCACATACCAGAAAATGGAGCGAAACTATCGATAGTGCCGATGCTTTTGTGATCGTGACCCCCGAATATAATTTTGGTTATCCAGCCGCATTGAAAAATGCCCTCGATTATCTCTCTGCGGAATGGAGTGAAAAACCAATGGGATTTGTGAGTTATGGTGGGATTTCAGGAGGAACTAGAGCTGTTCAAGAACTAAAATCTCCAGTAACTGCTTTAGGAATGATGCCGTTGCCGCAGGCCGTAAACATTCCGTTTTTCGCTCAATTTATCAATGAAAATGATGTTTTTGAAGCTAGCAAGTCTATTGAGAATTCGGCAAACGCCATGCTAAACACATTGGAGCGTTGGACAAAAGCCTTAAAAAATATGCGAGATAATGCATAAGATTGATTAACTTTTAGAATTGAAAATGATTTAAACAAGTTCCAATCCAAAACAAACCACCACGGACTGGGAAACCATTAGTTTATATTGGCAGACTGAAAGTCTGCGTAGCAAAATAGCGAACATAGGATATGAAAAAATACATAATTATTCGTGTTCCCGATAGCCATCGAGACGTGGCTAAAACATTTGAAGAAACTAAAGTACCTGCTATGAAATTTCAGGGTTTTTACCCTTAACTAGATAATAAAATGATTATGGAAAATCCACTTCAACTTCCCAACCTTCCCTATAAGGAGAATGTACAAAAGAAAATGACGCTACATCTGTTTTTACAGATTATAGGGAAAATTCGTCTAAAAATGACCCCAAGAAAAAATCATTGGTGGTACATTACGCAGTACATAGGAACCCGTGGATTCACATCAGGTCCAATCCCCTACAACTCAGGATCAGATCAGTTTGAAATCACCATAAACGTTGTAGATCAACAGTTGGAGGTTACTACAAGTCGAGGTGATTTTGATCACTTCCCGCTACACAATACGCTTACGGTTGCCGATTTCTATAAACAATTGATGGGGATCCTAGAAAAACGGCATATTTCGGTATCCATTGTAAATGTGCCTTTTGACTTGGGTATCGAAAAACCTTTTGATGAAATTACAGAATACCATCACTATGACCCCGATTACACCAAAGATTTATGGCGAATAATGCTTTGGATAAATAACGTTTTCACAGAATTCAGCGGTCGTTTTTATGGCAAAACCTGTCCTGTCCAACTTTATTGGCATTCGTTTGATTTAGTAGTCACGCGATTCTCCGGGAACGAAGCCCCTCCAATGCCAGCAGATGCACGACTATCAGACAAGGATGCTTACACCCACGAATGCATAAGTTTTGGATTTTGGCCAGGCGATGAGAATGTTCCCGAACCAGCATTCTATTCCTATACCTATCCTTCACCTAAGGGAATTGATAAGGAACCTATAAAACCTGCAACTGCAGCATGGATCGAGAGTAACGGGAGCCCTATGGCACTTCTGAAATACAAAGATTTACTGAACACAGAAAATCCAAGGCAAGAGTTACTCAATTTTCTGGAGTCCACGTATCAAGCAGGCGCCAAAAAAGCGAATTGGGATATTAAAAAATTCAGAGTTCCCGATTTGGAGGATCTGTAACGAATAATGACAATTGAGAACGTTAATAACTTATAAACACACTGTACTATGACAAAGATAGAACGAGAAGACAATGGCAAAAAAGGACGATTCGTTATTTATGAAAATAATGAAGAAGCTGGTGAAATGACCTTTACTTGGGCTGGTAAGGACAAATTTATAATTGACCACACAGGCGTGGAGCCAGCATTTGAAGGGAAAGGATTCGCAAAAGAATTGGTCATGGCTGGCGTTGATTATGCAAGGAAAAACGACGTAAAAATCATTCCCCTTTGCCCTTATGCCAAAAGCAGATTTGATAGGGATAAAAGTATTAGAGACGTTTTGTCATAAGCCTTAATGGAAGATAGACAAAGACAATCAAATAATGAAAACAAAAGAATATTCAAATGGAAAGGTGACTATTTTATGGAAATCTGAAAGATGTATCCATTCTGGAATATGTGTAAAAACATTACCCAAAGTCTACAATCCAAAGAACAGACCTTGGATAAAACCAGAAAATGCAACTTCAGAGGAATTGATTGCCCAAGTGGCTAAATGCCCTTCCGGAGCGTTAAGCATCAAACCATAAATACCACGAGAGACTCTAAAATGAAAGGTCTAACATTTGAAAACCCATTCCGTTTTGTGTCCAATCACCAAGACAAAGCGATACACAGATTTCATACCCTTCAGATCTGAAATTCAAACTTTCAGAAACAAAAATGAAAACCATTTATCAGAATGCAGATAACAGATGACACACCAATCACGGTTGGTTGGATTCTTATCATGCCTTTAGTTTTGCAAATTACCACAACCCTGAAAGAAAGAGTTTTTCTGCCATTGTTGGTGTTTTGCACCAACAATTTCCTTACAACATAAATTCCCAAGACTCTTTGACCTGATTCATTCTTTACACATAACAAGAAATTTGACTAGATCCAACAATTCGCATCATTCTGATTTTAAAATACTTCATCTAAATAAAGTTAAATTATTATTTAGTCATCATTTCTAAACTTTAGATTTCAAGATCAAAATGCTGGTCTTAAAATTCAAAATAAAACACCTCCCTTTAAGGATCTGATTTGAAAGACTCGGCACTATAAAACATGAATATTCAAAGGAAAAAATACGTAAGCAAAATTGGATGAAAGGGATTACATTTACCTCAAAGCTCCTAACAATAATTAAGGATGAAAATAGCTCAAACGAAAAAACGCTCAAGGAAGCTTGGACAAAGGGATTGCATATTTCTGCCATTGTTGGTGTTTTCCACCAACAATTTCCTCACAACATAAATTCCCAAGACTCTTTGATCTGATTCATTCTTTACACATAACAAGAAATTTGACTAGAGCCAACAATTCGCATCGATCTGATTTTAAAATACTTCATCTAAATAAAGTTAAATTATTATTTAGTCATCATTTCTAAACTTTAGATTTCAAGATCAAAATGCTGGTCTTAAAATTCAAAATAAAACACCTCCCTTTAAGAATCTGATTTGAAAGACTCGTCACAAAAAATATGAATATTCAAATGAAAAAATGCTCAAGCAAAATTGGATGAAAGGGATTACATTTACCTCAAACCTCCTAACAATAATTAGGGAGAAAATAGTTCAAATGGAAAAACGCTCAAGCAAGCTTGGCAAAAGGGATTGAAGATCCCACAAAGCTCCTAACAATAATTAAGGAGAAAATAGTTCAAACAAATAAACGCTCAAGCAAGCTTGGCTTAAGGGATTGTATATCCCTCAATGCTCCTAACGATAATTAAGGGTGAAAATAGTAAAAACGAACAAACGCTCAAGCAAGCTTGGCAAAAGGGATTGAAGATCCCACAAAGCTCCTAACAATAATTAAGGATGAAAATAGTTCAAACGAAAAAACGCTCAAGCAAGCCTGGCAAAAGGGATTGAAGATCCCACAAAGCTCCTAACAATAATTAACGATGAAAATAGTTCAAACGAAAAAACGCTCAAGGAAGCTTGACTTAAGGGATTGCATATCCCACAAAGCTCCGCTTTGAAAGTAGTTAAAACGAAAAAACGCTCAAGCAAGCTTGGCAAAAGGGATTGAAGATCCCACAAAGCTCCTAACAATAATTAAGGATGAAAATAGTTCAAACGGAAAAACGCTCAAGGAAGCTTGGCAAAAGGGATTGAAGATCCCACAAAGCTCCTAACAATAATTAAGGATGAAAATAGTTCAAACGAAAAAACGCTCAAGCAAGCCTGGCAAAAGGGATTGAAGATCCCACAAAGCTCCTAA